>CAWANZ010000010.1:0-23410 GCA_963783665.1 Candidatus Aminicenantota bacterium | reverse complement strand
CCGAGGTATTGGTCAGGTTGCGGGTGTTTCCGTATTTGGCCGGGACGGTGAAGATGTCCCCCCGGGCCCCGAAAAGGGCCCGTTTTCCATCGGGGGAGATCTCGTAATTCGTCACCCGCGAAGCGACATTGACGATTTTGGCCCGGGCCGAAACCTGGTCGTCCTCGATGACGATGGGCACCTTCACCGCTTTCTCCGTCTGGAGGTCGAACCTGTAGATATAGCCGCCGTTTTCGAAGACGATGGCCGTCGGGCCGAGGGAGGGAAACTTGATGTCGAAATCGGTGAAATGGGTCAGGGCCCGCGTCTGCTTCGTCTTGAGGTCGTACGCGTAAAGATTCATCCGCTTGCGGTCGTCGCGGTCGGAAAGGAAATAAATCGTCTCGCCGCTCCACATCGGGAAGATATCGCCGGCTTCGTTGTGGGTGATGTTTTCGGTTTTTTTGGAAGCGAAGTCATAGATCCAGATTTCGTCCGTCATCCCGCCCCGGTACCGTTTCCAGGTCCGAAACTCGCGGAAAACCCGGTTATACGCCAGCTTCGAGTCGTCCGGGGAAAAGGAGCAGAAACCGCCCCGCGGCAGAGGCAGGTCGTCGGGCGTCCCTCCGCGCGGCCGGAACGAGATAAAGCTGGCCGAGGAAATCGTTCCATTCCCTCATCCGGCTCCGGAAAATGATGCTGGTTCCCGTCGTTTTTCCAACCCATGACGATGTTGTTCGGGCCCATCCGGTCGGAGACGTCGTCGCGGCCGAGGGTGGATGTATAGGTCACCCGGGGGGATCCCGCCCCCGGCCGGGATGACATAAACGTCGCGGTTTCCGTCATATTCGCCGGTGAAGGCGATCGTTTTTCCGTCCGGGGAAAACCGGGCAAACATCTCATAGCCGGGATGGCCGGTCAATTTCCGGGCCAAACCTCCCGAAAACGGGACGGAATACAGATCTCCGGCGCTGGTGAAGACGATCGCGTCCCGCGATACGGCCGGGAAGCGCAGGACCCGCGCTTCCGTCGTCTCGGCGAAAGCCGGACAGCGCCAGGAGACCGAACAAAACCAGGGACAAACGGGTTCTTCGACATGGAGACTCCTTTCAGCGGAAGAAAAATGCCTCGAGATGAGTTATACGGTATTTCGCCCAAGGTTTCTGAAAATACGGAATTCAGGCTTCCCGTTTCCCGTCCCCGCCCAGGAGCGGGACGAACCGGACCAGGGTGAGCTCTTCCTCGACCGGCCGGCCCTTGATCTTACGAATACGGACCAGGCGCTGCACCTCGCCCGACTCACCGACCGGGATGACCAGGCGTCCGCCTTCCTTGAGCTGGTCGATCAACGCCTGGGGCACGCGCCGGGGAGCGGCCGTGACGACGATCCCGTCAAACGGCGCCTCTTCCGGCCAACCGAAGAATCCGTCGCCCGCCCGGACCTCGACGTTGGCGTATCCGAGCTTTTGCAGAAGGTCGCCCGGCACTTTCGCCAGAGGCGAAAGATATTCGATGGAATAAACCCGGGAAACAAGCCGGGAAAGCACGGCCGCCTGATAACCCGACCCCGTCCCGATTTCCAGGACTTTCTCCCCGCCGCGGAGCTCCAGCGCCTGCGTCATCAGGGCGACGATATATGGCTGGGAAATCGTCTGGCCTTCGGCGATCGGCAGCGGGTAGTCCTCATAGGCGAGGTTCCGCGAACCCGGGTCGACAAACAGATGCCGGGGAACGTCTCCCATGGCCTTCAAAACCTTTTGTCCCGGATATCGCGGGCCGCGAGCTGCTCGGAGACCATCGCCCGGCGGAGCCGGGCGTAAGGATCGTTATCCGCCTGTCCCGAACCGGAATTTCCCGACCGGTCCGGCGAACAAAGGACTCCGGCCAGAATCAGCGCGAAAACCCCGACCAACGCGCCCGTTCCCATAAGATCATTATACATCAAAAAAAAAGGAAAGAGATGGGAAGAGACGCTTTGTTTCGTCTAAATTGGGTCATTGGTGTGATTTATCTGTTACACTATTTCCGCATTTTTTTCAGGAGGTCTCGAAAGCACATGCGATACCGCAGCCTGATACCCGCTGTCCTTCTCCTGGCGGTTCTCGCCCCAATCGCCCGCCCGGCCCAGGAGGCGGACACCCTGAAACTATCCCTGCCCGAGTGCATCCAGAAGACCTTGAAAAACAACCTCGGCCTGGCCGCCGAGCTTCTGACGCCCCAAATCGCCGAAGCCGACCTCGCCTTGGCCGGGGAGAAATTCATCCCATCGCTGGCTTTTTCCTACAGCCGGCAGGACAACATCTCGGCTTCTTACTCGTTCCTGGACGCCGCCGGAACGGCCGTTTCCACGCTCCGAGAACGACTACACCTCCCAGCTTGACCCAGGCGCTCCCGACCGGGGGATGCCTTTCCATGAGCCTCAACGGCTACAAATCCGACACCACTCAGCAATTCCAGACCATCAATCCCCGGTTTTCGAGCACCTTGCGGTTCAATTTTTCCCAGCCGCTACTCAAAGATTTCGGCTGGAAGATGAGCCGCCGGGATGTTGTCCTGGCCCAGAACAACCGCGATATATCGGAATACAATCTCAGCGAGACGATGGAAGACTATGTCTACCGGGCCAAAAGCGCCTATTGGAACCTGGTCTACACCCGGGAAAATCTGAAGGTCCGGCAGCAATCTCTAAAACTGGCCCGGGAGCTCCTGGAGCAAAATAAGGCCGAGGTCGAAGCCGGCACCCTGCCTCCCATCGAAATTCTGACCGCCCAAGCGGACGTCTCGACGCGCGAAGCGGACATCCTCGAAGCCGAAGCCATGGTCAGAAACAGCGAAGACCTTCTTAAAACCCTGATCAATCTTCAGGCGGAAAATCCCCGGGCCGCTCGCTCCACATCGAGCCGACGGACTCCCCCTCCGTTTCCAAGCCGGACGTCAATCTGGATGAAGCCCTTCGTGAAGCCTACGAGAACCGGCCCGACCTTCAGGCCACCCGGATCGAGCTGAACAGCAACCAATTCAACCTGACGATCGCCCGGAACCAGCTCTCCCCCGACCTGCGCTTCAGGCCTCGCTCTGGAGCCCGGGCATTTCGGGAACCCAGATCGTCTACGAGAACGGCAACGCCCTGTCCGGCAAGATCATCGGCGTCGTCCCGGCCGGGGGCGACCAGGCCATGAAAGATGCCATGGATTTTAAATATAAAAACTGGTCGGTCGGGCTGAGCCTGAACGTCCCCCTGGGCACGATTTTCTCCCGGGCCGCGGTCGCCCAGGCCAATCTCGAGCTCGAGCAAGCCCAGCTGCGGATGAAAAACCAGGAGCAGCAGATCTTCCTCGAAATCCGGACCGCCGTCCGGTCGGTCGAGACCAACTACCTCCGGATCCAGGCCTATCGGGTCGCCCGGGAAAACGCGGCCAAGAAGCTCGAGGCCGAGCAAGAGAAGTTTAAAGTCGGGCTGAGCACCAATTACTTCCTCCTCCAATACCAGCGGGACATGGCCAAGGCCATGACCAAGGAGCTGAAATCCATCGTCGATTACAACGTCTCCCTGGCCTCGCTCTATCGGGCCCAGGGAAAAGGCCTGGAAATGGAACGCGGCGCGCTTCCCGGAAGGCACTCCGGGAAAAGCCGCATTCGATAAATAATCCGGATATCGAGGAGCCATCATCCCCATGAACAATACCGAATCCCAAGCGAGGGTAAAAATGACGAAAACTCCGATTCATCCAAACCGTCCGCCGGGCCAAGCTCCCGGTAAAAATCGCTCTGGCGGCCGTCCTGGTCCTGGTCGGTTGGGGCGCCTATCGGCTCTTTTTCGCCAAAAAAGGGGCGACGGGCGGCGGTCCGCGCGGAATCACCGTCGCCGTCGAAACCGCACCCATCAACCGCGGCCCGATCCAGGATACTCGGCCTGTTTTCCGGGACCTTGATTCCGAAAACGAGCTTCACCGTCGCCACCAAAGATTTCCGGGAAGGTCAGACGGCTGTTGGTCGACATCGGCGACACCGTCCGGCAAGGCCAGCTGGTCGCTGTCCTCGAGGATGAGGAGTACCGCCAGCAGTTCGCTCCAGGCCGAAGCCGACTTGCGGTGGCCCAAGCCAACCTGGCCGAAGCCAAAAGCTCCCTGGAGATGGTCAAGCGGGAGCTCGACCGGGCCAAATCGCTTCATGCCAAAGGCATCCAATCCGATTCCCAGCTGGACACCGCCGTCGCCCAGTTCGAAGCCCAGGAATCCCAGGCTCAAGGTCGCCGAAGCCCAGGAAGCCAACCGGACGTCCGCCTTGGAAACATCCACGTCTCCGCCTCTCGTACACCCGGATCCAGGCTTCCTGGGACCGCGGCAGCTCGATCGCTACGTCGGCGAGCGGTTCGTGACCGAGGGTTCGATGCTTTCGACCAATGGCGCCGATCATGTCGATTATCGAGCTCCAACCGATCACGGCCGTCATCTTCGTCACCGACCGGGATTCCTACCGCCTCCAGCCCGGGCCAGGAAACCATCATCCTGAGCAGCGCCTTCCCCAACGATTCCTTCACCGGCCGGGTTGCCCGGATGTCGCCGATGCTGAACGAAACCTCCCGGCAGGCCCGCGTCGAGATCGAGATCCAGAATCCGGACGGCCGGCTGAAGCCGGGCATGTTCATCACCGCCCAGGTCGAATACGCCAAAAAGGCCGACGCCGTCCTGATCCCGGTCAGCTCGATCGTCCAGCGCAACGGCCAGACCGGCATTTTCCTGGTCGATAAGGAAAACAAGAAGGCCAAGTTCGTCCCGATTAAAATCGGGATCTACGGCCGGCGAATTGGCCGAAATCGTCGATCCCGCCGACCTCGCCGGCGAGGTCGTCACCCTCGGCCAGCACCTCCTATCCGACGGAACAGGCCTCGTCCTGCCTCAGGTCGGCGGCGAGCCCGAGGCGCAAGAAACCGGCCGGTAAACAAGGCCCCGGAGGAAAGCGATGACGATATCCGAATTCTCGATCCGTCGTCCCGTCTTCACGGTGATGATCACCCTGATCATCATCCTCGTCGGCGCCGTTGCCCTCAGCCGCCTGCCGGTCGACCTGATGCCCGAGATCACCTATCCCACCGTCAACGTCAACTGCTCCTATGAAAACACCGGGCCCGAGGAGATCGAAGAGCTCCTCACCCGGCCTATCGAAGAAGCGATGAGCGCCGTCCCCGGCGTCGAAGAAGTCTTTTCCACCTCCTCGGAAGGCAGCAGCTCGGTCCGGATCACCTTCGACTGGGGGACGGACTTGGACGCCGTCTCCGACGACATCCGCGAGCGACTGGACCGGATCACCGGGCGCCTGCCCGAAGACGTCGCCCGGCCGACCCTCCGGAAGTTCGACCCGGCCCAGATGCCCATCCTCCAGATCGGGGTCCTCAGCAACCTGGACCCGATCCAAACCCGGCGGATCATCGACGAGCAGATCGTCTACCGCCTCGAACGCGTCCCCGGCGTCGCCTCCGTCGACGCCATGGGCGGGCGGGAACGGGAGATCCAAGTCAACCTCATGGCCGACAAGATCAAGGCCCTGGGCATTCCGGTGGACACCATCACCTCCAAGATCCGCCAGGAGAACCTCGACCTGCCAATCGGCCAGATCGAAAAAGGCAACTACGAAGTCCTCCTCCGGATACCCGGGGCTTTTACCAACCTCGACCAGATCCGGGACACCGTCGTGGCCATCAAAAACGGCTCACCGATCCGGCTGAAGGAAATCGCGACCATCGAGGACACGTTCCGGAAAATCACCCGGGTTGTCCGGATCAACGACACCCCCGGGACTCGGATCGCCATCAATAAGCAGTCGGGCAAGAACACCGTGGCCGTGGCCGAAGGGATCAAAGCCGAGCTGGCCAAGATTCAGGAAGACCTTCCCCAGATCGAGCTGATCATCACCACCGACAGCGCCCAGTACATCCAGCGGGCGATCAGCAACGTCGGCTCATCCGCCCTATACGGCGGGTTCCTGGCCGTCCTCGTCCTCCTCTTCTTCCTGGGCAACGTCCGGAGCACTCTGATCATCGGCGCGGCAATCCCGATCTCCATCATCGGAACGTTCGCCCTGATCTATTTCGGCGGCTTCACCCTGAATATCATGACCCTGGGAGGTTTGGCCCTGGGCGTCGGGATGATGGTCGACAACGGCATTGTCGTCCTGGAGAACATCTACCGCCTCCACGAGGGCGGAATGCCGGTCCGGGAGGCGTCCGTCCTCGGCAGCAGCGAAGTCATCTCGGCCATTATCGCCAGCACCCTGACGACCGTCGCCGTTTTCATGCCCATGGTATTTATCCGGGGGATGTCGGGGATCATGTTCAAGCAGCTGGCCTACGTCGTCAGCTTCTCCCTGATCGTCTCCCTCTACGTCGCCCTGACCCTGGTTCCGATGCTCTGCAGCCGGTACTTAAAGGTGGAACACGTCGAGCACGGAAACGCCCCGGGCTTCCACGTCAAGTTCGTCCGGATGACCCGCGGGGTTGTGGAAAAGCTGGAAATCACATACCGGCGCCTGCTGGAATACTCGCTCAACCATAAAACCGTCATCCTGGGAATCGCCGGAGGCTTGCTCATCATCAGCCTCTTCCTCATCAAGGTCGTCGGGAACGAGTTCATGCCGGCGACCGACGAGGGCGAAGTCCGGGTGACCGTGGAGATGGAAATCGGCACCCGGTTGGCCTTGATGGACGATAAGATCAAGGCCGTTTCGGCCATCGTCCGGGCGAAAGTCCCGGAGATGACCAGCCTCGAGGAAAGCGCCGGCGGCGGCGGCTGGCGGAGCGGCGGGAACTCCGGCAACGTCACCATCAAGCTCGTCCCCAAAACCGAAAGGCGGCGGTCGAGCGATCAGGTCGCCATCGACCTCCGCCGCGAGCTGGCCGCACATTCCGGGCGTCATCATCCGGACCCGGGCCAGCGGCGGCCAGCAAGGCATGGCCATGCGCGGCGGCGGCGGAACCGAGCGGCTCCAGATCGAAATCCGCGGCTATGACCTCACGATCGCCGAGGACCTGGCCCAGCAAGTCCGGAAGGTCGTCGAGGCCGTGCCCGGGGTCACCGATATCCGGCTCAGCCGGGACATGGGAAATCCGGAAGAGCTGTTCGATATCGACCGGAAAACCGCGGCCGACATGAAGCTCTCGATCACCCAGATCGGCCGGACGATCCAGACCATCCTGATGGGAACGCAGGCGACCACCTTCCGCGAGGCCGGCCGCGAATTCCGGGTCCTGGTCAAGGTCAAGGACTCCGAATACATGTCGATTGACGAGATCCTGGACCTGACCATGAACAATTCCGAAGGCGCGCCGGTCAGTCTCCGCAACGTCGTCAAAGTTCGGTCCCGGAAGGGTCCGGTGCGGATCGAGCGGCGGGACCGGGAACGGGTCATCACCGTCTCGGGGGACATCGCCGACCGGGACATGGGTTCGGTCATCGCCGACGTTCAGAGAGGATTGCGGACCGTCCCCACGCCCCCGAGCTTCGGCATCAGTTTCACGGGCGACTACGAAGAGCAGCAAAAGTCCTTCCGGGAGCTCCTCCTGAGCATCACCCTGGCTTTGATCCTGGTCTTTATGATCATGGCGATGCTTTACGAATCCCTCCGTGACCCGTTCATCGTCATGTTCTCCGTGCCTCTGGCGGTGATCGGCGTCGTGTTGATGCTCTGGATCACCGGAACGACGTTCAACATGCAGTCCTACATCGGCTGCATCATGCTCGGCGGGATCGTGGTCAACAACGCGATCCTGCTGGTCGATTACACCAACCTTCTCCGGCGGCGGGATAAAATGCCCCTTCGGCAAGCCATCGTCGAAGCCGGCCACCGCCGGCTGCGGCCCATCCTGATGACCGCCTTAACGACCATCATCGCCATGATTCCCCTGGCCATGGCTCTCGGAGAAGGCGCGGAAGCCCAGGCCCCCCTGGCCCGGGCCGTCGTCGGCGGATTAACCAGTTCGACCTTGATCACCCTCGTCGTGGTCCCCGTGGTCTACTACTTGTTCGAGCACAAACGGGATAAAAAGGAAAAAGCGGAAGCCTGAGACAATCGTGAATTTTCAGGGGGGAGGAGAAATTCTCCTCCCCCTTCGATTTCGCTCGGCTATCAAAGCTGGAAGCAGTAAGAGAATTTCACCAGGAAGACATTTTCCGGGTGGGTATCGAAGAGGCCTTCCATGTCCCGGCCGAAATCAAAGGCCCCGTTCGGCAGGAAGCCCGTCCGTCCCTGCGACCAGACCACGTAAAGGGCCGAACCGGGGATATATTCCCAGCGCAGGACAAGGTTGCTCCGGAACTGGCGGAAATTAAAGTCGGGCGCGCCGAAGGAATAATCGACGGTCCCGTCCAGGTCCTCATCCACCCCGTAGGCCGCGGCGGCGGCATCAAGGACCGCATCTCCCCCGAAGAGCCGGTAGCGGCCGTCCGCGGCTTTTGACCGGGAGTCCATGATCCGCTTAAAGTCGCGGTAAGCCCCGGCCGAGACGAAGGGCATGCCGTAATACTGAATCGTCAGGTCCGGAGTCAGGCAATAGGTCAGCCGCAGGGTCAGGGACAGCGTTTCCTGGTCGATCGTCCCGAAAATATATCGCGTTTCGTCTCCGAACGTTTTCGTCCCGACATATTGGAGAATGCTGTGATAGCGGGAATAGGACGGGGAGAGGGATACGTTAAAAGCAGGCCCGGGAATGACCGTCAATCCCGGGGTCACATTCCAGGACGTCATGTCCCCGCCGCCCCGGCGGGCGGAGTTGCCGGACAAAGAAAAGCGGACTTTTTTCCGGGAATCGGTTTCGATAAAGACCCAGGTGCTGTCCCCCGACGGCCAGAACAGGGACGGGCCGCCGCGCAGGGCCGAAGAGGAAAGCGTTGAGCCTTGGGGATTGTAGCCGAACCCGACAAACCAGTAATTTTTCAGGTTCAGGTTGAAGTTGACGTTGCCGCCGTTGAAGATGTTCACCCCGCCGAAGTTGAAGCCGGTCCAGGCGTTGAAATTGACATTGAAGCTGCGGAACGGTCCAAACGGCTCGGTGATCCGGTAGCCCGCCCAGATGTAAGACATGATCATATCGGTCTGCCGGATATAGCCGGTGTCGTTAAGCTCCAGCTCCGGAGATCGCCAGGTCACGCCGGCGATATACATCCACCGGCCTCCTCCCTGTTTGCCGATCTCGAAATTTCCGCCCGTGCCGGAGAGCGACATCCGTCCCGGATCGACGCTGAGATACCCGGCGTCCGGCCTTTGAAAATAATGAACCGGAGAGAGCTGGGTATTGAGGATCGATTCGGAAGTCCCTCGGACGTGGCTGGCCACGGCCTTGAAGTTGAGGTAGTAATTCCGATCGCCCCAGCTGTGGGAGAAATCGATTCCGCCGGAGTAGGCGGCCCGGTGGAGAGAGTCATACGCTCCGCCATCCTGTTCCCGGGTCACCGCCGTAACCATGGCGCCCAAGACCGTCGCCCCGCCGTTCCAATCCTTCTGGGCCCGGAGGGCGAAATAATTCGTCAGGGGTTCGACGATGGCGTCGCCTTCGGTTCCGCCCGAAAACGTGGCCGCTTTTTCCCTGGCCGTCACGCTTTCGAGAACCCCGATCGAGAATCCCGACTTGGTCTTCCCGGTCAGCTTGAACGCCCCGAGAATGGTCGTGGCCGCGGGCATGTCCATGAATCCGTCGACGGCCGGAGAGAGCTGCGGATACCGGCCGATGCGCCGGGAATAGAAGAGATTGTCGTCGGCGAAGTCTCCGTCGCCGCTCATGATCTGGTAATTGAAGATGTTCTGGCCTTCGACGAAGAACGGCCGCTTTTCCTGATAAAACGTCTCGTAGGCCGTCAGGTTGACGACGGAGGGATCGGCTTCAACCTGGCCGAAGTCGGGATTCACCGTGAAGTTCATGGTCAGGTCGCTGGTCACCCCGAGCTTGCCGTCCACGCCGCCCATGAGCTTCTGCTCGCGGCCCGTGGCGAAGGGATTGCCCGGGACGGCCCGGGCTGAGAGCAGGCTCCCGACGGCGTAGGGCATGATCTCAAACTGGTGGGGCGCGGTCAGGCCTTGAAGGCCGGTCATGTCGCCGAACAGGTGGACGAATCCGGGAGCGTTCCGGGGAATCGGCTGCCAGTCCGAGGTTTCATTGGCCCGGAATAAGAACCGGCGGACCTGGAGCCCCCAAACTTGATCCTCTTTCGCTCCGAAACGAAGCTGGGAGAGGGGGATGCGCATCTCGGCCGTCCATCCCTGATCATCGGTCGAAACGGCCGTGTCCCAGATCGGATCCCAGCTCATGTCTTCCTCGTTGCCGTTGGACTGGCCGTTGTTGACCATGAGCTGGTCGGCCTTGACCCCGGCGGCGTTGACCGTGAAGACGAAGGCCGTCAGACGGTCATAAATGCTGTCGAAACCGACCGTAACGGTGTCTCCCCCGGCGTTATCACGGCGGGACAGGCGTTTCTCGATCGAGCCGGTTTTCGAATCGTGGGCTCGGATGCCGACGTAGATAAACTTATCGTCGTAGATAATTTTAAATGAAGTCGGTTCCGAAGGTTCGCGCCCTTCGTAGGGATTATTCTGGATGAAGCCCTTCTCCCAAGCGGCCGTATTCCAGCTTGCCTCGTCGATTTTCCCGTCGATCACCGGAGCCGAATCCGCCGCCCGGGCGGCCCGGTAGGATTTCCGGACCGGGTCGTTTGTGTTTCGGGCCTGTTCCTGGGGGAAGGTTATTCCGGCCGTCCAGAGGAGAATGCCCAAGAGGGTTGCCGGCATATATCTCATACGCGCGTTGTTCATATTCGTCCTTTCGGGGCGAGATTCGAGGTCCAAAAGAGAATACGCCAAAACGAAAAAAAGGTTGACGGGAACCTTTGGCCGGCGGTCTGCGTATTTTCAAGTGTCGGAACGGAATACCGGGTGAAACGAGCGCCCACGGAGGACAAAATGGAATCCCAGCCGAAAAAAATATATGCCCTGGCCATCCTGGCCGTGTTGCTCCTCGTTCCCACGGCTTTCGCCGCCCTGAATACGCTTGACCTCCCTCTGGCCAAGAAACCTCCCGTCATCGACGGAAAGCTCGGAGCCGGAGAATGGGATGGGTCGTATACGATGACCGAGTTCAAGACGTTCCAGCCCGATTTCGGCAAGGACCCCAGCCAGAAAACCGAGGCTTACTTCCTTTATGACGCCTCCAACTTATATTTCGCCTTCCGGTGCTACGACACCGAGCCCTCCAAGATCAAGGCGTCCCTGTCGAAGCGGGACGATATGTTCGCCGATGATTTCGTCGGCGTCATCCTGGACACTTATAACACGATGCAGAGCGGCTACGGCTTCCTGGTCAATCCCCTGGGGATCCAGGGCGACGGGATCATGAACATCCAGGGCAACCTCCAAGGCGATCAGGATTTCGTCTGGGACAGCAAAGGGCAGATCGACGACAAGGGTTACGTCGTCGAGTACCGGATCCCGCTTCAAAGCATCCGCTTCCCGGCCGGGGAAACCATCACCCTCCGGTTGGGGTACTTCCGTCAGATCATCCGGACATCGGAAACGGCCAGCGCCCCGGCCATCTATCCGGACAAGGGCAGCATCATCGCCCAGACCCAGCCTGTCGCCGTTTCGGGCTTGAAATTCAAACGGGTCGTCGAGCTGCTGCCGGCCATCACCTACAGCAACCGCCTGGCCGCCGACGGAGGCGAGCTTCGGCGGGATGAGCGGCTGACCGACCTCAGCCTGACGGGCAAAGTCGGATTGACCACGGACCTGACCCTGGACGCGACGATCAATCCCGACTTCAGCCAGGTCGAAGCCGACGCCGGCCAGGTCGACGTCAACCTCCGGTATCAGCTTTACTACCCGGAAAAACGGCCATTTTTCCTCGAGGGCAACGAGATTTTCGCCATCTCGGGAAACACCGAGGAAGCGCCCCTTTACGCCCTCTTGCACACCCGGACCATCGCCGACCCCTCCTTCGGCTTCAAGCTTTCGGGAAAGCTGGGCTTAAAGAATTCCATCGCCGGAATTTTCGCCCAGGACAACCAGCCAGGGACGTCCGACGAGCACCCCTCCTTCTCCGTTTTCCGGATCAAGCACGCCCTGAAGGACGATTCCTATGTCGGCGGTTTCTATACGGGCCGGTACACCAACGAAGGGTACAACCAGGTCGGCGGAGCCGACGGCCGCATCCGGCTGAGCCCGACGGCGACAACCGAATTCCACCTCTTCGGCTCGTTCACGAAAAATCCGGACGGCGGACCGACCGACGCCGGCCATGCCCTGGGCCTGCGATACAATTGGGCCACGCGCACGGCCTACATAGATATCGGGTACCAGGATATCTCCCGCGATTTTCAGGTCGATACCGGCTTTCTCACCCGGACGGGTTTGCGGCGGCTTGCGGCCTTCGGGATGTTGATGTTCTACCCCAAGTCCGGATTCATCCAGAGAATCGAACCGTTCTATTGGTCGGAACATCTCTATGACACGACCTCCGACATGTTCGAAACCTTCAACCTCGTCGCCCTCCGGTTTTATCTCCCGGGTCAAACCCAGGTCCGGTTCGAAGGAATGCTGGCCAACGAAGTGTACGAAGCCCGCCGCTTCGGCAAAAGCGGCGCCGGGGTTCGGTTCAATTCCCAAATCACCAAGCAACTCTTCCTCAACGCCTCCTACCGGCGCCAGGGGTCCATCCTCTACGACCCGGACGACCCGCAACAGGGAGACAGCAACCGGGCCAGCGCGGGCGTGGGCTTCCAACCCACCGACCAATTCGCCTTTCTTGTCGACCTGACCTATTCCGACTTCACCCGGCGGGCGGACAAAGAGAAGCTTTACGATTATCTCATCGTCCGCAGCCATAACACCTTCCAGATCAATAAATACTTCTTTCTCCGGGCCATCGCCGAATACAACACCTACTACAAGCGCTGGACGGTCGATACCCTGGCCTCATTCACCTATATCCCGGGGACGGTCGTCTATATCGGATACGGCTCGGCCTTCGAGCGCGTCCGGTGGGACGGCGATGACTACGTCGGCAGCGACCGGTACTTGGAGACCAAGCGCGGCTTCTTCTTCAAGGTCAGCTATTTGTGGCGATGGTAAGAATACCTGACGATCTGCAATAGCCCGGGACAGGTCGCTAGCCCTGTCCCCGGCATCTTTCGGCCGAAATCGCTCCGGGCAATCCCCCGACGGGCCGCCCGCTCGTCCCCTTCCGCTTTGCATTTGCTTTCGATTCTCTTTATCCTATCCTTTATGAACGCGAAAAGAGTTGTTTCCCGGCTTCTCATCAGTTTTCTGATCGTCGCCGTTTGGATCGCCGTATCGCCCCGGACCTCGTGGGGGGCGATCATCATCGACCACCGGCATACCGACCTGTCTCAAGTCCCGGCCGCCTGGATCAATCAAGCCAAAGCAAACTTGAGGATCGCTTACCAGCATACGTCTCACGGCAGCCAGCTCCCGACCGGCCTGGCGGCCATCAGCAGCGCCCTCGGATCGCCTTACGATTACACCTACTCCACGAGCGGATATGTCGCCGATCGGTTCCTCAACGACTACGGCATCTCCGGGGCCAGCGACCTTGGCGCTCCCGACTTCACCGCTTGGGAAGCGGCGACCCGAAACCTGCTTAACCGGGCCGGAGGCTGCAACCGCAACGTCGTGATGTGGTCCTGGTGCGGGCAGGTTTCCAGCGCTACGGCCAACAATATCCAAACCTACCTCGGCCTGATGAATCAGCTTGAGGCCGATTTTCCGGGAGTGACCTTCGTCTATATGACCGGCCATCTGGACGGCTCGGGCGTGGCCGGAAACCTCAACCAGAGGAACGAACAGATCCGGACGTTCTGCCGGGATAACAACAAGGTCCTTTTCGATTTCGCCGACATCGAAAGCTATAATCCTGATGGGGCTTACTTTCTCAACCTCGGGGCCACCGACGCCTGCAATTACAGCGGCGGGAACTGGGCGACCCAGTGGCTCGCGGCCAATCCGGGAAGCGTTCTCGCCCAGATTGTGAACTCCTGCGGGAGCTGTGCCCATTCCGAGTGCCTCAACTGTGTCCTGAAGGGCCGGGCCCTGTGGTGGCTTTTGGCCCGGCTGGCCGGCTGGGACGACTCCGGCTCCGGGGCGAGCCTTGCCCTGACCTCCCCCAACGGCGGGGAGACCTGGGCCGGCGGATCGACGCATGACATCACCTGGACGACGACCGGAACGGTCGCCGACGTCAAGGTCGAATACTCGACGGATAACGGGGCCGGTTGGACGACGATCGCGGATTCGATAACCAACACGGGGTCATATTCCTGGACTTTACCGACGGTCGATTCGACCGCGTCCCTCGTCCGGGTGAGCGAAGCGGTGACCGGAACGCCGGCGGACGCGAGCGACGCCGTTTTCTCGATCGCCCTGACCGCGCCGGTCATCGGCCTATCGCGGACGAGGCTGAATTTCGGGGCGGAGCAGTCCCGGGCGCCGACACCCTCGGAAACCGTCTATGTCTCGAACCTCGGCCCGGGAACGTTGAATTGGACGGCGACGGCCTCGGATTCGCGGTTGTCGGTGACGCCCGGGAGCGGTACCGGCGACGGGATCCTGACGATCGAAGTCACGGACAGCGCCATACCCCCCGGAACCTACACAGGGACAATCACGGTCACCGATACGGGCGCGGCGACCCCTTCCCGGGATATCGCTCGTCTATTACACCGTTTATTCCTACGGCACAAGCGGTTCGCCGTTCGGGTCGTTCGACACACCGGCCGCGGGAGCCGTGATTCGGTCCTCGATCCCGGTCTCGGGTTGGGCCCTGGACAACGTCGGCCTGCAATCGGTTAAAATCTACCGGGGAACGAGCTTATCCAACCGGACATTTCTGGGGGACGCCGTGATCGTGGAAGGAGCCCGGCCGGATGTTGAGGCCGCTTATCCCTCCCATCCCCAAAACAGCAAAGCCGGCTGGGGATACATGCTGCTGACCAACATGCTCCCCTCCGGCGACGGGTCATATTCGCTTTTAGCCTACGCCGTCAACCTGTACGGCCGGGAAGTCCTTCTCGGAAGCCGAGCCGTCACGGTCGATAACGCGAGCGCGGTCCTGCCCTTCGGGGCGATCGATACCCCCGCTCAGGGAGGAACGGCTTCGGGGGCCGCCTATCTCAACTTCGGCTGGGTCCTGACCCCTCAGCCCAATATGATCCCGATCGACGGCTCGACGATTACGGTCTGGGTGGACGGTTTGCCGCTTGGGCATCCGCTCTATAACAACTACCGAGCGGACATCGCCGGGCTTTTCCCGGGCTACGCCAACTCCAACGGAGCCGTCGGCGTCTTCACCCTCGACACCGCGGCGTACGCCAACGGGATTCATACGATCGCCTGGAGCGCCGTAGATACCGGCAGCAACGTGGACGGGATCGGGAGCCGGTATTTCTCCATCCAAAACGCGGGGGGATCCCCCGCCCCGGCCGCGGTTTCCGGCTCGGGCCGGCCGGTTTTCGATTCCGGCCTCCTCCGGCCGGACGGGCAAGCTCCCGTCTACCTCAAACGCGGGTTTGCCGACGATCCATCGGCCGAAGCCGCTTATCCCGAAGCCGATGGCTGGATCCGGACCGAGATTCCGGCCGTCTCACGCCTTGCCGTTTACGTGAACCAGGGCGATTCGATCGAGAGCGGAGAAGAGCGGAAGGACCGGGCCCGACGGATTCGGCGGGAGGCCGCCGCCTCTTCGGAAGCCGGGCGATACGCGGCCTATGAGATCGTCCTCGGCGAGCTTCGTCCGCTCCCCATCGGGGCTTCCATCGATGCCAGGGACGGCATCCTATACTGGCAGCCGGGGCCGGGTTTTTCGGGCGAGTATCGGTTCGTGATTGTCGACCGGGAAGCCGGGACAAAAAAATCGATCCTCGTGACCATACGCTAGGAGTCCTGTCCCCGGAACGCTAAGCGAATCTAAGCTTTCTTAGACTGTCGCTTATTGGGGGACAGGGCTTCGACCTGTCCCCGACTACCGGATATTAAAGGAGGAGATTGCCGGGGGCGTCGTCGCTCCGCCGGGAATTCCCGCAGTCACATAGATCGTATAAGCTCCCGCGGGAAGGTCGCCGAGGGAAATTTCCAGCCGGGCCACCCGGGTCGAGCCCATCATGACTTGTTCCAAAACGGTTACAGCGAGATCCGTTCGCGGGTCGCTCCCCGAATGTTGGACCCAGGCTTTGAACTTGATGTCGTCTTTGTCGCCGGTATTACCGGCCCGGATGGCCGCCTGAATTTTCGGCGTCCCCAGGGGAACGTCTCCCGTCCGGGGAAAATATTTCTGCGGGTCAAAATTATAGAAGGCGCCCAACGACAGCTCGGGCGTCGGGCTGAGGCCGTACAGATTCCGGCCCTCTTCCAGCAGCAGCAGCGGGTCCGTCCACGGTCCTGAAGCCTCAGCGATGTCGAAACGGGCCTGGCCCAGAGCGGTCCGTCCCGTCCGGGTGTTTCGGAGGATCAGGCGGGCATCATAGGTTCCGGCCTGCTTCAGCGGCAGAGCGAGATGGAGGAAAAATCCTTCCCGGCCGGCCGGGAGGTCGCTTAGGAAGAACCGCTTGATGGCGACGTTGTTTTTCTGGTCGTCCGTCAGGAAGATCACCGCTTCCGTTCTGGGATTAAGGAAGTCGCTGAGCGAATCGGCCGGCAGCGCCGCGAAGGCCGAAAAGAGATTGATGCCGTCGCCGCGGACAGGGACGGGAGTGAAGGGGAAGGTGTCGATCACCGTGGCCTGGGGCGTCTCGGCCAGGGCGACGTCCAGCAGCTGAAGCAGCTTCTCGAACTCCGAAAGCTCGGCGTAGGGTTTGGGATTAAAATACCCGGGCTGGGCCTGAACGTCGACGCCCTTCCGGTTCACCTTCACCTTGAGCTTGTGATATTCGCCGTCGGCGACATTAGCGACCGTGTACCCGAGAATGTAATAGGCGCCGGTCACGTTTTTCATGTCGGCCACGGCGTCCTTGTAGTTCATCGAGTTGTGATAGTACTTGCCGCCCGTGTTGGCTGCAAACTGCTTGAGGGAGTCGTCGCCGTTCATTTCCCGCATGCTGACCGAAGAATCGGTGTCGACGGAGATCGAGCCTTCGCCGGACATGGGGGCGGTGTTGAAGGAGTAAACCGGGCAGTTGGCCGCCTCGAATTCCTCCAGCATCTCGGTGTAGGCGTCCCGGGCGGCCGATTCGGGCATGTTGGAGTCCATCTGGCTGAGGTACTTGCCCATGGAATCGGCGTCGCCGTAGGTCTCCTGGACGACGATATTCCCGGCCGCCCGGCCGTAGAGGATCTGCTTGGCGATACCGTTGGAGAAGAACAGGACGTTCTTGATTCCGGGAATCTGGCGGAGGGTTCGGGCAAGGTTCCTCATCGAAGCCGAAAAATTGATGATCTGGCCGACGTAGCCCGACTTCTGGTCCGAGGGGATGTCGGATGTCCGGGTTTTGAGCAGATGCTCAAACCAGGGATCCTCGGCGATGGTCGTCGTCTTGTCCCGGGCCATGGCCTCAGCGAACTCGATGTTTTTCTGGATCAGGTAGAAATCCATCAGACTCTCGGCCCGGCCGGTGAGCTTCTTCAATCCGAAGTTTTCGACGATGTCCCGGACCTTTTTATGGTCCGTCGTCATGTATTCGAGGATCGACAGGCTTTTGGCGGTCGAGCAGTACACCAGGCCGACTTCGTCCCCGGGCTGAAGGACCGTGTCGATGAATTGGAGGGCGGCTTCCTTGGCTTTTTTCAATGCCGTTCGGCAGCATGAAGGCAAAATCAAAGACGAAGATGAATTTCCGGGTCAAGGGCCGGGCCGAGGGAGCCGTAACGGCCGCCGCTTCCGCTCCGCCGCCGTAGTTGTGCTTTTCGAGGTAATCGATCTTGACGACCTTTCCGCCATCCCGGACTTCGAAATCGGCCGGCGTCAGGTCAAGGATCGGATTCCCCTTTCTGTCCGTCACCGCGACCTGGATCAGCTTGGTCGTGACGTTGACTTCGACCTTGATGGGTTTCTGCGGAACATCCTGGGAGGCCGGCATCGCCGCCACCCCGACCAACAAGAAAAACGCAGCTAAAGCCGGACCAAATCCTTTTCGTTTATTCATCGTTCCTCTCCCCTGTTAAAATTCAACGTCATATACAGCAGCAAGCCTCGTGCCATCTTTTATCGGGGAAACGCCCAAGTCCTTCTGTCCTGAAACAGGGACAGGTATCCGCCGGGATGTCCTCTCGGGAAGACGATCCTCCCTCTCCGGGATTTCCTTTCCCTCCCGGCCCTTATCCGTCGGCATGGCCGGTACTATATAACCAATCGAAGAAATTTTCAAAAATAACCCGGGATCGGTCAGACCAAGCGCTATTCCGGGAGCAAAACCCTCGTTTTACCTCCCGTAAAGCTCGATGATCGCCCGCCGAGAAGTCGGGACCAGCTTGCGGTACTTGAAGATCACTTCTCGAACGCTTCGGGCGACCCCGGGAATGTCGATATAAACCATGTCCGATCCCGTATTCAGGCGCTGGCGGTCGGCGGCGTCATAGGACGTCCCGTTGGTGAAGATGACCCGGATGTCGTAGACTTCCACCGGGCTTGTCCGGGCCTTGACCATCAATTGGCGCATCGGGCCCCGCGAACGGGAGATCACGATGGAATCCCGGTCGACGCCGAAATTAACATCCCGGGTGCCGAGCCGAACCCAACGGCCCGAATAGCCCGGAGCATAGGGGCCGGACGGACCGCCCACGGGAACGGGATAACAGGAAACGGCGACGAGGACGGCAAGGGCCAATCCGGCAAAGCGGAGCGCATACCCTTTTTTCATGGAGTCCTCCTTTCAGTCTCTGACTTCTATATAAGCGGCCGGAAGGTTTCTTGTCAAGAGAAGTTAAGTGGAGCGCGAGACCCTGTCCAGGTGGTCGAGCTCGTCCCGGGTCAAGACAAACGCCATAGCCCCGACGTTGGACACCGCCTGGGCGATTTTCGTCGCGCCCGGAATGACGACGACCATATCTCCATGGAAGCTGAACAGCCAGTTGAGGGCGACCTGGGCCGGCATCGCGTGATGGCGGTCTCCGATCTCCTTCAGGGCCTCGATAACCGGCCGGGTGTTTTCCAATGCCTTGCGGCGGTAGAAGCCGCGGTACTTCCTCGGCCCGGAAATGTCCTTGAGCCGGGCCGGATCGTCATGGAACCGACCGCTCAGCACACCCTGGGCAAGAGGCGAATAGGCGATAATGGAAATCCCGAGCTCGCGGGCCGCGTCGAGGACGCCGTTTTTCTCGATTTTTCGGTCGATAAGACTGTACAAAACCTGATTGGCCGCGAGCGGCAGGCCTTTGTCGGCTAAAATCCGATGGGCCTCCCGCATCCGCGCCGCCCCGAAGTTCGACACCCCGATATTCCGGATTTTGCCCGAGGCGACCAGCCCGGCCATGGCCTCCATCTGGGCCCGGGTCGAAGAAAACGAAGCCGGATTATGGATCTGGTAAAGGTCGATCGGATACGGGGCAAGACAGACCAGGCGCGCGTCGATCGTCCGGGAAATGTTGGCCGCGGTCCGGAGGACGGGCATCCACTTCGTCGCGATGATCAGCTCGCCGGGCTTGCGGCCCGCTTTCTGGAGAACCCGGGACAGCTCCTTCTCCGATTCACCGCCGCCGTAAGCCTCGGCCGTATCGAACCAGTTGACGCCCCCGTCGAGCGAGGCGGCGATGATGCCTTCGATTTCGGCCGGAGAGAGCTTCGGCCAATACTTGTTCAAACCGCGGCGCTGGCTGAATTGCCAGCATCCCAGCCCGACCGGAGAAACATTCAGATCCGATCGCCCGAGCCGGCGGAGCGGCCGGAGCGTCATCGTCCTTCCCGGATATAGCGGATCAATTTTTCTTTGTCTTCGTCGGAGAGCCAGGTAAAGCGGACGCCCATTCCCATTAACGGTTTCTGCCAAGCGACGATTCCCTCGCCGACGACCGCCTCTTCCTGGCCCAGGCCCGGGAGCGCGAAGCGAAACGTGATCGTCGTCCCGTCGGGCAGCGGGTTGACCGTGTCGACATAAAAACCGCCCGCCGAAAGGTCGCTGAGTCTCCCTCCGAAGGAGAGCCCGTCGTGTTCGAACGTCACCTCCGTCAGGCGCGTGTCTCTCGGAGAATTTCTTTTTTCATTCGTCATCGGCCATCTCCACGAAAGAGATTCCCCTTGGCCTCAGTATACGACATCCGGCCGCCAATTGTCTTGACTTTACTCCGGAAATACGAAAGAATTTTTTTCTGGTTGAAATGAAGAGCCCAGGACCGATTCGCCTCGCAAACCGCAATGTCCGGCTCCCGCTGTTTCTTCCCGACGGGACCATGGGCGTCGTCCGGAATCTGGATTCGGACGATCTCCGGACGGTCGGGACGGAAGCCGTCGTCGTCAACACCTACCACCTCCTGAGCACGCCCGGGACGGACGTCCTGAAAAGCGCCGGCGGCCTCAAGGCGCTGATGGGATTTGACGGGCTGGTGGTCTCCGACAGCGGCGGCTGGCAATGTTTTTCCCTGATCCACCGGGCCGGCGCACAGGGGAAAATCACCGATGCCGGCGTGGTCTTTCGAATCGGCGGCGGCAAGAACAAGCTCTTCACTCCGGAGATCTCGATCCGGGCCCAGTTCGACATCGGCTCGGATGTGCTCATCTGCCTCGACGATTTTACCGATCCTGAGGCCGGAGAGCGGCGCCTCCGGGAAAGCGTGGAGCGGACCACCCTCTGGGCCCGCAAAAGCAAGGAAGCGTTCGACCGGGCCCTCGAGGAGCGGTCCGAAGCGGCGGTCAACGGCCCCTTCTCCTGGCCGTGATCCAGGGGGGATTCGACCGCGAGGCCCGAAAGCGAAGCGCGGCGGAGCTGATCGAGCTGGGCTTTGACGGTTACGGCTTCGGCGGCTATATCGTCGAAAACGGCCGGATCAACCTCGAGCTGTCCGCTTTTGTCGCCGACCTTGTCCCCCGGGATAAAATCGGCTTCGCCCTCGGATTCGGCCGGCCCTGGGATATCGCCGCTCTTTGGGACATGGGCTGGGAATGTTCGATTGCACCCTTCCCACCCGGGACGCCCGGCACAAACGGCTCTATGCGTTCCGGGAGGATCCGGAAAGCCTGTCCCTCCAACTGAAGGATCCGGAAAGCTACGAATATCTCTACCTTCGCGGGAAAAGGATGCCAGGGATTTTTCGCCGATCAGCCGGCATTGCGATTGTCCGGCCTGCGCCCGCTATTCGCGCAGCTATCTCTTCCATCTTTTCGACATTGCCGACGGCCTCGCCCTCCGGCTGGCCACTCTCCACAACCTCAGGACATACCAGCGGCTGATCGAACGCCTTCGGGCAATCGCGCCCCGAAGCCCCCCGGGCGAAAAACCGGAATAACCATCCCGGCAAAACCATCGCCGGCGTCCAGGCCGATCGGTTTCGAACGCGGCCTCCTATTGGACTATCATACAAATATCGGCCGGCGGCGAAGTCCCTATCGCAAGGTGGAGCAGTCCATGCAAAGTGATGGGAAGAGAACGCTTCCACGCGGCGAGAGCCTCGACCTCCTCACCAAGCTCGCCCGCCTGGTCCCGGGGGTGATCTATCAGTACCGGCTGGACCCGGACGGCCGTTCGGCCTTTCCCTACGCCAGTCCCGGAATGAGTGAGATTTACGAGGTGACGCCGGAAGAGGTTCGCGAGGACGCCTCCGTGGTCTTCGGACGCCTGCATCCCGAGGACCATGATCGGGTGGCCGAGACCATCTCCGAATCGGCCAGGACGCTGAACACGTTCTATTGCGATTTCCGGGTCATCCTGCCGCGGCAGGGATTGCGCTGGCGGTGGTCCCAGGCCCACCCCGAGAGGCTGCCCGACGGCGGCACCCTTTGGCACGGGATCATCCAGGACGTCACCGAGCGCAAGCTGAGAGAGGAAGCTCTCCGCGAAAGCGAGGAGCGTTACCACGCCGGTTTTCGACGCGTCTCCCGACGCCGTTCTTCTCACCGCCCCGGACGGAGCCATTATCGCCGTGAACGCCTCCGCCTGTCGCCTCTTCGGATGGACCGGGGAGGAAGATCATCCGCGGCGGGCGGAACCTGTTGGTCGACCCCTCCGATCCACAGCAGGTCGCCGCGCTCGAAGAGCTGACCCGGACAGGAAAGTCCCATGGCTTGCTGACGTATTACCGAAAGGGAGGTGAGCGGTTCCCAGGAGAAGTGACTTCGGTCGTCTTCCGGGACAAGGACGGAAACGCCAGGACGAGCATGACCATCCGCGATGTCACGGAAAACATGCGGATGGAGACGGAACGTCTGATCCTGCAGGAGATCACCCTGAGCCTCATGGCGACCCGGAATCTCCGCGAATTCCTGGGCAGGTTCACGCCTCGATCTCCAGGTGGTTTTCGCCGAAAACTTTTTCGTCGCCCTTTACAACAAGGCCACCGGCCTGTTTGAAGAGGCCTACAATGTGGACAGATTCGACGCCTACTTCCCTCCCTCCAAGCTTGAAAAGAGCATCAGCAAGTATGTCTTCCGGACGGCCCGGCCGTTTTTGATTCTCCCGAAGGCTCTTCCAAGAGCTGATCGCCCAAGGGGAGGTGGAGCAAGTGGGAGTTCCGTCGCCCTCATGGATGGGCGTGCCGCTGAAGACGGCCGATCAAACCGTCGGCGTCATGGTGGTCCAGGATTACGACCGAAAGGACCGCTACACCCAACGCGACTTGGATCTCTTCGTCTCGATTGCCGGGCAGGTGGCCCTGGCCGTGGAATATGTGCGGGCTCAGGAAGAAGTGAAACGGCAGCTGGAGGAAAAAAACACGCTGCTCAAGGAAGTCCATCACCGCATTAAAAACAACATCGCCTCGATCGGCAGCCTGATCGCCCTGCAGATGAAATCCGTTTCCGACCCCAAACCCCTCGCCGTGCTCCAGGACGCCGCCAGCCGGGTCAACAGCATGCGCATTCTTTATGACAAGCTCCTCATCAGCGAAGACTTCAAGGATGTCTCGGTGAAAAGCTACACCGAAAGCCTGGTCGCGGCTGTGACCTCCCTGTTTTCCGACCAAGCCAGAATCAAGATCGAGACGAATATCGCCGATTTTCCTCTCGATCCGAAGCGGTTGTTTCCCCTCGGGATCATCATCAATGAGCTGCTGACCAATCTCATGAAATACGCCTTCGTCGGTAGAGAAAGCGGAACGGTCCGGCTGGCCCTGACCCGGGAAGGAAGCGAAGCGACCCTCGTCGTGCAAGACGACGGGGTCGGTCTCCCGGATGGATTCGACATCATGGAGTCAAAAGGGTTCGGCCTGACTCTCGTGAAAATGCTCAGCGAGCAGCTGGGCGGAAGCTTTTCTGTCGAACGGGACAAGGGCACGCGCTGCTCGGTCGTTTTCAACGCCTGAG
>CAWANZ010000009.1:0-64190 GCA_963783665.1 Candidatus Aminicenantota bacterium | reverse complement strand
TATCATACAAATATCGGCCGGCGGCGAAGTCCCTGTCGCAAGGTGGAGCGGTCCATACAAAGTGATGGGAAGAGAACGCTTCCACGCGGCGAGAACCTCGACCTGCTCACCGAGCTTGCCCGCCTGGTCCCGGGCGTCATCTACCAGTACCGGCTGGACCCGGACGGCCGTTCGGCGTTTCCCTACGCCAGCCCCGGGCATGAATGAGATTTATGAAGTGACCCCGGAAGAGGTCTGCGAGGACGCCTCCGTGGTCTTCGGACGCCTGCATCCCGAGGACCATGATCGGGTGGCCGAGGCCATCTCCGAATCGGCCAGGACCCTGAACACGTTCTATTGCGATTTCCGGGTCATCCTGCCGCGGCAGGGATTGCGCTGGCGGTGGTCCCAAGCCCACCCCGAGAGGCTGCCCGACGGCGGCACCCTTTGGCACGGGATCATCCAGGACGTCACCGAGCGCAAGCTGAGAGAGGAAGCCCTCCGCGAAAGCGAGGAGCGTTACCACGCGGTTTTCGACGCTTCTCCCGATGCCGTTCTCTTGACGTCGCCGGACGGCGCCATTTTCGCGGTCAACGCTTCCGCCTGCCTTCTCTTCGGATGGACCGCCGAAGAAATGATCCGCGGCGGGCGCAACCTGTTGGTCGACACGTCCGACCCACAGCAGGCCGCCGCGCTCGAAGAGTCGAGCCCGGACAGGAAAGCTCCCATGGCCCGCTGACCTATTATCAGAAAGGGAGGTGAGCGGTTCCCAGGCGAAGTGTCTTCGGTTGTCTTCCGGGACAAGGACGGAAACGACAGGACGAGCATGACCATCCGCGATGTCACGGAAAACATGCGGATGGAGACGGAACGTCTGATCCTGCAGGAGATCACCCTGAGCCTCATGGCGACCCGGAATCTCCGCGAATTCCTGGGGCAGGTTCACGCCTCGATCTCCAAGGCGGTTTTCGCCGAAAACTTTTTCGTCGCCCTTTACAACAAGGCCACCGGCCTGTTTGAAGAAGCCTACAATGTGGACAGATTCGACGCCTACTTCCCTCCCTCCAAGCTTGAAAAGAGCATCAGCAAGTATGTCTTCCGGACGGCCCGGCCGTTTTTATTCTCCCGGAAGGCTCTTCCAAGAGCTGATCGCCCAAGGGGAGGTGGAGCAAGTGGGAGTTCCGTCGCCCTCATGGATGGGCGTGCCGCTGAAGACGGCCGATCAAACCGTCGGCGTCATGGTGGTCCAGGATTACGACCGAAAGGACCGCTACACCCAACGCGACCTGGATCTCTTCGTCTCGATTGCCGGGCAGGTGGCCCTGGCCGTGGAATATGTGCGGGCGCAGGAAGAAGTGAAACGGCAGCTGGAGGAAAAAAACACGCTGCTCAAGGAAGTCCATCACCGCATCAAAAACAACATCGCCTCGATCGGCAGCCTGATCGCCCTGCAGATGAAATCCGTTTCCGACCCCAAACCCCTCGCCGTGCTCCAGGACGCCGCCAGCCGGGTCAACAGCATGCGCATTCTTTATGACAAGCTCCTCATCAGCGAAGACTTCAAGGATGTCTCGGTGAAAAGCTACACCGAAAGCCTGGTCGCGGCTGTGATCTCGCTTTTTCCCGACCAAGCCAGAATCAAGATCGAGACGAATATCGCCGATTTTCCTCTCGATCCGAAGCGGCTGTTTCCCCTCGGGATCATCATCAATGAGCTGCTGACCAATCTCATGAAATACGCCTTCCTCGGTAAAGAAAGCGGAACGGTCCGGCTGGCCCTGACTCGGGAAGGAAGCGAAGCGACCCTTGTCGTGCAAGACGACGGGGTCGGCCTCCCGGATGGGTTCGACATCATGGAGTCAAAAGGTTTCGGCCTGACTCTCGTGAAAATGCTCAGCGAGCAGCTGGGCGGAAGCCTTTCTGTCGAACGGGACAAGGGCACGCGCTGCTCGGTCGTTTTCAACGCCTGAGCCGAAGAGCGCGGGCCGGCGCGAAGCCGGGAGAATTATTTTTTCCCTTCCTCCGCTTTTTTCCCCTTGTAAAGCGGGGTCACGTCGCGCTTGCCCCGTTCCAGGTAAGGCACGCCCTTTTCCATCCATTCCGGGCGGGGTTTGCCCAGGAGGAAATGGTCGAAGAACTCGTCCTGGTGGACGGTCCAGTGCTTCTGGTTCTCCCGGTCGCGGAGGCCGTGTTTTTCGCCGTTATAAGTGAACATATAGGCTTCCTTGCCCAGGCGGCGAAGAGCGGAGAAAAACTCGATGCCCTGGTACCAGGGAACGGCGTCATCGTCGTCGTTGTGGATCGACAGATAAGGCGTATGGACCCGGTCGGCCCAGAAGAGGGGCGAATTTTCGATGATACTGCAGGGACCGCGTCCAGAGCGGCGCGCCGATGCGGCTCTGGGTCTTTTCGTACTGGAAGGCCCGGGACATGCCCGTCCCCCAGCGGATGCCGCCGTAAGCGCTGGTCATGTTCGAGACCGAAGCGCCGGCCTGAACGGCGGCGAAATGTCCGTCTGGGTGATCAGGTAGGTGATCTGGTATCCGCCCCAGCTGTGGCCCTGGATGCCGATCCGCTTCGGGTCGATGAAGCCCATGTCCAGGACCTTATTGACCGCGGGAAAGACGCAGCGTCATGGCGCTCGGGCCGGGATAGCCGATCTCGTAGATGATGTCGGGCATGCAGGACGACATAGCCGTTGCTGACGTAACGGCTGTTGTTGATGCTGGTCCCCGGCGAGGGGGCGTAATAGCGATGGAGGCCGGAGGCCAGCGTCTCGTAGATGTAAACCATCAGGGGATATTTTTTCGAGGGGTCGAAGTCCTCCGGGCTTGATCAGGATGGCCGGGAGCTTCACCCCGTCGGCATTCGTGTAATCGATCAGCTCCGCCCGGCCCCAGTTGTATTCGGCCTGCTGGGGATTGGCGCTGCTGACCTTGCGGGCGGCCGTGAAATCGGGCCCGCTGACCCACAGGTCGGGGAACTCCTCGAAGCGCTGCTCCGTGTGGACATAGACTTCGGCGTTCTTGGCCTTCTGCAGGCCGCCGAACTGCTTGTCCAGCATGACGACCTTGACCGGGTCGGCCGCTGTTTTGGCCGGATCGACGCGATAATGCGCCCGAGGCCTTGGTGACGTCGTTGGTTGCCGCGAGAACGAGAGGCCCGGCCGGGATGAACGGCTTTCGTCCGGTTCCAGACGGGAGTAGCGGAAGACGATCTCTTCCTTCCGTCCCAGGCCGTTGGTCAGCATCCGGGCCTTCGGCCCGTCCGGGGCGATTTCCCAGATGTCGTAGCGGTCGTAAACGAGAAAGGCTTTGTCGCCCTCGGTCCAGCCGGCGTTGCCATAGGGCCCCGGCTCGGACGGCGAATCCCACTCCTCGTCTTCGAACCTCACACCGAGCTTCCCCGTCAGGTTGAACGTCTTGCCGTCGGCGATCCGGTAGGATACCAGGCCTTATCGGCGTCGTTGAAATGGAAGAGCCAGGCCCCGCCGGGCGATAGACGGGCGCCGTTGGGCGCTTTTTCGAGGACTTTCTTCCGGGCGCCGGTCAAGACGTCGATGAGGTAGATATCGGAATAGCCTTGGTCCCAGGAGACCATCTGTCGATAAGCCAAATCCGAAGAACCGACCGCGACCTTGGCTTCCTCCGAAAGAGTGATGTCCGGAACGTCAGCCGTAGCCAGCTGGACAAACTTTTTCTCCTTCGGGCCCAGGTGCATGACCGCCATCAGGGTTTGCTTTCTGTCCTGTTCGGCCTGGACTTTTTGCATCGGCTGAAGGTAGGGATCTTTCCAGTTCCAGATATCGACTTTGACCGGCTCGGGCGCGTCCTTGGGTTCGGGTTTGGGCGTCTCGGCGATCCCGAAGAATAGCCTCCCGCCGTCCTTGGAGAACTGGACCCGGCCGTTTTCGCTGACGGCCATCCCCGCCGGGAATCCCCCGGCCGCGGCCGGAACGATCTCGGCCGCCTCGGCCGCGCCCGCGGCCCAATGATAGAGCTTGGAGGCGGATTTTTCCGCGGCATAATCGTCCCGGTCGCTGGTGAAGGCCAGCTGGGCGCCTTTCTCATCGAAGGTCAGGTTCTTATAATTGCCGAGACCCCGGGTCAGGTAAACCTGCCCTCCCTTGGCTTGGTCCCAAGCGACAACACCATCGTTTGCGGGGGTTTTGGATGAGACGCCGCAGGCCAGCCACGTCCCCGGCTTATTCCAGACATAGTCGACGACATCGGGAATCCGGGTCTCCTGGCCCGTAGCCAGCGCCCGAACGACGAGCTCGGTCCCGGGATCTTTTTTCTTTTCCGGCTTTTTCGGCTCATCGGCTTTCGGGGCTTCCTTGCCGGGTTCAGGCTTGGCCTCGGGCTTCGCTTCGGGCTTGGCTTCCTCTTTTTTCGGCTCGTCCTTCTTCTCCCCTGGCTTCGGGAGCGGGGCCTCGAGGAGATAGGCGACATTGGCCCCCGATTCTTCGGGGACCTTGAAGCTCTTAACCCGCTCGATCGTCGTCACCTGGCCCGTGGCCAGGTCCATGATCCCCAGGGCGTTTTTCGGCTGCTCCTCGGGTTTCTTCTTATCCTTTTTCGCCTTGTCGACCTCGGCCTTGACCGGCGAAACCGTAAACACGACGAATTTCCCGTCAGCCGTGACGACCTGTTGGCGGCCGCGGGGAGCCCGGAACTCCCGGTTCGACTGAAGATCCAGGGCGACGAGCTCTCCGTCCCCGTCCTGGGGAACCAGGGCATAGACAAGCCATCGGCCGTCCCGGGAGAGCTGGGTTCCCTGGATCGACCGCCAGCCGTCGTAGGCGTCGTAGCTCAGCGGCTTTTTGGCCGCCGGGGCCGGGCCGCTCGAGGCGGACAGGACCGGGATCAGCAGGAAGACAGCCAGGATCAAGACGGATTTCAAGGACAGAACGAAAGCGCATTCAGGATTTCCTCCGGAGGGAAACGGTTCGGCCGGTGGCCATGAGACGGTGAGTATACCGGTATTTTGCCGGAAAATCACAAGAATTTCACCATCATTTCTCCTCCTCTTCACACATTCTTCACCGGCCGGATTTACCCTGTTGACGATGAAAACTCAACAAGGAGACATGAGAGACATGCATCTGGTGAAACGATTCCTTCCGATTCTGCTGGTCACCCTGGCGGCGATGGCCGCGGCGTTCGGGCAAACGCCGCCGCCCCAGACCTTCAGTACGACGGTCTATTTCGATTACACGACGTTCATCACGACCGACGGCTACCTGACCTCCAACGCCCTGACCAACAAGTTCCACTTCCGCCGGGCTTACTTCACCTATGAAAACAAGATCAACGACTACCTGAAGTTCCGCTTCCGGTACGACGCCGACAACACGGCCAACCTCACCTCGGTCGATTTCGCCAAACAGACGACGAAGAAAGACGACAAGCTCCGTCCGTTCGTCAAGCATATCTACCTCGAATGGAGCAACGATTTCCTCCAGTCCAAGGTCAACGTCGGGATGATCGAGACCCTGGCTTTCAAGCTGGCCGAGGACCGCTGGGGCTACCGCTCGGTGGCCAAGACGCTCCTTGACGGCTACAAGGACATCACGGGAGTCGAAGTCGACGCCACCTCGGCCGACCTCGGCCTCACCTGGAAAGGCACCCTTTTCCGGCAGCTGCGGTTCGGCGCCGGGGTCCACAACGGCGCCCACTACTCCCATGCCGAGACCGACAAGTTCAAGAAGTTCAGCGGCTATCTCCAGCTCGTTCCGGTGGCCGGGCTGAACATCATCGGCTACCTCGACTACGAGAAGCAGACGGACGACCGGAAGGCGATGACGACCAAGGTCGACGTCCTCTTCGATATGGTCCAAAACCTGAACGTCTCCTTCGAATGGTTCTCCTACGACAGCGACGCCTTGCTCAACTCCAACGGAACCCAATACAAACCCTCCGGCTGGTCGGTTTTCGGGACATACAAGATCAAGCCGGACAAGCTGGCCGTCTTCGCCCGTTATGACCGGTACGAGCCCAACGATACCAAGGCCGACGACGAGATCGGTCTGATCATCGCCGGCTTCGACTGGACGCCGATGCACGCCAGCTGGAAGATCCAGCCCAACGTCTGGATCTACGACTACAACGACGCCCGGAAGGGCGACGTCGATCTTCAACCTGACCCTCTTCCTCAGCTTCTGAAATTCATTACACAAGGAGATAACCGATGAACGAAAGAGTCATCAAATGGCTGGTGCTGGCCGGGTTCGCCCTGGCCGTCGTCTTCACCCCCATCCTCCTCTCCGCCCAGACCAAGATGCTCCAGGTCAAGGGCTCGGACACGATGGTCAACCTCGCCCAGATCCTGGCCGAAGAATTCATGGCCAAAAATCCGAAAATGCCGATCGCCGTCCTCGGCGGCGGCTCCGGGACGGGCATCACCGGCCTGATCAACGGGACCTGCGACATCGCCAACAGCTCCCGCGACTGGAAAGCCAAGGAGCTCGACCTGGCCTTTGAAAAAGGCGTCAAGCCCCGGCTCTTCGCCGTGGCCATCGACGGATTGAGCATCATCGTCAACGAAAAAAATCCCCTGGCCAAGCTGACCATGGAGCAGGTCGGGGCGATCTATCGGGGCGAAGTCAAGAATTGGAAAGGCGTCGGCGGCCGGAGATGAAGATCTCCCTCTACGGCCGGCAGTCCAACTCCGGCACCTACACTTTTCTGATGGAGCACGTCATGGGCAACAAGCCCTACTCGACCGATATGAAGGAAATGAACGGCAACGCCCAGATCATCGAAGGCGTCCTGGCCGATGAGGGCGCGATCGGCTACGTCGGCGTCGGCTACGTCGTCGACAAGGCGACCGGAAAAGCCCTGAAAGGCCTGAAGATCCTCGACATCAACAAGACCGTCAACGGGACCGCCTATTCGCCGCTGGACAAGCAGGCCGTCGACTCCGGCAGCTACCCGATCTCCCGGCCTCTCTGGATGGCGACCAACGGAACGCCCAAGGCCGTCGCCTCAGCCTTCCTCCAATTCGCGATCGGGCCGGAAGGCCAGAAAATCGTCGAGCGGGAGGGATTTTACACCGTCGGCGGGAAGCTTCAGGAACAAAACGCGAAGAACCTCAAGTGAGGTTCGCAGCCATAAGGAGGCGCGGGTCGGGGCTAACGTCCCCGGCCCGGACCTCGGAGGGGCGCCCGACGGGGCGCCTCTCCAAACTTCTTCCGGCTGCGAACCTCGCTATGAATCCCGAAAGGGGTTGATGATGACCAAACGTGAGCTGCGAAACCTCAAGGAAAAGGCCGTCCGGGCGTTCTTCTTCCTCAACGGCATCCTCGCCGTGATCGTCCTCGTCGGCATCTTCGTCCTCCTCGTGTCGTCGGCGTTCCCGGCCTTCCGGGAAATCAACCTGAAGGAATTTCTCTTCGGCACCCTCTGGGACCCGACCTCCCCGATCAAGGCCAGCTACGGCATCCTGACCCAGATCTTCAGCACGTTCCTCGTGACGCTTGCGGCCATGCTGCTCGCCGTCCCGATCGGCCTGGCCGTGGCCGCCTACCTCTCCGACGTCGCCCATTGGCGGGTCCGCGAGATCGTCAAACCCGTCGTCGAAATCCTGGCCGGGATCCCCTCGGTCGTGATCGGATTTTTGGGCATCGTCATCCTCAGCCCGGGTTTGAGCAAGCTGACCGGGCAAAGCCACGGCCTCAACGCCCTGAACGGGAGCATCTTACTGGCGATCATGTCGCTTCCGACGATCATCAGCATCTCCGAGGACTCGCTGTCCGCCGTTCCCCGGTCCTACGGCGAAGGGTCCCTGGCTCTCGGCGGCTCGCGCTGGCAGACGCTCCTCCGGGTGAAATTCCCGGCCGCCCTGTCCGGCATCATCGCCGCGGTCATGCTGGGGATGGGCCGGGCCATCGGCGAAACCATGACCGTGCTCATGGCCACCGGCAACGCCCGGGCCTTCCCCCACGGCCTGTTCGACTCGGTCCGCACGATGACCTCCAACGTGGCCATCGAGCTGGGCGAGGTGCCCTACTTCACCACCCATTACTATGCCCTCTTTGCCGTCGGCCTGGTTCTTTTCATCCTGACCTTCCTGGTCAACCTGGCGGCCGATGTCGTCCTCCGCAAATATCAGGAGCGCGAGCAATGAACGCCCGTCTTCAAGCAAAAAAGGCCGTCGCCCAGGCCCTGGGCTTTTTCGGGCTGCGGGTCGCCCTGGGACTCGTTCTGCTCGTCATCGTCTTCATCCTGGCCGACATCGGAACCAAGGGCGCCGGGTCGATCACCTGGGAATTCCTCTCCAAGCCGCCCCGGCGGGGGATGACCGAGGGCGGAATTTTTCCGGCCATTTACGGCACGCTTCTCGTGACCTTGATCACGGCCGTCCTGGCCGTGCCCCTGGGCATGGGCGCGGCCATCTATTTGAACGAATACGCCCCGAAAAACCGGCTGACGCGTCTCATCCGGCTCTCGATCCGGAACCTCTCGGGCGTGCCGTCGATCGTCTACGGGCTGTTCGGCGTCATTCTCTTCGTCAACATCTTCAAATTCGGGACCTCCATCCTCTCGGCCGGTTTGACGCTGGGGCTTCTGACCCTCCCCTGGACAATCACCGCCTCGGAGGAAGCGCTGAAAACCGTCCCGAATTCCTTCCGGGAGGGAGCCCTCGCCCTGGGGGCATCCAAATGGCAGTCGATCCGGACAAACGTCCTGCCTTACGCCCTGCCGGGGATGCTGACCGGAACCGTCCTCGGACTGGCTCGGGCGGCCGGAGAAACCGCTCCGATCATGTTCACCGGCGCGGCCTTCGCCCTGCCGATCCTCCCCCAATCGATCAAGGACCAATTCATGGCCCTTCCCTACCACCTCTACATCATGGCCACTCAACATCACGATATCGCCAAGGTCCGCCCCCTGGCCTACGGGACGGCCCTGGTCCTGATTGTCCTCGTCCTCGGCCTCAACCTGGGGGCCGTCATCCTCCGCTACCGGCTCCGCCGCCGCCACACGAGATACTGACATGAGCACCAAGCCAAAAATCGAAGCGAAAGACCTCAACTTCTTCTATGGCCCCAAACAGGCCCTGAAGAGCCTCAACATTTCCTGTCAATGAAAAAAAAGTCACGGCCATCATCGGACCGTCCGGTTGCGGGAAATCCACGTTCATCAGGACGCTCAACCGGATGAACGATGTCGTCCCCGGAACCCGGGTCGCCGGCGATATCCTGATCGATGGGACGAGCATCCTCGGCCCTAAAATCGATGTCGTCGAGCTCCGCAAGCGGATCGGGATGGTCTTTCAGAAGCCCAATCCCTTCCCCAAATCCATCTTCGATAACATCGCCTACGGGCTCCGGATCAACGGGATGGCCGGATCGCGGGAGCATCTCGAAGAAGTCGTCGAGAAAAGCCTCCGTGAGGCCGCGCTCTGGGACGAGGTCAAGGACCGGCTGAAAGACAACGCCTTCTCCCTCTCGGGCGGCCAGCAGCAGCGGCTGTGCATCGCCCGGGCCCTGGCCGTCGAACCCGAGGTCATTCTCTTCGACGAGCCCTGCTCGGCCATCGATCCGATCGCCACGGCAAAAATCGAAGACCTGATCGCCCGCCTGAAAAAGTCCTACACCGTGGTCATCGTCACCCACAACATGCAGCAGGCGGCCCGGGTGTCGGACTACACCGCCTTCTTGATGCTGGGCGAGCTCATCGAGTTCGACGAAACCAAGACGATTTTTACCGCGCCCAGTCAGAAGCTGACCGAGGATTACGTCACCGGCCGCTTCGGATAAAGGCGTTTGCCGTCAGGCCGGCTTTTAGGTTATAAAGGGGCAGAGAAGGGTCCGCGCATGAACGAAAAAATCGCCCTTGTCGAAGACGAGCCCGATCTGGCTCATATGGCCGCCCGGGCTCTGGAGAAAGAAGGATTCAAGGTTTCCCTATTCCCGGACGCCACAAGCTTTTTCCGTTCGCTCGACAAGACTCCGCCCGACCTCATTCTCCTCGACCTGATGCTGCCGGACGCCGACGGCCTGGATGTCTGCCGGATGATCCGGCGGAACGAGGCCTGGACCTCGATCCCGATCATCTGCGTCACCGCCAAGGGCGGAGAAACGGACAAAGTTCTCGGCCTGGAGCTCGGAGCCGACGATTATGTCGTGAAACCGGTCGCCTACAAAGAGCTGGCCGCCCGCATCCGAGCCGTTCTCCGGCGCGGGCGGGGAGAGGCGCCTCCGGCTCGGGTCTCTATCGGGGACGGCGCGATCGAGATGGATCCTGAGCGGTTTGAAGTCCGGCTGGCCGGACGGCTGCTCGAGCTGACGACGACCGAATTCAAGATCCTTCATCTTCTCGCTTCGAAACCCGGCCGGGTTTTCACCCGGGAGCAGATTCTCGACCAGGTCTGGGGGAACGAGAAAATCGTCCTGGACCGGACGGTCGACGTCCACATCAAAAACCTCCGGGAAAAGCTGGGCGAGTCGGCCCGGTTTCTCAAGAACATCCGCGGCGTGGGGTATAAGGTCGAATCATGAAAAACAAAGGCCTGTTCCTGAAGATTTTCCTCGGCTTCGGCGCTTTGATCCTCCTTCTGGCGGCCCTGACGGTTCTCTTTTCCTTTTCCATCATCCGGACCCATTACGACCGGAGATTGGCGGCCGAACTGGAGCATTTGGGACGGGCGATTTCGGCCGACGTCCTCGAGCGGCTGGACGGCCCGGCCGAAAAATTAGAGGCGTTCCTCATGGAGGAAAGCCGGCAGACCCAGGCCCGGATCACGGTCATCGATCCCGAGGGCAAGGTCCTGGCCGACTCGAACCGCGACCCCTCCTCAATGGAGAGCCACCGCTACCGTCCCGAAGTCGCCCAGGCTCTGGAGGGAAAAGTCGGCCAGTCGAACCGGTGGAGCTACACGGTCGAAGACCGGATGATGTATGTCGGGATGCCCCTGAAGAATGCGGACGGATCCATCCGGGCGGTTCTCCGTTTCAGCCTGTTCACCCGCGACGTGGAAGCCCTTCTCTCCGAAATCCGCGGGGGGCTCCTTCGGGCGATTCTCATCGTTACCGGAATGGCCTTGCTGGCCGCGTTTTTCTTCGCTCTTCATCTCGCCCGGCCGATCCAGGCCCTGGTCCAGGCTTCGGAAAAAATCGCCGTCGGAGATTTTAAGACAAAAGTCCATGTCTCCCGCCGGGATGAATTCCGAGCCCTGGCTTCAGGATTCAACGCCATGACCGAGCGGCTGGACTCCCAATTCGAGGACCTCGTCCGAAGTAAGGAGGAGGTCGACAGCGTCATCGCCGCGATCCGCGAAGGGTTGGCGGTCATCGACGCGGACGGGCGGATCGTCCTGGCCAATGCCGCCTTTTGGGGGCTTTGTCCCTCGATCTCGCCCGGCGGAACGTTTTACTGGGAAGTGATCCGGAGCGGCGCCCTGCAAGAGCTTCTCGGCCGGGTTCGCAAGGACAAAACGTCCCTCAGCGCCGAGATGAAGCTCGGCGACCGCCAGGTCCTGGCGGCGGTCAGCTACCTCCCCGCCCGCAACGGGATGGCCCTCATTCTCCACGACCTGACCGAACGGCGGCGGGTGGAGGACATCAAACGCGATTTTATCGTCAATGCCTCGCACGAGCTCCGGACGCCTCTGACCGCGATCGCCGGGGCCGTAGAGCTTCTCACGGACGACCAGGAGCGCAACGATCCGGCCGCCCTGGATATCCTCCGCCGACACGTCATCAGGATGCGGTTGATTGTCGAAGATCTTTTAAAGCTGGGCGAGCTCGAAGCCCCGGGCCTCAAGCTTGATTTCGGCGACCTGGACGCCGCCGCGCTGGCCGGCCGGGTGATCGAGATCTATGCCGCCCGGGCCAAGGACAAAGGTCTTCACCTGAGCCTTCGGAAGGAGCCGGACCTGCCCCTGGTCCGGGCCGACGCCTTCCTCCTCGAACAAGCTCTGATCAACCTCGTCGACAACGCCGTGAAATACACCGACAAAGGCGGCGTCAAGATCGGCTTGCACCATGAGACCGGATCCCTGGTCATCGACGTCGAGGATACGGGGCCGGGAATCCCGGAAATCCATCGGGAACGGATCTTCGAGCGCTTCTACCGGGTGGACAAATCCCGGTCCCGGATCCTCGGCGGGACGGGTTTAGGCCTCTCGATCGTCAAACACATCATCCAGCTCCACGGCGGGACGATCGAGGTTCGGGGCGAGGAAGGGAAAGGCTCGACCTTCTCCGTCCGCCTGCCCCTGGATCGGCCGACCTCCTGACGCCGGGCTAAAAATACAGGTTGAGGCCGAGCGACAGATAATCGCCGGAAAATTTATACTGGGCGGACTCCGCATACTTGAAGTAATAGGCGGTGATCGCCAGCGGGCTCAACGGCGTGAGGATGATTCCGGCCGACCAGGAAACGGCTTCCACGTCCTCCGAATTTCGGTAGAGGTAGATATTGGGATTCAAGGTCAACCAGGGGAAGATCTTGTACTTGATGTTCGCTTTCACCGAATAAAGATTGATTTTGCGGACCGGGTCTTCCGGAAACCAAAGCACCGAGTCTTCCCGTAAAAGGTAGACGCCCGCTTCCACGGTCAGCTTCGGGCTCAGCGCGTAGCCGAGGCCGCCGTCGAAGGCCATGGCCCGGTAGGCATTCGTACCGAACATGAAGGAAACGGCCGCGTAGCCCGTCCATTTGCCCTTCTGGGCATAAAGAACCGTCGTGAAATTGGACGTGTGGGCTTTGCGCTGCAAGACGATATCTTGCTCCGTCGTCTCGTCATAGCTCTGGTAATCGTACCGCATGTTATGGTCATAATATTTAAAAATCAGCGATATTCCCGTCCCCAGGCTGAAGCGGGCGGCCACCCAGGGCGTCAAGAGAGATAGGTTGTTGGACCCGGAGTAGTATTCGACCCCGGCCTGGGGATAAACCGCCGCAGACAATGGCCCCGTCAGGACAAGGAGAAGGGCGGCCATCAAAAAATAAATCGGCCGGCGAGCTTGGCCGGCGCACCTGTCGGGTTCGGTCATGATGTACCTCGTGGGGTCGGCGGCTCGGAGTCAAACCGTTCGGTCTTGTCCCAGACGCGCTTTCGCTTGAGAACGATATCCTGGGTGAGGCCGCGGAGAACGATAAACGCCCAGAGCTTGGTATAAGTCAGGTAGGCCAAAAACGTCACGCCGAGCATGGACCAGGAATCCTCCGCCTCGTAGGACAGGGCGACGAGGACCTCGAGGACGAAGAGGGCCGCGGCCAAAATCCACAGCTCGGTGAACGGCCCGGCGATCCGAAGACGGACGAGCCCGAAAAGGGAAAGAATGAAGATGATGTCGGAAAAAAGGATGGCGAAGACGAAGACATAATAAAGAAAAAACAGGTTGAAGAGCTCGAAGACCATGAGGTTCGGCCGGCGCCGGAGCAACTGCGGCAACCGGGCGCCGAGAACGTAATTGTTGCCGCGGGCCCAGCGGGTGCGCTGCCGGATCCAGGTCCCGAGCCGTTCGGGCTCCTGCTCCCAGGTGACGGCCGTGGGCAGGAATTTCACCAGGCGCTTCCGTTCGTAGATCCGGAACGTCAGTTCGGTATCTTCGGTCAAGGCCTCTTCGTCCCAACCGCCGGCTTCTTCCAGGTCCTTCCTCCAGATGACGAAGTTCGTCCCGGGAAGGAAGGCGATTTTCATCAGAAACCAGCGGCCGGCCTGGATGATGCCCTGGAAGGCCAGCGATTCGAGGTGGATGAAGCGGGTCAGGAGGTTTCGATTCTTGTTGTAAACCCGGAAAAGCCCGGTGACCGCGGCCAGGCGGCCGTCCCGGACAAGGGCGCGACAAAGGCGGGCCAGGGAATCCGGTTCGGGGCGATTGTCCGCATCGTAGACAGCCAGGGCCTCGAAGCGGGTGATTTTCAGAGCGCTGTTGAGAGCCGCGCTCTTGCCCCGGCCGCTGCGGTCCGTCGGAATTCTGAGAAGCCTGATGCGCGGATCGGCCTTCCCCGCCTCTTCGACGAGGTCGCCGGTTCCATCCGTGCTGCCGTCATCGACCACGATGATTTCCATCCGGTCGGCGGGATAATGCAATTCGCAAAGCCTCTCAAGAAGGTCCCGGATCACCTTGGCTTCGTTCCGGGCCGGAATCAGGATGGAAACTCCAGGCAGATCGGTGTCCGGGACGTCAGGCTCCCGCTCCTTTCTCAACCGGCGGCGGAATCGAAATCCGGCGGCCGTCAAAACGAACTGGTACAGGAGCATGAGCCAGATGAAAATGACGGAGAAGACGAAGATCCCGTCCCGGAGAAGGCGCAAAGCGGCCGTCATTTTCTCACTTTGGCCGAAACGTACATGCCGGCAAGCACAAAGACGGCGCCCAACCCGAGGAGATAAAATAACGACGAGGACAAATACCCCAGGACGTTGACCGCCCTTACGGCCGGCGTCTCGGTGACGATTTCCAAGTCATGCCGGCCCCTGGGGAGGATAAGTCCGGCCTCTGTCCAACGCGGGCGTCCGGTTCTCCCGGTCGACGAAGATTTTCTCCGGCGGCCGGCTGAATGTCAGAGCGATCGGCGTCGGCGAATCATACCTGAGCAGGAACGCGTTTCCCGAGGATTCCAGGTCGGTGAAATTTCCGTTGAACGTGATCCGGAATGATGTCGCACCCTGGTCCAGAACCCCCGCTTTTTTAAAGGTCAAGCGGCTGCGGCCGGCCGGAATGGATACGCCCCGCTGGCCGAAAAACGGCCATTTCACTCCGTTGATGAACGGGACGACGTCGGACCGGCCGAGAAACAGCGTCACCGGGCGCCGGGCTTCGATATCGTATTCCGTCCGCGACCCGCCGATCGTCACGTCCGAGCCGAGGACATAGGAAAGGAGGTCGATATCCGTCGGCAGCACCGTCGACTCGGAATAGATCGCCGCCCGGCCCGAGGCCTGGGCGGCGTAATACAGGGTCGTCGCCAGCTCAGTCCCTGTGGCCAAAGCCGAGGGGAGAGGCGTTCCCCGCAGGTCCCGGTCAGCAATGCAGTTGATGTCGAACATGAGTCGGGACGGGTCTTTGATCAGGGGTTTATAAATCTCGAAATATTCCGCATAACGCGAAGGGAGGGCGCTCCAGCTCCGGGCCGGGTCCTCGACCTGAAGGGTGAACGGATGGGCGTCCATCAGGCCGATGATGTCCCGGATGTCGATTCCGCAATCCTCGACGATCTCGGGATGGGCCAGCGTATCCATGGCCGTGACGATGATTTCCATCTCCTTCCGCTTGTCCCGGATCGCGCCCTCGATCGCGTTCAGAAAATAAGCATGCAGTTCCCGGGTCATCGCCGTGCGGAAATCGAGAAAAGCCTTAAAAGCCGCCGGATTTCGCTTCCAATGAAGCGGAGAGCTCTCCCGGAAGAGATCCCGGGGATCAAAGCCATGGAGCGCCCGGAAATCGCGCCGGACATCGTCGTTCATCGGAGTGAACTTCTCCGGGTCTGCCGCCCCGCGGTTCGTGTCGAAATTCAGCTCGGCCAGGTTGACGCCGTCCCAATCATAGGCCGCCAAAAGGCCGGCGACGAACGTTCGGACCTCCTCCCGGGCGGCCGGGTTCCAGAGATTCATGAGATAACGCCAGTGGGTTTGCCCATCGGCCCCGGTCGCCGTCTTTTCCCGCCATTCGGGATGATTCTGCCAAAACAGCGGGGTCACCTGAGGGAGCTCGAACCAGGCATAGACCGCGATGCCCTGGTCATGGCAGAGGGAGATGAAATAGCGATAATCAAACTCGTAGGCGGCGTAGTAGTGCCAGGCCGCCAGATAAATGACCTTGATCCCGCCCGCCTTCCACGATTTGACCAGTTTCTCCCAGCTGACGTCCTGGCGCAGGCCGGGGTCGAAATAAAATTCGAGATCGTTGCGCCGAACTTGGAAGGCCAGGCCCAGGGACCCTTTCAGATACTGGGGGAGATAAGGGAAGCGACTGAAACCAAAATCCGTCCGGGGATCGAACGGTACGCCGAAAAAAAGGACCTTGCCCTTCCGGAACGGCTTGACGATGGCCAGGTCGGTCCCCCGGACGGCATCCTTGGCCAGGATCGCGGCCACATCCGTGACGAACGGATGGGCGTCGACCGGCGGGTCCCAGGTCAACGTCGGTGCCGGAACGGTCATTTCCCTGACCGCGGACACGGGCACGGTCCGCTGCTCAAAGCGGATCCCCAGGGCCCGGGCCAAAGCGGTCTCGCCGTCGGTGATCAGAAGACCGCCGCCCGCCGCGTATTCGATCGTTGAAGCGATTTCCCGGGGACTGAGGACCGAGGCGGCAGGAAAAGGGACGACCAGGAGGTCGACATCGGCGAGGCGGCCGGGAACGAGGTCGGCCGGCTCGGCCCGGCCGGGATTGAACCCGAACACGTTCAGAACCGAGAGGAAACTCGCCTGGTCGTGGGCTTCCTCGGGAGAGGGATCGGGCTTCAAGACGACCAGCGTCCTGGTCAGGGTCAGGAGCTCCGCATCCGGGCGGCCTTTCCATAGCCGGGCGATGGCCGCACCAACCGAGCGAAGACCGCCCTTCGGACGGCGTTCCGGAAGAAGGTCGAGGGCTTCGAGGACGTAAAACGACCCTTCGGCCAGCGTCACTTTTTTGGTGACGACACCGTCCCGGCGATCGCTCCCGAATTCCTCCCAGGTCGTTTTTCCCGCGGCGTCAACGATCATTTCATGGAGATACTGGTTGGCCAGGGTGATCCGGCCTTCCCCCCCGGCCGAGGTGACCCAGACCGACGGCGTCCGGACGTTGGCCGGGAAGGAGCGGATCGAATCGAAGGTCCAGCCCTGGCCCTTCATCTCCCGGACGATCCGCTTCAGGTGCTTGACGGCGACGAACGGATGGAAAAAGAAGGAGGCGATTCCGTCCCGGACGGCGGTCATCCGTTCCGCGTTGATGATGATCGGCCCGGGGTCGGGGCGGCCGACTTCGACATAGCCCAGGTTCTCGGGGATGAGCCGGACGCCGAGGGATTTCAGAACGAGGGAATACGGGAGGATCTGCTGGGTCCCGCTGATCTCGGCGGCCATGATCCGGTCATAGAAGGTGTCGAAATACCGGGCGACGATCCCGTAGACTTCCATGGACGCCGAATAATGGGGAGTTTCCCAGGCCAGCGGATAAAGCCCGTTGGCGAAGCATTCTTTCAGGGCCAGCTCAATTTTTTGGGCGACCCAGTCCGTCGTCTCATAGGAAACCGGCGCTCCGGTCACGTCGTCCCAAAACTCATAATCGTCTCCGGATATGCCCCGGAGCTGATGGCTGGCTCCGTGAAGGATGATCGTCCCGCCCTTGGCCACGGCATACTTCAAGGCGGCCACAAGCTCCGGCCGGCCGGTCAAGGAGACCTCGGCCTGGCTGGCCGGATTGCGATGCACGGGAATCAAGGATACGGCAAAGGGGACCTTTTCGGAGGAAAGAGCATCGGCCACCCGGCGGAGATTTTTCGGATCGGATTCGGGATTCACGTCCTCGATCCGGACCAGGGCTTTGCGGGACGCGGGGTGGTCCTCCCCGAGGATGTCGTGAAGGAGGTCCATCAAGATCAGGAAACGGCCGCCCTCCATCGCGTACGAATACGGCGAATCGGCGAAAATCCAGAGGTTGCCGGAATTGACGACATAGGGATAGACGGCGCCGTCCTTCGCCCGCATGTCGGCCAGAATGCGAACCGGAACTTCCGGGTCGTAAATTAAGTCCTGGAAGCCCGGATCTTCTTTAAGAAACGTTATTCCCTTGTAGCGGACTTCCAAGCCGGATCGTTCCAGATAATCACGATGGGCAAGTCCCCACTTCCGGCCATGCATGTCGAGAAGCCGGTCGACATGCATGTGGAGCCAGACGATCCTCCCGGTAAAGGAAGCCAAGTCCTCGATCAGGCCGGCGGGGAAATCAGGCTGTCCCTCCTCACAAACGACGAACAGAACGTCTTTGTCCTTGAGCGTCTCGGAGCGATAATCCGCGGCCGGAAGCAATGTCTTCGAGGAAACGGCGGGGAAATGATCGAGGGCGTTTTCGATATAGCGGGCCGATTTAAAGGCCTCCGATAGCCCCCTCGGCCCGTCATAGAGGAGAAGGACATCGTTGGATTCGAGCGGGAGAGCGGCGGCCAAACAGAAGAGAATCCCGGCAAGCCCAAGAGGCCTCATTTGCGATGGCACTATTATAGGAAATAATAACACCGATGAAAAGCGTTTTTATCAAGTCATTGACAGGCCGAGGCGCCTCTCCATAGAATACGGGCAGAATGAACGTCCTCGTTGTCTTCGGCACCCGGCCCGAGATCATCAAGCTGGCCCCTGTCATCCATGAGCTGAAAAGGACGCCCCGTCGATTTCGGGTCAGGCTTCTCGCCACCGCCCAGCACCGCGGAATGCTGGACCAGATGCTGGACGTTTTCGGCTTGCACCCCGACCTCGACCTCAACCTCATGCGGCCCGGGCAAAGCCTGGACGGCCTGACGGCCAGGATCGCCTTGAACGTCGGCCGGGCATTGAGGGCCGAGCGGCCCGACTGGTGATCGTCCAGGGGGATACGACGACGGCCATGGTGTCGGCGCTCACGGCCTTTCACCAGGGAATCGCCGTCGCCCATGTGGAAGCAGGATTGAGAACCGGGGATCCTGGCGACCCCTTCCCCGAGGAGATGAACCGGAAGGTCATCAGCTCGCTGGCCTCCTGGCATTTCGCTCCGACCCGAGGGGCGGCCCGGAATCTGAAAAACGAGGGCGTCCCGTCCTCGCGGATCGCGGTGACGGGAAACACCGTCATCGACGCGCTGGCCATGATGGATAAAATCCTCGTCGATCGGCCGCTCCCCCTCCGTCTCAAACCCGAATCCCGGCTGGTCCTGGTCACCGCTCATCGGCGGGAAAGCTTCGGCCGGCCCCTGGACAACATTTGTTCGGGCTCTGATCGATATCGCCCGAACGCATCCCGACGTCGAGATCGTCTACCCCGTCCATCCCAATCCAAACGTCCGGGCAGCCGTCCAGGCCCGGCTTTCGGGACGGGAGCGAATCCACCTGATCCGGCCCCTCGATTATTTCGAATTCCTCCCTCTCTTGAAAAAAGCCTACCTCGTTCTTACCGATTCCGGAGGCATCCAGGAAGAAGCGCCGTTTTTTCATAAACCCGTTCTCGTCCTGCGGAAGAGGACGGAACGCCCCGAAGGGCTGGCGGCCGGGATTGCCCGGTTAACCGGCACGAACCGGGCGTCGATCGTCCGGGAGGCGATCGAAAATCCTGGACGATCCTCGGCTTCATGCCCGAATGTCGCGGGGACGGAATCCTTACGGAGACGGGCAAGCCGCCCGGAGGATCGCCGCCTTCCTCGAAAAGCGATGCGCCTCTTCGCTTGAATAATCCAAGTTAGAATTGCTCGGAGCTAAATCCGATAACTGCCGGACTCCCGAAGGATAGCAAGAGCCCTCTCGTACGTCTCCAACCGAACGGTCCTCGGGATGGAGTGATCGCTCATGAAGATATAGGGGATCCGCATGTCCCGGATCGCCGCGAGCTTCGGCCGGATCTCGGCCGCGAGCGTGTCCGGATCGTTGGATTCGAAGGCCCGGATGTCCAAGTTGCCGGCAAAGGCCATCTCTCCCCCGAGGGCTCTGACGGCCGCCGAGAATTCGGCCACATGCTGGCCGCCCTTGGCTTCCAGCGGGTGAAGGACGTCGACGCCCGCCGCCAGCAAATCCGGCAGGAATGGCCGAATGAAGCCGCAGGCATGGAGGATCAACGGCAGGCCGTGGTCATGGCAAAAACCCGCGATCCGGCGGTGACAGGGAAGGATGAACTCCCGGTACATGGCCGGGGAAAAGAACGGGGCCCGGGTGTAGCCCATGTCGTCATAGGTCCAGAGGCCGTCGGGCTTTCCGACCTCGCGGATCAGGTAATCGAGATGGAGGATGATGTTCTCGGTGACGACCGCGCAGAAATCATGAATCCAGGCGGGGTCCAGGAGCATGGATTCAAGGAAGACGACATCGCCCATGGCCCGGCGCATGATCTCGACCACGAGCATCTGCTGGTAAACGGCGAACCGGTCCTCGGCCATGGCCGACGCGAATGCCGCAACCAGGCCGTCCCAATCGGGGAACCGTTCGCGGTCAAGGACGAGGAGGCGGTCGCGGAACTCGCGCTCCCAAACCTTCCGGCTCGTCAGCTCGAATCCGATGTGCTCGGGGACGCCCGGCTTGGCTTTCCACTCGCGATGAAGAGCGCCCCAACCGTTCCTCTTGATGACGGTCTCCCCGCTCATCTTCGATGACGACATCGTCGACGGGCGGCCCGTCACCCGGAACATGGAGCCCTTGATCTCGCGAACGTCGTGATCGAAGTGGGAGACGGGATCGACGCCTTTCGGGAGGCCTTCCGATTCCCAGGCCGCTTGGGTGTCCTGCCAGAACCATTCGAAAAGTCCCATCCGCTCCGGGCAGCGCTTGTCCCGGCAAATGACGGTCATGATCTCGCGGCGGGTCATGCCCGCATTCTAAAAGCGAAACGACCGGGATTCAAGTCGTGCTAGAATACGCGTGAGAAGGCCATGTCCGATACCGTTCTGATCGTCCTGGGCGCCGTCCTCCAGCTGGCCGGCCTGGCCGGCTGTATCCTTCCCGTCATGGCCGGCCCTCCGCTCAATTTCGCCGGGCTGCTCCTGCTCTGCCTGGCCAAAGGCTGGAAGATCTTCAGTCCGGCTTTCCTGCTCGTCATGGGCGGCCTGACCGTCTTAAGCGTGGTCCTGGATTACTATCTGCCCTTGGCCGGAACGAAAAAATACGGCTCGACCAAGCGCGGCTTCTGGGGAGCGTTCATCGGTATGGCCGTCGGAATCCTCTTTTCCCGCCCCTCGGGATGATCATCGGGGCGTTCGCCGGCGCCGTCCTCGGCGAGATGACCGCCGGCAAACAAAGCGCCGAGGCGCTGCGGGCAGGCTGGGGAGCGTTTATCGGCGTACTCCTGGCGATGGTCTTCCGGCTGGTCTTGTCCGGCGTCATGACCTTCTCGTATGTTTTAAAGCTGCTGTGACGCGGACGGCGGAACCTCTCCGCGAGCCGCCAAGGGAAAATCGATGCGCGTCCTCACCCCGCCTTTGCCGTGGATCGAAACCCGGCCCCCGATCTGCTCGGCCAAAACCTCGAGCAGCGTCGACCCCTGGGTTTTACGGGGAACGGCTGGTTCCGGCGGCATTCCGATCCCGTCATCTTCGACTTCGAGCACGCCGTGATCCTTCCCGCTTCTCAAGCGGATGGAGATGCGGCCCCTGTCCCGGTCGGGAAAGGCGTGTTTGAGAGCGTTGATGATCAGCTCGTTGATGATGAGGCTGAGGGGAACCACGATTTCGATGCTCAGGGTCAGGGGTTCGATGTCGAGATCCAGCTCGATTCTCCGGGCCTCGGCCCCGCAGATGTGCATGATCGACCGGGTCAGATCCTGCAGGTAGGCTTGGACGTCGGTTTCGCTGACGCTGTCGGTCCGGGCTAGCCGGTCGTAGAGCGAAGCCAGGGCCCGGAGCCGATGGCGGGATTCTTCGATGGCCCGGCGGGCCCGCTCGTCCTGGATGTCCCCTGATTCCATATTGAGCAAGCTGGATATGACGGCGAAATTATTCTTGACCCGATGCTGGAGCTCCCGCATCAGGACGTCTTTATCGGCGACCGCCCGTTTGAGATCGGCCTCGTACCGCAGCCGCTCGGAAATGTCTTCGTAGATGGCAAAAATGCTCCGGATGCGCCCATCGATCATGATCGGCACGCCGATGATCCGGACGGGCACGAGCCGTCCGTCCTTGCGCCGCCTCAAGGATTCCTTGTTGGCGATGCCGCCCTCGAACGTCACGAGGGACAGTTTTTCCGCTTCCTCCAGCAATCCGTCCGGAACCAGGACGTCGTGAAGCTTGCGCCCGACGATCTCTTCAGGTTCAAACTGGAAAATACGGACGAAGGAGGCGTTGACCGATTGGATGACGCTGTCCGGATCCATCGCCACGATCCCATGGGGAAGGTTGCGGAACAGCTGCTCGAACCATTCCTTTTGAAGCCGAAGCTCATCCTCGATGGATCCGATCGACCGGGGGGTGTCGATCGGCGTTTCCCCGGCGATGACTTTCCGGCTGGTTTGATCTGGGGCCATGACCTTTCCGCCTTCGATACGATTCTCTCACAACTCAGTCGAAAACGAACCCTTTTTCTTCAAAGATCCGGAGGCACGCATCGGCGACGGAAGGGTCGTAATGGCTTCCTTTGTGATTCCGGATCTCGGACAGGGCGGCCTCCAAACCCACCGCCGGCCGGTAGGGCCGGTCGGAGGCCATGGCTTCGACGACATCGGCGACCATCAGGATCCGGGATTCCAAAAGGAGATCCTCGCCTTTTGTTCCGTTCGGATACCCCGAGCCATCCATCCGTTCATGATGTTCGAGAATCATCCGGGCGATCGGCCAGGGGAATTCAATATCCTTGAGAATATCGTACCCCATTTGGGAATGAATTTTGATCAGTCCGAATTCCGCCCCGGATAATTTCGTCGGTTTGCTTAGGATTTCGGCCGGAACGGATATTTTTCCCAGGTCATGGATGGTGGCGGCCAACCGGAGTCCGTCGATTTGGTCCTTCGGAAGCCGCAATTCTTCGGCGATGGACTGAGCCAGGTTCGCCACCCTCCGTTGGTGGCCGGCCGTGTAGGGGTCCCGCGTTTCCAGCGTCACCGCAATCGCCTGGATTGTCGCTTTCAGCGTGTTGCCGATCCTCTCCTCGCTTTTCTTCCGAACGGTGATATCATCCAGGAAGACCGCAAAATAGTCCACCGACCGGTCCGGCCGGCGGACGCAGCCGACCGCCATCGCCGTCCAGATCGCCCGGCCGTCCTTATGGATAAACCGTTTATCGATCGAATACCCCTCGATCTCTCCGGCTATAACCCGATCGAATTGGGCGACATCGGCGGCGAGATCGTCCGGGTGGGTCAGGGCGGCCCAGGACAACCGGCGGAGCTCCTCCCGGGAATAGCCGATAATGGATAACAACCGCTCATTCACCTCGATCCAACCCTTCTCGGGAGACGTAATCGCCATGCCGATCAACGGCAGCTCGAAGTACCGGCGCAGCCGCTCCTCGCTTTTGCGCAAAGCGCTTTCCACCTGAATCCGCTCGGTAATATCCTCGGAAATGCCGAGAAGGTAGTCGGGATCCCCGGCCGCATTGAGGAGGGGAACCTTCTTCGTATGCAAAGTCCGTTCCCCTTGATCTCGGGTTTGGACCGGTTCGGACGGGATATCGATCGTCGCTTTACCGGCGAGAACCTCGCGGTCCTGCCTGGTGTACTCGTCGGCCTGCGCTTTCGGGAAAAAGTCGAAATCGTTTTTCCCCAGCAATTCGTCCCGGGAATAGCCCAAGAGGTTCTCGCCCGCCCGGTTGAAGCGGATAAACCGGAGGTCGCGGGCATCCTTGAGGAAGATCATGTTCGGGATGTTCTCGACGATCGAATCCAAAAACATATTCATCCGGCGCAGATCTTCTTCCGCTCGACGCCGGTCGGTGATATCGATGATCGCTCCCCTGATCCGCTCCGGCCGATCTCCGGAATAAATCACGTTCGAAATGACGAGGGCCGGAAACGTCGAGCCGTCCAGCCGCCGGAACATGTATTCCGTCGCTTCGATCGGTTCCCCCTTGATCAGCTTCTGTATGTTCGACCGGGATTTGGCGACTTCGTCCGGCGAGAGAAGCTGCCAGGCGTTGAACCCGTTTTTCAGAACCTCCTCCGATCCTCCGAAGGTCTTGTAGACGGCCTGGTTGGCCGCGGTAATATTGGCCTCAAGGTCCATCTCGTAAACCGGGATCGGCAGGAATTCGAACAAATCATGATATTTCTTTTCGTTCTCCCTGAGGCGCTCCTCGGCTTTCCGGCGCTCCGTGATATCGCGGGCGACCGCGATCATGCCGGCGATCTTTCCCTCGCCCCTGACCGGGGAGCCGCTGACCTCGACGAACCGGGATGTCCCGTCCCGGGCAATGAACTCGTAGACCGCCTCGGAGATCGTTTCTCCGCCGAGAGTCCGGGCCGCGTCGGCCATCGCCCGAACAAAGGATTCCGGAGCGAAGATCCGGGCCAGCTCCGGAACGGGCAGGCCGACGAATTCCCGGGGGCTGTATCCCAGGATTCTTTCCACGCTCGGGGACATGCTGTCGACGCGGAGGTCCGGGCCGATCGTCAAAATGACGTCCGAGGCATGGACGAAGCTCAACCGGTACTTTTCCCCGAAGGCCGCCAGTTTGCGATTGGCGGCTTCCAAGTCGGCCATCTTCTCTTCGAGCTTGGCGAAGAGGATCTCGTTGTGCGTCCGGAAGAATTCCATCTCGTCGCCGAGGGGTTTCGGCCGGGACGTCGGGCGGACCGATTCCTCCGTCAGGAAGGCCATCAGGAGGCGGAGAAGTTCTTCCGGCTTTTGGGGCTTGATGAGGAACCGGTCCGCGCCGAGACTCAAAGCGAATCGCTCGTCTTTGGGCTCCGTGTAAGTGGCCGTGTAAAAGACGAAGGGGATTTTCGCCAGCCGCTCATTCGCCTTGCATTCCCGGCAGAACGCGTACCCATCCATGTCCGGCATCAGGATGTCCGAGACAATCAGGTCGGGCGGATCGTCCAGGGCCAGGGAAAGGGCGACCCGTCCGTTTTCCGCCGTCACCGCTTTTAAGCCATTCCCTTCCAAAAGACTCTTGAGAAGATATCGGTTGGCTTCGTTGTCGTCGACGATCAGGACGGTTTTCACAGACCTTCCTCCCCGGACGTCCGCGTGATGAACATTCCCTTTTTGGAGGGATTTTTTCTCTTCTGTTTTGTTAATCGTTAAGCGAACAATAAGGCGGCGAGAGTCCCATGTCAAGACAGGCGAGGACCGGGCGTCACGTCAGACCCGACAGTCAGATCCGACGGTGCCCCGTCAACCATTCCGGCAGCCGGCCGATCTGATTTAAAACGGCATCGGCGCCGGCTTGGAGAAGGGCTTCTTTCGTGCTTGCGCCGCTCGTGAGGCCGACGTTGCCGAGCCCGGCAGCTTTGGCGCAGGCGATGTCCCAGATATGATCTCCGACCATCAGGGCTTCTTCGGGTTCGACTTTGAGAATCGCCAGCATTTCCAGAAGATGGGCGGGATGAGGCTTGACCTGGGAGACATCCTCCCTGGCGAGAAGGGCATCGAAGGGAAATCCGGCCCGCCGGAGGAGCGGGCGGACGATCGTTGACGAATTCCGGGTGATGATGCCCACGGAAATCGACTTTTTGCTCAGCCAAGTCTAATACATCTTTGGCCCCGGCAAGAGGTGTCGAGCTTTTCGCCCCAGCGCGCTCCAGCCGGAGGACCGCGGCGTCCGCCTCTCTTCTAAATTTCCGACGCGCCTCTCCCGATAAGAGGCGCTCTCCCCGGTCGATGGCTTCCAGAATGCCCATTCCGGACAGCGCCTCCTTCGAAAGCCCATGGGCGGAAGCGACCTCCATGACGGCGTGGCGCATGGCCGCGAAATCATAGGGGCAATTGAGCAGCGTTCCATCCAGGTCGAAGACGACCGCTTTCAGCGCGCGAGGGGAAGTCATTTCAGGTACTTGGGAGGGATCGGCAAACCCGGCTGCTCGTCCTGCCAGACAATCGAAGCGATCCACCATCGGCCGTCCTTAAAATAGAGCTGCAAGGCGTTGATCCCGCGGGCCTCTGTCCCGGGATCGGCCGGGTTCGAGCGCTTCGCGTACGCACTGACGACCTGGACGATTCCGCCGTAGCCCTCCGTTGTCCGAGCGATTTCCCGCTCGACGAATCCCTTCATCACCCCGGAGGCGAGCCGTTCCTTGAAATAGGCGATGAAGCTTTCTCGGTCCATTACCCTCACGCCATCAGGTGCAATACGGACGCACGGGGCGCTCGCCGAGGAAAAAAGATTCCGGTAGCGGTCCCAGTCGGGGACTTTTCCCTCGGGGAAGGAAATCGACTCATAGAGAGCTTGAATCACACCGTCGACGGAGGCGACATGAAGTGTTCATTAATTCCTCGTTACCCGGAGTCGGGGCTCGGTGAAGAGCCCCTGCCGACAACGATAAATCTACGGTTTGCGATTGTCAACGGAGATTGGCTCCGTCCGGACGCGCCCGATCCAGGAGCGGGTTTCCAGGGTGGATAAATCAGGAAGGCGGTCCGGCCGGGCCTGAGGTGCAAATGTCGCCATAGAGCTGGCCGCTCGTACCCAAATTGCAATAGCCAAAGCCGGGACCGACGCCGGATACACAAACCTCCCCGCCGACTCCCGTTCCCGGATTGCCGCCGGAATTACAGGGTTGGGTGGAGGCGATTCCCGACGTGCCCGTAACACAGCACCAATCTCCGGCGCCGTTCCCGTTGATACATGCCGGGTTCCATCCCTTGGATCGCGCTCTTGAGCTGATTTCGACAATGATCGGCTTTTTGTAGCGCATTCTCTCCTTCAAGAAGACCGATTGTTTCGATAGTAACAATCAACATCATCCTTCGTCAAGAGCTTTGCGTCCGGAGATCCAAGTCAGGCTTCTTCATTCTGGCATATTATTTGCTGTATGGAAGAGGGATCATTTGCCATGATAACAAAAAGACTGATTGATGAGGAGTTTCCCATGAGCTTCAGGCTGTTCCTATCGGTTATGCTGGTCCTTTCCCTTACGGCGGCGGCGCAGACAGCGCCCGGCGCAGCCGCATCCCCAAGCATTTTTGACGCCGTGAAGGCGGGAGATCTCGACCAAATCAGAGCGCTGGTCGCGAAGGACGCCTCGCTCATCGAAGCGAAAGACGCGAACGGCAGTACGCCGCTCCATATCGCGGCCGGTACCGGCTCAACCCCGACGGTCGAGCTCTTGCTCTCGCTTGGGGCCTTGATCGACAGCGTCAATCCGGCCGGGCGCACGCCCCTCCATGAAGCCATTTGGGCGAGGAAGCCCCAGGCGGCGCTGGCGCTGATCGCCAAGGGCGCGGATATCCGCAAATCCGGCGATGGGATGGGCCGGACGCCGTTGCATCTGGCCGCACTCGGCGATGTCGACGCCGTGGTCGGACCGCTCGCGGCCAAGGGCGCGGATCTCGAGAAAACGGATCAGCAGGGCTTGACGCCCCTCATCTGCGCGGTCCTTTGGTCGCCCGGCGTCGCCGTGGTCCGCGCGCTCGTTGACGCCGGCGCCGACATCTCCGCCAAGGACCCGAGAGGGAACTCGGTCCTCGACTTGGCCATCGGCGGGTATGCAAATGCCGCCGCCAACGTCGAGCTGCTGCTCGATCACGGCGTATCGTCCACGCCCGACCAGGCGCGTCGGATGCTGCAAGTCGCCTCGGCCGGCGGAGCCGTGCGTCTGTTTCAAAGGCTGGTCGCCACGCACGGTGATTCGCTGTTTGCCGAGGCCGAGGCCAACCGGACGACGATGGCCCGGGCCATTCTGGGCGGTTCCCTCGAGATCGTTCGGGCGCTGCTGGCCAAGGGAATCGCGATCGATGATAAGCCTAACGCCAACGGTCTGACACTTCTCCATCGGGTCGCGGAGATTCCCGAGGCGGCCGAGCTGATCGAGCTGCTGGTGAAAAACGGCTTGGATCTCGATGCCCGCACGGCCGATGGGCGGTCGGCCTACAACCTGGCCGCCGGCGAGCGGAACAGGGAAGCCCGCCGCCGGCTGGAGGCGCTTGGGGCAAACCGGGAGCCGCAGAATTTCCCCCTTTTAACCGGACCCTACCTCGGCCAATCGCCACCCACCGGCGATCAGGTTCCGTTCGCGCGCGGAATCGTGATCGAAAACCACGGCGTCGTGGTTATGTCTCCGGATGGCCGAGAGATGTACTGGTCATCGCGGCCTTCTCCGGGCGCGGCCGGGTACAATCGCATTATCGTCACGACCCTGCGGGACGGCCGCTGGACGGCGCCCTCCATTGCACCCTTCAGCTGCGCGGAAGGGCTTCCATACAGCGACGGCCAGCCCTTCGTCTCGCCCGACAACATGAAGCTGTTCTTCCACTCGACCAGGCCTCTGGAACCCGCCGGCCGGCCGGTGACGAACATCTGGTTCGTTGACCGAACACCCACCGGGTGGTCTGAGCCCCGGCTCCTCGATTCCGAAATCAACGCCCTGGCCGTGGCCTGGCAGTTTTCCGTCTCGAAGACAGGCACGTTCTGCTTCAGCAGCAACGCCACGGGAGACATTTATCTTTCGAAGCTTGAGAACGGCAAGTATTTGCCGCCGGTCAGCATCGGATCCGCCATTAATACCTCCGCCGTCGAAGTCTGCCCCTTCCTCGCGCCGGACGAGTCTTACCTGATCTTCTCCCGAGCCTCCGCTCCATCGCCCGGTTACTATATCTCCTACCGCCTGAAAGACGGGAGCTGGTCGCGGCCGGTCGCCCTACCGCATCTGCGGTCCCAGCCGACGTCTTTCGTCTCGCCGGACGGGAAGTACATCTTCTTCGGCTATGAATCCGGTTTTTGGGCGCCCGCCGCATTCATCGAGGAGATGCGGCCGAAGGAAGACAGGTGAACGTTAACCCGGTCGCTGACAGAAAGCCGATAGGCGGTTTGTTCGCAATCCAACAGATCTGTTCGTTATCGAACAGATATGCCCGCGTTTTCCCGTATCCCATGGCTGGGACAAGAGGGTATTGTTGGCACGATTCCTGCTTAATTGTTAGCTGGATTTATCATTAACCATGACCGAGCAAAAGCTGATCGACGCGGCAAAGGATGGACACCCCGAGGCGCTGGATCAGCTTTATCTCAACCACCACAGCCGCATATTTAGCTTGGCGCTCCGATATGTCTGCTCCCGGGAGGATGCCGAGGACGTCGTTCAAGAAACCTTCCTCAAGGCGTTCGGCCGCATCCGGTCCTATGAGGCCGAATACGGCGCGGGATTCGCAGCCTGGATCAACCGGATCTGCATTCATTGCGCCATCGATTATCTTCGGGCCCGCAAGCGCCAAAGACGAGCGTCGACCTCCCTGGACGCTTTGCCTCAGGATCCGCCTTCGCCGCTGCCCGATCCGGAGCAGATCTCCATCGAACAAGGCGTTTCCCGCCTGGTGCAAAACGCTGTAACCGAGCTTCCCTCCCGCCAGCAAATAATCTTTACAATGCGCTATCGGGAGTACATGAAGATTCGTCAGATCGCCGTTCGTCTGGAATGCAGCGAGGGCAACATCCGCTCTCATCTTTTCCGGACCACGGCCAGGCTGCGCCGCGCCTTCAGAGCTTCCGCCTGAGATGAAGCGTTTTAGGCTTCCGTATCTTTTCGCCTGTTCGGGCCTTTTCCTGTGCGCCTTTCTGCTGATCGGCGCAACGGACAAAGGACATCGAGCCTCGGAGATCGGCGCTTTCGAAAGCGGCGTATTCGGAAACAAGATGCTCATCATCACGATTCCGAAATATCGGAGCTTTCTGGACGAATATATCCAGTGGAAGACATCCCGCGGGCTCGAGGTCGAGATGGATGTTCTCTCGGCCGAAAAAGGCGCGGAAGCGATCAAGCAAAAGCTTCAGAATAAATACGCCCTGGGGGGCCTCGCCTATATCATCCTTGTCGGGGATATCGATGATGTCCCCAGCCTCATGCTTCCCGATCCGTCATCACCGGGAGGCGGGAAAGAAGGGTTTCCTTCCGATCCCAGCTATACCCTGCTCGCCGGCGACGACTTGATCGGAGACGCCTTGATATCGAGGATATCGGTCAACACGCCGGACGAGCTTAAAAACCAGCTGAACAAGATCCTCAAATACGAAAAGGGCGATTTCGAAAATTTTGACTGGACGCGCCGGGCCGTCGTCGCCTCGATGACGGGCTTTGACGGGGTTGATCACGCGTCCAAGCTTGAGGACAGTTTGGAAGCCCGCCCGGAGTATTTCGATCTGGTGATAAAAATCATGGAATCGGACGGCGACGTCACCCGAAAAATCCGCGAGGCGATCGAAAAGACGGGAGTCAACTTCATCGCCCATCACGGCCACGGGAGCCCGACCGGATTCGAAAGCCTGCCGTTTTCCCGGACGGATGCGGCCAATCTTAAAAATGTCGACACGGGGTTCCCGATCATCCATGGCGCGGCCTGCAGCACCGGAAGCTTCTGGATCAAGAACGGGGATTGCCTGGCCGAGGCGTTCATGAAGGCCGGGACCGTCGAAAAGCCCGCAGGGGCCATCGCCTTTTTGGGCGGCACCACGTCGATGGACCCCGGCGCCTGCATCGCCGCGCAAAAAGAAGTGTTTATGAATTTTTATTTCGACGAGGATGTCAAAACGATCGGAGAGCTTTTCTACAAGGGCACGCTGGCGGCCATGAAAACGCTCAACAAAGACAGGGCCGAGCGGCTGTTCCGGCGATGGCACCTTTTTGGAGATTGCTCGACGCCGTTGTGGAGAAAAGCCCCGACGCGCTGACCGCACCGGCTTTTTCCTGAGTCGCTTGAAACCCGTCCCGAGGAAACTTATACTCGATCCATGTCCGTCAACGACCGCCTCCTTTCCTCGACAGTCGAGGCCATCGGCGACACGCCATTGGTTCTTTTGGAAAGGCTCACTCGCGGGACTTCGGGCCGCATTTTGGCCAAACTGGAGTATCTCAACCCGGGCTTTTCCAAGAAAGACCGCATCGCCCGCCAAATGATCGAGGACGCCGAAGCCGACGGGCGGCTCAAACCCGGCCAGACGGTGGTCGAGCTGACCAGCGGCAACACCGGCACGGGGCTGGCCATCGTCTGTGGCGTGAAGGGCTATCCGTTTGTCGCAGTCATGTCCAAGGGCAATTCCATGGAGCGCGCCCGGATGATGTCCGCCTTGGGCGCGGAGGTGATCCTCGTCGACCAACGGCCGGGCTCCCGGGCCGGCCAGGTCTCGGGTGAAGATCTGGCCCTGGTCGAACAAACGACGCGTCGCCTCGTCTACGAACGAGACGCCTTTCGAGCCGACCAGTTCAGCCTGAAGAGCAATTTCCTCGCTCATTATCGGCATACCGGCCCGGAGATCCTGCGCCAAGCCGGAGAACCCATCCACGGTTTCTGCGATTTCGCCGGCACAGGCGGCTCGTTTGCGGGAGTCAGCCGGGCGCTGAAAGAACAAGATCCTTCCATCAAGTGTTTCCTGGTCGAGCCGGAGGGCGCGGCCGTGCTGGCCGGCCGGGCCCCGGTGAATCCCAATCATCGCATTCAGGGGGGCGGCTATGCGATGCCCGACCTGCCCCTGCTTGATCCAGGGTTGGTGGACGGCTTCATCCAGGTGAGCGATGAGGACGCGATCAAGACGGCGCGGCGGCTGGCTCGCGAAGAGGGAATCTTCGCCGGATTCTCTTCCGGCGCCAACGTCGCAGCGGCTTTGAGATTGTTGGCCGGGCCGTTGCAAGGCCAAACGGTGGTTGTGCTGCTGAACGACTCCGGATTGAAATACCTGAGCACGGATCTCTGGGCTTAGCTTCCCGCCGGCGGCCTCATCCTCGGGCCGAACCCTGTCAACGATTCCCGATTTTCAAACGTTAGCGTTATTGAAAACAAATCCAGTCTCCGGCTGTGGCGAGGAGTTTTACGATCATGCGCCGACCCATATCTCTGTTGAGTACGCTTTTGTTCTGTTTCATAGTCGTTTCAATCCAAGCCGTCCCGCAGGAAGGCAATCAAAGTAAGGACATCGGCGAAAACGCCTTGATGCGCGTGGAGAACCGGGCGGCCGTTCCGGACCGTTACCGGCCCGGATTCGCCTCAATGACCGAGCGGGATTCCCGGACCCTGCTTTCTTTCCTTGCTTCGGATCTGCTGGAAGGCCGGGAAACCGGCTCCCGCGGATATCGCTTGGCCGCCGAATATGCGGCTTCATTGTTCGCCTTCTGGGGGCTCGAACCGGCCGGCGACATGGGGGAGACGGCGGCCGGAGCTATTTGCAGGAAGTCGTGATGAAAGAATACACCGGCCTGGCCTGCACCGCCGCCTGGTCGTTCCGCGGAGAGGAAGGTTCGCAGGGGCGGACCTTTCATGAAGGGGTCGACCTGGAGAACTATTACCGGAACCGCATCCCGGAAACCATTTCCGGCCCGGTGGTCTTTGCCGGGTACGGCCTCAGCGAACCGTCGGCCGCCTATGATGATTTCGCCGGGCTCGAGCTGAAAGGCAAGATCGTCATGCTCCTCGACGATATTCCCGGGCGGGGCAATCCCGCATCTCCGTTCGCCAAAGGGACACCGGACGAAAAGCCGAGAGCCGTCATCTGGTTCGACGGACTTAAAAAAGCCAACGCGGCGGCGGCGAAGGGAGCCCGGGCCGTTCTGGTGGTCAGAAGCTCGCTTTCGGCGGGCGATGTTTACACCGAAATGGGGCCCCCGCCGCCGGATGACGGGCGCCCGATTATCCACGAACCCAACCGTCTCGTGACACTGCCGGGAGCGAAGCGCGAAGGGGGAGCCATCTTCATCTCCCGCGAAATGGCCGACTTCATCCTGGCCTCGTCCGGCCGGACCGTCGAAAGCCTGAAGGCCGAAATCGAATCCCGCTGGAAACCGGCCTCGTTTGAGATCCCCGGCGGCATGCTGACGATTCAAAACGGCGCGGAGGGAGAGAAGATCCTGCGCTGCCATAATGTCATCGGTTATATTCCCGGAAGCGATTCGCGGCTGAAGAGCGAGACGGTGGTCATCGGCGCCCATCTGGATCACCTGGGCAAACGGGGCGATTATGTCTTCAACGGCGCAGACGATAACGCGAGCGGAGCGACCGGCGTCCTGGAAATCGCCCGGGCCGTCGCGGGCTTGCCGATCAAGCCGAAACGAACAATCGTTTTTTGCTTATGGACCGGGGAAGAACATGGTTTGCTTGGCTCAACCTTTTATGCCGGACGGCCGGCGTTTCCCCTGGCGCTGGCCGCCGCCTACCTTAACCTGGACATGATCGGAAGGCCATATGACGATATGAGCCTGAAGGCTCGAATGAAGAAATCGAAAATTGCTGACAAGACCCAAGCTCAAATCACGCCCGGTAATTTCGCCGTGGTTGCGTTTACGACAGGGCGGGGGTTGGGAGAAATTCTGCGACGGGCCAATCAGGTCGTCGGATTCGACCTCTGGCCCCAGGCGGAAACCGTCATCAAAAGCTCAGGGACGGTCAGCGACTACGTCCCCTTCGCCGCCGCCCAGGTTCCCTGCCTCTATTGGGCGGGGGTGCTGCATGAGGATTATCACCAGACGAGCGATGAAACAGAGACCGTCGACTTTGAGCGCATGACCCGCATGATCCGCTTCGCTTATCTCTGCACGGTCGCTCTTGCCGATCAATAGGGGGAGCAAGGATAAGATGGCCCCGGCGGGAAGTAAATAAGGATTGTCTTTCGGACGGATTTCGATTTAAATTGATAATGCCGGAGCCGGCGCGCCTTCGGCGCCCGCTCCAGGTCCATCGACATACAGGAGGAGATCCATGAACGGAAAAAGCGTCGTGTTCCTGGCGGCGATCATCGTGCTGGCCGCCGGCTGCGGGCCCAAGACCGACGATCCCGGCGACATCGCCGCGCTCAAGGCCCTGGATGAGACCTATCTTCGGGCTGTGAACGCCGGTGACGCCGCCGCGGTCTCCTCCCTTTACGCCGAAGACGCCGTCCGTTTGGGGCCGAACGCTCCGGCTCTCGTCGGCCGGGAAGCCATCCGGGCGTCCTACCAAAACCATTTCGACCTCTTCCAGAACGAGGAGGCGGATGTCATCGAGGATGTCCGGGTCATCGGCGATCTCGCCGTAGTCCGCGGAACCTATGCCAACAGGATCGTGCCCAAGGTCCCCGGCCCGGCCGTCACGGACGACCGGGGAAAGTGGATCGCGGTCAGCCGACGCCAGACCGACGGCTCGTGGAAGTTTGTCCTTGACACCTGGAACACCGACTTGCCGCAGGGCCTGGCCTTGTATCCCGGAGGCGAGGACGAGCGCGCGATCCTCAAAATCGAGTTGGATTGGGCGGCCGCCCTGATGCACCAAGACGCCGCCGCCCTGGAATTGTTTATGGCCGACGTTTTCGTCGAGAACCGGGCGGGCGCACTGACAAAGAAAAAAGATCTGATCACCGCTCTGAAATCCGCCCGCTCCCGGCCGAATCTGGTCGAGGTCGGAGACCTGCGCATCCTGGTTTTCGGCGAGTTCGGGGTTGTGAACGGCCGGGGCCTCGTCATAGAAACGCGGGCCGGAAAGGAAATCGTCGAAAATTTCCGGTTCGTCGATACGTTTCAGAAACAGGACGGAATTTGGAAGGCCGTCTCCGCCTTCCTTGTCCCGGAAAAGTGACCTGAACGTCAATCTCGGGATAAGAATAGGAAATTTCGCCTCATCTGAAGCGCCCGCCTCCCCCTGATCGCCGGCTGCTTCTACGCGGGCCGCGTCCATGAGGCGTCGGTGCCCCGCGCTTCGGTTCCGGTTTCGGCGTGACGCGCGCCGGTCCGGGCGTTGGGTGCGCGGCCAGGCGTTCGGCTTTAGCTTTCGCCCTCGCCCGTTCCTCCGCCTTGCGGCTCCGGATGGCCGCGATGCGCTCGGCCAGCGGGACCTCGAGGCGCGCCTCCGTTCGGGCGCTGTAGTCGAAGTCGGGCACGGTCATCGCGCGGCAGCCGCTTGCCGATGGCCCGCTCGATCTGAGCCAGGTCGCCCTGTTCCTGCGGCGAGACGAAGGTGAAGGCGTCGCCGGTGGCCTCGGCGCGCGCGGTGCGGCCGACGCGATGGATGTAGTCGTCGGGCACCAGCGGCACGTCGAAGTTCACGACGTGGCCCAGCTCCTGCGACGTCGATGCCGCGGGCGGCGATGTCGGTGGCCACGAGGACGCGGTACTTGCCCGCCTTGAAGCCGGCCAGCGCCTCGGTGCGCTGCGCCTGCGAGCGGTTGCCGTGGATGCGCTCGGCCTTGATGCCTTGGCCTGACCAGGTGCTCGGCCAGCCGGTTGGCGCGGTGCTTGGTGCGGGTGAAGACCAGGGCGTCGCGGATGTCGCCGCGCTTGAGGAGGGCGACCAACAGGGCCGCCTTGAGCTCCTGGGCGACCGGATACACCGCCTGGGTGATGCCCACGGCCGGCGCCGCGACACGGTTGATGTTCACGGTCGCCGGGTTGCGCAGCATCTCGCGGGCGAGAACGCCGATCGGCGCCGGCATGGTGGCGCTGAAGAAGAGCGTCTGCCGGCGGGCCGGCATGTGGCGCAGGATGCGGCGGATATCCGGGAGGAAGCCCATGTCGAGCATCCGGTCGGCCTCGTCCAGCACCAGATACTCGAGCCCGGCGAGCTTGGCGTAGGGCGCCCGGAAGTGGTCCAGGAGCCGGCCGGGCGTGCCGATGATGACATCCACGCCGCTGCGGAACGCGTGCTCCTGGGGCCCGATCGAGACGCCGCCGAAGACCGCCGCGGCGCTGAGCGGCGTGTGGACCGCGAGGTCGTTGAGGTCCTCGAGGATCTGGGCCGCCAGCTCGCGGGTCGGGGTGATGACCAAGGCGCGCGTCGTTCCGCGCGGCTTGTCGATCAGCTGGTGCAGGATCGGCAGGAGAAACGCCGCGGTCTTGCCGCTGCCGGTGACGGCGCTGGCCAGCATGTCGCGCCCCGGCCATCGCCGGCGGGATGGCGTCGGCCTGGATGGGCGTCGGGCGGGCGAAGCCGAGCTCCTTGAGCGCTTTGAGGAGGGTCGGATGAAGGTGCAGACTGCTGAAGGGCATGATCGTTCCTTTATTTTCGGGCTGGGATGAAGCGCGGCGAAATCACAGAAAACATCACGGACTCTCCTGCGATCTCTAGGGAGAGTGTATCGCCTCCCTATCGCGGTGTCAATTGCTGGCATAGGGATCGTTATTGCCGTACAATCCGTTTCCAACCCATGCTTCTCCAGTTTAAAGACTCCACCGCAGCCGAGCTGCATGCCGCCCTGGCGTCCAGGGGCATTTCCCTGCGCCTGGCCAGACGGCTTCAAGCGACCGTGCTGAGGCACGATGCCTTCCCTCAGATCCTTCCGGAAGTCTCGGAAAAAACGCTGGCCTGGGTGCGGGAGGAAGTGGGCCTGCCAAGGCTTGTTCAAAGAGGCAAGGCGGTTTCGGCGCAGGACGGATTCGCCAAGTATCTCTTCCAAGGCGAGGGTCCCGAGCCCTTCGAAGCGGTCCGGATCCCGCTGCTTCATCGAGCCGGAGAAGAGAAGTATATCGCCTGCCTGAGCTCGCAAGTGGGGTGCGCGCTGGGTTGCGCGTTTTGCGCGACGGGGCGGATGGGCTTTGTCCGCAACCTCTCGGCCTGGGAGATGGTCGATCAGGTCATCCGCCTCGCCGCCGACTCGGAGCATCCGATTCGCGGCGCGGTATTCATGGGGATGGGCGAACCGATGTTGAACTACGAAGCCGTCGTGCATGCGGCGCGGATCCTGAGCGAGCCGTGCGGGTTGGCCATTTCGGCCAAGGCCATCAGCATCTCGACGGCCGGGATTGTGCCGGGCATTCGGAGATTCACGGCCGACCGGCTGCCGTTCCGCCTGGTGGTGTCTCTTACGAGCGCGGATCCGGTCCGGCGGCGCGGATTGATGCCATTGGAGCGGACCTATCCCCTGCCGGAGCTTATGGAGGCGGTTCGGGAATACCATCAAGCATCAGGACAGCGCGTGATCCTGGCCTGGACGATGATCTCGGGATTCAACACGCGGGAAGAGGATGCCGTTCAGTTGGCCGCTCTGGTCCGGGGGCTGCCGATCAGGCTGGATCTGATCGATGTGAACGACTCCACGGGGCGTTTCCGGCCGCCTTCATCCGGAGAGCTTCAGGCGTTCCGGGATGCGCTGAGCAAGCATCTGAAAATGCCGGTAGCGAGACGCTACAGCGGCGGGCGGGACATCCACGCCGCCTGCGGGATGTTAGCGGGATTGAATCCCGACGTGGCAGATCGCGGACGCCGCCCAACCTCCTCATGAAAGCCGGTTCGTCCCGCTCCGGAGTCACCCCGCGATATATCCGGACCGGTGGGACACGCGGAATCCCTTGGACTTGACCCGGACGACGATTTCGTGGAATTTCCCGTCGGGCTTAAAACTGGCCGGGCGGTAATAAAGAAGATAATAATTTTCGGCGGCGGCCGCGATCCGTTTGAACGACAGTTCCGCCGAAGCGCTCGTATCGGAGAGCCCGCCCGTCGCCTTGGCGATTTCCGAAAAGGCGCTGAAGATGTCCTGCGATTGCTCCTCCAAGGTCAGGTAAGACGTCGAGCTCTCATAGGTGTCGACGGTCGTCGGGCCCGATCCGGTCAAATAAAGGAAATGCACGGCCATCGATGAGTCGGAGAAAGCCTTTTTGACCTCCCGGACATCAAACGTCGAGTCCCGGTTGTACGACTCGAATTTATCCATCATGTCGAAAAGGTTGTCGGGCCGCTCGTGGCTGGAAGAAATCAAATTGGCGATATTCTTGGTGTTCACCCGCGGCACCCATTCCTTCTGGTAGAAAAAGAAAACGTGCTTCTGGCCGCCGCGGCTTTTCAGAAAACGGGCAAACTCGAACAGCTTCTTCTCGTCGACGTACCGGATGTTTTCGATTTGCTTCAGCGTCTCGGCGTAGGCCTGGAGCTTGACGTCGAGATCCTCATCCCCGGCGAGAATCTCGGACAAATCGCGGATGAGCCGGCGGTACTCGGCGCCGCTGACCGTGACATCGGCCCGAATCTTGCCTAAAAAATCCTTTTTCGCCTTGCCCCGCGAAATCGTCGAGATCACGTCGGGCTTCAGATGAAAGGTATGGACCGGGGTGACGAGAATCAGCTCATCATAGGGCTCGATCATCCGATCGAAGAAATAATCGATCGCCCCTTCGATCTCCGGCTGATACGACGTCATTTCGAACAGCATTACGAACAGCCGGGACGTCCGCGGCGTCTCGGGCGCCAGGCCCTCCTTTCGGGCGATGCGCGTCTTGCGGACCAGGTACACCGCCTCGATGTTTTGGGCCACCCCGTCCTCGAAGACCTCGAAGTCGTCCTTTTTTAAGGAATCGACGAACCGGTTGTCCTGGAACACCCGGACCGGGACCTCGATGTTGATCACCGGGACGTCATGAACGATTTGGGGAGCCGGGGCCGCCGCCAGGGCCGCCGCGAGCACGCAACCGATCGCGCCCATTCGCTTGATCATCGTTTCCTCGCAATCATCCCGGATGATTTGATCGCCACATCGACGCCGACGTTGAAAAACCGATAATTCTCATACGTCACGGTCCAGACGTCCCCGACGATGACCTCGCCCGCCGGACCGACGTATTCTTCCCGGATGTCCTGCCGGCTCGGGAAGAAGATCCCGTTCTTCTCCACGCCGTACTCGGCCGTCCAAACCAGCTGCTTGATGAGGCCGGCGAAGGATTCTCGGACTTCCTCGGGATGGAAAAAATCGATGGATGCGGGATCCCAGGCCAGGCGCAGGACCGCTCCGGTTTCGGGATCGATCCAGAGCCGTCCGTAAACGCAGTTCTCCTCCCGCCACTCGTTCGGCTGCGAGGTGAAAACGGCGGCCGGGCCCCCGCCGGAGACTTTTTCCGGGTCCTCTTCGAAATAATCGAACCGGCTCTGCCAGTATTTGCTGAGAAATCCCACGGGTCCATAGACGATGTACTTGGCTTGATAGGGCAGGATATTGGGCGGGAGGTCGTTTCTCCGCCAAGCTCTCCCGTCGACCTTCAAGGCTTTCCGCCGTTCCTCAAGCGCGTCCCCTTTCTTGATCAGCTGGTAATCGTAGACGACTTCCCGGGTCGAGGTCCGTTTGAGCTCCCAGCGGAGGCGCGGCAGCTCGCCGGCCTGCTTGACGAATCTCCGGACATCGTAGAGGTAGGACGTCCGGACGATGCGCTCATCGCAGATATAATTCAAGGCGACCGATTTCAAACGTTCGCAGTAGTCGCCGGCCTTCTCCAGGACCGCGTTCGGCAGAGACGCAGGACGCGCCGGGAGCCCGGGCTCCAGGACAAAGCTGTCGTAGATCATTTCCCAACGGTTGGTCTCCAGGCTCTCTCCCCGGCCGTCGCCATAGGACTCCCCCACCTCGAGGCGCCAGGGCAGCGGCAGGCCGCCCTCGCCGGAGCTGAAATCGGCCGTCCAGGACAAGGCCCTTTTCAACGCGGCATGGTCGAATTTCGGCACGGCGTCAAAAACCTTGGGAATATCGACGGATTCGAAAAATGTCCAATTTTCCGGGTCCAGGGAGAGCCGAAGGACCGCCCCGGATTCAGGATGGGCCCAGATGCGTCCCGTCAGGGCGCCCCGCGGCCTCGGCTCGGAAAGCCGCCGGGGAACGAAGCGAAAGACGCGCGCTTCGATGTCGCCGATTCGCTCGACGCCCTCCCCGCGAAACTCGTAATCCTCGCGGGCGAGACGGCCCAGCACATCCCAGGCGCTGAAAAAGACGTTTTGCTCCTTATAAGGGATCAAGGCTCCGGTATCTTTGGCCTCATACAGGATCTCGTTGTCGACCGAGAGCGTCCGTCTCTGTTCCAAGATTTTTTTCCCTCGGAGCGTGAGACGATAATCATAGGTCGCCTCCCGGCTTTTTTCCTTTCGGAGATCCCAGCGTCTCCGTTGCTCGCCGGTCATCAGCCTGGTCAAGACGACTTCATAGGTTTTCTCTTCCTGCCAGACTTTTTCCCGACAACGGTATCGGGCCTGGCTCGAAAACACGTTTTGCAGCCGGGATTTGATTTTACCGGTCAGTTCGCCCTCACCGATTGGTCCCGCCGTATTTCCTTGACGCCCTCCGTCTCCCGCGGATGTTCCGAACAGGGAAAGAAGAATTAAAATAACGGCCCATCCCCCTGGATATTTTCCGCTGATCAAGCGTCCCTCCCTCCATCCACGAAAATCATCCGCTTTCCTCCTTGGGATAAATTCCAAGTCGAATACGGCGATCCCGGTGGAAGCGGTTCGTTAATAAAATAGCATATTTCGTGCCAAGCGACCGATAAACGGAGGATAGGCGGGAGAAGGGAGAATCCGGCCTCTCGACCGGCGTTATCGCCAAGTTTTTTTACGGGAAATCCAACATCGGAAAGGAGGATTGACATGATCGCGAGGGGAAGACATACTCTAATGCGACTCCAAAGTCGCGACCGGCAAGTCGCCTTCGCGACGGGAACAAAGATATCCTGTCCCGGGAGGAATCGAACGCCATGCCGATGAAAACGTTCTTGAATCTAAGCGAAGAGCGAAAACGCCGGATCATCGACGCGGCCCTGAGGGAGTTCATCCTTTACGATTATCGGGACGCGTCTCTGACCCGCATCATCCAATCGCTGGGATTGGCGAAAGGAAGCTTCTACCGGTATTTCGGCTCCAAGCGTGAGCTCTACGCCTACCTGATCGAATACGGCAAACGGAACACGTCCAACATCGTCAAACGGATCTTCTCCGGGCCGATGACGGATGTCTTCGACGGCTGGGTCGGGTTCTATCTGGCGTGCGCCGAACAGGACAATGCCCATCCCCTGCTCGGCTGGTTCGGGAACAAGCTGTCCCTGGATCGGAACAATCCCATCCTCGGCGACGTCCCCGTTGAATCGAAAAGAAAAGGCCTGCACATGTTGAAGAAGAAGTTTCTCCAGGCGCAAAAGAAGGGCGAGATCAGGACGGATGTGGACGTCGATCTCATGATCTTCAGTCTTCTCCAAATCCAGGAGGGATTTCTCGATTACCTCCTCATCAAACACAGGCTCGGCTCAAGCGCCAAGGTGCTGACAAAAGATCCTCTGTTCCCCCTCACCAAGGATCTCCTGAGGAAAGAACTCGAAGGATTCGCGGAAATCCTGAGATCGGGGATGGCGCCCCGGAACAACTAAAATCCCAGCAGGTCCTCCGGGACGTTTCTCAGCCGGGCGATATCCATTGCCCGTTCTTTGATGTCGAATCCCATGGTGCATTTCACCCGGCAGGCGGCGCACTCTCCGCAGGGCAGATCCGCCGTTTCGGCCTGGGCGAGCGCGCCGCGCGCTCGGCTCAAATCCCGGTACCCGTAGGCGTACATGTAGCTCCGCATGAGGAGCGGAATGTCCGCGGCGTCCGGGCATTGATCGGCGCAAGCTCCGCATTGGGCGCAAAAGAGGCCTTCGGCGACCGGTTCGCCGGTCAGTTTCAAGTCGGCCGCTTCCTGAGGCGTCAAGACCGGATTGGCCATGATGGACAAGTCGGCTTCGAGCTGGTCGATGGACGTGATCCCGGGAATCGACGTAGCCACATGGGGGTCCTGAAGAACCCATTTCAACGCCGCTTGTCCGTTGATCGGCTGCTTTCTCTCCCGATCCCAGTAGGCGCCGGCCATGGGCTTCATGATGACAATCCCCACCCCGGACGCGGCGGCTTCGCCGATGGCCTTTCGGATGTCCTCCCGCTGCGGATGGCGAAAGTTCCATTGGGCCAGAACGACGTCATGGATCTTGGATTCGACGGCCGCGCGAATCACTTCGGCCTCGTTCCGATGGGTGGCCAATCCGATGAAGCGGGCTTTCCCGGCTTTCTTGATTTTCTGGAGGTTTGTGATAAACGCTTCGGATAACGCCGTCTCGCGGTCGGAAACGCCGGCGACATAAAAGATGTCGACAGCGTCAAGTCCAAGCCTCTTGAGGCTGACCTCAATCTGATCGGGGAGCTTGGCGGCATCTTCCTTCCTGAAGGTGGCATAGCTGCCGGGGGCGCCGTTTCCCAGAAGGACGCTTGTGGCGACCACAAAAGAGTCTCTCTTTCGCCCAGCGATCACCTTGCCGACCATTTCCTCGTGGCGGCCGTTTAAATAATATTGCGAAGTGTCGATGTGGACGATTCCCTCGGCCAACGCCCGCTCGTACAAGCTGGGCTCGTAGCTGGACGCTCCGATGCTCACGATGGGCAGCTTCACGCCGGTCTTGCCCAGAGGACGGATGATCATTTTCCGTTTCTCGCTCAATTGGGGAGCGGGATTCCTATCTCCTCCCCGCAAAAGGGACGGCAGGAAGGCTGCCCCGGCCAGGCCGGCGGCTCCTTGCTTCAGGAAAGAGCGGCGGCCGGAAGGGTTTGGCGATTTTGTCATGATAATCTCCTTCCCTATCCATACGATGAGAAGGCGCGTTCTGTTGCTGCCGCCTTTTGCCCACGGGATATTTTTGGGGGAAATCCGACGGGCAAGGAATCCGGCTCCCATCTCGATTGCTGCACGAGAGCCTGAAAGGCAGATGGCTGGATCCCCATCGACACGAACCGGCACCAGGTCGACTATCGCGCTTCAGGCCAGATCCGGATCGGCGTCCACGGCTGCGAGGGCCCGCCGCAAAATCGCCAAGGCCTCGGCTTCGTTCGTTTTTCCGAAAACGAAAAATGCGCGCCGGCCCCGCCGGGCGAAAAGAAACCAATGTCCGGCCGAATTCCGGGCGGAGATCGTCTCCTCCGAAATCCGCGTCCCCTCCAAATTCGATTCGAATTGAGCCCGGACGTTCGAATCGAGGGCCGGGAGAATCGCGGGGAGGTCGACGATCAGGAGCTTGGTCCCGTCGGTCCCGTACCGGGCCGAAACGGCCGTCGTCCCCTCGGCGAATCCCCAATACGGCAGGGAGAAAAACTGCGTCTCGGCTCGGGCGGCCGGCTCGCCTTTGATGTATCGTTCCGACCCGTTTTTTCGGCCCTCCGCCGGTAAGGCAAGAAGAGGCGGGCCGGCAAAGATGTCTCCGCTCGGCTCGATTCGTCGGGCGATCACCATCGCCAACGCCTGGACGCTCTCGTCGTCTGCGGGGACGCCTTGAACTGTCACGAAATAAGCGCCTTTGACGAAGGCGGCCTGCCCCAGTAGGATCCAATTGGGGCGAGGGAGGTCGGCGGCGGATTTTGAGCGAGCCATGCGGGTTGGCCATATCGGCCAAGGCCATCAGCATCTCGACGGCCGGGATTGTGCCGGGCATTCGGCGATTCACGGCCGACCGGCTGCCGTTCCGGCTGGTGGTATCGCTGACGAGCGCGGATCCGGTCCGGCGGCGCGGATTAATGCCATTGGAGCGGACTTATCCCCTGCCGGAGCTCATGGAAGCGGTTCAGGAATACCATGAAGCATCAGGACAACGCGTGATCCTGGCCTGGACGATGATCTCGGGATTCAACACGCGGGAAGAAGATGCCGTCCAGCTGGCCGCTCTGGTCCGGGGGCTGCCGATCCGGCTGGATCTGATCGACGGGAACGACTCCACGGGACGCTTCAAGCCTCCCTCGTCCCGGGAGCTTCACGAGTTCCGGGATGCGCTGAGCAATCATCTGAAAATGCCGGTAGCGAGACGCTACAGCGGCGGGCGGGACATCCACGCCGCCTGCGGGATGCTGGCAGGAGCCTAACCATAAGAGCACTCTCGGGCGGCGGCTTCTCCGCGGATTTCTTGACGCCTTCGGCCGCTTGGAAGTAGTATTTCCTCATGATCAAGCGGTTGTCGCGGCGAAGGCTGGCGGCCACCGTGGGGGTTTCTTTAGGCGCCCTCGTTCTCGTCGTCGCCGTGCTCATCCTTGTGTTCGGCAACGCCCTCGTCAACCGCTACGGCAAGGATAAGGCGGAACGAGCGTTTGCCGAATTGTATCCGGGGTCGTTATTGCAAATCGGCAAACTGGCTTATTCATTGGGCGCCAATCGTCTGGTCGTTCAATCCGCGATCCTGAGGACAACCGGCATAACGCTCGAGGTCGACCGGATTTCGCTGACCGGAGTTCGCTGGTTGCGGCTGCTTCGGGGAACATCAACGCCGGCAGACACCTTGGCCAAGGGCGTCCTCGAGGCGACGGATCTCGACCTGAAATTTGCCAAGGCGCGCTACGGGGTCCGCTGCGCGCGATTGCGGGCCTCGGGACCGGATTCGGAATTGGTCGCCGAAGGAGCCGAGCTGCGGCCCTTGGTCGGCGATAAAGAATTTTTTGCCGACCGCGATTTTCGAACCACGCGGTTTCAGGTGATCGTCCCTGAATGCCGCGTGTCGGGCCTGGCGTATGGAGAATTGCTCCGGAAAGAGTCGTATCGAGCCAAGTCGATCCACTTCTCCCGGCCCTCCTTCGACGCGCTGGTCAATAGCGACAAGCCCCCGGTGTCCGGGAAGAATCCACGGATGGTCCACGAATTGCTGGCCGCCATCCAGCGTCCGCTGCAGGTCGGCAGCCTGAGCCTCACCGACGGCCGCATCAGCTATGGCGAGCGACCGCATGCCGGAGACGCCCCCGGCGTGCTGACGTTCGGGTCTGTGAATATCGCCGCCGACGGAATTGCAAACCGGGGCGATCAGGAGGCCGTCCTCCGCATCCAAGCCCAGGGCGATCTGATGAATGCCGGAACGATGAAGGTCCAGCTATCGATTCCGGTCGCCCCCCCGGACTTCTCCTTTCACTATTCCGGTTCGCTCGGCGCGATGGACCTGTCCCGCCTTAGCCCGTTTCTTGACGTCGTGGAACACCTCCGGATCAAGTCCGGCATCGCGAAATATGCGGCGTTCGAAATCGACGTGACCGCCGGCCGGGCGCGCGGCCGGGTGAGTGCGACGTATAAAGATTTAACGATCGCCGTTCTTGACGAACAATTCGGAAACGAAAGAGGCTTCGCCTCGTTCCTGGCGAACCTGTTTAAAATCCGATATGACAACGCGACGAATGCCTCGGGTACGACAAAGGAACGTCCCGTCGATTACACGAGAAAACCCGGCGATACATTCCTAGGGTTTATCTGGGCCGCCCTGCGGAGCGGTCTCCTTGACGTCATCGGCCACTGACACATGGCCTGACCAACGACAGACAATCGGCGCTTGCGGATGATGTCTTGACCGATGGCTCAAGACGTCTTGAAGATGGAGACGATCGCTTTAACCAGGAGAAGAACGCTGAGCATTAATAAGATGACTCCGGCAATAATGTTCAGCGTGTTGATGGTTGTCGGATGAATTCGCTTCTTATTGCCCGTGATCAGCTTCAACAGCGTAAAGTACCAGGCGAAGGATCCCGAAAACACTCCCATGGAGAAAACGAGCCCGCCCAGAAATGAGGATTGGAGAAAATGAAATCCCTTTAAATACCCGATAATGGCAATCCAGGCGGCGGGCATGGCGATCGAGGACAGAGCCAACAACACTCCTGATAATGCCAATCCAAATGAATTCGACTTCTTCATGATCGGAATTTTGAGATGTTGGGCCGCCTTTTCCGTTTTTTCCCTGAGTTTGCGCGCCTTGGTATAAGCGGAATCAACCTTCGACGATTCCTCCGCTTCCAGCTTGTCGAAGGTCATCTTCGTTCTTAATATTTTCCGGCCGGAAATCGCGACAATCGCGCATCCGACAAATGTCAGCACGAGTTGGATGGTCCGGACGTTTGCGGCATAAAAGTCAGCCACCCCGGCAGGGAAAAATGAAATAATCAAAGCAATTCCCGTGAAAGCGATGAGACAATAGAAGAAATCCATGAAGGCGGCGCCAAAGGCGATGGCCCTCGCCTCCGAGATCTCATTTTTGAAACCCTTGCCGATCACGGCGAAGGCAATGGGTCCCAACGGCGGCAAGGCGACCACAAATCCGGTTATCATTCCGGCTAAAAGGTTAATGATCATGATCACCGCCCATGAAGGCCCGCTGATATGGAAAACGCCAACGCGGAGAGCACCGCAGGCAAGCCCTCGAGCCGGCTTGAGGGCCTTCCCCTACATGCTATTCCTGCACTTAGAGACCGAGCAGGATCAAGACTCCGGAGGCGATGGCCAAGACATCCATGATCACCGGGAACCCGCTGAAGTTCAATTTAAGCACCGGAATAAGCCCGGTCAGAATGAGCCAGATGCCCAACAAGAGCATGCCCACACTCTTGGTCACCTTGATTTTGGCCATTTTTTCCCTCCTAAGAAAATCCCATATCCGGAGGGGACGTCCCTTGTCCCCTTTTCGGCAGATTATCATGACATAATCGCAATGGCAAGCGAGCCTTTTGAGCTCGGGTAAATGGTCAGAGTGTCCGTATTTGAACAGGACGGTTGCGGGAACGAACACCCGATATTCACAAACGAGCTCGCTTATGGCGTAATCTGGCGGCAGAAGATGGCATATGTCTTGCTCAATCATATTCCCTGGCATTTTCGATAATTGAGGAACGACGAAAAAATGACTCGCCATAAATTATTAGGTCTCATCGCGGCTTTTTCCGTCGGTCTTGGCCTCGCAAATCCACAGGCCCAAGGGATATTCGACGCGGTCAAGGCAAACGACCTGGCCGGAGTCAAAGACCTGATCGGGAAAGATGCGGGCCTCGTCAAAGCCAAGGATGCGAACGGCCGGACTCCGCTGCACATCGCGGCCGCCAACGGCGCCGTCGCCATGGCCGAACTTTTCATCGCAAAAGGCGCCGACGTGGGCGAAAAGGATCTTCTCGGAAATACCCCTCTCCATGCCGCCGTGGACGGCGACCAAAAGAACCTGGTGGAATTATTGATCGCCAAAGGAGCCGAAATCGACAGCTTCAACGGGGACCGGCATACGCCCTTGATGCTCGCGGCCCGGAATACGGGCAATGTCGATATCGGCCGCATGCTGTTTCGGAGCGGGGCCGATCTCAATACGAAAGACGGCTTTGACTATAGGCCCTTGAACTGGTCGGCGTTTTTCGGCCATCGCGAGTTTATCGACTTTTTATTGGACAACAAAGCCGCATTCGACCTGACGGGCGCCAAAGGGATGGAGATCCTTCGCAAAGCCGCCCAATGCGGCGCGGCGCGGTTGTTTCAATCGATCGCCGAAAAGGGAACCAGCTTGTTTGCCGACGGAACCGCCAACGATCGGACAATGTATACGGCCGTCAGCGGGGGATCCCTGGACATCGTCAAAATGCTGATCGCCCGGGATATTCCCGTCAAGCATCTCTGCGATAACAAAGGCTGGAGGCCGATCCACCAAGCCGCGCTCAACGGACATTCGGCCATGATCGAATTTCTCATGAAAAACGGGGCCGACTTAAACGCCCGAACCCCTTCCGGAAAATCGGCCTATAACATCGCCGGCGAAGCCGGGCGGAAGGACGTATTGGAATTGATCGGGAAATTGGGCGGCGATCCGAGTCCGCAGCAGTTTCCGGAGCTTCGCGGACCGTACCTCGGACAAACCGTCCCGGGTCAGAACCCGAGCGTCTTCGCCCCCGATATCGTCGTTGCCAATCATTCCGGCATCACGATCTCTCCGGATGGAAGTGAAGTCTTTTGGCAGTCGCCGGAGCAAACGATCTGGACGACGAAACTGGAAAACGGACTTTGGACCAAACCGGAAGCCGTTCCGTTCAGCCAAAAGATCAAGGGTCTTTTCGTCGATGATGTCCCGTTCATAACGCCCGACGGGAGGAAAATGTTCTTTACCTCGAGACGGCCGGTCGATTCAGCCTCCGCCGGAAAAGAAAACATCTGGTTTGCCGAGAGAAATTCCTCCGGCTGGTCGGACCCGAAACCGCTGGGCCCCGAAGTCAACACGATGATGCTCCACTGGCAGGTCTCCGTTTCCAATTCCGGGTCCCTCTATTTTTCCGGAGAAGGGCCGGATGGATACGGCGAGATGGACCTTTACTGTTCCCGGCTCATCGACGGGAAGTACACCAAACCGCAAAATCTGGGCCCGGTCGTCAACGGCGAGACCAACGATGGTTACCCGTTCGTCGCGCCGGACGAATCCTATTTGATTTACGGACAGGGCAACGCCTGGGAATTCTCGATCAGTTTCCGGGGGAAGGACGGACATTGGCTGGCACCGGTGAAGCTGCCGCCCGCCTTCCAGGGTTTCTGCCCCATGATTTCTCCGGATGGCAAGTATCTCTTTTACGCCGCCAATGGAATCTTGTGGGCAGAAGCGAAATTTATCGACGACTTGCGGCCGGCCGGACTCCGGCCCGCACCTTCCCTACTTCCTATTGGGATTATGCCGCGGGGCTTCCCCTCGATCCTCTCGATCGGATCGTTGATGAAGACTTTCCCGAGCCCGATCGGTGACGTGATGATGCCGCCCTTTTTGTCCTCGCTGATCCCGTCCGAATACCCCAGATCCACCGGCACTTTCCCCCGGCCGCCCTGGCCGTCCACGACAAACGTCGGCCGCAGGAATCCGGTCGTGGCTCCGCATAAGTCCCGACAGATTTCCCTTCCCTTATAAACTTCCGTCCGGAAATGGCCCGTCCCCTCCACGAGGTCGGCGTAATACAAGTAATAGGGCTTCACCCCCATCCGGCCGAGGAGGTGAACCAGATCCCGCATGACGTCGGTGTCGTCGTTGACTCCCTTCAGCAAGACCGTCTGGTTTCCGAGGGGGATGCCCAGCTGCCGCAGGATCCTGACCGCCTGGTAGCTCTGCTCGGTGATTTCCATGGGATGATTGAAGTGGGTGTTGATGTAGAACTGCGGATCCTTGAGCGTCTGGGGTATGTGCTTTCTCAGGACATCGATCAATTCCGTGTCCTCGATGATCTTCTGCGGCCAGACGCAGGGGACCCGCGTCCCGATCCGGATCAAATCAAGGTGACGGATTTCGCGGAGCTTCGTCAGGATATCGTCAAGCTTCTTCGTGGAGATCAGGAGCGGGTCGCCGCCGGAGATCAGGACGTCCCGGATATCCTCGTGCTCGGCGATGTAGTCGATCCCCTTGAAGATCTCCTCGGTGGAGGGGTTCTTGCGGTCGTCGCCGACTTTCCGCTTCCGGGTGCAGAACCGGCAGTACATGGCGCACTCGTTGGAGACAAACAACAGGACTCTGTCCGGATATCGATGGATGATCGTCCGCGGGCCGCCCAGGGGGATATCTCCCTCCTCGTCCAGCGGATCCTCCGTCAGGTCCATATAATGCTCGAGCTCATCGACGTCGGGGATCGCCTGCTTCCAGATGCCGTCATTGATTTTCTCAATGAGGCCGAGGTAATAGGGATTAACCCTCATCGGGTATTTTGCGATCACGTCCCTCAGTTGCGGGTCGACTCTCGCCTTCTGCCCTGTAAGCCATTTTTCAAGATCTTCGTAAGATTTGATTGAGTTTCTCAGGATATCCTTGTAATCCATGGAGGGGTCTCCTTCACCAGATTGCCTTTTATCTTAGCTAATTTCAATAATCTACGCTAGCCTGGATTATTCATAAAAATTCTTAAATTTCTTTTGTATTCATTAAGATACAAAATCTGAGTTTTTACCCTTCGGGCGAGCCGATATGGCCGCATCTGCTTCGTTGCGAAGGGTTTGCAGTGCGACTAGCACAGCTTCACCCTCCGCGCCTCGCATCTGCAGCCATCTCGACTCGTGCATAATCCAGGCAAGTTGACATTTTTTTTCGCACACGCTTGCCTCCCGGAGGGAGGGATTAAGGGCATGACCGGTCGGGAGGCAAGAGCGTCCCCGCGGTCGGGAAGAGGGATGATTCGGGGTAAATCATGCGGTTTCCTGATGTTCGTTCCCGGCTTCCCTGCGTATGATTCTATGACGCGATCGGCCTGATGACTGCTAACGAATCGGAAAACGAGGTATCCATGAACTTCCTCAAGTCGGCCATTTTTATCCTGTCGACCATCTTGTCTCCGGGTTGGTCATGAAGATCGCCGTTGTCGGCGCGGGCGGGGTCGGAGGCTACTTCGGAGGGAGGATCGCCTCCTCCGGATATGATGTGACGTTTGTCGCACGCGGAGAACATCTTAAAGCCATCCGGGAAAAAGGCCTTAAGGTGAAAAGCCTTTTGGGCGACTTTGCCGTCCCCCGAGCTCAAGCGACGGATGACCTTAAAAGTATCGGAAGCGTCGACCTCGTGATCCTGGGCGTAAAGGCCTGGCAGGTCAAAGAAGCCGCCCTGCGGATAAAAGATATTGTCGGCGATCAGACAACCATCCTGCCTCTGCAAAACGGGATCATGGCCGTCGAGGAGCTCGGCGGCCTCTGGCCTGAAAAAAACATCATCGGGGGTCTCTGCCGGATTATCAGCCAAATCGAGTCTCCCGGCGTCATTCATCACTCGGGATTGGAGCCGTTCATCGCCTTTGGCGAACTCGACCATCGGAAGACCGAGCGCATATCGAAAATCAAGGGGATGTTCGATGCGGCCGGCATCGTTTCGCGCATCGCCGACGATATCCAAGCGGAATTGTGGAATAAATTCATGGCCATCTGCGTCAGCGGTCTCTTGGCCATCACCCGTTCCCCTTATGGGCGAGTCCGGGAGCTCGATGAAACCCGGGCCATGATGCACGACTTGCTCCGCGAAATCTATGCGATCGCCTTAAAGGCCGGACAAAACCTCGATCCCGACAGCGTCGAGAAAACCATGGCCCTCATCGATTCCTATCCCTATGAATCCAATTCCTCCCTGACCAGGGACGTCATGGAGGGACGGCCCTCCGAGGTCGAATATCAGAACGGAACGGTCGTCCGATTGGGCCGGCGATACGGCGTCATTGTGCCGGTCAATCGGTTCATCTATCACTGCATTCTGCCGATGGAATTATCTGCTCGGGCGAAAGCCACGACATAAAGGAGATCAGCATGGAATCACACAAAAGTCGGCGTCATTTTTTGAAGGATTGCGCGAAGATGGGAGGGACCTATTGCGCGCTTCTGGCCTGCCATCGGCTGCTGCCGGCCGCCGGCGGCCTCCAAGAGGCCAAGCCCATCGATATGGCCCAGCTGTCCTATTGCGGCATCCCCTGCGTCAAGGTGTGCCCGCTGTATAAAGCCACGCAGGAAAACGACGTCAATATGAAGAAGATCCTGTACGAACGACAGGAGATGAAGAAGAATTTCGACCTCGATTTCGATCCGGATAAGGTCTTCTGCCACACCTGCAAGCCGGGGGACAAGCCCAAGAAAGTCGGCATGGACACGTGCCCGATCCGCCAATGCGGTCTGGCCAACGGGGTGGAATCCTGCGTCCAATGCGCGAACCTGGACGCCTGCGACAAGGAATACTGGAAGAAATGGCCGGGGCAATATGCCTCCACGAAGATGATCCAGGCCCGCTACCGGACCCAGCCGGGCGCGGTGATCAAGCAAATCAAAAATAAGCCGTAACCTGATCCTCGAACGTCAATCATTCTATGGAGTACAAGACGATGAAATCCGCAAGTCTGTTAAAGACAATTCTCATTTTCATGATCGGTTTTCTGTCCCTGGGGACCCTCTTCGCCCAGCCGCCGTCCAAAGACGCCAGCCCCTCCTCCAAGTGTTTTGTCGGCAGCTCGGCTTTCGTTTTGGGCAACTTGGCTCCCGATCCTCCCTCCTTTTACCAGTTGAATATCGGGTATCGGATCACGCCCAAAGACGTTATTTCGCTGGAGGCCATCACGTGGACATACAAAGCTCCTTTGGGAATTCCCTATGGCTCATCCTGGGGAGATAAAAGTGAAGACTACCCGGGAAGTATTCGAGAATATGGCCTAGGCATTGTGTATCAGAGGTTTTTGTGGAAGGGCCTGTACACTTCCCTGCAGGTCATACCGCTTAAAAGAATCTATCGGGATACGGATAATAAAACGATCCAGAAGGGATTCCAGCTGTTTTCGACGTTCCGGATCGGATATCACATTTCGTTGTTTAAGAATCGATTGTTTATCGAGCCCTCCATCGCCTCCACATTTTGGCCTGTCAGCACGAACGTGCCGCAAGCCTTCGCCGACAAGGACGCCAAATGGAACAGATTCTTTCTCTTCGAGCCGGGGTTGCACTTCGGTATTAATTTTTAAAAGGAAATCATAATGAAAAAGCTCGCTATCTGTTTGGCGGTTATTATTTTTTGTTATGGTCTCATGCCCGCGCAAACCGGCGGGCCGGCAAATCCGACGGCCTATGCGCTCGGTTTTTCCACCTATCTCTCCCATACGGACAAATATGCGGCTCGTTTCGATATCTTCACGGATAGCGAAGGGTACGCCTATGTTTCAGGCACCACCCGAGATAAAAACTTTCCCGCCACCCGGGGAGCGTATCAAACGGAGCTCAAGGGCGAAGCGGATGCCTTTGTGGCGAAGCTCTCCCCCGATGGAAAAATCGTCTTCGCGACATTAATCGGCGGCAGCAAAAGAGAGCATCACACCGGGATCACCGTTGATCAACAGGGGTTTATCTATCTGGTGGGAGGTACACATTCCTCCGATTTTCCGGTAACCCGGAACGCTTACGATACCAGCTTCAATGGAGAAGGCGAATGGGCCGGCGATGTTTATGTCGCAAAAATGAATCCTTCAGGAAGTGATCTCGTCTTTTCCACCTTTATCGGCGGGAAAGTGGAGGACACGGCCCATGAGATCAGCCTCGACTCCAAAGGAAATGTCGTCATAGCCGGCGCCACTTGCTCGTCCGACTTTCCCGCTACGGAAGGCGTCATCGACAAACAATTCACGAAACAGGATTGTTTCATCTCTAAATTCAGCCCCACCGGCGGCGAGCTCCTGTTTTCCACGTCCCTGGGAAACGGTGTCTACGAGATGATCACCGGTCTGGCCATGGATGACAAGGACGCCATCTATGTAACCGGCTTTACGTTTGCCTCGGATCTTCCGGTGACGGCGAACGCCGTGCGCAAGAATCGAATGAAATCCGTGGTGGCCGGATACGAAGGGGGCGGCGACCACTTTTTGGCAAAAATCAATGAATCGGGGACGAAGATTTCCTATTTGAGCTATTTTGCCGGTCGAGGGAACCTGACCTCCGAGCTTGCCTGGACCGGTCCGGATCGATTGATGATGACCGGCAGCGCCAATGAAGAAGGCTTTCCGGTAACCGCTAATGCCCTTGGCCAAAAAGGCCAAGGCCAATGGGACGGCTTCATCTCGGTTTTCGATTCGGATGATATGACGCTTGTCTATTCATCGCTGATCGGAGGGAAAGAAGCGGACCACATCATCTCCGCGGACTTTCTCGATCAAGATACCGTCGCCATCGGAGGAATCACGAGCTCGCCCGATTTTCCGCTTACCGAAAGCGCCCTGTTCAAAGATTACCCCGGCGGGGAAAAGACGTTCAACAGCACCTTTTTCGGCCGCCGAAAATCCTTTGTTTCCGTGGTGGACATCAAGAACGGTCGACTCCTTTATTCAACCTATTTGGGCGGATGCTTTCAGTTCAGAACTTCCCCGGACAAAAGGGGAAATATCGGCTTTGTCGCCGAAGCCGGACAGCGAGAGGCTTTCGGAGCGACGGGCTTCCCCGTTTCCGAGAAGGCCGAGGAGCCGCCGACCTATCTTATGATCGGGCGGTTGGTGTTAGGCGATCATTCTGCAAAGAAATAAAGGAAATTCTTTATGAACAAGAGATTTTTTGTTTCGGGTTTGGTAACCTCAGTCAGCAGCCTGTTGCTCAATGCGGCTGCTTATGTGTTAATCTTAAAAGCCGTCTATCGGGCGCATCCGACCGTATCGGAGGAGTTCATGAGACAGCTCCACCGACCGCCGGGCCAGCTTATCGTGTGGGCCATGGCCGTGACATCATTGGCCATGGGTTTTCTTGTAACCACCGCGATGAAATGGTCTGGAGCCAGAACCTTCGCTTCCGGTTTTAAGAAGGGCTTTATTTTCGCGGCTCTTTTTTGGGGTTCCGTCAACTTCGGATTATATGCTTCATCCAACTATTTTTCCCAAGAAGCCGTCTTTGTCGATTATGCCTGCAGCGTGACCGCAATGACGCTTTCCGGCGCTCTGGCCGCCTGGCTGCTGGGCAAGGGAAGAAGGATCCAAGAGCCGGCGCCGCCGATCTTTGCGCCGAAATGCGGGATCCCGATAAAAGGAGATTGAAATGAAACGAAACGAATTTCTGAAAGCTTGCGGCGCGGGCCTCTGCGGCTGCGGCGTGATGGGCCTCCCGGCTGCGATGGCGGCTTCGGTTGGAGGCGCGAACGGGCAGACGACGGCCGCGTCCGCCGAGGTTGACACATTGAAGCGACAGATCGACGGAGCCCATGAACGCTTCGCCAAATTGGTGACCATCATGGGGGAAGACCTCGATGGCGCCATGCGCGACAAGATTTTAATGCGCCTGGGGCGCGAGTGCGCCCAGGCTTACCGCCCGTTTTTCCAGAAGTACCGCGGCAACTTGTCCGGATTTCATGACGTCGCCAAGACGGCCTGGCTCGAAAGCGCCGCATTCGACGAGAAGACCGGCGTCCTACGCATCGCCGGCAAGCCAGGCCCCTGTGCCTGCCCCTTGGTGAAAGCCGGGCGTACACCGACCGACTTCTGCAACTGCTCGGCCGGCTGGCAGCAGGAGGCCTACTCGACCGTGCTGGATATGCCGATCGCGGTCGAGATCGAGGAGACGGTCCTGCGCGGCGGCCAGAGGTGCAGCTTCCGCGTCATCATGAATCGCAGCGATATAAAGGAGAGATAACAATGAAAGCCGCTGTCTATACGGAATACGGACCGCCGGAGGTCCTTCAACTTAAAGAGGTCGCAAAGCCTGTTCCGAAGGACAATGAAGTCCTTGTCAAAGTCGTCGCGACAACGGTATCAGCGGGAGTTTTGTGGGCGCGAACCGGCAAACACCCGGATTCCATGCTGTTTACTCTCGCGATCCGAATCATGTTCGGCCTCACAAAACCCAAAAAGACGATCCTGGGATATGAGGTATCCGGCGAAATCGAAGCCCTTGGTAAAGATGTGAAGCTGTTCAAAAAGGGTGATCACGTCTTCGGAACGACCACCGGATTGCGAGCCGGAGCATATGCCGAGTATGTGTGTCTGCCCGAACAATGGAAGCAGGGAGTCGTAGCCGAGAAACCTGCGAATATGACCTGCGAAGAAGCCGCCGCCGTTCCGATCGGGGCGATGACGGCCTTCTGTCTTCTTAAAAAAGCGAATATCCAGAAAGGACAAAGAGTCCTCATCTATGGCGCTTCCGGAAGTGTCGGAACCTATGCGGTCCAGATCGCCAAGCACCACTATGGAGCGGACGTGACCGGGGTGTGCGGCCCTTTGAATTTGGAACTCGTCAGCTCTCTCGGAGCCGATCGAGTCATTGATTACACTCGAGAGGATTTCGCCCAAAGCGGGGAGACCTATGATGTCGTTATGGATGCGGTGGGGAAGATTTCGCCTTCCCACCGCAAAAGCTCCCTGAAGAAAGACGGGAGATATCTCTCCGTCAAATCCCCGACTCGCGAAAAGACCGAAGATTTGCTCTTGCTTAAAAAGCTGATTGAGGCGGGAAAGATCCATGCGGTCATCGATCGACGCTATCCGTTGGAACAAACCGCCGAGGCGCACCGGTATGTCGAAAAAGGACACAAAAAGGGAAATGTGGTCATAACCATAAACCGCGACGTCGCAGCCGGCGCTCTTTCCTGAGGATTTGCCTGTCCTGCCGGCAATATTCCTGGTGACCGCGGCCAGCCTGGTATCTCACTCGCCCTGAGGTTGAAAGATGGAAATTCGGTTCCGCCCGGTTCTTAATAATGATGACATTAAAGGGTTCTCGGAATCATGCCGCCAGGCAGGAGTATCCATCCATCGTGGAGCAACGTGCTAAACGCGTTTTCCGTCCTTGCGAAATCCCGCCGGATATAGCTCGTCACTTTTGCTTTTCTGATTGTATTTTGGCGAAACTCGAGTTTCTCGAACTGTAAACGATCTCTTCGAGGCGCTGCTCCGTCGATGTCCTTGAACGCGCCGACTTCCGCATCGGCATGGAGTATCCGACTTTTTTCCGGATGGGAATTGCTGTCGATGTCCACTTCCCGTTCAATTCGCGTCATGGATGATTCGGCATGCCGTCCTTGCTGTTACGAAAACTACGCCGGCGGTATCGCACTTCCGACGCTTTCAACTCTTTTCGACCCGATTTGCCTTTGATGAATCTGTTTTATGGGTTGAAGGCGTTCTTTGGAGACCGTTTGGTTTTCCCGGCTTCCTTGGATTCATAATTGTCCTGCGGCGCGAAGGCTTCTGCGCCCGGCGGAGTTCTCACCGATTGCATTGTCGGACTCCCTGAAGGCTAAGAGACCACTCGCGGCTTATTCCCCGAGAGCCCGTCGCAAGATCGCCAAAACCTCGGCTTCGTTCGTTTTTCCGAATACGAAGTATGCGCGCCGGCCCCGCCGTGCGAAAAGAAACCAATGTCCGGCTGAATTCCGGGCGGAGATCGTCCCCTCCACAATCCGCGTCCCCTCCAAATTCGATTCGAATTGAGCCCGAACGTCCGCGCCGAGGGACGGGAGAATCATGGGGAGGTCGACGATCAGGAGCTTTGTCCCGTCGGATCCGTACCGAGCCGAAACGGCCGTCGTCCCCTCGGCGAATCCCCAGTACGGCAGGGAGAAAAACTGCGTCTCGGCTCGGGCGGCCGGCTCGCCTTTGATATATCGTTCCGATCCGCTTTTCCGACCCTCCACCGGCAAGGCAAGAAGAGGCGGGCCGGCAAAGATGTCGCCGCTCGGCTCGATTCGTCGGGCGATGACCATCGCCATCGCCTGGACGCCCTCGTCGTCTGCGGGGACGCCTTGAATCGTCACGAAATAAGAGCCTTTGACGAAGGCGGCCTGCCCCGGCAAGATCCAATTGGGGCGCGGGAGGGCGGCGGAGGATTTTTCGTCCCCTTCGCGTTGGACGGAAAATATCCCGAAGGCGTCGAGCGGCGAGGCCATCCGGTAGATTTCAATCGCGATTTCCCGGGCCGGATTTCCGGGCGTCCGGGTGAAATGTCCGACTTCGACGTTTTCGAATCCGTAAGGGAGATAGAGTTCGGCCCCGCCGTCGATGTAGCCGTAGAGGCTGTCCTTGACGTACCGTTCCGGAGCGGCCGCGAGCTTCCATTCGCCGACATCTCCGGATTTCGGCAGGAGAGAGGACTGAGCGAAGAGCGAAACGGACCCTATTGCGAGGGCGAAGGCCAGGGCCGCGCCGAGCCGCATGGTCGATCTCATTCCAGCGAAAGCTCTTTCAGGATGACGGCCTCACGTTTGGCCGTGCCCAGCCCCAGCGAGGCGGCGATGTCTAAAAACTCGCGCCGCGTTTTGTCTTCGAACTGCTGGATGCCCCGGCCGATCCGTTCTTGAGTCATGAGCTCGTGTCCGATCAGGTCGACGGCCACGGGGTCGGTGCCGAACAACATGAGGTTGGCGTCGTAGATGAATTTGGGATTGGCCCCCGGCCCGCCGTCATAGCAGGCCTGCAGGCCGTCGACGATATTCAAGACGACTTTATCCCGGAGGACCGGAAAGGCGCACGGTTCGGCGACCGATTTCGTCCAGATCGCATGGAGACGGGACGTGTTGCTGATCGAGCCGTAAGACAGGTTTTTCAGGCAGAGGGTGACCGTTGTTCCGGCGTTTTTAAAAATCGGGACGTTGATGATCTTAGTCAATTTTTGGGTGACGATCTTGGTGAAATAGGACTCCCGGCCTTCGTTGAGCATCATCGGCAGAGTGCCTTTGTTGTATTTCATCTCCACTTCGGCGGTATAGAACGGGGCTTGCCGGTCGATATTGTCCTTGGCCCACATCTCGCCCTTGTCGTCGTAGAAATCGCCGTTGGGGCCTTTCATCTCCGTTCCCAGGAGGGCGATTCCAGGAAACCGCTCGGGCGTGAATCCGGCCTCGATCATCTGAAAGTGGCGTCGATCCCAGATGACGATGTTCGATTTCGGCACGCCGGCGGCAACGAGCCCGGCGATGATCGAGTCGACGACCTCGGGTTTGGTCGAGAGAAGATTCCGGCCGATCGGGTTGATCTTGATGCCGACGATGTCGGACGGGGAAACGAACTGCCGCCAAGATTTGGCCGGATCGGTTTCTCCGGTCAATTCGGCCATTCCCCGGTTCACCGCCTCGCCAGCCTTCGCCGCGTTGATTTTTCCTTCGACCGAGGCGCCCGGCGTCGCGACCTTGACGACCCGGCCGGGATACCGGCCGGGCATGGAGTCTTTTGTCCGGGGGATGTTTCGGACGCTGTCGATATTGGTTTTGATGTCGGCGGGCTTTTGGGCCGGCGGCTTGTGGTCGGCCGCTTTTTCCTGGGCCCCCAGCGCTCGGGCCGCAGCCAGCCCGGTCGCGCCGGCCGCGGCCGCGCCGAGAAATTTCCGGCGACTGACGGCGCCGGGCGTATGGGCGTTTTTCTCTCCGGTCAGCTCGAGGACTTCGTCATTATTCATGGCGGCTCCTTCGCAAGGATGATTTAACACTATCAAGGGTCGAGGAGACCTGTCAACACGTCGATTTTCATCCTTCGTTTTTCTTGTTCGGTCCCGATTTCGGGTATAATCCCAACATGAAAAAAACAAATCATCGCCTGATCCTTTTCCTATTTATAACAACATTCTGTCTTGGAGGCACGAACGGCCCCGCGACCGCCCGCGCGTTTTCCCAGGCGGATCTTCTCCCTCAAATCGACGCCCTTCTCGCTCCCGTCTTCAAGGCCGGCGAGCCGGGGTCGGCCCTCCTGGTCATGAAGGACGGCAAGCCGCTTGTGCGCAAAGCCTACGGCCTGGCCGACCTTGAGCTTGGCGTGGAGATGCGGCCCGACCATGTCTTCCGGATCGGCTCGATGACCAAGCAGTTCACGGCCGTAGCGATCCTGATGCTCATGGAGAAGGGACAGCTCGCCTTGGACGATCCCCTGACCAAGTTCCTGCCGGACTATCCCATGCAGGGTCGGACGGTCACGGTGGAACACCTTCTGACCCACACGTCGGGCATCCAGAGCTATACCAACCTGCCGGAATGGCCTCCCCTTCAGCGCAAGGACATGACCGTGGCCGAAATCATCGCCCTGTCCAAGGACAAGCCCTTTGAGTTCGAGCCGGGCGAGCGCTGGAACTACAACAACTCCGGGTACATTCTGCTTGGGGCGATCATCGAGAAGGTCTCGGGGATGAAATACGAGGCGTTCCTCCAGAAGCATATTTTCGATCCCCTCGGCTTGAAAAACACCTTTTACGGCAACGCGACGCGGATTATCCCCCGCCGCATCCCGGGATATGCTTCCGGGGCGAACAACACCTTTCTCAACGCCGAATACCTGTCGATGACCCAGCCCTACGCGGCGGGATCGCTGCTGTCCACTGTGGACGACCTGGCTTCCTGGAACGAAGCCCTGCTCGCGGGGAAGCTCATCAAACGAGAATCGCTGGAGAAAGCCTGGACGCCTTACAAGCTCAAAGACGGCTCCTCCACGCGCTACGGCTACGGCTGGGGAGTCGGGACTGTCGATGGCCGGCGGGTGATCTCCCACGGCGGCGGCATTTTCGGTTTCTCCTCCGACGGCATCCTGTATCCCGAGGACCGCCTGATCGTGATCATGCTGACCAACAGCACGGTCGGAACCCGCGCCCCGGGCCGGTTCACGGCGAATATCGCAGCCCTGGCGCTCGGCAAATCCCTCCCGGGCGAGAGGACGGCAATCGCGATCGATCCCAAGATTTTCGATTCATACGCCGGGGAGTACGAGATCCAGCCGGGATTCACGCTCAAGTTCTTCCGCCAGGGCGACAAGTTCATGACCCAGGCAACCGGACAGGCCGCCTTCGAAATCTTCGCCGAATCGGAAACGAAATTTTTCCTTAAGGTGGTGGACGGGCAGGTGGAGTTCGTCAAGGACGCCGCCGGCCAGGTGACCGGGATGGTCCTGATCCAGAACGGCCGGACGATCCCCGGCAAGAGAATCCAGAAATAAGACGGCAAAGCGCCGCCCGGCCGGATAGCTCCGATCGGGGCCGTTTTCAACCGGATTTGGTGGCCGGTTTGCCCAGAATTCGCAATCGGAATTTACGGAGACTCGAGGCTCTCGTAGAGGACGACCGTGATCGTGCCATCCTCCGCCGTCTCCTTGACGAAGATCGTACGGCCCAGGACGCCGAAGATCTCTCCTTTGACTGAGACGAAGAAGCTGTCCAGGAAATCGCCATCGGGGCTAAAGACGTCGAACAGCGATCCCTTGTGCTCGTCGGCGGTGGAGGTGAGGACCCAAAGCGACGCGCCGGTATGGAAGAGCTCCAGGATATCGTCCGCGTGGTCCGGGTTCGGCAATCCGGCCTGAGCGAAAACGGCTTTGTCTTGCGGCCTGACCACGTAGGGCACGCTCGGGTAATCTCGGCTGAAACTCCTGATCACGCGGCCCTCGTTCAGGTCCAGGACTTTGATCGCATAGTCACGTGACAGAGAGACGAACAGGAGGTTCCGCCCTGCGTCGGCAACCTGATGGGCCCGGTCCCAAGCGAAAAAGACGGGCGGTTTGATGAAGAACTTGCCCGGAAACGCGTGAGTTTTCCGGATGTCCCCGTCCGGCTTCGAGGCACAGACGTACCTGTAGGTGGCGTCTGCGAGGACTCCCTGCACTCGGGGCATGTCAACCAGGAGACCCACGAACCAATCCCGCGTCATCGTGTCGCAATAATCCTTGAGCCGGCGCTCGTCAAGGAATCGCCCGTCGAGCGCCATGTGGACGACCTTCTTAACCGCGTTGTCGGCCACGTAGACCGAGTCCCCTTCGACAAAATAGCCGCCCTGTCTCTCGATCTCACCGGGGCCCTGTCCCGGCTTGATCAGGTTCGCAAGAAAGGTCCCATCCGGAGAGAACTTCAACAGCTGGTCCCTGTCCATGAAGAATATCGAGCCGTCGGGTCCGATCTGCGGAGCGGCCGGAAACTCGAAATAGAACGTGTCTCCGGTGTCCCGGATCCTCAGCTTCTCCCGAACCTTCAGGATCCGTCCGGGATCCTTGTGGAGGGGCAGGGCCGGATTGGCCACGACCTCGATGCCGCCGACGATCGAGACCTTCTTTTTAGTCGCTTCTTTACATCCTGCGCCGGGGAGCGCCGAGAGAACAGCAAGACACATCGACACCGCCGCCGGCAGACGTTGATTCTTCATCCCTTCCCCTCTCGGGGCTTGCCGGGATCGCAAGAGCGATCTTCTCCGCCCGGCCATGTCGCGGGCCCCCTTTTTGCTCGTTATAATCCCGCTCCCAGCCGCATGTCAACAGCCGCGGAAACAGGGCCGACTTCGGATTTGCCCGGCTGATGTTCTTATTTTTTAAAAAGCCCGGCAACTTCCACCTCTCCCGCCAGGCACCCCTGGTAGTAGAGTCCTTCGTGAGGTTTCCGATGTTAAATGTCTTCACTCATAACGCAACGAATCCACCGGGTTTGTCCGGGCGGCGCGCCAGGAGCGCAACGTGACCGAAATCATAGCCACGGCCAGAGGCCATGCCCCCCGCCATTACAAACGTCCAGGATGCTTCAACCCGCTGCGAAAAGCGAAATCTTCCATCCAGCTTTTGGCGCCGAAGTAGGCGGCCGGCAAGGCAATCGCGTTTGCGATCAGCACCGCGGCGGCGAATTCCCGCGACAACAGGCCGAGAATCCCCGGCGCCGAAGCCCCGAGTATTTTCCGGATTCCGATCTCCTTAGTCCGCTTTTCGGCTAAAAACGAGGCCAAGCCAAACAGACCGAGGCAGGCGATCATGATCCCCAGGGCGGCGAAAGCCGTGAACATGGCCGCCGTCCGCTCTTCCTTGGCGTAAAGCCGGGCAAATAATTCGTCAAGAAAGAAGTAGTCCAGCGGATTGTCGGGGACAAGGGAGGTCCACGTCCGTCGGACATGATCAAGAACGCCACCGAGACTCGCGGAGGCGAACGTCAAGGTGACCATATGATATTGTCGGGCACCTTGCCCAATCCCCAGAGGGAGAACGGCGTTTTGAAGGCCTTCCAAATGAAAGTCCCGGACGATACCGACGATTTCGCGTTCGCCGGTGTTGCCCGTCATTAGCTTCCGGCCGAGGGCTTCCTCCGGCGTCCGCCAACCGAACGATTTCATCGCTGTTTCGTTGATGAGGATCTCCCTTTCGATCCCTCCGGTCGAAATCCATCGTCCGACGGCGAGTTCAAGCCCGTAAACCCTCATGAAATCTTCGTCGGCGAAGAGATACCGGACGCTCCGGGACTGTTTGGAATCCTGACCGGAGAGGACGGTCCCGTTAACGTAAAATCCCCGGCCGGGAACGCTCGAGGACAACGTCGCCGATCGGACTCCGGAATGCCGGGCGAGCTCCTGTTTGATTAACGCCTGGCGCTCCGCGGAAATGCCGCTTGGCAAGCTGCCCACGCCGCCCGGGAAAACGACGACCAGCTTCTGTTCCTTTTCGAATCCGAGCGGCGCGCTTTTCATAAACCGGATCTGCCGGCTCATCGTCAAGGTCATCGCGATCAGAGCGACGGCGACTGCAAACTGCCCGACAACGAAGACCCGCCGAAGACGTCCGCCTTTAAGCCGGGCGGAGGCGTCCTTGCGGAGGGCCGACGCCGGGGAGTGAGAGGACAGGACGGCGGCCGGGTAAAGGCCGGCGGCCAGGCCGGTCAGAAGGAAAAGCCCGACCTCGATTCCAATCATTTCGGGCCGGACAGATCGGCGAAAGCAAACGCCGTTTGGGCGAAGCGGTTGAAGGAGCCCAGAGATATTCCCGCCAGCAGCAGCCCGGCGGCATAGGCGAAAAACGTGATGAGAAACGACTCTCCCAGGAACTGGAGGATGAGCTGCGGCCGTTCGGCCCCGAGCGTCTTTCGGACGCCGACCTCCTTGGCCCGTCCGGAGGAGCGCGCCGTAGAGAGATTAACGAAATTCAAGCAAGCCAGGACCAGAATGACCAGAGCCAGGCCGGAAAGAAGGAATAAAGCTCCGGGATTCCCCTGGCCTCCATAATATTCATCCACCCTGGTATCCAGATGAATCCGCCGGATCGGTTGAATCTCGTATTCCTGGATGGACGCGGAAGCGCGTTCTCTTTTCAAGTAGGGTTCGGACAATCGGGCGATCTTGGCCCCGACGGCTGACGGGTCCGTTCCCGGTTTGATCTTGAGATAAGTCCACGGATCATAGCGCTCCCAGCTGGGGATTTGGCCCCGCGCCTCGATGATTTGATACGGCCTGAAACCCCGGTATCTCAGATGGGAATTGACCGGCGCATCCTCGATGATCCCGGTAATCTTGACCGACGCACCGTCGACGAATAATGTTTCGCCCTCGGCATTCGCCGAACCGAAATATTTTGCGGCCAGGGATTCGGTCAGAACAATTGTCTCGGGTTGAGCCAAGGCATCCTCGGGCCGGCCGCGGCGGAATGGGATGGTCAGAATGCGGAAGAGACTCGGATCGGCATAGAGAATCTCCTCCTCGGCGAAGACCTTCGCACCCGCCTTGAGGACCGGGGCCCTGAAGGGATGTCCAATCCGGGCCGCCTCTTCGACTTCGGGAAAATCCCTCAGGAGCGTGGGCGCGGCCAGCTCGCTTAAGGAAGGGATCGGCTGAACTTTGTTAAAATCGGCTTTGACGAGGAGCCGGAAGACCCGGTTCCCGTCCCGGTGATAAGCGTCGAAAGATAACTCCTGCCTCACGTAAAGGGATATCAAAAAGCAGGCCGCCGCGCCGACGGCCAGTCCGGCGACGGCAATGATTGTATAGGATTTGTGCTTGCCGATGTCCCGCCGCGCGATCTTGAGGTCATGGGCGAGCACGTGCCGCCTCCAGCCGATCGAATCCCATACGAGCCCGGGCGCGGACCGGAGAACCTGTTTCCGATGCCATCGCCGGGCGGCCGCTTCGCCCTCGGCCTCGGCGATTTGCGCGCGCGCGTCGCTGAGAGCCGCAAAGACGGTTCGGCCTCGCCGGATGGAAACAGCCTGCGGATCAAGCGCCCCGCTTCTTTCAGCCGGCGATCTTTTTCACTCATGGGTCACCGCCTTGATTCGAAGGGACGGCAACCCCTTCCACAACACGTCATGGATCTTCCGCGTCTCAGCCAAAGCCGCCAGGCCGTCGTCGGTTACCCGATAAGCTTTTACGGCCTTCCCCCCGCGACCGCCTCGGGGCTCGCCGACGCGGCTCCGAACCAGGTCGTTCCGCTCCATTTTAGACAGAGTCATGTACAGCGAACCGAAAGCCCAGTCCTTCCCCGTACAGTGGAAAAGGAGTTCGCGGATCGTGACCAGAGAGGCGTCCTCACCTAATTGCAGAATAGCCAGAAGGAACATTTCGTCCAGGCGGGTTAGTAGTTCCATTCAGTCCTCCGAACCATTTCTTTAAATTATTTAAATATTCATTTAAACATACGCAGCGGGATGAGAAATAGTTGCAGATTTTTTGTAGATCGAGCCGCTCGGGGCAAAATCGTCCATGCCTCCCGCCGCATCCTCCTTCTTGCAGTTTCGTCGTCTCCATTCGTCGATTTCGCCGGCCGCTATTCCCTCCGGATCCCATCGCCCATCAAACCGTCATCATGA
>CAWANZ010000008.1:0-159261 GCA_963783665.1 Candidatus Aminicenantota bacterium | reverse complement strand
GAGGCCGGGGGATTGGCCCTAAACTCATGACCGCGGCTTTCATTTCAGGCATAATAGGATTAAGCAAACCGAGGAGAATCTCATGAAAAAAACGATTCTTAAGGGCCATTCCACGTATGATGGGGCAGGGGTGAAACTGACGCGCGTTTTCGCCCATGATCACACGGAACTGACGGATCCCTTCCTGCTTCTCGACCATTTCGGCTCGGACAATCCTTCCGATTATGTGAAGGGATTTCCCTGGCATCCCCATCGGGGGATGGAAACCGTGACGTACATGCTCGGCGGGACGGTCGAGCATGGCGACAATATCGGCAACGCCGGGACCATCGGCCCGGGGGATATTCAATGGATGACCGCGGGCCGAGGCGTCATTCACCAGGAGATGCCGAAAGCCTCGAAAGAAAAAATGCATGGACTGCAATTGTGGGTGAATTTGCCGGCGAAGGACAAGATGATCGCGCCGAGATATAAAGGGATCATCTGTCGGGAGGTTCCGGTCGTCGAGATCCAGGGCGGGGAAGTGCGCGTCATCGCCGGCGTCTACCGCGGGATTGCCGGGCCGGTGAAAGATCTCATCGTCGACGTTGAGTACCTGGATGTCCGTTTAAAGAAGGGGGCGACCCTGTCCCATGCGGTGAAGGGCGGATACTCGGCCTTTTGCTATCTGATCGAGGGAACCGGCTTGTTCGATGAAGCGTCCCTGGAAAGGGAACAGCTGATGTTGTTTTCCGAAGCGGGAACCATCGCTGTTCAAGCGAAGGAGGACGTCCATTACGTCTTCGTCACCGGCAAAAAACTTCACGAACCGATTGCCTGGGGCGGGCCCATCGTCATGAACACCCGGGAAGAGCTCGACCGGGCGTTCAGGGAGATCGACGAGGGGACGTTTATTAAAAAGAAGCTCTGATCTGCAGCCAGGCAAACGACGAACTTCACAAATTAATAACGATCCGTTGACATTGTCCTGACAACTTAGAATCCCATCTGCCGCATGATCAATCCGGATGGCGGGCCTATCCGAAATTTCTTCAGGAGGATGATCATGAAAAAAATCGTCGTGATGGGGGTTCTTCTCGGCTTGCTTTTGGTTTTCTCGGGTCCGGCCGAGGCCGCTTCCGGCGGCCGCTTCTTCTTCGGCGCGTTTGCCGAAATGGGGCAATGCCTCTCCTATCAAGTGATCGGATTCGGCGGAGAGATCGGTTATGCGATTTCCGATCTCATCAGTGTGGTGGCCGAGGGGGCGGCGGGACACATGTCCTTGGAATCCCGTTCCGAGAGCAGTTATTCCTCATACCATGACACCATGGATATGAACGTGACGCCGTTTTGCTTTTCGATTCATGTTACGGCCCCCCTCGGAGACCGGGTCCAACCGTATGTCGGCATCGGGCTCGCTTATAACAACCTGAAGCTGACGTACACGGACACGTCGGAATATGAATATTACGGGGGTCTCAAAAATCAACGAGTACGGATAGCTACAAACTTGAAGCTCTGGCTCCGGTGTTCAAGCTCGGCGTGGCGATTGCGCTGGCCGACCACTTCCGCATCGTCGGCGAGTATCAGCAGATACTCGCCAAGGATAACATCGTGGAAGACAGTGCGTACGGTTCGTCGGAACAGGATGTCTTTTTCGGCTCCGCGAATATCAGGATCGGAGTCCGGATCGTTCTCTGACGGATCGGCAATCCCCGATGAGGAGGAGATACGTCATGAGAATCATGAAGAGAGAAGTTGCGCGCAAATCTCATCCTGTTCGGATGCCTGGCTTTCGCTCTTTGCTTTTTCCCCGCTCAATTGTCTTTTGCGGAAAAACGAGGGGCGGATATCTTTGTCACCCTTCTCGGTCAACCCCCTGTAAGCGGCGAGCTGCTCGCCGTAAGGGAACATTCCCTCATATTGATGGATACGTATTTGAAAACCGGCAAGACCATCGATTTTAAGGACATAATATCCGTGCGGATCGTTCGAAAAGCGCAGGTCTTGCTCGGCGCCTTGGGAGGATTTCTCGCCGGCAGCATCATAAGCTCGAGCATCAAAGAACCGGCTCAAGATTGGAACGATAACTGGGTATCCGGCTGGGCGAAAGGCGCAATGTACAAGATGTCAAAAGTCGCCGTCACCGCTGGAATTACAGGGGTGGGGGCACTCGTAGGAGGCGCTATTGGAGAGGACAAAACGATCTTTCTGCGCGGAAGATTTCCCCTGGATGTGAAAAAAAATCTCTGGAAGCTTCGATCGAAAGCGAGATTGCCGGACGCTCGCTAGGCCAATCCCATATAATCAGGGGAAGAAAAGATGGGGTACCGTAATATATGAGCTTCGAACATTTTTCTTGAATGCGAGTATGAATAGTCAATTGAGACAACTCCGAGCGGTTATCCCTACCAAAAAATAATTTAGAGATGTAATTATATATTCGTTTTGTTGGAATAAAAGGGAGGCGTTAAAATCATCCAGCGTTTTCACGCCCTTGGCTATGAGCGGTATTTTTCAGCTCTTCCCGATCCAGATCCATTGTCTTCCCCCCTTGCTCCATTTTACCTATCCCATGATGTTTACGCAGATTTTCTTACACTCTCGTCGGGTTAGGTCGCATTGAGAAAAACGAAGTCCGAAATGGAACGCGATAAGCTTCCAGGGAGTTTCATGAGCTAAAGGAGATCGAAATGACAACTGATGAGCGTCTTGAGGAATTAGAACGAGAGATGTCTCGGGCGAGAACACGGTTCCGTTGGCTGGTCGTCGGGGCAGGGCTTTGCTTCGTATCGATGGCTGTCATTTATGTCTCTGGGCAGTATAGGACAGGCGTTCCGTACTCCGCAATCCTGAAGCCAGCAAAGAACTCCGTGCTAACAATTTCGTCCTAGAGGATGCGAATGGCAAACCGCGTGCCAGCCTGGGCATGGACGAAGACGGACTGGAGCTGCGTCTGAAATATGGGAATGGCAACATAGGTGCTGCGCTGTGTTTGCATGATGATAAGGTAGTGCTAAGCTTTTCCGACAATAACGGCAAACCGCGCGCCGTTCTGGGTCTGACTCAGAATATGCCGCTGCTGTGCTTATACGATGAGAAGGAAGAACCTCGCGCAACGCTTGTCGTGCTCGCGGACGGGCCGCATCTAGTGTTGCGCGACGAGAAAGGAAATCCGCTCCCTATCCGATGACCAGGCGCTGATAAAGCAAGTCTTCTTGGCGGTGGAAGAAGCCTCAAAAGAATGGACCTTTCGACAAAGGGATTGGGCTATAATATACTCTCAATTAATGATCTATTTCGGTGATCGGATGGGGGGACAAGCGTAAATGGAAATGAGCGGTTTACACAGATTATCTGACACTGCCCTTGGGAGAAAACTAAAATGATTGCTATAATTGCAAAACCAGAGGTAATTGCGCAAATTCGTAACGAAGAATTATTTGTCAAACTAATTTTACTTATGAGAATCGCGTCAGCGATTCGCTATAACAACATTCTTCAAATGAAAATAATGGAAGATGAGAAATATTCCGTTTCTTTACATTTCTACTTGATTTCCAATCATGTTGCTTCCTTGTATGAAGGAATTAAAAAGTTCTTTAGCCTTGGATTTTATCTAAAGGGATTGAGCAAGTATTCTGAAGATCAGGATAAAATAAATAAAATCGCGATAAAAATGAAGAACAATGAATCATATTTCAATCGTGTACTCAAGCCGATTAGAAATGAAATTGCTTTCCATTTCAACGAAGAGGAGATAAGAAAATATCTTATTGAATATCTTGAAGAATGTGGAAAAGGTAGCGACGATATTATTATTGTATCTGGAACATCAAGAGCGATAATTGATACTTCTTATGATTTTACAGACAATATAATTATTAACTATAGCCTCGACAAGATAGCAGGAAAGGACCTAGCGGTAGAAGAGAAGGTTAAACGCTTCAGTGAGGATCTTGTCGAATTATCGAATTTATTTTTAGAAGTGTTAGATGATCTGATTTCCGAAATATTTGCAAAATATAATTTCGTCGTTCGGGAATAAATCGCTTGTCAAGAATTGCGTCGTGTTTGAGGCTAAAAAGGACTTTTCACGGCATATAAGGACTTAAAAAAAACTTATTGATCCGTGCAAACACCTGATTTATCAGGCGTATCAGGGGAAAGGTGGGGTACGGTAATATATGAGCTTCGAACTTTATTCATGAATGCAAGTTTGAATCATCAACTGAAAAAACTGCGATCAGCCATCCCGGCTTAGAGGAGAGATCCCTTTGGATCCGAAATCTATGGAACAGCCTTAGGAGCGCGGCGAAGCGCAGCCAGCCGCGTCCGGGCGTCCTTGAGTTCGGCAAAACGAGGATCCGCATCAGCCCAATATTTTAGGAATTTATCGTATTGGAGGCCGGCCCTGGCCTTATCGCCCTTTTCTTCCAGGACCCGTCCGAACCGGTAGTGATAAAGGGGATGAATGAGCATACGCAGCCGGTTCTTCGGGTCGATGGTTGTCAAGCGCTCGTATTCGGCGACGGCCTTGTCGAGATCGCCATTTTTCCAGTAAGCCCGGGCCAGGACGTCCTTCAGAAATGGGATATTGTGTCTGCCCATGGAACCCGAGTTCACGGACCGCAGGATCCCGAACACGATCATTTCCCCGAGGCTGATCGCCTTTTCCACCGAGTTCCCGGCCAGCGCGGCCTCGGCGTCCAGGAGTGAGTAATAAAATCCCATCTCCGTCCGCTCGGCCGAATCCAGCCCGGGGAGGACATTCTCCATCTCCGTCAAATGCGCTTTCACCGCTTCCAGGCGGCCTTGCTTGAGTTCAACCCAGCCGAGGCTGAAGCTGTAATCGGCCGCATAATAGGCCCGGTGCGACGGATCATCCTTGATGCTGGAATCCATAGATCTCCGGAAAGCCGCAAGGGACTCGTCGAATTCTCCCCGTCCACATAGAGGAATCCCATGGTCCAATCGATGTACGCAACGCCGGAAGGATATTCATATTTCTCAGCCTGGCCTCGGTTGAAGAGGAAATCGGCGAGCGCCCTGTCCAGCCGGCCGAGAAGATAATCGTAGACGCCCTTGATATAGGGTGCATCCAAGTTGGCCCATTGCGCCGGCGCCTTCTTGGGTACTCCTCTATCCAACGCTCGCCTTCTCCGTAGTTCTCTTTGAGGGCATAAACGTAAGCCAAGCCGGGATAGGCGTTGAAGAAATCCGGCTTGATGTCCAGCGCCTCTTGATATTTCGCCGCGGCTTCGTCCAGGTTTCCCATGAACAAATTCATCTCGGCGATGGAATCGACCGGGTTGGGAAGCCCGGGATTCAACTCGGCGTAGCGCTCGAACGATTGAACCGCTTTGGCGAAATCTCCCGCCCTGGCGTAGGCATAGCCAAGCTCATTGAAAGCGAAGCCATACCTTGGGTCGATGGCGATGGCTTTTCCGAGTTCACCGATCGCTTCCGGATCGCGGCCGGAGGAATAGAAAAATCGTCCGAGCTCGAAGTGGGCTTCCTTATCCTCCGGATACTTATCGACGAGATCCTTCAGTAGCCGGAACTTTTTCGCGGGATCCCGTTCGATGCTGCCCGCATATTTGGACTCGATGAACAGCCTCTCCCGCTCCGTGGCCCTGGCCGAATAGATCTTGGCCTTCTCCAGGGCATTGTTGGCGGCGGGATCATCCAGAAGATTTCCGGCTGCGCTGGCCAGGACATAGTAGGCGAGGGCGAACGTCGGGTCGAGGGCGACGGCTTTCTCCGCGAATTTCCTTGCGTCCGCATAAAAGAAGTTGTCGTCGGCTTCTCGGGCCTTCAGGTAATAACTGTAGGCCTCCATGGAGCTCGTGGTGAGGTCGATGATCTTTCGGCCGGGGGTCTCGATCTTGAGGCCCGGGAGCGCGATGCCGCGGCGGATCGCCCGGCTAATCTCGTCGATCTGGGACTTGAGGATGCTGGCGACGCCTTCCCCCTTGGCCGAGGCACTTTTGAGGATATGCTTGCTTGAAGCATCCAGGACCTGGACGTCCGTGGCGAACGTCTCTCCCGCCTTGACGAAGCTTCCCAGGACGACGGCCTCGATGCCCTCCTTGCGACAGATTTCAAAGCCCGCCTCTTCGTCGAAGATGGCGGCTGCGTCCCTCCCGGAATCGCGCAGGAGGTCCTTCATCCTCTCCCATGACGTGACCCGTATGCGATGCGACTGCTCCAAGCTCGTGATGAGAAGGTGCGGGATCGCCTCCCGGAGGTAGTCGAGCTCCATATCGCCGGTCTGGTTTTTGAACCCGATGACGGCGATCGAACGCCCGGCTTTTTCTTTCTCCGGAATTACTTGCCAGACAATAAAGCCGACAAGCGCCAGAATAACGGCAGCTCCCGGGATCCAAATCTTCTTGGAGGGGAGCCGGACTGTGATTTCCTTGGACGTCGACGGTTTCCGGGCTGGGAAAGCCTGAGGAGTTGTCGGCAGCGACGACTCGACTTTGGCGAGGTCGGCGAGGAACTCTTCCGCACTTCGATAGCGCTTCTCCCTCGGCTTTTCCAGGCATTTCAGGATGATGCGGTCGAGGTCCTCCGGGATCTGGGGGTTCAGCGTCCGCGGGTCGGGTGGCGCCTCGCTCTTTTGTTTGACGGCGATGCTCAGCGGCGTTTCGCCCTCGAACGGAAGACGGCCCGTCAGCATCTCGAAGAGGACGATCCCCAGGGAATAGAGGTCCGTGCCCGGGTCGGCCTCCTTGCCTTCGACCTGCTCGGGCGACATGTAGCCGGGCGTTCCGATCATCACGTTGCCCCCGGTGATCCCCTTGGCGCCGGCCAGGCGGGCGATCCCGAAGTCCATGATCCGGGCGTTACCGTCCTTATCGATCATGATGTTTTGCGGCTTGAGATCGCGGTGGATGATGCCCAGCTTGTGGGCTTCCGTCAACCCCTCGGCGACCTGGCGGGCAATGAGCACGGCTTTTCCAGAGTGAGGGGGGCGGCCCTTCGAATGAAGCTTTTCAGATCCTCCCCGGCTACATACTCCATCGTAATGAAATGCGCGCCCTTTTCCTCGTGGAGGTCGTGCATCCGGCAGACGTTCTTGTGGATGATCTTCCGGGCCAGGCGGATTTCGTTGCTGAAACGCTCGATCGTCCGGGCGTCGGATGAAATCTCAGGTCTGAGGAGTTTAAGGGCGACTTCTTCCTTGATCTTGGTGTCGTAAACCCGGAAGACCCGGCCCATCCCGCCTTCGCCCAATTCCTCGATGACCTCGTACCGGCCGGCGATCAGCGTCCCGCGCGCCGGTTCGTCGTTAGCCGTCTCCATTGTCCGTGTCATGGACACGCCCGGCTCCCCGTCCTGGGTCAGCGCGGCCGCACAGTGGCTGCAAAACCGGGACAAGTCGGGATTATCAGAGTGACACTTAGGACAATTCATGGTTCCGCAATACAATCGCTGGTTGGCCAAAGGATAAAGCCGTCGGGGAGGGAAGTCAACCGGTGATGGCCTCTATGCCCTACGAATTATCACGCGCACAAGCGCGGTCAGTCAGTACGGAACTGATAGATGGGGATGAGGGCCTGGCGTGCGGGTCCTACCGCGGGCGTGCTCGGTGCTGACATTTTATACTGTTCCCAAAGGGGGAGGTCAGAGTCTTGCAGCGCCAACGCGTGATTCAAGTGCCCGCACTGATAGTATCATGAAAATCCTAGTATCGAAATGCGAACTGAAGGGCGTAAATACAAGGATATATTGGAATAAACCGTTCGATATACTCTTCGAAATAGGGAAAGAAAAAAAATGGGGTGGGTGAGGAGACTCGAACCCCCAACCTTCGGATCCACAGTCCGATGCTCTAACCGGTTGAGCTACACCCACCGTCCGACGTGCAAGGGAAGCCCGATTTTCGCATGGGGGAGCCCATAAGTCAAGTTTTTGAACTCAAATACCCCGGCTTTGCGTATTCTTTATGATATGCTATGACGTCGTCCTTTCCGGGGATTTCTTAAATGCATGGATTCACAGAGTCAGGAAAACCATTTGAAGCGGGCGGCCCACGTCCCATTCCCCGAAAAGATCCGGGTCGCCGTCTATGCCGGGCATGTTCATCCAGGATTTCGATGGGGCCACGAAAACCTTTTCGAGCTGATCAAGTTTTTGCGGGACCGCGGGGCCGAGGTTGCGGTCTGGTCGTTCTGCAATCAATCCGACCAGGCTGCCGGGCGTTCGCGTCAATAAAGTCGCGGCGCTCACCTTTCCTTTTTATCCCGATTATAAGTTCGCCCTCCCGGGCCGGCCCTCTTCCAGCGGATCCGGGAATTCAAACCCGACGTGATCCATTTGACCGTTCCAGACGCCGTCGGACTGGCCGTGGCCGGATACGCCAAGGTCAGCCGCATCCCGCTCCTGATGTCCTATCACACCGATTTTATTTCCTATCTCGAAGAGCATAATCTTTGGTACCTGATCCTCTCTGGTGGCCGATCCTCCGCCGATACTACAACCGGGCCGACAGCCTGCTCGTGCCCAGTCACGATAGCGGCGCGAAGCTGGCCAGCCACGGCATCCAAACGGCCTCCATCTGGCGGCGCGGGGCTCCCGGACGCCGGCGCTTCAACCCGTCGTTCCGAAGCGAGTCGCTGCGCCGAACTGGGGCGCGGAGGGCCGGAAAGTCGTTCTTTTTTCCGGCCGGTTCGCCTGGTTCAAAGGACTGCGCATGTTCGTCCAAGTCCATGACCTGTTCGAAAAGGACAAGGACATTTCTCCCGGTCTTTGTCCTGCTCGGCCGCGGGCCCCAGGAGGAAAAGCTGAGGAGACGAATGCCCGAGGCCGTTTTCCCCGGCTATCTCACAGGGGAGCACGCTTTCGGTCGCATATGCCAGCGCCGATCTCCTGCTTTTTCCTTCGCCGACGGAGACGTTCGGAAACGTGGTCCAGGAAGCCATCGCCTCGGGTCTGCCCGCGGTCGTCTCGGATGTGGGCGGATGCCAGGAGATCGTCAGGGAGACGGGCGGCGGCCTGATCGCCAAGGCCCGGAAAGGCCGGTCCTTCTATCAGGCATGCCGCCGGTCTATTGACCGACGAGGCCTTTATCGGAGCTCAGGGAGACGGGATTGAAGAACATCGCCGGGCCGGATTGGGAATCGGTCAACCAGGCCATCCTGGACGAATATGCCCGCCTCTTAAACCGCCGTCCTCGGGCCTGAATCGTCCGTCCTTCTTTTTTTTGTCCGTTTTTCGCCAGCATGATCGACCATCCCCAGGGTGGTGACGCCCAGGCCGAGAACGGCCGATCCCGTGAGAGAGAAACCGCGGCAGGGCCAGGGCCTGGAAGAGCGAGGGGGTAAGTGATATACGACGAAATTCTGGGAGGGGATCAGGGTCGAGGCATGGACCCCTCGGGCAAACGCCCATTGGACTGGCGATAAACGACAAGGTCGCGAAGACAAAGCCCACGAGAAGAATACCCATCCCAAGGGCCGCCGGGGCAGGAAGCGCCCCCACTCGCTGCCGAGGTTCTGGCCGATCCCTTTCAAGACGGGATCAATGCCGGCGGAAAGTCCGATGAGCAAGCCGATAGACGAGCCCCGGGCGCATCCGCTCTCTCTTCCCCCGGGATAGCGAACGAGAAAGAATCCCGGCCGAGAAGGAACGAAGCGGCCAGAACGATCCCGGCGACGGTGAGGTCGACTCCGGCCATGGTCATTTTCGGCCTGAAGATGCCGTCGAAGCCGAAGATCAGCGTCCCGATGGTGAGAATCAGCGCCCCGAGATATTGAGAGGGCGGATCGGTCTCCTTGAGGATGATTCCGGAATAGAGCATCAGGGCGATCAGGCCGATGCCGAACATGGAGGTGAAATAGGATGAAGGCGCAAGCCTGTTGGCCAGGATGGAGAAGAGCCCCAGGCTGTTGTTCAGGATGAATCCCGTTACATAAATGCGCGGTTTTTCCCTTCGATTTGGGCCGGGCCATTCCGGCCGCCCCTGCTTTTTTCTTTGGACGAAGGAACGAGGCGGCTTCGATGCCCTGCCGCTGCATCCCCTTGGACACATGGAACAGGACCGAAGCGACGATCCCGTAAACCATGGCGTGGCGGAAGGGGACATCATTCACTCAGGCATGCAGGCGCTGTCCGAGCAAACGTTGGACCGTCCGGGCCAGGGGCAGGCGGACGCGCGGGGGAAGGCGATCGTGTTCTTTTCCGAACGTCAGGAAGATCCAGCGGTGCTCGAGGACGTTCAGGACGGCGGAAAAATCCCAGAGCGGCGGGAGAACGAGGGTGACCCGTTTTCCGACCCGGCTGAGCTCGGGAAAAACGCGTCCGGATCCTCGACGTGTTCCATGGTGTGCGAGCACAGGACGGAATCGAAGGTCGCGGTCCTTAAAGGGCAGCCGATAAACAGGATCGACCAGGACGAAACCGGGCGACGCCCGCGTGCCGGAAGATATCGGCATTGACCCCGCCGCCGTCGGTTTTCCCGCAGCAGATGTTAAGGTCCCATTTTCTGCCGGCGGACGATGCGCCCCTTGAGGATGCGGTAGCTCAGGATATTGAGAATCTGGGAGAGGGCGACGCGGCCGGCGACGATCAGGACGATTTTCATGTCTCTTTCTGGCCCTCGATGAGGTCGAGGACATCGGCCGAATCGCGCCAACGCGGCCGGACCTTGACCTGGAGCTCGAGGAAGACCTTGGCTTCGAGGATCTCCTCGATTTCGCGGCGGGCTTCGATCCCGATCTCCTTGATGTTTTTACCCTGGTGGCCGATGATGATTTTCCGGTGATTGGGGCGCTCGACGAAGATGCTGGCCTTGATATACACGACCGGACGGGCCCGGCGCTCCTCCCGGGATCATGTCGCGCTTTTCTTCCCGGCGCTGCATGTTCGGTCCGACCGAGACGCCCGGGACGGAAATCTCCCGGCCCGTGTTCCGCGGGCTCGGATTCCGGCCGTTTCTTCGGCCGGGCCTTCCTCTTCGGGCCCATCGTTTTCATCCCAGGCTCCGTCGTCCTTCTTCCGTCCCTTCTTCGTCCTCGAAGCCGTCTTCCTCAGGACCACGGACCTTGCTCCCGGCGGTTCCGGTCGATCCGGTCGATGTAGACCGCCGTAGCCCAGGGGAGCTCGGCTTCCACCCGGGCCAGGATTTTTTCCCGGATGATCTCGGCCAGGAGAAAGCGCTCGGATTGGTCGGAAACGTCTTCGTCGCCATAGAGCTTCTCGGCCAGGGGGAGATTGTCGAACAGCAGCCGTTCCAGGACGTCGACGTTGGTCCCCTTGAAGGCCGAAAGCGGAATGAATTCCTTGAATTCCCGGAGGGCCCGGTACCGGTCGATCAGCAGGAGGATGTTTTCCTTCTTGACGATGTCCGTTTTGTTCAACAGGAGAAAGACAGGTTTGCGGACGTTTTTCAGCATCTCCAGGGCGTATTCGTCGCCGTGGCCGAATTTCTGGGTGGCGTCGATCAGCAGGCAGACGATGTCGGCCGTCTCGAGCGACGCGTAGACGAAATTCATCATCCGCTTGTTGAGCTTGTGGAGGGGCTTATGGAGGCCGGGATTGTCGATGAAGACGATCTGGCCCCGGGGCGTCGTGTGGATGCCCAGGATGCTCAGCCGGGTCGTCTGAGGCTTGTCCGAGGTGATGGCGATTTTCTGCCCCAGGATCTTATTGAGAAGAGTCGACTTTCCGGCGTTCGGCCGGCCGATCAAGGCGACATACCCGGTTCGGAAGAGCGACTTGCGGCGGGGCTTTCGGAGCCCGGGGTTTACGGGTTTTTTCGGCCGCGGCGGCTGTCTTATTTGGAGGCTTCGGATATTTGTTCGGCATTTTTTCGGATCCTCAGTTTTTTGATGCGTTTCTGGTCGACGTCCAGGACGTCGATGGACAGGAGCCCGATGTCCAAGCGTTCGCCCCGGGTCGGGAGCCGGCCGAGCGACTGGGCCACCAGGCCCGAGACGGTGATGAAATCGTCGTCGGCCAGCTCGAGGTCGAACAGGTCTTCGAGCTCCTCGACCTTGGCCGCGCCGGAGACCGTGTAGTCGGCCGGACCGTTCTGGACGATCTGGGCTTCCTCGGTGTCGTATTCGTCCTGGATTTCGCCGACGATCACCTCGAAGACGTCCTCCATGGAGACAAGCCCCGTGACCCCGCCGTGCTCGTCGACGACGATGGCCATCTTCTGCTTGGCCTTCTGAAGCTCCCGGAGAAGGTCGGCCAGCCGCATCGATTCGGGGACGTAAACGGCCGGGCGGATGAGGGGTTCGATGCCCGACGCTTCAAACTCCTTTTCGGAATAGGCCAGGAGATCCTTGGCCATGACGATCCCTTCGACTCCGTCGATGCGGTCGCGGTAAACCGGGATGCGGGAGTATTTTTCGGCGATGATGAGATTGCGGAGCTTCTGAATGAGTGCGTCGCGGCGGATGCAGACCATGTCGACCCGCGGGGTCATGACTTCGCGGACGACCGTGTCGCCGAATTCGACCACGTTCCGGAGCAGGGTGTCCTCGCCCTTCTCGATGATGCCCTCTTCCCGGGCCTCGTCGAGGAACGTCTCGATCTCTTCGTCGCCGGCCTCCCGGTCGTCAGGCTCGGCTTCCTCCTTCTGCTCTTCCCGGACCAGAAGCCAGCGGTCGATTCTTAAAACGGGCGCGGCCAGGGCGAGGAAGAGGTGATGGGCGGGAAGAAAAAATTCCAGGCATCGGTCCTCATAGGCTGCGGCCAGAACCCGGGGGAAGACGTCGAAAAAGACGGCGTATGCGGCGGCGGCGATCAGAAAGGACAGAAGCGGGCGGATCCTGAGGCCGGGGAAGGCCAGAAAGGTGTAGATCCCCAGCCCGAGCAGCAGAATAATCCGCCAGAGCTCCACGGCGATCTTGATGTCGTCGTAGCGGTCGAGAATCTTGGCCCGGTCCGGCCGATTCCGCTCCTCCAGGTAGCCGCTCAATCCGATCTTGGAGAATCGGGTCAGGGTCAGATGAAAAAGCGACACGATGAACGCGGCCAGGACGTTCAGCCCGAATCCGGCCCAGGTGATCATTGAATCGGCCATGGCCTCAGCTCCGCCCATCTTCCGGGAAGGGCGATGAGTTTTCCCGCCGGAGGAGCTTCAGGATGCGGTCTTCCTCCTCTTCATGCCCCTCCTCGTGCTCGTACCCGCAGAGGTGGACGAAGCCGTGGATCGTGAGGAAGGCGAGCTCCGCCTCGAGCGAATGGCCGAGGGCGGCGGCCTGTTTGCGGGCCCGGGGAACGGAGATGATGATGTCGCCCAGGTGCGGCCGGTCGTCATCGTCCTTCCCATGGATCGGGAAGGACAGGACGTCGGTCGTTTTATCCTTGCCTCGAAAATCGCAGTTGAGGCGACGGACGGCGGTGTCCCCGGCGAACACCAGGGTGATGCCGGTGCCTTTCATCCGGGCCCGGCGGAGCAGGCGCTCGATCAGAGCCCGGAAACGCTCAGTCCTGACGGGGCTCTTCGTCTGGCGGTTGATGATCTCGACCATGGGGGGGCCTCGATGCCGCCTCGCCGTTTTTCCCCGGGTTTTTTCGGGATTCGAAATCGAATCCAGGGTACTCGACGCGCGGCTGGAAGATGGTATGGAGGGTGGCCAGGAACGACTGGGCGATCGTCCGGATCTCCCGGAGGGAGAAGGCGCAATCGTCCATTTGGCCGTCCTCGAGGTAATTGTCGAAGATGTCGCGGATGACCCGGGCCAGGTGCTCGTCCTTGTGAACCCGAAGGCTGCGGGAAGCGGCCTCGACGGAATCGGCGAGCATGACCAGGGCGGCTTCCTTGGTCTGGGGGGGCGGTCCGGGGTAGCGGAAGCTTTCTTCTCCGACGGTATGGATATCGGGGTCGGTTTTTTCTTTGGCTTTCTGGAAGAAATAGCGGACGATCGAATTGCCGTGATGCTGTTCGATAATCTCCTTGACCTGCTCCGGGAGACGCTCCTTCCGGGCGATTTCCACGCCTTCTTTGACGTGGTTGACGATGACCAGGGTGCTCATGCTCGGGGCCAGGTCTTTATGGGCGTCGTGCTTTCTGTCCTTGTTCTCGATGAAATACTCGGGCATCTTGATTTTGCCGATATCGTGGTAAAGGGCCCCGGCCTTGACCAGGAGGGGATCCAGATTGATCTTCTCGGCCGCTTTCTCGGCCAGCGTCGCCACGATGAGCGAGTGGTGGTAGGACCCGGGGGCTTCGATGGCGAATTGGTGCAGGATTTCGGACTCGGAATTGGTCAGCTCGAACAGCTTGGATTGGGTCACGAAGCGGAACAGGTTCTCGAAGATGGGGAGGAAGAGGAAGGCCAGGGCCGCGCTCGCAAGGCCCCCCAAGACGGCCATAAACGTTTCGGCGGCCAGGACGTCCAGGCCGGTCGGCCGGGGGGAGACGAGATGAATCGTGATCGCCACGAAGATATTGACGGGGGTGGCGATAAAAAATCCGGCCCGGAGAGCGTGGGTTCGCTTTGCCCGGCCGTAATACTTGATCGCCGTAGATCGCGGCCATGCCTCCGATCAGGCCGAAAAGGAGGAGGAAGAAATCGGCCTCGGCCAGGAATCCGGCCAGGAGGCCGTTGAGGACGACGAAGATCAAGGCCACGGCGTTGGTCGTCAGGAAGGCGAAGAGCAGGGCCCCGAACTGAAGGGGGAGGAGGAACTTATAGGCGTCGGCGTTGGAAAACAGGAACACCCGGGTGTGGATGCTCGTCGTCCCGGCCAGGAACAGGACGAGCTTGTAGAGAAGCAGGCTGACGAAGATGGTCAGCATCATCATCCGGAAATATTTGACGGCCGTCGCTTGGGGCAGGAGCGAACGGAGGTAGTACCAGAGGGTGACCAGAAGCAGGGTGAACAGGAGGAACGCGCCGATAAAGCTCCGGAACCAGGCGCCCTGGTCCTGGATGGCCCGGTTGATGGCGGTGATGAACCGGACCGCCGTTTCCTGGGCCTCATCCCCCTTGCGGATGATCACCCGGCCTTTCTTGATCGTGTAAAAGACGGTGTCGATGGCCGACCAGGCGTTCGTCCGCCGGACTTCGGTTTCGACCCGGTCGAAGGCGACGTTGGGCGAGAGAAAGACGTGGGACAGGCTGATCAGGAGGCCCTTGCGGCGGGCCGAGAGGTCGAGGACGTTGATTTCGGCCGTCAGCCGGTTCTTGGCTTCCTTGATTTCGAGGATCTCGTCGGCCTTGACCGATCGTTCCTGGCCGTCGGTTCTGATGAGATTCAGCCCGCGCTCGGCTTCCCGGTTGACGAAGAGGCTTTTCGAGAGAATCAGGCCGGAGGCCGAGACCTTTTCCAGCAGCGAGAGAAGGCTCTCCTCAAGCTCCGGGGCGAAACTCTTCCCGTTCCAGCGCCCGGATCGTGTCGAGGCCGAGCTCGAGGCCGAATTGCTCCTGGACCGCGCCGCGCAGGGCGGCCGATGTCCCGCGGCGCGGGTTTTTCAGCCATTCCCGGCCGAAGGCGAAAAACTGCCGGACATGATCCGCCGTATTCAGCATGACGTTGGGGTCGAGGTTGTAGACCGGAAGAATCGCAGCGACGGCTTCCCTCCGCCGCAGGTCGGTCGTTTCCGTGTCTTCGATCGTCAGGTCGGCCGGGGCGACCAGGTCCTCCGGGGCGATGTCGCCGGGCTTGAGCTCGGACAGCGTTTTTGACGGGAGGTAGGACAGGACCGAGGCCAGAACCAGGGCGGAGACGGCGATGAGGAAGAAGGGGTTCCGGAAAATCTCCTCGGCGCATCCGACCTGGCCCTCTTTAGGCGGACGCCGGGCGGAGCTCGAAGTCGGTACCTTGAACAGCTTGAGATCCTTGAACGAGATCAGGGGCATATCAGTCGGAGTCCCGGGTTTCGGCCTTTTGGTAGGCTTTGACGATTTTCTGGACGAGGGGATGACGGACAGACGTCCCTGTCGTCGAATCTGCAGATGGCGATTTCCTTGATCGGCGCGAGGATTTTGAGGGCGTGGAGGACGCCCGAATCCTTGGGGTGGGGGAGGTCGATCTGGGTGACATCGGCGGTGACGATGACCTTGGAATCGTAGCCGGCCCGGGTCAGGAACATCTTCATCTGGGCCCGGGTCGTGTTCTGGGCTTCGTCGAGGATGATGAAGGCCGAATTCAGGGTCCGGCCGCGCATATAAGCCAGGGGGGCGATTTCGATGATGTTTTTATCGATCAGGCGCTGGGCTTGCTCGCCCGAAACCATATCGAAGAGCGCGTCGTAGAGCGGCCGGAGGTAGGGATTGACTTTCTGGATCATGTCCCCGGGGAGGAATCCCAGCCGCTCGCCCGCCTCGACCGCCGGCCGGGTCAGGATGATCCGGCTGACGATCTTGTTCTGGAGGAAGGTCAGGGCCATGGCCATGGCCAGGTAGGTCTTGCCCGTCCCGGCCGGGCCGACGCCGAAGACCAGGTCGTGGGTCCGGATCGCCTGGATGTATTCCTGCTGATTGAGGCTTTTGGGGGACACGGATTTGCGGGCGAAGCTCAGGGGCTCGGCCGGGAGATAATCCTCGACCGGCTTGGTCCGGCCTTGCTCCAGGAGGTCGAGGATGATCTGGAAATCCTCCTCCCGGAGCTCGTGGCCCTTGGCCTCGAGATCGCGCGATCCGGTCGAAGTAAAACCGGGCGAATTCGACTTTCTCGGGCGGGCCGCTGATGGTGAGGCGAATCTCCCCGGGTGGCCAGCTCGACGCCCGAGACGGGACTCGATTTTCTTCAGATTGCGGTCGAGAACGCCGGTAAAAACACTTTTCCGGACAAAGGGGTGGGTGATTTGTTCCATCTCAGGGGCGGGTAAAGGCTTGGTCGTCCACGATAGGTCAATTATCTTTCCCTCTCCCTCCCTTGTCAAGGCGCCTGAAAGGGTCTTTTCCTTGACTTCGGAGCCGGCCAACGGGGAAAATGTCCCTTCCGGGCCGAAGGACCCGCCGCTGATGGCCAATGACTTTGTGTTTAAACCGTTTGAAAAAATGACGCCCGAGGATTACGCCGCGGTCGGCTTCAAATCCGGCCTGGAAATCCACCAACAGCTCCTGACGGAGAAGAAGCTGTTCTGCCGCTGCCCCGCCGGCCGGTATAGCGACGTCTACCATGCCGAGATCCTCCGCCACATGCGCCCGACTCTTTCCGAGCTGGGCGAATATGACGGAACGGCCCTGATGGAATTCAAGACCAAAAAAGAGATCATCTACCGGATCAACCGCGAAACCGTCTGCACCTACGAGATGGACGATACGCCGCCGTTCATGATTAACGAGCAGGCCCTGGACATCGCCCTCGAAATCGCGATGCTCTATCGCTGCGTCATGGTCGACGAGCTGCATATCGCCCGGAAGCAATACCTGGACGGAAGCATCCCGACCGGTTTCCAGCGGACGACCATCGTCGGAGTCGACGGCAGGATCGACTTCAACGGCCGGGACGTCCGGATCATCCAGCTCGGCCTGGAAGAGGACGCCTGCCGGGAAGTCAGCGACATCGGCCACCGCCGGGTCTATAAAACCGACCGGCTGGGGATGCCGCTTATCGAAACGGTCACCGGTCCCGACATGAGCACCCCCCAGGAAGTCGCCGACGTCGGCCAGATTGCTCCGCCGCATCGTCCGGTCCACCGGGCCATGTCCGGACCGGGATCGGCGCCGGCCGCGAGGACGTCAACGTCAGCGTGACCGGAGGAACCCGGATCGAGATCAAAGGCGTCCCCAGAATTCCACGGATTCCCCGCCTGACGTATAACGAAGCCATGCGCCAATGGAACCTGCTCCGCTTGCGGGACGAGCTGGCCCGCAGGGGTGTGACGACGCCGCGTTCGCCTCCTCGATGGAGGATGTGACCAAGCATCTTCGCCGAACGAAGTACATGCCGATTGAGATCGGCGATTCGAAGCCGGGATGGTCGTTTTCGGCGTCCGGCTCGGCGGCTTCAACGGGCTGCTGCGCTGGCCAACCCAGACGGACACGTTTTTCAGCCAGGAGATCTCCGACAGGGTCAGGGTCATCGCCTGCCTGACCGTCCTGCCCAATATCCTTCATTCCGACAGCCCGAGCGAATCTCTGGCGAGCTCGGAATGGACTTCCGTTAAAAAGGGCGCTGGGCGTTCAGGACGAAGACGCCGTCGTCCTGGTTTGGGGGCCGAAGCGGACGCCCGGTTGGGCGCCCAGGAAATCATCGCCCGGGCCAAGGAAGCCGACGATCGGCGTCCCTTCCGAAACGCGCCAGGCTCTGCGGGACGACACCAACGGCTTCGAACGCATTCTCCCCGGGCCCCGACCGGATGTACCCGGACACCGACCTGCCTCCGAAAAAAATCGGGACTGAGCGTCTGGGGATAATCCGCGGCGGGCTGCCGCCCTCCATCCAGGACCGTGAACGCTGGTACCGGGAGCTCCGACTCCCGTCCGATATCGTGGAGCGGCTGTCGATCTCTCCGGAGGCGGCGCTCTTTGAAAAAGCGGTTAAGGACTGGGGCTTGGCCCGAAAGCTTCGGCCGTTATTTTGATGCATTATCCCAAACGATTGAAACGAAAAGGGATTGCCCGCTCTCCCGGATGAGGCGAAGATCTTTCGAAGAGATTTTCCTGGCCATGCGGGAAAAGCGCCTTTATCGCGAGGGCGTCCTTCCCGTGCTCGAATTCGCCCTGACTCAAAACCGTCCGGTCAGGGAGATGATTCCGGCGCCGGGCGCCCAGGGCGATGCGGCCGGAGATGCCCGCCGGATCGCCGCCGACCTGAAAGGCCGGCGGTTTCAGGACCGCGGCCGAAGGATGCGGCGGGCGATGGGGCTCCTGATGGCCGAATGGCGCGGCCGGATGGAAGGGGCCGAGGCCTCCCGGATCATGGCCTCCGAGCTCGATAAGGTCCAAGCCATGAACGACCCATAATAATACCGAATACAAAGGCTACCGCGGCCGGGCCCTCGAGGTCCTCCGCAGCTTCCAGGCGAGGTCTGGAGCGACGCGAAAATCGTCACGGCCGACGGCTCCTATGTCGGCATCATCCTGCCCCGTTCCGAGACGGCCGACCCGCTCCATGTCGTCCTCAAGCTGCGCTCGGGCTATAACATCGGCGTCGCGGTCGACCGCATCCAGGCCGTCGAAATCCAGGGCCGGAAGGAAGCCCATTATAAAATCCCGGAGAAGGAATTTCCCTACGATCCCCGCAAACCCCGGGTGAAGCTTCTCGGAACCGGGGGGACGATCGCCAGCCGGCTCGATTACCGGACCGGGCGCGGTCATTCCGGCTTTTTCGCCCGGCGAGCTGTACGGCTCCGTCCCCGAGCTGGCCGACATCTGCAACCTCGAGACGGAGAAGATTTACGGCGTGTTCAGCGAGAACATGGGTCCGGAACAATATATCGGGACGGCCAAGGCCATCGCCCGCGAGATCGAGAAGGGAGTCCAGGGCATCGTGATCGGCCACGGCACGGACACGATGCACCACACCTCGGCCATCCTCTCCTTCATGGTCCAGAACTCGCCGGTGCCGATCGTCATGGTCGGCTCCCAGCGCTCCTCCGACCGGCCCTCCTCCGACGCCGCCTTGAACCTGATGCACAGCGTCAAGACCGCGGCCGAAAGCGATATCGCCGAAGTCATGGTCTGCATGTTCGGTCCGACCTCCGACATTTACGGCCTCCTCCATCGCGGAACCCGGGTCCGGAAGATGCATTCCAGCTACCGCTCCACCTTCCGGACGATCGGCGACATCCCGATCGCCATGGTCAGCCGGGACAAAATCACTCCCCTGCGCCAGGATTATAAGCGCCGCCGCACGGATAAAAACGTCGTCGTCAACACCGCTTTCGAGGAGAGCGTCGCGATCGTCTATTATTACCCCAACATGAAGCCGGATATCATCGATTCCCTGATCGACAACGGCTACAAGGGGATCGTCATCGCCGGGACCGGGCTGGGACACGTCAACAAGCCCCTGTATCCCGGCCTTGAAGCGGGCCCAGGATAAAAAAATCGCCGTCTATATGACCGTCCAGACGCTTTGGGGCTTCGTCCAGATGTACGTTTACGACACGGGCCGGGACATGATGGAGCTGGGCGTCGTGCCGGCGGCCAACATGCTCCCGGAAGTGGCTTACGTCAAGCTTGCCTGGACTCTCGGCCAGACCGACGACCCGGCCGAAGTCCAGAGGATCATGCTGACCCCGATCGCCGGGGAAATCACCGAGCGCGAGCCGAGCAACGGCTACCTCATCTTCCAGGGCGGCATCCCGGAAGTCGAGGAATTCATCTCCCAGTACCGGAAATAAGCCGCTAGGCTCCATCGCTTCGTTCGAAGAGTTCGCAGTGCTTCTAGCACGCATCACCCTCCGCGCCTCGCATCTGGCGCCATCTCGACGCGTGAATAATGCGGGCTATCCAAAGAGCAAGAAACGCCTATTCGGGATGTTCGCTCCAGATACATCTCTTCCAATCTAACGCATATCTTATGAACGAGCACGCTCAGTTGCCCGTGGGGGAAACGATGTTGGAATCCCGGTCCAGGGCGAAATCCCGCCGGGCGGTCTTGATCGTGATCGAGAACCCGGCCACGACGTCGAACAGCGACATCAGCGTCAGCAGGAAGAACACCGTCGTCCCGGCCGCTTTCATCATGATGAACTCGACGATGAAGATCACGAAGATCAGGGTCGACAAGATATGGCCGATGATTTCCGCCTCGTTGGTCCGGGTGGACTTGTAGATCTCGAAAAACAGGCAGAACAAGCCCGAGGACGAGCATCAAGTCGCCGACCGTCAGGGTCCATTCCGCTTTGGACATCATTGTGATCGTGAACAGGGGTTGGGCGAAGATCAGCTCATCCTTGACCAGGACGAGAATGTCGTAGATGATCAGGATGAATCCCAGCATGGGAATCCGGCGGAGAATCTTCATGGCGGCCTCCTTACCTTTCCGGCATTATATCCCTTTTTCGCCCTTTTTTTCGCAACGTCATTCCCGTAAAATACTCCCCCGAACCCATGAACGGCCCCAGGATGCGATTCGCCGACAGGCCGAGATCGGCGGAAGGCCGCGGATGAGCCCGATCGCCCATTCCGGCCTTGGTCTCCTCGGCTGGCGGCTTTCGACCGGAAAAAGACGTCGGAACGCTGATCCTCTACGTCTTGGTGGCCAACGCGGCCGACATCGATTTCCTCCTTCACGCCATTTTCAAAGGCCACGCCCTGTTTCTCCACCAGTACTACACGCATAACCTGGTTTCGTCCTGTTGCGGTCCGCTGGGGCTGCATGTTCCTTCTGGCCGACGCGAAGAGCCGGTTGGGGCTGGTTCTGGCGAGAGTCTCCCATCTGGCGGCCGATGTGATCGTCATCGACACGCTGAAACCGGTCGGAATCCGCCTTTTTTACCCGCTTTCCGATACGTTTTTAACCTTCCCTGGTTCCCGTATCTGCAGCGGGGAACGTGGAAAGTCATGGCTTCGCCCCGGAATCTGGCGATTCTGGGGTTGGAGTTTGCGATTTTCGTCCTGCCCGTCCTTTTGATTTCGCCCCAGTCCGCTCTGGAAGCGGATCTGTCCTCGCCGGCTTTCTGGAAAGTTTGAGAGCCGAGGATCAGCGGGCGCCACCGCGGAGAAGCCGGGCCGGAAGCGTGATGACGGCCTTGAAGAGGTCGAGGACGGCGCTGACCGTGATCCCGAGAAGCCTGAAGGGGAGGAGAAGCAGCCAGACGAGGGGAAAAGAATGAGGGCCAGCAAGGCCAGCGGCCAACACAGAACAAGCAGAATGAGCCAGAGCAGGAATTTCATCTGAATCCTCCTCCATAAAGATGATACGCAAGCCGAGCGGCGAAGGTTCACGCGAACATGGAAGAACAGGGAACGGCGCGTTTATGAGGCCCTGGACGGCCTGCGGGATCTCCTACGCCCGGCATGAGCATCCTCCGGCTTTCACCGTGGCCCAGGCGGTGGAGCACTGGAAGGGAATACCCGGGGCTCCACTGCAAGAACCTCTTCGTCCGCAACAAGCCGGGAAAGCGCCATTACCTCATCGTGGCCGAGCATCTCAAGCCCCTGGATCTTCTGGCCCTGTCCCACACCCTGGGCGACACCCGGCTGAGTTTCGCCTCCGACGAGCGGATGGCCCGGTACCTCGGCCTGCAGCCGGGCGAAGTATCGCCGTTCGGCCTGCTCTCCGACGAAAAGCAGGAGGTCATCGTCGTCCTGGACGAAGACGTGACCCGGGCGGATTCCGTCAATTTCCATCCCAACGTCAATACGGCCACCCTGACCGTCGTCCACTCCGATTTCCTGAAATTCCTTAAATGGCGATGGGAAACCGCGTGGTGGTCGTCAAAATGTGATTCGATTTCACTCCCGGATTCTCGGAAATCATCGGGAAAGGTGATGGAAATATGAGCCTGGAAAATTCTAAGATAGATGGCCTTTGGAGAGAGATATCCATGATGATGTTGAACCTGTTTAAGATCCTGGTGGAAATGAAGGGTTCGGACCTTCATATTATCGCCGGCCGGCCGCCGGCCGTCCGGGTTAACGGCGAATTGACTCCCGTCCCGGGGACCGAACGACTGAGCCCGGATCAGGTCAAGAACCTGATTTATGAGATTTTGACCAAGGAACAGATCCATCATTTCGAAAAGGACGCGGAAAACCGGTTCGAGCTCGATTTCGGCTACGGCGTCCAGGGTGTCGGCCGCTTCCGGGTTAATGTCCACCGGACCCGGGGCACGGTCGGGGTTTGCATCCGGGCCCTGGCCGTCAACATTCCCCGGCTCGAGGATTTGGGCCTGCCGCCGGCGATTAAATCATTCACCGAGGCCAAGCGGGGCCTGGTCCTGGTCACCGGGCCGACGGGCAGCGGCAAGTCCACGACCTTGGCGGCGATCATCGACCAGATCAATTCGACCAGAAACGACCACATCATCACGATCGAGGATCCGATTGAATACCTCCACGGCTCCAAGAAATGCTATGTCACGCAGCGGGAAGTCGGGATGGACGCCGACACCCTGTCGTTTAAAAACGCTTTGAAGTATGCCCTCCGCCAGGACCCCGACGTCATCCTGGTCGGGGAGATGCGGGATTATGAGACGATCGGGATCGCCATCACCTCGGCCGAGACGGGCCACTTGGTCTTCGCCACCCTCCACACCTCCGGCGCCGCCCAGACGATCGACCGGATCGTCGACGTTTTCCCGGCCGACCAGCAGCCCCAGGTCCGCATGCAGCTGGCCAGCAACCTCCTGGGGGTCGTCTCCCAGATCCTCTTGCCCCGGATCGACAAGCCCGGCCGGATCCTGGCCTGCGAGCTGATGTTCGCCAACTTCGCCATCCGGAACAATATCCGCTCGGGCAAGACCGAGTCCCTGTTCCAGACGATCCAGACCTCGGCCGGCGAAGGGATGCAAACGCTCGACCAATGCCTGGTCCGACTGGTCAAGGAAGGCAAGATCGATTACGAGACGGCCAAGCCGTACATTTTCGACAAGTTCACCCACGAGACGATCAAGAAGATTCCGCCCCGGCCTTCCTTCCAGAAAGTGCCGCCGGCCGTTCGAACGGGAGTACCCGTCATGAATCCGCGATTGCGGCAAGCTCTGGCCCGGACGCAACGCTTTCTGGTTCCCGAAACGGGTTCGGCCGTCCAGGCGACCGTCGCCGTCGAATGGGCTGCCCGGCTTCGGGAGAGGTCGCCGTCGTCCGGACGAAATCCGCTCCCTCCCGGATCCCGACGGGATCGGTCCTCATCGCGGTCGCCGATGCGAGACTGAAAAACGCTTGAAGGCGTCCGGTTTTGCTCTGCCCGACGGGGACGATTGGGCTTGTTTCGATATTGACGAGAACGGGACCGGAATCTTGGCTTCCGGCCGCCCGGCTTTCCTCTTCCTGGCCTTTTCGGAAATCGTCGAAAACCTCCTCGACCGCCGGTTGAAAGGCCTCTGCCCCTGGGTTCGGACCATGACTTTCGGCCGGGAAAAATCGACCTTCGACCTGGTTCTCACCCAGTATGCCCGGATGATCCGGCCGTTCGACCGGGAGCGATATATTCGGGAATATGCCCGGTTGGGATTCACCCACATCGAAGTCAACGCCCTGGCCGGGCCGTTCCCGGCGGAAACGGGCGTTCCGGACGAATTTTATCCCGACTTTTACACGTATTGCCCGGCCCTCGACCAGTTCGTCGACAGCCGGCTTAACCGGGGAACGTATCCGGCCGAATACCTCCTGGCGAACCTCGCCCGTCTCAAGGAGAACGCCCGGCTGGCCTTGAAATACGGCCTGACTCCCGGGCTTCTCTGCTTCGAGCCCCGCTCCCTCCCCGAAGATTTCTTCCGGAAATATCCGACCCTCCGCGGCCCGCGGGTCGACCACCCGTTCCGGAGCTTCAAGCCCAGGTTTTCCCTGAGCCTGGTCCATCCCGCCGCCCGGCGTCACTACGCCGAAATGATGGCCCGGTTGATGGCCGAGGTCCCGGAGCTTGAATTTTTATCGATCTGGTCCAACGACAGCGGCTCGGGATTCGAGCACACGAAATCGCTCTATGTCGGGCGGAACGGCGGGCCGTATCTCGTCCGGGAATGGAAAGACGACGAAGAGATTTCGCGGCTTGCGGCTGAAAACATCGCCGGCTTCTTCCGGACCCTCCGCGAAGCCGCGGCCGCAGTCAATCCCCGGTTCCGGGTGATCACCCGGCTGGAATCCTTCTACGGCGAACGGAAGCATCTCTGGCCGCTTCTCGGCGACGGCCTCGACGTCGAGGGCAACTCCCTCCTGACCTCGGGCTGGGAGAACAACTATCCTCATCCCGAATACCCGGACGTCCAGGTCCTCGGCTCGGCTCTCCACAACAGCCTGCTTTCCAAGGACGCGGCCGCAGCCCGGTCGCTCGAAAAGCGCGGCGGCCGGTGTTATTACTATCATTTCTTCGGGAGCCACGGGAATCACGAGCCGCTCCTTGGGATTCCGTTTCCCTGGCTGACTCACGAGAAGCTTAAATCCTGCGCCCGCCGGAAGATCGACACCCTGGCCCACATGGGCGGGCTCCATCCCCCCGATTTTGTCCCCTACGCGGTCAACCAGGAGGTCTTCCGGGCTTTTCAGCTCGATTCCGGGCGGAAAATCGCCGAGATCGCGGCCGAAATCGCCGAGCGCTGGGCCGGACCCGAATTCGCCCCGGCCCTGGTCAAGGGCTGGCGGCTTGCGGACCGGGCCGTCCGTAAGTTCATGCCGATGTCGCTCTACTCCGGTTTCGGGTCGATTTGGAACCGGCTGCTGGTGCGGCCTCTGGTCCCGAACATCGACCGGATTCCGGAGGACGACCGGGCCTATTACGAGCGGGTGATGGTCAGCCCGCCTCATAATCCCAATCGCGTGGACCTGGGCAAGGATGTTCTCTTCGAGCTGATTCCGCCGGCGTATGCCCGGATCGCCCGCCGGAGGATCGACGCGGGCGTGTGGAGGCCGCTGGACGCGGCGGTGCGCCTCTTCCGGCAAAAAGCCGGAGAAGCGGCCCGCTCCGGAAACGAAGCCGCCGAGCGGGTCTTTGAGGACCAAGCCGTCCGGATGGAAGCCCTGCGCTGTCATTACCGGACGCTGCGGAATGCCGCCGTCTGGATCGAAGATGTCCACGGATACTTGGGAGCCCGGAACGCCCGAGCTAAAGCCAAATATTTAAAAGACTTAAGGGCGATGATCGACGACGAAATCCGGAATACCCGGGCGATGATCCGCTTGTGGAAAGACGCTCGGCCCGTCTGGATGATGGTTTCGGAGATCGGCGAGACGCCGTTTATCTATGGGGCGAATTTCGCCGAACTTCTGGAAAAGAAAATCGCCTTGATGAAGCGGCACCGGCTCGACCGGCCCTGGATCGACCCGGACTACATGTTCCGTTTCGCCGGAAATCCTTACGACTCGGAATAAAACCGGCGGCGGGACGGGCGCCGCGGCCTCTCTCTTTGGACCACATTCGCCCGACGTGATATCCTGAATCAGGTCCCAACCAACCTTCAAACGAGGAGGCACACCTGAAATGCGCAAATCCATCCTGATTTCCGTCCTCATCGCGATTTTGTCCTTGACCCTCGGCGCCCAAGAGCGCGTCGTCATCGGCGAATGGCTCCTCTACGGTCCTCGGGCCATGCCCTTGCCCGCGTTCGCCGATCAGAAGAACGCCGAGAACAGGCCCTTCGAGACTGCGGCGCTGCTCGGTGAGCTGAGTTGGGATGCGGCTGCTTTGGCTAACGTATCCATGCGAACGGTGAAAGCCGGAACGGATGGGCTGGTCGTGCCCGGCGGCAAGGGACATCAGCTCCTCCTCCTGCAGACCTTCCTCTCGGTCGGGCGTTGGACCAAAGGAGCCCTCCTCCTCAGCCTCAACGGCCTCGGCGAGGTCAGCCTGGACGGCGCGACTGTCTTCACCAAAAAAAAGGATGACGAAAAGGAAGAACGCATTGAACTGATTCTTGATGGGGGCAAGCATCGGATCCTGGTTAAAAGCCTTTTCAACGATGGCGATCTGCGCCTCAAGGCCGCTTTCCTGCCCGACAAGGAATTCGCCGATTGCGGGGCGACGGCCTCGGTCGATCCCTCACGGACCGTCACGATCCACGACGTGCTCGAAGGCCGCCAGATCGCTTCCGCCCAGATTTCCCCGTCGGGGAAATTTCTGCTGCTGCACATCCGCGATATCGCTCCGGGCAACGGCAAGGACCGCGGCTCCCGCGTCATCTATGACATCGACGCCCGGAGAAACCTCGGCCCGCTCCGAGGGGACGCGGGCAACATCCAATGGCTGCCCAAAACCGATCGCCTCTCCTATACTGTGCCCTTCGGGGAGACGGAGGACCTATATGTTTACGATGTTCTCCGCGGCGAGGAACACCGCCTTGCCCAGGGCCTCAAGAACCTGACCCTGACTGTCTGGTCGCCTGGCGAGGATCGTCTCGTGTTCGGCCGTCTCAATGAGGCCGGCAAACCGGGCGACCTGAAGCGTGTCTACGGGGTGGAAGACCGGATACCCGGTTTTCGCGACCGTACCTCCCTGCATCTCTTCGATGTCGCCGGGGGACGGGTGACACCGCTGACCGCGGGGCCCCTTTCCGCCGAATTCCACGACTTCAGTCCCGACGGCCGTCACATCCTCTTTGCCACGACGCGCCTGGATTACGGCACGGTGCCTTTCACCCGGCAGAATCTTTATGAAATGGACCTGGACAGCCTGGAGCTCGAGGTCGTCTGGCAGGACAAGCTCTATCCGGGCGAGGCCCAGTATTCCCCCGATGGCAAGTCGCTGCTGGTCCGCGGCGGCCCGGAGTGCTTCGGCGACCTCGGGGTCAAGGTCCGGGAGGGGCGCATCCCCAACTCCTATGACACTCAGATTTATATTCTGGATTTGGCCGGCCGGAAGGTCAGAGCCGTCAGCCGCGATTTCGATCCGGCCGTCGAGGGGGCGCGCTGGAGCGCTGACGGACGGGTTTATCTCCAGGTGACCGAGCGGGATTACACCCGGTTGTATCGCTACAGCCCCGCGGATGATCGATATGAGTCCATCCCGCTGCCGGTCGAAGTGCTGGATCGGATCGATTATGACCTGGCGGGGCGCCGGGCCGTGTTCTCCGGAACCGGGGCGTCATCCCCCGAGCGGCTGTACCTGCTCGACCTGCCGGGAAAGACCAGCCGACTGATCGTCTTTCCCAAGGAGGAGCAGTTCAAGGATGTCCGCTTCGGGGCTTGCCGGGACTGGGACTTCGTCAATCGGAAAGGCGATACCATCAGCGGCCGCTTCTACCTGCCGGTCGGCTTTCAGGAAGGCCGGACCTATCCTTTAATCGTCAATTATTACGGCGGCACGACGCCGGTTGAACGCAGTTTCGGCGGCCGCTACCCGATCGAGGTCTGGGCCGCGGCCGGCTATCTGGTTTATGTGCTGCAACCGAGCGGAGCCACCGGCTTCGGCCAGGATTTTTCGGCCCTGCATGTCAACGGCTGGGGCTTCGAGGCGATCGATGACATCATCGAGGGCACCAAGGCCTTTCTGGCGGCCCATCCCGCCGCCGACGCCCGGAACGTGGGGTGCATCGGCGCTTCTTATGGCGGGTACACGACCATGCTTCTCCAGACCCGAACCGACATTTTCAAGACGGCCGTCTCCCACGCGGGCATCAGCGACATCACGAGCTACTGGGGCGAGGGGTATTGGGGCTACAGCTATAACACCGGCGCGGCAAAAAACAGCTACCCCTGGAACCGCAAGGACATCTTCGTCGACAACAGCCCGCTCTTCAATGCCGACAAGTTTCGCAACTCCATTCTGCTCCTGCACGGATCGGCCGACACCAACGTCCCGGTGGGGGAAAGCCTGCAGTACTACGCGGCCCTCAAACTGCTCGGGAAGGACGTCGAGATGGTGCTGGTCGACGGTCAGAACCACCATATCCTCGACTACGGCAAACGGCTCAAGTGGCATGATACGATCATGTCCTGGTTTGACTGGAAGCTGAAAGGGCAGCCCCAGCAGTGGAACGCGCTCTACCCGGAGAAGAGCTATTGAAGCCGGGCCGGCCTTTGTCAGAATGAGGTCGTTTGGCGGCCTTTCAGCCGCAGGTCGATCCGTCCGATGCCGGCTTCGATGTCCAGCTCGATGCCGATGGAGGTCTTCCCCCAGGCTTCGTTCCGGAACACTTCGCCATCCTTGATGAAGCCCGGGGCGTCGATCGAGCCCAATCCGCCCTCGATCCGAAGCCGAACGCCGATGTCCTCCGGCAGGAGAATCTCGGCCTTGCCGATCCCGCCTTCGATCTGGCCGGTCAGGCTTTCCGAGCGGGCTCCGGAAAGGTCGAGATCCATCCCCCCGACGCCCACTTGAATGTCGAGTTTCCGGACGGCCATACCGCTCAGGTCGATCTCGGCTTTTCCCACACCCAGATCGAGGCGCAGCTCCATCGGGATCTCGGGCGAAAGGTCGATCGACCAATTGTTCCGGACCCGGCCGAAAACGGGGCCCATCCGGCGCTGCTCGACCAGCAGGCGGGCGACGCCGTCGGACACGGAATGGTCGATCCGCGGCTCCCAGGGGCGCCGGTTGTAATAAAACGAGGCTTTCATCAGGTCGCCCGCTTCGCCCCGGTGGATCAGCATCTCTCCCGCGTCCATCTTGATCGTGACCACCGCCTGCCGGGCCCCTTCAGAAGGAATGGTCCGGTGGGTTTCAAGTCGCGGCTCGGGACGATCGTCACGGCAGGCCGTGCCGACGAGGAAAACCGCGGCGGCCAGAGCGACGATATGGATGAAGCGTTTGGATCGCATGGGAACCTCCTCCGATGACTTCGCCTTCATATACGAAAAACGCTGCCGCCGGGTTTACTTTATCTCGACGGATTCCCTCCAGTAGCGCAGTTTTCCCTGTTCGGAGCCGTTCGGTGAGCCGTCGAAAGCCAGGCCGGACATCCAGGGATTGGACTCTTTCAAGAGGCGGCCCCGGTAGAAGATCCGGGTCAGATTGACGGCCGTGTAATCGATCCGCCCGCCGGAAAGCGAGGCGAACAGGAAATCCCCGTTGGTCTCGAAATCGCCATAGCGGACCCGGCCCGCCTCGTAGGTGTATTTGGGCCGCTTGGAGTCGCGGCTCATGTCCATCCGCAGGTCGGCTTTGGCCGCGACGACGAAGCGCTTCCCTCCGGCTTCAAGCTCGACCGCCAGCCCGGACCGGGGATTTTCGACCGGAAGGATCTTCACCCGGCCGGCCAGCTCTTTCGGATCGGCCCCGGCTTTATGGGGCCAGAGGACGGTGGCGAAGCCGATCGTCTCGCCCAGCTCGAAATGCTGGGCCGTGACCTGGAAGATCGTCTGTTCGTCCTGGTAATGCCGCTTCTGAGCCTCCGTCCCCTCGAACTTGTAGGTCGTGTCGGCAAACGCGACCAGAAGCCGCATATCCTGAGGGAACGGCATCTTGACGGTCGAGCCTTCGGCGGTCAGAAACTCGTATCCGGTATCGAACCAGTGATCGCCCCGGGCGAAGATTTTTTGGGTATGCCAGAGGTTGGCCGCGGTGAAATATTCTTCCCGAAGGGATTTGAGAATGTCGAAGATCACGAAAGCCCCGGCTTCCTTGACATAAGCCACGACCCGGTCCCAGGAGAAACCCCAATTGTCGTCGATCATCCGGGTCCGGGCTGTAATCGAAGTCGGGGAGGCTGAGAAAGTCGACCTTTTGCGTCCGGACCTTTCGGTAGGACCCGGCGTTGCGGAGGAAATCGAGAAGTTTCTGGGCCGGGACGGCTTCGGTCGTGCTGTAGCGGGGCTCCCCCGGCTTTCTGGCCGAAAAAGATCTTCTCCGGCCGGACGACACAGGCGGTTATGGAAGTAATCCTGGCGGTAGGCCCCGAACGGCCCGCTGGGCATGTAATCCCGGTACCCGGCGTCGTGGAGGAGGAGCGATCCGCCGGCCATCAGCAGGGGGATGGAGTTTTCGTCGGCGTGGCCGTGGGTCATCTTTTCTTCTTCGACCGGGATCGTGTCGCGGAGATAATCGCGGAAATTCAGGCCGCCGTCCCCTTCGTCGCGGTAGTTCAGGAGGAGATAGAGGGAGTCCGGCTTCCAGCCGTCCCGGAAGACGATCTTCTTGCCCTGGACGTCCTCCATGACTTCCTGCGAAAGGGCCGAAGGTCGGGACGGCCGGAATCGTCCCCGCCCCGAATCGGACGGCGTCCAGAAGCATGTAGCCCAACCCGACACTTGTCGGCTTGGCGAAGTCGACATATTTCCGGGAGAGGATTTCCGCCGCCCAGGCCAGCTCGGGATCCCGGGCGGAAGCCGCGGCCGCTTCGAAAAAGACCAGGAAATGGGGCCAGTTCGATTCCCAGCGGGCGTCCCCGAAATCGGGGATCATCCCGGCCGGGCTCATCAGGTTGAGGAAATATCGGCCGTAATAGACCATTTCGGGCGTGCGGAGAAGCTCGGATGTTTTTCCCATGGCCTCGGCGTAACCGAGGAGGGAATAGAGCCAAACGCCGTTGTAGATGGTCGCGTCCTCAATCTCCCAGTTGCCCCAGTTATCGTCGCCCAGGGCTTTTCTCTGCATGTCCCAGACGGCCGCGTCTTTGTGGCCGGGCAGGGCCCGGACGGCCCAGGCCAGGGTTTCGGCCCGGAGGATCGGACCGGTTCATGGCTCCCCATTCCTGGGTCCGGAGCATGTAGCTGATGCTTTCGACGATGGTCTTTTCGCAGATGGCGACTTCGTTCGGACTGAGCTTATTCAACCGGTGGAGCGTGTCGAAAGCCCGGATATAGCGCATGACGGTAAAGAAGTCGGGGAGAGGGGGAATGCCTTCGACATAATCGGGGCGGGCCAGGCGGGCTTTCTCGGGGTATTCGGACCGGAAATCGCCGTAGGTCAGGAGGACTTTCTTGGCCCGGTCCACGTATTCGGATTTCCGCTCGACTTGGAGAAATGGGCATAGATGGCGGCCATTTCCAGCAGCCCGCCCGGTGCCCGGTATCCGAAGACGTTGTTTGGGTCGAACGACTTCTTCCATAGGGCGACGATTTCGTCGTAATGGGACCAGGCCCAGTCGGCCGAAGCCCGGGCATAAGCCGTGTAGCGGGCTTTCCGGGACGCTTCGCCCTCCGGAGGCGGGGCGGAGGCGGTCAGGGTTGCGGCGGCGGATGCGGCGCCGGCGAAAACGAGGACGGAAAGGGCGATAGCGGCGGATAAGCGGATGCGCGACATGCGGTGACCTCCGGACGGGGATCGATTGAAGACGCCCCCATCTTATTCCGATTCCGCCCGGTCTGGCAACTCGATTTGACCTGCATTATTCATAAAAATTCTAATGATTAGAATATTTCTATTTTTTTCTATAAGATATTAGAACATGAGTTTTTACCCTTCGGGCGACGCTTTGCTCACCCTGAGAGCCGAAGCAAGTCCCACACGAGCCTTGCGAGTCGGGGCGAGCCGATATGGCCGCATCTGCTTTGTTGCGAAGGATTCGCAGTGCGACTAGCACAGCTTCACCCTTCGCGCCTCGCAGCTACGGCCATCTCGACTCGTGAATAATGCAGGTTAAGTTACAATAGAGTTGTCCAGCATGAACGACTCAAAGGGCCGCGCGATCGTTATCGGGGGAACGGGCTTCATCGGCCGGCCCCTGGTTCGCGAGCTAAAAAGCGCCGGATACGAGGTCATCGTCCTGTCGCGCCGGCCGGGCTCCGGGTCGGTCGGCGGAATCCGTTTCCAATCGTGGGACGGACGGACATCGGCCGGCTGGGTCGACCAGGCCTCCGGCGCTCTGGGAATCATCAACCTGGCCGGGGAAAACATCGCTTCGGGCCGTTGGACAAAAAGACGGCGCAAGGCAATTCTCGAAAGCCGGATTTGGGCCGGAGAAGCCGTTACCGAGGCCGTCGAGAGAGCCATGGTCAAGCCCGGTGTTGTCGTCCAAGCCTCGGCGATCGGCTTTTACGGCCCGCGCCGCGAAGACCGGCTCGAGGAGACCTCCAACCGAGGCGAAGGATTTCTCGCCGATGTCGTCGGGATCTGGGAGCGGTCCACCCGGGCCGTGGAAGATTTTGGCGTGCGGCGCGTGATCGCCCGAAGCGGACTGGTTCTGGGACTGGATGGAGGCGCATTTCCCCGGCTTCTCCTGCCATTCCGGATGTTTGCCGGAGGACCGCTGGGAAGGAGACGACGGGGCTTTTCCTGGATTCACCTGAAGGACGAAATCCGGGCCCTCAGGTTTCTTTTGGAGAATCCGGACGCATCCGGCGCTTTCAATTTAACCGCGCCCCAGCCGGTAAACCAGGGAGAGTTTACCCGCATTCTCGGAAAGGTCCTGGGCCGGCCGGCTTGGCTGCCCGTTCCCGGATTCACCCTTAAAGCCGTTTTCGGGGCGATGGCCGGGGAAACGCTCCTGGCCGATCAGACGGTCATCCCGGCCCGATTGCTCGCGGACGGATTCCGGTTCGAGTTCCCGAAGCATCATGTGAAAAAAGGAGCCGGATATGGCCAAACGTAAAATCATCGAAATCGAACGGGATCTTTGCAACGGCTGCGGCTTATGCACGACCGCCTGCATGGAGGGCGCCCTGGCCCTGGACGAGAGAATAAGGCCGTTTTGGTCCGGGAGCTGTTTTGCGACGGGATGGGCGCCTGTCTGGATGTCTGCCCGACCGGAGCCTTGAAAATCATCGAACGCGAAAGCGAAGCGTATGATCCGAAAAAGACCTATCAGCACGTCCTGAAAACCCGGGGGAAGGACGCGGCCGCCCAGGTTCACGGGGCTGAGCCGAAAGCCGGCGCCCGCCTGCGGCCGTCGCTCCGGATGCCGGAGAAGCTGGCCTGCGGATGCCCGGGCAGCCTGGCCCGGGAAATCACGCCGTGAGCCTGAGGAAAGGCCGACGGTTTCCAGCCGGTCGGAATTGACCCAATGGCCGATTCAGCTTCATCTTGTCTCGCCCTTGGCCCCGTATTTTCAGAACGCCGACCTGCTGATCGCCGCCGATTGCACGGCCTTCGCCCTGGGCGGCTTCCACCCGGACTGCTCAAGGGGAAAAAGCTGGTCATCGCCTGTCCGAAGCTCGACGAGACGGCAAATTATACGGCAAAAGATCGCCGAAATCATCAAGACAGAACGACCTCCGCTCCCTGACCGTGGCGATCATGACCGTGCCCTGCTGCTCGGGATTGGTCCGGATCGTCGAGAACGCGGTCGCCGCCGCCGGCTCACCGCTCAAAATCACAGAAAGTCGTTATCGGGATCGACGGCCGAATCCAATAAATGTTCCCGTTCGTTCGCGGCCTTAATTATTCTCCGCCGCAGCCAGGTGGATCCCGTTGAAGAGCAGCTTGAACGTCCCGTGGGGCTGGCCGCGGAAGAGAATCTCGGGGCCGCAGAAGAACGAGGCGGCCCTTTGCCGACCGGGGCCTCGACGACGCCCACGCCTCCGGTAGGTATGCCTCTCCCCAAGCCCAGCCGCTCCGGAGCGGATTCGGCTTTTCAAACCACAGCACGGGCTTGATCCCGGCCAGTGTCGCTTCGGGGTCCGAGCTCGAAAGCCGGGCTGTCATCGAAGAAAACGTCGGTCACCGCGGTCATCCCGTAAGCCAGCGGATTGGTGATATCAACCCGCGTTTCCAGGATCGAGCCCGGGACATAGAATTTCTGCGAGGGCAGGGGGACATCCCGGCCGTCCGCGCTCTTTTCCGATCGAGATGGTCCTCGAACCGGAAGGCCCAGATGGTCGGCCAGGCCGGTTGACGAGCCGATGGTCGAGGATCGTCCCGCCGTCTTCCAGGAATTTGCGAAGTTGGGGGATGGTCTTGTCCGCGGAAACCCGGCCGATCATGTGCTTTGTATTCATCGGGAATATTGGCCGGAGCGGCGCCGCCGAAACCGCCCGCTCCGGCCCCCGCCGCCCGCGCCCGGGATCCCGCCGGCAGCGAAGATCAGGACATCGATATTTTTCCTCGCAGGTTTCCCGCCGTCGAGCTCGGGCGCGTAGACCGCTTTCCAGGGGAATTCGAACTGGTCGAGGACCCATTGCGTCCAACCCGAAGACATGGAACCGCCATAGTTGTCCCAGACGCCGATCCGGACGGGCCGGATCCGAATCGGCCTCACCGGCGGGACGGGTTCCCGACCGGGATGAACGGCAGGCCGAGATCACGGCCGGCTTTTTCGAGAACGGGAAGGATTTTCGGGTCGTTGGGGATGAAGAGCGCCCCTTCCGGGAACGACTTGCCCGTCTGTCTCAACTGGTGGCTTTCATCCAGAAGACTTCGCCTCCGGCTGCAGGATGCGGTTGGTCAGCGATGGCCGCGTCGTTGATCCGATGGTCGACGATGTATCCGGCGGCGGAGGCCGGGACCGGCCGGGCCGGGAGCTTGGCGAAGCCGCGGATGTCCTCGAACGGTCCGGTGAAGGCGTCGAGGACGCGGTCGAAGACGACCCCCATCTGGAAAGCGACCGTCCAGCCGGCGCTGTCGTAAGGCGGGGTCGGGCGGGCCGCCGGGATAGGCGAAATCGTTCGGATGGTCCTGGGGCTCGAACATGCTCAGCACATGGGCGCGGAAGGCCTGGGCGGCCATGACGACATAGGAGCCCTCCGGATAGGTCTTGCCGCCGACTTCGAAGGCTTTGGTCGCCCGCTTGGCCTGAACGCCGCTTTTGATCAACGTGTTGACGAACTTCGTCGCGGTGGAGAAATCGGGTTGGTCCGAAGGGATGATGAAGCCCCGGGGATCGCGTTTGGCCGGGTCGCGCATAGGCCTCATAGAGCTTGGGCGAAGCCGCGCCGCCGCCTCGCACTCCTCCTCCGCCCTGGCCTGGGCGGAGGCCGCGCGCCCCGCTCCTTCTCGGCCTGGGCCTGGATCTCGGCGACCGCCTTCGGCTGGAATGTCCAGTTATCCCGGCTGCCTTTTTCGATCGCGTTCCGGCCCATCATCCAGCGGTTGAAGAGGATTTCCTCGCGCCGCCTGGCGGCGAAATCGAGGATGGCCAGATCGGCCGTAATGGAATAGTCGATCGAGGAGCGCATGTGCCATTCCTGGGGCATGATCGGGAAGGGATAATCGCCCTTGGGCAGCATCCGGTGGGGATAAAGGGGATGGTGACCGGGGTCGGGATTGCCGATGATTTCGGTGAGGATCCCGATGACGTTATGGAAATATCCCGTCGACCGGAGGCCTCCGTTCCACCAGGTCGAATAGCTCGCCCCGCCCCGCATGATCGCCCCGGGCTTGTTCTCGGCCAGGAAGCGCTCGTGCATCGCCAGGCCGAGCAGGTCGGTGCCGACCGCGACTAACGGGTCGAAATAATAATTGAAGGGATCGCGGAACGGCGGGCAATAACAGGACCGTCCCCTGGGGGCCGGTCTGATGCTGATTGTAGAGGAACTGGGGATGCCATTCGATATAGAGCTGGCGGCTGACCGCCTCGCTTTCGGGCTGGGTGACCATGTAATAATCGCGGTTGTTGTCGTGGCCGACGTATTTCTGGTAGAGGCGCGGGATGCTCCCGGTCGAGCGCTTTTTCGGGTCCGGCTTCCCGCATATACCAATCGGCGACCAGGTCCATGCCGTCGGGATTGACCGGGACGGCCAGGAGGATGACTTCGTCCAGGATGCGGAGGGTCTCGGCGTCGTTGCGGCTGACCATCCGCCAGACCAGCTCGAGTGAGCTGCTGCCCGCCGACGACTTCGGTGGCGTGGAGCCCGCCGTCGATCCAGACCACGGCCTTGCCTTCGACGGCGAGCTTGCGGGCTTCCGCTTCGGTCACTCCTTCGGCCAGGGCCAGCCGCCTGGAGATGCTCTTTGTACCGGGCGAGGCGCCGCTGGTTGCCGGGCGAAGTGATGATGGCCATGATCATCGGCCGGCCTTCGGATGTGCGGCCGATCTCGACGAGCGACATCCGGTCGGATTGAGCTGTCCAGCTTCTTCCAGTACGCGCTGAAGCTTCGCGTAATTGATGAGCTGATAATCGGCGCCGACCTCGAAGCCGAATTCCTGTTTGCGGAGAGGTCAGGCCGGATTGGGCTCGGGCGGCCGGAACGACTCCGGCGAAAAAGGCCAGGAGAAGAAGGAAGGGGAGAATCGGATGATGTTTCCGGAACGACATGGGCACCTCCGGGAGATAAAAAATCAAGGATGAGATATATCAGAGGGTTGCCGGAATGTCAAAAAGCGGAAGCGGAAAGAAAAAACCGCGCCGGGCTTTCGCCCGGCGCGGTGTGAAAATCGAGAGGCCCGGTATCAGGCTCCGAAGGCTTTTTTCAGGATTTCGACGAGCCCGAGGGCGTAGTCGATCTGGACCGAGGGGGCCTTGGACTTTTCCGACGATCTTGGTGAAACGGCCGTCCTTGTTGGAATCCTTGGTCACGATGAGGTAGTCGGCACAAGGGCGCGACGGCGTCGATCATCCGCTCGTTGTCGCTTCCGGCCGGCCCGCGGGCGGCTTCGCCGCCGACATGGACGCCGATGACCGTGATCTTGTTTTTCTTGCAGAAGTCGATGAGCTTCTTGACCCGGGCTTCCTCGGCTTCGATGGTCAGACCGGAGGCGCCCATCCCCTTGAGGCTGGAGCCGATGGCGAAGATGACCGTCTTGAAAGGCGTGCCCTTGGGATATTTGGCGGTATCCGTCGTGCTCTCGACATGGAAACCTTCGCCGGATTCCTTCCCGGCCAAGCCCGACGCCGGCCTGGAAGCATCTCCACGGTCGGGACGTCGCAGTAGTCGTACTTGAGCTCGGCCTCTTCCATGACGATGTTGACGGTGTTGACGTCGTTGCTCTGCCCGGCCGAGGTGGTCAGGACGGGCAAGGAGGCCTTGATCTGCCGTCCCTGGGCGAAAGCCATCATGCGACAATCCGGCCAGGGCGAGAAAAATGACGAGTGCTTTTTTTCATGACGCTCTCCTTCCGGTCAGTCCGGGGCTCCATTATCTTATTTTTCGATCCACGTGTCGACCATCTTGACGGCTTTCTGCCAGGTCGGTCGTACAGCTGGACCCGGTCCCGGTTCCGCTTTTCCGAGTTGTAGAAGCCGAAGTGGTTGTACTTGACCAGGAGCTTGTCGCCGAGATCCCACCAGGCGGCGACGATTTTGTCGGCCTGGGCGATGCAGGTCTTGGTCAGATATTCGGCCGCCTTGGCCGGGCTTTTTGGCGTAAAGCTCCAGGGCCGCCTTGTCGATCTCGGGGATGGCCTGGACGGCCGCCCCTTCGTATTCGAGCTGGGCTTTTTGGACGTCCTTGATCGCCTCGCTGTAGACCACCTGGGTATGGAAATCGACGTAGTCCATCGCCCAGCGGGCCGAAGCCCGGTTGAACTCGAAATGGTCGCCGACCATGAACGATTTCGGGATGGCGGTCATCCCGGCGTAGAGCGGGATGTAGACGGACGTGGCCTGGTCGCCGAAGGCCACCCACATGATCCCGCCGATCGGATTCGGCAGGCCGCTCCGGCACTGGACCAGGCTGGTGTATTCGACGTTGGCCACGGAGATCTTCCGGGTCCCGGAATAGTAGTTGGGATTCTTGAACGGGCCGCCCCGGATGCCCTGGACGGGGTCGAAGATCGAGCCGTAGCTCTTGTCCCGGGTCAGGTTCATGACGTCCTGGACGGAGAGCTTCTTGTCCGGCTTGACGGAGAAGGGCAGGTCCATGTTGGGCGTTTCCGCTTTGAGCTTGAGCGAGGGGGCGACGAGGTCGAAAAACCGCCACAACCGCGACCGCCGGCCCGTCGAGCTCACGGCGCTGCCCTCGGCCGGGGAATAAGCCCGCTTCCAGTTGAAAGGCTTGCCCGAAGCCGGATCATAGAGCTTCTGCTCGACGGCGAAGGACACCATGTGGGCCGAGCCCATGAAGCTTTCCTTGTCGGCCAGGTTGACCTCGCCGATCCGGGACTCGTTGGGGCAGACGGAGACGTGGTCGTCGGGGACGCGCTGGGCGCACCAGACGGCCCCGGGCTTGCCCGTCTCGGGGGACCAGAGCGGGCCGGCCGGCATGATTTCGAAGACCCAGACTTCGTTCGGGTCGGAGACGGCGAACATTTCGCCGTCGTCGTTGAAGCCGTAGCCGTATTTTTCGGCCAGGTCGCCCATGATCTGCGATGCATTCCCGGGCCGTCCGGGACCGTTCCATCCCGAGAAGGGAGAGCATCGTCAGGTCGATTTTAGCCGAGGGCGTGTTGTTGACCAGCTTGCGGACCGTCCCCAAGGTCGATTCGGAGATGGCCACCTGGTTCTCGTTCATGTAGCCGAACATCCCGTGATGGAAGGCGTAGGTATGGGGAACCTGGGGGATGGTGAAACCCGTGTCGCCCTTCGTCAGGGCGTACGGCCACTTCGTCCCTTCTTTCCAGGTCGTGTACTGATTGACGTGGTAGATCTTGCGGACCGCGCCGGGCTTATAGTCGGCCGCCGGGACGGTCCCGAAGGTCCAGTCGCAGCGTCCCGCAGTCGCAGGTATGGGTGGTCATGGTCGAGCCGTCGGCCGAGGCGGCCTTGCCGACCATGATGACGGTGCAGGCTTCGCGGTCCGGCCCGAGGGTCAGCTCGAGGCCCGGATCCGTCTTTTCCGGGAAAACAAACAGCCCGGCCCCGGCGATGACGGCCAGAGCCAGCAGGCCGATGAGCGGCCGGCGGATCGATGATTTCATGAAATCCTCTCCTTTATCGAATGTCCGGGGACGTCCAGATGTCCGTGGCGCGCACGGCTTTGGGCCAAATCTCGCCTTGGGCCTGGATCCGTTCCCGGGAACGCTTTTCCGAATTGTAGTAGCCGAAATGATTGTAGCGGACCAGCATCCGGTCGCCCAGCTCCCACCAGGCGGCGACGACTTTGTTCGGCGTTTTCGATCGAAAATTGGGTCAGGAGCTCGATCGGCCTTCTTCGGGCTTTTGGCGCAGAGCGTCGGCGGCCGCCTTGTCGGTCTCGGCGATCTTGGGCGAAAGCCGCGTCCTCATATTCGAGACGGGCTTTTTGAACGTCCTTGATCGCTTCGCCGTAAATCGACCTGGGTGTGAAAATCGACGTAATCGAAGGCCCAGCGGGCCGAGGCCCGGTTGAATTCCCAGTGGTCGCCGACGGCGAAGGATTTGGGCATCTCCGTGATCCCGGCGTAAAACGGCATGTAGCAGGACGTGTCCTGGGATCCCCAGGTCAGCCAGACGATCCCGCCGACTGACGTCCGGGAAGCCCCGTCCGGCATTGGGTCAGGGTCGTGTATTCGGCGTTGCGGACGGCGATCAGCCGCGTGCCGCCCCAGTAGTTCGGGTTGCGTAACGGGCCGCCCCGGATGCCGGCCGTCGGGTCAAACGGCGTCCCCTCGCTCTTGTCCCGGGTCAGGGTCATGACGTCGGCCGGCGAGAGCTTCTTGTCGGGCTTTAACCGAGAACGGAAAGTCCATGTTCTCCAGCTCGACTTTGAATTTCTGCGACGGGGCGACGAGGTCGAAGAACCGCCACATCCGCGAAATCCGGCCGTCGGAGCTTTGGGCGCTGCCGTTGCTGGGGGAGTAAGCCCGCTTCCAGTTGAAGGGCTTTCCCGAAGCCGGGTCATAGAGCTTCTGCTCGACGGCGAAGGAAACCATGTGGGCCGAGCCCATGAAATTGATCCTTGTCGGCCAGGTTGACTTCGCCGATCCGCGATTCGTTGGGGCAGACGGAGACATGGTCGTCGGGGACGCGCTGGGCGCACCAGACCGCCCCGGGCTTGCCGCTCTCCGGTGTCCACAGCGGGCCGACCGGCATGATCTCAAAGATCCAGACTTCCGCGCGGATCGGCCACGGCCAGCATCTCGCCGCCGTCGACTTTGCCGTAGCCGTATTTTTCGGCCAGGTCGCCCATCAGCTGAATCGCCTCCCGGGCGGTCTTGCAGCGCTCCATCGCCAGGAGGGTGAGGATGGTGATGTCGGTTTTGGCCGTGGGCGTGGGATTGTTGAGCTTGCGGACGTTGCCGATCGTCGATTCGCCCATGGCCAGCTGCTGGTCGTTCATGTACCCGAAGACGCCGCGCATGTAGCCGTACGTGTGGGCGGGCTCGGGAATGGCGACGCCGGTATCGTCCATATGAACGGGGTCCCACTTCGAACCCTGGGACGGCGGGACGGTCGTCCATCTGCCCGACATGATAGATCTTTCGCATCGGCTCCGGGCTTGTTGATCCGCGGCCGGGATCTTGGCCCAGGTCCAGTCGCAGATGCCGCAGTCGGCCGCGTGGGTGGTCATCGTCGAGCCGTCGGTCGAGGCGTTCTTGCCGACGAGGATGACGGTGCAATTTTCCGAAGCGCGGACGACGTCGTTCAGCGGAATCGGGCGCGGCGGCCGGCCGGTCCACGGCCAGTCCGAGACCGAGAACGGCCGCAGCCAGGACGACCGGCTTTCGCCGCCGAAAGAAATGGGACACGATGTTTTGTCATGACCAAATCCTTTCGTTATATCTTATTCATAATAAATGGTTTTAGGGTCGGCTTTGGCCGGATCGAGGAAATACGAGCCGATGCCGTTTTTCACGATTTCGGCGTAGCGGGGAACGCCGGACAGCCTGATCGCCATGTCCGGATATTTTTTGGAATACTGCTTGAAGATTTCCAGCGTAACCGAGGTGTGCTGTCCGGCCCGCTTGTCCATGGACCAACCCTCTTCATCATAGGGAACGAAGAGCTTCTTTTTTTTCGCCAAGCTCAGGAGGAACGGATCCTTGCCGTCGAGCATCAGCTTCACGGTTTTCGGACCGGTCGGCTGGTCGAGGAAGGGGATCGGGGCTTCCAGAAGGAACGGCCAGGTTTCGCTGAAGTCGCCGATTTCCCGATGGGACAGTCCGCGGAAATTGGCCGGCGAGGGCTCGACGTGGTTGTCGAAGCCTTCCATCGCCTTGACCGTCATCGAGGCGATCGTGGCGATCCGGGCGGCCTTCTCCGGGGCGACGATGCAATTGGTCACCGGGAACATCGTCTCGGCTCCGTGCATATCGACGGCGATCTGGATCTTTTCGTTGCGCATCAGCTCCATGGCCGCAAACGTCACCCGCTCCATGAGCGGACCGTCGGGCCGGCCCGGCCACGTCCGGTTCGTGTTCCGGACATCCAGGTACGAGAGCAGTTGTTTGTCGGGATAATGGATGTAGACGTCGGGGTCGGGCCATTGCTCCAGCGGCGAGGCGTCGCGGTTTCCCATCCGGAAGCGCATGGCCCCCCAGGACGTGGGGATGTCGAAGTAGAGCGGGTAACCGTCGCCCGGCTTGGTATTGCGGGCGGCGCTGGCGTTAAACACCGGGATGACGTAAAGCGTCCCTTTCTCGACGACGGCGTTTTCGATGATCAAGATGGCCGTCAAGAGGCCCGCGGGCTCGTTGGCGTGGGTCCCGGCCATGATCAGGGCCTTGCCGCCCGGCTCCTTTCCTTCGAGGACATAAACATTCGTGTCGGCGACGGATCCCTTCAGCGAGGGCACGATCTCGCTCAACCGGAAGACCCGGGTCACGCCCGGGCCCGGCCACGACCGGCATCCGATAGTGGCGGTGTTTCCAGAGGGGCAGGCCCCCGGCCAGGAGGACGGCGGCGAAGATGAGGCCGAGGACGATTTTGACCGTTTTTTCGTTTTTCACGGCATCCTCCTATTTCACCCGGAGGAGGCGGAGAATGAGCGGGGCCAGCACCAGCAGGCCGAGGATCGAGGTTGCTCACGCTTTTTCGCTCCCGGACGAAATTCCAGCCGAGGATGACGACGAGGTAGGCCGTGATCAGGTAATAGAGGATCATGACGATGTTCATGGCAGGCTCCTCACATGCTCCAACGGACGAGGAAGGCGAGCTTGGCGCTGAAGACGACCATCAGGATCCCGACGATCGTGATGACCAGCCAGGGCAGCCAGGTTTGCTTCAGGAACGACCCGTAGGATCCCTTGTACTCCGAGACCATGACGCTCAGGCGGCCGATCAAGGCCGTCGGCGGAAGGCCGTCGCCCAGCGGCCAGAGCAGGCTTAAGCCGGCGATGGCGACCGTGGCGTGGAGGCCGATCGAATCGAAGAACCAGATCAGGGGAATGCCGAGGATCGCGGCTGCGCCGTAAGTCAAAACGCCTTCGGAGAAGGGGATGATGACGGCCAGGAGGACGTAGAGAAGAATGAGCGGCGTGCTGATGACGGCAAACGAGACCAAGCCCCGCACACCGGTCGCGGTCATGATTTGCTGGAGCATCCCCACCGCAATCATCGTCGCCAGGAGAGGCAGCAGCCGGGCCATCGTGCTCGCGGGAGAGGGCAAAGAGATTGATTTTCTTAGGGCTTACAAGAAGCGCGACGGCGGCCGCGGCGACGAATTGAAGAGGCAGGCCGATGATCGGAGCGGCGAACGGCCAGATCCGGGAGACGGCGATCAGGCCGAAAAAGACAAGGAAGGGCAGAAGCACCCGCCACCAGCGTCATCCCTTTCGGGACTTCGGGCATGGCCGCCAGGGCGGCCTGCTTGTCGAGCTTCCCTTCCTTTTTAAGACCCAGGACGAGCATCGTGAATGTTCCGAGGATGAGCACGGGGATGCCCAGGGTCCAGGTGAATCCGACGTAGGGGATGGCCGTCCCGGCGCACAGCATCATCGCCCAGATGTTGACCGGCGGGGCGGCCGCGGCCAGGCCGGCGACGATGAAGAGAATGGCCGCCCGACGGCGCTCGTTCACGCCCAGGAATTTCAAGGCCAGGGCGACCGGCGCTCCGACGACCAGAAGCGAGACCGAGCCTGCTCCGGTCAGGGCCCCGGGGATCAGAATGATGAACATCAGGACCAGGAGCGCCAGGAGGCGCGTGTTGTAAAACAGCTTGATCGTTCCCCGGACGACGTAGTTCACGCCGCCCGACTCGCCGATGATGGCCATGAAAATGGTGGCCGTGGAGAAGACCAGCATCACGTCGAGGTAGGGGAAGGCTCCTTCGACCAGGTGACGGGGGAGATCCAGAATCGGGGGCGTTTTGGCCAGAGCCCCGGCCAAGCCGCCGGCCAGGGCCGAGATGAAGATGCAGATCTCCACCGGGAGCTTCTTCGCCTTGGCCGCGGCGTAGGCCGCGATCATCGCCAGAAGAATGAGGACGATGGTAAGGGGCATTCCGCTTCTCCTTTTATAGAAGCGGAAGATATCGCAGACTTCGCCGACCTGTCAAGAAGATCAGGGCTCGTTTATTCAATTACGCGGAATCTCTGATGGCCGGGAATATCTCCCTCCAGCCGCGGGAACCAGTCCCGTCGGTTCCCCCCGAAGCGGGGCCCCCCTCCGCTATGCGTCTTCCGCGAGGCATTCCCGGCCTTGGGAGATCCCGCGTCTACAAATAGAAAAGTCGAGCCCTGCTCTTGCTTTATTTCAGGCACTGCTGAATCAAAGCGTTGACTTCGGCGCGCTCCTGGTCGGAGATCGCGCGTCCGCGGACGGTTATATAGCTGCGGAAGCTTTTCAAGGCCGCGGCCTTGTCGCCCTTGCCGAGATAGGCCAGTCCGACGTTGTAGAGGGCCAGGTCGTAGTTCGGCTTGAGGGCCAGGGCTTTTTCCCAGGACGGCGATGGCTTCGTCCCGGCGTCCCATGAGCATGTATACGCCGCCCAGGCCGTTGTGGGCGGAGGCCAGGGTCGGATCGGCGGTCGCGGCCGCTTGGTACACTGTCAGGGCCCGCTCCAAATCGGCGGCGCTTTTCTTCTGCATGGCGATCCGGGTCAGGGCCGCGCCCATGTTGTCGTTGATGAGGGCATCGCCGGGGGCCAGAGCAAGGGCCCGTTCGAAATACTCGAGGGCCTTTGCCGGATTTCCTTTTTGGAACGTGGCGATCCCCAGGGAATGCCAGACTTCGGCGTCCTGGTCGAAGGCACCGGCCGCTTTTTCCAGGACCGTCGTCCCGGCGTCCAATCGGCCGGCCTTGACCAGGGCGATGCCGTAGGCGGCGACGAGGATATAGTTGTCCGGATTGGCTTTATATCCCCGTTCCAGAACGGCCAGGCCTTCGCCGAGCAAGTTTTGGGACCGGTAGAGCTGGTAAAGAAAATCGTACGGAGCGGCGAAATCCGGCTTGGCCTTGATCAGCTCTTCGTACATCTTGACGCTTTCGGCGACCTTGCCCGCCCGTTTCAGGACCTCGGCCATGGTCAATTTCTGGTCGAGGGGAGCCAGGGTCTTAAGGTCGTCTTCGGGCCCGAATTTGGATTTGACCTTCGTCACCGGGGAGACGAGATATCCCAGGCTGCGGAGCCGGTCGCGGGTTTCCGCATCCACCCGCCGGTCGCTCTGGGCCGGGCGCGCTCCGGACGATTTGCGCAGGTCGTCCAGCTTTTTCCGGTAAGCGGCCAAGTCCGTGCCTGCGGCCAGGTTGGTCTTCTCGCCGAAGTCCTTCTCCAGGTCGTAGAGCTCGGGAATGGGCAGGTCGATGAATTTTTTCCCGTTTTCGATATACCCGTGGAGTGGAGCCCAGCCCCGGTTGAGGAAGGCCTCCAGCGATTCGATATAGATCGGACGGGCTTTTCCGGCTTTCCCGGCCAGGGCCGGAGCCAGTGACTCGCCCTGGAGTCCGGCCGGGGGCGCGACTCCCAGAAGATCGCAGACGGTCGGAAACAGGTCGATATGGGCGACCGCGTCCTTGACCCGGGAGGATTTGATTCCCGGGCCGGCGATCAGCAAGGGAATGTGGAGCGTCGAGTTATAGGCGAAATAGCTGTGGGTGGATTCGCCGTGCTCGCCCAGCGATTCGCCGTGGTCGCCGGTCAGGACGACGAGGGTTCGGTCCGTCCAGCCGTTTTTTCTTCCGTCGGCCAGGAGCTTGCCCAATTCCTGATCGACATAAGCGACTTCCCCGGAATAGGGGTCGGAACTGTATTTCGTCGCGGAACGGTTCCGGGGCCAGGTAGGGGGCATGGGGATCCCAGACGTGAATCCAGCAGAACCACGTCCCTTTTTGCGCCGGCGATCCAGGCGCGGGCGGCGGCCACGGTTTTTTCGGCCGACCGCTCGGAATAGTTCAGCAGGGGATCGGGGGTGGCCGCATAGAAGTCGTCATAGACGTCGAAACCCTGGTCCAGGCCGAAGCGGGAATCCAGGGGAAAGGCCCCGACGAACGCTCCTGTCGCATACCCTTTTTCTTTCAGGACTTCGGCCAGCGAGGTGAACGAAGCGGGCACCACCGACCGGCTGTTTTCGCTGATGCCGTGAACCGGAGGCGTGAGGCCGAGGAGGATGTTCGTGTGGGAGGGGAGAGTCATCGGGGTGTGGGCGAAGGCCCGCTCGAAAAGCGCGCCCCGAGCGGCCAACGAGTCGACTTCGGTCGTCCGGACAAGCGTGGAGCCGTAACAGCTCAGCCGGTCGGGACGAAGCGTGTCGATGGTGATCAAGAGGACGTTCGTCTCGGCGGCGGCGGCCGGGAGGATCAGAAGGCTTCCCAGAATCAACAGGATGAAGGCTGGCTTTTTCATGGGTTTCACCGGAGCGTTAAATTCTTTTTGTTTCGCAAAAAATCATTATACCCTTGATTATTCTTGACTTCAAACCGAAGAGGGACGCGGGGAATTCGGGGCCAGGAACGGAATTCAACGAATAGATGACGGTTTCGTCGAATATGAATGTGTGAATTCCGTACCTGGCCCCGAATTCTCGAGGCAGATGGATTACGGTCAGGCGTGGCCTTCAGAAAAAAAAAGCCCCCCGCCCGAAGGCGGGGGGCTTTCGATCACGTGCGATCGGTGGTGTGGGTTAGATCTGGAACCGCATCCCCAGACGGAAGATGAACGGGTTCATGATTTCGTTGACGTTGCCGGAGCCGCTGCCCGAGGTGTTGGGGGCGGTGCGGCTGATCGGCGTCGTTTCCGGCGTACCGGAAGGAGCCGAGGCTGATGTCGTACTTCCGCATGATCGTGTCGAGGTTCAGGACGTTGAACAAGTCGATGGAGAAATACATCCGCGACGTGTCGCCGAGCTTGAACGCCTTCTCGACCTTGAGGTTCATCTGCCAGACATCGCCCAGGCGGGACCGGTTGTCGAAGGACTGGCCGTGTACAGGGTGTTGCTGTAGGACCGGGTGTTGGGGAGGGTCCGATCCTGGATGCCGAAGGAGGTGAAGTAGAAGTAGCCTTCGTGGGCCGACAGCGTGCCGGACACGTTGATGTCGAAGGGCAGCTGGTAGAGGCCGGTCAGTTTGAACATCCAGCGGGAGAAGCCGTCGCGGGCGATCTTGCCGCTCGCGCCGCCCATGCTGATGCCGTAGATCTGGCCTTCGTAGACCCACATGTTGGTCGGGTCGTTGTAGCTTTCACCGTAGTAGTAGCGCTGCATCTGGTAGGTGAAGGACCCGTTCATCATCCACTTGTTGGACAAGCCGCTTGTTGAGGACGATGTCGAAGCCCCAGAAGACCTGGGACCGGGCCGGGTCGCATCATTTCAAGTCATGGAGTAGGAGGTCGACAGCGTTTCGGCGCCGATTTTCAGGACGTACCAGGGCCGGCCGGCCGCTTCGCCCGGATCATAGGTCTGCCCGGTGGCGGGGTTGACCAGGGTGGCGGGGACGTTGCCGCCGATCTCGTAGTCGTCCTTGCTGCGGACGTGGTCGTTCAGCGTGGGATAGAACGCCAGGGGGTAGTAGGACTGGGTCCAGGACATACCGGCCCATCCGCTTCCAGGTGAAGCTCAGGGACGCGCCGAAGTCCTGGAAGAGCTCGTGCTCGACGGAGACGAAGGCTTCATGGGTCTGGGAGGGTTTCCAGGTCATCGCGGTGAATACGACTTGGAATCGACCAAGCCCGATGGGGTTGGACTGATCAAAGCCGCCCCAGAAGTAGCCGTACTCGCGGGTCAGGTTGCCCTGGAAGTTGCCGTCGTCGTCGAACAGACCGGTAGAAGTCCGCGTTGACCGTGTCCACGTTCTGCCAGTAGAGCTCATTGAGGTCGATCATCCCGTTGCCGTTTCCGGTTTCGGTCGGATCGTCGTCCCAATAGATGCCCAGCCAGGGATACATGCCGCTCTGGGCCCAATAGCCGATCCCGAGGCCGGTTCCCTGATACAGGGAGTAGGCGACCTTCAGGATGGTCTTGCCGGTGCCGAACAGGTCGTAGTTGATCCCGATGCGCGGGGAGATGACGTTGGAGGGCTTGCCGGATTCGACGTAGGGGGCGGTTTTGGTCGGGAGGATCTGGAGGATCGCATCCCGGGCTGCGGCCGACCAGTACTGGTCGGTGATGTCCGCGTAATTGTCCATGTGGGTGTCGGTGTAGCTGGTGCTGGACGTGAACAGCGACGAAGTCGACCATTCGTTCCGGAAGGGCAGGGTGTAGTCGTACCGCAGGCCCAGGTTGACGTTGAACCGGCCGAAGGTGACGTTGTCGCTGAAATACACGGCGTACCGCTTCGTCCCGTCATCATACAGGATGTCGTTGTTGCCGACATTGATGTAGGTCAGGAACGGGAGGACTTCGACATCGCCGATGCCATGGAAGTCGCCCAGGTAGGCGTTGTCGTCGTAGTTGAAGTAGAAGTTGCCGGGGTAACCGCCGACGTAGGTCCGGTAGGTGTGGTTCATCTCGACGCCGAGCTTGATTTCATGAGCCGTGCCCGTGCCGAACAGGTTGTCGGCGAAATACTGGCCCTGGAAGACGGCGTAGGGATGCGGCCGGGTGGAATAGAAATACCACTGGGAATTGGACCACACGCCGGAGGACGAGCTGACCCAAGCGGCCGTGGTCAGATCTTCGTCGTTGCCCGGCATCATGCCGAATCCGGCGTCGGAGTGCGCCGACGCGGATCGACAGGAAGATGTTGTCGCCGAACATGTGCTCGTCCTGGAACTTCCAGGTCGGGTTGCCGAAGTGGAACTTGGTGCCCTGGACCCAGCCCTCTGGAAAGGTCTCGTCTGAGTCGCGGCCCCACTTCTTCTTGTCGCCGGCCTGGAAGAAGATCTCGGCCCGGTTCTCGGGGATGAGCTGGAAGTTCAACTTCGCCGTGTAGTTGGTCAGGAACGTCTTGTCGTTGACCATGACGGCGTTGATCGTGTTGATCTGCTGGACGCCGTAGGCGGCCCACCACCAGATCTTGTCCTTGACGACCGGACCGCCGGCGTTGAAGCCGAAGTCCTTCATGTCAATCGCGCGGTTATAGGTGAGGATCTTCAGCTCGTCGAGGCGGGCCTGGGGAACTTCGGACTGGAACTTCTCGTCGGTGTAGAAGAACCGGCCGCCCAGGGAGGTCTTGTTTCCGCCGCGGCGGGAAACCAGGTTGATGACGATGCCGGGGTCGCGATGCTCGACGTCCAGCATGCCGGTCGAAACCTGCATTTCTTCAAAGGCGTCGAAGTCGAAGTACCCGGGGGAGCCGCCCGACAGCCGATCGGTGATCTGCATGCCGTCGACGGTCCATTCCTGCGTCGTCGAGCCCTTGGACTGGAAGCTGGACTGCTGTCCGGATTCCGTTCCGCCGACGTTCTCGCGGTCGATGAAGACCGAGGGAGTCAGCTGGAGCATGACCCAGGGATCGCGGGCCGAAGGCAGGCTCTGGAGCATTTCATAGTTGATGTTGCTCTGAACCTGGGTCTTCTTGGCCTGGACGACCGGGGTCTGGGCGACGACCGTGACCTGTTCCTCGAGCTTGCCGATTTCCATGATCAGCTTGAGGTCGGCGGTCGAGTTGATGTTGACGATGATGCCCGTCTGCACTCCCGTCTTGAACCCCTGGAGCTCCATCTTGATCTGGTAGTCCTTCGCGGGGAACAAGGAGAGGAAGCGGAATCTTCCTTCTCCCGACGTGATGGCTTGGATCGGGGAAATCGTCGTGCCCGTCAGGGTGACCGTGACGCCCGGCAGGACGTTACCGTCCGGGTCGACGATGGTCCCCGTGATGTTACCGGTTCTTTCCTGCGCCATAGCCGCAAACGGTATGGCCAAGCAGGCAAGAATCACAAGAAACTTTCTCATTTTTCCTCCTCGTTGTGCTTTCGCACGGCTTCGTCCCGAGTGAACTTTTTCACTCTCCCAGGGCAAGTGGTTAAAATTACCCGATATCTCGCCTCCTTTGTATTGAATGCTTTGTTCATAATCAGCCATACCGTCCATTTTCTATGCAGTAATCGTGCCAATAAATTTACACTTGTAAACCAGAAAAATAAAACAATTTACACAAAAACAAGGCCACTAATCCAATCCAAAAAAATGAATTTATCCAAGGAAATGGAGAAACGAGCAAGGGGGTCAGGTCTTGTGATCCCCTCCGCGGCATTTATGAAGACGCAGTAAATGCGCCGCTTCGGGGACGTGCGGCCGCTCAACTCGAGGCAGATGGATTACGGTCAGGCGTGGCCTTCAGAAAAAAAACCCCTCCCGCCTTGCGGCGGGAGGGGGTCGATCACGTGCGATCGGTGCTTGCGATTAGATTTGGAACCGCATCCCCAGACGGAAGATGAACGGATTCATGATTTCGTTGATGTTGCCGCTGCCGGCGCCGGTGAGAGAGGGGGCGGTGCGGCTGACCGGATCGTTTCCGGCGTACCGGAATGTGCCGAGGCTGGCATCGTACTTCCGCATGATCGTGTCGAGGTTCAAGACGTTGAACAAGTCGATGGAGAAATACATCCGCGACGATTCGCCGAGCTTGAACGCTTTCTCGACCTTGAGGTTGACCTGCCAGACATCGCCCAGGCGGGACCGGTTGTCGTAGGCGGCCGTGAACACGTTGTTGCTGTTGGACCGGGTGTTGGGGAGGGTCCGGTCGACGATGGCCGAAGTTGGTGAAGTAGAAGTAGCCTTCGTGGGCCGACAGCGTGCCGGACACGTTGATGTCGAAGGGCAGCTGGTAGAGGCCGGTGAGCTTGAGCATCCAGCGGGAGAAACCGGCCCGGCCGATCTTGCCGGAGGTCGCGCCCAGGTTGATGCCGTAGATCTGGCCTTCGGTCACCCAGAGGTTGGTCGGGTCGTTGTAGCTGCTCGCCGCGTATGTGCGCTGCATCTGGTAGGAGAAGGACCCGTTCATCATCCACTTGTTGGAGAGCCGCTTGTTCAGGACCAGGTCGAGGCCCCAGTAAATCTGGCGGGAGTCGGGATCCTGGTTCACGGTCAGGGTGTAGGACGTGGGGAGGGTGTGGGCGCCGACTTCCAGGGTGTACCAGGGCCGGCCGGCCGCATCGCCCGGATCATAGGTCTGCCCGGTGGCCGGGTCGACCAGGGTGGCGGGGACGTTGCGGAGCGTTTCGTAGTCGTCACTGCTGCGGACGTGATCATTGAGGGTGGGGTAGAACTCCACGGGGTAATAGGCCTGGTTCCAGGAGAGCTGGTTGAACTTCCGCCAGGAGAAGCTCAGGGACGCGCCGAAGTCGGCGAAGATTTCGTGCTCGATCGAGGCGAAAGCTTCCTGGGTTTTGTTTTCTTTCCATTTGTCGACGTCGACATACGTCTTCGATTTCACCAGACCGGTGGGATTGGAGAGGTCCCATCCGGCCCAGAAGCTGTTGTATTCGCGCTCCAGGTCGCCCTGGAAATTGCCGTCGTCGTCGAACATCCGGTAGAAGTCCGAGTTGACGGCGTCCGTGTTCTGCCAGTAGAGCTCGTTGAGGTCGATCTTGCCGTCGCCGTTTCCGGTCTCGACGTCATCCCAGTAAGCTCCCAGCCAGGGATACAACCGCTCATGGCCCAGGGCCCGACGCCGAGGCCGGTGCCCCGGTAAAGGGAATAAGCGGCCTTCAGGATGGTCTTGCCGGTGCCGAAAAGGTCATAGTTGACGCCGATGCGGGGGAGAACACCTGGGACGCTTTGCCGGATTCGACGTAGGGGGTGTTTTTGGTCGGGAGAATGGCCCGGAAGGCGTCGCGAGCCGCGACCGACCAGTACTGGTCGACGACCGAGGCGTAGTTGTCCATATGGTCGTCGGTGTAACTGGTGCTGTCCGTGAACAGCGAAGTCGTGGTCTGCGGATTCCGGAAGGGCAGGGTGTAGTCGTACCGCAGCCGCAGGTTGAAGTTGAACCGGCCGAAGGTGACGTTGTCGCTGAAGTACATGGCATACCGCTTCGTCCCGTCGTCGAACATGAGGTCGTTGTTCTGGACGAAGACATAGGTCAGGAACGGGAGGACTTCGGTATTGCCCACGCCGTGGAAGTCGCCGAGCTCGGCGTTGTCGTTGTTCTGGAAGTAGAAGTTGCCGGGATACCCGCCGACGTAGGTCCGGTAGGTGTTGTTCATCTCGACGCCCAGCTTGATTTCATGGGCCGTGCCCGTGCCGAACAGGTTGTCGGCGAAGTACTGGGCCTGGAACACCACGTAGGGGTGCGGCCGGGTGGAGTAGAAATAGGTCTGGGAGCCGCACCAAACGCCGGTGGTGAGGTCGTACCAGGCGGCATTGGTGAGGCTCTCGATCGTTGCCGGGGACCATCCCGAAGCCGGCGTCGGAAGCGCCGACCGCGGATCGAGAGGAACAGGCTGTCCCCGAACATGTGCTCGTCCTGGAATTTCCAGGTCGGGTTGCCGAAATGGAACTTGGAGCCCTGGGTCCATCCCGCGGGGATGGTTTCGCTGCGGCTGCGGCCCCATTTCTTCTTGTCGCCGGCGCCGGAAGTAGATTTCGGCCCGGTTCTCGGGGATGAGCTGGAAGTTCAGCTTGGCCGTGTAGTTGTTGAGGACGGTATCGTCACGCCCGCCGGTCAGGGCCAGGGTATTGATCTGCTGGACGCCGTAGGCGGCCCACCACCAGATCTTGTCCTTGATGACCGGACCGCCGGCGTTGAAGCCGAAGTCCTTCATGTCGACGGCCCGGTTGTACCCGATGACGCCGAGCTCGGCCAGCCGCTCGGGGGTGACCGTGCGACTGGAACTGTTCGTCGGTGTAGAAGAACCGGCCGCCCAGGGAGGTCTTGTTTCCGCCGCGGCGGGACACCATGTTGATGACGATGCCGGGGTCGCGGTGCTCGACGTCCAGCATGCCCGTCGAAACCTGCATTTCTTCGAAGGCGTCGAAGTCGAAATACCCGGGGGAGCCGCCCGACAGCCGATCGGTGATCTGCATGCCGTCGACGGTCCATTCCTGCGTCGTCGAGCCCTTGGACTGGAACTGGGACTGCTGTCCGGATTCCGTTGCCGCCGATGTTCTCGCGGTCGATGAAGACCGAGGGAGTCAGCTGGAGCATGACCCAGGGGTCGCGGGCCGAAGGCAGGCTCTGGAGCATTTCATAGTTGATGTTGCTCTGAACCTGGGTCTTCTTGGCCTGGACGACCGGAGTCTGGGCGACGACCGTGACCTGTTCCTCGAGCTTTCCGATTTCCATGGCCAGCTTGAGGTCGGCGGTCGCGTTGATGTTGACGATGATGCCCGTCTGCATCCCGTCTTGAATCCCTGGAGCTCCATCTTGATCTGGTAGTCTTTTCCGGGGAACAGGGAGAGGAAACGGAATTTGCCTTCTCCCGACGTGATGGCTTGGATCGGGGAAATCGTCGTGCCCGACAGGGTGACCGTGACGCCCGGCAGGACGTTTCCGTCCGGGTCGACGACGGTTCCCGTGATGTTACCCGTTCTTTCCTGGGCCATCGCCGCCAGCGGCAGGGCCAGGCAAAGGAGGGCTAAAAGAACCTTTTTCATTTTTTCTCCTCGCGGCGCATGTGCGCCTTCATTCTCTCGTGAACCATTTCTCTCTCGGGGCTTGCGCATAATCGTCTTTTTTCTCGAAGGGCATCCTCCTTGCTTTCGAATTTGTTTTTATTTTCGTCATGGCGCTCATTTCTAATGCCATATTCATGCCAGAAAAAAATGTCTTGTAACTACGGTGATATAAAAGAATTAAAGAAATTTTGTAACCCCTTTACAATTCAACGAAATGGATTCGTCTTCGGTTTCCTGGATACGTAAAACAACGTTATCGCTGTAAATATTTTATTTTACAAAAGGCGATGCATGTGCGAACGACACGATCGATGGTGAACACGACCCCGCTTCCTCTTTAATAAATGGATTTGATTTTCGCATCGGGATTCATTATAAATAGTCGCTTTTATATTCGCCCGAAGGGAGTGCCTGTGAGCCCACGTCCCGCCCCTCATCAAACCATTCCCCAGGATGACAAGCGCGTAATCAAAGGCTGGGTCCGGTACGACTGGGCCAACTCGGTTTACCAGCTGACCATCTCCTCGGCCATCTTCCCGATTTATTACAACCAGGTCACCCGCAACGGCAACAACTTCACGGTCGACTTTTTCGGGATCCCGGTGATCAACACCGTCCTCTATTCCTGGGCCATCGCCGCCGCCTATCTCCTGGTCGCTTTTCTTTCGCCCTTCCTCTCGTCGATCGCCGACTACACCGGCTTGCGCAAGGCGTTTATGAAAGGGTTCACCTGGATCGGAGCGGCGGCCTGCTCGGCCTTGTTCTTCTTCGATACGAACACGATCGAGCTGGGGGTCATCTGTTTCGCCCTGGGGACGGTCGGCTACGGCGGCAGCCTTGTCTTTTATAATTCGTTCCTGCCGATCATCGCCTCGCCCGGAGAGCAGGACAAAGTCAGCGCCCGCGGGTACATTTCCGGCTACCTGGGCGGCGTCGTCCTTCTCCTCATCAACTTGATCGTCGTCATGCAACCCGGGCTGTTCGGGATCACCGACCCGAAGCTCCCGGCCAAGCTGGCCTTCCTCTCGGTCGGGCTGTGGTGGTTCGGATTTTCCCAGACCACGTTCCGGCGGTTGCCCAAGTTCACCTTCGGCCACCGGGAGAAGGGGACGAGCGTCCTCCTCGGCGGCTATCGCGAGCTGCGCCTGGTCTTCGGCCAGATCCGGCGGACGCAGAAGCTGAAAGTGTTCCTCTCCGGATATTTCTTCGTCGTCATGGGGATGCTCACGGTCATGTTCATGGCCGCCACCTTCGGGGAAAAGGAGCTCCGCCTCAGCGACACCGTCCTCATCGCCACGATCCTTCTGATCCAGCTTGTCGGGATGTTCGGGGCCTGGTTCTTTGCCCGGCTGTCCGGCCGGATCGGCAACATCAAGGCCTTCCGCCTGACGATCTACATTTGGATCCTGGACATCCTCGCCGCGTATTTCATCACGAACGCGGTCGGTTATCTCCTGGTCGGAATCGGCGTCGGGATGGTCATGGGCGGGTCGCAGTCGCTGGCCCGGTCGACGTTCTCCAAGATGCTGCCCCCGACCCAGGACCACACCTCGTTCTTCAGCTTCTACGACGTGATGGAAAAGCTGGCGACCGTGGCCGGGACATTCAGCTTCGGGATCATCGAAGCGCTGACCGGGAACATGCGGTATTCGATCCTGGTCATCGCCGTTTTCTTCATCATCGGGATCGGATTCTTCTTCCGCCTCCTCTTCATCGAGAGAAAAGAAGCGGGCGCGGCCTGATCCCGGCTATTTCAGTTCCTTTAAATAAATATTCCGGAAGAACGGCGGGGAGTCGCTGTCGTGGTTCTGGAGGCCGAAGTATCCCTCGAGGGCCAGGTCCCGGACCTTTCCGCCGGGTTTGGCGTCCCAATCTAAAACGGTTTTTCCGTTCAGGACGATGGTCAAGTGCATCCCCCGGAATTCGATCCGGAGGTGGTTCCATTCGCCGGTCGGAAGCGAGGCCTCGAGAAGCGGGGCTTCGATGTCGTAGGCCGCCCCGGTGTGGTGGATGCCCTTGGAGTTGTCGTCGATCTGAACTTCCAGGGCGTGGTAAATGTACGCGTCGCTCACCGGGACTTCGGGGATGCGGAGGAAGATCCCGGAATTGGTCGTCTTGGTCGAGCACATGAATTCCGCTTCGAGGATGAAGTCCTTGAGCTTCTTGTTGTACCAGAGGAGACCCATGCCGCTCTGGCCTTTCAAGACGCCGGTCTTCCCGTCGACGAGAAAATATCCCGGGCCGTAATGGTTCCAGCCGTGTTTTTCGTAACGGCCGCCGGAGCGCCGGAAGATCTGCTCCCAGCCCTCGTAATAGGTCACGCTCTTGATGTAGGCGATGCTTTTTTTGAAGGCCGGCATCGGGTCGTCGACTTCGGCCTGGTTTTCATATTCCATCGTCAGCCAGCCGTCGTAATCCTGGAGGGTCAGCTCGGCCAGGAGGTCGCGGATCATTCCTTTGCCCGAACCCCAGGCGACGTCGTCGATCCCCTTGCCCGTCCCGAACTCGTTCCGGTCCTTCAGGTGAACGTCCAGGATCCGGCCTTCGAGCAGCTTGAACGCCTCGCGCGGATCGTTCATGCCCCGCATCCAGTGGCCGCTGTCGGCGCAGGATCCGATCCGAGGATCCTTGCCGTTGACATGGTTGAAGACCGTTTCGGGGAGGTTGTACTTGGAGGGGGCGGGATGGTTGTGAATGGCGATCTGAATGTTGTATTCCCCGACGATCTTTTCAAGCAGGGTGAAGTCGTCGTCGGCCGGCTCGCAGACGATGACCCGGATGCCCATTTTCTGGGCGAAGTCGAAAACCTTCCGCATGCGGCTTCGGTCTTGCCGATATCCGTGACGCCGTAGCCGTAGAGGGTGACTCCGGCGGCCTTGAGGACCTCCTTCGTCTTGGCGATCTGTTCGGGCGTCATGTTCTCGTCGAAGCGCGCCCCGGGAAATTCGGCCGCCAGGGCCTGGCCCGGAAACGCTTCGACGCCGGTGACGCCGAGCTCTTTGAGCTTTTGGACGGTTTCGAAAAAGGTGAATTTCCGGAAGGTCCAGGCTTCCGAGGCGATCGGGAAGCTCTTGATCCGGACGGCGGCATAATTCGTCTCCGCGACCTTCTTTTGAAGCTCGGGGGAGATGTGCCGGATCGACGGGGCGGTCTGGGCGGCGGCAAAGGCCGGAACGGCCAGCGTGCCGGCGGCAACGGTCAGGATGAGACAAGCGGCGATTTTTTTCATGAGTCCTCCGTGGGCGATCAGCGTTTCTTTGGATTCCAGGTCCCTTGCGCTACGGCCGGGATGAATGTGTCTAAGCCCTTGGGCGGGAAGGCGATGGTTTTCCCCTTCTCGGCGCTGAGGTAGGCGGCCATCAGGAGCTCGGCCACGGCGACCCCGTCCGAGAAATTCTCCTCCGGCCGGACGCCATGGAGGAAGGATTGGACCATGTGCCGGTTTTCGGCCGTGTAGCCGTATTCGATGGCTTCGTCGGCCACGACCGGCATGAGGCCGATCTCGGCATTTTGTTTCTCGACGAGGTCCTCGCCGGCCCTGCCCTTGACTTCCCGGCTGAAAAAGATTTTCAATCCGGCGTCCAGGGTGTTGATCTGGAGGGCGTACTCGGGACCGAGCAGCTCCATGCTCAGCCGAAGCCCGGCCCCGACGTAGCACCAGCTGGTCGTCGTCTCGACGACGAGGATCTTGCCGTCCTTATTCTTATATTCGACGAGCGAGCGGGCGAAGTCCTCGGCCGGCCGCTTGAGGTAGTCGGTTTTTCCGCCGCTGTTTTTCTTCAGGATGGCGGCGTACTTGGGCTCCTGCCACTTCAGGCAGTTCGTGTAGGCCGTGACCGAAATCGGGGTCAGGACGTCGCGCGGCGCCCCGGGCGGGGTGAGCATGAACCGGGCTTCCTCGACGGAGTGGCACATCATGTCGTTGAGCACGCCGCCGCCCTGGAGCGTTCCTTCCCAAAACCAGGGCATGTGCGGGCCGCTGTGCTCCTCGGCCGCCCGGGCCAGATAAGGAGGCCCGGCGATGGCCGCACCCCGGGCCCAGACGATTTCCTTGCCCCTGACGACGGCGGGGGAGAAGACCTGGTTTTCGAGATAGCCGTCCAGAAGGCCCGCTTTGCGGGCCAGGGCCAGCATCTTTTTGGCTTCTCCGGCATTGCGGCCGAGCGGCTTCTCGCAGGCGACGCCGGAAAGCTCCGCTTTTCCGGAGAGGACGGCGGCGGCGATTTCTTCCATGACCTCGAGGCGGGTGAAGTTGGGGGCGCAGATCCAGAGGGCCCCGATGGCCGGGTCGGCGGCCATGGCCGTGATCGACGCGTACGGCTTGGCCTCGCCGACGCCGAGCGACCGGGCCAAGGCGCAGGCTTCGGCGGCCCGCTTTTTATCGGGGTCGAAGACGCCGAGGATGTCGGCGTCGCGGACGCCGACGAAGCTTTTGATGTGGAAACGGGCGATGAAGCCGCCGCCGATGATTCCGATGCCGAGGTTGGGCTTGTGGTGGTGGTGATGGGACATGAGCGGTTCTCCTTTTTAAGATGCGGCCGCTTCTCCGGCCGCTTTCTTATCCCGGAAGAAGGCCAGGAAGATGACAAGGCAGGCGATGGTCAGGGCGGTGGGGACGAGGAAGGTCTTGGTCCAGTCGATCGTCGTGACGGCTTCGCCGGCGGCGTTGACGGCCGTCGTCGTGAACGTATTCTGGATCCAGCCGCAGAAGAGGCTGCCGACGAAGTTGCCGAAGCCGAGGATGATCACGGCGATCAACCCCTGGGCCGAGGCCCGGATGTCTTTGGGGGCGATGTTGTCGACGTAGATGAAAGCGGCGGTGAAAAAGAAGACATAGCAGAAGCCGTGGAGGGCCAGCGAGGCGATGACCAGCCAGGACGGCTGGCCGATGACGAAGATGATATAGCGGATCGGCCAAGCCAGGATGCCCAGGGTCAGCGTCCGCCGCATACCGAACTTCTTCAGGGCCCAGGAGAGCAGGAAGGCCATGACGAAGATCTCGGCAACCTGGGCGATGGTCATGACCGCGCCGATGGATTTCTGGCTGACCCCGATTTTGGCCGAGGTCAGGAAGGGCGAGGTCAGGACGTAATAGAATTGCAGCTCCGTGGCGACGACGAAGGAAATGATTGCGAAGATCGTGAAGTTTTTGTTCTTGAACATCTTCAGGGCTTCAAGGAACGCCCAGGGTTTGCTCCCCGACTTCTGCGGCGGGGTGTGGGGAAGGAAGAAGGAGAAGACGCCCATGATCAGGGAGAAGACGCCGGCCACGAGGAGGACGTCGCCTTTCATGGCGATCCCGTCCGGGGACTTGGCCATGAGGCGCCAGCCGGTCAACGCCCAGCCGGCGGCGATCCAGCCGATCGTCCCCCAGACCCGGATGGCCCCGAATTCCTTCTCGGAGTTTTTCAGGTTGACGAAAGCGATCGAGTTGGTCAGGGCCAGGGTCGGGGCATAGACCAGAGAATAGAACAGCATCAGCCACATCATCGGGCCGAAGGCGGTCGTGTTGGCGATCAGGATGAGAATGACGCCGCCGAGAAGCTGGAGGATCCCGATGACTTTCTGGGTCGGGAACCACCGGTCGGCGAGTTGACCGCCGATGAACGGCGAGAGGATCGTGGCCAGGGGGAGCAGGCTGAAGATGATGCCCAGCTGGACGCCGGTGAAGCCGAGGTTGTTCTGGAGGTAGGCCGAGAGCACGGGAGCCCAGGAACCCCAGATGGCGTACTGGAGGAACATCATGAGGCCGAGGCGGAATTTTGCGCTCATGCGAGATGTCCTTTCGTGGGAGGAATCGAAAGGCCGCGGGGCCGCGCTTAAAATAATCCGAACCGCCGTATGATGTCAATCGGCCGGGCTTATTGAGTTCGTCTTGCCCGCAATGGGGATACGTTTTTATCCCGGCCTCTGGTATATTAACTCCCATCGCGAGGGAATGACGAGGATGCTCCGGGAAAAAGTCAATTTCGGATATCGAACGGTAGACGCCGGCGAAAAGAAAAAGCTCGTCCATGACCAGTTCACTCCGATCGCCCGGACCTATGACCGGGCGGATGCCCTGCTGAGCCTGGGACTTCATTTTTTATGGAAGCGGGCGACCGTTCGATTTTTGCGTTTAAAATCCGGCGAAGCCGTTCTCGATGTCTGCGGGGGCACGGCCGACCTGGCGCTTCTCGCGGCCCGGCGCGTCGGGGCTTCCGGACGCGCGGTCGTCTGTGATTTCAACCGGCCCATGATGGAGGCCGGCCGAAAAAAACGCGCCCGCGCCGGGGTCGAAAGACGCCTGGCGTTCGTCCAAGGCGATGCCGAAGGGATGCCGTTCGCCGAGGAAACTTTTGAGGCCGTCACCCTCGGGTTCGGTCTCCGGAATCTCGTTCATCCCGACCGGGGCCTTCGAGAAATCTATCGGGTCCTGAAACCCGGCGGGCGGTTGGCGATCCTGGAATTTTCGCTGCCGGGCCGGAGTTGGCAACGCGCGCTCTATTCGTTTTATTCTTTCCGGCTCATGTTGCCGGCCGCACGTCTCATCACCGGGACGGAAGGACCGTTCCGCTACCTGGCCGAGTCCATTCGCGTTTTCGACCCGCCGAAGGCCCTGGCCGGGCGTTTGGACGCGGCCGGATTCCGAGATATCGCCATCCATCCGCGAACATTCGGAATCGCCGTCATCTATTTCGCCCGCAAATCCGAGGAGGTTTCCCATGCCGGATTTTGACGCAGCGACGGCGGCCACGGCCGCCCAATGCCGCCACTATGCGATGTGCAAGATCGACTTCCTGGCCACGGGCGTCTGCCCGTCGGGGCCTGAAAAGCATTTCGTCACCTATTATCCCCAGGGACGGATGGATCTTTATCGGGGCCTGGCCGAAGGGCGCATTCCGGTCACGGAGGCGGTTCTTGCTTCCGCCGGAACCTGCACCCTGTGCGGAATATGCGATGCCCAGTGCCACTTCGTAACGGGAATGCAGCCGACCTTCGTCATGCGGGCTCTCAAGGAATATGTCGAGGCCCACCTGAAGGAGAACGGCCCGGTGACCGTGCCGGTTGAAGACGAACCTCTGCGCCGGCTACGATCCGTCGTGGGGCGGGACTGGGCTTCGAACGACCCGGCCGTCCTCTGGACCTACGCCGACGATCCCTTCCCGCTGGCCGAGGCGCAAATGCCCCGCTATGTCGTTCTGCCGGGCTCGCGGGATGAAGTCGTTGAGGTCGTCCGCCTGGCGAACGACCTTGGCCTGCCCTTCGCGGTCCGCGGCAACGGCGGAAGTGTCTTCGGTTTCGTTTTCAGCGACGGTATCGTTCTGGACATGAACCGGATGCGCCGGATCGAAATTGACCTGCCGAACTTTTGCGCGGCGGTGGAGCCGGGCGTCACGTCGTTCGAGCTCCAGCAGGTGGCCGGCCGACACGGCTTGCGCATCAACGCCGCCGAACCGGCGGCGACCGTCTGCGGCAACCTGGTCTGCACCGGGACCTTCTCGACCTGGTCCAATGTCTACGGGACGGCGGCCGATAATTTCATCGACATGGAGTTCGTCGGCCGCGACGGCCGCGTCTTTCGCCTCAACGACAAGGCCGCCCCGAATCATTTCGCCTTCGAACATCGGACCGCGCCCTCACCCGGAATCTGCACCAAAGCCTTCGTCAAGCTCCATCCGACGACCCCGGATGAAGAGGGGATCCTGGTGCCCTTCGAAGGCTTTGACGAGGCCCTGCGGTTCGCCCGGGAGCTCGGCCAGCGGCGGATCGGCCTGGCCGTCGCCGTTCTCGGGGCCCACTACATTGCCGCCTTCCTCTCGCCCGACGAAGCGCTGGCCGGAAAACTCAAGGCCGCCCTTCCGGAAGCCTTGGGCGTGAATTATATGGTCTTCATGATCGGAGACCGTTACGCCCGGGAAGCGGTCCGGAAGATGTCCCCGGCGGTGATCGAGGCCGACCTTTTGCGGACGTTGATGCTCGGTCTGCCGAAGCTCGTCGAACCTCAGTGGCTGGAGCTCCTCCGCGGGTACCAAGGCCGCGAACGTCCGTATGAGCTGCTCTGCAGTCCCGAGATGAGGCCCCTCATCGAAGCGGCGCTCCAGCCCTCGCCCGAGACGATCTCCTCTTGCGTGCCCGAAGCCCTCCGGCCGTTTTACCGGAGTCTCTACGCCCGGCCGGAAATGACCGATATGGTCTGGCTCAACATGCATCGGATCGTCAGCGCCCGCATGTCCCGGCGGAAGCACATGTTCGCCTTCCTGGTCTACGTCCCGCCGGATCGGGCGGACGTCATCCACGAGGTTCTGGACGGTTTCGCCCGGGTGGCCGAGGCCCACGGTCTCGATCACGATTTCGGATTTCTGACGCCGATGGATCTCGGCAAGCGGGCCATCCTCGAGTACGACTATTACGTCGATCATACCGATCCGGCCGAAAGGGAAAAGATCGCCCGGGCTTTCCCCGAGCTCGATCCCTGGCTTGATCGGCTCGCCGAGCAGGTCCCCGGCGTCATGTCGCTGAAATACGTCTTTTCCCAGGGTTGCGCGAGAAAGGACGGCTTTCTCTATCGGGTGTGAGTACGGGAGACATCCGATGAGGACAAGTCCGGACGCACTGCGAAACATGCGGGAGGATCGGAGCTCCCGCATCCTGGTCACGGGCGGGACGGGTTTTCTCGGCAGCCATATCGCCATGGCGCTTCTTCGTGCGGGCTACCGGGTGACCCTCCTGGCGCGCTCCTCAAGAACGCTCCCCGCCCGGGACCGCGTCGCCCGCCTGACCGATTGGTTTGGACTCGACGGGGAGGCGCGGCGACGGCTCGACGTCGCTGAGGGTGACATCCTCGACGACCGGTGGGCTGAGGCCGCACTCGGCGACACCGCCGGTCTGGGTCAAACCGATGAGATCGTCCATTGCGCTTCGAATACGTCGTTTGTCGAGCGAAAGCGGCCTGAGCTCGAGGCGGTCAACATCGGGGGTCTCCGGAACATCCTCGACTTCGCCGCCCGGAGCCGGTGTTCCGTCTTCCACCACATCAGCACCGCTTTTGTCGCGGGAAAACGGACAGGGCTCTGCCGGGAGGAGTGGGTCGAGTCCGGTGAATTCACGAACGTCTACGAGGAGACCAAGGCCCGGGGCGAGATCCTGGCCCGGGACGTCTGCCGGCGCGAAGGGATCCGGCTCACCGTTTACAGGCCGTCCATCGTTTACGGCGATTCCCATACAGGCCGCACCCTGAGATTCAACGCGGTTTATTTTCCGGTCAAGGCGGCCGTTTTGCTCCGGGGCATCTACGAGGCGGACATCCGGGAGCGCGGCGGGGCCAAGGCCGCGGCGATGGGCGTCCGGATCGAGCCCGACGGGAGTGTCTTCATGCCGATTCGCATCGAAGTCGAGCCCCGGGGCGGCCTTAACCTTATTCCCATCGATTACTGCGTGGAGGCCTTCATGGCCCTCAGGGAAGACGGCCTTGACGGCGGCATCTTCCACATCGTCAATCCTCGGCCCAAAAGGATCGAGGACATCATCGAGTATGCCGAACCCTTTTTCCATTTGCGGGGGATTGAAGCCTGCGGGGCGAAGGCTTTCGCGGCCCGACCGAGGAATTCCCTGGAAACCCTCTACGATTCTTATCTCGAGGCCTATCGACCCTATATGCAGGATCCGAGAACCTTTGCGGTCCATAATTCCGGTCCGGTCCTGGAAAGGCGGGGTCTGGCCTGCCCCGAATTTGATCGTGACATGTTTAACCGTTGCATGAGCTTCGCGGTAGAAGCGGGATGGGGGACGCGGCTTTTTCCAGTCTAATGGCCCGTCCGGGAATTAACCTGCTTTATTCATAAAAATTTTTATGATTCTAATAGTTCTATTTTTTTTTAATAAGATATAAAAGCATGGGTTTTTACCCTTCGGGCGACGCTTTGCTCACCCTGTGAGCCGAAGCAAGTCCCACACGAGCCTTGCGAGTCGGGGCGAGCCGATATGGCCGCATCTGCTTCGTTGCGAAGGGTTCGCAGTGCGTCTAGCACAGCTTCGCCCTCCGCGCCTCGCAGCTGCAGCCATCTCAACTCGTGAATAATGCAGGTTAGGCGGCCTTGCCACAATACGGAGGCTCTGGTAGGTTAGGAGCGGAGGGACGCCATGAGATTGAGGATTGCCCGGATGCGCTTCGTTCGGCTCGCCGCCGTCCTCGTTTTCGCCCTGATTCCGGCCGCGGCCGCGGCCAAGGATTTCTACTTCCCCGAGATTCGGATCGACATCGCCGTCGCGACGGATGGGAGCTTCGTCGTCGACGAATTCCGGACCTTCGCCTTTGAAGGGGAATTCTCCTGGGCTTCGCTCTGGATCCCACTCAAGGTCGAGCGGCAGGGCCGGACGTACGCGGCCGAGATCGAGGATTTCGCGTTTTCGAAGGCCCGACCCTCCTGAATCCGAGTTCAAGGAAAGAAGGCGGGCGATTCGAGGCGAAATGGTTTTATTCGGCTAAAGACGAGCAGAAGACGTTCCGCCTTCATTACCGCGTCATCGGGGGCATCCGCGGCTCGGCCGAGACGACCGAGCTTTACTGGCAGCCGATCGGGAGCGGCTGGGAGAAGCCGGCATCCCTGGTCGTCATTAAGGTCAGTCTTCCCGAGCCGGTCTCCGACGTTTCCGAGCTCCTGGTCTACGGGCACGGGCCGCTCTCCGGAAATTCCGAAATCGTCGACCTTCAGACCGTAACGTTCACCGTGCCCAACCTCGCCGCCGGGCAGGAGGTCGAAATCCGGGTGGCCTGGCCGTGCCGGGATGGTCGCGGCCGTTCCCGACGAATCGATTGCGGCCGCCTCGATCCGCGAGGAGGAAGCCGGATTCGTCGCCGACACGATCTCCCGGTCGATCCGATCCAGCCGTCGATCGGCCTGGTGGGAGAAGACAACCGAGAAGTTCGCTTTTGTCTTCCTCGGCGGATTTTTCGCCTTCCCGCTTCTTTGGCTGATCGCGTTCATCTTCAGCTGGCGGCGTCACGGCCGGGAATATGCGTTCGACGATATCCCCGAATACGTCCGGGAACCGCCGTCCGAACTGGCCCCGGCTTTGGTCGATCTTCTCCGCTGGCAAGGGGCGACGGTCACCCCGGCGGCCTTCACGGCGACGATTTTCGACCTGGCCCGGCGCGGCTTCATCGAGATCGAAGACCGGACCGAGGAGAAAAAAGGCCTCTTCGGCCCCAAGTTTAAAACCGCGGCTCTTTTGACGATTAAAAAGGATCCGGGCCCGGGAGACCGGCTTCTCCCGTTCGAGCGGGATGTCCTCGGATTGCTGGGCGTCATCGGAAGCGGCGGTCCGTCTTCGGGCGTTGCGGCCCTGGCCGCGGCGTTCGGCGGCTCGGCCAAGGCGTTTGAGCGCTTCCGGAGAATAAAGAGTGGAGCGGAGCATCCGATTTCGTCCCTGGCTGGGACATCCCTGATGAGCACCGACCTGACCTCCTGGATGACCAAGAATCCGATGAAGTTCCGGACCTGGTTTCAAGCCTGGATAAAATCCGTCAAGGCCGAAGGGAAAAATCGCGAGTTCGTCGAGCCGGCGAGCCTCAAGCGGCAAAAGCATTTCATCATCGCCGCCATCCCGCCCGGGATCTTGACGCTCAATCCGTTCCTCGCCCTGGAAGCGGCCCTGCTTGCCCCGAAGCTCAAACGGTCTTCCTTCGCCTGGGCCCGGGAAAACGCGATGTGGAAGGGGCTGAAAAAATTCCTGAATGATTTTTCCGATTTCAAGGAGCTGCCGCCCGAGGCCTACCGGCTTTGGGAGCGGTATCTGGTTTTTGGAATCCTGTTCGGGAGCGCTCATAAGATCGCCAAAACGCTGCCGGTGATCCTGGCCGATGAGCGGGCCGCGGCTCCCGTCTGGTACCCGGCCTTCAACCGGACGACGGCCGCTCTCTCGCCGGGCGGAATGACGTCGATCGCGGCGATGATTAAATCCATCGAAAGCGCCGCGACGACGATCCAGCAAGCCAGCACCTCGGCCGCTCATTATTCCTCGGGCAGCGGCGGCGGCTTTTCAAGCGGCGGAGGAGGCGGGGGCGGGGGAGGCGGCGGAAGCGCCGGTTAAATTAGAGCGGATCTTTTCTGTTTCGTGTGGGTAGAAGGATCGAGAAAGGCCGTTAAGAACCGGACGCGTGAGCGGAGGCCGTCGTTTTATTACATACCCACGCGAAACAGAAGAAATCCATTAAGGCATTTTGGTTTTGTCCAGCAAGCCCTGAATTCTCGTCCGTTCCGCGGCCGAAATCGTGGGTCCCTTCACTTTGAGGTAAGCTTCCAACACCGTCCGGGCTTTTGTTTTCTGCCCGGTTTCAAGATAAGCCGAAGCGAGCGCCGGGGCGGTGAAAGCGTCATCCGCGCCCAGGGCGAAAGCTTTTTCCCAAGCTTGGATCGCCTCGGCCGTTTTCCCAGCCTCTTTCAGGGCGACGCCCAATCCCTTCCAGGCCACGATCATGACGGGATTAAGGGTGACCGCTTTCCGGAAATTCCCGACGGCCTCGGTGAGATATTCCGGTTTCTTCCCGCGGTCGGTATAAGCGGTCAGAAAGAGGGTCGCCTGGTTGAAGTACGCCGGGGCGTAGGAAGGATCCAGGGCGATTGACTTGCGAAAATATTCGGAGGCCTTGTTGAATTCGCCTTTCCGCCAATAGATATACCCGAGCTGGCTCCAGGCTTCGGGATCGGTGTCGACGATCGAGAGGGCTTTTTCCAGGACGCCGACGGCCGAGGCCAGGTCGCCCGTATTGAGGAGAACCGTCGCGCAGGCCGAGAGCAAGGTGTAGCTTTCCGGATTGGCCCGCACCCCCGACTCCAGCGTTCGGACGGCCGCGACCGGATCTTTCTGAGCGAAGAAGCTTTCGGCTAAAAAGATGTAAGCCCAGATAAAATCCTTGCGTTCGGCGATCAGGCTTTCGAATTCGCGGACGCTCTCGGCGTATTTCGCCCCATCCTTGAGGAGGATTCCCCTCTCGAGCTTCTGCTGGAAGGGAAGGAACGTCTTCAAGTCATCTTCGGGACCGAACTTGGTTTTGCGGGGCATTTCGGCTCCCGCCGTATAGCCGAGGCTCCGCAACCGGGCCAGCGCTTCCCGGTCGACCGGACGATTGCGGTCGGCGGCGGTTTTGGCGGCTCCCTTCATGATTTCGGCCAGGCGGGCCCGGAAGGCATTCAGGTCGGCCGGCGGCGTGAGATTTTTCTCCTCCTTGAAGTCGGCGGCCAGGTCATAGAGCTCGGGGATGGGGGAGTCGATGAATTTTTTCCCGCCGTCGATGATCCCCCGCTGCGGAGCGCAACCCAGAGAATAGTAGGGCTCCAGGGATTCGAAGTAGATCGTCCGGGGCGGAATCGCTTTTCCGGTCAGAGCCGGCAGAAGCGATTTTCCGGCCATTCCGGCCGGCGGATTGAGGTTCAGGATATCGCAGACCGTCGGGAACAGGTCCGTATGGCCGACGGGGTCTTTCACCCGGGAGGCCTGGATCCCAGGACCGGCGATGATCAGGGGGACGTGAAGCGTGGAGTTGTAAGCGAAGTATCCATGGGTCGATTCGCCGTGCTCCCCGAGCGCTTCGCCGTGATCGGCGGTGAGGATGACGAGCGTGTCGGTTTCTTTTCCCCGGGCCTTGAGGTCATCCAGTATCCGGCCCAATTCGGCGTCGACGTAAGCCGATTCCCCGGAGTAGGGGTCCTGGGCGTAAGAGGAAGCGAAGGGTGCCGGAGGCGAATAGGGGGCGTGGGGATCCCAGAAGTGAATCCAGCAGAACCACGGGTCTTTTTGTCCGGCCAGCCAGGCTTTCGCCGCGGCCGCGACTTCCGAGGCCCGGCGCTCGGACGTGAATCCTTCGGCCGACGAGGCGGCGAAGGCGTCGTCGTAGACATCAAAGCCCTGGTCCAGGCCGAAACGCGAATCGAGGGGGAAGGCGCCGACAAAAGCGCCCGTCGCGTAGCCGGCGGCTTTCAGGGATTCGGCCAGCGTTTGAAACCGCGCGTCCAGCTTCATTTTCGAGTTTTCGCTGAGGCCGTGATGGATCGGGAGCATCCCGGTGAGAATGTCGGCGTGGGAGGGGAGCGTGACCGGCGAGTGAGCGAAGGCCTTTTCGAAGCGGGCCCCCCGGGCGGCCAGCCCGTCGATCGCCGGGGTTTTGGCGAACTTCGGGTCGTAGCAGGAAAGCCGGTCGGGACGGAGGGTGTCGATGGTGACCAGAAGAATGTTCGGTTTCCCGGCCGCGGGCGGAGCGGCGGCGATGAAGCTTCCGGCGCCCAGGGCCAGGATGAGGGCGACGGCCGCGGTTTTAATCAAACGATTCATGTTCATCCCTCTATTATAGAGAATTCGGCCCCGTATAAAAAGGGAACGAAACGATTTGCGGCGGCGTTTCATTCATGCCGGACCCGGATGTGGGCCGAAGTTGGCATTTTAGGACGGCTTTCCCTATAATAAAAAGCTGTCTTGAAATGAAACCTGGATGGTAAAGGAAAGATCGATGCTCAAGCGCGCCGCGGTTTTCGTTTTGGCCGGTTTCTGCCTGTTTTCGTCCTTGTCCGCTCAACGGCGGGACCTCATCGATCCCAAGACCCTGGTCATCAAGTACCAGGACTGGCTGAAGCTGGTGACGTACCATATCAAGGACACGGAGCGGGAAGTCTTCCTCACCCTGAAAAACGACCGGGACCGGGACATCTTCATCGACGCCTTCTGGAAAAGGCGGGATCCGACCCCGGCCACGCCTGAGAACGAATACCGCGAAGACGTCGTCAAGCGTTTCACCGAGGCCAACAAAAGATTCCGGTCGGCCCGGGATGGCTGGATGACCGACCGAGGCCGGGTTTATATCGCCCTCGGCGCGCCGTTGAACACGACCCGGATCGAAGGCTCTAACGACCTCTGGCCGGTCGAGATCTGGTCCTACAACGGCGACGTCAGCAAAAAGATGCCGAACCATTTCTCCCTGGTCTTTTACCAGAGGGCGAACGTGGGAGAGTACAAGCTGTACGATCCGTTGTCCGACGGACCGCTGGCCCTGTTCGTCGACGGCCGCCAGCGCGACCAGGGCGATTACGAAGGCGCCTTTCAGGATCTCTTCAACTTGCAACCGGAACTGGCGGCGGTCGCCCTGTCGATCATCCCCGGCGATATCCCTTATAACTATATCCCCACGCCCGACGCGGCCATCATGATGGCCAACATCATGGAATCGCCCAAGGTGGCGATCGACGACACGTATGCCACCCATTTCCTCAAGTACCGGGGCGTGGTCGAAACCGAATACCTGACCAACTCCATCGAGAGCCGCGTCTATGCCGCGGTCCTCACCGACCCGGTGACCGGGATGGCCTTCTGCCATTTCGGGATGTCCCCATCGAAGCTGTCCATGGACTACTACGAGCCCAAAGACGAGTATTCGGCCAACTTCCAGATGGATGTCAGCCTCCGGTCCGGGGATAAAGTCGTCCTGCAATACGCCAAGGAATTTCCGGTCACGATCCCGGCCGCCCGCCTGGCGGATACCGAGAATACCGGCCTCGCGATCGAGGATTCGTTCCCGATCGTCGAAGGCTCATTCCAGCTGACCGTCCTTCTCCGCAACGCCGTCGGCAAGGAATTCAGCGTCCTGGAGCGGCCGGTCGTCGTCCCGCCTCCGCCCGCCCGCCCGACCCTCGGATCGGTTCTCACGGGCTACCGGATCGCCGAGACGCGGGTGGACGCCCATGTCCCTTTCCTGATCGCCGACCGGAAAATCTCGGTCGAGCCGGAATCGATTTTCGCCGCCGACGACAAGATCGTTTTCCTCGTCCAGGCCTTCGGGATCAAGGACGACCTCTGGAAAAACGGCCTGGTCCGGGTCTCGGTCAAGGGCATCAAGCCCGCCGGAGCCTCGGAAAAAACGCTCAACATCCGCCTCGATTCCCAGCCCCTTCGGGAAACGATGACGTTCGTCGCGGAAGTGACGGCGGCCGAGCTTTCGCCGGACAACTACGACGTCAAGCTTTCGCTCCTGGATGCCGGCGGAAAAGTCCTGGCCGAAAAAACGGCCGGTTTTTCCCTCGAAACGAAGGCGACCAAATCCCATCCCGGGACGATCTCCAAGAGCACGCCGTCGGCCGGCCGGTTCCTCTTTCAGTACATGCGGGCTCATCAATACGCCCAGCTCGACCAGAACGAGAAAGCCGAAGCCGCCTTTAAAGCCGCCTTCGGCCAGAATCCGGGGTACCTGCAGAAGGTTCCGGAGTATGCCGCCTTCCTGATCAAAATCGGAAAGAACGACGAAGCGTTGGAGCTGGCCGAAACCCTCCGGTCCGACGAGCGGTTCCGCTACGCCTATTTTATGACCAAGGGTTTGGCGCAGTTTGCCAAGGGCCGGTTCGCCGAAGCGGCCGATTCCCTGGCCGAGGGCAACCGCATCTACAACAGCGATATCACCCTGCTCAATGCCCTGGGGGAGAGCTATTTCAAGATCGGGAGGAACCAGGACGCCCTCAACGTCCTCAACGCCTCGATCAAATTGAATCCGGAACAGCCCGCGATCAAGCGGTTGATCGCGGAGATCGAACGGAAGCGCTGAAGCCCGGGTTGAACTTTTTCCGTCCGTTTTCGTTTATCGAGAGTGAAAGGAAAAAATCATGGACGAAAAAAATCCGAACAACGGAACCGGCGCCCGGACGGAGGAGTTCAAAGTCTCCGGCGGCGAGCTCATCAACAAAGTGAAGGAGCTGCTTCACGAGGGCAATATCCGCCGGATCATCCTTAAGGATGAGCAGGGGAAGACGTTCATGGAGATCCCCTTGACCGTGGGGATTGTCGGTGTGGCCATTTTACCGGTCCTGGCCGCTCTCGGGACGATCGCCGCCCTCGTCTCCAATATGACGATCGTCGTCGAAAAAACCATCGACTGAATCCGCCCGGCTTTGCATCCCGTCTGGAGAACGGATACAATGCCGCCATGCCGCGGCGAAAAAGACGTGGAAGACAGGCTTTTTTAGGGATCCTCTGGGCCGCGGCGGCCGGGGCGGTTTCTCTCCCGGCGGCCTCTCTCAACCTCCTTCCCCGGCCGGCCCGGATTGTGGAGACCACCGGCCGCTTTGTCCTGGACGAGACGTTTACCGTTGCGGCGATCGGCGAGCCCGGGGACCGGGCCCGCCGGGCGGCCGGCCGTTTTCTTGAACGGCTCAGCGGCCGGACCGGATTATTCGTCCGCCGGGACGGCAATCCGGCCGAGGGCGAGGATGCCCGGGCGTCACTCCTCTTCAAGTGCGACCGGGCCGGCACGCTCTTTCCCGGCGAAGACGAGTCCTACCGGATCACCGTCAGCCCGGACCGCATCCTCCTGGTGGCCCCGACGGATCTCGGGATCCTCCGCGGATTCGAAACCATCCTCCAGCTGACCGAAGGCGGCCCCGGCGGATATATTCTGCCCTGCGTCCAGATCGAGGACGCTCCCCGGTTTCCCTGGCGCGGCCTCCTGATCGACAGCGGCCGGCATTTTCAGCCGGTCGAAGTCATCAAGCGGAACATCGACGGCCTGGCCGCGGTCAAGATGAATGTCCTTCACTGGCACCTGACCGAGGACCAGGGATTCCGGGTCGAGAGCAAGCTCTTTCCGGCGCTTCACGAGCTCGGGTCCGACGGCCAATTCTATACCCAGGCCCAAATCCGGGACATCGTCGTTTATGCCGCCGACCGAGGCATCCGGGTGATGCCCGAGTTCGACCTTCCCGGCCATTCGACCAGCTGGTTTGCGGCCTTCCCCGAGCTGGCCAGCGCTCCCGGTCCCTACCGCGTCTCCCGGACGTACGGCGTCCAGCTCCCCGCCTTCAATCCGGCCAATCCCAACGTCTACGCGTTTCTCGACGCCTTCCTGGGAGAGATGGCCGGGCTGTTTCCCGACGCCTTTCTCCATATCGGCGGCGACGAAAACAACGGAAAGCACTGGGACCAAAATCCCGAGATCCAGGAATTCAAGAAGGAAAAAGGCTTGGCTTCAAACGAAGCCCTCCAGGCCTATTTCACCACCCGGCTTCTCGAGATTCTCAAGAAGCACGGCCGGAGGATGGTCGGCTGGGACGAAATCCTCCAACCGGACCTTCCCAAGGATATCGTCATCCAGTCGTGGCGGGGAACCGAGGCTTTGGTCTCCGCCGCCCGGCAGGGTTATATCGGTCTTCTTTCCAACGGCTACTACCTCGACCTTTGCCGGCCGGCCGGCTTCCATTACCTGAACGACCCTCTCCCCGAAGGCCATGGCCTCGGACGCGAGGACGCCGGCCGCGTCTGGGGCGGTGAAGCCGCGATGTGGAGCGACGGTCGTTTCGCCGGAAACGATCGATTCGCGCATCTGGCCGCGGACGGCGGCCATCGCCGAGCGGCTGTGGTCCCCGGCCGGCGTCCGCGACGTCGCCGATATGTACCGCCGCCTGGAGGCGATCGCGATCGACCTCGAGGAGCACGGCCTGACGCATTTGAAAAACCGGGACATGATGCTTCGGCGCATGGCCGGCCGAAGGCGAGATCGGGCCCGCTCCAGGTCCTGGCCGAAGCCGTCGAGCCGCTCGAAGGCTACGCCCGCCAATCTCTCGGCAAGGTCAAGACGACGCTGGCCCCGCTCACCCGGTTTGTCGATGCCGTTCCCCCGGAATCGGGTTTCGTCCGCGCTTTTCAGGCGTCCGTCGAGGCCTATCTTGCCGGAAAAGACGCCGCCGCGGCCGCTGCGTTACGGCGGATTCTCGAGCGCTGGCGGACCAATCACGAGTCGATGAAGCCCTATTTTCTCTCCGCTCCCGGCCTTCTCGAGGTCGAGCCGCTCTCCCGGGGCCTGTCCGAAGCCGCGGACATCGGGCTCGAAGCGATCCAAGCTCTTGTCTCGGGGAAACGCATCGGACGAGCGCGGAGAGCTGACCCTCTGAAGACTCTGGCCGAATTGAAAAAGCCTTTTTTAGGCGAGCTCGAGCTCGCGGCCGTCCCGGCGATCGAGACGTCTCGTCGCGGCCGCCGAAATAATATGAGCCGGAAGTCCGGCCCGGAGGACCACATGAACAAGTCCCGTTTCGGAAAAGCGTCGGTTTGGCCCGCGGCCGGGGCGCTGGTCGCCCTGCTGGCCGCCCCGCTCTTCTCCCAAAAAACGGAAAAACCGGTCTTGCACGGCCGGCACTGGCTGGCCGTCACCGGCAAACCGATGGCCGCCACCGCCGGAGCGATGATCTTTCAGAAAGGAGGCAATGCCGTCGACGCCGCCTGCGCCATGCTTGGCGCGGTCTGCACGATGTGGGACGTCCTGAGCTGGGGCGGGGAGACCCAGGCCTTGATTTACCACCCCGGCCCAAGAAAGTCATCGCGATCAACGGGCTCGGCGCGGCGCCCTCCGGGGCCACTCCGGAAGCTTACAAGTCCAAAGGCTTCAGCCATCCTCCGGCGACCGGGCCGCTATCGGCGGTGACGCCCGGCACGCCCGGCGGTTTGATGACCATGCTGGCCGAATACGGGACGATGAGCCTGGCCGAGGTCCTCGCCCCGGCGATGCAGTTGGCCGAGGGATACCCGATCGAAAAAGACACGGCCGACCGGATCGAACGGGACAAGGAGCAAGATCAAGACTTGGCCCTATGCCCGGGCGGTCATGCTGCCGCATGCCGGCGAAAAGACGGAGGGCCCCGTTCCCGGGGAGTCTTCCGCCAATCCGATCTTCTGGAAACGCTGCGGAAGCTCGTCCAAGCCGAGCGTGACGCCCTGGCCTCGGGAAAGAGCCGGAAAGAGGCCATCTACGCCGCTTACGACCGGTTCTATAAAGGCGATATCGCCCGCGAATTCGTCCGGGGAGCCAACGAACAGGGCGCCCTGTTTCCGAAGCCGATTTGGCCCGGTGGAAAGTCCACATCGAGGAACCGGTCAAAACGACCTATAAAGGATACGAGGTTTTCAAGCTCGACACCTGGGTTCAGGGCCCGGTCATGCTCCAGGCCCTCAACATGCTGGAGATCGATCGACCTGAAAAAAATGGGATACAACTCGCGCTTCCTATATCCATACCCTCTACCAGGTGATGAACCTGGCCTTCGCCGACCGGGATTTTTATTACGGCGATCCTTATTTCCCTCCGGAAGAGCCGCGGGCCGGCCTCCTTTCCAAGGAGTACGCCCGAGCCCGGGTCAAGCTCCTCGATCCCGACCGAAACGACCCGAACGTCAAACCGGGCGATCCGTATCCTTTCCAGGGCGGAACGAATCCATTTCTAAGCCCTCCTGAAGCATTGGCCGCCCAAGCTCCAGCCAGGCCGGAGAAAAAAGAGCCCGAACCGGAAAGCTTTCGGACCGGAACCACATCGATCCAGGCGGCCGACGAAAAGGGGTGGGTCGTGTCCGTCACTCCAAGCGGCGGCTGGGTTCCGGCCGTGATCGCCGGCCGGACCGGGATCGGTCTCAGCCAGCGGGCTCAGAGCTTCGTCCTCGACGAGGCCGAAAATCCCTTCAACGTCATCGCCCCGGGGAAACGCCCCCGCTCGACCCTGACTCCCGGCCTGGTCCTGAAAGACGGCCTCCCGTATCTTTCCTTCGCCGTCCAGGGCGGCGACACCCAGGACCAGAATCTCCTCCAGTTCTTCCTGGAAATCGTCGAATTCGGGATGAACGTCCAGCAGGCCTGCGAGGCCCCCCATTTCACGAGCTTCCAGATGCGGAATTCCTTCGACGACCACCAGGCCATCCCCGGGAAGCTGGAAATCAACGAGACAGACCCCGGAATACGTCCGGGCGGCGCTCCGGGCCATGGGGTATCAGCTGGACGTGAAAAAACATACCTCCGGCCCGATCAACGCGATCTTCTTCGACCGGGCCCACGGGACGTTCTGGGGCGGGTCGAGCAATTTCGGGGACGATTACGGCGTCGTCTGGTAAAGGATTCTTACGGACGGGAAACCGGAAAGTCGGTAGCGGGTGTGCGCTCCGCCGGTATGTCCTTCCTTTCCGGCTTTTGTCCTTCCTCGAGGACAGCCGGAGGGCTTGTTTGGCCGGATTCCCTGAGATATGAATTGGCATGAATTCTTGTAGTCGATTCGAAGGTAAGGTAACTTATAGTGATTGGCCTGAGTTTGACATGGTTGAGAGCGTGAGTGTAGATTTAAGGAGAAGGAGCCGTGATGAACACATCTTTTATCGCATAAATCGGGAGTTCGCAGACTGGTCCGATGGATTCTTCCCGTTCTTTTAGCTTCGTCCTTGGACGGCCACATCGGCCTCGGCCCAATATTTCGGCCGGAACAAGGTCCAGTACAAGAAATTCGATTATCAGGTCCTCCGGACGGACCATTTCCTGACATCTATTATTATCCCGAAGAGGAAGCGGCGATCCGGGTCGCGGCCCAAATGGCCGAGCGCTGGTACAACCGGTTCGCCCGGATCTTCAACCATGACCTCAAAGGCAAACAACCCCTGATCATGTACGCCAGCCACCCCCAATTCGAGCAGACGACCGTCTTGTCCGAGTTGATCACCGAGGGGACGGGCGGCGTGACCGAATCGTTCAAGCGCCGGATCATCCTTCCGTTCGGGGCGACCCTCGAGGACACCGACCACGTCATCGGCCACGAGCTCGTCCACGCCTTCCAGTACGACATGGCCGCCGGCGGCGGTCAGCGCTACAATCCCCAGACCATGGGCGGAGGCTTGGAACGGACTGCCGCTGTTCCTGATCGAAGGCGCGGCCGAATATTTTTCCATCGGGCCGGATGATCCCCACACGGCCATGTGGATGAGGGACATGATCCGGAAGGAAGAAGATCCCGACCCTCAAGAACCTCGAAAATCCTTATAAATACTTTCCTTACCGCTACGGCCAGGCCGTCTGGGCCTATATCGGCGGGCGGTGGGGCGACGTCGTCGCGGCCAAGCTTATGAAGGAGCTCATCCGCGGCTATGAATATGAGAAGGCCTTTCCCCGGATCCTGGGCATCACGGCCAAACAATTCAACGAGGACTGGCATGCGGCCTTGAAAGCCGAATACGGCGTGATCGAGAAATCCACGGAAAAGCCGACCGACCACGGCCGGTTGCTGATCAAGGGAACTGAAGAGGACTCCCTGTATTGCGCCCCGTCCATCTCGCCCGACGGCAAGAAATTCGTCTTCATCTCCTCGCGCGATCTTTTTTCGATCGAAATGTTCATGGGCGATACGAAAACCGGAAAAGTCACCCGGAAGCTGACGAAAACGGCCCTCGACCCCCATTTCCAGAGCATCCAGTTCATTTACTCGGCCGGGGATTGGAACGCCGAAGGGACGAGATTCGCCTTCGGGGCGGTGAGCGAAGGCCATCCCGTCCTGGCCTTCCTCGACGCCGACGGCCGGCGTCTGGAGGACCTCGACATCGTCTTCCCCGAGCTCGGGGAGATTCTCAATCCGACCTGGTCGCCCGGACGGGAAAAAAATCGCCTTTTCCGCCCTGACCGGGCGGATATTCCGACCTCTATCTCTACGATTTCGAGACGAAGAAGCTGGAAAACGTGACCGTCCGATCCTTACGGCGACCTCCAGCCGGCCTGGTCGCCCGACGGCAAGTGGATCGCCTTCGTCACCGAACGGTTCACGTCCCAACATGGACCTGGTCAGCCCCGGCGAATACCGGCTGGCCCTCCTCGACCCGGCGACGAAAGAAATCCGGGAGCTGCCGGCGTTCCCCTCGGGCAAGCATATCACGCCGCAGTGGTCGGCCGACGGCCGCCAGCTGTTCTTCATCTCCGACCGGGACGGCATTTCCAACCTGTACCGCCTGGACCGCGACGAAGACCGGTTCTACCAGATCACCAACCTGTACACCGGGATCAGCGGCATCAGCTCCTTGAGCCCGTCCCTGACGATCGCCTCCCAGACCAACGATATCCTCTACGGCGTTTACGATCGACGGCGATCTACAGCATCTATGAGCTCGACCCGGGGCAGGCTCAGGCCGGCACGCCGGTCGGGAGGAGGCTGGCCGACCGGTCCTCGGCCCTTCTGCCGCCCAAAGCCCGCTCGGGCTCGGAGCTGATGGGCCTGCTCCGCAACCCCATGTACGGGCTGCCCGCGGATGCCTCCAAGTTTACCTCCGCCCCCTATGACCCCAAACTGACCCTGGATTATGTCACGCCGCCCCAGGTCGGAGTGGGCGTAGACCGGTACGGCTCCTATGCCGGGGGCGGCGTCGCCCTCACGTTCAGCGATATGCTCGGCCAGCACAACGTGATGGGCATCGCCCAGGTTTCCTCCCGGCTTATCGATTCGGCCTTCATCGGCCTCTACACCAACACGAAGAACCGGCTGAATTTCGGCTTTATGGCCCAGCGGATGCCCTATCTCTACGGCGGGTATTCGATCGAGAACGGCGTCGTCGGCAACGAACCGGTGTATATCGATCAACGAATACGTCTACCGCCAGATCTATTACCAAGCTGAACGGCATTCGCCATCTATCCCTTCAACCCCGTCCATCGGGTCGAGGTCCAGGGCGGATACAGCTACGTCCAGTTCTCGAATTCGCTCTACACCCGGGCGTATTCGTACTACGACGACTCCCTGATCTATTACGAGGACCTGGATCTTCCCGTCGGCCGATGGGCTCAGCATGCCGTTTCTTACGGCGCGGCCCTGGTTTACGACACGTCGCTGTTCGGGGCGACCGGCGCCGGTCATCGGCCAAAGCTACCGCTTCGAAGTCTCCCCGACGTTCGGAACGCTCAACTATACCAGCCTGCTGGCCGATTACCGCAAATATTTCGTCCCGGTCAAGCCGTTCACCCTGGCCTTCCGCGCTCCTCCATTACGGCCGGTACGGCAGCGGAGCCAACGACGGCCGCCTCTATCCGATGTACCTCGGCTACGGGACCATGATCCGCGGCTATGAATACAACAGCTTCGAGGCCGAGGAAGCCGACGCGGCGACCGGATCGTTCGATTACAATCGCCTGTTCGGAACCCGGGTGGCCGTAGCCAACGCCGAGCTGCGCTTCCCGCTGTTCGGCGCCCTGGGTCTCGGGAAGGGATATTACGGGATCTTCCCCGTTGGATTTCTTCGCCTTCTTCGACGCCGGCGTCGCCTGGGATCGACAGCGACAAAGCCTCGTTCCTGGGCGGGAATCGCAAGCTGCTGTCCAGCTATCGGGGTCGGCCTGAGGGCGAATATCTTCGGCTATATGGTCGCTGGGCGTCCATTACGTCAAGCCTCTCGACCGGCCGAACCGGGACTGGCATTTTGCCTTCACCTTCTGGCAGGGATTCTGACCTAGCGCTTAGCCGGGTATATCGGACTAGACGGGACATTTCCAGGGCGAGTCAAGCTCCTCCGGCGGCGTCGCGTCATGAACGATCCTGGTCTGCCAAGATATTCCGAAACGGACGAATCTGCTACAATGGCGTCTTCCGAACCGGAGGACGTCATGACGAAACGCACCTTCGATCCGCCTCGGCCGGGCTGGCCGCGGCCTGGCCTTCTTTCTTTCGACCGCGGCCACCCGCGGTCCCCGAACCGAAAATCCCTTTCAACCCAAGTCCTATATCTGTTACCGGGCCGCCGGCCCGGTGACCGTCGACGGAAACCTGGACGAAGCCGTCTGGGACAAAGTCGCCTGGACCGATCGCCTTCGTCGACATCGAGGGGGCGAAGAGCCGGCCGAAACCCCGGTTGCGGACCATGGTCAAGATGCTCTGGGACGAGACGAATTTCTATGTCGGGGCTTATCTCGAAGAGCCCAACGTCTGGGCGACCCTCACCGCGCGGGATTCGATCATCTACAACGACAACGACTTCGAGGTCTTCATCGACCCGGACGGCGACACCCATCATTATTATCGAGCTGGAGATGAACGCGCTCAATACCGTCTGGGATCTGTTTCTGGTCAATCCTTACCGGGACGGCCGTCCGGCCAACATCCATGCCTGGGACATCCAGGGCCTCAAATCGGCCGTCCTCGTCAACGGGACGCTCAACGACCCGAAGGACAAAGACAAGGGCTGGTTCGTCGAGCTGGCCTTCCCTTGGGCCGTCCTCCAGGAAGCGGCCCAACCCGCTTCGTCCGCCGAAATCGGGAGACCACTGGCGGGTCAATTTTTCCCGGGTCGAATACCGGACGGCCGTCGCCGATGGAGCGATCGTCAAGGCCGCCGACCCGGCCACCGGGAAGGCTTTTGCCGAGGACAATTGGGTCTGGTCTCCCACCGGCCTGATCAACATCCATTATCCCGAGCTGTGGGGCTTCGTCCAGTTCTCGGATAAAGTCGCCGGGCAAGGGAAAAGACGCTTTCACCCTCCCGGCCGCGGAAAAAGCGAAATGGGCGCTCCGCCTTGCCTATTACCGTCAATGGGCCCATTTCGAGGCGAAAGGGAAGCTTCACTTCCGATTGGGCGGCCCTCGGCCTCAAGGAGCGTGATCTGAAAGTTAAAGGCTTTGCCTATCCTCCGGCCCTCACGGCGGCCGGCCGGATGTTCGAAGCGGCTTATACCGCCGAGGACGGGACCGTCTGGCGCATCCGCGAAGACGGACGCGTCCGGAACGGGCAATGACATTCGATTTCGACACCGTCCTCAACCGGAGGGGGACCGGCTCGCTCAAATGGGACTTTCCCGCCCGCAAGCTTGCGGCGCCCGATGCCCTCCCGATGTGGGTGGCGGACATGGATTTCGCCGCGCCTCCGGCGGTGATCGAAGCCCTGTCCCGCCGGCTGGCCCATGGCGCCTTCGGCTACGCCTCCTTCCCGGATTCGGTCCGGGAGGCCGCCGCCGATTGGATGACGGAACGATTCGCCTGGTCCGTCCGCCCGGAGTGGATATCGATCGCCCCCGGCGTCGTGCCTTCGCTCTATGCGTGTGTCCGGGCCTTAACCCGCCCGGGCGATGGGGTGATCATCCAGACCCCCGTTTATCCGCCGTTTTTTTCGGCCGTGGAAGCGACCGGCCGGCGGTTGGTTAAAAATCCCCTCAAGTTCGCCAACGGCCGCTGGTCGATGGATTTCGACGACCTGGAGCGCCGGATCGACGAACGCACCCGGACGATCATTCTCTGCAGCCCCCATAATCCCGTCGGCCGAGTCTGGACTGGAGGAAGAGCTCCGGCGGTTGGCCGGGATCTCGCTGGAAAGAGACCTGGTCATCATTTCCGACGAGATCCACGGCGACCTTGTCTTCCGGGACCATCGCCACATTCCTCTCGCCTCCCTGGGGCCCGAAATCGCCGAACGAACCATCACCCTGGCCGCCCCGAGCAAAACCTTCAATATCGCCGGATTAGCGGCCTCGCTGAGCATCGCCGAAAACCGCGTTCATCGAGAAAGTTTCCGGCGGGAATTTACCCTGACCGGCTGGGAGCTGCCGAATGTTTTCGGCTTGACGGCCATGGAGGCCGCCTACCGCGGCGGCGGTCCCTGGCTGGCCGCCCTCCTCGAATATCTCGAGGCCGGAGCGGACAGGCTGGCCCGATTTTTCTCCGAACGGCTGGCGCCTCTCCGGTTTTATAAGCCTGAAGGGACGTACCTGGCCCTCGTCGATGGCCGGGGTCTTGGCTTGACCTCGGCCGGGTGGAACGATTTTTTGCTCCGCAAAGCGGGAGTCTATCTCAATGACGGCGCCGCCTTCGGGGAGGAAACCGCGGGCTTCGCCCGCCTTAACTTCGCCTGCCCGCACGCGGTCCTGGATGAGGCCTTGGCCCGGATCGAGAAGGCTTTGGGAGAATCTCATGAGAAATAAAGGGGCGATCGCCGTCATGACGGCGGTCCTGGCTCTTTGGAGCGTTTCCTGCGCCGACCGGGACCTGCCCCGGGGAAGCCTCAAGGACGCGGGATTTTCCCCGGACCGTCTCGAACAAGTCTCGGCTCTCATCAACGAGGCGATCGCCCGCAAGGAATTCCCCGGGGCGGTGCTCCTGGTAGCCCGGAAAGGCAAAGTGGTCCTCCACGAAGCCTACGGTGAAAGCCGCTGGGTTCCCCAACCCAAGCCGATGGACCGGGACATGATCTTCGACCTGGCCTCGCTCACCAAGCCGGTGGCGACGGCCGCTTCGGTCATGCTTTTGGTCGAGCGGGGAAAAATCAGCCTCTGGGACCGGGTGAAAACTTATGTCCCCGACTTCGCTCCTTACCGGGACTGGTTCGGGGTTGACGGCGAGGACGCCAGAATCTGGCATCTCCTGACCCACACCTCCGGGCTCCCGCCCTATACGGATGCCGAGGCCGCAGCCAAGGCTCTCGGCCGGCCCTGCACGCCGGAGGCCCTGGTGAAATATATCGCCGCTCTTCCCAAAGACAATCCGGCCGGAGAAAAATTCGCTTACAGTTGTCTGGGATATATCACCCTGGCCGAGATCGTTCGCCGGGTCTCCGGACAGACCATCGACCAATTCGCGGTCGAAAACATCTTCAAGCCCCTCGGGATGATCCGGACGTTTTACAAACCCGACCCGACGGTTCTCGACCTCTGCGTCCCGACCCAGATGGTCGACGGCCAACCTCTGCTCGGCGTCGTTCACGACCCCCTGGCCCGGCTCCAGGACGGGATTTCCGGCAACGCCGGCCTGTTTTCCACGGCCGCCGACCTGGCGGTGTTCGCCCAGATGCTCCTGGACAAGGGCGTTTATCGCGGCGCCCGGATCTTCAGCCGGGCGGCGGTGGAGCGGATGACGGAAGTCTTCCCCCGGACGGCCTTCGCCGGCCGCGGACTGGGCTGGGACCTGGGCTCTGCCTACGCCTCAAACGGCGGGGATCTTTTCGGGCCGCGGTCGTTCGGTCACACGGGATACACCGGGACGTCCGTCTGGATCGATCCCGAGACAAAGACGATCGTCGTCTTTTTAACCAACAGCGTCCATCCCGACGACAAGGGCAAAGTGGCGCCGCTGCGGAGCCGGGTGGCGAATGTCGTCGCCGCGGCGATCATCGACTGACGGCCGGAACTTATTTTTTTCTGATCACCGGCCGCGGGGCGGTCAGGAAGACGTTTGACCGCGGAGGATTGACCGGCGTCGAGCTTGATTTTGACGGGGAGAGGAACGGTGACCGCCGCTCCCTGGGGCAGAGTCGACGGATCGACTGAAAGCTCGTATTCGCCCGGAAGGATATTGACGAACCGGAAATCCCCATCCGGGTCGGTATAGGTGTTGAGAGTCAATCCGGCTTCCGCGGGGGAGGGCTGGGCCTCGGATCCGGTCTTTGCGGCCGGGGTCAGGATGACGAGGATATCGGCCAGGCCCTTGTCTTCCGGGTCGGCTTTCCCGTTCCGGTTCGTGTCGTCGAGAAACCGGCCGGAATAGTTCGCCCCGGAAATCAGGAGGAAGGAGGCTCGGGTGACCTGCCGTGCCTGGATCAGAACGTCCGTTCGGGCCGGGCTGAGGAGATAGTAATTAGCCGGGATCCGGTTCTCCTCGATCCTGACCTGGTGAGGCCCTTCGGCCACGTTTTCAAAACGGTATCTCCCGTCGGCTCCGGTCACGGTGCGCGAGCCGTCCTCGAGACGGAGGCCGACATTCGGCAGGCCTTTTTCCTCCGGCCCCATCATTCCGTTCCGATCCTTGTCCTCGTAGACGAATCCGTCCACCGTCCCGAGTCCAACTGTTACCCCCAGCCGGCCCGACCGGCCCAGGACCTTCGGATCCAGGCCCCAGGAAAAGCGCTTGTCGACTCTCAGGTTGATCTGGTAATTGGAGCTCCGGTTCGACCGCTGATTGAGGGGCTCGGTCGCCCGCAGATCGATCCGCAGGTCCATGTCCTTGGGTAAGCCGATGCGGACGCCGACATAGCCGACGAGCTGGGCGAGGGGGTTTGTCTTGCCGTACCGTTCGTAGAAAAGCTCGGCGTAGATGTCGAGGTTCGGGCTGAAGTTCTGATTCCAGCCGGTTCGGATGGCGATCGTCCGGTCCGAGATGATCCGTTCCGGCTCCGGGTTCAGGCGTTCCTCGTCCCGGGCTTCGCTTATTTCCAGCATGGATTTCTGGTCGAACTGCCCCTCGAACCAGAAGTACGATCCGGCGGACATCATCTTCCGGAAGCCGGCGTAAATGGACGGGAGGAATGTCTTCGCTTCGGGCGTGATCGCTTCCCGGGCGGTCCTGGAGTCGGATCCGGAGGTAGGGGAAATAGGTCCCGAGGGTTTTGCTGGCCTGGAGGAAAACGCCGTTGGAGCCGTAACGGATCTTGCCCGAAAGAGCGTTTTCCATTCGTCCGGTCTTGAAGCTCCCATTGGGCCGTGAGATTGAGAAGCGAGCGGGTGCTGAAATGAAAGCCGGAGATGACCGACCAGGCCCGGCTCGTGTTCGCCGCCGGGTCGCGATCGGTGTTATTCGACCAGCGGTCGGCAATGGCAAACAGGCCGAGGCAGCGCGAGGCCTGGTAGCGAACGGAAGAAAAAAGCCCCCGCTCGTCCCGGACGATCTGACCTTCGCCGGTTGACATCCTGGATAGCGGGATCCCGCGAAGCGGTAATTGGCCTCGACGTCCCATTTTCCGGACCGGAACAACGGACCGAAACGGAGGGAATTGGCCGCTCCGGGCGACGGGGATTCCTCCGGGGTGAAGCTGGTCCGGAACTCGCCGAGGATTTTCGCCCCGGCCGCGACCGGGACTTCGGCGTCGAGCCATGACGAGAGTGTTCTTTGCCGAAAACGGGCCGCTCAAGCGAGACAGGTCCGACGGGTCCGGGCGGGTATGGATGACCGCCCGCGCCAACGATCGTCCCTGGCCCAGCTTCCATCGCCCCTTGAATCCGAAAAGCGGCTGGTCCTTGATTTCATAGGACGATCCGAGAAGCCCGGACAAGCGGGCGGCTTTTCCGCCGAAAGCGGACAGGTCGAAGTTTTCGGCGCCGACAGGGCGGCCGAAAAACCCCGGAAGTAGACGTAGGGATGATACTGGTTGACGAAGCGGGATTCGAGGTTCGTGTTGACGAAGTTCGAATCCCCGAGAACGGCGGCCAAAGCCCATTCCCTTGTACGTGAATCCCGACCACCCGGCCGAAATCCGGGAGAGGCCGGACGTGCCTCCCGAGCATACGATCGCATCCGTCCAGAGGGAAACGGCGCCATAATTGGTGATGTCCTGGACGGCTTCCAGATGGATGACCGTTTCGGCCGAACCGGGCCGGCCGGACAGGGCGTCGCGATAGAGAAGACTCCGGTTCCAGATCGAGAAATCGGCATATCCCTTATCGGCCGGAGAGCGGGAGGGCGAGGAGGAGAGAGAAAAGAACGCCCGACGGCCGCGGAAGAGCCAGGACGTCGCACGTTTCACGGCTCCCGGCTCATTCGAGGACGACCGGCCTTTTGTTCGTCACTTTTTTGCCGGTGAGGAGCCGGATCAGGCATTCCGCCTGGTAGCGGCCGGGGCGATGTCCCTGTCGATCGGGATCCGGAAAACCCGCTCGGACAGCGGCGGGACCGGATCGTCGAGGAAATTCCGCGGCATAGACTTTTTTCCCTTTGGCGTCGCTGAGGATGATTTCTCCCTCGGTCGGAAGGAAAAACCGTCCCGGCGTTCTTCCTCCGGAGGACGAGGATGACCTGGCCTTCCGGCGTTCAAGAGCGAGGCCGCAATCTCGCCGGCATCGACCGGCTTGCCGACCGTGACGATGACGAAGGCGGTCAGCTTGCCTTGGAGACTGAGGCCGCCGGCCAGATCTTCCTCGCCGGGCTCGTTCAACGTCACGAAGGAAAGGGCGGCCGTGTATTGCCCGGGCAGGGCATTTTCCGGAACGGTGATCGACAGGGTCACCTCGCGCTGTTCGCCCGGCGGGATTTCGAAAGCGCCTGATTCAACCTGAAACCAATCCCGGGCGGAGAGGGCGCCGGCCCCCTCGGAGGGAAAGACATCGATGCCCGGCCGTCCGATCATCCAGGAATCGATCTCGGCCTTGATTCCGACCGGGGAGGAAGAACCGTTTCCGATCACGATCGACTGGGCTCCGGATTTTCCGGGATTGAGAACGAATTCCATTTGAACCGGAGACAGGGAAAGCGACAACTGGCCGCGGAGCAGGGGGGCGGCCGTGAGCAGAACAAGAACGGAGAGGACGGACTTCAACGGTCGCATGATCAAATCGCACTCAAGGTGAAGGCGACCGTCTGGGAATAGCTGCCGGCCCAGTATGTCCACTGGTTGAGAAGGAAAAAGTTCAAATCGCCGCGGCTGTTATAGCTGCCGGATTTGAGAGCGGCGATTTGCTCGATATTGGCGGCCAGGGTGCCGTTTCGAAACGGCGGAATATCGGTCGCCGTCCAGCTGATGTTGGAGATGCTGATCGAGGCCAGGCTCCAGAAATCGGAAAGATTCCCGTTGGCCCGGAGAGTCAGTTGCCAAGTCCGGTTTCCCATCCCGGTCGCCCGGAGCGTGACCTGGACGGGCTGGTCGGCCGCGATCTGGGGGGAGATGTCGGGATCGGCGGCGGCGAACGTGAATTGTCTGGGGGTTGATCGAGAGCTGGAGCGTCTGGCCCGGAGAAGCGCACCGGCATCAAGGCTCGAGAAGGAAAAGTACGGCGGAGGGAAGGAAGCGGACGATCGGCCTCGGTTTCATGGCCGCCTCAGCTCGTCCCGACGCTGAGCGTTACGACCAGGCGGTAGATGCCCGGGGCGTATTCGGCGTCGTCCTGGAAGGAAAAGCGGATCGTTCCAATATAGCTGCCGGAGGCGTTCCAGTTTCCCAGGAGGACGTCGGTATCCGCGGCGAGATTCCCGCCGCCGACGAATCCCGGGCCCGTCGCCGTCCAGGAGATGGCCCCGACCGGGATGGTGGCTCCGGTGGATGTATCGATCAGCGTTCCGACCGCCTGGATCCGGAGATTGAAGGTCTGCGGCCAGAGGAGGAACCGCGAGGTTGTCGCCTTGATCGTGACCTGGATCGGAACCTCGTTCTGGGGGATGACCGGGGATCCCATGGGGTTGGCCACCCGGGTGAACGTCACCGAGTTCGCGCTCAGCTCGAGCTTATATCGGGAGCTGACTGGGCGTTCACGTTCAGGGTCGACGACGTCTGGGCGCACAGGAACCCCGAGGCGAGCCCCAGGAGACCAAAGGCTGCAACAAGTCGTTTTTTCATTTGACTACCTCGAGGGTTCTCTCCATTTCGATGATTTCCGGCCGGCCGATGTCGAGGGAACAGACGACCCGGTATGTTCCCGGATCGAGAGGCCGGGGGAGAGCGCAGGCAACGTTCTTCCGGCTTTCCGGAAGGAGGACGTCATCGGGCAGGGGGACATCGATGATTTTGTTATCGGCCGCGTCATAGACCAGGATCTTGCCCTTGGTTCGGTAATGGGTCCGGCCGGTGTTTTCCAGGGCCAGAACGACCGCCTGGGCTCCCTCCCTGGTCCCCATGGTCAGGTCCACGAGGTCGCCCTCGATGGCCGGTTTTCCGACGATTGACATAGACGACGGCCGCGATTTTTCCGGTGAAGAGCATCCGGCTTCCGGCCTGGGCGCCGGTCGTTTCCGGAACGGTTTCGAAGGACACCGAGGCATGATACCCGGCGATCGGCGCGTCGGACGGGATGGTCACCGTATAGCGGACCGACCTGAGTCTCGCCGGGATTCAAGCGAAAATCCTGGGGATTGACAATAATCCAATCCTTGCAGGAATAGGGAGTGGCGGTCGAGCCGATAAAAGCCGGCGTCCCGGTTGGGAGAATATGTCCAGTTTTCAACGTAGACTTTCAGCCGGATGGGCCCCGGAGCATTGTTCCGGATCTTCGAAGACTTCGGTCAGACTTTCGCCGGGATTGAGCCGGTGCTCGGCCCGGATGGGGGAGATACCGAAATAGATTTGCCCTGGAGACAGGGTGGCGGTTGCCAGAACGAGAACCGCGCACAGTCCGATTTTCGCGGTCGTCTTTCTCAATTCCCGGCGGTGTGTCGCCATTTTTTTTCCTATTTTACGGTAATTATCCCCTTGAGGCAATATCGGATCAGAACCCGGGAGCCGAAAATGAACGAGGGCGGGGCCGAAACCCCGCCCTCGATAGGATCAAGCTTTAGGCGATCGGTCAGATCACGGACAGGGTGTAAGTGGCGGTTGTGCTGTAGTCGCCCGGTTCCTGGGTCTCGTAATTGCGGGAGAACTTGAAGGAAAAGGTCCCGGTCTGCCACCGGATGGCGGAAGCGCCGGAAGCCCATTCGCCGGCCGTAACATTGCTCGTGGCCATCGTTCCGGAGGAGAATCCCGTTCCCGTCGCCACCCAGCTGATGGCTCCGATGCCGATCGTGGCGTCGCCGGAGTCCAGGTCCGTGGCGGAGACGACGAGTCTCAGCGTATCGGACTTTTTCATGACGGCGAAAACTTCCACATCAACCGGACCTTCGGTCGCGACGAGGTCTTTGTTCGCCGGGGTCGCGGAAATATCAGGCTGTTGGTCTTCGAAGGTCAGAGTAGCAGACCCGATATTCAGGTCATACCAAGCCTTCAAATTCACCGTCATGTTGACGGTCTTTGAATCCACCGTCTGGGCCATGAGTCCGCCGGCCAAAACTACCAGCAATCCCAGGGTTAAAGTCAGCGTCTTTTTCATAACAGCCTCCTTATGGCTCTTTGACTCTCTTCCTCGCTAAAAGAAGATGTCTTGAATTCGTTACACCCTAGCTTTAGCATTATTTATGCCAAGAGTTTAATTGTAATTTATTCAACAACTTAAAATTTTTTGTGTTTGCCTGAAGTCTCGAAGAAAGGACAATAATTGTTAAATTAGACAATAATTGTCAATATACAGAAATTGTATGTTTTGATTATTAGGAGATTTTAACGCCCTATTTTGTTACTCATGCAACAAATAGGTGTAAGATCAGATCGAAGTCAAGCTATATACGACGCGTTGAAAATATTTCTTGGAGGAAGAATCGACCTTGGGGGAGAAGTATTGGACGGTGCCTTCGCGGAGTCCAGGACCCATCCATCTAGCCAGGACACCGGATCCTGCAGGGGTGAATTGGCCGCTCAGAAAGCCGTCTCCCGAGCCCTGCCAAGCCACCTCAGACAAGGGAAGCCTTTCCCCCGAGGGGCCGACCAGATCGCCGAACACCTGAACCCTCAGTTCGACGGCCTGGGTGTTTGGAACGACGGTCAGAGCTCTGATCCGGGCGGGAATCCCGTCCGGGCTCATCGTCGTCGTTACCATGGCCCCTGTCGCGCCGGATGCCTCGGTTTTTGCTTCGGAAGTCTCAACTTCCAAAATGAACCATTCTTTCAATTTAACCGTGATGGAAACCGAACCTGAATCGTCGATCGCCGGAGATACGGCCCAGCCTGTCCCTGTGACAATAGCGAGGAAGAGAGTCAAGGAGGCTGCTTTGTATCGCGCGGTGTTTCTTTTCGCTCTCATTTTCGGTCTCGCCCGTATAATAGCAATACTCGTGCCAAGGCAAAAAATGAGTATAAATAATAGATAATAATATAAATATAAGAAATTAAGGGAAATGCGTACCTGTCCGGATACGTGTCATTGATTTTTCACTAGTTGATATTAAATAATTGATAATTAAGCAATTACTTGTGATACACGCAAATGTCCGCATACGTTACAGAAATGTTTGATTACCGGATCGATCTAAAGGGAGAATCCGTGTCTTTTAAGCTTCCGATATAGAGCCGGCCGCGTTAAGCCGAGCATTTTTGCGGCCTTGAGCTTGTTTTGACCGGCGGCCTGGAGAACTTCGGCGATATGCTTTTTCTCGATCTCTTCAAGGGTCAAGTCGGCGTAGGGATAAGGCCCCTCATCCATTTCGGAGGCTCGGGTTTCGGCTCCCGGACGGAGGAGGGCTTCCGGCAGATCTTTCAGATCGACGAACGGGGCCGCGGTCAACATGACCGCCCTCTCGATTAAATTTTCCAGTTCCCGGATGTTTCCCGGGTATTCGTATCCCATGAGGACGCGCTTGGCCCGCTGGGAGATCCCCCGGACGTTTTTCTTGAACTTCCGGTTGCTCGTTTCCAGGAAATGGTTGGCCAGGAGAAGGACGTCCTCCCTCCGGTCCCTTAAGGCCGGCAGATTGATTTCGGCGAGATTGACCCGGTGATAAAGATCCTCACGGAACAGGCCGTTGGAAATCAGCGTTCGCAGGTTTTTATTGGTTGCGCAGACCACCCGGACGTCGATTTGGACATAGGCGTTGGACCCCAGCGGCCGGAACCGGTATTCCTCCAGAACCCGGAGCAGCTTCGTCTGGACCGCGATTGGAATCTCTCCGATTTCGTCGAGAAACAGCGTCCCGCCGTCGCTTTCTTTGAACAAACCCGGCTTGGATTTATCGGCCCCGGTAAAGGCGCCTTTTTCGTAGCCGAAGAGCTCGGATTCGAAGAGGCTTTCCGGAATGGACGTGCAATCGCAGACCACCAGCTTCTTTTCCCGCCGCGGGCTCAACCGGTGGATGGCCCGGGCGACCATCTCCTTCCCCGTCCCCGTCGGCCCCGTGATCAGCACCGGCGAGGAGAACTTGGCCAGCCGTTCGATGAGGGAGAAGATCTCGAGCATCGCCGTGTTCCGGCCGATCATCCCCTCGAAGACGAATTTTTCCGCCAGCTGCTTTTCCAGACGAAAGGTTTGCTTGCGAAGGTCGATTTTTTCTTGGATCCGGGTGAGAACGGTTAAAACATCGTCGGTCGAGAACGGCTCTTCCAGGTAATCGACCGCTCCAAGGTTGATGGCTTCGATGGTTTTTTCGATGGGAAGGCGGGGGCCGGCCAGGATGACGTCGATCAAGGGGTCGAAATTCCGGATTTCCCGGAGCGAAAGCAGGTCGCCCGCGTCCTCCGCCCCGATCCTCAGGATGATGGTTCGGATGCCCCATTTCAGGACGAGCGACTCGTAATGGTCGCGTCGGGACGTGTGGATGACCGTATGCCCCCGGGGCGACAGAATGGCTTCGAGACGCTGGAAAATATCGGGGGATTCGGAGATGATGAGGATATTCATGACTGTCAATCTTCGGCCTGGGCTGGGCTGTTTTTTGGGGGGATCACGTTGTAACGCAGCCAGACCAGGCCGCCGGGCAGGGTTTCATTGCCGGCGAGCTCGAGAACAAGGGCCCCATCGGCCGTGGCGAGGTCCTCGGCTTTGAAAACCGACCGGGGGGAAAGGCCTCCGACGAAGCGGGGATGGACGAGTAGGCTGATTTCGTCCACCAGACCGGCCCGGAGGAGCGCACCGTTCAGGGTTCCGCCGGCGTCGACGCGGACGGTTTTTGCCCCGAATCGGCCGCCAATGGAGCTCAGGGCCGCGGCTAGGTCGACCCGGTCCCGGCCGGAGAGAAAGTACGGAATATGTTGGCGGCGGAACCGTTCGATCTGCCCGGCCGGCGCGGTCGAGGAGGACAGGGCGAAGACATCCCTCCAATAAGGCAAAGTGCGGAGGTAGGCCCAGTTTTTAATGCGGTCGCGGCTGTCGGGCACCGCCAGGATCGGCCGCTCGTCTCCCGGGGCGGCCGGCGCAGGTTCCGGAATGTTCCCGGGATCTTGGGCGAGAATCGAACCATCCGGACTTTCGAGAAGCGTCTGGCTTCCGGCCAGAGTGACATCCTCATGGAAACGCCCGATGAGCCCGTAAAAAGCCTCGAGGTCCGGATGGAATCCGTCGAGCCGGCCGTCGGCGCTTACGGCGTTGTGGAGAATGACGCGGGGTTTCATAATGTCTCCTCCCAGGCTTCGGCCGCCTTGATAATCGGCCCCAAGATATGGATAATACACTATCTTCGCATTCTAATCATCCGTTTGGGGAGGCTTTCATGTTCAGAAAAATCGTAACCCTGGCCGCCGGCCTGTGGCTTGTGGCCGGATTATCCGCAGCCCAGGCGATTCATTCCGAGCCTACGGGCGATATTCCCGAGCTGACCGCTTTTCATGACGTGATCGTTCCGATCTGGCACACCGCCTATCCGAATAAGGATTATGCCGCCCTGCGCGGCTATGTCCCGGCCGTAAACGAAGGCGCGGCAAAGATCTACGCCGCCGCGCTACCGGGCCTGCTTCGGGACAAAGAGGCCAAGTGGAAGACGGGAGTGGAGGCGTTCCGGGCGTCCGTCGAGGGCTACCAGAAAGCCGCCGCCGGAACCGACGACGCCGCTCTGCTGCTGGCGGCCGAAACGCTCCATGCTCGCTACGAAGGCCTGGTCCGGTTGATCCGTCCCGTTCTGCCGGAAGTCGATGCGTTTCACAAGGCGCTTTATGTCGTGTTCCACGATTACGCCCCGGCCAAGGCTTACGACAAGATCCGGGGCGCGACCGGCGATCTTCTCCTCAAGGCGGAAGCGGCGGCCAAGGCGGCCGTGCCCGCCCGGCTTTCAGCCAAGGCCGAGGATTATCGGAAAGCCGCGGCCGGCCTCGTCGACGCGGCCAAGGCGCTTGATGCCGCGGGAAAAGCCCACGACCACGAGGGGATGGAACAAGGCGTCGAGAAGCTCCACGCCGCCTATCAGGCTCTCGAAGCGATTTTCGAGTAACGGCCCGCGTTTTTCCGGAGGCTCAATCCGTCCGGGTTTGTTCGATCAAAACCTGGAGGATTTCCAGCTCGTCGGCGTCAAACCAGATCCGTCCGCAGGAAAGGCATTTATCGACGGGGATGAAATATTGGTAGTTGTATGGCCGGGCCCGCATCGGGCATCCGCAAGCGGGACAGGTCAGGCGCTCGTCGTTCCGAACGGATTTCTTTTTTGGGGCGGCCGGATCCAGGACGTGCTCCTTTTTAAAAGCCTCCGTTTTTCTGAGGATGTCCTCGGCGAAACCGACCTCACGCCGGGCGATGATCCGGTTCATGTCGTGCAAGTCGACGGATTTTCCGCCGCAACGGCGGCAAACCTGGACCGGGACGCCTTCGTATTGAGTGCTCCCAAGCGGGATCCGGCAGCGCGGGCAACGGTTGAATCGAATCGGTTCGACGGGACGGCCCTGCCTTCGCCGGCGTAAGGCGTCCCGGATCTGGGGAAAATCTCCGGCCCGCCCGTCCAGGCCTTCGGTCAAGTTCCGCACCCGGGCCGAAGGAGAAAACTCACCGTCTTCGACCAGCCCGGTCAAGCTCAACGGCGCCGTTTCGCGCCCATCCCGGCGGATCATGATCCATTCCTGCGGTTCCGCCGGTTTTTCCGCGGGCAGAGAGAGCGGCGGGACGGCTGGGCCGGCAATGGTCCGCGATCGTTCCCGCAGCGCCCGCGCTTCCCGGACCTGTTCCGCGACGGCCGCCGTCGTTTGGTGGGCCATGCCGGAGAGCAAGCCGATTCGCTCTTCGAACGAGGGGTGGGAGCTCGTCCAGCGGGGGACGGGAGCGCCGGCTTCCCCGGGAGTCGACGGGGCGATCAGGAATAGCGGGGCATAGGCTTGGCTGAAATCTCCGATGAAGACGTTCCTCGCTTGGGCTTTATAAATCGCTCGGGCCAGGGCCATCGGGCTGCGGCCGAATTCGACGGCCGCGGCGTCGGCCAGGAGCTCTCGCTCCCGGGAGACGAATACGCCGAGAAGTCGAATCACGCCGGTGCCGACAAATGCGGCCAGGTAGAGAAAACCGGTTGAGCCGCCGGAACTCCGCCTTGGATAGGACGGAGAAGCGGGAACGCCGGCTTCCGGCTCCAGCGAATCCCTTAAACGCTCGAAAAACGAGGACAGTCCGCAGACCAGGGTCAAGATCGTTGTATCGCCCCGGGCGATGTGAGCGGCCTCGTGGGCGACGACGGCTTCGATTTCGTCCCTGGCGCACTCGGCCAGGAGGCCTTCGGTGACGACGATGGCCGGCCGTCCGCCGGGCTGAAGCAGAGCGAGGGAATTGAGGGAAAAGGTCGGAAGAACTAAGGGGTCCACGCGGGGGAGGCCGGCCGCGATCCGGATGGCCTCAACCGCGTCGGCGAAGAGACGATGATACCGGTCGGACGGATCGGGCGGCTTGGCCGCCAGCCTTTTTAAAAGGAAGGCCGCCCCGTTCCTCTTCGCGTCGAGATAATGGATGGCGGCGATCGTTCCGGCGAACAGGATGTCGGCGGCGGCGAACTTCAACCAGAATCCGCTGGAAATCGGACGGACGGTGAAAAGTCCGAACGTCAGCCAGGCGGCGAACATCAGCAGCCCCACCGCGACCACATGGAAAAGGAGGAGCAGGGCGATGACGGCGGCGCTGCGAATCTTCTGCCGTTTCTGCAGCTCGTAAAAATCAATTGGCGGAACCATCTTCGCCATCCTAATCGAACCCGGCTCCGACTTCAAGACTCCCGCTTTGCGATCGGCGGCGCCTGTGATACTCTTTTTTTCGTTTCATGAACACCCGTTCGCATTGCCCATCCCGCCTCAAGGAGATGCCCATGTCTGTGCGCCGTTCGACTGTCCTTGCCGCCTTCCTTTTCCTTGCCGTTGCCGTCCTGGCGTCCGGCCAGCCGGCCAAGAAGCCGTTGACGTTTGCCGACGTCATGAAGTTCCGGTCGCTTTCGGAACAGACAATATCGTCCGACGGCCGATGGATCGCCTACACCCTCCAACCCGATCGGGGCGACGGGGAAGTGCAGGTCCGCTCGGCCGACGGGACGAAATCCTATGTGATCGAGCGGGGCAGCCGTCCGGTCTTCAGCAAGGACGGGCGCCGCCTGGGCGCGATCGTCAAAGTCATGGCGGTCGATATGGAAAAACCGGCCAAGGACCGCCCGAAGCCGGGACTCGCCGTGCTCGACCCGGCCACGGGCAAGCGGGAGAATTTCGAAAACGCCGACCGGTTCGTCTTTTCCGACGACGGCATGTGGCTGGCCGTCGGCTTCGTCAAACCCGAGGAAAAACCGGCTCCGGCCGAGAAGCCGGCGGCCGGCGAAAAGAGCGGAGGATCCGAGGCGAAAAAACCGGCGCCGACTTGGGAAAGCGGCCGGCCCGTCTTGTTGAAAAACCTGGAGACCGGAGCCGAGCTCAAGCTGGAAAATGTCCTGGCTTTTTCCTTCGACCCGCGGGCGACGGTCCTGGCCTACGTATTTTCGACGCTCGACGGTGAAGCCAACGGGATGTACGTGCGCGACCTTCGGAAGGACGGTTTCCCCGAAACCGCGCTTCTCCGCAAAGCGAGCGCGTCTTTCTCCGCTCCGTCCTGGGCGAAAAATTCCTCTCGGGCGGCGTTCCTGGCCGCGGTGAAAAAAGACAAGGAAGATCCCGGTGTTGCGGGGCTGGCTCTCTGGGACGGCGACATCCGGGCGGCAGCGGACCAAGCCGGCGGGTCTGTTCCGGCCGGCTGGACGATTCCGCTGGCTTCCGCGCTGACCTGGTCAGACGACGGGAAGCGGCTGTTTCTCGGCCTCCGGCCGGACTCCGGCGAGACGAATCCCGCGGCGGCGGCCGCGGCCGCGAAGCCGGTTGATCTGTTCGATTTCGCGGCTATCCTGGACAAGCGGGAAGTTGACGTATGGCATTGGAACGATCCGCTGATCAATTCCCAGCAGAAAAAAGATTGGAACCGGACGAAGAACCGGACATATACCGCCGTTTTTCATTTCGACAAGAAACGTCTCGTTCCCCTGGCCTCGCCGGAGATGGCCGACCTCCTGATCCCCGACAATCCCAAGGTGGCGATCGGTTCGGACGGGAGGGCGTATCAAAAGGAGATCACCTGGGACGGCGAATACAACGATGTTTATCTCGTCGACCTTCAATCCGGAGCCCGGCGCAAAATCCTCTCTCATACCGGAAGCCGGCCGTTCCTCTCCCCGGACGGCCGGTACGTCGCCTATTTCGAGGACAAGCATTGGCATCTCCTCGACGTCGACAAGGGCGACGTCCGCAACCTGACCAAGGACATGCCGGTCGCGTTCTATCAAGAAGGGGACGATCATCCGGCGCCTCCGCCGGCCGTCGGCTGGCCGCTCTGGCTGGAAAACGATGCGGCCGTTCTCCTCTACGACAACTATGACGTCTGGATGTTTGCGACCGACCGCCGTGGCGGCGTCCCGGTCAACGTGACGGCGGGGGAGGGACGAAAAGAGAACCGGTCGTTCACGGTCCTCCGCCTCGACCCGGAACAGAAATATTTTCGGAAAGGCGAACAGCTCCTGCTCGCCTCCTATCACAATGCCGGGAAAAACCATGGCTTCTATGCCGCAACCCTCGGGACGCCCGGCGTGCGGCGCCTCCTGGAAGACAAGAAAAAATTTGCTTACCGGGCGACGGCGAAAAACGCCGGATCGATCCTCTACACCCGGGAGGATTACAACGAATTTCCCGACCTCTGGGTCGCCGACCCGGCGTTTGCTTCTCCCCGCAAGATTTCCGAGGCCAACCCTCAGATCTCCGAATTCGCCTGGGGGAAGGCGGAGCTGGTCGATTGGACGAGCGCCGACGGCATACCCCTCCAGGGCGTTCTGATCCGGCCCGACGGCGACGAGCCGGGAAAGCGCTACCCGGTCCTGGTCTACTACTACGAGCTCTCGTCCCAGCGCCTTTACGAGTTCAACCAGATTGTCGTCAACCACCGGCCCTGCTTCCCCGTCTGGGCCAGCCACGGCTATGCCGTGTTTCTCCCGGACGTCAAGTTCGAAGTCGGCCGTCCCGGGCTTTCGGCGGTCAAGTGCCTCGTCCCCGGCGTCCAGAAGCTTGTCGACATGGGCGTAGCCGATCCCAACGCGCTTGGCCTCCACGGCCATTCCTGGAGCGGCTACGAAACCGCCTACGTCGTCACCCAGACCGATATCTTCGCCGCGGCCTGCGCCGGCGCGCCGGTCGGCAATATGACCAGCGCCTACAACGGCATCCGGTGGGAATCCGGAGTCGCCCGCCAGTTCCAGTACGAGCAGGACCAGAGCCGCATCGGCGGCTCCCTCTGGGAGGCCCGCGATCTCTATATCGAAAATTCGCCGGTCTTTTACGCCGACCGGGTTCGGACGCCGCTCCTTCTCATGCACGGCGACGAGGACGGGGCGGTCCCCTGGTACCAATCCATTGAAATCTACCTCTCGCTCCGGCGCTTCGGGAAGGACTGCATCTTCCTTCAATACCGCGGCGAGCCCCATCATCCCCAGAAATACCCCAATAAGCTCGATTATTCGATCAAGCTGATGGAATACTTCGACCACTACCTGAAGGGCGCGCCGGCGGCTGATTGGATCAAGAACGGCGTTCCCTACAACGGAAAATAGGACAGGAGGAGGACCATGATGCTTCACAAGTTTACGGCCGCGGCGGCCGCTCTGGCCGTCTGCGTCACCCTCGGCTTCGGGATCGACACGCGCGACACCCGGATGCTGACCCAGCCCGCGGTCGGGAAAACCCGGATCGCGTTCCATTACGCCAACGACCTCTGGACGGCCGACCTGGACGGTAAAAACGTCCACCGGTTGACCTCCGATCAGGGAGTCGAAGCCAACGTCGCTTTCTCGCCTGACGGTGAGCTGATCGCGTTCACCGCAAGCTACGACGGGAACGCCGACATCTATACTGTTCCCGCCGCAGGCGGCGTCCCCCGGCGCCTGACCTGGCATCCCGGCGTGGATACCGTTCAGGGTTTCACTCCGGACGGAAAATCGATCCTTTTCACCTCCGCCCGGTCCGTTTTTACCGGAAGGTATCAGCAGCTGTTCACCGTGCCCGTCGCAGGGGGCTTCCCCGAAAGGCTTCTGATCCCGAACGCCTTCCGCGGGGCCCTTTCGCCCGACGGGAAAAAGATCGCAACCAACCCTCTCTCGGATTCCTTCCTCCAGTGGAAGCATTATCGAGGGGGGACGCATTCCGTCGTTTGGATCATTGACCTGGCCGATCTGTCGTATGAGAAAATCCCCCAGCCCGAAGGCCGCAGCAACGATCCCGGCCCGATGTGGATCGGCGACAAGATCTACTTCCGGTCCGACCGGGACGGCGAATTCAACATCTACAGCTACGACTTGAAATCCAAAGCCGTCAAGCAACTGACCCACCACGAGGATTTTCCGGTTCTCAACGCTTCGGCGGGGGACGGGAAGATCATTTACGAGCAGGCCGGATACCTCCATCTTCTCGACCCGGTCTCCGGCGCCTCGAACCGCCTTCGGATCGGCCTCGCGACCGACGCGCCGGAACTTCGGGAACGGACCGCCCGGGGCGCGCGGTGGATTCGGGGCGGCAGTCTTTCCCCGTCCGGGGCCCGGGTCGTCGTCGAATTCCGCGGCGAGATCGTCACCGTCCCGGCGGAGAAGGGCGACGCGCGCAATCTGACCCGGACAACCGGGGCCCACGACCGGTCGCCGATTTGGTCGCCCGACGGGAAATCGATCGCCTATTTCACCGATGCCTCCGGCGAATACGCCCTCGAGGTCAGGCCTCAAGACGGAAAGGGCCCGGCTCGGGCCTACCCGCTGACCGGCTCCGGCTTCTTTGAGGCCCCGGTTTGGTCGCCGGACGGAAAGAGAATCGCCTTCAACGACAATTCCCGGACATTTTATGTCCTCGATCTCTCAACCGGGGCGGTCAAGAAAATCGGATCGGACTACCAGCTCGCCGGTCCGGAAAACCCTCCGGCCTGGTCCCCCGATGGAAAATGGCTGGCCTATACTCTCGGCACGGCCTCATACTTCCAGCGGATCTTCGTCTACGCGGTCGACCAGGATCGATCCACTCCGGTGACCGACGGGTTGAGCGATGCGTTCCAGCCGGTTTTCGATGCCGCCGGGAAGTATCTGTTCTTCTTCGCCTCGACGGATGCCGGACCGGTCAACCAGTGGTTCGACTTGTCGAAGTTCGATTCCCGGCAGACAAGCTCGATCTATGCCGTCGCCCTGGCCAAGGACACGCCGAACATCCTGGCCCGGGAAAGCGACGAGGAAAAGGGCGGTCCGGAAAAAACCGAGACGGTCTCCGGGTCGAAAGCCGCCGGCGGGCCGGTTCCGGTCATCATCGACTTCGAAGGCCTCGAGCGGAGAATCGTGCCCCTGCCGATCCCGGCCGGAAGCTACGGAAACCTGGCCGCCGGGGAAGCCGGCCAGCTCTACTATCTCGAAAATCCCCCCGATATCGGCTCACCGGCAGCCGCGGGCGGCGGCCTTCTCCATCGCTATGATTTCAAGTCCCGGAAGGATGAAGTCATCCTGAGCGGAGCGACTGGATTTTCGCTCTCCTTCGACCGGAAAAAGATCCTCTACCAAACTCCGAACCGGTCCTATTTCGTCACCGCCGTCCAGCCAAAGCCGGCGCCGGGCCAAGGCCGCCTGAACGTGGAGGGGATCGACGTCAGGGTCGTCCCCCAGGACGAATGGCCGCAGATTTTCCAGGAGGCCTGGCGGATCAATCGCGACTTTTTCTATGCCGACAACATGCACGGCGCCGATTGGGCGGCGATGCGGAAAAAATACGAGGTCTTCCTGCCCCACCTGTCCTGCCGGGCCGACCTCAACCGCCTGCTCCAGTGGATGCTCTCCGAGTTGGGCGTCGGCCACCACCGGGTCGGCGGCGGGGATACGCTTGTCGAACCGCGTTCCATTCCCGGCGGCCTGCTTGGGGCGGATTATGCCGTGGAAAACGGGCGATACCGGATTAAAAAAATCTACGGCGGCCTGAATTGGAATCCGGACCTTCGCTCCCCCTTAACCGAACCCGGGCTGAGCGTGGCCGAGGGCGATTATCTTCTCGAGGTCGAGGGCCGGGAGCTTCGCGCCCCCGCCGACAACCTGTATGAGGCCTTTGAAAACACGGCCGGAAAATTCGTTGAGCTCAAAGTCGGACCGTCGCCCGATGGCCGGGGAGCCCGGATCGTCCGAGCGGTCCCTATCGCCAACGAAGCCGCCCTCCGCAACCGCGATTGGGTGGAAGGGAACTTGAAGAAAGTGGACAAGGCCACCGGCGGCCGGGTCGCGTATGTTTATGTTCCCAACACATCCAGCCAGGGATTCGCCTATTTTAAGCGGTATTTCTACCCCCAGGCCGATAAAGAGGCGATCATCGTCGACGAGCGCTTCAATGGCGGCGGGTTGATCGCCGATTATTACATCGATCACTTGAAACGGCCCTTGATCAGCTACTGGAACATGCGCTACGGGGCGGATTTCGAGACGCCCGGGGCCTCGATCCAGGGACCCAAGATCATGCTCATCGACGAAACGGCCGGATCCGGCGGAGACCTCCTCCCCTGGATGTTCCGCAAGTTCAAGCTCGGGCCGCTGGTCGGGAAACGAACCTGGGGCGGGCTTGTCGGAACGCTTGGCTTCCCGGTTTTAATGGACGGCGGCTCGGTCACCGCTCCCAACCTGGCCATCTGGACGGAGGACGGCTGGGTCGTCGAGAACGAGGGCGTTCCGCCGGACGTCGAGGTCGAACAGGATCCGGCGGCCGTCGCCGCCGGAGGCGATCCGCAGCTGGAACGGGCGATCAAGATCGCCCTGGAAGAATTGGCCAAATCGCCGGCCAAGAAGCCGGTCCGGCCTCCGTATCCGATTCGCGGGAACCGGAAATAAGAGAACAAAAAAGATTTTTGTGAAGAACCTGATTAGGCGGCGTCTTTGATTTTTTGGAAGAGGAACGCCGCCCGGGTATAGGCCGCGCAGGCATTCTCCAGGTCCTTGGCCGCGGCGAACGCCTCGGCCTGGGTTTCGATTTCCGCGGCCGAGGAAGCAAGCCAGGCATCGATCCGTTCGGCCGGAATCGCCTGATTTTCCACTTTCAGGGCGGCGACGATTTCTCGCAGAGCCGCCAGGCCGCGGACGGCCGAGTCGCCCTTGGGAACGGCTTGGTAGATCCGCTCGAGAAGCCGGTAGAGAGACCGGGCTCCGGCATAGTCGTTCTTGGCGAAGGCGTCGTCGGCGTTGCGCTCCTCGAAAAGGGCAACCCGGAAGAGGAAGTTATTTTCGTTGCCCCGCCGGCTCTGGACCTGACGTTTCGCCGCGTTCATGGAATCTTTGGATTTCTGGGCGGATTCGCGCTCGGAGATCATGGCCATCAGCTGCTGCATCTCGCCCCGGATTTCGGGAACGGAGCCGGAGGTGTGGGCCGAATCCCTGGCCCGGCTGAATTTCTCCCGGGCCTGGTTCCAGGCTTCCACGCTGGGGCCTTTTTCCGGAAGATATTTCTGCATGTCGACGAGCGTCCGTTCCACTTCCTGGAGATTTCTGGGGTCTTTCGATCCTAAGAATCCCAGGATCACCTTGGTCGCCCGGGCGGCTTCGTCGATCACTTGGGTTGAGGATGCCGAGCCGGACGCAGGGGAGGCGGGAGGCTTGACGAGATAACCGCCCGGGGCCGGGGCTCGATTTTTCGTCAGGAGCAATCCGGCGACGGTCAGGGCGGCCAAGGCGAGCGGGGCGGCGATCAGCCATTTCAACCGCCGGCGCCGGCGCAGGGAGAGACTTGAGCCGCGGGCCTGCACCCGGGAAATTTCCCGGACGGAGGAGGGGAACTCCTGTTCGACCAGGTTCAAAGCGGCGATGACCTCGTCGGCCGTCTGGTAGCGGAGTCGCGGGTCTTTTTCCAGGCATTTCCGGATGACCGCGATCAGCGAGTCCGGGACCAGGGGATTGGTCTCCCGAGCATCGCGTGGCCCGTTCGCTTTTCTGCTTCATGGCCATGGCCAGGGGGGTTTCCCCCTTGAAAGGGACATGGCCCGTGACCATTTCGTAGAGCATGATGCCGAGGGCGTAGAGATCGACCCGGGCGTCGACCTCCTTGAGGTCGACTTGCTCGGGAGACATGTATTCCGGCGTTCCCAGCATCAAGCCGGATCCGGTCAGGCCGTCGCTTTCGGCGAACCGGGCCAGCCCGAAATCCATGATCTTGGCCTTGCCCTCCCGGTCGATCATCACGTTCTGGGGCTTGAGGTCGCGATGGACGACGCCGAGGCGATGGGCTTCGGCCAAGCCTTCGGCGATCTGCCGGCCGATGTCGATGGCCTTGGGAGTCGTCAAGTGGTCGGACCGGCGGATGAAGGCCTTGAGGTCTTCGCCCTCGACGAATTCCATGGTCAGGATAATGGGTCAAGCCGGATTCGCCCAGGTCATACAGGCGGCAAACCCGCGGATGGGCGATCCGGCGGGCGAACCGGAGCTCGTTTTTGAACCGCTCGACGGCTTTCTCGTTGAAGCCGATCTCGGGCTTCAGAAGCTTGAGGGCGACGGGTTCCTTGATTTGCCGGTCGAAGGCCTTGTAAACACGGCCCATGCCGCCCCGGCCGACCTCCTCGATGACTTCATACCGGCCGGCAAACACCTGTCCCCGCTGCAGGCGGTCAATCGAGGCGATCATGCGTTTTGGTGATTTCGGAAGCCGGCGTGGAGTTGCGGGCGTCGGGGAGGCTGTCGGGGGAGTCCGGAGCAGAGGGGTGGCGCAGCGGGAACAGTACCGGCTATCCGGCAGTGTTGTCCGACTGGCAGGACGGGCATTTCATGGGACATCTATCCATTATCACGCGGCTGAGGGGGAAGTCAACGCTTCCTGTTCCTCGCCTTCATCCCTATATACGTAAAATGCCCCTCGGACGTTGCGCGGGTAGTCCTGCTTCGTGGGAAATCGGCTTGAAAGCCGGCATTTATGATAAAAAGAGCTTTCGGGAGGAGCGGAATGAAACCCACCCTGGTCATCCTGGCCGCCGGAATCGGAAGCCGCTACGGCAGTCTGAAGCAGGTCGATCCCGTCGGCCCGTCCGGCGAAACCATCATGGATTATTCCTTGTTCGACGCCCTGCGCTCGGGATTCGGCCGGTGCGTCTTCGTCATCCAGAAGCAGATGGAACGGGATTTCCGGGACGTCATCCTGGCCGAAGCTGGGGGACCGGGTCGAGACCGGATTTGTTTTCCAGGAAATCGGAGGCGATGTGCCGCCTGGGTTCGCCGTTCCCCCGGAACGGACCAAGCCCTGGGGGACGGCCCACGCCGTCCTGGCCGCGGCCGCCCAGGTCCGGGAGCCGTTCGCCGTCATCAACGCCGACGATTTTTACGGGAGACAACCTTCCGGATGATGGCCGATTATTCTGACCGGAAGTTCGGACGTCGGCGAATTCCGAGTATTCCGTGGTCGGCTATGACCTGGCGGGGACGCTCTCGGAGCACGGAGCGGTCGCCCGGGGCGTTTGCGAGGTGGACGCCGACGGGATGCTTGAAGGCATCGTCGAGCGGACCCAGTCGAGCGGACCGAGTTCGGGATCGTCTTTCAGGACGGATCCGGTCATCATATCCCGGTCCCGCCGGGGAAGACGGTATCCATGAATTTCTGGGGATTCACCCCGACGTATTTCGATTATGCCCGGTCGGCCTTTCGTTCAATTCCTCGGGGAAAAAGGCCGCCGATCCGAAAGCCGAGTTTTTCATCCCGCTCGTCATCAACCAGATGATCAGCGAGCGGTCGGCCACCTGCCGGGTTCTTCCGACGATCGGCCCGATGGTTCGGCGTGACCTATAAGGAGGACAGGCCCCGGGTCATCGAGGAGCTGGCCAGGCTGGTCGAGGCCGGCGAATATCCCAAGAGCCTTTGGGGGTGATAGGACGGCCGGCGCTTCTTATTCAATATCTCGCTGAATCGCTCTCGCGGCGACTGATCTCAAGTAATTTTCCGGCTTTGATCTCGGAGAAGGCCTGGGGATGGAGGCAGGCCGGGCACTGAGTCGGGGCTTCCGGACCTTCGTGGACATAGCCGCAGTTTCGGCAGACCCAGCGGACGGGCTGTCTTTCTTAAAAACCTTTCCGCCGGCACGTTGGCCCAGAGCTTCCGGTAGCGGGCTTCGTGCTCCTTTTCGACCTTGGCGATCATCTTGAAGCGGTCGCGACCTCGAGAAAGCCTTCTTTTTCCGCGGTTCCGGCGAAATCTTTATAGATCATCGACCATTCTTCCAGCTCGCCGTCGGCCGCAGCCTGGAGATTGCTCGGCGGTGTCGCCGATGATTCCGGCCGGATACGTGGCCGTGATCTCGACCGCCCCGCCCTCGAGGAACTTGAAGAACCGCTTGGCGTGCTCCTTCTCGTTTTCCGCGGTCTCGAGGAAGATCGCGGAGATCTGCTCGTAGCCTTCCTTCTTGGCCGCCGAGGCAAAATACGTGTAGCGGTTGCGGGCCTGGGATTCGCCGGCGAACGCGGCCAGAAGGTTTTTCTCGGTCTGGGTGCCTTTGATTGATTTCGGCATGGGTGTCTCCTTTAGATGTCAGGCCTTCCAGAGGCCGTGGAGGTTGCAATATTCGCGGGCCGACGACCTTTTCGGCCTTGACGCAGAAACGCGCCTCGGGCGCCTGCCCGGGCTTGAGAAATTCCCGATAGGCCTTGCCGTCGGCGATCAGCTCGATCCAGACGATGTAGTGCTTCTCTTCCATCGGGTGGGCGACCGAGCCGACCTTGACCGTGATAGCCGTCCGCGGTCTTTTCGATGACCGGAACGTGCTTTTCCCGGGACGCGTCGACCGTGTTCTCGGTCAGGAGCTCCATCGGCTGGCCGCAGCAGACGAGCTCGCCGCCGCCGGCGGTGAGGACTTCGACGATGTTGCCGCAGATCGGGCAACGGAAGACCTGGAGACGTTCGGTGGCCTTAGGCATGGGGGGCTCTCCTTCTTTGGGTGGAATGTTGTTTTCGCGATTCGGGGCGGTCGGTCGGGCCGGCTTTCGCTCAGGCAATCGCGGCAAACGCCCTTGAAATAACCGTGGACTTCGTCGATCCGGTGGCCGTGGAGCTCCCCGGCCCGTCCGGTGGGGCAGGAGATTTCGAGGTCAAGGATGCGGCCGCAGCCGGAGCAAAAAAAATGATGATGGGGCGCGATGACGCCGTCGTACCGGGCTTCGCCCGGGTCGATCGTCAGGGCCCGGACCAGGCCTTTGGCCGCAAACAGCTCCAGGGTGTTGTAGAGGGTGGTCTTGGACAGCGTCGGGATTTTTTTCACCAGGAGGACGTGGAGGCCGCGGATCGTCATATGGGACCGGTTTTCCGTGACGGCCGCCGAGGACGGTCAGCCGCTGAAAGGTCGGCTTGATGCCCCGGCCCGCCAGGACGTCCCTCAATGCGTTCACATTTGTAATCATTTCAAATTAGAGTATAGGCCAAATCCGGGTCCGTGTCAACCGCCGAATTCGCGGAAGGCCTCGTACATCGCCCGGATGTTTGGGAGCGGCACATCGGGCCCGACTTCCCCGCAGGCGATCAAGCCGCCCGTCGGCCGTGCCGCAGGAGGCAAACGTCCGGGCGACTTCGTCCCGGACGTCGGCCGGCGCGCCGAAGGGCAGGACGCGCTGGCGGTCGATGTCCGTCCGGACGGCGACCCGGCCGCGGAGGTTGCGGGCCGCCCAGTCGTGCCCGGTGACGGCGACCTGGAAGTTGAGCACGTCCACCCCGATTTCGACCAGGTCGCCGGCGATGTCGTTGATGAATCCGTCGCTATGGAACCAGACGTCCTTGCCCGCTTCCCGGACCCGGCGGAACATCTCGGCGTAGCGGGGCTTGAACAGCCGCCGCCACTGAGCCGGCCGGATGAGGAGACTGGTCTGGCCGCCCCAGTCGTCGCCGAAGTGAAGGCCGTCGTAGGGCAGAGCGGCGAATCGGTCGATCCAGCGGAGATTGAATTCCAGGAGACCGTCCATCAACCGGACCAGGGCCGCGGATTCGACGGCCAGGTCCAGGAAGAAATTTTCCATGCCCCGCATCTGCTGGAGCTGTTCGAAGAAGATGAACCAGCCGCCGCGGGAATACCAGCGGTCATCGGGGCCGAGCATGTGGCCGCCGTACTGGCGCCGGGATCCCGGCCCGACGGGCATTTCCTTCGGCCAGACGGCCGGGGAATACCCGTCCAGGTCGGGGACGGCTCCCTCGACCGGGATTCCGCAGATCCCCGGCCATTCGACCCGCCACAGCGTCCCAAAAGCGTCCCGGTTCAATCCCGGCCGGTACTGCGGGGAGAATTCCTCAAGGGGGATGTCGTCCTGGTAATCCCAGCCGAAATCGTCCCGGAATTCGGCCAGGATGTCGTTCAGGGCGGAGCCATACTTGAGCTGGGCGGCGGGGAGGACGGCGTGAGAGACGGGGACCCGGTCCGGGCGGCGGAATCGGATGGCCCGGGACACCCGCTCCCGGGAGTTGGCGCCCGCCTCCGGGGCGGCCGCCGGCTTCACGGGATGGGCCCTTCGGCGCAGGCCTGCAAAAGCTCCCCGACCGTGGTTTTGGCCAGGCCGACCGACGTGTCGGCCGCGCCGTAGTAGATCTTGATTTCCCCGACATCCCGGGCGAAGCCTTCTTCGTCGACGTTCGAGGCGACGAGGCCGCTGGGGAAGACGACATTGGGAACCTGGCCGGCGAGCTCGTAATTTTCCCGCGGCTCGAGGATATTATATCGGCAGCGGCCCAGGACCTTGGTCGGATCCTTGAGGTCGAGGAGGAAGACCCCGGCCTGGTAGACGCTGGCGCTGCCGAAGTGGCCGGCCACGCCGTGGTAGATCTGGAGCCAGCCCTTCCGCGTCTTCAGGGGAGGGGGGCCGGCGCCGATGAACTCGTCCCAGTAATGGAACCGGCCGTCGATCAACGGCTCGACCGGCTCCCAATGAAGGAGGTCGTTTGAGGCCGAGAGCCAGATGGTGCTCCCCGAGGCCGGCCCCCCGGCATGGCGGGCCTTGTTCGGCCGGTCCAGACGGAGCCAGAATCCATTGATCTTCTCCGGAAAGAGGACGCCGTTTCGGTTGTCGTCCCCGGAAACCACGCCGCAGAATTCGAACGTCTCGAAATCGACGGTTTTGGCCAGGCCGAGGCGGCACGTGTCGTCCATATCCATGGCCAACATGATGTAATAAACGCCGTCGATCCAGGTGATCCGGGGATCGTAGACGTGGTGAACACGGCCCTTGACCTTTTCGATCCCGGCGAAGCGGATGACCTTGGGCTCGACCCGGAAATGGACGCCGTCGGCGCTGTGAGCCGGAACGATCGCCGTTTCCCGGGAGCGGGCCTGAACCCGGAGGAGAAGGCTGATTTCGCCGGCGGCGGCGGAATCCCGCCGGAGGACGGCGCCGGGATTAAAGACCGAGCTGACGTCTAAAAGAAAGGGAGGGACGTCGGGGACGTCCGCCCGGGTCAGGATGGGATTTTTTGGATAACGCTTCATGTCTTCGCCTTTCGGGGCCCATTATCTACAAAAAGGATCGAATAAAAAAGCCGCCCCGATTCGCTGCAGCGTTTCGGGGCGGCCGGATTGAATCGCGATCAGCTTCAGAACGAGGGATTTGGATCCTTGTCGAAATCCTCGAGCTTTTTGTACTTTTTGAAGAAGCTCTTGGTCGTTTTTGCTACAACCCCGGAGAGTAATCCCAGGCCGATCAAGTTGGGGATGGCCATCAGGGCATTCGCGATGTCCCCGATGTAGAAGACCAATTCCAGGGAGACGATCGCTCCGATGAAACAAAGGGAGACGTAAATCAGCCGGTAAGGCAAGGTGATTTTCGACCCGAAAAGGAATTCCATGCACTGCTCTCCGTAATAATACCAGCCGATCAGGGTCGTGTAGCCGAAGAAGAAGGAAGCCAGGGCGACCGTGCTGCTCCCGAAGACGCCGGTCACGGACTTGAAGGATTCGGCCGTGAGTTCCGTGCCGTTGAATCCTTTGTCCCAAAGGCCGGTCGAGAGGTTGATGATCGCCGTGAAGGAGCAGACGACGATTGTGTCGACAAAAACTTCGGCAATGCCCAAAATTCCCTGGTGAACCGGGGACTTGGTCTGGGCGGCGGCGTGGGCGATGGGAGCGCTGCCTAATCCGGCTTCGTTGGTCAACAGGCCGCGGCGGAAGCCGAACTGAAGGGCCGACTTGACGGTATAGCCGATGGCCCCGCCGGCGGCGGCGTAAGGCGTGAAGGCGCTCTTGAAAATCAGGGCAAAAACGCTCGGGATGACGGAAATGTGGGTCAGGATGACGATCAGCCCGACGAATAGATAAAGGAAAATCATCAAGGGGACGATGACTTCGGCGACGGCTCCGATCCGTTTTATCCCGCCGATGATGACGACGGAGACGAAGAAGGTGATCACGATGGCCGAAACGATCTTGGGGATGCCGAACTGGCTGTTGACCGAGAGAGCGATCTGGTTGGCCTGCATCATGTTGCCCGTGCCGAAGAGGGTGGCCAGGGCCCCGCAAATTGCGAAGGCCGGAGCGAGAACGGCGGCCAGCTTTTTATTGCTCAGGCCGTTCTTGATGTAGTACATCGGCCCGCCGGCGATGGATCCGTCGACGGCTTTTTCCCGGTACTTCACGCCGAGGAGGGCCTCTGAATACTTGGTGGCCATCCCGAGGAAGCCGCAAACCCAGAGCCAGAAGACGGCTCCGGGACCGCCCATGACCAGGGCGGTGGCCACGCCTCCGATGTTGCCGTTGCCGACGGTCGCGGCCAGGGCGGTCGAGAGGGCCTGGAAGGGCGACAAGTCGCCTTCCCTCTTTTTCCCCTTGGCATTTTTATGGAAGAGTCCGGCGAACATCATCTTGAAACCCTCGCCGAGCTTCCGGAACTGGATGAATCCGGTCCGGATGGAGAGGAGCAGGCCGATGCCCAGGAGGAAGAACAGGAGGATTGACCAGATGTTGGTCGCAGCAGAATCGACGAATCTCGTCGCGCTTTCCAAAAAAGAATCCATGACGATCTCCTTTTATATCAAAGGACGTCGGATCAGACAGACTCGCCTTATATCACAGCCTCGCGGGGGAGGTCAATTTGCGAGTATTTTAACCTACATTATTCATAAAAATTCTAATGATAATAATATTCATTTTTTTTTAATAAGATACAAAATCTGAGTTTTTACCCTTCGGGCGAGCCGATATGGCAGCGTCTGCTTCGTTGCGAAGGGTTCGCAGTGCGACTAGCACAGCATCACCCTCCGCGCCTTGCATCCGCAGCCATCTCGACTCGTGAATAATGCAGGTTAATTTGACTTTTTACGTCCTCCGCATATAAAAGGGGGATATCCATTGCGAGGGAGGCCCTTATGAAGCGTTCAACCATCCTGTTCGGCGTTGTCCTTCTGGCGGCCGCCGTTTTTCTTCCCGCGTCCATGGCCCAGGAAAAAGAATTCAACGGCCTGGGAATGAACCTGGGAAATCTCAGCCGCCTGTCCAAGTCCCAATCCCGCTCGATTTCTCCGGAGAACTTCACCGGGGAGAAGGGCAAGGCCGGCATGTCGACGGACGGGCCGGCGCTGAAAGCGGCCCGGGATCTCGGCCAGGGCTGGAAGGTGTCCCCCTACGTTCGGATCCAACCTAAAGAGACGTTTGTCATGGCCGATGTCAAAGGCGAGGGAGCCATCCAGCAGATCTGGGCTACGCCTGCCGGCAACTGGCGCTGGGCCATCATCCGGTTTTATTGGGACGGCGAGACTGAGCCTTCCATCGAATGCCCGATCGGCGATTTCTTTGCCTCCGGCTGGGGCCGCTACGCCCAGATCTCTTCCCTGGCCGTCTGCGTCAATCCGGGCAGCGCCTTTAACTGCTACTGGGAAATGCCGTTCCGCAAGGGATTCAAGATCACCCTGGAAAATATCGCCGACGACCCGTTCACGATCTACTACCAGGTCAATTACACCCTCGGCCCCGTCCCCGCAGACGCGGCCTATTTCCACGCCCAATTCCGCCGGGTCAATCCCCTTCCCTATAAAGACGTGTACACGATCCTCGACGGGGTGAAGGGTTGGGGCCATTACGTCGGGACATACATGGCCTGGGGCGTTCACAACAACGGCTGGTGGGGCGAGGGCGAAATCAAGTTCTTCCTGGACGGAGACAAGGAGTTCCCGACGATCGCCGGGACGGGGACCGAGGATTATTTCTGCGGCTCCTATGACTTCGACAGCAAGCGGCCGGACGGCACGGTCCAGTACACCGAGTTCTCCACGCCCTACACCGGGCTCTCTCAGGTCATTCGGGGCGACGGCCATTACGACGTGATGCAGCGGTTCGGGTTGTACCGCTGGCATATCACCGATCCGATCCGATTCGAGAAGGATTTAAAGGTGACGATCCAGGCCCTGGGCTGGCGTTCGGGCGGCCGCTACCTGCCGCTCCAGGACGATATCGCCTCGGTCGCCTTCTGGTATCAGACCGAGCCCCACGCCCCGTTCCCGAAGCTCCCGGGGAAAGATGCTCTGGAGATAATTTAAAAGGATAATCGACTACATCCGGACGGTTACGCGGCATTCCGGCGCGTCGGAGAGTGGGGAGGATGTTTCCCGCGATTTTCCGGCCGTCGACGGTGATTTCCGAAACGCCGGATTCCTTGCCGTCCGGGATTCGAGATTTCGATCCGGTAACGGCAGCCGCGGAAAACGCGCTCGACTTTAAATGACCGCCATCCGGCCGGAACGCAAGGATCGATCATGAGCCCGCCATATGTCGGGCGGACACCCAGGATCCAATCGTAGGCGACCCGGTACATCCAGGCGGCAGTGCCCGTCTGCCAGGAATGGCTGGCCCGTCCGGGCGATTCGTGCTCGTCGCTGGTGATGTACTGGGAAAAGACATACGGCTCGGCGAAGAAGGTATCGGAATCGACCCGGTCGGGAAGAAGGGTGCGGAAGATATCTGTCGCCCGGCCGCCCCGGCCCAAAAGGCAATCCGCCTGGATCAGCCAGGGGACGGGATGGCAGAAGACCGCTCCGTTTTCCTTTTTTCCCCGGACGCAGCGGGTGATCAGGCCGATTTTTGGGTCGATCTCCCGGAAAGCGGGAGCGCAGATCTTCGGCCCGAAGGCGCAGCCGAGAAGCTCGTGGGCGCTGTCCATCGCCCGGACCAGGCGCGATCGGTCGGGAAGGCCGGCCAGCACGGCCCAGCTCTGGGCGTTGATGAAGATTTTTCCGGACGCGTTTTCGGCCGAGCCGATCCGGCGGTCGTTTTCCCCGATGGCCCGGATGTACCAGTCCCCGTCCCAGGCATTTTCCTCCACGGCCTTCCGGAACGCGTCGCGGACCGCTCGGACTTTGTCGAGATGCGTTGCCGCGGGGCCGCCGCGGAATTCGAGGAACGAGGCGAGACGGTCGAGCATAGCTGCATAGAACATCCCGCCCCAGACGCTCTCCCCGCCGTCGGCTCCGCCGATATAATCCAGGGTGTCGTTCCAATCGCCCCGGCCGAAGACCGGCAGGCCGTGTTTCCCGACGTTGGTCCGGGCGAAATCGACAACCGCGAGCAGATGATCGAGGATCGTGCCGGGCGGACCGTCCAGAAACGTTTCGACCCGGTCCAAAACGACGAAATCTCCGGTTTCCTTCAGATATTCGTCCACGGCCAGAATCAACCACAGGGGGTCGTCGCAATGCTTCGTGAATTCCCCCTGTCCGTCGCCGTAGAAATGGTGGTACACATGCCCGTCCCGCCGCATTTGCCGGGCCAGTAGGCCGATTCTTTCGGCGGCCTTGGCCGGGTCGGCGATGACGACGGCGATCGTGTCTTGGGCTGTATCGCGGAAGCCGAAACCGCGGCCGATGCCCCAGTAATAGTAGCTCGCGACCCGGCCGACATCGAAAGCGACTTTGGCCTGGTAGGGGATCCAATAATTCAGGAAGACGTTCATCCCGGGTTCGGGCGTTTCCGCTTTTGTCCGGGCGAAGAACACATCCCACTCTTTCCCGACCGACTCCAAAGCCGTTTCGACTTCGGCCGTTGTGCGGTAGCGGGCCAGCGTTTGGTCTTTTCGGGCGGACATCTCCGCCTTCGGAATCACACCGAGGGAAAAAATCACGTCCTTTGTCTCGCCGGGAGCCAGCTCGATTTCGCATTGGAGGGCGCCGACGGCGTTTCCATAATCGGTTTCCTTCGAGGATAGCCGGCCCGTTTCGACGGCCAGAGGATGGGATTCATTCCCGTATGGCCCGAGGAACCGCTCCCGGAGCGTCTCGAATCCGGTAACAGGGCGATTGACCGTGAAGTAGGCCCACTGGTCCCATTCCTTATTTTCCTGGTGCTGGGTTCCCCGGGTTTCGGTCACCCAGTAGGTTTTTGTCGCAAGCAGCGCGTTGTTCGTTGCGTCGAAACACACCCGGTTGAAATGCTGATCGTCGCACTGATTGATGAGGTCGACAAGAGCGTGGCCGAGAGCCAGCTCGACGTAACCGGTGAGCGACAGGTGCCTCGTCCGACCGGAGCGGTTTCGGAGCGACACCGCCCAAATCTCCCGGTCGTCGTCGGGTGGAACGAAGAAAACGACCGAAGCGGCGATCCCTTCGACCTCGGATTCCGCCCGGGTATAGCCGAATCCGTGGGCGACGCGGTAACCTTCCGCGTTCCGGCCGACCGGCTGCCAGGTCAAGCTCCAAAAGGATCCCGTGTCTTGGTCCCGGACGTAGAGATATTTCCCCGGCCGGTCGGGGGGGACGTCGTTGATCCGGTAGCGGGTGATGCGGCCATGAAGGGGGCTGCGGTAATAGCTCATCCCGCCGCCGTTCCCCGAAACGAAGGTGAAGTAGCGCCCGTTGTAGAGGTAATTGATCCAGGGGCTGGGCGTGCGGACATCGGTGATGAGGTACTCCCGGCCGTCTTCCCGAAAATGCCCATAGTGCGTCATTTCGAGCTCGAGACGAATCCGGTGTCGGAATGGTCCCGGGTCATCGTTCGAAGGGTTCGGACCATCTTCTTCAAGTCGATGATCCCGCCGGTCGAAAACCACACCACGACGACGGCCGAAACGATAAGGTAAATCCAGGTGTATGTTTTCCAGAAAGCCAGCCAGGTTTCAGTCCCGACCTGGCGGGTCAGGTTCAAAGCCGTCCCGACGACGAAGACGACCACCCAGGAAAAGGTCCAGATATAGGTGGCGAAATAGATGACCCGGTCAAAGGGCGTGAATTCCTTGCCCATCCCGAGGACCTTCCAGCCCCGCTCGGGAGCGGTCGAGGCGACCGTATACTCCTCCTTGACCAGATAAACTCCGCGCCGCAGCAGCCGATCCATATCGAAGGACTTTCGGCCCCGGCCGGTCAGGAGCGACACGCCGACGTAGACAAGGCTCGAAAGCAGCATCGCCAGGCCCCAGAACATCTGGCCGTTGACGGGAAAATCGGGCCATATTTGGCCGACGATGATGCCCCCGACGGAGGTCGTCATCCCGGTGAGCATGGCCGACCAGGCCGCGGCCGTGGTTCCCCGTTTCCAGTACAGGCCGCCGATGATGACCGCTCCGCTTCCGCCGGCGAAGATCGCCCCCGTCACGGCAAAAAACAGAAAGATGTATTCGCTCTGCTGGAACAGCAGGCTGAAGACGAAGATGAACGCGGCCACGCCCAGAATCGAGAGCTTGAGGTAGCGGAGGTGGGCTTTCGATTCGAACGGCCGCTTGCGAAGGGGCATGATCACGTCCTGGATGAAGATGCTGCCCCAGGAATGGAGGTAGGTTTCGTGGCAGGCGATGGCGGCCGAGAGCATGACCGCGGCGAACGCCCCCATCAAGCCCACCGGCAGGATCTTCGACAGGACCACCGGCACGGTCAACTGGCTCCGGAGGGCTTGATTGCTCAGGCCGTCCAGAACCGGCTGGACGGAAGCGGCGGTGGCGGCGAAATCCGGATGGTGGAGGACGGTGTAAGCGACGATCGGGACGAAGACCAGAAAGAGCCCCCATTGGGGGATGTTCCGCCAGTTCATCAGGACGTCGCCCATCTTGGCTTCGTGGGCGCTTTTGGCCGAAGCGTTGTAGGCCTGGGTGCCTTGCCAGGAGAGCTTGCCGTAAATGACCCCGACCATCCCAATGAGGAAATACCAGAAGTTGTAGTCCTGGGTGCTTCCGGTCCGGAACGGGTTGACGAGCGAAGCGTCGGCCGGGGCCTGGCTGACGGCGGCCAGGATGTGGCTCCAATCGACTTTCAGCATCAGGACGACGATCATGACGAGGAAAACGACGTTGGTGAAAATGCCCTGGAGAAAATCCGTGATCATGACCGCGATCTGGCCGCCCGAGAAGACGAAATAGAGAGGGACGGCGATGATCACGATCATGACCAGGGCGAACGTCGAGACGTTCAGGCCGAAAAGAGAAAACGTTTGGGGCAGGCCGCAGAAATAGATGAAGAAGCGGGCGCTGACGGCCGGAAAGATGCCGAAGTTGATCAGCCCGGCCAAGAAGGCCAGGCCGCCGGCGAAGATGCGGAAGCGCCGGCTGTAGCGGACCTCGAAAAACTGGGCCATGGTCAGGCACCGGGTCCGGCGGAAGCGGTAGAGGACCCAGCCCGAAACGCTGATGGCCACCAGGACGACGGTCATCATCATCTCCCACCAGCGGAGGTTGAAGCCGGCGATGAAGTTCATCTCCAGCATCCCGACGATGGTGATCGCCCCCAAGGCCGCCGTGCCCTGGGAGAGGCTGATCAGGTAGCGGCCGCCGGTCCGGCCCGCGGCCAGGAAGTCGGAGACGCTCCGCATCAGGCTTTTGGACGAGAGGACCACGGCGACGATGAAGACGAAGACCGCGGCCACGATGAGCCAGTCCAGAAGGGTCAGGTTCATGGCCCGGATTGTATGCAGGACCCCGGCCGGGGTCAAGGGAAGAGAGAGGGATCGTCACGGTGATTGACTTTTCATTTTCTTGGTAGTCTAATCGATCCAAGATAATGATGTCCTTCCGGTTTCCGGAATGTCCCCGCTGAAGAAGGAGAAGTCCATGCATTACCAGAAACCATCTCTGATCGAGTTGGGAGTCCGGGCGATCCGCGCCGAAGGTGGCAGCCGCCGGGCCTGCCTTTCCGGATCCGGTACGTCTCACGTGGATACCTGCGGGATGGGGACTTTTGCGGGCCGGTCCTGCAATTCGGGGAATACGGCCGGAGGATCGGGAAGTTGCGTTCCCGGCGGGTCCGCTTCCGGAACCTATGGAGATTGCATCAACGGGACATCTGTTTTCTATTATTGCATGGTCGGAACCAGCGGATCATCCTCCGATCCCTATGGTTGTGTTTCGGGCCCGACATATTCCTAGATATTGATCCTCTTTCTTCATATCCCTAAAACCGGGGGGCAGAGCATTGCCTTCAGCGCTTTGCGACGTCTCTATTCCCGGGATGAAATCCATACGACGATGTTTTCCCGATTCTCTCAAAAGGAAAGAGGAGAGCGCGGTGTCGGAATCTTCGACAGGATATTGAACGCCGCCGGCCTTTTTTCCGGTATGAGGAGCTCCGACGACATCTGGTATCCCCACTCGCTGGAGCAGGCCAAAGCGCGTTGGGACAGCCATCCCGACGCCGCCAGAGCTAAAATCCGGCTGATTCACGGCACCCATATCGAATACGGCCTCCATGAAGCCTTGTCCCTTCCGATGTCCTATTTCACAATGCTCCGGGAGCCGGTCAATCGGGCAATCTCTCACTATTATTTCGGCAAAGAGAAGAGGCTTTCCCCCGATGATCCCGGTTTTCTCGACCATTACGCGGCTTGCGTCGAGCCCAACATCCAGACTCGGCTTCTGGCCGGGCCTCGGAACCCCGATCAAGCCTTGTCGCCAGATGAAATGCTTGACCGCGCCCGGAAAAATCTCCGAGCCTGCGCCGCGGTCGGACTGATGGAGCGGTTTGATGAAAGCATGCTCCTTTATCAAACGGCCTTCGGCTGGCGGATGCCCTTCTACAAGGTCAGAAACGTCGGCCGCCGGCGACCGCCCCTCGACGCCTTTCCACAGGCAGTGCTGCGCCGGATCGAAGACGACAACCGGCTGGATGCGGCCTTGTATGAAACGGCCCGGGAGGTCTTCGAAGCCGGGGTTCGGGCTTACGGTTCGAATTTCGAGGGCGATGTGCGCCGCTTCAGAGTGCAAAACCGCCGCTGGAGAAGATGGGTCGGCCTTCGCGACGGATTCAAGGAAATCCCCGACCTTGTCGGCCGGCACGTCATCGATCCCGTTTATGAATTTGTGGCTCGATGGGGCGGATTTCGGCCTCTCGTTCCCGTTCGTCTCCGGCCTCGGGTCGAACGCAATCTCGAAAACGGCCGGCTCTATTTCGATCTCAAGATGGGCCGGCGCCTGGTCGGCTCGTATGACCCGTTCAACCGGCATTGGATCATCGGCCGTCCGGCCCACTGGTTCCTGGACGAGCGGGCGTTGCCCTTCTCGGGGCTTCCTAACCTGCATTATTCACGAGCCGAGATGGCCCCAGATGCAAGACGCGGAGGGTGAAGCCGTGCTAGTCGCACTGCGAACCCTTCGCAACGAAGCAGATGGGGTCATATCGACTCGCCCCGACTCGCAAGGCTCGTGAGGGACTTGCTTCGGCTCATGGAGTGAGCAAAGCGTCGCCCAAAGGGTAAAAACTCAGATTTTGTATCTTAATGAAAACAAAGAAATTATTTTAATCATAAGAATTTTTATGAATAATGCAGGTTAAAAACCCGATTGAGCGGCTTCTCTTTTTCCCCCTCCCGGATTCTGTTATAATAGGATCACTTAAACCCCCTGGGAGGATCCTATGAACCAAAAACGTTGGGCTTTTCTTTTCGCGGCAATCCTTGTCCTGGCGGTCGGCGCTTCCGCCGCTCAGACGCTCCGGGCCGGAGAAATCGCAATTTACAGCGGCGGCGGTGTGAGGATCATCGACCAGATCATCGGCATCTCCTCATCCCGTCCCGTTATCAAGACGGCCGACAACGGCGAAATCCCGCTCCGGGACACCTGGATGATCAATTGTGTCGACGATGGCTGGAATTTTCCCAATGAGCGGGACCGGATCCAATCCAACGATCTCCATGTCTTCCTGAAAAACAACACCGTCGTGACCCCGGGCCGGTTGATCAGTTTCAGCTCCACCCAGAGGGTTTTTGAGTTCGAAAATGGGGAATCGATCCCGATCGGTGACATCCGGAGGATCTATTTCGCCAAAGCTCTTCCCGGCAGCCTGGCCGCCCAGCTCGGGAAAACCGAACCGGTTCCGGGGCCTTCGATCGCCCAGACGCTCCGGGCCGGAGAAATTGCGATCTGGAGCGGCGGCGGTGTGCGGATCATCGACCAGATCATCGGCATCTCCTCCTCCCGTCCCGTTATCAAAACGACCTACAACGGCGAAATCCCGCTCCGGGACACTTGGATGATCAATTTCGTGGACGACGGGTGGAACTTTCCCAATGAGCGGGACCGGATTCAATCCAACGATCTCCATGTCTTCCTCAAAAACAACACCGTCTTGACCCCCGGCCGGATCGTCAGCTTCAGCTCCACGCAGAGGATTTTCGAATTCGAAAACGGGGAATCGATCCCGTTTGGAGATGTCCGGCGGATCTATTTCGCTAAAACTCTTCCTGGCGATTTGGCCGCCCAGCTCGGCAAAACCGAACCGGCTCTGACGCATGGACCGGACGAACGCTTTATCGGCGACTACGAACGGCTCGAACCGGCGCCGCCGATCCGGCTCCTTCTCCGGGCGGACGGAACGTCCCGGATGGAAGTCCCGCGACTCCCGAACGCCCCGGCGGCCGCCCGCAACCTTGTCCGCGTTATCAATGGAACGTGGGAAGCTACGGGGCCGGACCGGGTCACCGTCCGGTTCGAACGGATCGGCGGTAATCGCTGGGAGTTTGTCTATGTCTTTGCCCTGGAAAACGGTGGTCTCGTCGCCACGGGCGAAGCGAAGCGGATGTACGGGGACCTGCGCCTCGCCCGGCGCTGAGCCGGGGGGTTGCCGCTCTTTTTCCGGAACGGTTTTATGGCTGCGGACGGCCGGGCCGTTTCGTTGACAAAGGGAATTTTTGCGGATAGCATAAGGGCAAATTTGTGGAGAGGAGGACCATGATGAGAAAAAGGACTTATGCATTTTGGCCCTGGTCGGGCTTTCTCTGGTTTTGACCGCCTCCGCCGCCGCCCAAGAGACGTGGATCATCGATATCCTCGGCAATCCGGCCCGGTATTGGAATACGACCGTGACGATCGTTGGACAGGTCCAGCGGTCGCTCCCAATCCCGCCGGAACGACCCGCGGGCGTTTACACCATTCTGGACGAGAGCTGCCCCAACCCTTGACGATCCGGACCAACGACCTTCCCCCCGTCAGCCGCAATTTCAAGGTCACCGGCGTCATCATCCAGGATCCGGCCCAGGCCAATGTCCCGATCATGAAAGAGCTTTCCCGCACCAGCCCCGGAATGTCCAGAGACGACGCTCTACCTCCTGATCGGCGCCGGCGCCGCTTTCGTTTTTCTCCTGATCATTTTCATCACCCTTCTGACAAAGCCGAAGAAACAGGCCGCCCCCGAAGCGACGATCCGGCCGGCTCCGGCCGGTCCGGCCGCCCCGCCGGTTGACCCGTCCAAAACCACCCGGATCGCCGTGCCCCCGGCCGCTCCCGTGCCCATGGCGGCGGGAAAACCCAGGTCTATGTCAGCCTCGGGGCCGACATCATCGTCGACAAGGGACCCGACAAGGGCAAGGAATTCCCTCTCCATCAGCAGGTGACGACGATCGGCCGGCCCGGGACCGAGAAAAACGACGTCGAGCTGAATGACGAGACGGTTTCCAAGGAACACGCCGTCCATTTATTACGACAACGCCAAGAAAGAATTTTCCCTCGCCAACGAAAGCGCGACGAATCCGACCCGGATCAACGGGATCCCCATCAGCGGTCCGACGATCATCCAGAACGGGGCCCTGATCGAAGCTCGGACGGACCGTCCTCCTGTTCAAGAAGAGCTGACGCGGCGGAAGCGAGGTTTGGTGGTCCCGCGGATCGAAGCGTTCGGACTGAGCGACGCCGGCTGTGTCCGCGACGTCAACGAAGACAATTTCATCTGCCTCGACCTCTCCATCGGACCGGCGGGCGGCGGGCCCGGTTCGTTCCTCCTGGCGGTTGCCGACGGGATCGGCGGCCATGCCGCCGGTTCGGTCGCCAGCGCCATGGCCGTCCAAATCCTCCGGGAGGAAATCCGGAACACGAACGGGATCGAACCCGCGGCACCGGCTCGACGAAGCCTTCCAGAAGGTCAACCGGCTGATTTTCGAGCGCGCCGCCCGGGATCCCGCCTTTGCGGGGATGGGGACGACGCTCACGGCCGCCGTCGGCAAGGGGGAACGGATGGCCGTCGGCAACGTCGGCGACAGCCGGGCCTATCTCTTCCGCGACGGCGACCTGCGCCAATTGACCGAGGACCATTCCTGGGCTTGGGAACAGCGGCGCCGCAAGCTCCTCAGCGAGCAGGAAATCCGGCGGTCGCCGTTCCGTTCCATGATCACCCGGTCGCTGGGGTATGTCGAAGCCGTCCAGGTGGATCTCTTCGACGTCCACCCGGAGGCCGACGACCTTCTCTTTTCTGCACGGACGGACTGCATGCGCTCGTTCCCGGAAAAAAAGATCGTCAAGATCCTGCCAAAGCAGGCCGAGCCCGGGACCGCCTGCCGGGCGCTCATCGAGGCCGCCAAAAAAGAAGGCGGGGACGACAACATCACCGTCGTCCTCGCCCTGTTCAAAGACGCTAAAAACGGCGCGACCGTCCGTCTCGTCCGATACCGTCCGGATTCCGCCCTTCCGGGTCATCATGAGCGTCTTCCGACGGCCGTTGGCCTCGGTCCGTCCTTTCGGCGACCGGGCGCTTTCCCTTCGCATCCGTCTTTTCCCGGTCCGGCGAACGGCCGGGCCCGCGCCGCGTGTTTCCATCCAGCGGGTCGACGTCGGCGGCCTTCCCGAAATCCATGTTTATCTTTCCATCACCGACCGATCGGGGCGTCCGTCATCGGTCTGACCGACCGGGAAATCTCGGTGGCCTGCGACGGCGCCCCTCAGCCCGTCGATTCGCTCCGTTCGGTCCTCCAGGGCGGCGAGTCCATGGCCGTCGTCCTGCTGTTCGACCGGAGCGGCAGCATCAGCCGCCGCGATCAGCCGGCCCGGGAGGCCGCCGCCGGCTTTATCCGCCGGTTGACCGACGACGACGAAATCGGCATCGTCACCTTCGATGAACGCATCAGCCTCGATCATCCCCTGGACAAAGGACCGGGCCGCGGCCGACACGGCGGTCCGGGCGATCCCCGCGGGCAACAATACCGTTCTCTTCGACGCGATCGGCGCCGGGTCTGGCCGAGATCAAGAAAGCTACGGCCAAACGCCTGGCCTTGATCGTTCTCAGCGACGGAAAGGATACCCGGAGCCGGACGACCCTGGCCGAAGCCGTTGCCGGGGCTAAAGCCGAGGGCGTGGCCGTGTTCACCGTCGGCTTCGGGGAACCGTCGACAACGGCCGTCCTCCGCGAGCTGGCCGAGGCGACCGGCGGGCGCTTTTTCGCCGCGGCCCGGCCCGAGGACCTGCTGGCTCTCTACCAAACCGTCGGAGAGCAGCTCGAAAACCAGTATCATCTGGTCTTCCGCCCCTCCTTCGGGCAGGACGAAGCCTGGCATCAGATGGAAATTCAAAGTCGTCCCCCCGGGAGGCGGGGGACAGGCCTCCGCCGGACGCGAATTCATCGCGACCACGCGGGCCCGGCGTCAGCCGGGCGACGCTCGGCGGCTTGGAACGTCGGGTGGCCGAGCGCCGCTTCCTTCTCGGCGGCGGGATTGGGAGCGCTTGTTCGGCGTTCTCTTCGGGCTCCTCCTGGGGTTGCTGGTCAAGCTCCTCCGCCCCGACCTGAAGCTTCGGTTCGCCGCCTTCCTCGGGCTTGATCCTGCTGGGAGCGGTCCTGGGCGGGCTGGTCGGCGTCACTCTTCGTTTCGCCTTCCTGAGCAATCATGAGCGAACAACGCATCGGAAAATATGTCATCCAAGGCGAAATCGGCCGGGGCGCCATGGGCGTCGTCTACAAGGCCGTCGATCCCGTCATCGGCCGGACGGTGGCCATCAAGACGGTCCGCTTCGACCTCCTCTCCGATCCCGGGCAGCGCGACGAGGCCCAGCGCCGTTTCGAGCGCGAAGCCCAATCGGCCGGCTGCTTGTCCCATCCGAATATCGTCACGATTTATGATGTCGGGGAATCCGAAGGAATGACGTTCATCGCCATGGAATTCGTCGAAGGCGAGAGCCTGGAATCGCTCCTGGCCTCCGGCGTCCGCTGGGACGCGCCAAGCGCGGCCCGTTTCGCCGTCCAGATGGCCGAAGCCCTGGACCTGGCCCACCGGAAAGGCATCGTCCATCGCGACATCAAGCCGGGCAACATCCTCGTCGATGCCGAAGGCCGGCCTCATATCGTCGATTTCGGGATCGCCCGCATCTCCAGCTCGACGATGACCCAGACGCACATGGTCATGGGGACGCCGTATTACATGTCGCCGGAGCAGATCGCCGGCCGAAAGGTCGATCACCGGGCCGACATCTTCGCCCTGGGGGCGGTCCTCTACGAGATGCTGACCCGGGAAAAGCCTTTTCCCGGGGATACCCTGACGACGGTCATCTACAAAATCATGAATGAAACCCCCGTGCCGGTCCGCACGATCCGGGACGATATTCCCTCGACGGCATTTCCCGGATCGTCCAAAAAGCCCTGGAAAAAGATCCGGAGTCCCGGTACGGGACTTGCCGGGAAATGGTCGCCGACCTCCGTCCCTTCCTGGGCGGGCCGTCTTCCGACGAACGGGTGCCGGTCGCTGCTGAAACGGTCGTTGCGCCTGTCGAGAAAAAGGGGCGCATACGGAAATCGAAGGAGCCGGCCGCGGAGCGTCCCCGGCCCGTTCCGTCGAACGGCGAAACGGTTTATGCCCAGGTCCCCCGGGAGAGCGCCGAACCCGCCCCCGCTGCAGCGGCGACGCAAGCCGATCCAAACCGGAAAAAGCTCCTGCTTGTCGTCGGGCTCATGATGGCCCTCGTCGTCGTCGTGGCGGCGTCCTTTATATCTTCTTCCGTAAACCGAGCTCCGGATATCGTTCCGCCGGGCGGAACCTTCAATGTCGATATTGCCGACAAGGCCGTGGAGGAAACGCCGGCGGCCGGCCAGGGTGAACCGAAACGGGAAACCGAATCCGGGACCGGGATCGAAGCCGTGACGCCGCCCGCGAGACGAAGGTCGAAGAGCCGCCGAAAACGATCGAGGACGAGGTGAAAAAGCCCGAAACGCTCTATCGAGAAAAAAACCGAGATGAACGTGAAGGAAGCAACCTTCCCGACCTGATCGGTCAGCTGGGGAAACAGGAACCGCCCGTCGCGGCCAAAGAGGAACCGGTTAAAATCCCGCCGGCGGCGAATAAAGTCGCGACCCGGCTGCCGCGTCTTCTCCGGCAAGTCGATCCCGTTTATCCGGAAGACGCCCTCCGCGACCGGATCGACGGGGATGTCACCCTGAATCTGACCATCGGATTCAACGGCAAGGTCGAACGGGCCGTCGTCGTCAAGTCGATCCCGAAGCTCGACGCCGCGGCCGTGACCGCGGCCCGGAAATGGGAATTCGAGCCGGGCTTGCTGGAAGGGATTCCGATTCAGGCCACGCTTCAGGTCACGATCCATTTCACCCTCCCGCCCGAAGCCGCCCGGCCGAGAGTCGGGGGAGAGGCCGTGAAGGCCGAGCCGCCCGTCCAAACGAAGCCGAAGCCGGCGGACACCCCGCCCTCAGTCCCCCAGGACGACGTGTCCCGGGCGGCGAGTCTTTTGGAACGGGGATTCTGGATCGAAGCCCTGGCGATGGTCAAGAGAATCCTGGCCGTCCAGCCGAATCTCGCCGAAGCCAAATCGATCGCCCTGGATGCGGTGATCCAGCTGGCTCCGGGGGAGATCAAGAGCCTCGTCGACCAATATGCCGCCAGCTATAAGGCAGGCCAGACGGCGGAATTTTTCCGGCTCCATGCCCGGCCCGACGTGTATAACCGGCTCCGGGGCGACCTGGAGATGATGACGAGCGCCGCCCGCGAAGTCCAGATCACGGTGTCCAATCTCAACCTCGACTTCCAGATGGCCCGGTATCCGGATTTCAAACGCAGGGCGGTCTTTTCCCAGGTCATGACCGGGATCCCGCTCGGCCAAGCTCTACCGGGAAGTGATGTTCGAAGGCCGGTATTCCTGGGTTCTGGAGCGTCGGGAGAACGACTGGGTGATCGTCGCCGTCAAAGTCGAATAGGCGCCGGTTTCAAGTCGCCGCGAAGCCGCTCCCGGCATTCACAGGGGGCCAATGACGACCAGGTTTCGTCGGGCGTTCCGTCGGCCGGCCGAAAATCCCGCATGATCCCGCCGTCGTCGATCTCGATGACCCGGTCGCAGCCGGCGGCGATATGCCGGTCGTGGGTGACGATTAGAAACGTCGTCCCGTTCTCCCGGTTGATCTCCCGGAGAAGCTCCTTGATCGCTTCGCTCGATTCGGTGTCCAGGTTCCCTGTCGGCTCGTCGGCCAGGATGAGGCGGGGTTCGTTGATCAGCGCCCGGGCGATGGCCACCCGCTGCTGCTGCCCGCCGGACAGGTTTGTGGATTTGTTGTTCATCCGGTCCGCCGACGCCGACCCGTTCGAGAAGATCCCGGGCCCGCTTTTCGGCCGCGGACGTCGCCCGGCCGTGGGCCGCCCGGAAGGGGAGGAGGACATTTTCGAAGGCGGTGAATTCGGGGAGGAGATGATGGAACTGGAAGACAAACCCGATCATCCGGCTGCGGAACGCGGCCAGGCCGTCGTCGTCGAGAGCGAAGACGTCGCGGCCGTCGACTCCCATCGTTCCGGAAGTCGGGCGGTCGAGGGTCCCGATGATGTTGAGCAGAGTGGATTTACCGGAGCCGGACCGGCCGATCAGGGCCGTGTATTCGCCGGCCGGCGATCGAAAAGCTGATTCCCCGGAGAGCGGTCGTTTGGACCGTGGTCCCGTAGACTTTAACGATGTCGCGCAGGGCGATGAGTTCAGCCATTGCGGATCACCTCGATCGGATTGAGCCGCGAGGCCCGGCGGGCCGGAAGGAAGGCGGCCAACGTTCCCGCCGCGGTCGCGACCCCGACCGAGAGGGCGGCCGCCCCGAATGAAACGGAAATCGGGAACGAAGAAGGGTCCCCGTCCTGGCGGCCTGAAACATGAGGATCAGCCCCCACCCGGCCAGCGACGCCGAGCAGCGACCCGAAAAATCCCAGGACGGCGCCCTGGATGACGAAAATCCGGCCGACATGGCGGGTCATGGTTCCGATGGCCTTGAGAATCCCGATTTGCCGCGATTTTTGCACGACCGAGACGGCCAGAACGCTGGCGATGCCCAGAGTGACCGAGAGAAGGACGAACAACTGGATCATATAAGAGGATGAGCTCTGGCTTTGGAGGGCGGTGAGAAGGGAGGCGTTGGTTTCCTCCCAGCTTCGCCATCGGACCGAAGGGAAAACCGCCCGGAGGTCGGCCGCTTTCCGCTCGGCCGTGAAAACGTCTTCCACGTGAAGCTCGATTTCCGTTAATCCCCGGTCAAGACGGAACAGGCTCTGGGCCCGGGGAAGCGACATCAGGATCCAGCTTTCGTTGACCGCCTGGTTTTCCAGGTCGAAGAGGCCGTTAACCCGGAAGAGGTCCTCTCCTCCGCCGGGCGTGGAGATCCGGACGGTCGAGCCGACGCCGAGCCGGAGCTTCTCGGCCAGGTCCCGGCCGATCAGAATGCCGTCGGCTGCGACTTCATACCGGCCGGCGGTGAGTCGGCGGCGGATGTCGTAGAGGCGGTCGGCCGCGTCGAGATCCGCGCCCCGAAGGACTGACGGGAAGCGATTTATCCCCTTGAAGAATGAAGCCCGCACCCCGGCCGACCGGCAGGATGACGGGGAAAAGCGCCGAGCTTTTCGAGCTGGGCGACGATCGTTTGACCGTCCCGGATCGGCTTGACACTGCCCTCGTTGGTCACAACGCGCGACAGCGTCGTTCGTTCCGGATCGGAAGTCAGGACGGCGGCCGGCTCTACGTCGGGCATCGTCCCGGTGATATGAGGGGCGTTTCCGACCGTCCGGGCGATGAGATTGGCCTGGAGGCCGACGATCAGGGAGTTGAGAAAGACCTGAACGGCGATGCCGAGGACGATTCCGGTCAGGATAAGAAGCGTCTGGGCCCGGCCTTCCCGGAGAAAGCGAAAGGCGACGAAAACGTCGAACATGGGTCACTCCGAAAGCGGGACGGGCTTGACCCGGAGGCCGTCCTTCATTCCTTGTGGCAGGAGGATCGTCTGGCCGCGGCTCAGCCCCTCGCGGCACTCGAACAGGCCGTTGCCCAGATCCCGGACGACGACCGGAATCCGCTTGGCCCGCCGGCCTTCGACAACATACACCCAGGCCCGGCCGCCCTCCCGGAGGATGAACCTCTGTTGGAGGAGGAGCGCGCTGGAGATACGGGCGATTTCGACTTGAACCGAGACAGAGGATTCGGGCAGCAGATCGGGCTCGAACCGATCCAAGGCCAAGCGGACGGTAAAAGAACCGCGCCGGGCGTCCACGATCGCCCCGAGACGCTCGACCTCCCCATAAAAGATCCTTTCGGGGAAGGCGGCCGAAGATACGGCCGCTTTTTGCCCCGGGGCAAGGCGTCCGGCGTTGGTTTCATCGACTTGGATTTCGATGGCGGTGAGGGGGGCCTCCGGAATGAAGGTCACGACGCGTTGGCCGGATTGGACATATTCCCCCGGATGGGCGTCGTGGGATACGATCCGGCCGGCCACGGGGGCGGTAAGAATCGTGTCCCGGGTATCGATCTCGGCTTTCTTGATGTCGCTTTCCGCCCGGGCGACGGCTAAATCGGCTTGGGCCGTCTGCAGGTCCCGCAGCGACCGGAGCTGGTTTTCGGCTGCGGCCAGGGTCGAGGCGGCCAACTCCCTGTCGCGCCGGGCTTGCTCGAATTGGAGAAGGGTGACGGCCTTTTGTTCGAAAAGCTCGGATTGGCGTTTGAGGTAATCCGCGGCGTAAACGTCCAGGGCCTTGGCCTGCCGGACCTTTTCCTCGGCGTCCGGGATGTCCGCGGTCCGGAGCTTTTCGTTCCGGAGCCGGGCTTCGGAAAGCGAAATCCGGGCTTGGGCGAGCGCTTGTTCCTCGCGCCGGGCGTCTTGGCGCATCAGGACATGGCCGGCCGGCACCGCTTCGCCGTCCCGGATGAATTCCCTCGCGATCTGGCCCGGCCGGGCAAAAGAGAGGGGAACGGATTTTTCCCCGATGACCCGGCCCGAAGCCAGGACGGTTTCAAGGGCGTCCCGGGCCTCGAGGGTCGTGGAGGGAGCCGGAACGGAACGAAAAGCCCGGAAGCCGAGGATCAAGACGGCAAGGGCGACTACGGCCAGAAGCCAGCGGATGCTTTTCAGCCTCAAGAACCGGGGTGCCCTCATGAGATCCTCTCTCGTCAATCTGAATAACTCTATCGGGTTACTGCATTTTATACGAATCCCGTCCCGGATTCAACATGATATAATCAGGGCCGTGATCAAGGCGCGGCCCGAGGATTTCATCGTCGAGGAACGGGCGGATCTTCCCCTGATTCGGGGCGGCCGGTACGGCGTCTATCGCCTTCATAAGAGCGGTTGGAACACGACCGACTTGATTCGTCATCTGGCCACCCGCCTCCGCCTTCCGCCGGGTCGGTTCGCCTATGGCGGGAAAAAGGACAAGCACGGCCAAACCTCGCAATACATCACGATCGACGACCCGGCCGTCCGCGGCCTGGAGGGGAAGGATTTCCGGCTCGAGCCGGCCGGCCGGATGGACCGACCGATGGGACCGGACTTGATCCGGTCCAATGGATTCACCGTCGTCATCCGGGATCTCGCAAGCCTCACGGCGCTCGAGCCGGCTATCGAAGACGTCCAGGTTGGGGGATTCCCCAACTGGTTCGACGACCAGCGATTCCGGAGCTATGACCCGGAGCGCGGATTTTTCGCCGAAAAGATCCTCCGGCGGCACTGGAACGGAGCCCTGCAGGTGTTTCTGACGTCGATCACGCCGGGCCTATCCGGACGGGAGCGGGAGCGAAAGGCGGAGCTTTTCCGCCTTTGGCGGGATTGGAAGGCCTGCCGGGCCCGGGCCGAGCTCCCCCTCGAACGGGCCGTCTTCGACCTTCTCCGCGACCGTCCGGGGGATATCGCCGAAGCCCTTCACCGGATCCCCGAGGAGGAGACGGCGATGCAATTCGCCGCCTTCCAGTCTCACCTCTGGAATGAGCTTCTCCGAAAAATTCTCCGGGGCCGGGCAATCCCCGTGACGGAGTATCCGGGTCGGGAAGGCCCGTATCTTTTCTGGCTCGATGGCCGGGAGACGGACCGGTCCGGGCTCCTGACGCTTCGGCTACCGACGGCCGCGGTCAAGATGGAGTTTCCCGACGGGGAGGCAGAAACGCTGTTCGAAGAGCTGCTGCGGGAAAAGTCCCTGACCCGATCGGCCTTCCGGACACGGGAGCTGCGCCGGGTCCGGTTCCAATCGTTTCTCCGGTCTGCGGCCGTGCGGCCCGAGAGTTTCGAGGTGCTCGATCGGGGCGGCGACGAGCTCCATCCCGGCCGAAAAAAAATCGCCCTGCGCTTCGGCCTTCCTCGGGGATCGTATGCGACGATTCTCGTTAAGCGCTTATCACTTGCTTCTTCGAAAAATTAAGGAGTCGACCATGGATTACGCGGGTTTTTTAAAAGCTTTCCCGGCGCGGTGACCGTCTGCGATCGAGACGGCGTTATTCTGGAGATAAACGACCGGGCCCGGGAGACGTTTGCCGCCGATGGCGGAGAGAAGCTGCTCGGGACCAATGTCCTCGACTGTCACCCGGAGCCCGCCCGGACGAAATTGAAGGGCTTGCTGGCGGAAGGCCGGACCAATGTGTATACGATCGAAAAAAACGGGCGTGAAAAAGCTGATTTTCCAGGCGCCCTGGACGGAAAACGGGGAATATCGCGGCTTCCTCGAGCTGTCCCTGGTCCTCCCGCAGATGATGCCTCATTTCATCCGAGGGACGTAAGGAGGGAAAGCATGAGCGAACAAACTCCTTTATCTCAGCCGGGCCGATGTGGAACGGGCCGGCGTGACGTCGCCGAGATCGTCCGGGCGCTCGAAGAGATGTTCCGGGAGAAGGCCGACGGGAGGACGGAAATGCCTCCCAAAACGGCCGTCTATCCCGGTCCCCCCGGGCTCCGGCGTCTTTCATCAACGCCATGCCCGCCCTCCTTTCCGGAGCCGGGATTGCCGGGGTCAAATGGGTTTCGCGTCCTCTCCGGAAACGTCAAGCGCGGCCTGCCCTCTATTTCCGCCCTCATGATCTTAACCGACGCCGAAACCGGTCTCCCCGTCAGCGTGATGGATGCCTCCTGGATCACGGCCAAGCGGACGGCCGCGGCCTCGGTCGTGGCGGCCAAGCGCCTGGCCCGGCCCGATTCCGGAAACCGTTTCGGCTGATCGGCTGCGGCGTTCAAGGCTTCGAGCATGTGGAAGCCCTCCGGACCGTCTTTCATCTTCGGCGGGTCAAGGCCTTCGACCTGCAGGCCGGAAGCGGCGGCGGCGTTCTCTTTCCGGTCCGGGAATCCGGCATCGAAGTCGAGTCGTCGATTCGGCCGCGGAAGCGGCCCGGGAAGCGACCTGGTCGTCACGGCGGGACGATCTTTAAAGATCCCCGGCCCGTCCTGGGGAAGAAAGGACTTCGCTCCGGGCGTCTTTGTTTCTGCGGTCGATTACGATTCCGCCTGGACAGGCGAGGCCCTGAAAGCGGCGGATATCTTCGTCATGGACGACCTCGCCCAGATGCGGGCTTTCCGGGATCGCGGCTATTTCAAGAATCTTCCGGAGCGGATCGGCGATCTGGGAGACTTGGTTTCGGGGACGATCCCGGGACGGACCAAGCCCCGGACAAAGAACGATGGCCATGAACATGGGCATCGCTCTGGACGATTTGGCCGCCGCCAGGCTTGTCTGGGACAAAGCCCGGACCTTGGGATTGGGAACCCCCCTGGCTCGATAGCAGTCCGTCTGGGCGGTCCATGCACCCGTCCGTATCAGGAAAAATACGATTTCAAAACGCATAGGGCCCGGGCGGTGACCCATTTGCTCGGTTTCCCTTTCGCTTCTATGGAAACCCCGAACCGGCCGTTAAAGGTTTGAGCCAATCGCCACTCTCCCCGTTCGTCCTGCTTGGAAACGACGATTTCGACGGCCTCCTGCATCCGGGGGTCTTTTATCCCAGCGAAAGAAGGATGCCCAGGATTTCGATCAGGTCGGAATTGTACATCAGGGGGAATCCGAACCGCAGCCATCCCGGCTTTGCCGTTTGGGAGAGATCGTGGCTCCGCTTGAAGATGTGGTGCTTGAGCAGATATTCCGCGCCTTCGGCGAGCGACCGCTTGACGGCGGCCGAGCGCCGCTTCGGCGGGATCTCGGCCATGGCCTTCAAAGCCTTGACCACCCCGAGATGGCAGGAGTGCTTTCCCCAGCACATGGGGTACCGGTCGTAGAGTTCCCCGCGCGGCGGCTCGGGGGATCCGTCGTCATATCTCTGATATGTCGCGATCCAATCGATCGCCCGGCGGACCCGGAGATCGTTTCCGAAGCCGAGGCGCAGCAGGGCCCAGACCATGTTTCCGGTCAGGCAGGGGATCACGCCGCTCGGGCGGCCGCCTCCGCGCTTGACGCTCCGGTCGTAGGAAAATCCGCCTTCAGCCCGGTCCTGGGAGTTTTCCAGGATGAATTCCCCGGCCTTTTTGATCCGGGGATCGCCTCCCGCCGCCCCCAGCTCGGCCAGGATCAAAAGCTGCCAGACCGTTCCCCGGTATTTGTCCCGGTAAAAGCGGTCGGGCTCGGCCCAGGAGCCGTCGGCGTTCTGACGGGCGAGAACTTTGGGAACAATTCCCCGCGTCATCGTCTCCGCCCGGCCCGGGCGGCCTCGGGATCGCTTTCGCGTCGTTCCAGGATTTTCGTCAGGACCAGACGCCGAACGGAAGGATTGTCGTCTTCCAGGAGCCAGGGCGTCGGGTCGGCCTTGAGAAGGGAGGTCCAGCTTTTCATCACGTCGATTTTATCCCAAGGCCCCGCTTTTTGCCCAGAGCCGCTTCCGGATTGCTTTTTTTTCCGGATTCGCTTATGAATATCCGCGTTGAATTTTCGAATCTTGGGCCAGGAGGAATCCATGAAACGACGTTTCGCGGTTTTCGGGCTTATTCTCGCCGTTTGCCTCGCGGCATCGGCGGGGCTGTCCGCGCAATCCGCGGACCCGGAGAAGAAAGCCAATTATGAGCTGGCTTCCCGCTGGACCGCGGCCAAGGCCGGCAAGCTCGTCTTCGATACGCGGTCCAGCCCCACTGGATGGAGACGGGCCACCGCTTCCGGTATACGTATGAGACGAGCCGGGGACGGAGCTTCTACATCGTCGACCCGGTCAAGAAGACGAAGACGCCGATCTTCGACAACGCCAGGATGGCGGCGCTGCTGACCCAGATCGTCCTGACGCCTTACGACGCCCAGCATCTTCCCGATCCGCTCGCATCAAGTTCATCGAGAAGGACACCGCCATCCGGTTCGACCTCGACGTCGACCGAACTCCGACGTCCGCCTCGACGGCCGGATCATGAAAGCCGGGGAGGTCGTCAAGAAGGTCGAGGACAAGAAGAAAGAGGAGAAGGCCGCCCTGGAGGCCGCCGCAAAAAAAGGAGCAGGAAGAGAAGAAAAGACAGAAAAGGAGAAGAAGGAGTCGCGGCGAAGGTCGCCGGAGAAACCCGAGCCGGAACCCAAGACGGACAAGCTCTATTTCCGCTACGAGTCGGCGACCGGAAAGCTGCCGTCCTCCCGGACTACGAGGCTCCCGCGCCCGCGTCCGCGCTGGGCCAGCGTTTCTCCCGGACGAGAAGACCGTCGTCTTCGGCCGGGGATACAACCTCTTCCTGATGGACGCCGCAGAGCTTCGCCCTGGCGATGAAAAACCCGACCGACAAGGCCATCAAGGAAGTCCAGCTCACGACCGACGGGGTGAAGGATTTTTCGCTATACCCGCGATCTCGAGCGACGAGGAGAAGAAGGAATTCCAGAAGGACGAGAAGGACCGCAAGGAATTTCCGCGTCCCGGCCGAGCGGCTCGTCTGGTCGCCACGATTCCAGGAAATTCGCCGTTGACCCGCGACGATTCCCGGAAGGTGGCCGACCTGTGGGTCATCAACGCCCTGTCCAATCCCCGGCCGACCCTGGAAACGTATAACTACGCGATGCCGGGGGAGGAGAAGCCAGCCCCAGGCGGAGCTCTCGGTCTTCGACGTCGAGCTCCAAATCCAAGGTCGTGATCAAGGCCGATCGCTTTAAGGACCAGACGATCACGATCGAGACGGCGCCCGCGGACAACCGTGGAAGTCGAGCGGGATTACCCGCCGGCGACCACCTGGCTGAGCCCAACTTCGGACATCCTCTATTTCGGCCGCCAGAGCCGCGACCTCCACCGCTACGACGTCTGCCGGGCCGACACGACCACGGGCGAGACGAAGGTGGTCATCGAGGAAGTCCTCAACACCTACGTCGAAGTCCAGCCGCTCCGCCTCGTGAACGGCGGCCAGGAGCTGGTCTGGTGGTCCGAGCGCGACGGCTGGGGCCACTATTACCTCTATGAGGGATCGGGCAAGCTCATCCGCCAGCTGACCTCGGGCGAGTTCACCGACCCAGGGCGTCCAGGGAGTCGACGAGAAGGCCCGCGTCCTCTATTTCATCGCCTGCGGCCGGGAGCCGAACGAAGACCCGTATTTCATGCACCTGTACAGCGTCGGCCTCGACGGCCGGGCGGTGAAGCTCCTCAACCCCGGCGACGCCAACCATTCCGGGGAGCATGAACGACGGCAACCAGTATTTCGTCGACACCTTCTCCCGGGTCGACACCGCCCCCAAGAGCCAGCTGCGCGACGCCCAGGGCAACGTCGTCCTCGACCTGGAGACGACGGATGTGACCGCCATGATCGAGGCCGGATTCAAGTTCCCCGAGCCGTTCAAGATCAAGGCCGACGACGGGATCACCGACCTCTACGGGGTCATGTACAAGCCGTTCGATTTCGACCCGGCCAAGAAATATCCGATCATCCTCTATGTCTATCCCGGCCCGCAGACCGAGTCGCGTGGCCAAGACGTTCGTCGCCCCGCAGCGGCGAGCATGTTCCTGGCCCAATTCGGATTCGTCGTGGTCGAGGTCGGAAACCGCGGCGGCCATCCGCAGCGGTCCAAGTGGTACCACAACTACGGCTACGGCAACCTCCGGGACTACGGCCTGGCCGACAAGAAGCGGACGGTCGAGCAGCTGGCCATCAAGCATCCCTTCATCGACATCGAAAAGGTCGGCATCTTCGGCCACAGCGGCGGCGGCTTCATGACCGCGGCGGCGCTGCTGGTCTACCCCGATTTCTTCAAGGTCGGCGTGTCCTCCTCGGGCAACCACGAGAACAACATCTACAACCGCTGGTGGAGCGAAAAGCACCACGGGGTCCGGGAGGTCGAGGACAAGGACGGCGTCATCAAGTTCGAATACGCCATCGAAAAGAACTCCGAGATCGCCGGGAACCTGAAGGGCCACCTCCTCCTGACCACCGGGCGACATCGACAACAACGTCCATCCGGGCAACACCTACCGCCTGATCAACGCCCTCATCCGGGCCAACAAGCGCTTCGATTTCTTCCTCTTCCCGGGCCAGCGCCACGGCTACGGGGACATGAGCGATTACTGGAACTGGTTCCGGGCGGATTACTTCTGCAAATGGCTCCTGGGCGATTTCTCCCAGACGGTCGACATGTGGGAGCTCAACCGGGAGAAGGAGCAGGCGGGCCGCAAGGCCGCGGCGGCTCCGCCCGGTCGTGCGGCAGATGAGCTAATATCGCGGCGGCTTGAACGGGAAATCATCGGGAAGAATCCCGGCCGTTTTTTTCTTGACAAGGGCAGATTCGATCTTGCTAATATCCTCGTCGATATGAGTCACACCATCGCGCAGACTGCCTGTTCCGGCCGGAACTCACGGTCGTCGTCTGCGCGTGGGTCTCTGGTGGGCGGACCTCCCCGCCCTGTAACACCACCCCCCTCCTCTCTTTTCCTGCATCGTTTTCCGCCGCCGGCCGTTTTTCAGCCACCGCCCGGATGACGGCGTTCCCCGAAATCCGAGCCGTCCCCCTGACCGGGGAGCGTCTCGCCTGAAACAGGAGAATGAACATGACGAAGCACGAACTCGATCGAACGATTTCGCGGCCCGGAATGCCGCCCTCTTGCCGACCCATTTCTACAACATCAAAGCCGACCTCCCGGTCTCCGCCAAGCCGCCGCTCCATCCCGGGACGAAGCAGCCCCTCCGCCCCCGGACCTGGAGCCGGTCTTTCTCCAAGGGATTCATCGCCCAGGAGATCACCAGGGAGCGCTATGTTCCCATCCCGGAGGCGGTCCGCGAAAAATGCGCGATGTATCCGCCCGACCCCGCTGATCTATGCCTCCGGGCTGCGGAAGGCCCTGGGCACGCCGGCCCACCTCTTCTATAAATACGAGGGCGTCGGTCCCGTCGGGCAGCCACAAGAGCAACACCGCCCTCATGCAGGCCTATCTCGCCTCGCAGCGAGGGGCATCGAAACGCTGGTCACGGAGACGGGCGCGGGCCAGTGGGGCTCGGCCCTGGCCCAGGCCGGGTCGTTCTTCGGCCTGAACATCGGGGTCTTCATGGTCCGGGCTCGTTCCGGCAGAAACCCGGCCGGCGGACGGTGATGGAGATGTTCGGGGCCAAGGTCGAGGAGAGCCCCAGCCCGTTCGACGGATTTCGGGCGGACGCTCTATGACGCCAAGATCCCGACCACCCCGGGAGCCTCGGCATCGCCATTTCGGAAGCGATCGAGATCGCCGTCAACGGAACAAACACCAACTACGCCCTCGGCTCGGTCCTCGACGCCGTCCTTCATGCACCAGACCGTCATCGGCCTGGAGGCGGAGCAAGCAGATGCCGCGGCCGGCGCCGAGCCCGACGTCGTCATCGGCTGCGTCGGCGGCGGCTCGAACTTCGGCGGGATCGCCTTTCCCTTCGTCCGGAACAACCTTGAAGGAAGGGAAGAACATCCGCTTCGTCGCCGTCGAGCCCGAAGCCTGCCCGTCGCTGACCAAGGGCGAACTCCGCTACGACCACGGCGACACGGCCGGGATGACCCCGCTGCTCTACATGCACACGCTCGGGATGGATTTCATCCCCGCGCCCGATCCACGCCGGCGGGCTGCGCTACCACGGGATGGCCCCGCTCGTCAGCCATCTGACCACGCTCGGGATCGTCGAGGCCCGGGCCTTCGACCAGAACCGGATTTTCGACGCCGGCAAGTTCTTCTTCAAATCGGAAGGCATCCTGCCGGCGCCGGAATCGTCCCACGCCGTCGCCGCGGCGATCGACGAAGCCCTCGAAGCCAAGAAGACGGGCGAGGAAAAGGTCATCCTCTTCAACCTCAGCGGGCATGGCTTTCTCGACCTGGCGGCGTATGCCAAGAACGGCAACGGCGAGCGAAGAAATAAGCCGCGGACGTCCCGGCTCCTCATCCTTGGGGAGGGGAGCCGGGGCTGTCCGGTTCGTTGACGGAATTGGCGAGTCTCTGTTAAAATCTGGATCAGGGAGAGAGACGTGGCCAAAAAAGTAAAGGCGGTGGACGTTCGTCCCGACAAAGTCGCCCGCGATTCCGTCTCCGCCCTGAAATCCTGGCCGACCCGGAACGGGCGGCCGGGCAACGGCGCTATTTCAAAAACCAAGTCGAATTTCTAGGCGTCAGCGCGCCCCAGATGAGGGAGATCGAAGCGGCCGTCTGGGATAAAGTCCGGGGAACCTGGGCTTTCCCCGACGCCCTGGCTTTTGCCGAGGCGATGCTCAAGGGAAACATTACGAAATCCGGGGTCTCGGGCTGCTGCTCCTCCTTCGGTTTCGGAAACAGTTTCCGCCCTCATTTCCGGCCCTCGTCCGGCGCTGGCTTGCCGCCGACCGTCTGGACAACTGGGCCCTGGTCGATGTCTTCTGTCCCGACGCCTTGGGGCCGTTGCTGGAAAACGATCCCGGGTTTCGTGAAGGAGATCATCAGCTGGACGGGGGACCGCAACCGCTGGGTCAAACGGGCTTCGGCCGTCTCGTTCATCAAGCTGGCCCGCCGCGGTCATATGCCTGGACGCCGTCTACGAGGTCGCCGTCCGGTTTTTCCCGGTCGACGACGACCTGATCCACAAAGCCACGGGCTGGTTGCTGCGGGAGGCCGGAAAAACCGACCGGCCGCGGCTGCGGGCGTTTCTCCTCAAGCACGGGCCGGCGATTCCCCGGACCGCCCTCCGCTACGCCATCGAACATTTCCCCGAAACCGAACGGTCCGAGATCCTGAAACCGGACGAAAGCGCGGTGATCCCATGACCGAAAAAATCAACGTGGTTTGCCCCGCCTGCGGGGCGACCAACCGGTTCCCGGCCGAAGCCGGCGGCAAAACGGTCGTCTGCGGACGATGCAAATCGCTGCTTCCCATGCCGGGCCGGGTTTTAGAGCCGTCGGCCGACCAGCTGACCGTCCTGATCCAAAAGTCGGCCCTGCCGCTCCTGATCGATTTCTATTCCGAGACCTGCGTTCCCTGCCGGATGATGCACCCGATCGTCGAATCCTTGGCCGCCCGCCAGGCGGGCGACCTGACCGTGGCCCGGGTCAACACGAGCGCCCTTCCCGGAGATGGCCCGGGCGTTCCGGATCGAGGCCGTCCCGACTTTCATCATGATAAAAAACGGAAGTCGAACGGGGACGGACGATGGGGGCGATGAACGAAACCGATTTTTCCCTCTGGGCCGCATCGAAATCCTGAAGCCGGGAGGCGGCCGCGATTCTTACCGGGCGAAGTACCCGCTTCGATGGACGACCGTGTAGGGCTTGTCCTTGACCTTGACCGTGATCTCGCGGAAGGCGCCGTTCCCGCCCGGGCTCGGATGAAACATAATTCAAGGTGTAGACCGGATTGCCCATCGCCGCGATTTTAACCAGGGATGCCGCCGGGTTCTCGGAGACGTCGAGCCCGCCGCCCGTCGCCTTGGTGATCGCCCGGAAGATGCGGAAGAGGTCCTCGGACTGTTCGACCATGATGACGCCGAACGAGCTTTTCACTTTCCGGTTCAGGAGAAGGGCGTAAAACGGCGCCCCGGCGTCGGCCAGGGCCTTTCCGACCCGGTCGATATCGAAGTTGAATTCGCGCTTGTAGAAGCTGAAGATGTCGTTTAATTCGGTCTGGATATCGGGACGGTCGGCGTTGTTGTCGATCAGCTGGGAGAGAATGTCCGCGCTGATCGTCGGCCGGAATTCCCGCTGGTAGAAGAAGATGACCTGAGTCGGGACGGTCGCCCGCCGGAGCGAATCGGCCATCTCCAGGAACCTGGCCTGGTCGGCGAAGCGGAGCTTCTCGACCCGCTCGATCACCTGCTTGTAGCGGGGGAGGATAAATTCCAGGCCCATTTGGTCGGTCGAGGCGTCGCCCTCAGAATCGAACCCTCCGGCGCCGCCGGGCCCGCCGCCGAGGCTCCGGGCGATCCGCCGCAGCTCGCTGATCAGGGACCGATATTCCGACGAGCCGGCGAGGACGTCCTTCCGAACGAGCTTGAGCATATCCCGGGCCAGCTCCTTTCGGGAGCGGGCCTGGAAGGCTTGGGCGGACAGCTGGTAGGGCTTTTGGGGGGTGATGATCGTCAGGTTGTCGTTTTCCGTCAGAATATCGTTGAAGAGGAAGTCGAACGCGTCCTCGATCTTGGAGTCGAATTCGGTCAGCTGAAAATAAATGATGAAGTGCCGGCCGCTTTGGGGAGTCGCCGCCGGATCGCCTTCGGTGCGGACGAGCCGTCCCCGGTCGGAGAGAAAGAGCCCGCGGACGGCCTGGGGAACGCCGTTTTCCAGAACTTCAAGGTCCTCGATCCGGAGGTTGTCCACAAACTTCCCCCCGTCTTCGACCCGGAAGGTGACCTGGACGGGGGAGGAAGAGGCCTGTCCGGCGAAGGTGCCGGCGGGACCCAGGCAGGCGGCGACAAATAAAAGGCAAAATGCGATCGACAAAGTTCTCATGTGATCCTCTCGCCCATCATCCTCCGCCCAATTTAATGATAATAACACATTCCCTTTTGATTTCCTATACGCCCGGGACGGCGGTTGCGTTGCATTTTGACACTCGGGGCAGCTGTTGGCTACAATCGTCCCCATGCGACCGGCCTTTTCCGGAGAAATAAACACCGCCGCCGATCCCCGCCCGCGAGCGCTTCGGAACCACGTGTTTGGCGGAGCGGCCGGGGGAGCCTTGGCCGGATTTCTCGTCGCTTACCTCGAAGTTCTTTTCCTGGTCCTGACGGTTGGCCCATTTTGGGCGACAAATTCATTCCTTTTGGAGAGTGTCGCCCTTTACGGCCTGGTCGGGGCGGCGGGTGGGATGGCCGGAGGGCTGGCCGTTTATGCGGCGGTGTTCCGCTCGCGTCCGTTGCGGAAAGGACAGCCGGCGGCGCTTTATTTCGGCATTTATTTCGCCGTCGCGCTCATCCTGGAAATCCTGGTTTATCTCCTGGACATCCACGTCTTCCGCGGTCCGGATGATCGATGGTCCTTCAGCGCTTACGGGATCCTCGCCGTTGGCGTCCTGATCGCGGGATTAGCCGGGAGTCTGGCTGTGAAAGCCACCCGAAATTTTATGCACCGCAACCCCTCGCGGCGTTTGGCTGGAAGTGCGGCCGCGGCCCTCATCCTTGTCCTTGTTTTCCTCGTCGTCGGACGCCTGTCCGGTCCTCCTCCCGGACCGGCCGCCCCGCGACCGGTCAACGTGATCCTCATCGTCATCGATGCGTTGCGGGCCGACCATCTCTCAGCTTACGGTCATTCCCTTCCGACCTCGCCCTTCCTCGACCGCCTGGCCGAGGAAGGCGTTCTTTTCCGCGATGTCCTGGCCGTTTCGAACTGGACCGTTCCAACCCATGCCTCGCTCTTCACCGGCCTGTATCCTTCCTCCCACGGGAGCTATTCGCTTTTCTCCGCCTTGGATCCGGCTCTCCCGAGCCTGCCCCGGATCCTCGCTTCCCGGGGCTATCGTACGGCAAGCCTCTACGACAATCCTCTCGTTGGGGCCCGCTTCGGAATTTCGGCCGGCTTCAAGACGGCTCTGGGCGTGGATAACGAGCACAAGGTCTCGCTTGCGGCCGCAAGGATCTGGAAGCGCCTTTGCGGGAACCGTTCGTCGACCGGACAAATCCTGAAAATCGCCGGGCGCTGGATCGAAAGAAGCGGTGGGCGGGAGCGCCGGCCGTTTTTCCTCTTCCTGAACCTTCTGGATACGCATTTGCCCTTTCGCCCCCGGCAGCCCTATCTTGATGAGTTTCTGGGCCCGGTTGAGGCCGAAGCATTTAACCGGCGCCTGGTTTTGGCCTGCACGACGGATGCGATCAACGATCGGAAGACGGCCGAGTCCGTGTTGCCGCGGCTGACGGCGGCTGATTGGCGCGTCCTCTCCCGGTACTACGACGCTAATATCCGGGCCGTCGACGAAGACCTCCGCCGCTTTTTCGACCGGCTGCGGTCCGGAGGATACCTGGAGGACACCCTGGTGATCGTCACCGCCGATCACGGTGAGCTTCTGGGCGAGGGCGGCGGCGGCCATTCCCAGGCCGGACTGCGAAATCCGGTTCTGAATGTTCCGTTGATTCTTTGGAGCCCGGGGCGGTTACGCGCCGGCGAAGTTGAACGTCCGGTTTCCCAAGTGGACCTCCTGCCGACGATTTTAAGGCTGTCCGGCTTGGGATCGGCGATCCCGAAGGCGAGTCAGGGTGATGACCTGTTTGCCGCTCTTTTCGGGCGGGGAGTCCTGGCCGAAGCTTGGGACGAAAACCTGGCGACATTCGATCGGGCTTGGTTTGTCGGAGAATACAAGCTCGTCGTCCGGGCTTCGGGCCGAAGGGAATTGTACGACCGAAAAAAAGATCCCGACGATATGCGGGATTTGTCGGGAGAGAATCCGGATCTGCTGGAAACGCTCGCCAAAGGCTTGGAAGAAAAACTGAAAAGCATGCCCAAGGCCCGGACGGATGTCGACCCGAAAAAACGAAAAGCCCTGGAACGGAAATTGAGAAGCCTCGGCTATTTGTGACCGAGGATTGGGGAGTGCCGAAGAGGGGACTCGAACCCCTACGAGCGTATAAGGCTCACTAGCCCCTCAAGCTAGCGTGTCTGCCAATTCCACCACTTCGGCATATAGGCCCGGAGAGCTATTTCTTTTCGGCGGCCGGCGGAGGCGTCTGCGCGGCCGTCTTTTCGACCGGAGCGGTTTGCCCGGCCTGTTTCTCGTCGGTTTTCGGGGCGGGTGTCTTGGTCGCGGGAGCGGCCGTCTTGACCGGCGCGGCCACACCCTTGACTGCCGAGGAGGGTTCGCGGCCGGAAACCAGCCATAAGCCGAGCGACGTGATCATGAAGAGGATCGCGCAAATTGTCGTGATTCTCGACATCAAGGACTGCTGGCTTCGCGGACCGAAGGCGGTTTGGCTTCCGCCGCCGCCGAAAGCACCGGCCAGGTCGGCCGCTTTCCCGGATTGGAGTAGAACGGCCACGACCAAGATGAGACAAATCACCACGTGGACAATCGTCAATAAAGCCGTCACGTTAATTCACTTCCTTATAAGCTCGAATCGATTCCCGGATGATCCCGGCGAAGGATGAAGCTTCCAAAGAAGCGCCTCCGACGAGAAACCCGTCGATGTCCCGTTTCCGGAACAACGCATAGGCATTGGCCGGTTTCACCGACCCGCCGTACAGAATTATAGCACAGCCGGCCGGCGTTTTTCCAATCTTTTGTTCGATCCGCTCCCGGATGGCCGCGTGGACTTCCTGGGCCTGCTCGGGCGTGGCCGTTAGGCCTGTCCCGATGGCCCAAACCGGCTCGTAGGCGAAAATCGAGCCCTCCGACCGTCTCGGCCGGGAATCCGGACAACCCGCCTTCCAATTGCCCGGAAACGACGTCCAGGGTCCGGCCGGCCTCCCGCTCCTCCAGGGTCTCGCCGACGCAGACGATCGGCCGAAGCCCGGAACGGAGAGCCGCGGCGATCCGCCGGTGGACGGTATCATCCGTTTCTCCGAAGAGCTGGCGGCGCTCGGAATGGCCGATGATCGACATACCTTCCGCCGGCTTCGGCGATCATTGGGCCCGAAACCTCTCCGGTGAACGCGCCGGCGTCCTCCCAGAAGAGATTCTGGGCTCCCACGCGAACAGCGGTCCCGGCGGCGAGAATCGCGGCTTCGGAAAGCGCGGTAAACGGAGGGCAGACGACGACTTCCGCTCCCTCCGCGGGTGGAGCGAGGGGGAGAAACCCGGAAAACCAGGCCCGGGTTTCCGGCAATCGTCATATTCATTTTCCAATTGCCGGCGACAAACGGGATCGTTTTTCATCGAGGTCCGCTCAAACTTCCAGGGCTTCCATACCGGGAAGCGTCCCGGCGGCGATGAATTCGAGGCTGGCCCCGCCGCCGGTGGAGATATGGCTGATTTTATCGCCGACGCCGGCCTTGGCCACGGCCGCGATCGAATCGCCTCCGCCGATAATGGAAACAGCCTTGGCGGCGGCCACCGCCCTGGCGATCTTCATCGTCCCCTCGGCGAAGGCCGGAGTTTCAAACACACCCAGCGGCCCATTCCAGAACACGGTTTTGGCCCGGCCGATGATTTCGGCGTAAGACGGCGGCCGTTTCCGGGCCGATGTCGACTCCCATCAAGCCGTCGGGGAGGGGATAGGAGGTCCGCCATGCGGGCGACGGTTCCGGATTCGATCGATGCCGTCAGGATGTGGTCGGTCGGCAGGCGGAAATCAACGCCCGCGCTCCTTCGCTTTTTTCAGGATGGTCCGGGCGATCTCGAACTTGTCGGGTTCGACCAGGGATTTGCCGACGCCGAGCCCTTGGGCGGCCAGAAAGGTGTAAGCCATCGCCCCGCCGATCAGGATCTCGTCGGCTTTTTCAAGCATCGCTTCGATGACCGGGATTTTATCCTCGGTTTTCGCCCCGCCGAGGATGGCGACATAGGGCTTTTCGGGGTCGATCGCTTTTTTCAGAAAATCGACCTCCTTCTTCATCAAATACCCGGCCGCCCGGACGGGGACCAGGCCGGCGATTCCGACGACGGAGGCGTGCGCCCGGTGGCTCGAGCCGAAGGCGTCGTTGACGAAGATATCGATGCCCTTGGCGAAGGCGCGGGAGAGCTCGGGGTCGTTTTTCGTCTCGCCCGGATGGAAGCGGACGTTTTCGAGGAGGAGAATGCCGCCCGGCGCCAGGCCGGCCTTTAAGCGGTCGACCTCGGGCCCGATGACGTCGGGGGCCATGGCGACTTCGCGTCCGAGAAGCTCGGCCAGGCGGGCCGCAACGGGGCGGAGACTTGAGGCCGGGTCGGGCTTTTTGGGCCGTCCCGAGATGGGAAGCGAGGACGAGCCGGGCGCCCCGGTCGAGAAGGAATTGAATCGTCGGAAGGGAGGCCCGGATGCGGGTGTCGTTCCGGATTTCCCCCTGCTCGTTCAGGGGGACGTTGAAGTCCACCCGGACAAAGACGGTCTTGCCGCGGACGTCCAGGTCCTCGATGAAGCGCATGGCCGTCACCGGGAAATGAACTTCACCAGGTCGACGAGGCGGCAGGAGTAGCCCCACTCGTTGTCGTACCAGGCCATGACTTTGAGCAGGTCGCCGTCGATGACTTTCGTGGACAGGCCGTCGATGATGGCCGAATGCGGATTGTGGAGGAAGTCCACGGAAACGAGCGGTTCGTCGGTGTAGTCCAGGATGCCTTTGAGCGGGCCGGCCGCGGCCTTTTTAAAGGCCGCGTTGACTTCCTCGGCCGTTACGGGCCGCTTCATGACCGCGACGAAATCCACAAGGGAGACATCCGGCGTCGGGACGCGGATCGAGATGCCGTCGATCTTGCCCTTGAGCTCGGGCAGGACGAGGCCGACGGCCTTGGCCGCTCCGGTGGTCGTCGGGATCATCGCCACGGCGGCGGCCCGGGCCCGGCGAAGGTCCTTATGGGGTGCGTCGAGGATCTTCTGGTCGTTGGTATATGAGTGAATCGTCGTCATCTGTCCCTTTACGATGCCCGCCAGCTCGTGGATGACTTTAACGACCGGGGCCAGGCAGTTGGTCGTGCAGGACGCGTTGGAGAGGATGTGATGCTTGGCCGGGTCGTATGTCTTTTCGTTTACGCCCAGGACGATTGTCGCGTCCGGATCGGTCGCCGGAGCGGAGACGATGACTTTTTTCGCCCCGCCGGCCTCGATGTGCTTGATGACGTCGGGCCGCTTGGTGTATTTGCCGGTTGATTCGATGACGATATCGACGCCGAGGTCCTTCCAGGGCAAGTCGGCGGGGGTCTTACCGACCAGGACTTTAACCGATTTTCCGTCGACGATGATCGCGTCGGCGGCCGCTTCCACCTTGCCCGGGAAGACGCCCAGGACCGTATCGTATTTTAAGAGGTGGGCGAGCGTTTTGGCGTCGACGATATCGTTGACCGCCACATACTCGATTCCGGCTTCGGGCGGGGTTGCCCGGAGCATGTTTCTTCCGATCCGGCCGAAACCGTTGATTCCAACTTTAATCGACATGGCGACTCTCCTCTCTCCGGTGGTTCCGGGGTAATGAATTAGGAGGGAAAAGTACCATATTTCCGGGCCGGATGGCAACGCGCCTTCTTCGCCGGACGTCCCTGTGCTAAAATCGGGCCGAGGGAACGAAGATGAAAATACTGACGGCCGGAGAAATGCGGGAAATCGACCGCCGGACGATCGAGGAATTCGGGATTCCGGGCGCCGTCCTCATGGAAAACGCCGGGATCGGCGTGGTCGTGGTCCTTCAGGACCGCTTTCCCCATTTAGCCGAGGAGCGGATCGCCATTGTCTGCGGCCGGGGAAACAACGGCGGCGACGGATTCGTCGTCGCCCGCCATCTCCACAACCTCGGCTCTCCGGCCGAAGGTCTTCCTCTTGGCGGAAAAAGGCGAAGTCAAAGGCGACGCGGCCCTCAATCTCCGGATTGTCGAGAAGCTCGGCCTTGAGATCGTCGAAGTTGTCGCATCCGCCGGCCGAACGCGGCTGAAAAAAGCCCTTCGTTCGGCCACGATCATCGTCGATGCGATTTTCGGGACAGGTCTTTCAAAACCAGCCGAGGGCCTCCCGGCCGCGGTGATCGAAGACATCAATGCCGCTCCGGGATTCACCGTCGCGATCGACCTTCCTTCGGGCCTGTCCTCGGACACGTTCCGGGTCATCGGACCCGCCGTCCGGGCCGACCTGACGGTCACCTTGGGCGCTCCGAAGATCGCCCATCTTTTTCCCCCGGCCGAAAAATTCACGGGCGAGATGGAAGTCGTGGATATTTCCATCCCTCCGGCCCTGTTCGAATCGCCGGATCTCCGCCTCAGTCTGGCCGGTCCGGAAGACGTGGTTCCGTTTTTCGAAGAGCGGCCCCGGGACGGGCATAAGGGAACGTTTGGCCATGTTCTTATCCTGGCCGGTTCCCGCGGTAAAACGGGAGCGGCGGTGCTTGCGGGCAAAGCGGCTTACCGGGCAGGCGCGGGCTTGGTGACGATCGCCGCACCGGAAAGCTGTCTCCCGATCATCGCCCGGTCCATGCCGGAGCTGATGACCGAGCCTCTTCCGGAAACGCCCGAGGGGACGGTCGCGGTCGGGGCGTTGTCCCGGCTGACCCGGCTGCTCGTGGGAAAAGACGTCGTGGTCATCGGGCCGGGACTTTCGGCTCAACCGGAGACGGCCGAGCTCGTCCGAAAGCTCCTGCCGAAAATCCGGGCCCAGGTTGTCATCGACGCCGACGGCCTAAACATCCTGGCCGGACATCCGGCAGTCCTCAAGGCGATGTCCCGGCCGCCGATTCTGACGCCCCATCCCGGCGAATTCGGCCGGCTCCTCGGCTTGACCGTGCCCGAAATTCTGAACGACCGGCTGGTCCTGGCTTCCCGCTACGCGGTGGAGCATGAGGCGATCATCGTCCTGAAGGGATACCGAACCCTTGTCGCCGGGCCCGACGGCCGCGTTTCCGTCAATCCGACCGGAAATCCGGGAATGGGAACCGGCGGCTCCGGGGACGTCCTCAGCGGCGTGCTCGGGGCTTTCGCCGCCGGGCAAAAGGACGTCTTTGGGGCGACGGTCGCCGCCGTCTATCTCCACGGCGCGGCCGGTGACGCGGCCGCCGACCGCCTCGGCGAACGGGCGGTCGTGGCCGGGGACTTGATCAAGTATCTTCCCGATGCCCTGAAAGCGCTGGAGGAGCTCCTCGCCTGCGGTTGCGGAGAGCACGAGCCGTGACCCGGCCGCTTCCGGAGCAGGCCGGAGCCCTGAGAACCCGCTCGGAGCGGGGGACCAGGCTTCTTGCCCGCCGCTTGGCCGCTTCGTTTCCGGGGCGACGAAATCGTCCTTCTGACCGGAGAGCTCGGGGCCGGGAAAACGGTCTTTGCCAAAGGGATCGCGGCCGGGCTGGGTTTGAAAGATACCCGGCAGGTCGTCAGCCCGACCTTCACCCTGATCAATGTTTACCAAGCCCGGGTGCCGATCCTTCACCTGGACCTCTACCGCCTCGGGGGGCGGGCGCGAGATCCGCGATCTCGGTTTCGAGGAGGCCATCGGCGAGGCGGTCATCTTGATCGAATGGGGAGAGCGGGTCGATTTTCCGCTGGAAGCCCTCCGGGTTCATATCGATGTCGAGCCGGACGGGAGCCGGCTGATTCGGATCGAGCATCCGGCAGCGGAGAAGAAAATGCGATCGAACGGAAAAAAACATGAGCCTTTATCGGCGCGTTCGGCCTTTCTTTGTACAAGTGTTCCGGGCCGGCACATTCACCGTTGTGTCTGCAGTACAGCACAATCGGAATAAGCGGCCGGAAAGTTTCATCGATGTATCAAGCAATCAATGATCGTTATTACGCAGGACATGAGCCTCTACGAGGCTTTTCGGACCGTGGCCTCAAAATACCCGGACCGTCCGGCCGTGACATACCTCGACCGAACTCTGACGTACCGGGAGCTCCTGGAAAAGATCGAAGCCCTGGCCTCGGACCTTCGAGATAAAGGCCTCGTCCCGGGCGGGAGGGTCGCCCTGCTCCTGCCCAACGGCTTCGAATTCGTTTGCGCTTTCCTGGCCCCGGCCGCCCTTGGAGCCGTTATCATCCCCCTTGACCTTAACCTTAAATCCCGGGACCTCCTCCATATCCTGGAGGATTCGGGTTGTTCGCACATCCTGGCCGATTTCGACCGGTTGGATGCCGAGATGCGGGCCGCCTTGGAAAGCGCCGCCGGGGCTTCCGCCGTTCCCGTCACAGTACTCCGGGCATCCGATTTGCGCTTTACCCCGGATCGAAAATCCGGGAAAGCGTCGTTCGGTCCCGTCTCTCCCGATGAACAGGCGGCGTTCTTCTATACGTCCGGGACGACCGGCGTTCCGAAAGCCGTCGTCCACAGCCACCGGTCGCTTCTTTCGGCTTTGGCCCGGGGTGTCAGCATTCCCCATTATGGAGTGTTCAGTCAGGTCGCCCGTTTCGGCCGCCTCGTCCTTAAATACAAGCTCCGTGTGCCGTGGGCCGTTTTCCGTCCGATCACATCGATGTCCCCAGCTCCACTCCATCTTCTGTTGGGCTTCGGCTCCCTCTTCGGCGCCCTCTTTATGGGCGGGCGTTTCGTCGTTTGCGAGAGCTTCAACCCGGGCCGCGATTCTCGAGCTGATCGAGAAAGAGAAAGTGGGATTCCTCATCATCTCCCCGACGCTCCTGTTTGCTCTCCTGAAAAGCCGCGATTTCCGAAAGCGCGACCTTTCCTCGCTGTGGATCATGATGATCACCTCGGCCCTCTGTCCGCCCGAGCTGGCCGCCCGGGCCGAGCGGGAATTCCGGTGCCCCGTCCTCATCGGCTTCGGGGCGACCGAGCTCGGCGGCAGCGCCGTCCAAACGAATGTTTTTGATTCCCGCAAGCAAAGACGGGAAACGGTCGGCCGCCCGCTGGTAAAAGACTCCTGCCGGATCGTCGACGAAGAACGGCGGGATGTCCCTGCCGGCCAAATCGGGGAGCTGGCCCAGCGTGTCCCCAGCCTCATGCTCGGATACCACAACGCGCCGGCGTTGACGGAGTCGGCCCTGGACGGCGACGGGTGGTATTACACCGGCGACCTGGCGGTCAGCGATGAAAAGGGTTTCATCCGAATCGTTGGCCGGAAGAAGGACATGGTCATCCGCGGCGGGCAGAATATTTTCCCGGCTGAGGTCGAACGCTTTGTCCTGGGTCTGGACGGAGTGAAAAATGCGGCCGCGGTCGGCCGGCCTCATCCGGTTCTAGGCGAGAGCCTTTGGCTGTTTGTCGAGGTCGAGGAAGGGGTTGCCTGGACGGCCGAAAGCCTCCTGGCCCATTGCCGCGAGCATCTTGCCCCGGCCAAGCGCCCGGACCACGTCAAAATCCTCGATTCCCTGCCGCTCACGGCTTCGGGAAAAGTCCGAAAATTTTTGCTCAAAGACATGGACACACCCCATGACTAATGCCTCCGAGATGTCGTTTCCCGAATTCCGCGCGTTTCTGGCCGATGCCCTGGGGGTTGCCGAAACCGACTTGAAACCGGAAGCCCGGTTGTTTCTCGACCTGCATGTCGATTCGCTGCGGATCCTCGAGCTGGTGGCCAAGCTGGAGAAGCTCCTGGAAACGGAGCTTCCGAGCGACCTCGCTTGGGAGATCCGGACCGTTGACGATGCCTATCGCTTCACCGTCAAATACTTGAGGGACCGGACGTTTTGAAGCCATTTGTCGTTTTCAATCCCCATGCCGACCGGGGCCGCTGCCTTCGGTTGCTCGAACCCCTCCGGGAATGTCTGCGCCGGACGGGGGACGCCGACGTCGTCCTGACGAAACAGGCGGGGGACGAGATCGGCTTGACGAGAGAGGCGATCGCTTCCGGGTACCGCACCATCGTCGCCGTCGGCGGCGACGGGACCTGGAACAACGTCGGGGCGGAAATCTTCAAATCCCGATCCGATGCCTGTCTCGGACTCGTCCCGGGCGGAACGGGCTCGGACCTGGCCCGGACGCTGGGCGTGCCCTTCGACGACGTGGCCGGGTGTGTCCGGATTATCCGCGAGGGACGAATCCGGACAATCGATGTCGGGGTGGCCGACGGCCGGCCGTTTTTCAATGTCGCCGGTTTCGGTTTCGACACGGCCGTGATCGAGGATTCCCGAAGGAAGCGCTTCTGGCGGGGCCGGCTCGTCTATTTTCTCAGCGCCCTGAGACAGCTCGGATCTTATCGGGGTTTCGACCTGCGGATGACGGCCGACGGAAACGATCTCGGAGCCGGACGCGAGCTTCATGCTGATCGTGGCCAACGCCCGTCATTTCGGGGGCGTTTTCCGGATCGCGCCGGATGCCGATCCGGCCGATGGCCTCCTCGACGCCGTTCTCTTTCGCAACGGCCCCCTCCGCCGCCGGCTGGCGGTGATGAAACGGCTGATGGCCGGGACCCATGCCCATGCCCCTGAAGTCACGATCACCCGCGCCCGCTCGCTGCGCCTTTCGTTTGCCGAAATCCCGTCTTACGAAGTTGACGGCGAGTGGTATCGGGCGGAGAATAAGGACATCGAAATTACGGTCACTCCGAGGGCCCTGCGCGTTCTCGCTCCGCCGGGCCCGTGATGAGGCCATGAAACCGTTTTTTTCCGCCGTCCGGAGCTTCCTCGCGGCCTTCGTTCTTCACGTCCTGGTCCTGGGAATCGGGGGACCTCTCTATTGGCTGGTCGCCTGGCCTCTTGCCCGGATATTTCCGGAAACCGTGAGGACTGCGGCCGGTCCGGCCTCGGCCGGATTTTACGCGTTCATCCTCTTTTTCGTCCGGCTCGGGGGAGGCCGGGTTCGGCTGCAGGGGCGCGTCCCCGCCTCCGGGCGGTGCTTCATCCTCATGAACCATCAATCCGTGCTCGACATTCCCGTGGCCGTTTTGTCCGCCCGCCCGCGCCTTCCGGCCATCGTCACCCGCAAACGGTATGCCCGGACGCCGATCATGGCCCATTTACTCCGGTTTCTCCGTTGGCCCGTGGTCGACACGGAAGGGGATCCGGGTGCGGCTTTTCGGGCCCTGGTTTCGGCTGTACGCCACCACCCCGCCCTCATGATCTATCCCGAAAGCCATCGGACGAAGACCGGAGAGATCGGGTCTTTTTTCCCGGCCGGCCTCTGGATCCTCTTCAAGACCGAGCGGCGGCCCGTTTATCTCATTGTCGGAGACGGATTTCAGGCCTGCTCGCATTGGCGGGACCTGTTCACCTCCCTCGGGGAGGTCGCCGGTAAAGCGGAGGTCATCGGCCCGTTCCATCCGCCGCCGGCCGACGAGCTCCGCGGTTTTATCGAAGACCTTCGTCAGGCCATGGTCGCCAAGCTGGCGGAGATGAGGAAAGATGATGGCCCCCGTTGACCGGTTGATCGGCCTTCTGCGGGCCCAAGCCCTCTCCGCCGGCCCCGCCGACTTCATCGCGGCCCGGCTGGCCGAGGCGGGCGGCCGGTCGGTGCAGGCTGTCCTCTATTTCGGCTCGCACAAAACGGGCGCCGATCCGTCTCTCGAAAGCGCCCACGATTTTTTTATCGTCGTCACGACGTATGCCGGATTCTACCGGGCGCTCCATCGGTCCGGACATTATTCCGGAAATCCCGTCTTGGCCTCGTTTCTAAATGTCTTCCTTCCCCCGAATCTGATTTTCACGACGATTGAGCGCGAGGGGCGCCGGTATCCGGTCAAAGGAGCGGTCGTTTCGGTCCGGGCTTTTGAACGCGAGACGCGGGGAAAAAACCGCGACCACTTTCTCTCCGCCCGCCTCTTCCAGACCGTGGCGATTTCCTTTTGCCGAAATCCGCGGGTCGAGGGGTTCGTTCTCGCTGGATTGGCCGCCACGGCTCGGAAGACGCTCGCCTGGGCGAAACCTTGGCTGCCGGCCTCGTTCGGACTATCGGACTTTCTCCGGACGCTCTTCCGGATTTCGCTGGCGGCTGAAATCAAGCCGGAAGGGACGGCCCGCGGAGAAGCGTTGTATCAAGCCCAAAAGGACGCCCTCGACCGGATCTATCGGGACGTCCTGACGGAAGCGGCGGGGGATGGGCGCCTCCGCGTTCTGGGCCCGGACCGGTACGGATTCGCCCGGCCGGCGACGGCCTGGGAGCGGAGAAAATCGAAATTCTTTTTCGCCCGGTCGAAGGTTCGGGCGACCGCCCGTTGGCCGAAGTACCGGTGGACGTTCGCCGGCTGGCGCGAGTATATCGCCCGCAAAATCGAGCGACGCGGCGAGGCCGAGCTCCTCGCCTTCCTCAGGGAAAAAAAACGGCCGACGATTCTCCTCTGGCCGCGCGTTTACCGGTCCCTCCGCCTCCGCCGGAGAAAAGAAACCGGATGCGGTATTCCGGGAGGCCCCTCATGAATTCCTGGTCCGAACGCTACCGGGCCCGTCGGGACAGGAACGCCCGACGATTGAACAAGGCGCTCGATCCGGTCGAATCTCTGCTTCTCAAGCTTCGGATCGGTCCGGACGCGATGAATTGGGCCGGCTTGATCTTTTCGGCCGCCGCCGGCGCTTTGATCGCCGCGGGCCGCCTTGCGTTCGGGGGGGCGGCGCTATTGCTTGCCGGGCTGTCCGACATTCTCGACGGCCGCCTCGCCCGCAGGCTGGGGCGCGTTTCGGCGTTCGGGGCTTTTATCGACAGCACGCTGGATCGGTTCGGCGAAAGCTTCGTTTTTCTCGGTCTGCTGTTGTTCCTTGAGCGCGGGAGCGTCTCCGGTTTCTGGCCGGCGTTCGCCCTGGCGGGGGCGTTGCTGGTGAGCTATACCCGGGCCCGGGGCGAAGCCGTGGGCGTTCTTTGCGATTCCGGGTGGATGCAGCGCGGGGAACGCCTGTTCCTGATCATCGCCGCGTGTTGGACGATTCCTCTTTTAAGCCGCTTTGCGGAGATTGACGAATTCCGGGCCGTCCGGGTCTTTACGGCTGTCCTCGGTTCGGCATCCTGGCTGACGGCGGCCGTTCGGACGGCGACGATCGCCGCCCGCCTGCGCCGGAAATGAGCCGCGGATCCGGTCGCATCCTTGGCCGAAGGCCTAACCTGCGGTATCATCATCCCAATAGCCATGAACAAGAATAGCGCGTCGGGCCGGCGGCTTGCGGCGATGCTGTCGGCAGGCCTCGTTTTGTCCGGACTCGTTCTGGCCGGGCAGGAAAAAGCGACGCTGAAGGGGCAAATCCTGGATGCCGGGAATCGGAAACCGGTCCCGGGTGCGGCGGTCGAAGTCCGCAAATCGGTGCGGAAAGTCACCTCCGACGCCGAAGGGCGATTTGAATTCCGCGGCCTCGATCCCGGAACGATCGTCCTGGCTTTCACCTGCTCCGGATTCGTCCCGCAGAGCCGGGAGGTCGTCCTGGCCGCCGGCGAGAATCCGGTAATCGAAGTCGCCCTTCAGAAAACAAAATACGACGCCGAGGAATTCGTCGAGCTCGAAGCGGACACCCGGCCGAAAGAAAAAGCGACCCTCGTCGAAACGGTCCCTTTGAGCGGGCGGGAGATCGTCCGGATGCCCGGGACGGCCGAGGACCTCGGCCGAGCCCTGGCCGTCCTGCCGAGCGTCGCCCAGCTGGGCAACCTGTCCAACGACCTGATCGTCCGGGGCGGAAGCCCCTTTGAAAACGGATATTATGTGGATAACATCCCCTTGCTCAATATCAATTTTTTCCAGCGCGAAGGCGGAAGCGGGGGGACCTATGGGATCCTCGGCACGGACGTCATCGAGGACGTCCGGTTCTCGGCCGGCGGATTTTCCGTCCAGTACGGCGACCGGCTTTCCTCCATCGTCGATATCCGATTGAGGGAGGGAAATCCCGAGCGGGTGAAGGCGAAGGTCGACCTGAACGCCGCCGGATTCGGAGCGGCGGCCGACGGCCCGATCCCCGGTTTGAACTCCGCGTTTCTGGTCTCCGGACGGATCAGCTATTACGGGTTGGTGACCAAGGCGGCGGACATCGGGATCGAGCCGGGACTCGGCAGCTTCCAGGCCAAATGGACCTGGACACCATCGCCCCGGCACAAGATCACCTTCCTTGACATCTACGGCGCCTGCCGGCTGTCCATGGACTTGGACGCCGCGGTCGATTATAGCCTGAACCATTATCTCGACAGCTGGACCCGGCAGAACACGGCCGGCGTCGATTGGCAGTGGGTTTGGAGCGGCCGGGGCGTCTCGCGGACCTCGCTTTCGACCACCTTCGTGAAAAACTGGGATCTCGTCCGAAACGTCCAGACCAACTCGAAATACCTGGGCCGCGACGAGACGGAATGGACGACCGTCATCCGCAACGTCACCCTATGGGATGCAGGGAAGCGACTCCGCTTCGAGTTCGGCTTCGAGGCCGGGGCCAACCGGGCGGATTTCGGCACTTATTTCGCGAGCTACCTGGATCGTTACGGCAACATGTTTTCCGGATTCGGCCTGGATGGGGATTTCAAGGCGGGAAAAGCCGGAGTGTTTCTAGGCGCGACCTTCCAACTGACCGACCGGCTGGCGGCGACGGCCGGCCTGCGAGGAGATTATTTCTCCTTCAACGGGCACTTCCTTCTTTCGCCCCGCTTCTCCTTGTCCTATGCCTTGACTCCCCGGTGGTCGGTCATCGGCAGCCTCGGCGTCTTCCGGCAATTTTTGTACGCCCTGATGCTCGCCCGGAATCCGGACAGCAACGGGCTCAAGGATCCCCGGGCTTTCCATGCCGTTCTTGGGACGGAATATGTCTTCAATCCCTCGACCCGGCTGACGGTCGAGGTTTACTCCAAGGAGTACCGGGATTTCCCCTTGACCCCGGATGATCCGTATCTTTTCCTGGTCGACAACAACATCGCCCTGAGCGGATTCACTTACTATAAGGACGTCGTCGATACGGGCCGGGCGACGGCCCGGGGCGTGGAGATCCTTTTTCATAAAAAGCTTCGGGAGAAGCTTTACGGTTTGGCCGGAATGTCGATTTTTTCCTCTCGCTACCGGGACCTGACCGGAGTTTGGCGGAACCGGATTTCGGACAACCGATTTATCGTCAATCTTGTCGGCGGCTATGCTCCGGGGACCGGTTGGGACTACAGCCTCCGCTGGAGCTACGGCGGAGGAATCCCGTATACGCCGTTCGATCCGGTGAAGTCGATGGAGGCCAATATCGGCATCGTCGACGAGACCCGGATCCAGGGGGATCGGCTTCCCGCCTACCACACCCTGGTTCTCCGGGTCGACCGTAAATTCCAGTTCCGCCGATCCAGCCTCTCGGCGTATCTCAGCGTCAGCAACGTGTACAACCGGAAAAACGTCGCCCGCTATTATTGGAACCGGACCAAGCACGTTGTCGAGCCGGTCTATCACCTCCCGATTTTCCCGATCATTGGAGTGATGTATGAGTTCTGAGAGCCGGCAGCCGGGACCGGGCCGGAAGAGAGGCACGGCCCTTGTCCTTGTCGCGGCGTTGCTTTGGCTCGGACGACCTCTCCCGTCCCGGGCGGCGGACGAGGCCGACCCGGCTAAAACCAAGAAGACGATCATCCGCTATGCCGCCCTCCTCGGTCCTCCGCTGGGGATGCTGGCCTACGGCCGGTTCGCCTGGAAGTGGGGGGAAACGTCGACCTGGCGCTGGTCGACCGAGAAGGACTGGGGATATCACTCCGATTCGGGCGGGTCGGACAAGTTCGGGCACGCCTTCGCCCATTACGTCCTGGCCCGGGCGTTTTACGATATCTACAACTATACGGAAGACGGCCGGCCCCGCAAATGGCTGTTCGCGGCCCTCTCGACGGCGGCGATCGGGACGCTGATCGAGATCGGCGACGCGTTCACCGACAAGTACGGCTTCTCCTGGGGAGACATGGCCGCCAATCTGACCGGGATGGCCTTCGGCCTGTTCCTGGAGGCCAGCCCGAAAGCGGCCGGTCTCGTCGGTTTCAGCTGGGAATATTTTCCTTCGGAAGGATTCCGGAAAACATCCCGATCCTGGTTCAGGCAGTTTACCGTGGACAACAGCGGTTGGCGATTCCTCCTCAATTTCAAGCCGGCCGGGCTGGAAGCGTTCGACGTCCGCGTGCCCAAGCTGCTCCGTTACCTGACCCTGGATTTCGGCTTTTTCGTCCGGGGATACACCGAATTCGACCGGTCGCTCGGAATCGCCGACGGCCGCCATCTGTTCGTCGGCGTTTCGCTCAACGTGTCCCAGGTCCTGCGGGACATTTTCAAGAACAAGGGCTTCTTCGGGACTTTCGTCCCGACGTATTTCGAATACGTCCACCTTCCCCTGGGATTCAAGTTCCCCTGGGGCATCGACGACTGAAATCGGCCCGGGTAATCAAGTTCAGACTGATTGGTGACACACCAGAGAGCCTAATGTTCCGAGCTCCAGAGAATTCCCGGCCGGGGGATGAAGCCATGAAAGTGGCCGATAGCTCTGTTTTTCAGGAACCCTTCTTTACCAAGAAGGGCGGCGTTCACGTCCCGAAGCCGAATCCATCTGGGGGAAAGAAACAAAAAGAGCACCCGGCCAGAAGGAAGTGAACGGGAACTTCGGGCGAGATTGAACGCCGCTGAAAAACAGAGCGTCCGGATAACGAAAATCTTGAGGTCCCGGCGAGCCCCCGGTTGGGAATTCCAGGAGCATTCCCGTTAGCGCGATTGGTGTCACCAATCACCTGAACCGATATAGCGGGTTGACATCCCAGGCTCGATCGATTTTAATGAAGTCCGGAAATCGAAACGGCGAGGTCACGATGACGCCCGAACTTTTGAAAAAATGGATTTTCGAAGTTAAGGACTTTCCTAAACCCGGGATCGGATTCAAGGACATCATGCCCCTGGTCCTGGATCCCGAGCCGTATCATTACACAATCGATCGGCTCATCGAATGGGCCCGCGCCGCTGAATCCCGACGTCATCGTCGGGATCGAATCGCGCGGCTACCTGTTCGCCGCCCCGGTCGCCCGGGACCTCAGCCTCGGCCTGTCCGTGATCCGGAAAAAGGGAAAGCTGCCCCGCAAAACAGTCTGCGTCCAGGCCCCCAACGAATACGCCGTCGAGTATTTCGAAAAACACGAGGATGCGCTAACCCCCGGCCAACGGGTCGTGGTCATCGACGACCTGATCGCCACGGGCTCGTCTTCGATCAGCGCCCTCGACCTGGTCAAGATGCTCGAGGCGTACCCGGTCGGATTCGGGGCGGTCGTCGACCTGGCTTTTCTCGGCGGCATTCCGGCGATCCGGAAGGCCCACCCCGACGTCGACGTTTTCCACCTCGTCCGGTACGAATAGACGCCGGAACGTCCGGCCGAAGCGAGGCGCCGGTTTCCGCGCTTTGGGAGCGCTGCGATTTCTTCTCCGGGGCCATCACCGTCTCTTCCAACTCCGCCCAGAGCTTCGGCCCGGTATCCCGGCCGGTCGGACAACCGGCACTCTTCGATCGAGCCGACTTCGGCCTTTTCCCGGAACATCGTCGCCAGGAACTCGGGCGCCCGGCGGATCCCTTCGCCGATGTTGATCAGGACCCGGTCGCCGTCCCGGATCGCCCCGTCTTCAGGGCTTCGAAGAACCCGCCGAGGCCGATGGCCGCGGCCGGCCCGATCCGGACCGAACGTTCGAAGGCCGACGATCCGGGCGATGAGCGGCGTAGCCTCCTCGTCGAAGGCGAAAATCGCGCCGCCGCTTTCCCGGACCAGGGGAGCCAGGACGGGGTAGGTTTTGGGAAATCCGGCGGCCAGGGTGGCGATCCGGGTATCGGGATTGTGGTAGATGGGATAGGTTTTTTCCCAGCCGTCGGGGAAGCCTTTGGCTCTTGGCCTCCTTCCAGGCCGCGGCCATCGGGGCGCAGCGGCTGGACTGGCAGAGGATGAATCGGGGCATCTTGCCGGCCAGCGCCAAGCGGAGCGAGGTCGCGGCAGCCCTTGGCGATCGCCATCGGTCCCGGTCCCGCCGCTCAGGGCTTGGATATAAACCGTCGGGAACTCATCCAGGATCCGAATCCATTCCAGCATCATCGTCTTTTTGGCCTCGATCCGCATCGGGTCGAAATTGCCCCCGGCCAGGGGCATGTTATGCTTGCGGGCAAAGGCCATGGCCATTTCCTTGGTCCGGGTGTAATCACCCTTGACCCGGAAAACGTTCTGGCCGAAGCAGCCGACTTCGGCCGCCTGGGTGATGGAGGCGTTTTCGGGGATGAAGGCGTAGAAGGAAATCCCGGCCGCGGTCAGGTACCGGGCGTAGGCGACGGCGGTGTTCCCGGTGCTGGAGGCGACGAAATTGCGGATGCCGTTTTCCCGAAGGACGCTGGCCACGATCGACCCGGAGAGATCCTTGAACGTCCCGGTGGCGTAATTGTCGTCCTGGCGATGGGCGTAAACGCGGCAGCGGACCTGATACCGTTTCCGGGCATACTCTTCCAGGAATTCCCAGCGGTCGATGGGGACGAGTCCTTCCCCGGCCGTGACGACGTTGCTTTCGGTCGTTGACCGGAAGGATATCGAAATAGCGCCACATGCCCGGCATCCCGTTGGGCGGGCCGTCGAACATGCGGCGGATTCGCGCCGGCGCGGGGTTCGGTAGACGACGTCGGCCCGGTCGCTGCCGCATTCCGGACAGCGCTGGTCGGACGCAAACCACGCGGGCGAACCCGTCGATCTCGGCCCCGCAGAGGACGCAGCGGAGGACGAATTTTTTTTCGAGCGCCGGCGCCGGCCCCGCTCTTCTTTCACTTTTCGTTTTTGAGATGGCTGTGGAGCCCGCATTCGACTTTTCCTTTCCCGGCCCAACGGCCGGACCGCTCGTCGCTCCCCGGCTCGGATTTCGAGGTGCAGCAGGGGGGAAGCACCCGATGGAAGCGTATCCCTGATCGTAGAGGGGATTGGTGGGCAGGCCGTGCTGTTCGAGATAAGCCCAGACCCGTTCCCTGGTCCCAGGAAGAAGCGGATGGATCCGCAGGATCCCGTGCCCGTCCTTCATGACCGGCTTGAGGCCCTGCCGCGTCTCGGCCTGATCCCGGCGGAGGGCCGAGATCCAGCCCTTCAATTCGAGCTCCTTCTGGAGGGCGGCCAGGGGCTCGACTTTATTGAGCCGGCAGCACAGGTCGGGGTCCCGCTCGAACAGGCGCGGACCGTGGACCCGGAACTGCTCGGCCTTGGGCATCGATCGGGACGATCGTATGGACGTTGAGCTTCCATTCCCGGACGAGACGGTTTTTAAATCGAGCGTTTCCGGAAAATGGTACCCGGTATCGATGAAAAAGATCGGGAAAATCGAAGGTCGATCTTCCGGAGCATGTGGATCAGGACGATGCCCGGACGCCTGGAAGGAGGAGGTCATGGCCGTCTGGTAGGGAAACGAGCGGATGGCCCAGGCCAGAATCTCTTCCGGTTCGGCGGAGGCGAGCTGCTCGTTCAGTCGCTGCAGTTCCGGCAATGGTTGTTCCCTTCTCCAAGGCGGCGAGTATAGAGGCTGCGCCGGTCCTGTCAAACCGCGGTTCATCAGTCCCGGGAATCTCTTCGATTCCCGAACTCGGGGATGTCGTCGGGGCCTTGGACTTTCGCTATCCGGACGCGCTGTTTTTGGCGGCATTCAATCTCGACCGGAGTACGCGTTCACTCGCATCCTGCTCGGCTGCTCTTTTTGTCACTTTCCCCTTGACGTGGATATCGCTTCGGGACTTTAACGCCACCCCTATCTGGTTATAGGCGTCCCTGAAAAACAGACTGTCCGCCTCTTTAGATGGCTTCGCTCCCCCGGCTCGGTAATTCCTGACACGGATCCATATGCGTTTCGTGAGTACGCTAATCCTTCTGAACCAGATCGCCAATCGCGGCATCGACGAGTTCGGGCTCCAGGATGCGGACGATTTCGGCCGGGGTCATTTCGGCCAGCCGTCCGCGCTTTCCGGCGTTGATGAAGACCCGGGGGCAATCGGTCAGCGTCCGCTCCATATAGACCGGGAGCTTTTTCCGGGTCCCGAACGGCGAAATGCCGCCGACCTGGTATCCGGTGTGGCGCTCGGCGGCGCGGGAGCGCAGGGGTCGACCGATTTGACTCCGAGGATCCGGGCCAGGTTTTTCGTCGAAACTTCCCGGTCGCCGTGCATCAGGACGAGAAACGGGGCCCGGGCGTCGGTTTCGAAGACGAGGGTTTTGATGACGGCGTGTTCGTCGACGCCCAGTTCTCGGGCGGCGACCGCCGTTCCGCCGTGTTCCTCGTAGCGGTATTCGCGGAGGGTGAAGTCCGCGCCCTTGTCTCTTGAGGAAGCGGACGGCCGGAGTCATCGACAGGTCGGGTGCTCATGGCTTTATCGCTTGATCTTTTTGGGCGCGGCGGGCGATTTTCTTGCGGATCTTGTCGTACGATGGGGGAGGGCCGGTCCGGACGGCTTTGCCGTCGATAAACAGCGCGTCGGCGATGCCCCATTCGAGGAACGCCGCCCGGTCGGACGTTTCGACCGGCCCGAAAATCGACCGGATCGCCGATTTCGGCCGCGGCCCTTTTGGCCCGCTCGAAGACCATATTCATCGCCGGGCACCAGCCGTTGACGAACGCCGAGACCGTTACTTTTCCCGGCGTCAAGCTCCGGTTTTTTCTTTTCCCGGATCCATCTCGGCGCGACGGCGTCCGGGGTGAACGGCTTCCAGAGCAGAACCGACGACGGCGTTCTTGTCGACTTTTTTATAACCGTGTTTTTTGAACCAGGAGGCCCGCATGAATACCGGCAGAGAGACTCCCCAGGCGGCCATCCCCTTGGCTCCCAAGGCCCGGGCGTCTTCTTCGGCCGCGGCAAGGAGCGCCTTGCCGAGCCCCTTCTTCCGCTGATCGCCGACGCCTTTCCCTTTATATCCGTGGACCCAGATGCAGTGGACGAAATACAGGTCCCGGCCTTCGGCGAAACCGTGCTCGATCGGGACGTACTGGATCATCCCCGCGGGCGTCCGTCGACCAGGGCGAGCTTGACCCGGAGCCCCTGCTCCTTCATCTGCCGGAACCAGAGCTCCTTGCGGTTTCCGGCATCCTTCATCTCGTCCGACCAACCCTCCAGGCAGACGCAGTATTCGCCCTCGTATTTTTCCTCAAGGTCGACGATTTCCATGGGTCCCTCCGTGACCGGGATTATAGCGCAAAAGGGATGCCGATGTTCCAGCATCGGGAAAATCCGTCCGTCTTCCGTTGACCAGCGGCCGGACGTTGTGATATTTTTCCTTTACTTTGCGCGCAACGAGCGGTCGGCTGAGTCGGTCGTCGTTTCGCCGCGCTCTTTCTCAATCCCTTTATTTCGGAGGAGGAACCCCCATGCGTCGATTGTCTCCCTTTGTCCGGCTGGCGGCGGTCTTCACCGTCGTCCGCCTTTTCGTGCGGAATCCCGGCCGCTTTCGGCCAGGCGTCTCCCGCGGACGTCTTCAAGACGATCACCTACCGCAACATCGGCCCGACCCGGGAGCCGGGCGGTTCGTCGATTTCGCCGTCCCGCTGCAGCAGAAGCACACGTTCTACGCGGCCGCGGCCACCGGCGGCCTCTGGAAGACCGTCAACAACGGCCAGACGTTCGAGCCGCTCTTCGACTTCGAGAAGGCCTTCTCGATCGGCGACGTGGCCGTGGCCCCCTCCAATCCCGACATCCTCTAGCTGGGGACGGGCGAAGCCAACAACTCCCGGACGACCTACTACGGCGACGGCGTCTACAAGTCCGTCGACGCCGGCAAGACCTGGAAGAACATGGGCCTTGCCCGAGTCGCATCACATCGGCCGGATCGTCATTCACCCGACCGATCCCGACATCGTCTATGTGGCGGCGCTGGGCCATCTCTACTCCGACGAACGCGGACCGCGGCCTCTTCAAGACGACCGACGGCGGCAAGACCTGGACCAAGATCCTGGCGTCATCGACAAGCGGCCGGGCGATCGGCTGCACGACATGGTCATGGACCCGGCCAACCCCGACATGCTCTACGCCGCGACGTATGACAGGCTCCGGCTATCCTGGACCTACAACATCGGCGGCCCGGGCAGCGGCATCCACAAGTCGACCGACGGCGGCAAGACCTGGAACAAGCTGGCCGGCGGGCTGCCGGCCGGCATGCTCGGCCGGATCGGCCTGGCCGTCTATCCCAAGAATCCCAAGATCCTCTACGCCGTCGATCGAAAACGTCAACAAGCCGAACATGTCCGTCGAAGACCGCTGGAAGGAGATCCTGGAGGGCAAGACCAGCACCGGGATGATCGACGGCGAGGTCTACCGGACCGAAGACGCGCGGCGCGACCTGGGCAAAGTCAGCCCGGAGAAGCAGAGCATCGGCGGCGGCCCCGGCTACTACTACGCCGATCATCGTCGATCCCAACGACGACAAGCACGTCTACGCGCTGTCCGTCGGCGTCCAGGAATCCAAGGACGGCGGGAAGACCTGGGGCCCGGGCGCCCTTCCGCTTCGGCGGCGACAACCACGCCCTGTGGATCGACCCGGCCGATTCCACCCACATGCTCCTCGGCTACGACCACGGCCTGGGCGTGACCTTCGACGGCGGCAAGGCCTGGTACCGTCCCGACAATATGCCGATGGGCCAGACCTTCGCCATCGATTACGACTATTCCTTCCCTTACCGCGTCGCCGGCGGCCTGCAGGACAACGGCTCGCTGATGGGCCCCAGCACCAAGAAGGGCGGGGCCGCGATCCGGATGGAAGACTGGACCACGGTCGGCGGCGGCGACGGCATGTACAACGTCTTCGACAAGAAGACCAACCGCTATCCTCTACAACGAGAGCCAGTTCGGCCCGCTCCCGCGGCTCGACCTGGTGACCGGCGAGCGCAAGAGCATCGCCTACCGGAAAGCCGGGATGCGGTTCAACTGGAACGCGCCGATCCTCGTCTCGTCCACAACCCGCAGACGTGATCTACCACTGCGGCAACATCGTCGTGAAATCGGCCAACCGGGGCGAGTCCTGGACCGAGATCAGCCCCGACCTGACGACCAACGACACGGCCAAGATGCCCAACGGCACGCGGCGGCGACGGCAACATCCAGTCCTGCACGATCACCACCATCGACGAATCGCCCCTGCGGCGGGCGTGCTCTGGGTCGGCACGGACGACGGCCTGGTCTGGGTGACCAAGGACGACGGCAAGAACTGGACCAAGGTCAGCGACAAGATCGCCGGCAATCCCGGGTTACTGGGTCAGCCGGGTGGAGGCCTCGCCCACCGATCCGGGGTCGCTTATGTCGTCCTACACCGGGTTCCGCAACGACGATTTCAGGCCTTATCCTCTATAAGACGACGGACTACGGCCAGACCTGGACTTCGATCGCGGGCAACCTGCCCAACGAGCCGGTCAACGTCGTCCGGGAAGACCCCAAGAATCCCGACCTGCTCTTCGCCGGCACCGACTGCGCGGTCTACGTCTCCTTGACGGCGGCAAGTCCTGGACGAAGATGAAGGCCAACATGCCCACCGTACCCGTCCACGACCTCAAGATCCATCCGCGGGAAAACGACCTGATCGTGGCCACCCACGGCCGGGCGCTAGATCGCCGACATCTCCGCCCTGGAGGAAATGACCCCGGAGGTCCTGGCCAAGGACGTCCACCTGTTCGGCATCGAACCCGGGTATCTGTGGTCCGAAATCCTGCCCAGAGAGACGTTCTCGACCCCTTTCAGCGGGAAAAGCGAGCAGGCGGGCATCGCGTTCAATTATTATTTGAAGAAGAAGCCGGAGGGCGACGTGACGATCCAGATTCATCAAGGCGCGGTGAAGATCAATGAGATCAAGGGAACGGCCGAGCCGGGCCTGAATTCCATCCTCTGGCCCATGACCCGGGAGCAGGCGGCCGCGCGGCGCCCGGCCGGACGTCAGCGGCAAATGCCCAAATGAACCTGGAGGATGTCCCGGAAGAGTATCGGGAACAGTACCTCCGGATGCGGAGCGGCCCGCCGGTCGGGGTCAGTTCACCATTATCGGCCATAGCCATTGGGTCCGGTAGATGCTTTTATTGCCAAGCCAGGTAGTCCTGAATTCTCAAAGATAAGATAAACCACTACTTTTTTTAAATGGTCCCTTAACCACAGTAAAGTTTACTTTCAGTGAAAGATCAGCAGCCAGATTAAATACCTCTATATCGTCTCCGATGTAAAGTCCGCGCATTACAAGCTTGCCGCTATCATCACGACTGATAACAGTATGCACATAAACCACAGGAAGATGCGTAATAAAATGCTCTGAGGCATAATTTAAAAGCCTCCTGACAGGAGTATCTGCTTTTCCCATTATCCTCTCAAGTCCATATGCAGCACCAACAAAGTGACTTTTATTTATACCTTAGGGTAAGGTACCAACAAACAGGTTTTTGTTATAATTGGCCATGCCAATAACTTCATGAGGCACTACCTGTCCAACGGAAATAATAAGATCATGACCGCCATTAAAAACAAGCTCCTCAGCTGAGCCGGCCACGAATAATCAACTGCTCCATTTGTCAGTTTTGATACATAATCTCCCGGAACTGTACCAACTGTTACAACATCCTTTCTCCAGTCATGCACCCTGAAAAGCTC
>CAWANZ010000007.1:0-1116958 GCA_963783665.1 Candidatus Aminicenantota bacterium | reverse complement strand
AGACGCCGTCCACACCGAGTGGATTCCCGCCTGCGCGGGAATGACGGAAAGGGCGAAAAAGGGGGACAGGCACCGTGGCGGTGACGTTTCTCCCACGGTCAAGACAACTTGCGCCACGGAGCCAGTCCCCATTTTTCGCCGATCCTCAGTTCAACGGATGCAGCCCTTGCCGCGTGCGCCACTGATTGACCATTATTATGGCACGCGGCTCCTTCTTGAGCAACTTCACAAGCTGCGAAGCGGTGCAACCGAGCGATCCGGCAGCCTCGATCACATCGGCCTCCGCGGCCGCGATCGCGTCGAGGGCCTCGGCGAGCAGGGCGGGAAAATCGTCGTGCCGCTGGCCCACGCTAATCCGGCCGCCGCGGCAGCGAGACCGCCACAACGGGCTGGGCAGAGCCGCCGTGTCGCGCTCAGCCCGGATTTCCAAGGCCAGATTCACTCGCAGGCGGAACAACGCCACCGACCGGTTGGCCGCCTGGCTGCGACGCTCGTTGGCCTCGGCGCTTACCCCGCTGGGCTGGTGCCGCAGGATGACGGCCGTTTCGACCTTGTTGCGATGCTGTCCGCCCGGCCCGCCGCGGCGAGTCAGTCGCATGGCGCACTGATCGAGCAACTGCTCCGGCGGCAGCGAGGCGGGATGGGAGGGACCGTCGAGCATCAGTCGCGAGTAACCGTGTACAGGTTGGTTGGGGAGTGGTCCATTTTTCGGCGAGAAGCCGTGCTTTGCGAGAGAAGCGTCGGCCGAAAACATGGACCGGTCCCCTTCCTCGCCGCAAGGGGAACAGTCGCGGTCACGCTTCTGGCTCGGTGCGTCTTGACGGCCAACTGGCGTTTGGGGTCGCCGGCCAGATAGAGCATTTGCGTGGGGAAGGCGAACTGGATGCCGGCCTTCTCGAACTCTTCGAAGATGCGCAAATTCAGTCGCTGGGCGTGCTCCATGTAGTCCCACCATTCGGGCGGGGCATACCAATAGATCAGGAAAATGTTCAAGCTATCGGCGTTGAAGTCGTTGAAGAAGACCTTCGGCGGGAATTCGTCGCCGTGGATCGTCGGATGGATCGGCTCGCGGATGCCGGCCTCCTCCAGGATGTCGCGGAGGATCGTGACGGCTCGCTCGATCTTCTCCCGCGAGGTGTCGTAGGTGATCGTGATGTTCATCTGCCGCCGGATGGACGGCCGGCGGCCGACGTTCTCGACCGGATTGTTGACGATGATGGAGTTGGGAATCGAGACCAGGTTGCCGGTCAGCGTGCGGATCTTGGTCGAGCGGAAGCCGATCTGCTCGATCACCCCGTCGTAGCCGGCGTAGATGATCCGCTCGCCGATCTGGAATGGCTGGTCCAGCAGGATGGTCAACGAGCCGAACAGGTTCTTCAGCGAATCCTGGGCGGCGAACGAAATGGCCAGACCGGCGATGCCCAGACCGGCCAGCCACGCCCCGATGTTCCGATCGAAAACCGCGTCGAACACGAACATCACGCCCACGACCACCAGAAAGATCCGCAGCGACTTGCGGATGAACGGCCCCAGTTGCAGATCGAGGTTCGAACTCGACCTGGCGGTGATCCGGTGCAGGAATACGTCGACGACGGCGACCAGGTTGAAAGCGTACCAGAAGACGGTGATCGAATAGAGCAGCAGCAGGGTCTTCCACGAAAACGTCTTCAGCGGGTCGCTCATGCCCGCCAGACCGGCCAGCCCCAGGGTCAAGCCGATGGTCAGCAAGGCCAGTTTGACCGGCCCGATGGCGTCTTGAACCAGGTGCGTCGACCCGATCCACCCGCGCGACTCGAACCGTCGGGCAATTTGGCCCAACACCGCGGCGACGATGTGGCCGGCCACCAGGCCGATGAAACCGGCTGCCAGCAGACCGACCCAATTGCGCCACGAGTTGTCCGACCAGCAGCTCGCGCAACTGGAGTCGCTGGATTGCCGAGGCCGGGCTGTCGAGCCACTCGGCAGGCGACGCGGCCAATGGCTTCGCGTCCCGCGGTTCGGCCGCGGTCGGATCGGGGCCGCGCGTGGCCGATGGCGCAAGCGGCAATTGGCCCCTCGCGCCGAAACGCGCCGCAACCAGCCCAGGGCAGCCAGAGCAAGACACAACAGCCATGTTCTTCGAGATCCGTGCATCGAGAATACCTGGCTAATCGAGAATATCTGGGCGGAAAAACGGGGACAGGCACCGTGGCGACGGTGTTTCTCGTACTGTCAAAACAACGGGCACCACGGAGCCTGTCCTCCCCTTCTTCCGCGGATCATACAGGATTTCCGCGGATCGGCAAAGAGCGAGCCCGCGGTTTGGCTTGGGCAGGCCAACTTGCCCACAAGGACTCGGGCCGCGAGTCGGAGGGGAGCTTCGCCAGCCGCCAAGCGGGCCAGCCGCGTATCTCCCGCGTGATCGGTTGGGACCGATTTCGGCCACACTCGCGTCCTGACCAGGCGCCTCTCAATACCTCGCCAAATCCTTCTGCTCCCCTTTGGGCCAGATCGTGCTTACGGTCTCCTGCATCTTGGCCGACATCATGCGCAGGTCGCTGCCGACGGCGATGAACTGCATGCCTTGCTCGGCCCGGCGCAGGGCGTCGTGGGGGTCCATCGCGTGGATGCCGGTCGGCGTGCCGACCTTCTTGCCGATCTCGATCACCCGCTGGATCATCGCCTCGTGCTCCTCGGCCGTGGGCATCGTGCCGTCGGGCTTGCGCATGTTGAACCGCAGGTCGTTCGGGCCGATGAAGATCGCGTCGCAGCCGGGCAGGCTGTAGATCGCCTCGGCGTTCTCCACGCCCGTGGGGCTTTCGGTTTGCAGGACGACCAGGATCTCGTCGTTGGCCCGCTGGTAATACTCGCCCGCTGTCGGCGTCGAAGTTCATCGCGTGCATGCCGCCGCCGACGCTGCGGTTGCCCTCGGGCGGATACTTGGCCGCGGCGATGGCGACCCGGGCCTGCTCGACCGTGTCGACCATCGGCACGACGATGCCCCAGGCGCCGGCGTCGAGCACGCGCTTGATGTAGTAGTGGTCGCCCTCGGGCACGCGGGCCAGCGGCACGCAGCCGGCGTCGGCCACCGCGGCGAAGATCATCGCGGCCTGCGACCAGTCGATGGCCGAGTGCTCGATGTCGAGCGTCAGCCAGTCGAAGCCCGCTGCGGGCCAAGACCCGCGTGGCGTACAGATCGCCCAGCGAAAGCCAGGTGCCAAAGGTCGGCTTGCCCTGGCGGAGTTTCTCTTTGATGGGATTGGTTTTCATCGGCGGAATCCCTTCCTGGAAACGGAAACAGCGGATCGGCGGCAACGCGAAACGTTTTCCAGTGTTTCACAATCGGGGCCGCAGGGCAAGTCCCCGTATTTGGAGTGCGGCGATTCATCGCCGCTTTCTTGAGGCAATCGTGACGGGCGGGTCGGATCTCCGTTCACCCAAGAGACACACGGCGATTGTTCCCGACCGCTCAAAAAGCGGCGATGAATCGCCGCACTCCAAAAGTCCGATTACATTAGTTCTACTGCGCACGGTGAAGGCCATTTATCACGAAATCGCGAAAGAACGAAAACACGAAAACAGGCCGGTTCTCGCGATCATCCGTCGTTTTCGCGTTTTCGTTCTTTCGCGCTTTCGTGATGAAGAAAGACGAACGATCGGAGTTTGCGTAGCTCGTTGATGCATTTTCAGTTACAGATGCCGGTCGTTGTCGATCTTGCGCAGTAGGATTAGGACCAGGGGGGAACGGCCTATTTCATGACAGGCCGAGCCAATCAACCAACAGGCTCCCCCAAAAGACCGCTGCCAGCCCCAAGATGAACGCCGCGATGCCGTTCCACCATCGCCCCTGCCGTAGAGATCTGGCGGCAGACAACCACGTGAAACCGACCATCGTCGCCCAACCCGCAAACAGCGGTAACCAGAAGATGGATTCACCCGTGGGCAGACGCGTTGTTCCGCGGCCGAGCGACACGAAGAACGCCAATACCATCGCTAGGGCCCCCATCATGGACCCGCCGCCGTAGAGATAAAGCAGCGTCACCGGGATCATACGCCAACGAAATCGCCACTTGACCGCCGAGGCCTGCTCCGGCGGCGATGGGTCTTGCCCAGGATACGCGGCCGGGGATTGATACGGATTGATGTCGGTGTTATCGGCAGACATATTCAACACATCTCCGCACGAACCTTATCACAGCACACCGAGCCAATTACCCAACACGATCGCTCCCAAATAGAGTGCCAGCCCCAGGACAAACGCGGCCGTGCCTCTTAGCCATCGCCCCTGCCGGAAAGACGTCGCGGCATAGAAGCACGCCGACGCGATCATCGCCGCCCAACCTGCGAGTAGCAGTAACCAGATCGGTTCAAGCTCGAATACACCATATGTTCCACGTGGAATGACCCCCGAGAACCTCAACGCAGACATCAAGGCTAGCACGATGGCGTTGAACGTGCTGGTGCCGCCGAAGAGATACGACGTCGTCACTGGAGTCAGACGCCAACGCAGAAGCCGCTTGATCGCGGCGACTAGCTCCGGTTTGGATGGCTCTTGCCCGGCAGGCTCGGCCGGGGATTGATACGGATTGATGTCGGCGTTGTCGGTGGGCATGTGTCAACGCATCTCCGCATCGGTCTTCATCGGCGGTCGACTCCCGATTGTCGCGTGGAATCAGGGGAGAATGTTCTATAGGCCGAGCCAATTGTTCAACAGGCTCCCACCAACAGTTGCCATCGACCCCAGGACGCACACGGCGATGACTCGCGACCATCGCCCCCGCCATAGGGACCAGGCACCGAAGAAGAACGCGAAGGCAACCATCGCCGCGCAACCCGCAAGCATCGGCAACCAGAAGACCGACTCGCCCGTGGGCAGACTCGTTGTCCCGCGGTCGAGAGACTCAATTAACCTCAATACCATCAGGAGGGCAGCCATCATGAACGCGGCACCGTAAACATACAACACCGCCACCGGGATCATACGCCAACGGAATCGCCATTTGCCCGCCGAGACTTGCTCCGGCGGCGGCGGCTCTTGCCCGCCGTACGCCGTCGGCGATTGATACGGATTGATGTCTTCGGTGTCGCCGGGCATTGTTCAATGCATCTCCGTAGCCACCGTGCCGATCCCCGGGCGGTAGAAGTTGAATTGGACGTTGGGGTGATCGGCCAGCAGCGACATGGGGACCGAGGCGTCGGGGATCTTCTTGGCGATCATCAGCGCGGTCAGACGCATGCCGAACGGGTTGTCGTGGCAGCCGGCCTGCCAGATCGAGACCTTCTCGGCCTTCCACGTCTCGACCGGCCCGACCGTCGCCGCACGGGTCGGCACCAGCGAAACCTGGCCGCCGCCCGAGGTCCGGGCGTTCTGGATCACCGTCATCGGGTGCAGGTCGGTCACCCGGGCGGCCAGCCGGCGATACTCGGCCGGCGAGGGCGGCTGGTCCTGGTACGCCCCCTCGCGCTTGGGCGGATCGTTGAACGCCCAATGCTTCACCTCGCCCTGCCCACCCTGCATCACCACGCAGCGGATCTCGTCGTACGTGCGGCTATAGGCCGCCAGATCGCCGGTGGGAAAGTGGAGATGGCCCTCGGGCATCCGCAGTTCGGGCCGGATGCGGTCGGAAGCAAAGCTCCATGTCGGCCCGGGCGAAGGAGAGCGGATGGTCGGCCGGCACGGGCACGCCCTGCGCGTCGACCCATTCGTCCATGCCCCAGAAGTGCGCGGCGTGCATGTCCAGCTCGAGCTCGTTGACCAGCCGGGCGACCAGCGGCAGTTGCTCGGTCGGGCCGATCGGGCCGCAGATGCCCGCCGGGCGATCGTCGGTCGCCTGCCGCCAGGCGGTGATGTACTCCAACGCCTCGGCCAGATAGAAATCCTCGAGCGTGTCGTACATCACGACCCGGAACCCGGGCCGCGACAGCCCGGCGAGGTCCGCGGCCGAGAGCCGTGCCACGTCGGCCAGCAGCGCCTCGTCCAACGTCGTATAGTCCCACCACTGCGGGGCGACTTTGCTGATGGGTCGGGGCATGAGAAACTCCGAAGGATGAAGGATGAAGGATGAAGGTTGAAGGATGAAGAAGCCCGAAATCCGAAATCCGAAATCCGAAACAAATTCGTATACCGAAGCTCCGAATGTTTCAAACCTCTGGATTTCGGATGTTTCAGACCTTTGAATTCAGGATTTCTGATTTGTTTCAGATTTCCGCTTTCGGCTTTCGGCTTCCCTCCTACGCTCCAAACTTCCCCAACCGTCCCGCATGGGCCAGGGCCAGCGGCATGAGGTTGACGGCCTCGAAATGGCCCAGGCCGCCGCGGAGGGCTTCGGTTTCGCCGAAGGCTTGGCACGCGTCGGGGCGGCAATCGTCGGCCACCAGCAGCGTGGGCACGGGGTGCCAACTGTGGCTGGCCAGCTTCGCCGGCGTGCTGTGGTCGCCGTCACGATCAGCACCGTCGGCTTCAGGGCCACCACGCGGGGCACGATCGCGTCGAACTCCTCGATCATCTTCACCTTCTCGGCGAAGTTGCCGTCCTCGCCGCGGCTGTCGGTGTACTTGAAGTGGACGAAGAAGAAGTCGTAGTCGTTCCACGCCTTTTCGAGCACGTCGATCTCTTCGGCCAGCGTGCCGGGCTGCCCGACGATCTTCATGCCGACCAGTCGGGCCAGGCCCTTGTACATCGGATAGACGGCGATGGCGGCCGCCCGGAGGCCGTAGACCTCTTCGTAGCTGGCGATGTTCGGGCTTCGGCGAGAAGCCCCGCATCGTCAGGCCGTTGGCCTTGGGCTGACCGGCCAGGATCTTCTGGGCCTGGAGCACGAACTGCTGGGCCACTTCGGCCGTCTTGCTCGCTCGCTGCGTCGGCCGGCACCGGGTCCAGCGGCGGCACGCCGGTCTTCTGCGGATCGGTGTCGGCCACGTTGCCGCCGAGCCCCTCGCCGCGGAAGACGACCACGAAACGATGCTCCTTGACCGGCTCGACGAACATCTCCACGCCGGGAATCTGCACCTGGCGGAGCTTGATGGCCAGCGGGCCGCTCTCTTCGGTGGCGATGCGGCCGGCGCGGCGGTCGGTGATGTTGCCCTGGGCGTCGAGCGTGCAGAAGTTGCAGCGGATGGCCACGTCGTTGGGCCCCAGAGCGAAGCCGATGCCCGTGGCCTCCAGCACGCCGCGGCCGATCAGGTACTTGAGCGGATCGTAGCCGAACAGGCCCAGGTGTCCCGGGCCGCTGCCGGGGGTGATGCCCGGCTTGATCGGGATCATGCTCCCCTGCACGCCCCGCCGGGCCAAGGCGTCGAGATTCGGCGTGCGGGCGGCCTCCAGCTCGGTCGGCCCGCCCGGCTCGATCGGCAGCCCGCCCAGGCCGTCGGCCACCAGCATCACGATCTTCGAGTCGTTCGTTGATCTTCAGTCTGCGCACCAGGTCTTGGATATCCATGTCATGTTCCTGTGTCGGTACTGGTCAGGCGGTTTTTCGTTTCCGGTGATCCGGGTCGAGGGGCCGATACGATCGGCGGTCAGGAACCCTATTCTCCTACCAGAATACGTCTCGTGCAGAACAAGGGGGCGATGCCCGATTCTCGGCCAGACGCCCTCTGGCAGATCAGGGCGGCATTCGCTATGCTACCGCCAGCGATTCCTCGCAAGGATCAACGTAAACTCGAAATGCTCGCCGGCCGCAACTGGTCGATCTTATCGTTTTCTTAGCTCACACGGCGAACCGATCAGGTCCGGAAAGAACTCAACTCGTCGACATGCCCGAGTGGCAGGACCTTCAGCGACATTACCAGCAGATGGCCGGCTGCACCTCCGCGACCTGTTCCGCGACGACCCGCAGCCGGGCCGGCCGCATGTCGATCGAGGACTGCGGCCTGTTGCTGGACTACTCGAAGAACCGCGTCACGGCCGAGACGATGCAGCTGCTCCTGGCCCTGGCCGAAGCGGCCGGATCTGGCCGAGGCCATCGAGCGGATGTTCACCGGCGAGAAGATCAACGTCACCGAGAATCGCGCCGTGCTGCACATGGCCCTGCGCAACCGTCGGCACGCAGCCCGTCTTCGTCGACGGCCAGGACGTGATGCCGGACGTCAGCGCCGTGCTGGACCAGATGGCCGCCTTCGCCGAGCAAGGTCCGCTCCGGGCGAGTGGACCGGGCACACCGGCCAGCCGATCCGCAACATCGTCAACATCGGCATCGGCGGCTCGGACCTGGGGCCCGGCGATGGCCTGCGAGGCGCTGCGGCCCTACAGCGACCGGCAGCTGACCGTGCGGTTCGTCTCCAACGTCGACGGCACGCATCTCGCCGAGGCCACCCGCGACCTCGACCCGGCCGAGACGCTCTTCATCGTGGCCTGCAAGACGTTCACCACCCAGGAGACGATGACCAACGCCCGATCGGCGCGCGAGCTGGCTCCTGGCGCACGCTGGGCGACGAGGCGGCCGTGGCCCGGCATTTCGTGGCCCTGTCGACCAACGACGAAGGCGGTCGGCGAGTTCGGCATCGACGCCGAGCGAACATGTTCGAGTTCTGGGACTGGGTCGGCGGGCGCTACAGCCTGCCGTCGGCCATCGGGCTGCCGCTGATGATCGCCATCGGCCCGGAGAACTTCGTCCGCCTGCTCGACGGCTTCCACGCCATGGACCAGCATTTCCGCACGACGCCCTTCGAGCGGAACATGCCGGTGATCCTCGGCCTGCTGGGCATCTGGTACAACAACTTCTTCGGCGCCGCAGAGCCACGCCATCCTGCCCTACGACCAGTACCTCAGCCGCTTCGCCGCCTATTTCCAGCAGGGCGACATGGAGATCAACGGCAAGTCGACCACGCTCGGCGGCGAGCCGGTCGCCTGGCAGACCGGGCCGGTCATCTGGGGCGAGCCGGGCACCAACGGCCAGCACGCCTTCTACCAGCTCCTGCACCAGGGCACCAAGCTGGTCCCGGCCGACTTCATCGGCTTCGCCGTCAGCCAGAATCCGCTCGGCGACCACCACGCCAAGCTGATGGCCAACTTCTTCGCCCAGACCGAGGCGCTGGCCTTCGGCAAGACGGCCGACGAGGTCCGGGCCGAAGGCGTACGCGCCGAGCGCTCGTGCCGCACAAGGTCGTTCGAGGGCAACCGGCCGACCAACACGCATCATGGCCGAGCGGCTCGACCCCGAAACGCTCGGCACGCTGATCGCCCTGTACGAGCACAAGATCTTCGTCCAGGGCGATCGTCTGGGAGCATCAACAGCTTCGACCAGTGGGGCGTCGAGCTGGGCAAGGTGCTGGCCAAGCGGATCCTGCCCGAGCTGGAATCGCCCGGGGAGCCGAAGCTCGGCCACGACAGTTCGACCAACCAGTTGATCCGCTGGTTCCGCGGTCACAGGGCATAGTTCCGAAGATGTTACGCGAGGAAACGCCATGAATATGAGCCCGTCCGCAGTTGCCTTCATTTCCTATGCCCGGGCCGATGGAATTGCTGATCCTCGGCATGCTGCTTGCCATGCTACTGGTCCCGATCCTCTTGGTCGTGGTCCTTGTCGGCAGGTCGAGGACGGCGGGTCCGAACCCTTCTCGATACCCGAACCTCTTCCCTTGCCCCGATTGCGGCCGATTCGTTTCCCGTTCGGCCGAAAGCTGTCCGTCGTGCGGTAGGCCGCTGGGGCCGCAGCAGAACTCGGGAACCACGGCGAGATGACCATGCTGGACCCATTGGGACATGAGTTCTACGAGTGGTGGGCCGGCCTGCGGCGATGGGTGCGTTGCGGCGTAGCTTTGGCGCTGATTGCCGTCGCGGGACTGCTGGCCCTTTGGGATCCTGACGGCTGGATGACGAGTTCGCTTCCTTTGGGTACGGTCGGCCTTATTCTGCTTTTGTTGTCGGGCAATTGGAGATCCTTGGGTGAAGACGATGAACGAGACTGACAACCGCACTGTATTGGCCCTGATGGCCCATCCCGACGACGCCGAGTTCCTCTGCGCCGGCACGCTGATCCGGCTGGCCGAGGCCGGTTGGCAGGTACACATCGCCAGCCTGGCCCCGGGCGATTGCGGCACCATCAGCGAGGACCGCTGGGCCATCTCCGCCCGGCGGACCGAGGAGGCACGCCGCTCGGCCGCCATGATCTCGGCCACCTACCACTGCCTCGACGAGCGCGACGGGTTCATCGTCTACGACCAGCCGACGTTGCGCAAGACGGTCGATCTGGTCCGCCGCGTCGCCCCTTCGCTGATGTTCACCCACGCGGCGAAGGACTACATGATGGACCACGAGATGGTCGCCATGCTCGCCCGGGCGACCAGCTTCATGTACGCCGCGCCGAACGTCTCGGCGTTTCCGCTGCTGCCCGGCTCGCACGTGCCGCATCTGTACTATTGCGACCCGGTCGACGGGATCGATCCGCTGGGCCGCCCGGTCGAGCCGACCACGCTGGTCGACATCAGCCGGCAGCTTGGCCAGAAGACCGAGATGTTGGCCTGCCACGCCAGCCAGCGCGAGTGGCTCCGGGCGCATCACGGCAGCGACGAGTATCTCGACGCGATGCGGCGGCTGGCCACGCGGCGCGGTCGCCAAGCCGGCCTTCCGGCCGCCGAAGGCTTCGTCCACCACCGCGGCCACCCCTATCCGCAAAACGACCTGCTGACCGAGTTGTTCAATTCGCCGCCAGGGTCGCAGATGGTGTAAGGTGTGTTGGGCAGGCGTAGGCGTAGGGTGGGACGGTTACGCCACGCGGCAGATGAAGCATTTCAGATATTCGGTCTCGGGGCAGGAGACCCGCACCGGGTGATCCGGGCGCGGCGCCGCGTTGTTCGAGAATCTGCAGATCGCAGCGGGCCTTCAGCCCGACGCCGAAGAGCATGTCGCGGAAATCCTCGCGCGTCACGCGGCCGGAGCAACTGCTGGTGACGAGGATCCCCTCGGGTTCGAGCAGTTCGACGGCCAGCCGGTTCAGGCGGTGGTAGGCCCGCAGCGCGGCGTCGATCGATCGTGCGGAGCCGGCGAATCGCGGCGGGTCGAGAATCACGGCGCCGAAGCGTTGGCCTTCGGCCGCCAGCGACTGGAGCATCGCGAAGGCCTCGCCCGTGGCAAAGCTGACGTTTTCCAGCCCGTTGGCCTGCGCGTTGGCCCGGGCCTGATCGATGGCCCATGCGCTGCTGTCGACTCCCAGCACCTCGCGCTTGGCCCAGCTTGGCGGCGGCCAGGGCGAACCCGCCGACGTAGCAGTGCATGTCGAGCACGCGGCGGCCGGCCATGTAGCGGGCGGCCGCCCGATGGGGTTGACTGCGTGTTCGGGCTGAATATCATCGCCTGCACTGTGACGCGGCTTGGCGGGAAGGTGCGGCGGGCCGGGCATCCCAGGGTTGAATGCGACCCAAAAGAGCTTGCCGGATACAAAATCAAGGACGAGTTCCGGGTTGGCGGCGGGGACAAGGGCAAGGCGGGGCGGCGGCAGAAGAGGCAAAAACGCGCGCGGTCGAAGCGTTGAAGACGGCTCACTACAAGGTGAGGGTCGAGGGAAATTATCTTCACGGCCGGAAACGGATCGACGGGATCTTCGGGTCGGACCTCGTCCACCTGGGGCTCCTGGTCATTATCGCCGGCGGGATTCTGACGGGGTTGGCCGGATTCAAGACGGATGTCGCCCTCAATCCCGGCGAAACGCACGACGTGCCGCGGGCGGGATTTGCCGTGCGGCTGGAGCGGTTCGACACGGAAATGTATACCGACGGCGGGGTCAAGGATTGGAAGAGCACGGTGACCGTTGTCGAGGGCGGCCGGGACGTGCGGACCCAGGTCGTCGAGGTCAATCATCCCCTTGTCCATAAGGGATTTTCGCTTTACCAGATGGCCTACGGTATGAATTGGGAAGCGGCGACGCTGGAATTGAGGAGTCGGGAGGAAGGGGCGCGGGCGCGGGCGAGTGTCGCGGCAAGCGATGCGGCGACCGCAAAGACGGTCAAGGCAAAAGTGGGCGAAACCGTCCCGCTCGGAGACCCGGAGATAACGGAAATCCTGGTTCGCCAGTTCATCCCCGATTTCGTCCTGGGGGAAAACAACCAGCCGGAGAGCCGGTCGCTCAATCCGAATAATCCCGCCGCTTACGTCGAGGTCCGGCGGAGCGGAAAGAAAATCGCCGAGGGCTGGGTGTTTGCCGCGTATCCCGAAGTCACCCGGCTGCGCGGCGAAGCGGCGGCCGAAATGACCATCGAGTTTTTAGACCTGGACGCCCCGCAATATTCGGTGCTCCAGGCGGCCAAGGATCCGGGCGTGTCGCTGATCTGGCTGGGATGCCTTCTGGTCATGGCCGGATTGTTCCTGGCGTTTTACCGGCCGACCTGGGAGATCCGAATGGTAGTGGAGGCGCGCGGGGACGGCGGGCGGCGTGACGGCAGCCGGAGCGGGCAAAGTCAAAATCACGGCCGGCGGAATCGCGGCCAAAAGCCGCGACCGCTTCGAAGCCGAATTTGCCCGGGTGATGGACGGACTGAGGAGCGCAAAATGACGGAAGCGACGTTTTTCACCGCAGCCTTCATCCTTTATGCCATATCGGCCCTTTGCTACCTGGCCTTTCAGTTCTCGCGAAAAGCAGGAGCGGCCACGGCGGGCTTGGCCGCGGCGTTTGCCGGCTTGGTGGTCCATGTCGTCGCCCTGGTTTTACGGACGTTTCAAAGCGGGCATGCCCCGTTTACAAATATGTACGAGTCGCTTTCGTTTCTGGCCTGGGCCGTGGTGCTGGCCCTGGTCATCGTCGAGTGGCGCTTCAAGGTTCCAAAGGCCGGGGCGTACGTCATGCTGATCGCAATCGCGGTCATGGCCCTGGCTTCCTCGCCGCTGATGCCCAAGGAAGCGGCGCCGCTGGTACCGGCGCTCCAGAGCTACTGGCTGTGGCTGCATGTTTCGGTTACGCTTTTGGGCGAGGCGTTTTTCGCCGTGGCCTTCGTCACCAGCATCATGTATATGCGGGCCAAGGACCCGGAGAAGCGGGAAAAGATGGATTCGGTGAGCTACCGGTGCGTCTCGATCGGATTTCCGCTGTTTACGCTCGGGGGACTGGTTTTCGGGATGGTCTGGGCGGAGAAGGCTTGGGGGACGTACTGGAGCTGGGACCCGAAAGAAGTCTGGAGCCTGATCACCTGGTTCGTTTTCGCCTTGTATTTGCATACGCGGATCGTGATGGGCTGGAAGGGAAAGCGCTCGGCGATCATCGCGATCCTGGGCTTTCTGGCAGCGCTGTTCACGTTCTTCGGCGTGAATTATCTTCTCTCCGGCCTCCACTCTTACGCCTAATAAATCGGTGCCAGATTATCCATTCCCCTATTTAAGATCGGATGCCAGGTTACTCAACTCCCGAATTTATGACATACCCTGAGAAAAGATCGGGAGTTGAGTAACCTGGCCCCGAAAATTATTTATGTTTTAAGCTCCAATAATCCGGCAGGAAAGACATAAAGAATATTCTTTCATTAAGATATTCAGGGCCGCCCCCAAATAAGTCAAATAAGTATAATCGAGAGTGTGAAAATGCGGGAATGGATAACCTGGCACCGATTTATCGGACTGGCCGTTTGCGCGCTGATCGTCGCGGTGGGGGCAGGTGCGGTTCAATCGCGGACTTATGTCGGGGCGAAAAAATGCGCCCTGTGCCACTCCAAAGAAAGCATCGGCGACCAGTACGGGAAATGGACCTCGATCCTGCACTCGAAATCCCTGGACGCCCTGACCGGTCCCAACGCGATGTATCCGGCCAACGCCGCCGGGGTCAAAGAACCGGCCAAGGACCCGAAATGTCTCCGCTGCCATGCCCCGCTCTTTGAGAAATCGCCCGACTTTATGCACGAGGGCGTTACCTGCGAAACCTGCCACGGCCCCGGCGGAGATTACGCCAAGCTCTCGGTGATGACAGATCGGAAGCTGGCCGTTGAAAACGGGCTCATCCTCTACGACGGCTCGCTCAATAAAATCGTTTCCTTTTGCCTGGACTGCCACGACAATCCCCACGGGAATCCCTTCGAGTCCGGCCCGGCCTGGGAAAAGATCAAACACCCCCGGCCAAATAAATAGGGGCTCCGCAAATAAATAGGGGCCAGGTTACTCAACCCCCGAATTATTTCTATTTGTGGACGAAAAGATCGGGGGTTGAGTAACCTGGCCCCGAATTATTATGATTTCCGGGCAGCGCGGTAATCCGCCGGACGGTCGAGATCGTGCAGGACGGCCGGGGAGCGCGTCGGCACCTCCAAAACATCCTCCGGATGGCGCATAAGCAGCTGGCGCAGCCCGACCTCCGGATCCAAGCCCAATATCTCTTGCCGGTATTTCAAGTCGATCAGCGTCGGATGGCCGCGCCGCCCCCGATAAACCGGCAGGACAATCCCCTTCCCGCTCCGCCGATACCCGGCCAAGATTCTTTCGACCGTTGAAACCGGCGTGTGCGGCTGGTCTCCCAGCACGACGAAAACCGCCCGGGCCTCGTCCGGAAGGTCCGCCACTCCTCTCTGGACGGATGAAAGCATCCCCCGCTCATACTCCGGGTTATAAACCGGCTTCACCGGATAGGGAAAGAGCCGCCGCTCGATCTCGTCCCGCCGCGCCCCGACCACGACCACAATGCCGTCGACCGGGAACTTCATGACCCCGGCGACGACTTTTTCGATGAGCGTCCGCTTTCCGAAAGGCAGGAGCATCTTCGGGCTCCCCATCCTCTCGGATTTCCCCGCGGCCAGGACGACGGCCCAGATCATTTCGCGACCTGTTTCTTTACGATTTTCTTCCCCGCCGCTTTCTTCCCCTCGCCATTCTTCCGCCGGGCCAAAACCAGCTCGGCGGCGATACTCACAGCGATTTCGGCGACAGTTTCCGACCCGATGGGAATTCCGATCGGCGCATGGACCCGGTCGAAGGCCCGGGCCGTGGCCCACTTCCGGACGATAAACTCCCGCCGCTCCAGAGCGATTTTATTCCGGCTCCCGATCATCCCGATATATCCGGCCCCCGAGTTGACGCACGGCCGCAGGGCTTCCGTGTCTTTCTCGTGCCCCCGGGTGACGATGACGACATACGTGTTTTTGTCCAGCAGCATCCCGTTCAGGACCGGGCCGATTTCGCCGCAAATGACGCGGTCGGCGTCCGGGACATTTTTCTTATTCGCGAATTCCGGCCGATCATCGATCACCGTGACGTCGAAATCCAGCCATCGCCCTAAATGGGCGACCGCCTTCCCGATATGCCCCGCCCCGGCGATCATCAGCCGCGACGGCGGATACAATCGGATCGAGGAAGACCGACGGCCGGACCTTCGCCGGGCGCGCCCGCCCTTCGGCCAACACCGCCGCCAGCTCCCGCTCCGACTTGGAAACCGTGTCCGCCGGGATCCAATTGCGGATCAATCCGATTTTACCGCTCGCCTTTCCGACGATCGACGTCGCCAGCACGCCTCCCCTCCCCTCCGCGAGCGAATCGGCCAGCCTGAGAAAAACGCCGGCCGATTCCCCCTTCCCGGCTGCGGGTCGACGAGCACCCGGACATCGCCCCCGCAAATCGGTTCGCGGCCGGCCGCCGCCGTCCCCTTCAAGGAAAATTCCGCGATGATCGGCTCGCCGGTCCGGAGCGCCTCGGCCGCCTTCTCGAAGACGTAAGCTTCGAGCGCCCCGCCGCCGACCGTCCCGGCCAGAAGCTTGCCCGGGCCGAAAAGCGCCGCCGCCCCCGGCACCTGCGGCGCCGAGCCCTTCGTTTCCAGGATGACGGCCAGCGCGACCTGCGCTTTCTTCCGGATTCTCGCCGCCAGATCGAGATAAATATTGGTCATATCGGACCCCCGCGCGTCAAGTTGGTTTCAAGTATTAGGTAGCACAACCGGGCGCGAATGAAAAGCCGACGAGTGCGCGGCCGAACGAGTCCTTTGACAACCCAAATAAACGGTGATACGTTTTCCCGCAAGGGCGTTGGAGGCGGTCATGAATCAAACGATTCGATTCACGTTGAACGGCAAACCCGTGAGGCTGTCCGTGGACGGGGAGCGGAAGCTCCTCTGGGTCCTGCGCACCGACCTCGGACTGACGGGAACGAAATTCGGCTGCGGGGAGGGCTTCTGCGGCGCCTGCACCGTCCTCATCGACGGCGCAGCCGTTCCGCTCCTGCCAGTACCCGGTGAAAGACGTCGCCGGGAAAACGGTCCCGACCATCGAGGGCCTGGCCGCAAGACGGGCGGCTCCATCCGCTCCAGGAGGCCTTCGTCAAGCACGACGCCCTCCAATGCGGATTCTGCACGCCGGGGATGATCCTCGTCGCCTATGACTTCCTGCTGAAAAACCCGCATCCCGACGCGAGAAGGATGTCCGGGACGCCCTGGAAGGCAACCTCTGCCGCTGCGGCGCCCACGCCCGCATCGTGGACGCGGTCCTGGACGCCGCGGCCGGGCGAAGTGAGGAGCCGACCATGAAAAAAGACGAACGCGACGAATATCAGCATCCCGGGACGTTCGGCCGCCGCGACTTCCTGAAGCTCGCGGGCGGAGGAATCGTCGTCGCCGTCTCGTTGCGGCGAAGCCGACTCGGGCCTTCCAGGAAGAGCGCCGCGCCGGGGCGGCCTACCCGGAGGATTTCAACGCCTACCTCCTGATCGGCGAGGACGGCCGGGTCACCGGATACACGGGGAAAATCGAGTTGGGCCAGGGCGCGATCACCTCCCTGCCCCAGATGATCGCCGACGAGCTGGATGTTCCCTATCAATGCCGTGGACATGGTCCTGGGCGACACCGACCTCTGCCCCTATGACATGGGCACGTTCGGGTCGCTGACCACCCGGATGTTCGGGCCGGCCCTGCGGGCGGCCGCGGCCGAAGCGCGGGCGGTCCTGCTCGAACTTGGCGGCCGAAAAGCTCAAGGTCCCGGCGGAGCGGCTTGCCGTCAAGGACGGCGTCGTTTTCGAAACGGCAACGCCCGCAAACAAAGCGACCTACGCGCGAGCTCGCCGCCGGGAAAAAAATCGAGCGGCACATCAAGCCCAAGCCCCCGGTCAAGCCCGTCGCGGAATGGAAGGTCATGGGCCGTCCGTTCCTCCACAAGGACGCCGTCGACAAAGCCACGGGCAAAGCCCTCTTCGCCGGCGACATCCGCCTGCCCGGGATGCTCTACGCCGAATCCTCCGCCCGCCCGCTCATGGGGGCCAAGATCAAGCTCGCTCGACATCGCGGCAGCCGAAAAAGTCCCCGGCGTCGCGATCATCCGGGACGGCGACCTCGTGGCCGCTCTCCACGAGCTTCCCGACGTCGCCGCGCTCGGCCCTCGCCCTGTCAAGGCCGAATTCGACATCCCCGCATCCCCGCTCGATGACGAAAACATTTTCGACCATCTGCTCTCGGTCGCGCCCGAGGCGCGGAGTCGTCGCCGCAGGGCGGCGACCTCAAGCAGGGCGAATCGCTGGCCGCGAACGTCTTCGACGAGACCTACTTGAACGGCTATGTGGCCCACGCCCCCATGGAACCGCATACCGCCATGGCCGACGTCAAAGGCGACAAGGCGACGGTCTGGGCTTCGACCCAATCGCCGTTCCGGGTCAAGGATGAAGTCGCCCAGGCGGCCGGATTCCCGCCGGCCAATGTTCATGTCATCATGCCGTTTGTCGGGGGCGGTTTCGGCGGGAAGACGCGGAACATCCAGGCCGTCCAGGCCGCCCGCCTGGCGAAGATCGTCGGCAAGCCCGTCCAGGTCGCCTGGACCCGGGAAGACGAGTTCTTCAACGACTCCTTCCGCCCGGCGGCCGTCGTGAAAATCAGGTCGGGGACGGACGACGGGGCAAAGATCGTGTTCTGGGATTACGGCGTTTATTTCGCCGGGCGAACGGAGCTCCGCCCAGTTCTACGCCATCCCCCACCACCGGACGGCTTCCCGCGGGCGAATGGGGCGGCGGAGGCGGGGCCGGCGCCGGCATCCGTTCGCCGTCGGGGCCTGGCGGGCGCCCGGCGAGCAACACCAACGTTTTCGCCCGCGAGATGCCAGATCGACGTCATGGCCGCCAAGGCGGGGATGGACCCGTTCGAGTTCCGGATGAAGAACCTGGCCGACGAGCGGATGAAGCGCGTTCTGCAAGGCGGCCGCCGACAAATTCGGCTGGAAGCCGGCGACGCTCCCGAGCCGGCGGGGCACGGCCATCGTCTGCTCGGATTATAACGGGACGTACGTCGCGACGGCGGCCGAAGTCGACGTCGACGCGCGGACGGGGGCATCCAGGTCGAGCGCGTCGTCTGCGCCCAGGACATGGGCCAGTGCGTCAATCCCCAGGGGGCGACGATCCAGATCGAAGGCTGCATCACGATGGGCCTCGGGCTACGCCCTGACCGAAGAAGTTCACTTCAAGGGACGGGATCCAGGATCTCAATTTCGACGACTACGAGGTTCCCGCGCTTTTCCTGGCTGCCGAAGATCGAAACCGTCCTCGTCAAGAACGACGCGCTCCCGGCTTCCGGCGGCGGAGAGCCGGCGATCATCAACATGGGCGCCGTCATCGCCAACGCGCTTTTTGACGCCACGGGGGCGCGCCTGCACCGGCTGCCCCTGACCCCCAAGCGGGTGAAAGACGCCCTGGCCGCGATGGAGAAATGAAATGAACAAAAAAGGACTTGGAATATCTGTCCTGCTCGGATCCGTCTGGGGACTTCTCGAATGCGGGCTGGGGATCGGGCTGAAGGCCTGCGCCTCGTCGATCTCGCGGCTCGGTGATGACGGCGGTGGCCTTGTTTTTCATCGCCGCGGCCTGGGCGCGCCGGGACGGAAACGCTCAACGTCGCGCTCATCGTCGCTTTCGCGATCGGCGTTCAAGATGTTCGACGCGCTCCTGCTGGGTCTCCCGATCGGTTCGAGCGCGGTCGTCCATCCGGCGTTTGCGTTTGTCCTGGAAGGCGCGGCTCTCGTCGGTCTGGGGACTCTGGTCGTCAGGTATTTATGGCGGTCCCGGATGAGTAGAGTGTTTTGGGGAGGCGCGTCGGCCTTTGTCGCCGCCGCGGCGTTTCCCGCTGGTCAAATTCGTTTCGGGGATGCCGGCCTGCGTGGTTCCCGGGAGCGCGATCCCTCTGGCCTGGGCTTACATGCCGCTGGCCATGGGCTTTCGATGCTGACCGTTCCGCTGGGAATCGGGGCATCGGAAAAATCGCTGGGATTTGCGGCCCGGCCGGCTGGCGGATTCCCGGCGGCCGTTATCCTGGCTTGCGTCTGATCGTATCATCCGGGCGAGTCGTCCCAGGTTATTAATGGGGGCCAGTCATCTATTCCTCTAACCCCTAATTGAACGTGGTTCTCAGGTTACTCTTTTACCCTAATTCCCGAAAATCATGATATAAATTGTTTGTATAAAATAATTGGACTGCCCCCAAACTACGAATAACGCCGAGCGGAAATAGGGAAAAGAGTAACCTGGCACCGATTTCAGGAAGCGTCCCTGAAATGATCGATAGCCGCGGGAGCGCAGCGTGGCCGGCCGGCCGCCGCGGAAGATATCCCAATCCTGAAGATTTCGGACGGATCGTTCCGATCGCGGAGAGCGGCCGGCCGAACCGCCGGTTAAATCCCGCCGCGACCTTATCGAAGCTCCCCCGTTCGACCGTGACGAGCAGGCAATAATCCTCTCCCCCGGCCGCGGCCGTTTCGACCGCGTCGAATCCGCGCCGCCGGCCGACCCGCCGAGCTCCGCGGAAACCGGCAATCGATCCAAATCGATTTCGGCCCCGACTCCCGACTGTTCCATGATCCGGCGGATGTCCGAATCGATCCCGTCGGAAACATCCATCATCGCCCGGACGCCGGCCCGGCCCGCTAACCACTCCCCTTCATCAAGATGAGGCCGCGGCCGCGTTATGGGCCCGGACCAACCGCATCTCGTCCCGGCTCCGTGTTCTCCCACCGAGCAAAATCTTCAATCCGCCGGCCGAATCTCCGAGCGTTCCGGTCACGGCGACGATATCGCCGGCGCGGGCGGCCGAACTGAATTTTTCCCGCCCGGCCCGGACCGTTCCCGATGACGACGACATTGATGACCAGGCCGCCAGGCGATTTGGTCGTGTCTCCCCCGACGAGGCTCACGCCTGCGGGTCCGGCCGCGTCCCGCCATCCCGTAAAAAATCCGTCCAGCCATCCCAAGTCGATTCCCGCCGGGAACGCCGATCGAAAGGAACGCCCACCGCGGCCGCCCGCCCATGGCCGCGATATCGCTCAAGTTCACGGCCAGCGATTTGTATCCCAGGTCTTCGGCCGCCGCGCTTTTGCGGACGAAATGCCGGTCCTCGACCAGCATGTCGGTCGTGACGATCAGCCTCTCGCTTTTCGTCCAGGGCAGGACCGCGCAATCGTCGCCGATCCCTCGGACGCCCGCCGGCAGACCCTTTTAAAAACGGACGGGCCATCCGGGCGATGAAGCCGAACTCGCCGAGCCCGGCGAGTCCGCGGCCCGTCTTAGCCTTTTCTCGTTCTGCTTTTCTTTCTCGCATCGGTCGTCACGCCTATCTTCTTCGATTTATCTTCACTTTTCCCATTTCTCTTTTTATTCTTCTCTTCTGCTTCGGATTTCTTTTAGCCGCCTCCGCCTCCTCTGCTTCCTTTTCGCGCCCGCGCCGCATCCACGAGCTTCCGAAGCTCCCGAGCCGCGGCTTCCGGATCAGGGGCCGAGCAAATTCCCGAAACGACGGCTAATCCGTCGGCGCCCGCTTCCAGAACCCGGGCCGCGTTCCCGGCGTTGATGCCGCCGATCGCGACCAGGGGCTTTTTCACCAGCGGCCGCAGCCGCCACAAGCCCTTCGACTCCCCAAGGCGCGCCGGTATCGGTTTTTGTCGGAGTGGAAAAAACGGGGCTGATACCCAGGTAATCGACATCGAGCCGTTCGGCCGTTACCGCCTGTTTTTCGTTTTCGACCGAAAGGCCGATGATCGCTCTGGGCCCCAAGATCGCGCGCGCATCCGTCACGGACATATCGGATGTCCCCAAGTGGACGCCGTCGGCCAGCACGGCCAAGGCGACATCCACCCGGTCGTTGATGATCAAAGGGATGCGGTGCGGCCGCAGGATCTCCGCCACCCGGCGCCCGATCGCGACGAACTCTCTCGCCGACGCTGCTTTTTCCCGGAGCTGGACAATCGACACGCCGCCGGCCGCTGCCTCTTCGACGATTTTTTCGATCGACCGGCCGCCGGAAAGAGCCCGGTCGGTGACGAGCATCAGCCCGTAATCGGCTTTCATCGACTTCCCGCGCCGCGAGCCTGCGCTTCCCCCGTTTTTCCTATCGCTTCCTGCGTCATCTTCAACCGTCTCCGGACTTCGTGTTCGCCGATCCGGTAGAGGGCATCGAGGAATTCGACCTGGAAGCTTCCCGGTCCGCCGGCTTTGGCCGCGGCCATTTCCCCGGCGATCCCCATAACGGCCATGGCCGCCGCCGCTCCCTCGAAGGGAGACGCGTCGACGGCGATGAACGCCCCGGTCAGGGCCGAGGCCGTGCAGCCGAGGCCGGTCACTTGGGGCATCATCGGGTCGCCGTTGGAGATCGTGATGATCCGGTCGCTGGAGACGATCCGGTCGATCTCGCCGCTGATGCTGACGACGAGCCGTATTCCTTGTTCAGAAAGACCGCCGCAGGGATCGCCGCTTCAGAACCGTGGCGGCTGTCGACGCCCTTGGTCGGGACGCCTTCCTTGACCAGGGCCATGATTTCTGAGGGATTGCCGCGGACGACCGTCGGCCGGAATTCTCCAGGAACTCGTGGCCGGTATCCGTCCGGAACTTGGTCGCTCCGGCCCCGACGGGTCAAAGACGATCCGGATCGCCCCTTCCCGGGCCGCTCCGCCGCCCGGAACATCGACTCGATCCACGGCACGCTGAGGGTGCCGATGTTGACGACCAGGGACGAGGAGATGCCGACCATCTCCTCGACTTCCTCGAGAGCATGGGCCATGACCGGCGAAGCGCCGATGGCCAACAACGCGTTGGCCGTGTTGTTCATCACCACGTAGTTGGTGATGTTGTGAATTAGCGGGGCGTCGTTGCGAACGCGCTCGATATCCTGCCAGACGTCTTCCGCTTTCATCGGGACTCCCTCCCAGGCAAAGCTTGTCCCGATGATTATAACACTTCGAACACTATTTTTTCTTCGCCTCGGCCTGGGCTTGAGCTTCCTTCATCTTGGCCCGGCGCTTGTTCATCATCTTTTCCCGTTCCAACATTTGGGACCAGGTGTTCCTGGATCATTTTTACGGTCTCGGGATCCTTGGAGGACAGAGTGACAACGACGCCGTCTTTGGTGTTTTCGACTTTTTTATCGACGCCGTCCATCATCATCGGGCCGAAGCCCGCCATTCCGCCCATCATCCCGCCGCCCATCATTCCGGCGCTCGCATCGGCATCCCCGGCCCCATGCCGCCCATCATCCCTATGCGGCCATGCATCATCCGGGGCATGGCCCCATCATGCGCTTTTGCGGGCCATCCGGGGCATCATCCCCATATGCCCGGCATCTGGCCCTGCATCTGTCCCTGCATCTGCTCTTGCATATGGCCTTGCATCTGACCGCCCATCATTCCGGCATGGGCTTGCATCCCGCCTTCTTTGGCATCGACAGCCAATTCGGCCAGAAATTTCTCGGGCTCTTTGGCGAATTTCGTCTTGCAGCCTTCGGAGCAGAAGTAATACGTCGTCCCTTTATAGTCATACGTCCACTTCGCCCCGTCCTTGGTCACCGTCATCTTGCAGACGGGGTCGATCGCCTTCGTCGGGTCAACCGCCTGCCCCTGCATATGCTGCATCCGGCCCTGCATGTTGCCTTGCATCATGCCGCCGCCCATTCTCATGGGCTCGCCCTTCACGGCTGCTTCGGCCGGCTTCAGATATGTTTCGGGATTCTTGGCGAAGCGGTCTTGCAGCCTTCGGAACAGAAGTAATACGTCGTCCCTTTATAGTCATACGTCCACTTCGCTCCGTCCTTGGTCACCGTCATCTTGCAGACGGGGTCGATCGCCGTCTTCGTGCTTTGCTCTTGGTTTGCGGCCCAAGCCGTCAGCCCGATGGCAACCACGAGAAATACGCTCAAAAGCATTTTGTTTTTCATCGGTAGTCCTCCTGCTCACTTCTTAATCTTGGATTGATTGTATCATATTCCGATTAATAATACTAATTCTATCGGGTTTTCGTTGCACGGCCTATCCCCGGCGCTTTTCCTCAGGACCGTCGAGCCGGGCCCGCCGCAGCCGGAGCGAATTCGTCACGACCGAGACCGAGCTGAAAGCCATCGTCGCCGAGGCGATCATCGGATTGAGGAGGATGCCGAAAAACGGGATAGAGGACGCCGGCCGCGATCGGGATCCCGATGACGTTGTAGATAAACGCCCAGAACAGGTTCTGCTTGATCGTCCGGATCGTCCGGCGGCTGAGCTCGATCGCCCGGGCGACGCCGAGCAGGTCGTCCCCGATCAGGGTGATGTCGGCCGCTTCCATGGCCACATCCGTCCCCGAGCCGATGGCCACGCCCACGTCGGCCGTGGCCAGCGCCGGGGCATCGTTGATCCCGTCGCCGACCATGGCCACCCGCTTCCCGGCTTCCTGGAGCTTGCGGATTTCATCGGTCTTGTCGGCCGGGCGGAGGTCGGCGACGAAATGCCTGATCCCTGCGGCCTGGGCCACGGCTTCGGCCGTCCGCCGGTGATCGCCGGTCAGCATCACGACCTCCAGGCCCATTTCCTTGAGGCGGGAGACCGCGGCGACCGATTTCCCCTTGAGGGGATCGGCCGCAGCCAGGATGCCGGCCGGCTTGCCGTCGACCGCCGCATATACGGTCGTCTTCCCCTGGGCGGCCAGGGTTTCGACAAGCGGCTCCCAGGAGGCCACATTGATCCCGCGCTGGGCCATCAAGGCGGCGTTGCCGATGAGGACGTCGTGGCCTTCGACCAACGCTTCCAGGCCCAAGCCGGGGAGCGAGCGGAAGGAGGACGCGGCCGGGACGATCATTCCGGGCGTCTTGGCCGCGGTCGCCACCGCCTCGGCCAAGGGATGTTCGGAGCCCTTCTCCGCCCCGGCGGCCAGCCGTAGGAGCTCGGTTGTTCCCCAGCCGTCGCCGGGAATGATATCGGTTAGAACCGGCCGGCCTTCGGTCAGCGTGCCGGTCTTGTCGAAAACAACGGTCGTCAGCTTGGCGGCCGTCTCGAGGCTTTCGCCGTTGCGGATCAGGATGCCGTACTCGGCCCCCTTCCCCGTCCCGACCATGACCGCCGTGGGCGTGGCCAGGCCGAGGGCGCAGGGGCAGGCAATGATCATCACCGCGACGAAATTGAGGAGGGCGAACGTCAGGGCCGGCTCCGGCCCGAAGATGAGCCAGACGACGAAGGTCAGGACGGCCGCGCCGATCACGGCGGGGACAAACCAACCGGCGATCACATCGGCCAACCGCTGGATAGGCGCCTTCGAGCCCTGGGCGTCCTGAACGAGCCGGACGATCCGGGCCAGGACGGTATCGCGGCCGACCTTGAGCGCCCGGAAGGTGAAGCTCCCGTTTTTGTTCATCGTCGCCCCGATGATCTCGTCGCCGGCGGCTTTCTCCACGGGGATGCTCTCGCCGGTGATCATCGATTCGTCGACCGAGGAGCTGCCGGCGGTCACGACGCCGTCCACCGGAATCCGCTCGCCCGGACGGACGACGACCAGGTCGCCGGGAAGGACATCGGCCAGGGGGATGTCCGTCGCGGCGCCGCCGCGGAGGACGCGGGCGGTTTTCGGCTGGAGCCCGAGCAGGCGCTTCATCGCGTCCGAGGCCCGCCCTTTCGCCCGGGCTTCGAGCAATCGTCCGAGGAGGATGAGGGTGATGATGACCGCCGACGTGTCAAAATAGACATGCCGGCCGTGCGTGCCGGCCGCAAAGAGAGACGGCGCGACGGTGGCCGCGACGCTGTAGAGGTAAGCCGCCGACGTCCCGACGGCGACCAGGGTGTTCATGTCCGCCCGGCCGTGCTTGAGAGCCGCCCAGGCCCCGCGGTAAAAGCGGGCCCCGAGCCAGAATTGGACCGGCGTCGTCAGAATCCAGAGAAGGACGGGCGACTGGAGGAAGGCGGGGACGAAGGTGAAGACCGAGCCCATGCTGCCGAAGAAGACGACGAAGCTGAGAGCCAGGCCGAGGAAGAATTTCGTCCGCAGGTCGCGGAGCTCCCGTTCCCGGATTTTTTCTTCGATATGATCGGAAGGCTGGTCGGTCACATCCGCGGCGCCGGCGATAAAGGAACGAATGACCTCGTATCCGGCCGCTTCGATCGCCGCGCAGATTTCGTCCAGGCCGGTTTCGGTCGGGAGGTATTCCACCCGGACCCGGAGGGTTTCGGTGTTCATCGAGGCGTGGAAGACGCCCGTTTTCGCCAGGACCACCCGCTCGATCGTTCCGGCGCAGCCTTCGCACATGATGCTTTTGATGGGAATTTCGGCCGCGGCCGAGGCGACGTCGTAGCCGGCGTCGCGGACGGCCCGGACCAGGTCGGCGGCCTTGGCCACCGAGGAGGCGTAGATGACCGTCGCCCGGCCGGTGGCGAAATTGACGCTGACGAACTCGACGCCGGGAACTTTATGGAGGGATTTTTCGACGGTGGCCACGCAGCTTGCGCAGGTCATCCCCGAAATGGGCAGGTCCAGGCGGATCGTGCCGGCCCGGACGTCGGGAATTGAGGCGGGCGGCTTGGCCGATGCCGGGAGAAGGTGTATGGCCGCGACCGGCCATCGGGTCAAGGCTCTGTCGGAGGTACTTTTCCGGGTCGGCGTCGAATTTTTTCTTGCAGATAGTAGAGCAGAAATAATAGCGCTTCCCGGCGTAATCGGAAACGCCCTTGGCCGCATCTTCGCGAACGGTCATGCCGCAGACAGGATCAATCGCCATGGTTATTCTTCTTTCTTTTAATCGCTCGAGTTCCCGGCGCCGGACGTCCGGCGATACCGGGCTATAAGGCCGATAATCTCATCGATTTTCTTGCTCTGGTCGGCCTGGCTGGATCCGGCCAGCGATTCCTGGGCGCAGCTTCGGAGGTGGCGTTCGAGGATTCGCTCTTCGACCCGGGCGAGGGCCGCGGAAACCGAAGACAGCTGGGTCAGGATGTCGACGCAATAACGCCGGTCTTCGATCATCTTCTGGATGCCGCGGACCTGGCCTTCGATCCGGCGCAACCGACCGATCTCGTCAGCATGGGAGGGATGAGTGTGTTCGTTATTCATCTTTATCACCGTTGACAATATACCATACCCCCCCTATGGTATGTCAAGGGAATCTAAGAACAGACAATTCGGGGCCAGGTTACTCAACTCCCCGAATTCAAAACCATGGGAGATCGGGGGTTGAGTAACCTGGCACCGATCTTTTCGTATAATCACTGGGAAGGAAGAAAACAATGGACATTCAGAAGATTTTCTTGATTCTCGCCGCGGCCGCCGTCATCGTGAACGTCGTTGTTTTAATCATGATCATCTCCTCTCTTAATCGCCGGGGGATGAAAACGAACATGCTTGATGTGCGGATGCGTCCCTGGAAATATCTGGCGGCTTATAAAGCGGCCACCGTGAAAGAGACGGGAAAAACCGGCTTGCTCTACACGCTTTCGCTTCTTACGTCCGGCTTGGCAATCATACTGGCCCTCGCCGGGCTTCTCATCCCCCGGTTCTGATTTAGAATTGGTGCCAGGTAGAATTGGTGCCAGGTATACTATTCCCTTATTTTTTAAAACAGAAAAATCGGGGAATGGATAACCTGGCACCGATTAAAAGGCGCGGGAAATCGTGCCGCCGCCGAGGACGATGTCGCCGTGGTAAAACACGGCTGCTTGGCCCGGCGTGATCGCCCGTTGGGGCTCGTCAAATTCCACGATCATGGTCCCCTTTTCCCCGGGCCGAAGCGTCGCGGGCGCACCGTCATGCCGCGACCTGATCTTCACGTCCGCCCGGCGCGCCTTTTCGATTCCCGGGATCGCGACCCAGTTGACGTCCGTCACAACCAGGCTCGATTTGAAAAGCCCCCCGTTCGGACCGGCGACCACGGTGTTTGAATCTGCGTCGAGCGAAACGACATAAAGCGGATATGCGGCGGCGATCCCCATCCCCTTCCGCTGGCCGATGGTGAAGTTAAGAAAACCCTCGTGCCGGCCGATCCTTCGCCCTTCCATATCGACGATCGGCCCGGAGCGAAACGCGCCCGGGATCCGTCCGCGCAGAAATACGGCGTAATTGTCGTCGGGTACAAAACAGATCTCCTGGCTTTCGGGCTTTTCGGCCACGGGCAGGCCCAAACGCCCGGCGATCTTCCGGACTTCGGTCTTGCGCAGGCGGCCCAGCGGGAACAGCGTCCGGGCCAAATCCTCCTGCCGCAGGCCATAAAGAAAGTAAGACTGGTCCTTGGCCGCGTCGACGGCCTTCCTGAGGCGCCAGCGGCCGAGGCGCTTATCGAAATCAACCCGGGCGTAATGCCCGGTCGCGATCCGTTCCGCCCCCAGACGGGCCGCCCGATTGAGCAGCGGCCCGAACTTGACGAACCGATTACAGCGGAGGCAGGGATTCGGGGTTCGCCCCCGGCTATATTCGGCAATGAAATCGGAAATAACTTCCCTCTCGAAGGTCCGGCGAAAATCGGCGACATAGAACGGGATCCCAAGCAGTGCGGCGACCCGGCCGGCATCGCGCCTGGCCGCCGCCCCGCAGCAGCTTCGCAGCTCCTCCGAAACGCAGGCGGCCTTGGGCAGGGCGAACAGATTCATGGTCAGGCCGAAAACGTCCAGGCCTTTTTGTTTTAGAAGCGCCGCCGCAACCGACGAGTCGACGCCTCCCGACATCGCCACCACGACCCGGCCGGAGGCAGCCGACGGAGCGGCGGCCCGGTCGGCACGGGCGGATGTTTTCGGCATGGGAGAGTATGATATATTAACGAGCGAAGCTCAGTCCAACATTCCTTCCGCCCCATCCCGGGACTTTGCCGATTCGACATGATGAATGTGCCGATTCTCAAAACGACTGTGGCCCTGCTGAAATTCCACGCCAGGGTCGGCTCGCGCGTCGCCATCCGGGCCCTGGCCCCCGTCCTGGCTACCGCCTTCGGCCTGTTCTATCTCCTTCGGCCGGAACTTTTCTTCATGCTCACCCGCCGGTTGTTCGTCGAGGCCGCGCCGCTTGCCAAGGGCTTGATCGTCGCCGCTGCCCTGCTAGCCGCCGCCGGGACTACCCGGAAATCGGTCTGCTTCGGCCTCGGGGGTTGGATCCGGAGCCTGCCGGTCGGCGGCTGGGCCCACCGGCGAGCCGCCGTCTTCGCCGTCACGTTGGCTGAAACGCCGATCACTTTCCTGCTCTTCATATCGGCCCTGGTCGGAACGCAGGGTTTGCCTCGAGGAGCCACATCGGCCATGGCCGTAAACGCGGCCGTTGGCCTTATCATCGCCTCCGTAGCCTCCGCAGCCGCCGTCGTCCCGTCCGGAAACAGCGGCGTGCGGATGATCATCGCCGCAGTTGCCGCGGTCCTGGCCGGTTCCGGAAATCTCGTCTATGCCGCGGCCGCAATTCCCGTCCTCGCCGCGGTCGATTATCTTGCCGGCCCGTTGGCCATTTCCCACAAGGGAGGCGGGCGCCGCCGGTGGATGGTTCCAATCCGTTTCCCGGCCCTGATCGGCCTCCGAGCCCTGGGGATAACGGGCTGGTCCGGATTCCTCCCGGCCGGCTTGGTTATTGGCCTCACCGCCCTTTTCCTGAAAAATAACGTCCTGTCCGAGCCGCTTCAACAGGCGGCGATGCGTACGGGCGGAGCGATGAGCGCGGCCGTCTTTCTGGCATTCACCTCCGGCTTTCTCGTCTCGAGCCGGGCGCCCTGGCCGTGGAGCCGGTCCTGGCCTCGGTCGGCCCGGCACCGGATCGTATCCGACGCCCTGTTTCTGGGCCTCCCCGGCCTGATTCTTTGTCTCCCTCTGACTTGGATCGGCTGGCCGGCGGTATACGGCGCGGCAGCCTTTCTTCCGGCGGGAGCGGCCCGGGCCGCCGGGGCGATCAACGGTCCGCAGGAAACGAGGTCGAAAATCCTTGGCACCCTCCTTCTGGAAGGAAGTCTGGCCGCGGCGGCTTTCGGGCTGTGGACGGAGGCCGGCATTGCGTTCGTGTTTTTTGCGCCACTCATCGTCGAGCTCGGCGCCCGGCAGGAACAGACGCTTAAAGTCACCGCTTGGAACGAAATGCATCATGACGCCGCCGGAGATCCCGGCTCGTGGAGCGTGAGATGATCCGATTCGAAAACGTATTTTTCGCCTATGAGCGATCCGTCCCCGTCTTTCAATCCTTGACCCTCGCCTTGGAGACGGGCCTGACGCTGCTTTTGGGGCCGAACGGGTCAGGGAAAACGACTTTGTTGAAGCTTGCGGCCGGTGTGGAAAAGCCCGACAAGGGAAAAATATGGATTGATAAGCACGATCTCTGGAAGCAGGAGGTCGCCGCACGGCGGGACATCGCCTACCTGCCCGAGCATCCGGACCTGACGCCATATGCTTCGATCAGGGAAATCACTCGGTTTGTCTGCCGGTTGAGAGGCGAGCCGCTCGCCCGCGGAGAAGAAGCCCTGACGATCCTGGAGATGGACCGGGTGGCGGGACGGTCGGTCCGGGAGCTGTCCCAGGGACAACGGCGGAGGGCGGTCCTGGCCGCGGCGATGATCGGCCGGCCGGGGCATCTCTTGCTGGACGAACCACTGGAAGCGATGGACCGGAGGATGCGGGACTATATCATGGTTTGGATCGAGGGCCGGATTCGGGACGGAGCGGCCGCGGTGATCGTCTCCCATGACCTGGATTCGTTTGCCGCCCTGTCCTAGGCGGCCGTCGGGATGAAGGACGGGAAGCCTGAATTCAACCCGTCGCTGCCGGCCGACGCGGCCGAGCGGAACACGGTCCTCGAGCGTTTCGCCCGGGGACTATAAATCGATAGAATAGATGCGCGAAGAAAGGAAAACGCATGAAATATGAACGGCCTCAACTGATCATGCTCGAGGCGAAGAACTGCATCGGGTGGTGCACAGATGGCTCAGGCGCGACGTTGAGCGGCGGAGATTACATGTATTGCATCGACGGAACATCTCGAGTCTGGTTCCGCAACATATTGTAATCCCGGCGCGGCTAATACCACTCCTGCTGAGCAGTGTAATGCCGGCGGCGCAGTAGGTAGTCCCCCCGCGTGCTCTCGACGGCGGCGCGCCGATCTGATTTTATTTGGTACCAGGTTATCCATTCGCCAATTTCAGACCAGGACCGAGGGAAATCGGGGAATGGATAACCTGGCACCGAATTGATTGGCCCGAATTGATTGCCGCGGCGGGTTTTTGGTAGAATACCGCGGTATTCTTATCCCCAGAAGGAGCTCCTCACATGTCCGGTCACTCTAAATGGGCGTCGATTAAGCATAAAAAGGGCGCCGCCGACGCCAAGCGCGGCAAAATTTTCACCAAGATCATCCGCGAAATCGCGGTGGCCGCCCGCGCGGGCGGAGGCGATCCGGACAAGAACCCCCGGCTGCGCAAAGCCATCCAGGATGCCAAGAACGCCAACATGCCCGCCGACAACGTCAAACGGGCCGTCCAGAAAGGCACCGGACAGCTGGAAGGCGCCTCATACGAAGAAGCCGTTTTCGAAGGATACGGCCCGGGCGGCGTGGCCATTTACCTGACCGTCCTGACCGATAACCGCAACCGCACGGTCTCCGAGCTCCGCCACATCTTCACCAAGAACGGCGGGCACGATCGGGACCCAGGGCTGCGTCGCCTTCCGGTTCAAACGCGGCGGGACGATCGACATCGAAAAAGCCGCCGTCGACGAAGAAAAGCTCATGGACCTCGCCCTCTCCGCCGGAGCCGAAGACATCAAGGACGAAGGCGATGTCTGGGAAGTGATCACGTCCGCCGACAAATTCGACGCGATCCTGGAAGCGATCAAAAACGCCGAGATCGAAGTCGTCGATTCGACCAACGGCTACATCCCCGAGGACTACACCAAGGTCGAAGGCAAGCAGGCCCACCAAACCCTCAAGCTCGTCGAAGAGCTCGAAGACCACGACGACATCCAGACCGTTTCGGCCAACTTCGACATTTCGCCGGAAGACATCGCCTCGTACGAAAGCGCTTGATCCTGATTTTCGCGCCGGGCGCCCCGCCCGTGAGGACATGCGGATCCTCGGGATCGATCCCAGCAGCGTCGCCACCGGCTACGGCATCCTCGAATCCGACAAGGCGACGATTCCCTCGTCCTCGCCTACGGGGCGATCAAGCCCCCGCGCAAAGCCGCCCTCCCCGACCGTCTCCTGGAAATCAAGAACGGGATCGAGAGCCTCATCTCCGCTTACGCCCCCGACGAAGTCGCAATCGAAAATCCGTTTTTCGGCTTGAATATCAAAACGGCCATCACCCTCGGCCAGGTCCGCGGGGCCATGCTGGTGGCCGTGGCCGGGGCGGGACTCCCCCTCTTCGAATATTCCCCCCTGGAAATAAAAAAAGCCGTAACCGGATACGGCCAGGCCGAAAAAGCCCAAGTCGGGATCATGATCCGGGCCCTGCTCCGGGTCGACGACGACAGACATGGAAGAAGACGCGGCCGACGCCTTGGCCTGCGCCTTCTGCCACCTGAACACCCGGCTGGCACCAGAACAATTTGGAAGAAAATAAAGTTTAGATTAATCAAATCGCGAAGCGGAAATTGATGATATCGCCGTCCTTGACGGGATAATCCTTTCCCTCGAGCCGGAGCGTGCCTTTGGTCCGGCATTCCGGGATCGTCCCGACGGCGATGAAGTCGTCAAACGGCACGACCTCCGCCCGGATGAACCCGCGCTCGATGTCGGAATGAATCTCCCCGGCCGCCGACACGGCCTTCGTCCCGTCGCGGATCGTCCAGGCTTTGACCTCGTCCGGCCCGACGGTGAAAAACGAAATCAAGCCCATCAGCCGGTACGTTTCGGCGATCAGCTTGTCCCGGGCCGGGCGGGCGATGCCGTAATCGGCCAGGAACGCCCGGAGCTCCTCTTCGGGCAGCTGCCGAAGCTCCATCTCGATTTTGGCCGAAAGGGCGATGACCGCGGTGTTCGGCCTGTTCGGCCCAGGGCTTGAAGGCGGCCAGGGTCTCGGTCTCGCGGCGGATATCGCTTTCGTCCAGGTTGACGGCGATGATCAGCGGCTTCTGGGTCAGGAAGCGGTATCCCCGGATCAGAAGCTCCTCGTCCGGCTTGAACTCCTGGAGGCGAAGCGGGCGCTCCTCTTCGAGGCAGGCCCGGCACGATTTTCAGAACCGCCAGCTCCCGCACGTCGCGCTCGTTTTTCTTGGCCGCGATCTCTTTTTCCAGCCGTTCGAACCGCTTTTCGATGACCGCCAGGTCGCTCAGGAGAAACTCGGCTTCGACGTCCCGCAGATCCCGGATCGGATCGACCGTCTCCCGGGGATGCGGGACCGCCGGATCGCCGAAGCCCCGGACGACAAGAAGCAGCGCATCGGCCGTCCGGAGCTTTCCGAGAAATTGCTCCGAGAAACCGGTTTTCTTTCCTTCGCCGGCCGAGATCCCGGCCAGCTCGGTGAACTCGATCGCAGCGTGCGTCTTTTTCTTGGGCTTGAAGATCTCGGCCAGCCGCTCGACCCGGTCGTCCGGGACCTTGACCACGGCCACGGGCTCCGGGCCCTTGGCCGCGGCCTCTTCCGGAGCCAGGCCGGTCAAGGCGGAAAACAGGGTCGTTTTCCCCGACAAGCGACTCCCCAACGAGACAAATTTTCACTTTATCCTCGCAATTAATTCGGGGCCAGGTTACTCAACCTCCCAAACTCACGCGCGCCGGCAAATTCGGGAATCGAGTAACCTGGCCCCGATCTTTTCATTCGAGATCGGGGGTTGAGTAACCTGGCCCCGAATTATCAGATTCCGCCGCGGAAGAGGAACATGAACTGGTCGCCCAGCTCGATGCTCTTGCTCATCGCGGCGTAGGCGAAGTCGCCGCACCACTTCGTCAGGTATTCGGCCGGGGTAAACAGCAGCTTCTCCGGCGTCTTGCTGGCGGCCATGTCCAGGTACGTTTTCTCGACCAGCGGCATCTCCAGCAGCGCCTTCTTTTCGAATGCCAGGAGGTTGTCCATCATGGTTTTTTCGGCCGCCCCCCACTTCATGGTCGCCAGGCGGTTGGTCCGGCGGAACATCCAGGGCGCCGAATCCATCCGGTAGCGGTGCTGGCCGCAGATCTCGAAGCTCGGCGGGACGGTCGTCACGCCGGCGTAAATCGGGATGCGGGGGCTGAGACCGGGATTGTCGAAGGCGAACCAGCAGACGGTTCCGATCGCCGGGGGCATGTTCGGCCGGCACTGGAGAACGGTGGCGTAGGAGCAGCCGCTGATGGCGATCGCCCGATTTCTGCTGGATCGTCCCCGGCTTGAGGGTGTTGATGAGCTGGACCAGGTCGCCCGACATCCAGGGCTGGGCCAGGGGGCTTCTGATCATCTCGGGCGCCGGGCGGGGTCTGGCCGGCCGGGGGAGCGGGATCGGTCCCGGGCCGGCGCATCTGGTGCCGCCGGGGAACCATCAGGTTTTTCCCGGCGTCGTATTCCGTCCCGGCATACGTTTCCCGATAAAGGGCAAGCACGTCGCTGATCGAGAGCTTCTTCTCCGCCTTCACCGAGAAAGGAAGCTCTGGCAGTCCATCTTCAGCTTGAGAGACGGGGCGACGGTATTCAGGACGTAGAAATCGCGGATGGCGTAGGGCCGGGAGCCGCTGTAGGCCTTCCAGAACTTGAACGGCTCGCCCTTCTTGGGGTCGTAGAAGCCCAGCTCCTCGGCGACCGTAAAGACATTCTCCGAAGCCATATACCGGTCGGGATTCTTGAGGTCGAGATCGGAGATGCGGGGGATGTTGGCCGAGATGCCGACGTGGTCGTCGGGGATCCGGACCGCGGCCCAGACGCCGCCGACTTTCAACGGGCCTTCGCCGAAGACTTCGAAATGCCAGACTTCCTTGGCGTCGGCGATGGTGATGCATTCCCCGAAATCGCCGTAGCCGTATTCCTTGATCAGCTGGCCGGCCAGCTTGATCGCTTCGCGGGCCGTCGTGCAGCGCTCGAGGACGATCCGTTCGATCTCCTCGATCATGAACATGCCCTCGGGATTATAAAGCTCGCGGCGGCCGCCGATCGTCGTTTCGCCGATGGCCAGCCCGGCCTCGTTCATCGCCGGGTAAGCGGTATTGAGGAAGGCGTATGTTTCGGCGACCTGGGGAATTTCGCCCTTCAGAACGATCCCCCGCATGTCGGCCGGAGTTTCGGTATGCATCTTGCCGGAGTAGATCTTGTTTTTCGCCCCCGCGGGATATTTCGCGTGGGGAACGATGTTGACCCACTGGCGGTAATTGCCGTCGCAGGTATGGGCGGTCATGACCGAGCCGTCGGCCGAAGCCAGGCGGCCGACCTGGATGCTGGTACAGCCGTCGAATTCGACCGGCCAGGAATCGGCTTGCGGAAAGCGGAGCCCCGGCTTCCTGCCAGGCGCTCAGGCCGAAGATCCCGGAAAATACGAGAAGGGCGAAGATCGAAAGGATCCGGCCCGTCCGCCGAACGTTCGTTGTGAGTTTCATGTGTCCTCCTTGCTTGTTCTTAAACGGAAAACGGATATCGCCTCGGGTCAACGCCCGGCGCAGCTTTGATCGGTCATCACCAACCGGGTCACGTCGAAGCCTTTTTCCGCGCACCGGGCGACGATCTCCTTGTAAAGTATTTCGTCGATTTGCGGCGTCCGGGCCAGGATCCAGAGGTAGTCGCGGTCGGGAGCCCCGACGACGACATGGCTGTAATCTTCGGCCAGCTCGATGATCCAATAATCGCCCGCGAAACGGCCAGAAGAACTGGACCTTCAATTTCGCGTTTCCTGTCCCTTCGACGACAAAGGCCTTCCCCTTGGCGATCTTTTCCTTCCCCTCGGCCGAATCCTTCCGGCAGGAATTGATGACCCGGACGTAGCCCTTGTCCGTCATCTCGTAAATGGCTTTGGAGCAATGGCAGCCCTTCTGAAATTTCTGGGGAAAGGCGGCGATTTCATACCACGTCCCCATGTATTTTTGGAGGTCCACGGAAGGCACCGTCTGAAGCGGGGGTTTGTCCTGTCCCCCAGCCGCCGCGACGGCCGCAAGGCACATCGGCCGCGAGAACGACGACGATCGATTTTCATGCGGGTATTATCCCTTTTTAGTCGAAAGGGACTTCAAGGCCAACGACCGAAATCTTCTATTTGAAGTTTATAAGGGAATTCAGAGAGGCTTTCGAGGCCTCGAGAGAATTCGGTTGACACATGCCGGCCGACCCGGCTATAACTCCCGGAGAACATGAAAATTCTCTTCGTCTGCTACGCCAACCTGTGCCGCAGCCCCCTGGCCGAAACGATCTCCGGCGCGCTGTTCCCAGGCCGGATCGAAGCCGAAAGCGCCGGAATCGTCCCGGCTCCCGGCGGGCCGTTTGAGGAAATGCTCGACGTGGCCAAGAGGCTCTACGGCCGAAACCTGGCCGCCCACCGGCCCCGGCACGTCCTCGAAGCCGGCCCGGCAGAATTCGATTACATCATCGCCCTGGATTCCAACGTCTTCATCCGCCTGACCGGGATGCCGGAAATCCCGCACGACAAGCTGTTCGGCTGGGAAATCCACGATCCGGCCGGGTACGGCGTCGACGACCTACGAAAAAGTCGCCCGCACGCTGGAGAAGGAAATCGAAAAATTCGTGGAGGCCCGGGAGCGGGAAGCGGTCCCCGATATCGCCGGCTGAAACCGCCCCGGCAAGGAGTGCAACATGGCCCTGGATCTGGAACGCGTCCGTCATCAATTTCCCGCCTTAACCGGCGAAGCGGTGTTTCTCGACAATCCCGCCGGAACCCAGGTCGCCAAACAATGCCTGGACCGGATGCTCAATTACCTCATCGAAACCAACGCCAACCACGCCGCGGCCTTCCGGACAAGCCGCGAGTCGGACGCGATCGCCGCCGCGGCCCGGAAGGCGGCGGCCGATTTCCTCGGGTCCCGGCCGGAGGAGATCGTCATCGGGGCCAACATGACGACGTTGACGTTCCATGTGACCCGCTCATTTGCGCCCTGGATCAATCCCGGCGACTCCATCGTCGTCACCCGCCTCGACCACGACGCCAACATCGCACCCTGGCTGCTTCTGGCCCGGGACCGCGGGGCCGAAATCCTCTGGGTCGATTTCCATCCCGAAGACGGGACCCTGGACCTGGCTGATCTGGACCGGGCCCTGGAAAAGAAGCCGAAATTCGTCGCCGTCGGCTACGCCAGCAACTCGCTCGGGACGGTCAACCCGGTCGCCGAAATCACCACTCGGGCCCACGCGGCCGGGGCGCGGGTCTTCATCGACGCCGTCCACTACGCCCCGCACGGCCCGATCGACGTCGCCGCGATCGGCTGCGATTTCCTGGCCTGCTCGGCTTATAAGTTTTTCGGCCCGCACTTGGGCCTGCTCTATGGGAAACGCGAGCTTCTGGAAGAGCTCGTCGCCTATAAAGTCCGGCCCTCCGATAACCGCGTCCCCTTCCGCTTCGAGACCGGGACGCCCAATTTCGAGGCGATCGCCGGGCTGCTCGGGGTGATGGAATATTACGAATTCCTCGGCGACCATTTCGGCGAAGACCCGGGCCCCGTCCCCGGCGACGACCCGGATGGGAAAAAGCTGAAGTTCCGCCGGGCGGCGGCGGCGATCCATGCCCATGAAAAGAAGCTGACCGCGGCCTTATACGAAACGCTCCGGGCCATCCCGGGAATCACGATTTATGGGCTCACCGATCCGGCCCGCTTCGACGAGCGGGTCGCGACCTTCTCCTTCCGGCTGGCCAACGTCCCGCCCCGGCGGATCGCCGAGGAGTTGGACAAGGACAACGTCTACGCCTGGGACGGCAACTACTACGCCCTCGAAGTGACCAAGCGCCTGGATGTGGAGGACAAGGGCGGAATGCTCCGGGTCGGCGCCGTCCATTACAACACGCTCGAAGACATCAAGCGCCTGGGCCAGTCGCTCCACGGATCGCAAAGATCTGAGACAGCTTATTTATTCCGATAGAGGGTCAGGCGGCCCGCAAAGTTTTCGATCCCCCAGAGCTCGAAATCCATCCGGTCCTTGTCGATCAAGGCCTTGCCGATATAAACCGCTCCGTTTCGATTCCGGAAGGTGAAGGACAAGCTGTTTTGGACGAGGCGGATGTGGTCGAGGGCATAGACTTCGCCCCGGCCGTTATCGGCTTTTCCGCCTACCGCCGCCCCCACGGTTTCGAGCCGGATGGAAATCCCGGGATTATTGGAGAGTGCCTTCCCTTCTTCCGGTTTCGTTTTCCAGAGTCCCGCAAATAATTGGCGGGCGGGATCCTCGGCCGCCCGGTTGTGCGAGGCAAACCGCTCGACGAAATCCGCTTTGGCGATCCCCCCGCTCGTAAAGAAGCTCTCGGGAAGCGGCAAGGCCGCGAGAAATTCCCTGATTTCCTTTTCCGTCCCGGCGTGGAAAAGCGGGCTCACATCTCCGGCTTGCTTCTGATCCATATTCAGGACCAGAACCGGAGCGGCATTTGAAAAATCGAGGCCGTCGAGGGAGAAGGACTTCCACTCCGGATTCCAAGCGTTTTTAAAATAAATGTTCCCGCGACGCACATCGACCAGAACAGACCAATCAGACACTTCATTGACCTTGATTGCGTCAAGCATTCTCTTCCCATATTCCACGGCATTCTGCGAGGGATCATAATCCCTGATCATCGCCGCCGTTTTCACAAACCGCGGAACGGTCTTGTCGTTCAGGTCCGGGGGGTAAAGACCGCCGAATCCCCGAAAATAGCCGGCGATTTCCATCTCCCGGGCATAGGATTCATTAAAAAGGGCCGGGACCGGCATTTCGTCTCCTTGATGGATCACCACCCGGCCTTTGATGAATTCGATGCTGGCGCAGCGGCCCCGGCCATCCCCCACGAAATAATGCCATCCCCAGCCGTCAATCTCGATGTCGGAAGCCGCGGCGACGGCCTCTTCGGTGGTGGAGAAGCTATCCAGGATATATTGCATCCAGTTCATCTGGATCAATTTGGGAAGCGCCCCGTTCTTGGGATATTCCGTGTCGTCGCTCATTTCCCAGATATAGAGTCCGGCTTCATTGATCCCTCCATCCGGCATATCCCGGCCGAAGGTCGAGAACGTCACCGAGCCGTACCGGGAGATCCAGCTCAAGGCCGATGGATTCGCGCTCTCTTTAGTAAGCATCTCGCTCCCGGACCGCCCGATTTTGTAGAGGCCGCGCTTATTGATGAAGATGATCCCGGGAACGTTCATGCCCGGCTGGTTCAAGTTGTGGCCGTAAAGGAGCTCGTTCCCTTTCTGCAGCTTGAAGGTCGAGCAGGCCTCGAGGGAGCCGGCTTGGAATCGGAACAGGAAGGCGCAGAAGAGCGCCATACTCGCCGCGATTTTCATTTTGCCTGTCATAAGCCTGCTTTCTCCCTTATTCCCGAAAATTTACGGATTTTTCCCTGCCGGTTTATCCGTCCATTCTCAGCAACGAAATCGAAAGGCAAAACGTTCCCGGCGATTTCGACTTCGTTCAAATACGGCAGGTCACGCCTATTTCTTAAAAGCCGTTTTGATTTCGTCCAGCCCCACGCCCAGGGCCTTGCGGGCGATTCCGTCCAGGGCGCTCTCCTCCCCTTGGAAATGGAAGGTCAAATGGGTATGGAGGTAGCTCTCCCCGGGTTTGAGGGCGAGGGCCGGCGAGGACGTCTCGATCTCGTAAAACGGCCCCAGCGGCTTGGCCCCGGGCGAAGCCGGACCGTCGTTGTAACTGTTGACGACATCCCCGGCGTATGGTTCCTTCTGGATCTCCCACATCGAATTGACGTAATCGGACGCCCCGGCCGGAAGCAGGAAGGTCACCAGGGTCAGGGTTTTCGTCGCCGCGTCGTAGCTGCCGGCGATGTTTTTGACCCTCTTCGGGGACAACCCGATCTTGCTCCGGTAGAGGCCGTCGCCCTTGAAATACAGGACCTTGTCGGCGACGATCAACCGGTCGGCGGGCACCTTGCCGAAGTAGGCGTCGTTGACGACGGGGCCGCGCTCCGTCTCCGGCCCGGCTTCGTAGGGGACGACGATCGTCAAGTCGGGCGAAGGATTGAACATCCCCAGGATCCAGATGGAAAGCAGCCCCGTTGTCTTTTCCCAGGGCGCCGTCCCGGCGTTTTTCACCTCGTTGTCCGTGCCGAATCCGACCATCCGGACGCCGGCCGGAAGAACGAGGCCGAACGGCTCGAGGTATTCCATTCCGGCAAGGTAGACTTTGCGGTCGACCTCGACGTCGAAGTCCGTTCCGGAGTAATTGACGAGCTTGATGACCTTTCGGAAATGGATGGCCGCGTCATCCTGGTCCAAAACGTCCCAAGCCCCTTCATTGACGGGAGGCGGGGTGAACCAGTGGTCCAAGTCGAACGGATCGCCGCTCTTGAAGAAGATCGAAAACTGCCCGCCCTCGGGGCCGAGCCAGAACCGGTCCTCTCCGCCGAACGCGTTCATGTGGGGATTGTTGACCTTTGAAGTCAGGAGCTCACGATTGATCCAGCCGAAGCTCGTCCCCTCCGGGCCGCCGGCCGTCGAGGTCATCACCCGGCCCTGGAGGTCGGGATTGACCGCGACCATCGCCAGACCGTCCGGGCTCTTCAGGACCGGCGACCTTGGTCTGGGTTTGAAGAAAGGCCAGATCGTCTTTAAACAGGGACGCGACAGCCTGCCCGCCTCGCGGCCGGTGGGTTCACGTTTGCCTCCGCTTCCTTTTGAGGTGTTTTCCCGCAGCCGGGGAACGCGATCGCGACCGCGGCGATTAACGCGATTCCGATGAATTTGTTCATGGCGTCCTCCGTTATTTCGCGGACTTGCCGGCCGCGGCCCATTTCGCCCGCAAGCGCCGGATCGGCCAGCATCTTGATCAAAACGCCGCCGACGACCGGGCGGGCCCGGAATCCGGTCATCTTCCCCGTGTGGGTCCAGTACCAATCGGTGAGCGGCACCCGGTCGGGCGTCTCGTTCATCCAGCGGTAGACCGGGTCGAGAAACGCGGCGAAATCCTCCGGCGAATCGGCGATCGTCGCCGTCCACAGGATCCAATCGAGCTTGGTGTATTCGCGGCGGTTGTCCAGCGGCAGCCCGTATGTTTTCTGAACGGTTTTGTACCAGGCGATTTCCTTGCGGGCGACCTCCGGCGGAAAAAGTCCGTAGCCCAGAAGCTTGTCCCATACCAGGTTGTACTTCTGGCTCCATGTCCCGGGCTTGTCGAAGGCCAGGCGATAGTGGTCGCCGTCGTCGGCCTGCTTGACCCAGGCCGCGGCGTATTCGGCCGCGGTCTTTTTGAAAACCTCGGCGTCCTTCTTCTTTCCGGTCCGCTCGCACAGGTCGGCGTAGGCCCGGAGGCCGAGGATGGCCTTGACGGACAAGTTGGCGTTATGAGCGAGGTGGCCGGCAAAGTCGTCGGTGCACAGCTGATTTTCGGGATCGAATCCCTTTTCCTTGAGGTAATTCGCCCAGCGCTCCAGGAGCGGCCAGTATTCCAGGGCGAAGTCGGCCTTGCCCTCGGCCCGGACCAGGGCGGCCATGATCAGGAGCATGTTGCCGCTTTCCTCGACCGGCATCTGGTCCTCCTCGGTCGCCGCTCCCCCGCCGTAGACCTGGCCATTGGCCTTGGGGTACGTGCCGACGTCATGCGGGGCGAAGGGGAATTTCCATTCCGTCCCGCGGGCGTATTCGAGGACGGGAATGATCAGGCCGCGCATCAAGGCCGGGCTCATCAGCAGGTACATCGGCGCCTCGGGATAGATCACGTCGACGGTCGAGATGCAGCCGTTGCTGAAGTTCTCCTTGGGGAAAAAGAGCGGCGTGCCGTCGATGTCGGCGGCCAGCTTGTGGGCGGCCAGCGACTGGCGATAGGAGAGAACGGCCAGCTTGGCGTATTTTTCTCCGCCGGCTTTAACGAAATCGGCCGTAAGATCGGCGTCAAAAGCGGCGCAGCGCTCGCGAAGGGCAGGATATTCTTTAGCCGCGCTTTCAAGCATATCGGCCGCCTCCGCCCCGGACCGGCGCCAATACGGCCGGAGCTTGCGGAAAAAGTATTCGATCGAGAATTGATCGTCGTAAGCCAGCGTCAGCCAGCGCGATGTTTCGGCCGAGACGCTCCCGAAATCGAAAGCGGCCGCGGCCACGGGGTAGCCCTCGCGGACGGGACGGGGCATCCGGGTATCGTCGCGAACCGGTAGCCAGCCCTCACGGACGAAGGTTCCCCGGCTTTCATCGGCCGAAGCCAGGCGGCTGATGACGCCTGCCTGGTTGGGAACGCCCAGATAAAAATACCCCCAGTCGATTCTCCGGTCATCGCCGATCTTGTCGAGGACGCGCTGGTCCTGCGTGCCGATGGCCAGGGCCTCGAGGCCTTCCAGGCGAAGCCGCGACCAGACGACCTTCTGGCTCGTGTCGTCCACGGCGATTTCCGAGGAGGCGTCGAAGTAGGCCGAGACGGCGTGGGGTTTTCCGTCGGATGACCGGGCGGTGATCGCCACATAGGTCACGGGGCGGCCGAGCAGATCCAGGTCGGTGATGATTTGGGGCGTGAGGAATTCCAGAGCAAGGTCCACGCCCGATTGCTTGAAGATATAAGTCGTCTTGGTGGGGGTGACCGAAAGCTCGATCTGGGCGGCGGCCGGGATGCGGCCCGGGCCGGTTCCCATCAAGCGGAAGGGTTGGCCGTCAATGCGGACGAGGGCGCAGAGGGCATGGTTTTTCCCCGTCCAGTGCTTGGGCCAGTCGTCGGTCAGCTTGTCGGCCGCCGACCAAATGCTGAAATACGGGTCGTGAGTGACGAGCGGGACGGCCGGCGGGCGGTACGGGACCGAGACGGACGCGGCCTGAGCCGCAAACGAGACCGCGGGTACGATCACGCCGGCGAGAAAGAAAACGACCAGGGGGATCGGAACAGACGGTGACGGACAGTCATGTCGACCTCCGAAAAGATAAAGCGCTGAATTGTATTCTGCGATTTTTAATCGACAACGCGAGTTCGTTCTCAATACTGGCATCAACGCCGGTGAAGGCTGGGTTCCCTTAACGGGCCGGTCCCGATGTCAGCTTGAGGAGCCAATTCTGAATTTGAAACGGCCGACTGAGATTCGAACATTCCGGCCTTGAGCCGGCTTACGCATAGAATCGCGATTTGGCCGCCGATCTAACTGGGAGACGGCCCTAAGAACGACGGGTGAACGTAAGGCCCTCTCAGGCTGGAATGAGGGATCAAGACCCGGATGCCAGCTCGTAGAGATCAGGCCGGCGCAGAGGGCGCTCATCGGGATCGTCAAAATCCAGGCCCAGACGATCTTGATCGTCACCTGCCATTTGACCGCGGCCGCGTTCTTGGCCGCCCCGACGCCGGCCACCGCCCCGGTGATGACGTGCGTCGTCGAAACCGGCACCCCGAGATGGGTCGCGGTGAAGATGGAGACGGCGCTGGCCGTCTCGGCGCAGAATCCGTCGATGGGTTTGAGCTTGACGATTTTCTGACCCATGGTCTTGACGATCCGCCATCCGCCCGAAAGCGTTCCCATGGCGATCGCCGTGTGGGCCGAAAGGACGATCCAGAGGGGGATGTGGAATTCCTTCATGTGGCCGGAGGTGTACATCAGGCTGGCGATGATCCCCATCGTCTTCTGGGCATCGTTGCCGCCGTGGCCGAGGCTGTACAGGGCGGCCGAGAGGAACTGCATCCGCTTGGCCCAGACATTGACCACGGCCATCGGCTTTTTGTATACGACCCAGGTCGTCAGGACCTTGAGGACGATCCCCAGGACCAGGCCGATCATCGGGGCGAGGACGATGAAAATTCCGATCTTGATCCAGCCGCTGGCGATGACGACGCTGAATCCGGATTTGGCCACGGCCGCCCCGAGATATCCTCCCATCAGGGAATGGGACGAGCTGGACGGCAGGCCCAAGTACCAGGTCAGGATGTTCCAAGCGACGGCGCCGAGAAGCCCGGCGAAGATGACCAGCGGATCGACAACTTTAATATCGATCAGGCCGACGCCGATCGTCTTGGCCACGGCCGTCCCGAAGATCAGGAAGGCGACAAAATTAAAAAAGGCGGCCCAGACAACCGCCTGCTTGGGGCTGAGGACCTTGGTGGAAACGATCGTCGCGACGGAATTCGCCGCGTCGTGCATCCCGTTGGTGAAGTCAAAGACCAGGGCGATGCCGATGATGAAGACGATGAAGCCGAACCCGAATTCCATCGGGGTCAGCTTCCTTTGACGACGATGCCCTCAATCGTGTTGCTCATGTACTGGAAGACGTCCATGACCCGCTCCAGGGTGATCAGGATATCCTTCCACTTGATCAGCTCGATCGGGTTCTTCTCCTCCCGGAACAGCTGCCGGAGGGTCCGGTGGTAGATCACGTCGCCTTCGTCTTCGAGGTCGTGGATCTCGCAGATGTACTTCCAGATCTCATCGGTATATTTCTGCTTGTCGAACGTCTCCTTGACCAGGGCGATCAGGGCGACGCTGGCCTTGTTGATCAGCCGGGCGAAATCGTCGACAAACGGGCGCTTTTCCGTCACTTCATACAGGTAGATGTTATGAAGGGTGTTTTCCAGGAGGTCGATGATGTCGTCGTACTCGTGGATCAGCCGGTAGATGTCCTCCCGGTCAAATGGAGTGATGAAGCTTTTGTTGATGAGGTTGATGATCTGATGGGTGATCTCATCGGCCTTGTGCTCGATGTCCTTGGACCGCAACCAGTACTTTTCGAAGTCGCGGAACTCGCCGGCGAAATCGTGAAACACCGAGGTGATCTCGGTCAGGCACAGGGACATTTCCTGGAAATGCTCGGCAAAGGCCGGGGCCTTGGGGAGGAGAAATTTCATGATTGCGCCTTATGATACGGGAAAAAATGCGGGCTGCGGCGGAAAACGACTCCGGAACAAGCAGCCATGAGACCGTCACTATATCCAAGGCGACGGCGGAAATCAAATCCCCCGGTTCGACAGAAACGGAGTCCTATGGTATAAAAAAACCTATGTCCGCGAGTGCTTCACTATCCCCGGCGGCCAACGCCGAAGCCGCCCGGGAAAAAAACGCCGCCGCCCGAAGCTCCGTCTTCGCCGCGGTCTTTCTCACCGGGATGAAGATCGTCGTCGGACTGGCCACGGGCTCCCTGGGCATCCTGGCCGAAGCCGCCCACTCGGCCCTCGACTTGGTCGCCGCGGCGATGACCCTCATCGCCGTCCGCGTCTCGAGCAAGCCGGCCGACCGGACGCACACCTACGGCCACGGCAAGATTGAAAACCTCTCGGCCATGCTCGAGACGGCCCTCCTTCTCATCACCTGCGTCTGGATCGTCTATGAAGCCGTCCAGCGGCTCTTTTTCAAGAAGGTCGAAATCGAAACATCCGTATTGGGCTTTTCTGGTCATGGGCATTTCCATCATCATCGACCTGTCCCGGTCGCGCATGCTCGCCCGGGCGGCGAAAAAACACCATAGCCAGGCTCTCGAAGCCGACGCCCTCCATTTTTCGACGGACGTCTGGTCCTCTTCCGTCGTCATTCTCGGCTTGATCCTGGTCTGGTTGTCCGGCAAGCTGAACATCCCCTGGCTGGCCCAAGCCGACGCCATCGCCGCCCTGGGCGTTTCGGCCATCGTCGTCGTCGTCAGCCTGAAGCTGGGGAAAAAGACGATCACCGACCTACTCGACGGCATCCCGGCGGACCTCCGGGAAGAGGTCGTCCGGGCGGCCCACGTCCCGGGCGTGATCGAGGTCGACCGGGTCCGGATCCGCCGCGCCGGCCCGGAGTTCTTCGTCGACGCCGTCCTCTTCGTCAGCCGCCACGCCGCCTTCGAGCACGCCCACGATATCTCCAACGAGGCCAAGGCCGCCATCCAGCGGGCCCTCCGCCTCCCCGACGCGGACATCATCATCCACGTCGCCCCCAGCCGCGAGGAAACCCGGGATATGATCGAGGACATCCGGGAAATCGCCGCCCGGATGAATCTGGCGGCCCACGAGATCCGCTTCTACGAGGCCAACGGCCGGCCGGCGATCGACCTTCATCTCGAGATCCGCGATTCCGCAAACGTCGCCGACGCCCACGCCCAGGCCACGGCTTTCGAAGAAGCCGTCCACGCCGCCATTCCCGGCCTGGACCGGATCTTCACCCATCTCGAACCGGTGAGCGGCGAAACCGCCATCGGTGCCCCTCCCCGTCGTGCGAGGAAAAAGCCATCCGCCGCCGGATCGCCGAGCTGGCCTTAGAGATGGGCGTCATTTGCGAGCCGCATCACATCCTGATTGAGGAAACGGACGGCGAAATCTGCGTCTCGTTCCATTGCAGCCTCGACCCCGACACCCCGCTTTCCGAAGCCCATAGGTTCAGCGAGCGGTTCGAAACGGAGCTCCGCCACCACATTCCCCGCATCGGCCGGGTGCTGATCCATATCGAACCGCCGGAACACTCTTAAGAGGGAACCCTTTCAGGGGTTCCCTCTCAACGTTCCGGCATCGCCTTCGGCGAGCCTTCTCTGCTCACCCTCCAAGGAAGCCTTTGGCCATGACCTTTCCTAGGCGGGACACACCCCTTGCTCTCCGGTTCTGATCGTCAGATTTATGCGTTCGACTTCCGCCCTGCCCCTTTTCCGACGCCATGCTCGCCTTGCGAGCTACGGCAAGTCCCTTACGAACCATGTGAGTCGGGGCAAGGTGACGTTACTCCTTGACTCATGCCAGCGTTAATGACGCCTAGCCCGCGAAGCGAGCCGAGGCGAGTCCCACACGAGCTTTGCGAGTCTGGCAAGGGGCATTTCAATTGACCGGTTAAAGCAGGCTGTGCTATAAGGTCGGAAGATCGGCTCTAGAGGGATGATGACGATGAAGAATATCCTTGCGGTTGTTCTGATGCTGGCTTTGTGTTCGCCGGGATTCGCCGAGGAGCGCATCGTCGAAAATCCGGCCCGACCGTCTAATCCCAAGGCCGGCCGGGTCGTCACGGCCAAGGAAGTTCTCCGGATCGAAGACACCGGCGATGCGTTCTATTTCAAGATGCCGAGAAATATTCAAGCCGGAGATGACGGTGGCCTGGTGATCCAGGATGGACAACAGCAGCTGCTGTCCTTCGGCCCTGACGGGCAATTCCGGAAAAACTATTTCAAGCCCGGCCAAGGGCCCGAGGAGCTGACCCACATTCTCAATTTTGTCCGCACGGTCGGAGGGATCGTGATTTTCGGAATGCCGCCGAAAATTCTCCGTTTGGATTCGAACGGCCGCGTGGTCGAGGAAATCGGGTTGGCCCAAACGACCTCTCTCAACCATATCATCGATTTTCGCGACGGCCTGTATTATTTTATTAAAAGAGAACCGCCGAAGAACGACGGCGTCAACGGCTGGATCGATTTTCCCCAAACCATCGTCGCGATTTCCGACGAAGGGAAAAGCCAGGTCGAGCTGGCGTCGTTTCCCATTCCCATCTATCTGCAATGGATGGCCGGAGGCGTTCATTCGGAAACGGCATTCAATGAGCTCATGATCACTCCGTTCGGCTCGTCCGAATGGGTTCTCACCCATCAACGGGAATATTTCGTCAAGATCTTTGATCCCCGGGAGAAGCAGGTGCGTGTTTCGTTTCGGAGGCCTTACCGCCGGGTGAGGCGGTCCGGGGGGATGGGCGGAGTGTCAAGTTCAGGCGGGGCCGGTCCCACGCCTCCCGAATTCATCAACGACATCACCGGGCTTCATACGCTCGGAGATCGGATCCTTGTTCAAACGTCGACGGTCGACCGGAAAAAAGGATATCTGTTCGATGTTTATGATCGCGAGGGCCGTTATATCGACGCCTTTTTTCTGAAAACCACGGCCGAGGACCTGGATGCGCGTTCTCTTTACCGCTCGTTCACCTTTGCCGGAAGCTTCGTTTATTTCTTCGAACGCACGCCGGAAGATACCTACGTACTCAAAAAGTGCACTCTGGATGGCTTATGAGCGCTAGAATGCCGGCCGCGAACCACGCCTTTCGTTGACCTTCCGGCGCGGGCTGTGCTATAAATCGGTTTCGCATTAAAGCGCGGGAGGTCTCCATGGCCCATTCCTTCTTCCGGAAAAAAGAGCTTCACGTCTCCTTTCCGATACCGAGCTCGAGGGGCATAAGCTCCGCCGGACCCTGAGCGTCTGGGATCTGACCGCTCTGGGCATCGGCTGCATCATCGGCGTCGGCGTTTTCGTCCTGCCGGGCGTCGAAGCAGCCAAGCACGCCGGCCCGGCCATCATCCTCTCGTTCGCCATCGCCGGCCTGGCCTGCGCCTGCGCCGCCCTGTGCTACGCCGAGCTGGCCTCGATGATCCCGGTCGCCGGCTCCGCCTACACCTACGGCTACGCGACCCTGGGCGAGCTCCCGGCCTGGATCATCGGCTGGGACTTGATCCTGGAATACATGGTCGCCGCCTGCCTCGTCTCCATCGGCTGGTCGGCCTATTTCGTCAATCTGTTCAACAACATCCTCCGCGGCTTGGGGATCGCGCTCCCGCCGGCCCTGGTGAACGCCCCGGTCGAATGGAGCGCGGAGCTCCACAAGTTCGTCGCGCACGGGAGCGATCATCAACATCCCGGCCATTTTCATCGTCCGCCTGCTGACCTTCCTCCTGATCCGGGGGATCAAGGAAAGCTCCCGGATCAACATGATCATCGTCATCATTAAGCTCGCCGTCATCGTCTTTTTCATCGCTCTCGCGGTCTGGCACATCAAGCCGGCCAACTGGCAGCCCTTCATGCCCTTCGGATTCGGCGGGGTCATGACGGCCGCGGCCATCGTCTTTCTGGCCTTTGTCGGATTTGACGCCGTATCCACGGCCGCCGAGGAGGCGAAAAATCCCCAGCGGGACATGCCCCGGGCGATCATGGGCTCCTTGGCCGTGGCCACCGTCCTTTATATGGCCGTTTCGGCCATCATGACCGGGCACCGTTTCCTATCTGAAGCTCGGCGTCCCCGACCCCGTCGCCCTCGTGCTCAACGAGCTCAAATGCCCTGGGCTTCCTCCATCGTCAGCGTCGGGGCCCTGGCCGGGATCACCAGCGTCCTGCTCGTCCTCATCCTCGGCCAGCCGCGCATCCTGTTCGCCATGTCCCGCGACGGCCTGCTGCCGCCGGTCCTCTCCCACGTTCACAAAAAATACAAAACGCCCCATAAAACGACGATCCTGACGGGCGGCATCGTCGCCGTCGCCTCGGGCCTTCTGCCCATTCAGGTCGTGGCCGAGCTGTGCTCCATCGGGACGCTGTTCGCCTTCATCATCGTCTGTTCCGGGGTCATCGTCCTCCGCTACACGCGCAAGGACCTCAAGCGGCCGTTTAAAACGCCCCTGTTCCCGGTCATTCCCATCGCCGGAGTGTTGCTCTGCGGCTACCTGATGAGCAATCTGCCGATAACGGCCTGGGAGCGGTTCATCGTCTGGCTGATCATCGGGCTGACGATCTATTTCTTCTACGGCCGCCACAAAAGCGCCCTGCACCGGGAGCCGACCGAACAGATCGACGCCGACATTAAAATTTAATGGCCGGCTTTAAGGTTTCAGTTAATCGTTCCAGAGTCCGGAGAAAGGCGTCGAATTCCTCCGCCAGAATTTTGGACAAGGCGCCGGCCAGCAAGCCGCGCTCTTTCTGGGCCAGCGGGACCGTCGGTCGAAGGATGCGGAGGCGATCACCTTGCCGGAAACGGTTTCGACGAGGCTCAACGTCCATGGCCAGCCGGGCGTGCCATTGGTCGGCCTCGTCGACTTCCTCGATGCGGAAGACCTTGATTTTCAGGTCCAATCCGTCGGCTCCTTGCCCGGATTCCATTTCCACCCGGAGGAACCGTCCAGGGACGATGAGCCGCTCCCGGATCATGTTCCGGATCGTCTTGGACGGCATGCTCGGCCCAGAAATTGTAGGCATAATAATTGACCTCGGTGGGCGAAACCCGGTAAATGATCCGGAAATCGTCGTAAAGCGTTTCGATGTCCACCCGGTCGAGCAGAATCGTCCGGTCGAATCCCGGCTCCCCGGGGCCGGGGATGGGAGCGCCCATTTCGAAATAGCGCTTGGCGTGGGAAGCGAAACAGCCGGCGCCGATCAGGACGACACATGGGCGATCAGAACATTTTCCTCATCACTTTTTCTCCTTTTTGCCCGTGATGAGCATCGAAGGATCTTCGACCAGAATCCGCGAGAACTTGGACAGGTTGTCGATGACCGAGCCCAGGTTTTCGATCGTTCGCTTGAGGTCGGATTGCTGAATCAGGAGGACGCTTTCGATCGTGTTCATGCTTTTCGAAGCGTCGGCGAGGAACTTTTCGAGGTTGGTCACGACCTTGCCCATCTCTTCCTTGGAAAACCGCTGATTCAGGTTGTCCAGAACCGCGGAGGCCTTCGTGTCAAGGTTGCCGGTAAGCCCGCCCAGGTCGGCCGTGATCTTCCGGAGGTTTTCGGTGACCGCCCCGAAGTCCAGCGCCGCCTTCTCGATGTTGACGATGGCCCCGGACAGATTCTTTTCCTTCCCTTCCAGGACCCGGGTGATGACTTCGGCGCTGCGCTGCCCGGCGTCCAGAGTGGCGTTGAGCTTGGCCCAGTTCTCCGGGCTGAGAAGCTGATTGACGCTCTTGACCGCGCCGTCGATATTGGCGACGATGTCCTCGGCTTTGTCCCCCAGGCTGCGGGCCGGGAGGATTTCCCCGCCCTCGACGATGTCCGGAGAGATATCGCTGCCGCCGGTGATCTCGATGAACTTCTGTCCGGTGATTCCGGTGATCGTCATCGTCGCGGTCATATCCCGCTTCACCGGAAATCCCCGGACGATCCGGATGATGACCAGGATGGAATTGAAGTCCTTGGGGTTGACCTGACCTTCCCGACCTTGCCGATGTCGACGCCCAGGTACTTGACCGGCGCTCCGACCGAAAGGCCGCTGACCGAAGTCCCTTTGACGTTGATCATATACGGCACTCCCTTATTTTTAAAAGCCGGGATGACCAGCAAGGCCAGGAGGAAATATCAGCAGGGCCAGCGAGACCGCCGAAAAAATGCTCCAACCGGACTTTCTGTTCTTTCGTGATCATGGCGTTTCGTCCTTTAAGAGAAAGAAGGATCGAAGATATTCGTCGTCGGAAGAATCGACGTCCCGAAAATCTCCATCGAAGCGGATCCCGTCCCCCTGAAGGAGGATGACCCGGTCGGCGATCCGGCCGATCGACCGGAACTCGTGGGTCACGGCGACAAACGTCATCCCGTGGGAGGCCTGCAGCGACCGGAGGAGCTCGTCCAGGCCGGCGGCCGTGAGGGGGTCGAGGCCGGCCGAAGGCTCGTCGCAAAAGACGATCTCCGGCTGGAGGACCATCGCCCGGGCCAGGGCGGCCCGTTTCCGCATCCCCCCCGAAAGCTCGAAGGGATATTTTTCGTCGGCCCCGTGCAGCCCGACCATCCAGAGGACTTCGTGGACCCGGGCCTCCTCGTCCGCCCGGGGCATGGAGGAGCGATGGATCCGGATCGGGAGGGCGATATTTTCGTAGAGAGTCAGGGAGTTGAGGAGAGCGCTGTTCTGGTAGAGAACGCCGATCCGGCGGTAAAGAGCGCCGAGGGAATGCTCGGAGTCGAAATCGACCCGCTCCTCGCCCCAATAGACATCCCCGGCCAGCGGCCGGTTCAGCCCGATCAGGGCTTTAAGGAGCGTCGATTTGCCCGATCCGCTTTCGCCCACGACGACGGTGATCTTTTCGGGCGGGATGATGAAGTTCAGGTTTCGCAGAACGGGCTCGTCCCCGTACCCGACGTCGAGGTTCACGGCCCGGATCACGTCCATGTTTATCTCAATACAGAACAAAAGCGAAGATGCAGTCCAACCCGATGATCAGGGAAATCGCCAGAACGACCGACTCGGTCGTGGCTTTGCCCACCCCTTCGGCTCCGCGATCGATAAAAAATCCCTTGTAGCCCGCCCCGATTACGACCGCCCATCCGAAAACGAGCGTTTTGACCATGCCCGTCAGAAAATCGCCAAAGGTCACGACGGTGAAAACTTCCCGGAGGAAGACGCCGGGCGGAGTGCCGAGGGCGACCCGGGCGACGATCACGCCGCCGGCCACGCCGACGGTGTCGGCCATGGCCACCAGCAGCGGCACGACCAGGGTGATGGCCAACAAGCGGGGGGCCATCAGGAACTTCTCCGGAACCACGCCCATCGTCCGGAGGGCGTCGATTTCGTCCATGACCTTCATCGTCGCGATCTCGGCCGTGATCGAGGCCCCGATCTTTCCGGCCAGCATGATCCCGGTCATCAGCGGGACCAGCTCCTGGATCATGGCCAGACCAATCAGGTCGGCCAGGTAGATGTCGGCCCCGAAAAGCGCCAGCTGGGCGGCCGAGGTGAGGGAAATCGTGATTCCGACGAGGAAGGTGATCAGGGCGACGATCGGGAAGGACTTGTAGCCCATGACGTAGAGCTGCTGGACGACCGCCCCCGGAAGGACGCCGCGGCGGTTGCGGAGATATTGGCCGGTATAGAAGACCTCATCGGCGAGAAGGCTGAAAAAGCGTCTCGAGATCTTCTTTCAGTTTCATTCCGGTCCCCGCCGGTTGTGGACGTATTATAACCTAATCCGGGAAAAATTGACCCTCCGCCGAGGAGTCTGGTAAAGTTGACGGGTATTCCCGTTTCACGGAGGTCAACGATGAGAAAATCCCTTCGCCTTCGGCGCGGCCCTGTTCCTGGCCGCCGCGATGCTTCTCCCCGGCGCGTTCCGGAAGGAAGACATCAAGATCCATAAGCTCGACAATGGCCTGAAAATCCTGCTGCTTGAGGATCACGCGATCCCCAATGTCGCCCTCTACACGTTTATTACCGGGTCGGGTCCCGCAACGAGCGCCCGGGCCTGACCGGCGTCTCCCATTTCATCGAGCACATGATGTTCAACGGCTCGACCAAAGTCGCCCCGGGCGAATTCGACCGGAAGATGGAATTCGCCGGCGGATCGAACAACGCCTCGACCGGCAACGACCGGACCGGCTACACCGACTGGTTCCCGGCGGCGGCCCTCGAGACGATCCTCGAGATGGAGGCCGACCGGATGCAGGGGGCGACGTTCGACCCTGAGGTTTTCGAATCCGAGCGCCAGGTCATCGCCTCCGAGCGGCGGATGGGCGTCGACAACAACAACGACGGATCCTCGGGGAAAACGTCCAGGCCACGGCCATCATGGCCCATCCCTACCATTGGGACGTCATCGGCTGGATGAGCGACATCCTCAGCTGGCGGCGGAACGAGGTCATGGCCTACTACCGGACCTACTACTCCCCGAACAACGCCGTCCTGGTCCTCGTCGGCGATTTCGCCGAGGCCAAGGCCCTCGAGCTCATCAAGAAATATTTCGGGCCGATCCCGGCCGGGACTCCGCCGCCCGAAGTCCTCACCGTCGAGCCGCCGCAGATGGGGACCAAGCGCGTCGTCATTAAGAAGGAAGCCCAGGTGCCGTCCTTCCAGGTCGTCTGGCACGCCCCGGGAGTTCGGGATCCCGACTTCTACGCGATGTCGATCCTGGGCCAGGTCCTTCTCCGCGGCCAGAGCAGCCGGCTCTACCGGCGGCTCGTCCGCGAGGAACAGCTGGCCACGAGAGTCAGCGGCGGATCGGGCGAAACCATCGATCCCTTATCTCTTCACGATCAATGTTCAGCCCAAGGCCCGAGCGCCGACCTGGCTCGAATCGAGGCCGTGATCGAGGAGGAGCTGGCCAAGATCAAAAAGGACGGCCTCACCGGACGCCGAGATCCAGAAAGTCCTGAACGCCACCCGGAGCGATTTCTACCAGGGCCTTCAGACCATTTCCGGGAAAGCCGTCGCAGCTGGCCGAGACCGAAATCACCTACGGCAGCTTCGAAAAGCTTTTCACGATCATGGACGAATATGCGGCCGTGAAAAACGCCCAGATCATCGCCGCGGCCGACAAATACTTCACGGAAAACAACAAAACCGTCGGAACGCTCCTGCCCCGAAGGAGGTGCGAAAATGAAACGCCTGACGCGCGTCCTCCCCGTCCTCGCCGCCATTCTTCTGGCTGCGACCCTGGCCCAGGCCGCCTTTAAATTGCCGGCGCCCGAAAAGCTCACCCTGAACAACGGCATTACCGTCTTTTTCCTGAAAACCGTCGAAGTTCCGCTGGTCAGCTTCCGTCTGTATCTCAAGGGCGCCGGCTCCGCTCAGAACCCGCCGAATTCGAGGGCATCGCCGGCCTTACGGCCGATCAAGTCATGAAAGGAACGGCCGGGATGAACGCCGACGCCGTGGCCGAGGCCCTGGACTTCATGGGCGCCCGGGCTCGGTGTTTCGGCCTCGGACGAATACGCCGCGATCAGCGCCGACTGCCTGACCGAGCATTTCGCCAAAGTCCTGGACATCGCCTCCGCCTGCCTGACCAAGCCGGCCTTCCTGGACGACGAGTTCGACAAGGCCCGCCGGATCCGGTTGAACCAGCTGAAAAGCTCCAAGGACAATCCCGGGGCGGCCGTCCGCTACTATTTTCTCAAGGCCTATTTCGGCAACCACCCTCTCGGCCATCTGCCGTCGGGCTCGGAGAGCCTCCCTGGCCAAAATGACCGCGGCCGACGTCCGGGCGTACTACAATAAATACTATGGCCCGAAGGGCGCGATCGGCGCTTTGGTCGGGAATATCGAAAAGGCCGAAGCCCTGCGGCTCCTCAACGCCGCTTTCGGCGGATGGAAAGGGGCGTCCCCGCCGGCCGCGGCGATGCCGCCGCTGCCCGAGCCCAAGGGCATGAAGCTTCTCCTCATCGACAAGCCCGACGCAACCCAGGCCTATTGGATCCTCGGGGCCCCCGGCTTTTCCCTCAACGACAAGGTCAATCCCACGGCTTCGGTCATGAACACGCTGTTCGGCGGCCGGTTCACCTCCTGGCTTGGGACCGAGATGCGGATCAAGCGCGGCTTGACCTACGGCGCGAGCAGCAGCTTCCAGACTTTCCGGAACGGAGGCCTGTTTCACGCCAGTTCCTACACCCGGAACGAGAAGATTGGGGAGATGCTCGACATCCTCTTCGATCTCCTTAAGAAAGCCGGGCGGGACGGTTTCTCGGCCGAGGAGATCGAAAGCTCCCGCAACTACATTCAGGGCCAGTTCCCGCCGACGCTTGAGACCAACGGCGCCAAGGCCAACGCGTACGTCCGCCTGTCCTATTTCAACCTCGGATTCGATTATTACGACCGGCATCTGGCCGGCGTCCAGGCGACGACCCAGGCGACGGCTAAGGAAGCCGCCGCCCGGTTCATCCCGACCGAAAACTACGTCCTCGTCGTCGTCGGGAAAGCGGCCGAGATCCGGGATCAATTGAAAAAGTTCGGGACCTGGACGGAGAGAAAGATCACCGACCCGGGATTTTAATCATCATTGCATCATTGGGGTCGGACCTCAGGATATTATTATCAGTCAATGAGTTACTGAGGTCCGACCCCAATCATAGGAGAAGCCGTCATGCGCAATTCAAAGGCATTCCTCATAGGCGGCATCCTTTTGCTCGTTTTCGCTGCCGAAATCCCGGCCCAAGCCGCGCCCTCCCGGTTCCAGTTCGGGCTGTCGTTCAGCCCGTCCATACCGCAGGGGGAATTCGACGAAAAGATGGGAAAAACAATTTGGGGCGGGACACTCTTTTTCGCCTACCGCCCCTCGGCCCTCCCGTTCCTGGTCGGCACATCCTTTTCCTTCGGCGTCTATGACGCGGACTATCGGGAAGCCTGGCTCGGATTGACCTGGCCGGACGTTTTCGTCGATATCCGGACGACCAACGCCGTTCTCGCATGGTATGTTTTCCTGCGGTTCCAAGCCGAGCGCGGATGGCTGAGGCCGTACGTCGATATCTTTGCCGGTCTGCATATCCTGAGCACCGACACCCGGATCGGCGACGGCGATTGGGACGACGACGGAAGCGGCGATTTCAGTGTCAACAATGCCTCAGACGCGGCCTTCGCTTTCGGGGCCGGCGCCGGCGTCCTGCTCCCCATCGTCCGTTTTGTCCGCCGGGATGGGGCGACGTTCGCCGCGATTGAGTTGGACCTCGGGATTCGCTACGCCAAAGGCGGTCGGGCAAACTACCTGGTCGAAAGCGACGGCTGGGGTCTATACGATTCGCGAGGCTCGCGGACCGATCTGCTGACCCTATCGGCCGGGCTGACGTTCAGTTTTTAGCGGATTTCAATTTCTGGCGCACCTGACCACCTGTTGAACGTCCGGCCGCCTTCCGCTATAGTAACAATCCGGGAGGAAGCCATGAACAAAAAAACCATTCTGTTTTCCCTCATCGTCGCCGCCGTCCTGCTGACGGCCGGCGGACCCCTCGGGCACGGCGTCCAAGCGCAGCCCAAGACGCAAACCGCCCAAGCGGCTCTCCAAGCCCTGGCCGAATGCGCAACCTGCGTGGACTACGACCCCCGTCTCGAAGCCTGCACCGTCGTCATGGTGGGCAAGAACGCCTCGACCGACGGATCGGTCATGACCACCCACACCTGCGATTGCGGAACTTGCGACTGGACCTTCCGCCGCATTCCGGCCGCCGACCACAAGCCCGGCGATACCCGCAAGATCTACCACATCGGTCAGTTCGACGCTCCCCCTCCGGACCTCGGCCTGAAGTGGGATCGCGTGAAAATCGACGCCTTTACCGGCCTGGAGCTCCCCGAACCGCCCCACACCTACGGCTACATCCACGGCGACTTCGGATACATGAACGACAAGCAGGTCACGATCGGCGAGTCGACGCTCGGCAACGTGGCCAAAATCGAAAACACCACGGCCGCGCCGAAGTTCGACATCACCATGCTGACCCTGCTGGCCATGGAACGAGGCGGGACCGCCCGCGAAGCGATCAAAGTCATGGGCGAAGCGGCCGAGAAATACGGTTACGGCTTCACCGATTCGGGCGAGATGTTGGCCGTGGCCGATACGAAGGAAGTCTGGCTGTTCGAGATCATGCCCGTCGGGGCCCTCTGGACGCCGGAAAGCGGCAAGCCCGGGGCGGTCTGGTGCGCCCAGCGCATCCCCGACGACCACGTCTCCGTTTGCCCCAACGAATCGCGGATCGGCGAAATCGACATGAACAACAAGGACATGTTCATGTTCTCGCCGAACGTTGTTTCGTTCGCCGTGGACCAGAAGCTCTACGACCCCAAGAGCGGCAAGCCCTTCAACTTCAAGCGGGCCTATTCCCCCAACGACCTCAGCGCCGCTTCGACCAACGGCAATCCGCGTCCGGATGTGGCGCTTCTATAACCTCGTCGCCCCGTCGCTCAACCTCGGCCCCGAGACGAACAACATGGATTTTCCCGTCTCGGTTAAACCCGACAAAAAACTTTCCCTCCAGGACGTCATGGACATCCTCCGCGACAAATGCGAAGGCACGATTTTCGACCCGGCCCGCGGCCTTCAGGGCGGCCCGTTCTCCAATCCCAACTTCCTCCCCTACGGCTTCAAGCTGGACGGAAAAACGTACAATACATCCCGGATCATCAACGTCAATCGGGCCGAATATGTGACGATCACCCAGTCCCGCGGCTGGATGCCCGACCCGGTCGGCGGAATCGTTTGGCTGGCTTTCGGGAACCAGGATACGTCCTGCTACATGCCTCTCTACAACGCCATGACCGAGATCCCGCGCGGGTTCCAGATCGGCGACCACTGGGAATTCGACCGGGATTCGACCCGGTGGGCCTTCGACTACGTCGATTTCCATACCCAGGCCGTCTACTCCCACGCCATCCAGGACGTCCGGGAAGCCCAGAAGCGCTACGAAGCCGCGGCGATAGAACGGACGCCGGTGATCGACAAAGCCGCCCTGGAACTCTACCAGAAGGACCCGGCCGCGGCCGCCAAATTCCTCTCGGATTACTCCTGGAACAACGCCCAGGCCGTGACCGACGCTTGGTGGAAGCTGGGCGACGCCCTCCTGGTCAAGTACAACAAGATGTGGATCTACGACGTCAAATCGCGGAAGCGCCTGGCCTTGACCTTCCCCGACTGGTACCTCCGGGAGCTGGTCCAGTCCAACAAGATCCCCCCGCAACCTGAAAAGAAGTGACCGGCGGTGACCGGGAGTTTCCCAGCCGCTAAAGACACTGAAACCATCATCCCCGCTCTCTCCCAAGGGAGGGCGGGGATCATTTTTTGGAGGGCCTCATGTTCAGACACGGTTTGTTACTGGCGATGATCGGGATTGGCGCAATCGCGGCAGCGGCTCAGACAACTCCCCCGCCTCAGAAAACAGAGCCCCAGGCGGCGACGCTCGACAATCCCGTTCTGCTGATCATCGACATCCAGAATTTCTACTTCGAGGGCGGACGGATTCCCCTGGTCGGGAGCATCCCGGCCAGCCTCAAGGCTAAGGCGCTTCTTGAAATGTTCCGGGCGAAAAACCTTCCCGTCATCCACATCGCCCATATGCCGCGACAGAAGCCGGAGAAACCCGACCCGCAATACGAGATCCATAAGAACGTCGCCCCGGCTCCGGGCGAGGCCGTCGTCGTCAAACATTACGCCAATTCGTTTAAGGAGACCGACCTCGACAATCGGCTTCGGACGCTTCAGGCGAAAACGCTCGTCATTTGCGGGATGCAAACCCACATGTGCGTCGAAGCGGCCACGAGGTTCGCCTCCGACGCCGGCTATAAAGTGATCCTTGTCGAGGACGCCTGCGCCACCCGCGACCTCAAGTTCAAGACGACAACCGTCAAGGCGGCTTCAGTCCATGCCGCGGTGCTTGCGGCCATGGAAGGGACCTACGCCAAGGTTACGACGGTCGACGAGGTCAAGGCGCTGGTAAAATAAATCCGAACCTTGGCAAACGCCCGGGTTTAGCTTTGCGGATCCTTGAAACCGGCGGCCGCCCGCTGAGCCGGGCTGAGGCCTTTGGCAAGGCGCCGGCGCTGCCAAGCCCGCTCGGCTTCCGGGTCGGGTACGATCTTAAGGGCATACCAGGCCGCGCCGCCGGCATGACGGCCCGCATGGGCGGTTGCTACCGCCTGACCCGCGGCTCTAGCCGCGGCCCGGGCGCCGGGATCCTTGGTTTCCCGGGCGGCGGCGTGGGCGGCAAGCGCCGCGGCTCTGATCTCACCGAATTTCACTCCACCCCGAACCCAGGCCCTCGCCGTTTTCAGAGCCAGGCGCGGCCGATCATCTCCCGGGCATTTCTTCTCGAAGGACGGGAGGACGCGTTCGGCGCAGGCGACGGCCCAAAGAACCAACGGGGCGCGGGCTTCCGCGTTCAGGAACGGCTTATTCTTTTCCGCTTTTTTCAATCCGCCTACGCTCCGGTCCGCCCGCCGCGGATGAGCCTCATTCCTTAATCTTGAATTCGTGGATCTGGACGCCGCGCTGCTTATCGATAAGGAACAACCGGTCGCCGGCGATATGGATCGAAGTCGACGAAGATCCCCGCAGGAATCGACCCGAGGAGGACGCCGTCGGCGTCGTAGACCTCGAGCTTGTAGGCGTCCGTGGTCCGGAGGTCGACGGCCCCGGTGGTCTTCGCGCTGGAGGTTTCTCCGCCTCGCCCTGATTGTCGAACGTGATGCTCGTCTGGACCTTCTCATTTTCCCGGAGTTGCCGGGCCATGGTCACGACCCAGAGCCGGCCCTTGGCGTCCACGGCCGCGGCCGTCGCGCAGCGAGTGAGCTGGGGCATCCGGATGGTGACACTCGTCTGGCTCTGGCTGCTGCCTTTTCTTTCAACCTCCCCTTTTCCCTTGATTTCCATCGAGTAAGGGAGCTCCCGGTCGGACCGCCAGAGAAGCTTCCCTCCGGAGTATATTTTTCGATCTTGTTCTGGTAAGGGAAGACGAAATACATATGATCCGTGGAGTCAATCGCCCCAAACACGTTATTCGCCATGTCCATGACCATGGGATCGTCAAATACGTCCCGCTTTCCGACATCCAGGACCGATTTGCCGTCGGCGTCGAAAATCTTGCCGAGCGGCGGGTGGTCGGCCTTTTTGTCTTCGTCGCCGGCGGTTCGTCCATCGCCGCTGATGCGAAACATCCGGGAAATTCCGCCGCCTCCGGCCGAGAGGAACCGGCCCGAGGAGAGGAAGCGGGCGATGGAAATGCCGGCTTCCGGGATCTTGAGGGTTTTAAGAATCTTGCCATCGGGGGCGATGAGCTGGAGTCGGCCGGGGCCCGATTCGACGACAAGCAGATTCCCGGCCGCATCGAGGGCGATCGAGCTGGGCATGTTGAATTCGCCCGGACCCTGGCCGCGCCGGCCGATGCTCTTCACGAATTTCCCTTCGCGGTCGAAGACCTGGATCCGGTGATTGGCCGAATCCAGGACGTACAGTCGTCCCTGGGCATCGACGGCCAGGTCGGAGGGCATGTTGAAGGCGACGTTTTCGTCTTCCGTATCGACGTCGCCGATCACCCGGACCGGCTGAAGGGTGATCGGGGGCGTTTTCCCCCATTTGCCGGCGGCTGGATTGTGGACGACTTTAACGCCGTCGACGGTTTCGACCTTCTGGGCGGAGACATGGCCGACGAGCCCGAAAACGAGGCCGGCGGCCAGAATCAGATAAAAACCCGAACGAACTGCTAATTTCATAGCACACCTCACTCTTGCTTTCAAACGCCGGGCCGCCCCGGGCCGTTGCATTCCGGGCAATTTTATCTCATTCAACCGGCGGATTTGAATCTCTGATAGCGATCCCGGATATTTTATCCTATTCAGCCCGCTGACTTCAATTTCCGGTATCGCTCCTCGAGGCCATCTCTATCGGGGCGTTCTTCGATCTGCCGGGGAAGAAGAATGATTTTCCCCTGGAATCCCTGCAATCCATGACGCAGCATGGGGCCATCGATCTCCTTCGAGGACATCCTCCCTGATCTCGACCGACATAATCGGGCCTTATCCCTAAGAATATTGCTATCGAACGCCTTATGGTGGATCGCGCACATGGATAAGGCCGTTTTTGAGTAGCTGGAATCGCCCTGGGGGTGTCTGTCCTGCAAGAATATGGGCGGCTTCTAACAGCTCCGGATGTCGGAGCCGGCAAATCGGCACACGAATTTCGGTACGCCCTTCAAAACCCGGCGTACCCGAAATGTGTCCTGATGAAGACGTCGTCTGGACTTCAACGGTGATATAGCGCCGGCGGCAGCTCCGCTTCCGGATGCAGAGATTTCCATGTTTCTTCATTCAAGAGCCCACCTGAGTTTCATCGACCATCACATGGAAGGCCAGATTTTCCGGATGATCATCAATAATAAAAACCGGCCAGATCGGTCTTGTAACGACCTTTTTCGACTCCGAAAAAGATATATCAATGGCGACGCCGATAAACCATGGCCTTGCGCAAGTCCCACATTATCCCAGCGATTCGGGTCTGTTCCCTGATAACGATAGAGCATCACTCCCGATTCCGCCGGACGATCATCATAAGGACGCGGTTTCCCCGGAATTTCCGGAGCCGTCATTATACTCAATGGAATCTCACGGCAGGATTTTCGGTTTAACATATTCCCGGTTGGCCGATTAAGTGGAACTCTAACTCCTTTGAATATCAAATCCTCTCGAATAAAACCTTCATAAGTGAGAATACTCCGCCGTATTCGGTTTATTCCTGCTCTAAAAGAAAAGTAAAACACCGCCAGGCTGACTTCCCTGTCGAGCTCCAATTCAGCGTAATTCATCCAAGGTACCGATTTTCATTATGCCAAATCAGCATATCCTTTTGAGGACGATCGTCCTCGGCTTCGAGGCAAGTGATTCAAAGATTTACCGTGAAAAGGATAATAGGAGCGTCCGTTTTCGAATTCCTCCTTGAGGCGCCGACTGATTTCAATCCGATATTCCGGGGTGACGGTGATATATCCCCGGTCGAAGAGTCGGTGAAAATCGCTCCGAAGGAGTAATCCGTTGCTGATTTCGTGTGGCCCGTTTTCAGCATAAGGCTTAATATGGCCCGCTTCCAACGCCGGGAGCGAATGCTCTTCGGTGATGGCGCACGAACGGAAATAGGCGTCGGTTACCGCGATTTTAAATGCCCCCTGTCCGAGGCGAGGCCGAATCATCGTTTCCTTTCCATACCGATCATGTTCTTCCGCAATGCGCTGCGTTTCGCGGAAAAGGTCCGATGTTCGCCGTTGTTCCAATCCCAGCTGGACGCTTTTCCAAATGAACTGGCCTGCTTCCTTATCAAGCTCATATCCTTTTGCTTTGCCGCGGACGATTTCCGGGCTCCATTCGGGAGCCGAGAACCAGAATGATTCATCAAAGAAAAACGGTTGGGTCAGGATGATGCAACCGACTTTAAAGTCTTCATGCGACCGATCATCGAACTTTCGATAATGGAGCAACCGATTACGCATTTCGGAAAAAGATATGGCTCCGTTACGCTCGCCAAATGCTTCCCAAGCCAGACTGATCGGTAAAGTCGAAAACGAAGAAAATATGCCCCCGCCGGCGATGAGATCACGGTTATGGGTCTTTTCGCCGCGATGGAGCTTGAACAGGAACATATCGCCCTTTCCGATCGCGCGAAAAGAATCCCGGGAAGAGGGCTGCCAGAAGTTGACTTCATCGATTCCTGGAATACCGCGCAGGAAATCGAACCATTCAAAATCCGTGACCCCGACATAAATTTTCATCGGATTTGCTTTCCGATGGAGCGTCCGGCCTGATTCATTTATAAAGCCTCATCCCCAACCTGATCGCAATATAACAAGGCATAAATAAAGAAGCAAGCCGGGAGAATCCGCCGGACGCCGGGGAGGTTCGGTCCCAATAAATGAGAATAAAACGAGTTCGATTCGTCCTTCCTACGGAATCCGAATTTCTCTTGACAGGAGAGTTCCTTAATGTATACTTTAAGTGTTCACTTAAATTCAGAGAAAAGAGACATGAAAGCGACGTTTTTGGACTTGCGAAAACGGTCGAAGGAAATCGCCAAGGCCCTGGACCGCAATCAGACGATCACCCTCTATTACCGGGGGAAAATCAAAGGAATGATCGTCCCGGCTTCTAAGGAGCCGAAGAAAATCCTTTCCGTCATGGATCACCCCTTTTTCGGGATGTGGCGCGACCGGGAAGACATGAAAGACGTCCAAAAATGGATCGACGAAATCCGGAAACCGCGCCATGATTTTTGATACGGACGTTCTGATATGGATCTCTCGAGGAAACGAAAAAGCAGGACAGGCTGCCAACGCAGACCCAAATAGGGCCATTTCCATCGTCACCCTGATGGAGCTTTTGCAAGGCGCCAGGAATAAAACCGAATCGCGTCTGACGAAAGACTTCATCAAGAACCTGGGACTGGCCAACCTTCCGATAACGGAAAACATCAGCCTTCGCGCTTCCATCTACATAGAAGAATACGGCCCGTCCTCGGGTCTTCGCGTCCCCGACGCCCTGATCGCAGCCACGGCCGCCGAGTACGGCCTGCCGCTCTGTACGGGCAATCGAGCACACTTCCGGCGCATTCGCGACCTGGATCTCGTCGCCTTTCGCCCCTGATTCGCTTCGTCGGCCACACGCCCCGATTGATTTTCTTTCCCCGTTGATATAAGCATGGAGGCATCCCGCCGAGGAGGAGCCCTCCATGAAACGACGCGCCTTCGTCTCGCAAGGCCTCGGAGCCGCCGCGGCCTTTTCCCTTCCCCTGATCGCCGCTTCCGGCCGGCCGCTTTCCGGCGGCCAGGCCGCCGCTCCCCCGCCCGGAGCATCCGGCAAATTCAAGCTGGCCTACGCCCCGAGCTTCGGGATGTTCAAGGCCCACGCCGGCGACGACCTCGCCGCCCAGATCCAGTTCTGCGCCGACGAGGGTTTCACGGCGATGTTCGACAACGGGATCATGGGCCGGCCGCCGGCCCAGCAGGAGCTGATTTCCAAGGAGCTGGCCAAGCGCCATATGCTCCTCGGTCCCTTCGTCCTGTACGCCGATTTTGCGGTCAAGACGTTCGTCCTCAAGGACAAGGACGTCCGGGCGATGCTTCTGGACAAGATGAAGCAGGGCGTCGAGACAATGAAACGGACCGGCTGCAAGCAGGCCCTCGTCGTCCCCGGCCGCTTCGACGAAAGCCTCTCCTGGGAGTACCAGACGGCCAACGTCATCGACAATCTCCGGGCCTGCATGGAGGTCTGTCATCCGGCCGGCCTCCAGATCTGTCCTCGAGCCGCTCAATCCGAAAGACCACCCCGGCCTGTTCCTTTCCAAAATCCCCCAGGCCTATGAGATCTGCCGGGGGGTCAACGACTCCTGCTGCAAGATTCTCGACGACATGTACCATCAGCAGATCACCGAAGGAAACATCATCCCCAATATCGAGGCGGCCTGGAGCGAAATCGCCGCCTTCCACATCGGCGACAGCCCCGGACGCAAGGAGCCGACCACCGGTGAGATCAACTATAAGAACGTGTTCAAGTGGATCCACGGCAAAGGCTACGCCGGCGCCCTCTGCATGGAACACGGCAAGAGCAAGGCCGGAAAAGAAGGCGAACGGGCCGTGATCGAGGCCTACCGGGCCTGCGACGCATTCTGAGCCACGGACGACGCGATCGAAAAAAGGAGCACATCATGAGCGACGAAAAAAACCTCACCCGCCGGGATTTCATCAAGACGACCGCCGCCGCCTCGCTGGCCGCGGCCATCCCCGGCAATTTAGGCCTCTTCGCCCAGGGATCGGATGCCCTCAGAATCGGCGTCATCGGCTGCGGCGGTCGCGGAACCGGAGCGGCCATCGACTGCCTCAGCTCCTCTCCCGGGATCGAAATCGTCGCCCTGGGCGATCTCGTCCCCGACCGGGTCGAATCGTCCTTGAAGCGGCTGATGGAAAAATTCCCCGACCGAGTCAAGGTTCCGGCCAACCGCCGGTTCACCGGCTTCGACAACCACCTCAAAGTCTGCGCCGTCCCCGAGGTGAACCTCATCGTCACCGCTGCCCCGCCCGGCTTCCGGCCGATCCACCTGAAGGCCGCCGTCGAGGCCGGCAAGCACGTCTTCATGGAGAAACCCGTGGCCGTGGATCCCGTCGGGGTCCGCTCAGTCATCGCTTCGTCGGAGACGGCGGCCAAAAAAGGCCTGGCCGTCGTCGCCGGAACCCAGCGCCGCCACCAAAAGAAGTATCTCGAGCTCATGAAGCGGATCAAGGACGGGCAGATCGGCGAGATCGTCGGGGCCCAATGCTACTGGAACCAGGGCGACTTGTGGGTCACGCTCAGGGAACCCGGGATGAGCGAAATCGAGTGGCAATGCCGAAACTGGCTCTATTTCTCCTGGACCTCGGGCGACCACATCGTCGAGCAGCACGTCCACAACATCGACGTGGTCAACTGGGCGATCGGGGCCATGCCGAAAAACATCGTCGCCATGGGCGGCCGGGAAGTCCGTAAGGCCCCCGAATACGGGAATATCTTCGATCATTTCGCCGTCGAGTTCGAATATCCCAACGGCGTCCGGGTCGCCAGCTACTGCCGCCAGACCAACGGCTGCGCCGAGCGGATCGAGGAGCGGATCGTCGGGTCCAAGGGCGTCGCTTTCGGCTACGGCGAGATCAAGGGCGAGAAGCCCTGGAAATTCGAGGGCGAAGACCCCAATCCCTACGTCCTGGAGCACGCCGACCTCGTCGCTTCGATCCGTTCGGGAAAGCCGCTCAACGAAGGCCGGCAGATCGCCGAGAGCACGATGTGCGCGATCGTCGGCCGGATGAGCGCCTACACCGGGCGGGCGATCTCCTGGGATTGGGCGATGAACGCCAGCAAGCTCGACCTCTCTCCGGCCAAGTACGAGTTCGGCCCTAATCCGGTCGATCCCGTCGCCGTCCCGGGAACGACGCCGCTGATATAAGGATATCCCATGAAACGACCTTCCTCGCGCTTCTCCCGTCGCGACTTCCTCGAACCCTACCCGCGGCTGTGGCCGGGGCGGCCGCTTTCCCCTCGATCGTCCGGGCCTCAGCCCTGGGCCGGAACGGCGTCATTCCGCCGAGCGACCGGATCGTCATGGCCGGCGTCGGCTTCGGCATGCAGGGCGGGTCCAACATGCGGTCCTTCCTCCAAAAAAACGAGGTCCAGTGGGTCGCCGTCTGCGACCTGGACAAGGACCACCTGGCCGAAGCCGCCGCGACCGTCAACCGGCACTACGGCAACAACGCCTGCGCGACCTATGCGGATTACCGGGAGCTTCTCCTCCGCTCGCGATATCGACGCCGTTTCCCTGGCCATCCCCGACCAATGGCACGCCATCCTGTCCGTCTCCTGTCTCCGTAAGGGCTGGGATGTCTACGGCGAAAAGCCGCTCTCCCACAGCCTGGCCGAAGGGCGGGCCATCTGCGAAGCGGTCCGCCGCTACGGCCGGGTCTGGCAGACCGGAAGCTGGCAACGCTCGGTGGACAACTTCCACCGGGCTTGCGAGCTCGTCCGAAACGGCCGGATCGGCAAGATCCTCCGGGTCGAAGTCGGTCTCCCCTCCGGCCATTACGATTTCGCCGGGACATTCGGACAGGAAGCGCTGACCGCCCCGCCGGCGGGATTCAATTACGACACCTGGCTCGGCCCGGCCCCTTACTGGCCGTACTGCAAGGCCCGGGTTCACATGAACTGGCGCTGGAACATGGATTTCGGCGGCGGCCAGCTTATGGACTGGATCGGCCATCACCTCGACATCGCCCACTGGGGTCTGGGCTTCGACCACACCGGCCCCGTCGAAATTAAAGGCACGGGCGAGTTCCCGACGACCGGAATCTATAACAGCCCGACCCGCTACTGGGTCGAGGCCCGCTACGCGGATGGCACGCCGCTCGTCATCGCCGGCGGCTATGACGAGATCCAGAGCGGGACGAAATGGATCGGCGAGCGCGGCTGGGTCTGGGTGGACCGGGGCGGGTTCGAGGCCCAGCCCTCCGACCTCGTTCAGGAAGTCATCGGTCCTAACGAAATCAAGCTGACCCGCAGCCGCGACCATTCCCGCAACTTCCTCGAAGCCGTCCGCAGCCGCGGCGTCACGATCGCCCCGGCCGAAACCGCCCACCGCTCGGCCAGCGTCGGCCACCTCGGGGTCATCGCCATCGAGACCGGCCGGACGATCAAATGGGACCCGGCGACGGAAACGATCCTCAACGACCCGGAGGCGAGCCGCCTCCTCAGCCGGTCCTACCGCAAACCGTTCGTCCTTCCGGAGTAACGAGGCTTCCCCATGAAAACCAACCTGCGCCAATCCCTCGTCGCCCTCGTTGCGGCTATCCTCGTTTCCCTGGCCGGGCGCCTTCTCCGGCCGTCGCTCAAACCGATCTGAAACCGCTGGACGCCGCCCTGAAAAACCTGGCCTCGTTCAAAGCCGATATCGACTCGGCCGCCTATTGGAAATTCCGGGAGGCGGTCCTGGCCCTCCGCCCCGACCCGGCCGGACGGGCCGCGGCCGAAACGAAGCTCCTCGATTTTCTGAAAACGCCGGCCCCTCTTCCGGCCAAAATGGCCGTCTGCCGGGAGCTGCGCCTTGTCGGAAGCGCCGCTTCGGTGCCCGCGCTCGAACGGTGGCTCACGGATCAAAGTCTGTCCGATCCCGCTCGCTATGCCCTTGAGGACATCGCCGGCCCGGCCGCAGACCAAGCCCTTCTCCGGGCTCTCGATAAAACCTCCGGCGAACTCCGCATCGGAATCATCTCTTCGCTCGGGTTCCGGAAAACCGCCGAGGCCGCCGGTCCCCTGGCCAAGATCCTCGCGGCAAAAGACGAGAAGGAAGCGGTCGCCGCGGCGTATGCCCTCGGAAGAATCGGCGGGACGGCGGCCGCCGGCGCCCTTGTTCAGGCGTTCAAATCGCCCAAGCCCGCGGTAAAAGAGGCGGCCTTTACGGCCGCCCTGGCCTGCGCCGAAGCGATGCTCCAAGCCCAGGGCGCCACGCCGGAACGGATCATCAACGCCCTGCTGGCCGAAAATCCCTCCGCCTCCATTCGCCGGGCCGCGGCGATTTTAACAATCGCCGCTTCGGGGGATAACGCCCGCACGGCGCTCCTTGATATTCTCAAGCACGGGGACGAAGTCGTCCAGGAAGCGGCTCTTTCAAAAATGAAGGACGTCTTTCCGGCCGGCGAAATCGGCCAAGTGACGCCCCTGCTTCCCGACCTTCCCGACGGCAGCCGGATCATGCTGCTCGAGGTCCTGTCCGGGTATCCCGGCGATCTTGTCCGGCCGGCGATTCTCGGCCGCCTTAAAAGCGCCCTGGTCCATGAGCGGATCGCTGCCTTGAAAGCCCTGGAGTTTGTCGGCAACGCATCCGTCATTCCTTCCCTGGCCGAAACAGCCGCCCGCTCGACCGGGGAGGAACAAACCGCCGCCCGGTCGACTCTCGGCCGGATCAAAGGCCGGGACGCGGACGAAGCCGTCCTTGCCCACTTGGGCTCGGGAGCTTCCGAAGCGGTCAAGTCCGAGTTGATTCTGGCCGTCGGCGAACGGCGGATCTTTGGGGCAAAAAGCGCTCTGATGACCCAGCTTTCCGGCCCTTCGGTTCCGCTGAAAATTCAAGCCCTGAAAGTCCTCAAGCTCATCGGAACGCCCTCGGATATTCCGGGCTTATTGGACCACCCAGCCGCGGCCAAAGACGAAACCGAACGGGCTGAAACGGAAAATGCCGCCGCCATCCTGGCCGGGAAGATCGCCGATCCGATCGGCCGGTCCGACATGGTCCGGGACCGGTTGCGCGACGAGAAGGATCCCGGAAGGAAAGCGGGATTGATCAGGATCCTGGGGAAAATCGGGGACGACGCCTCTCTCCCCGACCTGAGGCGGGAAATCGCCGTTCCCGAAACGGCCGTCCGTGATGCCGCGGTTCGGGCCATCATCGACTGGCCCACGGCCGCTCCGGTCGAGGACGTCTACGACCTGGCCAAGTCGGCTCTCAACGAAACCCACCGGCTGCTGGCCCTGCGGGGATTCATCCGGATGACGGCCCTGGGAAAATTCCGGATTCCGGAATACGCCGTCTCGGATCTCAAGCTGGCCTTTGAGATGGCCCGTCGCCCTGAGGAGAAACGGATGGTCCTGGCGGCCCTGCCGGCATTCGCCTGCCCCGCCGCACTGACGCTGGCCAAATCGCTCCTCAACGACGCCGACCTCGCGGCCGAGGCAAAGGCCGCCGTCGAGGCAATCGAAAAAAGGTTAAAATAACCGGCGGGCGCCCGCTTCGTCAGCGGACAACCCGGCCGCGGATGTTCTCCGTCCGGACGCTGCCACTGCCGGTCGATTCGAAGACGACGTCTTTGGCCACATCGTCGATGGTGATGCTTCCGGAGCCGTCGTCGACTGTGACCATTCCCCCGACCCGGACGATCCGCATCGAGCCCGAACCGTCGTCGATCCGGACGTCCCCGGTGATGTCCCGGGCTTCAATATCGCCCGAGCCGTCGTCGATGGTGAGGCTTCCTTCAATATTGATAACGGTCATTTCGCCCGAACCGTCGTCGATCCGGACGTCGCTCTGGAGGTTTTCGACCGTCATCCATCCCGACCCGTCGTCCACAAACAGATTGATCGCCTTGGGCATGCGGACCTTGAGATTGACGGCCAGGTCCTTGACGATAACGATTCCGTTGATTTGGAAATATCCTTTCAGGACGGCCTCGCTGCCGCTTTTCTCAAGGGACAAACGGAGGTGGTCCTTGAGAAAATCGTCGAAATCTTTATCTTTAATCCATCCGGCGACGATTTCGGCCTCGACTTGGATCTCCGAGAGCCCTTCGACGCCGACGATTTCCAGGCTCCCCGCCCCGGCGTCGACCGATAGCTCCTGGATCCCTTCGGCCGAAAGCTTCAGGCTTTTTTCGACCTGGGCCGAGAACGCCAGGGTCGAGAGGAATAAAACGGCAATCAGAAAAACGATTTTTTTCATGAAATGAGCCTCCTCGTGGACTTCACAAGATAAGACGAAATTCCCCGGCAAAAGGTTCGCTGGCGTCGTCGGCTTTTAAAAACGCGTCATTCCGGTTAAAATGAGAGCCCGATGAATCGGATCCAGCCCGGAACCGAACCGGATACGCCACGCCGGCGACGGCCTCTTCTCCTATTATTCTTTGTTTTGGCCGGCGTCGCCGCCGGGATCGGCGGATTCACCTTCTTTTTCGCCCAAGGCGCCTCCTACCTGACCGACGACCCGAAAACCTGCATGAACTGCCATATCATGCGGAGCCATTTCGACGACTGGAACCGCGGTTCCCACAAGGCCGTGGCGACCTGCAACGACTGCCATACGCCGAAAGATTTCATCGGCCACTGGGCGATCAAGGGCCTGAACGGCTTCAACCACGGGAAGGCCTTCACGACCGGCAACTTCAACGAGCCGATCCGGATCCGCCCGGTCAACAAGAAGGTTCTCCTGGCCAACTGCTTCCGTTGCCACGAGCCCGTGGTCGGGAGGATGCGATTGAACAGCCGGGGCGAGGAAGCCGACTGCAGCCGGTGTCACCGGGACACCGGCCATTGAGGATGAAGGAGAGATAGGATGATGGAAACCAAGCGTTCGCGGAAGAGCGTGATTCTCTACGGCGCGGCCTTCCTCGGGGCGGCCGTGGTCATCGTCGCCATCCTGGCGTTGCTCTTCAACGTCCGGGAGCGGCGGGAAGAAGCCTATCAATATCCCTTGAAGGTCGTCGAGATCAAAGACGGCGAGATCGACCCGGCCGTCTGGGGCCAGAACTTCCCACTCGAGTACGACACTTTCGTCCGGACCAAGGAGAACTACGGCCGGACGTTTTACGGCGGATCCGAGCCGTTCAGCCGGATCGACGAGGTCCCGGCGGCCAAGCGGCTCTGGGCCGGCTATGCCTTCAGCGTCGAATACAACGAGGAGCGCGGGCACTTTTTCGCCTTGACCGACCAGAAGATGACCCGCCGGGTCAAGGAGTTCAACCAACCCGGCGCCTGCGCCAACTGCCACGCGGGATGGCGCCGAAGCTCATCAAGGAAATGGGCTGGGAGGAGTTCAACAGCACCCCCTACAACGAGCTCTCCCCCAAGCTCCGCCACGGTTCGGTCTGCGCCGATTGCCACGACCCCAAGACCATGGATCTGGTCATCACCCGCCCGGCGTTCAAGAAAGCCATGGCCGAAGCCGGGGTCAACCTGAGCCAAGGCCACCCGCCAGGAGATGCGGACCTACGTCTGCGCCCAATGCCACGTCGAGTACTACTTCTACGGGCGAGGACAAGGAGCTGACCTTCCCCTGGACCAAAGGCCGGACGATCGAGGCGATCGAGGCCTATTACGACGAGAACGGCCACGTCGACTGGACCAACAAGGAGACCGGGGCGGCGATGATCAAAATCCAGCACCCGGAATTCGAGACGTGGGGCACCGGGCTCCACGCCAAGTCCGGCGTGGCCTGCGCCGACTGCCATATGCCCTACGTCCGGACCGGGAGCGTCAAGGTCTCGGACCATTGGGTCCGCAGCCCCCTGACCAATATCGCCGCCTCCTGCCAGGCCTGCCATCCGCGGACCGAGGAGGAGCTGAAAGCCCGGGTCAAGGACATCCAGGACAAGACGGCCGGACTGCTCCGGAAAACCGAGACGGCGCTGCTTGCGGCCATGGACGCGATCGTCAAGGCCAAGGAAGCCGGAATTCCGGAAGAGAAGCTGGCCGAAGCCAAGGCCCTGATCCGCCGGGGCCAGCTGCGCTGGGACTTTGTTTTCTCGGAAAACGGGACCGGCTTCCACAGCCCGCAGGAGGCCGCCCGCATCCTGGCCGAAGCGATCGATTTCGGCCGCCAGGCGGAGCTGAAAGCCGCCCTGCTCGTTCCGAGCGTTAAGTAAAAAGCTCTCCCCCACTTTGTGTGGGTAGAAGTTCGGAGAATGTGACGGTCTTCACTAACGCGTCCGGTTCTTCACGGTCTTTCTTGATTGGTTAGGCTTGGCGGCGAAGAACTCGCGTCCCGGAAGACTTTCTTACGGTTCAAGGCACGGGACGCTCAAACATCTTCGCTCGGCCGGCTTCTCTCAGGAAAATGTGTATTTAGAGTCGTGGTGTGTGTCAACGCTAGCATTAGTCATCGCATAATGACACCTTGGAAAGGGAGCAGGGCGGGCGGGTTTCCCGCCGCCCGTTGAGGGAAAACCCGATATTGGGTTTTCCCTCAAGAGGTCCGGCTTCCCAAGCCAGACATCGAGAAAGACCTAAACCGGACGATGTTCGCTTCGACCGTCACAATCCTCACTCTCACCCACACAAAACGGAAGGGAACCAAAAGCTCTAATAATTCGTCGGATTCTTCCGCCAGTCCTTGTCTTTGTCGTGTCCGAAGGTGGCGACGCGCGGCCGCCGTTCCAGGAGGCGGACCGATTCGACTGCGCAGGCTGAGCCCGCGCTCCGGACGTTCCGGCCGGCATATTCCAGGCGCAAGACATAGGTCCCCGGTTCCGGCCAGAAATCGAGGAGGTCGAAAACCCGCTCCGCCGTCCCGTCCCGTAAAAGTCGATCGGCCGGCCGATCGCGACGCTGTTGAGCGAGGGTTGATACCGCCCGCCGTCCGGCGAGGCGGTTCCGACGACAACGAGGTGGAGGGGCTCCTTGACCTTGACTTCGAACGGGATCTCGATCCAGGCGTTCCGCGAGCCCTTGGGCCTGACGGACAGCTCTTCGTCGCCGCGGTCACCGTGTGGACGCGTCGAAAGTTCCGCCGCACCCGACTTCATCTTGCCGATAAGGCCGGCGGCCGGGATGACGATTCGGTCAAGGCTTGGAAGCTTGCGTTCGGAGAGGCCCGGAGCTCGGGCGGCAAACGTCGGCTCGCCCGTTTGGTACCAGAAGGCCACGCTGGCGTAATCATCCTCCCGTTCGTTCCAGCTCATGGAAGCATAATCGGGGTTTTCGTCGGGCGACATCCATCCCCAGTGTTCGATCGCGACCTTGATCCCGGTGTTGAAGACCACGGGGTCGGGGATGTGCCAACGGTAAGCGCTGGTGTGCCCCCCGACGCCCCGCTCGTCGTAAAACGGTACGCCGAAATACGGCGTTCCGTTTTTTTGCAGGCCCCAGGCCGAGAGGAAATAGTCTTCCGTCCCCGTGCCCCAGATCGAGGGCTTTGATTCTTTGTCGATGTAGATTTTTTCGTCGCCCTCGCCGAACCAGGCCGGGCTGCGGAAGCGGGTCGCCAGCACAGTGCCGACGTAATGGCCTTTTCCCGTCGTCTCGAGCAGGACGTAATCCTTCCCTTTTTCGACGGGATATTCCTGCCGGTACTGGGCGTAGAAATACGGGACGTCGCCGGATAGGCGGTCCAGCTTGATCCAATCGATGTTGAAATAGAGCAAGCTCAGGGGCTTGTCGCTCTGGTTTTCAACTTCGATCCTGGCGGATTTCCGGAACGGCATCCGCCAGTAGGCGTTGTAGGAATCGCCGCCCTCGACCACGACCGGGAGGCTGAGGACTTCGCTTCGTTGGCCGAAGCAATTGGCAAAAAAATCGCCCAGCGGCGCTTCCACGGCCGGGCGGGGATTGCCGTCCCAATACATCCGGAGCATGACCTCTTGGTGGTCGGCCGAACCCCGGGGCGCCCAGTCCTGCGGCTCGGGACCGAGGAATGTGATCCAGATGTGGGTGATGACTCCCGGCCCGGCTTCATCCAAAAGAACGTGGGTCGCGCCAGGCGGGACGTTGAAATTGTCCCAATTGCTCTGAACGTCTGTGTCGCCGCGGAAATCAGCCTTGGGATCATAGCGGCGGGGTCCGCCATTCCGGTCGCCGTCGGGGCCCCGGCGGAGCTCCCCGACCCTCATCGCCGAAGTCGCTCGCATCGACCGGCCGGCCTGGGGCTTGGCCAGATCGCCCAGGAATCCGCCGCCGGCATAGTCATCGGAATCCCGGTCACGGCAGGCGGACGTCAAGACCGGAATAACGAAGAGGAAGACGAAAAAGATCTTTCCCGCCAAAGAAAATCTTCCCTTTCGAGCTTCGTTTTTGTCCTCTTTCATCGCGGCCTCCTCGAGTCCGATGTCCGGTAAGAACTTCATATCAGGAAAATTCACCTCATTCAATAGCACGCCATGACGGATTCAAGACGATCCATGCCGTCTCGCAAAACGGCAAATGGACTGTTATAATTTCGGCGGCTGATCGAATCCAATACCGAAAAGTCGAGGTGCGGAATGAACAAGAAAAGAATCGGCATCGTGTTGATCGCGGCGCTTTGCGTCCCCCTGGCCCTTCTCGCCCAGGACAAGAGCAAAGACAAGGGGATCTTCGTCGCTCCCAAGCCGGGCTTCTGGGACGAGATCCAGAAAGCGACCGCAGCGTTCGGCCAAGTCGCCCGGGCCCCGCGCAAATCGTTCGTCGTCGACCTGGAAAGCTTCGACGCCCCGAAGGGCCTCGACGAATTCAAAACCGCCTGGCACAATCCGCCGGTTTCCCAGGGCAACACCAACACCTGCTGGAGTTTCTCGACGACCTCGTTCCTCGAGTCGGAAGTCTACCGCATCCACAAGAAAAAAGTCCGCCTCTCGGAAGTCTTTCCCGTCTATTTCGAATACCTCGAGCGGACCAAGAGATTCATCCGGGAGCGGGGAAATTCCGCGGTGGCCGAGGGCTCCGAGGCCAATGCCGTCACCCGGAACTGGAAGTCGTACGGCGTCGTCCCCTGGGACGTCTATTCGGGCTTTCTCCCCGGCCAGAAGTTCCATGATCATTCCAAGCTGATCGAGGAAGTGGCGGCTTACCTGGACGGCTTGAAAGCAGCCAACGCCTGGAACGAAGCGGCGGCCCTGGAAACGGTCAAGGCCATCCTTGACCATCACATCGGCACGCCGCCCGCAACATTCACGGTCGAGGGGAAGGAGTACACTCCCAAGACCTACCTCCGCGATTTCCTTAAAATCAATCCCGACGATTACCTCGACGTCCTCTCTTATATGCAGCAGCCTTATGGCCCGGGCGTCGAATACGAAGTGCCGGACAACTGGTGGCACAGCCGGGACTATTACAACGTCCCCCTGGACACCTTCATGAAGATCCTCAATAAAGCCGTGGCCGAAGGCTATACCGTGAGCATCGGCGGGGACGTATCCGAGCCCGGACGCAACGCCGATAAAAAGGTTCACATGATTCCGTCCTTCGACATCCCGGCTGCATCCATCGACGACAGCGCCCGGCAGTTCCGGTTCGGAAACGGAACGACGACGGACGACCACGGCATCCATCTCGTCGGGTCCAAGGTGAAGGACGGGAAGACCTGGTACTTGATCAAGGATTCCGGATCGAGCTCCTTCAATGTCGACCCGAAGGGCTACTACTTCTTCACCGAAGAATACGTCAAGCTGAAAATGATGGACTTCATGATTCACAAGGACGCCGTGAAGGGCATCCTCGAGCTGAAATAGGGACTCAATTAAAAGGAATAGAATCTCTGGCCCATTGCCGAACCCGGGAGGATTATTTCCGGCCGCTGTTTCTGACGACTTCGCCGCGCTCGAGCGACCAGTTCTCGCCGAACCAGCCGATGGCCCGGACACCGTCCGTGCCGGAGCGCAGGGACTCGGCAGTAAACAGCATGAAATCGGGAAAGCTCGAGCCGGAAATGAAGTATTGCCCGGGAGAAGCGGCCGTCCAGCCGGCCGGGCCGCTCCATGCGACCACGCCCACCGATGCCGTTTCGCTCCCCAATCGTGGCCGGACGAAATAAGCGGCCAGATCAGCCCCGTGATACCGCGTCTCCCCCACCGTCGCTCCGCCGTTTCGGACTTCGACGGGGCTGTCGACAAGCAGCAGCGGCCAGGCCGCGTTCGTATCCGCGTTCCCGTAGAGGATGATGTTCCGGTCCTTGGTTTTCACCGGATCAAAGGCCGTATCGGGCAGGACTTCGGCTCCGCCGTTTCCCCGAACCCAGAACATCTCGGCGTCGAATCGCGCTTTATTGAAGGCCCGGGCGTCTTCGGCCGAGTCGCCCTTCGTCCCATACACCAGGACGAAACCATGGCGAAAGGCATCCTTGAAGCCGCCCGAACGGCGCGGGTTTTTGAATATCGGGACCGGCGGTCCGGAGGCTTGCCAGCCTTTTTCGCCGCGTTCCAGATAAACGCGGCCGGCGCCTGGGCTTAAAGTCGTTTCCACTTTCGAGCCGTCAAGCTCGATGATGCACTTCATCCCGGCCGCGATGGGCGTGGCCTCGATCGCGAGTCGGCCGGCGTTCTCCGTCGTGCCTTTGAAGGTGATTCCCTTCTCGCTTTCGCCGCGCTCGATCACGACCTTACTGAAGGCCAGCGGCTTGACCTGGGTGAGAATCTCAACCCAGCCCGAACGCGAGGAAATCCCCGGATCGGCCGTGACGAATTCGATTCGTTTCTTTTCGTTATCGGGAAGGCGGGTGCGGCCCTTGAGGAAATCGAACAGCGGCGGCCAGTCGACGCATTCATTCCCCCACCAATGGCCGGCTCCGGGCCGTTCATAGTAGGCAAAGTCGGGATGAAACTGGCTCAGGAGATTTCGCATGTAACGCGCCTGGGCGACCGGAACGTTGTCGTCCTGGTCGCCATGAAGGATATAGACGCCGTAGTGGAGAAAATTGCGGGAGAGAGCGGTCGTGTCGCTGGGATTCATCGCCCGGGCCAGGACTTCTTCGACCGGCGAAGGATCTTTGAACGTCACGCCCCCGCCGTAGGAGGCGAAGCTGTGCCAGCCGGCGCTTGGGGCGATGGCCGCCCAAATCCCCGGGAAGGTGACCCCGACCTGCCAGGTGCCGTGGCCGCCCATGGAATGGCCGGTCAGATACGTCCGGTCCGGGTCCGTCCCAAAGAGGCGCGACGCGTCGGCCAGGACTTCGAGGGCGTCCCACCGGCCCCAGTCCTCCCAGTCGAAACCGTAGGGCCGGCGGTTGGTAGCCGCGACGATATAGGTCCAGTCTTTGGGCTGATAAGCCCGGGCTTGGCCGATGCCTTCGACGCCCGCGCCATGGAGAGTAAGAACGAGGGCGGGCTTCCGGCCGGGCTCGGCCGGACTGCCCGCTTTCATCGGGACGACGCCGTAATACTGAACGCTTCGGTCGATGTCGCTTAAAAACGTGCGGGAATGATGGGCCGATGGCGGGACGGCCCGAAGCTCGACCGTAAACGGCGGTGTTTCAACTGTTTTGCTCCCGGCCCGGGCCCGGAGGCGGATTTCAACCGGAATCGGCCCCTCGGCGGCGGGAGCCTCGAGGGACAACGGAACAGCCAGCTTTTGAGTCATGAGCGGCGCGACTGTCGCTTCCAGCGCGCCGCGCTTTTCGATCCCGGCCGCCCGGGTGAAGACTTCGATCTTTTCCAGCCGCTCTCCCGTCGCGTTGACGAGCCGCAATCCGGCCCAAAACGGGCCCTTTTCGCCGAGAACGAGATCGGGAAGGGTCGTGTCCTTATCGGTGAAGAAAATGTCGGCCGGCGGTTCGAAAAGACGGCCGCGAAAGCGACCCCGCTCACACTGGAACAGGAATTCGTTCCGGCCTTTCTTCAGCCGGACCGGATGGCGAACCCAGTCCGTCCCGTATTTTTCCCCGCCGCGAGTCTCGCCGTTGATCCGGGCGATATAAAACGACGACGCGTCGAGGATCACCGTCCGGGCTTTCTCCGAATTCACGACGAAATACAGCGAACCTCCGGAAAGGAGGCGATTTTCGATCCAGCCTTCCTTATTGTCCTCGGCTTTCTTGATCTCGACCGGGACCCAGGACTGCGGTTCGTTTCTGGAATTCAGGCCGATCTCCAGCCCTTCGCGGGGCATGGCCATCGTTCCCGAGGCGATCTGCCAGGCCAGGAGATCCGTTGGAACGGCGTACCGGGCGTACTGCCCGATCAAACCAACGGCCAGTCCCTTGGAAAGAACGAGATCCTTGGCCGCAGCCGGAAATTCGAGAACGGGAGCGATTTTCCCGGAAACCTCCTGCCCGGCCGACCCCATCCCTGCCATACCAGCCAAAATCAAAATCGCGGCCGCACAGAACAAAACCGAGCCCAGGGCCGGCGCCTTACAGTTTTTCATGGGAATCTCCTCACATGTCTCGCCCGAAGAATATTTCCGTCCCCGGCCTGTGTCAAGAAAAGCATTTTGAGAGAAAGAATCTCTCGAGGACGAGGATACCTCCCAGAAGCCGCATAGCGGGGGGGGCTGAAGATTGAGGGGAAACCCAGGAAAAGGGTTTCCCCTTCAACGGGCGGCGGGATACCCGCCTGCCCTGCTCCCCCTCCGATGAATCGGCACGGCCGATTCGACCTCGGGACTGGTCCCTGCGGCTGGCGATGCCTAGCTCGCTTTGCGAGCCGAGGCAAGTCCCATACGAGCTTTGCGAGTCGGGGCGGGAGGTATCCGCAGGCCGGAGAGATTCTTTCGTACATGTTCCGCTGGTCAGAAACCCGGAGTCGGCATATACTGATTCCATGGACCTTCGAGGAAAAACCGTCATCGTCACCGGGGCGTCGAGCGGGATCGGCCTGGCTCTCAGCCGCCTCTTAGCAAAAGAAAAGCTCAATCTCGCTCTAATCGCCAGGCGGGGCGATGTTTTAAGCCGGTTGGCCGAAGAGCTGAAGGATTCCGGAAGCACCATTCTTCCCGTTCCCTGCGACGTCGCCGGGAGGGAGGGCGTGATCAGGGCCTGCCGAGAGGTGAAAGCCCGCTTCGGCGAGGTCGATATCGCCGTTCTTAACGCCGGCCTGGGCTACGGAGGAGGGATCGAGCCCTTCAACGCCGAAGCCGGCCGCCGGATTTTCGAGGTCAACGTCTTCGGGGTCATCGATTTCATCGGCGAGCTGCTGCCGGACTTCCGGCGGCGGGGAAACGGGATGATCGTCGGCGTCTCCAGCCTCGCCGACAGCCGCGGATTCCCCCGCAACGGCTTCTACAGCGCCAGCAAGTCGGCTGTGACGTTCATCCTCGACGCCCTCCGGGTCGAGTCGAAAAAGCACGGCATCAAGGTCCTCACGGTCAAACCCGGATTCGTTCAAACGCCGATGGTCGGCGACAATGATTTCAAGATGCCGTTTATCGTCACGGCCGAAAAAGCCGCGACCCTCATCCTCAAGGGAATCAAGAAAGAAAAGAAATTCGTTCAGTTCCCCTTCCCCATGTGGGCCAGCGCCAAGATCATCAAATTCATGCCGAATTTCCTGTACGAACCGATCGCCGCCCGAATCAAGAAATAGACAATTCGAGGAGGTTCGTCATGCGCTCCCGCCTGAAAACCATTGCTTTGGCCGTTTGCCTCGTCATCGCCGCCGGATCGCTCTCGAGCTGCGCCTCGCTCGAACAGTTCGTCTCGGCCTTGTCCAACCTTCAGCGGCTGCGGTTTCGGCTGGCCGACGTGACGCAATTCTCGGTGATGGGCATCACCTTGGGCGGAAAATCGGCCTTGTCCGACTTCAACGTCGCCGACGGCATCCGGCTCGTCCAAGCCTTTTCCAACAGGCGCCTCCCGGCCGAATTCGTGATCAACATCGAGGCCCTCAATCCCAACGACGGGCGGGGCGGCTCGCCCCAGACCGTATCCACCCTGACCGGGTTGGAGAGCCGGTTGCTGATCGATGACGTCCCCACGGTCATCGGCAACATCGACCGGGCCATCGAGATTCCCGGCACCGGCCAATCCTCGATGATTCCCATCCGAATGTCGATCGACCTGTATTCGTTTTTTGCCGACAAGGGATACAACGGGCTGATCAATCTCGCCCTCGGCCTAGGCGGAGCCCGCCGCGATACGACTCGGCTGGCCCTCGACGCTCAGCCGACGGTCACGACGCCCATCGGCCCGATCGTCTATCCCGGACGGATCACGATCATCAGCAAGGAATTCCGCTGAGCCGGCCCGGATTATTTCAACCGGAAGTTGTCGATCATCAGGGTAAACAGCCCGGGCGTCGTCGAGGCGCCGACGGCGAGGCCCATGATGTCGCTGCCGTCGAGCCCGAATTTCTCGAAGGGAAAGACGTATTCCTTCCATTCCGGCCCAACGGTAAAAACCGCCACCTTGGGGATGAAGCCGGAGCTCTGGGCGTAGACCATCACGGCGAACGTCTTCCCCTCGCCCCTGGCCCAGAAGCTCAGGGCTTTTTTCGAGGACAGGTTGGCCGGAGTCAGCGGCGCTTTTCCCGGAGAAAACATCGCCGCAGCCCAGCGGATCGACCCCGCCTCGACGATCTCGCCCTTGATCAGGAGAGCCCGGCCGCTGCCCTCGGCCCCGCCGTCGACAAGGGAGAGCTCAGCCTTGGATTTTCCGCCCATGATGGAATCCGTCGACAGCATCCATCCGGCCCCGAACCGGGCCGAGATCTTGTCGCCCTCGAAATCGCTGATCCAGCCGTCGGCCAAACCATCGGGCGCAGGCGCGGCTTTCTTATTTTCCGCATCTTTCCGGGCGGCCTCGACTGACTGAAGATAGGCGGCCCGATCGATCTTGAGGCCGTCTTTCCAGACGGCGGCGATTTTGCGCGTCGCCTTGATATCGGCCGTAGGATCGCCCTCGACGAGCACCAGATCGGCCCGATTGCCCGAAATGATCCCGGCCTCTCCCCCGAAGGCCGAATAGATCGGCCGGTATGGACGTCGCGCTTTTCAGCGCTTCGAGCGGGGTCATTCCCGCTTTGACCAGAAGAGCGAGCTCTCCGTGAAGGGCCGCGCCAAAGGCGGTCCCCGGGTTGGAGGTGTCGGTCCCGGCGAGAAGCGGCACGCCGGCGTCGCGCAGCTGCCGCATGGTTTTTTCCGCGGCGGCATAAGCCCCCGGGGCCGTTTTAATCGGCGATGTTTGCCGGAGCATTTGGAGATCTTCGGCCCGAAGATACGGGGAAAGGGTGGAATCCTTGGCAACACCGGCCAAATCCGGGGTGCCGTTCATCGAGGCCAGCACGGAAAGAGTCGGGATGGCGAAGGCCTTTTTCGAGGCCGCGAGCCGGCCGAAATCGGGGTCGAAGGCGTCGTCAAAATGAAGATGGGCCAGCCCGTCGGCTCCCGCTTCCAGGGATTCCCGGCAGGCCTTGAGGCTGTCGGCATGGACGATGGCCAGTTTATTCCGGGCGTGGGCCGCTTTGATGACTGCGGCCAGCGTCTCCCGGGAGATTGTCGGGATCTTGAGCCCATACATCTTCCCGTCGTCATAGATGATCTTGATGAAATCCGAACCCTCGGCGATCCGGGCGTCGATAAAATCCTGGGCCTCCGCCGGGCCGCTGATTGTCGGGATTGGTAGGCCGTATTCCGTGCAATGTCCGCCGGGCGCGGTCGCCACGGTTCGACTCGAGACGAGATGGGCCATCGGGAGCGGCCCCGCGTCCTGGGCTTTTTTCACCCCGGAGACGAAATCGACCGAGGTGAACATGTCCACCACGACCGTCACCCCGAAGACGACGGCCTGCCGGAGGCCGTTCTCGTCCCAGATATGAACATGGGAATCGATGAGCCCGGGAAGAAGCGTTTTGCCGGATCCGTCGACGATGTCCGCCCCGGCCGGGATCTCTGCGGCGCCGACGGCCGCGATCCGGTTCCCGGAGATCACGACGTTCGCCGACGGGATGATCTTTTCGCCGTCGAAAACGCGAACGTTCTTAATCACCGTTACTCCGTTTCCGGATCCCCGGCCCGCGGCAAACGGCGCATTCACAGAGACGGCCGCGAAAGACAGGACAAACACCGCGACGACAGCCGACCAGCAATTTCTCATCTTCCCTCCTCCGATCGATCGACGCGAAAAAGATACTCAGCGCATTTTATCATACGATTTGCTGATGCGTCGGTTACGCAGGGTTCGTACAGTCCGATCGTCTCGGCTCGTCTCTTGATGGAACGCCCCGTCGAGCAAGCCTCTCGCCTTGAGCGTCGCGATGATTTCGGCTATGATTTTCCCGCCGGTCTTCGGGGCCGGGGGAAAGAGATCGCATCAATAGAGGAGGGAGTCGTCATGAAAAAAACATTTGCCTGGCTGCTTGTCCTCGCCGCCTGCGCCGCCTTCGGATTCGGGCAGGACGTCCAGATCAAGGACCAGAAGGCTTTCTTCTACGCTTACCTGGAATGCACCGGCCCCTACAGCCAGATGTCGGCCAAAATCGGCGAGTTCATGCAGGCCTATTTCAGCCAGGGCCTGGGCTCGTTCGGCGGGGTGATGGCCGTCTATCTCAATGCCCCCGGCCAGGTTCCCGAGGCCGAATTGAAATGGCGGATCGGAATGCCGATCGGCAAGGAAACCGAACCCAAAGCGCCTCTGAAGAAAGACGTCTTTGACTTCCCCAAGGTCGCCGTCGGCCTTCACGTCGGGCCATACGAAAAAGTCCACGAAACCTACGCCAAGATTCAGGGGTACATCGCGCAAAACGGCTGGCAGATCGCCGGCCCGCCGCTGGAAATGTATCTCAACAATCCCCAGGACACGCCTCCGGAGAAGCTTCAGACCGAAATCACGATCCCCGTCATGAGAAAATAGAGGAGGCCGCCATGATCGAAGGCCAGGATATCCTGACGAAAGCCGCCCGGCTGACTTACGGGATGATCGGCGGCGGGAAGGGGGCGTTCATCGGCGACGTCCACCGGAAAGCGATCGCCATGGACGGCACCGCGGAACTCGCCGCCGGCTGCCTTTCCCAAACACCGTCCGTCACCTGGGAAACCGGAGAGGCCTGGGGCATTCCGGGCGACCGGCTCTACGCCGATTACCGGGAGATGATCGCGGCCGAGGCGTCCCGGCCTGACCGGGTCGACTTCATCCTTGTCGTCACTCCCAACGATACCCATTACCCCATCGCCCGTCTTGCCCTGGAACGCGGCTTCCACGTCGTCTGCGACAAGCCCCTGGCGACCTCAAGTCAGGACGCCTCCCACCTGGCCTGCCTGGCCGCCGAAAGCCGCCGCTTGTTCGGCGTGACCTACGCCTACCGCGGCTATCCGATCGTCCACCACATGCGGGATATGATCGCCGCCGGGGAGCTCGGCGAAATCCGGTTCGTCGCCGCCGAGTATCCCCAGGACTGGCTGGCCGGCCCGCTGGAGACGACGGGCCAGAAACAGGCGGCCTGGCGGACCGACCCGAAACGGGCCGGGATCAGCAATTGCGTCGGCGACATCGGCAGCCACGTCGAAAACATGGTTTCTTATCTCACCGGCCTGGAGATGAAGTCCCTCTGCGCCCGGCTCGACACGTTCGGTCCGGGCCGGACGCTTGACGACAACGCCTCGATCCTGGTGAACTTCGAGGGCGGGGCCAAGGGGATCTACTGGAGCTCGCAGATCGCCGTCGGTAACGACAACGGCTTCCGGGTCCGGATCTTCGGGACCAAGGCCTCGCTCGACTGGAACCAGGAGGAATGCAATTACGTCAAGGTCGGGTACATCGACCGGCCGTCGGTCCGGCTGTCCCGCGGCCGGGACCGCATGTCGGCCAAGGCCCAAGCCCTCTCCCGGATCCCCTCCGGACATCCCGAAGGCTATTTCGAAGCCTTCGCCAACATCTATTCGACCTACGGCCGGGCCCTTCGCAAAGCCAAAGCCGGCGAGTCCCTTTCGCCGGAAGATCTCGATTTCCCGAACGCGCACGACGGCGTCCGGGGCGTCCGGTTCATCGAAAAATGCGTCGAGAGCTCGAAAGCCGGCGCCATCTGGGTCGATTTCTAGATGAGATCTCTTCCCTTTAAAAGGAGGCGAATATGGGACGACCGATCACGCTGTTTACCGGCCAGTGGGCCGACCTGCCGTTCGAGACCGTCTGCGAAAAAGCGGCCGCCTGGGGCTATGACGGGCTGGAGATCGCCTGCTGGGGCGACCACCTGGATGTCCGCCGGGCCGCCTCGCGACCCGGAATACGTCGCGGAGCGCCTGGAGATCCTGAAAAAATACGGACTCGAAGTGCTGGGCCATCGGCGCGCACCTGGCCGGCCAGTGCGTCGGCGACCGGCCGACGAACGGCTCGACGCCTTCGTCCCCGCCGAGGTCAAGGGCAAACCCGACAAGATCCAGGCCTGGGCGGTCGAGGAGATGAAAGCCGCGGCCCGGGCCGCCAAAGCCCTGGGCTGCGGCGTCGTCAACGGCTTCATGGGCTCGCCGATCTGGAAGGCCTGGTATTCGTTTCCCGCCGACGACGGAGGAGATGATCGAAGCCGGATTCCACAAAATCCGCGAGCTCTGGACGCCCATCCTCGACGAGTTCGACGCCTGCGGCGTCCGGTTCGCCCTCGAGGTCCATCCGACCGAGATCGCCTTCGACCTCCACACCGCGGCCCGCCTGCTCGAAAACCTTCAAGCGGCGGCCGACCCTCGGCTTCAATTTCGACCCCAGCCATCTCGTCTGGCAGGGCCTGGAGCCGCATCTTTTCATCCGGGAATTCCCCGACCGCATCTATCACGTCCACATCAAGGACGCCGCCGTGACCCTCGACGGGAAAGTCGGGCATCCTCGGCTCTCATCTGCCCTTCGGCGACCTGCGGCGGGGCTGGAATTTCCGCTCGCCCGGCCACGGCGACGTCGATTTCGAGGAGATCATCCGCGAGCTCAACGCCGTCGGCTACCGCGGGCCCCTCTCGGTCGAGTGGGAGGACAACGGCATGGACCGCGAATTCGGGGCGGCCGAGTCGCCGAAGCTTCGTCGCCTCGATCAACTTCGCCCCGTCGTCGGTCGCCTTCGACAAGGATATGAAAAGCCGCTGAAAATTCAGATAAAACCCGAAAGGGTTTCAACCGGCCGGTAAATGAATATAATAAGGTGCCGATATTCATTGGAGGCGGAGACCGATGACCGAATCCGATCATTCCCAGCCCGCGGTGTCGCGGCGCACTTCATCAAATCCTCGGCCGCCGCCGGATTCGGGGCGGCCCTCGGCGGAACGGCTCTCGTTTCGTCCGGCGCCACCCCGGCCGGCCAGGACGCCGCCGCCGGCGAAGTTCACCCCCCGGCCGGACGACCTGAAAATCGCCCTCATCGGCGCGGGCGAGCAGGGCCGGGTCCTGATGGAATCCTGCCTGCGCATCCCCGGCATCCGTATCGCCGCCGTCTGCGACATCTGGTCCTACAGCCAGCAATACGCCCGCGGATACCTCCGCAAAGTACGGCCAGGACCCGGTCGTCTACGAGGACTACCGCGACCTGCTGGCCAAGGAAAAAGGCCTGGCCGCGGCCATCGTCGCCACGCCCGACTGGATGCACGCCGAGCACGCCAACGCCTGCATGGAAGCCGGGCCTGCACGTCTACTGCGAAAAGGAGATGTCCAACTCGCTGGACAAGGCCCGGACCATGGTCGAAACGGCCCGCCGGACCGGCAAGCTCCTCCAGATCGGCCACCAGCGCCGCTCCAACCCGCGCTACCTCCACGCCATCGACCGGCTCATCCGGGACAAGAAGATCCTCGGCCGGGTCAACCTGGCCTACGCCCAGTGGAACCGCTCCAAGGCCGACATGCTCGGCTGGCCCAAGACCTACCCCATCGCCCCGGCCAAGCTGCAGGAATACGGCTACGCGAATCATGGACCGAATTCCGCAACTGGCGCTGGTACAAGAAATACGGCGGCGGCCCGATCGTCGACCTCGGCTCGCACCAGATCGACCTCTTCGCCTGGGTCTTCGGGTCCAATCCCGATCACGGTCATGGCCTCCGGCGGGGTGGACTACTACAAGGGCCGCGAGTGGTACGACAACGTCATGGCCATCTACGAGTTCGCCACGCCGAAGGGGACGGCCCGGGCCATGTACCAGGTCCAGACGACGACCAAGAACGGCGGCTTCTACGAGGTCTTCATGGGCGACGACGGGGCGATCCAGATCTCCGAAGTCGCCGACCGCGGCAACTGGGCCATGCGCGAAGCCCACGCCCCCGAATGGGATTCGCTGGTCAAGGACGGCCTGCTCCTGACCGAAGCCCCGGTCATCCAGAAGATCGACACCAAGAACGTCTTCGTCGACGTCCGGGTCACGGCCGAAGCCGGGCGCTGGCCGTTGCCGGTGGACCTGGCCAAGCCCGCCCACCAGCCGCATCTCGAGAATTTCTTCGAGGCCGTCCGCCGGGGCACGCCCCTCACCTGCCCCGCCGAGCTGGCCTACGAGAGCGCCGTCGCCGTCCTCAAGGTCAACGAGGCCGTCCGGACGCGATCGCACGTCCGCTTCAGGCCGGCCGATTTTAAAGCCTGAGCCGATGAACGCGCAACCGTCACCCGCCGAGCCGCCCGCCGGTTCCTTCCGCTCGCGGCCCTGGCCGGCGGCGATTTTGGCCGCAACCCTGGTTTCGACCGGGACGGCCTCCGACGGCCAAATGGGCCGGCAGCCGGAGCCCGCCCGTCCACCAGATCCCGCTCAAGGACGAGCCGACCAGAAGATCATCCCGACCGAAAACAATCCCCTGCCCTTCTCGGCCCGGTTCACCTGCGCCCCCTGCCACGACTACGCGTCGATCGCGACGCGGGCGCCATTTCAACGCCGCCCCGACGGCCGCCGCCGGCCGGCCCGGCGAGCCCTGGGTCTGGCTGGACGAGCGGACCGGAACCCAGATCCCGATCTCGCCGCGGCCCTGGCCCGGGATGTTCAAGCCCGCCGACCTCGAATCTCTCGGCCTGGGACTTTACCCTCCTCTTCGGCCGCCACCTGCCCGGCGGCGGGCCGGCCGAGCCGGCCGAAAACCTGAACGCCCGGCTCGCGCTGGGGCGTTTCGGGCAAGGCGGAGATCAACTGCCTGGGCTGCCACAACGCCGCCCAAACCCAGAACCCCAGCGAGTGGGCCAAGCAGGTCCTGCGGGAGAACTTCCGCTGGGCGGCCACCGCCGCGGCCGGCTTGGGCGAAGTCGGCGGGATGGCCTCGCGCCTGAAGACGACCTGGGACGTCCGACGGCCCAAATCCCGACGACTCGGAATGGGCCGTCGCCCGACGGTCAAATACGACCCGGCGTTTTCGATTCGAAGCACCGAGCCTTCCTCGACCTGGCCTATCCGCCGAAGGACGTCAGCTGCCTGGCCTGCCACTCCAACGCGCCAGCCGGTTCCCGGAAATTCGATTTCGACGACGACGTCCATACCGCCGCCGGGATCGTCGTGCGCCGCCTGCCACCGGAACGACGTCAGCCACGACATCATCCGCGGATACGAAGGCGAAGCCAAGGACAATCCGGCGTCTGGTCTCCTCCGATTTCACCTGCCGGGCCTGTCATCTCGGCGAGGAAAACAAGAAAGGCCTCGGCGAAGCCGGCCGGATGGGCGCGCCTTACCCCTATCATAAGGGCTTCCCCGAAGTCCATTTCGAGCGCCTGGCCTGCACCGTCTGCCACTCGGGGCCGCTCCCGGCCGACGAGCCGGCCCGCGTCCGGACCGCCCGGGCCAACCGGCTCGGCATCTTCGGCGTAGCCGACTGGTCGACCGACCTCCCGGTCGTCGTCGAACCCGTGTACCGGCGCGACACCAACGGGAAGCTCGCGCCGCACCGGATGATGTGGCCGGCTTATTGGGGGGTTCTCGAGGGAGACATGGTCAAGCCGCTCCGGCCGGAAGTTGTCCTTTCCGCCGCCGGCGAAACGCTCTTCCCCGAACGGGCCGTCATCCGCGTCTTGACCGCCCTGCGGGGAATGTCCGAGCGGCCCGGCGAACCCGTCCTCATCATCGACGGAAAATATTTCGAGCAGAACGTGGATGGCGGGCTGACACCCCATCCTGTTTCCGGGGAAGCGACTCCCGCCGGATGGCATTTCGCCGCCGTTGATAACGGCAAGGTGAAACCCTTCTGGCCGGATTTCGACCCCGCGAATGCCGAAGCGGCGGCCGAGCCCGAGGGCGCGATCCAACGGGTGTTGGAAGCCCTCGCGGCAATGGCCGGAGCTCCTGGAACGCCGGCCGTCACATACAAAAATTCCCAATACCGCCTCATCGAAGGCGCGATAGAAAAAACGGAGCTGAAAGACCCGCCCGCCGGCGAATCGGGCTGGCTCTGGATCAAAAACGAAACGCGCCTCCCGATGCTCACCGACGAGGAGCGGAACGCGGCCGCGACGCTTCCAGGGTCGGAGCATCGCCTGACCGAAGGCCAAGTCGTCTCCGTTCTTAAGGCGCTCGCCGGCGGAGAGGCGAAGATCCCCGTGTATATCTCCGGCGGGAAGCTCTTCCGTCTCGACGCGAATGGAGCGCTCGAAACCGTCGAGTATCCGGCGGCCGAGCCGGTCGCCTGGCCGATGGCCCACCAAGTCCGCCCGGCCCGCCAGTCGCTCGGCTGGAACGGCTGCACCGATTGCCATTCCGCGTCATCGGACTTTTTCTTCACCCGGGTCGAAGGCCGGGGCCCGCTTCTGACCGCGAAGACCGATTCTGCGGCCGGCGTCTCCTTCATGGACCTGAGCAACCCCTATCATCGGCTGTTCGGCCTCTCCTACCTCGGACGTCCTTATTTCAAAATTGTCCTCGCGTTCGCCGCCTTCCTCATCGGAGCGGTGCTTCTGGCGGCCCTGGTCCAGGCGGTCGGAAGGATCAGCGGCCTGATCGAAAAAAGGAAATAAACCGCCATGACCGCGTTTATCATCATCGCGATCGCGAGCCTGGCCGGGGCCGTCTTTTTCCGGTCCGAGCAGCGGTTCCGGGCCTCCCATCCCAAATTCCAAGCCGGAACTTATCTCAAGTGGCTCGGGAGCCGGATTAAGGGATTCTTCTCCGCATCCTTCTTTAAGCGTTGCGTCTCCCTCTGGGACGGCTGGGCAGGGGCGCGTTATCCCGGCTGGCTCAAATGGATCTTCTTCGCCTTTGCCGCCGCTTTCCTTTATCTTGCGGCCAGCGGGTTGGGGTACGCCGTGTTTATCCGCCGGGGCATGTTCGGACTGCCGCTTCTAGCTCACGTCATGGGCGGCGGGGTATTCGCCCTCGGCCTGGCCTTCATCATGTTGTTTCGGGCCCGGGCTTATGGCTTCACCCCACAGGAAGCCGCTCCGTTTGAAGCGTTCGCCTGCCCCGTGTTCAAAAACATCCCGAAGGCGATGGTTGTCAAAGCCCTCTTCTGGATTTTCGCCGTTCTCGGATTCGTCCAGATTGTGACCGCCCTTTTCTCCATGCTGCCGATTATCAGCTTCAACACCCAAGTCGCCCTGATCATGATCCACCGGTACTCGGCCCTCGGCCTGGTCCTGACCGCGATCGTGTTTTTCGACGCGGCGATCCTCGGCCGACCGGATTCGCCGCGGACATGACCGGTCCTCTCCCCGCCGTCCCCCGCTTTTCCCATGAGGCGATGGGGACGCTGTTCGAGATCTTCATTCCCGGAGAGGACTCAGCCTACGCCGCTGACGCGGCCCGGGAGGCATTCAAGGAAATCGACCGCCTCGAAAAGTTGTTCAGCCGTTTCCAGCCAACAAGCGAGATCGCCCGGATCAACCGGCTTCCGGCCGGCGGCGAAATCCCCGTCGGGATCGAAACGTTCGAATGCCTTTCGCTGGCCGAGACGGCCCGCCTGGAAACCGGCGGGGCATTCGACCTCAACGCCCGGGCGGCCGCCCGGACAGGGCCGGATGGGGAGCCGGCGGGAAGGCCGCCGTATCCGGGGCCTCTCTCCCAAGCCTTCGAGCTAGTCCGCGAGCCCGGGGCTTTCCTGGTCCGCCGGCCCGGCGCGCATCCGCCCGAATTCCCCGGCCTTGACCTCGATTTGGGCGCCGTGGGAAAAGGGTACGCTCTGGACCGGGCTTTGGAGGTTCTCCGCGAATGGGGCGTGGAAAACGCCCTGCTTCACGGCGGAACAAGCACCGCCTTGGCCGCGGGATCGCCTTCCACGGAACACACCGCCGGCTGGCCTGTCGGCGTGGGCGCCGGCTGGCCGGGCGCCCCGGCGGCGGTTTCGCTTTCCGGCCGGGCGGTCAGCGGTTCCGGGACCGAGGTCAAGGGAGCACATATCCTTGACCCTCGTTCCGGACGGCCGGCCCGGGGGCTTCTAGCCGCCTGGGCATCAACCTCAACGGCGGCTTTATCCGATGCCCTCTCTACGGCCTTTTTCGTCATGACCGCCGACGATGTCGAGGCCCTCGCCGCCCGGAATCCGGATGTCTGGGCCTGCCTCGTCGTCTCCTATGGCGACGTCCGGGTCTTCAATCCCGGGATATTTTCCGAACAAGAATAAAAGGGTCTCTCCTTTACAATCCCGTTTCGCTTGAATATCATACCGAGGATCGGGAATTATTTATTGGGGAGGGCTGAAATAATGAAGTTGCGAAGTATCGCCGGGATTGCGGGCCTTTGCTTGGCTCTTGTCCTTTCGGGATCGGCTCAGGTTATCGAGAATCCCGAAAAACCGAAAGCGGCCGACGCTCTCCGAGTGATCGTCCCGAAGGTCGTAATGACGATCACCGATGAGAGCGGAGAATTCTTCTTTAAATATCCTCGCGGCCTGAAAATCGGGCCGGAGGGATCGATCGTTTTTACCGACGGTGAACAGGTCCTTCGCTTCGACAAGGACGGGAAGTTTATCCGGAATTATTTCAAGAAAGGCCAAGGACCGGGGGAGATGACCCGGATCGACTCCTATGAGATCTTTCAAGACGGAAGGATGGTCATTCATTCGTTTGATGCTCCGAAAATGATTTGGTTTGACGCCGCGGGTAATTTGGAGAAAGAGATCACCTTGCCCCCGGAATACCGGCGAATTTACTTCCTGGGAAGGCGCGATAAGAGATGGGTCTTCGACACCTTTGATTTTCCTCGTGACATAGGTGATGCGAAATACATCGAGTTGCCGCACCGGTTCATCTCCTGGAACGAAGCGACAAACGAGTGGAAGCCATTGGCGAGCTTCAATTGCACGGTCTATGCGGCTAGCAACGGCGGATCGAGCGGGATCATCGACATCGCCTCGCTCCGAACCGCCTCGCTCGGAGAGGGGCTCTTTGCGATATCCCACACCTCGGAATATGCCATAAAAATATTGGATATTCTGACAAACGAGGTCAGACGTGAATTCCGTCGCGCCTATAAACGAGTCGCGCCTCCACCGTTAAAGGCGGGAACCAATCAGCCGCGCCTCGGACTCAATGGGAAAAATTATGAATTGCCGGAGCAAAAATATTCCAATGACATCTCGAGCCTCGACGCCGTCGCCGGACGCATCTGGGTCGTGACCTCCACCAAGGACGAAAAGAAGGGCGTGCTGGTCGATGTGTTCGATGTCGACGGAACCTACCGGGACGCTTTTTATCTCAAACTCCCGGAAGCCGCCCTATCCCGAAGCGGGTCATTCCGGTTCAGCCCGACCGGGGACGCGGTGTTCACGATCGAAACGACTCCAGACGAGACTATCGTCATTAAAAAATACGCCCTGAAATAGAAAATCAAGACGTTCTTGAATAGGATCTTTTTGATAATGTAATTTTGCCAAACTTCAGGGGGTAGCGATGAAGTATCTCGGACGTATGATGATCGCGACCGCATTCGGAATGATCCTGGTCATCGCCGGAAGAGCTCAGGTCATCGAAAATCCGGAAAAGCCGAAAGCACCCGACGCCGGCCGGGTGATCGTCCCGAAGGCCGTAATGACGATCACCGACGAGAGCGGGGAATTCTTCTTCAAGTATCCCTATGGATTGAAATTCGGCCCGGACGGTTCGATCGGCGTAAAAGACAACGAACAGGTCCTTCGCTTCGATAAAGATGGGAAGTTTTTGGGCAATTATTTTAAAAAAGGCCAGGGCCCGGGAGAAATGACCCAAGTCGACGATTTTGTTTTCATGGAAGGCGGGCAACTTGATCATTCATACGAGGAATCCCTCTAAGATGATCTGGTTCGACCTGAACGGAAACATGGAAAAAGAAGTCACACTGCCGATCAAATACCGGTGGGTCGGACTTCTGGGGCTTTTCGAAAAGAACTGGATTTTCGAAACCTACGAAAACATGAATCCCGAGGAAACAGCCGGGCTAGTCCAAATCCCCCATCAGCTTGAGGTCTGGAATGAACAAACGGATCAGTGGACGCCGTCGGCCAGCTTCGATTGCGCTTATTTTGTCGCGCGCAACGGAAGATCGACAAGCCGAATGATCATCACGAACATGCAAGCCGCGATTCTCGGGCATGGTCTTATAGCGATCGCGCATACCGATGAGTACCTGATCAAAATCCTCCATATTTCCAATCGCAAAGTGACCCGAGAATTCCGGAGGCCGTATAAGCGCGTTCCTCCCCCCCCTCTTACACCCGAGCAAAAGCAGGCGCGGCTCAACGTCAACGTGAAATCCTTTGAAATGCCGGCAAGAAGCTTCTCGAGAGATATATCCTCGCTTCAATCCGTCTCAGGCAGCATCTGGGTCATGACATCCACCAGGGACGAAAAGAAGGGCGTGCTGGTCGATGTGTTCGACATCGACGGGACCTACCAGGACGCCTTCTATCTCAAGCTGCCCGAATCCGCCCTATCGCGAACCGAACTCTTCGGTTTAGCCCGACCGGGGACGCGGTGTTCACGATCGAAACAACCCCGGACGAGACCTTCGTTATCAAGAAATACGCCCTGAAATAATGCCGGTCGACGAAAATTAGAAAAAATGTTCATAATCGAAACATAATTTGAGGATGATGCGAATAATTTCGCTCGAAATTGCCGCTGTCCCCTTGATGCCGGCGCCGAGTCGGTTTATATTAAGGAAAACGATATAGGAGCCTTCGATGAAACGCATCTTGCCCCTCCCGGCCCTGCTCGCCGCCTTTATTCTCGCCCTTGTCCCCCTGGTTTCCGCCCTTGCCTCCCAGGACCCGGCCAAGGAGGAGCTCAAGCTCCAGCTGCCCAAGCCGATGTTCATCGGGACGCCCCGCAACATCAAGACCGCCAACCTCGAAACGATTACCGGCAAGCCCCGCGGGCCGTTCTTCGTCCCCAAGGGGACCAGTCCTGCTTTCGGCTAAAAAGCCGATCCTTTCCAGCGACATGATGCCGGTGATCGGGGACCTGGCCTTCGTCACGGACGGCGAGAAGTCGGGCGAAGACGGATACTTCGTCGAGCTCGGCCCCGGCAAACAGTGGGTTCAGATCGACCTCGGCAAAACCGCCGTCCTCAGCGCGATCCTGGTCTGGCACTACCACAGCCAAGCCCGGGTTTATCGGGACGTCGTCATCCAGGTGTCCGGCCGACAAGGATTTCCTCAAGGACGTCGTCACCGTCTATAACAACGACCACGACAACTCCCTCGGCCTGGGCGCGGGCAAGGACAAGGAATACATCGAGACCAACGAAGGCCGGCTGATCGACCCCAAGGGCGCCGCCGGCCGGTATCTTCCGCCTGCACTCCAACGGCAACACCTCGAACGACATGAACCATTACGTCGAAGTGGAGGTTTACGGGACTCGCCAAATGAAAAAAACCGCGCTCGGCGGATTGATCCTCGCTGGCCGTCGCCGCGGCGTTCCTCCTCCGGCTGAACGACCTGGATCTCCGTCCGATGCACCACGACGAAGCCAACCAGGCGGTCAAATTCGGCGCCCTCCTCGAAAAGGGGGAATACGTCTACGATAAGACCGACCATCACGGCCCCCTCCTCTACTACATCACGCTTCCGGCGGCCAAAGCGATGGGCCGGGCCAGGTTCCAGGACCTGGACGAATCGCTTCTGCGGACCGTCCCCGCTCTCTTCGGCGCCGCCCTGATCGCCCTCTTCCTCCTGTTCGGGAGCAGTATCGACCTCGAAGCCCGGGCCGTCTCGGTGCTTCTCATGGCCCTTTCGCCGGCGATGACCTTCTATAGCCGCTTTTACATCCAGGAGATGTTGTTCGCCTTCTTTGCCATGGGTTTCCTCGTCTCGATCTGGAGGTACATCCTCCGGCCGGACGGCGGATGGTACGCCATGGCCGGCATTTTCGCCGGCCTGATGGCCGCGACGAAAGAAACGGCGGTGATCGTCCTGGCCGCCGCGGCCCTCGGCTTGATCGCGGTCCTCATCCGGGAGAGAATCAGCGTCCTCAACAGGGACATGCCGGTCAAACGGAAGGTGTTCGCCCGCCATGTCATCATTGCCCTGATCGCCGCGGTAGCCGTCGCGGCCTTGTTTTACTCCTCGTTCGGCACCAATCTCGAAGGGATCAAAGACGCCGTTTCGTCTCTCAACGTGTATGTCGAGAGAGGGAGCGACGCGACGGGCATCCATACCCACCCGTTTTTCTATTACTTCGGCATTCTCGCCGGGCGGATTTCGGGCGGGCTGGTTTGGACCGAGATTCTGGTCCTCCTCCTCGGTTTGGCCGGCATGGTTTTCGTTTTCATTCGCCGGCCTGACCCTGTGATTTATACTTCCGACCCCGTCCCCGTCGACCGCTCGCTCGGCCTTTTCCTCGTCGTCTATACGGTGGGGACGACCCTGGCCTATTCCTTCCTGCCTTATAAAACCCCGTGGAACCTGGTTCCCTTCTACCTCGGCTGGCTCATCCTGGCCGGCATCGGGGCGATCCGGCATCTTCCGCTCCGTCCCGACGGTCGTCCTGAAGATCGTCGTCCTCCTGGCCCTTGGCCTCGGCCTCGGCCATCTCGCCCTGGAAAATCGCCAGGCCAATATCCGTTATCCGGCCGATCCCCGCAATCCCTATGTTTACGCCCAGACCAGCCCCGATTTTCTGAAGCTCCCGGCCCGGATGGAACAGCTGGCCGCCGTCCATCCCGAGCACCGGAACCTCCTGGTCAAGGTCCTGGCCGGCCCTTACGAACAATGGCCGCTCCCCTGGTATTTCCGGGGCTACAAGAAAGTCGGATACTGGACGGAGCCGGATAAAGCCGGGAGACCTTTCAAAAGCGGACGTCGTCATCGCCTGGCCAGGAATTCGAAGATGATGTCGAGCCGGCGCCTGGAAGACAGGTGATTGTCGAAAACTACGGCTTGCGGCCGGACGTCATCCTGACGGTTCACATCCACCGTTCGCTGTGGAATGAGTTTATGAAGAGCCGCTGAGAGCCGGCTCCGGCCGTTTCGCGCCGGCGGGCGATCTTCGGCGACTTCGAATTCCCGCATGATCCAAGCCGGCGGCTCGGGCTCCTCGTTTCAGGCCGGACGGTTTTCCCAGGGACAGCTGCCAGCGGTAAATCCAGGACGGACCCGCGGCGCCCATGTAGCCGTCGGGATGTCCGGTAAGCCGGATCGCTCATGACCCGGTCCAGGGCGGCAAAGCCGAATCCCCTCTTTTCCAGAAGCTCGAGCAAAGCGCCGATCCCGTCGCTGTTCAAGGCGTTGGCATGGATGAGAAGGATATGGGGAATCGGGCGGCCAAAGGTCTCTTCGGCCTGTTGTTCCATCCAGCCGCACATGACTTCGGTGAACGCCAGATAAGCGTCCATCACCCTGCCGGCCAGATCGCCGCTCCCCCGCCTTGAGAGCCGCAGCATAGACAAAAGCGAAAAGGTAGTCGGAGTTTTCGATCGTGAAGGGAACCGGCGTGTATCCGGCAGCCAGGACGAACTCATCGACGGCCGCCCGAAATTCGGGCGTCTTTCCCCCGGTGGTTCATGGGATGCCGGAAATATCGAGGGAGGCCGCGTCCTCCTCCTTTTGCAGGATCCCCGTCACCGTCCCGCCCCGAAGGATGTCCTCCTGGTAAGCCGAAAGGGAGACCGCATTGGCATCGAGATGGGAAAAGGTATGGTTCCCCAGGATCATTCCCCGGTCGATCCACTTTTTCAGGAGTCCGGTCCGGGCATCCATTTCCCCGGGAATGAGAACGTTTCTTTCGTTGACGAACCCGACGGCTTCGATGTTCCGGCCGGCGAGTCCGTTGAGCAGACGGTCCGTATACGCCGACGATTCGGCCAGGCCGAGGCCGTAACCCACGAACGGCAGGTCGTCGATCGTCACGGCAACGGTTTTGGGCAGCGTTCCCCTCTCGGCCGCGACCGAAAGAGAAATGAGCCTCAGCCGGCGTCAATACGGAGAAGGAAAGCAACAGCGCCGCAAGGGAAACACCATGACGCATGGGCGTCACCGTCGGGAAGCGCCGGCCGCGGGTTTGAAAGCGAACTCCTTGGGCGGCTCGGCCCCGAGCAGATGCTCGACGAAATAATCCCACCGACGCCGGGTCATGTACGGCTCGCTGCCGAAGCCGTGTCCGCGGTTGGGGAACAGGATCATGTCGAAATCCTTGTTGGCCTTGATCAGGGCGTCGACCACCAGGAGCGTGAGATACGGCGGGACATTGGAATCCATCGTCCCATGGGCGAGCAGGAGCTTGCCCTTGAGGTTTTTGGCGAAGTTCTGATTGGCTTGGGCGTAATAATTGGATGTGCCGGCCGGGTTGCGGACGAGCAGGCCGTGCCACTTCTCCCCCCAATCGTCTTCATAGCCCTGGTTGTCATGGTTTCCGGCCTGGGACACGCCGACCTTGAAGAAGTCGGGGTAATGGAACATCGCCGCGCAGGCCGCGTATCCGCCTCCCGAATGGCCGTAGATTCCGGCCCGGTCGATATCGATCCAGGGGTAGCGGGCGGCCAGCTCCTTCATCCCGGCCACCTGGTCGGGAAGGGTGTTGTCGGCCATGTCGCCGTAATAGGCCTCATGGAAGCTCTTGGACCGGTTGGGCGTCCCCAGGCCGTCGATCTGAACGACGATGAAGCCCAGCTCGGCGATCGCCCGGGCGTCCCAGCGCCTTGAGGGGGAGAAGCTTCGGGAACCGACGCTCCCGCTCTGGGGCCCCGGGTAAATGTTGTTGAGGATGGGATATGTCTTGTTCGGGTCGAAATTCGTCGGCCGGAACATCAGGCCGTAGAGGTCGGTTTTGCCGTCCCGGGCCTTGACCGTAAACGGCGTCGGCGGTGTCCAACCCGTCTCGAGAAGAGCGGAAATGTCGGCCTTTTCCAGGGTCAGAACGGGGCGGCCGGCGGCCGTCCGGAGGACGGTCGTCGGCGGGACATCAGGGCGGGAGAACGTATCGATGAGATATTTCCCCGAAGGCGACAAAACGACGTCGTGGGTCATATCCTCGGGGGTGAGCAAGGTCTGGTTCTTCCCGTCGAATCCGACGGTATAGAGGTGGCGGAAATAGGGATCTCGTCCGGGCTCCATCGCAAGCCCGACGAACGTCAGCCGGCGGATTTTCTCATCGACCTGAACGATTCCGGCGACCCGGCCGGGCCCGGACGTGATCGGATTTTTCAAGCGGCCGGTTTGCGAGGTCGTGGAGATAGAGCCGGCCCATGTCCTCGCTCTCCGAGAACCAGATGAACTCGCCGGAATCGGGCAGATACCGCCAGGAGGGGCCGTCCGCCCCCGACTCGAAAAACGTTCGAGTCGGTCTCCTGGTAGATCTCCCGGACTTCGCCGGTTTCCGGATCCGCTTCCCGCAGCCAGACCGTTTTGTGGTCCCGGGAAGACGAGACGAAGGCCAGGCGCCGTGAATCCGGACTCCAAATGACGTCTTCCATCGAGCCGTCGTCGGCCTTGATGTCGTCGGCCACGGAGCCGCGATGTTGGTCGGGGGCCATCTTCAACCGGACAACCCGGGGGCTGTCCAGATGGATGACGACCCGCTCGATCATGGTCACTTTCTCGTCTCCGGGAAGCGGGTACTTCCAGGCATGAAGGACGGGATGGCCGACCCGCGTTTCGACCAGGTACATTTCGCCGACGCCGCGCTGGTCCTGCTGGAACGTGGCGATTTTCCGGCCATCGGGAGACCAGGTGACGACCGGACGGTTGCTTCGCGCCCAGCCGGCATTGTCGGTCGCATAGCCGTAGTCCTTGACGCCGTCGAAAGTCAACGGGGTTTCGGCGCCCGTCGCCCGCTCCCGCAGCCACAAGTTGTCGTTTCGGATGAAAACCGCCAGCTGCCCGTCGGGCGACACCGCTTCCGGTTCGACCGGGCGGGGCGGGGCGGCCGTTTCAGCCGGCAGGACATCCGCATGCCGCATTCCCCGGCCGCGGAGATCGCAGGAATAGCGGCGGCTGCCGACGTTGAACATCATCCCTTTCCCGTCGGGAGTATAGTCGAACGTCGCGAACGGAAGCTCGGCCGGATCGAAGGTCTTCCCTTCGGCCGCCGAAAGCGCGGCCGCGACACCGGCCTGGTCGAAAGCCGGGCCCCGCCGGCCGCGGGCCGAGTCGACCAGGAAGAACTCCGATCCCCGCGCCAGCTGGTTTCGATACCAGAACCGGTCGCCGGGGAGCCAATTCGGCCGGACGGAGGCCTTGAGGACAAGAGGTGCGGTCTGGGTTCCGAGAAATTTTTCCGCACGGGCATAGTCCTCCGCGGTCACCACCGGGCTTTGCGGGATCGTTTGGGACGCGAGAGCGAAAACACAGAAAAGGTGAATCGCCGCCGCGGCGGCGGATTTTCGGAAAAATCCAGGGAACATGCGGGACCTCCTCGTTCGAAAACGGTCGGCCGCGAATATAACTTGCCCCGGGACGGACTGTCAAACCGCGCGGGGGTGTTTTCGACGTTTCGCTCTGTTATAATTGGGCGGATCTTCGCTCCCCGCGAAAATCGAGACGACCGAAGGAGCCGCTCATGTCCGATCATGGCTTGACACATCTTCTGACCGCTCTCCAGGGGACCGTGCTTCTCGAAGGAGACCGGGTCCGGATTCTCAACGAGAAGACGCTTCCGGACAAAGCCGACATTCTCATCCAGGAAGCCGTCTTCGGGGACCCGGAAGCCCAGGCCGCGACCCGCTGGCTGATCTGGGAAACCGCCCAGGCCGCGGGAATTCGGCCGGCCTCGATCCACGACCTTTATATGGCCCGGAGCCGGGGGATCGATCGAGAAAGACTTCACGGTTCCAGCCATGAACCTGAGGATGATCGCCTACGATTCCGCCCGGGCCGTCTTCCGGGCGGCGAAGGCGATCGACTGCGGCGCCTTCATCTTCGAAATCGCCCGGAGCGAGATGGTGTATACCGACCAGCGCCCCTCGGAATACGTCTCGGCCATCCTGGCCGCGGCTCTCCGGGAGGGATATCGCGGGCCGGTCTTCATCCAGGGAGACCACTTCCAAGCCGGGGCGAAAAAATTTGCCGCCGATCCGGACGCCGAGATCCGGGCGATCCGCGACCTGATCCTCGAGGCCGTCGCCGCCGGCTTCTTCAACATCGACATCGACACCTCCACCCTGGTCGACCTCTCCAAGCCGACCCTGGCCGAGCAGCAGAAAAAGAACTTCGAGCTCTGCGCCGAAATCACCCGCTTCATTCGGGACAACGAACCGGCCGGCGTGACGATCTCGGTCGGCGGAGAGATCGGCGAAGTCGGCCATCAGAACAGCACGGTCGAGGACCTCGACGCCTTCATGGCCGGCTATGACGCGGCCCGCGGGAACCGGCCGGGGATCAGCAAGATCAGTATCCAGACCGGAACCTCGCACGGCGGCGTCGTCCTTCCCGACGGGTCGTTGGCCCAGGTGGCCATCGATTTCGATGCCCTCAAGGCGCTCGGGGCCCGGGCCCGCGAAGCCTACGGGATGGGCGGGGCGGTCCAGCACGGGGCCAGCACCCTCCCCGACACCGCATTCCACAGGTTCGTCGAGGCCGGCACATGCGAAGTCCACTTGGCGACCGCCTTCCAATCGTTGGTCATGGACCATCCGGCCGTTCCCGAGTCGCTTCGCCTGGAGATGTATGAATGGCTGAAAACCAACGCGGCCGAGGAGCGGAAACCCAAGGATTCCGACGCCCAGTTCTTCTACAAGGCCAGGAAAAAGGCCGTCGGTCCGTTTAAAAAGAGGTTCTGGTCCCTTCCCAAGGAGGCCCGGACCGAAATCGGGGCCGACCTGGAGAAGAAATTCCGCTACCTGTTCGAACAGCTGGGAATGGCCCGAACCAGAGACATCGTCGACCGGTTCGTCAAGGCCCCGGAGATTCACGCGCTCCGCCCGGCCGGCGGCCTGGCCCGCGTGGCGGGCGAAGACGTGAGCGGCTTGGCAGATTAAGAATAATTCCAAAAGGAATTGTAAAATTCCCTGCGATAGATTAATTTATACACGCCGACACCGCGAACCGCTTGTGATTCAGAGCGCCATCTGGAGGTTCCGCATGCGGAAGAAACTCGTCTCGCTGGGACTCGGATTGCTCATCGTCTGGGCCGCCCCCCTGATTTCTCAAGACCGGCTGAGATGCCAGAACTTCTCCCTGGAAGAGGGCCTCTCTCAAAGCACCGGTTACTGCGTTGTCCAAGACCACAAGGGATTTCTATGGATCGGCACCGAAACCGGGCTCAACCGGTTTGACGGGTATACCTTTAAAATCTACCTGGAGGACCGGGCCCAACCCCGGGCCCTCGTCAATAACTACGTCTGGTGCCTCCTTGTGGACAAGTCGGGCGTTCTCTGGGTCGGCACTGACAGCGGGTTGAGCCGGTACGCCTCCGATACGGACGATTTCATCAACTTCCGCCACAATCCGGCCGACGCCAACAGTCTGAGCAACAACCGGATCTTCGCCCTCTACGAAGACCGGAGCGGGTTCATCTGGATCGCAACCGATGACGGCCTCAACCGCCTCGACCCAAAAACGGAAACATTCACCCGGTTTCAGGCCGGAAACGGCTCCTCGTCCGGCCTCAGCCACGGCAGCGTCAAGGCCATCCTCCAGGACCGGAACGGCGTGCTCTGGGCCGGGACGGATGGCGGCGGACTGAACCGGTGGAACGAACAAAAAGCGGCGTTCGAGCCCTTCCGCCACAAGGCCTCGGATCCCCGAAGCCTCGGCGACGATGCGGTCTTGTCGCTGACCGAGGACACGGACGGGAATCTCTGGGTTGGAACGCGAAACGGGCTCGACAAGACCGGCCCCGGAAGGGACGGATTCGTCCATTACCGCCACGATTTTCTCGATCCCTCCAGCCTGAGCGGGGACACGATCAACGCCGTTTTCCAGGACGAGTCCGGGACGATCTGGATCGGGACCAATGAAGGCGGCGTCAACCGGTATCTTCCCAACGAGGACGCCTTCTGGGCTTATCGCCATGAGGAAAGCAATACGGCCAGCCTCTCCGGCGACCGCATCCTGTCCATCATGGAGGATAATTCGGGTAACCTTTGGTTCGGCACGTATGGCGCCGGACTGAGCAAATACAACAAAAACATCTCCAAGTTCCGCCTTTACGAAAAAGGCCGGTTCAACGTGGCCAACCTCAACATCAACGGATTTCGCAAGATCCTCAAGCAGGGGGACGATGTGATCTGGGCGGCCACGGATGGGGCCGGCCTGAGCCGGTTCGACCGTGCCACCGGACAGATGCGCCACTTCATCCACGATCCGTATGATCCGTCGAGTCTCAGCAGCAACCGGGTCTACATGATCCTCTTCGACCGGGACGGCTATCTCTGGGCCACGACGATCGACGGATTGAACCGCCTCGACACCAAGACCGGCAAGTTCACCCGGTACACCACGAAGGAGGGCGATCCGGAAAGCTTGAGCGTCGATTTCGTCCGGACGATCGCCGAAGACAAAGACGGGAACTTTTGGCTGGGGACCGACGGCGGCGGCGTCAACCATTTCGACCGGAAAACGGGCCGGGTTCGCCGCATCCCCGTCGACGAAACGAAGCCGAACAGTTTGAGCTATCCCCGGATCTACGCCCTCTGCTATGACAAGTCCCACATCCTCTGGGTCGGAACCTATGGCGGCGGGCTCAACCGTCTCGACCCGGCGACCGGGGAGATCAAGGTCTACCGGACGGCGACGGCCAAGCCGGACGGAATGAAAGACGACTACATCCTGAGCATGCTGGAGGACAGCCGGGGCTGGTTCTGGCTGGGAACGTCGACGGGGCTGGCCCGGTTCGACCGGGATAAAGAGACTGTCGAGGTTTTCAAGCTGAAAGACGGCCTGCCCGACGAAGTCATCTACGCCATGGAAGAAGACGAGCAGGGAAATATCTGGCTCTCTACCAACCGGGGCATTTCGCGCTTCGATCCGGTCAACAGGAAATTCAAGAACTTCGACGTTTATGACGGCCTCCAGAGCTACGAGTTCAATACCTACTGCTCCTACCGAGCCGAGGACGGGGAAATTTTCTTCGGCGGCATCCGGGGCTTCAATTCGTTCTATCCCAAGCTGATCACCGACAACCCCCACGCCCCGTCCGTCGTCCTGACCGGCTTCCGGCTCTTCGGCCGGGAAGTGCCGATTAAAACCCCGGTCGACGACCGCCTCATCCTCGAGCGGTCGATCACCGAAACCGAGGCCGTCCGCCTGACCTACCGGCAGAACCAGATCGACTTTGAGTTCTCCGCCCTCGATTACCAAGCCCCGAGCAAGAATCTTTACTCTTACCGGATGGAGGGCCTCGAGGCGGACTGGAGCCTCCCCAGCAACCGCCGGTTCGTGTCTTACGCCGGAATCCCGCCCGGTGCTTACACCTTCCGGGTTAAAGCGGCCAACAACGACGGCCTCTGGAACGAAAAGGGCGTCGCCCTGAATATCTCGGTGGTCCCGCCTTTCTGGAAGGCGCGCTGGTTCCAGGCCCTGGCCGTCCTTTTCCTCCTGGGCGTGGCCCTGGGGGGATTCCAGTACCGGACGGCCAAGATCCGCCGGAGGAACATCCACCTCGAAAATAAAATCCGGGAACGAACGATCGACCTCGAGCAGGAAGTGGCCGAGCGGAAACGCCTCGCCGACGAAGCCAAACGCAAGGGGGCCCAGTTCGCCCTTCTCTATGACGTCGGCCGGCAGCTCTCCGGGCAGCTCAAGCTCAAAGAGCTCCTGGACATCACCGTCAAGTCCGTCCGCGACGCGTTTGATTATTACGGCGTGATGCTCCTCCTCCATGAGAACGGGAGCAATGTCCTCACCCTGAAGTCCATCGCCGGCGGATACGTCGGCACATTCCCGCTGGATATGGAGATCATGTTCGGCCAGGGGATGATCGGGACCGCGGCCTCGACCCGGAAGTCCCAGATGAGCGGCGATGTCGAAAAGGACCCCAATTTCTTCCGCAAAGCCGAAGAGGTGACGAAGTCGGAACTGTCGGTGCCCCTCCTCAAGGGCGACAAGGTCATCGGCGTCCTCGACCTTCAGAGTGCCATCAACGACGCCTTCGATGAGTCGGACATCACGGCCATGGAAACGCTCGGCAGCCAAATCGCCTCGGCCATTGAGAGCGCCCGCCTCTACGACCAGGCCCAGAAGGAAATCCTCGACCGGAAAAAGGCCGAGGAGGAGCTGGACCGGCGGAAGAAATTCCTTGAAACCGTCCTCTTCAACACCCCCAACGCCATCGTCGCGACGAACGGCCGATGGAGCCATCATCGAATGGAATCCCGGCGCGGAAATGATTTTCGGCTATCTCCGGGACGAAGTCCTGAGCCGCAGCCTCGATGATATCGTGACCCTGCCCGAAGGACGGGCCCAAGCCCAGGACCTGACCCGGACCACCATCTCGGGCCAAGGGCCTTCACCCCGACCGAAGTCGTCCGGCCATAAAAAAGACGGCACGCCCGATCCACGTCATCGTCGCCGGCTCGCCGATCAAAATCGGCGGAACTTGCTGGGGCATGGTCTTCGTCTACACGGACATCACCGACAGGAAAAAGGCCGAAGTGGCCATCCAACGGGAAGCGGCCAAGCTCTCGGCCATGATCTCCGGGATGGAGGAAGGCGTCCTCCTGGCCGACAAGGACGACCGCATCCTGGAAGTGAACGAATATTTCCTCAAGCTCCTGAAGCAGGACCGGGCCGCCCTCCTCGGAAAGAACCTCTGGGAGAGCGATCCGCAGCTGGCCACCCAAGGCGTGCAAGGCCGCGATCGAAGACTTCAAGATCCAAGCCGTTCGCCCTGCCGCTTGTCCAGGAGATGCCGTTCAAGGGATTTGGAAGTCATCTTCCGCCTGCAGCCCATCTACCTGAACGACGTCTACGAAGGCGTGATCATCAACCTGATCGACGTCTCCGAGCTCGATCCAGGCCCGCAAGCAGGCCCAGGAAGCCAACCGGGCCAAGAGCGAATTCCTGGCCAACATGAGCCACGAGATCCGGACCCCGATGAACGGCATCTTCGGGATGACCGAGCTGGCCCTGGAAACCGAGCTGACCACGGAACAGCGGGAGTTCATGGAAGCGGTCAAGACCTCGGCCGAATCGCTGATGAACATCATCAACGACATCCTCGACTTCTCCAAGATCGAGGCCAAAAAGATCGAGTTCGAAAACATCAACTTCAACCTCCGGGACACGATCCACAGCATGGTTTCCAGCGTGGCGCTGCTGGCGGAAAAGAAGGGCCTGGAACTGGCTTACCACATCCCGGGCGACATCCCGGACCGGGTGATCGGCGACCCCGGCCGGCTCCGCCAGATCCTGACCAACCTCCTCAGCAATTCGATCAAGTTCACCCGGGAGGGCGAAGTCGTCGTCACGGTCCAGCCCCAATCGATCGCCGCCGACAAGATGTGGCTCCATTTCGTCGTGAAGGACAGCGGCATCGGGATTCCCCCGGAAAACAAGCTCAAGCTGATCTTCGACCCGTTCGCCCAGGTCGACAGTTCGACCACCCGGATCTATGGCGGAACGGGCCTCGGCCTGGCGATCGTCTCCCAGCTGGTCGAGCTGATGGGCGGGAAGATCTGGGCCGAGAGCCAGGTCGGCGCGGGCAGCGAGTTCCATTTCACCATGCCCCTCTCCCTGCAGCAGGGCGTCGGAAGAGGAAGTCATCCCCATCCAGTTTGACGACATCAAGGGGACGTCGGTCCTGGCCGTCGACGACAACGAGACCAACCGTCGCATCCTCCAGGAGATGCTGACCAACTGGCACATGCGCCCGACCGTCGTCGAAGACGCGGCTTCGGCCTTGAGGGCCCTCCAGGAGGCCCGGGAGAAGGGTCAGACCTTCCAGCTGATCCTCATCGACGCCAATATGCCGGAGATGGACGGCTACGCCCTGGCCGAGGAAATCAAGAAGCACCCGGAGCTCGGCAATTCATTCATCATGATGCTGAGCTCGGCCGGATTCCGCGGGGAGGCGGCCCGCTGCCGGAAGCTGGGCCTTTCGGCCTACCTGACGAAGCCGATCAAGCAGTCCTACCTCCTCGACGCGATCATGCTCGCCCTCGGCACGGGCGTCCACAAACCCGGAGCCGGCGGCCAGGCCCCGTTCATCACCCGCCACTCCCTGAGCAAGGCCCGCCAGCAGTTCAACATCCTCCTGGCCGAGGACAACGTCATCAACCAGAAGCTGGCCGTCCGGATCCTGGAACGGCGGGAGCACAAGGTCAAGGTCGCCAACAACGGCGCAGAAGCCATGGAGTGGCTGGAGAAGGAGACATTTCGACCTGATCCTGATGGACGTCCAGATGCCGAAGATGGACGGGTACCAGGCCACGGCCGCAATCCGGGAGAAGGAGATCGGAACCGAGAATCACCTGCCGATCGTGGCCATGACCGCCCACGCCATGAAAGGCGACCGGGAGAAATGCCTCGAATCCGGCATGGATGACTACATCTCCAAGCCTCTGAAGCCGTACGACCTTGCTCAAGAAGATCGAATACGTCGTCAACCGGTTCAGGAAGGAATTGAAGATCATCGAAAAGCCCTGGACCCCGGAGCCGAAGCGCGAAGAGGAATTCGATGAGCCGAAGGACGAGACCCCGGAAAACGGCTCGGCCGAGGAAGGAAAATAGTCCGCTTCAGCGCCTGAGGGCCTGGTAGCGAAGGCGGTGGGGCTGGTCGGCGGCCGTGCCCTTGCGCCGCCGGAGGTCTTCCCGGTATTCGGAATAATTGCCGTAGACCCACTGGATCGATCCGTCTTCCTCAAAGGCCAGGATGTGCGTGGCGACCCGGTCCAGGAACCACCGGTCGTGGCTGACGACGACAGCGCTCCCGGCGAAGCTTTCCAAGGCATCTTCCAGGGCTCGGAGCGTGTTGACGTCCAGGTCGTTGGTCGGCTCGTCCAGGAGGAGGACGTTTCCGCCTTCGGCCATGGCCCGGGCCAGATGAACCCGGTTCCGCTCGCCGCCGGAGAGAATCCCGGTTTTCTTCTGCTGGTCCGTCCCGGCGAATCCGAACGAGGCGCAATAGGCCCGGGCGTTCATCGACCGGCCGCCGATCGTCATCATTTCCGCCCCGCCGGAGATCGGCTTCGAAAACCGTTTGGGCCGGGTCGAGGTTCCGGGATTGGTCGGCGTAGACGAGATTGACTGTTTCTCCGATCCGGAGGCGGCCGGCTTCGGGCTGTTCCTGCCCGGTGATCAGCTTAAGAAGGGTGGTCTTGCCGGCTCCATTCGGGCCGATCACCCCGACGATCGAGCCGGGCGGAACGCTCAGCGTCAGTTTGTCGATGAGCGGCCTGTCGCCGAACGCCTTTGACACGCCCTCCAGCTCGATGACCACGTCGCCCAGGCGGTTGCCTTGCGGAATCGGGATTTCCTGCTCGTCCCGATAGCTCTCATACTCGCGGCTGAGGAGATTTTCGTAGGCCGTGACCCGGGCCTTCCCCTTGGCCTGGCGGGCTTTGGGCGACATCCGGATCCACTCCAATTCGCGGGCCAGGGTTCTCTGGCGCCGGGACTCGGTTTTCTCCTCGACCTCCAGCCGGGCTTTCTTCTGCTCGAGCCAGGAGGAGTAATTCCCCTTCCAGGGGATGCCGTAGCCGCGGTCGAGCTCCAGAATCCAGCCGGCCACGTTGTCCAGAAAATAGCGGTCGTGGGTGACGGCGATGACCGTTCCCTTGTAATCCTGGAGATGGCGCTCGAGCCAGGCCACCGATTCGGCATCCAGGTGGTTGGTCGGCTCGTCCAGAAGCAGGATGTCGGGCTCCATGAGAAGAAGCCGGGTCAAAGCAACCCGGCGACGCTCCCCGCCCGAAAGGATGGACACCGGCGTTTCCGGCGGCGGGCAGCGGAGAGCCTCCATGGCGATCTCCAGATGGTTGTCGAGGTTCCAGGCATCGTGCTTCTCGATCTCCTCCATGAGCTTCGCCTGCTGGGCCATCAAGGCGTCCATGTCGGCGTCCGGGTCGGCGAACTTCTCGTTGACCGCGTCGTAGCGGGCCAGGAGGTCGACGATGGGTTGGACGCCTTCGCGGACGATCTCGATGACGGTCTTCTCCGCATCAAGCTTGGGATCCTGCTCGAGCAGGCCGACCGAATATCCCTTGCTCTTGGCGATTTCGCCGATGTAGTCGGAGTCCTGGCCGGCCATGATTTTCAGGAGCGTCGATTTGCCCGAGCCGTTGAGGCCCAGGACGCCGATTTTAGCCCCGTAATAGAAGCCGAGGGAAATGTCTTTGAGGACCTGGCGGTTGGGCGGATGGATCCGCCCTACGCCCATCATCGAATAAATGACCTGCGTATCTGATGGCATGCCGGAGATTTTACCCGAAGCGGGCCCAAAAGGCGATGGCCACGGGCGAACGGACCGCGGCGAGCCGACGACGACTCCGGCTCTCCCCGGGCTTACTGCTTGACCGCGTCGTCGATCAGCTTGACGATCCGGCTCGAGAGCATGTCGACGACAGCCTGCTCGCCCTTCTCGAAATTGTAATAAGCGATCGCCGGGCCCAGAGTGTTATCCTTGCTGAACACATGCTTCGGGCGATTGTCGGTCATATAGCCGTTGGCCCGCCGGAAGGAGAAGATATTCTGGTCCCTGAGGGCCAGAAAGCGGACATTCAGGGCGGCCATCTTCACCCCGAAGTCGGCGTAAAGCTTTTCCAGCTGAGGCAGCAGCACGGCCGCTTCGGGTTTATCCTTGGCCAGAGCGGCGGCTTCGGCGACACACTGGTCGAAAGCGGCGAGAATCTCGTCCACGATTTTCACCCCGACTTCATCCAAATCCCCGGCCTTCTGCTGGACCACCGCGGTCGGTACCTGGGGAGTTTCTTCTTTTTTCCCGCAACCTGACGTCAGGGCCAGCGTGAGACACAGGAGCGCGAGCAGCATGTTTCTTTTCGACATAAGTTCTCTCCGTTGACGATCAGCTTTTTTCAGGTTTCAGCATATCGAAAAGAAAAGGCGAAGGCAACCGCCCCAGGCAAACTGCCGCTTACTCATACTTCAAGGCCCGGACCGGATCGGCCGAGGCGGCTCGGACAGCTTGGAATCCAACCGTCGCCAAGGCGATCACAAACCCCATCCCGGCCGCCAGAAGATACGGGACGGGACTGAAGGCCGCGCGCACGGCAAAGCTCTTGAGCCAAATCCCAAGGGCGAAAAAGGACGCCGGCCAGGCGATCACATTCGCCAGGAGAACCCAAAGCGTGAACTCCCGGGATAACATCCGGGTCACCTGCGAAATCGAGGCGCCGAGAATCCGGCGAATACCGATCTCCCGGGTGCGCTGCTCGGCCATGAAGGCGGCCAATCCAAAGAGCCCGAGGCAGGAAATGAAAACGGCGAATACGGCGAAGGCAAGGAACAATTTGCCCAGCCTCGTCTCGGCCGCATAGATCCGGCCGTACTCTTCGTCGAGAAAGTGCGCTTCGTAGGGGTAATCGGGAACAAACGAGAGGATTTGCGTCCGAACGTGATCGAGGGTCCTCCGGACATTGCCCGGGCCGATTTTGACCGCGATTTGATTCAGCATGCCCGGATTCATAAGAAGAACCAGCGGTTCGACCGCGTTGTAGAGAGGCCGAAAATGAAAATTCTTAACGATGCCGATGACCGTTCCTTGAAGGTTGCCCATCGACATCCGCTTTCCCAAGGGCTCCGTCAATCCCATTTTCCGCGCGGCTTCCTCGTTGATCACGAAATTATTCGCGTCGGACGAGATGCTCTTGGTGAACGTCCGGCCGGCGAACAGAGGGATATCGAACATCTCCAGAAAGCCGAAATCGACGGCCATGAACGACATCGGAAAGCGCTGATTCGGGTCCCGGCCCTCCCAGTCAAAATAGCTCATCGCCATGGGGCCTCCGGTAAGCCGGGCGGAGGAGGCCGTCACGCCGCGGACGCCGGAATGCCCGACAATCGCGTCTTTCACGGACTCCCAATCGGCCTGCAAGCTCATCCGCATGGGAATCATGAGGGTCTGGTTTTGATTGAAACCGAGGTCGTACGTTCGAAGGTAATTCATTTGCCGCGAGACGCTCAGCGTTGCGACGATCAAACCGATGGAGACGGCAAACTGAAGAATGACCAGAATTTTTCGAAAGAGCGATGAGCCTCCCTTCCGCGCCTGGCGGAATACGGACGCAGGACGGAAAGAAGACAAGACGAAGGCCGGATAGCTGCCGGCGATGATGCCGGTGACGATCACGAGCCCTAACAGGGCCAGCACGAGGCCGGCGTCGATATCACCGGGTCGGAGGTGCTTTCCCGAAAAGCTGTTGAAGAGAGGCAGGGCTGCAGCGGCCAGGCCCAGGCTCAAAAGGAAGGCGAAAACGGTCGTGGCCAGCGACTCTCCGAAGAATTGACCCAGAACGTTCCGGCGGTTCGCGCCGACGACTTTTCTCATCGCCACTTCCCGGGCCCGGCGTCCGGCCCGGGCCGTAGACAGGTTGATGAAGTTGAAGCAGGCGATGAGGAGCACGAAGACGGCAATCAGGGAAAAGAGGTAGACATAGGTGATCGGTCCGCCTCCCTGGAGGGCGTGAAGATGGAGGTCACGGAAGGGGAAGAGATACACCTTGGGAGCGTTGTCCTTCGGGAGGGGGGATCGTCCCATGACCTCGGCCAAACCGGCGTCCACCTTGGCGGGGGAAGCCCCCGGACGAAGCCGAAGATACGTGTTGAAAAGGAAAAGCCCCCAATTCCGTTGAGGATCGGCGATGGCCTCGAACTGACGGCCGAAATTCTTGAGTGTTTCGAAAGGGAGGAGGGCGTTGAACGCCAAGGTGCTCGTCGAAGGGGGATCCTTGACGATCCCGGCCACGCGGAAGCTCAGATTCCCGTTGACGAGGAGCGTCCCGCCCAGGGCGGAGTCCTTTCCGAATATTTTTCGGGCGAGCCGTTCCGTCAGGACGATCTCGTCGGGCGCCTTCAGGAGCCCGGCCGGGCTTCCCTCGACGAAGGGGAAGGAAAAAACGGAAAAGAACGAAGGATCGGTAAAGGCGATATCGTTTTCATTGAAAACATCGTTTCCCCGTTTAAGGAGAACGTTGTTTTGAGTGAAATAACGGGACGCCGCCTCGACTTCAGGGACGGCTTTCATGACTTCATCGGCAAAAGGAGCGGGCGTGGCCGGCGCCCGGAATCCCTGGCCGGCCCGGTTTTGAGTGCTGGCGACGACATAGAGATTCTCGCTTTTTGAATGGAATTTATCGTAGCTCAGCTCGTCCTTGACCCAGAACAAAATGAGGATGGAGCACGCCATCCCTACGGCCAATCCGACGATATTGAGGGCCGAATAGCCTTTGTGCTTGAGCAGGTTGCGCATCGTGACTTTCAGGTAATTTTTCAGCATCGCAGAGCTCCATTCGAAATAGGATTTGATAAATGCGGGAAGCGAAACAAGGACTTGTCCCCGATACCATGACCGGGCTTTCCGGCGGCCCTCCCGAAGCCAGAGATCACGATGGATTTCCTCGAAATCTCCGAGAATCGACGGCCGGTCGGAGACAAGCGCGATCCGCCTCAGAAGAGCCGCCGCAACGGGCGGCGGAGGAGTGACCGAACGCTTCATCGCGGCTTGATCCCCTGGCCGATCAGATCCGGGATCTTGGACCAGATCGATTCGTGGTGCCGGCGAACCGCGTCCAATGCGAATTTTCCCTCCCGGGTCAACCGGTAAAATGTCTTGCTTTTTCCGCCCCTCTCGGGCGAGGGATCGGCTTGAGTCTTCGAGACAAGGCCTTTTTGATACAGCTGATCGAGAGAGCAATAGAGAGCGCCCATCGTGTAGTTGCGGCCGAAGATCCGGGAAACCTCGCGATTGATCGTAACACCGTAGGCGCCGTCTTCCAGCCTGATGACGGCGATCAAGATCGCTTCCTCCAACCGCGTGATCAAATCCATGCGGCCTCCGATATTAATTGAGTTTCAATATTGAAACGAAGCCGCCGATAAAACGTTGCGTTTTTTTTAGAGGGCGAATCTTCCCTTTTCAGATCTTGTTTGTTTTTAATCCGTTAAAAGGGAACGATTTTTCAAAACGATATCCGCGGTTGACGATAAAAACCGCTTGACGATAGCTTCAACGCGAATTTGAATCCCTTTTCTTTCAACGACAATCACTCGAATGTCTCCCGGCTTGCCTCTGAGTTTATCAACCACACAACCCATCGTCGCCCCTTGCGTCTTAAAGCCATCAATGCTGATGATGAGGTCCTCCGGCTCAAGGCCTTCAACGCCGGGCTTTCCATCGGCCTGAACAATTCCCACGACCTGATAGGCCTTATCGGGCAGTTGACGGACGGATATCCCGACCAAATCCATCTCGTTTTGAAGGCTCGGATTTCCCTTTTCGAAATAAATCAGGCGATTCGCATAATCAATCTCAACGCGAAATTCCTTCAAGGCGTTCGGTCCGAGAAAGCCATCCACCGGACGCGCAGTTTTTCTCGAATACCATTCTCCCAAGGTCGGGCCCTTCGGTGAAAAATCGGAAACCCCGACAATCCCCAGGTTCTCGAAACGCGTATTCCCCCATTGGATTTCAGGTATTCGAACCACGGGAAACTGCTGCTCGTTTGCCGGCCACCAACCCCACATATTGGCGCAGCCAAGGGTCCCCCTGACCCTTGGCCAATCCGGATGGGCTTTCGATAATTCCTCGAGTTTCCCCGAGGAAATGAAGCTGTACGAAGCTCCCATATCCAGCGCGAAGCTATAATTCTTCCCATCGATCACGGCATCCATCTGAACAAGGCCCGTTTGTGGATGAATGATTGCAGGGGATCCCACTCCCCGAGGCTGCAGGCTTCCGGGCTCGGCGATGATCAGCTGGCGTTTCGGGTAATCGAAAACGACAACGTACTTTTCGAGCAAAGTCGAGGGAATGTTTCCATCGCTTTGCATCGTCGTGAACAGCCAGGCGGGTTGAAATTTAACGCTCGACCGCACGCCTTCGAAATCGAGCTCCATCCCGCCGAGCCGAACTCCGCGCGGCGCCTCGATCTCAAGCTGAGCGCTTTTAAATGAGGCATCTTCCGCAGCGGACAGATCGATCCCTAAATCCCGAGCGAGCGATTCACTCATAAAAAACTCGGGACTGCCGGAATCGATCCACAGGCGCACCGTGCGCCAGGTTCCATCCCGACGCTGCATTTCCGCATCGACAAGCACGCGGTTATGATCCAGAATCATCGGAACGGCCGTACTATTTTTATTTTCGACCCGGCCCGGCGCAGCTTGAGATGAAAAAAACAAGCTCAGTCCGAGGATGAGAATCGTGTTCATATTTTGAGATCCTTGGTCCGCATTTCCTACTTCAATACGCATCCCTGCGCCAAACCGTTGCGGCGATCCACCTCAGACAGAACAAAATCCGGGATCGGCGGACAACCTCGCGATGCGGTGGCCTTATTTTTTCAGAAGCGGAGCGTAAGGATTCGTCGTTTTCGGATTCTCCCCTGCCCCGGGAACGCCGGCAGCCCAGAGAAGCCCCCGTTTGACGATCTCTTTTGCCTCAGGGACGCTAAAGTCTGAAGCGACATGGCCGAGCGAGGTGTAGAAGACCCGGCCCTGGCCGTACATTTTTTTCCAGACGACGGGAACCACAGCCCCGGCTATCCAGGGGGCGTATTTCCCGGAGAAAGTCGTCACCGCCAGGACCTCGACGTTGGGATCCACCAGCATGTAGTACTGCTCGGACTTCATGGCGAAGTCGCCCAGGTCTTTGGTGATCGGATCGGAATGGTTCGTGACCTGGACCCGGTAATCGATCACCCCGCCGGGGTGGGCGGCCCAGGCGCCGCCGACCATGAATTCATATTCTGTATTGTTCCGGAAGGAATCGGCCATGCCGCCATGCCAGCCGGCTATTCCGACACCGCTTTTTATCGCGTCCAGCAGGCCCTTTTCCTGCTCCGGGGTGATCTGGGACATCGTAACCACCTGGACAACCAGGGCTAGGGATTTCATCTTCGCCGCATCTTTATATGAATCGAGCGAATTCGAGATTTCGACGTCGAAGCCCTGCTCCCGAAGCCAGGGGGCAAAGATGTCGACGCATTGTTTCGGCTCATGCCCGTCCCAGCCGCCCCAGACGATCAGGACCTTCTTCCCCATTCCCGGCTTCCCGGCAACAGCCGTCTGCTTCGATGCCGCTCCCGCCGGGCTTGAAGCGACAGCCAGAACGGCGAGAAGAACGATCACCCTGCCAAGGGCTTCCCGGAATTTGATCATCTTCGTCTCTCCTCTCGACCGCACCTTGCCATCCCGTTCGCCCGGTAAATGAAACCGAAGCCGCCCCGCGGCTCAAAGCGGGCGTATCCAGATGTTCCGGAAGCGGGTGGGATTGCCGTGGTCCTGGAGGGAAATCGGGAGCTTGTCGGCGTGGGCCGCATAAGGCGGCCGGGCTTTATGCGCGGTCGGCCCGGTCAGCTCCTCATTGTCTTGGACCAGGATCCCGTTATGAAAGACGGTCAGCCGGGCGGGTAGCAAGAATCTTTCCGTCCTTGTCGAACCGGGGCGCCCGGAAGACGATATCGTACGTCTGCCACTCCCCCGGCTTGCGGCAGGCGTTGACCAGGGGCGGGTACTGCCCGTAGATCGAGGCCGCCATGCCGTCGGCGTAGGTGTTGTTGTCGAACCCGTCGAGCACCTGGACTTCATATGTGTTCATCAGGAAAACGCCGCTGTTGCCCCGGCCCTGGCTCGTTCCGACGGGTTCCGACGGCGTAGCCCACTCGACGTGGAGCTGGCAATCGCCGAATCCCTGCTTCGTCTGGATCGATCCGGTTCCCTTGACGGCTTCCATGTAGCCGTTTTCCACTTTCCACTTGGCCGGCTCGCCCTTGCCGTTGACCCAGGCCGAAAGGTCCTTCCCGGAGAACAGCATAATCGCGTCGGCCGGGACGGGTGCCGGCGGCCCGGCCGGGCCGGGGTCGACGACCGGCGGCAGCGGCCGCGATTCGTCGTGGACCGCCCACTTCTGGAGGTCGGCCTTGCGGTCCTGGGCCGAAAGAAACGCGGCCAGGAGGGCGGCGATGGAAATCACGCAGAATACAACCAGCGTCTTTTTCATGAACGTCATTCCTCTTTTACAGCGACCAGCCGAGGCGGTACTGTTTGGTGAGGAAGGCGTTGGCCTCGGGCAGGTTGGGAAATTCCATCTTGACCGGGTCCCACTTGAGGATGGTCTTGGAATCCCGGAAGCGCATGGCGATGTTGCCGAGCAGCATCGTTTCGGTCAAAGGACCCGAATAGGTCGGGATGTCGGTCGTCGATTTCTTCCCGGCCTTGATGGCCGCGACCCATTCCTCGGCGATGCCGGGAGAGCGCGGGATTGTCTTTTCGGGGCGCTTGTATTCCTTCATCAGGGTTTCGGGCAGGAGCCGCGGATTATCCCCGTAGCAGCCGCACATGATCATACCCTTGGTCCCGACCATCAGGACGCCGCCGTCGGCATCGCCCATCAGCCGGCCGTCCTCGATGAACGGGAGGAGGGGGCGGGGCGGCATCAGGCCGCCGTCGTACCAGACCATCTTCACCGGCGGCATCGCGCCGCGCTCGGGGAACTGATACGTCACGATTTCGGCGATGGGGTAGGAATCCTTCGTCGGCTTGGAAGAGCTCGCCTGGACGGTTGTCGGATGGCCGAGCTTGAGGGCCGCATATGGCTGGTCGATCAGGTGGGCGCCCATATCGCCGAGGGCTCCGGTGCCGTAGTCGAACCATCCGCGCCAGACGAAATGGGTCAAGGCCGGATGGTACGGACGCCACGGGGCCGGGCCCAGCCAGATGTCCCAGTCCAGGTTGGGCGGGACGGAGGGAATTTCCTTGGGGGCATCGACTCCCTGGGGCCAGATCGGGCGGTTGGTCCAGACATGGACTTCGGTGCAGTCGCCGATCGCCCCGTCCCAGAACCATTCGCAGATCAGGCGAATGCCTTCCTTCGAATGTCCCTGGTTGCCCATCTGGGTGACCAAGTTGCGCTTGGTCGCTTCTTCGGCCAGCATCCGGGCTTCCTTGATCGTGTGGGTCAAGGGCTTTTGGATGAAGACGTGCTTGCCCATCTTCATCGCGGCCAGGGCGATGACCGCATGGTTGTGGTCGGGCGTGGAGACGGTGATGGCGTCGAGGTCCTTTATCGGTTTCGAGCATCTTCCTCCAGTCCCGGAACTTGGCCGCCTTTTCGTATTTCAGCTTCTTGTCGGGCGTGTGCCGGTCGGAGTTCAGAAACTCGGCCATCTTCATGTCGTCCACGTCGCAGAGGGCGACGATGTTCTCGGTGCTGACGGCCTGGGTGTCCGAAAATCCCTTCCCGCCGACGGCGACGCAGCCGATGTTCAGCGTGTCGCTGGGCGACTGGTATCCGGGGCCGCCCAGGACTTTCCGGGGCACGATCATGAATCCGGCCGCAGCCGTCGCCGCCGTTCCGAGGAAGGCGCGCCGGGAGAGGCCATGTTCAGGGTTGGATGTGGGATCGGTCATGTGGTCCTCCATTTTTTCCTATCATATTCCGCCGTAGAAAATAGTCAACTTAACCTGCATGTTAGGAGAGAATCTTGACCCGGAGGTTCCGAAACTCCACCCGCGAGCCGTGCCCGCAGAAGGCGATATGCCCGGACGTCCGGGCCAAGCCGGGGTGGTCCCGCCCGTCGATCGTTTGAGGCTTCGAGGCCTCGTCCAAATCGGCCTCGACGATCGTCGTCCCGTTCAGGACCACGGTGACCTTTCGGCCGCGGACGGTGATTTCCTCGGAGTTCCACTCTCCGACCGGCTTCTGGAATCCACGCTTGGCCGGGACGACGCCGTAGATCGAGCCGTGGTATTGATACGGCTTAAGGTCCCGGTATTGCTCGGCCGTATCGTCCAGGACCTGGATTTCCATCCCGACGTAGGCGGCATCGCCTTCGGGCGGCGTCCGGATCCCGATCCCGTTATTGGCCCCCGGAGAGAGCTTAAAATCGAACCGCAAGACAAAATCGGCATATTCCCCGACGGTATACAGGTTGCCCCCGCTCCCGGCTCCGACGACGATCGCTCCGTCCTCGACCATATAACCCTTCAGGTCCCCGGTCCAACCGGTCAGATCCCGGCCGTTAAAAAAAGGAACGAAACCCGCCTCCCCATCGCCGGCCAAAGTCTTCGCCCGGTCCGCAGCCGGTTGCGCCGCTTTCTCCCCCGCCGGAATTTCCCGGAGGTAGAGGTTGCGGAATTCGAGCGGGGTGCTGTGGGCCTGAAGCTCGATCTGGCCCACGGGGTAAATCGGCTTGTTCCGCTCCCAGTAGTTTTCCATCACGACGTCGTCGACCACCCGGACGCCGTTGAGGTCGACCGTCACCCTCTCTCCGACCATGCGGATATAAAACGTGTTCCAAGCGCCGATCGGATGGTCGGCCGGGACCGTCGGCTTGGCGGGATTTTTCTGATTGTTATAAAGCCCTCCCGAGCCTTCGGGCCATTGGGCCGGGTCCCAGATCTGGACCTGGGGAGACCCGCGTAAATAAATTCCGCTGTCGCCCTGCGGAGAAATTTTCCAATCGACGAACATCTCAAAATCGCCGTAATCAGACGCCGTGCAAAGGCTGTGGCCTTTCCCGTCAAAAGCCAGAACCCCTTCGATCACCCGCCAATGGGCCCGCATGTCGGCATCCGCCTCGCCTTGGGCCTTGGCCAGCTCTGCCGGAGCCATCTTCGCCCGGTTGGGCGGGTCGGCCACCAAGCCTTTCCAACCGGAAAGATCCTTTCCATTGAACAGAGGCGTAAATCCTTCCTGAAGGAGGAGGTCGCCGGCATACATTTCTCCCGGAATGCGGTCAAACTCGTAATCGATAAACGGCAACGCCTTTTTTAAAGTCGCGGCGGCGGAACGTCCCTTCAATCCGTCATAGCCGGTCGCCGGCATCACAAGCCGCAGAACGGCCTGGGCCGCCCGAACCCGGAGGTCCGGGTTGTCGAGGTACGAGGCGATCAGCTCCAGACCTTCCGGCAGACGGGCCGCAGCCAGGCCGTTCAACACGATGACTTTCTCATCCGGATCGACAGCCGCCGCCAAGGCATCGCGCAAGGACGAGAGCTTGGCGGCCGGCGTCATGGATGACGAGGCCGGGACGAGACGCGAAATCCCCTGGAGGGCGAGATAGCGCGTTTTTTTATCCGGCGCGGCTTTCGCCATGGCGAAAAGGTCCGGGACGGCGCTCTCGTCCGGCCAATTGGCCAGGGTAAAGACGGCCACCGCCTGGACCTGAGGGTCCGGAGAGGCGATTTCGAGCCGGACGGCATCCAAAGCCGCCGGGCCGCCGATTTTTGAAAGCGGACGGATGAGGTCGACCCGTTTCGATCCGCTCGCTCGGCCAAGCGCCTCGAGCAGGGGCGCGGCTCCATCCTCCCGCTCCGGAACCTGTCGGGCCGCAGCGGCTGCCGCGTTCTGAAGCAGGACGATTTCGGCGGGAACCTCGGCCGCGAGCAACCGCTCGGCCAAGACCGGCAGGTCGGTCGCCGTCACCGTTTGTTCAAGGGCGGTTAAAGCGGCCATCCGGACGCTTTCCTCCGGACTCGAGCTCAGCGAAAGAATCGCCGCCGACTGCGACATCGCTTTCCGATCGGCCAGGATGCCGAGAAGCTCGACTTGGGCCGCGGGCGACGCCTGCGGAAGAAAGGCGGCAATTCGGGGGATTAAGGCATCCGAAGCGAAAAACGAAGCCGCCGTTTTGGCCGCCCGGATTTCGGCCGGATCGCCGGAAGAGAAGAGCGGGACAATGTCGTCCCACGTGTCGGGACCGCCCATCCGGGCGGCGGCGACGGCCGCGACGGCCTTGACCTGACCTTCGCCGGTCCGGAGCTTTTCCCGGATCGCCGGAAGGGCCGCTGTTTCGCTGCGACGGTCGAGCAACCGGATGATGTCCGCCTGAATGTCGGGATCCGTTCGATCCAGAAGCTCGATCCAGGCGGAAGGCTGCCAGCTCGTCCGGAGGCCGGCGGCTATGTCGAGGGCTTTCTGCCGGAATTCGCGGTCGGACGAGGCTGCGGTTTCGAGAAGCAGCGCCAATCCTTCCTTCTCTCCCACGGCATCTATATAAAGGGTCAAGGCGGCCGATCGGATATGCTCTTCCCCGGGAGCGGAATAGCCGGCAAGCAGGGAGCGGGCAATCCCCGCCGCATCCCGCGTTCGGCCCGATTCAGCCAGACGCCGGCCGAAAAGCAGCAGCCGCGAAGCGGCCGTCGCCCGTTCGGCGTGCGCGGCGGCCACCCAGACTCGCTCCAGCAGCGGACGGGCGGCCGGATTGCCGAGATCGGCCAAAGCGTCCAGGGCGGCCGAGCGAATTTGGGGATCGACAACGGCCGCCATGTTCATCAGCATCGGCGTCGCCTCATGGCTGCGCAGGTCGGCCAAACCGCGGATGATCGTCGCGGCCGTCGTCCCGCGGGATTTTTTCAAGGCCTTCAAGAGGACATCCGCGGCTTCCGGAAGCCCGGTTGCGGCCAAAGCTCGAACGACAGGGCCGGCCATCTCCGGCCGGGTCAGGAAACGGGCCAGCGGCTTGACGATCTCCGCCTGTCCGGCGCGCTGGAGAAGAGAAACCAGGAAAGTCGCTTTTTCGGGATTCTTGACCGTTTCCAGGGATTTGAGAATCCCGTCGATCACGGGAATCCTCTCGGCAAACGCCCCGGGGCGGCCGGCCCGGACGACGACGGCGTCGAGGGCGAAGCGAACCAGGCTGTCGTCGGCTTGCCCCGGTTCGGCCAGCCGTCCGCAGAGATCAACGACGGCCGCCGTTCCCATCTCAATCAGCTCGGAAGCGGCCGCATCCCGCTCGGTTGCGGTCTCAGCCGGAAACTTCAAGAGGAGGGCGGAAACGCGACCTGAAAGAGAACCGGACGGAACCTGCCCGGCAATTTGGGGAAGAGATGCCGCCAGAAGAAGCGCAACGAAAAGGGCGAGCGTCCGTGTCTTCATCGTCCGGCTCCTTGAAGATGCCAGGGCGCGCGCATCGGTTCGTCGATCCAGCGGTTGGCCTCAGGGTCGTCGGGAAACGTCTGCCGGACCGGATCGAAGCGGAGAGGCCGCCCCAACCTGACGGCGATTTTCGCCAGGTTGACGATCGTGCAGGAGCGATGGGCGTTATCCTCGTTGAGGGCGAACTTGACCCGGGTCCGGACGGATTCGGAGAAATCCGTCACTCCAGGGTCGGGATCGGGAAGGTCGGCGACGATCCTGGCAAAATCCGGAATGTCTGACCGGAGGCCCCGGAAGATCTTCCCCTTGGGACCTTCCAGGAACGGCGCCGTCATGTCCTTGTTCTCGCCGTCAAGGACGATCTCGCACCCATCGGCGTACTTCAAGCTCACCCGGCGCCACCGGCCGCAGGCATCCGGATGCTGCTGGGGCGCATCGGCGACGATTTCGACGGGGCTCGTGCCGTCTTTGCCCAGAAGATCCTGCACGGGGTCCAGATAATGCATCCCCATGTCCCCGAGCCCTCCGCCATCGTAATCCCAGTATCCCCGGAACGTTTGGTGGACCCGGTGGGGATGATAGGGTTTGTCCGGCGCCGGGCCGAGCCAAAAGTCGTAATCGAGCTCCTTGGGAACCGGCTGGGGCGGGAGATAGGTTTTTCCGCTCCAATAGAACTTCCAGTCGAAGCCGGTCGCCGCGTTCAGTGTCGCTTTGACCGGCCAGCCCAGGAGGTCCGCCCGGAGGGCTTTTTTCAGGGGTTTAACCGTCGTCCCGAATCCGTAATACCGGTCTTGGAAACGGAACCAGGTGTTGACCCGGAGCATCCGTCCGGTCCGGCGGACCGCCTCCACGAGTCGGCGGCCCTCGCCGATCGTCCGGGTGAGGGGCTTTTCGCACCAGACGTCCTTGCCCGCCTCGACCGCGGCGATCGCCATGAGGGCGTGCCAGTGCGGGGGCGTCGCGATGTGGACGATGTCGATATCGGGCCGGGCCAGGATGTCCCGAAAGTCATGATAACCGCGGACCCCGGGCCCTGCCGAGTCCAGGGCGGTCCGGAGGTGGGACGCATCGACGTCGCAGACGGCCCGCAACCGGGACCCTTCGTAGGTGATATGGCCCAGGCCCATGCCCCCGACGCCGATGATGGCCTTGGTCAGCTCGTCGCTGGGAGCGAGGTAGCCGGGCCCTCCTAGGACGCGGCGGGGTACGATTGTAACGCCGGCTGCGGCGGCGAAGGCGGTTTTCAAAAAAGAACGCCGGGAAAGGCGACGGATGCCGGACATGCGGACCTCCGGAAGACGGGGATAGAAAGCTCCCTTATCTTATTCCGAAGGGAACCGGCGAAGCAATAACTCCGAAGAGTTTTTATGCCCCCGGGGCATTGTACGACAGCGGGTCGAAGCATGAACCGGCCGGCCACGCCCGGGCGGCCAGCTCCTTGTCGAGCATGTAAAGGCCGTCCTTGCTCGGCCCGACGCGCTCCAGCTGGCGGGAGATCCCGTCGGTGTTCTTCTCTTCCTCGATCTGTTCCTTGACGAACCAGTCCATCATCGGCTCGGCGGCGTAATCGCTCTCTTCCCGGACGGCCTTGAGGATGGCGTGGATCTTAGCGGTGACGAACTGCTCGTGGGCGTAAGCGTCCTTCCAGGCCTCCAGGGGCGAGGACCAGGTCTTCTTCAGCTGCTTGAGGTCGAGAAGGCCGATCTCGCCGCCCCGGTCGATGATGTGATCGAAGAACTTCATCGCGTGGGTCGTCTCCTCGTGGCACTGGACGCGCATCCAGTGGGCCATCCCGTCAAGGTTCTGCTCATGGAAGTAGGCGACCATGGACAGGTAAATGTAATAAGACTCCAGCTCGTGCTTGATCTGGTCGTTCATGAGGTCGCGAATGCGGGTGGGGATCATCAGACTCTCCTTTCCTTTAGTTTGTAATGATTACATTTTATAGTGTAAGGCCGGACGGGGCGTTTGTCAACCATCCGTAACTGCCCTGCGCAAAAACGGTGCGTTGAGAGGGAACCCTCGATAGAAGAACACACGGATGACATCGTGTGTGTCGACAAAAAGATGAGTCATGGAGAAATGTCACGTTGGATGAGAGGAAGAGAGAATAAGGCCGGGTTCCCTCTCCAGAGTGTCCGCTTGACCCGGCTCCGCCACTTGGGACACAATGGAGCCCGCCCGAGGGAATTTCGACCGGAAGGTGCACCGATGAATAAACGATTGATGATCGGGCTGGCCGTTGTCTTTTGCCTGGCGGCCGCCGTGTTGATTTATCTCGGCAGCCGGGAGCCGGCCGCGTCGGCGACGACCATCACCCAGGAGCCGGCCCAGGCTTTCCTCGGCGTCGGGGCGCGCGAGATCACCATCCGCAACGTCACCAAGAAGCCGGTCCACTACAAGCTCCGGGCCTACGGCTCGGAAGGAGAGGGCGACGAACGGGTCCTCCTTCCGGACGAGATCGACCGGTATCCGTCCCCCCAGACGGTCATCATTTCCTACCTCAAGCACGGCGTCGAAGTCACCTATTCCCTGTTCCCCGGAAAGCCCTATTCCTTCCGCTACGACAGCGCCGGAAACACCGACATCTGGGTCGGAGCCCACGGCCGGGAGGATGCGGTCGACCTGGCCCCCTACGTCCCGACGCCGCCGGAAGTCATCGCCGAGATGTGCAAGCTGGGCGAGGTCTCGAAGAATTCGATCGTCTACGACATCGGCTGCGGCGACGGCCGGATCGTGATCTACGCGGCCAAGACCTACGGGGCCCGGGGCGTCGGGATCGACATCGAGCCCGAACGGATCCGGGAATCCAAGGTCAACGCCAAGGCCGCCGGGGTTGAGAAGCTGGTCCGGTTCGAACTGGCCGACGCGACCAAGGTGGACATCTCCGAGGCCACGGTCGTGACGATGTACCTCCTGCCCGAGAGCAACGAGCTGCTCCGCCCCAAGCTGGAAAAAGAGCTCACGCCCGGCGTGTTCGTGGTCACCCACAACTATATGATCCCAGGCTGGGAAGACAAGGAAGTGACCTCGTCCGTGGTCCGGGACTCGGAAGCCAAGGAGCACACCGTCTTCCTCTACCGGCGCTGACCGGCCCTCCCTTTTTTACCCGCCGCATCCCTTTGACTTGACATTGACGTTACGTCAGGGTTTATGATCCTTTAGGACCAGAACATGAGCCGCTTGAGCCGAACCACTTACCGGGTGAAGGAATTCGCCGACCTGACCAACGTCACGGTCCGGACCCTCCACCACTACGACCGGATCGGCCTGCTTCGGCCGAGGCGGCGGGCCCGTAACGGGTACCGCGTCTACGCCGAGCGGGACCTCCTCCGGCTGCAGCAGGTGGTGACGCTGAAGTTCATGGGCTTCCGGCTGGAGGAAATCCGCCGGATCCTGGCCCGGCCACGGTACGCCGTGTCCCGGGCCCTGGCCGTCCAGGTCGAAGCCGTCGAGCGCGAGATCGGGCGCCTGACGCGGGCGTCCCGGGCGCTCCGCGAAACCGCGGCCGATCTCTCGACCGGCGGCCGGATCGACTGGACGAAATTGATCCGCATCATGGAGGAACTGAAAATGAGCGAACAGAACAAGCAGGAATGGACGAAGAAGTTCTTTTCCGAGGCCGACCTGAAAGAATTCGAGGAAATCGGAAAGGGGTACAGCCCCGAGGCGATGAAAGCCTACCAGGACAAATGGACCGCCCTGATCGAAGAGGTGCGGGCGAACCTGAACGCCGACCCGGCCGGCCCCATCGCCCAGGATCTGGCCCGGCGCTGGACCGAGCATCTCGATGCGGCCTACGGCGGGCATCCCGAGCTCAAGGGAAAGATCGGGCAGGCGTATCAGCAGGCCTGGAAGACGGGCAACGACTTCGGCGGTCATATGCCCTTCGGCCCCGAAATCATGGAATTCATCTCGAAGGCCAAAAAAATGGCGGGCGGGCCTTCCTGCGAGTCCCCGTCAAAATCCGGCCGTTGACATGAGCCCGATTTCGGGCTAATTTGATTCCTTATTCGGGGAACCGGAAAAGGAAAGCCGATGACCATCCGCCGGAAAGTCCTGCTCTCCCTCGGGATTTCGATGCTGGTGCTCCTCTTCCTGGCCATCTTCTTCGGACGGAAGCTGCGCCAGGAAGAGGTCCTGGCCCGGGAGGAGAACGCGGTCCGGGCGGACATCGGACGGGTGATCGCCGCCCTTCACAACGAAATCAATCGATTCGACCGGGACACCAACACCGTTCCGTTCTGGGCGGACGCGGCCAACATCCTGACCCCGCAGGGAGCGGACGCCCCGACATCACTGGAAGTCAAAGGGGCCGCTTCGGTTTTCATCCTTCACCGGATGGATATCCTCGGCCTATCCGATCCAAATGGGGAAATCATCCGGGCCCGTCATTTCGACCGGGAAACGGGCTTGGAAATCCCGCTTCCCGGGAATTTCGCGGGCCACCTCCGTTCGGAAAAGCCGATGGCCCTGAGCGCCGCATCCTCGGAGACTAACGCCTGGGTCATGGTCTTCGACGACATCCCCTACCTGCTCGTCTCACATCCGCCCGCGATCAACGCGAATCCGGATTTCGCAAAAGGCATCCTGCTCGCCGCCCGGCAAATCGACGCCGCCTTCCTGGAAGAGATCGGCCGTCTCGCCGGGCTCGACTTGCGCAGCCTGCCGCCGGGCAAGGACGGCGTTCCGGCCGAAATCCGGGCCCTCCTGGATAGCGGGCCCGGGCGGCGGACGGCCGTTTATCCCGTCTCGGAGGAAACCATCGCCGGAATCATCCAGGCCAAAGACACCGCGGGGCACCCGGCTCTGGTCCTCTCCTTCGAGCGGCCCAGGGTCTTCTACGAACAATTCCGCCAAAGCTGGAGGACGTTCGCCGGCATCACCGTCGCTCTTGGGCTTCTCATCCTCCTGATGGGGGGGATCCTGGTCGAAAAGCTGGCTATCTCCCGGATCACCAAGCTGGCCGCGTTCGTCAAGACGGTGGATACCAACGCTGAAACCGCCGCCCTCGTTCCGGTGGAAGGCGGGGACGAAATTTCGGGTCTGGCCGTCTCGATCAACGGGATGCTCGAATCGCTTTATCATTTCAACCTTGAACGCCGCGACCTGATCCAGCGCTTGGAGTCGGATTCCCTCGAAGACGCCCTGACCGGGCTTTACAACAGGCGGGGATTCCTTACGATCGGGCGCGAATACCTGAACCTCTCCGCCCGGAACAAGAATCCGATGCACCTGCTCTTTCTGGACATGGACAACCTCAAGCAGATCAACGACACCTTCGGACACGTCTCCGGCGACGAAGCCATCGTCCGGGCGGCCGAAATCATCAAGTCCGTTTTCCGCGGATCCGACATCAAGAGCCGCCTGGGCGGGGACGAGTTCGCCATTTTCCCGATCTCGACGTCCCCCCAAGGCCTTAAAGCGGCCATCAGCCGGTTCCACGAAAAAACCGCGGAATTCAACCGGTCCGGGGTTTGCCCGTTCACCCTATCCTTCAGCGCCGGAGTCGCCGGGTTCGATCCCGAGAATCCGTCGACGATCGACGAGCTCCTGGATCGGGCGGACAAGCGGATGTATGAAGAAAAACGCCGCAAGGGCGGAGGGTCGACCCGGACGCAACCTGGATGATTCGCCGGCCGCGCTAGTACACGATCCGGTCCTCCCGGCCGGACCATTCCTCGAAAAGCGGCAGGCATTCGTCCCGGAGGAAGGGGACCACTTCGACATGGAGCCCTTCGAGTCGCCCGAGCGAGTCGAAAAAAAGCTTGTCGGCGAATCCGATTCGGGCCGCATCCCCGCTCGTGCAGCCGAAATACACGCGCCGGATCCGGGCCCAATGAATCGCCGCCAGGCACATCGGGCACGGTTCGCAGGTCGCGTAGAGATCGGCCTCCGTCAGATGCCAGCGGCCGAGGCGTCGGCCGGCCTTGCGGATGGCCATGACCTCGGCATGGGCCGTCGGGTCATGGGCGGCAAGAACGCGGTTATGGGCCCGGGCCACGACCCGGCCGTCGATGACGATGACGGCTCCGAACGGCCCCCCCTCCCCTTTCCGGAATCCCTTGCGGGCCTCGTTGATGGCGATCCTCATGAATGCGGCGTTCATAGCCCCATTTGTAACATATTTCTTTTCTCCCATGAAAGCGCAAAACGGCGCAAGAGATGTTCTGGTTCAGAATGAAGCGAACTTCAAGCGAGATTGAACGCCGCTGAAAAACAGAGCGTCCGGATAGTGAAGACCTTGAGGTCTCGGCGAGCCCCCGGTTGGGAATTCCAGGAGCATTCCCGGAAGCACCACAGGGTGTCACCAATCACCTGAACCAGCTTAAGGGATTGAAACGAAGGCCCGGACATACTATGATGGACGGCGTTTTCCGGACGGCTGCAGACCGGCCGGGACGAACGAGGTGTCATTGACTCATCCGAACGGACACACACAGACGTCGGTGTTGGCGGCCGGGCTGAACCGCCTGGCCCGCAACCTTTGGTGGACCTGGAACCAGGACGCCCAGGCCGTCTTCGAAGAGCTCTCCCCCCACTCCTGGCGCTATTTCCAACACAACCCCGTTGAAGTCATGCTGGAAGTCTCGCCGACCGAGCTCCGGGTCCGCCTGCGGGATCCGATTTTCGCGGCCAAGGTCAAAGCCGTCCTTGAATCTTTCGAATCCTACATGGCCGACGAGCGGACCTGGGGCTTTGAGCACGCCCCAGCCCTGGCCGAGCGGCCGGTGGCCTATTTCAGCGCCGAGTACGGCTTTCACGAATCCCTGCCCATCGCCGCCGGCGGATTAGGCATTCTCTCGGCCGATCACGCCAAGTCGGCCTCCGACCTCGGCCTGGGCTTCATCGGCCTCGGCTTGTTTTACCGCGAGGGCTATTTCCGGCAATCGATCAACCACGAAAACTGGCAGGTCGAGACGAACACCATCCTTGACCCCCGACGGCTCCCGCTCGAGCCGGCGGTCGACGAAAGCGGAATCCCGATCGTTGCCTCGATGTCCCTAGCCCTCGGGTCGATTAAGTTCCGGGCCTGGCGTCTCAACGTCGGCCGGGTCCCCATCTACCTGATCGACACCGATCTGCCGGAAAACGAGACGCAGGTTCGGGACCTGACCCGGCACGTCTACGGCGGCGACAATTCCAACCGGATCATGCAGGAGCTTCTCCTGGGCATCGGCGGCATCCGCCTCCTGCGGAAGATGGGGATCGAACCTTCCGTTTTTCATATGAACGAGGGGCATGCCGCTTTCCTCGCCCTGGAACTCATTCGGGAGAAGCTGGCTGCCGGGATGGCCCTCGAGGCCGCCCTGGCCGCGACCCGGGAGGAATGCGTCTTCACGACCCACACCCCCGTCGAAGCCGGCCACGATCGATTCAACACCGACCTCCTGGAATACGCGGCTTCGAAATACTTCAAGGCCTTTAAAAACTGCCGGAAGGAAATCCTCGGCCTGGGCCGGATCAATCCGGACGACAACAGCGAGCCCTTCTGCATGACCGTCCTGGCCCTGAAGACCGCCCGGGCGGCCAACGGCGTCAGCGAGCTTCACGGACGGGTCAGCCGCTCAATGTGGCACTGCCTTTGGCCGGAAAAGGCTGAAGACGATGTCCCCATCGGACACATCACCAACGGTGTCCACCTTCTCTCCTGGTCGACGCCGACCACCTGGGCCTTCTGGAAACGCCGGGGCGACGGGGCCTGGCCGGCCCAGGCCGACTCGCCGGAGTTCTGGGCCAAGGCCGAAGACCCGTCGTTCGTGTCCGACGAAGAGATCTGGGCCCTCCGCTATGTTCTTCGGCGGAAGCTGATCGAATTCTGCCGCCATCGCCTGTACATCCAAAGCCGGCGGTTCGGCCCGGGAGAATATCTCCCGAGCGATGTCGCCCTCGATCCGGAGGCGCTGACGATCGGCTTCGGCCGCCGGGCCGCGGTCTACAAGCGCTCCACCCTCCTGTTCAACGACTTGGACGCGATCGTCGAGCTGGCTAAGGACGCCAACCACCCCGTCCAGTTCATCTTCGCGGGCAAAGCCCATCCCCGGGATGACGAAGGCAAGCGGCTCATCCAGAAGATCGTCCACCTCAGCAAGCATTCGCCGCTGGCCGATTCCCTGATTTTTATCGAGAACTACGACGTCGAAGTCGCCCGGGCGATGGTCTCCGGCTGCGACATCTGGCTCAACGTCCCGCGCCGGCCGCTGGAGGCTTCGGGGACAAGCGGGATGAAAGGCGCGGCCCACGGGACGCTCAACCTCAGCATCATGGACGGGTGGTGGCGGGAAGCCTATGACGGGACCAACGGATTCGCCATCGGGGACGACTCCCATCCCGCCGACGTCGGGGAACAGGACCGGCTCGACGCAGCCAACCTTCTCCGCGTCCTGACCGAGGAAGTGGTCCCGGTTTTCTACGACCGGGACGCGGCCGGGATACCGCGCCGCTGGATCCGGATGATCCGCCGGTCCATGGCCGGCCTCGGCCCGCGCTTCAGCACCCGACGGATGGTCCAAGAATACGTCGAGAAGGCCTACCTGCCCCGTTCGTCATAAGGCCCGCCGACCGGCGCCGGCTCCCGGAATCCTCAGTCGAGGTTTTTTCCGGTCGCCGACATCGTCAACGTTCCGTGCATAACCCCCCGGATCGTCCGGAGCGTTCCGGCCAGCCGCCGGATGTCCTCCGGACGGCCCTTGACGGCGATAATCTCCAAACAGTGATCGTGATCCAGATGGACGTGTTGGGTGGACAGGACCACGTGCTGGTAATCGTGCTGAAGGTCGGTGAGGCGGCCGAGAAGGTCCTTGCGGTGATGGTCGTAAATGAGGGTCACCGCGCCGGCGACATCGTCCCCCTCGGCCCACTCCTGCTTCACGAGCTCGGCCCGGATCAGGTCGCGCAGGGCGTCGGACCGGGAGGCCCACTTGTTTTTCCGGAGGTAGCGGTCGAACCGGGCCAGCAAGCCCTTCTCCAGGGAAACGCCGAATCGGATCACGTCGCTCATGGTTTTCCTCCGCTCACCGCTGATCTTACTCGGGCTTCCAAGCCCGGTCAATCGATTGAAGAGGCGAAGGAAGAAACCGCGAAGCCGGACGTCTAAAATTTTCATGTTGGATTTTGTCTTGAATCTCCGCCCGTCGAAAGGTATCCTATCTGTTTCCCTGGAGAGGATCCGATGAAAAAGACTCATCTCTTCATGTTGGCCGCCTTTCTTCTTCCCGCTCACCTGATCGCCCAGGACGCGACTCTCACCCTCGAGGAAGCCGTCAAGCTCGCCCTCCAGTTGAACGAACGGGCGATCTCGGCCGGGGAAGAATTGACTGCGGCCCAGGCCCGGGTCGCCCAGGCCCGGGCGGCCTTTTTCCCGCAGATCAACACGAACCTGACGTACACCCGTCGTCCGTTTGCCGTCTCTCGCCAGATCGGCGACTCGAACGTGGTCGTCCAGAGCTACGATGCCCTCTCCGGAAACGGAAATCTCAACTTAACCTTGTTCAACGCCGCCAATATTCCTTCTTTTAATTATGCCCGGGCCGGCCGGACCGCCCAGGAGTACACCACGGCCGAAAGCCGCCGGCAATTGTCGTTTGAAGTCGGATCGGCGTTCCTGACGACCATGAGCACCGCCCAAGTCCTGGAAGCGTCCAAGCACCGCTACGAATACGCCAAACAGAATCTTGAGGCGGCCAAGGCCCGCTACGCAGCCGGCCTCGTTTCCGTCAACGACGTCACCCGGGCCGAGCTGGAACTCGCCTCGGCCGAGATGTCGGTGATCCAAGGGGGGGACAGGCGGAATCGATGATCCTCCAATTCGGAAATCTGATCAACGATCCGGCGGCCGCGAATAAGGCGCTCGTCGCCCCCCAATTCCTGATCGCCCCCGATTCGGCATCGATGGAAAAAACGGAAAATCTCATCCAGGAAGCTCAAATCCGTCGCCTGGACCTCAACGCCCTTCGCTGGCGGGCCAAGGCCCAGCAGGCGCTTCTGCTTCAATCCACCCTGGCCTGGTTCCCCTCGCTGTCGTTCTTCACCAGAGCGACCTATACCAACGAAGCCGGGCTGACCGGACGGAACTGGAACTGGAACCTCGGCCTGACCTTGACGTGGGCGGTTTTCGACGGATTTCTCCGCAACGCCGATCACCGGGAACAACAGGCCATGGTGAAGATCGCCGAGCTGGACGTGAAGGCCGCCCTCCGCGGCGTTGAAGTCGACGTTCGGGAAGCCCAGGTCTCCGTGGCCAGCCAACGCGCGGCCTTGAAACAGGCCGAGGTGGCCCTGGATGTCGCCCGGAAAAACGCCCAGGAAACCTCGGAGCTTTACCGCCAGGGATTGGCGACCGCCCTCGAGGTCGCCGATTCCACCGTCCGCTTGTTTGAAGCCGAAGTCGCCCAGGTCCGCCAACGGTTCAACCTGGGAATTGCGTTTCTTAATTTCGAAGCCGCCCTCGGCCTCGACCCGTTTGGAAAGGAGCCGGTCCGTTGAAAAACAAAACGTGTTGGTTCGCCATCGCCGCTTTTCTTCTTGTCTTGACCGCCGGCTGCAAAAAAGAGCCGGGCGCGGCCGGAGCCCCTGCGGCCAAGCCGAAACCCGGCCAGCAGACGCAATTCCCGGTCGAAATCGATCCCGTTCAAACCCAGGCCTTGATCTATTCCGTCAGTGCGGTCGGATCCATCGAGGCCTTTGAAAAAGTTCAGGTGACGGCCCGCGTCCCCGGCGCGGTCGACAGGGTTTTATTCAGCGAAGGAAGCTTCGCCCAAACGGGACAGGTTCTGGTCGAAATCGAAACCGAGCGCTACACGCTCGCCCTGGAATCCGCCCGGGCCTCGGCGGAAAAAGCCTTGGCCGCCAAAGCGGATGCCGAAGCGGGATTGAAGCGCCGGCAAACGGTCATCACCCAAAATCCGGGCTTGATCCCCGGGGAAGAGCTGGAGACCTGGAAGACGAAAGTCCTCCTGGCCGCCTCGGACGTGGCCCAGACGAAATCTGCGCTCAACACCGCCGAATTGAATTTGCGCGACGCCTATGTCCGGGCCCCGTTCGCCGGCATCATCCAAACACGCACGGTCCAGACCGGACAATATGTGACAACCGGCACCGTTTTGGCGACCCTCGTCCGCCGCGATCCCCTTCTCGTGCGGTTCTCCGTCCCCGAACGCGAAGCCTCCCGGATTCGGACGGGGATGACCGCCCTGGTGAAAGTCCGGGACGATGAGCGCGAATATCGATCTCGGATTGTCTATGTGGCCGAATCGGCCGACGCGGTCAGCCGCCTCGTGGATATCACCGCCCAAGCCGACGACCCGCAAGCGAAGGACCTGAAGCCCGGAACGTTCGCCGAAATCACCGTGCCGATCACGACAAACGAAAAAGCCATGGTCATCCGGCAGATCGCCGTCCGTCCGAGCGAGCGGGGCTTTGTCGCCTACGTCGTCGAGAACGACAAAGCCGTGGAAAAAATCCTTAAGCTGGGCATGCGCACGGCCGACGGGCTGATCGAGGTTCTGACCGGTCTGCAGGTCGGGGAAGCGCTGGTCGTCCGCGGCGCGGAAGCGCTGCGCCCCGGGGCGCCGGTCAAGATCGTGCCGGCGTCGGCCCCCGAATCCAAGGACAAGACCGCAGCGGCTGCTTCGGACAAGCCGGTTCGCTGATCCCGCCCCGGGCTTCCGGCAAGGAGAGCGTCGATGAATCTGACCGAAACATGCGTTCGTAAACCCGTTCTGGCTTGGATGCTCATGGCTGCGACGATCATTTTCGGCGTCGTGGCCGGGACCCGGATCGGCATCAGCCAATTCCCGGATGTCGATTTTCCGACGATCACCGTCTCCGTATCCTGGGCCGGAGCCGCCCCCGAGGTCATCGAAAACGACATCGTCGAGATGCTCGAGGAATCGTTGATGCAGGTCGAAGGTATCCGGACGATCACCTCGACGTCCCGGATGGGCGGGGCCTCGGTGACATTGGAAGTCGATATGAGCCGCGGGACCGACCTGGCGATGCAGGAAGTTCAAGCCAAGGTCGCCCAGATCCAGCGCCGTCTCCCCCGGGACGTGGACGCCCCGACGATTTCCAAGAACAATCCCGAAGACCAGCCGATTATGATGGCCTCCCTCTCCGGCGCTTTTCCCCAGAGAATTCTCAGCGATTACGTCAACTACAGCATGAAGGAAAAGCTCCAGACCATCCCGGGGGTCGGAGAGATCTCGTTCATGGGAGCGCTGAGCCGCAACGTCCGTATCTGGCTCGACGCCGCCCAGCTCGATGAAAAAAGCCTGACCGTTCAGGATGTCATTTCCGCCCTGCAGCGCGAACATGTTGAGCTTCCGGCCGGACGGCTGGAAGCGCCGGGCCGCGAAGTCAACATCCGGGTCCTTGGCGAAGCCATCGATCTCGACACCCTCCGCCGGATCGTCGTCCGTGAAGTCAACGGCAATCCCATTTACATCGGAGACGTGGCCCTTGTCGAAGACGGTTTTGAAGACGCCCGGCGGCTGGCCCGGATCAACGGCGTGCCGGCCCAGGGCATCAGCATCAAAAAGCAGCGCGGGGCGAACGCCGTGGCCGTCGCCAAGGCCGCCCGGAAAGCCCTGGAGGAATTCCAATCCACCCTCCCGGAAGGAATGAACGTCAACATCGTTTTCGACAGCACCGAGTTCATCAAAGACTCGGTCAATGAGATTCAGCTCGAGCTGATCCTTTCGGTCATCCTGACGGCCCTTGTTTGCTGGATGTTCCTGGGCTCCCTCTCCAGCACGCTGAACGTCGTCCTGGCCATCCCGATGTCCCTTCTGGGGACGGTGGCCATCATCTATTTTCTCGGCTTCACCTTCAACACCTTTACCCTGCTGGCCATGGCCCTGGCCGTCGGGATCGTCGTCGACGACGCCATCATGGTCATGGAGAACATTTTCCGACATCGGGAGGGCGGGAAAGCCCTCGTTCCGGCCGCCCTCGAGGGCACGCATGAAATCGCTTTCGCCGCCCTGGCCGCAACCCTGGCGGTCTGCGCGATTTTCGTCCCCGTCGCCTTCATGAAGGGCGTCATCGGCAAGTTCTTTCTTCAGTTCGGGATCACGCTCTGCCTGTGCGTGCTCCTGTCCTATATCGAAGCCGTGACCCTGGCCCCGGCCCGCTGCTCCCAATTCCTGAAAACGAGCCGGGAAGGCCGGAATCGAGTCGGCCGCTGGGTCGACCATATGTTCCGCCGACTCGAAAAGGCTTACGGGAACGCCCTGCATAAGATCGCTCAAGCGCCCCGGCTTGATCCTGCTGGGCGGAGTCCTCCTATTCGGGATTTCGATCGGCATCCTTCTCATCCTGCCGAGCGAATTCGTCCCGTCCCAGGACTTGAGCCGGATGTCGATCCGGCTGCAAATGGCCGTCGGATCGGACGTTTCGGAATCCGGGCGCGTTCTGGCCCAAGCCGAGGCCATCATCGGCCGCTACCCCGAAATCATCCAGAATTTCAGCAATGTCGGCGGGTTCGGCAGCGTCAACAGCGGCAACATGAACATCACCCTCGTCCGCCCGTCCAAGCGCGATAAATCCCTGGCCGAGCTTTCGTCGGAAATCCGCCGGGAACTGAACGCGATTCCCGGCCTGAGAGCCACCATCCAAGACCTCTCCCAGCAGGGCTTCACGGCCCAGCGCGGTTTTCCGGTGGAATTCTCCATCCGCGGCTCCAACTGGGATCAACTGATCGAAACCAGCCGCGACCTGATGGGAAATCTCAGAGACAGCGGGATCGTGATGGACCTGGATACGGATTACCAGCTCGGCATGCCCGAGCTCCGGGTCACGCCCGACAGAGCCGTGGCCGCCGACGTCGGCGTTTCGATGGACGATGTCGCCACGACCTTGAACGCCCTGGTCGGCGGCGTCCGCGTCGGAAAATACAGCACCGGCGGCCGCCGCGTCGACGTCACGATGAAGCTCCTGGCCTCGCAGAGAACCCGGCCCGAGGATCTGTCCCGGCTCCGGGTCCGTTCGCGGACCGGCCAGATGATCCCCTTGTCCTCGCTCGTGACGACCGATGAGCGTCCGGCTCTTCAGGCGATCACCCGCCGAGATCGGGAGAGGGCCGTCAGCATCTTCGCCAACGTCGCCCCGGGCCATGCCCAGCAGGAAGCCATCCGGTACGTCCAATCCCTGGGCAAGAATCTTCCCGTCGGCACGCGCATCGTCCTCGGCGGAGCCAGCATGGCCTTCCAGGACTCGATGAGCAGCCTGATCTTCGCCATGCTCCTGGGCATTTCGATCGCTTATATGATCCTGGCTTCCCAGTTCAATTCCTTCAAGGACCCGATCACGATCATTACCATTCTTCCTCTCTCGGTCGCTGGAGCGGCGTTCGCCCTTCTCCTCACCGGAAAATCGCTGAACATCTTCAGCATGATCGGGCTTCTGCTCCTGATGGGGATCGTCAAGAAGAATTCGATCATTCTCGTCGATTACGCGAATTCCTTTAAAAACCAGGGATTCGGACCAAGAGAATCCATGGAGAAGGCCGGACCGATCCGGCTCCGGCCCATCCTGATGACCGCCACGGCAACGCTGATGGCGGCCATTCCTCCCGCCCTCGGCCTCGGATCGGGCTCGGAAATCCGCACCCCGATGGCGATCGCCATCATCGGCGGATTGGTCGTCTCGACGGCCCTCAGCCTTCTCGTCGTCCCGGCGTTTTATGTCGTCGCCGAAGGCAAGAAAGGGAGAAAGAAACCGGCCAAGACCGGCGCGGCCGTCCCCCTCCCGGAAGCCACGGAACCGTAATCCGTCTTCGTCATTGACCGCGGGCCGGGGCTTGGATATGATTCCCCCTCGCTTCGTCGAACCACGGAAATGAACCTGGAATAAGGAGCCTGACGATGAGCGATATCCCCGCCCCGGCCGGAAAAGCCCGGTTCCCCCGCACGTTCTGGACGGCCAATACAATCGAGCTGTTCGAGCGGGCGGCCTATTATTCGATGGCCTCGTTTATGGTCATCTATCTCGACGGAAAAGTTGGGCATGAGCCCGGCCACAGCCACGCTTCTTAACGGAACCGTCCTCTGGGGATTGGTCTACTTCCTGCCCATCCTCTCCGGAACGATCGCCGACAAGTACGGTTACAAGAAATCCCTGTCGGTTTCGCTCGTCCTGATCTCCATCGGCTACCTGATGATGGGCAACCTCCAGGGATTCTGGCCGGGATTGACTGGAGCGGCCGAGGGGGCCCCGGTCAACTTATCTCCTTCCGGTCGTGATCGCGATCGTCTTCATCGGGATCGGCGGTTCGATCGTCAAGCCTTGCATCGCCGGGACGGTCCAGAAGACCGCCGGGATGCACGCGACCCTGGCCTTCGGCATCTTCTACATGGTCATCAACATCGGGTCGATCACCGGCCGGGGCGTCTCCTACTTCGTTCGGACAATCTACGGCATCCCGGCGATCTTCACATATGTGGCGACGGGTTTCGCCATCCTCGGTTTGGGCGTCGTCCTCTTTCTCTACAAGGAGCCCCAGTTTGTCAGCGACGGGAAGAAGGACGGCCAGGTCGTCAAGCGCCGCACCCTGGGGGAGGCGCTCTTGGGCATTATCACCGTCCTGCGGAACGTCCGCTTCGTCTTCTTTCTTCATCGTCCTGGCTCTTTTCTGGTTCCTCTACTCCCAGCTCTACAATCTCATGCCCCTGTTCATGCGCTTCATCGACCCCAACGCGCCGATGGAGCTCTACACGATGGCCAATCCCCTGATGATCGTCTGCTTCCAGCTCCTCATCACCCGAATTCGCCAAGAGCTGGACGCCGATCAAATCGATCATGTTCGGCGTGGCCGTCACCACGGTCGGGATGGTCGTCAACGTCCTGCCGACCCTGCTCTGGTCGGACGCCTTCCAGAAAGTCAACCTCCTCGGCCTGGCCATCCCGGCGGCCGGGATCTTCATGATCATCTCCATCGCCTCGATGGCCACCGGCGAAATGTTCGCCTCGCCTCGGATTTACGAATACCTGGGAGCCCTCGCCCCCAAGGGCCAGGAAGGCCTGTATCTCGGGTACGCCAATCTTCCGGTCGCCCTGGGGAGCATCCTCGGCGGCATGGTCGGCGGCACGCTGTTCCAGAAATTGATCCTCGATCCGCGGAAAGCGGGCGAGCACCGTCAAATCGCCCTCCTCTGGCTCATCATCGGCGCGGTCGGGATCGCCTCGTTCATCGGGCTGGGGATCTACAATGCCTGGTTGAAACGGATCTAGAAAAAGAACGGACCGGCGGAGGCTTGAACCGACCGGATCAGGACGGCCGGTAAAGAACCAGATTATTGAGGCCGTTCTGGTGGAATTCGGCGTAGAACTTATCCATTAACTCGCGTTCGAGCTTGCCCCTTTCCTCGGGCGGCATCGCCTCGACCGCGTCCCGGCCATAGCGGGTTTCCAGGTCCCGTTCGGCCAGCCGGTGCATCAGCTCGTCCCAGAACAAGTCGTTGATATAATCGTCATGGACGGCCAGCCAGGAGTCCTCGGTTTCGGTCGTCGGATAGAAAGCGTCGAGCTCTTCGTCATAGATTGTGAGCTTGCCCAGGCCGAAATCGGCGGCTTTGGCGTAGATGTAGTTCTCCAGGTGGTCGGTCTCGATGACCGGATCTTTCTCCCGAAAGCCGTTGACCACGGTATTGCCGAGGTACACCAGCTTCATCAGGGTTTCGTATTGGGCCTTGGTCAATTTGAGTTCCATCGCCGATCCTCGCGGAAATCCTTTGAAATGAACGTTGTATTATAGCACAGGGCGGCCGGACTCCAGGGCCGCGGGGCTTCAGCCCGCTCTTCAGTGAAGCGGCCCGGCGGCCTCCCGGACGATCCGGAGGAGCTCGCCGCTTCGGACCGATTCCCGAATCTTCTCGATTTCGGGTTTGAGGTATCGGTCCCGGGCCAGGTGGGGAATGCTCTTCCGGATGGCCGCGTGGACCGCGGCCACGCCTTTGCCCGGGCGGAGCGGCTTGTGGAAATCCAGGGCCTGGGCCGCCGAGACCAGCTCGATCGTCAACACCCAGAGGACGTTCTCGAAAATCCGGCGGGCTTTGCGGCAGGCGATGGTTCCCATGGAGACATGGTCTTCCTGGTTGGCGCTGGTCGGGATACTGTCGACGCTGGCCGGATGAGCCAGGACCTTGTTCTCGGAAACCAGGCTGGCGGCCGTGTACTGGGAGATCATCAGGCCGCTGTGGAGGCCGCCCTGCTCGGAGAGAAAAGCCGGAAGGCCGGAGAGGGCGGGATTGAGCATCTGCTCGATCCGCCGCTCCCTGATATTGGCCAGCTCGGCGAGGGCGATTCCGGCGAAATCCCCGGCCAGGGCCAGCGGCTGGCCGTGAAAATTCCCGCCGGAAATGACCCGGCCTTCCTCGGGGAAAATCAGGGGATTGTCGGTGACCGAATTCATCTCGACCTCGACCACCTCGGCGATATAGCGCAAGGCATCCCGGCTGGCCCCGTGGACCTGGGGAACGGCTCGAAGCGAATAGGCGTCCTGAACTTTGGGGCAGCTGCTGTGGGACACCCGGATTTGCGAGCCGACCAGCAGGTTCCGCGAAGTTTTCCGCGGTTTCGATGGCTCCCCGATGCGGCCGAACGCTCGTGACCAGCTCATCGAAAGGCGCGTGGCTTCCCTTTAAAGCCTCCACGCTCATGGCCGCGGCGATATCGGCCGTCGAAAGAAGGATGCCCGCGTCGGCCACCAGAAGCGCCAGGATGCTGCACATGACCTGGGTCCCGTTGATTAAAGCCAGCCCTTCCTTGGCTTCGAGCTCGATCGGCTCGAGCCCGGCCGAAGCCAGGGCGTCGGCCGCCGGCCAGATCGTCCCTTCGTATTCAACCTCGCCCTCGCCGATGAGGGCCAGGGCCATGTGGGCCAAAGGAGCCAGGTCGCCGCTGGCGCCGACCGAGCCCTGGGAAGGAATGATCGGATGGAGCTCCCGATTGAGAAACTCGAGCAGCCGCTCGACGACGGACGGGCGGATGCCGCTCCGGCCTTGGGCCAGGCTCTGGGCCCGGAGTAGAAGGACGCCGCGGATGACGTCGGCCGGGAAGGGTCCCCCGACGCCGATGGCGTGGGAGAGGATCAGGTTCCGCTGGAGCTCGCGGAGCTTGTCCGTCTCGATCCGGGTGTTTTGAAACTTGCCGAAACCGGTATTGACACCGTAGACCGCCTCGCCGCCGGCGAGGATGCTTTCGATCGCCGCCCTCCCCTTCCGCAGCCGCTCCCCGGCCCAGACGCCCAAGCGGACGGGCTCCCGGTCTCGGACGACGCGGAGGAAATCCTCCATGGACAGGTGATCGTCAAGCTCTATCATGTTCGCTCCTACGGTGAATCCGGCCCCTTTCCGCAGCCGACGGCCGCGGCTATTGTATCGGATTGAGGGGAAGATTTCATCCGGCGGAAGGTGCAGCCGACTGAGGAAAAGGGGTCGGACCTCAGTATTCTATTTAAAATTAATATGTTGGCTTAACAAAGACCACACGCGGATTTTCCATACACCTGCATCTCATTAAATTTAAATAAAATACTGAGGTCCGACCCCAATAACGGTTATTCGATCCAGACCTTGATCAAGCCGTCTTCGTCGCTGATTTCAATCAGGGCCATCGGGCCGGCCTTTTTCAGCTGGTCCAGGATCTCGGAAAATTCGATGTCGTATTCCCGGCCGTTGCATTTGAAGCTCTCGTGGGAGGACAGCTGGATGATGCCCTCAACCAGACTGAGAGGCAGGGTGATTTTCAATTCTGCCCCCTTCTCATGCCGGTCCATAATGAGAATTTTAAACCACTTGGCTTCTCCCCGGACACGGGCCGGGCGGGCGTCTTCCTGGACGGCTTTTTTAACGACCCGCCAGCTGTCGTTTTCGGACGACGGGGCGGAAAAGGCGGCGGAGCCGAGGACGGTCATAACCGCGAGCAGCGTGATGAGAATTTTCTTAGCGGCGCTCATGATATCTCCTTGGGATCAATCGATCCAGATCTTGATGACTTTGCCTTCCTTCTCGTCTCTGATTTCAAGGATGGTCCCGCCGGATTTCAATTCCTTGATAATCCGGTCGATATCGTAGCCCCTCCCCTTGATCAGATCCTTATCGCTCTGGGACATTCCGGCCAGAGCCAGGTCGGCAAAGGCGAACGGCAGGTTCAGCGAAAACTCGGCTTTATTGGTCCGCTCGTCGAAAATCTGGATATGGAACAACCGGCCTCTCCGGTCGGAGGTCCGGTCTTCCCGCCGGTCGGAAGCGGCGGCCAGGGCCTCGGGCTCGACCCGGAGGAGGGCGATCTTGGCCCGGTCGAGAAGCTCGACGTCCTTTTCTTCGGCCAGCATTTTTTTCAGGATCGGGGCGCTCTTGGCCGCGGCCTTCTTCTCTTTGAGGGTGCTCAGCCGGAGAGCCGCGTAATAGCGGATCTCTTTTTCGGGATGGGACAAGCGCTCCTCGATTTCCGGGAGGAACGACCGGTCGCCCTTGTCGTAGAGCTTCATCGCCAGCTCGATGATCGAGGCTTCAGCGTCGGCGCTCAGGCTCTTGTTCCGGTCGCCTCGGCCGACATACTCTTGGTAGGCCCGGAGGGCCACCTCTTCCCGCCCGCCGATCTCTTCCAGGCATTTGGCCCGGTAATAGAGAGCCGGGACCAGGCGGGATTCGGACGGATTGCCTTTCAAGAAGGCGTCCAGGCGGGAAAGAGCTTCGGCCCAATTCTCGTCAAAGACGAGGAGCTTGATCTCCTGGAACGTCCTGTCCTCCGCCCCCGTCTGGGCCGCAGCGGGAAAGGCCCCGGCCAACAGGACGGCTAAAATCATTGCGGGAATCATCACCCGTTTTCGCATATCAGACCTCATTTTCCGCCAGCTCCCCTCGGAGCAGCTTGATGCGGAGCAACAGATTTTTATCTTCGACATATCGCTGGATCCGGGCGGCTTCTTCGGCCGAAATCTCCCGGCTGATCTGGCTGAGCTCGACGAACAGCCGCTCGATCTGGTCGCAGATTTTCCGGGCTTTGGCCATCGTCGCGTCATCCAGGTGAGCGTCCACCAGCCGCTTTTTCGAAAGAAGGTCGGTCGTCCTCCGAACCGAGGACGCGTCGTTGAGGATCCGTCCGGCTTCCTCGGGAGTGGCCTGAACGAAATCCAGGAGCAGGGCCTGGCTCTTTTCCAGATAATCGATCGTCTCCCGTTTGGCCATCGATAGCTCGGCCCGATCGATGAATTCCCCGGAGGCGTGGATTCCCAGGACCGCCGGTCCGGCGGGATTCGGCGCCCGGAGAGCGAAGTACATGACGGATGCCCCGACCAGGAGGCCGCCTAGAACGCCGGCAAAGACCGGCTTCCAACCGAAGGCCGGAAGGGACATCCGGACGCGTTCCCGAGCCGGCCGTTCCGCCGGCCGGGCCATGGCCCGGTCCGCAATCCGTCCGGGGAGAACGTCCCAGTCCACGGTTTCCATGGCTTTCCGGACGTCGTCTTTCAGGGCCGTGGCGCCCCGGAGGATCGACTCGGCCTCTTCCCATTGTTTGCGGCAATCGGGACACATGGTCAGATGCTCCTTCCACCCGTCCCGGGTTTCGGGGGTGTCTGTCCCCTCGAGCCCGGAGGCAAGATGTTCGCGAAACCGCCGGCAATTCTTCATGATTGACACCCCAGATGCGGCCCCATCAGCGTCCGGAGACGCCGGATCGCCTTGAAATGAAGCGACTTCACCGTCCCGGTGGAAATGTTCAGGGCTCGAGCGATTTCCTCGTTGCCCATCTGATTGACGTGGCGCATGAGGAAAATCGTTTTCTGGCGCTCGGCCAGCCGGTCGATCGAGCAGGACAGGGCCGATTTCAAGTTCGAGGCGTTCTCGGCGTCGGGAGAGTGCGTGTCGGCCAGGGGGATCTCATCCACCCGGACGCCGCTCTCCATTTCCCGCCGGCCGCGAGCCCGGCGATACCGGTCGATGCAGAGGTTCTTAGCGACTTGGATCAACCAGGCGTCGAAATTCCTGTTTTCCTGGAACGACTCGATTTTCTCGTAGATCCGAAGGAAGACGTCCTGGACAACATCCACTGCGTCTTCCTTGTTCCTAAAAAAGGAATAGGCCAGGATGAAGACTTTTTTCTGGTACAACCCGATCAGGGTGACGAAAGCTTCCCGGTCACCGGACCGGACCCGCCGGACCAAGCCGGCGACGACGTCCGGAGGAGCGCCGCCTTCGGGTTGGAGAGCGATTTCAGCGTTCACATCAGAACTAACGAAACGGGATAAGCCAAAGTTTACCCCCGGGGACGGAGGAAAGCAAATAAACACCCGTCACCCCGATAATTCGGGGCATTTTCAATATATTCAGCGATTTGAGCGCCTAGTATTTGCGGAAATCCCTCGATTCCCGACCGAAACGGGATTCGGTCTGCCGTTCCGCCCGGAGTTTGGCCTCGTTGACCACGATTTTGCGCCCCTCAAGGTCCTGTCCGTTCATTTTGGCTATGGCCTCCTCGGCCGCTTCGGGCGTGGCCATTTCAACAAAGCCGAATCCGCGGCCCTGGAGGACATTGGCCGAGACAACCTCGCCGAACCGTCCGAAGACTTCGCGAAGAGTCTCTTCTGTGGTTTTGTAGTTGAGGTTGCCGACATACAGCTTCTTGGAACTCATTAAAAAATCCTCCTCGACCGTCTCATTTTTCCACAAGGAGGCCGGAAAAATCAACCCGGAATCGCCGCCCGTTTTTTCCCCGCGAAGGAATTTGATATGATGAGTCCTCCCGAATCGCGGAAGCGGAGAGCGTCATGAAAAAGCGCGCCTATATCTGGATCCTGGTTTTATTTTTCGTCGTCCTTGTGGCGGCCGCCGGCATTTCGCTCATGTTCCTGTCGTTGGAGCGAGCCCCGGCCATCCCCGCAGCCGCCTACCTTCGTCTCGATTTGGCCGGGACGATCGTCGATTTTCCCGAAAGCGGGTTCTGGGCATCTTTTCTCCCGGGAGGCCGGGCCCTTTCCGTCCACGACATCTGGATGAGTCTCCGGAAAGCCGAGGTCGATGCCCGGATCCAGGGAGTCTTCGTCAAAATCGGGATTCTCGATTGCGACTGGGCCAAGTGCGCCGAAATCCGGGATGCCCTCATCGCCTTCCGGCGGTCCGGGAAAAAAGCCGTGGCCTTCATCGAGGAGCTCCCCGAGGGCGACAAGGAATACTTCCTGGCCACCGGCTGCGACCGGATCGTGCTCCATCCCCTCGGCTGGCTGGGAGTGAACGGCCTGGGCGGTTACATCCCTTTCTTTAAAAAAAGCCTCGACAAGCTGGGAATCCGGGCCGAATTCGAGCACATCGAAGAATTTAAGACCGCTTACAATCAGTTCACCGAGGCCGGCTACACGCCGGCCCACAGGGAAATGACCGAGTCTCTCCTCCGCAGCCGGTTCGAGGATTACCTTGCCGCAGTCGCCGCATCGCGGAAGATGAGCCAGGAAGAAGTCCGGGCCCTGATCGACAAAGCCTTTTTCCAAGGCGAGGAAGCCAAGGAAGCCGGGCTCGTGGACGACGTCCTCTATGAGGACCAGGCCGTCGCTCTTTGGACGGAAGAGGACCGGCCGGCCCGACCGATTTCGATCTCCGCTTACAACCGGGTCGAAGCCGCCTCGCTCGGCTTGAACACGGGACGGCGCATCGCCTTGATCTACGGCCAGGGCACAATCCTCGGCGGTTCAAGCTATGTCCAGACCATGGGTTCGGATACGGTCGCCGGGTGGTTCCGGGCCGTCCGCGAAGACGCCTCGATCCGAGCGGTCGTTTTCCGCATTGACAGCCCCGGCGGCTCGGCCGTGGCCTCCGACGCCATCTGGCGGGAGGTCGAGTTGACCCGGAAAAAGAAGCCGGTCGTAGTCTCGATGTCCGACCTGGCCGGTTCGGGCGGATACTGGATCGCTATGGGCGCGGACCGGATCATCGCCCAGCCGCAGACTCTGACCGGATCGATCGGCGTCATCTCGGGCAAATTCGACCTTTCCGGTCTCGCCGGAAAGCTCGGCATCACGACCGAAAAAATCGCCCTTGGCGAGCGGTCGGATATCTTCACCCCGTTCCGCCCGATGAGCGCCGAGGAGCGGCTCCTTTTTAGAAAGCAGATCCGTTGGATTTACGACCGCTTCCTGGCCCAGGCCGCCGAGGGACGGAAAATGAAGCCGGAGGACGTGGACAAAGTCGGCCGGGGCCGCGTCTGGACGGGGCGCCAAGCTCTCGAGCTCGGGCTGGTCGACGAGCTGGGCGGGCTTCCGAAAGCGATTGACGCGGCCAAGTCCCTGGCCGGCATCGAGGCCGGCGAAGAGGTCCGCCTCGTCGTCTGGCCGAAACGGACGTCCTTTTTCGGGTCGTTTTTCGGCCGGGGCGAATCGGAGGCGGTCCGGCTTCAAGCGGACGTCCTGCCGCGAGATATTAAAAACGCCCTGCAATGGGCCCTCCGGTTGAATAAAGAGCGGGTTTGGGCGGTGATGCCGTTTCTTCCCGAATGAGTGGATACCTGGGGTCGGACCTCAGGATCTCTTTTATTTTGAGTAGGTTATTTATAATTTATTATATCTAATTGAAATTAAATAAGATGCTGAGGTCCGACCCCGGGAAACTATTTCTTTATAATGACTTTTTCGTCCGGCTTCATCAGCCAAAGCTTTTCCCGGGCTTCTTTGTCCATGGATTTCGGATCCGATTTGAGAGCGGCGATTTCCCTCTCCAGGCGGGCTTTCTCAGCCTTGAGGGATTCGATTTCCCGGAGAAGCTCGGCCTGGGCCTTGCGCGCCCGGACGATTCCGATAAGGCCTTTTTTCCCGAAGACGGTCGTGATCAGCAGGGCGAGGAGAAGAAATCCAACGATGGAAATTGTAACTTTTTTCCATATACTGCTTGATTTTTTCTCATTCACCCGAGTTTCTCCAGGGCCGCCTTGACCAAGGCCCGGAGATCCTTCTTCGTCCCGGCCTCGGCGTAACAGCGGATGAGCGGCTCCGTGCCCGAGGGCCGGAGCAGAACCCAATCGTCGCCGGCGAAATCGAACTTGATACCCTCGATCGTCTCGACATTCTCCACCGGACGCCCGGCCAAGCGCGTCGGCGGAAGCTTGAGCAAGCGGCGGAAATTGCGCGACCGTTCGGGATTGGCCGGGATGTCTTTCTGCAGGCCGATTCTCTCCCCGTATTTCCGGAACAGCTCGGTGATGATTTCGGAAAGGGGCCGCCCGGTCGAGGCGATCATCTCCGAAACGAGAAGGCCGGCAATGATCCCGTCCTTCTCCGGCAAATGGCGGGCGAGGGCTAGGGAAGCCGATTCCTCGCCGCCGAACATGATCTTGTCCTGGAGCCAGAGGTCGGCCAGGAATTTGAATCCGACCGGTGTCTTGTAGAGAGGAAGGTCGTAAGCCCGGGCGATCCGATCGATCAGATGGGTTGTTGAAACCGAACGGGCGATTCCGCCCCGCCAGTTCTTCTTTTCGATCAGGTAATCGAGGAGGGCGGCCAGGATCAGATTGGGAAGGATGACCCGGCCCTGTTCGTCGACAATGCCGAAGCGATCCCCGTCGGCGTCCGTCGCGATCCCCAGGTTACAATGCTGTTCGAGGACCATGGCCCGCAGCTCGGCCAGGTTCTCCTCGGTGCAGGAGGGAGCGATCCCGCCGAAGTAGGGATCGATGTAACCATGGATCTCCTCGACCGGGATTCCGTTCTCGCTCAGAATTTCATCCAGGTATTCCCGGCTCGTCCCGTAGAGAGAATCCACGCCCACCTTGATCCCCGAATTCTTGATCAGCTCGAAATCGACCTTGTCCTGGAGGAAGGTCAGGTAATCGTTCCGGAGGTCGATTTTTTCGATCCAATCCTTCCGGGGATAACCCGGGAAAACCGAATAGGTCCCCTGGAGACGGCGGATTTCCGCCTCCAGCGCGTCGGTATCCTCGGGCATGGCCGGAGCCCCGGTTTCGACGTTGTATTTGAGGCCGTTATATTCGGGGGGATTGAAGGACGCGGTGAAGTTGATCCCTCCCTGGGCGCCGCGTTTGATGATTTGATAGGCCTGGGCCTGGGAGGGGGCGTCGCGCTCCGAGAGGAAGACCTTGATTTTATTGAGGGTGAGGATGCGGGCCGCTTCGGCCGCATACCGCTCGGAGAGGAAGCGCGTGTCGTAGTTGACGATGACCGAGATGTCGCGCCCGCCGTATTTTTCCTTGAGCCGATTGGCCAGGGATTGGACGACCAGGCGGACGTTATGGAAAGTGAACTCCTCTCCCATGATCGCCCGCCAGCCCGACGTGCCGAATTTAATCATTATTTTTTCTAAAACTAACACAAGACGCGGGCCGCATGCAAATCCCGGGTCATCGCCGGTACGCCGCTTCGAGGCTCGCAACCGACCCGGCAGGCCGGCCTCCTCACCCCCCCGGGCGACCTGAACAGGCGGTTTCGCAGGGAAAGAGTTCACCTGCCGAATCACCCCTTGGGGGGATTCCCCCCCGGCGGCTCTCTTGCATAATGGGGGGGTCTGGGATAGGATTCGGACAGAATAACACCCAGAAAGGAGCCGGGAAACCCGCATGGGCGGGGAGAACGAATTCTGGTATTGAAAAATGAGGGAACCGAAGACAACCATGGAGTCGCCCGAGGGGATGGAGAGGGCCGTGTACCCGGGATCGTTCGATCCCATTACCAACGGCCATGTGGATATCATCCTCCGGGGAGCCAAGCTGTTCCCCCGAATTCTGGTCGCCGTCCTCGAAAATCCCAAGAAAGCCACCCTCTTTTCGACGGAAGACCGGGTGGCCTTCATCCGGGAGATCTTCAAGGATCAGCCCCAGATCGAAGTCGAAGCCTTTCACGGCCTTCTGGCCGATTTCATCCAAGACCGGGATGCCCGCGTCGTCATCCGCGGGCTTCGGGCGGTCTCAGATTTCGAGTACGAGCTGCAGATGGCCTTGATGAACCAGCAGCTCAACCCGGACTTGGAAACCCTGTTCATGATGCCCAGCGCGCGGTACACCTTCCTCAGCTCCAGCCTGGTGAAGGAGGTCTTCGCCCTGGGCGGTTCCGTCCGCGGCCTCGTTCCGGAGACCATCGAACATCGCCTGCGTGAGAAATTTGCTGGGCAAACGGAGTCTTCATCTTCATGAGAGGACGGAAATGACATGTTGGGCCTGAAACGGGAAAAAACCATCGTCGGCCTGGACATCGGCTCCCACGGCGTGAAGGTCCTCGAGCTCGACCTGAAGAGCAAGGGGAAGAAGGACTCGTTCGAAGTCACCCACATCGGCTACGAGCCCCTTCCCCATGACGCCATCGTCGAGGGCTCGATCATCGACTCTGCGGCCGTCGCGGCGACCATCGTGACGGCCTGCGAGAAGGCCAAAATCACCTCCAAAGACGTCGCCCTCTCGGTATCCGGGAACTCCGTCATTATCAAGAAAATCTCCCTCCCGGCCATGGAAACCCAGGAGCTGGCCGAGTCCATCATCTGGGAAGCCAAGCACAATATCCCCTATCCTTACGAGGAAACGCACGTCGACTACGCCATCCTCAAGCCGCCGCCGGGAACCGACGACCGGGGGCTCGAGATCCTCCTGGTCGCGGTCAAGAAGGATAAGGTTTCCTCGTACACCAACGTCATCAACCAAGCCCGCAAAAACCTGGTCGCCATCGAAGTCGACGCCTTCGCCCTCTATAACGCCTTCGAGATCAACTATCCCGAGGAATTCGACGAGAAAACCGTCGCCCTTGTGGAAATGGGGGCCAATGTCACGACCATCGTCGTCGCCGATCACGGCGTGCCCCAGCTGTTCCGCGACCTCTCCATCGGCGGCTCCTACATCACCGAGGCGATCCGCAAGGACCTGAACATCGGATATCCCGAGGCGGAATCGCTGCTGCGGGGCGTTCCCCCCGCCGGCATCGCCCAGGCGGATGCGGAATCCCTTCTGGACATGAACATCAAGGAGCTCCTCGACGAAATCGAAAAAACCCTGGCCTTCTATACGGCCGAAGACCGGCAGGAAAAGAAGATCAACCAGATCTACCTCTGCGGCGGCCTGGCCGGGATCAACAACCTCCCCGCGGCGTTCGAACAGAAATTCCGCGTCCCGGCGACCATGTTCAATCCTTTTCGAAAAGTCCGCTTTAATGAAAAAAAACTCGATCCGATGTATGATCGGGACATGGGGGCCTTGTTCGGGGTAGCCGTGGGCCTGGCCACCCGGAAGCGGGAGAAATAAGCCGATGATCCGCGTCAACCTGCTCAAAACGGACATCAAGGGCGGCGACAAAAAATCCGCCGCTGCGGCCGCCGCCCCGATCGAAGCCAAGCCCGAAAAAGCGAAAAAAAGCAATACGATCAACCTGATCTTCGGGCTGCTGATCGTCGCCCTCGGAGCCCTGGCTTTCCTCCAGAAAAAAGCCCTCGATACCGAACGCGTTCTCCTTTCGGACGCCCAGGAGCAGCAACGCATTCTCTCCCCCGTCCTCCAGAAGCTGGAGCTCGTCGAGATGCAGAAGATTTTTCTGCAGAGCAAGATCGGCCTGATCGAGGAGCTCCGGGGCAAGCAGAGCCTTCCCCTCCAGGTCCTCGACACCATTTCGTCGACCCTGCCCGAATGGGTCTGGATATTGGAAGCAAACCTCAAGGGATTGACCGTGGACATCAAGGGCCGGGCCCTGTCCAACATCCAGATCTCCGAATACTCAGCAGCTCTTCTAGGATCCGGCCTGTTCACCTCGGCTGACATCACCTCCTCCACCCAGACGACCGTCGGCCGGAACGTCGTCCAGGAATTCCTCATCAAGGCTCAGCTCGTTCCGCCGGCCGTGCCGGCGAAAGCCCCGGTGTCCAAATGAAGAACAAAGCCTTAACGACGTATCTTCTGCTGGCGGCCATGGTCCTTGGCGCGGCGTACTTCGGCTATTTCAAGCCGAAACAGGCCTCGCTGAAGACGATCCGGAACGAGCGGATCGCGGCCGAGCAGCAGGTCGATGTGCTGCGGGCCAAGAAGCGGCAGCTGGACCAGATCGAAGCCGAGCTGGTCACCCTGAACGCTTCCTTGTCCGAGCTCGAGACCATCATCCCCCAGAAGAAGGAAACCAGCGATATTCTCCGCAACATCCAGCAGATGGCCTTCGACCAGCAACTTGATCTCGTCCGCTGGACCCAGAATCAGGAGACGGTCAAAGATTTCTATACGGAATGGCCCATCCCGATCGTCGTCAACGGAACCTTCAACAACCTGGCCCTGTTCTTCGACCGCATCCTCCACTTCCCGAGAATCTTTAATATCGATGACTTTGCTATCAAAGCCCTGCCCGATCAGCAATCCGGCAATACCATCACCGCTTCGTTCACCTTGAAATCCTACTTCTTCCTCGAACAAGCCCTGATCAAGAAAGCCGCCCCGAATCGGCCGAAAGTGGCGACCAGTGATCGCATTGAATACTAAACAACTCCCCCTGCTCGCCGTCCTGGTTCTCGGCGTCCTGCTTCCGGGGTTTGCCCAGGCCCAGGAAACCGCGACCCAGCCTCCGGCCCAGGCGACGACAACCCCGCCCCCGGCCCCAGTGAAAAAGGTCGCCCCGCCCATCTTCTCCTACGACCCGGCCGGCCGACGCGATCCGTTCAAGGATCTTTTCGGCGGCCAGGAAGTCAAGGACAAGCAGAAAGTCTTCACCCAGATCGCGGACTTGGACATCGAAGACATCACCCTGATGGGGATCGTCAAAACGCCGGAACGGTTCGAAGCCATCATCGCCTTCGCCGACGGATTTCCGATGAGCCTGCTCGTCGGCCAGAAGCTGGCCGACGGTTATGTTGTTTCGATCGACAGCGAGAAAGTCGTCTTCCGTAAAACCAGCGACCGGGGGATCCCGCTCGCCAAGCCCAGAGATATTGTGAAAGAGATCACGCCCGAGGAGCCCTCTCATGAATAAGTCCAACCTTCGGCTCACGGCCCTCCTCATCGGGATCGCCCTTGCGATCGCCGGGTTTTCCCAGGCGGGATCCTCTCCCGCTCAGGTCAAGATGACCATCCTGCCGACCCGGGTCAACGTCCGGGTCGTCCTGGACGGCATCATCCTGCCCTCGGGGACCACCGCGGCATACGCTGCGGGAGGCGAGGCCGTTCTCACGGTCAACCTGGGTGCGGTGGAGGTCCCGGCGGATGCTCCACTCGTCCCGGCCGACGAACCGCCGCTCGTCCGGACGGTCCAATTCGTCCCGGGGACCGACGGGCGGACTTCTCTGATCCTGACCTTGCAGGAAAAAGTGCCCTTCCGGATCTTCGACCGAGGGGACGAAAGCCATCATCGAGCTGATAAAAATCCAGCGCGGCGGCGGCGATTATCTCATCGCCCCCGAGACGAAAGCCGAGCTGGACCGCGTCGGTCGGGAGACCAGGCCTCTGACCCTTGGGGCCCCCGACTCGCGGAGCGACCGGCTCAACGTCACCGCCCAGCTCGGCGGAAAAGCGATCGTCAACACTTTCGCTCTGGATGCCCCCCTTCGGCTGGTCGTCGACGTTTTCGACGCCGTCCTGGAACGGCCATCCTCGACCATCCCCGTCGGAAGCCACGGCGTCGAGAGGATCAAAACAGGGCAGTTCAAGGAGGGCGATCCTTATGCGATCACCCGTCTCGTCTTCGAGTTGCGGGAAGCGCGGATGTTCGCCCTGGCCGCGCCGACCGGCTCCCTGAACTTGACCTTCCCCGACGCGGCGGCCGTCATTCCGGCAACGACGGTCCCGGTTGTGGCTTCAAAACCCGCGCCCAAGATCGAAACGCCTCCTCAGCCCAAACCGGCCGCGACGAATCCCGTTGAAGTGAAAGCTCCGGTCCCCGTCGTGACGGCGCCTCCGGCGAAAACGGAAGCCAAAGTCGAAACCGTCACGCCTCCCCCGGCCGAAAAGAAGATCGAGGTCAAGCAAGAAGCGGCTAAACCGCCGGCAACCATCGTCCCTCCGCCCGACAATCCAATCACGGAGGAATACGAAGACCTTCCCCCGGCCCAGGAAGACAAGTTCGGGAATAAAACCATCTTCGACCCGGCGACCAAGTACAGCGGCGAGCTGATCAGCCCGAAGTTCAAGGATGCCGACCTTCGCGACGTCGTCCTTTGGCTCGCCGAGCGGGTTTCCTTGAACGTCACCTTCGACCCGGAAGTCCGGGGCCGGGTGACCGGAACCTTCCAGGACGTTCCCTGGGATCAGTATCTCGATATCATCTTGAAAAACAATAAGCTCGGCCGCATGCTGGAGGGCAACGTCCTCCGCATCGCTCCTCTCAACGTCCTGGCCGAGGAAGAAAAAGCCCAGCAAACCCTCCGGGCGGCGGTGGAGGCCTCGGGCCCGATCCTGACGAAAACGTACTCCTTGTCCTACGCCACGGCCCGGGACGTGTTCGAGATCATCAAGAACAAGAAGTCCGAACGGGGCGAGATCGTGATCGACTCCCGGACCAACTCTCTGATCATCTCCGACGTCCAGGAAAAGATCGACCTCATCGACCAGATCGTCGCCACCCTGGATGCGGCCACCCCCCAGGTGACGATCGAAACGCGGATCGTCGAGGCCAGCTCGACCTTTGTCCGCAACCTGGGGATCCAGTGGGGAACCAGGGCTGTGGCGGACACATTCTACGGGAACCAGACCTCGCTCCAGTTCCCCAACAAGCTCGCGGTCGACGGGGCCTTGATCCCCGAAGGTATCACGACCAAGGGCGTCAGCGGTCCCCTCGGCGGGTATGCGGTCAACTTGCCCGCGGCTTCATTCTCCACGGCCGTCGGCATCTCCGCGGCCAATGTCCTGGACACCTTCCGCGTGGACATGGCCCTCACCGCCCTCGAAACCGAAGGCTCGGGGAAGATCATCTCTTCCCAACGGGTGACCGCCCAGAACAACAAGGAAGCCTACATCAACCAGGGCCGCCAGATCCCGGTCCAAACGACGGCCAACTTCACCGTAACGACCCAGTATATCAATGCCGGCTTGGAGCTCCGAGCCACGCCGCAGATCACGGCCGAAGGCACGATCATTATGAACCTGGATATCAAGAATAACGCGGCCGATTTCGCCAACCTGGTCAACGGGATCCCGCCGATCACGACCCAAAGCGCCACGACGACGGTCATGGTCCCCGACGGCGGCACGACGGTGATCGGCGGCGTTTACCGGGTGGAGGATTCCATCACCCAGGAGCGGGTCCCGTTCCTTCATCAGATTCCCATCCTCGGCGCGCTCTTCAAGAATCTGGCTAAAAACAGGACGAACCGGGAGCTCCTGATCTTCATCACGCCAAGGATCCAGAAATAGGAGGCCGACCATGAAAACCATGCGATATACCCCGCGGATCGCCCGGGTACTGGCTGTCACGGTCCTGGCCTTCGCCTTGGCCGGCTGCAACGCCCTGGAAAACGTCACCGATTCCATGAGCCGGCTGGTCGTCGTCAGCCTGATGGGACTGAACGTGGAGGGTTCGGCAGCCGACTACATCCAGTCCGATGTCCTGTTCGAGGACCCCTCCACCGGCGCCACCTCGATTATCGCCGACATCGCCACCGCGGTCATGACCGCCCAGATGCTCGACCCCGATCCCATCACCGGCATATCCCCGTACGCCGACATCCAGCTGGAAAAATACCAGGTCACCTTCACCCGGGCCGACGGCCGCAACACGCCCGGCGTCGACGTCCCCTATCCGTTCGAGGGGGATCTGACGGCCTTGATCCGGGTCGGCGCCCAGACGGGCGTCAGCTTCGTGATCGTCCGGGAATCGGCCAAGATGGAACCGCCGCTGCTGGACATTCTCCAGGACTCGACCCGGGCCGAGAACTTCACGGCCATCGCCACGGTCAATTTCTTCGGCCATGACCTTTCGGGCAAAGCCGTCAAGGCGACCGCGGCCATTTCGATCACGTTCGCCAATTACGGGAACTGAAGAGGAGGATGACAATGCCCCGCTACCGTACCCTCATCATCGCCGGGTTGATCCTCCTGACCGCCGCGACCGCGGGATGCAAGCGGACGGCGACCGAAGGCTCCTCGCCGCTCGGGCCGTCGACGTTCGTCCTGACCTTCGGCCTCACGGCTTCCCCCAACGTCCTGATGGCCACCGGTCAGCGGCCGACGTCGGTCATCACCGCCACGGTCACCGAAAACAACCAGCCCGCCGCCGGGCGGACCGTCATTTTCACGATCATCGACGGTCCCGGCGAGTTTGCAAACTATCTGAAACGGATTCGCGATAACCACCGATTGGAACGGCGTCGCGACGGCCACTTTTATCGGGCCGACGAAATTCGAAATCAACGACGACGTCACGGCGACCATCATGGGCCAACTCCAGACTTCAACCCCCCAGGTCATCGCCAAGCTCGTCGAGCTGACGATTCTCTTCAACTGGTAATCGCGTCGTGCCGGGCGACCGTCCAGGGAAGCCCGGCGTCTTTCAATCCGTCCGCTAAGAGCGCCGTTATCGCCTCGGCTCGCTCAGCCCGCAGCTCCAGCTGAACCCGCTTGATTCCCGGGCGTCCCGCCTCGGTCGCAAACGAGGGGCCGAGGACGCGAACCTCGGGCCCGGCCTCCGTCCAACGGGCGGCCAGGGCCCGGGATTCCCGGCCCAGGTTTCGGGCATCGGTCCCGCAAAGCGCGACTTCGGCCGAAGCGATGAACGGGGGCTGGAGAAGCAGGCGGCGGATCTCGATTTCTTCGGCGAAGAAGGTCTCGAAATCCGCCCCGGCGGCCGTCCGGATGCTGTGATGTTCCGGGAAGCCGGTCTGAACGACGGCCCCCAGCCGGCGCTTGCCGTCCGTTCGGGCGAATCGGACCATCCGGACGAGGGTTTGAAACACCCGTTCGGCGGCCCCGAAATCCGGAAAGGCCAGCCCGGCCTCGGGATTGAAGACGCCGACGAAATCGGCCGGCGGCAGGTCGACCCGGCGGGCCAACATCTGTGTTCCGATCAGAACGTCGATCCGGCCGGCAAGATAGGCCGTGACGATTTTTTCCCGATCCGCCGCCCGCCCGGCCCGGTCCCGGTCGAAGACCGCGGTCCGAGCCCGGGGAAAAACGGATTTGATTTCCTCCTCGATGGCTTCCACTCCCCCGCCGCGCGGCTCCAGGACCCGGCGGCCGCAGGAAGGACAGGCGGCCGGCCGTTTGTCTTCCGCGCCGCAGGCATGGCAAGACAGGCGATCCTGTTTCTTGTGGTAGGAAAAAACCGAACCGCACCGGCCGCATCGCGGGATGTAACCGCAGGCGGGGCAAAACAGCATCGAGGCATAACCGCGGCGGTTGAGGAAGACGATCGTTCGGCCGCCGGCGGCGAGGTTTTCCGCCAACGCCTCCCGCATCGGCCGGGAGAGAGCCCCTTTTTCATCTGCGACGTCGGCCAGCCTGACGGGAGCCGCCGGTTCCCGGCCGCCGAGCGCCCGAAGCGAGCCGTCGGCCCGAGCCCGGGCGAAGGCTGAAACGGAAGGAGCGGACGCCGTGGCGAGAAGGACGGCATGTTCCGCCTCCGCCCGGAACAACGCCCCCCGGCGGACGTCATAAGCCGGGGATTCCGCCTGGACATGGGATTCGTCCGATTCGTCTTCGACAACGATCAGGCCGATTTCCGGCCAGGGTTTGAAGAGGGCCGAACGGGATCCGAGGATGATCCGGGCTTCTCCCCGGCGGACTTTCTCCCACTCCTCCGCCTGGGCTCTCGGCGTCAACCGCCCGTGAAAAAGAGCGGGCGAAGTCCCGAGGAAAGACCGGATCCGGGCGCAAAGATCTTCGGTCCGGGCGATGTCGGGAAGGAGGACGAGCACATTCCCGGCCCGCTCGCAAACCGCCCGGGATGCTTCGACGATCAGGGCCCGGCAGGCGCCCGCGCTTCCCCAGGCGAGTAGGGCGGCATGTTCCTTTGTACCGGTCTGCCGGCCGATTTCGGCCGCAGCCGCGTTTATGGCCGCGCTCGTTTCCAGCCCGAGCTCCAGCTGTTCGGCGGCCGGAGCGGCTCCGGGGATCCGGCGGCGCTTGAGAGGAGGGGCCGGCTCAGGCGGGAGGGCCAGTCCCAACAGCTGTCCCCAGGACGTCGCCTGGTATGAGGAAAGCTTTTCCGTGAAGGCGAGGATCGAAGACGGCAGGAGGGGGTTTTCGTCGGGAATCGCGGCCACGGCTTTTACGATCGTCCCGGCCGGCGGCGCTTCGTTATGCACCCGGACGATCAGGCCCACCACGGACTGCCGGCCGAGCGAGGCCCAGGCCCGGGCCCCGGGACGGGCCCGCCCGGCCAAGGCTTCCGGAACAGCATAGGTGAACGTTTGGAGCAGAGGCCGCGGGAACGCGACGTCGACGAACAGGGTTATTCTCCGCGAAGGAAGGCCATCACCTTCTGCATATCGTCCCAGACCATCTTTTTCAGCTCCCGGTTCCCTTCATTGCGGACCAGGTAGGAGGGATGGAAGGTGGGCATGACCGGAAGGCCGTGCCATTCCTGGAATTGGCCGCGGATCGCGGACATGGCCTTGACGTTCGGGAGAAAAAAGTCGACGGCCGTTTTCCCCAGGGTGACGATGACCCGGGGACGGAGGACGGTGATCTGTTCGAGAAGGAACGGGGCGCAGGCCTCGGATTCTTCGCGGTGAGGGACGCGGTTTTCGGGCGGCCGGCACTTGACGATGTTGGCGATGAACACCTCGGACCGGTCGAAGCCCATGGCCGCGATGATTTTCGTCAGGAGCTGGCCGGCTCGGCCGACGAACGGCCGGCCCTGCTCGTCTTCGTCGCGACCGGGGCCTTCGCCGACGAACAGAATCGGCGCTTTCGGATGGCCTTCGCCCGGCACGGCATTGGTCCGTCCGGCGGCCAACCCGCACTTGCGGCATGTCCGGACTTCGGCCGCGATCTCGTCCAGCGTCCGGGCGGACCGGGGCAAGTCGAGGCCCGATTCCGTCGCCGACCGGGACAGCTTGGGAGCCTGGGGCTTGGCCGCGGAAACCGCCGGCGCCGAGGCCCGGGGAGCGGGCGCCGGCGCGGGCCGATTGCCTCAGACCCGGCTCGGGCTTGAAAAGAAAGTCCGCCCCGATCTCCTCGAAGAAACGGAGCCGGTCGGCCACGGCGGCGGACCGGTTATTTTTTTTGTCCACGAAGCTCCTCGATGACGTCCCAGATGACCGCGGCCAGGGCCCGCTTGCTCAGCACGTCGGTGCTCCGGACCCGGCCCCGGCGGTCGATCAGGACGGCTTGATTGAGGTCGGCGTCGAATCCGATGCCTTCCTTGGAAACGTCATTGGCCACGACCAGGTCGAGGTTCTTGTCCCGGATCTTCGCCCGGGCGGACGCTTCGAGGTCGTGGGTCTCGGCCGCGAATCCGACCAGGATCCGGCCGGCTTTTTTCCGCGCGCCCAGCCCCTTGAGGATGTCGGGCGTGGGGACGACGTCCAGGGTGGAGGCCATCCCGCTTTTTTTGATTTTCTTCCCCGAGGCGGCGGCAAAAGCGAAATCGGCCACGGCCGCGGCCATGACCGTCACATCGGCCGCGGGATACCGGGCGTCCACGGCCTTTTTCATTTCGGCCGCCGTCACGACCCGGACGACTTCGACGCCGGAGGGCGGATCGATCGCGACCGGCCCGGTGACGAGAACGACTTCGGCTCCGCGCCTCCGGGCCTCCCGGGCGACTTCGAATCCCATCTTCCCCGACGAGCGGTTGGAGATATAGCGGACCGGATCGAGGGCCTCCCGGGTCGGACCGGCCGTGACCAGGATGGTTTTTCCTTTCAGGCTTTCCCCGTGACCGAGAAGGTCCAGGCCCCGGGCGACGATCAGGTTCGGGTCGGCCAGCCGGCCCTGGCCTTCGTCGCCGCAGGCCAGGTAGCCGCCGGCCGGGTCGACGAATTGAACGCCGCGCTCCCGGAGGCGGCGGATGTTTTCCTGGACCTGGGGATGGTACCACATCGCTTCGTTCATGGCCGGGGCGATCAGGACCGGCGTCCGGACGGCCAGGTAGAAAGTCGAGAGGAAATCGTCGGCGAGGCCGCCGGCGAACTTGGCCAGGATGTTGGCCGTGGCCGGGGCGACCACGAACAGGCCGATTTCCTTGGCCAGGGCGATGTGGGCGACCGACCAGGGTTGACGGTCGTCGAACAGCTCGACGATCGTCCGGCGCCCGGACAGGGCGTCGAAGAGAGCCGGAGGGATCAGGGCGGCCGCGTTCCGGGTTTCGATGACCTGGACCTCGTGGCCGGCCTTCTGGAATCCGCGGAGGATCTCGCAGGCCTTGTAGATGCTGACCGAGGACGTCACGCCCAAAGCGATTTTGGCCATGGCATTCACCTCTTCGGCGGGCTGAAGGATTTCAGGATCGACTGGATTTCCTTCTTCCGGACGTCGATCCGGCAGCGGGAAGCCAGGACGATCGCCTCGAGCTCCAGGACGGCCCTGTTCAAACGGTCATTGACGATCACGTAATCGGCCGCCGAGGCCTCCCGGATTTCCCGGCAGGCGTTGGCCAGGCGGCGGCGGATGGTCTGCTTGTCGTCCTCCCCGCGCTCCAAAAGACGGCGCTTCAAATCGGCCGCCCGCGGCGGCAGGACGAAGACAAAGACCGCGTCCGGCCGGAGCTTGCGGAGCGCCCGGGCGCCTTGGACGTCGATGTCCAGGACCAGGTCTCCGGATCGGGTCTTGTCCGTGACTTCCTTCTTGGACGTCCCGTACAAATTGCCGTGGACTTCGGCCCATTCCAGGAACATCCGCCGGGCGACCATCCGCTTGAATTCTTCCGGCGAAACGAAAAAGTATTCCCGTCCGTCGAGCTTCCGAGGGCCGCTGGGGCCGGGTCGTATGGGACACGGCGAACTGGATGTTCCGCAGGTCCTTCCAGAGATGGCGGAGGATCGTCGATTTCCCGCAGCCCGATGGTCCGGTGATCACAAACAGCACGGCCCCCTCCTCACTCGATATTCTGAACTTGTTGGCGGATGCTTTCCACCTCGCCCTTGATGAGCAGGCCTTCCCGGGTCACCCCGATCTCCTGGGACTTGGAATTCAGGGTGTTCGCTTCGCGGGTGAATTCCTGAGCCAGGAAATCGAGCATCTTGCCGGCCGGTTCCCCGGCCCGGGCGACGAGCAGATCCCGGGCCGCGTCGAGATGATGCTTGAGACGGGCGATCTCCTCGGCCACGTCGTATCGCTGGGAGAGGTAGGCCACTTCCTCGGCCATCCTCTCCTTGTTGCCGGTGCCCGCGCCGTTGGCCTCGGCCAGGCGGGCCCGGAGTTTCTTCTGAATGGTCCGGGGCTGTTTCCGAATCAACGCTTCGACCCGGGCGACCGAAATCCGGACGGTCTTGAGATGGGTTTGGAGGGCCAGGGTGATTTTCCGGCCCTCGGCCCGGCGGGACTTGAGGAGCTCGTCGAGCGTCTTCTCGAATCCGGCGCAGATCCAATCGGCCTCGGCCGTCGAGAAATCCTTCCTCCGGATTTCGACCAGCTGGGGGATCCGGAAGAGATTGTCCAAGCCGAAGGTCAGGTCCTTGCCCGTCCGGCCGGCCACCCGGTCGAAAGCGGCCAGGATCTTATTGAGCAGCCCTTCGTTGATGACGACGTCCCAGCTGGCCGGGTCGGGAAACGTCAGGTCGACGGTCGCTTCGACCCGGCCGCGGTGGATCCGCTCCTGGCAGTCTCCCGGAGGCGGTTTTCCAGCTCGCCCAGGGGGGCGCCTTTATAGGACCAGTCGAAAAAGCGATGGTTCAGGCTCTTCAGGCTGATTTTGGCCCGGAGGGTTTTGGCCGTAAAGCTCCGTTCGGCGAATCCGGTCATGCTTTGAATCATCCGCCGTTCTCCTCTTCTTCGGGAAACTGAAGGTCGTGCAGCTTGCGGTAGATGCCCCGGGACCGGCGGACGAGCTCTTCGTGGGTCCCGGATTCGACGATCCGGCCGCTATCGACGACGAGAATCATATCGGCGCTCCGGATCGTGGACAGGCGGTGGGCGATGATGAAGGTCGTCCGGTTCTTCAAAATGCGGCTGAGGGCCTGCTGGATCAGACCGCTCGGATTCGGAATCCAGGGACGAGGTGGCCTCGTCCAGGATGAGGATCGGCGGGTCCTTGAGCAGGGCCCGGGCCAGGGCCAGGCGCTGGCGCTGCCCGACCGAAAGGATCCCCCCGCGCTCGCCGATCGGCGTGTCGTAGCCCTGGGGAAGCTCGCAGATGAACTCGTGGCACTCGGCCGCTTTGGCCGATTCGATGATCCGCTCCAGCGGGACTTCGTCCAGCCCGTAGGCGATGTTGGCCCGGACGGTGTCGTTGAACAGGACGATCTCCTGGGTCACGAGGCCGATCTGCGAGCGGAGGGAGTGGACGGTGACGTTGCGGATATCGATTCCGTCGATTGTCACCCTCCCCGACGTGGCCTCGTAGAACCGGCCGATGAGGCTGACAAGAGTCGTTTTGCCCGCGCCGCTCAAGCCGACCAGGGCGACGGTCTGCCGGGGCTTCGTCTCGAAGTTGACGTCGGTGAGGACCGGCCGGTCGGGGATATAAGAGAAGCCGACATGGTCGAACGCGACCCGGCCTTCGATTGCCGGAAGCGGCGCCGCGCCCGGACGGTCCTGGATCTCGGGCTCGACCTTCAGGACTTCCTGGACTCGGTCGTAACAAGCGACGGCCTGGTTGACGACGTTATACGCCCGGTTCAGCCGCTTGATCGGCGTGAACATGATGAAGATGGTCGCGACGAAGGCCCCGAAATCGCCCGGGCTGATCTGGCCCGTCGAGACTCGTTTTGATCCGACGACCAGGATGGCCGCGGCCACGGCTCCCCCGATAAATTCCATGAAAGGCGAGGAGAGCGACGAGATCCAGGCCAGCTTCAGGTTGATGCGGTAGTACCGCCAGGATTTCTTGAGGAACTTGCGGAGCTCGAAGCCCTCCATGGTGAAGGCCTTGACGATCCGGTTCCCGGTGACGGTTTCGTGGATGAGGTTATAGATCTCCGACATCCGTTCCTGGCTTTTCCGGCCCTGCTTTTTCAGCTGGCGGCTGAAGGCGACCATCGGGACCACGGCCAGGGGGGTGATGACGAAGACGACCATGGCCGAGCTCCAGTCGATGAGGAAGACTGAAATCAGCAGGCCGACCAGGATCATGCTTTCCTCGATGAGGTCGCTCAAGGCCGTGCCCACGGCCTGCTGAATCCTGTCGACGTCGTTGGTCAGGCGGGACATGAGGTCGCCGGTCGTCGACCGGTCGAAAAATCCCGAGGACTGGCGGAGAATGTGGGCGTAGAGATCGTCCCGCATTCGCTTGACGATTTTATTACCCACCGCCCTCATAAAGAACGAAGACAAAAAGGTGAAAACCCCCTTAAAGAAGAAAACGAAGATAATTACGAACGGCAGAGCGTCGGCGATATCCTGTTTGTCGATTTTAAGAAGTTTCCAGAGGGGATCCAGAATACGGGTTTTGGCCACCGTCCGAATATCTGCGGAGGGGGGGGCGCCGCTGTGTCCGCCGGCGCTGCGGCGGAGATCTTGGCCGCGGGAGCGGCCCCGAACATCTCGTCGATGACGGGTTGGACCAGGTTGACGAATATCGTGTTGAAGAGGGCCACGCCGAGGGTGGCCACGAGAGCCAGCGTCACCCATTTCTTTTCGCGCAGGCTGAGCTTGAGGAGTGCGAACATCGCGTCCCGGCCTAGCGGGCTTCGGCCCCCACGATCTTCCGGGCCAGCTCGAAGGCGTTCAAAGCCGCGCCTCGGGTCAGATTGTCGGCCACCAGCCAGACCCAGAAAGCCCGGGGGTTGTCGGGTTCCCGCTTGATCTGGCCGACGTAGATCTCGTCCTTGCCCGAGACTTTGAGCGGCGTGGCTTCGCAGGATGTCCGGAAGGGCGTCATCTTGAACGGAGCGGATTTCAGGAGGGCTTCGATCCCCTCGGTCTCGGCCTCGTCCTTGAGCTCCAGGTACGTCATGATCGCGTACGTATGGAAGACCGGGACCTGGAGAACGGAGAGAACCAGAGGCAGCTCGGGCTTGGCTAAGACCCGCCGGATTTCGCCGACCAGCCGCCGCTCTTCGGGGCCGAAACCGTCGGCGTCGAGGGCGTCGGTGTGGGACAAGAGGTTGAAGGCGATCTGTTCCTTGAAGACCTTCGTCTTGGGAATGGAGCTGTTCAGGAGGGCCACGCTCTGGCTAGCCAATTCCTGGATGCCGGCGTCGTCGAAAGCCGAAACGGGCTGGAGGACGAAAGCGACGGCCCGCTTGAGGCCGAACTTGGGCATGATCCGGTGGAGAAGGCTGGAGAGCATGATCGTCACGGCGTGGGGATTGGCCACCAGGGGCGGAGGCGACGTTTTCAGGCGCCCGTCGTTGACCCCGGAAACCAGAAGGGGCACGTCCTCGTGGGAATTGAACGTCCCGCTGAGGTCGATGGCCTTGAATTTGCCTTCCACGGCCAGTTTGCCGATTTCTTCGGCCGTTTTCCCATCGGACGCCAGGAAAACAAGGTCTTTGTCCAGGAGGTCGGCTGTTTTAAGCCGGTGGACGACCATGGGCTCTTTCTTGAACTGGGTCAGCTTGCTGTAGTCTTCCTGGACATCCGGGTCGAACAGCTCGATTTCGAAAGCGGGGAACTTTTTCTGAGCCAGGATGTTCTTAATTTCCTGGCCCCGGAGAGAGTCCGTCCCGACAAGGGCCAAACGGTGTTTAGGTTTAATCTTGGTCATGGAAAGGAGAGCGCCAGAATACCACATTCCCCCCTGGAATATCAATTTTCGGTGCCGGCGCTTGTAGTTTCGTGACGCTCCAGAATTCCCGCCGGGGGATGCTCGCCGGGACCTGCCGATCCATTCTCTCCGGACGCTCTGTTTTTCGGCGGCGTTCAATCTCGCCCGGATAACTCGTTCACTACAAGCGAGTTTGGGTGCTCCTTTTGTTTCGTTCCCCACGCAAGATTCAGGCTCGGGACGTGAACGCCTCCCTCATTGGTTATGAGGGACACCTCAAAACAGAGCTGTCTGCCGCTTTCAATGGCTTCACATCCCCCGGCCGGGAATTCTGGAGCCCGAATCCAACCGCCATTATCGACATCTCGGATCGGTATGGAAAGAACGCTACGTTACCGAAAATATGCAATTCAGTGAAGGAATTAATTGGTATTCCGGCGCTCTCGAGAGGGCTGGGGAGGAAAGAGGCGGAGCGGTCAGCTGGGGCGGGAGAACTCGTCGAGCAGGCGGTCGGCCAGGCGGGACCAGGTGAATTCCTTGATCCGTTCGAGCCCCGCTTCGGCCAGGCGGCGGCGGAGCGGGGCGTCCTCGATCAGGCGCTCGAGCCGCTTCCGGATCGCCCCGGCCAGGGGGAACGGAGCGACGAGGGCCGTCCGGCCGTTTTCGGCGAAATCCCGGCTTCCGCTGGGGGTGCACACCACCGGCACTCCGCAGGCCATGGCTTCGGCCGCGGTGTTGGCCCAACCGGCCCGCCACTCGGCGGTCACGAACACGTCGGCTTGGCCGTAAAGCCAGGCCATCCGATCCTGGGGCAGATTTAAATGGAAATCATGGGGAATCCGCGTCTTGATCAAGGGCCGGGGGTCCCGACGGTCCGCCCCGACCAAGCGTGTCGAAAAAGACGAGCTTGAGTCCGGCGTGACGCTTGGCCAGCTTTTCCGCGGCCCGGATGACGATGGGAATCCCTTTCCGGCGCTTGTAGATCCGGCCGTAGCAGAGGATATTGAACGTCTCCCGGGCTTCCCGTTTTTCGAGAGGATGGAAAATCGCCGGATTGACCCCGCCGGGCGCCCGGACGACCTTCAGCCCGTATTTTTTCTCCATCCGAAGGCAGATCCCCTCGGAATTGCCCAGAAACCTGTAAGGGCGGCGGGCGACATCCCGCTCCTGCTTGTGGCCTTCGAGGACGAAATAGAAGTACTTCTTTGCCGCCCGGATGCGTTCGAAAAACGGCAGGATGGAATACTCGCCGCATAGCGCAACATCGAAGGAATCCGCGTCCAGGGCGGTAAAGGGGCGCGTTTCCCCCAGGAATTCGAGCCAATCCGGCCGGGTTCCGGCCGGATGGAACAAGGTGAACGAATGCCCCTTCCGGACGAATTCGTTCCCAAGCTCCAGGTAACGGCGGACGCCGCCGAACACTTCGACATGGGGCAGCAACGCGGCGATTTTCATTTTCGGTCGAATCGGATCACGATATCACCCGAGGGAAGTTCTTTTTCCCGCATCGACGAAGGACCCTGGGGAATCCAGGGCTTCTCCAGATTATCATCGATATTATCGAACGGCCCGAGCATCTCGAATCCTTCGAAAACGTAAGGGATCGATTCGCCTCCGAAAAAAGATGGGGAGTCGATCACGTGAAAATGGAGATGGGGCGCGTCGGAGATGCCGGAATTTCCGATCAGCCCCAGGACCTGGCCTTTCCTGACCTTGTCCCCCGCTTTGACTTTCAGGCTTTTCGGTTGAAGGTGGGCATAGGCGGCATAGGCGGCCGGGCCGATTTGAAGGACGGCATAATTGCCGGCCGCGCCTTCGAGGTCGCCGGCAACGGCGTAATCCTCGCCGGGCGTGTTTTCGACGATCCCATCCTTGACTTCGATGATAACTCCATCGGCCACGGCCAGGACTTCCTCGCCATAACTCGTCCAATTCGAATTAACGGAACTTTCTCCTTTAACCAGACGATTGTCCCCGCCGAATTTCATGAAATCCAGGGCATATCGCTGATTGACGACCAGCCGGCCATTCCAGGTCTGCATCGACAGCCGGTGGCCGACGGGACCGTCGCCGGGGCCATTGCCGGCCAGCCAGATGCCCGGCCGGAGCGGGAGGCCGAGGACGAGAGGCTCTTTATTAAGGACGGGAACGGCCCGGCCGACGCCCCGCAAAACTGCCCGCTCCCCTCCGCTTCGGACCAATTCGACCGTCATTCGGTGAATCAGGGATTGGGGAACCGAAGTCTTCTCGTCGAAAGAAAGCCTGAGAAACAGAACGGCCCGGGCTCCGCTCGCCAAAACGCGGTCGTCTTGCGGATTCGGCCGTTTGCCCGCCCGGACGAGCCGGCGCGAAAGCTCCCCTCCCTCCCAGGCCGCGATCGCATTTTTCGACGTATCCAGCGCCTCCACCTTGAGGAGCGTCATGTCCCGGGCCAGAACATTCGTCAAGTGGAGCTCATAAACGAGATGAATCTTGCCCCCGCTTTTCAAGGGAGACGGCGGGAACAAGACGTCCTGGATCAAAGGAACATAGGGGACGTCCGGGATCTCCTGGGCGGAGAGGATTCCCGCCGCTGATCCGACAACAAGGCAGAGCCCAAGAATAAAGCGAAGATCGCCAGCATGAAATTGTCTATTCTTCATGTCATGATCATCCGTTTGCGAAAAGCATAATTCAACCCCTAGAGAGGGTCAAGGGCGGCCGGCGGGTGAAGGCGAAACGATCTTCCCGGAATTCCGGATTCTCGAGGTCAAGCCGGGAGAGCCGGGCCGCGAGTTCATGATCCTCGAAATTTTGCTTCCCGAGGTCGATCCGGGCTCTTATGAGCTTGAAATCGAGCTTGAGAGGGCCGATACCGGGAGCAAATCGGCCACATCGAAGACAATCATTGTCAAATAGCGGCGATTGACAATCAGGGCTTAAAAAAATATACTAGGGCGCGTTTCCGACGGATTTCCTCATATGGCTAGGTAGCTCAGTCGGTAGAGCGAAGGACTGAAAATCCTTGCGTCGGGGGTTCAATTCCCTCCCTAGCCATTCCCCCGCCCCCTGAGAACCCGCCTTGATCCGTTTGACTTTCACTTAATATCGACCGATTATTGAAGTAGAGTTTTTTGCGATATCCCCAAATCGACGAAGGAGATCCCATATGAGAAGAGCCGATTTCCTGAAGTTGCTGGGCGCGGGCGCGCTTACCGCCCTTGCCGGGAGCGTGCTTCCGTCCTGCGATGTGATGTCTCCATCAGACCCCAACGATTCCAAGATCTTTACCTCCCAGGAGACCCAAGGCCATAACCATACCATTACCATCACGAAAGCCGAGGTTCAGAATCCTCCGGCCGGCGGGATCTCGAGGGAGACTTCGGCCAACGGGCATACCCATACATTCACCATGTCCGCGGCTGAGCTGAACGCCGTTAATTCGGGGACCGCAATTGAAGTTGTAACCGGCGACACCAGCGGTCACAACCACATCTTCACGATTTCGAAGTGGTTTTAACAGAAGACCGGGGCGCGATCCATACCGACGCCCGCCAAGCGATGAACGCCAGGAGCGTCCCGCCGCAGGCCCCGCCGATCACATCCAGGGGAAGTGGACTCCCACATATATCCGCGAATAGGCGATCGCCGCCGCGGCCAGATAGGCCCATCGGAATTTCTTTCCGAAAAAGAGCGCGAGGAGGGTGGCGACGGCGAACGCCGTCCATGAATGCCCCGAGGGAAACGAACGCGCCCGGAGAGCCGGCCCGACGTTATGGACGCGAACGTGCCGGGCCGCCGACCGGTTCCCCCGATTCAATCCGGCCTCCGGGCCTCGAAATACGCCAACGGCCGGGGACGGTCCACGCCGTTTTTTATCACCTCGACCAGAAGCGCGCCGGCAAGCAAAGTCAGGGCCGAAGCGATCAGGACCGCCAACAGCCGGCGTCTCCCGGAAGCCAGCAAAATAAAGAGAAAGAGCGACGGAACGATGACCCAGGCGCTGCCGAACGTGCTGCAGCCCCAGAAAAAGGCGTCGAAGACCCCCGCATGATGGGAATTGACGAATCGAAAGAAATCTACGTCCAGGCTGATCATCGCAGAAAACTATATCGCCGAGCCTTAAAATCCGCAAGGCCGGGAGCGGCCGGCCGACCGCTCCCGGCTTTTGCTTCATCCGTTTTTCATGAAACCGACGGACCGGCCGGATTCGATTCCGAATTCCGCTTAGTTCCGGATTTCGAGCTCCCGATCCTTCTCCCGAGCCCCCGCAGTCCTCGACCGATCTTGCGCCGGAACAGGAAGAGGACGGCCAGCAAACCCAAAAGGATGACGATTTTCAAGGCGGCGGCCGTCCCATCCGAGACATACCGGAAATCCATCGTCACCGGCTCGGAGTCGACCAGGGATTTGGCGAACCGGAACAGCTGGCCCGAGGCCGGAATGAGAATCCGGATCGAAAGTAGCCCCGCCCCGGAGAGGTTCGGAGCGTTCTGGACGTCCCCGATCCGGCGGGTGAATCCGGCTTCGTTTTCGAGCTGCTGGGCGACCTGCGCTTCCGACAATGCCAGGCCGTCTTTAAACTGGCCTTTCAGGCGGCCGGCTTCGCGTTGACGGATCTCCTTCTTCTTATCCTCGTCCAGGCCTGGCGCCGCCGGGGCCGGGGCAAGATCGGATAAAACCTCATTTTTCCCGCCCAGAATGAGCCGGAGGCCTTCGGCCGTCTTCTCCTTTTCCACCGTTCCCCCAAACCGGATGAACCGATAATCTTCCGGCAGGTAAACGCTCCAGATCATCTGGCTGACGATGACATCGGGGACCGGAAAGGCGCTCTCCCCGCGGCCCAATCCGGCGAACCGTTTCGTTTTCTCGAAAAAGATCACCTCAACGTCGAAAGCCGCCAGCCCCTCGGCGCCGCGGACGGATCGGTTGAGCGGGATAAGGATCCGGTTGCCGTCGGACCGGGGCTTGACCGGCTCCCCGCCGACAAACACGCTCCAGACCCGGGCCGCCGCAGGCAGGGCCAGCGTCAGGAACTGCTTGGAGGTATTCCTGATGCTGTAGATGACCCGATGGACCACCTTCCCGTCCTCGGTGAACAAGGTGGTTCCGCTGGCGAAATCGGCCACGGTGCTGATGACCGGAAGCTCCTCATGCCGCCGAATATCCAGGCTCAGGGAGAAGGACGGACGGAGATATCGAAAGCCGAGAAGGAGCGGTTTGGGCGACCGGTCGATCAGCTCCGACGGAAGCTCGGAGACATCGAGCCGGTCCAGCCCTTCGCTTCCGGCCGGCGCGACTTCCGAAGCGCTCTTGAGCTGCACGCCGATGAATCCTTTCTCCCGGGACGCCTCGACGACCGAAAAGCCGGAAAAATCCGCGGCCCCGGAAGGCCCGGAGAGCGTCTTCTCCGCCGTGACGGAAAAGACAAACCGGCCTTCCTTGGGAGAATCGAGTCGGATATCCAGATAGGCCGCGCCCTTGATCGTCGTTTCCCGCCAATCTTCGAGGCCGCTCCCCCGGACGTCCAGCACGCGCCAACCCGCCGGAATGCCGACGGTAAACGAGGCGATGGAATTCTGGAGGATGGATAAAGTGAAGTCCGCGCTCACCCGCAGGGCGTCGTCCTCGACGGACAAAAGGTTGATGACGTCGGCGTAAATTTTCGCCGGGCCTTTTTTCACCTCGGCCGGTTTTTTTCTCCAGCTGAGGTTGATGGTATCGGTCGGCGGGAGGAACGCCTGGACATGGGTGAAGCCGCCCCGGGCGGCGACGTCGAGCTGCTGGGCGCCGGCAATGTCGACGCCGAGGCCTTCGCCGGGCAGGTCGATTTCGAATCGGGTCACCGCCGTCTGGGGAACGGGAAAAGAGACGGCCGACGGACCGGATGACAAAGTCATTCGAAGGGAAAAATCGACTTCGACCCGGTGCCGTCCCGGCTTTTCGATCGCCAGGGTGTGCCGGCCGTTTTCAAGGGCCATCAAAGCCCGGGCCCCGTCGATCCGGGCGTCTTTCAAGGCGACGGGCAGGGGAAACAACGGCACTTTGACATACTGCCGGTTCGTTCGCTCGAACACCTCGAGATCGATCACCGCCCGGACTTGAACGCTTCCGGCGGCGATCTTCCCGGTATAAGCGGCCTGGATCAACAGATATTCGGCGGGAGGTGTCAACGCCGGGTCAGCCGGCGGCTTCATCTGATTGAGCAGCTCCCGGAATTGGGCCCGGGTCAGGAGGACCCGCTCCTCCTTGAGCTGAAAAGCCGGAACGTACTTGAACCCCGTCTGCCGGAGGATTTTTTGGAACTCCTCCCAGGAAAGATTGATCTCGTCCTTGTCCAGGGACAGGAGCTTTCGAAACTCCTCCCAGGAAACCGAGACGCCGCTTCCGGTTTTGTCTTCGCCGGACGCGGCCGGCGCCGCGATCGCCGCGACAATAACCGCCAGAATAATCGCTGAAACCCGCTTCCTTAAGATGTTCATGTCGACCTCCTTGATCGATGAGCAAGGTCAACATACATCGAACGAAAACGGGGATTGTCACCTCAATGTAAAACGAACTTAAAAAGATTCGGGGGTGAAGCCAAGGGCTTCACCCCCGAAAAAACGATTTCGAAACGGCTTACTTCTTTTTCATTCCCGCGGCCGTGCGGTCATCGGGCTTCGGGGCCGGGGTGACATGCTTCGGCTGAGTTTTGGTCAGCTTCATGACTTCCTCGACCGCCTTTTCCAGCTGCGGATCGCTCCCCCGAACGAGCGCGTTGGGATCGTCCCAGACCGGAAAGTCCGGGGCGACGCCCTCCCCTTCCCAGAACCAGTGGCCGGCGTTGTCATAAAGCCGGCCGTCGGGCACGGTGATGTTTCCGCCGTCGATCAGGAAGTGCCCGGTCGCCGGGCCGACCAGGATTCCCAGGGTGTGCTCGCCGACAATCGGTCCGGCCTTCAGCACCTTGAAAGCCCAGGGCAGGCCATCGCCGCCGGACCCGGCCCAGCCGTTGATCAGCATGGCCATCGGGCCGTTGTTGACCGTGACCGGCTGGGGTGTGTCCCGTCCCTGGCGCCAATGGATGTTGTAGACGATCGGCCGCCGCAGCAGCTCGAGGAAGCGATCGGCCAGGGCGCCGCCGCCGTTGAACCGTTCGTCGATAATGAAGCCTTCCTTGTCCAGCTGGCCGTAGAACATCCGGACCAACTCGCTTTGGCCCTGGCCGCCGGTATTCGACATGTAAACGTAACCCAGCTTTCCTCCGGACAGCTTCTCGACCCTGAGGCGGTTGCCCTCGATCCACTCGAGGTTGCGCAGGGTGGTTTCCTCGCCGCCGGTGAGACACTTGACGATGACGGACTTGGCCCCGGCCTTGTTCCCGTCGGAGCTGATCAAAAGGGAGACGGACTTTCCCGAAAGGCCTTCGAAGGCCGCATAAGGATCGCGATCCGCCCGCAGCTCGACGTCATTGACGGCATGAAGGACGTCGCCTTCTTTGACTCCGACGCCCGGCGCATCGAAAGGAGAGCGGACGGCCGTATCCCAGGCGGCCGGCTTGACGATTCGCTGGATCTTGTAGAGGCCGTTCTCCAGCTTCCAGTCAATGCCCAGGAATCCGGTTATGACGGGGACGACCTGTTCGACGTCGCCGCCCCCGGTATACGTATGGCCGGCGCTGAGCTCGGCTTGCATGCTCGAGCAGATGTTGGTCACGTCCCAGCGCGTCCGCGCATCTTCAATGAGGGCCCCGTAGCGTTCCCGCATCTTCGGCCAATCGACACCGTGCATGGCCGGATCATAGAAGAAATCGCGGTACCGCCGCCAGGTATCGGTGAAGATCTGACGCCACTCCTCCTTGGCCACCAGGTTCATGAACAGGTTGTTCGTGGGGATGGCGTCTTTGATCTTCTGACCGGGCATTGGACTGATCACGCCCAATCGCGGCCCGCTCTGGACGATCAGGGATTCGCCGTCGGCGGAGAGGGCGACGTCATCCACATCCTCCATCACCGGATCTTCCTTCAGGGTTTGGAGGTCCAGTTGGATCAGCTGGCCGGATCCGCCGCCTGCCCCGGCATTCGGCGTTCTCTGGAAAATGATCTTATCCTTGAAGGCGAAGAGCCGGCCGAAATTACCGGCCCGGACCGGAAGCAGGACCAGGCGCGATTCCAATCCGTCGAAATTGATATCGACTTCCACTCCCTTGGCCGCGGCGGCCTCGGGCTTTTTCTCTTCGCCCGGCTTCGGCTTGTCCTCGGCCGGTTTGGGCTTGTCCTCGGCCGGCTTGGGGTGAAAGCGTCATTCTTGGCCAGCAGCAGGGAGGGCCCGTTCGTCGTCAGGCTGAGGCAGGCGATTTGGCTGGAATTGGGATACACCCAGGTGCCGTCGCCCATATCGGAATAGACCGGCTGCATGTTCCGGTTGGTCATATAGAAAAGATACTTGCCGCAGCGGCTGAAAACGGGATTGTAATCCTGGTAAAAGCCGCTCGTGACCTGGCGCTTGGCGTTGCCCTTCAGGTCAAAGACGAAGATGGCGTCGTGAGCGTTGGCCAGGTTTTCGGTGAAAGCCAGCCAGCGCGAATCCGGCGACCAGGCCATCTGGTAGCCCGGGAGGCCGCCGTGACCGATGGCCGTCTGATTATGTCCCACTTTGATCGTTTCGCCGTTTTCGACCTTGACGATCCAGATGGTGGATGTTTCGTCGATGAAGGCCATGTTCTTGGAGTCGGGCGACCAATTAAGACGGTAGCCATAGCCCTTGGTCCGCTTGGTGAGAGCTTTTTCTCCGCTCTTTCCATCCGTGCTCCGCAGATAGATTTGATATTCGCCGCTCCGGTCGCTCCAATAGGCCAGGTACCGGCCGTCGGGCGACCAGGCGGGATTCCGGTCGAAGCTGCCGCTGGAATTCGTCAGATTGAGGCTGGCCCCATCCTTAACGGGGATGTCGAAGATCTCTCCCCTGGCCTCTACGGCCACCCGCTTAGCCTGGGGCGAAAGAGCCATGTCGTTGACCTGGCGGGAGACGTCGACCCGGCGAGGGATCTCGACGGACAGGTCCGAGACGACCCTGCACGTCGACGGGTTTCGGTTGATGGGTTTTCAAATCCATCAGGTAGAGCCGGCCGCCGCACTCGAAGACGATGTCACTCGGACCGGCCGACATGAACACGATGTCGAAATCGGCCATCTTTGTGATCTGTTCGGTTTTCCCGGTGCCGGTGTCATAGCGCCAGACGTTCAGGCGCATATTCTCGTCCCGGTCCGACAGGAAATAGATAGACGAGCCGACCCAGGCCGGCTTGCCGTCGATGGCCTTGTTCCCGGTGATGTTCTTGGCCTTATCGGTCTGAAGTCATAGACGATGACATCGGAGCTGTTTCCGCCGCGGTAGCGCTTGAACGGATAGTTTTCGGTGATTTTGGTGACATAGGCGAGCTGTTTTCCGTCTTCGGAGAAGCTGCCCAGCTCACCGTAGGGGACCTTCAAGCGTTCGGGGAATCCCCCGGCCGCCGGGACCAGATAGAAATGGTTGAGACCGCGGACTCCCATGGCCCGGTTGGAGGCGAACAACAGGCGTTTTCCGTCGGGATGCCAATCGACCAAGCGGTCGAGGAAGGAGGGATACGTGACCCTCGTCGGCACCCCGCCCTGGACGGAGATCACATAGACGTCGGGATTGCCGTTATAGCTGGCGGTATAGGCGATCCGGGCGCCATCGGGCGAGAAGTGGGGCCAGGATTCCTCGCCGGGCGAATGGGTCAGCTGGACGGCCGTTCCGCCGTTCTTGTCGACAAGCCAGATGTCGCCGCCGTAGACGAAACAGATCTGTTTGTCGGAGACGTCGAGGTAGCGCATCAGCTTGGCCGAAATCTGCGCCTGCAGACCTCCGGCCAAGACGACGAGCGCAAGCAGCGCCAGACAGGCTTTTCTCATCATGGGTTGTTCTCCTGATGGGTATAGATGGGATTTTTTAAGCCGAATGGAGATAGACAAATAGCGCATGTAAAGATATATACGTCAAAATGCCCCCCTTTGTTCCCGCTTTCTAGAAATGAAGGGTTATTTCCCGGCGAACGTGAACCCGCCCTTCCCGTCGACGTCGACTTTAACCGTGTCCCCATCCTTGACATCCCCGCCGAGAATCTTCATCGCCAGGACGTTCTGGATTTCCTTCTGGATGACCCGCTTGAGGGGACGGGCTCCATAAACCGGGTCGTAGCCCAGGTCGGAAAGCAGGGCTTTGGCCTTGGGCGTCGCTTCGATCCCGATTTTCCGGCCGGCCAGCCGCTTGCGGAGGAGGTCGAGCTGCAGCTCGACGATGCCGGAAATGACGTCCTTGGACAGCGGCTTGAAGACGATGATCTCGTCGATCCGGTTGAGAAACTCCGGCCGAAAATGGCTCTCGAGGAGCTCCTTCACTTCGGCTTCGGCCGCAACCCAGTCTTTGGACCGGTCCTTGAGAAGGGCGCTCCCGAGGTTGGACGTCATGATGACGAGGGTGTTCTTGAAATCGATCGTCCGGCCCTGGCCGTCGGTCAAGCGGCCGTCGTCCAGGATCTGGAGAAGGACGTTGAAGACGTCGGGATGGGCTTTTTCGATCTCGTCGAGGAGGACCAGGGCATACGGCCGCCGTTTGACTGCTTCGGTCAGCTGGCCTCCCTCGTCGTAGCCGACGTAGCCTGGAGGAGCCCCGATCAACCGCGACACCGCATGCTTCTCCATGTATTCGGACATATCCAACCGGATCATCGCCTTCTCGGTGTCGAACAGGAACTCGGCCAGCGTCCGGGCCAGCTCCGTCTTCCCCACACCCGTCGGTCCCAGAAAGATGAACGATCCCAGCGGACGGGAGGCGTCCTGAATGCCGGCCCGGGCCCGGCGGATCGTATCCCCAACCGCCCGCAACGCCTCGTCCTGGCCGATCACCCGGCGGCGGAGGGCCTCCTCCATCTTGATGAGACGGGCCAGGTCGCTCTCAAGCATTTTGGCCACCGGGATGCCGGTCCATTTCGAGACGATTTCGGCCACGTCCTCTTCGTCGACCTCTTCCTTGAGCATTTTCCGGATTTTCTGAACCGTGGCCAGCTCGGCCGAGAGCGCCGCCAATTGCTTTTCGGCCTCGATCTTGTCCCCGTAACGGATTTTAGCCACGCGTTCCAGGTCGCCCCGCCGCTCGGCGGCCTGCTCTTCGCTTTTAAGGCGGTCCTGCTCGGCTTTCAGGGCTTTAATTTTTTCGATGAGCTCCTTTTCCTTCATCCACTGCGTTTTCAGGATGCCGGCCCGCTCCTTGATGTCGGCCAGCTCCCTTCCGAGGTTCTGAAGCTTCTCCTTGCCGGCCGAATCGTTTTCCTTCTTTAAGGCTTGGCGCTCAATCTCGATCTGCCGGATTTCACGCTCCAGCCCGTCGATCTCCTCGGGCATGGAATCGATGGCCATCCGGATCCGGGAAGCGGCTTCGTCGACCAGGTCGATGGCTTTGTCCGGTAGGAACCGGGTGGTGATATATCGATTGGACAGGGTCGCCGCGGCGACCAGGGCGGCGTCCTTGATCTGGACGCCATGGTGAACCTCGTACTTCTCCTTGAGCCCGCGGAGGATCGAAATCGTATCTTCGACCGTGGGTTCCCCGACCATGATCGGCTGGAACCGCCGCTCCAGGGCGGCGTCCTTTTCGATATGCTTGCGGTATTCGTTGAGGGTCGTCGCCCCGACGCAGTGAAGCTCGCCCCGGGCCAGAGCCGGCTTGAGGAGGTTGCTGGCATCCATCGCCCCCTCGGCCGCCCCTGCCCCGACGATCGTATGAAGCTCGTCGATAAACAGGATGATGTCGCCCTCGGCTTCCTTGATCTCCTTGAGCAGGGCCTTCAGCCGGTCCTCGAACTCGCCCCTGAATTTCGTCCCGGCGATGAGGGCCCCGACGTCCAGGGCGACCAGCCGCTTGTTTTTAATCGAAGTCGGGACGTCGCCGTCGGCGATCCGACGGGCCAGGCCCTCCACAACTGCGGTTTTCCCGACGCCGGCCTCGCCGATGAGGACCGGATTGTTTTTTGTCCGGCGGGAGAGAACCTGGATGACCCGGCGGATTTCGTCCTCGCGTCCGATGACCGGATCGAGCTTCCCCTGGCGGGCCAGGGCCGTGAAATCCCGGGTGTACTTGGCCAGAACCTGATACTTGCTTTCCGGTTCCTGGTCGGTAATCCGCTGGCTTCCCCGGACCGAGACCAAGGCCTGCAATACGGCCTCCTTGGTGATTCCCGCCTCGGCCAATAGCCGCCCGGCATCCGTCGCCCGGTCTTTTATCATCGCCAGGAACACATGTTCGGTCGAGATATATTCGTCCTTGAGGGCGTCGGCCTCCTTCTCGGCCTGGTTGAGAATCCGGTTCAAGGATTCAGACAGCCGGGCTTCGCCCCCGCTGGCTTTCGGGCGGCGCTGCAAGACGCCTTCAACCTCCTCCCGGAGACGCGCCTCGGGAACGCCCAGCTTGGCCAGGACCGCCCGAACGATGTTCTCCTCCTGGGTTACGAAGACCGCCAAGAGATGCTCCGGCGTCACTTCGGCGTGGCCGTACTCAGCACTCTTGGTTTGAGCCCCGGACAGGGATTCCTGCGACTTGACCGTCAATTTTTCCCAACGCATCGTTTTTCACTCCCCGGTGGGCCGTTTTCCGGCCCCCGAAAAGAGTAGATAATTCCCCTAATTCCTTTTGTCAAGTCAAGCCCTTTTTCAAACTTTTTTTCTCGTAAAAAAAGGTCATCCTTCCCCCTTGACAAACCGGCAAAAATCGCTATTTTTGAGTTGGCGCAATTTTCCTGGAGCGGATAATGGAAGAAGTCGAAATTTCGAGCTGGGTGACGCTGGACGCGATCAAGAAGAAGGCCGAGGTCCACGAAACCGTCGGCAACCTCCAGACTGGTCATTCCATGTCCGTCTTCTGCCAGATCGAAGACGATCTTCTGGAGCTTGTCTACAGCGACTCGACGAGCAATACCCTCCGCCGCTACGAGGACAAGGACGAGTTTGAAATCGGCATCCAGCAGCGCAAGGAAGAGGACGGCGAAGCCCCCTACGACGACGACAAAGAATTCGACGAAAAGAACATCGACGACGATGACGACGGAGACGAGGATTTCGAGGACGATGACGACGAGGACGAGGAAGAAGACGAAGAAACCTGACCGCGTCCCCTTTAGGCTTTAAACACGAGGGTCGCCCGCGTGCCCTTGCCCCCTTCCAAGGCGAATGTCCCGTCCATTTGCTCGCTGAGCATCTTGACGAGCATGAAACCGAATCCCTTCGATTCCTCGAGGCGAAATCCCTGCCGGAAGCCCGACGCCGTTATCCTTCAGGATCAGGGTCACCCAACCGTCGGCCTGCTTGAGCTCGAGAAGGACGGTCCCGCTGTTCCGCCCGGTAAAGGCGTATTTCATGACATTGGTCAGCAGCTCGTTGATGATGATCCCCAGCGGAAAGACCTTCTTTTGATTCAAGGAGATATCGTCAATCCGCAAATCGAGCTTGACCTTGGCCGGACTGGGATTAAGGGAAACCACGGTTGTGGCCAGGCTTTCCACGTAGCTCTTGGCGGCGATGTCCCGATATCCTTCGCTGAGCAGCAATTTATCATAGAGGATGCGCATGCTGTCGACCCGGCCTTTCGCCTCCTGGAGGGCCGCGGCGACCTTGGGATCGGCCTGCTCCTTCGCCTGCAGCGAGAGCAGGGCCGACATCGAGGCGAAGTTGTTCTTGATGCGGTGGTGGACCTCCTTGAGGAGGATTTCCTTTTCGGCCAATTGCCGTTGGATCTTTTCCTCGGCTCGCCGGCTCTCGGTGATATCGCGGATGATCGCCGTCACTTCGTCGGGACCGCTGGCGGCCATGCGCGCCTCGTAGTCGCGCTTTCCGCGTCCGGGAACTTCGAGCTGGTACTCGAACGTTTGCAGGGCGCCGGTCTTCAAGGTGGCCTGAATATTCCGGTCGATCAGGGCAACGATATCCGCGGGCAAGACGTCCCGGAAATTCGCGCCGATAATCGCGGTCTCGGGAGCCGTGTACAGTTCGTGGACGGCGGCCCGGAAATCCAGGAAGACGCCCCGGCGATCGATGCGGAAGAGCAGGTCGGGGATGGTCCGAAGCAGCGCTTGGGCCCGGGTTTCACTTTCGCGAAACGCCACCTCGGCCCGCTTGCGATCCGTGATGTCTTTGTCCACGCCGCGGTAGCCCTTGAGGTTTCCCTTCTCGTCCAGGATGGGCACGCCGTTGGTGAGCAGGCAGATGATCCGGCCATCCCGTCCGATGTTCCAATTTTCCAAGTCCTTGATGACCCCTTTGCGGGCGACGATCTCGCCGAAGATCGGCCTGATCCGCTCCGCTTCTTTCGGCAGCATCAAGTCGAACGGCGTTTTCCCGATGATCTCCTTGCCGGATCGGCCGAAGAGCGCGTCGGCTTTGGCCGAGCTGTAGGTGTAAACGCCGGCGGCATTCACCTCCCAGACCCAGTCGGCCATGCTGAAGAGGATGTCCTGTAACCGTTCCTCGCTCGCCTGGAGCGCCTGCTCCGCTCTTTTTCGCTCGGTGATATCGCGCCAAACGCAATGGTAGATCGCCCGGTCGCCCAGCGCCGTGTAGCGCGCCCGCACCAGAACATTTCGAGTCTCTCCCCCCTTGGCCCGATGCCTGGTTTCGAACTCCCTGAGACCTTCGCGGATAACCGCCGTCGACCGTGCCCCGGGTCTGCTCCCGCCGTCTCCATAGCCTCGATGTCGGGGATCGCCAGCCGGGCGAATTCCTCGCGGGTATATCCCAGCTGCCGGTGGGCCGTTTCGTTGAATTCCAGGAATCGCATCGTTTCCGGATCGAGGATGACGATTCCGTCGGACGATTGCTCGAAGAGCAGGCGGAAACGGGCCTCGGCTTCGCGGAGGGCGTCCTCCGCCTTCCGTCGTTCGCTGATGTTGTCGAAGACGGCGACGAAACTGCCCTTCTCTGGGCAGTAAACGGAGGCGGCCACCCACATGTTCAACATCCGGATATACACCTCGAGATTCTCGGGTTTGCTGCCTCCGGCCACCCGCTCGAGGTATTCGAGAATCCAGGGCTCCGACTCGATAAAGCCGGGAAGGATTTCGGATGTCGCCTTTCCGGTGACGTCGGCGAATCCCGTCATGGAGGTGAAGGCCTTGTTGACCGAGACAAAGACGAAATCGACGGGACGCCCCTCGGGATCATGGACCATCCGGCCGTAGAAGCTTCCGTTGAGCATGTTTTCAAAGAGCGACCGGAAGACGCGCTCACCGGCCTTCAACGCCTCCTGGGATTCATGAATCCGCGTCGTGTCCCAGACCGTCGAGACCATCAAGTTCTGCTCCAGGATGGGGATGTTCCGGGCCGAAATAAACCGCCGCTCTCCCGCTCGGGTCGTGATCTGCAAGTCATCCCAGGCCATGCGCCCGGGATCGCCGCTTCTCATATCGTCCAAGACGCGGGCTTTAAGCGCATCCCCCTCCGGGCCGGGATAGACGTTGGCAAAAAAATGGTCGACGTCGGTAAGAATATCCCGCGGCCAGCCGTAGATCTCGGTAAACAGGTCGTTCATGTAGCGGACGGCGCCGTCGTCGATCGTGTTGGCCGCGAATCCGATCGGCATGTTGTCCAGAATGCTCTCAATGTATCGATTGCGTTTGCGAAGCTCCTCCTCCGCTCGTTTCCGCTCGGTGATATCGCGGATGACCATGCTCGTCCGGGCGCGGCCTTCCCGGTCATGGAAAACGATGGAAGACGATTCGGCGGGAAATTTCGATCCGTCCTTTCGAACAAACATCAGCTCCCCGAAGAAACGGCCTGTTCGGGCGCGTTCCTCGAGGGCCGCCGCCAGGCGTGGATCCGTGGAGTCGATAATCCCGCCCCGCCCGATTCGCGCGAGTTCCTCCGCGGACCGGCCGAACAAGCGCTCGGCGGAAGCATTGACAGCCAAGATCGCGCCGTCCGGCGCCGTGAGCAAGATCGCATCGGGGGAATGGTCGAAAATCGCCCGGTAGCGTTCTTCGCCCTCCCGCAGGGCATCCTCTTTTTCCTTTTCCCTGATTTTCGCGTCGAAAAGCTTGAAGGCCATCTTGATCGAGGCGTCCAGAACCGTGCCGCTGGAATCTTTCACCACATAACCATAGGAGGTGATTTTTTCGGTCTTGGCTACGATCTCCGGTTCGATGTGGCTCGACAGGAAAACGATCGGGAGGTCACGGTCCTTGAGGATGAGGGCCGCGGCTTCGGTGCCGTCCAGGCCCGAACCCAGGTTGATATCCATGAGGACCAAGTCGATATCGGGCCCGGCCGCGGCGGCGGCCACCGCCGCCGCGCCATTGAAGACGATCCGCACCCCATAACCGTACTTTTCCAGGGTGGCCTTCTCGGCCATGGCGATGATCGCCTCATCCTCGACCAGCAGGAGAAGCTTTTGCCCGTCATCCAGCATGGCCTCGCTCCTCGGACCGCCGTTCCCTTTACTTAATCATAATAAGCCCCACAAGAATTCCGGTCAAGGAACGTTTAAAAGCCGTCAGGCGCTCTTGGCCGGCGCCTTGGAGGCGTCGTATCGCTTGATCACCTCCGCCGACAGGTCGATCGCCGGATTGGCGTATGCCGCCTCGCCGTTTCCGATGTCGAGGATCAAGTCGTAACCGAGCTCCTTGCCGATCATTCCGATGATCGCCAGCAATTCCACCTGGACAGTCCGGAAGAGCCGGTCGCGAAGACCGGTGAAGGTGGAAGCCGCGTCTTCGGCTTTCCGCTTTCGCTCGGTCGTCTTCCTGTCTACGTCAGCCGAGAGCTGAAGGACCGCATCCTCGCTCAAGGTCAGCCGTTGGGTATTGAGCCGCGTCTGGAGTCCCTGGATCTCCGCGTCCAGCTTGCCGATCGCCTCCGAGTTTTTCTGGTCGGCCTCCCGAAGCCGGGCCAGGACCCTTTTTCCTTCGGCCGATTTTTCGAAAATGTCTTTCGAATTGACGGTTCCCAGCTTGGATTGGGCCGCGGCCCAGGAAGCGAGGGCTCCGATCGCAAGTCCGATCATGGCCAACCGCCGCATTTTTTCGCGCATGATGATGTCTCCTTTTTTTCGATCCACTCCTCTAGACCGGCGGCGGAAGGGAAATTCCCCACGCAACTTTTCCCGCCCGGACGATGTTGGAATATGCGGAAGAATGAACGCCGCAGACGACGGAATCGAACAGACGGTGGAACGGTGTGAACGTCTGATCCGGTCCTTCCTCCTGCGCCATCGAGGCCTGCCGGCCGGAACCGAGATCGAGGATTGCCTCCAGGAAGCCAGGATCAGGCTCTGGAAAGTCCTCGACGGCGGGCGCGACATCGAATTCCTGGCCGCCTATATCCGGAAAATCGTCGACTCGATCGTCGTCAATCAGCTTCAAAAAACGATCCGCGAACGGGAGTTTCTGTCCTCCCCCGATTCTCGGGCCCTGGCCGAATTCCCGGCCGGAGTCGCCCGCGAGAACGATCGGCGCCGGAGACTCATCGAAGAGGTCCAAACCGCCTTGGATTCACTGATGGCGTCCCGGCGGACTGTCCTGGAAATGTCGATGACCGGGCAGTCCCTTCAGGAAATCGCGGCGGAACGGAAATGGTCCCGGAAAAAAACATATACGCTTTACGAGCGGGGAATTCGCGACCTGCGAAGGGTCTTTAAAGATAGAGGATGGCGTTCATGAACGAGGATGTGACGAGAACGGAAGGAGACGGCCGGACGTCCGAGTGCGTCGCCCCGGACGTCCTTCTGGAATATCATCGAAAGAGGCTTTCCCGGCCGAAAAAAAAGGACATCCGCGGGCATCTCCGGCGATGCCCGGCTTGCAAGCGGGATTCGCGGTTCGTGGCGATCATTGTCCGGGACGAAAGCCGCCTGATCCGAGGGCTGGAAGCCTTGCTTCCGGCACGCTTGGAGACAGTCGGGTCGACGGCCGCCGGGGCCCGCCGGAGGGAAGCGTTCCAGCCGGCACATTCCGTTGTCACGGCGGCCGCCGTCGCTGGAATCATCCTGGCGTTCTTTATCCTCCCGCCTTTGCGCCGGAGCACGCCGGCCGCCCCGATGATTTCGGCGCGCTTGCCGGTCGGCGAACCCGGACCGGCATCGGCTCCCCCTGTCGCGGACGGCGTGCTTTCAAAACGCCGGGATGTCCGGGAACGCCTGGTCCGCGCCGGTTTCCTCCTCGGCCCCGATTTTGGTCCGTCGCCCGAGGCGATTCCCGACGTCAACCGCGCCCTTGCCTCATTCGAGATTTTGCAAAAACGCGAAAGGGATGAAGAATTCTTCGGCTGGTCGCTGGCTTCCCGTCAGGAAACCGACCCGGCCCTTCTCGGGATCTTTCCCCGCTGATCCGCGGGAGGCCGATACTACTTCGAGGATACCTCCCGAACTTTTCCGACCAGGCGGTCCAGCAGGGTGAGCGCTTCAAGGGGGGTCAGGCGCGACGGGTCGCAACCTTCCAGCACCTCGCGGATCTCCCGGAAAGCGGCCAGCTCCCGGTCGTCGGTGAACAGCAATCCTTGGCCGGGTTCCAGCTTTTTAGTTTCGGATACGGCCAGCCGCGGTCGCCCCGCTTCGTCCAGCTCCCGCTTCTCCAGGTTGAAGAGGATTTCCCGGGCCCGGACGACGACCGGGGCCGGGATCCCGGCCAGTTTGGCCACATGGATGCCATAGCTCTGGTCGGAGGGGCCGGAGGCGATTTTCCGCAGAAAAACGATCTCGTCCTTCCATTCCTTGACCGTGACGTGAGCGTTCTTGATCCGGGGATGGGTCAAGGCCAGCTCGGTCAGCTCATGGTAATGGGTGGCAAAAAGTGTTTTCGCCCGGACCTCCTCGCGGTCATGGAGGTATTCGGCCACGGCCCAGGCCAGGCTCAGGCCGTCGAAGGTGCTTGTCCCCCGCCCGATTTCGTCCAGCAGGATGAGCGAGCGGGGCGTGGCGTTGTGAAGGATGGCCGCCGTCTCGATCATCTCGACCATGAAGGTCGACTGGCCGACGCTCAGGAAATCCATGGCCCCGATCCGGGTGAAGATCCGGTCGACGACTCCAACATGAGCCGATTTCGCCGGGACAAACGACCCCATCTGGGCCAGGATGACGATCAAGGCCGTCTGGCGGAGATACGTCGATTTTCCGCCCATGTTCGGCCCGGTGATGATGTGGATCTGGTCCTCGCCCTGGTCCAGGTGGGTGTCGTTGGGGATGAAAGGCTCCAGCCCCATCGTTTCGACCACCGGATGCCGGCCGTCGCGGATTTCCAGGAGATCGCCGCCGTCGACTTCGGGACGGACGTAATCGCGCCGGGCGGCCAGCTCGGAAAGCGCCGTCAGGACGTCGAGACGGGCGATCGCCGAGGCGATGGCCAGCAGCCGGGGCGATTCCCTGGCCACGGTTTCCCGAAGCTCGCCGAACAGCTTGAATTCGAGCTCGCCGATCCGCTCTTCGGCGTGGAGGACCTTGTCCTCGTATTCTTTGAGCTCGGGCGTGAGAAACCGCTCTGAGGAAACCAGGGTCTGCTTGCGGTAGTAATCTGACGGGACCTGGCTCAAGTTGGACTTCGTAACTTCGATGAAATACCCGAAGTTCCGGTTGAAGCGGACCTTGAGCGACGAAATACCGGTTCGGTCCCTCTCCCGCTTTTCGATCATGGAGATAAACGATTTTCCGGAGCGGCTGATCGCCCGCAGCTCATCGAGCTCGGGGCTATAGCCGTCCTTGAACAATCCGCCCTCGGTCAGGAGAAACGCCGGTTCGTCCAATATGGCCTTTTCAAGAAGAGCCGCCGTGTCCTCGGCGCTATCCCATCCGGCCCGGATCTCCGAAAGCAAGGCGGAGGCCAGCGGGGCAAGGAGCTTGAGAAGGCCGGGGAGCGGCAGGAGCGAGCGTTTCAGGGCGACGAAGTCGCGCGGGTGGGCCGCAGCCAGGGCGATCTTCCCGGTCAAGCGCTCCAAGTCCAGGATCCCCTTGAGGATTTCGCGGATTTCCGTCCTTTGGATCGTTTCGTTGAGCAGCTCGCCGACTGAGTCCAGGCGCCGGCCGATTTCCGCCGGATCGAGGAGCGGGGCCAGAAGACGGTTCCGAAGCAGGCGCCCGCCCATCGGAGTCACGGTGAAATCGATGACATCCAGAAGCGAGTGTTCGACTTTCTGGTCACGGAGGTTTCGGACCAGCTCGAGGTTTCGAATTGTGGCCGGGTCGAGAACGCAGGCGTCGCCGGCCGGAAGGTATGACAACCGGTGGACGAGGGCGAGAGAATCCTTCCGGACTCTTTTCAGGTAAAACAGCAGGCCTCCGGCCGAGGCAACGGCCCGCGTTTTTCCCTCCAGCCCGAAGCCGGCCAGGGTCGAGACTTTAAAATGCTCGAGCAGAAAATGCCTGGCTTGAGTAAAATCGAAAGCCCACGGTTCGACCTGGCTCCGGACGATCGATTTCAAATCGCTGTTTTTTAGGAAGGGCGCAGCCGCGCTCTCCTCCCCTTCCGGCTGGACGATTTCCTTGGGAGAGGCCTTAGCCAGCTCGTCGGTGAGGCGCTTCGTTTCGGCGGCCGTACCCTCCAACACCCGCATCTCCCCCGAGGAAAGGTCGATGAGAGCCAAGCCCCAGCCCTCGGAGTCGAAAATCAGGCCGGCAATATAGACATTCTCCTTGGCCGCTTCGGGATCGACCTCGACCGCAGTTCCGGGCGTCAAGATCTTGATGACTTCGCGCTTGACTACACCTTTAGCGGTCTTCGGGTCCTCGACCTGCTCGCAGATGGCCACCTTGTAGCCCCGGCGGAGAAGCTTGGCCGAGTACTGGGCGACGGCGTGGTAGGGCACCCCGCACATCGGGACCTTTTGCCGCGACGTCAGGGCTATCTCGAGGACCCGCGAGCCGACGGCCGCGTCCTCGTAGAACATCTCGTAGAAATCGCCCAACCGGTAGAACAAGATCGCGTCCGGGTGGGCCGATTTGATCCGGAAATACTGCTCCATCATCGGCGTCGTGGGATCGTCGGCGAACAGGCGGGGCGCGTCCATTTCGGCCGAATTATAGCATATTGGAGAGGGTTAATATTTCAGAGCCAGGCCCCCACCGCAATCAGAATGGCCGAGGCCATAAAGATGAACGGGCAAAGCCGGAACGGCAGGAAAGCAATCCTGAAGCCGGTAAAAAGGGAGACGACGGCAAGAACGACAAGGGCGCCGATCGCCACCGCATAAATCGCGGTAGAAACGGGAGATACAGGATCGATCAGGGCGGCCGCGGCGACGAACGCGCCGAGAGAGATGAGAGCAATGCCTTCGACGATCCACTCCATCGTGATGATTCGCTTATTATCCGATTTGAGGTCGCCGAAGCCCGCAATGACCCCCTTCGTGGCGAAAAGGTGGGCTATTCCCCACAATCCGGTCATCCCGGCGGCTATAAAGAGCAATATGGGATTCATGTTTCACCTCACCACTAATTACCGGACAATAGGCTTACCCAAGCCTAATTGTTAATATAATCAAGGAGATAAGGCGTCGCAAGCCGCGTTATTTATAATACTTCTCAATTCCCCCAAAGCCGAATGTTTTGCCCTTGGCGGTCATTTTTACGAAGTAATCCAACCGTTTCTTAAAAAAATCGGGGTGGCTTCTGGAACGGACGATAAAACCGACGCGGATCCGGATATAGGAGGGGGTAAGTTTCTGGAAGTTCGTCCAAGCATCCTTGTCCGCTTTGATAGCTTTAAGGATGTCCGGAGGAACCTTGAATTTCTCCTCGGCCGGAACACCGTAGGTCTCTAAAACATCCTTGACGACCTTCCCCTTGGCTATCATCGCCCGCAGACGCTCGGTGTTCGCCTGGGAATAGGGACTCTTGGGATTCCGTCTTGAGAACCTCTGGGCGAAACGCTCCTCATCCATTTTCTTGATGGTGCTGTCGATCCAGCCAAAGCAGATGGCTTCCTCGACCGCGTCGTTGTAGGGGATCCGGGGCTTTCCCGAATCCTTCTTATAGAAGATGAGCCAGATGGATTTTTCGGCCTTGTAATTCTTCTTCAGCCAGGCCCGCCACTCCCGGCGGTTCGTGACATAAAGGGTTTTATCGATTTCCATCGAGCGCGTTCAACCTTCCTCCTGCTGGACAAGCTGGATAAGATTCCCGCAGGTATCCTCGAACATCAGCGTGGTGACCGGGCCTAAAAACTGGATTTCGCCCCGGATGGCCACGCCTTTCGCCTTGAGCCGCTCGTAATCGCCCTTGATGTCCTTTGTGTCGAACGAGGTGACCGGTATTCCCGCGTCATAAAGCGCCTTCTGGTAGATTTTCGCGGGAGGGAAGCCCATCGGCTCCAATACCAGCTCAATGTCGTCTTCTCCCTCTGGCGAGACAACCGTCAGCCAGCGATACTCCTCTCCCACCGGGACGTCGGCTTTCTTCACGAAGCCCAGGACATCCGTATAGAAGGCCAGGGCTTTGGCCTGGTCGTCGACCATCACACTGCTCAGGTTGATTCGCATGGTCAAAGTGTATGTAGGGAAAGAGAACGTGTCAATCCGACGAAGCGGCCGGCCCCGGTCCTGGCCGGCTCGCGGAGATATGATGTCAACGCATGTAACCCGTGAGCAGGGCCCGCTCCCAATCGAGGCGGCCGCGCGATTTCGCCATGTCGGCCATGGGCTTGAAGTCGTAAGGCACAGAAAACAGGGACACGATCCATCCGTCTCTTGATTTCTCGACGATCGCGTATCGCGCGTCCGGCGATCCCGTTTCCACGACATGGGGTTCGGGTAGCTCGTCTTCGTATGCAGGAAGGCCGACGCTTCCTGGATTGACGATGATCCCGCGACGGGTTCGTATGGCTCGCGGCGTATGGGTGTGTCCGCAGACAACCAACGGTGCGGTTTCGTTCCCGAGGCGTTCCTCGATTTCGGATGGGCTTGCTGGTCTTATCCGGCCTCGTTCGACTGTTTCGAGGAAATACCGGTCATCGTGGGCGGGCGTACCGTGGCAGGCAAAGACGTCGGGAAAAGGCCGCAACATGGCCGGCAGAGAAAGAAGCCATTGAATCTCTGTCTTCGTGAGCCGCGAATGGGCGTATTCGTCCGAGGCGCATCTTTGACCGGGGCCTTGGGTAAGGAGTTGACGCTCATGGTTGCCCGCCAAGGTGAGCCAATCCTCGGCCATGAGAAATCGGGCCGTTTCCAGGGGGAGCAGGGGCCCCGACAGGTTGTCGCCCAGGTTCAGGACGCGATCGACGCCGCGGCGGCGGATGTCGGCCGCGACGGCTTCGAGGGCGGACAGGTTCCCGTGAATGTCCGAGAGGAGGGCGATGCGCATGTCCGAAGTGTATTTCGGGGCATTTCAGGTGTCAATTTTTTCCGCCGGCCTCCGACCACGCTTCGCGCAGCCAGAGGAGGACATCGCTGTCGATCTCCTGAGCTTTTCTCAGCTCCAGGTGATGCATGAACCATCCGGGGGCCGGCTCGATGACCTCTTTCCAGCGCTTGGAGTCGTCGCGACGCCTGAGGGCGATGGACAATACCAACGGAGGCCGCTTTCCCGCCAGGTATTTTCCGGGCCGCCAGGCCCAGGCGAAGGCCCGATGGCGACGGAAGGCAACCTGGCTTTTCGTGACCCGGAGAGTCGAGGGACCGACGCTCGAAACGGCGGTTTGCAGGACATCGAACAACCGGCGTGATTCATCGTGTCCGGCAAATAATTCATCGAGGGTCATCGACATATTTTAAAGCCAAGCCGGAGTTTATGCCGGCGATTCCGACGATGTCAAACCGCCTGTTGCCCTGGGATAATGTTCACCTGGACTGCACGGGGGCTGCGAAGGTTCTGTGAAGGCATAGGGGAGAAATTTCCGATGCTGGCCTCGACCGTTCTTAAAGGTCACAATTTGTGACCTTAAAGACCCCCCAGTATATAAGACGTTTTTATTCCCCGTACATCTCAGTGATGAGGCGGCGCAGGGCAGCGGCTTCATGGTCGGAAAGCGCACCGGCCTTATCACCCAGGCGAGATTTGCTGATCGTCCGAATCTGATCCGCGGCGATTTCCGCGTCTCGGCCGGCCAGCTTCACGGCCAGGCGTGATCGCCAGCCGGGATGCAGGCGGCTTGTCAGGGGGCAAACCGTCACCGTCTGAAGGCGTTCGTTCAAAACATCGAGACTGACAATGACAACCGGGCGCGTCTTGGCCATTTCCGCGCCGTGGGCCGGATCGAGGGAAGCCCACCGGATTTCGTAGCGCTTCATTTAGGGCCGCCGCGTCGCGAACGGGAATCCGGCCTGGCCGCGTATTTCGATTTTTTCTCAGCGACCCGGTGGGTTGGCCGGGACTCCCAGGGAATTTCGTCCAACCCGTCGGAATCCGCCGCATCCCACTCGCTCCAGTCCTCGCGAGAAGCGGCCATTTCCCGGGCGGTCTCCGCCCAGGAGAGCTTCTCGACGGGAGGGCCGGTCGGGCGGAGCAGAATTCCCTCGGTCATTTCTTCCATGATGACGGAGTCCCCGATCCGGTACCGGCGCAGCGACTCCGCCGGTAATCGAACCCCGCGGGAGTTCCCGATCCTGGCGACTTTAATCTCCCTTGCTTTCATGTAATAACTGTAATTACTTTCTGTTTGATTGTCAACACCAACAAATCGGCACCTAGTATATCAATCCCCAATTTCGAGAATACCAATTCCAAATTCATAGTCGAGAATTGTGATCCCATATTTAACCGGACCGAGGGGGCTTTCAGGAACCGAAACCGATTCGGCGTTTGGGCCTCGCCGGCGGGGTCATGAGCGCGCGGATCGCGTCAAAGACGATTTTAAATCGGGCATCGTACTTTTTCTCGAGAGCGGCAAGCTTTCGGGCAAGCACGACATTGGATTGAAGCATCTGCCGCAAGCGCACAAACGCCCGCATGATTTCTATGTTCACCTGGACCGCGCGGGGGCTGCGAAGAACACTGGAAAGCATGGCCACGCCCTGTTCGGTGAAGGCATAGGGCAAGAAACGGCGACCGCCTTTCCCATTTTGCTTTGAGATCACAAATTGTGATCTCAAAGCATTCGTCTCTTCATCACTCAGCTGAAACATGAAATCTTTCGGAAAGCGGGCGACATTGCGTTTTACGGCCTGATTCAGCGTCCTTACGTCGACTCCATATAACGCCGATAAATCCTTGTCGAGCATGACTTTTTGACCGCGTAGCACGAGGATGACCCGTTCAATGCGTTCAACGGGAATAAGACCCTGATAAGCCATTCCCCCCCCTTTTACTCGAAGTCGCACATTGAAATTTACAATTACGAACCGTTTAAGATCACAAATTGTGATCTTAAACACCCCCTTGCTATATAAGACGCTTCTTACTCCCCGCACATCTCAGTGGTGGAAAGAAATACTCAAGCCGAAATCAGCCGGCGTCTTCCTCGGCGGGCGAAAGGTTCGCTGTTGCCGGCGGCTTCAGCGGGACCGCCCGCGGCCGCTCGCCGATCTGCTGGCGCCACATGGCGTAATACAAGCCCTTGAGCTCCACAAGCTCCTGGTGCGTGCCGGTCTCGACGATCCGGCCTTTTTCCAGAACATAGATCCGGTCGACGTGCATGATGGTGCTGAGCCGATGGGCGATGGAGATGATGATCTGATTCTGTTCGGAGGCGATTTTGGCGATCGTCTCGGTGATCTCCTCCTCGGCCAGGCTGTCCAGCGATGAGGTGGCCTCGTCGAAGATGAGAAGGCGGGGATTGCGGATCAAGGCCCGGGCGATGGAGAGGCGTTGCTTTTCCCCGCCGGAGAGCTTCGTCCCTCCCTCCCCGAGGAGCGAGTCCAGGCCTTTTCCCGCCCGGGCGAGGACGCCGCCGAAAGAGGCTTTGTTCAGGGCGATCCGCATCTCCTCATCGGTCGCGTCCGGCTTGATGAACTGAAGGTTATCCTTGATGGTCCCGGCAAACAGCTGCGTCTCCTGGGTGACGAAGCCGATCTGCCTGCGAATGCGGTTATAGCGGATGTCCCGGCTCGAGATCCCGTCGAACAGGATATCGCCGGACCGGGGCCGGTACAATCCCACTAAAAGCTTCACCAGAGTCGATTTCCCCGAGCCGGAGGGGCCGACGAAGGCGATGGCGTCGCCGACCTTGGCCGAAAAGGAGATACCGTCAATGGCTCTTTCGGTTGCGGTTTTGTGTTGGAAAACCACGTCCCGAAACTCCAGGCGGTCGATCTGCCCGATCTCGACCGGTTCCTCGGGGCGGAACTCGACGGGCTTTTTCATCAAGGCGTCGAAATTCCGGAGGGAGGCCTCGGCCTCGCGGTAGGCGAGGATGATCTGGCCCAGCTCCTGCAGCGGCCCGAAGATCGTGCTGGTGATGAACTGCATGGAGATCAGCTCGCCGGTGGACAGAATCTTGCGGAAAATGAGCCACAGCAAAATAAAAAGGATGGACTGTTTGAGGATGTTGATCGTCGTCCCCTGCAAAAACGCCAGCGTCCGGACTTTTCGGACCTTGTCCATCTCCAGCTCGAAGATCTTCCGGGTCAATCCCCGAAAACGCCCCACCTCGCTCTTGACCAGGCCCAGGCTCTTGACCAGCTCGATATTCCGGAGCGACTCGGTGATGCTTCCGCCCATCTTCGCGTTTTCCCGGAAGATGGACCGCTGAACCGTTTTGATCTTCCGGCTGAGAAGGCCCGTCAGCCCGCCCAGGAGAAGGACGCCGACGGCAAACACCGGAACCAGGGCCCAGTGCTTCGTGACCGCGTACCAAATGAGGAATCCAAAGCCGACGATCGAGGCGAACAGGACATTGATGACCGCGCTGATGAACATTTCGGTGTCCCGCCGCGTTCGCTGAAGGATGGAGACCGTCTCGCCGCTGCGCTGCTCCTCGAATTCCTCGTAGCTCAGTCGGAGGGTTTGCTTCAGGCCGTCGTTGAAGACCTGCATCCCGAACTTCTGGACGACCAGGCGAAGAACGTATTCCTGGACGACCTTGGCCAACCGGGCCGCCATCGCCACGACGACCGCGATTGTCAGCCAGAACACCGCTCCGGCGACCAGCTCGCGTTCCGTCTTGTTTCCCGCATTCAGGGCGTATTCATCGATGATCTTGCCGAAAATCACCGGATCGACCAGGGCCAGGAGCTGGGCCGCTCCGGCCAGAACCATGGTCAAAAGGACAAGCCAGCGGAAAGGCTTGAGGTAGCGCCAAAGGATTTTCATCATGAGCCTAACGTGATAATATGCTTGAACCCGGAGCGAATTCAAGAAGATGAAAATCAAACCTTTTAAGCTGGAACGGTTCTTCGCCGAACACGAGTTTTCCGCGCCGATCAACATGTGCGCCTCGGACTGTGAGCCCCTCGCGATGAGCGAGCTCCTGGCCATGGCCGACGAGAAGACGCGGACGCTATGGGCGGATCTCGGATTGGGATACACGGAGTCCCAAGGGCATCGGCTTTTACGCGAGGAGATCTCCCGGCTGTATAAAAACATCTCTCCGGACCAGGCCCTTGTCGTAACCCCGGAAGAAGGGATCCTGATCGCCATGACCACGATCCTGGAGCGAGGGGACCACGTCATCGTCACCTACCCTGCGTACCAATCCCTACATGAGATCGCCGCCTTCCTGGGGCGGGAGGTCTCGGAATGGCTGCCCCGGGAGCAAAAGGGTTGGGCTTTTGACATCAACGACCTGGCGAGCCTGATCAACCCCCGGACGAAGCTGATCGTCATCAATTTCCCCCATAATCCCACCGGGGCGACGATTTCGCGGACCGATCTGGCCAAGATCACGGAGATCGCCGAGCGGAAAGACATCGTCCTTTTTTCCGACGAGATGTACCGGTTCCTCGAGTACGACGAGCGCGACCGGTTGCCGTCCGCCTGCGACATGTCCCGGAAGGCCATTTCCCTCTCCGGCCTTTCCAAGGGCTTTGCCCTGGCCGGGCTGCGCATTGGTTGGCTGACGACCCAGGACGCCGACCTATTGAAAGGGTTTGCTTCCTACAAGGACTACACGACCATCTGCAGCAGCGCCCCGAGCGAAATCCTGGCCCTCATGGCTCTCCGGGCTAAGGACCGGATCCTCAAGCGCAACCTCGACTTGATCGGGGAGAATCTGAAGCGGCTCGATTCTTTTTTCGCCGATCAGGCCGACCTCTTCGAATGGAAACGGCCCAAAGCCGGAACGATCGGCTTTCCCCGCTTAAAAGGCGAAATCAAATCCGCCGATTTCTGCGCCGACCTTCTCGAAAAAAAAGGCGTGTTGTTGCTCCCGGCCGATCGGTATGGATACGAAGGGAATCATTTCCGGGTCGGCTTCGGCCGCCGGAACTTTCCCGAGGCCCTGGAAAAGCTCCGGGACTACGTCGACCGGTTCATCCGTTGAGGGGGGGGCGACGGGGACGAACGCATCTCCCCGTTCAGAAATTCACGGCTGCGTCCTCTCTTTTAATTAACCGGGCAGCATCCGACAAACGCGGATCCCCGCGCATCAACATCAGGAGATTGGCCCGGGCCACGTGGAGGACGGCGTCCTCGCTCGCCCGCCGGATCTCGGCCACTTTCCGGACGACGTCCCTCACCAGAACCGGCGATCCGGGTCGTCCGAGGAATTCCTTTGGCCCGCCGGGATTGTCTGTTTCGGTTAACAGCCTGTCCGGCGGGATCGCCTTGATGATGTCCTGGAAGTTCGCCGAATAAAAAGCCTCGACTCCGACGGAAAAGTAGGCGCCCAGGAATTCCAGCTCCCGCAGGATTTTCAAAGACCCCGAGTACCAATGGACGATCATCCGCCGTACATGGTGCCGATTCAGAAGAGCCAGCGTCTCCCGCTCGGCTCCCCTGGTGTGGAGGATGACGATTTTGTCCTGATCGACAGCCGCCTGCAGAAAATACACGAAGACCTTCTCCTGTGCTTCATAAGCGGCCCGGTCCTGGACGAAGTGATGATCGAGCCCGATTTCCCCGATCATCGGGCTTTGATCGACGGCGTCCCGCAGCTCGGAGAGGCGGCCGGCATAGTCCGGAGCATACCAGGGATGGATGCCGAAAATGGGAAGGACCAGGCTGCACATGCGGGCGATTTCCAGGTTTCGCCGATAGGACGGAAGGTCCGTAGAATTGGAAATGGTAAAAATATGATGGTATTCGATTTCGGCCAGGACGGCCTCCAGCGCCCCCTGGTTCAGCAGGTCGTACCCGTTCAGATGGGAATGCACATCAATCAGCATGACCGGGACGCCCTCACTGCGACGCTGCAGCCCGGACGACGGGCCGAATGCGTTTCTTGATCAAACGTTCGTAGAGGAATAGATACAACATGCTTTGGGCTAGAACGACGAAGAGAAAAACAATCCCTCCCCCGATCTCGCCGACTCTGATGCCGAGCAGATACGCGGCGTCCCCGACGTAAGATGATTCCATCCAGATGAAGATCGCTCCGAAGGGAATGTTGACCGCGAGAAAAATCCATTTGAAAACCGGCCCGGCCGATCCCAAAGCGCCGAGAATCACGTCGGCCAGGAGCAAAACGGCGAAAATCATAAAAAAATCGGGTAGGTACCCTTTCGATTTCCTTTCGGGAAACACGAGACGGAGAAGCCGGTCGAAAAACGAATCCAGCATTTGATTCCCCCTTATTTCACGTACTGCAGCAGCTCGACCGGGGCGCCGTCGATGACGACGAACGCCACGACGACTCCGGGCGAGGGGCTGTTGGGCGCAATGATGACGTCCTGGCCTTGCAGGGCTTTCTCCAGATCCTCGACTTCAAACCCGATATGCGGCACCGTTTTCACCAGCTCCGGCAACGGGCATTGCGGGCCGTACCTCATCCACTGGATGCCGAAGGGGTTGCGTTCGTGGTCGGTAAAGAAAATGTCGAGCCGCTCAAGGTAAGTCTCGCCTTCCTGCGGGACATTCGTGGGGATCCCCAAATGACTATATTTCACGAAAACGCTCCTCAAGCTGTGAATCCAGAATACGCGCGAACGACGAACAAAGTCAACGACAGGGACTTTTCCGGGCGGCCGTTGACGGGTCGGATAGACTGGCATACGATAGCCCCTCGTGCCGGCGAGCAACCGGCGGAGAAAGACCGATAAGGCGGGCTCCATGCGACTGAAAAACGCTTCCCCGTTCCGCGTCCTTGTTTCGCTGGTCCTTTTCGCTGCGGCGTCCTTCACCGCGGCTTCGGCCCAAATCACCCCTCCGCCGGACAAACCCAAGCCGCCTCAGCAGAAGCCGGTCCGTCCGGCGCCTGACCCCAAGGCGGAAGCCCTTCGCGGCGCCTACGGCCCGTTCCGGGCCAATAACGACCTCCTGTCCTACGACCTCGATGTCCGGGTCGATCCCGAGGCCAAGGCCTGGAGGGGAAAAAACACGATCCGCTTCAAAATGCTGAAAGACGATTCGCGCATCCAGCTCGACCTGATCGCCGCCCTGAAGGTCGAGAAAATCGCCTTCGAAGGCGTCGACCTCGCCTACACCCGCGAATACGACGCGGTATTTGTCGATTTCCCCAAGCCTCTCAAGAAAGACGCGGTCGTCGCGATCGACTTCCTTTTTTCCGGCCAAGCGACCGAAGACCGCCGGCGCGGCGGCGTCTCCTTCGGGACGGATCCCGCCGGTCGGCCCTGGATCACGACGTCCTGCCAAGGATCGGGGGCCATGACCTGGTGGCCGAACAAGGAACAGCAGACCGACGAAGTCGAGAACATGCGTTTGCGCGTTTCCGTCCCCAACGGCCTGACCGACGTCTCCAACGGCCGGTTCGCCGGCAAAACCGACCTCGGCGACGGCTATACCCGCTGGGATTGGACGATCCACTATCCCATCAATAATTACTCCGTTTCCCTCAATATCGGAACCTACGTTCATTTCGAGGACCGGCTGGGCGACCTGACGATGGATTTCTTCTGTCTGCCCGAGGACCTGGAAAAAGCCCGGAGCCAGTTCGCCCAAGCCAAGCCGATGATCGAATGCTTCCAGAAGTACTTCGGCCCGTACCCCTTCCCCGAGGACGGCTACAAGCTGATCCAGGTCCCCTATGCGGGGATGGAGCACCAGTCGGCCGTGACCTACGGCAACAAGTTCGCCAACGGCTACCTCGAGCGGGACTGGACCGGGGTCGGAGTCAGCCTGAAGTTCGACTTCATCATCATCCACGAAAGCGCCCATGAATGGTTCGGAAACGCGGTCACAGCGGCCGACATCTGCGACATGTGGATCCACGAGGGCTGGGGAACGTACATGGAGGCCATCTACGTCGAACACATGTTCGGCTATGACGACGCCCTCCCGTATATCAACGGCTACAAGTCGAAGGTCCGCAACCGCCAGCCGATCGTCGGACCGCCCGACATCAATTATTATCCCCCCCAGGACATGTACTTCAAGGGCGCCCTGTTCATTCACACCCTCCGGAACGTCGTCGACAACGACGCCAAGTGGTGGGCTTTGGTGCGCGAATTCTATAACCGTTTCGCATATCACAACATCACCACCGAGGACGTCATCCGGTTCTTCAACGCCGGGACGGGGATGGACCTCCGCCCGATCTTCGACCAGTACCTGCGGCACCTGGCGATTCCCGCCCTGGAGCTCAAATTCGACGAAGCGGCGGGGACCGTATCCTATCGGTGGAAAACCGACGTCGCGGCCTTCGCCATGCCGGTCAAGGCCGGACGGAAAGGCTCATGGGAGCTCCTCCGGCCGACGACCGATTGGCAAACCATGAAAACCAGCCTGAAGAAGGACGAGTTCGAAGTCGACGTCGATCATTATTTTGTCGACATACTTACTGGGGTCGGACCTCAGTAACTCTATATAATTAAAGGACTTGCTGAGGTCCGACCCCAGTAAGATGAAACAAGGAGGAGCCCATGAGACACGCCCGAAATTATGCCATTGCCGGAGTCGCCGCTCTCGCCCTGGCCGCTCTTTTTACGGCCTGCGCTGCGCCCAAATACCCCGAGGGCCTTTACGCCGAGGTCACGACCGTCGGCAAGGGATTGTTCGTCTTCCGGATCGATTACGAGCACACGCCGATGACCGCGGCCAATTTCGTCGGCCTGGCCGAGGGGACGATCCAAAACGGAGCCGTCCCTGCCGGCACGCCTTATTATGACGGATCAAAATGGCACCGGGTCGTCCCCGGCCATGTCATCCAATGCGGCACCCCCAAGAACGGCAACGATGAAGGCCTCGGCTACTCCATCCCCAACGAGATCTACGCCGGAATCACCCAAGGCAAAGCCGGAGCCGTCGGCATGGCCAACGGCGGCCCGCATACCAACGGCAGCCAGTGGTACGTCACCCTCGGCGACAGGACCTATCTGGACGGCATCTACACCGCCTGGGGCGAAGTCATCCAGGGCCTCGATGTCGTGATGGCCATCGTCCAGGGCGACGAAATCCAGACCGTCAAGATCGTCCGGGTCGGAAAGAAGGCCAAAGCCTTCCGCCCGACGACCGAATCCTTCAAAACGTTGACCGACGAGGCCTGGGCCCGGGTTAAAAAGGAAGATGCGGACCGCAAGGCGGCCGAGGATGCGGCCGTGACCGCCGGCTGGCCGCTGGCCGTCGATGGCGGAAACGGAGTGAAATATGTCGTCAACGCCGAGGGCAAAGGGAAACCGTTCGCCGCGGGCGACAAGGTCCAGGTCGCCTATTCGGGGAAATGCCTGCTGAGCGGGATGACCTTCGTCAGTACGGCCGAAAACGGAACCCCCTATCCGGGCGAGACGCCGGCCGCCTTTGAGTTTGAAATCGGGAAAACCAGGATCAATCCAGGCTTCGACGCCCAGATCGCGGCGATGAAGAAAGGCGAGAAGCGGACAGTGATCGTCCCGGCCGACCAGGCTTATAAGAACAACGGCTTCTTTGCCAAGCAGCGGGAAGGGGAAAAGCGGTTCGTCATCCCCCCGGCGACGTTACTCGTCTACCAAATAGAATTAATCAAGTAATTACAGAAAAACTTACGGAATCGATAAAAGCTAAATATACTAGGTGGGGACGGGTCGTAAGCCCCGTCCCCTAGATATCTCTTTTTTTTATCCCCGGCCGCTCTCTTATTTTTGTCTTCCAGGCAGGCGAACGTCTCACCGCTAGTCCTTGTCTACGACCGCCAACCCGCCCGTCCCCGTTTCTTTATAACGGGCAGAAAGATCTTTCCCCGTCTGGCGCATGGCCTCCAAGACTTCGTCATAGCTGATCCGATGGCGGCCGTCCGAAAGCAGGGCGTATGCGGCATGGCTGATCGACCTCGAGGCGGCAAAGACGTTGCGCTCGATGCAGGGGATCTGGACAAGGCCGAGGACGGGATCGCAGGTCAGGCCGAGGTGGTGCTCGATTCCCATCTCGGCGGCATTCTCGACCTGGCCGACTGTCCCGCCCAACAACTGCGCCGCCGCCCCCGAGGCCATGGCGCAAGCGACGCCGATTTCGCCTTGGCAACCGACTTCGGCGCCCGAAATCGAGGCGTTCGTCTTGGCCAGGTTGCCGATTAATCCGGCCGTCGCCAGGCCCTTCAGGATGTCCCGGTCGGAAAATTTGTGTTCTTTCTGCAAATGGTAGAGGACCGCCGGGACGACGCCGGCCGAGCCGCAGGTCGGGGCCGTGACGATGAGCCCCCCGCCCGCGTTTTCCTCCGCGACGGCCAGGGCATAAGCGAAAAGCATGGCCGTTCGCTTGGACGTCCGGCCGAACATCCCGGCCTTGATATGATACGATCGAGCCTTGCGGGCCAGGTTCAATCCGCCGGGCAACTGCCCTTCCGCTTTCAGACCGCGGCGGACGGCCACGGACATGGTCTTCCAAACCTCGGCCAGGAAATCCCAAATGTCCGCCCCTTCGACCTCTTCGACGATTTCCCAGAGCGTCCGCCCGTTTTCCTGACAGGTCCTGACGATCTCCTCCATCGTCCGGAAGGGATAGATGGATACGGGCGCCGTGGCCGGCGTGCCGTCAACGATCTTCCCTCCCCCGACGCTATAGGCGGTCCAGGACGCGGTTATCCCGCCTGTCCCATCCAAGGCTTCGAACCGAAGGGCGTTGGGGTGAAACGGGAGAAATTCATCCGGTTTCCAGACGATCTCCAGGCGGCGGTCGCCGAAGCCTTCCTTCACCGTCCGGTCCGTCAAATGCCCTTTCCCCGTCGCGGCCAGGCTGCCGAACAGCGTCACCCGGTACGCGGGCGATTGGGGGATGCGGGCGAGAAACATTTCCACCGCGGTCCGCGGCCCCATCGTATGGCTGCTCGAGGGGCCATATCCGAGACGATACAGCTCGCGAATCGTTTCCATCAGCCCTTAAAATTCTCCTTTCAATTCTTCCCACTTCGGGCTCTCATTCAAGGGAATAAAAATCTTTTTCGCGAATCCGAGGACTTTGTGGATCTTTTTTTCACGCTCGTTGTTGATTACGAAAATACTGCAGATCACATAATCTTTTCTCACCGCGCCCTGCGCCTGGGCTTCCGCCAAAGCGTCTTTGGATATCCCGACCATCAGGTCCCGCATCGGTTTGTCGACGGAGCTGACGGACATCTCCGTTTGCTTTTGGACATAGGCATAGAACTCGTCCAAGCCGGGATTAACCGCGGCAAGCCCGCCGACGATAATTGCGATCACAAGAAAAAGACGCAGTCTTGAATTCATGGTTTTTCCCCTTTCCGGCCCGAATGACCATGCGGACATCATAGCACATCGAAGCGGATGCTGACCGCTTCCTTCTTTTGGTATAGAATAAGCCTAAAGGAGGACCGCCCCATGCCCACCTCTTACAGCCGCCGCGACTTCGTCCGGAAGTTCCTGGCCGGAACCGCCCTATCCGCCGCCGCCCTGGCCGAGGCCAATGCCAAAATGGCCCAGAGCATCACCAGCCTCAACATGAAATACCTTGATGACGAGGCTCCCGACGGGGCCTACTGGGAGGCCGTCCGGGCCCAGTTCCTCTTCGAAGACAACCTCATCATGATGAACAACGGGACCGTCGGCCCGATGCCCAAGCCGGTCTTCAACCGCCTGATGAGCGGCTTCAAGACTCAGGTCGAAAATCCATATGACGTCTATAATTTCCTGCCCGGCTTCCGGGAATCCGTCCGGACGAAGCTCGCCGCGTTCGTCGGGGCCGCGCCCGACGAAGTCGCCCTGACCAGCAATACGACCGAGGGGATCAATTTCGTCGTCAGCGGGCTCGACCTGAAAGCCGGGGATGAAGTCCTTGTCTCCAACCTCGAACATCCCGGCTGCCTGGGCCCGCTGCAGCTGAAAGCCAAGCGGTACGGCATCGTCATCAAGGAAGTCCCGATCGGACCGCCCCACGGAGACACCGCCGCAATCGTCGCCGCCTTCGAGAAAGCCGTCACGCCGAAGACGAAGCTCATCGCCGTCGGCCATACCTGTTTTATCACCGGGCTGATCTCGCCCGTGAAGGAATTGAGCAAAATGGCCCACGAGAAAGGCCTGCTCCTCTTGGCCGACAGCGCCCACGGGCTGGGGATCATGAGCCTGGACATGCACGCCATGGGGATCGACTTTTTCTGCTCGAGCCCCTACAAATGGATGGGAACCCCGTGCGGGATCGGGCTCCTCTACGTTCGCAAGGAAGCCCAGGAAAAAGTCTGGCCGACGGTCGTTTCGTCCGGTTGGGACCGGACCACGGACGCCCGGAGGCTCGACCCGTCCGGCCAGCGGGCCGACGCGATGATCCTGGCCCTGGACGAAGCCCTCGATTTCCAGAACCGCATCGGCAAAGTCAGGATCGAGCGGCGGATCAAGACCCTGTCCGGGAAGCTGAAACACGGTTTGGCGAAAATCCCCGGAGTTAAAATCAACACCCCGGCCGATCCCTATCTCAGCGCCGGACTGACGGCCTTCGCCCTGGAAGGCGTGGACCCGAATAAAATCGTGGACTTCGTCCGGGAGAAATACAACCTCGTGGTCCGAACGATCGGGAGTGCGGCCGCCGGGACGTTCGCCGTCCGGGTTTCGACGCCGATCTACGTGTCGACGGAGGAAGTCGACCTGCTGCTGGATGGCGTCGGGCGGCTGGCCCGGAACAAGGCCTGAGGGCCTTACTTCCCGAGAACCTTAAAAACGATTCCCGAAGGGAATTCGGGAGTCCGGTAAAGGCGGTGGGCCGCCTTTTGAAAGTCCTTCTCCTCGGCCGTCCGGATGTTGACGAACGTCTGGGGATTCCGGTCAAACAGCGGGAACCATGAGCTCTGGACTTGGATCATGATCCGATGCCCCTTGAGAAACGCGTGCTGGACATCGGGCAGCTCGAATTCGACTTTCGTCACCCGGCCGGGAACGAACGGCTCCGGCTTTTCGAAGCTGTTGCGGAACTTTCCCCGGATGATGTCCCCGCGAATCAGCCTCTGATAGCCGCCCATCCGGATGCCTTTCGGGTTCGATTTCGGGTCGGGCGCATCGTCGGGATAGACATCAATCACTTTGACGACCCAATCGGCGTCCGTTCCCGTGGTTGACACATACAGCTCGGCTTTGATCGGACCCGTGATCGTGACATCCTCGGCCAGAACATCCCCGGTGTACGTCAGGACGTCCGGCCGGGAGGCGGCGAACCGCTGGTCCTCGACGAAATACTCCCGGTAATATTGGGCGGACGTCTGCATCGTGTAAGGAACGGGCTTGGCCGGGTCGCTGACGTACTCGTCGAAAGCGCCTTCGATTGGGTTCCTCGGCTGCTCGAAAGAAACGCGGCCGGGGCCGGAGAAAAAGAGCCTTTTCTCCTTGGCTTCGGCCGGCGGCCAGGCGTCGTACGTTCGCCACTGATCGGTCCCCGTCTCGAAAACGACGGCCTCGGGAATCTCCGGCGTTCCTTTTCCTTTCAGGTGATAGTTGAAAAAGGGAAGCTCGATCTTGTCCATGAAATATGGGATCGTGCCGCTGAAGGAAAAGACGCCCCTGTTTTCGTTCGGACTCGCGAAGTAGCTCCATCCGCTGTGGCGCCAAGGCCCCATGACCAGGGTGTTGGGCAGACCCGGGTTGTTTTTTTCGATGGCCCGGTAAGTCCGCAGCGTTCCGAGAAGATCTTCGGCATCATACCAGCCGCCGACCGTCAGGATCGCCGGTTTGAGATCGTGGAGATGCGAATAAATGGAATTCGCCTTCCAGTAGGCATCATAAGTTTCGTGAGCCATCGTTTCGTCCCAGAGCGGATTGGTTTTCCCGAAAACCTTCTCACTCAGATTCTTTAACGGGCCTATCTGAAGATAGAAAGCGTATCCGTCCGGGGTCGGAAAGCGGAGCCGGGGTAGCGGATCCATCCCCGGCTTTTCCCGAATTTGGCCCATGGAATAGACATAGTTAGCATAGTGGGCCAGATACAAAGCCCCGTAATGGTGGCCGTCGTCGCCGAGAAACAGGTCGGCCATCGGGGCCTGCGGCGAGACAGCCTTGACCGCCGGATGGCTGGAAAGGGCGCCCATCGCCGCCGTGAATCCTGCGTAAGATGGCCCCCATAATCCGACCCGGCCGTTGTGGCCGGGGACATTCTTCAACAGCCATTCGATGGTGTCGTAAGCGTCGCTGCTTTCGTCGACGTCGGCTGAGGTTTTTTTAACCGAAATAAAGGGCCGGATGAACCGGAACGTCCCTTCGGACATGGACATGCCCCGGATATCCTGGAAAACCATGATATAGCCTTCCCTGGCGAAGGGAAGCGAGGGAATCGTCATGTTCGTGAACGTCTCGCCGTACGGCGCGATCCCGTAGGGCGACCGCATGAAGATGATGGGATGCGGTTCGGACGCATCCAGGGGGCTGTAAACTTGGGTGAAGAGGCGGACGCCGTCCCGCATCGGGACCTGATGCTCGGACTTGCGGTAATGCCGCTCGAAATAGCCCTGGCGGTCACTCGGAGAGGCGGGATCGGCCGCGGCGTCGTTAAATTCGGTTTTTTTGACCGCCATCGCGTCCATCTTGATGGTCTCATTGACCACCCGGTACCTGGTGTACAGGCCCTTTTCATCCTTGAGAAATTCCAGCAGGAATTCGCCCGTTTTATCGGAGACTTTCCTGAATTTCAGGCCGGGGCCATCCACCCGATCGAATTGAGTCGATTTGGCCTCGCCTTCCTCCACGGTTCGAAGCGAACCGTCCTTGAAATAAACCTGAAAATTCAACATCCCCTGACCAGGTATGGTCATTTCATAGATACCGGGAATTTCCGGATGCAGGATGGCCGGATCGTCCGGCTTGACCTGGACGAAGCCGGTCCCGACCAGGAGGATGAGGATCGAGAACAGGCCAGCCGAATAAATGGAGATACGAGAGAATTGCGGTTTTTTCAGCATGGAACACCTGCCTTCTTAATCGGTTGCTGTCCGATATCGAAACAAACGCGATTCAACATCGGCTCAACCTACATCATTTATGCTTACGGATTGCTTCCCGGCAAAGTTCCCTAAAATGCCGGAGTCCGGGCGACAGACTCTTTCTCCCTCCGAACGGCGACGGCAGAAAAAGAGAGAAATATAAATCCGTGCCGAATTACAAGATTTTATAGTACTTATAAACCGGATAGACAATGCTCCGTTTGTCTGTCCCCAGCTCTTTGAAGACCGCGTCGAACACGCCCGAGCCGACAAATCCGTCTGCCGCCTGCGGCTCGAGGAGGTAGAAGGCCAGGTTGGCAAGAGGCTGGGCCAGATCGACCCGGAACGTCCCAGCCGGGAATTCTTTCGCCGGCGAAGGGGCGAAGCCGCCGTTGAGCCGGACCATGTTGTTCGCCGAATAATCTCCGCCGCGGCCCCGATCGATCTGGTCGATGACGAATTGCTCGCCCGAAGCTTTGAGGGGGTTGGTCAGGACGTCGATTTTCACACCATGAATGCGGAGCTTGTCGGCGATGAAGGCATATTCGGCCGGGATCAAGTACCCGCGGGGCATGGCCGCCGATTCCGTCCCGACGGCCTTCGCCATGAACTCCACGCCCTTGACGACCTCGGGCGCGCCGCGCATATGGGCGGCCATTTTCCCCCGGACGCTGGTCCCCGGGACGAGCTCCGAGGCATTGCGCTCCTTGTACATCAGGATATCGACCTTGCCGTAGGACGCGTACTTGCCGGCCGTCCAATTGCGGAGCTGACCCGACTCGGCTTTGGTTTTGACCGCCTCGACGATGTCGGCGTCGGCCTTGCGGCAGATGTCCTGCATTTCCTTGCCGTGGACCGCCGCATAGCGGAGCGTTTCGGCGATCAGGGCGTAATGAGCGTAGATGCGGCGCTCGAACGGCTCGTGCCCTGGCGTTTCGGCCAGGATCGACATCCGGTTTCTCAGGCCGTAGGCGTTGGCCACGAACTTGGCCTCGTTGGACCAGATGGCCTGGCCCGGGCCCCAGATGGTCGGCGGCCACTTGTTATCCGTTCCGCTGTGGGTGAAAACCTCGAGGCCGAAATTGCTCCGGACGGCGTTCCGCACGGTCGGAAAGAGCTTGTCGAAGACATAATCCCGGGGTTCCTGGGCGGCCGCCGGGACGGTGCAGTGGATATAGCCGTTGGCGTAGCCGTGCTGGACCCGGCCCATCAAGTGGGCGTCGAAGACCAAAATCGGGTCCCAACGGTTGAAGACGTTCCGGTAAAGCCCGGCGACTTCGACCGTATCGACCCGGACGGCGTCCCGGTTGAGGTTGAGATCCTGGGAATTGCTGCCCGACCCGAGAAAATGGGGAGTCCCCTCGCTCAAGCTCAGGGTGTCGTTGCCGTCAACACAAAAGTTCGGGCAGATGATGATGATCAGGTCGTCCAGGAGCTTGGTTAATTTCCCGAAAAGGATCTCCCGGGCGAGCATGAGAAGGGCTTCCTTGCCCTCGGGCTCGTAGGGGTGAATGTTGCCTTGGAGATAAACGACGGTCTTGCCCGACTTGACCGCCTCGTCCGGCCGGGTCACCCGCGGATTGGCCAGGATGACCGCCGGGCAGACGTTCCGCAGCGGGCTGATATAGACAGTCATGACCTGGACCTTGTCGCTCGACCAGCGGAGGGCGTCGATAAATTCGAGAACCTCCGTGTTAGAAGCGGTCCGCTCGTAACCAGTCTTTTCCGGCACGGTCAGAAGCTTGGCCGGCCACTTCCCGTTCCACCCTTTGGGGACGGCATCGCCCCAATAGATTTTCTGGGCCGGGGCGGCCGCGGCAAATGCGGAAACGGTCAGGGCAAAAGCCAGAAGACAAAGAATCATCCCACGCGCTTTTTTCATGGCAACCTCGCGAATAAAGAAGGGGGAGAACAGGCGTTCACCGCCTGTCCCCCCCGGTTTCACTTCTGCAAAGACGACAAATCGTCCAGGACCCACATTCCGCGGCCGTTGGTGGCAATGACCATCATATTGTCGCGGGGGTGAATCTGGATGTCCCAAACCGGGCAATTCGGCAATCCTTTGCCCAGGAAAGCCCAGGTCTTGCCGGCGTCCCGGCTGACGAAAACGCCCAGGTCCGAGCCGGCGTAGAGGACGCTTTTGTTCTTGGCGTCCTCGCGGATGACGTTGACCGGTCCGCCCGGCATGTTCGCCGCCAGCGACTTCCAGGTTTTTCCGTAATTGGTCGAAACGTAGATGTAGGGGGCGAAATCATCGTCGTGGCGCCCGATCAGGGCAATGTAGACGGTCGCCGGGTCGTATTTGGAGGCAACCATCGTCCAGACGTGCTTGTTCACCGGGAGCCCCTTGGTGATCTCGGTCCACTTTTTTCCGGCATCCATGGTCACGTGAACCCGGCCGTCGTCAGTGCCGGCATAGATGACGCCGGCCTTCAGCGGCGACTCCTGGATGGCCGTGATAGAAGCGAAGGGAATCGCGTACGGCAGCTTGCCCTGCTTGGCCGGATCGAAGGCCGTCAGGTCCGGACTGATCTTTTCCCACGTGTCTCCCCTGTCCTTGGACCGGAAGACGAATTGGAAACCGTGGTAGAGGATTTTCGGGTCGTGGGGCGAAAGCGTGGTCGCCGCCAGCCACTGGCCGCGGTACTCGGGCTCGCCTTGGGCCGCCCGGGGGTAGATCGCCTTGGCCCGGTTTTCGGCGGAGCGCCCGGGCCAGCTTCCGTTCTTAAATTCCGAGCGGTTGAGCCGGCCGTAGAAAGAAGATGAATAGGAGACGTTCGGATCGGTTGGGTCGATGGCGATATGAGTCCCCTCCCCTCCCGGAGAAGCGGCCCAAGTCACTTTGGGAGCCTGGCCGTCTTTAGCCGGGGCGATGCCTTTCCCCTGGTAGGTCCCGTGGTCTTGGACCGAGCCGTGGGCGCTGAAGGGTTGGGCCATGTCGAGGGCGACGTTGTAGAACTGGATGGCCGGGATTTTCGTCGTGAAGTCGGTCCAGGTCGCGCCGTCGTCCTTGGAGAGATACGCCCCGCCGTCGTTGACGTTGATCAGCAGGGACGGATTCTCGGGGTCGATCCACAGGCCGTGGTGGTCGCCGTGGACGTCGCGGCCGCCGAGCTCGACCCAGTTTTTCCCGCCGTTTCTGGACCGGTACAGGCCCAGGCCCATGATGTAGAGGGTCATGTCATCATTGGGATCGACGCGAATCTGGCCGAAGACCCAGCCGTATGTCCCGCCGAATGTTTCCATGAACCGGTCGGAGACGCTGACTTTTTTCCAGTGCTCGCCCTGGTCGTCGGAGCGGTAGACTTCGGCCCCGACGATCGCCCGGCCGACCTTGGTCCGGCCGTAGGCATCGCGCTCGTTCGAGCCGACTTCGCGGCCCAAATTGTGGTTATCGACGTAGGCGTAAACGATGTGAGGCTTGGAGAGGCACAGGTCGATCCCGATCCGGCCGGTCAGGTTGGTGTCGGGAAGGCCGTTGGTCAGCTCTTTCCAGGTCTTGCCGCCGTCGGTGGTCTTGAACAAGCCGTCTTCGCCGCCCGGGACCGGATCGCTCCAGCGCCGGCGGATTCTCTGAACCATCGAGGCGATCAGGGTGTCGGGCTTGGTCGGGTCCATCACCAGATCCATGGCGCCGACTTTCTCGTTGATGTAGAAGACCTTGGCCCAGGTCTTGCCGCCGTCGGTTGTCTTGTAAACACCCCGGTCGGCGTTGTACGTCCACTCGTGGCCGGTCGCGGCTACATAAACGATGTCGGGATTCGTCGGGTGGATGACGATCCGGCCGATGGAATGCGTTCGCGGCCAGTCCCATATGAGTCCACGTTTTGCCGGCGTCGACGGACTTATAAACGCCGAGGCCGGCAATGGACGCCCGGAAGTGATTGGCTTCGCCCGTCCCGAGCCAGACGATATTCGGGTCGGTGTCGGCGATCGCCAGGTCGCCGGTCGAGGGTGTCGGAAGCTCCTCGGTGATCGATTTCCAGGTCGCGCCCTGGTCCTCGGTCTTCCATACTCCGCCCGTGGCCGAACCGATGTAGATGACCTTGGGGTTGCCCTTGGGAACGGCGATATCGGTGCACCGGCCGCCGATGATGTCGGGACCGATGAACCGCCACATCAGTCCGGCGTACGGCGTGGCCGCTTTCATCGCCGCATACTGATCCGCCCATTTAAGGCGAAGGGCCGGGTCGGTCGTCTGGGCAAACGAGACGCCACCCAGGATCACGATGGCCGCAAAACACAAAATCAGGACGGTCCGCCGGGATGATATCATGATTCCTCCTCTTCAATGAATCGACAGATATTATATATATTACACTGTGTACATCCCGTCAATTCGACGGCTTAACTATTCCCGTGTTCGTGGCGTATTCAACAGGGAAGGCCAGGCGAGATCATGACCGATCAAGATATCCTTGCTCGTTGCCTCGACGGCGACAAGGATGCATTTGAGGCGATCGTCCTCAAATATCAGCCCGAAATCCTGGCCATCGCCTGGAGCGTCCTGGGGCAACGGGAAGAAACCTGGGATGCGGCGCAGGACATCTTCGTGAAATGCTTTCAAAACCTCCATCGGTATGATCCCCGGATGGAATTTAAAAACTGGCTGTGCACGATCGCTTATAAAAAATGCCTGGACCGCCGTAAGACGATGACGAGGTTTCGCCGTTTACTCGATCGGCTGGGTCCGGAGCTTCCGCCTGAGCGGGGCGGGGAGAAGGATTCGGAGCTTATGGAGAAGGCGGCCTTGACCTCGCATCTCCTCCGCCTGAGCCCGCTGGAAAGAACCGTCGTTTTCCTGAAAATCCACGACGGTTTCTCCTATCGGGAGATCGCCGGGATTCTGAAGTGCAGCGAGGGCGCGGCCCGCGTTCATTTTTATGAGGCCAAGAAAAAATTGAGAATGGATAAGGAAAGGACCTCGCATGTGCCGTCTCTATGAATGGCTCTCCGCCCTGATCCCCCTGCGCCGCGTCCGGGCCCGGCTGCTGGGAACGCACATCGCCGGCTGCGCCCGATGCCGGCACACGCTCGAATCCGCGGAGGATCTCGAGGCGGACACGGCGCTCCCGGATTGGATCGCGGCGGAAAAAAGCCTCTGGACTGCCGTCCGTGAGCGGATTCACGCGGCGCCGCCCGAAAAAGCCCCCCGGATATTCGTTCCTTACCCCGTCGACCGGCGCAGAGTAAAAGCGTTCGCGGCGGCTTTCGCGGGGATCGCGCTGATCGCCGCCGGAATAATTCTGTTCCGACCGGCCGCCGGCTTCCGCGATCTTCCCAGGGTCTCTATCGTCCGGGCATATGCGGACGGGAAACAAGCCGAAAAATACTTCTATCAGACGGAGGGAGCCTCCTACGTTTGGGTCGCCGGACCGGAGAAGAACAACGGAGAAAAAAAATGAGAAAACTCCTTGGAACAATCGCCTTTGCGGCCGCCCTGGCGGCGGCCTCCGGAGTCTCGGTTTTCGCCGGTCCGCCGGCCGCGCCGGCGGACAAGACCTTTCTCATCCGTTGGAACCTCTTCGAGGGCATGAAGTCCAAAGACGCCCCGGCCTCCCAAGTCGTCCTCTCGACGGCGGCGAAGGTTCCGAGCTTCCTCCAACTTTCCGAAGCGGCCAAATCGCCGGCCAAGGACATCGCCGCGATCCAACGGGAGTTGGTCTCCATCTTCCAGCTGGAAAGCGTCAAACCGGTTATCTCAAACGAGTGGGCCTGGAGCCGGAAAAACGAGAAAGCCCTCAACACCCTCCTTCTTCAGGAGGCGGTTCTCCCCATCGCCTTTACGATGCAAAAGCGGCCCGGCAACATGGTCAGCGTCCGCGTCCAGGTCGCTCCTCCGAAACCGGTGAGCGGTCTCGCCCTCGTAAGCCGGTTCGATCTCGTCGACATGGAATTCCTGGCCAAATACAACGAGTCGGTCGTGCTGGGATTCACGGCCTTGGACCGGTCCTATTTCCTGGCTTTTGAAGTCCTTAAATCGGATGCTCCCGAATCGGATCCCGGTCTCGGGTCGATCGTGGACGAAATCACCTTTCTGCCCGCGTCCCGAGCGATTTCGCAAACGCTTCCGATTTACCCCCCGGCCTGGAAGGCGGCGGGGGTCGGGGGAACAGTGATTCTCCGCGTCGACCTCGACGCGGCCGGAACGGTGACGCGGTCCGAGGTCCTGAAAGGCGTCCATCCGGACCTCGATCGGACCGCCCGCGAGGCCGTCCTCGGCTGGAAATACGAGCCGGTCCTGAAAGACGGAAAACCCGTCCCCGTTTCCTTTGCCGTCTCCCTAGCTTTAATCCCGACCCGCTCCCGGCTCGGCCTGAAATCCCCAAGGAGCAAGAGCCTCAAACTCCGACGCCCGCGAAGCCTTCCTCCGCCGAAGCTTTCAATCCCAGATTGGCCGAAATCCTGGAGAAGACCGCCGACTATTGCGACAAGCTTAAACGAGCGAGCCTCGATTTCATCTGCCGGGAACAAATCAAAGAGTGGGTTTTAGCCGGGAAGACATGGACCGGCGAAAAGCACCTGAATCGTTTTGAGCTCCTCTACGAATATCAACTGGTGAAAAGCAAGGACGACATTACGGAACGCCGAACGCTTCTTGAGGAAAACGGAGTCAAAAGGGAAGAAAAGAACGCTCCGCTGAAGACCCAGCGGTTTTATTCCGCCAAGGTCGTCTTCGGGCCGACCGGTTTCCTGTCCCGGGAATGGCGCGATGCATACACGTATGCGCTCTTGAAGGAAGAGAAGGTCGACGGACGGAAGGCCTATGTCATCGAAGTCCGGCCGAAAGTCAAGATCGAAGGCAAAGCGAATTTCGGGAAAATCTGGGTGGACCAAGCCGATTTCAGCGTCCTCCAGATCGACATCGAGCAGGAATCCCTCGAGGGATTCGAGACGGTTGCGAAACAAGCCCGCGACGACGGCTATAAGCCGCTCTTTACGATCAGCCATAAATTTGGAATCGAAAAAAACGGCCTCCGTTTCCCCAGCCAAACGGTGTTCAACGAAGTCTATACGAAAAGATTCCAAACCGACCTTTCGTCCTGGCTACCCCGGGTTAATATGTCCAATACGACCATCCTCTACACCGACTACAAATTTTTCACCGTCGACACCGACGTCAAATACGAACCTCGATGAAACGCACGAAGACCGCCCTCTTTTCCGCCGCCCTTCTGGCCACAGCCGTTTCGGGGGCGGCCATCCAGATCAAAGACCGGGTGGACAGCGCCGGTCGGCTTCAATACGAGGTGAATGTCGCCCTCAAGCTTATCCAAGTCTACGTCAACGACAAAAAAGGAAACCCGGTTCCCGGCCTGACCGCCGGGGACTTCGAGATCGAGGACAACGGCCGTCCGCAAAAAATCACCGCTTTTGAGGTCCACTTTCCTCCCTTGATGTCCACGAACCTCCTGGCGCCCGCCGCCCCGGCCTCGAAGCCGGCAAATCCCTCCGCGTCCCGAACCGGCGTCCGCCTGCCCCGGAAGTTCTTTCTGCTGATCGATTATTTCCGGAACGACATGTCCGGGATCGTCATGGCGAAAACGGCCGCCAGGCACTTTCTCGAAACCCAGGTCTTGCCGGCCGACGAGACGGCGCTCCTCGCCTTTGTCCCCCGGAAAGGCCTCACGGTCGCGCGTCCCTTGACGACGGACCATCGATCCCTCCTCGAGGCCCTGGAGACCATGAAGGACATTCCCTATCTCGACGACGGGGTTAACCCCTGGCCGAAGGAGGGCTCCGGGATCGACGCGAATACGATCCTTCGCGCCCGGGCTGATCTCACGAACGAATTCAGCGCCGTCATGCAGGCTTTCGCCCATTACCTCCGTTCCGTTCCCGGATTCAAGAACATCATCCTTTACTCCCGCGGCATTTCCCGGGATATTCTCGGCGGCAATGTCGCGCCCGCCGGAGTGGAGGGGGCCGACCCGTCCGAGACGATGGAAGCCTCCGATTGGGGCGGCAAGATCGAAACGGGAGGCTTTACGGTCCGCAATTACGCCGCCATGCTCCGGGAATTGGCGACCGCGGGGGGCTCCGTTTTCGCCGTGAACACCCAGGGATTGAAGGGATTCAACGCCCCCCCTGAGGAACGAGGCACGGACAATCTCAAGCAGATGACCGAAGCCACGGGAGGGAAATATTACGCCGACGCCGTCCGTTACGAAGAGATCGACCGGTCCATCCAGGAAACGACCGCCCGTTTTTATATCCTCGGCTATTCCGTCGAGGAGACCTGGAACGGCGGCTTTCACGCCCTCTCCGTGAAGGTGAAGGGGAAGGATTACGACGTCCGCGCCCCTCAAGGCTATTTCAGCCCCAAACCGTTCGGAGAATTCACGGCTCTGGAAAAGGAAATCCATCTGCTGAGCCTGGCTCGACTGAACCGTTCGGGAGGCCCGGTGCCGTACATCTTCGGAGCCGCCGCGTTTGCCTGTCCGGGAGCCGAACCCGGCCGGATTCTTCTTCTCGCCGAAATCCCTTCCGCTTCGATCAAAGACGCGTTCGGTCCCGAGACCGAGGTTTCCATATTCGTCCTGACCCGGGACGACCAGGTGGTCTATTCGGTCCAAGGGAAGGTCAACTTCACCGGGCTGCCGGATCATCCTGTTTTCGGTTACCTGGCCATCCCTCTCGTCGCCGGCGATTACGACTGCCGGATCGTTTTTCGGGATTTGAAAACCGGGCAGGCCGCCGTCGCCGCGACATCCCTCTCCGCCGGATCGTCCGGCGAGACGGCCGGGAAGGCCTTTCAGGATTTTTCCGCCTTTGCTTTTCCGGATGGATTCTCCCGCCGCATTCATCAACCTCACCAGCCAGGAAACGCCCGAAACCTCGCCGGAACCGCGGCTCCTGAAGCAGATCTATCACTTCGTCTCCAACCGAACCTCGCCCGTTGTCGACGGGATCGACCGCGGCGTCAAAGAGATCATGGCCGCCGTTCTCGTAAGCGGAGCGGACGCCGAAAGCACGATCACCGCGACGGCCGAATTGGCCGGAGATGACCCGAATCGGACCTATCCCCTCGAGCCCACCGTCATCGGCTCCGAGCTCTGGGGAGACATGCGGGCCCTTCTTCTTTTGATCGAACTCCCCGAAGTCGTACCGGGACGATACGCCCTGACCCTGACGATAAAAAACGAAACCGCGAACGCGGAATCCCGCGCGGTCAGGACGTTTCTTATCCGGTAATCGGACCGAAAAAAAGGGCGGCCTCCCCTCACGGAGGCCGCCCTTGGAAAATCCGGCGAATCTTCGCTAGTTATTCGAAATAGAACTGCCGGCGGCGCTGGTCCTTTTTGTTGATGGGATTGGCGTCCATCACCCACATCCCGCGCCCATGGGTGGCGATGACGATCATGTTGTCCCGCGGGTGGATGATCAGGTCGTGGACGTAGGTGGAGGGCAGGTTGGTTCCCAGGACGTCCCAGGTGGCGCCGGCGTCAGTCGTGACATAGGCGGCCTGGTCGGTCCCGACGTAGAGGATCTTCGGGTCGACCGGGTCTTCGGCGATGACGTTGACCGGGCCCAGGGGGATCCCCTTGGAGATGTCGATCCAGGTCTTGCCGAAATCGGTTGATTTCCAGATGTAGGGCATGACGTCGTCGTCGCGCTTGCCGTTCTGGGTCATATAGACCGTGGAGAGGTTGTGCTGGGAGGCAACCAGCTTGGTGACCCATTTTTGGTACGGCAGGCCGGCGTTGAGCGAATCCCATTTCTTGCCGCCGTCCTTGGTCACCCAGACGTTGCCGCAATCGGTTCCGGCATAGATCAAGCCGTACTTCAAGGGCGATTCGGACAGGGCAAACAGGGTGTGGTACGGGATATCGCCGAGCTCGTTGGGCACTTCGGCCGTCAGGTTCGGGCTGATCTTTTCCCAGGTGTCGCCCCGGTCGAGCGACCGGAAGAGGAACTGCATGCCGTGGTAGATGATGTTCGAGTTGTGGGAGGAGATGATGAACGGGGCCAGCCACTGGCCGCGGAGGCGCGGTTCGTCGGGGTACGTCACCGGGAGAATCGTCTTGCTGTCCGGATATCCCGGGTACGGGCCCGGCTTGCCGTATTCGGAGCGCTCGAGCGTGCCGTAGAAACCGGCCGAATAGACGATGTTCGGATTGGTCGGGTCGATGGCGTGACGCGAGCCCTCGCCGCCGGGGGCGCCTTCGAATTCCTGGGGCTGGATCTTATCGCGGCCCTCGGCTCAAGTCGACTTTGGTCCGGAAGCTGCCGTGATCCTGCATCGAGCCGTAGACCCGGAACGGGGTGTCCATGTCGTAATTGAGGTCGAAGAACTGGCAGGCCGGAAGCTCGTTGACGAAATATTTCCAGTTCTGGCCCTTGTCGTAGGACACGGCCAGCCCTTGGTCGAAACCGTTGATCAGGTAATTGGAGTTGGACGGATCGATCCAGAGGGCGTGATGATCGCTCCCCGGGGCGCGGAGACGGACGAAGGTCTTGCCGCCGTCGCGGGAGACGTTGAGCGACAGGCCCATCGTATAGACCGTGTTTTCATCGTTGGGGTCGACCCGGACCTGGGCGAAAACCCAGCCGTAGGTGTTGGAGTGGCGCTCCATGTACTGCTTCTGCTGGGGGGTCAGGCCGCTGACTTGGGTCCAGGTTGCGCCGGAGTCGTCGGAGCGATAAACCGTCGCGCCCTTGATGATCCCGGCCGAGGGCAGCCCGTAGGAGTCGAGCTTCTCTTCCTCGTTGGGGTCGCGGGCTTTTTCATAATTATCGACATAGGCGTAGAGGACGTTCGGCTTCGTGAGGCAAAGATCAATTCCGATCCGGCCGCGGAATTTCGCTTCCGGAAGGCCCGTGTTGATGGGCGCCCAGGTCTTGCCGGCGTCGGTGGACTTCCAGATCCCGCTGCCGGAAGAGGCGGCATGGTTTCTGGGGTCGTTCCATTTCTGCCGGGTCCGCTGCCAGGTCGAAGCATAAAGGATGTCGTTGTTGACGGGATCCATGACCAGGTCGTTGGCCGCGGTCTCGTTATTGACGAAGAGGATCTTCTCCCAGGTCTTGCCGCCGTCGACGGTCTTGTAGACGCCGCGGTCGGGGTTCTGGGTCCACTCGGTTCCGGAAGCCGCGACATAGACGACGTCGGAATTCTTGGGATGGACGACGATCCGGGCGATGGAATTGGTCCCGGCCAAGCCTTTATGCTCCCAGGTCTTGCCGCCGTCGGTCGTCAGGTAGATTCCGGCGCCGGAATTGGAGGAACGGAAGATGTTGGCTTCTCCCGTCCCGACCCAGAGCCGCTCCGGGTTGGATGGATCGAGGGCGAGGTCGCCCATGGCGGTGGAAGGGCCTTCCTGGAACACGGGCGTCCAGGTCGTCCCTTCGTTCACGGTCTTCCAAACACCGCCGCCGGCGTGGGCGACGTACATGGCGTAAGCCTTGCCCTTGGGCGAGACTACGGCGATATCCGTCACCCGGCCGCTGATGTTTTTCGGGCCGAGGAACTGCCACTTCAAGTCTTTGAACTTCGAAGCCGCTTCCATTTCCACGTGCTTGGCGTAGGCCTGGAGACGGACCGCCGGATCCGTGTTGGTGATCCGGACGGGCTTTTTGGCCGCCTGAGGAAAGATGAGGACGGCGAGAATAAGGACGGAGAGGGACAAGGAAAGAATGCGCGGGAAGCGTCGATGACGCATGGAGAACCTCCATTTCTGGATTATCAAGCCCGGCGGGCGGTCCTCCCGCCGGAGGATGATTCTTCGATTGTATTCCGATTCCCGGAAAAGTCAAAGCCGCGAGGGGGGCAGATATTTAATATTTTTCTCTCACCGCGCGCTTCTCCCGGCCATCAGATTTTTGCTTTAGTTTGCCGTCGGAAAAGCCTATAATGTCTCTTGTTTTTTAAGAAATCATGAACTTGCCTAATGCGCTCACGTCGCTGCGGATCTTTCTGATCCCCTTCCTCATGTTCTGTCTGCTCGTCAATTTCAAGGGGAACGAGTGGGTCGCCTTCGGCATCTTCATCTTCGCCACTTTAACCGATACCGTAGACGGGCTGCTGGCCCGCAAGACGAATAAAATCACCACCCTCGGGCAGCTTCTCGACCCGATCGCCGACAAGCTCCTCATGACCGCGGCTTTTATCAGCCTCGTCGGCGTGGGACGGGTTCCGGCCTGGATGGCCGCGGTTATCATCGGCCGCGAGATCGCGGTGACCGGCTTCCGGGCGATCGCCGCATCCAAAGGGGTCGTCATCGCCGCCTCTTGGCCGGGCAAGGTAAAAATGCAGCTGGAGACCGTGACCATCGCCCTGCTCATTCTCGGAGAAGGAATCTTGGGTAAGCTGATGATCGTCGGCAAGATCGGGCTCTGGCTGACGATGATTATGGCCCTTTACTCGGCCGCCGAATACTTCATCAAGCACGGCCGGGATATCGTCCTCGACAGCAAATAACCTATTAAAGTGCGGCGTCGCCTTTTCCAAGGATTCCGGATCCTCGACGCTCTGAACCGTGAACGGGTGCGGCCAGCCCTTGCCGATCCGCTTGATCAGGCCGCAAAGCACCTTCCCCGCCCCAAACTCGACAAAGGCGTCGATTTTTTCCCCGGCCAGCAGATCCATCGATTTCGTCCAGAGGACGGGCCGGCTGACTTGCCGCTTCAGGGCGTCCCGGGCTTCGGCCCCGGTCCGGATCATCCGGGCGTCGACGTTGGTGATGACCGGAAATTCCGGGTCGCGGAACTCGACCGCGTCCAGGTCGGCGGCCAGCCGCTCCTCGGCCCCCTTCATCAAGGCCGAATGGAACGGAGCGCTGACCGGCAGCATTACCGCCTTGGCGGCCTTGACGTTTTTCACGACATGCTCCACGGCGGCCTTATGGCCGGAAATGACGATCTGCTCCGGGCTGTTCCAGTTGGCGATCTGCGCCTGCCCGCCCTCGGCCCGCTCGCAGGCGGCGGCCACGGCTTCGTATTCGGCGCCCAGGAGCGCGGCCATGGCCCCGACGCCGACAGGGACGGCTTCCTGCATGTACATCCCGCGTTTGTGAACGAGGACCAGGGCGTCCTCGAATTTGATCGTGCCGGCGGCCACATGAGCCGAATATTCTCCCAGGCTGTGGCCCGCGACGAACGTCCGGCTTCCGCCCGAAGAGACGGAAAGCGACGGTGCTCGAAAGCAGAAGGGCCGGTTGCGTGTTCCGGGTCAGCTTAAGTTCTTCTTCCGGACCTTCGAAACAGATGCGGGACAAATCATATCCGAGGACTTCGTCCGCCCGCTCGAACAACCGGCGGGCGTCCTCATAATGGTCATAAAACTTCTTCCCCATCCCGACGAATTGAGACCCCTGTCCGGGGAAGACGAAGGCTAAACGGGCCATTTCGAACTCCTTTTCTTGCCTACATTATTCAGGCTAGTTATTTTTTCAAGATCTCCGGCCGGATCTCGATTTCGACCTGTTCGCGGAGGGATTGGACCCAGAGGGCCGATTGAACCGCGATTTTTTCCGCCCGGATCTCGTTCTCCAGGGCATCGACGACTTCCAGGAACGGCCGGGGCGTCCGGCCGGCCGCCTGTTCGGCGGGAACGTATTTGTCCCGGTAGCGGGCTTCGATCTCGTCGAGATTCACCGGCACGCTCCGGCTGAAGCGATCGGCGACGACCGATTCGACCTTGAGCCTCTCCTCGACATATGGCCGGAGGTCCGCGACCGAAAGCCCGAAGCGGGCCAGCCGGGCGCGAGTTTCTTCCTCTCCCAACCGGCCGGTGATCCGGGCGATTTCCGCGTCGACTCGAGCCGGATCGACCGGCGACTGGCCCCGGGACAAATCGAGGACGACTTTTTGGTCGATGAGCTTTTCCAGGATGACCAACCGGGCGGCCCCGAGGTCCGCCCCGATCGGGCCCTCGACGATTCCGAAAGCCTCGACGATCTGGATGTCGACCAGGGTGATGATCCGCTCGTTGACCACGGCGGCGATCCCGTTCACCACTCGTTCCTGGGCAGCGGCCGGGGCGATTCCGGCGAATCCCGCCGCCGCAAGGAGAAGGGCTCCTCCGATTCTCAAGCAAGACGCTTTTTTAAAACACATTGCCGATAGTCACATAGAGCCGCGGTCCGCGGCTTCCTTCCGACGGATTCAGGTTCCACCCCAGGTCGACCCTGAGCGGGCCGAGCGGGGTTTTATAGCGGAGGCCGAAGCCGACAGCGTTTTCAAGGTCGGCCAGGCTCACGTCGCTGCGATGGGAAAAGACATTGCCCAGGTCGTAAAACACGGCCAGAGACAAAGCCGGCAAGGAAGAAAACGGCCGGAACTGGGCGTCGAAATTAAACAACAGCATGGCCTTGCCGCCCACGGGCCTCCCCGAGGCCGCGTCCTTCGGGCCGAGGCCGTCGAAGGGCTGCCCCCGGAAGGAGCCGGATCCTCCGGCAAAGAACCGCTCGTGAATCGGCATCCGGCCCATGCCCAGCCCTCCCCGGAACGTCCCGATCAGCTGGAGAAACTCCCCGACCGGACGAAAGTACTGGAACTTGACGAAGCTTTTAAGATAATCCGACTCGGCGTTGAACAGCGGATAAGCCCAGTCGATGACGGCGCTGAAGAAATGGCCGCGGGAGGGATTGAAGCTGTCGTCCCGGGCCTCCCAGATCAAGCTCTCCGAAAGCGCCGTGGCCGAATACGGGAAATGCTGGCGGTCGACCTCGGACTCGGCAATCTCCAGAAAATAGAGGGTCGTCCGGGCGTACCGGGCCGTCGTCAGGGACGTCCACCCCGGCCCGATCATCCGGGAAGCGGAAAGGCTGACGCCGCGGCGATCGAAGCCGTAGCTCATGCGCTCCTCCCGCTCGATCCAGCCATTCAACGAGGATTGGTACGGCAGGCCGAAGAAGGTCAGCGATTCCCAGGAAGCGACGGCCCGCTTTTCCATCAGGCTAAACTGGCCGACAACGCTCAGCTGAGACGCCCGGCCGAGCATGTTCCCGCGGATATACTCGGCGGTGAACCGCGGGCTGAGGACGTTCTTCCAAATCTCGAGGGTCACCGGCTCGTTCTTGGTCTCGATCCCGAGCCCGAAGGAAATGTAGTTTCGCAGGCCCTCGCGAAGGCTGACGACCAGCGTCTCGGCTTCGCCCCCCTCGGCCACAAGCTCCTCGATCTTGACCTCGACGAAAACACCGAGCCGCTCCAGCCTCCGCTTGGAATCCAGAATCAGGTCGGCCCGGGCCGGGTCTCCTTCCCTGACCTGAAGGGCCCGGTCGATCACGTCGCGCCGGGTCACGGCGTTTCCGGAGACGACGATTTTATCGATCCGGACCGGCCGGCCTTCCCGCAAGTCGAAGAAGACGTCGAACCGCCCGTCGCCGAGATCTTCGGCCCGGGCGGTCACTGTCGTCCCCCGAACGCCCCTGTTGGCGTATACGGTCTCGAGATGCTCGGCGTCGCGCCGAATTCTTCCGGCCTCATAAGCTCCGCCGGCCCGGGTTTCGATCTCGCCGATCAGCTCGTCCTCGGTGAAGATTTTCGTCTCCAGAAAGGCGAGGTTCCGGACCAACTGCCGCGGCCCTTCTTCGACGACAAAAACGGCCAAAGTGCCTTTCCCGCCCTCGCGGAATTGGAGGGAAACGCGGGTATCGGGAAAGCCCCGGCTTTGATAGAACGTTTCGACTTCTTCGGGAATGGTGAAGAGCCGATCGCCGGAGATGCTCCCGAAAATCGGCAAGGTCGGCGCCAGGCCGATTTGCCGGCGAAGCTCTTCGCCCGGAAACGCGTCCGCCCCTTCGAAGACAATCTCCTCGATTCTGACCTTCCGGCCAGGCGCGACCTGGTGGATGATGTGAAGCTCGCCGGGGCTGCGCTCGAACGTCGAACGAACGGAAGCGAAAACATGGCCCTTCTTCCGAAGATGGTTGAGAATAGCCGCCTCGGCCTGTTCCAGGCCCCAGTTTTCGAAAATCCGTTCCTCCCAGAGCGGCTGGACAAGGGACACGGGGACATCCGCCCCCTGGATGGTGATCCGGATGCGTTCCCCCGGCTCGATCCGGAGAACGAGGGCGATGGTCGAGTCGGCCGCCCGGAAGCTCCGGTTCTGAACGACGACGTTGGCCCGCGGATACCCTCCGGCGCCATAGGCGGCCTTGATCACTGCCAGGTCGGTTTCCAAGACGGCCGGCCGATACGGCCGGCCGGGTTTGGTCTCCATCGCCTTGACCGCCGCATTCTGGATGCCGTCCAGTCCGCCACGGAACTCGACGCTCCGAACGGTGAAGCGAAGGCCGGAATTGATCTCGAAATCGAGGTCGATGAACGGCTCCTCGGAATCGGGATTGAGCCGTCCGGTCACCTCGGCGTTGAGAAATCCTTCACGGCGGACGATGTCCCGTAATTCCTCCTCGGCCCGGCGGAGACGCGGCTCGGAATAATCCGTGTCGGGCCGAAGGGCGTACAGACCGGCCAGGAGGGTTTTCCGGGAGACGGGCGCTTCGCCGCTGAAGGCGATCTTCCGGGTGAACAGCTTCCGCTTCAGGATGAAGGTCAACCGGATGTCGGGCTCGCCCTCGGCCCGCACCTCGATGTCGGCAAACAGGCCGGTGGCATAAATCTGCTTGACCGCGGCATCCACCCGGGCGGGAAGGTACGGATCGCCGTCGGCGATCGGAACAAGGCTCCGGAGGTCGGGCCGGACATCGGCCCCTTCGACCCGGACGACGACGGACGCGATCCGGACGTCCTCGTCACACTCCGCGGCGAGTCCCGTTCCCAGGACCGCCAGGGCCAGGAGCGCGGCCGCGAAGGCCTTAAAATCTCTTCCGGATCTTGGCATCGAAGCTCAGCCGTCCCCTCTCGTCGCGCATGCCGACGAGCGAAAAGCTTTCCAGGAATTCCCATTCCAGCCGGATGATCTCCTCCCGCTGGGAAGTCAGGTTGGTCGAATAAAGAAGGATCAGGTTCCGCGAGAGCTTTTTCCCGACCGTCAGCCGGGCCGTCATTTCGGTCGAAGCCCCGAGGACAAACGGGTCGATCCGGAAGCGGTCCAGGCGGAACAATTCCTCGGCCCGGCGGGTCGCCTGGTCGGCCAGCTGGAACGACATCAGCGAACCGGTCCCGACCTGAGCCGTGGCGTCATAAGAATACGTCCGTTTGAACGACTCGCCCAGGGCCAACAAGGCCAGGACGTCCTCCGGCGGCAGCGGCGGCGAGGAAACGAATTCCGGCCGGAGGCCTTTCAAAAGCCCGGCCAGGGAGAAGGTGACCCGGTAATCCTTGAGGTAGGTTTCCCCGCGGAAATCCAGGTAGGGCTCGATCGTCGTCGGATTGAAGAAGCTCAGCCGAGCCCGGAGAAGTCGGAACGTCCGGTCTTGGAAGTAGACCTCGCCCTTCAGCCCTTCCAGGTCGCCCAGGATGATAGGCGAAGCAACCGTGCCGCTGAGGGTCAGGTCGAACCGGCCGTCGATGTTGCCGAGGGAGTTTTCCATGACGGCCCCTTCCTCAGCCCAGAGGCGGATGTCGAGAGCCATATCATCAAACGGCCCTTTCCCTTTTTCCAGATCGAGATAGGGGGAAGCGGAAAAGGTGAATTTTTCCGTCACTTCCCGGCGCCAGAGGAGATCCCGGACCTCAATGTCGCCGGAGAGGATGAATTCCCGGGAGTTTTTCAGCAGGCGGAACGAACCGTTCCCGATGGCGCGGGTCCGCTCGAAGACGGACAAGGTCATGTCCCGGCCGTCGGCCCGGAGGTCGATGAGCTCGAGGCCGCCGGGCCCGAACCGGACTTCGCCCGAGCCGAAAACATCGCCGCCGCCCAACTTGCCCTGGAATGAACGGACCGTGGCGACGTTGTTTTCGATTCGGACAAGCCCGGAGTAATCGGTCACGGCGTGGGCGAATTTCGGGAACGGCAGGATCGGGCCCTTGAAATCGAGAACTCCATCCCAGCGGATGGGGAGGCCCCCTCCGCCTCGGGCTTCGGCCAGGTACCGGATCTCGCCTTGAACCCCGCGCCAGGGCACGACCAAATCGAGGTTATAGAGCGAGCCGGAAGCATCGGCCGAAAATGTTCCATTCGCTTCCGGATATCGAAAATGGATGTCGAAAGTGTTTTTCCCGGGGTCGAGGAGGCCTTTCATGTGGAGGCCGAGCTGTTTTTCCTTTAGAGTCAGCTCGACCGTCCCTGATACCGAGGTATTCGCCACAGGTCCGAGAGCCAGGTTGCGAATCGACATCGGGCCGGAGGCGAGGTCGCGGTCGAGGTTGCCGGCGCCTTTGAGGTCGAAGTCCAGAAGGCCGCCGATCGACGGCGCCGGATTGGCCAGGTCGACGTTCTTAAATGAGGCGTCGATTTCAAAATCGCGGCTTTTGAAACCCATGGCCCCTGATCCCGAGACCGTTCCGCCGAAAATCGTTCCGCTGAGTCCGGTCAAGGCCAGGCGATAATCGGCCGTCGACCAGTCATAATGCCCTTTGACGTTTTCGACCGGCTGCCCCGCAATTTCAACCCGGGCGGAGGTAAAGTCGCCGGCCGAGGCGATGCCCTTTCCGTCGTCGTGAAACTCAAGTTCGCCGGTCACCCGGCCCTCAATCGGCAGGTCGAGCCCGAGCGATGAGAAGATCCGCTCAAGTGTCCCGTCCCCTTTCTCCACCGTGCAGGTATAGAATCCCGGGATCGAATGGAAGCGGAGCCGTCCCTGGAGCTCGGGATCGCGGATATCGACCGTCCCGTACGTTTCGCCCTTGGCGATCTCGACAAGCCCCGAACCTTCGGCCGCATTGAATCCGGCGAATCCCCCCGGCGCCAGGGCGAAGTCGATTTTTATTTCCGGAGAATGCCAGGCCCCAAGGATTTTGATGTCGGCTTTCCCCCGGCCCCGGATCTCCGGGAAAGTCAGCGGCAGCCGGATGGCCAGCGAAGTGAATTCCCGGCCGCGGGGGATATCGGTCGCCTCGCCGCTTAACTCGATGCGCAGCTCCCGGCCGATGTCGAGCCGTCCGTCCACGCTCATCGCTCCGAAGTTCGCTTCAATCCGCTCGGAGGAGAAGGTGACCTCGCTTTTGCGGTCCCATCGGAGGTGGAACGGTCCGCTAAAGGGGAACTTGCCGTTCAGCTCGGGGAGAAGGTCGTCCCGGAATTCTCCGGTGACCTCCAAGGCCTTAGGATCCAAGGTGAAGGAGCCCCAGATCGGCGAACGGACCGGCCAGGGGATGTTGATCTGCTTGATCAGGGGATCGACGTGAAGCCCGCGGGCTTGCCCTTCGAGCTTCCCCTGACCGAAGGCAAGGTCCAGGTATTCGACGGTTGAACCGGGCTTGGAGATCTCCAGGTCGATTTTCCCCAATCCCTCGGCGATCGCCAGCCGGCCGGCCACGCGGCCTAGGGGCATCCCGGTGAAGGTCATGTTCCGGCTTTCCAGCTCGGCCGTAAAACGCGCCCGGCCGGCGGCGTTTCGGACAAATCGCCCCGTTCCATCGGCCGCCCCCGTCCATTGGAAGGGAAGGTCGAAGGCGTCGGCGATGAGGGAAATCGGGCCGCGGACCGTCGCCTGGATGTCGATCGAGGGATTCTTCAGGTCGGTCAAAGTCCCTTTGGCCTTGATCAGGAGGTCGGGATGCTGGATTTTCAGACGGCGGAGAAAGATCTCTTTCTCCCGGGCTTCGATATGAATTTCCGACCGGCCTTCGAGCTTGTGGGCGATGGCCGGGACATGAATGGCGTGGGAGGCGGCCTCGGCCTTGATGACGAAGGAGTCTTTGGACTGGCGGAAATACGCTCGCACGCCCCGGGCCAGGACATTGATTCCTTTCCCCCAGTAATGGATCTCCCCGTCAAGGAGCAACCCGTTCTGGACATAGAACGGAAGCTTGAAATCCAGAGAGAAGGGCTTGGCCTCTTTTTGCTCTTTCTCGTAGAGACGGACCGTCAAGCCTTGGACAAAGACATTGAATGACCGCTGGTTGCTGAGGATCGACCGGACCGGGATCTCGAGGACGACGCTTCGGGCGGAGTAGAAAGGGTCGGGGGTCTTAGAGCGGAGGTTGGATAGGACGACCGAAGGGGGAAAAGCCCTCAGCCGGAGGCTGTCGTAGCTGAACGAGGGGGCGATCTGCCGGCGGATCTCGGCCAGAAGGATCGCGCGGACGACGACGATTCCTCCGGCCAGCGCCCCGGCGACAGCCAGGAAGATGATCAGCGCTTTAAGTCTTCGGCCGCGTTTCATGTGCTTGGGTGCAGTCTTCTCCAATGGAAATATAACATGATTAAAAGGAAAAGGAAAAACGGCCGGCCGGGCTTATTTTTTAACCTTACCCCAGTCTTTGAGGAACTTTTCGATCCCGCTATCGGTCAGCGGATGGCGGACCAGCTTGTCGATGACGGAGAACGGGATCGTGCAGATGTCGGCCCCGAGGAGAGCGGCGTCAACAATGTGGCGGGGGTGGCGAACCGAGGCCACGATGATTTCGCAGTCGAAGCGGTAGTTTTCGAAGATTTGGACGATTTCCCGGATGAGCTCCATCCCCTCCTGGGAGATGTCGTCCAGGCGACCGATGAACGGGCTGACGAACTTCGCTCCCGCTTTGGCCGCAAGCAGCGCCTGGGTCGGGGAGAAAATCAGGGTCATGTTGACCGCGATCCCCTCGCCGGAGAGGACCTTGGTCGCCTTGAGGCCGTCCAGCGTCACCGGGATCTTGACGGCGATGTTCGGGGCGATTTTGGCCAGAAGCCGGGCCTCGGGGATGATGTCTTCGGCTTTCTCGGAGACGCACTCGGCGCTGACCGGGCCGGGACAGACGGCGCAGATCTCCCGGATCAGGTCCTCGAATTTCACGTTTTCCTTCGACGCAAGCGACGGATTGGTGGTCACGCCGTCCAGAATGCCCCAGCCGGCGACTTCGCGGATTTCTTTCAGGTTGGCCGTGTCGAGGAAAAATTTCATATCCGTCTCCTTCCGGGATTTGATTTATTATACACCAAGGCCGGAAGGTTCAATGAAAATGACGGCGTCAGGCCAGCCAGAAGACTTTTTCCAACGGCTCTCCAAACACCCGGGCGATTTTCAGGGCCAAGACGGTCGACGGCACCCACTTCCCGTTTTCGATTTTATTGATCGTCACCCGCGTGACCCCGACTTTTTCGGCCAACGCTTCCTGGCTGAGATCGCTTTTCGCTCGAAGCACCCGCATGTCGTTTTTCAGAAGCTCTTCGTCACGCATGGCGGCCTCCCCTATTGTAGTAGAGGAAGAATCCGGTCAGGGACATCACCGCGGCACTTAAACTCAAAGGCGAGGTGAAAGGAGTATCCCAGGGGATTCCGAGAGTGAGGGGAAGTTTGCTCGCCACTTGAATGAAAAGAAGGAGAAAAAAAGTCGGGCGGAACGCTTTCAGCCAATCGGCCCGAGAGACCTCGTCTTTCAAGGCCGGGCGAAGCGAAGGATTTTTAATCGCGAGTCCTTTTCGCCGGAAATATCTCAAGGCAGGGAGAAGGATGAGAACGACTGAGAGCCCCAATTCAATCTGCTCGAAGAGCTTCTGGGGAGGGAACGGCCTGTGGAAATGAGACAATGAAAAATATATCTGATATGAAAACATCGCGCTCAGGACCAGAGAAATAAAGAAAATTCCGAGGATTCCCGCCTTCCCCACCCGTTCGAATTTCTCAAGCGCGTTCATTTTTTTCCTCCCGCGAATACAAAATCGCCGCACCGAACAAAACGGCCAAGCTGATGCTCGCCGACAGCCAAACCACGTTAGGCAAGCCGATTTCCATGAGAAGGGATTCGGCGAATAAATTGACACCGTTAATCCCGATTATCGTTAGAGCCGCCGCCCGGTAAGAACGCAACCAGTTCGTCCGAATGCGTTCGTCGTCCACGGCGGCGCGCAACGCGGGATTTTTTCGAGTGGCGGCCCGAAAAACGAGGAAACGGACAAAGAGGATCAGCAGGAGGAGGGCAAAAAATATACCCGCAAAAAGAAAAATTTTTCGAACGAGATCGACGCCAAGGCTCAACGTGGACCCTCCGGAAAACAATGACGCGACGGGAACAAAGAGGCAAAACGTTCCGAAAAGAAAAAGCGAACAAACGAAGGCCGCGAACAGGACACCCCTCCTCATTCGATAAATCTTTTCGATTTTACCCATTAGCCTACCTCCAATAGAGCTTTAATATATACATTATATAAATTTATTTATACTATTTGTCAAGTATTATTTACTTTTCTCTCCTCATTTTCATCTAAAACATTCATTCCAAATGAAATTCAGACTCCGTTTCTCCCCGTTCACTTGACTTGTATTTATCCTGTTCAATACAATTCGCTGAGATTCAGAGCAAAGAGGGATATTGATGGCCAAACCTGAAAAACCCGCCTTCAGACATCCTCTGATCTCCGACGTTAAAAACCTGATTCGCATCCCTATCGTCAACCAGGCAACGGATTACACCTGCGGGGTCGCGGCCGCTCTCTCCGTTCTTTATTATTTGGACAAGGGGCAGGATATCTATGAAGTCGACTTGGCTCGAATACTGATCAAAAAGAAGGACGACGGCGTCCTCAGCCGACACATGATCGATTATGTCGAGAAGAAGGGCTTTCAAGCCTACAAACAAGAGAATATGTCCCTGATCGAATTGGAAGCTTTTATCCGCGAGGGTAAGCCCGTACTCGTCCTGCTCCAGGCCTGGCCGACCACGATGAAAACTTCCTGGAGCCGCAAATGGCGGGACGGCCACTGGTCTGTGGCCATAGGATTCGATGACGAAAACTATTACTTCATGGATCCGAGCACGGTCGGCAATTACACTTATATTCCCAAAGGGGAATTTCTAAGACGCTGGCACGACTACGACGGAAAAAAACGTGTCCATCAGATGGGTTTGGTGATCTGGAACGGGCGATCCTTCGATTACCGCATCGCCGTGCCTTTGGAATAAAAGGAGTCTCCCATGTCACATCGGCCCATCGCCCTCGTCACCGGTGCCAGCCGGCAAATCGGCATCGGCTCTTCGATCGCCCTCACCCTGGCAGAATCCGGCTGGGATGTCGCCATTACATACTGGCGCCCGTACGACGCCTTGATGCCGTGGGGCAGCCGGCCCGAGGAAGCGGACAGCCTCCCCGAGGAATTGCGCCGACTCGGCGCTCAAACCGCGGCTATCGAGGCAGACCTGTCGCTCGTCGAATCGCCCGCGCGGATCTTCGACGCCGTCGAGCGCGACTTGGGACCCGTCACCGCCCTGGTCATGTCCCATTGCCAATCCGTCGAAAGCGACATCCTGACCACGTCCGTCGAAAGCTTCGATCTGCACTTTGCCGTAAACGCCCGCGGCACCTGGCTCCTCGTTCGGGAATTCGGCCGGCGGTTCCGCGGCGAGCCGGGAAGCGGCCGGATCGTTGCCGTCACCAGCGACCACACCGTTGACCACCTCCCCTACGGGGCGAGCAAGGGCGCCATGGACAGGATCGTGCTCGCGGCCGCCTGGGAATTCAGGACGAAGGGCATTACCGCCAACGTCATCAATCCCGGGGGAACCGACACCGGCTGGATGTCGGAGGAAATCAAAGCCAAGGTCAAGGACTGGACCCTGGCCGGGCGGATCGGACAGCCGCAAGACTGCGCTAACCTTGTGAAATTCCTTTGTTCCGAGGAAGGAGGTTGGGTCAACGCCCAGCTTCTCTACAGTAACGGCGGCCGCCAATAAGATAACGAGGGGCGAACTCTCGGCTACTCCTCCCGGATCCGGAGCACGCGGTTCCGGAGCGTCCCGATCCCTTCGATCACGACGTCGACCTCGTCGCCCGGGACCATCGGACCGATTCCGGCCGGCGTGCCGGTGGTGATGACATCGCCCGGAAGCAGGGTCATCACGTTGGAAATAAAACGGACGAGGTCGGGGATGCTGAAGATCAGGTTCCGGGTGTTGGACGATTGGCGGAGCTTGCCGTTGAGGAAGGTTTTGATGTCGAGGTTGGACGGGTCCAGTCCCGTGACAATCCAAGGGCCGATGGCCGCGAACGTGTCGAACGATTTGGCCCGGGTGAACTGCTTGTCCTTGTCCTGGAGGTCCCGGGCGGTGACGTCATTGAAGCAAGTGTAGCCGAGGATATACGGCTCGACCGGTTCGAGCGCGTTAAGCTGCGATGCCCGCCGCTTGATCACCACCCCCAGCTCGCCTTCATAATCCACCCGCTTGGACATATGGGGATAGACGATCGCCTCGCCCGGCCCGATGACGGCCGTGGACGGCTTGAGGAAGAGGAGCGGCTCTTCGGGAAGCGGCTTGCCCCGCTCCATGGCGTGGTCCTTGTAGTTAAGGCCGACGGCCACGATCTTGGACGGCCCGACCGGAGCCAGGAGCTGCACTCCGGCCAGGGGGACGGCCTCTCCCCCGACGCTGAAGTCGGCAAAAATAGAGCCCTCGATCGGAACCAGGCGTTCGCCGTCGAGGACCCCATAGAGCACCCGCTCTTTGAATCGCGCGCGGCAGATGTTCATGGCCGGCCTTCCTTCTTTGCGAATAATGCAAGCTTGATGATTTCGGTCAGGACTTCGGACCGGTCGCTTTCGTTCCCGGCCGTATCGACGGCGGTAACGGCGTATGCGTAGCGGTGCCCGCTTTCGACCGTTTTATCGGTGTACGTGTTCTCGACGATCGCCCCGGCGGTCAACAGCTTGAAATCGGCTTCGTCGTCTATTCTCCGCCAGACCTTGAATCCGGCCGCGGGTTCTCCGGTTCCCGCCTCCCAGATCAAGGTGACCAGGCCGACGGCCGGCACCGAGGTCAGCTTCGTCGGCGGAACGGGCGGGAACGTGTCGACAGCCGAGAACTCCAGCCCCTCGGATTCCTCGGACTCAAAGTAAGGAGCCCGGTCACCGGAGAGGGCCCGGATGGAGTAAACGTACGGCATCCCGAAGGCGAACGCCCGGTCCATATAATACGATACCGCCACCGGGGCGGTGTTCAAGAGGACCGGCGCTTCGCCCGGAGCTTTCCGATACACGTTGTAACCCTTAAGGCCGGCGATTTTAGTGCCGTCCGTGCTCAGTGTCGGGGCGGCCCAGCGAACTTCGATTCGGTCGGCAAACGCCGCCGCCCGCGGTTTGCCCGGCGCGGCCGGCATTTTGCGGGGCCACCAGCCCATGTAAACGAAATCGGACTCGCTCCGCTTGCCCGCGATCACCCGAACGCCGATGATAAGCCGCCTCGCTCCTCGATCCTCCGGGGACATCGCCCAATCCCAGGCAAATTCCGTCTTCGGCTCGAGAGTCTCCGGCTTAGCCGGGGCGGCGGGCGCGGCTTCGAAAGGGCGGCCGTAGATGTCGAGAGTAGCCAGCTTGAGGGCCTTGCCCCAGAGCTTCGTCACGGCGATCCCGCGATCGAGGTTCGCCTCGGTCTGGTCGTTCCGCAAAAGCCAGATTTCGTAGAGGGCGGTTCCCGGGAGGGGCCGGCCATCGACATAAACGCCCGGCGCCGTCCATTTCAGGAGAACGCGGTCGCCTTGCTGTCCCGTCGTCAGCCCTACGACGGGCTTGGGGATTCGCGTGAGCGGGGCCATAATCGCGCCTTTGTGCCCGCAGGACGCGGAAACCAGGACCGCGGCGGCCAGGAGAAACGCCGACCGGCTTCGATTCATCAAAGGATGAACCTCCGGAGGTCGGCGTTCTTGATGATGTCCTTGAGCGAGTTCTGGACGTAGGCCCGGTCGACTGTGATCTTCTTGAGGGTGATGTCCGGGGCCTGGAAGGAAATCTCTTCGAGGACTTTTTCCATGATCGTGTGGAGCCGGCGGGCCCCGATGTCCTCCGCCTCCCGGTTGACCTCCTCGGCCGTCTGGGCGATCTCGTCGATCGCGTCTTCGGTGATGATCACGTCGACACCCTCGGTCTGGAGGAGGGCCCGGTACTGCTTGATCAGGGCGTTTTCCGGCTCGGTCAGAATGCGGACAAAATCCGACTTGTTGAGCGAGGACAGCTCCACCCGGATCGGGAAGCGGCCCTGAAGCTCGGGGATGAGGTCGGCCGGCTTGGCCACATTGAAGGCCCCGGCCCCGATGAACAAGATGTGGTCGGTCCGGACCAGGCCGTACCGGGTGTTGACGGTCGTTCCTTCGACGATCGGCAGGAGGTCGCGCTGGACGCCCTCGCGGCTGACATCGGGCCCGTGTCCCGACTCGCGGCCGGCGATCTTGTCCAGCTCGTCTAGGAAGACGATGCCGGACTTTTCGACCCGTTCGACGGCCAGTCGCGAAACTTGGTCCATGTCCACCAGGCGCTTCTCTTCCTCGTCGAGAATGTGTTCCCGCGCTTCGGAGACTTTGACCTTGCGCTTCTTCGTTTTGCCGCCCATGAAGCCGGGGATGATTTCCTGGATCTGGAGGCCGATTTCCTCGACCCCCTGATTACTGAAGATCTCCAGCGGCGGGGTCGACCGCTCCCGGACCTCGATCTCGACAGTTCGTTCCTCAAGCTGTCCGTCGCGGAGCTGGCGGCGCATTTTTTCCCGGGATTCCAGATAGTGCTGGACTTCTTCTTCGTTGGAGTTGCCGTCCCGGCGGCGGACCGGCGGCAGGAGGATGTCGAGGAGCTTCTCCTCGGTTCCGGCCGCGGCTTTTTCCCGGACTTCCAGGGTCTTCTCCTGGCGGATCATGTCCACGGCCATTCGGACGAGATCGCGAACGATGGATTCGACGTCTCGGCCGACATAGCCGACCTCGGTGAACTTGCTGGCCTCGATCTTGAGAAACGGCGAGGAGGCCAGCTTGGCCAGGCGCCGGGAGATCTCCGTTTTCCCGACGCCCGTCGGCCCGATCATCAGGATGTTCTTCGGCGTGATTTCATCGGCCAGATCCGAAGTCACCCGGCGGCGGCGATAGCGGTTTCGGAGGGCGATGGCCACGGCCTTCTTGGCCGCTTGTTGGCCGATGATGAATTTGTCCAGCTCGACGACGATTTCCCGAGGGGTAAGCTCGGCCTCCCGGTCGCGGTCAAAGGGGTCGCGCAGGCTTTTCGGCAGCTGAATGGTCATGCAATTTCCTCGATAGTGATCTTGTCATTCGTGTAAACGCAGAGCGCGGCCGCCGTCCGGAGGGCTTCTTCGGCGATCTCCCGGGCCGACAACGCCGTGTGCTTCATCAGAACCCGGGCCGCGGCGACGGCAAACGGTCCCCCGGAGCCGATGGAGAGGACGCCGTCGTCGGACTCGATGACGTCGCCCGTGCCGGAAATCATGAAGGCGGAGTTGGCGTCGGCCACGATCATCAAAGCCTGGAGCTGGCGGAGGGCCTTGTCCAGGCGCCATTCCTTGGCCAGCTCGATCGCCGCCCGGGACAAATTGCCCTTGTAGTCATCGAGCTTTGCCTCAAACCGTGAAAACAGGGCGAACGCATCCGACGTCGAGCCGGCGAAGCCGGCCACCACCTGGTCCTTATAAAGACGGCGGATCTTGTTGGCCGTCGATTTCAGGATGGTCTCGCCCATCGAGACCTGGCCGTCTCCGGCGATGGCCGTTTTGCCGTTGCGGCGGATGCAGACGATGGTCGTTGAACGGGTCATTTCAATCTCCCTCCGAGTGAGTCTTCAATATAAGGCAAGGAATCTCCCGCGTCAATTTGACATTCTTTAGGAGAGAGTTATTTTATTCTCAGGTCCTTTGCTTGGGCTTCATGCAGGCTTCATTTTCTCGACGTATCGTGATATCCGTGAGGAGTTGGCTATGAAAAAAATCCGCGTTCTATTCGTCTGCGTCCACAACAGCGCCCGGAGCCAGATGGCCGAGGCATTTCTCACGGTGATGGGAGGGGAACGGTTCGAAGCCAGGAGCGCCGGGCTCGAGCCCGGAACCCTGCTTCCCGAGGCCGTCGAGGTCATGAAGGAAGCCGGAATCGACATTTCGGGCAATCAAACCAAAAGCGTTTTCGACTTTTTCCAGCGGAGCGAGATGTTCGCCTATGTGATCACCGTATGCGACGCGGAGGCGGCCGAACGCTGCCCGATTTTTCCCGGAGTCTCCCAGCGGATCCACTGGAGCTTCCCCGATCCCTCGGCCGTCGTCGGAACGCGGGAGGAGCGCCTGGCGGGGACACGGAAAATCCGGGACATGATCAAGGCCGCCGTCGAGGAATTCATCCGGACCGCCTGATCGAAACCGGTTGAACCGAGCGCCCACTTCGAGTACTTTATTCCCGGAACGTTCTCTCGGGAGGGACAACCCATGGCAAAGAAAATCGGACGTCGCGAATTCATCAAGTCGGGAGCCGCGGTCGGCGCCTCGGTCCTGGTCGGGGGAAAGCTCCTGGCCAAGATTCCCGCGAATTTCACCATCGCCCCGGCGGCCGGGCCCGCCGCTGTTTCCGTCGTTTCGGGAACCGACTGGGCAGCGATGACGGCCAAGGCGATCGAGCTGGCCGGCGGAATTTCCGCCTTCGTTCCCAAGGGAGCCAAGGTCGCCCTCCTGCCCAACGTCCAGAGCAAGCATCCCGGAACCTTCACCAAGCCCGAGATTCTCCGGACGGTTATCCGCCTCTGCAAGCAAGCCGGAGCCAGCGAGGTCGCCTGCCTCAGCTATCTCGCCCAACCCAACTGGGACGGGACCGGCCTGGCCCAGGTCATCCAGGAAGAAGGCGCCGTCCTCCGGCTGATCCCCCGGGAGGACGAGCACTGGAAACCGGTGCCCATCCCCGGTGCGGCGGCCTTGACCGAAGCCCGGCTGATGAAAGCCCTGGACGAATACAACCTTTGGATCAACATGCCGATCACCAAGGACCACGCCGGGAACAAGTTCACCGGGACGATGAAGAACCTGATGGGCCTCAACCAGCCGACGGTCAACCGGGCCCAGTTCCACAAGCCCAACTGGAAGACCGACCCCAACGACATCGCCCACCTCGAAAAGTGCATCGTCGACCTCAATTTCGCGGCCAAACCGGCCCTCAATATCGTCGACGCCACCGAGATCATCAAGACCAACGGCCCGATGGGTCCGGGCGAGCTGATCAAGCCGGGCAAGATCGTCGCCGGCGTGGACCGGGTGGCGATCGATTCCTACTGCGCCACCATCCTCGGCTTCAAGGGCGAGGAGATCGTGGCGATCAAGCACGCCGCCGAGCGGAAGCTGGGCGAAATCGACCTCCAGAAGGCCGGCGTCCGCGAAGTCGCGGTCTGACGGATTCGGAATGACGCAGTCTGCGGCCGGACCGCTCCTTTGGGCGGTCCTGGCCGGATGGCTTTCGGCGGGACAGGCCGACCTGTCGGTCTTCCTCCCCTCCCCGGATCAAATTTCCGGCTGGTCCGTCAAGGGAGAAGCCCAACGCTTTTCCGGCGACGACCTGTATATCTATATTGACGGCGGGGCGGAGATTTTCAACGAGTACGGATTTCGCCGGGTTTTAGCCCAGGACTTCGAACACAAGGACGGGCGCGGAGTCACTCTCGAAATCTACGAGATGAACGACTCGGCCGCCGCCTTCGGCATCTATTCGTTTCAAGCAAGCGGCAAGGGCCGGCCGGCCGGCCTGGGAACGGATGGGGAGATCGAGGAATACTATCTGCGGTTTTGGAAGGGGCCCTACCTGGTCACGGTGACCGGTTTCGGCGCGACCGAAGAAGCCCGGGGGAACCTCCTGGAAGGCGTTCTCGCGGTCGCCCGGGCATCCGATTCCCGGATGAAACAGGCCGCTCCGCGTCCGGCTTTCTGCCGGGAGCTTCCGGCCGACTGGACCGGCCCCGGTTTCAAGTATCTCCGTGGAGTCCTGGGCCTCAATAACCTCTACCCGTTTTTCCCCCGGGACGTGTTCGAATTTCGGGAAGCGGCGGCCGTCCCCATAGAAGGCGGATGGCTGTTCGTTTTCGGTTACGGAAATCCGGTCGAGGCCCGCTCCAGGCTGGACGAGGTTGGGAAAGCGATGGCCGAAAGCGAATCGTATAAGGGCATCCAAAGGCACCCCGACGGCCGGCTGGAAGCCTCCGATTCCAAAGGAAATCAAATCGTTGCCCGGATCGTCGGAGATAAAATCGGCTTGGTGCTCTCGGTCCGGGCGGCCGAAATCGCCGGAAACCTCCTGGCCCGGATCCGCTGAATACCGGTTTGCGGCTGAGGGACTTATTAATGCCTTAGCCAAGGTCCGACGACCGGCGAAACTGTTTAATTCCAGCGCAGGGCCGCGGCGGGTTCGGTCCGGGCCGCCCGGCGGGTTAATAAGCTGACGGAAAGCATGGCGGTGGCCAGGGCGACGCCGGCCGCCGTCAGGAAAAACCCGAGCTGCAAGTCGATCCGGTAAGCGAACCCCGAAAGCCAGGTTTTCATCATGAAAAAAGCCGCCGGCCAGGCGAAGATATTGGCGGCCAGGATCAGGGCCGCGAATTCCTTCGATAACAGGGCGAAAATATCCCGTTCAGTCGCTCCCAAAACCTTGCGCACGCCGATTTCCCGAACCCGTTGCTCGGCCATGAAGGAAGCCAGCCCGAACAAACCGAGGCAGGCGATCAAGATCGCTAGGACTGTGAAAGTCCGGGTCAACGTCCCCATTCGGGCCTCGGTCCGGTACAGGTTGTCAAAGCTCTCGTCGAGGAATCGGGGCTCGAAGGGGTACCCGAGATGGAGCGAAGTCCAGTCTTTTTCCAGGGTGCGAAGAATCGTGGAGATCTCTCCGGCCCGAACTTTGACATACAGATAGCGGAACATCTTCGGGTTGATTTTAAAGACCAGCGGCTCGATCTTATGATGCAGGGCCTGGAAATGGGCGTCTTTCATGACCCCGATGATTTGACCCTCTCTGCTCCGAAGGCATTGAAGAAGAAGCGCTTGCCGACCGCGGGCCGCGGAAGCCCCATCTGCCGGACGGCCTCTTCGTTAACCAGATAAGCTTCATCTGTGTCTGTCGCGTGCGTTCGCGCAAAACTCCGCCCCTCGACGATGGAGACGCCGAAGGTCTCGATATAATCATAGTCGACGAAGTCGGCCTTGATTTCCATCTTGTTCCCGGGCTCTTTTCCCTCCCACTCCGGACTCCCCGGCGAATTCTGGATATTGGTCGGAAGGGCCAGGCTGGCCGTGACGTTGAGAACATCGGGATTTCGGAGAAGGCGTTCCCGGATGATCGGATATTTTTCGTTGAGTTCCCCGAAGAGATTGAGATGGAGAATCCGCTCCCGGGTGAACCCCATGTCTTTATTTCTCATGAAGGCGAGTTGATGGGAGATGACGATCGTCCCGATGATGAGGAAAATGGACAGGGAAAATTGGAGGACGACCAAGATTTTTCTGAGGAGGGCGTTTGCTCCCGCCGAGCGGAACGAGCCCTTGAGGACCCGGATCGGCTGGAACGACGACAGGAGCAGGGCCGGATAGCTTCCCGAAAGCAACCCCGTGATCAAGGCCAGGCCGCAACACCCGAGCAAGATCGGCAGGTTCCTCGGCCAGTCGGTGGCGAGATGCTTCCCCGAAAGGCCGTTGAACGGGTGGAGGAAGAGCTCCACAAGGATCAGGGCGGCGGCGAGGGCGAACAAGGACATGAGAACCGATTCGCCGAAGAACTGGCGGATGAGTTGAGGCCGTTGGGCGCCGACAACCTTCCGCAGGCCCACTTCTTGGGCCCGGTTGGCGGACCGGGCCGTGGTCAGGTTCATGAAGTTGATCGAGGCGATCGCGAGGATGAACAAGGCCAAGGCGCCGAAAATCCAGATATATTTGACATTGCCGACGTTGGCGTAATCGTGGGAGAGATTCGAGCGAAGATGGATGTCTGTCAGGGGCTGGGCGGCCAAGCGGTCGGTTTCTTCCTGATCGTAGCGCTGGAGATAACCGTCCATCTTGCGGTTGAATTCCGAAGACCGGAATCCCGGCCTGAGTTGGACGAAGGTGGAAAAAGAGTTGAAGCCCCAGCCCTCCCGGGCATCGTCGCCGAGATACCGGGCGATCAGAAGCTCGAAGGGAGAGAGCAGGTCGAATTCCAGACTGGAGTTCGGGGGAACATCGGCGAGGACGCCGGTGACGACGACCTCGAAGGTCTTATCGATGGTCAAGCGCTTGCCCAGGGGATCGTCCCGGCCGAAATATTTTTCGGCCGTTGTTTTGGTCAGGACGACGGAGGAGGGGGAAGCGAAGGCGGTTCGAGGATCCCCTTGGATGAACGGAAAGGAGAACATCTCGAAGAAGTCCGGATCGGCATGCAGATAGCGGGTTTCGGCGAAACTTTTATCGCCGATCGAAACCAAGCGTCGCTGCCAAGTTCCGAACCGAGTCGCTTTGAGGACTTCGGGAAAATCCTTCTTCAGGGCCGCCGCCATGGGCGGGGAGGTTAGGGCGGATTTCACCCCCGCCGCGGTCGCCGTCTCGTCCCGGTAAATCCGATGGATCTCCGTGGCCCGGCTATGGAAGCGGTCATAGCCGAGTTCGTCCCGGATCCAGAGGAAGATCAGGATGGAGCAGGCCATTCCGATCGCCAGGCCGGCGATATTGATGAACGAATACCCTTTGTGCCTTCGGATATGGCGCAGGGCAATGATGAGATGGTTTTTCAGCATGGCGCATTCTCCAAAGACAAGATTGAGAAAAAACATCGGGACGGATTTCAGTACCTGGGACCAATACCAGCGATGGGCGCGGATCGGGCCGTGTTCGCGGCTAAGATCCTCGAACATTTCCCGAAAATCCTCGATGATGAACCTCCGGTCTTCGGACCCGGAAATCCAACCGAGGAGCCCGGCCGCGATCCGGGGCGGGCGATGGATGTTCATCGGCGATGTCTCATCAGCCGCGGCTCGGGCCGATCTTGGGGATGGCTTTCCACAAGGCTTCTTGATGAGCCCGGACGGCCCGGAGGGCATCTTTTCCTTCCGGGGTCAGGCGATAAAACATTTTGCTTCTGCATCCGCGAACCGGCCGGGCGCCTCCCGGCGTCTTGCCTAAAAATTCCTTGCGGACGAGCTGCTCGAGGGCAAAATAGAGAGCCCCCAGGGTGTAGGACTTTCCGACCATCCGGGAAACTTCCCGGTTGATCGTGACGCCGTAGGCGTCATCCTCGAGACTGATGACAGCGATCAGGATGGCCTCTTCGAGTCGGGTCAGGAATTCCATATGCGTTCCTTCCGATGTTTATTGGCTTCAAATATAGATACGGAGCGAAGGGCCGAAATGTTACAGAGGAAGCCGAAAAATCTTTCTCGCGGATGGAGAACGGCGGAGATGAGGGCCCGGGGCCGCCCGTCGGGATTCACACCGAGCGCTCCGGATACCGAGGAAGCTGAAAGCGGGTTTTGACCCCGGTTCCGATTAGGAATAGAATGAGGGGTGCTTAACGCGGAGCGGAGTCTATCATGCGCAATCGGGTTTTGAGGGCGATCGCTGGATGTGCGGTCCTGGCAACCCTGGTGCTTTTTTCGGCCGGACAAGTGGGGCTTCGGGCCAAGCTCTCCCCTCTGAATCCGGCCTATATTGAGGCACTCGATTCATCGGTCATCCCGCTCCCCACTCCCCAAGACCTCGCCCCCCTTCGCAACGCGCCGCGTCTTTCGGATGCGACGCTTCCGCCGGCCTATGACCTGCGCCAGTCTTACCGGGTCACCGCCGTTCGCAGCCAGGATCCATTCATCAACTGTCCTCTGTTCGGAATCTACGGCTCTCTCGAGTCGACCCTGAAACCGCTCGAAACCCTCGACTTTTCCGAAAGCCACCTGGACCGAAGCTCTGAAGAAAGCAGCGTCCTGGAAGCAAATGTCGGAGCCCTGGCGAGCTGGGCCGATCCCGTCCTGGAAGAGGACGACCCCTGGCCCGCCCTTCCTCAAGGACTTCCCGTCGAAGCTGTAAAACATGTTCAAAAAGTCATTTTCCTTCCGCCCCGGGCCGACGCTCTGGACAACGTCCGGATCAAGCGGGCCGTCATCAATTCCGGGGCGGTTTACGCTGAAATGCGCTTCATCCCCGACCTGTTGAATTCGACCTACGCTTCGTATTTCAACACGACCGCCGAAGTCGGCCTCCACGCCGTGGCGATCATCGGTTGGGATGACAATTTCACCAAAACAAAGTTTTCGCCCGTCGCGCCCGGAGACGGGGCCTTCCTCTGCAAAAACAGCCAAGGGACGAATTTCGGAAACGCCGGATATTTCTACGTCTCTTACTACGACGCCTTCCTCGGCCGCTTCTCTCTCCCGGCGGTCTTTTTCGGCGAACCCGCTGCCGGACTGACGCGCAACTATCAGCACGACCTGGTCGGTTGCACCGCCCGCCTTGGATTCGACTCCGAGACGGGCTGGTTTGCCTCCCAGTTCGTTTCCGATTCGACCGATCCCCTCGACGCGATCGCTTTCTATTCCTACAGCGTCACGGCGACTTATGAGGTCTTTTTATACAAGAACGCGGTTCCGGGCTTGCCCCGGAGCGGAACCCTGGCCGCCCAATTCAGCGGGACCCTGGATTCGGCCGGTTACAAAACCCTCCGCCTCCCCCTGCCGCTTCCAATGGCCGTCAATGAAGTGTTCATGGTGATCGTCCGGCTTCACAGCCCGGGGAACGAGTTCCCGATTCCGATCGAGCATCCCGTCACCGGGTTCGACGCCCCCTTTCAGGCCTCGCCCGGAGAGAGCTACATCAGCGCCGACGGCGCCGAATGGAGCGACCTGGCGACCTATGAAGGCGCCGTCTATGCCCGGTCGAACGTCTGCCTGAAAGCCTTTGCCGGCTTCACCCCGGTCTTTCCCCCGGCCTACCTCCGGGTCGATCGGCTGGTCAACAACCTCGTGTTCTACAAGGAATACATCGACCGGCTGACGTGGCTTCCCAATCCCCAGAACACGGAAAAAATCGCCGCCTACCGGATCTACCGCAAACCCAAGGGAGCGCCCAACGACGCCTATGTCCTCCTGGCCGAAACGGGGACAACCAACCTCATGTATTATGTCCGGGGCCTTCAAAAGGACGACGTCTTTGCCTACCGGGTGGCGCCCGTCACGGACACGGGCCGCGAAGGCGATCCCGCCGAAGTCATCGGTTAAGCGGGCGGCTCATGAAGAAAACCGCCCTGCTCGTCGCCTCCCTCCTGGTTGCGGCCGGATTCTCTCCGGCCCAGACCTGGGAGGTGGGGATCACGGGCGGTTACCGGACGCTCAAGGACCAGACCCTCCGGACGATCTATGGAAACGGCCTTGTCTATACGCCTTATCTCAGCCTGGAGGTTGCGAAAGCACTCCGGGTCGGGGCCGAGTATGAATTCGGCTATGTTAAAGATGCCGCCATCGGCCTCTTTCAGGATCCGTCCACGCTCGACGTCAAAGGAGGGCACGTGTTCCTCCAATACGGCGAGCGCAAAGGCCGCTTCTTGCCGTTTCTCAAGGTCGGGGTCGGGATCTTCTTTTATAAATTCGACGTGGATATCCCCGCCCTTCCAGGCCTAAAGGTTTCCAACAACGACGTCTCGTTCTATTTCGGGGCGGGATTGAGGTATGCGCTGGCCAAACGCGTGTTTGCCACGGCCGAGCTCAAATACGCCGCCCTGTGGGTCGATCCCTACGACGACCTGGTCGACTTGGGGGGAATCCGGGCCCTCATCGGAATCGCGATCGGGCTCTAAATCGGTGAGTTTCGCCGGGCGACGGCAGGGCCTTCCAGAAAAACGGCCGAGCGGGCCGGAATCATTTTCTCCTCGACGCGGCGCTCGCTGTCCGAAAGGTTCGCCGCCAGGCGGATCTTCCCGGCCGGGCCGCCCTCGGAACGAATAACGTACAGATCGTCCTCCAGGACGCCGTCAACCGCGACTCGCCCGCCTTGGAGGGAAACGGCCTCGGCAAACAGCGCCCGGCCTTCCGGAGGAACGAGATCCAGGTCATCGCTGTCGATCAGCATCGCGTCCAGGACGCCCGAGACCCGGGCATAATAATCTTTTCCCTGATTGCAAAAGTTAAGTTCGAGAGTGTAAGGCAATGCAGGTAATGAGAATTCCTGAAATTAAATGGGGTCCGGTGCATCTACCAAACATCGCGATGGTTGGGGTTACTAAGCTTCCAGAACAGGGGCCAATCCTGGGAGAATGGTACTCACGGAAAACTGCCCGGGCAGTTGACAGCTTTCTAGGCCCTAATGCATTCAAACATTCCGTATGGAAATAGATTATGCTAACAGCACAATTTACTTTGAAAAAGGTTCTGAGTTTGATGCAAATGAACGGTTTACACAGATTTTCTGACACCGCCTGACCTTTTTCAAATATCCTTCGGAAATCCTGATCATGGTTTATACAACGAATCCGATCGAGAGCCTCAACCGGATGATTAAGAAGGTAACCAAGAACAAGACGATCTTCCCAAATGACCAGGCGCTGATCAAACAAGTCTTCTTCGCCATGGAGGAGGATTTGAAAAAACGGACCTTTCAGCAAAGAGATTGGGCTATGATATACTCCCGATTAATGATCTATTTCGGTGATCGGATGGGGGGACAATCGTAAATGGAAATGAGCGGTTTACACAGATTTTCTGACACTGCCATATCTAAACGACTTGAAGTTAGCAGAAAAGATCTTCTCGATCTTGGGTTGCGCAATTCAATGCTGAACTTCAAGCCCCACAAAAAATCTTTAGCAATTGTGGATGAACGTTCTGAAGAGATTCTGCGGATACTTTGTCAGGAACGGAAAAGCATGACCTTTATCCCGCTTCCACAGAAAGCCATAAATAAACTTGCCGAAAATTCCGATGAAACCAATGAATCCGAAGAAATACTTGAATCCACGATAGACACCGTTGATTGGAGCGGATTTTTTGAGGAAAAGGAAACCACAGAAGGACCGACAAAACGATATGTCGACAATAAGCTCCAAACAGCTCTTACTGACTCCCAACTTGTCCTTCGGCTGTTGAAAATACAGACCGCGGCGAAAACCTATATCGAGGAACAGGGGGTCAATATACTATTTTTGGCCCTAGGTTTTCTGCATTGGTATGAAGACGATTCGTCTCAATTAAAGCGTAAAGCGCCGCTATTAATGGTTCCGGTCAGCCTCAATCGAAAGGGGGCCCGAGACGCATTTTATTTAGAATTCACCGGCGACGACCCGGTGCAAAACTTGTCGCTGGCCACCAAGTTGAAATCGGGATTTTCCATCGATTTTCCTGTTGATGATCTTGAGTTCGGCGAAGAAGGATCAGCCAAAACGGGGAAGCACCGTTGGCTTCCTTTTTAAAAAGATAGCTACATATCATACAGAACAACAAACGATGGGAAGTCGTCCCGGATGAAATTCACCTCGGCTTTTTTAGTTTTGGCAAGTTTCTTATGTTCAAAGATCTGGACGAATCAATCTGGCCAACAAATGTCTCCCGAGGGACAATCCTACCCTTGCACGAATACTGGGCGACGGCTTTCCGGAAAACAAGAATCAATATCCGGATGATACCAATGTCGACACAATCAAGGAATCCGAGGAATGCCAACTGGTCAAAGATGCCGATAGCACCCAGATGCTTGCCCTGGTTGAAGCTCATCAGAGCCGCCACCTTGTAATCCCGGGCCCCCCGGGAACAGGTAAATCCCAGACAATCACCAATATCATCGCTAATTGCATCGCAAAGCGGCAAAACGGTTTTGTTCGTTTCTGAAAAGATGGCCGCCCTTGAGGTAGTTAAGCGCCGATTGGACGAGGTCAATCTAGGCGATGCCGTTCTTGAGCTCCACAGTCACAAGAGCAACAAACTAGCGGTTTTGCAGGAAATTGCACGAACCCTGGGCCAGGGACAGCCAGCGGTTGAGGATGACGCCTGGGAAACTTCCGAACTAAATCGTTTAAAAAATGACTTGAACGAACACTGTACCGCCGTCAACTGCCGCATTGGAAAAAGTGATCATACGTTTGTTTCCGCCTTGGGCTTGAAGTTTAAGCTTTTGCGATCCAATCCAGACCTGCGATATCCGGAAATCCCAGCCGCGGCCGAATGGTCGGAAGAGCGATACCCGGGATAATCTCCGCTGTGTTGAAGATTTTACCATGCACCTCCAGGCCATGGAAAATCCCGGTGACAACCCCTTTTGGGGATGTGAATTGAACAGCATCACGCCAGCCCAAGAATATGCTCTCGCCCAATCTATTGGAAAAACCCTTGATCATTTGGACCTGCTTTTGGGAAAGTTTATGGATCTGTTTTCCAGGCTGGCCGTTTCGGAACCGATTTCGTTTCATGAAGCGGAACTCATTTACCGGGCGACCATTTTATTCTCACAGGCCCCCCCGTTGGAGGGCGTTCCTGTCGAACCCACGCAATGGCGAATCATGTTATGCACAGCTTGTCGATTTAATTCAGGGTGGAGAGCGAAGGGTAACTCTGCGGAAACAACTCGGCGATACATTGAGGGAAAATGCATGGGAAGAGAATTTAATTGCAGAAAAACAGGCCCTAATAAAATGTCGATCTAAATGGTGGCGCTTTCTATCTCCAGATTTCAGAAAAACAAAACGAAAAATAAAAAGTTTATGTCAGAATAAGCCTCCGCGAACATACGCCGACCTCTTGGCCTTGGTTGAAGCTGTTATGGAATGCCAAAGACTGGATGACCTGTTTAGGCAGAATTCAGCCATCGGCGAAAAATTATTGGGCCATTATTGGAAAGGGATCGCGTCAGATTGGGAAGTGCTCCGGACGATCTCTGGATGGATCAAGCAACTGCATGAGGACGTTGAAAAAGGGCATCTTCCGGAATATGTTTTAAATATTCTAACAAGCGGAATCAATTTTAACGGAATGGGCGAGACCGCCAAGAATTTTAAAAGCATTATTGACATAACTAAGTCCGAATTGCATGCCATTTCCAATTTATTGGCCTACGCAGCGAAAGAAAACAAGCCTGCCCTTGAGGACATGACGTTCAATTCCTTGCGGGCAAAGCTTCTGCAATGGAAAGATGGCAGGTCGACATTTATCCTATGGTCCGTTATAATTGCATTGTAGGCCAACTAAAAAATGAAAATCTTGAGGTTCTGGTTTCGTTTGCCTTGAACTTGACCGGCAAGATAACCCAATTAATCAAGGTGTTTGAAATTTCACGATGTTCCGCTTTGATAAAGAAAAGCTGTGAATGAAAGGCCCGAGTTACATCGATTCGACCGGACTCGTCACGAAAGCATCATCCGGCGATATCAACTTTTAGATAAGAAGCTTCTTGGCCGAACACAGCAAGCCATTGCGCATACTATCTGGAAACGAATGCCAGGTATCAACCAACCTGGCCAAATGAGCATTATCCGCAAGGAACTCAATAAAAAAAGAAAGCTCCTTCCGCTTCGACAACTCATAGACCAAACTGGCGAAGCCATTCAAGAAATCAAGCCGGTGTTTATGATGAGCCCTATGTCAATCGCCACCTTTCTCCCGCCCGGAAGGCTTAATTTTGACACGGTCATATTTGACGAGGCTTCGCAGGTAAAATCCGTTGATGCTTTTGGCGCAATGCTGAGGGGCAAGCAAGTGATTGTGGTTGGTGACACTAAACAGATGCCGCCAACGAATTTCTTCAGCACCGAAGTTGACCTCGAAGATGAAGACAGTGAAACGGCTGATATCGAAAGCATCCTGAGCCTATTCCGCGCGAAAGGAGTGGACGAAAGATGTTTGAGGTGGCATTATCGAAGCCGACATGAATCCCTGGTAGCTGTATCTAATACTGAGTTTTATGATAGAAAGCTCGTAGTCTTTCCCAGCTCAGGTTCAAACCCAGACGCCACTGGCATCAAATTCCACCTGAATAAGAATGCGTTTTTCGACCGGGGACGAACCAGTACGAATAAAGAAGAGGCCAAGGCCGTTGCCAAGGCCATAATGAATCATGCCAAAAACCGAAGCCACCTTTCCTTGGGGGTTGCAGCCTTCAGCGCGGGCCAGCGAGATTTAATTCAAGTTGAACTGGAACTTCTTCGACGAGAAGATTCTTCGGCTGAGAATTTTTTCATAATGCATCCTATAGAGCCGTTTTTCATAAAGAATCTCGAAAATGTTCAAGGGGATCAGCGGGATGTCATATTTATCAGTATTGGTTACGGAAGAAACGAATCTGGAAAGATCGCCAAAAACTTCGGCCCCGTTAACAATGATGGCGGCGAGCGGCGCCTGAACGTATTAATCACTCGTGCCAAATACGGATTAGAGGTTTTTTGCAACTTCAGCGCTAGCGAGTTGGATCTGGATGCTGACACGAAACACGGAGTCCGTGCACTTAAACATTTCCTTAAGTATGCCGAGACTAACGAACTTGAAATGCCAATAGAAACAGGCAAGGGTGCTGATTCCGATTTCGAAGAAGAGGTCCGGCATGCGTTGATGCAAAAAGGCCATATTGTGGAAGCACAAGTAGGAATGGCTGGATATTTTATTGATATGGCCGTAAAAGATCCAGAATGCCTAGGGCGCTATCTTGATTGCCATTGAGTGTGACGGAGCCACTTATCACCGATCTCGTTCGGCTCGGGATCGCGACCGTCTCCGACAGGAGGTTCTGGAGGGGTTAGGCTGGCGGTTTCATAGGATCTGGAGCACGGACTGGTTCCGCAACCCAGTTAAAGAATTGGAACGGGTGGAAGAAGCTATTAAACGCGCAAAGCAGGATATTGAGACACATCACCCCGAGGAAAAGACAAAAAAGGGGGAAAATGATAAATCAACAGAAGTTATTCGCACACAATTGACTAAGAATTCATCTTTCTCGGCGACTCCTTATCAAAAAGTAAATATGGCCCGAGTAAGTAGGGATCATCCTGATTCCACTAAACAGACCCCGCAAGAGCTTGCAACATATATCTTCAAAATCGTGCAAATTCGAGGCTCCTGTTCATAGGAAAGAGGCCCTGAAGCGCATCATGGATAGTTTTCGAATATCAAGAGCGGGCCGCCGTGTCGAAGAGGCTATGGATAAGGCCATCGCTTCGGGGAAACGAAAGGGTATATTTTTTATTGAGAATGACTTTCTGTATCGTGACCAACAACACTCCACATCGATACGTGACCGTTCAAATATGGACGCCGCCACACGGAATATCGAAATGATAGCACCCGAAGAGATTGATTTGGCCATTCTAAAAACAGTCGACTCGGGTTTTCCGTAAGCTCAGAAGAAGCCATTCTCGGCGCTTGTTCACTCCTGGGTTTTGCCCGCGTAACAGAAGGGATGTCCGATGAAGTACGGAAACGTTTAACACGGGCCTTCAAAAATGGTACGGTGAAGGTATCAGGGGACTCCCTCGTTCTGTAATAGAATTATTTATTCAATCACAAGCAACATCTTCCAAGCCACCCACTGCGGTGCAGCAGAAGGTTTTATCCGCCGCCCGCGAGCCATCAGCGACATAAACTCCGGAAACCTCTTAAAATCCTCGCAGGCGTGGATCAGGGCTGGGTACTGCTTGCAGACGGCCTTTTCGATCATCAAGCGGGCGGTTTGGGTATAGCCGCAGCTCTGGAGAATCGAGCCGACTGTGAAGAGCTTCTCGGCATCCGGCTCGGCCATAGAGATCGCCCGAATCATCGTTCGCAGGGCCATAACGCGGGATCCGTTCACGTATTGGGCGATCGCAAGCTCCCAGCACGGCTTTCGGGTTCTCCGGATCGAGCTGGGCCTTCTTTTCGGCGACGCGCAGATAAAAAAACGACTTCTTGGACCCGGGCCCGATGTCGGGCCAGTGATGGACGGGAAAAGAGGCCTTGAATCCGCGCAGGCCTTTCGCGTCGACATCGAGGTCGACAAGTTCATGAATCACGCCGACAAAGCGCAGGCCGAATGATAGGAATTTCCTTTTTCAAGAAGCCCCGCCGACAATCCCCGTCTTTTCGTGAAATCCCATCTTACCCTCCGAAATGAGGGCAATTGAGCGTGCAAGACCTGTCAAGCCGGATTGAGGACGGCCCGCGTTGGCCCGGGGGGGCTGGTCGAGCCTCCGAATGAGCCGAAAATCGGCCGGATTTCGCCCTCGCTGTCGCGGAACCCATCAAAAAATATTTCGACCAGAGGATCGGCAATCATCGGAAGATCCGGAATATGGGACATCACCCGAGCGATGAACTCCAGTTAATTCATTGACTCTTGCTTCCCGTCCTTACAGCAGACACGGTAGCCCAGCCGGCCCTCCGGCTCGACAAACTCAAGTCGTTCCAAGGAAACAGCCGGCCGGATCAGAGAAAAACGGCCGAGCGGGCCGGAATCAATTTTCTCCTCGACGCGGCGCTCGCTGGTCTGAGAGGTTCGCCGCCAGGCGGATCTTCCCGGCCGGGCCGCCCTCGGAACAAATAACGTACAGATCGTCCTCCAGGACGCCGTCCACCGCGATTCGCCCGCCTTGGAGGGAAATGGCCTCGGCAAACAGCGCCCGGCCTTCCGGAGGAACGAGATCCAGGTCATCGCTGTCGATCAGCATCGCGTCCAGGACGCCCGAGACCCGGGCATAAAGGGCCCGTTCGTTCGGGGCGAGATCGATGTCCCGGTTGCGAAGAAGCAGGCAGTCGGGGTCATTCAGCCACCAGTGCCGGTGCATGAACCAGCGGAGGATCGGATTCTTGATGGCGATCTTGGCGTTGGGGCCCTGGACGCCGGACTTGGCCGGATCCCAGAACGGAGCCGTGTCTTCGCCGACCCGCATGCCGTCGACGAGCCCAAGTGAAGGCAGGAGCGGCGCCCCGCAGCCGAGGACAAAATCCGGGCCGGCGGCCGCGCGGATCGCGGCCATCCCCTGCCGGTAGGCCTGGATTGGCGTCAGCGGACGGAACCTGAGGCCGGGCATGGCCGCGGAGAAGAGGAAGTCGATTTTAAAATAATTGAAGCCCATCTGCCGCAACGCGGCAAACGTGTCCCGGAGCCAATCCAGGGCCTCAGGATGGGTCGTGTCCAGGGCGTAGATGTCCTTTCCCCAGTTGCGATAACAAACGGCCGGAGGATGATCGCCACCCGAGCCGTTCTCACGGACAAACCAATCCGGATGAAGGCGGAAAAGCTCCGACGTGGATGACGCGGAGAACGGAGCCGTCCAGATCCCGGCCGTATAACCGGCCTCGCGAATTTTGCGGGCCAGGGCGGCGAGATCGCCGAATCCCGGTTTGGTTTGCAGCCAGTCGCCGATATCGGACTCGTATCCGTCGTCGATTTGAAAGACATCGAAGGCGTAATCCTTCCGGGCCCGGTCCAAATTTTTATCGATATCGGCGGGCGTCAGATGGGTGAAATATTGATACCAGCTTGACCAGCCGATGGGATTCTTAAAATCGATCTTGACCTTATTCTCCGTGGCCGTCGCTTCGGCATAGGCCTCAAGCAGCCGTTCCAATGTCTCCCCCGCAAGAACGAGAAGCGGCTCCAGGGGCACGGGCCCGGTCATCTCCGCTCCGAAGTAGTCGAGATACCCGACGAGATCCCCTCCCTCGACGGCGAAATATGGATGGGCGATCCGCGAGCTCAGGAATCCGGCCAACAATCCCGGGGCGCCGACGAAATAATCGCTGACGAGCGTCCGGGCGGCCTCCTCGGGAACGGGAGAAAAGACATAGCGGCTGTAATTGGCCATACGCTCGTCGAGGCCGGCCAGGCGCTCGCCCGGGGAAACTGCCTGGGTCGGCCCCCACGATTGCCAATTATTGAGGAGAAAGCGCGGCGGGGCGGGCATCCGGAATATTTCGATCCGGCCCGGCTTTCCCCGGACCGTACCCGAGACAAGATGTCCGCCGGGAACATCCCGAATCTCGGCCCGGATTTCGGCCGTTCCGTCGGAAAAATGAACGGGACCGGGAGCGATGGGGCGGCCGAAGATCTGCATAATGATAAATATTATCATCTTCGCCGGATGAGAGGTATCCGGTTTCTCTTTGACCGTTAATTTCGACTGGGATAAGATCGATCCGCGCACCGCCGACACCGGGAGGATCTCTATGAAGAATACGGCCGGACGGCTTCTTTCCCTCGCCCTGTCGATCTCCGCGATCGGAAGTCTTGCCTGCCGGACGGAGCAGCCGGCCGATATTGCGGCCGACTGGCTGCTGGACCCTTCCCCGTATGCCGCCCGGATCGAAGCGCGGTCCGAGAACCGGGACATCGTCCTGACCAACGGCCTGATCGAACGCCGGCTCCGCCTCAGCCCGGACGCAGCCACCGTGGAATACCGGAACCTTCGGACGGGCGAAGCGATCCTCCGGGCGGTCCGTCCCGAGGCCGTCCTTGAGCTTGACGGCAAGCGCTATCCGGTCGGCGGTCTTCTCGGTCAACCCGACCAGGCCTATTTGCTCGAAACCTGGATTGCGGCCTTGACCCCGGATCCGGCGGCCTTTCATTATCGCGGCCACCGGACGGGCGAAATAGAACCGCGTCTGCCCTATCTCCGCAAACACTGGTCCGAGAACCGGCCCTGGCCGCCAAAGGGAAAAGCGCTGGCCATCGATTTCGGCCGGGATGACCTCCCCGGAATTCTGGTCACCGTTCATTACGAGATCTATGACGGTCTGCCGCTTCTGTCCAAATGGGTCAGCGTTCGGAACGAAAATCCGCGGCCGATCCGGCTGAACGCGTTTATCAGCGAAATCCTGGCCGTGGTCGAATCGGGCATTACGGCCAACGAAGCCAATTCCTGGGACCGGCCCAACATCCATATCGAAAGCGATTACGCCTATCTCGGATCCTCGCCGAAATCCGCAAACCGGGCGGCTCTTCTGGATCGCCGACCCGACGTTCACGACCCAGGTCGACTACGGGCTGAACACGCCTTGTCTGCTCGAATGCCGCCCTCCGATCGGACCGGACGTCGACATCGCTCCTGGCGCGGTCTTCGACACCTTCCGGACTTGGGAGCTCGTCTACGACTCCTTCGACCGCGAGCGGAAAGGCCTGTCCCTCCGGCGGATGTACCGGACAATCGCTCCCTGGGTGACGGAAAATCCGATCTTCCTTCACCTGAAATCCACCGACCCGGCCGTCGTTCGCGAGGCGGTCGACCAGTGCGCCGCCGTCGGCTTCGAGATGATCATCCTCAGCTTCGGCAGCGGTCTGGACATGGAGAACACCGATCCGGCCTATCTCGACCGGATGAAAGCCCTGGCCGATTACGCCCACTCTAAGGGAATCCGGCTGGGGGGTTATTCACTTCTTGCCTCGCGATCGATCGGCCCGGCCGACGACGTCATCAATCCGGCCACCGGGAAGCCGGGCGGTTTCGCGGCCTTCGGCAACTCGCCCTGCCTGGGGAGCCGTTGGGGCGTCGAATATTTTGCCAAATTGAGAACGTTTTTCGAGCGGACGGGATTCGACATCCTGGAACACGACGGATCGTATCCCGGCGATGTCTGCGCCTCGACCGCCCATCCCGGACACCGCGGTCTGAACGATTCCCAATGGACCCAGCGGAAGACGATCACCGATTTTTACGCCTGGTGCCGGGAGCGCGGCATCTATCTCAACGTCCCCGACTGGTACTTCCTCAGCGGGGCGACCAAGACGGCGGTCGGCTATCGAGAAGTCAACTGGTCCCTCCCCCGCGACCGGCAGATCATCCTTGGACGACAGAACCTGTTCGACGGAACATGGGAAAAGACGCCCTCGATGGGCTGGACCTTCGTCCCCCTCGTCCAGTATCACGGCGGCGGCGAGGCGGCCACGCTGGAGCCGCTGTCGGAGCACCTCGACGCCTATGAAGCCCACCTCGTCCAGAATTTCGGATACGGCGTGCAAGCCTGCTACCGCGGAACGCGCCTCTACGACACCGACGAGACGAAGGGCCTCGTCGTCAGATGGGTTGATTGGTACAAAAAGTACCGGGAGATCCTGAATTCCGACGTGATCCATCTTCGGCGGCCCGACGGCCGGCATCTGGACGCGATCCTCCACGTCAATCCCGGCCTCAAGGAAAAAGGATTTCTCCTCGTCTTTAATCCGACCGACGCAGACCTGGAGGAAATCCTGACGGTGCCGCTGTATTACACAGGACTTTCCGGCTCGGCCCGCATCCGCGAGGGCGAGGAGCCGGCCCGAACCTATCGGCTGGACCGGGAGGGAAAAGCCGACCTGCCGGTCCGGGTCCCCGCCCGGAGCTTTGCCTGGTTTGTCGTCGAATAGAATTCGTTTTGACATCTCTCGGGAAATAGGATAAATATTCGTCCGAGTAATTTCGGCAGAGCGATGGGGGGCATGATGAAGAAATTCCGGACCGTGGTCATTCTTTTTTGCCTTGCGGCGAGCCTTGGATTTTCCGACAAGGGCTTGATTCTCCGAGAAGCCTACGGGACATTTTCATTTCTCGGCATCCAAGCCGGCCGGGTTTATGTTTTCACCGGAGAGAAATTTCATGTCTTCTGACTTGAAGGACGGAAAGCCCCTGAAGACCTTTGGACGGATCGGCCAGGGGCCGGGGGAATACGGCCGTTATTTCGCCTTCCCCTTCTTTACGGGCCGAAGGGAATCGTCATCGATGGAACCATGGCGAAATGCATCCAATTTCTACTCTCTCGACGGAACATCTCATCACGCTCGATCCGCCCCGACTCGGCTTTGCCGTCAAGCTTCTTGCCTCTCGGATCACGGTACGTCAGGATCAGTTCGAACCTTGACCCCCAAAGCCAGAAGATCGGGAGACGACCGTCCGAGATCGTCGATGAAGCGCAGACTCCGATCCGGGAGATCTTCGCGAAAGGAGAATCCGATGCCGGCAGATCGAGAAAAAGCCGGAATCACTGCAGCCTCGACCCGGCCGCTCTCCAGATCGAAATCGTCGTCGGATGTCGGAAAAATCTATGTGGGGATCCGGCGGAGACAATTTCGTCCTCTCTATCTTTCAGCGGCCAAGGCGACCTGGTTCAGGACGATCAACCGGGAAACGACGAAAATCAAAGTGCCCGAGGAAGAAAAAAAGAGTATCTGGAGGAAGCCGGCGTCCGAACGGTCGATCCCGGCATGATCTTCAGTCCGACGTCAAAGTCGAGGCCTATTACCCGGCCTTTCGCTTTTCTAGGTTGAAAAGGGATTGATTTATGTCTTTACCCATCAGCTTAAAGACGACAAAAGCGAAGTGCTCGTCCTGGACGAAGCTAGCTGGAAATCGCTTCGGCCTGGGTGACAAGCGACTCGCGTCTGAGCCAGTGCATCTACGGTAAAAAATACATTATGTCGTCTACGACGACGACATCGACGAGCTCGTCCTGCATTCAGAAGAGATATTTAATTAACCTGAGTCATTCATGAGCCAAGACGGCTTATCGAATTTAGCTCTCTTCCAAATCGTGGGGGTAGATATAAGGATATGACGGTCGGAGCGAACATCTTCTTCGAACTTCTACCCACGCACCTGAAGAGAGCCTGAATACAAAATTCGATGATCATAGAGAAAGACGTTGTACTCGTGGAGGGCCTGGCCCTTGCGTAGCGGTCGAGGCGGAGCATCGAAATGTCTAGGGTAGGCGTCCGGCCGGTCAGGATTTCCTCGGCCGCAAGCAACCCGGCCGCCGGGCTGTGCATGAACCCGTGCCCGGAGAATCCGGCATTCATATAGAAGCCCTCGAGCCCCTCGACCGGCCCGATGATCGGGTGATGGTCGGGCGTGACTTCGTAAAGGCCGGCCCAGCGGCGGGCGATCCCGGTCCGCTCCATCAGAGGCAGACGGAAGGCGGCCGTCTCCAGGTGGTTAAGCTCCCAGTCTTCGTCGACCGTCTGGTCGAAGGACGGCGGCTGGTCGACCCGGGACATGCCGGAGAGCAAACCGGGCCCCTCGCGGTGAAAGTACAGGCCCGTTCCGAACTCGATCACGAACGTGAAATCCGCCGGGATCTCCGGCGTGGGAGCGGTCGTAAGCAGTTGCCGCTTGACCGGCTGGATCGGGATTTCGAGCCCGGCCATCCGGCCGATTTCACCTCCCCAGGCCCCGGCGGCGTTGACCAGGAGGCGGGTTTCGATCCGTCCCTTGCTCGTCAGGACGGCGGACACCTTGCCTTCGGCCGTTTCCACGCCGGTGACTTCGATCCCGGTCAGACAGCTGACCCCGAGCTTGGAAGCGGCCGAAACGTATCCTTGGACCACGCTTCCATTGTCGGCCAGGCCGTCGTCCGGGCCGAAGAGAGCCCCGAGGGCGTCCTCGAAATTCATCATCGGAAGCTTTTTCCGGACCTCGTCCCCGGAGAGCCATTCCGTTCGGATTCCCAGGGCTTTCTGCATGTCCATTTGCTTGCGGAACGCGGCCACGTCCTGTTCCTTGTTCAGGATGAACAGATACCCGATTTTCCGGTAATCGGCCGAATAACCGGTCTCCTCCTCGAACCGCTCGAAGGCCGGAAGGCTCAGTTGGGACATCCGGCAGTTGATCTCGGTGTCGAAATGGGCCCGGACGCCGCCGGCGCACTTGGCCGTCGATTCGGTCCCGAACAGGTCCGCCCGTTCCAGGAGAACAATGTTTTTCGCCCCGGCCTTGGCCAGATGGAAAGCCGTCGAGGCGCCGATGACGCCGCCGCCGGCAATGACGATGTCGGCCGTTTGAGGAACACTCATCTCCATCTCCTCTTCATCAGGGTCTGCTGTTTTTCGAATCGAAAAAAGAGGTATTATCCCCGACTTGAACCCACAGCGCAAGTTTCTATATAATCCGGCGGCGTTCGATGTCTTTCTTTCCAGGAGGACCTGATGCCCCATTCCCTTAAAGCCATCTTGCGCCTTTCCCTGCTCTTTCTTGTGACGATCTTCCTGGCCGGCCCGTTCGCCGCCCAAAACGCCCCCGCCGGAAACGGCCCGGACATGACCAAGCATTTAAAGTGGCGGAACATCGGCCCGGCCAACATGGTCGGCCGCATCTCCGACTTCGAAGCCCTGGAGTCCGACTTCACCCAGGTACTGGTCGCTTCGGCGCTTCCGGCGGCGTGTTCAAATCGGTCAACGCCGGGACGACCTGGGAGCCGATTTTCGAAAGATACGGCGCGGCTTCGATCGGCGACGTCGCTTTCTTTCAGAAGGACCCCAACATCATCTGGGTCGGGACGGGCGAGGAATGCTCCCGCAACTCCATCGCCTGGGGCGACGGGATCTATAAATCGACCGACGGCGGCAAAACCTTCGCCCGGATGGGCCTGGAGACGACCCACAGCATCGCCAAGGTCCTCCCCCATCCGACCGATCCGAACGTCGTCTTTGTCGCTTCGACCGGCCACACCTGGGGATACACCGGCGATCGGGGTTTGTTCAAAACCGACCGACGGCGGCAAAACCTGGGACAAGCTCGCCGGCGGCCTGCCCAACGACGGAAAGACCGGGGCGATCGACCTCGTGATGGACCCGACAAATCCCGACGTGCTTGTTCGTCGGTTTTTGGCAGCGGATCCGCCGCCCCTGGCGGTTCGATTCCGGCGGGCCGAACGGCGGGATCTTCAAGACAACCGACGGCGGCAAAACCTGGGCCAAGCTGACCAAGGGCCTGCCCGAGGGCGACACCGGCCGGATCGGCCTGGCCATCTCCCGCTCCAATCCGAAGGTCCTGATGGCCTACGTCGAGCATGGGTTCCAACCCCGCCCGACGATCTCCGGAGACGCCCGGAACGCCGGCCAAGAAACCGAATCCCGATTATACGGACATGACCAAGCTCGGCACCGGCATCTATCGTTCTGAAGACGGCGGAGCATCCTGGATCTACGTCAACCGGATGAACAACCGGCCGTTCTATTACAGCCACATCTACATCAATCCCCAAGAGGACAAATGGGTCTATTCCCTGGCCACGAGCATGATGTTCTCCGACGACGGCGGCCGGACCTGGACGACGATGTCCGGCCTCCATCCCGACTTCCACACGATGTGGCTCGACCCGACCAATAAGAACCGGATGTACGTCGGCCAGGACGGCGGCGCATCCCTCTCCCATGATCAACGGCAAAACCTGGATCTTCTATGACAACCTCTCCTTCGCCCAGTTCTATGCCGCCTCGGCCGACATGCGCGATCCCTACTACGTCTACGGGGGCCTTCAGGACAACGGCACATGGGGCGGTCCCTCGATGAGCCGGGAGGGCGAAATCCTGACCGACTTCTGGTACAACGTCGGCGGCGGCGACGGCTTCCACACCCAGAACGACCCGACCGACTGGCGGACGGTGTACAGCGAAAGCCAGGGCGGATCGATCTCCCGGTGGAACGTCGAAACGCGGGAATCGCGGTCGATCCGGCCGAACCAGGCCAACATCGCCAATTACAAGGACTATTTCGCCACGGCCCCGGCCCAACCGGCGGCCAAACCGCAGCCCGCGGCCGGCCGGCGACCCCCAGGCGGCCCAGACGCGCCAGATGCAAGAACGGATGCGCGGCCCATTCCGATTCAACTGGAGCTCGCCGATCTTCCTGTCCTCCCACAATCCCCGGACGCTCTATTTCGGCGGCAACCACCTCTTCAAGTCGACCAACCGGGGCGACACGTGGATGATCGTCAGCCCCGACCTCTCGACCAATAATCCGGAGAAAAACAAGCCGACCGGCGGCATCACCGACGACACGACCGGAGCCGAGACGCATTGCACGATCATCTCGATCAGCGAATCGCCCCTTCGGCCGGGCCTGCTCTGGGTCGGGACCGACGACGGCAACGTCCAGGTCTCGAAAAACGACGGCGTGGCCTGGACCAATGTCCGGCCCAACATCAAGGGCGTTCCCGCCGGAGATCTGGTGCAGCCGGGTCGAAGCCTCGCATTTCGACGAGGGCACGGCCTATGCCACCTTCGACGGCCACCGGAGCGACGATTTCCACGTCTACGTCTTCAAGACCACGGACTTCGGCAAAACCTGGGCGCCCATCACCACCGGCATCCCCGACGGCCAGTCGGTCTACGTGATCCGGGAGGATCGCCAAGAACAAGGATCTCCTCTTCCTCGGGACCGAATTCGGCGTCTTCATCAGCCGCAACGGCGGTCAGAGCTGGACGAGCTTCAATCGGAATTTGCCGACCGTAGCCGTCCATGACCTGTTCATCCACCCGCGGGACAACGACCTGATCGCCGCGACCCACGGCCGGGGCATCTGGATCATGGACGACATCTCGGCTCTTCGGCAGGCCACGGAAAAAGTCACGGCCCAGGACTTCGCCCTCCTCGACTCCGGCAAAGCCGGGGTGAAGTGGCTCTCCGTCACGAGAGGCGGGTACGGTCGGGGCAACCTGTACTTCAAGGGCGAGAATCCCCCGTACGGGGCGATGCTCCACGTCTACTTTAAAACGAAGCCCGAAAAGCCGGCGACGCTGGAAATCAGCGACGCCACCGGGCTGCAAAAGACGGTTTTTCTCCTGGACAACATCGAGCCCGGGATCACCCGTCTGCTTTGGGATTTCGCCTTCGACCCGCCGGCGGCCACGATCGACACGGCCGCTTCGGGCTTGAAAACCCAGCTCGATACCGCGGCCGCGTCTCCGGAGCTCAAGCCGGAGCAGAAGGCCGAGATCGACAAGGCCCTGAAGGAACTGGAGGCGGCGGGGGGCAATTACCGGAAGATTACTGAGATCCGGCAGAGGGTCATGCCCCTGCTCGGACGGGGGATGTTCACGGGCGGCGGCCGCCGCGGCGGATTCGGAGGCCTCGCGGCCGACGCCGGGATCTACGCCGTGAAGCTCACCGTCGGCGACAAGACGGTCGTCGGAAAGGTGACGGTCCGGCTGGACCCGCTGCAGAGCGAAGCTCGCTAAGCGATACCGGGATGGGTATGAATTCGGGGCCAGGTCACTCAACCCCCGAATTCATACCCTCCTTTTTTTAAACCCTCAAGAATGAAGAGTTTGCAAAAGACAACGGTCGAATGAAATCGAAAAGCGAGTTTGGGAGTTGAGTAACCTGGCCCCGAATTCCATGCCGTCGCGGGCGGCCGCGATCCGCCATCTCCAGGAAATTCCCGGGCGTCGGGCCGAGCATCGCCCACGACCTCTGGCGCCTGGGCATCGGCACGGTCAGCGACTTAAAAGGAACCGACCCGCAGCAGTCTCTACGATCGGCTTTGCGATTTGAAAGGGACGAAGGTCGACCGCTGCTGCCTCTATGTCTTCCGCGAAGCCGTTTACTACGCCTCCCGCAAAAAGCACGATCCCAAATTGCTTAAGTGGTGGACCTGGAAAGACCGGAAGTCTATCGGTCCATCACCTTAAAATAAGTAGGGACAGGTCCTTCAAGCCCCAAATCTTATTTGGGGTGATGAAGGCCCTGTCCCTGTGAAACCTTCCGGCCTCGTCTCAATACAATCGCATGCTGCATTTAAGGCCGAAAAAACCGAAGAGAATCTACCGCCGCCAGTTGACCTTCAGATTGTGCGGACCGCGCGAGGTGACATCCGGGCGAACGTCGAGCTTCATCATCTCCGGACGGTTGCCGATATCCAGACAGGCGACATACGTGAACTTCGTCAGCTTCTCCATCTTCCCATAATCCACCCGTTCGAGGACGTCCCGGGACGTGTGGTAATCCTCGGTCGTCCCGCAAAAGATCCAGACGCCGGGGATCCCGAATTGGATGTGAGGGAACTGGTCGCTTCGGAAAAAGAACCGGTCGGCGTGGGCGGGATCCTGGTAGGTGTCGTCAATCCGCATCCCGGCCGAACGTTTCATGGCCGCCCGGAGGATCCGATCGAATTCCGTCGATAAGCAGTTGCTTCCGACGAAATAAATCATGTCCGGGTCGTTCCGGGCGAGCATGTCCAGGTTGAGATTGGCGCTGATCTTTTCCACCGGGACGGGGCAGTGCTGGACGAAATGATACGCCCCGACCAAACCCCGTTCCTCGGCCGTGCTCCAGACGAAGATCACCGACCGTTTCGGCCGCTCGATCGTCAAGGCCTCGATGAGTTCGAGCATCACGACCGCGCCCGAAGCATTGTCATCGGCTCCGGGGTAAACGGTTCCCTCCCGCGTCGAAAGGTGATCCTGATGACCGGTAATCGTGACGTATTCGCTTTTCAGCTTCGCATCCGAGCCCTCGATCACCCCGACGACGTTGGAGGCCGAAGCCATCCGGACGTCGAAATCGATCGAGGCTTCCAACATGCGGCCGTCGACCGGACCGGGCGCTGGCATGCTCGCCCCGGAGCGCGGCGGCCGTTTTTGTTTCGAGCTCGGCCGGCAGGATTCCCAGGATCGCCGCCCCGGCCTCAGGCCGGACCTCGAGCTGGACGAAAGGAACGGCGGGAGCCGGAATTGACGAGCCGCCCCGGCCCGTCGCATCGATGCTGGGATAGGCGAACCGCTCGGCGATATCGAAGCCGCGGCCTTTATCCCGGAAATATGCCTCCCGTTCGGGAGTCACGATCGTGACCAAACCGGCGGCGCCCTTCTCCCTGAGGTAACGCTGCAGCGAGAACGGAGGCGGCGTTCCGGCGGCCGGCCGCGGGCCTTCGGGAATGGGCAGTCCGATCGCCACGGCCATCCGGCCTCTCAGATCGATCTGATCGAGCGATTTTTCATCCGCGTCCCGTGTGGTCCCGACGAACACCACGCGGCCGGAGAAGGCGCCTTCGGCCGCGCCGCGCAGGCTCGCGGGAGCGAAGGATTGGGGGAAAAAGAAGACCTGTTCCCCGGCCGACGTCAGGACCCGGAGCCGCGATTTGGCCGGGGAGACCGTCGTCACCTCGATCGGGACATCCTGGAAATACGATCCGCCGGGGAGGATCGGCTTCAATCCCCGCATCCTCGCCTGCTGGGCGAGGTAGAGCGAGGCGATCTCAACGGCCGTCGAAGGCGCCGGCCGGCCATCGAATAGCGGCGAACCGAGAAAATCCATATGAACCTTCATATCCGCCGCCCGGATCGCCTTGAGGCCCCGGGATTGGGCGGCCAGCGGAGCTGTCACGGCCAGACATAAGACGCAAACTCCGACGAGCGCGACGAAACCGATTTCGCGATGACGCATGACGCTTTCCTCCCCGGTCAGCGAAGGCCGACTGGACTGCTATTTTTTTAACGCGGCGGTGAGAGCGTCCAGGGCCTTTTGCGGGCTCATCGCCCCGAAGTGAAAGGGCAGCTCCTCGCCGGTCTTGAGCTTCACGACCAGGGATTTCAGAAGAAAGCCCTTTTTGACGATCTCGGCCCCGCCGATCTCGGAGAATGGGATCGTCAGGTGTTCTTCCGACTTTGCGAACGCTTTGATTCGGTTGCTGATCATCGCCGCGGCGTTTTTCTCCAGGGAAATCCCGGCATCGAAATGGAAGTTGAGGTTGGTGATGTGGATTTTGCCGGTGACTTTCGCGGCCGACGGGCCTTCCCCGCCGACGTAAACCGCCCAGGAACCGACTTCGCACTCTCCCGGGATCAACCAGTCCTTGCCCATGAGATTCCTCCTGCGCGCTCGGCGCGATGTTTCGACCCGTGTCGCCCGTCCAATCTAACGCCTTCAAAAATGGAAGTCAACGGGTAAAATAGGTAAGATGAATAAATGTTGACCCGGCGCTGTTTTCTGAAATGGAGCGCGCTCCTCGGGTCGTCGACTCTCACCTTCCCTTCGCTCGGAGCGCTTCTTGACCCCGCCGCTCCGCCCGGCGACGCGCCGCCCGCCGTATCCCCCCTTCCCCCCGGGGCCCAGGACCCTGCCCTCCGCATCATCCGGACCGGATGCCCGTCCCACAATTGCGGCGGCCGGTGCCTTCTCCGGGTGTCGGTCCGGGAAGGTAAGATCGTCCGGATCGAAACGGACGACCGTCCCGCCGACACTCTCGCCGATCCCCAGCTTCGGGCCTGCATTCGCGGCCGGGCTTATCGCAAGCGCCAGGACCATCCCGACCGGCTCCGTTTCCCCCTCAAGCGGACCGGCGCCCGCGGCGAAGGAAAATTCGAGCGGGTCTCCTGGGACGAAGCCCTCGCCCTCATGGCCGCCGAGCTCAAGCGGGTCAAGATCGGCCTACGGCAACTCGGCCCTCTTCATCCCCTACGGCACCGGCAGCTACAGCCAGACCAACGGCCGCCAAACCGCCCAACGGCTTCTCAACCTCTTCGGCGGATGCCTCGGCAGCTACAACAACTACTCCTGGGCTTGTCAGGCCGCCGCCACATCGACCGTCTTCGGGACGAACATCACCGGAAACCAACGTCAGGATTGGGTCCAGGCCAAGATCATCCTGATGTGGGGCTGGAATCCCTCGGAGATGCGCGACGGAACCAACACCGAGTTTTTCCTCCGCAAGGCCCGGGACAACGGAGCCCGGATCGTCTGCCTCGACCCGCGGATGACCTTGAGCGCCGTTGCCTTAGCCGACGAATGGATTCCCATCCGCCCCGGTACGGATGCGGCGATGATGTCGGCCATGGCTTATGTCTGCATCAAGGAGAACCTGGTCGATGCCGCGTTCATCGAAACTCATTGCCTCGGCTTCGACGAGACCCAGATGCCGGCCGCCTGCGCCGGGGCCGAAAGCTACAAGGACTATATCCTCGGAACGCGCGACGGCACACCCAAATCTCCCGCCTGGGCCGAGCCGATCACCGGCATCCCCGGCGAGACGATCGCCCGCCTGGCCCGGGAATACGCCGGACTCAAGCCCGGAGTGCTCTACCAGGGCTACGGGATGCAGCGGCGGGCCTATGGCGAACAGGTCGTCCGGGCGGGTTGCGCGCTCGCGGCCATCACCGGAAACGTCGGCCTCCCGGGGAGCTGGGCCGGCAGGCCTGGCCCTCCAAGCACCCGACGGCGGGCCGGCCTGGACGGTCTTCCCCGCCGGCCCGAACCCGGTCAAAGCGAGCATCCCGGCTTTTCTCTGGACCGAAGCGGTCGTCCGAGGGAAAAGCATGGGACCCGACGAGGGCGTGCGCGGAATCGAACGCCTGGATAACGACATCAAGCTGATCTACGCCGTCGCCTCCAACATCCTCGTCAACCAGCACGCCGACATCAACCGGACGGTGAGCCTCCTCCGCGACCTGTCGCGAATCGAATTCATCGCCGTCCAGGATAATTTCCTGACGCCCTCGGCGCGCTTTGCCGATCTGGTGCTGCCGGCCTGCACCCAGCTGGAGACCTGGGGCGTTTCGGACGGCTGGAAATACGGCGAAGAAGTCTTCCTGAATCCGCCGGTCGTCGATCCTCTCCCGGAAACGAAAAGCGACTTCCGGATCTGCGCCGAAATCGCCGAGCGCCTCGGCCTCGGCCCGGCCTACACCGAGGGACGGACCGAACGGGACTGGGTCGAATGGTCGCTCGACCGGTTCCGGGAATCGCGATTTCCCGGGCTGCCGAAGCTGGCGGAATTCGAGCGGGGAAATACCGGCGTCCATGTTAAACCGGTCACCGCCCCCGCGATCGCCCTGGCCGATTTCCGCCGTGACCCGGCGAAGTTTCCGCTGTCCACGCCCTCGGGAAAGATTGAGATCTTCTCCCCCGCCCTTCACGCCTTGGGCAAGCCCGAGACCGTCCCGGCCGTCCCCAAATACATCCAGGAGTGGGAAAGTCCGTTTGGCCCCGAAGCCGAAACATACCCCCTCCAAGCCTTCGGCCACCATACGCTGTCCCGGGTTCATTCGACGATGGAAAACGTGGATTGGCTCGAAGAGGCCTTCCCCCAGCGACTCTTCATCAATCCCGTCGACGCCGCGGCCCGGGGCTTGGGGAACGCCGACCCGGTCCGCGTATTCAACGCCCGGGGCGAAACGGTCCTCCCCTGCCGGGTCACGCCCCTCATCCGCCCGGGCGTGGTGGCCATTCCGCAAGGGGCCTGGTGGGCTCCTGACGAAAAAGGCGTCGACCGGGGCGGCTCGATCAACGTCCTGACGTCGTCCCGCTGGACGCCGCTGGCCTTCGGCAACGCCCAACACACGATCATGGTCGAGGTGAAAAAAGCATGACCCGCCCGGCGGTGAGACGATGGGCCTTCTACGTGAACTCCGACGCCTGCTCGGGCTGCAAGACCTGCCAAGTCGCCTGCAAGGATAAAAACAACCTCGCCCCGGGCGTCCACTGGCGGAAAGTGACCGAGGTCACGGGCGGCGCTTGGGAGAAAAAAAACGGCCTTTGGATTTCGACCGTGGCCGCCTATCATCTTTCGACGGCCTGCCATCATTGCCAGAATCCGCCCTGTATCCCGGCCTGCACGACCGAGGCCATCTGGAAACAGGACGACGGGATCGTCTTCATCGACGGGAGCCGCTGCATCCGCTGCGGCCAGTGCGCGGCCGCCTGTCCATATGGAGCGATCCGGCCCGATCCCGACGGGGTGATGACCAAGTGCGACTTCTGCGCCGACGAGCTCGACCGGGGATTGCCGCCCATCTGCGTCGCGGCCTGCCCCAACCGGGCCCTTGATTTCGGAGACTTCGATGAGCTGAAAAAAAAATACGGGGAAGGGGCCGTCGTCTTTCCCCTGCCCGACCCGGCCTCCTTCCGCCCTTCCCTGATCGTCAAGCCCCATCGCAAGGCGGAGTTCATCGGGAAGAATAATCCCGAAGTCGGCAACTGGGCAGAGATATAAGCCTGCATGATTCGCGACTCGAGATAGCGGCAGCCCTCTCCGCCAAAAGATGTGGTAAAATCCGCCCTTATGAGCGAACAGGAGAACAAGCGCCTTTCGACCTGGAAGGAGATTGCCGCCTTCCTGGGATGCGATGTCCGGACCTGTCTCCGCTGGGAGAAGGAAAGAGGGCTCCCCGTCCATCGGCCCGAAGGCGGCGCCAAATCCCGCGTCTACGCCTGGACGGACGAATTGGATCTTTGGCTGAAGGGAACGCAAAAGGGCGCTTCGGCCCCGGCAAAACCGGTTTCCGCGCCCCCGTTCGTCCCCTCGGCTCGACCCGGAAAAATGTCTCCCCTCCTCGTTGCCGCCGCCGTGATCGCTCTCGCCGGCCTCCTCTATTTCGGCTATCGGACGATCGCGTTTCGACCGCCAACCGGCTGATTTTCACATCCAGGGCTCGAAGCTCCAGATCGTCAACAAGGAAGGCAAGCCGCTCTGGGAATTCGATACCGGATTGAAAAAACTGAAAACGGAAGAGGCGTACCGGGCGCGTTTTAATCAAAAGACCATAGAAATTGAGACGGGTGATTTCGTCCCCCCGGTGATCGTGATCAGGGACATCGACGGAGACGGGAAAAACGAAGTTCTTTTTACCCCCTTCACCGAGGGCACGGCCGGCGCCGGACGGCTATGGTGCTTCGATTTCCGCGGCCGTCTTAAATGGGAGCCCTTCCGCGCCGGACGGGAGTTGACCTTCGGAACAAAAACATACCCCGGAGACTACTGGTCCCAGTTCGACGCCCTTGACCTAATCGGTGACGCCCGCGAGGAGATCCTCGTCATCTCCGGCCAATCTCCGGATTGGCCGACGCAGGTCGTCCTTCTCTCCTCAGACGGCGAGCTTCTGGGCGAGTATTGGCACAGCGGCCGGATTCTGGATCATATGGCGATCGACACCGACGGCGACGGAAAGAAGGAGCTGGTCCTCTGCGGGACCAACAATGAATACAAACGCGGGATGATCGCCTTCTTCGATCCCGAAAACCTGGGCGGGGCATCGCCGAATACGGGTGAATTCCAGAATTCCACTCTGGGACGAGGAACCGAAAAGGCCTACATTCTCCTCCCCTCGACCGATATCGATCCGATCAACCCGGCCCGCGACTGGCTGAATTTCGCCGTGAATCTCGATCTTCGGAAAAACGGCTGGATTTATGTCTTGACCAAGGAAAACCAGATCTACTTCGATATCGATCCCCGGACGCTGGCCTGCCGGTCGGTCGGCTTTTCGAACGCCTTCCGGGCGTATCATAAATCGGCCGTTGAAGCCGGACGGGTCTCAAGCGTCCTCGACGACGCCTATCTGGAGAAGCTGCGGACGTCGGTGGAATACTGGACGGGAAGCGAATGGACGACGACTCCGTCCTGGATTCGCTGATCCGGGCTATTCCGGAAGCTCGACGGAAACCTTCGTCCCTCCGCTTGAGGTGAAAGCGCATGCGCCGTCGACCTGCTCGGCTAAAATCCTGATGAGAGACAGGCCGGTCGTCTCGGCCGTCTCCGGGACAACGCCCTCCGGCAGACCGGTTCCATCGTCCTCGACCCGGAGGATGATTTTCCCCTCGGCTTTCCGGAGGCCGACCCGGATCTCCCCGGCCCGGTCCGCGGGATAAGCGTGTTTGAGGGCGTTGGTGATCAGCTCGTTCAAGATGAGCGCCACGGGGAAGGCCCGATGGGCATCCAGGCGAACCTCTTCCAGGCTGAGGATCGGCGTGAATCGCCGTCCCGTTCCAGAAAACGACCGCACAAGCGCTTCGCTTAAATGAGCGACCAGGGCCCTCAGGTCGATACAGGCCGGATCGCTCGATTTATTCAGAATATCGTAGATCGACGAAATCGCAAGAATGCGCGCCCGGGTGTTGTGGAGAATCTCCCGGCATGCGGGATGGGCCATGTTCTCCGTTTCCAGCGTCAGGAGGCCGGCGACAACGGCCAGGCTGTTTTTGATCCGGTGGCGCATTTCCCGCATCAGGATGTCTTTTTGGGCCAGGGCGTCCTTCAGCTCTTCCTCGGCCGCTTTACGGACGGTAATGTCCTTGACCGCTCCGACGATCGACGTTGTCCGGTCGCCCGCCGGAGACCGGAGCGCCCGGCCCACAACCCTCACCCACCGCTGGCGCCCGTCCCGGACGACCGACCGGCACTCCATCTCGACGCTCCCGCCTTCGACGAGGAGCCTCCGGAGCTCGCCGTGCAATTTGTCGATGTCGTCCGGATGAATGAACGTTTTCCAGAGCTCGGGCGTAGCGGCATCTTCGATCGTCCGTCCGGTAATCTCGGGGAAGTTGGAGGAGATCTGATCCATGACCACCCGGCCGTTTTCGCCGACATTGAGCTGGAAAAAATAATCCGTCGTCAGGGAGGAGATCAGCCGGTGCCGTTCCTCGCTCTCGCGCAGGGCTTCCACGGCCCTCCTCTGCGCGGCCGCGTCCGGGGCGGCGGTCGGTTCTGGATCGGTATCGGCGGCCGGACGGAGGAGCGATTCGAGATCGTCCTCCCACTTGGACCCCGGCTCGGGCTTCCGCAGCTCCGCCAGGAGCCGGTGAAGGTTGATCGCCATCCGGATGGAGGCGGCCAGGACGGGGGTTCCCGAGCTCTTGATGACGAATCCGTAGGAGGAGACGTTCTGGGTCTTTTCGAGGGTGCCCCGATCGGTATAGGACGACAAAAAGAGGATGGGGATATCGAATTCCCGGAGGATTTCCCGGGCGGCTTCCGTCCCATCCATGCCCCGCCCGAGGTTGATGTCCATCAGGATCAGGTCGATCCCGCTCGCCCGTTCCTTTACGAAGGCGATCGCTTTCGGGCCGGAATTCGCCACGAAAACGGTATAGCCTTCCTCCTCCAGCTCCCTCTGCTCATCGCTGGCGATGAGCATTTCGTCTTCGACCAGGAGAACCGTCCGGGCCTCGTGCGACATGCCGCGATTCTATGCCGATTGCCGCGCCGGCGCAAGCGAAGCCCCCTGGATAAGGTGGAATATTCTCAATAAAAATGTTAGATTCACCACTTCGGTGCCCTTTGAAAACGGGAGAACAAAAATATGGAAACGATGAAAGCGATTGTCTGCCCAAAATATGGCTCACCCGAAGTTTTTCAAGTCAAACAATGGAAAAAGCCGATACCGAAAAAAGACGAGGTTTTGATTAAAATCTACGCCGCATCCGTTACGAACAGCGATATCTTCATCCGCAGTTCGAATATTCCCCTCCTCTTCAAGATTCCGATGCGATTGATGATCGGCATCAAACGGCCGCGAAATGCGATTCTGGGAGAAGTCTTTTCAGGAGAAATCGAATATGCGGGGTCTGAAATCAGGCGTTTTAAGGCAGGCGATCAAGTCTATGGTCTGACCGGATATTCTCTTGGAGCCTATGCCGATTATAAGTGCATGAAAGAAATCGATTCCAAAAAAGGTTGTTTGGCGGTCAAGCCGGGAAATATCGGTTTCGAAGAAGCGACTTCGGCCGCTTATGGAGGATTGTTGGCGTTTCAATATTTGGAAAAGGGAAATATCGGGCGGGGTCAGCGCGTCCTCGTTTATGGCGCGTCCGGGACTTCGGGGACGATGGCCGTCCAGTATGCCAAGCATCTGGGAGCCGCTGTTACGGGCGTCTGCGGCCCATCCCATCTCGCCTTTGTAAAATCGCTGGGAGCGGATCACGTCTTGGATTATACGAATAGTGAGTCCGTCAAATATCTGGAACAATACGATTTCATCATTGATACGGTCGGGAAAAGAAAAACGTCCGAACTGAAAAAAGCGTGCCGGAAGGCGCTCGCAAAAAACGGCCGATATGTTTCCATCGATGACGGCGCCTTATTATTGCGATCAGATCGATTGGATAGGATCAGGGAATTGGTTGAATCGGGAATCATCAAACCCGTAAACGATCGGGTCTATCGTTTTGAGCAGATCGTCGAAGCGCATCAATACGTGGAGTTAGGGCACAAAAAAGGGAATGTCGCGATTACGGTAAATAAAAAAGCCTGACGGCCGTCTCACGCCTCGGGCCGCTGACGCCCCCATTAATAAAGTATCAAATTCCCCCTTCGGAGCGTATTGACCGGGAAGACATTCCATCGCCGGGAGAATTCCGCATATGAATCGACGCGCCGCTTTCAGCCTGCTCGCTTTTCTTCTCATCGCTTATTCGGCCGGGGCCGGGCAAACCCCGGACGGGATCGCCGCCAAAGTCGACGCCTTCCTCAAACCGCTTCTGGACGAGGACCTGATCAGCGGCTCGATCCTGATCGCCAAGGGGGACACCATTCTTCTAGCCAAAGGGTACGGATCGGCCAACCGGGAATTCGGGGTGCCCTGCACGACGGCCACAAAGCACCGGTTGGCCTCCATGTCCAAGCAGTTCACGGCCGCAGCCGTTCTCCTGCTGGAAGAACGGGGCCGGTTGAATGTCACGGATCCCCTGAGCCGCTTCCTCCCCGATTTCCCCAATGCCGGGAAAATCTCCCTGCATCATCTCCTGACCCACACGTCCGGAGTCGTCAACTACAGCAGCTTGCCCGACACCTACAAAGTCTGGACCAACACCCTCGACATCGACGAAGTCATCGCTCATTTTCAAGACAAGCCGTTGCGGTTCGAACCCGGGTCGAAATACGAATACAGCAACTCCGGATATGTCCTGCTCGCCCGGGTTGTCGAAAAAGCTTCGGGGCAACGGTTTGCGGAATTTCTGGCGAAAAACATCTTCGACCCGCTGGGGATGAAGGACACGGGGATCGACGATCCCCTCGCGATCCTGCCCCATCGGGCGACCGGCCATTACAAGGAGGAAAACGGCGTGATCCAGGCCCCCTACCTCTATGTCCCCTTTACCACCGGGGCCGGATCTCTGGTCTCGACAGTCGAGGACCTGTTCAAATGGAACCGGGCCTTGACGACCGGGCGGATCCTCTCTCCGGAGAGTCGGATGAAAATGTTCACCCCGAACCTGGAAAACTACGGCTACGGCTGGTTCATCCGGAAGGAGCTGGGCCGGAACCTGGTCGAACATCGCGGCGGCCTGAATGGATTTTTAACCATGACCCAGCGCTACGTCGACGACGATGTCGTCGTGATCACGCTTTTTAATTTCGTGAATATGTTTTCCCGGGAGGTCAACCTGGGGCTGGCCTCCCTCGCCCTGGGAATGGAGCCGGAGCCCCTTTTGATTCCGGCCGGGATTTCCCTGCCGGAGGAAAAGCTCCGGCCCTGGGCCGGCGCCTACCGGATTCCGGACGGGCCCGAGATTCGGATCGCCGTCGAGGGAGGCAAGCTGCTTTATATTTCGCCGACCCGGGGCCGGCTCGAAGCGATTCCCCAGAAAGAAAACAGGTTCTACGTCCGGGAGGAAGCCGTCATTCTCAATTTCCGGACGGACAAGGACGGCGTCGTCACGCTCATCCTCCAACAAAGCGAGCGATCCTATCGCGGCACAAGGTATGACTAGCGCCCAAGGCAGGCGTTGAAGACCATCCGGAACGTCCCGAACGGCTGGGCCCGCCACTGCGGACAGAAGCCGAACAGGACGATATGCCCTTTCCCGAATTCGACGTCGAGGGCCGCGGCCTTGTTTTGAATGTATTTCTCTCCGATCAATAAACCCGAAAGCAGCGGCGAACCCTCGGCCGCGTATTTGGCCAGGATCGTTCCCTTGAATCCTTCGCCGGTTTCGAAGACCGGGCTTCCGTCCGAGAATATGGCCGCCTTCGCCGGCATTCCGGCCGTCACAGGGTGAGCCGCCGCCATCTCGGTTTCGAGAATCGAACCGCCGAGATAGAAATCCGTCGGCTTGAGACCTTCGGTCACGTCTTTGACCGGTAGGCCGAACTGCCGGATCGCGAACATCGCCGAGGAATCGAAGCAGACGAGCGTCCCGCCTTCGCGGACGAAGTCCTCGAACCGCTTCAAGTCCTCGGGCTTAAGGGAGTAGGCATGTTCCGGACGGGAGACTCGGGCCGCCCCGGGCTCTCGCGGCTCCGGCCTGGCCGGCCGGAGCGTTGGCGACCGGAGCCGCGGCCGTCGCGGGCCGCTCCACCGGAATGCGGACGCCTGATGCGAGAATCACGACGTCGACCTTTTCGCTGAGGGGTTTTTGGAAATCCTCGGGGCGCAGGGTCACATACTCGAACTCATACCTCTCAAGCAGCCACCGCGTCCAACCCTCATCCATGCTGCCGCCCCACGGCTGAAAGAGGCCGATCCGCGGTTTTTTCAGGAGAACGCCCTTAGCCGCGGCACGCCCGGCGTTCAGGGCCAGCGATTCGACCAGCTCACGCTGGGCGGACCGGGACAATCCGTCGATCGCGAATCGCCGGTCGGCCGTCAACCGGACTTTCGCTCCCGCCTTCCAGGCCCGGTTGATCGCCCGGTAGGCGTTGTTTTCGGCCGGATCGACCAGGAGAGCTGAACCTGTGCCGGTCGTCTTGCCCGGCGGCGGGACGATCGCCGCGGCGGCCGGGTCGGAATCGAAGCCGATCCCGGGGACGCTGTCGAAGCCGGCCGGGTCGGCGGTATCGGACATGTTGTAGGGAACATATGGGGCGGCCGGGTCCGGAGCCTGGCCGAGCGGGGTCATTTTCGCCCGCGTCTCGGCATCCAAGGGTTTGGAAACGGTCGCGACGCTCACGCCCATCTGCAACGGAAGGGTCCAACCGGCCGCGTCATAAGGCCGGAGAGGCGGCCCGCCGGCATACACCCGCAAGTCGGGATATTTCCGGACGTCGAGAAGCTCCCGGGCCATCGCCGCGAATTCCTGATCCGTCGGAATGACCCATGTCCCCGCCGGATACTCGCGACCATCGATCGCCGCAGGGAGGGAGAGCTGATGAACCCGGACGCCGCCGAAGGCCAATCGGCGCAGAAGCTCGACCGCCGCGACGGGATCGCGCTGCTCCCGGGGAATGACGTACGCGTAGGGCGCCGATGTCCGGCCTTGGGCGATCTGGTCGCGGCCGGCCTGGTAGCGATTATAAAGCAGCGACGTTTTGTAACGGGCCGCGTATTCCAGCACGGCCAGCGAGGCCGTTTCGTTATAGGCCACGGCGTCGCCCAGCCGCCACCAGCCGCCCGCCCATGGGCTGAGATACAGGCTCTGAGGCCGGAGGTCCCGGTAGGCCGCGGGGAAGCCGGTCGCGGGAGTTTCGCGCGGGACGGCCATGCTGCCGGCCGTTTCCGTCCAGAACGCGGGAATGTTTTTAAAAATCGGGGCGTAATCGACATAGCCGGGATACCAGGCGTCGAACGACCCCATGTGCGTCGCCCCCGGCATTCCCCGCTCCTCGAGACCCTTGGCCATGGCCATGCCGATCATGTTCACTTCCCGGGACGGAGATGGCCGGGGCGTTCAGACCGACCGGCTCGGCGAACGGCGGCAGCCAGATCCGCGTCGGGAAGGGCGCCGTCTGATGGTGAACATAGATGATGTGGGGCTCCCATTGCCGCCAGAAATGCTCCATCAGGCGCGACTCGATCATGTTGAGCATGTAGCCGTCGCGGTTGTTGTCGTGGCCGACATATTCCTGGTAGAGGACGGGCAGGCCGGCCTGCTCGTAGGGGGTTCCGGCGTTCTTCGCGTTCCATTCGCCGACCATCTGCTGACCGTCCGGATTCATCGTCGGCCACAGCAGCACGACGACGTCGCTGAGGATCGTCCGGATTTGAGGGTCGTCCAGCCGGGCGACCAGGTCATAGGCCAGTTGGGGGATCATCTGCGGCCCGGCGACCTCGGTCGCGTGGCAGCCGCCGTCGATATGGATCGACGGCCTTCCCTTCTTCGGCCAGGGCCCGGGCGGCCTCGTCGGTCAATCCTTCGGGATGGGCCAGGCGGCGGGCGATTTCCCGATGACGATCGATCATCTCGAGGTTGTTCGGGTCGGAGATCAGGGCGAAATAGGCCGTTCGGCCCTGGGTCGTCCGGCCGGCTTCAACCAACCGCGAGATACGGGCTGGCCGCGTCAAGCTGCCGGAGATAATCGATCACCTGGTCATAGGTCAGGAGCTTCATATCCGCGCCCGGCTTGAAGCCGAACACGGATTCCGGTGTCGGGATTTGTCCGGCCGCGAAGGGGGCGAACGCGCCGGCCAGCACGACGAGGAGGGCGGAATAGGACGGCGGTTTTTCTCATGTCACTTTTTCGCTTTTTCCTTCTTGATTTCGGCTTCCCGTTCGAGGAAGCTCTGGCCGCTCGCTGATCCAGGGCTCGGCCGGCTCGCCTTTCAGGTAATGACCGAACCAGGCCAGGATCCGGTGCTGGTAGTCGATCTGGTTTTTCTCCTGGCGCAGACCGTGGTCCTCGCCCATGTACGCCAGCATGACGACGTTTTTCCCCGCCCGGCGGGCGACATTGTAGAGCTCGATGCCCTGATGCCAGGCCACCGTGCCGTCCTGGTCGCCGACTTCGAGAAGCAGAGGGACGGTCATCCGATGGGTTCCGAAATAGGGCGAGTTGTCGATATAGGCCTGAAGGTCCTCATAAAGCGGAACGACCATCCGCTCCTGGCCCGTTTCGATGTGGTCGGTTTCGGCGATTCCCGTTGCTCCAATGATGGTCGCCGTAGTAGCTGACCATGTCGATGATCGGCGCGCCGGCGACGGCCGCGGCGAAGACGCCGTCGACATGCGTCGCGACGAAGGCGGTGTTGAAACCGCCCATCGAGTGGCCGACGATGCCGACTTTTTTCGGGTCGATCGAGCCCTTCTCCAGGACTTTTTTCACCCCGGCGACGACGCATTCGACCACCGACCAGCCGGGCTGGCGCTCCCGGAAGACGATATCCGGCATGAGGACGAAATAGCCGTGGCTCGAAAAAACGGAGACGATTGTAATAGCTCCGCTCGGAGGGAGCGACGTAATTGTGAACGCTCTGGGAGAGGAGCTCATAGTTGTAGACGATCATCGGGTATTTTTTCCCGGGCTCGTATCCGGCCGGGTAGATCAGGGCGCCCTGGAGGCGCCGGCCCTTGTCGGTCGCGTATTCGATCAGCTCGCTTCTCCCCCAGGCGAATTTTTCCTGGAAGGGGTTGGTCTCGGTCGACCTTCTTCGCGTCTTTCAAGTCGGGGCCGGCGACGAAGACGATTGGGCGAGATGTCGTAATCCTGGAGCGTATAGCCGTAGACTTCGGCGTTTTTCGCCTTGGCCAGGCCGCCGACGGCCCGGTCGAGCCAGATCAGCCGAGTGAGGTCGCCGCCCGGAAGAAGCCGGGCGTATCCCGATTTCTTGGTCCATTCGCCGTAGAGGCTGAAGTAAAGCGGGTTTGGCCGAGGTCGATCCCTTCGGCCGGAGCGGCGGTCGGGCCGAATTCCCGCCGGCCGGCCGGAAGATCCAGCCGGACGAGTCGATGGCGGACCTCTTCGGCTTGCGCCGTTCGTCAGATTCTTGGCCCCTGAGCCGTCCGGAGCGACCTGCCAGAGGTCGTACTTGTCGTAAAGGAGGACCGCGGCGTCGTCCTTGGCCCAGCCGGCCACGCCGAACGCAGGCTTGTCGGGACTCGTTTGGTCCGACTCCAGGTTGATGAAGGAGACCGGGGCCGAGGCGGTGATGTTCACGACCTTGCCCGGGTGGCCGGATCGACCGTCCAGTAATGATCGTCCTGGATGAAGAGCAGGTACTTGCCGCTCGGGGCTCGCCTGGATATCGGAGTCGTCGAGGGCCTCGCGGATCTTCGTCCGCTCCCCGGTCGCGACATCGACGAGGTAGAGGTCGGCGTCCGGCCGGCCGATCGTCCGGTTGAAGGCGTACGTCGACCATTCGGCCGCGATGGCGAGCTTTCCCGCCTGGAATCGGCGTCACCTCTTCGTTGACTGGATCCTGGCCGAGCGGAACGAGCTTCCCGTTCAGGAGGTGGAAAGCGGCCAGCATGTTGCGCCGGCGGTCGGATGCGGCCTGGGTCTTCTGCAAGGGCATGACGAAGACGTCTTTGGCGTGCCAGACTTCGACGGTCGAGACCTCGCCCGCGCCGGCCGAAGGCGGGCCGCCGGCGCCCTTCTCCCCCGCCGGAGCCGCTCTTTCCTCCCATTTCGCGATGCCCGAAGAAGAGGACGTCGCCCGGTTTCGACCAGGAGAGCCGCCGGAAATCGACGGTCCGCTGGCCCGCGGGAAAGGGGCGTCCGCCGTCGGATCGTAGATCAAGCGCTTTTTCCTTTGCAGGCCGATTCCCGTCCAGGTCAAGACGACCTGGGTCGGGCCTTCTTTCTTTTCGTCGGTTTTCGCCCGGAAAACGGCCAGGTCGGCAGCGTCCTTGCGCCAGGCTCAAGCCGGAATAGATCGAGGACGATGAATCCAGCACGCGGAGAACGCCGGTCTCCGGATCGTAGAGATGAACGCCGTTTCCGGTTTTGCCTTCGACGCTGAGAACGAAGGCCAGAATACCGGCCTTTGTCGCCGTCTTGCCAGGCATACTCGGCGACGTTGCCGAACGCCATATCGAGGCCGGTGGCCAGGCGCCGGACAAGGAGCGTCGTGCCGGGCGCCGCCACCGTGCTTTCCGCACCGCCAGGCCGGCCGGCCGCCGGCCGGGGCGCCGGCGGAGGCGGGGGCATATCGTTTCATCGCCAGGTAGGCCCCGTCGGGGCTGAAGCGCGAATGACTCGACCCCGTCGATCGTCGTCATCTCCGCCTGTGGCCAGATTCACCAGCCCGAGCTTGTTCTGGACGGGCTTCTTGTCCTCCCGGAGCTTTTTCGGCGTCGGCTTCGGACATCCCGATGGCGTAGGCCAGCCATTTCGAATCGCTCGAAAAAACCGGCTGGGCTCCGAAGGCGATGGTTTTCATCGTTCCGTCGGCGAGCTTGGCCAGGCGAATCTCGTTGTTCCGGTTGCTGCGGTTGATGCCATAGACGAGCCAGCGGCCGTCCGGGGAGAATCCGCCGTTGGCCCCGGCCGAGGCCAGGGCTTCCCATTGGCCGTAATCGGAGGGCGCGGGGGGAGCTTGGTCTGAGCGCCGAGAGCGAGGGCGAAAACGATAAGGATGAAAGCGGAAGCGAGGGCGGAGCGTTTCATCGTCAATCTCCTTTTATTGCCTATCGGACAGAACCAGCTCCCGGAGAAACCGCATGGGCGGGGCCCCGGCCTCCAGCACCATGTGATGAAATTCGGCCAGATTGAAAGCCGCACCCGCCCGGGTTTCATAGTCCCGGCGCAGGTCGAGCATCTCGAGGAAACCGAGGTAATACGTGCTCAGCTGAATGACGGTGCCCTTGGCCCGGACCAATTTGGCCTTGGCCTCGCCCATGGGCTGGAACGAGCGCTCGGTCAAAAACGGGATGACCTCTTCCTCTTTCATCAAGCCGCGGTGCAGCTTGATATCGAGAATGGTGTTGCCCATCATCTTGAGCTCCCCTTTGAGCATCTGGAGCTCGAGACCGGGATCGCCGTTTCCGAACCCCTCGCGAGGCATCATCCATTCACAATAACAGGCCCAACCCTCGGCATAAGCGCCGTCGGCAAAGACTTTGCGAACGAGATACGGGCTGCGTGCCGCAAACCGGCCCTGGACGTAATGGCCGGGATAGCCTTCGTGCGTGATCAGGCCCACGAGCGACTTGTTGTTGAATTCGCGTAGAAATCCGATGAGCCGCTCCTCCCCGTCCGGTCCGGGATAAACCCGGCTGCCCGACGTGGTGAAGATGGCCGGCCCGTCTCCGGCGAGAGGCGGCGACTGCTCGAGCTGTCCGTGGAAGATGCCGGCCTGAAAATCGGGCGTGGGCCGGATGGTCAGGAGGTCGGGTTCGGGCAAATCGAGGATATGCTTCTCCCGGATAAACGCTTTGAGCCCGGCCGCCGCCCGTTCGAGCGCGGGGATGAAGTCTTCCGGAGCGGGATGGTCGTCGGCCATCGCCTCGATGGCCCGGCGAACCGCCTCGTCCGGATTGTCCGGCCTCTTGGCTTTGGGCTGGAATGCCGACCAATTGTCCATGGCGATCGTTCGCATGCGCTCCCGAGTCGCTTCGAAATCGGCTTCGGCCCGCCGCAGGGCCTCGAGGGGTTCCATCGTGCTCCCGCTCGACAGCTTGAAGGCGTGGTCATAGAGGTCCGCCCCGAGTCTCCATTCCTCGGCCGAGCGCGGGAGAAGGTCGTTTCTCAGCCAGTCGTGGAAGGACTCCAGCGCCGTGATTGCGGTTTTTGCCGCCTCCGCCACTTCCGCCGCGACGGCCGTTCCCTCGGCCGCCCCGTTGATCACGACGCGGAAAAGGTCCATGGCCCCTTGGGTCTGGCTAATGGCGATTTCGGTCTTGATTTTTGACGGATCCTCGAGATTTGCCCGGGCTTGATCCAAAAGCGCCGGCAAAGCCCGCATCCGCGAAATCGCCGAACGCAAACGGTCTTCAATCGGAGCGTAATCGCGCTTGATCAGGTCATAAACGGAGTCGGAGGCGATATTGGTATAGAGAAGCGGATCCCGGCGCCAGGACTGCAATTCCGTGTCCGAGAAATCATCCTGTTCAAGCTGATTGAGAAGGATGTCCCGGTCGATTCGGTCGCCCGGGCTGAGTTTGGAATCGTCGATGGCCTTGAGCTTAGCGGAAAAATTCCGGTTCTCCGCTTTTCGAGCTTCGATCCGAGCTTTCGACATATCGCGCAGCCGGCCGTCGTATCGGTGATCTCCCATGGCCGTCGCCCACTCGGGATATTCGGCGAGCCGCCAGTCCAGATAACGCTCCACAAACGCTTTCAATTGCGCGGCCGGATCCTGAGCCGGCGCGGGTCGGCAAGACAAGGCCAGGACGGCCAGGAACATCGCCGGGACGACCCGGAGAATCTTTTTACTCATTGCAGAACTCCCTTGCTGGTTTGGGTACGAGGATGCGGGCCGGGGGAAGACGCGTTGTGGACGGGCATGGGATATTCGGCTTCAGATTATACCCGCATTTTTGAATAACCGATATAATGCGCATTGAATCACATAACAAAATAATTCGGGGCCAATAATTCGGGGCCAGGTTACTCAACCCCCGAATTTGAATTCGGGGGTTGAGTAACCTGGCCCCGATCTTCATCCGGCCGCGAGTACCGAATGAACGAAAAGTCTGGTATGCTCGACTCCGGGCGGTCGGATGTTTCCGGCCGGAATATGTGGATTTCCTCGTGAAGAACAAGGGCTGGACTTACACCGATCGGGCCGTCGCGTCGGACCGGGGACGGACCGTTGCGGATTTCTATTCCAGCCATTACCCGCACTTCAGCAACGACGAATGGCGTCGTCGTTTCGGCGACGGACAAATCTCCCTCAACGGACGGCCGGCGGGAGCTGACGACATTCTCTCGGCCGAAGATACTCTTGTTTATTCCCGTCCTCCGTGGGAGGAGACCGACGTTCCGTCCGACTTTACGGTCCTGTATGAAGACGCGAGCGTTTTGGTCCTGGCCAAGCCTTCAGGGCTGCCGGTTCTTCCGGGCGGCTCGTTCCTGGAACATACGCTCCTTCACCTGGCCCGTGACCGCTTCGGAAACGATTGTTCGCCGCTTCACCGGCTCGGCCGCGGCACGTCGGGCGCCATCCTCTTCACCCGGAATGCCGGGAGCGCCCGGATCCTGTCAAAAGCGATGGCCGAGCGGCGCATCGGTAAAGTCTACCTGGCCCTGGCATCCGGAATCGTTTCTCAGGATGCCTTCACCATCGATGCACCGATCGGACCGGTTCCCTATGGCCCTCTGACGACCATCCACGCCTACAATCCTAAGGGCCGGCCGTCGGAAAGCCGCGTCAGGGTGCTCGAGCGAAGATTCGGCGACGGGGCGACACTTCTAGAGGTCACAATCCCCACCGGGCGACCCCACCAGATTCGGATCCATCTTAGCTTCGCCGGGTACCCGCTGGTCGGCGATCCGCTTTACGGGAAAGGCGGCCTGCCCCTGGCCGTTGGCGAAGGAGAAAGCGCGGCCGCTTTGCCCGGCGACAGCGGTTACCATCTGCACTCCTGGAAAATCCGTTTTGCTCACCCCGACACGGGCCAAGAGCTGGAGGTCGTCGCCCCTCCCCCGCCGATCCTGACGCTTCCCCGCAATTAATCAGCTCGCATCGGCCGGTCATGCAACGTTGCAGCCCGAAGCATTGTTTGGAATAATAGATCGGAAGAAAAACAGATTCACGGGGGGGAAACATGAACCTTTTGCTGCGGGCCATCGGCATTACTCTTCTTCTGTTCGCGACAGCCTCCGCCGGGCCGGGCGTTGCTCCGGGACAGGAAAAACCCGAAGCCGGCCTTGAGGCGCTCCAAAAGCAGGTTGCGGCGCTTGAAGCTCGAGTCGCCGCCCTGGAAAAGCAGATCGAAAAGCTCACCCTTATCGATTCCCGGGTCTTTCCCCGACCTCAAGCAGCTGCCGAAGGGCTGGGAACGGCGCGAATTCAACGGGATGACGTATTACATCATTCCCATCAATCAGGATCAGAAAAAAGAAGCCGCCATCATCCGCTGATTAAAAATCCAGCCTGAATCCCGCGTAGATCTGGCCGTCGTCGCGGAACGAGCCGAACTTGGTCATCTGCCGGTCGCCGGACACTGCGGCGAACGCCCCGCAAACCAGGTTGAAGGCGTCGGCGATCCTGAATTCGGCTTCCGGCATGATCACGAAGGCCGATCCATTGGAGGTCGTTTCGAATATCCCGCCGAACTTCAGCTTGACCGTGTCCCGGGCGAACTTGTACTCGAGCCGGCCGAGGACGTAATTTCCAGGCTCGCCGTAGAACATCCCGGTCCGGAGGCCGAACGTCTCGGCCGCCTCGACGCCGTAGTCGACCTCGTCGAAAAAGCCGTGCAGGAACTGGAGGTTGGAGAGAATCCGCCGCCGAAATTGTAATCGGCCCCGAGGACGTATTTCCAGAAGCCCTTTTCGAACAACGGGAAGGTCGTCTTATACATGACGATATTCCGATCGACATAAATCGGAAAAGCGATGGCTCCGTCGACCTCCTCGGGAACGACATAAGCCGCTTCGGCCCAGAATCCGATACCGGCAGCCTCTCCGGCCAGGTCCAAACCCCAGATTCCGGCCCGCGGATAATAGAATGTCCCCTGAGAAACCTGTCCCAAACCCAAAACAAACGACCGCAGGTACGGCAGCGACAGGTTGCCCCGGTAATAGGACAGGCCGAGGTCGATCCCGAGCAGGCCGGGCCGCGACCCGGATACCCCAAGCGGTCTTCAGCATGGTGTCATCCCAGCCCTTCTCCACCGCAACGCTGTCCATCGGAAAAAACTTATCGGCCAATCCGGCGTATCCGAACGGGAGCGGCGAAACCTGGTGCTGAAGAAGCCCGACCAGTTGGATCTTCCACGCGCCGCCCGGGTAGTATTCGAGGTTGATCCCCGTCTGCGGCCGCCGCTCGAAAAAATAGTCCGGATCGAAGGACAGGAAGTTGGCGAAATCAATCGGGTTGAGATTGTCGACGACGCCGACTTTATCGGCCGTCCCCCAGGAGATCCGCTGCTTGCCGGCGGTCAGGTCAAGACCCGAAAGGAGAAAATCGCCGACCTTGACCCAGCCCTCGTAAAGCGCGAGCTCGAAATGCTCCGAAGAGGTGGGCGAGCCGAGAAAGGCGGATTCCGGAAACTGGCCCGAGTCGAGAAGATCTCCCGGATAGGAGAAGGCGTCGAATCGGATCCCATAGCTGACCCGGTCGTTGACCGAGCCGGCGATCTTCAACCGGACTTCGGCCCGGCGAAAGGCGAATTGCCCGGCTTCGTGAGTGAAAAACAGGCCGTCCGGATTATCGGCCGCATAGAGGGAGGAAAACAGCCGAAACCGGCCGGAGATTTCGGGCTTATTGGCCGCGGCCATCTCTTCAGCAAACAACGCCCCGCCGGCCGCAGCCAGGATAACGGAAAGGATGACCGCCGTCTTTTTCATGGCCTCCCCTCCTTGCCTCAGCCCTGAATTTTCCGGACGAGGTTGCGCTCGGTGAACAGGTCGTCCCCAACGCCCTTGTCGACCTTCACGTCCCGAAACTCCAGGGTCGTCGACGAGTTTTTCTTATGGTCGGTCATCTTGACCAGGGACATGACCGCGTAATTCCCGACCGAGCCATACGTCTGCTCGGCCGATTTCCAGAGCCGGCCGGCCTCATCGTACATTTCGGACTTGACCGGCATTCCCGTCTGCTTGTCCACGGTCATGACAATGCGGGCATAGGTTTTATCCGAACCGGACTTCCGCTTAAGCTCCAGAACCCAGGCCGAGGCGCTTTCTTCCTTAAGCGTCGGGTCGTAGGACAAGGCGAAATCGCCGGTCCCCAGGTCGTCATAGGAAAAATCCGAGCTCATGAACGAATCCTTGCGGTTGGAGGAAGCGATGCGGCGGGTCCGCTTGAACTCGGGCAGGTAGATATACATCGTGTCGTCGCTCAGGACCAGGAACCCGACGTCGCGGACATCGGCCGGCGAGACGAACTTCATCAGCCGGTCGTCGTCTTTGCCCGGGTTGTTCCGCGTCCAGGCCCGGATCTCCCTGACTTTGACCGAGCTCCCCTGGGAAATGGTCATGACCATGCTGGATTGCATGTCCTTGGGGGCCAGGTTCCCGCCCGTCCGGGCATCCACTCCCGCGAGGATGGCCGCGGCGTCTTCGCCGGCAATGGCCGCTCCGCCGAAGGCGCAACACAACAAGAGATAGGCAAGGATCGGTGACGTGCGTTTCATATCAGACCTCCATTCATTTTCATTTTTTCACCCTGAGGACCTTCGGCTTGAAAACGAGCAACGCCGCCGGCAGCAGGGTCATGGCCCCGATGAAGCAAAGGAGCATCGAGAGGACCATGATATAGCCGAAGCTCCGGAGCAGGACGAGGGACGAAAGCAGCAGGACCGAGAAGCCGGCGGTCACCGCGGCGGTGTTGGAGAAAATCGCCCGCCCTCGCTCGATGAAAGCCAGGCGGATGGCCTCCGGCAGGGCGTGACCGGCCTGGATCTCCTCCGTCACGACGTAGAGGAAATGGATCGTATAGTCGACGCCCACCCCGATGGAAATCGACCCGGTGAGCATGGTCGCGTAGTCGAGGGGGATTTTAGCAAAGCCCAGAAAGCCGTACATGATAACGGTGGCGAAGCCGATCGGGAGGACGCTCAGGAAACCCAGGGCGACGCTCTTGCGCATCAGCATCATCAGGAAGAGGGTGATGAGGAAGGCCAGGGCGATGGACTGGAGCTGGGATTTTGACAGGGAATCGGCCAGCTTCGTCAGCATCACCGGATAACCCGTCTGGTCGGCCCGAAGGAAGGTGACCGGCTCGGCCCCGGCCGGCGCAGCTGCCGCGGGGACTACGGCCAGGTTGTCGACCAGGTCATAGAGGATCGAGGCGGCCCGCTGCTCGAAACCGGCCGAGCCCTGAGGCAGGACCGCCCGAAGCTCCTTGCCCAGGATTTTGACCCGGAGGGCCTCCCGCGCTTCGCGGGCCAGGTAGGCGGCCGAGGCAGCGGCGTCCGCGGCCAAGCCGGCGTCATAAGCGCCAGGCGCGACGTGCTTTTTAACGATTTCGATCGCCTCGGACTCGGAGATTTCGAAGTCCGTGGCGACGGAGGCCAGCTTCGTCAGTCCAGCTGAAATCTCCGCCAAGGACCGCGCCCCCGCTTCGAAGGGGAAAGACGGCGAGTCGCAGTAGGTCCGAATTTTCGCGGCGATCGCCCGCTCCGCCTCAGAAGCCGGCAAGGGCTTTTTCAATCCGGAGAGAAGGGCGTTTTTAACCCGGCCGACATCGGGAACCGGCCCTCCCTTGTCCTGGGCCGCCCAAGATAACTCTTCGGCCAGGAATCCGGCTTCGGCTTCCCGGACCTTGGCCGCATCTTCCTTCGCAAGCGTGTTTAAAGCGACCTTAACCGGCTGCCGTTCCGCTTCGCTCCGGATGTATGTCTCCGCCCGCAAATAGAGATCCTGGTTAACGGCAGTCGAAGGGTCGGCGATCTTGGCAAAGACGATGGTTTGCCGGCCGTCGGGAGTGATGAGCGGCGTGAGCTCTCCGCGACCTTCCAAAAACAGCCAGAGACTTTCCACCCCTGCCTTGGTTTCAGGGAGAGCCCGCCGGTCGTTCATCGAGTCATTGAGCTCCTCGAGAAGGTCGGGCACGCCCAGCGGCTTGTTCACCTTGGGAAGGCTGGAGAGGAAGCTTTCCGACCTTCGTATGAGGCGCAGCCGGGCAGGATCGCGGACTTCGTCCGCCTCAAAATAGAAGGATTCGGGGTAAGCCCCATTGAAGTGAAGGTTGGCCGCATCCATGGCTTGGCGGGGCATGGATTTCTTCGTATAGAAGCCGGCCATCCCGACCTCGCGGTAAACCTTGGGGACGCCGACGAGCCCCACGGCCATGAGGACGCCGAAAACCGCCAGGGTCCGGCCGGGCTTTCGAACAATTCGCCGGGCCGCCCCGTCCAGGAAGCGGGTCAAACCGCTCGCGGTCGCGTTGGTCCGCGTTTTTCCGAAATCGATCGTCGCGGACAAGGCCGGGAGCAGGGTAACGGCCAGGACGGCGGCGAAAAACAAACCGATCGCCGAAAACACGCCGAAATCGGCGATCAGGCTCAGCTTGACTCCGCGAAGCGTCAGAAAGCCGATGATGTCCGTGCCGGCGGCATAGAGAATCGGGACGGCGACGGCGGCCGTCGAGGCGATGACCGCGGCGTCTCGGCCGGCGGCCCGCGCCGCGGCTCCGGATTCGACGTCGCTGCGGATTTTATTGACGACGTACAGGCCGTAGGCCGAGCCCAGGGCCAGAAGGAGAACCGGAGCGGCCGGGGTGATGATGGTCATCGGACGACCGGACCAGCCGATCAGGCCGAAGAGCCAAACGTTGGCCAGGAGGACAACCAGGACGGGCGGGAGCAGGCCTTTCCAGGTTTTCAGGTTCCAGAAGAGGATGAGGACGATCGCCGCCAGCATCACCGGGACGAGGAAGACCAGGTCGCGCCGGGTGTGGAGGTTGACGAAGTGGCCGTCGGTCGGCATCCCGGTGTAATAGACGTCCATCGTTTCGCCCAGGGCTTTTTCCGCCTCCGAGATGACGACGTTTTTAACGGCCGCGATCGTCTCGATCTCGTTGCTGATGAAGACGGACAGGGCAAACCACTCCCCGTCCTCCGACAGGACCTGGCCGATATAGCGGTCTTTGGTTCGGGCCAGAGCTTCCAGGGCTTTCAGCTCGGCCGGGTCGGTGGGGATGACATCGAGAAAGTCGCGGACTTCGATCCCGTCTTCGAGCTTCTTGACGTCGGCCACGCTGGAGAGCGACGTGACGCTGAAGATCTCGGGCCGGCTCTTAAGGCTTTCGGTCAGGTCGCGGATTCTGCCGAGCGTCTCCGCGGTGAAAACCCCGCCTTTCGGCCGGGCCAGGACGAGGACGATATTGTTGGCCGAGAACGTGGCCGAAGTTTCATGATAGAGGGCCAGCTGGGGGTCATCCTTGGGGAGCCAGTCCGTGAGCTTGTTGTAAAAACGCAGCTTGGTCAGGCCGACCCCGGCGACGACGGTGAGGAGGCCGCAGACAACCAGAACGATCACCCGGTGCCGGACCATTCCGGCGATCCATTTCTTAACCACGCCCAGCCTCCGGGGCGGCGGGCCGCAGCGCCCTCATGTATTCATTGAAATACGGCCAGGCGGTCTCCTTGAGGCTTCGGGCCCGCTCCTCCAAGACGGTCCACAGGGTGAACGTCGTATGGATGATTCCGAGAAACGTGACCGCCGTCGCTTCGGGATCGACGTCGGGCCTGAAATCGCCCGATTTTGTCCCGTTCTCGATGACGGTCTGGATCCGGCCCTTCAGGCCGAGCATGCACTCCTTGAACTTGTTGAACAGGGTCCGGTCCTCGACATATAGCCCGTCGGAAAACAGGATCCGGTAGATGCCGGGATATGCGTCGAGGAACGAAACGGAAAATTCGTACCAGGCCCCGAGGATTTCGGCCGGAGAAAGATTGCGGCTGGAAATCGTCCGGCCCGTCTCCTCAATCGCTTGAGCCGAGGAGTCCAGGATGAGGTGGAAAATGCCCATTTTCGAATCGACATGCTTATAGAGGGCGCCTTCGGCAAAGCCGACCTCCGCGGCAATCCGCTTCGTCGTCAAGCCGGTGATTCCGACCTTGTCCACGAGGCGAAGGACGGCGGTAACGATTTCCGCTTTCCGTTTCTCTAAAATCGATTCAAATGCCATATTATCCATTGAATCTCCGGTGAGTGAACGTTTACTCACCGGATTAAGATAAGCCTGACAATCCATTTTGTCAAGAGTAGAATTGCCGGTCTTACTTTTGGCGAGCTTCCAGCCAGGGAATTGCCAAGTCCAGGATCCGGCCGGGCTGCTCGGCGTGAAGGAAGTGGTGCATCCTTGATTTGAACAGCCTCCCCCTTCCGGGCATGAGCCAGGAAGAACTCGACATCGCTCGGCCGGACCAATCCGCCCTTCTCCTCCTCGCCATAGAGCATGAGGATGGGACAGGCGACCTTGCCGAGGAGCGCCTTTAAATCCAATCCGTCGGTATAACTCCCCTCCATCATAACCCGGACGACTTCAGGATCGAGCCCGGCGAGCGTTTCGTCAAACCACCGGATTCCGGGTTCGCCGATGCCCGGAAATATTTCCGACACCCCTTCCCGGAGGGTTTTCTTACCGGTCACGATCTCATGAATCTTCACCAGGAAATCGCCGGTCCGGCCGGGCGAACGGCTCACCTCCCGAAGGTGAAGAGGCGGATCGAGTATAACCATGGCCTGAACGAATTCCGGAATTTCCGCGGCGACGCCGAGGGCCGTCATCGCTCCGTTGGAGTGGCCCAGGAGGACGGCCGGCGCGCCGACCCGCCGTTCGACAAAAGCCGTGATGTCGGAAAAATAATCGACCGCCCGGTAGGCGTCGGTCCGGCCGGACTTGCCGTGCCCGCGCATGTCGCAGGCGAAGACCCGCCACTTGTCCTCCAACCCCATCATCAGCCGTCTCAGCCCCTGCCAGCGGTCCGAGATTCCATGCAACAGGACAATCGGCGCTCCGTTGGGCGCGCCTTCGACATAATTGATCGTGACGCTGCCGGCCTCGAACGTCTTTTCCTTCAGCAAGTCGGTCCGAAAGTCTTGAGAATCTCTCTTGCATCTTGATCGGTCCTGCGGGGAAAACGCGGAAATTTACTTATAAATTGGGCCGGCCCGCTTCAGCGAACGCCGGCTGATTATAAGTCGAGATAAGCCTATGGTCAATTTGGTGTACGGGTTCACTACATGGGCAACGCTTTTTCCCTGGAGTCGCGTTTCCAGCGCCGATAATATTCGTACGGGGTTAGGTAATCAAGAGACTCATGAGGCCGGACATAATTGTAGATGTGTTCCCACTTGGCAAGTTGCCGGTTATGCTCCTCCAAATTCAGATCGACATCGTAGACCTCATAAAACTCCTCCCGGTGGGTCCGATTCGATCTCTCCACGTGTCCGTTCAGCTTGGGTGATTTTGGCGGCAGGACGTACAGCGGGGTCTTTTTGGCTTCACATTCCGCCTCGAACTGGTCTTTGAACTCCGAGCCCCCATCGATTTGGATGGCTCGGATCGGATAAGGAAATTTCTTTCTCATATAGTGAAGGAAGTGGGCCGCCTTGGAACTGCTTTGGTGCTTATACGCTCTAATGGAATCGAACCGGACCACCACGTCCCGGGCGGTGAACTGATAACGAATCTCGTTGGGCACGAGCCTGATCTGGAGGGTATCGACTTCGACCAAGTCTCCCGGAGCCACTGCCCGGAAGTCCTTCGGCTTCCGAACAGCATAGCGAGGCTTCCGGCGCCGTCTTCCGGGCCAGTTTAGCCTGAGTGACATTGACGGGTTCAACCAGGACACCCCGAGCCTTGAGCCGGTTCATGACCCGACCGACAGTCGAAGCTGAGACTTTAATCCCCTTCCTGGCCAAAAGAACGACAAGCTTCTTCTTCCCCCAACGGGGATACTGGTTCCTCAGCTCCAAGATCGCCTCCACGACGACCGCAGGCGTCTGGGGTTGGCGAATATGCCGCGGGCGGCGGCTCTCCTCCTCCAACGTGGTCAGATCATAGGGGTCGAAGCGGTTCTTCCAACGATAGAAGGTCTTGGGCGAGATGCCAAAGTACCGACAGGTCAGCCTGGCGTTCCCCTGGCGGTGATAATGGTCCATCCAGCGGAGCTTCTTGGCTGCTTCAGGGGAGATCGTCCCCTGGCGGACCAGAGACCGGATGTACTCGGACCCGGAATAAGGGAGCCGTAGGTCGTCGTCGCCTGTAAATGCATGGTGACACCATCTTACCCCAGGTGTTTCCCATGTATCTGGACCTGTTCATTTGGAAAAATACGAGGAGAGCCCACTCCGCTCTTGGCGGACAAACCCCTTACGAACGATTTCGAGAGAAAGTCGGGCTCTCTGTGTAACCGATCATGCTGGAACCCACAATACATTGACTTCGCTCGGGTGCCGAAGATAAAATGATTCCGAGATGGATTATCTGGATTTGAAAGCGAAATATCGTTCCAGCGGGACGGCTTGGTTCTCGTTTTTTATCATATTCTGCTTTGCCGTGTCTTGTCGGAACCTCGGTCCGGACAATCCGGTAGAGAAGCGTCTTTCGGGATATATCAATAGCCCTTCGGCCAAAACGCTCCTCTTACACGATCACCGGGAACTCCTGGTTTATCTTAAGGAATTTCCCCGCGATCAATATAATCTCTGCCCGACAAAAAACGGCTTTTCTTTTTTTGTCGAGAGCGGATCGTCTCGATGGCATCAAGCAAATCGTGTCCAAAGGCGAAGTGTGGGAAGAAGCCTTTTTTGAATTGATGGAGAAATATATCAAGCCCGGGTCGGCCGTCATCGATGCAGGGGCCTATATCGGCACCCATGCGCTCGCCATGGCGAAGATGACCGGTCCGCGCGGCCGGGTCTACGCTTTTGAGCCCCAAAAAAAGGTTTTCCGCGAATTGGTCTTCAACCTGATCGAGAATCATAACCAAAATGTCATTCCTCTAAGATTTGCTTTGGGCGATAATAACCGGATTGTTGAGATGGAAAAATCCGAGAATGGGCTTGATGGGATCGTAGGAGTAGGCCAAGGCGGAGACCAAGCCGAACTCCGGACGATTGATAGTTTCAAAGCTAGCAATATTTCTTTCTTAAAAATCGACGTGGAAGGCTATGAGGACCAGGTATTGGAAGGCGCGCGTCAAACTCTCGCCGACAACCATCATCCACCGATCCTTATTGAAAACGTAGGGAATGCCCATCGACTCGAAGAGTATGGCTACACGGTCAGGCCCCTTGAATTACGAGATTATCTCGCTCTCCCGGCGCCCGATTATCGATTAGGATCGATCATTTCGTTTATTGATTCTGGAAACGCCGATCAATTCAAAAGCGGGTTTTGGGCGGTGGCCGAGTCTTGGGGTTCTTGGATCAAGGGCGATACCGCCGATGTGGTGCTCCCGCTGTCTCAAGTTCCCCAAAGGGAGCTGGTGCTCATCGGCAAGGTGAAAGCAAGCATCAACCAGAAATCTCCGCGAGCGGAAGTTGAGGTATTTGTCAATGGCCGATTGATAGACCGCTGGGAATTCCGGAACGAAGAAATGGTGGTCAAAAAGGCCGCTATCCCAATTTCCCTTTTACCGGAATCCGCAGCCAGACCCATCGTTCGCATAACCTTCCAAATCAAGAATCTCATCTCGCCGGACGAGTTGAAATTTCCTGCCGATGAGCGGCTCCTCGGCTTTGGCGTTCATGCCTTGATCATCCGAGAATCTCAAGGAGATCAATATCCTTTTTAAAATCGTTTGGTTCGGCGTCTAAGGCTTCAAAAAGAGCCGACCGGAAACGAACGGATAACCCGCGATCGTGAATCGGTATAAGCGCCCGGCGGCCTTATGGACGCCGATCCTGCGGCTAAGGGCAATCTTAAAGGCCGGGATTTTTCCCCTTTCGATCCTCAGTCGTCCCTTCGACAAGTCCACCCCGTCGTCCGCCCGGGAAATTCCGAGAGCCCTGACCAGGTTCGCCGGGCCCCGGCAGAGCCGGCGGATGTCCTCAATCCCGCGCCGCTCGCGCATGAGATCGATTCCCTCGAGCGGCTCCAGGGACCGGAGCAGAACAGCTTCCCCTTCCCTTCCCGGCCGGTGACGACGTTGAAGCATTCGTGGACGCCGTAGATGGAATAGACGTAGGCCCGCCCGGGGGGGCCGAACATCTCCGGTTCCGGTTGGTCGGCCCGACAAAGGAATGGGATGCCGGATCGCCTTCGAGGTAGGCTTCCGTTTCGACGATCCTCCCCGACGTCCGGCCCTCGGCCGTTTCATGGATAAGGATGGCCCCCAGCAGCGCCCGGGCCGCGGCCAAGGTCAACATCAGGTCCATCACTGAGGCCGTCTCCTCCTCACGCCGCCGGCCGTTTCCCCACCAACCGCGATCCGCTCTTTAGTCCCGGATCTTAAAATACTTGGCGGCCAGGAGCGAAAGCGCCGCCGAAAGCCCCAGCAAAATACCCAAGTGCGGCAGGATTGCCGCGAAGTCTCCCTGGAAGAACCGGAGCTTGTGGAGGGCGTCCATCGCCCAGTAGGCCGGCGAGATCATTCCCGCCTGCCGAACGGCCGGCGGAACGACCTCGATGGGCCACCAGCAGCCGCCCAGGGCCGCGAACAAGTTGGAGAGCAGCACCGCCAGCCCGATGATCATGTCCTCCTTCCGGCAAAGAGACCCGATAAAGACGCTGAGGGCGGACATGGCCAGGGCAAAGACCGTGATTACAAGGATCGAGAGCCAGACATCTCCTAGGTTCAGGCGGAAAAAGATCTTGCCGATGACAAACAGCATCAGGGCTTGGAGCATCCCCATCGCCCAACGCCCAAGAAGCTTGGCCGCAAACAGCCCGCCGGTCGAAAGGGGCGAGAAGAGCATCCGGCCCATGATCCCCTTTTTCCGGTCCTCCATCACCGTGACCCCGCCGTAAATCATGACCATCATCATGATGAACTGGATGGTCGCCCCGGGGATGGAATGGTCGAATCCATTGGGCACGATCGTGACCGTCTTTTCCGGAAAGCGGCTCTTGACCTGGACTAGGTCCTTGATCTCGGCATGCCCATCCAGGAATTTCGAAAGGTCCCCTTCCCCGTAGAGGACAAGCTCGGCAATGACCCGGGCGATCGTCTGGAAGAGGCGCGTTTCGACACGGGCCGCGGCTTCGGTCGAGGCGTCTTCGCGCTTTTTAAAGGCCAGGGCCTGGTCCTTGCGGGCCTCAATCTTGGCCGAGAAATCGGGGGGAAGGATCAGCAGGCGGTTGTATTCGGCCGGTTCGGTCTCGGCCGTCTTGATTTCGATTCCGGGGGACTTGACCTTATCCAGGAAATACGCGCCCCAGCGGCCTTGGTCCATATTGACGACGGTCAGCTCGGCCGTGGAGGGGGCGTTGTCACTCGCCTTATAGAGTAGCCCGAAAAGGACGATGAACACGATCGGGAAAACCAGAGTCCAGAAAAAGAAGGCTTTGTCCTTGACCATCAGGCGGAGGTCGTTTCCGGCGATGCGGAAAATACGCTTCAGGGTTTTCATGGGTCACACCGTGGAGCGGCGCTTGAGCGCCGGAATAGCAAGGAAAAGGAGAAGGAGACCGCTTGCGGCCAGGACAAGGAGCGGGATCGCCGGGAATTGTCCCTCCCGGATGAGCTTTGCGCCGTCGATGAACCACCGGTTGGGAGTGACAATCCCGATCGTCCGAAAGGCCTTCGGCATCGCCTCCGGATTCATCATCGACCCGCCAAAGATGCTGAACGCCAGGATGATCGGAGCGCTGAGCGAGCCGGCCTGGTTTCTGTTTTTAACCAGGGCGTTCATCAGGGCGAAGAAGGCGGCGGTCCAGAACGTCCCGACCGCTCCGAGCAGTAGAAAATATCCGAAGGTGCCCCAATAAACGCCGAAGACCAGCGTTCCGAACGCGACCATGACCAGGAGGACAATCACTCCCATCACCCAGCCGCCAAGAATGCGGGCCCCGATGAGCTCGCCCGGCCGGAGGGGCGTGGTCAGCATCCGGCGGAGTTTGCCGTCCTCCCTCTCGGAAATCATGTCGCGCATCACCGTCTGGACGATGAACAATAGGAACATGATGGCCATGCCCGGCAGGATGACCGAAAAAATATCTCTCCGGGCCAGGTTGGCCTTGGCCCCGGCGACTTTGGTTTTCTCCTCCTTGAGACTGAGCATGAGCGGGTTCAGGTATTTCGAGGCAGCCGAGATTTTCTTCTGGGCTTTGCCGAATTCCGGGCCAAGGGTTTCCCAGGGAATGGCGTCGATCGGGCCGTCGAGCATCGCCCGGAGGCCCCGGGCTTCGGGCTCGAAAGCCTGGACGGCACCCGAAAGCATCACGGCCATGGTCTTCATGAATTCCTCGACGACGTCGGGGAGAAACTGTTCGGCCGGATTCTTGATCACCTCGAGCGTGACGGGCTTGATCTCCAGGAGGTCGAGGGTGAAGCGCTCCGGGATGACGACCATGGCCGAAGCCTTGCCCTTTTCCATGCGCTTGCGGCCCTCGGCTTCGTCGGCGACCGTCACCTGGAACATTTTCTTCACCTGGTCGGCATCAAAAGCCCCCAGGAACAAGCGTGAAGCGAGGCCCTTGTCCTTGTCGACGAGGACGACCTGGATGGGCGGCAGCTCGCCGCTGCCGGGATCGAAGATAATGCCGATCAACCCGGTCATCATGATCGGCATGATGAGATAGATGAGGATCGCCAGCGGCGACTTGAGATGGCGCCGCACGTCGGTTTTCAGGATCAGGAAAAGCCGGCGCATCGCTCAATCCCTCAAGCTGCGGCCGGTGAGCTTCAGGAAGACCGTTTCCAGGTTGGGTGACTTGATCTTGAGGTCGTTGACGGCCAGCTTTTTCCGGAAGAGACGGTCCATAATCTTGGGAATCTGCTCGGTGTCGGAGACGGCCAGGGCGGCCAGATTGTCGGCCGCCGTGAGCAGCTCGATCTCGTTGCCGTCAAGATCCTTGAGCGCCTCGGAGAAAGCCGAGGCCGCGAATTCGCCGGAGATCTCGACGATGTCCTTCTCCCCGACGAGCCGGATCAGCTCCGCCAGCGTCCCCTGGGCCAGGATGCGGCCCCGGTCCATGATGGCGATCCGGGAGCACGTGTTCTCCACCTCGGCCAGCTGGTGGGTGGTGAAAATGACGCCCGTGCCTTCGGCCCCGACTTTGCGGATGAGGTCGAGGATACTGACCTTGGCCTGGACGTCGATGCCGACGGTCGGCTCGTCCAGGAGAAGCAGGTCGGGCTTGTGGAGCAGCCCGATGGCCGTGTTGAGGCGACGCTTCATCCCCCCGGAGAAATTCTTGACCGGCTCCTTGGACCGGCCCGACAACTCGACCATTTCGAGAATCTCGGCGGCCCGCTTTTTTAAGTCGGCTTTGGGCGTGTCGTACAGGCCTCCCCAGAAAAGGAGGTTGTCCACGGCGTTTAATTCCTCGTAAAAGGCCATATCCTGGGGAACAATCCCCAGCCTGTTTTTTAGGTTTCGGTCCGAGAACAAATCCTTCCCGAGAAAGGAAACGCTTCCGGTAAAATCGCGCAAGGTGCCGGCCAGGATCGAAATCAGGGTGGTTTTGCCGGCCCCGTTCGGTCCGAGCAGACCCAGGACTTCGCCTTTTTTTAGCTCCAACGAAAAATGGTCGAGGGCCAGGACGTCCCCGTACGACTTGGTCAAGTTCTTGATTTCAAGCATGGTTCTCCCTTCCTCCGCGGGGGTTATCATACACTACGAAAAGGAAGGGAGGAAGGTTGGCGGAGGTCAGCGTCGGTTACAATGGTTCTCTTCCAATTTGTGTGGTTAGGAGTTCCGAGAATATGACGGCCTTCACTCACGCGTCCGGTTTTTCACGGGCTTTCTCGATTGGTCAGGCTTGGCGGCGAAGAACTCGCGTCCCGGAAGACCTTTTTACGGTTCAAAGTGCGGGACGCTCAAACATCTTCGCTCGGCCGGCTTCTTCCGAGCCGGCTTCCCAAGCGAAACATCGAGAAAGCCCTAAACCGGACGATGTTCGCTCCGGCCGACATGCTTCTCATACTCTAACCACTCAATATGGAAGAGAACCGGATTAATAAAGGGCGATATTCCGCCCGACACCAAGCTCGACGAAGTCGGGGCCGTAGGCTTTCCGGAACATCTCGATGGCGGGAGCCCCAGTGCAATGCGTCGCCCCGACCCGCTTGACGCCCAATTCCTTGAACCGGGCGACGATTTTCTCGACCTCGGCCGGCGGTGTTTGAACGAGATGAAAGCCGCCCAGGACCATCCAGACATCCTTTTTCCCCAGCTCCTTGGCCTTCTCGACCATCATGACGATCCCGGGGTGGGCGCAGCCGGTGACGAGGATCAGGCCCTTCGGCGTGTCGAAGACCATCGCCTGTTCGTGAATGGCTTCCCCCAGGTCGCCGATGGAGAAAACGCCGGGTAAGCATGCGACAACGGATTCCTTGACGGCGATGAGCTTGCCGCCCGCCTTGTGTGACTGCGTCCTGAAACGGCGGGTTGCCCGCCCCCGACGGAACATAAACCGGAAGGCCGGACTTGACCTTAAAGAAAGCCGGGAGGCCGCCGGTGTGGTCACTATGTTCGTGGGAAATGAAAACGACGTCGACCTTTCTCAAATCAACATCCAGCGCTTTCACGTTGTTCAGAAAGACATCTTCTTTGGTCCCAGTGTCAAAGAGAATGGTCTTTTCGAGCCCTTGGATGATCGCCGCGAATCCCCAGTCGGGCGTCGGGCCTTCCGTGGCCGTGATATTGTCGTAAAGAATAGTCAGGGTCGGGAAGGGCTTTTCCGCGGCGGCCTGCCGCCCGCCGCCGAGTAAGAGAGTAAAACCGAAAGCGGCCAGGGGAACGACCATAACGATAAACCGGCCTTTTCGTGAGGTCCATGTCGGGTCTCCTTTTCGTCGCCCCTTCGTCGATTTTTTCCTGGTTGTCTTTGGCGAAACGCGATTCATGATCATCTTATACGACGGGGCCGCCGGCATCAAATGATCCGGCGGCCCCGGCTCGCGAATGATTATTCGCAGAACACCCGGACTTTGTCCTTGCCGTCGACCTCGACCGTCATGTCGTCGAGGTTGCTGACGAGCTCCTCCAGGTCCTCGGGCGTGATCTTGGCCAGGTCCACGTTCATGCCTTTTTCCTTAAAGGCCTCACCGACCTTGCCCTGATACTCCCGAGGAATGAAAGCGGCGAACTTGAGCCCGGCCCGGATGAGCTTGAACGGGACGCGAACGTTGACCTTGTCGTTGTTCTCGCTTCCCGGACCGGGTTCGACCAACACCCGCAGGTATTTCCACTGGCGTTCTTCCCGCCGACAACCGGGGCGGCGTCTTCGGACGGCTCCCCGACCGCGGTCAGGAGCTTCTCGGCCTCGTCGACCGTGATTTTTCCCTGGGCCAGCATCTCCAGGATTTTGCGTTTTTCTTCGTTCATGGAAATTCTCCTTTTTAGTTTTTTGTTAACTTGCTTAGGCGAAGTCGATGAGGATGTCGTTCTCGTTGTCTTTTGCTTCGATGTGCAGGCCGGACAGGTTCCAGAGCACGGCGGCCAGCATCGGGTACAGCAGAAGCAGGAACTTTCCGGGCCCGTTCCGCCAGGTGATCAGGGCGGCAAGCAGCATGAGCGGGAAGAGGGCGATCAACAGGGCCGCCAGGATGATCCAGATCAGGATGACCGGGAACCAGAGCCGGAAGCCGCGTTGGCCGGGCTTGGCGATGCGGAGGCGCAGCCAGAAGGGAAGCATGAGTTTATCCTTTCATCCTTTTGAGGGCTTCGGCGACGTCGATCTCGCCGCGCTCGAGCTGGTCGATGACGTCGCGCTTGGCCGAAGGAGGATTGACGTCGACAAAGGGCAGCAGGGCGGCGACCGCGTTCAGGCGGTTCTTGACCGTCGGGTAACTGATCCCGAACTGGGCCTCCATCTCCTTGATCGAGCCGTGGCTCCGGACGAAGGCGGTGATGAACAGAACGTCCTCGGACCGCAGCCGGGCCAGGGGCGGGAGGTCGAAGCTGCCCTCGATGGCGATATCTCTGTCTTTCAGGTGGATCCTTTCGATGGTGAACGGCTCCCCCTGGGTCAGCCTGATCAATTCGTTCCATTCTTGTGTCATTTAGATCCTCATTAACTTCATTTTTCGAAGGCAATATACAATGAGAGTTAATATATGTCAAGTACTTTTATTAATTTAATTAATATTGATATTAATTATATTAATTATTTCTATTATATATAATAAAATCAATAAGTTAATTTTTCGGGGGACAAACCTATTCGGAAACCATCCCCCGACATTTGCCGGCTCCGGAGTCGAAATTTTCGATGTTGTCCCCGCGATGCCCTGGCGACCTCCGCCGCGTTGACAATCCGGCACGGCAAACGATAGCATGTCCTCTCCGTTTCATATCGCTTGAAGGAGATCGTCATGCATGCGAAACGATTGGTTCGATTGACTCTCGCGGTAGTATTGGCCGCGGTTTACGGCTCGCTCTCGGCCGACGCTTTTCCTCGAGAACTGCAGACTCCCCCCGCCCAACTGACGCCCGCCCAGCAGCAAGCCAGGGAAGCTTTAGTGAAGCGCCGGGCCCAAATGCAAGAGCTCGAGAAAAAGATCAAGGCTTTGCAGGACGAGCTTCGATCCGTCCGAAACCTGGGCGGGGCCGCCCGCCACGCCGCGGATATCGAAGACAAGAAGGTCGATGACCTCGTGATCGAAAAGTTGGCCGCCGCCGCCGGCTTGAAATACACCAAGACGTCCTACGCCTGCCCCGTTGACGGTCTGTCGATCCCGGCTTACGTTTTCCGCCCGATGACGCCGCGCGGACCGAAAGGCCATCCGGCCCTGGTCTGGGTTCATGGCGGGGTCCATTCCAGCTTTGCCTCGGGCTCCCTCCCCTTCATCCACGAAGCCGTTGACCGCGGGTACGTCGTGATCGCCATGGATTACCGCGGAAGCACCGGCTACGGGGCGGAATTCTTCGAGGCGATCGATTACGGCGGATATGAGGTCGACGATGCCATGGCCGCGGCCGATTACTTGAAGACCAACGTCCCGGAAGTCGACCCCGAGCGGATCGGGATGATCGGCTGGAGCCACGGCGGATTCATCACCCTTCACACGCTGATCCGCGACCAGGGCAACGTCTTCAAGTGCGGCTACGCCGGAGTGCCGGTCACCAATCTCGTGTTCCGCCTGTCCTACAAAGGCCCGTCTTACGAGGAGCAATTCGTCGTTCAGAAACGGATCGGCGGCGAAGTGCATGAAAAGCGGGACATCTACATCGAGCGCTCGCCTGTCTACAACGTGGACAAGATCAAGGTCCCGGTCCGGGTCCATGTTGCGACCAATGACCAGGACGTCAATTTCGTCGAATGCGCCTCGATGGTCCACGCCCTGGAGTACCACCTCCCCCGCCTGGCCGAGACAAAAATCTATATCGATCCCCCGGGCGGGCACTCCTTCGAGCGGCTGGTCAATCCGGAAAAAACAGCCCCCCAGAATACGCCGGCCCAGCGCGACGGCTGGAACCTGATCTGGGGGTTCCTGGAGGGGCACCTCCAGCCGTACAAATCATAACCCGATTTTCCAGGCTATTTATCGACGGCCGATAAATCCGGGGAAAGCAAGGCGGCGATCCTCGGGTCCTTCATATTCTCCGGCGTCGCCAGGAAGACGCCCGTGTTGACGTTTTTCTCATAGGATTGGCCCCGGATGTGGGCCACGGCCGTCCGGACGCTCTCATACCCCATCCGGAACGGATCCTGAAGAACAAGCCCCTGGATCTCCCCTTTCCCCAGGGCTTCGATAAGCTTGGCCGAGGAGTCGAACCCGATATGGATGACCTTTCCGGCCAGGCCGTGGTCTTGGAGGGCCCGGTGGCAGCCGAACGTCGACGACTCGTTGGCCGAAAAGATTGCCTCGACGTCGCCGAACCGGGCCAGCAGGTTTTCGACAGTCTGGTAGGCGGTTTCCGTCGTTACCCCGGCGTATCGATTTTCGGAGAGAATTCGAATGTCCGGAAACTCCGCTTTCAGAGCGGCCAGGAAACCCTCCTCCCTGTTCCAGGTCCCGATGACGCCTTCCGAGACGCGGACAAGGATCGCCTTGCCTTTCCCTCCGAGGAGCTTTCCCATGAGCCGGGCGGCTAATTCTCCTCCGGCGAAATTGTCGGTGCCGATATACGCGACGTGATGATCGCCGTCGAGCGGCGTATTGAAGATGACCGTCGGGATTCCAAGCCGGGCGGCTTCGACGACGGGGCGGACCAGGGCTTTATCGTCCATGGGTGTCAAGACAATAGCGGCCACGCCGGCGTTTGTCAGGGTTTCGACGATCTGGACCTGCTCGTTTCGATCGTCCTCCTTGAGGGGACCCTTCCAGATGATTTCGACGCCGAGCTCCCGGGCTGCGGTCAGCGCCCCGGCGTGGATCGCCTTCCAGAACTCGTGGGTCGTGCCCATCGGGATAACGGCCAGTTTAAGGCGGCGTTCGGCGGAGGGGGCGGGGGCTTCCTTCGGCCCGCAGGCTGCGGAAAAAGCCAAGCCGGCGAAAGCCGCTGCGAGGAGAAGATATGGGGAGCGCCTCATGGCCCAACTCATAACACAATTCTCAGATGTTGAAAACGATGATAGAATATTATCCAAGATGGAGAGCTCCCCATGGACATGAAAACCTTGATGCAGAATCAGATCCGGGAGGCCTTGAAGCATAAATGGTTCAAGGGGATTGAAAAAGGCTGCGATCCCGGCCCGGAGGCCATCAACGAATGGATCGACACCTATGCCGAAACCTATCGCCGGGACTACGACGCATGCTTCGCCGCTCTGCTCGCCGCCACGATGGATAAGGCCTACCCCAAATTGCAGGACGTCTTTCCGGATTTCGACCGGGACAAGATGGCCCGCATGGCCAGGATTATTCTCGAGGAATTCACGAAGATCTGGTTTATAGAGATGACGAAGTCGGATCCCAACAACCACACGGAAGAGATATGAATCAATTTTGGGGGAACGCTTCGCGTTCCCCTCCAACGGGCGCCAGGAAACCCGGCAGCCCTGCCCCCCTTCTCAGACGGGGCATGAACCCCGTCCTGCGACCAAGGGGGCATGCCCCCTTGGATTCCCCGATGAGCGGGGGCATTTGCCCCCTCTCATCAAACTCCGGTCCTTCAAAAGTCGTATAATACAACACGGCCCGGACCGACGGGCCGCGATTTTGCATCCGGGAGAGAGTTTCATGCACCCTTCTTTAAAAAAATCCGTCCTCGCCGCTCTGGCCGCGCTCCTGCTCGTTTTTTCGGCGGCCGCTCAAACCGGGCCGACCTTGGCCGGCCGCTGGGAAGGCTCGCTCGAGCTTCCCGGGCAGAAAATGGAAATCAATATCGATTTCGCCGCTAAAGACGGCGGCTGGACGGGCGACATCTCGATTCCCCTGCAGAAAGTCGTCGACCAGCCCTTGACCGGAATCGTCCTCGAAGGCAACAAGGCGACCTTCAAGATCCAGGGCGTCCCCGGCGACCCGACCTTCAAGGGCGAAATCTCGGCCGACGGGAAGAAAATGACCGGGACGTTCTCTCAGGGCGGCGGAAGCTTCCCCTTCACCCTGGAGCTCGGCGGCGATCCCGCGGCCAAGGTCCTGGCCGCCCTGGAAGGATTAGATAAAATCGCGACCGATGGCCTCCAGTCCCTCAAGGTCCCCGGCGCGGCTATCGCCATCGTGAAAAACGACAAGGTGGTCTATCTCAAGGGTTTCGGTTTCAAGGACTACGAAAAAAAGATTCCCGTCACCCCGGACACGATCTTTGCCATCGGGTCCTCGTCCAAGGCCTTCACCGTGTTCGCCCTGGGCAAGCTCGTGGACGAAGGCATCATGGCCTGGGACAAGCCTGTCCGGACATACATCCCCTGGTTCCGCCTCTACGATAAGGATGCCGGCGACCAGCTCACTCCGCGCGATATGGTCACCCATCGCTCCGGCCTCCCCCGCCACGACCTCCTCTGGTACAACAATACGTCCGCCTCCCGCGAGGACCTGGTCCGGGCCCTGGCCTACCTCCAGCCGTCGGCCGGCCTCCGGGAGAAATGGCAATATAACAACCTCATGTTCCTGACCGCCGGTTATCTCCTGGAAACCTTGACCGGCAAATCCTGGGAGGACGCCGTCCGGTCGCTCGTGTTCGAGCCCCTGGGAATGAAGCGGTCGAACTTCTCGGTCCTCGAATCACAGAAAGACAGCGATTTCGCTTTCCCCTACGATAACTCCGAAAAAACGATCAAGAAAATGCCTTTCCGCGACATCACCCTGATCGGCCCGGCCGGCGCAATCAACTCCAGCGTGACCGAAATGGCCAACTGGGTCACCGTTCACCTGGCCGACGGCAAGTTCGGCGGCAAAACCCTCCTCAGTCCGCAGGTCGTCTCCGACATGCATCAACCCCACATGGTCATGGGGCGCGTGCCGACGAATACGGACGTCACCTCGCTCTCGTACGGGATGGCCTGGATGACGGATGTTTACCGCGGCCGGCGCCGGGTCCATCACGGCGGGAATATCGACGGTTTCTCCGCCCTCGTATCTTTTCTGCCCGACGACGGGCTGGGCTTCGTCGTCCTGACCAACATGAATGGGACCGGCTATCCGGAGCTTCTGATCCGGACGGCAACCGACCGGATCCTGGGCCTGGAAAAGCGCGACTGGTTCGGCGACGCGGCCAAGGAGCGGGAAAAGGCTGTGGCCGAGTCGGATAAAGCGGCCGAAAAGAAGACCATGCGCCAAGTCAAAGGGACCAAGCCGGCCCATGCCCTGGCCGACTATCCCGGCGTCTACCATCACCCCGGCTATGGCGACCTGACCGTCGACCTCAAGGACGGCCGCCTTAACTTCGCCTACAACGCCATCGTCACCAACCTCGACCACTGGCACTACGAGACGTTCAACGGGAAGAAGATCGAAGATCCGTCCTACGACGATTTCAAGATCACCTTCCGGACGGACGTCAATGGGCGGGTGGCCGGCCTGGTGGCGGCCTTCGACCCGAACGTCGACGACATCGTCTTCGAGAAGAAGCCCGACCCGCGGCAGTCCGATCCGGCGTTCCTTCAGAAATTCGTCGGGAAATACGACATGAACGGCGAGCCGGTCACGGTCGGCCTCCGGGGCAATGTCTTGACCGTCACGGCTCCGGGCCAGAGCTACGAGCTCGAGCCGTCTTTGGGCGGAGAGTTCGTCCTCAAAAGCCTGAAGATCATCGCCGTCCGCTTCCTGACGGACGCCAAGGGCGAAGTGACGGGCCTGGAATTCCTCCAGCCCGACGGGATTTACGAGGCCAAGCGGATGAAGTAGAGCTCACGTGTGGATGGCGCGGATGGCCCGGGCCATCGCCGCCCAGAAGTTCCACCAGTATTCCTCGAACGTGATGTTATTCGTCAGAAACGGAGTGACGATACAGGACCGCAAAACATAGACGCTGCCCAGCCGCTCCCATTCGCCCTTCCGTATCCCGAATTTTTCGACAAACGTCCGCGGCGTGTCGCCGTATTCCTCCCGGGTCAGGGCCGTTTTGGAGGTGATAAAGTCGCTGACATAAACCGGTCCGGACTTGTACGAGCACCGATCGTAAATCGCCTGGTTCAGCCGGTTCATCGCCTCGAGACTGTCGTTGCCTTTCTCGTGGAAGGCGTAATCGACGACGTTGATGTCGGGCCGGGTCAGGGGAATCACCTCGAATTCGCGTCCGCCCGCTTCGAGCGTTCCGGCCTTCAGCAGCGACTGGTGGAAGCGGCACGCCCCTTCGATGCTGGCCCCGATGATTCGGCCGTAACCGGCGATATTTAAGGGCACGACCCGGTGGGCCATCCAGACGGCGGCGACCGCCGCCCCCGCTTTCGAGCCCTCCATGATGTAGCTGCCGAGCAGCGTCGGATTGTCGTCGGTCTTTTCGAAGACGTAGGCGGCGAAATACGAGATCAGGTCGATGACCCGGCGGTCCCGGGCCACGACCGCTCCGGCGGCATAAGGGACATAGCCCAGCTTGTGCGGATCGACGGTGATTGAATCGGCGTCGGGCAGGGCTTTGAAAGCTTCATAGACGTCGACGTTGAGCCACTCCGTGTCGGCATGGAGCACGCCCTGCCGGGCATGCTGGCGGTTGACCTCATTGTAGCCCATGAACGCGCCGCTTTCATCCAGAAAAAGCGCGCGGGCGTAGCCGCCATAAGCCGCATCGACGTGGAGATAGAAACCGACACCGTGGTCCTCGTACCGGTCCCGCAACCGGACGACCTCATGAAAGGCATCGACCGCACCCTCTTCCGTGGTCCCGCAGACGGCGACGACGGCGAGGATCGGAATGCGTTCGGCGACCAGGAGGTCGATCTCGCGCTTCAGGGCGGCGACGTCCATCCGGTAATCGTCCCGGACGGGGACGGAGACGATGTTCTCCTGGCCGAGGCCGAGGATGTCGGCGGCCTTGGTCCAGGAATAATGCTTGGATTCAGGAACGAGAATCTTGCCGAGCTTGAGGCCGGCCAGGCCCGCGCCCCGGACCGAGCGCCGGCGGGCTTCGTCAAACAGCCCGGCTTCCTTGGCCCGATCGGCCAAGTCAAGGATGACCGAAGTCGAAAGGTTGAGAAGCTTCCAGTCATCCATCCCGGCGACCAGTTCCGGCATCACCGCCCGGACGGCAAGGGGAAAAGACTTGAGGTTCCGGGCCATCCAAACCGCTTCGTAGTTGGCCACCGTCCCGCCCGAGGTGATATGCCCCCAGGCTTTCTGCGGATCGTAACCCATCATCCCGGCCAGCTGCTTCCCGACTTCGATCTCCAAGGCCGTCGTAGCCGGCGAGCCTTCGTAGGCGCAGTTGTTGGGATTATAAAGGAGGGTCAGCATGTAGCCGAGGTTGGCTGCCAGCAGCGTATCGGCGGTCATGTGGCCCAGGTAGCGCGGCGAGAACCAAGGGACGGACTTGACCTGGAGGTTTCCGGCGAGATCGATCAACGCCTCACGGGTTTTCTGGAGGGTGGCCAGGAAATCGGGCCGATCCTGCTCGGCCGCGGTTACGATAGGCGGATCGTCCGGATGGAAATGGGCCCGCCAGTCGGCATGGTCGTCCATCAGGTAGTTGAGCATCTGCTTGAAGAAGGCGTAATTTTCCGCCTTCGGGCCGAGAAACAGAGCGTTAACGTTGACCTTGTCGTCCATGGGCCTCCGCCTTAATTCGGGGCCAGGTTACTCTACTCCCCTATCTCTTCCCAATAAATAATTCGAATAATTCGGGGGTTGAGTAACCTGGCCCCTATTTATCCGGATTGGCGAACGAAAACAGCCGGTCGGCGAGGTCGCGGATTTCCTCATGCATCGCCAGCTTCTCCAGCCACGCCGCCGGAATCCCGCTTTCCCCCCAAAACGCCCCCGCGACCTGGCCGCACACCGCCGCGGTCGTATCGGCATCCCTCCCGAGGTTGGCCGCCCGAAGCACCGCGTCCTTAAACGACGCGGCATGCAGAAAGCTCCAGAGCGCGGCCTCGAGGCTGTCGGCCACATACCCCGAGCCGACGATTTCCTCCTCGTGCTTCCTTTTATACTCGCCCCGGGCGATCGCCTGGATCTTGGTGCTGCCACGGAAGCTTTCGCCGTCGCCGAACAGCACCTCATTCTTCTCCCGCCCGGCCAGAGCCCGGACGATGATCCGGGCCAATAACCGGCTGCCGTCCAGACATTCGCAGGCCCCATGAGTTGTCCGGCAGCTGTCGGCCGAGAACCGCTCGGCCGCGTCGATATCGGCGAAATAAAACATCGGAACGGGCGCCAGGCGCATGATGCAGCCGTTTCCGGCGGCCGAGGGATGGTCCTCGCCGGCGAACGGATCCCCTGTCACCCGGTATTTCTCGAGGGCGTGCCGGACCGTTCCCCCGATATCGAACAGCTTTCCGGTGCTGCTCAGGTAGCCCGTGTCGCGCCAGCGGCAATACTGTTCCATCTGGTCGTGCGGATCGAATCCGGACCGTTGGACGAGGCTGGTCGCCAGGCAAAGGGCCATGGACGTATCGTCGGTCCACTGTCCCGGCTGCAGATGGAAAACCCCGCCGCCCCGCATATCGGTCAAGGGCTCGAAAGCCCCCCGTTCCCGAAATTCGGCGGATGTGCCGACGGCATCGCCGACAGCCAGCCCGAGAAGACAGCCCCGGAATCGATCCTGCAGTTCCGGCATCGTTACCTTCGCTTATTTCAATTTAAAGGAGTTGAGGAAATGATCGACGGCGGCCGCGTCCTCCTTGCCCTGCTCGGCGATATAAGCCAGCTGATACAGCCGCGTGCCGGCCAGGAAAAAGCGGGCTTTTCCGTACAAGGCCGCTCCCTGGCTTGAACCGGTCATCACGATCTCCCGGCCCGTATATCCGCCCAGAGTCACTTCCCGCTCCGCGGTCAACGTCCCGGCGAGCTTGTCGACGAAACCCTTGACTCCCTTGTCGAGAAATTCCTTCCGATCGATCTTGGCCGTAAACTCAGCGGAGAAATCGTTGCAGATGACCCCGTAAGTCACGGCTCCCATTTCGGCCATGAAGTAATTGATGTCTGTGGGCCCATCGGCGGTATCCGATTTTTCCTGGGAGATTTCCATGGGCTTGGGGGCCATGACCGTGAAGCCCATCGGGTCGGAGATGTATTCCACCCAGCCGGCGTAGGGGTTCGCGGCGGGGGCGGAGGCCATTTCACCCGCGACGGCCTCGTCCTTTCCGGACTTTGCCGCAAGCCGTAAAGACAAGCGCGCCGGCGCACAAGACGATCACCGGCCAAAACGATTTCGGATTCGCCGCGAAAACCTTCATGAATTCCTCCTGACCTCTCTCGATGCGAGGCAAGGATAATCCCGCCTCCGCGCGGAAGTCAAACGGGTTTAAAATGTAATCAACGGCCTGGCCGAATAAAACCGAAGAAATAAAATTCAGGAAAAAATATCCGAAAAAGACGATGTTGAGAACGAGAGCCAGGACCGACCACCACCGCGCCCGGGCCGGCCGGGGCAGCTTGGAGTTGAGATAGATCAGCACGACCGGGTAGATCAGCGAGGCCAGGGTCGACATGTTGCCGGCGATCTGGAGGAGCTGGCCGGGCAAGGCCAGGTGGATGATGACCGCGATGACGAGGATGAACAGGATGGCCGTTAAATAATAGGCCTTGCGCGGATCGCCGTCGATTTTAGCCCTCAGCTTCGGGCTCACGGCAATCGCCGAGTCCGTCACGTTGCGGATCAGGATCTCCAAGACCGACGTCTGGGTCTTGAACAGAACCAGCGCGCCGATGACCAGCAGGAAGAAAAAGAAGAATCCCCCTCTTTTCCCAAGTTCCATCGCCGCATAGACCGGGATGTTGGCGCTCGTGGGGACGGCCGCCCCCGGCGCCGAGGCCAGGGCCCGGACCAGGACGCTCGGGACAAACATCCCGATCATCGCCCCGACGAAGAACACCCCCCACTGGTCGATCAACATATAGCGGAACCAGCGTTTCCAGAGGGCGGCGTTTTTCGGGCTCTCGCGGAAAGTCACGCCGGACGGATGGACGTGCTGCTTGTGCCCGCCGACCAGGCCGGAGAAGAAGCCCATCTTGTGGCCCATGCCGTAGCCGTGGTCGCGGTAATAACTGATCAGCAGGAAATTCATCCCCGCGCCGAAACCGGTGTAACCGACGATGGAGCCCAGGAGGATCGGGTCTATGCCGGCCGGCGGGGCCGCCGGCGTCACCTATGCTCTTGAACATTTCCCCCCAGAGCGCGGCCGGAGCGAAGATGATGCGCCAGGGCGACGACGGAAAAGAGGGTGAAGAAGACCATGACCGTTCGACGATCTCCAGCGTCCGGGCGATCTTCTTTCCGAAGGCATAGATCAGCAGCGACAAAAACATCAACCCGACGGCAATCAACCGGTACGTTTCGACCTCCGCCGGATTTCCCGCATCGGCCGCCCGGCCGGTGATCAGGGCAAAGATGCTCTGCCCGGCCGCGGCCGCCCACCCGCCCCAGATCCAGCCGATGACGATGATGAACAGGGTGAACGGAATCCAGAACTTGAATCCCGGCGGCATCCGGCTGAAACCGACGATCGGGACCTCGCCCGTGGCGATCATATAGCGGGCGTTCTCGACGTTGTACAGGACCTGGAGGATACCGGAAAGGACAATGAGCCATCCGATGCCCATGAAGCCGAACTTCCCGAACGCCAGCGGGCCGAGCAGCCACTCGCCCGAGCCCAGGGCCGCGCCTAAAGCGATCAAGCTGGGGCCGAGAACCGAAGTGACGATAACGCGCGGACCGATTTTGGGCTTATTGAAGACCTCTTCCGGAGTCGGCAGGTCGTCCAGCGGCAAGGCCGGCCGGCTGACGCCGATTTGGAGGGACCCCGGTTCGGGCCCAGCCATGCGGTTTAAAACTCAATCACCAGGCCGGCGGCCAGGTAATTGACATAGGCGAAGTTGTAGACCTCTTCGACATTGGCCCCGCCTTCCACAAACCGGTACCCGGCTTTGAGAATCATGGCCGGCGACAACCGGTATTGAAGGGTGAGGGCGATATCCTCGGCCCGTCCCTGTCCCCCGGGAGCGGCCAGGGCGTCGCCTTCCAAGTGGATCGCGAGCTTGGGCGAGGCGGTCCATTGAACCCGGAAATGGAACAGCGGGACGAATCCGACGTTGGTCTTCTCCGAGAATAGATCGTCGGTTTCAAGCGAGATGGCCGCGTCGCGGATCTTGGCCGTGAAGCCGATCCCGACCTGCCACTTCTCGTTCCGGACGAGCTCGTAACGGTAGGTCAGGCGATAGGAGTTAAAACGATAAACCCCATTGGCCTGAACACCCGCCGGGAAATCCGTGCCGTTGAACATCAGGACAGCGTCGGTTAGGCCGGAAGCCTTCACCGTGAGGGGCGCAAAAAGTGCAGACAGCGTGTGTCGCGGATGGAGCTTAAAGTCCACCCGGAGGCGGAAATAATAGGCGCCTTTGAGGTCGAAATCGTCTTTCAGGGAGAACAACGTCCCGGTGCTTTTGGGGATCTGGACGTCGTTGTATCCGCCGAAGACATACCCGTTCTCGAAGTCGACGCGCCACGTTGTCCGGGCCGGCAGCCGACGAGACGCAGGAGGAGGGCGAGGAGGGCGACGAACAGGAGAGGCCGAAGCGGATTATGCATCGATTTACTCCTTCCATGACAGGGTCTCTTCCATTCGCAAGGATACCCGCGGCCGGGACGGGTGTCAACGCGGCGTGAAACAATCAATGATTTCACCGGCCTTTCACGCACAAAACCTTTGATCCCGACCGGAGCTTACCTTGACGGTCTCTTATCGGTGGGATAGCATTTCCGTAAGAGCGATAGCGATGGCCGATTATTACGCGGAAAAGCTTTCGGCCGGACCGGCTCAGGCGATGCTACGAGATCGCCCCGCCGCGCGTCCGGCAATACCTTAAGGCGGAAATCGATCACGCGCTCTCCAAGATTCCGGACCGGCGATTCGGTTCTTGAATTAGGTTGCGGATATGGCCGGATTCTTGCCGAAATGGCCGGGAAAGCCGGGCGGCTCGTTGGGGTCGATACATTCGCTGGCAAGCTTACTCGCCGGCCGCGAATATCTCGCCGCTCTTTCCAATTGTCTCCCTGGTTCAAGCGGACGCGGCCCGGCTTCCTTTTCCCGACGGACGCTTTGACGCCGTTCTTTGCCTTCAAAACGGAATTTCCGCGTTCCATCGTCGATCCGAACACTTGATCAAGGAGAGCCTGAGAGTCGGTCAAGACCGGGAGGGATCGCGCTGTTTTCAAGCTATGCCGACGCGGTTCTGGCCGCACCGCCTGGCCTGGTTTGAGCTTCAAGCCGCCGAAGGGCTCGTGGGCGAGATCGATCGCGAACAGACCCGGGACGGGCGTATCGTCTGCAGGGACGGCTTCACGGCTTCGACATTCGGACCGGAGGATTTCCGGGAGTTGGCCGATTCGATGCGGCTTGCGGCGCGAGATTTACGAGATCGACGATTCCGTCGTCTTCTGCGAATTCGTCTTTTACTTGATCGGATTCGCTCCTCATTCCGTTCTATTTCCAATCTTATTCGGGGATTCTCCCCTGACTTCTTTTTCCGCTGCTCCTGGTACGCGCTTCGAATCTCCTCCTGCCTGAACCGCATTCCTGCGATTGTCGCTTCGGGGCCGATGGAACCGATATCGAGCGGCGCGACCTGAACGCAACGCCTTCGGGAATCGCCTCGAGGAGCGCCCCGATATCGCTCGCACCGGGGATCCACGGCGCGGCGTCGATATGGACATCCACGCCGGCCCGTTTCAATTCCGAAACGGCCCGAAGGCGGGCCGAGCCGGAAGGCGCGTCGGTTTCCAGCCGGGAAACCGCTTCTCGTCGAGCATGCCGATGCTGACAAAGACATCGCAATGGCCTTCGTGCTTAACCAAGAGATCCGCATCCCGAACCACGAGGTCGCTTTTTGTCGTGATGCAAAAAGGGCGTTTCCGGCGCGAAAGCTCTTCAAGAACACGCCGGGTCAGACCGAGTGACTTTTCCTCCGGAGGGTAGGCGTCGACAAGCCCGCCGACGAATACTTCGCTTCCGACATCAACAACCGTCAGACGAGAGTTCAGCTCATCGACGATTCGTTCGGCGCCGAACCATGGCTCGGCCTTCCCCTGGGACCGAGCGATACAATAGGCGCAGTGAATCCCGCAACGTTTGTACGGATTGACTGACCAGATCCGGGCCGACGGGTGGTCAATGAACCAAACCAGCTTGACACCGTCCTGCCCCGCATCGCTCATCAACGTTCTTTTTCGTCTCCGTAATCCGTCTCGGAGATGATCTTCCATTCGTCGTTGATCTGAATGAGATTCATATAGCTTCGATGGTAGCCGATCGTCTTGGGCATCAGCATCTTCCATTCGACCTTGACGACGGCAATCATCCCGTCGACGGAGAGGACCTCGGTTTTATCGACCTCGATTTTAACCACGGGCGGTATGTTCCGAAGAAATTCGAGCGACTGCATCGTTTCCATGATGAACAGCTTGCCGTTCGGATGCCAGGCCGAGGACATCAGGGCGAAGTCATGCTTGACCATCCCGTCCATGAAGGTTTGGACGGGCTTCAGGACGTCCGCGAACATCGGGGTTTTTTCCGTCATCGGCGCATTCGCCGCCGGCCGATTCGCGGCCGGCAAGGCCGCCGTCAGAACGACCATGAGAAAGAGAGAAAGCAATTCTTTTTTCATGATCCCCTTATCGTCCGTGCGATCCTTATTACGCCCGATCCAGATCCTTTTTTATAAAATATTCGATCGGGATATAGACGAGAATAAATAATCCAAAATCGACGACATACTTAAGAAAAGAATCGATTTCTTTATACGGATCATATCCGCTTAGCCCATAGAACAGCGTCTGGACAAACAGAGCGACCACCGCGGCGATGAATCCTTTCGACATTGGCTCCCCCCTTTCTCAACGCATCGTGAGTTCTCTCGCTTCATTCTATCCAGGGAAGCTAAAAAGTTCAATCGAATCTCACAGCAGACAGCCTCAAAACAAAAAAGAGAAACAAAATTTCCCCTCCCCTCCTCAATCGCGCTATACTAAATCATCTCAATTTGGAGAGAGCCCTCATGAAAAAGCCCCTTGCCCTCATCCTCGGACTGATGCTCGTCCTCGCGGCCGCCGGATTTGCCCAACAGAAAGACGACCCGAATTGCCAAGACCATCCGATGTTCTCCCGGATGCCCGGCGGATACTGGATCCACAGCTGCACGGAGAAGGATTTCGACGCGTTCGCTTTCATGATCGCCAAGGGAAAGACCGAGTCGGTCGAGGGCCATCTCTGGAAGATCAATTACTATCCGCAAGCCACAGCCAAATCCAAACCGAGCGAGCTCCAGATCCAGCGGAACTTCGAAGAAGCGATCAAAGCCTCGGGCGGGACGGTCGTGTACAGCGAGAAGGGCAAGTCGACCCTGAAGATCGTCAAGGACGGGACGGAAATCTGGACCCAGGTCGCGGCGGACTTTACCGGGAAGTACTTCCTGACCATCGTCCAGCGGGAGGCCATGGCTCAGGACATCAAGGCCACGGCCGAGCTTTTAGGCAAGGGATTGAAGACCGAAGGCCATATCGCCATCGAGGGAATCTATTTCGACACGGCTAAGGCCGACCTCAAGCCCGAATCCGCGGCGGCCGTCGCCGAGGTCGCCAAGCTGCTCAAGGCCGAGCCGGGCCTTAAGGTCTTCGTCGTCGGGCACACCGATTCGGCGGGTTCACCGGAATCCAACCTCGCGTTGTCCCAGAACCGGGCCCAGTCCGTCATGCAAGCCCTGATCAAGGACCACGGGATCGAAGCCGGACGGATGAAAGCCTTCGGATGCGGCCCATACGCCCCCGTCGCGACTAACGACACAGAAGAAGGGAAGGCGAAAAACCGGCGGGTGGAGCTGGTCAAGCAGTAAGGGGGAGGGACATGAAAAAAACACTGATTTCCGCGGCGATGACGCTCATTTTTATCAGTGCCGCCTGCAGCCCCGGCTCTAAGCCGGCCGCGCTCGCCGGCCCGCAGTTTGCCGTCTCGTTCCCGCCGGCCCTTTCGGCCCAAGCCCTGGACGGGCGGCTTCTCCTGATGCTCTCCAACAACGACAAGGCCGAGCCGCGTTTCCAGGTCAGCGACGGAGCCTCAACCCAGCTGATTTTCGGGATCGATGTGGAAGGGATGGCCCCGGGAGCGGCGGCGGTCATCGACGCTTCGGTTTTCGGATATCCGCTGAAAAGCCTAGCCGACGTGCCCCCGGGCGATTACTACGTCCAGGCGTTGCTGAACCGCTACGAGACGTTCGTCCGGGCCGACGGCCACACGGTCAAGCTCCCGCCCGACAAGGGCGAGGGCCAGGTCTGGAATCGCAAGCCGGGGAACTTGTACAGCGAGCCCAAGAAGATCACGATCGCCTCCGGGCAGCCGATGGTCTTCGAGGTCGCCCTGGACAAGGAAATCCCACCGATCGCACCGCCTGCCGACACGAAATACATCAAGCACGTTAAGATCCAGAGCGAGCTTCTGACGAAGTTCTGGGGCCGGCCGATGGAGATCGGAGCCTGCATCCTTCTTCCCGAAGGCTTCGACACGCATCCCAACGCCCGCTATCCCCTGATCGTCAACCACGGCCATTTCCCCTATACGCTCGAGGGATTCCGGGAAACGCCCCCCGACCCGGACCTCAAGCCCGATTACAGCGAACGTTTTCAGCTGGAGGGCTACAACCGGATCCAGCAGGAATACGCCTACCAGTTCTATAAAGACTGGACCGGGCCGAAGTTCCCGCGGGTGATCCTGATCGAAATCCAACACGCCAACCCGTATTACGACGATTCCTACGCCGTCAATTCGGCCAACCTCGGCCCTTACGGCGACGCGATCGTCAAGGAATTGATTCCATATATCGAGCAGAAGTTCCGGGGGCTGGGCGCCGGGCTGGGCCCGGTTCATGTACGGCGGCTCGACCGGCGGCTGGGAAGCGCTGGCCGCCCAGGTCTTCTACCCCGACGATTTCAACGGCTGTTACGCCGCCTGCCCCGACCCGATCGACTTCCGGGCTTATACGGTCGTCGACATCTACAGCCACAAGAACGCCTACTTCGTCGATTCGCCATGGAAGAAAACCCCGCGGCCGGGCATGCGCAATTACCTTGGCGAAGTCTCGACGACGCTCGAACAGGCCAATCATTTGGAAGCGGTTCTGGCGAGCAAGGGCCGGTCGGGCGGCCAATGGGACATCTGGCAGGCCGTCTACAGCCCGGTCGGCGCCGACGGATATCCCAAGCCGATCTGGGACAAGATCGACCGGAGTGATCGATCCCGAAGTGGCCAGGTATTGGAAGGAAAACTTCGACATCGGGTATATCCTGCAACGCGACTGGAAAACCCTCGGGCCCAAGCTCCAAGGCAAGATCAACATCTACGTCGGCGACATGGACAATTATTATCTGAACAACGCCGTCTACCTGGTCGAGGCCTTTCTGGAGAGCACCAAGGACCCGTATTACGCGCGGCGAGGTGAAATACGGCGACCGGGCCGAGCATTGCTGGAACGGAGATCCCAAGCAGCCGAACGCCATCTCGCGCCTGCGGTACCACCAGATGTATATTCCGCGAGCGATCGAGCGGCTGCTCAAAACCGCGCCCCTCGGAGCGGACCTGAAGAGCTGGAGATATTGATTTCCGGCGAAATCGCGGCGGCGCCGGCTCCGATTAAATTTTCGAGAGAATAAACGCCGTCAGAAATCCTAAGATCGTCGCGAATCCGATGAGAACGCCGCCGTTTTCGTATGCTTCGGGCATCATGCTGTCGGCCAGCATGGCCAGGATCGCGCCGGAGGCGAACGACTCGATGATCCCGAGCGAATTGAGGTCCAGCTTCTGCAGGAACAGGAAGCTCAGGACGACGCTCGCCGTCACGCAAATGCCGATAAACGACCAATACAGGAAGATCTTTTTCAGGGAAAAGCCCTCTTTTTTCAGATCGTCGACGGACGAGAGGCTTTCGGGGAGATTGGAAAGAAAAATCGCCCCGAACATCAGCCATCCGATCCCGTTTTTGTCGAGAAAAGAAACACCCAGAGCGATTGATTCGGGAACTCCATCCAGGAGAGACCCCAAGACGATGGCCCGGCCGTTTGTTTCTCTCGCCGACTTGATGTGGGCCTTGCCTTTATGGTTTCTTCCGCCGATTCGGTGAATCAGGAGATCCCCGCCGACGAAAACCAGGCCCCCGATTAAAAATCCGATAATCGACGCGTCAAAGCCTCCGTGACGGAACGCTTCGGCCATCAGCCCGAACGTCAGGGCGCATAATAATACGCCCGATCCGAAAGCCATCACGGCGGCGATAGCTTTTTGGCTGAATTTTAATCCGGTTCCGATTAGAACCCCGAGAATCAGGGAAAATCCCGTCAGAGAGGCAAACGCCAGGACCGCCGTTATCTTAATCACCGTCGGGAATATATTGCCGATAGAGCGGCCATGTCAAGGAATCCCCCGGATGGCCGGACAGGGCTGAACCTAGAGCGCTCCGTCCAGGACGAGGCGGAAGCCGTAGATAGGTTTCACGACCTTCGGGAGCTGGCTGTTCCGATGGGCCGCGCGCAGATAATTGCCGCTGTGGAGGTAGCCGCCTCCGCGCATGACGCGCCTTTGCCCTCGAGCCGGACCCTGCGGGTTGAGGATGGGAGATGACTCGTAGTAACGGCTTCCATACCAGTCGGAGCACCACTCCCAGACATTTCCGAGCATGTCATAGAGGCCGAAATCGTTGGGCGCCTTCGTTCCGACCGGATGAGGCCGGGCGCCGGAATTGGGCGTATGCCAGGCGATGTCGTTGAGGTAACCGTAAAGGGGCGAACGGTTCCCGGCTCGGCAGCATTTCTCCCACTCGGCCTCGGTCGGAAGCCGGAACTTGAGCCCCGATTCGATTTGAAGGGCTTTCAGAAAATTCTCGACATCCTGATAAGAGACGCCGGTCTGGGGAAGATTCCGTTCTCCCGGCGGCGCATCGTCCTCGCTCATGACTTTCCGCCAGGTCGAACGGGTGACTTCGAATTTGCCGATCCAGATCCCTTTCGTCGAGACGCGATGGACCGGGCCTTCGTCCGGTTCCCTCCCCTCTTCTCCCACCGAAGATCCCATCAGGAACTCTCCAGCCGGGATAAAGACCATCTCAATCCCGAACATCAGCTTGGCTTCCCAAAGACCCTGGGCGTTTTTAAAAGCCTTGCCCGTATAGAGCGTGATCCAGGCCAGCTCGGCCGGGATTTGGTCGTCGGCCACGCCCCGCCGGGGAAGCTTTTGACGGGATGGATCGGGCAGGGCGGCGATTAAGACCGCGGCGACAAGAAGCACCGACGCTGCAGTTATCGGGAGCCGTTTTTTCACCTGGAATCCTGATTAATCACAGCGAGTACTTAAAGAGCTTCATTCCTTCGAGCGGCGGGACCGTGCCCCGGTAAATATTCCAGTAATAGGCTTTGGCCGCGGCCAGCATCGCATAGAGGGGATGCTTTTCGTCGGGGACATGGGTCGCGATTGTCTTGCGCTCGTTGTCCACCAGGATCAGCTTGGCGCAGCGGTTGAGGATCCCGGCCGTGCCGACGCTGCAGGCGGCCACCAGCTCCCCGGCCTTGACTCTCCGGACAAGCTCGCCGTACTTCAGGTGACGCTCTTCGACCTTGGCGCCTAGGTGGGTCAGGATCTTGCACATGCCCTGGATTGTGACCGAGGGGAGAATCAGGGGGTTTTCGGGAATCTTGATGATGGTGCCGTCGTTGAAGGCGAACAGGCAGCAGGAAGAATCCCATTCGGTGATGGTCCGCTCCTCGATCGGCAGGTGCGGCTGATCGTCAAGGAAGAGGGACGCAGCGGCCGATTTGTCGATTTTCTTGGCCTCTTCGACGGCCTTGACGCTCACGACATAATTGATGCCCAGCTTGAGGCAGCCCGTGCCGTTGATTCCAACCGCCCGGACCAGGTGCGGAATGACGACACCGGTGAAGGGCTCGCCCAAGTACTGATCGTAGCGGGAGGCCAGCGCCCGAATCGCCGGCTGGTTGGGGTAAGTGACGCCGATGGACTGTTCCTCGTCGATGGTGAATGGCCGGAGGTAGCCCTGAGCGCCCATCGCCGCCATTTCCTCGAACAACGGGCGCATCTCCGGCTCGCGGAAGAACCGGTCGGCCAGGATGTCCTCCAACTCATCGGCCGTGGGGACCAGGTGGGCGGATTCGCCGCCGATATTGAAGAGCATCGACCGGCGGAACCGGTCGAGGTTTTTATCCCAATTCAGGAACACCGCTTCCAGGGTCCCGGATGCGGATTTCCGGCAGAAGAAGCGGATCCCCTCGAACGCCAGGAAGATCGCGTAATTGGTCGAACGGGAGCAAGCCGCGACCTTGGCGTCGCTTTCGAGCAGCTCGTAGGCTTTATCGACCAGACCGTAACGCATTTGTTTGGAAGACCATTTCAACCCTTCGAATTTCGCCATCGATTATCTCCTTGGCGCCGGGACCGGCGCGCTCCGGGCGGCGGGGTCCTTCTGCGCGGATGAAATTACATGCGAAAGAGTATTTGGTAACATATCGACCCGGCCCTGTCAAACAGGTATAATGCGTCCAGAAAGCCGGTCAAGGAGGAGTCCTCCCATGAAAAAAATCATCATCGCGGTTCTGCTCGTCGCCGTCGTGTTCCTGGCCGCCCCGAACAAAGTCCGGGCCGATTACCTCTCCCTGAATTTCGGCACCGTCACCGATAGCTCATTTTCCTTTAATCCGTTTTTCTGGACCGCGGGCATGACGGTTGACATCCCCTTGGGCAACATCATGACGCTCAGCCCGGAAGGCTACATCGTCGTCCATAAATTCAACTTCGGGACTTTCATCTTCGCCCCGTCACTCATGTTGAACTTCCACCTCAAGGAGTTCTTCATCGGCGGCGGCCTGTCCAAGTGGTTCCTCCTGGGCGACGACATCAGCGGCTCGCCGTCCACCGACTTCTCCCTGAAGGTCAACGCGGGATTCCAGGGATCCGACCTGCGGCTTTCGGTCTTCATCTTCACCCCGTTCAACGACCTGTTCGATTCCATGGCCGTCGGGGCGACGCTCGGTTTCGTCTTTTAATACATCCGCCGCACGAATTTTATGGAGGCCTCATGATCAAGTGTCTGTCCGTTTTTGCTCTCGCCGTCGTCCTCACCCTCGTCGGCGCCGCCTGCGGGAAGAAGGACGCCCCGGCCGAAACGACCCCGTCCGGAGCCGCCCAAGTCGCTACCCCGCCGGCAACGACCGCTTCGTCCTCGCCCGAAAACCTCGGACGGAAAATCGGCTCGTCCTATGTCCTGACCCTCGAGCAGGTCGTGGCCATCATGAGAGACAAGCTCCCGGCCGACCAAGTCAAGACGATGTTCAAGGACATGAAAGCCGGAACGATCGATCTGATGGTCGGGATGGGCAAGGAGCGAGAAGCGATGCCGGTCGAGGACCGGGCCGTCGTCGACCGGATTCTCAGCGACAAGATCAGCGGCATATCCACGGACCTCTTCAAGCAGTACCAGGACGGCCAGACCTTCTATAAAGACGATGCGGAGCTGTTCAACCTGATCGCCGACTTCAACATCATCACCCAATACGCCAACTTCGACTTGCTCAAGAAGCAGCTGCCGGAAGAGGCCAAGCGCCTCGGGATTCAGTAACCATGCGCCGCGCGGCGGAGGTCTTCGTCTTCGCGGCGGTCCTGGCCGGTTCCCTCGCGGCCTCCCCCGCCCCGACGCTTGCGGCAGGGACACGAGCCCAGAATCAAGATAAGGCCGCCGCCGCGCCGGCCAAGCATCCGATCGACCTCTGGCTCGAACAATGCACGGCCAAGGACGAATCCACCCAGGGACAGCTCGCCTGCCTGGCCGAGGCCTATAAAAAGTGGGACGCCGAGCTCAACCGGGTGTACCAGGAGCTGATGCAACGGCTCCCGGAAGCCGCCCGGGCGCCCCTGAAGGCCTCCCAGCTGGCCTGGATCAAGCATCGGAATGAGGAATTCAACTTCCTCACCGCCCTCTACGAGATGTTCGACGGGACGATGTACGGGCTGATGAAGGCCGCCGACCAAGTCGATTTCGTCCGCAAAAGAGCCCTCGAGCTGTCCTCGTATCTGGACGTGCTCGATCACGCCTAGCCTTTTGCTTTCGGCCGGCTTTTAGACTAAAATTCCGGGCGCATGATCGCGCACCTGAATGGCGTCATTCTCCAGAAATCGCCGGCCGTCCTCGTCGTCGACTGCGGCGGCGTGGGGTACGCGGCGGCCATCCCGCTTTCGACATTTCTGAAGGTCGGCGAGGAGGGCGAGCGGGTCGAGCTCTTCATCCACACCCACCTCACCGACAACGCCCTCTCGCTTTTCGGCTTTCGAACCCTGGAGGAAAAAGACATTTTCCTCAAGCTCATCTCGATCTCCGGGATCGGGCCGAAGCTGGCCATCGCCGTTCTTTCCGGGATGGACACCGAGACGCTGGCTGAGGCTGTCCGCTCGAGCGACGTCGCCCGGATCGCGATGGTCCCGGGCATCGGCAAGAAAACCGCCCTTCGGATCGCCATGGAGCTGGCCGATAAAATCGACAAAAAAGAGCGGCTCCTCAAGGCCCACGGCTCGAAGGAGACCGAGGACCTCATCTCGGCTCTCCTCAACATGGGCTTCCGGCGTAAGGAAATCGAGCCGGTGGTCGAGGAAATCGTCAAGGCGAAGAAAGGCGAAGGCTTCGAGGCCATGCTCCGCGAATCCCTGAAAGCGCTTTCGAGAGTATAAGATGCCGCCTCTGGCCGCTTCCGCCGTTCTCAACCCCGTCCGAACCAAGGAAGATCTCCTCTTCGAGGACAGCCTCCGGCCGCGGAGCTTCGCCGAATTCATCGGTCAGGACAACATCAAGAACAACCTGAAAGTCTATATCGAGGCGGCCAAGAAGCGCGGCGAGCATCTCGACCACGTCCTTCTCTACGGGCCGCCGGGACTCGGCAAGACCAGCCTGGCCTACCTCCTGTCCAAGGAGCTCGGCGTCGGGCTGAAGCCGACGGCCGGGCCGGTGATCGAACGGGCCGGGGACCTCTCGGCCATTCTCTCGAACATGCAAACCAAGGAGGTCCTGTTCATCGACGAGATCCACCGCCTTCACCCCAGCGTGGAGGAGATCCTGTACTCGGCGATGGAGGACTTCAGCCTGGACATCGTCATCGGCCAGGGTCCGGCCGCCCGGAGCCACAAGCTCATGCTCAAGAAGTTCACCCTGGTCGGGGCGACGACACGGGCGGGGAGAATCACCGCCCCGCTCCGCGGCCGGTTCGGGATCATCCATCGGCTGGATTATTACAAGGACGCCGACATCAAGAAGATCCTGATGCGGGCGGCCGAGCTGCTCAAGGTTAAAATCGACGACAAGGGCGCCGAGCAGATCGCCAAACGTTCCCGGGGTACGCCGCGCGTCGCCAACCGGCTGCTGCGGCGGGTCCGGGACCACGTCGACGTCAAGGGCAAGGGCGTCATCACCGGAGCCGCGGCCGACGAAGCCCTCGACCTGATGGAAGTCGATTCCCTGGGCCTGGATGACGTTGACCGGAAGATCCTCCACACGATCATCGCGAATTTCGGCGGCGGCCCGGTCGGCATCTCGACCATCGCCGCAGCCATCGACGAGGAGAAGGATACGATCGAGTCTATTTATGAACCGTTTCTCATGCGCATCGGGTTTCTCGAACGGACGATCCGCGGCCGCAAGCTGACCCGGAAAGCCTACGACCATCTCGGGCTCCCCCAGGCCGGCCACGGCCGGACGGGCGGAAGCCAGACGAAGCTCTTCCGGGACTGAAGGCGGCGCTCTCTCCGTATGCGACCCTAAACTTCATGCTGGTCAAAGACTTTAATTTCCCCCTGCCGCCCGAGCTGATCGCCCAGAAGCCGCTCGAACGACGGGACGATTCCCGGATGATGATCGTCCGGCGGAAGGAAGGGGCGTTCGAGCACGCCCTGTTCAAAGATTTGCCGGAGTGCCTCGGCGGACCCGAGGAGACGGAGCGGGCGGATCTCCTGGTCCTGAACGACACGAAGGTCATCCCGGCTAAAATCTGGGGGCGACGGGGCGGCGCGCTCGTCGAATTCCTCCTTTTCAATCAGCGCGAGCCGGGGTCGTGGGAAGTGTTATGCCGCCCGGCCCGGAAGATCCGGACCGGGGACCGGGTGGATTTCCCCGCGGCCTTGACGGCCGAAGTCATCGCCTCGGGGGACAACGGGCATCGCATCCTCCGCTTCAACGTTCCGGACGTCCTGGGACATCTTAAGGAGATCGGACACGCCCCGCTCCCTCCGTATATTAAGCGGCCGAGAAACGACGAGGCGAGCCGGTCGGAGGACCTGGCCCGCTATCAGACGCTCTACGCCGAAAACGACGGGGCAATTGCCGCTCCTACGGCCGGGCTTCATTTCACTCCGGAAGTGCTTGAGCGGCTGGGAGGACGGGGAATCGAAACCGCCCGGGTGACCCTCCACGTCGGGCTGGCCACGTTCCAGCCGCTGCGGGCCGAGCGGCTCGAAGACCACCGGATGCTCGAGGAATCGTATACGGTCTCGGAAGAAACGGCCGCGGCAATCAGTAGGGCAAAGGCGGAAGGGCGGCCGGTCACGGCCGTCGGGACGACCGTCGTCCGGACTCTCGAGAGCGCGGCTCGAGCCGAAAAATCGGCTGGGGCGGTCGCGCCCGGGACGCGCGGGACGTCGATCTTCATCTATCCCGGCTTCGAATTCAAAGTCGTCGATCGGTTGCTGACGAATTTGCACCTGCCTCAATCGACCCTGATCATGCTTGTTTCGGCCTTCGCCGGCCGGGAGCTGATCATGGCCGCTTATGCCGAGGCGATCAAGGAAAAATACCGGTTTTTCTCTTACGGCGACTGCATGCTGATTTTGTGAATATCAGGAGGATCCGATGACCAGGAAAATGTTTTCTCTCTTTGTTCTCGGGTTGGGGATCGTGGCGATGGGGATGGCCCAGGAGCAGGCTAAGCCCCCGGCCAAGCCGGCCGACATCGCCGGCGTCTGGGAAGTGACGATGCCGGGCCCCCAGGGCGAAATGACCCAGACGGTCACCTTCACCCAGGACAACGCCGTCATCAAGGTGAAGATGGAAAGCCCGATGGGCGAGGCCCAGGGCGAAGGCACGGTCGAGGGCAACGAAGCCAAATGGTCGATCTCGGTCAGCACGCCCAACGGCGATTTCACGATCGGTTTCAAAGCGAAAATCGACGGCGATAAGATGACCGGCGAAATGGACCTGGGCGAGATGGGCCCGATGGCCTTCTCGGGTCAGAGGAAGAAGTAAAGCGGATTTCGGAAAGCGACGATCTTATCGGCGGGCGGGCCGCCGGCATGGGAGCGGGGATTCATATGAATGCATTCGATTTTCATCTCCCGACGAAAATCCTTTTCGGGCGGGGGCGGGTTGCCGAGCTGGGAGCGCACATCCCGGCAGAAGCCGAAAAGGTCTTTATCGTTACGGACGGGACGATCGCCCGGAAGACGTCCATCCTCGAGCGGGTCGTCAACGCCCTCAAGGTGAAGGAAATCGAAGTCTTCGACCGGGTCGAGGAGAATCCCTCGATCGGAACGGTCGAGGACGCAGGGCGTGAGGCCCGGGAATTCGGCGCTCGGCTCGTGATCGGGCTGGGCGGCGGCTCGCCGATGGACGCGGCCAAGGGCGTGGCCGTGCTGGCGGCCAATCCGGGGCCGCTGAAACCGTATCTCGAAGGTAAGCCGCTGGAGCACCCGCCGTTGCCGGTCATCGCCGTCCCGACGACGTCGGGAACGGGAAGCGAAGCGACTCCGTTCGCGATATTCACCGACAAGGCCGCCGAGCAGAAGGTCGGCTACGGGCATCCGGGGATTTTCCCGGTCCTGGCCCTGGTCGATCCGGAATTGACCTACACGATGCCCGGGACGGTCGTCGTCGACACCGGCCTGGACGTTTTGGCCCATGCAGTCGAGGCGTACCTTTCGACAATCTCCTTTCCTCTTAACGACGCCCTGGCCTTGCAGGCGATCGAAACGGCCGTCGCCGAGCTTCCTCGGGCGGCGAAAAAAGAGCGGGAGGCCATGGACCGGATGGCCGCGGCGGCCACGGTTGCCGGGGCGGCGATCGCCCACGCCAGCACCATCCTCCCCCACATCATGGGGTATCCCCTGACGGTTTTCCACGGCGTCTCCCACGGACGGGCGAGCGCGGTCATGCTGGTTCACGTCCTGGCGGCGCTGCGGGCCGAATCATCCTGCCCGGAGAAAGTCGGACATATCGAAAAATTGTTCGAGGCGACGGGCGGGCTGGAGGGATTTCTCCGGGGGCTCGGTGTGCCGGTGAAACTATCCGATTACGGCGTCCGGGAAGACGAGATCGGGCTTTACGCCCGAAAAACGATCCTCAAGGGCGATTGCAAAATCACCCCAGCAAACGTGACGGTCGAATACCTCGAAAAAGTTTACCGGGCGGCGATGTAAACAGATCGGGGCCAGGTTACTCAACCCCCGAATTCGAATTCGGGGGTTGAGTAACCTGGCCCCGAATTATTATGCCGTGATGATGCCGAGCGGCGGGTTGGTTTTCCACTTCCCCCGGGTGAAATCGGGGATGTCGATCGCCCGGCTCTTATGGGCGACGCTCTCGCAGGACGCCCCGACCATCGCGCTCCAGGCGGCCGCGTCGTACACATCCTGGTCGAGTGGCTCGCCTTTCAAAAGGGACTGGATCAAGCGGTAATCCTCGATGTAATCCATGCCGCCATGGCCCCGGCCCTCGCCCTTGGCCGCGATCGCCTTCCAGAGCGGGTGCTCGTATTCGGCGGCGAATTTCTCGAACTCGTCCCAGGCGTGGGGCTTTTCGGCCAGCCCCTCGATGTAGATCTTGTCCGGCCATTTCTGGGCGAGGCCCTTGGTCCCTTGGACCAGGTTGATCCGGGTATAGGGCCGCGGGAGGTTGGTGTCGTGGATGAGGATGATCGTTTTGCCCAGCTTGGTCCGGATGAGGGTCGTGTTGACGTCGCCGAGGACAAACTTCTCCGTAGCCTGGGGAGACGAAGGGCCGATACTTCTTGACGGCGTACTCCTGGAGGCCCGCGGGACGGGGAGCTCATCGAGACGATGAAGTCGAAGGCGTCGCCCCGATTGATGTTGAGACACTGGGCAACCGGGCCAAGGCCGTGGGTCGGGTAGAGGTTCCCGTTGAGCTTCTGGGCCCAGGCTCTCCGCCAGAGACCCTCGCCTTCGTTGGAGAACTTAACCCCGCGAAGGTCGTGGAGATAGCCGGCCTCGGCGTGAAGGACTTCACCGAGGATGCCGCGGCGGACGAGGTTAAGGGTCATGAGCTCGATCCGGTCGTAGCAGCAGTTCTCCATCATCTGGCAGTGCTTGCCCGTTTTCTCGGCCGTCTCGACCAGGGCCCAGCAATCGTCCAGGGACATGGCCGCCGGGACCTCGGTCGCGGCGTGCTTGCCGTTCTTCATGGCCGAGAGGCAGACCGGGACGTGCCATTCCCAAGGCGTGGCGGTGAAGACCAGGTCGAGGTCTTCGGTTTCGCACATCCGCTCGAAGTCCCGCTCCCCTTTCGTGTAGGCCGCGGGAAGGGATTGGCCCGCGGCGACGACCCACTTCTGGGCCCGTTCGACCTTGGCCGGGACGATGTCGCAGAGGGCTTTGATCTGGACGCCGTCGATGTTGAGGAGGTTCTGGACATGGGCCGAGCCCATGCCCCCGATTCCAACGAAGCCGACCCGGACGACCGGGATCGGGGCGGTCTTGAAGGCCGTGCGGCCTTCGCCGGCAATCTGCGGCAAAGGCGCGCCGAACAGCGGCTTGAAGCCGGCCAGGGCGGCGCTGACGCCGGCCATTCCGGCGGCGGTGGTTTTAAGAAAATCACGGCGTTTGTTGGGGGCGGAATCGTCTTTCATCGCTTCCTCCTCGGCGGACTAGGTTCGCCAGCGATTATAAAAGATTGGGGCCAGGTTACTCAACCCCCGAATTCGAATTCGGGGGTTGAGTAACCTGGCCCCGAACTTTGGCCCCGAACTTATTTGACAGGGCTCCCGTCTTCCGCTATTCATAAACCGGTTCTTCCCTCTCAGGAGTAAAATGCGCACGCCGACAATTTTGATCGTCGAGGACGACCCGGCCATCGCCGATCTGGTCGAAATTCATCTGCTCAACGAAGGCGACATCGTCCGAAAAGCCGGGGACGGGCCGGCCGCCCTGAAAATCCTGGACGCGGAGCCGATCCACCTCGTCATTCTGGACCTCATGCTGCCCGGGCCGGACGGCCTCGAAATCTGCCGCCGGATCCGGAAAGGCCGCAACGTCCCGATCCTCATCCTGAGCGCCAAGTCCACGGACATGGACAAGGTCCTGGGCCTGACCACGGGAGCCGACGATTACCTGGCCAAGCCGTTCAACGTCCTGGAGCTTCTGGCCCGGGTCAAATCCCTGTTGCGCCGCTCCCTGGTCCTCAACGCCGACTCTTCGCCGGGAGGGGAAGAAAAAAAAATCAAAGCCGGCGGCTTGACCATGGACCGGGACCGGCGGACGGTGAATGCGGACGGCCGGGATGTCCACCTCACGGCGACCGAATTCGACATCCTTTATCTTCTGGCCGCCCATCCCGGCCGGGTTTTCGGGGCAGAGGAGATCTTCCGGGCGGTCTGGGCGGACCGGTATTACGATTCCAACAACACGGTCATGGTCCATATTCGCAAAATCCGGGAAAAGATCGAGGACAACCCCGGGCAGCCGCTCCGCATCCGGACGGTCTGGGGCGTCGGGTACAAATATGAACCTTAAAATCTTCAGCCTCCGGTGGAAAATCATCGCCCTGTTCGGCCTCAGTATCGCCCTCTCCCTCGCCTGCGTCACCGGGCTGATCGAGCTCGCCCAGGAAATCGGCCAGAGAAACCGGGCCGGCTTTATCTATAATTCCCTCAAGCGCCTTCAAACCGGAATCGGCATCATTCCGTTGGGCGCGGTGGTCGGGTTCGCCTTCTTCATTCTCTTCGTCTTTCTCTTGAGCCGGCGGAGCTTCCTTTATCTGGAAAAAATCTCCCGGACGCTTCAGCAAACCTCCCTGGGAAAGCTCGATCTCGTCCTTCCGCTCCGGTCTCCCGATGAGCTGGGAGAGCTGGGCGAGAACATCAACCGGATGACGTCCCGGTTGAAAGCCTCGCTTGAGGAGGAGCGCGACGCGGAGCGGGCCAAAAACGAATTGATCTCCAGCGTCTCCCACGACCTGCGAACGCCGTTGACCTCGGTCCTCGGATACCTGGAGCTGATCGAAAAGAATCCGAACACGGATCCGGCGGTCCTTCGCCGCTACGCCGAAATCGCCTATCATAAATCCCTCCGGTTGAAGAAGCTCATCGACGATCTCTTCGAATACACCAGCGTCAGCCAGGGCGCGTTGAAGTTCGAGCCGGCCCGGATCGACCTCAAAGAACTTCTGGCCCAATTGGCCGAGGAATTCACCCCGATCTGGCAAAGCGAGAACCGGGGCTACCGGTTGACCGCAGCGGAGCCGGGCTACCCGGTCCAAGCCGACGGCAACCTGATGGCCCGGGTCTTTGAAAACCTCCTGTCCAACGCCGTCCGTTACGGCCGGCCGGGAGAAACGATCGGGATCGACCTCAGCCGGGACGGCGAATGGACGGTCGCCGCGGTCCGAAACGGCGGCGATCCGATTCCCGCGGCGGACCTTGCCCGGATTTTTGACCGGTTTTACCGGGTCGACTCGTCCCGGTCGGATAGAAGCGGCGGAACCGGGCTGGGCTTGGCCATCGCCAAAAGCATCGTCGACCTTCATCACGGCCGGATCGCCGCCCGGAGCGACGCCGGCGGGACGGTGTTCGAAGTCCGGTTGAAAAGCGCCGTGTGACCGGCCGCGTCTCTCCCCGAAATTAAGGATTTATTAAGAAATCCCCAAGATTATTTTAAAGCCCGGGCCGTATTCTATTCGAGATGAGAAACCTCCGCGTTGTGCTCTATCGAAACCGCCGATCCCTTGCCCTGCCTGCAGCCTTCGCTTTCCTGGCCTTGAGCATCCTCCTCACGGCGAGACTTTTCATCCCCGCCTTATCCGGCGGATCGCCGCACCTCCGGGCTAGAAGCGCGGTTGTGATCGATGGAACCAACGGCCGGGTTCTCTTCGCGAAAAATCCATCCGCCCGGGCTTTTCCGGCCAGCACGGCAAAGATCCTGACCGCTTTGATCGCCCTGGAAAAAGCCGATCCCGGCCAAATCGTCTCGGTCGGAACCGAAATCCGCCTCGTCGCCCGCGATTCGAGCAAGGCCGGACTCAAGGTCGGAGACCGGATCCGACTGAAGGATCTCGTCGGCGGAATGCTGCTTCCCTCGGGAAACGACGCCGCCTACGCGATTGCCGTTCACGTCGCCCGGTCTCGGGCTCCCCTCCCCCGCTTATCCACCGGCCAAGCCCTAGCCCGCTTCGTCGGCTGGATGAACGAGCGGGCCGCCCGGATCGGCGCGGTCCATTCCCGCTTTACGACGCCGGACGGGTATCACCGCACGGACCAGGTCACGACCGCCTACGACCTTGCCCTGATCGCCAGGGAAGCCATGAAACATCCGTTGTTCCGGGAAATCGCCGGCGCGCCGGAGTACGCCGCCACGCGAACGATTTCGACCGGGAATATCCGGAGAAGGGCGCCGCCCGGATCGGACCGCGTCCGTTGGGAAAACCGGAACAAGCTTCTCGACGCGGCCGGGCCTTACTTCTATCCGGGAGCAAGCGGGATAAAAACGGGCCACACCGTCGAAGCCGGATACTGCCTCGTTTCTTCCGCTCGGCGGGACGGACGGGAACGAATCGCCGTCGTCCTGGATTCCTCGGAGACGGGCGTCTGGACGGATTCCATCGCCCTCCTGGATTTCGGTTTTAAAAGGAGAACCGCCTCATGAGAAAGGTCGGGGCTAATAGATCGGGGCCAGGTTACTCAACCCCCGAATTCGAATTCGGGGGTTGAGTAACCTGGCCCCGAATTCATATAATAGAGGCATGTCGCGCATATCCCGCTCCCTTGCCTCCACCCTCGCCCTCGGGCTCATCGTCCTTGTCCTCGTCCCAGCCGGCGCCTGCAAATCGAAAAGCCAAGCGCCGGGATTGACTGAGGAGGAACTCCTGGCCGCCGAACAAGCCGAAGCGGAAGAAGAAGAGGCGGCCAAGGCGGCCGCGGCCAAGGTCATTCCCCCCAAGGTCAACGAAGAAATCTACATCGAGATGAGGGCTCGCTCGGTTTTGATCCGACAGAAATACATCGAAGAGTTCGAAACCGGCGAAAAAGAAGTCGAAGCCCTCCTGGATAAGAATAATCTGACATTTGCCGACATGAAGGAGTTCGAAACCCGCGTCGGCCAGACCGTTCTCGACCAATTGGAGCGGAAAATCCAAGAAAAAATGCAGAAACTGCTCGACGAATACCGCTAATTGCGATATATCGTCGATAATTTTCTCCGCTTGACAAGTATTCCAAACACGCCTATTTTGTCGCTCTAAGGGATTCGGTCGGCTTCCACCCCCCGCAGGCAGGAATTCCCGTCCGCACTTAGAAAAATGAGCGCTTCAAGCGTCAAAAGCCTTGTCCACGGATGGGAAACCGTCCGTTTCGAGCTTTTAAACCGTAAAATTTCCGACCTCAACCTGAAAATTGAAGGGTCCGCGGTCGAACCTTTTGTCCTCCGCCTTCGCCGGGAGATGGAGGCCAAGGGATTTCTTTATAAGCCAGCGGTTTACCTCACCGACGAATGGGGCTGCCCCGACCGAACCCCGGTCATCGGGATTCCCTTCTACCTGGCCGATTCGCGCCTGTCCCGCCTGGAAGAGGAGCAGACCGGTGAGATCGAGGACCAGAAAACGATCATGATGCTGCTCCGCCACGAGGCCGGGCACGCCGTCAATTACGCCTTTCGCCTCTGGGAACGTTCCAGCTGGAAGGAGATCTTCGGCTCCTTCAGCAAGCCTTACCTGGATGTCTTCCGGCCCGGACCGGTACAGCCGCCGGTTTGTCCGCCACATCGCCACCTTTTCCCACGGCCGGACCTACGCCCAAAAACATCCCGACGAGGATTTCGCCGAGACGTTCGCCGTCTGGTTGACCCCCCGGAGCGACTGGCGGCGCCGATATCTCCACTGGCCCGTCCTCCGGAAGCTCAAATACACCGACCGGCTGATGCGCGAGGTCAAACGGCAGAAGCCGATTAACCTCCGCCGGAAAACGTGCCGTCCGGTCGAAAACATGAATCTGACCCTGGCCGAGCATTACGGGAAAAAGGCCGACGTATTCCGCCGGGCCGCCCGCGGGTATGTCGACGACCGGCTCCGGGAAGTCTTTCCTCCCTCGCGGGCGGACGTCCTGCTTCCGGCCGTCGACCTGTTCCGCCGCCGGCGGGCCGAGCTCCTGGAACGGGTGATCCGCTGGTCCTCCCTCGACGACCGGGAAGCCGAGACGATCCTCCGCAAGCTCGAAAGCCGCTCAAATACCCTCGCCCTCCGCTATCCGCGGGGCAAGCAGCGGGTGAAGGAGCTGGACGTGGTCGCCCTGGCCGTCGCCCTGGCGATGGATTACGCGTATACCGGAAAATTGACCGGCTGAAAAAGTCTTTTTTGAATTAGAGAGGTTATTTCGGCCGCGGCGTGTTCTTCCGGTGAACGCCGAAAATAGGTAAGTTCATGTCGAACGGCGGGCCCTCGAAGGCCGCCTTGATGATGATCCCCAGGAGATTCGCGATAAGTGATCCCCGCCTTGTTTGGCCGCCCGGGCCAACCCCATGTCGTTATCGAGGCAGGGATTGCAGTTGACTTCCAGGACGCGCGGATTGCCGTCCGCATCCAGGCGGATATCGACCCGGCCGTACCCCCATCCGCCGACGACCCGGAAGGCCTTCGTGGCCGTTTCGCCGATGGTCTGAACCAGGTCGGGCTTCACCTTTGCCGGGCAGACGACCCGGGTTTTCTTGTATTCAACCGTCGATTCGATCCATTTGGCCGCGTAGGACATGATCGGCGGAATCGCCGCGGGCAGCTCGCTGTAATCGACCTCGGCCAAGGGCATGACCCGGAGCTTCTTTCCCGCCGATGATCCCGACATTGAATTCCCGCCCCGGCAGGAACTGCTGGATGAGGGCGGGCTGGCGGTAGGTCTTCAGGATTTCCCGGACCTTCTCCTTCAAGGCCGCTTTCGTGGCGACGACGGAATGGCGGTCCAGGCCGATGCCGGCGTGCTCCTGGCTGGCGTGGACGATGAGAGGAAAACGCCAGTGCGGCCGTTAATTCGCCGATCCTCTCGATCAGGGTCGTCTCGGACGGGATGGGAACTCCGGCTCCCTGGAGCAGGCTCAAGGACATGTACTTGTAGCGGCTCAAGCCGAGGGCCAGGGCCGGCGAGCCGGTCATCGGAATGCCCATCATCCGGATAAACGCCGCGACCCGCATCTCGTACAAGGCTCCATGGACGACGTCGTCGTATTGGTTGAAAACGACATGGGGCTTCAACCGGCGAAGCCGGCGTTGGAGGTAGTTCAAGTCGTCGGCCAGCGGGATGACCGTCACCTTGTGGCCGAGGCGGCGGATCCCGCGGGCGATGCCGAAGATCATCTCCTTCAAGTATTCGGAGCTGCTCTGTCGTCGTCATCGGCGCGAAGCGGTCTGGGTATCCGCGTAGGCGTTGTAAACAAGCGCTACGCGAAGCTTCCTCATTCTCTTCCTCTAACTCTCTCTCGAACGTATCACGCGAACCTTGAGACCATCATAGCCGAGGAAGCGGTCAGACGCAAGCAAGCGCGGACCCGTTTGCCATTCCCGCTCGATCGTGGTACATCTATTGCATGCCGCCCGTCACCCGCAAATCCCGTCCCAAAGTCGGCCTCGCTCTCGGAAGCGGAGGATCGCGCGGTATCGTCCACATGGAAATTCTCGACAGGCTTCCCCGGATGGGCATCCCCCTCGACCTGATCGTCGGTTCGAGCATCGGCGCGGTCGCGGCCGGCCTCTACGCCGCCGGCGCCCTTCCCCGTGTCCGCGACGATCTTCGGGCCGATGAAGCGAGAGGATTTCTTCCGGATGTTCGACCCCTCGCTGTCGCGCTACGGTTTTTTTTCCGGCCGGAAAATTCTCGTCTTCCTCCGCCGGTACATTCCGGCCGAAACCCGGATTGAAGAGCTGTCCGTCCCGCTGGGGATCGTCGCGACAGACTACGAATCCGGCCGGCCCGTCGTCTTCCGCAAGGGCAATCTCCTGGAGGCGATCCGGGCGAGCATTTCCATCCCGGGGGTGTTCACCCCGGTCCGGATCGGGAAAAAGCTCCTGCTCGACGGCGGGGTGGTTTCCCCGCTCCCGATTGATATCGCCGAGGAGATGGGCGCCCACCTGGTCATCGCCGTCAGCCTTCAGCCGGCCATCGGCCAGCTTCGCCGGCTCCTGCCTTTGGGCCGGAAGAAAGCCGCGGCCGGCCTGGACGAGGATGCCTCGTCGTTCCCTCAGGTGAATCACGTCGTCCGGCGGCTTTCATCCGCCCGGAGGGAAGAAAGCGGCTGGTTGAAAATCGCCGATCAATGGCTCACGGCCAAGCGAAGCGAAGCCGAGGACCGGAAGAAGCTCCCAAACCTGATCGACATCGTCACCCGGACGATCGACATCATGGCCTATACGGAAACCCTCCAGATGCTGGCCTCCCACCCGCCGTCGGTTCTTTTCGAATTTGATTTTCCCGAGCTCGGCACTCTCGACTTCACGAAAAGCGAGGAGCTTCTGGCCGAAGGCAGGCGCCTGCTGGAGCGGAAAAAGCCGGAGCTGCGGACGAAGATCCTCGACCGGCTCGCCCTGTCGATTCCGTCTCCCTGAACCCTTACTCAAACCGAGCGACGATCATCCGGTTCTGGGGATTGTCGATGCTCTTTCCTTCGGGAGTAAAGAGATAATCGATCCGGGCTCGATAGAATTCCTCGATCTTGCCCCGGACGATCTTCATCGTCGAGTTCATGAGATGGTTCTGCTCGGTGAATGCCTCGCCCAGGACCGCCGCGGTCGCCGGCAGCCACCGGGCGGGGAACTGACCGGCCAGGTCGCCCCCTTCCCGGTACCGGGCGAGCTCCCCGTCCAGGAGCTTAAGGGCCGCCGCCTGGCCTTCGGGGGTTCTGGCCGAAAGGCCGTTCTTTTTCAACCAAGCCAGGATCGCCTCCTTGGCCGGGACGAGGAGGCCGACCGTGAAAGGCGACTGGTTGTTGTACAGCATGAACTGGTCGATATACGGGGACCCCTCGGTGATCGCTTCCTCGATGCCTTCGGGGCTGTATTTTTCCCCGTCGTTGGCGATGAGCAAACTCTTGGTCCGGCCAAGGACGTAGAGATAGCCGTATTCGTCCAGGTAACCCAAGTCGCCGGTGTACAGCCAGCCGTTTTTAATCGTCTCGCTTGGTCGCCTTCTCGTTTTTCCAGTAACCGGCCATGACGTTCTCGCCCCGGATGACGATTTCTCCCCGCCCGCCGACCGGAAGAGGCGTTCCGGCCGCGTCGCAGATGCGGATCTCGATCCCGGTCGCTACCCGGCCCGAGGAGCCGAGCTTGTGGGCGGCTCCGCTGTTGGCCGAAATGACCGGGGCGGCCTCGGTCAGACCATAGCCCTGGAACATCGGCATGCCCAGGGCGTAGAAGAAGCGCTGAAGTTCGATGTCGAGGAGCGCCCCGCCGCCGACGAAGAATTGCAGCCGGCCGCCGAAGTTCTCCCTGATTTTGCTGAAGAGGATCTTGTCGTAGAGGAGCAGAAACGGCTTTTTCAGGGCTTGCCGGCCCCGGCCGCGGTTCCAGCCCTCGGCGTTGTAGGCCGTCGCCGTCTTCATGGCCCTGGTGAACAGGGCCTGGACCTTGGGGCCCTTATCCCGGACTCCCTTTTCGATATTCTTGCGGAAACTTTTCGCCAGGGCCGGCACGCTGAGGAGGATGTGCGGGCGGATTTCCTTGATATTGACAGGGATGTTGCGGAGCGTTTCCAACCCCGTCGCCCCGGTCTGGATCGAAGCCATGCTCGCCCCCCGCATCATCAGGGTGTAGACGGCGCACGTGTGGGCGAAGGCGTGATCCCATGGGAGGATGATCAAGCAGATCCAGTCCTCCTCGCAACGGACCAGGTCGAGCGACTGCTCGCAGTTGGCCGTGTAGTTGCGATGGGTCAGGATGATGCCCTTGGGATCAGCCGTCGTCCCCGAGGTATAGCAGATATTGGCGTAATCCGATTCCGCCACCGACTGCCACCGCTTTTCGAAGGCCTCCTTCGCCGCCGGGGGAAGGGCCTCGCCGGCCTGGAGGATGGCTCCGGCATAGATCTCGTCGCTTTCGAACGCCTTGAGCTCGTCCAGGACGATGATCTTTTCCAACTCGGGCAGGTCGTTCTTGATTCTCCGGATTTTCTCCACCTGGCCCTGGGAGACGATCACAAATCGGCATCCGGAATGGCTCAGCCGGAATTTCAGGTCGGAGGGCTCGTCGAGCTTGATGGAAATCGGGACGTTGATCGCTCCACAGTAGAGGATCCCCATCTCGCTCATCACCCAGTCATTGCGGCCTTCGGCGATCAAGGCGACCCGGTCGCCCTTGTTCAGGCCCAGGGACATCAGCCCGGCTCCGAAGGCATGGATGCGTTCCCGCATTTGAGCGTAGGTCGTCGGTTCGTAGACGTCGGTTTTTTTCTCCCACATCAGGGGATTGCGCGGATACTTGGCCGCGCTCGATTCCAGGAGACGAGGAAGCGTCCGGGGTTCGGTCATGGGGTCCTCCTTCGGGGGGAACGGCTGAAGACGATCGCCCGCTTCATGCCGAGTATTCTATAATAAAACACGAAACCGGTGCCAGATAGTTTGCCTTGAATTCCTTGATTATTTTGAAATCTCTTCTATCCGGGAATGCCTCCCGCCAGCCGCGGGGACCAGTCCCGTCGGTCCCCCCCGAAGCGGGGCCCCCCTCCGCTATGCGGCTTCTGGGAGGCATTCCCGGCTATTCGAGATTTCATTAGCATAGGTAAGAGAAAAAAATTACGCGGGTGGGACGGCACCGATTTCGGTTTTATCGAGAGGGGAAATGAAAAACCCGCCTTGGCATCAAGGCTCGTTTTTGGATAAAATAAGGGCATGGAAACGGACCGCGCCTCCCAAGAGAAGCTCGACGACATCCTCCATCCGAGCCCGACGGCCAAGGCCTTCCGGATCACGGTCGTCTTCGGCCGGACGGCCGACCCCCGCTACCCCAAAGCCGTCATGATGGCCAAGCGGAACCCGACCTACCGGGAGGAGGGCGAAGGGGAATGGATTCGTCATTCGGCTGTTTTCACCCCGGCCGAGGTCGAAGATCTCTTCGACCTGTTCAACCTCGTCCATGAGTCGGAGAAAACCGAAATCCTGGTCAACCACAAGCCCCTGCCCTACGGGCACCAGCTCTGGCTTCCGCTGATGTGGTTCTACCGGCTCTGACGCCGCGCCGCCGCTTTTCAGTCGATCGCGTCATCCTTCAATCGATCCGGAAAGGTGATGGTGAACGCCGTTCCGGGCTTCGTCACGACCTTGACCACACCCCCGATCTGCTCGATGAGCATCCCGACGAGCTGAAAGCCCAGGGTTTCGGCCGTCGCCAGGTTGAATGCTCCGGGGATCCCAACGCCATCGTCGCTGATTTCGAGGGTATGGAAACGCTCGCCGGCTCTCGTCAAACGGATGAAGATCTTTCCCCGGAGGTCGGCGGGAAACGCGTGTTGGAGGGCATTGAGGACAAGCTCGTTGACGATCAAGCCGAGAGGGATGGCCACGTTGACGTCGAAGCGGGACGGGTCCATCTTGAACTCGTGACGGATCCGGTCGGGATCGACCTGGTAGACCTGGAAAAGGTGGACCACCAGGTTCTGGACATACTCGCCGAAATCGATCCGGGCCAGATCCCCCGACCGGTACAAGCGCTCATGGACAAGGGTGATCGCCTTGATCCGGTCCCGGCTGGCCCGAAAGGCGCTCTTCAAACCCGGATCCGAAAACGCTCCGGCCTGGTGGTTGAGAAGCGAGGAGACCAGCTGCATGTTGTTCCGGACCCGGTTCTGGATCTCCCGGATGAGGACGACTTTCTCCTCGAGCGACGCCCGGAGGGCGTCGGCCGCTTCCTTCCTCCGGGTGATGTCACGGACGAAGATCAGGGCCCCGTCGAGGCCGCGGTACCGGATGGGCACGGCCGCGGTTTCCGTCGGAACGGAGGATCCGTCGAGCCGAAGAAGCTCTTCCTCAAACCGGGGAACGATTTTCTGATTCGCATTCATCTGCTCGAGCATCTGCCGAGCCGGCTCCCGGCTATCGGGATGGATCCGGTCGAGGACGGGCTTCCCTAAAAGCTCCTCGGCCGATTTCGCCCCGAAGAGCCGGACCGCCGCCGCGTTCAGATAAGCGAAGTTGCCCAGGGCCTGAACAAAGATCCCGTCGGGCGCGCCCTCGACCAGCATCCGGAATCGCTCTTCGCTCTCGCTGCGGGCATCTTCGATTTTTCGCCTCTCCGCGTTGGCGTAAGCGTGGGCCGTCGCGTCGGCGACTTCGGCGACGAAACGGATCTCGTCGGGGAGCCAGCGGCGCGGTTTGCCGACGTGCTCGCAGCTCACCAGGCCGACGACCGATCCCGACACCCGGACGGCGGCGTCCACGAGCGACCCGATGCCGAGCGGCCGAAAATAGTCCTCGGAGAATTCCCGCGTCCGGGGATCGGCATAGACATCGACGGCGTCGATGATCCGGTCCCGGTGCAGGGCTTCGAAATACCGGGGATACAAAGCGGCCTCGAGGACAGGGCCCGGGGAGTGACTCCCCGTGGATTTCTCAAAAACGTCCGGGCAGCGGATATGGCCGATCTCGGCGCTTCCGAGCCAGACGCTGACCCGCTCGACGACGAGCGTCCGGGCGGTCACTTCGGTGATCTCCCGAATGGCGGCGGGAAAATCCCCATCGGCTGCGGCCGGCGACAAGGAGAATTGGAGGAGGACCTTCCGCTGGAGCTGAATACGCTCCTGAGCGGCCGTCCGCTCTTCCTCCGCCCGCTTGCTTTCGGAGATGTCCCGGGCCAGAAGATATCCGCCCTTGATTTCTCCGGTGCGGTCATAGATATGGAAGAAACGCGTCTCCAGCCAGTTCTCGCCCCTCCGGCTCTGCAGGGACCGGGTCCCGGACAAGGGGATGACCGCGGCCACCCGGTCCCGGTATTCGGGCCAGGACGCCAGGATATGCTCAAGCGGCCGGCCGTAATCATCCTTGGAAACGGAGAACAGGATTCCGGCCGCCGGATTGGCCTCGACAACGTTGTTCTCCCGGTCAAAGACGATGACCGCATCGGTCATGTAATCGAAGACGCTGCCGTAAGCGACTGGGGTGATGTTGAGGAGGCGGTGACGGAACAAGCTCTGGGAGAAGAGAATTCCCGAGAGGATAAATCCTAACGGCGTCGGATCGACGACCGCCGGACCCAGCCCGAAAAGATAGATCAGATTCCCCGCCCACGGGGCGAGGATTCCCAGAATGATCCAGATCGCCTGGCTCTTGACCTGCTTCTGGGTTTTGACCAGCAGACCGGACAAAAGCACGGTTGCCCCGAGAAGGAGCGTATAGGAATACCCGACAAGAAACCAGAGCGCCGGGCCGGGAGGGAAATCGTAAATCGCCAGCGATGATCCGGCCACCGGCGTGAGAGCCGACCAGATCAAGTGGTGGGAGGAATTGGTAAAGGCCAGGGCCGTGGTGATGACCGGAACGATCCACAAGACGGCCCGGGCCGCCGCTGAAAGATGGATTTGCAGCTCCCGGTAATCGAAGCAAAACAGGAAAAAGAGAGGCGCGACGGTTGCCACTCCGAAAAACATCAATTGGGCGAACAGAATCTTGAGCCCAAGAGGAACGACGAGGAGCACCAGGGCTTCACAAAGCTGCCACCAGGCCAGGGCAGCCATGAAGAGGACAAACCATAGGCCGCCGGGAGAGCGCCGGCGCCGCCAACTATAAATCGACAGGGCCGCGGAAGCCGCGGCCCCGAGCAGGAGAACCGGAATCCAGAGCGAGAACTGAAAGGTCATCGGCGCAATCCTCCGGAAAACGGGAGAAGCCGAATTCCTATACCGTCTTCGCGATTATATCAGAGAAATCAAATTTCTTCGAAGCGGGCGGTGAAATGGCGGAGGAACTGGGGCTCCTCGACGATGCGAACGCCTTTCACCCGCTCCGGTCTGCGGGCGATAGCCGCCAGAGCCTCGGCGACGAACTTCAGGTGCGAAGCGGTGTAAACCCGGCGGGGAATCGCCAGCCGGACAAGCTCCAGGGCCGGGAACACCTGGCGTCCGGTCTTCGGGTCCTTATGGCCGAACATCACGCCGCCGATCTCGACCGTCCGGATCCCGGCTTCGCGATAAAGGGCCACCGACAGGGCCCAACCGGGATACTTATCTCGGGGAAGATGAGGGAGGAGCCTGTCGGCCAGGACATAGATTGCGTGGCCTCCCGCCGGTTTGACATACGGCACGCCGGCTTCATCCAGGAGGCTGCCGAGGTAGGCGACCTGGGCCGTCCGGTGCTCGAGGTAGGCTTCGTCCAGGACTTCGGTCAGCCCCTGGGCAATCGCTTCGAGGTCGCGGCCCGCAAGGCCGCCGTAGGTCACGAAACCCTCGCCGATGATGAGGGTGGTCTTGAGCCGGGCGGCCAAGTCCGGATCGTTGAGCGTGACGAAGCCGCCCATGTTGACCAGGGCGTCTTTCTTGGCGCTCATCGTCGCCCCGTCGGCGTAGGAGAACATCTTGCGGGCGATGTCCCGGACCGACCATCGCCCGTATCCCTTTTCCCGGCGCTTGATGAACCAGGCGTTTTCAGCGAACCGGCAGGCGTCGAAAAAGAAGGGGATCTTCCGGCGGCGGCAGACGGCCGAAACCCGCTCGATGTTGGCCATGGAAACGGGCTGCCCTCCCCCGCTGTTGTTGGTCACGGTCAGCATCACGACCGGGACACGGGGGCCGTTTTTTTCGAGGAAGGCCTCGAGCTTATCGACGTCCATATTGCCCTTGAAGGGCAGATCGACGTCCGGGTCGTAGGCCCAAGCCCCCGCCAAATCCACGGCCTTCGCCTTCCGGAACTCGATGTTGGCCCGGGTCGTATCGAAGTGAATGTTGCTCGGAACGCAGCTGTTCTTTTCGAGAATGGTCTCGAAGAGGATCCGTTCGGCCGCCCGGCCTTGGTGGGTCGGGATGACGAACGCGTATCCGAAGATGTCCCGGACCGCCTTTTCAAACCGGAAGAAGCTCCGGGCTCCGGCGTAGGATTCGTCGCCCATCATGATTCCGGCCCATTGCCGGTCGCTCATGGCCGACGTGCCCGAATCGGTCAGGAGGTCGATCCCGACTTTTTCGGCGGGCAGGCCGAACACGTTGAATCCGGCGGCCCGGAGGAGCTTCTCGCGCTCGTGCCGGGTGGTCCGGCCGATGGATTCGATCATTTTAATCCGGAACGGTTCGACGGGCGGGGGAATCATCGTCATGTCAACCTCCCAAAAGAGATGAAGGCGGAATCAGATGGACGCAACCTTCTTTAAAAAGGCGAACCGATGTTCGATCTCGGCCGGTTTCAACGTCGCGAGGCGCTCGATGCCGAAATCCTCGATCGTGAACGAGGCCAGAACGCTTCCGTAAACAGCGGCCCGGCGGATGGAGGAGGCCCGAAAATCGCCGGCCCGGTCCAGGAAGCCGAGGAAGGCGCCGGCGAAGCTGTCGCCGGCCCCGGTCGGGTCGACGACCCCCTCGCAGGGATGGGCCGTGATCGCAAAGAGTGAATCCTTTCCGAAAACCAACGCCCCATGCTCCCCTTTTTTCAAGACGACCAAGCGGGGCCCGCGCTCCAGGAGAAGGCGGCCGGCCCGAATCAGGTTCCGTTCATTGGTCATCAAGCGGGCTTCCTCGTCGTTGGCGAAGTAGATGTCGGTCTTGCGGAGAACGCGGTCGAGGGCGGCCGGCTCGGTCTCGATGTAGTGGCGGATGGTGTCCATCGCCACCAGACGGGGCCGCTTGACCTGGGACAGGACGTGTTCCTGGAGGCTCGGGCCGATGTTGGCCAGGAAGAGGATATCGGGCGACCGGTAGGACGGGGGCAGGGTTGGCTGAAAATCGCCGAAGACGTTCAAGTCCAGGCGCAAGGTGTCGCGCTGGTTCGGGTCGTCGCCGTACCGGCCTTCCCAAAAGAACGTCTTGCCTCCCGGGACAATCCTCAATCCCTTGAGGTCAATGCCCCGCTTTTTCATGAGGGCGGCTGTTTCCGGGGGAAAATCCTCCCCGACGACGGCGACGATTTTCGGCTTGGTGAAAAAGCTCGCGGCCAGGGCGCTATAGGTGCAGGACCCGCCGACGATACGCTCCCGGCGCGCCTCCGGCGTTTCGATCGTGTCGAAGGCAACCGAACCGACGATGACCAAGCTCATCAGCGGACCCGGTACTCGGGGACGAAGAGGGCAAGCTTTTTCCTCGTCGCCGGGGGGACGTGGGTGGCCGCGGTGACGACCGCCGCCGCGAGGACGTGGCGGCAGCCGCAGGCGGCGTCGTCGTGGGGCGGGAGCGTGGCCAGGGCTTTCCGGATGATTCCCTTGGCCTTGGAGATGTTCTCCCGCAGGTTTTCGAAGATCATCCCGACCGTGACGCCCTCGTCGTTCGGCCGCCAGGTGTCATAGTCGGTGGCCAGGTTCATGGTCGTGTAGCAGATTTCCGCCTCGCGGAACAGCTTTGCCTCGGTCGCCGCGGTCATGCCGATCAGGTCGCCGCCCCAGATCCGGTGCATCTTGGATTCCGCCCGGGTCGAAAAGGCCGGGCCTTCCATGCAGACATAAGTAGCCCCGAGGCGCGAGCGGATGCCGAGCCCGACGGCGATTTTATGACAATGCTTGGACAGCTGGGGGCAGACGGGGTCGCCCAGGGAAATGTGGGCGACGCAGCCCTCGCCGAAAAAGGTGCTGTTGCGCTTGGTCTTGTCGATGAACTGGTCGGCGAAGACGATGTCCCGGGGCCGGATGTCCTCCCGCAGCGAGCCGACCGAGTTGACCGAGATCAGCCGGTCGACCCCGAGCATCTTGAATCCGTAAACGTTGGCCTGATAATTGATCTCTGAGGGGCTGAACTTGTGGCCCCGGCCGTGGCGGCTGAGGAAAGCGACCCGGTGGCCTTCCAGCGTCCCGAGAATGAATTCGTCCGAGGGTGAACCCCAGGGCGTTTTCAACCGGACTTCCTTCAGGTCATGGATGCCGTCGATCTCGTACAATCCCGTTCCGCCGAGAATGCCGATTTCGGCCCGGGGGGGTTCATGTTTATGGGCGGGTTTCGATTTATTCGGGGAAGCTTTAACGGCTTTCTTTGGGCTCATGGGAACTCCTTATCAAGGGGGATAAGTATAGTTTTCGGCCCGAGAAACGTCAAGAAACTACCCATGCTTTCGCATTTATGCTATCGTTACAAATCGCGAACCGCCCTCCGAACGGGCGGTCCGGCAGGACAACCACCATGAAATACGCCTATTTGGACGCCTCCTCGGGATTGAGCGGGGACATGTGCCTCGGCGCCCTTCTCGACCTCGGCGTCTCCCCGGCCGCGTTCAGGGCGGCCGTCAACGGCCTCGGCCTCCCCGTCCGGGTCAAGGTCCGCGAGGTCGAACGGTCCCATCTTCGGGCCCTCAAGGTCGATGTCGAAATCCAGGGCCACGGCTCCCACGCCCGCCGGTTCAAGGATATCGCCGGTTTGATAAAAAAAGCGGCCCTGCCCGCCCCGGTCAAGGAACGCGGTCTGGCCGTCTTCAAAACGCTGTTCGAAGCCGAAGCCAAAGTTCACGGCGAGACGTTCGACGATGTCCACCTCCATGAAGCCGGGGCCGACGACGCCCTGGTCGATATTCTCGGGACGTGCTGGCTGGCCGACCGCCTGGGGATCGGCGAATTTTACGCCTCGCCCCTCAACGTCGGGTCCGGTTCGGTCCGCACCTCCCACGGCGTGCTTCCGGTCCCGCCGCCGGCGGTGGCCGAAATCCTCAAGGGCGTCCCTGTTTATTCGGCCCATGCCGCATACGAGCTCGTCACTCCGACCGGAGCGGCCCTGGTCAAAACGCTGGCGACGAAATTCGTCACCTTCCCGGAGCTGACGTATGACCGGGTCGGATGCGGGGCCGGCGGCCGCGACCTCGATACGATTCCGAATATTCTCCGCGTCTTTTACGGCGACCGCCGGGACTTCTCCCCCGAGAAGCGGGTATACATCCTGGAAGCGACGATCGACGACGCCAACCCCCAGGTCCTGGCTTCCTTCATGGACCGGGCCCTGGAGAAGGGCGCCCTGGACGTGTACCTGACGCCCATCGTCATGAAAAAGAACCGGCTGGCGACGAAGCTGACCCTCTTGGCCGAAGCCGCCGTCCTCGAAGCGCTGGTCGCCGCGGTTTTCGCTGAAACGCCGACGATCGGCTTGCGGTATTTTCCGGTCGAGCGCCGGACCCTCGTCCGCCGAATGGAGACCGTCCGGTTGGAAGGGCGCCCGATCCGGGTCAAGACGGCCCTCCTGGACGGCCGGGTGGTCAACGCCCAGCCGGAATACGAGGATTGCCTGGCCTTGGCCACGGCCGCGAAGATTCCCCTCAAGGACGTGATCCGGCGGGCGGCCGCGGCCGCCGACGCCCGGATCAAAGGATAAAAACGCCATGACGCCGAAACCAAAAACCAAGGGCATGGACCTCGCCAAAATCGAGCGGGGCGTCCGTCTGATCCTCGAAGGCGCGGGCGAGGACCCCCATCGCCCGGACCTTCGGGGCACGCCCCAACGGGTGGCCCGGATGTACGCCGAGATCCTGGGCGGCCTTCACGAGAATCCCGAAGCCCATCTCCGCTGCGTTCATGAGGAAAAGCACGACGAGATGGTCTTGATAAAAAACATTCCCGCTGTACTCGATGTGCGAGCATCACATGCTGCCGTTCGCCGGGGTGGCCCACGTCGCCTACATCCCCAAGGGCGGGCGGATCGTCGGCCTCTCGAAAATCGCCCGGGTGGTTGAAACGCTTTCCCGGCGCCTCCAGGTCCAAGAGCGGCTGACCAAGCAGGTCGCCGACATCATCATGGAGCATCTCGATCCGCTCGGAGTCATCGTCGTCATCGAGGCCGAGCACATGTGCGTCTCCATGCGCGGGGCCAAAAAGCCCAAATCGATCACCGTCACTTCGGCCGTCCGGGGGCATGTTCCGGACGCGCGCCGTGACCCGTCTCGAAGCCATTTCCCTGATCCGGGGAGGATTCTCCAGTGGAAAAGAAGTCTAAACCTCCGTTTTACGTCACGACGCCGATCTATTACGTCAACGACGTTCCCCACATCGGCCACGCCTACACGACCATCATCGCCGACACCCTGTCCCGGTTTATGAAAATGAACGGTCGGGAGGTCTTTTTCCTCACCGGAACCGACGAGCACGGCCAGAAGGTGGAAAAAGCGGCGGCCGAGCACGGCGTCGACCCGAAGGCCTGGGCCGACCGGGTCGTCGTCCGGTTCTTCGATCTCTGGAAGGCCCTCGACTGCGAACCGGATTTCTTCATCCGGACGACGATGGACCTCCACGAAAAGGGCGTTCAGAAGCTCTTTCAGATCCTCCTCGACAAGGGCGACATCTATAAGGGCGAATACAAAGGCTGGTACTGCGTCTCCGACGAAAACTTCCTGACCGAAGACATCGCCCTGGAAAAGGACGGGACGAAAATCTGCCCGGACTGCGGCCGGAAAGCCCAGGTCGTTTCCGAGGAAACCTATTTTTTCCGCCTCTCCGCCTACCAGCAGAAACTCCTCGACCATTACGCGAGACCATCCGCAATTCTGTCCGGCCGCAAAGCCGGATGAATGAAGTCACGAGCTTCGTCCGCGGCGGGCCTGAGCGACCTGAGCATCACCCGGACGACGGTCAAATGGGGCATCCCCGTCCCGGCGATCCGGCCCACTCGATCTATGTCTGGTTCGATGCCCTGCATAATTATGTCACCGGAATCGGCTACGACCGGGACCCGGCCCTGTTTCAAAAAGTTCTGGCCGGCTTCCGTCCATCTGATCGGCAAGGACATCCTCCGCTTCCATGCCGTTTTCTGGCCGGCGTTCCTCATGGCCTCGGGCCTGCCCCTTCCCGAGTGCGTCTTCGGCCATGGCTGGTGGCTCAAGGACGAAGCCAAGATGTCCAAATCGAAGGGCAACGTCCTGGACCCTTACGTCCTCATCCGGGCCATGGGGCCCGATCCGCTCCGGTATTTCCTCCTGCGGGAAATCCCGATCGGGCTGGACGGCAACTTCAGCCACGAGGGCTTCATCCATCGGGTCAATTCCGACCTGGCCAACGACCTGGGAAACCTGGTCAGCCGGACGCTGACGATGATCCGGCAACTATTTCGAGGGGACCATCCCCGAGCCCGCGGCCGAGGAACCGGCCGACGCCGCAATCCGGAAGGCCTTCGAGGAGACGAAGGAACGGGCGATCGCCCACTACGAGGATCTACGCCCTGAACAAGGCCCTGGAGGAAATCTGGGCCTTCGTCACGGTCGTCAATAAATACCTGGCCGATAACGCGCCGTGGAAGCTCCACAAAGACCCGGCTCTGCGGCCTCGCCTGGCCCGGGTCCTACCCAGGCCGCCGCGGCGCTCCGGGGCGCCGGCGCCGCTGATCGCGCCGGTCATGCCCGGATCCGCCCAGAAAATCTGGGAATTCCTGGGCGAATCCGGACGGGTCCTGGACGTCAAGCTGGACAGCCTCTCGTTCGACGCCCCCGGCCTCGGGCAAGCGATCAAAAGCCCCGGAACCGCTTTTCCCCGCGTCGACTTGAAGGAATTTTTGGCCGAAGAAACAAGCCCCAAAGGAATCCGCCATGGACGAACAAAAACCCGCCGTCCCCGAACAAGCGCCCGCCCCTGACGCCGGCTCCCGCCCCGCCGCCCCGGCTCCCGCGCCGCCGGCCGTCGCCGGAAAGCCGACTCGTGACCTACGACGATTTCGCCAAAATCGAGCTTCGCGTCGCCCACGTCATCGAGGCGGTCAAGGTGGAGGGCGCAAAAAAGCTCCTCAAGCTCAAAATCGACCTCGGGACCGAGCAGCGGCAAATCGTCGCCGGCGTCGCCGAAACCTACACGCCGGAACAGCTCGTCGGAAAGAAATTCATCGTCATCGCCAACCTTCAGCCGGCGGTCATCCGCGGCGTGGAATCGCAGGGCATGCTGCTGGCCGCCGTGGCCGGGGATAAATCCGCCATCCCCTTCTTCGAGCCGGACGTGCCCGTCGGCGCGAAAGTAAAATAGGTTTTTTATCGAGCCTGGGTTACAAGAAGGGCGGATTCAGGACAGGATAAGGCGCGAGACAGCCGACCGGGATCGCGCCCTCTCGAATGATTTTCGGGGTTGCTCCCGGTCAAGTCGATGATCGTGCTGGTAAGCCCGCCGAGCGTCCGCCCCCCGTCGATGATCGTCACGTCCTTTTCCTGAAAATCCCTCAGGATTTTGAAGGAATCGGCGTTTTCCCCCTGGCCGGAGATATTGGCGCTGGAGGCCGTCAAGGGGACGCCCAAGTCTTTTAAAAAATCCCTGAGCCAAGGCATCCCGGGAACACGGAGCGCAATCGTGCCCCCCTTCCCCAACATTTCCGCGGGGAATTGAGCGGCCGGGCATAAACGATGAGGGACAAGGGCCCGGGCCAGAACAGCCGGACCAGCTCATAGAATATCCGGGGGAGGCGGTCGGCGCAGCTCATCGCCGCATCGATATCGGCGACGACGACGGACAGCGGTTTCCCCCGGTCACGATTTTTCATTTCATAGACGGCCTTCACCCCTTCGGAGGAGAAGGCGTTGGAACCCAAGCCATAGAATGTCTCGGTTGGGAAGATGACAATGCCGCCGGCCAGGATTCCATCGCGGATCTTCCGGATCGGCCCCGGCGCATACTGCTTCGGATTAATGCGGACGACGGTTGCGGACATCTGGATTTTCCCTCGGGGAGGGATTATCCACTATTTCTAATTATTTTTCCAGTTTTGGCGAAGAATCCGGAATCAGAACCAGTAGTTGATGGCCACGAAGATCTGGAGTCCGCCGATATCGATCGGGTCGAAACCCTGGAACGCATTGACCAGCTCCGCCGGGCAGGCGAAGTACTGAACTCCGACATCGGCCGTCATCCGCGTCCCGACCGGGATCATCAACCCGCCGAAGGCCTGCCAACCGAAGGAAACGCGGCCGATTCCTTCGCTCTCCTCGGCGTAAACGCTATAGACCGGGTAGACGACCGCCGTGCCCCACGGGTCTTCGAAGATATACTCGTCGCCGAAATCGACCATGTCCCCCTGCATCCGCACGTTCCAGATCATCGCATGGACGCCGCCGCCGATGTAGGGCGAGACGTTTCCCCGCCGTCCCAGCGGAACCCACTTGAAAGAAAGCTGAATCGGCGCCGCGGCCAGCGAGAGGGAATGCTTGAGCTCGAACTGGCCCCGGAATCCGCTGGCCGGGAACGCATAGACGCCGGCGCTATCGCTGTATCCGACGTAGTCCTTATAGAGGGCCGCTTTGGTTTTCCGGAAGGCATCGAATCCGATGATCACACTGAGGTTCCGGCCGAGGAACGCCTCATAGGAGATCCCGATGGAGGCATCCTGGAAGCTGGTCTTCTTATACGTCATGTTCTCGAACTCGGTATCCCAAAAATTGCCCGTCAGACGCGGGATGAAATATCCCGCTTTAAATGTCAGAATGTTGGCCGAGGCCGCTCCGGCGGCCAGTCCAAAAACGAGCATCGCGGCAATCAATCGTTTTTTCATCGTTAATCTCCTACGATCTCACGGCAAAAACAGTTGCAATTTCCGTGCCAGACGGCCACCCCCGGAACGGAAAGCCTCCGGTTGTGCCGAAAAAAGGTCAATTGTCCTCTTTCATTCCCTCGGGAACGGCGGCCGACGGTCGAAAAGGGCAAAGTCACTTCCGGACCGGGACTTTCAGTGTCCGATCAAAGGATATCTTCCACGGCCCCCAGGGGGTCGCAATCTCCGTTTCCCCCGATACCCGGACCTCGAGGGATGAAGCGTTCAGGCCTTCGGAGACCGCCCCTCCGGTTTCGAAAAAGTCCAGGATCAAGGGAAACGAAAACGCCTTTTGGCCTTTCGCCTCGACCTTGGCCCCGGCTCCCGTCTCTCCCGCGATCGCCTTGTATCCGGCCAGCTCAAGGGAATAGCTCAGGTGATCGAGAGAAAAGGAAAAGCCGTTGGGATTGACGATCGCAAATCCGGTGGCAATTTCCGCCCCGCCGATCGTCAGGGATTTGGCTTCGACGGGCGTGGGGACAAAGTCCAAACCGCGATAGACGGGAAAATCGCTGGAGAAAGCGATCATGACGCGCTTTTCCCTTTTTCGCTCGTCCTCGAACGTCATCCCTCCCGCAAGATAGCAGAAGGCCAGGTCCTTGTCCTTCAGTCCCGGAACCGCCGGGAAGAGGTTGGCATAGTTCAGCCGGATCGGAAGGGCGATCACCGTTTCGCTCCGGGGCTCGACTCGGATCGGCTCTTCGATGGGAACCTGGATGTTGAGGTACTCGGTTTCGTCGACGATCGCCCGGTAGTCGTACCGGACGAGGCGGATTGCGGCGGCCGCGGGATTTCTGAGAATCAACCGGAAAACAAGGGTCAGCCCCTGGGGCGTTGCCTCGACGATCCGCTTTTCCTTGATCAGAACGGTCGGGTCGGTCGCTTTCTGGGCGGCCGCTCCTTCCCCGGCGGCCAGCAGACAAAAGACCGCCGCCGCGGCGACGCATTGTTTATTCATGAAATTCCACATCCAGCCCGAACGCTTCCGGGCTTGTCGTTTTTCCCTTGAGCTGAACTTCCCCCAGGGGGATCCAGGCCCGCGACCCGCCGAGGACGGCGGCGATTTCGGCCCCCACGACGATCGGAACTTTTTTGACTTTGCAGACGCTTTCGAGCCGGAAAGCCAGGGTCACGGCGTCGCCCATGATCGTCAGGTCCCGGCCCGACTGGACCCCGACATTTCCGCAGGACACGAGGCCCTGGTTGATCCCGACGCCGACGCGGAAGGGAAAATCGGGATATTCGGGAAGGGCGACTTTTTCCGCCAGGCGGTGGAGGATGACCGCCGTTTCCACGGCGCTTTCCGCCGCGGCCGCAGGAGCGGCCGGGTTCACCGGCCAATACGCCATCACCGCGTCGCCGATGAATTTATCCACGACCCCGCCCCGCGAAAGGATCGCCTCCGAGGCCTCCCGGAACCAGGATCCCAGGAAACGCGAAAGGACGTCGGGAGCCAGGAGCTCTCCGATCCGGGTAAAATTCCGAATGTCGCACACGAGGATGGTCATCTGGCTCATCCGGACGGCCATCCGGGTCCGTTCATAGATCGTCTGGGTTCCGGAGAGCTCGGCGGCGGGGACGCCGTGGAGCTCGAACCGGAGAATCGTCTCCCCGATCCGGACGCAATCGCCGGATTTGAGGATGGTCGGAACGAGGAGGAGCTTTTCGTTGAGATAGGTCCCGTTGGCGCTCCCCAGATCGAGCAGGGAAAACTCCGCTTCGCCCTGGCGTCGGACCAGGGCGTGCTGCCGGGAGGCCGCCGCGTCTTCCTTGAGACAGATGGTATTGGCCGTCGCCCGGCCGATCGACGTGGTGTTTCCGAGCTCGATCCGGGCCCGTTCGCAACCCGGCCTCTCAACGCTGAAGACAGCGTTCACGGGAGCCGCCCCCCTTCCGCCTTGGTTAATTCCTTGACGAGGACAAGGTCGGGATCGGCCCCGGTCAGCGCGGTCCGGGCCGCGGCCAGGGCTTTTCCCGCATCCTCCGCCTTCCCTTCGGCGGCCCAGAGACGGGCTCGCTTCAAAAGGGCCGGGGCGTATTGGGGATTGTAGGCCAAAGCTTCGTCCAGGAGAGCGGCCGCCTTCGTCCCGGAAGCGCCCGAAGCCGTGAGGATCCCGGCCATCTCCGTCAGGAAATACGGCAGGTGGAACGGCGAGCTCCAATACCCCATTTTCTTCCGGAAGCGCTCGGCTTCCTCCACACCGCGCCAGCAGGCCGGCCGAATCCCCGGCCAGGCTCGCCTGGAGGGCTTTCAAGTGGAGGAGAAACTTATAAATCGGAAAATAATTTGTGGCGTTGACACCGTTCTTTACAACCTTCTCCTCCAACCGGGCCGTCATCTCCCGGAGGCGAGGCTGGTCTTTTCGGCCGGCGGCGATGACTCCCGTCAGCCAGAACGGCAGGTTGGGCGATTCGTCCAGGCGGCCGGCGAAGGCCGGAGCGGCATAATGCTCGCGCAAGGACCGGAGGGACGCTTCGGCCGCGGCCGCATCCCCGCGAAGCCAGGCGTTATAAGCCGTCCGGAATCCGACGCTCAGACGGGTCGTATCGCGTGTACCGACGCCGAGCTGGGCTTTCAGGCTTTCCCCTGATTTGACGATGGCCCCGGCCAGCTGATGGATCACAGCCTCATTGCCGTAAAGGTAATCAAGGCTGGGGTCGAGGGCTTTCCCTTTGTTCAAGGCCTCGAAGGCCTTGTCGTACCGGCCGGCGAACATGTAGCCCGTGGCCAAGCTGTCGTAGGAATTGGCCGTATTGTCCAGCTTCACGTATTCGAGAAGATGCTGCTCGGCCCGGGCATGGTCTCCCGTCCAGGCGAAGCAGAAGGCGATGTGGTTATGGGCCAGGGCGTATTGGGGGTCCAGGATCAGGGCGCGCTCGTAATACGGGATGGCTTCCACCCCGTCACCGGCGTGGAAATAGGATTCGGCGAAATCGTACAGGTAATCCTTCTTTAAGGGGAAGGCCTCGATCAAGCGCATGAGATAAGATCTTTCTTCGCCCGGCTTGGATTCGAGCCGGGCGAGCATGGCTTTGATCCGGAGGACGTCGTATTCGATCAGGCGGTTCTCTTTTTCCAAGGCGGATCGGCATTCGGCCTCGGCTTCAGTCCGTTCTTCCCGGAACATTTTGACTTCGGCCAACCGGAGCCGGGCCAAGCCGAAATCCGGATCGTTTTCCAGGGCGGTTTTCAATTCGGCCTGGGCTTCGTCGGCCATCAGCTTGTCCCAGGCCGCCTGGCCCCGGAGAAAATGGGTCAGGGCATCCCAGTTGGCCGTGCAGATGTCGGCAAAGACCCGGTTCCCGGAAATTTTGCCGACGTCGCCGTCCGATTGGGCGGCACAAAAGGCCAGGACGGCGTCGATTTGCGCCGTGATGAGGTCGAGCGGACCCTTGCAGGCGAACGTCCGGCTGGCTTTCTTTCCCCGGCTGACAGCCGTGACCTTAATTTCGTATCCGGTCACGGTCGGCTCGACCGATCCCTGGATCTCGAGCCGGGGCCGGCGGTTCGGCCCGTCGCTCGAGCCCGACTGCCGGTCCCAGGCCTGGCGGTCGCCGGCGGACAAGACCGGAAGCGCCGTGGCGGCCGCCAGCGAACGGTCCAGGGCGTATTCGACCAGATTTTTCGGCACCGCCTCGGTTTTATATTCGAACGGGGCGATGGCCACGAGCGATTCGAATTCGACCGCCGGGAATAAGACGGATTTGAGAAGCAAGGCTCCTGCGCCGAGGCAGACGACCATCCCGGCCGCGATCAAGGCCAATTTCGGGTTCTTGAGCCCGCTTTTCGTCCCGGCCGGGAGGCGCTTGGTCGTCGTCGTCGGTTGGGCCGCCGGTTTGCTCCGGACGACGATTGTCTCCTCTTCCTCCCGGAACGTTGCTTCCAGGGCGGCGGCCATATCCTCGGCCGAAGCGAACCGGTCGGCCGGAGATTTTGGCCAGAGATTTCCGGATAACGGCTTCCAGACCCTCCGGCGGCTTGGAGGATTTCGGGTCGAAGCGGACCGGGCTCCTCGTTGACGATCCGGTTAAGGAGAGACGGGATGTTTTCGCCGCTGAAGGGACGGCGGCCGGCCATGAGCTCGAACAAGATGATCCCCAGGGAGAACAGGTCGGTTCGGTGGTCGACCTCACCTTCCAGGATCAGCTCGGGCGACATGTAGGCCGGCGTGGCCGAGGTCATCCGGGTCTTGGTGACGTTGGCCGACTCGATCGTCGCGATCCCGAAGTCGACGAGAACGGGCCGGCCTTCGGCATCAATGAGGATGTTGTCGGGTTTGACGTCACGGTGGACGATCCCCTGGCGATGGGCATACCCGAGGGCGCTAAGAATCGGCAGGATCAAGCGGACGGCTTCGGGCGGGGAAAAGCGCTTCCCCGCCTCAAGCGTCTTACGCAGGCTGAGGCCGGGAATGTACTGCATGGCGATGATACGTCAGGTCGTTGTCCCGGCCGACTTCGAAAATCGTGGCGATATGGGGATGGCTGAGCCGGCCGGCGGCCCGGGCTTCGACCATGAACTGCCGGAGGATCTTGTCCGCGTCGCATCCCTCGGCGAATTGATCGTTCCGGATCGTCTTGATCGCCACCTCGCGGTGAATATCCGGATCCTTGGCCTTGTAGACGACGCCCATCCCGCCCTGGCCGAGCTTGCCGAGAATTTCGTATTTGCCGATTTTTTCCATGCGCGTTGGGAAAGATTTTACCATAAATCGACGGAAAGGCGATTTCCGGTATAATAGGCGGGGAATTTCCCGAAGAACCATGGCCAAACTCGATTTCGATTTGCGCGACCGGCGTCTTTACGTCCGGCTTTTCGGGGCCGACGTCTACGCGGTCGGCGGGTTTGTCCGGGATATCCTCCGCCGGAAGCCCTCCGAAGAAATCGACCTCCTCATCGCCCGCCGCCCCCTCGAAGACATCGTCCGGGCCCTGGAACCCCTGGGGAAAGTCGACCTCGTCGGAAAAAGCTTCGGGGTCATCAAATTCACCCGAGCCGGCCGGACCGTCGACGTCGCCCTCCCCCGGATCGATCGGGCCCCGGCCAAAACCGTCCGCAAGCATAAGGATATCCGGGCCCAGTCCGATCCGATGGCTGCCCGTCGAGGAAGACCTCCGCCGTCGTGATTTCCGCTGCAACAGCCTCGCCTGGCGGCTGGCCGACGGCGAGATCATCGACCCGTTCGCCGGGCGCCGGGACATCAGGGAGAAAGTCCTCCGCCTGACCAACCCCTCGGCCTTTCCCGAGGATCCGCTCCGGATTCTCCGGGCGGCGAGGTTCGCTTCGGTTCTCGGCTTCGCGATCGATCCGGAGATCTATCCCGTGGCCCGGACGGTCGCTCTGGACGGCCTCAGCGTCGAACGGGTGACCGAGGAGCTTTATAAAATCCTGCTCCGGTCTCCCCGGCCATCCCGGGGCCTGGAGGAGCTTTTCCGGCTCGGGGCCCTTCGCCCGCTCCTGCCGGAGCTTTACCGTCTGACCCTGGTCATTCAGGACTCCGTGTTTCATCCGGAGAAGGACGACTCCGGTCACCATACGGTCTGGGCCCATACGAAAATCACCGTCGATCAGGCCAAACGGCTGGCCGAAAAAACCGGAGTCGATCCGGCCAAGCGGCCGGCCTTGCTCTGGGCGGCCCTCTTCCACGACATCGGCAAAGCCGAGACAACCCAATGGGAGTTCAAGCGGGGCCGGATGGCCGTCACCAGCGCCGGCCACGACACGGCCGGCGAGCGCCTGGCCCTCAAGGCCTTCGACCGCTTGAAGATCTATTCCTGGAACGGGGCGGATGTCCGGAACCTGGCCCTCCGTTTGATCCGGACGCACCACCGGGCGGCCGAGCTCTGGCAGAACAAAGCCGTCCTGACAAAAAAAGCCTTCAACCGGTTCGCCGCCGATATGGGCGGGGAATACGAGCTGGCCGCGGTCTTGGACGCCGCCGATCGGGCCGGCCGTTCCGACCGTCTCGTTTCCGCTTTGGACCGGGAAGCCCGCTGGCTGCTCCGGCAGATGAAGGCCCACAATGTTTCAAAAGAGACGATCAAACCGCTGGTCCTGGGCCGCGATCTCCTCAAGCTGGACGTGCCGGCCGGACGAGGAATGGGTCTGCTGCTCAAGGCCCTCTACCAGAAGCAGCTGGACGGCGAATTCGACACCCGGGCCGAAGCCTTGAAAGCCGCCCGGCGGCTGGTCCGGGAAACCGGACCGGAAAAGGAGCTCGCGTGAGTAAAATCCTGGTCGCCGGCGGCGCCGGTTACATCGGTTCCCATACGGTCAAGGAGCTTCGCCGGGCCGGATTCGAACCGGTGGTTTTCGACAACCTCTCCAGCGGGCGACGCGAGGCCGTCGGCGACGCGGAATTCGTCCGGGGCGACCTGCATAATGAAGACGCCGTCGCCGCGGTCTTTAAAAACGGCGGATTTTCCGCCGTCCTTCATTTCGCGTCCCTCATCCAGGTCGGGGAATCGTATCTCAACCCCCACAAGTATTACCGCCACAACCTCTTCACCTCGCTCAACCTCCTGGAAGGCGCGCTCGAGGCCGGCGTCAGGGCTTTTATCTTCAGCTCCAGCGCGGCCGTCTATGGAATGCCCCGGGAAATCCCGATCCGGGAAGACCATCCGCTCGAGCCGATCAATCCCTACGGACGGACGAAGCTCACGGTCGAGAAAATCCTCGAGGACTTCGACCGGGCCTACGGCCTCAGGTTCGTCTCCCTCCGCTATTTCAACGCGGCCGGAGCCGATCCCGATGGCGGGATCGGCGAGCACCACGACCCCGAAACGCATCTCATCCCCAACGTCCTCCGGGCCGCCGCGGGAACAGGCCCCGTCCTTCAGCTTTTCGGGACGGATTTTCCGACGCCGGATGGAACCGCCGTCCGAGACTACATCCATGTCACCGATTTGGCCTCGGCCCACGTCCTCTCCCTCCGCCACCTCCTGGATGGAGGACGGAGCGAATTCATCAACCTGGGGAGCAACCGCGGCCATTCCGTCCGGGAAATCGTCGCCGCGGCCGAGGCGGCGACAGGCCGGCCCGTGCCCCGGGAAGAAAAACCCCGGCGGGAAGGCGACCCCCCCGTCCTTCTCGCCTCGAAGGAAAAGGCGGAGCGGGTCCTGGGCTGGACGCTCCGCTATTCCGACCTGGACACGATCCTGAAAACCGCCTGGGCATGGCACCTCCGGGAGCCATAAGAGAAGCCTTCGGACGCACGTCGAGGACACTCCCCATGAGGAAATGGAAGGCCGGCGCTTGTGTCTTCGCGGCTCTTCTCGCGGCGCTTTCCGACGCCGCGTTCGGGCAGGAGCGCCACGAAATCGAAGTCCGCGGGACGAAAATCCCGTTCCGGGAAAACCCGGGTAAAGACATGATCGTCATCGAGGGCGAAATCCTGAGGCGTCTTCCCGCGTTCCAGCTGGCCGAGCTCATCGGGCTGGCGGCAAACGCCAGCTTTGTCTTCCGCGGGCTCTTCCAAGCCGATCCGCAAATGCAGGGTTTCAACCAGGAACAAATCGCCGTCCTGATCGACGGGATCCCGGTCAACAACGTCCAGACCGGACACCATAATTTCCTCCTGCCCGTCTCGACCGGCGACATCGCCCGGATCGAAATCCTCCGAGGCGGGGCGTCTGGCCGGTTCGGGTCTTCGGGCGGCGGAGGCCGGGTCAATATCATCACAACCCCCGGAAACCGCTTGACCTTCCGCCGGGGAAGCTTCGGAACGACGGAGGCTTCGGTCGCGGCCGGTTCGGACGCGCTCCGCGCGGCCGCCGGATATACCCGGACGTCCGGATTCGCCGACGGCCTGGACGGACGAAGGGCGTTCATACGGGCCGGAGGCCGCCTGTCCGGAAAAGCATCGATCCTGGATGTCCAGGCCGGATATGTCGGAGCCCGGTTCGGCGCCGCCCAGTTCTACGGCCCCTATCCGGCGGGCGAAGACGTCTCCCGATTCCTGGGATCGATCTCGGCGTCCACCCGGCTGGGTTCGGTTTTCGCGGGACGCCTCCGGGTAACCGGCGAGGCGTCCCGGGACGATTTCCGGCTCTTCCGGGAAGAACCGGATAGGTATCGCAACATTCACGACACCCGCCGGGTTTCGGCCGAGCTGGAGCTGCGGGGAACAGGCCGGTCGATCAATTTTGCCCTCGGGATGACCACGACGGGAGACGAAATCGAAAGCGACGGCATCAGGAACGGCCTCGCTTTTCCGGCCCTGGGCCGTCACAAAAGGACCTTCCACTCCCTCAACGCTTCGCTGGAGAAGGAATCCGACGGGTGGTCTTGGCGGTTCGGGTTGGATACAGGCTTCGGCGATTACCGGGGATTGGGCGGCGCCGTCGTTCTCGGACGTTCGCTTTTTAAAACCGTTCGTCTCACCGGCGCCGTCGCTCGGACGTACCGCGTCCCGACGTATACCGAGCTCTATTATTCCGACCCGGTCCATCTTGCCAATCCATCGCTGACCGCCGAACGGATGGATTCCGCCTCGGTGTCCGTCGACGGGGCCTTCGGCAGGTTGACGCTCGGCGGTCGGGCGTTCTTCAACCGTACGGACGGTTTGATCGATTGGGTTCGGCCGGACGGAGAGACGGTTTGGCAATCGTCCAATATCGCCGCCGGCTCTTTTGCCGGGATCGACCTTCGGGGGGAATGGACTGCGGAGCATTTCTCCGCCCGTCTCTTGGTCACCCGTCAAATGAGGCGGATTTCCGCCGGAGCGGGCGCAGGGATGAAATATCATTTCACCTTTCCCGAGCTCAGCCTTTCCTTGATCGTCTCGGGCGAACTCGGCCCTTGGTCGGGATCGGCCGCCCTGAAAGCCGAAAGGGAGGAAGGGTCGGTCCGGGTTCGGCCGTATCTTTCGGCCCGAATCCGCCGGACATGGGGCCGCCTGGAGCTGTTCGCCGACTTCCAAAACCTGTTCAACCAACGTTTCGAGCGGATTCCGGGCCTGCCCGAAGCACCCCGGTCCGCCGGTCTCGGCCTCGCCTGGGAATTCTAACTTTTTTTGACACGACGCGGCGGCCGACCGTTTCGCCGGATATTTCAAGGCCATGTGGGCATCCTCGGGCCTCGTTCTTGCCCGGGCGGAAACAAAGGTCGGATCCTAAAACCGGAACAACTGTCTGACGCGATTTCTGATTGACGCGCCTCCGCCCGCATGCTATAAAAGTCGTTCAAGCTCATGAAATCCTTTAAATTCATCCTGATACCCCTCGTTATCGCCGGATGCCTTCCCCTCTGGAACTGCGCCAAGGGTAAGCCGGCGGTCCAGCTGAAGCCCCAGGCCGCGGTTCCCGCCGCGCAGCAGACTCCCCCGAAAGCCGATCCCGGGGTCGAGCTCATCCGCGTCCCGGACAAGACGATCATTCCGGTCGAGGAGAAGAAGCTCGCGGCCAAGGAATCCCCGGTCAACGGGCTGGCCGACGACGCGGTCATCTCGCTCGAGGACGCCCTGACCGTCTACGAGGAAGCCAAGACCGCCCGGGAACGGGGGGATTTCGAGGCGGCGATGAATTTCCTGGACGAAGCCTACGGAATGCTTCTCCGGCTTCCGATCGCGGCCGACTCGCCGCTCATTCAAGAGAAGGACAACCTCCGCCTCCTGATCGCCCAGCGCATCCAGGAATACAACGCCGCCCGGCGCAACCCGGCGGTGAGCAACCACAAGTCGATTCCGCTCACGGATAATCAGTGGGTCGAGCGGGAAATCAAATCCTTTCTGGGTCCTGAACGGAAAGCCTTCGAGGAAGGATACCGGCGGTCCGGGTTCTACAAGGATTATATTATCGAGGAGCTCCGAAAGGCCGGCCTTCCGGACGACCTGGTCTGGCTTCCGATCGTCGAAAGCATGTTCAAGCCGCTGGCTCTTTCTTCCGCCCGAGCCCTCGGGCTCTGGCAGTTCATCCGGACGACCGGCCTGAACTACGGCCTTAACCAGGACAAATACGTCGATGAGCGTCGGGATCCCTACAAGTCGACCATCGGAGCGATCAAATACCTGGACCACCTTCATTCCTTCTTCGGAGATTGGACCACCGCTCTGGCCTCCTACAACTGCGGCGAAGGTTTCGTCCAACGGGTGATCAACTCCCAGAACATCAGCTACCTGGACAACTTCTGGGACCTGTTCCAACGGCTTCCCTACCAGACGGCCCGCTACGTCCCCCGGTTCATCGCCGTGGTCAAGATCATCCAGGACCCGGCCAAGTATGGGATTACCCTGCCCGAGCCTTACCCGCCGTTGAAATTCGATACCGTCGAGGTCAACCACCCGGCCAAGCTGAGCTCTCTGGCCGCCACCTTGGGGATCGAAGCCTCGGAGCTTGAATTCCTCAATCCCGAGCTCCGCTACCAGTCCACTCCCGACAAACCATACAACCTCCGCGTACCGGTTGGAAGCGGTGAAAAATTGATGGCCGCCCTGGCCACAATCCCGAAATACGTCCCCCCCGAATATGCCCAGCACAAAGTGAAAAGCGGGGAAACGCTTTCGTCGATTGCCCGCCGCTATGGAACGTCGGTCTCTAATTTACAGAGAATAAATAACTTAAAGGGGACGCTCATTAACGTCAACCAGGTCCTCCGCATCCCCTCCCGCGGCTGACCTTAACTCGAATTCCTTCGAACCGGCGAACCGTTCGTCGATAAACAGCGCTACAGTCCAGCGGCCGAGCGGCGAATCGGCCGAAACCGGGAATTCGTCCCAGGCAAGGAAGCGGTCATATTCGGCCTCCGGTTCACCGACGGCGACGGGATCCGAAATCCGGGCAAGCCGCCCGGCCGGGTCGTACCATTTCCAAACCAGTCGATGCGCGCCGCGGAGCGCCCGAAAGTCGATGACGGCGCATACCGCGGCGTCCCGTTCCCGGACAAACGATTCTCCGACGAGGGAAAAGTCGGCCCAATCGGCGGTCCGGGTCACCTGGGCGCAGAGAATGAAGCGGTCCGGGACGGCGGCCGGCGGGAAGGCATCGACGTTCGGGGCCAACCGGACGCAGGCGGCCGAAGACGCCAGGAAAACCAGAACGGCGGCCAAACGCGGCATGCCCCATTATGGCACGCAAATTAAATAAGGAAAATACGGCATGATCTGGTTCAGAAAGATTGGTGACACTCCCGTAACGCATATCGATCCGTGCTCTGGAATTCCCAACCGGGGGGTGCGCAGCCATTGAGAGTGGCCGATCGCTCTGTTTTTCAGGGACCCATATTAACCAATATGGGCGGCGTTCACGTCCCGAGCCTGAATCCATCGTGGGGAACGAAACTAAAAGAGCTCCCAAGCCAGATGTAATGAACGGGAACTCCGGGCGAGATTGAACGCCGCTGAAAAACGGAGCGTCCGGATAGCGAGTATCTTTAGGTCCCGGCGAGCACCCCCGGTTGGGAATTCCAGGAGCTACGCCGGAACCGATGGAGGGTGTCACCAATCGACTGAACCAGTAAACGGCATTGACACCGCCGATTGTCCCGCATATCATCCAGAGGCCGGACGAAAGGAAGAGCGATGCCGACGTCCCGGGATCACCTGAACGGGAAAGCGTTTTATTACGCCTTCCTGGCCGGAACCAAGAAGATCCTGGAGAACCAGAAGGAACTCAACCGGATCAACGTCTTCCCCGTCCCGGATGCCGACACGGGAACCAACCTGGCCTCGACTCTTCGAGCGGTCGTCGAGCATGTCCGGCCCCAACGATCCTACGCGGCCACATCAACGGCCATCGCCGCGGCCGCCCTGGAAGGCGCCCGGGGCAACTCCGGCGTGATCTTCGCCCAGTTTCTTTACGGCCTGGGCGCGGAGTCCCGCGATTGCCCCGAAATCTCCCTGCCGCGCCTCGCACCGGACCTGCGGAAGGCCGTCCACCATATGTACGAGGCGATCGCCGATCCGGTGGAAGGGACGATGATCACCGTCCTCCGCCGCTGGGCCGAATACCTGGAGTCGAGGAAAGAGGAAACCGGAAATCTCCGCAAGGTCCTCCGCGATTCCTACGACCGGGCCCTCGAAGCCCTGCAGGAAACCCGCCACCGGCTCGAAGCCATGAAAAAAGCGGGCGTGGTCGACGCGGGCTCAAAAGGCATGGTCCTGTTTCTCGAAGGGGCGATCGATTTCCTGATCAAACCCTCACATAAAAAGCTCGTGTCGCTCCGCGCAGCGACGTTCGCCATCGAGGAAACCGAGGCGGTTTCGGCCGACCCGGCCGGTCGACGCTACTGCACCGAAGCTCTCCTCCGGCCCCGACCGGGCGGGGAAAGCGAAGGGCTGGACAAAGACGCCTTGAAAGCCGAAGTTTCGGCCTTCGGGGATTCCCTGGTGATCGCCGGTTCCAGGGATGCCCTGCGCCTCCACATCCACACCGATGACCCGGCCGAGCTTTTCTACCGGATCCGCGATTTCGGCGTCCTCATCCACCAGAAAGCCGACGACATGCGGCGACAGTACGAAGCCGCCCATGCCCGGAAGCATTCCATCGCCCTGGTGACCGATTCGGCCTGCGACCTGCCCGGGGACATCCTCGATTATCACCAGATCCATCTGGTCCCTCTCCGCTTGAATTTCGGCGAGAGCGCCTACCTGGATAAGACGACCGTTTCCCCCGACCGCTTCTACACGATGCTGGACGAGGAGCGGGAATTTCCCAAGACCGCCCAGCCCAACGCAAAGGCCTTCGAGGACGTCTACACCCGCCTGGCCGCCCATTACGATTCGATTCTTTCGATCCACCTTTCGGCGAAGCTCTCCGGGACCTATTCCAGCGCCGTCGCGGCCGCCGAACGGGTGAGGCGGGCGACGGGCAAAACCATCACGGTCGTCGATTCCAGGACCCTGTCGGGAGCCCTCGGGCTGGTGGTTCTCCGGGTCGCCCGCCTGATCGAAGCGGGCGGAACGGCGGCCGAAGCGGCAACCGAAGCCGAGCGAGTCCTGCCCCGGTCGAAAATCCTGGTCGGCGTCCGGACCTTAAAATACATGGTTCGCGGCGGGCGGGTCAGCCCGATGGCCGGAAAGATCGCCAATATCCTGAACCTCAAGCCGATCGTCTCGATGAAGGACAACGGCGAATCAACCGTTTTCGACAAGGCGTTCAGCCAGAGGGGAAATCTCCGCAACACTTTAAAGCACCTGAGAAAAGCCGCCGCCGGAAACCGGGTCTGGGAATATTGCGTCCTCCATGCCCATAACCCGGAAGACGCCGGAGCTTATGCCCTGGAGACCGAGGCGATCTTTGGAAAGAAACCGGCCTATGTCATGGAGATCTCGCCCGTGATCGGGCTGAACGCCGGCGTCGGGGCGGTCGCCGTTTCTTTCCTGATGGAAGAATCATGATCGAATACGTTTTGTCCGCCGCGGCGGTCATCTTCGCCTATATGACCGGAGTCTACATTCTGGCCCAGATCCTGAAGAACAACGGCATCGTCGATATCGCCTGGGGCCTGGGATTCGTCCTGACAGCCGTTGTTCTTTTCCTCCGAAATCCGCCGGGCGATCAACCAAAATGGTTGATTCTGGCGCTGATCACGTTCTGGGGTTTTCGCCTGGCCGCGCACATTTTCCAGAGGAACGTCGGAAAGCCCGAAGATTTCCGCTACGCGAACATGCGGAAAAGGTGGGGCAAGGCCGCTCCGCTGAAAGCCTTCTTTTTCATCTTCATGTTCCAGGGCATCCTGATGCTGATCGTATCCTCGCCTCTTCTGGTCGTTTTCCGCACCCCCTCCCGGCCGTTGAATGCCCTGGACATCCTCGGTGCGCTGATCTTCGCCGGCGGCCTTCTCTTCGAGGTCATCGGAGATCTTCAGCTTTCCGCCCACGTCCGGAATCCGGCCAACAAGGGGAAGCTCATGACCCGAGGCCTCTGGTCGCTCACCCGCCATCCGAACTACTTCGGGGAAGCGAGCCTGTGGTGGGGTCTCGGGCTCGTGGCCGTGTCTTCGGAATTCGGCTGGGCCGGCCTCATCGGGCCTGCCGTCATAACGCTCCTTTTGCGATATGTCTCCGGCGTTCCGCTCCTCGAGAGAAAATACGCCGGACGGCCCGACTGGGAAGCGTATAAGAAAAAAACACCGATTTTCATTCCCCGGCTGCCGCAGAAGTAGAAATTCCCGGTCCGCCGGTTCCCGAGGGAACAGGTCGTCATCCTTTTTCGCCTTTGCCGCGTATACTCATTTGGAATATGTTCTATTAACCGATAAGATATTCCGGGGAGACGAACAATGGATGCCCTGAGCAAACGGGAAGAACAAATCCTGCTGGCCGTCGCCGCCCTCGAGGACGAAGCCTACCTCGTCCAGATCCGGTGCTATCTCGCGACGATCCTCAGGAAGAAGCTGTCCCTCGGCGCCGTCCACATTCCCCTGCGCCGCCTTGATCGCGCGGGATATGTCGCGGCCGCTTTCGGCGAAGCGACGGCCGTCAGAGGCGGCCGGCGAAAAAAGATTTATCGGCTGACACCGAAAGCCATCACCGTCCTTCATGAGAGCCGGCGCATCCAGGATGTTCTCTGGGCCCGGTTCCGCGGATTGGCGGCAAAGGGAATTTCCCGATGAGACGCCGGGAACGGACGACGGCGGGCCTCGGGCGAAGGCTTCTGGCCTTTCTCCTTCCCGCCGGCGAGCGGGAATCTCTCTTGGGAGATATCGCGGAAATCGAAACCGAAATCGCCGCCCGGGAAGGTCCGGCGAAGGCCCGACGGTGGCGGCGGCGGCAGATCCTGCGCCTGACGGCCTCTTCCCTCGTTGACGTCCTGATATGGAGAATAGCCATGATGAAAAATTATTGGAAAATGACCTGGCGGAATCTAAAAAAATACCCGGGGTACACGGCGATCAACGTCGCCGGCTTGGCCGCGGGGCTGGCCTGCTGCCTGGTCATCCTGACTTGGTGCCGGAGCGAACTCAGCTTCGACCGGTTTCATGCCTCCTCCGACCGGCTTTATCGCGTTTATATCAAATGGGAGGAGGGCGGATACGGCACCTACCTTCCCGGTCCCCTGGCCGCCTATTTGAAGGAATCCTTTCCCGAAATCGCCGAAGCCTCCGTCTTCAACGATTCTTCTCAGGTGAAGGTCAGCTCCGGTCCCGAGAGCGGCGTCTTCGCCGCCCCGGCTCGGGTCGAGCCGTCGTTCCTCGAAATGTTCACCTTTCCCCTGCTCCAGGGGGACGCTCGGACCGTTTTTGACAACCCGACCCACGTCGTGATCACGGACGCTTTGGCGGAGCGGCTGTTCGGCCGTGAGGATCCGATGGGAAAGGGCCTGCGTTTGAACGACGGCCGGACGGAGCTGATCGTGGCCGGAGTCCTCCGCCGGATTCCCGCCAACTCCACTATGCAATTCGACCTTCTGATTCCTTTCGCCGGGGCCCCGCCGATCATGAAGGACTGGAGCGTCAATTCCACTGAGGTTTATGTCCGACTGCGGGACGGCGCTTCCCCGGACGCCGTCGGCCGGAAAATCGAAGGCGTCATTTCCGCACGAAATCCCGCCCAAAAAACTCGGCTCGGCCTCCAGCCCCTGAAAGACATCCGCCTCCGCGATCTGGAAGGGGGCGGCCGGATCGTCGATATTTATATTTTTTCGGCGATGGCCCTGGTGATCCTGCTGATCGCCGTGGTCAATTTCATGAACCTGGCCACGGCCCGGGCGGAAAAAAGAGCCGCCGAGATCGGCATTCGGAAGGTCCTCGGCTCGAGCCGGGGACAGCTTGTTCAACAGTTCCTGAGCGAATCCGTCATCTTGACCTTTCTTTCCTTGGCCGTCGCCACGGTGTCGACCAAGGCTCTTCTGCCCTCCCTCGGCGCCTTTCTCGGCCAGCCCCTGGATATGCCCTTCTCCTGGCCGTTGATCGGGGCCATGGCCGCCATGGCGCTTTTCGTCGGCCTTCTTGCGGGAAGCTATCCGGCTTTCCTCCTATCCGGAGTCCGACCCCTGGCGGCCTTCAAAGGACGCCGGCGAGCCCGAACACGAGGATCTGCCTTGAGGAAGACGCTCGTCGTCGTCCAGCTCGCCATGTCCATTTTATTCATCGTCGGTCTCTCCGTCGTCGACCGGCAAATGGATTTCATCCGGGCGAAAGGCCTGGGTTTCGACAAGGACAACGTCGTCGTTCTGAGCCTGATCGGCGATCTCGAACGCAACGTCCAAGCTCTCAAGGAGGATCTCCTGAGGAATCCGGAGATCCTCCATGCCTCGGCGGCTGCGCGCGTTCTCGATGAGTCGAACTCCTCGTCATCCGCGACGTGGCCCGGCAAGCAACCCGGCGACCATGTCGTCCTGGGCTGCAACTGGGTCGACGGCGACTATCTCGAGACCTTGAAAATGGAAATGTCCGCCGGACGATTTTTCTCTCCCCTCTTCCCCGGCGACGCGGCGAATTCCGTCGTGATCAACGAAACGGCGGCCAAGGCGATGGGGCTGGACGCGCCCATCGGCCAGCGCATCACCATCCGCATGGGTGAGGTCATCGAGCGAACCGTGATCGGGGTCGTCAAGGATTTTCATACCGATTCCCTCCACGCTCCCGTCGAACCGTTCGCTCTCTATCAGGCCGAGACGGGAAGGAATCTGTATGTCCGGATCGGTTCCGGAAACCTCCCAAAGACAATGAAGGCGATCGAACAGGCGGTCAAGAGGATCGTCCCGAACGACCCCTTCCGTTACAGGTTCCTGGATGAGGGATTGAACCGGCGCTATCGATCGGAAGAGACGGCCGGCCGGCTCGTCGCCGCCGCCGCCGGACTGGCGCTCCTGATCACCTGTCTTGGGCTTTTCGGCCTTATTTCCTACCTGACCGAAAGGCGAACCAAAGAGATCGCCGTCCGGAAGGTCCTGGGCGCTTCCGGGGCCGGAATTGCCGGACTATTTCTCAAGGAAATCGTCTTCGGCGTTGTTTTGGCCGCCGCCATTGCCGGACCCTTGTCCTTCTGGATCGCGGAGAAATGGCTCCGGGGTTTTTCCTTCCGGATCCCCTTCTCTCCGTGGATGATTATGGGCTCCGCCTTCACGGTGCTGGCGATCGCGGTTCTTACGGTGATCTTCCAAACGCTCAAAGCCGCCGGCTTGAATCCCATCAAAGCGATCCGGTACGAGTGACCGGAGCCTCCGTCAAGGCGCCGGGCGGGGCCGATCAAGCGAGGCGGAGGAGCTCAGGGCAGGGTCAAGGTTTCGTGGGCGGCGATGAGCTTCCCTTGAATCGGAACGCCGTAGGGACATTCCGTTTCGCAGGGACCGGAACAATCCGCGCAATCGGCCGCGGCGCGCGCGCCCAGGGCGGCGTATTCGGCCAAGGCCATTTTTTCCTGTCCCTTGGCCCTGAAGTAATAGTTGTACCGCATGATCGTGTTGACCGGCACGCCCCTAGGGCAAGCCGGCTCGCACGCGCCGCAGGCGAAGCGGCAGGTGAAATCTCCGGCGACATCGGCGCATCCTTCGAGGATCGAGGCGTCGCGGGCGTCCATCGCCGCGCCGGACAAAGCCAGGAATCCTTCCAGGGCCTGGAATGAATTGATGCTCGGGCAGACGCAATGAACGTCGGGGTTGTTCAGGCAGAACTTGATGGCCGCGTCCCGGGCCTGCTCCAATCCGGTCAGCTGATGCTCTTTTAAAAAAGCCTCGGTCTTTTCCGCCCGGTCCTTGGCCAGCTCCATCATCTTGAGAACGGGGGCCGGGACGGCTTCGCCCCGGGATTTGTACCGCTCCTCGAGAGCCCCCAGAGATTGCTTGTCATCCTGGATGTAGAAAGCGGGATCCATCTTCATCAGGGTCGCGCCCATGTTCTTGGCTTTGCAGGCGGCCAGAATCTTCTCCCCGATGTCGGTCTTGAGATAGTTGTAGACGAACAGGACGACGTCAAAGCGGCCGTCCTCGGCCGCGGCCAGGACGACCTGGTCCATCGGGTCGTCCAGCCGCCCGTAGAGGCTGAGGTCGGCCCCGTGATTGGATAAGCCGGAGAACCGGACCCGGCCCTCGGCTTTCAGCTCGCGGATCGCCTCGTGATAGGGCTCATGCTTGACCTGGGCCAAGGTGCACATGTGGATCATCAGGCAATCGACGTAATCCAGGCGCATCCGCTCGAGGCATTTCTGGAATCGTTCGCGGATCGCGATTTTATCGCCCTTGCCGTTGAAGGTCATGTTGATCTTGGTCGTCACAAAAACCGATTTCCGATCGCGGCCCGTGAGGGCTTCCCCGATCGTCCTCTCCGAACCGCCCCGCTCATAATGTTCGCCCGTGTCGATATAATTCATCCCCCGGTCGAGGGCCATTTGGAGGACATTGGCGTTGGAGAGATTGCCGGCCCCGAAGCTGACATCCGAGGCTTTCCAGCCTGTCCGGCCGAGTGTCCGGTATGTCCGGATACGAGGCGGTTCGGTCGAGGCCCCGGGCATCGTTTGACCGGCCGGCCCCGGTCGCGACGCGCCCGCCGCAGCCCCCAGGGCCGGGAGGACACCGAGAGACACCCCGAGGAATTCTCTCCGGGAAAAACCTTTTCGGACATTTTTTGTTTTTAAGGGATCGGATAACATAGAAATACCTCTGGCTCTCGTGATGCAATCGTCATGCCATCATACCCAGCCTTTAGACGCATCGCAAGATTGGCGGTTTTAAGGAGGACGATCTACTGCGATATGAAGGCGTTACGAGAGAAAAGCAACCAGGCTCAAGGCAACCGGACGACTCCCTCATTCTCAAGGAAGACGACCTCACGGGATAAAGAGAATTTACAAGAGGGAGCGCCGCGATATGGATTTCAAGAAACCGATTCCGGCTTCAGCTCCATCCGGTACCGCTTGACAAGGTTGAATCCTTCTTCGGTCTCGACGAGGCAATAGATCCTTCCCCCTGCGAATTGCCTGACCCTCTGGTCGATCGCGACCTGCTTGAGGAAGAGGCCTTCGGGCGAGAAGACGTCGTAGGTAAAGCCTTTCGTCTCGGCATTCTTGGCCAACTCAAGCCAGAAATTCCCTTGCTCGTCGAAGATGATGGCCCGGGTGAAAGCCGGAAGAGTTTTTTTCTGCCCGACGGCGCCGGAATATTTAGGATTCTTGAGGAATTCGTACTCCCGCCCGAAGGCGAATTCCGGCTTCCCGTCGGGACCGTGGACGACCGCGCGATAGGTTTCATTATAGCCGCCGATGATCCGTCCGTTTCGGTCGACGCCCCAGACGATCGTGTATAGGCCCCCGGCCATGACCACTCCCCCCTCCCCTATGGCTTTCATGATCATGTTCTCGCCCTGGAACTCGGTCAGGGTCATCCACTCCTTCCCCGCAGCATCCGTCCGGAGGATTTCCGTGACGTAGGGCACTTCCCGGAATTCGGCCGACAGCCGCGGCTCTCCTTTCTGCCCCCATTTCGCCAGGTAGAGGCGGTTCCGGCCGTCGACAGCCAAGGCCCGAAAGATTCCCTCCACAGGAAAGCTGGATTGATACTGGCCCTCGGGTGAAAAGACCGTCAGACGATGCTGGAGGTAGTCCAGGAGACATATCCGCCCGTCCGAAAGCACGCCGAAATACGCCGGCGTGTCGAATTCGCCCGGCCCCTGGCCTTTCCGGCCGATCGTCCGGAGAAAGCGGCCTTGGCCGTCATAAGCTTTGATCGTCCCATCGCCAAAATCGATGACGAAAACCCGGCCCTGGCCGTCCACTTGGAGGTCGCGCGGCCGGTTGAGGATCGCCTCGTCCGGACCGCCTTCCCCTCCCCAAGACTGTTCCTCGGTCAGGACCGCGGCAAAACGGCCGTCCCGGGGAACCGCGGGATTCATGACGGTTTTCAATCCGTCGATCACCGAGGTCGTGGCCGGATACGGTTTTTGCAAGCCCGGGACGGCCGCGGCCAGGGCCACCCCAGACAGAATCGCGATGAGCGCTCGTTTGAAATTCATATCGCCCTCCTTCCTTCTATCATATGCCGGACGGGGACAAATTGTTAATCCCCGGAAGGCCGTCGCCTGTCCGGGTTCGGCATGATGGGCGACACTCATTGAGGCGAAAAGGCTCGGTGTTTCGGAATTCCCGGTCGGGGGGGTGCAAAACCAGCGGACATTCTTGAGGCGGAGCCCAAATCGAGCGTTCTCCCTCAACGGGCGGGAAGGTCGTCCAGGGCTACGTAGCGGCAGGTCAGGCCCTCCGCTCCCACGGTCACGAGGAGAATCCCCGACGGGTCCGGCCCCAACGGTTTGCCGACGGGGCCGACGATCAACATCTCGATCGCCCCGATCTTTGCCCGGCCGTTCATGTGCCGGTGCCCGGCAAAGACATGGGACACGGTCGACGAGCGGAGGAGATCGAGGTATTCCCGGCGGGCCGCCGGACCGATATTTTCGTACTTTTCCGTCTCATCGGGGTCGGCTAAAAACCAGGGGATATGCTGGAAGAGCAGAACCCTCCGCCTCTTCTCCCCCGCTTTTCGAAGCTCGCCTTCGAGCCATGCTTTTTGACGGGCCTTCTCCTCTTCCATGCCCTGAACGGTTTTGATCAGGGACGTATTGAGGACGAGGCCGATGACGTCATGCGTTTCGAAGGCAAAATAATCCGGACCGAACCTCGTCCGGTATCCGGCCAGGGAGTCCTTCGTCGCCGCCGTCCCGACATCATGGTTCCCGGCGACATTGTAGAGAGGGATCGAGGGATCGAGCCGGGCCGCGAGGCGCTTGTATTCCGCGACCTGCCGCGGGTCCCCTTCCCGGTTGACCAGGTCGCCTAAAACGACGACGAAGGCCGGTTTGAGGCGATTGGCCGCGGCGATCGCCTTCTCCATGTTCTCCGTTTCCTGACGGAAATCCTTGTTGTCGGCGGTCATCCCAAGCTGGGGGTCGGCAAGGACGAAAAATGTGAATTGGTCTTCCCCTTCATCCGAAGCAGGCAGGGGGAACGCCTCCGAAACCAGCAGGATCAGGACGAAAAAGACGAGCGATCGGATCGATCGGCCGGACATGTCGATTCTCTACCGTAAGGATGATATTTCCGGCCGCAAGCGGATGTCAAGGATAGCGTTGACCGAATTTTCGGCTTTGGATATATTGGCTCCGATCCGTCCGATCGAGCTGTCATTCAAAGGAGGAGAGGCGCCATGATGAATTCTCTTCTGGTCATCCTTCTGCTTTCAGCCCAAGGTGCGGCCGCCCAGCCCTCAAGCAGCGCCGTTTTCCGTTCGCCGGATCTCAAGCTGAACGAGACGTTCGACTGGGCGAAAAAGACAGCCCTCGGCTACGCCCGCGACGGCCGGGATTCCGTCGGATACTGGTATGAGGCCGCTCTGCCCGGGAGGGAGGCCTTTTGCATGCGGGACGTCTCCCATCAAAGCATCGGGGGGGAAATCCTGGGCCTGTCCCGGCATAACTTCAATATGATCTCCAAATTCGCCGTCAATATTTCCGAATCCAAGGATTGGTGCAGCTACTGGGAGATCAACCGTCAGGACAAACCGGCCCCGGTCGATTACCTGGACGACGAACAGTTCTGGTACAACCTGACCGCCAATCCCGATGTCATCCAGGCCTGTTGGCGCCTTTATGAATGGACGGGGAACAAGGAGTACCTGAACAATCCCGTCCTGAACAACTTCTACGAGAAATCTCTGACCGTCTACCTGGACCGCTGGATGCTGAATCCCGGCCAGCTGATGTACCGGCCCTGCTTTCTCAATACGGACCTGCCGTTCCGGGAAGACCGCAAGTTCAATCGCGTCCGCGGGATTCCTTCCTACGTCGAGTCCTTCGACGACTTTTCCTGCGCCGGCGACTTGATCGCCGCTCTCCAGGCCGGATGCCGGGCCTACGGCGATATGCTCGCTCTTCGGGGCGAAAATGAAAAAGCCCGGATTTTCTTCGGCAAAGCGGACGCCTACAAATCCCTGATCAACGAAAAATGGTGGAACGAAAAGGAGAACCGGTTCGAAATGTTCTGGTCTCCCTTGGGCAATTTTCTCAGGGACGACAACGAAGGCGAAACCTACATCGTCTGGTTTAACGCTGCTTCAACTCCCGCCCGGGCGAAAGCGGTCCTGGACCGGGTCCTGGCCCGCAAGATGAACGTCGAGAACCTCTCCCACCTTCCCTACCTCCTCTACCGGTGCCGTCTCCCGGGCGAAGCCTACGAGCACCTCCTCTCGCTCAAGGGGGCGAAGCGGAGCGAATACCCGGAAGTCTCCTTCGGGGCGATGGAGGGGATCGTCGCCGGCCTGATGGGGGTGCGGCCTTCGGCCTCAAAAGGGATCGTCCAAACGCTTCCTCAGCTCACCCCGGCCACGGAATGGGCCGAAGTCGCGGACTTGCCCGTTCTGAATGCGACCGTGACGATCCGCCATGACGGCGCGACGAAGACCGCCTTCACCAACGGCGGCGCCGACATCCTGAAATGGCGGGCTTCCTTCTACGGCGCTCACAAGACCCTTCGGATCGGGTCCAGGAATCTCCCGGCTCAAACCGCAGCCGATGAAATGGGGAATCTCTATTCGTTCGTCGATGTGGAGGCGGCTCCCCGAAAGACGATGACCGCATCGGTTTATTGAGGGGAAGCGCGCCCTCAATCAAATTAGAAATCGTTTCCTTTGCCTCAGCCGGAACACGCCGAAATTTTCCGCCGTTTTCGCCCGACCGCTCTCTCGCCGGACAGGGCCCAGTCGGTCTGAAGTCAATTTTTGGTTTTAAGGCTCCGGTAGACCAGGGCGACGATCCCCGCGGGCGGCATCCCGCCCTTCCATGACGCGTCGAGATCAGCCGTCGGTTTGGCGGCGATCGCCTCGGCCTCGGTCCTGCCATCCTTAATCAGCTTGGCAACCCGCGCCCTCACTTCGACCAGCATCGTCCGGTACGCGCCGAGGCGCGTGCGGTCAGCCAGGGGGCCGTGGCCGGGGATGAGCTTGGTTCGCTCATCGGCCAGGGCAAGGATCCTCTCCGCCGCGGCGATCATTCCATCGATCGAACCGCCGTTGCCGATATCGATATACGGATACCCGGCCGAAAAGAAAAGATCCCCCGTATGGATTACGTTGGCCTTTTTAAAGCGATAGAGGGCATCGGCGTCCGAATGCGCACCGGGGAAATGCAGGGCTTCGATCTCTTCGCCGTTGAGGCGCAGCGTCAGTGAATCGGCAAACGTCACCTCGGGCCAGGCCCCCGCAGGGTAGGCCGGCGTCGCCCCGTCGATGACCGCATGCTTCTGTTCGGACGGCATCCGCGCGGCGCAGTTTGCCTGCCCGATAATGACGGCCCCGGCTTTGTGAAAAGCTTCATTGCCGAGGGCGTGGTCGTAGTGCCAGTTGGTGTTCAGGATATAGCGGATCGGTCCCTTGCCGACGGAGGAGACGGCCTCGACGATCTTGTCGTGGAGCTCGGCAAACTGGCTGTCCACCAGCACGGCCCCGGCCTCGCCGACCAAGGCGACGATATTGCCGCCGGCGCCGGTGATCAGGTAAACGCCGTCTGACACCATGGTCATGGTCACCTTGATCTTGGAAAAATCCTGCCCGCCGGCCGCCGCCGGGCCTGACATGAGGGCCAGTACGGCCAGGCCCGCGATCCCTCCCCGCGCGAAGCGCAGTCGTTTTCTCATCACCGCCTCCCGGGTTCGATGTTCCCCTCTTCTCGCCTCAACCATCTCCAATCAGGTTAGGGGGATCATAGAGCCTGCCGTAGGCCCTGTCAAGGAACGAAAAAGGGAAATGGGTATTGTGTCTCCCTTTTCTTCAGCGGACCGGGGACGCGGGCTTGAGCTTGAGCGTTTCGATGGCATACGGGCCGACTTTAAACGCGACTCCGGATGGGCCGGAGGGCAGGGGCTTCGGTTCGAGCTCGATGATGTTCGTCGTCTCGGCCCCGGCCCAGCGCAGGCTCCCGCCCAGGCGGACGTCGGCCGATCGGCCTTCAAGATCGTAGCAGCGGAGGATGACGCTGTTGTCGTCCTCGGCTTTCTTGACCGTCCCCAACAGGACATGGCCGGCCGAAAAGGCGAAGAAGCTTTCTTTCTCCGGCAGCGAAGCCCCCGGCCCGGCCTGGGATAAAACGACGCCCCGCAGCTCGTGGGCGGCCCCGATCCCTTCTTTGTAGCCGTTTCTCCAGCCGGGCTCGTGACTCGTCAGGCTGAAGATGAAACGATGGTCTCCCTCCTGAAGATACCAGTTCCCCTGGCCGTGGCAGCTGCGGCGCGAGGCCAGCAAGACGGCCTGCAGGACAGGATACCCGACGGGATTGTCCGTCGGGTCGGCATAATCGTTGACGGCGACCGAGGTCGTCAGGGTCACCCCGATCGTCCTATCCCCCGCCTGGAGGAAGCGCTGAACCTCGCGCGGGCGGATATCCGCCATCTCCTGGTCGTAAACGAGCGAGCCGTAGGCCGGTCCGCCCGTGCCCTTGGCCTCTCTCTTGCCGACCTCCACGACGCCCATCGGGACCTCGTAGGCGATCTGGCGCCCCGCGGCTCCGGCCGCGACCGGGACGGCCAGGCGGTATTCGCGATAGGGCGAGCCGTCCCAGCCCAGGAGCCCGATTTCGCAGTCAATCCGCTTGATCGTCTTGTAAAAAATCAGCCGCTCCTCAACCGTGCAGTCCGTCAGGACTTGGCGGAAGACGAACACGTCCTTGACCGGGCCGGACTCGGCCGCGGCAAACGCCCAGACGGCGCCGCGGCGGCTCAGCTGGTCGAAGCCCTCCATCGTCGGGGCCTGGACGCGGCCGAATTCGCCGGCGCCGTTGCCGACGGACTTCATGGTAAAGACCTCAAACCCGAGGAACCTATCCGTCTTCAGGACCTCTCGGCCGAGCTGTTTGTCATAGAGGGAACGAAGCCCTCCGCCGGCAAACACGGCCTTGTAAAAGGGGTTCTCATAAACGCCGGGCGACGCGGGGCCGGCGGCCGCCGCCTTCGCCTCTCCCCCGCCGGTCATCAGGTAATAAGTCGCGTATCCGGCGGGCGGAATGTCGCGGGCGATGATCTCCACCCTTTCCCTCCCGGGGGCCTGGCCGGGGATCGGGGCGAGGCGCTGACATACCGCCGCTTCACCGTCGGCGCTTCTGATTGTAAAGGCGCCAGCGGGCTTGGGGATCTCGACCGCGACCGGGCCCGACCGGACCCAGGCCTGGTCGTTGAAGACAACGATGGGGATTCCTTTATCCGGGGCTGTCCGAACCCGGGCAGCGATCGACTTCTGGGCCTTGGCCAGCAGGGCCTCTCCCGTATCCGCGGCGAACTCGTAGGTTTTTTTAAACAGCCGGTCCGTGATCTGACCCTCCTTGCCGCCCCAGCCATGGTCGGGATAAACCGCGCAACGCCAAGCCTCGGTCAGCTCAGCCGCCGGGTATCCGCTCCACGAATTGTCCAGAAGCGCGGCCGCGACGCCGAACATCTCGGCCGCCGGCAGCAGCCTTCCCGCCCGGCGCTGGGCGTCGATAGCCCAATGGTGGGTCGGGCCGTGGATATAGAGCCAGAGATTAGGCCGCTCTCCCTCGACCTTGGGGAAATCCGGCGTCCCCTTGTCCAGGGCTTCGAAAAAGCTTCGGGCCGAGGCATACTGCATCGTCGTCCCGGGCCGGGACTCGTTCCACAAGGCGATGAGGGGCCGGTAGTCGGTCGGCTTGGAAAAGTCCTCGGAATGAAGGAGCGGCATCTCGGCCGGCCAGCCGCCCTGCTGATAGCGCGGGGCCATCGTCTCCAGCTTGGCCGCAATGGCCTTGACCGCGGCCTCGGCCGGTTTGGCGTTGAGCAGGGCCGAGGAGTTGCCGTAGTGGCCGGGCGAGTAAGCCAGGACGGACGTTCCATCCGGGCTCGTCCAGCGGTAGAAGCCCTCGTGGTATCGGCTGATGACCATATAGGGAACTCCAGCCTTCCCCAGGATCTGCTGCATCTGGAGGGACCGGCCGGGGACATCGGGATTGAAATAGACCCGGGCGTCGCAGCCGGGGAAGTTGCGGACGATCCAGCCCCGGCCGAAATACACTTGGCGAACGAGCTGCTCGCCGCTGAGAAGCGATTCGTAGGGTTGGGTATAGGTTGCCCCCCATTCCAGACGGCCATCGCGCATATACCGCTCGATCTCGGCCCGCCGGTCGGGATGGCGGTCCAGGTACTCGCGCAGGTTGAGGGCGTTTTCCATCACAAAGCGGTAGTCCGGATGGGTCCGCATCATCTCCAGGGCGGGGGTGATGCAGCTCTCGTCCCGGTATTTGATGCAGGCCTCGGGGCTGTCCATCCAGGCGATGTCCTGATGGCTCGAGGAAAGAATATGGACGCGGAAAGGGACGTTCATCTGGTCGTTCATTTGGGCTCCGATGAGGATGAGGCTGGAGGCGGCGATCAAGGCGGCCGGAAGAAACGAAGGGCGCATTCGATTCATGGCGGATCCTTTCGGTCGGACGATCCGGGACGGCGGAAGCATGATATTTCCGAGCGGGAAGACGTGTCAAGGAAGGCGGGTGGGAGACGAGCTGGCTTGTCCGGTTCCGGACGATGGCGCCTTGTTTTCGGACAGATGTCCGCGGAAAAGCATCTCTTTCAGCGTAATAATCGTCTATCCCTATGTGGCACGAATATTGCTTATTTTTAAAGTTGCGAACGGACCCCCGGACGCGACCAAGGAGTTGCGATGAGTACTTTCATGAGCCTCAAGGACGCCCTCGCGACCATCGTCGCGGCCGGCGAACCCGTTTTGCTCCGGTCCGCCGACATCGACTGGGAGGCCCAGTCGCTTCTTGACCGTCTCCCGGAGCGCAAGCTCGGTCAGAAGGTCCAGTACATGCCGGGATTCTATATTGCGGCCGTCAACGATGCCGTCTGCCTGGGAGAAGTCCTTTACCGGATCAGGAAAAAGCCGGCATAAAGGAGCCGAGATGAAGGAAGTCATCCTCCAAATCCCGACGCTCGATTCCGAGCAAAACATCGAGATCGACGTCAAGATCAACGGTAGGAAACAAACCCTCAAGTACCGGGTGGAGATTGTCGGCCTGGTCACCGACGAAACCGTCGTCGAAGACCGGATCGCCCTGCTCCGCCGCGTCATCAGGGAACACGACAAGGATTGGGAGCTCATCCAGATCGGCGCGCCCCTCCACGATCGCATCCCGATCATGTTCCGCCAAAGGAGCGGCGACCCGCGGGAAAAATACCTGGCCGAATCGTAATTCCCGCAGACCGGGGCGCAGCCGGAACAGAAGGAAAAGCCTGATCCCTCGAGGGGATACGCATACCCTCATCCCTTTTTTCACCGCGATCGGCTGTCAAGCAGTCTGTCCGCTTGAAAAGACTGATCGACCGGAAGATAATTCCGGCAAAGGGAGCTTCCGATGAAACGATCCGTCTTCGCCTGGACCGCCCCGGGAATCGCCGCCCTCCTGATTCTTGCCGGCCCGGCCGGCGCTCGGCCCCCAAGCTCGAATTCGGAGGATGCCACCGGCCGCATCGACGCCCTTTTGGCCGCTCGATACCCGCAATCCGCGCCGGGGATGGCGGTTCTCGTGGCCAAGAAGGGAGCGGTGATCCTTCGCAAGGGATACGGGCTGGCAAACCTCGAGCATGAAAAGACCGTGTCGCCGCAGACGGTCTTCCGCCTCGCCTCGGTCACAAAAGTATTCACATCCGCCGCTATCCTCATTCTGGCCGAGAAGGGCCGGCTCGGGCTGGACGATCCGGTCTCGAAGTATTTGCCCGATTATCCCTGGAAAAAAGGTGTACCCGCCCTCCGTGATCTCCTCGGCCACACGTCCGGTGTTCACGATTATCTGGACCGACCGGACAATATGCTCTGGGTTCGCGGAGAGTATACCGCTCGGGAATTAATTGATTCCTTCATAGACCGGGACGCGGATTTCGTTCCCGGCGAACGAATGGCCTACAGCAATTCCAATTATATTCTCCTCGGGGCAATCCTGGAGAAAGTTACCGGACAGCCGTTCGCGGCCTCTCTTCAGGATCTCGTCCTGCGGCCGTTGAGTCTCCGGCAAACATATTATGACGAGGAGCTGACCGTCATCCCGGGCCGGGCAGCGAGCTATGAGCCGTTCCGCAATAAGGATGAGTCTCTGGACTGGACGAGATTCAGGAATGTCCGTTATTACACCATGTCCTGCCTTTACGCTTCGGGCGGCTGTCTTTCAACCGTAGATGATCTTTACGCGTTTTACCGGGGGCTGGCCGACGGCAAGCTTCTCGGAAGGGCTATGTTGGCCCAGTCCCTGGAACCTGTCCGGCTGGCGGGAGGAAAAACGGCCGGAGGCGCTTTAGGGGGCTGGCAGATCGACCGGCTCGGCCAAAGAACGGTTTATATGAAAGGCGGCTCGCTTCCTGGCGTCTGCACGTGGATGCTCTTCCTGCCCGAGGAGGACCTCTGCGTGATTCTTCTCTCCAACCGGAGCGCCGGCGAGCCCCGTTTAGGGCAGGTCGCCCTCGAAATCGCCAGGCTGGCTCTGGCCTCGTAACGACGGATTTCGTTCCGGGGCCCCGGCCGATGGTTCGAAAAAAGGGCAACGGATTTGGATTTACGGTTGACAAGGGTTCGGGGCCGAGCATATGATTTCGCCTATTGATCCATGACCGGAACGGAGGACTCATGAGAAAGCGCGCGCTTTTTTTCTTCGTCGCCGTCTTCACCCTGGCGGCCACCGTCGTCAGCTTCCAAGCCCCGGCGAAATCCCCGGATGACCTGATCGTCCAAAAGATCATCGAGATCGGCCGGACCGATAACCAGGTCATGACCTGGAACGACTACGCCAGCAATCGCTTCGGCGGCCGGGAATCGGGCACCAATGCCTACAACGATGCGGCGGAGTGGGCGGTCTGGCAGTTCAAGCAGTGGGGGCTCGAAGCGGAGCTTGACGAGGCCGGCGAGGTTCCGGTCGGCTTCAATCGCGGCCCGTGGTCCGGCCGGATGATCAAACCGGCAGAAAAGGCGCTCTGGTTCGGAACGCCCAGTTTCACCGCCGGGACGAAGGGCGTCCAGCGCGGACACGTCATCATTCTGAAGGCCGACCCCTTTTCCATTCCCGGCCGGGGATCCACGCCGGAGAATTTCGAGAAAAAACGGGCCGCCGTTGAAGCCGCCATCGCCGAGGTTCGGGCCGCCGGGGACGCGGTCAAAGGCGCCTGGATCCTGATTTCGGGCGAAAACACCGGCTTTGCCCGTGACGGCCGCCGGGGCACGCCGGAATACACCGATTCCAGCCTCATTCCCCCGCTGACCCGGATGATGGTCGAGGCCGGCGCCCTGGGCACCATCCAGCTCTCCAAAACGGAGCCGTTCCGGATTCTCGACGGCCATGTCGCATCCTGGGACAAGCTTCCCGTCCTGCCGGATATCAAGCTGGCTGAGCCGCAGTACAACGAAATCAAGGCCTTGGTCGAGAAAGGGGAAAAGGTCGAGCTGGAATTCGACATCCGGAACTGGTTCAAGATGGGCCCGGTCAAATACCACAACGTCGTCGCCATGCTCCGGGGTACGACGTATCCCGATGAATACATCGTCCTGGGGGGCCACTTCGACTGCTTCAGCGGCGCGACCGGCGGGGTCGACGATGGGTCGGGCTTCGCCCCGGCCATGGAAGCCGTCCGTCTGATCACGGCCGCCGGCGGACGGCCGAAACGCTCCATTATCGTCAACCTCTTCGCCGCCGAGGAGTCCGGTCTGATCGGCTCCCAGGCCTGGCTGAGAAAGCGCCCCGACATCCAGTCGAAAATCTTCATGATGATCAACCGCGACGGCAGCCCGAGCGCTATCACCGGGGCCGCGGTTCCCGAGACCTGGTATGCGGATATCCAGCGGATCTCAGCGCCCCTGGCGAGCCTCAACCCGAAGTGGCCGTTCAAGGTCGAGCGGACGCTCCCGCGGGCTCATGCGACGAGCGCCGGCGGCACGGACTCCTCCTCATTCGAAATGGTGGGTATCCCCACCCTGGGATTCCGGACCCAGACCGACTACAACTACATGCACGCCTGGCACACCCTGGCCGACACCTACAGCGAGCTCGTGCCGTACACCGAACACCAAAAGCATTCCGCCCTGGTCACCGCGGTGGTTGCTTTCGGGGCGGCTAATCTCGAGAAAGCCCTCCCGCGCGAGGGCGTTTACCTCCCCGACGGGCTGTTCGCCGCGTTCACGTTCGGACCGGCGGACGCCCCGAAGCAGATCATGACGACCCTCGACTATCTTGGCGCCCCCCTGCAGACGGCCAACTTTATCCGCATCGTCGAAGGAAAGGCGCCGGCGGCCGGCCCGCAGGGCATGGGCGGCCGGGGGCCGGGAGCCCCGGGACAGCCGCGGCCGGAGATCCCCCCGATCGGGACCCTCGAAGTCGCGGACAGGATGATCAAGGGCCTGATCGTTTCCGAGGTCCAAAAATCCGTCGCAATCACCAGCCTGCCTCTCACCCCCAATCCCGCCCTCAAGCACGACGGCCCGGGAGTTTTGGGCCTTTCCGGCCCGAACGCCCTTTACCTGACCCTGCAAAAGAACGCCGGGCTGGACGCGAAGTTCACCGCGATCGGAAAAACGATCGCCGGCCTGGATCTCCTCCCGCAGTTGAAAAAGGGCGAGACGATCAGGAGCATCAGGATCGTCCGGGTCGGCCAGGCGGCCCGGGATTTTAAGACGGACGACGAAGCCTTCAAGAAGCTTCTCGGTTCGGCAAAATAACGGACGATAAAAAAAAAGCCCGCCCCGCCTGGCTGGCGGGACGGGCGTTGGTTGACTGGAGGAGGGCTCAGCCCTTGGCCGGCTTCTTGCCCTTGTCTTTATCCTTTTTCTTCTTTTCCTTGGGCTTGAACTCGGAGCCGACCAGCTCGATCACGGCCATCTCCGCCCCGTCGCCTTTGCGGGGGCCGAGCTTGACGATCCGGGTATAGCCGCCGGACCGTTCGGCAAACCGCGGGGCGACCGTCTCAAACAGCCGGGTCACGGCGTCTTCCTTGGTCGTGAGGCCCAGGGCCCGCCGCCGGGCGGCCAGGGTCCCCGATTTGCCCATGGTGATCAGCTTTTCCACAAAGGGCCGGAGCTCCTTGGCTTTGGCGGTCGTCGTCCGGACCCGTTCCTTTTCGATCAGCGAGGTGGCCAGGTTCCGCAGGAGCATCTCCCGGTGGGCCGTGGTCCGCCCCAGCTTTCTTCCGCTTAAACGATGCCTCATTCGCCCGTCTCCTTGGGTTTATCCTTGACCTCGCCCTTGACCCGTTCGAGCAGCTTCGGGTGGAGGTCGAGGCTCAGGCCGAGTCCAAGGTTGATCAACGTGCTCTTGATCTCCTCCAGGGACTTCCGGCCGAAATTCTTCGTCTTCAACAGCTCGTCTTCGCTCTTGATGACGAGCTCATGGATTTTTTCGATCCCGGCCGAACGCAAGCAGTTGTTCGACCGGACCGACAGCTCGAGGTGCTCGATCGGCTTGGCCAGAACGTCGGCCTGGCCAAAGAACGGGATCTCCCGCTTGGCCGTCACCGGCTCGTTGTCGGCCCGCTCGTCAACGACGTTCAGAAAGATGACGAGATGGTCCCGCATCACCTTGGCCGCCTGGGCCAGGGCCTCGACCGGCGCGACCGCGCCCGTCGTCCAGATCTCCAAGGTCAGCTTTTCATAATCGATCCGCTTGCCGACGCGGGCCGGCTCGACGCGGTAATTGACCTTGAGGACAGGCGAATGGGCCGAATCCAGGGGGATCGTGTCGATGCTGTGGGTCTCGTCGAAGTTCTGGTCGGCGGTAATATACCCCCGGTTGTTGTCGATGATCAGCTCGGCGTCGAGGACTCCGTCCTTATCGAGCGAGGCGATCAAAACGTCCTTCTTGAGAACCTCGATGTCGCCGTCGCCCTGGAGGTCGGCCGAGGTGGCCGTCCCCGGGCCCTCCTTGCGGAGGGTCATCGTCTTCGGCCCGGCGCCCTTGAGCTTCAGGGGCACCGACTTTAGGTTGAGAATGACGTCGGTCACGTCCTCGACAACCCCGGGGATGGTCGAAAATTCATGCAGGACTCCCTGGATCCGGACGGCGGTGATGGCCGCCCCCTCGATCGAGGACAGCAGAATCCGCCGCAGGGCGTTGCCGACCGTCGTCGCGAAGCCGCGTTCAAACGGCTGGGCCGTGAACCGGCCGTAGGTCGAGGTCAGGGTTTCGTAGTCGCAATCCAACAGCTTGGGCCGCTGAAAACCGAATTCGGTCATGGCTCCTCCTTCCGGATACCGAGTTGCGGGCCGGGCGCTACTTCGAGTAGAGCTCGACGATCATATGCTCTTCGACCATGAGCGTCACGTCCGCCCGGGTGGGCAGGGCGACGACGCGGGCCTGAATATTCTCCCGGTCGATTTGAATCCAGCCGGGGACGGCCTTGCCGGCATGAGCCTCGGCTACGGCCTTCATATCCTCGGACTTCACCGATTGGGGACGGAATCCGACCAAGTCGTTGGCCTTGACCATGAACGAGGGAACGGCGACCCGGCCGCCGTTGACCATGACATGGCCGTGGGACACGAGCTGCCGGGCATGGGCCCGGGAATGGGCATAGCCGGCGATATAAAGGAGATTGTCCAGGCGCCGCTCGAGCATCTGGAGCAGGATTTCGCCGGTGATGCCCTTGGTCTGCTCGGCCCGCTCGAAGAACAGGCGGAACTGCTTTTCGGACATCCCATAGAACCGTTTCATCTTCTGCTTTTCCCGGAGCTGGAGGCCGTAGCCGAGGATCCGGCGACGGTTCCGGCCGTGTTGACCGGGGGCGTAAGCCCGCCGTTCGACCGGGCACTTATCGGTCAGGCACTTGTGCCCTTTGAGAAAGAGCTTCGTCTTTTCGACCCGGCAGAGCCGGCAGAGGGGTTCGCGATATCGGGACATGAAGGCTCTCCTTAAACCCGGCGGCGGCGGCGGACGCGGCAGCCGTTATGGGGGATCGGGGTGACGTCCTTGATCGAGCGGATCTCGACCCCGCCGCTCTGAAGGGACCGGATGGCCGATTCCCGGCCGGCGCCCGGGCCGTTGACCCGGACGTCGAGGTACCGGACGCCGAATTCGCGGGCTTTGGTCGCGGCTTCCTTGCCGGCCAGCTGGGCCGCGAACGGCGTCCCTTTCCGGGCGCCCTTGAAGCCGACTGTTCCGGCGCTCGTCCAACAGACCGCGTTCCCTTGATGGTCGCTGATCGTAATGATCGTGTTGTTGAACGTCGACTGGATGTGGGCGGTTCCGTAGCCGATGTCCTTGCGGACTTTCTTTTTGGTCCTGGTTTTCGCTTTCGTCGTGGCCATGCGATGTTCCCTTCCTTATGATTTGGCGGCGGGTTTCAATTTCTTGATCGAGTGCCCGCGGGGGCCCTTCCGGGTTCGGGCGTTGGTCTTCGTCCTCTGGCCCCGGACCGGGAGTTTCCTTTTATGCCGCTGGCCGCGGTAGCAGCCGATATCGATAAGGCGTTTGATGGCGAGGCTGACATCCTTGCGGAGGTCGCCCTCGATTTTCTCCCGCTTTTCGATGATCTGGCGGATTTTGTTGATTTCCTCCTCGGTCAAGGCCTTGACCTTCTTGTTCTTGTCGATCTTGGCCTCTTCGAGGAGCTTAACGGACTTGGATCGGCCGATCCCGAAAATGTAGGTCAGCCCGATCTCGATGCGCTTGTCCGGCGGAAGCGTGATGCCTGCGATACGTGCCATGGGTTGCCGTCCTTATCCTTGACGTTGTTTGTGCCGGGGGTTCGTGCAAATGATCCGGACCAATCCCTTGCGCCGGATGATTTTGCAGTTGCGGCAGATTTTTTTAACGGAGGCTCTGACTTTCATGTCGTGTCCCCTTGTCCTTTATTTGAAGCGATACGTGATCCGTCCCTTGGTCAGGTCGTAGGGCGAGATCTCGACCAGGACCCGGTCCCCGGGAAGGATCCGGATGAAATGTTTTCTCATCTTGCCGGAAATGTGGGCCAGGATGACGTGCTTGTTCTGCAGTTCCACCCGGAACATGGCGTTGGGCAGCGTCTCGTGGACCACGCCTTCGGCTTCGAAGACGTCCTCTTTAGGCATACGGCAGCTCCTTGCCGGCCGGCGCACCGGCCGTCGTCTGGACCCGGCTCAGGACCTCGACGCCCCGTTCGGTCAGGGCGACGGTTTCTTCGAAATGGGCGGCCAGGCTGCGGTCCCGGGTGACGGCCGTCCAGCCGTCGCTCAGGATGTCCACTTCCCACCGTCCGGCCGCGATCATCGGCTCGATGGCCAGGACGAGGCCCTTGCGGATCCGCGGCCCGCGGCCGGGGAATCCGAAGTTCGGAAGCTGCGGGTCCTCGTGCAGATCCTGGCCGATGCCGTGGCCGACGAACGAGCGGATGACCGAAAAACCGGCGTTCTCGACGACGGTCTGGATGGCATGGGAGATATCCGAGAGATGGTTGCCCTCAACGAACCGAAGGAGGCCGTTGGCGAAGGATTCCTCGGCGATCCGGACCAGCCGGAGGGCGTCCGGCGCGACCCGGCCGACCGGATACGTCCGGGCGGCGTCGCCGTAGTAGCCTTCATACAAGACGCCGAAATCGATGCTGACCAAGTCCCCTTCCTTCAATTTCCGCGACGATGGGGAGCCATGGATGACCTCCTCGTTGATCGACACGCAAATCGATCCCGGGAAGCCGCGATAGCCCTTGAAAGCGGGCTTGGCTCCGAGCTCCAGGGTGCGGCGCTCGGCGTGGGCGTCGAGATCGGCCGTCCGCAAGCCCGGCTCGATCAAGTCCCCGAGCTCGGCCAAAATCGTCCCGGTGATGAGGGAGCTTTCCCGCATCCGGGCGATCTCGGCTTCGGTCTTATAGACGATCACAGGGGGCGCCCCTCCTTGGCCATCAGCGCGACGATCCGCGCGATAAACATCTTCGGCATAACCCTCGCCGTCCACCGCCCGGTAGGTCCCCTTGGCCCGGTAGTAATCCTCCAGGGGAGCCGTGGCCTCGTGGTAAACCCGAAGTCGCTCCCGGACCGTCGCCGGGTCGTCGTCCGGCCGCCGGACCAGTTCTCCACCGCAGACATCGCAAACGCCGGCGGCCTTGGGGGGCTTCCGGGTCACATGGCAGACGGCCCCGCAGGCCGGGCAGACGCGCCGGCCGCTGAGCCGCTCGACGATGGACTCTTCCCCGACCGTGAGGTCGATCACGAGCTCCGGCCGGACCGGGTCGATCGTCTCGACCGCCAGGGCCTGGGCGATTGTCCGCGGATAGCCGTCCAGGATATAACCGCCGAGGCAGTCCGGGGCGGCGATCCGGTCGCGGACCAGCTCGGTGACGGTTGCGTCGTCGACCAGCCCGCCGGCCTTCATGACCGCCTCGGCTTTTCGGCCCACCGGGGTGCCCTCCCGGACGGCCTTCCGAAGAAGGTCGCCGGTCGACACGCGGGGAAAACCGGTCGCCCGGGAGACCATTTCTCCCAGGGTTCCCTTCCCGCTGCCCGGCGCGCCGAGGAAGATCAGCCTCATCCGCGCCTCCCGTGAACCCGGCCATGGCGCATAAAGCCGTCGTAATGGCGCATCACGAGCTGGGACTCGATCTGCTGGAGGGTGTCCATGGCCACGCCGACGACGATCAGGATGGAGGTGCCGCCGAACATGAACTGGACGTTGAGGCCCTGGGTAAACCACTGCGGCATCACCCGGTCCAGCCATTCGCCGATGAACGGCAGGTACTGGACCTTGAAGCCGTTCGTCAAGAAATCCGGAAGGATGGCGATCACCGCCAGGTAGATCGCCCCCACCAGGGTGATCCGGGAAAGGATCTCGTCGATCGTATCCGAAGTGTTCTTGCCCGGACGGATCCCCGGGATGAAGCCGCCGTACTTGCGGAGGTTCTCGGCGACGTCGTTGGGGTTGAAGATGATCGAAACGTAGAAATAGGTGAAAAAGATGATCGCGGCGATATAAACGAGGTGATAGAGCGGCATCCCGATGTTGAACCACCGGGAGAACGTCTGGAAGGCCGGGATCTTGACCATCGCCGCGATTGTCGCCGGGATGGTGATGATCGAGGCGGCGAAGATGATCGGGATGACGCCGCCGGTGTTGACCCGCAGGGGAAGGTGGGTGCTCTGCCCGCCGAAAACTTTCCGGCCGACAACGCGCTTGGCGTAGGAGACCGGGATGCGGCGCTGGCCCCGCTCGACGAAGACGATGAAGGCGATGACGCCGATCATCATCGCGCCCATCAGGATGATCTTGATCGGATTCCAGTCGCCGGTCTTCAGCCCGGTGACGATGTTAATCAGGCCGGCCGGAAACCGGGCGACGATCCCGGCGAAGATGATCAGGGAAATGCCGTTGCCGATCCCCCGCTCGGAGATCTGCTCGCCCAGCCACATGACGAAGACCGTTCCTGTCGTCAGGGTCAGGACCGTCAGGAGGATGAAGCCGATCCCCGGATTGGGAACGACCGGCGCCCCGGTCGGGCTGGTCAGGCCCTGGAGGAAGATGGCGATGCCCCAGGCCTGGATGACGCAGATGACGATCGTGCCGTAGCGGGTGAACTGGGTGATCTTTTTCCGGCCTAGCTCCCCTTCCTTGGACAGGCGCTCGAGGTACGGCCAGACGACGGTCAGGAGCTGGAGGATGATCGAGGAGCTGATGTAGGGCATGATCCCCAGGGCGAAGATCGTCATCCGGGACATGTACTGCCCGGAGAACAGGTCGATGAACCCGAGGATCGTCCCTTTCTGGACCTGCCAGAATTCGGCCAGGGCGGACGCGCTGATGCCCGGATTCGGGATCTGCCCGCCGATCCGGTAGATCGCCAGCAGAAGCAGGGTAAAAAAGACCCTCTTCCGGAGGTCCGGGATGCTGAAGATATTGCGGATGCTGTCGAGCATGACGATCACTCGATAATGACGGCTTTGCCCCCGGCCGCCTCGATCTTCTTAATCGCCGACGCGGAGAACTGGTGGGCCCGGATGGTCTTGGCTTCGGTGATCTCGCCGCGGCCGAGGATCTTGACCCGGGCGGAGACCGGCTTCAAGGCGCCGGCGGCGGCCATTTCGGCCGGACCGATTTCGGCCCCGGCGACCCTGGCCAGTCGGTCGAGGTTGATGGCGACCGCTTCCTTGCGGAAGATGTTGGTGAATCCGCGCTTCGGAACCCGGCGGACGAGCGGCATCTGGCCGCCCTCGAATCCGCGCATGGACTTGTAACCGGCGCCTTGCAGCTGGCCCTTGCTTCCGCGGCCCGCGGTCTTGCCCCGGCCCGAGCCGGGCCCGCGCCCGACCCTCCGGGCTTGCTTATGAGCGCCTTTGGCGGGATGGATTTGACTGAGGTTCATTCGGCGTCCTCCACTTTCAGGACATGGGTGATCTTGCGGATCATGCCGCGAATGGACGGGGTGTCCTCACGGACGACCGAGGAGCCCGGCTTGCCCAAGCCCAGGCCCCGGGCGACGAGCCGCTGGCTTTCCGGATAGCCGATGAGGCTCCGGAACAGGGTGATTTTTATTTTCCGGGGGGCTGAGGCGCTCATTTTTCGGCCGTCACTTTCGCCTTGCCCCGGTCTTTGATGATCTGGTCGGGGTTTTTGAGCTTCGTCAGGGCGTCCATCGTGGCATGGGCGACGCTGATCGGATTGGAGCTTCGGATGGACTTGGTCAGGATGTCCTTGATTCCGGCCAGCTCGAGGATAACCCGGACCGCGCCGCCGGCGATGACGCCCGTCCCTTTGGAGGCGGGACGGAGGATAACCACTCCGGCATCGGCCGCGCCCCGGATCATATGGGGGATCGTCGTGTCGGCCAGCTGAATCTTGACGATATGTTTTTTGGCGTGTTCGACGGCCTTGGCGATCGCCGAGGGGACCTCGCGGGCCTTGCCCTTGCCGATGCCGACCTGGCCGCGCTCGTCGCCGACGGCCACCAGGGCCGCGAAGCTCAGGTTCTTGCCGCCTTTGACGACTTTCGTCACCCGGCGGATGGTGATGACCTGGTCCTTGAGCTCCGTTCCGTCATCGAGACGGGGCCGGGGAGGACGGTTGCCTTGACCGCGTTGCGAATCTGATTGCACCTGTATTCTCCTTCCGGTCCGCGTTAAAAGACCAGGCCGCCCTTGCGCATGGCTTCGGCGACGGCCTTGACCCGGCCGTGGTAGGGATACACGCCGCGGTCGAAGACAATCTTCTCGATGTTCCGGTCCTTGAGCCGCCGGGCGAGGACTTCGCCCAGCTTCTCGCAGCCGGCCAGGTTCTTGGTGCTTCTTGATCCCCGCCCGGAGATCCTTCTCCAGGGTCGAGGCGGACGCAACCACCGAACCGGTCTCGTCATTGATCGCCTGGGTGTAGATGTACCGGTTGCTCTTGAAGACGAACACCCGGGGCCGGTCGGCCGTTCCCCGGATCTTGCGGCGGATTCTCTGCCGCAAGCCGGTCGTCCCGTTCACTGCGGATTTTGATCTTGTCTTTAAGCACCGCTCACCCCCGCCTTCCGTTCTTTCTTGATGAGTTTCTCTCCGACATAGCGCACCCCTTTGAGCTTGTACGGGTCGGGCTTGCGGAACCGCTTGATGTCGTCCGCAACCTGTCCGACCCGCTGCCGATCGATCCCCCGGACGGTGATGAGGGTGGGCTTTTCGCACACGACCTCCACGTCGGACGGGATCGGATACAGCTTGGGTTTGGAGTATCCCGACGCTCAGCTCGAGCTGGTTTTTGTCGATTCGGGCCTTGTAGCCGACGCCGACGATTTCCAGCTGTTTCTGGAACCCGGTCGAGACGCCGGTGACGGCGTTCTGGGCCAGGGCCCGGCAGAGCCCGTGGTACATTTTTCGCTGCTTGGTGTCGTCGGACCGGACGAGGATGAGGTTCGACGCCCTCGAGGCTCGCCGTGATCCCCTCGTAGAGCGGGGTCGTGAGCTTGCCCTTCTTTCCCTCGATTTCGATCCGGTCGGGATAGACCGCGGCTTTGACGCCCGCGGGCAAGACGATCGGCCGTTTGCCTATGCGTGACATGGTTCGTCCCCTTCCTTCGGGTCTCTCACCAGACGGTGCAGAGCACCTCTCCGCCGAGGCCGAGCTCCTCGCATTTCGTCCCGGAGAGGACCCCGCGGGAGGTGCTGATGATCGCCACTCCCAGCCCGTCGTAAACCTTCGGGACCGTGTCCCTGGTGCAGTAGACCCGGCAACCGGGTTTGGAGACGCGCCGGGCGCCGGCCAAAACGCTCTGGTTGCCTTCGGTGTATTTCAGCGTGACGGCCAGGATCGCCCTGGGGACCGTCGTCGATGACTTTGTAGTTGCGGATAAAACCCTCTTCCTTGAGGATCTTGGCGATCTCCGTCTTCAGACGGGAGACGGGCATCTGGACTTCCCGCTTCCGCATGAGGGCGGCGTTGCGCAGCCGGGTCAGCATGTCGGCGATGGGATCCGTGACACTCATGTTGATGGTCCTTTCCGGCCCTTACCAAGAGGCCTTGACGACGCCCGGGATTTCGCCCCGGTGGGCCAAGTCCCGGAAGCACAGCCGGCACATTTCGAACTTCCGGTAATATCCCCGGGAGCGTCCGCAGATCTTGCAGCGCCGCCGGGTCCGGATGGCGTACTTGGGGGTTCGAAGAAATTTCGCGTAAGCCGATGTCGTGGACATGAAAACCTCTCTTAAGCCGTCTCGCGGAAGGGCATTCCCAGTTTGCGGAGCAGGGCCATGGCCTCGGCGTCGGTCCGGGCCGTGGTGACGATGGTGATGTTCATCCCCCGGGGCGCTCCACCTTGGTGTAGTCGATTTCGGGGAAGACGAGCTGGTCCCGCAGGCCCAGGGTGTAATTGCCCCGGCCGTCGAAGGCCTTGGGCGAAACGCCCCGGAAGTCGCGGACGCGGGGAAGGACGATGTTGACCAGCCGGTCGTAGAATTCGTACATCCGCCGCTGGCGGAGGGTGACGAAGACAGGCGATCGGCAGGCCCTTGCGGAGCTTGAAAGCCGAGATCGATTTCTTGGCCCGGGAAACGACCGGGGCCTGCCCGGTGATCTGGGTCAGGTCGCCCTTGGCCGCGTCGAGGGCCTTGGCGTTCTGGATGGCCTCGCCCACGCCGACGTTGATGACGATCTTTTCCAGCCGGGGGACGGCCATTGGGATTGGCGATGCCCGAGCTCTTTCTCGAGCTCGGCGCATGATTTCACTTTTGTAGCGTTCCTGCAGGCGGCTCATCGATTCCTCACTTTCCCGTCTCGAAGGTCGTCCCGCACTTGACGCAGACGCGGGCCCGGGAGCCGTCCTCGAGCTTCTTGCTCCGGGCCCGGACGCCCTGGGCGCATTCGGAGCAATAGAGCATCAGGCGGCTCAGGGGCACCTTGGCTTCCTTTTCCATGATCCCGCCCTGGACGTTCTTGGACCGGTCGGGGCGGATGAAGTGCTTGACCAGGCCGACGCCCTCGACGAGCGCCCGGCCCTGGGCCGGGTCGACCGACGAGGACCTTGCCGGTCTTCCCTTTGTCCTTGCCCTGGCGGACGAAGACTTGGTCGTTTTTGCGGATGAACGGGGCGGCCATCAGATCACCTCCGGGGCGAGCGAGACGATCTTCATGAATTTCTTTTCCCGCAGCTCGCGGCCGACCGGGCCGAAGACGCGGGTGCCGACGGGCTCGCCCTGCTTGTCGATGATGACCGCGGCGTTGTCGTCGAACCGGATGTAGGATCCGTCCTTGCGGCGGATCTCCTTGCGGGCCCGGACGACGACCGCCCGGATGACCTTGCCCTTCTCGACCTTGCTTTCCGGATCGGCGGCCCGGACCGAGGCCGAGATGATGTCGCCGATGCGAGCAGATCAGGCCGGTGCCGCCGCCCTGCGGCGTGATCGTCCGGATGCGGCGGGCGCCGGAATTGTCCGCGACCTTGAGGATCGTGTATTGCTGGATCATGACTGGACCTCACCGAGGTCCTTCTCGACGCTCTGGGGGACGAGGCCGAGGATCTCGACGACCCGCCAGCGCTTGTGCCGGCTGATGGGCCGCGTTTCGATGATCCGGACCACGTCCCCGACCTTGCACTTTCCGTGCTCGTCGTGAGCCAGGAAGGTCCGCCGGGTCCGGACGATTTTCTTGTAGAGGGGGTGGCGGAACTGACGTTCGACCTGGACGGTCACGGTCTTGGCCATCTTGGCCCCGATGACCGTGCCGACCTTGGTCGTCTTCCGCGAGGGTGTGGTTGCGGTTGCGTTCATGGCCGTATTCCTATTTCGCCTTCGCCGTCCGGTCGGCCTCGCCGCAGAGCGTCTCGATCCGGGCGATATCCTTGCGGATGGTCCGCAGCTTCGCCGTCGTCTCGAGCTGGCCCAGGGCGTGCTGGAACCGGAGCTTGAAGAGCTGATCTTTGAGCTCGCCCTTCTTGCAGGATGAGCTCGTCCTTGGACAATTCTCGGAGTTCGCTGAGTTTCATCGGAGTTCCCTGTTCTCCCGGGCGATGAACCGCGTCTACATCGGGAGCTTTTGGGCGGCCAGGCGCATCGCCTCGCGGGCGACATCCTCGGTAACGCCTTCCAGCTCGTAGACGATCCGGCCGGGCTTGATGACGTCAACCCAGAATTCCGGGTCGCCCTTGCCCTTGCCCATCCGGACTTCGGTCGGTTTCTTGGTGACCGGCTTCCAGGGGAAGGACCGGACCCAGAGCTTGCCCCGCCGTTTCATGAACCGGGTGATGGTGATCCGGCCCGCTTCGAGCTGGCGGGCGGTGAGCCAGCAGCACTCCAAGGCCTGGAGCCCATACTGGCCGAAGGAGAGGGTCGCCCCCCGTTCGGCCTTTCCGGACATCCGGCCCCGGCTTTGCTTCCGGAACTTGACTTTCTTCGGCATCAACATGGTCAGATCTCCTCGACCTCAACCGTCTGCGACGTCATCTTGGCTTTCTCGACGTCGCCGCGGTAGATCCAGACCTTGATCCCGATCTGGCCGTAGGTCGTGAAGGCCTCGGTGAAGCCGTAATCGATGTCGGCCTTGAGCGTCTGGAGCGGGAAGCTGGCCGCGGAGATACCATTCCGACCGGGCGATTTCGACGCCGCCCAGGCGGCCGGCGCACATGACCTTGATCCCCTTGGCCCCCATCTTCAGGGCCAGCTCGACCGCCTTGCGCATGGCCCGACGGTAGGCGATGCGCTTTTCCAGCTGGACGGCGATGCCTTCTCCGACGAGCAGCGCGACGAGCTCGGGCTTTTCGACTTCGCGGATGTCGACGTAGACTTCCCGCTTGACGATGCCCTCCAGGAAATGCTTCAGGCTTTCGATTTCCTTGCCGCCCCGGCCGATGATGATCCCGGGCCGGGCGGTGTGGATGATGACCCGGATCTTCGGGCCGACCCGTTCGACGGCCACTTCGGAGATCCCGGCGTGGGCGTATTTCTTCTTGACCTCCCGCTTCATCCTGAGGTCTTCATGGATGAGTCGGGCGTATTCCGGGCCCTTGGCGAACCAGCGCGAGCTCCACTGCTTGTTGAACCCGAGCCGGAAGCCGTGCGGATGCGTTTTTTGTCCCACGGTTTACCTCCCTGTCTTTTCTTCGAGGTAGACGTGCACGTGGCTCGTCTGTTTCTGGATCCGGTAGGCCCGGCCCTGGGGGGCCGGACGAATCCGCTTCCAGGCCGGCCCTTGGTTGACGACGATCTTGCCGATGACCAGCTTGTCGACGTCGAGCCCGGCATTTTTCTGCTGGGCGTTGGCGACCGCCGAGCGAAGGGTCTTTTCCAAAATCTGGGCGGGCTTGGCCTTGGCGTTGTACCGGAGGATGGTCAAGGCTTCCCCGACCAGGCGCTTGCGGACGAGATCGGCCACGAGGCGCGCTTTCTGGGTCGAAAGCCGGACGTGGCGGGTTGAGGCCGAGGAGATGTACTTGGGCGCGTCCATGTCATTTCCCTAACGCGACCGCTTTGGCCGCCTTGGTCGTGTGGCCCTTGAACGTCCGGGTGGGCGAGAACTCCCCCAGACGATGGCCGACCATATTCTCGGTGACGAACACCGGGATGAACTTCCGGCCGTTATGGACGGCGATGGTCATGCCCACCATTTCGGGGATGATGGTCGAGCGGCGGGACCAGGTCCGGATGACGGTCCGCTTCTGGGCCTGGCCGGCCTGGGCCTCGACCTTCTCCGCGAGGTGGGTGTCGATAAACGGTCCTTTGGAGAGCGAACGGCCCATGTTATTTGCTCCTTCTGCGGACGATGAAGACCTGGGTCCGCTTGTTCTGCCGGGTCTTGAAACCCTTCGTCGGGATGCCCTCGGGACTGACGGGATGGCGGCCGCCCTTGGCCTTGCCCTCGCCTCCCCCATGGGGGTGATCGATGGGGTTCATGGCCGTGCCCCGGACATGGGGCCGCCAGCCCATCCACCGGTTCCGGCCGGCCTTGCCGATGCTGACGTTCTGATGGTCGAGGTTGCCGATCTGACCGATAACCGCCCGGCAGTCGAGATGGATTTTACGGATTTCCGAGGACGGCAGCCGGACCTGGGCGAACGTTCCTTCCTTGGCCAGGACCTGGGCGCCCGGAACCGGCGGTGCGGCACATCTGGCCGCCCCGGTCCTTATGGATTTCGATGTTGTGGATGATCGTGCCGAGGGGAATGTTCTTCAACAGGGTGGCGTTGCCCGGAACGATGTCGACGATCTTGTCGGAGGAAACGATCGTCTGGCCGACCTTCATCTCCAGGGGGGTCAGAATGTAGCGCCGTTCGCCGTCCCGATATTTGATCAGGGAGATGAACGCGGAGCGGTTGGGGTCGTATTCCACGGTCTCGACGACGCCGGGGACGTCGAGCTTGTCCCGGCGGAAGTCGACGATCCGGTACATCGTCTTGTTGCCGCCGCCGCGGTGGCGCATCGTCAACCGGCCACGGTTGTCGCGGCCGCCCGTCTTGGGCAGAATCTCCAACAGGGGCTTATGCGGCCGGTGGCCGCTCAGCTCCTCATAGGTCAGGCCGGTCTTGTGCCGCTGCCCGGCCGTGATGGGTCGATATGTTTTAATGCCCATGTCAGGCTCCCTCGAAGTATGCGATCATTTTTTCGCCTTCTTTCAGCCGGACGAAGGCTTTCTTCCAGTCGGGCCGGTAGCCGGAGTTCCGGCCGACCCGGCGCTCTTTGCCCGGCCGAATCTGGGTCCGGACCTCGGCGACCTTGACCTTGAAGAGATGCTCGACGGCCTTCTTGATCTCGGTCTTGTTGGCGTCGCGGGCGACGGCGAAACAGACCTCGTGATTTTTGTCCTTGAGGATCGTGCTCTTCTCGGTGATCACGGGACGGAGGATGATCTGGGTGGGATCCTTGCTCACTGGAGTCTCTCCATTAAGGCCGTGAACGCATCCCGGCCGGCGACGAACCATTCGTGGCCGACGACATCGTGGCAGTTGACCCGGGACGGATCGACGGACTTGACCTTGGGAATATTCCGCAGGGCGATAAACAGGTTGGCGTTCGTCCCCAGGTCGACGACCAGGGCCGACGTCACCTTCAGGGTCTTCAGCAACGAGGCCCCTTCCTTGGTCTTCGGGGCGGCCAGGGCCAGGCTCTCGAGGATGAGGATCTTGCCCTCGGCCTGCTTGGCCGCCAGGGCCGCCCGGAGGGCGTTGCGCTTGACTTCCTTGGGCAGGCCGTAGGAGAAATCCCGGGGCTGGGGACCGAAGGTGATTCCGCCCTTCCGCCAGAGCGGGTTTCGGGTGGCTCCGGCCCGGGCCCGGCCCGTGCCTTTCTGCTTCCAGGGTTTGCGGTTGCTGCCGCTGACCTGGGCCCGGGTCTTGGTCGCGACCGTGCCCCGGCGCCGATTGGCCAGGACATTGACCGTCGCCTCGTGGATGAGGTAGGTTTTGGCCGGGTATCCGAAGACGCTCTCGGGCAGGTCGATCTCGGCCTTGACCGCGCCTTTCCGATCGATGACTTTTGCTTTCTGCATGGCGAGCCTCTTACGCTTTCCGAATCAGGACGTATCCGCCGTTGGGCCCGGGAACGGCGCCCTTGACGACGAGGATGTTGTTGGCCTTGTCCGCTTCGAAGACGATCAGGTTGCGGACGGTCACCGTATCGCCGCCCATCCGGCCTCCCATCCGCAGGCCCTTGATGACCCGGGAGGGATAGGAAGAGGCGCCGATCGAGCCGGGGGCCTTGTGGAACATCGAACCGTGGGCTCCCGCGCCGCCGGCGAAATGGTGCCGCTTAACGACGCCGGCGAAGCCTTTGCCCTTGGAGACGCCGGTGACGGCGATCTTGTCGCCGGCCTGGAAGACGTCGCAGAAGATCTGGTCGCCTTCCTTCAGCGGGGTGTCCCCGTCGCAACGGACTTCGCGGAGGACCTTCATCACCGGGGCCCCGGACTTGAGATAATGCCCTTGGAGGGCCTTGGCGGGCTTTTTTGGCCGGCCGGTCCTCGATCAGGGCCACTTGGATGGACTCGTACCCGTCCCGCTTGGTCGTCTTTCTCTGGACGACGGTGCAGGGACCGGCCTTGAGCACGGTGAGGGGGAGGGCGTTGCCCGCGGCATCGTAGCCTTGGGTCATCCCGACCTTTTTACCGATCAATCCGTCCCGCATGGCTCACTCCCCCGCCCCGTAGGCCTGGATCTCGACGTCGATCCCCGCGGGAAGGTCCAGCTTCTGAAGCTCCTCGATCGTCTCGTTGTTGTACTCGGAGATGTCGAGGAGACGCTTGTGGACCCGCATCTCGAAATGCTCGCGGGCTTTCTTGTCGACGTGGGGGGACGTCAGGACGCAGAACCGGTGGATCCGCGTCGGCAGCGGGATCGGGCCCGCAATCTGGGCGCCCGTCCGCTTGGCCTTGATGATGATGTCCTTCACCGACTGGTCGAGCAGACGGTGGTCGAAGGATTTCAATCGAATTCTGATTTTTTCCATGGTGTTCGGTCCTTCGTTATTTGGCCGGCCCCGGGTCATGCGCCCGGAACCGTATCGATCACTCGATGATCTCCGTAACGGTGCCGGCGCCGACGGTCCGTCCGCCCTCGCGGATGGCGAACCGCAGCCCCTTCTCCATCGCCACTTCCGAGATCAGCTCGATCTCCAGGTTCGCGTTGTCCCCCGGCATCACCATCTCCACGCCTTCGGGCAGCTTCGCGTTCCCCGTCACATCCGTCGTCCGGAAGAAAAACTGCGGCCGGTAGCCCGTGAAGAACGGCGTGTGCCGCCCGCCCTCTTCCTTCGTCAGGGCCACCACCTCGCCTTTGAACTTCTTGTGCGGCTTGATCGACCCCGGCTTGGCCAACACCTGGCCCCGTTCCACGTCCGTCTTCCCAATCCCCCGCAGCAGACATCCGATGTTGTCTCCCGCCTGGGCCTGGTCCAACAGCTTCCGGAACATCTCCACTCCCGTGACGATCGTCTTCCGCGTCTCGGCGAACCCGACGATTTCCACTTCGTCGCCGACCTTCACCACTCCGCGGTCCACCCGGCCCGTCACCACCGTCCCCCGTCCCGTGATCGTGAACACGTCTTCCACGCTCATCAGGAACGGCTTGTCCACTTCCCGCAACGGTTCCGGGATGAAATTATCCAGCGCCTCAACCAGATCCCAGATCGGTTTCGCTCCGGGCCCGGTGAGGTCTTCCATCGCTTTCGTCGCCGAGCCGCGAATGATCGGCGTCGTGTCCCCGGGGAACCCGTACTTGCTCAGAAGCTCGCGGACTTCCAATTCCACCAGCTCCAGAATCTCCGGGTCGTCCACCAGGTCGCACTTGTTTAAAAAGACCACGATCGCCGGCACCATGACCTGACGGGCCAGCAGAATGTGCTCCCGCGTCTGCGGCATCGGCCCGTCGGCCGCCGACACCACCAGGATCGATCCGTCCATCTGGGCCGCGCCCGAAATCATGTTCTTGATGTAATCGGCGTGTCCCGGGCAGTCGATGTGGGCGTAGTGCCGCTTCTCCGACTCGTATTCCACGTGGGCCAGGGCCACCGTCAGGATCTTCGTCGCGTCCCGCCGGAACATCTTCGCGTCGGCTTTGGCCACGTCATCGTAGTTCTTGGCCGTGGCCAAGCCCTTCGTCGCCAAAACCTTCGTGATCGCCGCCGTCAGCGTCGTCTTCCCGTGGTCGATGTGCCCGATCGTCCCCACGTTCACGTGGGGCTTCGTCCGTTCGAATTTCGCCTTTGCCATCGTGACCTCCCTTAGTTGTCGTAGGAGACCCGTCCCTCGATCCGAGCAATGATCTGCTCCATGATCGCGGGCGGAACGGCCTCATACGCGAAGAATTCCATTGTGAACACGCCCCGGCCCTGGCTCAGGGTCCGAAGGATCGTGGCGTAGCCGAACATTTCCGAAAGAGGAACAAGGGCGTGGATGACCCGGGCCCCGGCCCGCGTGTCCATCCCGTCGATCGACCCGCGCCGAGCGTTCAGGTCCGAAACGACGTCCCCCAGGTATTCGTCGGGGACGACGACCTCCAGCCGGGTTAAGGGCTCGAGGAGGACCGGCACGGCTTTCAGGACGGCGTCCTTGAAGGCGGCCGCGGCGGCGATTTTAAAGGCCGTCTCGGAGGCCTCGTCTTCCCGGTATTCCGCCCCGGTCAGGACCGCTTTAAGGTCGGTCATGGGGAATCCGGCCAGCTGGCCGAAGTCCAGGGCTTCCCGGACGCCGTCTTCGACCGGGCCGGCGAATGCCGCCGGGAGGACGGCGTTTTTCAGCCGGTTTTCAAAGGTGAAGCCCGCCTTCCGGCCGAGAGGCTCGACCGCCAGGCGGACCCGGGCGAATTGAGGCTTTCCGGCCAACGGCCGGTCGTGGACGCCCTCGCCCTCGGCCGCCTTGAGGATCGTTTCCTTGTAGGCGACCTGAGGCCGGCCCATGTTGACCTGAACGCCGAACTCCCGGAGGAGGCGGTCCATGAGAATATCCAAGTGGAGCTCGCCCATCCCATAGACGATGGTCTGGCCGGTGTTGGGGTCCTGCGTGACCCGGATCGTCGGGTCTTCCTTGCTCAGCTTGATCAGGGCGGCCTGGAGCTTGCCGTGTTCGACGCGCGTCCGCGGCTCGAGGACGATGGAAATCACCGGCTCGGGGAATCGGATCGATTCCAGGATGATGGGCCGGTTCTTGGCGCAGAACGTGTCGCCCGTCGAGATGGGCTTCATCGTCCCCATGGCCGCGATGTCCCCGGTGAACAGCTCTTTGACTTCCCGGCGTTTGTTGGAATGCATTTCGAGGAACTTGCCGGGCCGCTCCTCTTCGTCCTTTCCGGCGTTATAGAAAGCCGTCCCGGCCTTGGCCTTGCCCGAGTAAACCCGGAAATAGGCCAGCGAGCCGAGGAAGGGATCGTTCTGAAGCTTGAAGACGAGGGCCGAGAAGGGCTCGTCGTCGGAGGGGCGGCGGGATTCGGGGAGATGGGTTTTGGGGTGGAAGCCTTCGACGGGGGCTATATCGGCCGGAGACGGGAGGTAGTCGACGATCGCGTCCAGGAGAGGCTGGACGCCTTTGTTCCGGAAGGAGGCCCCGTAAAGGACCGGGACACACTTTCCGGCGAGGGTGGCTCGTCGGAGAGCGGCCTTAAGGTCGGCCGGGGGAAGGTCCCCGCCCTCAAGGAAGGCCTCGAGAACGCGGTCGTCCACCTCGGCAAGGGCCTCGATCATCTCGGCCCTCCGGGCGCGGACGTCGGCCTCCTCGGCCTCGCCGATCGCCCGCTTTTCGAATTCCATTCCGGTCACGTTCATACCCCAGTCATAAACCACCCGCTCGACCAGGTCGACAACCCCTCGAAAGGAGTCCTCCCGGCCCAGCGGAACCTGAATGGGGAGGGGATAGGCGCCGAGTCGCGAGCGAATCATCGCCACGGCCCGTTCCGGGTCGGTCCCGACGCGGTCCATCTTATTGATGAACACGATCCGGGGCACCCGGTACTTATCCGCCTGCCGCCAAACAGTCTCGGATTGAGGCTCGACTCCACCGACTCCACAAAGGAGCACCACCGCCCCGTCCAGGACCCGCAGCGACCTCTCGACCTCGGCCGTGAAGTCAACGTGTCCGGGCGTGTCGATGATGTTGATCCGGTGGCGGTTCCAGTAACAGGTGGTGGCGGCAGAGGTGATCGTTATGCCACGTTCCTGCTCTTGAGCCATCCAATCCATGACGGCCGTACCCTCGTCCACTTCCCCGATCTTGTACGTGATCCCGGTCGTGAAGAGGATCCGTTCCGTCGTTGTCGTCTTTCCCGCATCGATATGGGCCAAGATCCCGATATTCCGCGTGTCGGCGAGCGGCGTTGTTCGCGTCATTCGCGTTCCTCGCGTTTCCCGGGCATCCGGCTTCTCCGAATCGCAGGATTTCGACCATGTATCGGATCACCAACGATAATGCGCGAAAGCCCTATTGGCTTCGGCCATTTTGTGCGTGTCCTCGCGCTTTTTGACCGCGCCGCCCTTGTTGCCCAGGGCGTCGAGGATCTCGGAGGCGAGCTTGTCCTTCATCGTCTTTCCGCCGCGCTCCTCGGCGTACTTGATGATCCAGCGGGCCCCGACCGAGTGGGAGCGGCTGAGCTCGACCTCGACGGGGACCTGGTAGGTCGCCCCGCCGACCCGGCGGGACTTCGTTTCGACCATCGGCCGGACATTGTCCATGGCCTTTTCAAAGACCTTGAGGGGATCTTCCTTGGTCTTCTGCTGGATGATATCCATCGCCCCGTAGACGATGTTTTCGGCCGTATTCCGCTTGCCCTTCTGCATCACCGTCGTGATGAACTTGGTGACGAGGGTGGAGGCGTATTTCTGATCCCCGACCGGTTTGCGTTTCTTAATAATTCCGCGGCGTGGCATCGGCGTTCTCCCTTACGAGGCGACCCGTTTTTCCTTGGGCCGCTTGGCTCCGTACTTCGAGCGAGACTTGAAGCGGTTGGCCGTGCCTTCGGAATCGAGGGTTCCGCGGATGATGTGGTAGCGGACGCCCGGGAGATCCTTCACCCGGCCGCCGCGGATCAGGACAATGGAGTGTTCCTGGAGGTTGTGCCCGATCCCGGGAATATACCCGGTGACCTCGACGTTGTTGGAGAGCCGGACGCGGGCCACCTTCCGGAGGGCCGAATTCGGCTTCTTGGGCGTCGTGGTGAAGACGCGCGTGCAAACGCCGCGCTTCTGGGGGCAGGAATCGAGGGCCGGAGATTTACTCTTCGCGCCCTTGAGCGTCCGTCCTTTTCGAATTAATTGGCTAACCGTCGGCAAGACACTACTCCTTACCTGATATCTTCGGTTCTCGTTTATATGGATCCGAATAGACAGAAATATCGAAACGAGTAGACGGAGTCTAGCAAATCCCGTTCCCTCTGTCAAGGGAGAATCAGGGATTTCCCGAGACGCGGCTATTAGGCCTCCGGAACCGGCGCTTCGTCCTCCGCCGGGGCCATTTCGGCCTCGACGGGCTTAACATCCTCCGCCAATTCCACGTCGCGGTAATATTTATACCCCGTCCCGGCGGGGATTAACCGACCCATGATGATATTTTCCTTCAGGCTCCGGAGCCTGTCGGTCTTGCCGTAAATCGAAGCTTCGGTCAGGACCCGGGTCGTCTCCTGGAAGGAGGCGGCGGCGATGAAGCTGTCCGTGCTCAAGGCGCTCTTGGTGATGCCGAGCAGCAGCGGCCGGGCCTTGGCCGGTTTTCCGCCCTTGTCCAGGATTTTCTGGTTTTCTTCCTGGAACACGAACTTGTCGACCTGCTCGTCGATCAGGAAATCGGTGTCGCCGACCTCCTCGACCTTAACCCAGCGGAGCATCTGCCGGATGATCGTCTCGATGTGCTTGTCGTTGATGGCGACGCCCTGGAGACGATAGACTTCCTGAACCTCCCGGAGGAGGTACTCGGCCAGCTCCTTCTCGCCCAGAACCCTGAGGATGTCGTGGGGATTGACCGGGCCGTTCATGAGAGCGATGCCCGCCCGGACGCGCTCGCCGTCTCCGACGCTGATGTTGGCGCCCTTGGGAATCAGGTATTCCTTCTCCACGCCTCGGTCGCTCTTGACCGTGAGCTTGCGGAAACCGCGGATCAGGCCGCCGAACTGGACGATGCCGTCGATTTCGGAAATGACGGCCGGCAGCTTGGGCCGCCGGGCTTCGAACAGCTCTTCGGCTCGGGGCAGACCCCCCGTGATATCCTTGGTTTTGGCCTGCTCGCGCGGGATCTTGGCCAGGCTGGCGCCGGCGTGGACTTCCACCCCGTCCTGGACTTCCAGGTGGGCTCCCGACGGCAGGAAATATCGCTTGAGGAGCACAGGCTTGCCGTGCTTGTCCTTGGCCTTGGGGTCGACGATCTCGATCCGGGGCTGGAGCTTTTCGTCCTTGGGTTCGATGATGATCTGACTCATCAACCCGGTGATCTCGTCCTGGGATTCCTCCATCGTCACTTTCTGGACGATGTCGTGGAAGATGGCGTGCCCCGCCTCTTCGGTCAGAATCAGGGTATTGAAGGGGTCCCATTCGGCGAACATCTGGCGGGCTTTGACCGCGCCGCCCTCGGGCAGAAGGATCTTGGCCCCGTAGGGGACCTGGTAATGCTCGACCTCGCGGCCCCGGTAATCCATGATCGCGATGTTGGCCGTCCGGTTGACGACAACGAGATTCTTGTCCGCTCCTTCGACGGCCCGGACGCTATGGAACCGGAGGGTTCCGTCGTTCTTCGCTTCGATCCGGGACTGTTCCTTCTCTCCCATGGCGATGCCGCCGACGTGGAACGTGCGCATCGTCAGCTGGGTTCCCGGCTCCCCGATCGACTGGGCGGCCACGACTCCGACGGCCTCCCCCATCTCGACGGTGAAACCCGAGGCCATGTTCCGTCCGTAGCACAGCTGGCAGACGCCCCGCTTGGCTTCGCAGGTGAGGATCGAGCGGATCTTGGCCCGCTCGATGCCGACGTTCTGCATTTCCAGGGCGATCGTTTCGGTGAGCTCCTGGTTGGTGTCGACCAGGACTTTGCCGGTGTCGGGATGGACGACCCGTTCCAGGGAGGTCCGGCCGACGATCCGGTCGATGAAGGGCTCGACGATCTCGCCGTTTTCGACGATGGCCGAGACGCTGACGCCTTTAAGGGTGCCGCAATCATGCTGGTCGACGATGACGTCCTGGGAGACGTCGACCAGCTTGCGGGTCAGGTAGCCCGAATTGGCGGTCTTGAGGGCCGTGTCGGCCAATCCCTTGCGGGCGCCGTGGGTCGAGATGAAGTACTGGATGACGTTCAGGCCCTCGCGGAGATTGCTCGTGATCGGGGTTTCCAGGATTTCGCCCGAGGGCTTGGACATCAAGCCGCGCATCCCGGCCAGCTGCCGGATCTGCTGCTTGTTGCCGCGCGACCCCGAATCGGCCATGACGAACAGAGGGTTGAGGTTGGCCGTTTCGAAGGACATCCTCTTCATCTCGGAGATCATGGCCTGGGAGACTTCGTCGGTCACGGTGGACCAGACGTTGATGATCGTGTTGAACCGCTCGCGGGCGGAAATCGTTCCATCGAGGTAGAGCTTTTCGACCTCGCGGACTTTCTTGTGGGCTTTTTCCACCAGATCGGCCTTGGTCTTGGGGACGACAAAGTCGTCGATGCCCAGGGAGAATCCGGCCTGTGTAGCCTGGAGGAACCCGAGCTCTTTAAGCTTGTCCAAGGTCAGGACCGTAATCTTCAGCCCGGCCCGGAGGTAGATGTAAAAGACGAGGCTCTCGATGCCCTTTTTCCGGAAGGTGCCGTTGAAGAAGGGCATTCCCTCGGGCAGGACGTTGTTGAAAATGATGCGGCCGGCGGTCGTCTCGATCAAGCCCTTTTCGATCTGAGTTACCGGGCAGGTGGGAACAGCCTGGTCGTCGTAATACGTGGCCAGGTTCATGAACGGACCGGTGTAGCGCAGCTTGATCAGACTCTGGCGGCTGATCTGGCCGTGCTCCAGGGCCAGGAGAGCTTCGTCTTTGCTCCCGAAGATCCGGCCTTCGCCCTTGAGGCCTTTCTTGGCCATCGTCACGTAGTAGCAGCCGAGGACCATATCCTGGCTGGGGATGGTCAGGGGACGGCCGTTGGCCGGGGACAGGATGTTGTTGGCCGAGAGCATCAGGGTCGAGGCCTCGATCTGGGCTTCGACGGAGAGCGGAACGTGGACGGCCATCTGGTCGCCGTCGAAGTCCGCATTAAAAGCCGCGCAGACGAGGGGATGGATCTGGATGGCTTTCCCTTCGACAAGGATCGGGTCAAAAGCTTGAATCCCGAGGCGATGGAGGGTCGGGGCGCGGTTGAGGAAGATCGGATGTTCCCGGACGACTTCTTCCAGGAAGTCCCAGACTTCGGGACGCTCCTGCTCGTGCCATTCCTTGGCCACTTTCATGCTCGGAACCAGCCCTTCCTTCTCCAGCTTGTGGAAGATGAAGGGCTTGAAGAGCTCGAGGGCCATCTTCTTGGGCAGGCCGCACTGGTTGAGCTTGAGCTCGGGGCCGACGACGATGACCGACCGGCCCGAGTAGTCGACGCGCTTGCCCAGAAGGTTCTGGCGGAACCGGCCCTGCTTGCCCCGGAGCGACTCGCTCAGGGACTTGAGGGGACGCCGGTTGGCCCCGAGATGGACCCGGCCGCGCTTGCCGTTGTCGAACAGAGCGTCGACCGCTTCCTGGAGCATGCGCTTTTCGTTCCGGATGATCAGCTCGGGGGCCCGCAGCTCGATGAGCTTTTTCAGCCGGTTGTTCCGGTTGATCACCCGGCGGTACAGGTCGTTGAGGTCCGAAGTGGCGAAGCGCCCGCCGTCCAGACGGACCAGGGGGCGCAGATCGGGCGGGATGACCGGGATCACGTCCAGGATCATCCACTCCGGCCGGTTGCCGGACTTCTTCAAGGCTTTGAAGACCCGGAGACGCTTGGAATACCGGAGGCGCCGCTGCTGGGACGTCTCCTTCTTCATCGCCTTCCGCAGACGTTCGGCTTCCTTCTTGATGTCGATCTTTTCGAGGAGGATCTTGATGGCTTCGGCCCCGATGCTGGCCTCGAACTTGTCGCCGTACTTCTCCCGGGCTTCCTTATATTCCTCTTCGCCCAGGAGCTGCTTTTCCTTGAGCGGCGTGTCCCCGGAGTTGAGGACGATGTAGGACTCGAAGTAAAGAACCTTCTCCAGGTCCTTGATCGAGAGGTCGACGACCAGGCCGATCCGGCTCGGGGGGGATTTGAAGAACCAAATATGGGCCACCGGAGAGGCCAGCTGGATGTGGCCCATCCGTTCCCGGCGGACCTTGCTCTTGGTGACTTCGACGCCGCAGCGCTCGCAGATGATGCCGCGGTATTTCATTCTCTTGTACTTGCCGCAGAGGCATTCGTAATCGTTGATCGGTCCGAAGATCTTGGCGCAGAAAAGGCCGTCTTTTTCCGGCTTGAAGGTCCGGTAATTGATGGTCTCGGGCTTCGTCACCTCGCCCCAGGACCAGCTCCGGATCTTCTCCGGGGAGGCGACCGAGATACGAACCCAGTCGAAATCCATCCGGGGCTTGCCGCCCAACGGCTGTTTGATGTCCATCAACGCTCTCCTCCTTTGAGGATGCCGGTCGCATCCAGGCCCAGCACCTGCAGGACCTCCTGCTTATCGTCCTTGCCGAGCTCCACGTTCAGGCAGAGGCTCTGGAGCTCGCGGATCAGGACGTTGACCGACTCGGGCAGCCCGGGGGTGAACTCGAGGTCGCCTTTGACGATCGCCTCGTAGATCTTGGCCCGGCCCTCGACGTCATCGGACTTGACGGTGAGGATTTCCTGGAGGGTATAGGCCGCGCCGTAGGCTTCCAGGGCCCAGACTTCCATTTCCCCGAACCGCTGGCCTCCGAACTGGGCCTTTCCGCCCAGCGGTTGCTGGGTGATGAGGGAGTACGGGCCGGTGGACCGGGCGTGGATCTTGTCGTCGACCAAGTGGTAGAGCTTCATCATGTACATGTTGCCGACGGTGATTTCCTGGTCGAAGGGCTCGCCGGTCAGGCCGTCGTACAGGACGGTCTTGCCCGTTTCAGGAAGCCCGGCCTGCTTGAGGAGAGCCTTGATTTCGCGTTCGTTGGCCCCGTCGAAAACGGGGGTGTCGAGCCAGAGGCCGAGCTTATAGGCCGCCCAGCCGGCGTGGATTTCCAGGATCTGGCCGACGTTCATGCGGGAGGGAACGCCCAAAGGATTGAGGACGACTTCGACGGGCGAGCCGTCGGGCAGCCGGGGCATATCCTCTTCGGCTACGATCCGGGCGACGATCCCCTTGTTTCCGTGGCGGCCGGAGACCTTGTCCCCCACCGACAGCTTCCGCTTCATGGCGATATAGACCTTGATGGCCTGGATGACGCCGGGGGCGAGCTCATCGCCTTTCTTCAGGGCGTCGACTTTCTCTTTAAAGATGGCCTTGAGGGCCTCGATCTGGCGGCGAACCTTGCGTTCGACGTCCTTGATCCGCTCGTCGCGCTCCTCGTCGGCTTCGAGCTTGAGCTTGCCGATGTCGGTCAGGTCGATCTCGTCCAGGATCCGATCGGTCAGCTTCTGGCCCTTGGGGATCGTCATGGAGCCCAGCTTCTGCTCCTTCTCGACGACGACGCCCTTGAGGAAGGCTTTAATCTTGCGCTCCCGCTCGCTTTCGAGAATCGTCGTCTCGTCGTCGAGGTTGCGCTTCATCCGGTTGATCTCGTCCTTCTCAATCTGCTTGGCCCGGAGCCCTTTTTCCGCTCCGCGGCGGCTGAAGATCCGGACGTCGATGATGATCCCCTCGACGCCGGGGGCGCAATAAAGCGAGGCGTCCTTCACGTCCAGGGCTTTTTCGCCGAAGATCGCTTTCAGGAGCTTCTCTTCCGGGGACAGCTGGGTTTCGCCCTTGGGGGCGACCTTGCCGACGAGGACATCGCCGGCCTTGACGTTGGCTCCGATCCGGACGATCCCGTTCTCGTCGAGGTTTCTGAGGACGTTTTCGGGAACGTTCGGGATATCCCGGGTGATGTCTTCCGGCCCGAGCTTGGTGTCCCGGGCTTCGATCGTCTCTTCGACGATATGAAGGGAGGTGAAGACGTCGTCCTTGATCAGCTTCTCGGACACGATGATCGCGTCTTCAAAGTTGTATCCCCGCCAGGGCATGAAAGCGGCGACGATGTTCCGACCGAGGGCCAGCTCGCCCATGTCGGTGCAGGAGCTGTCGGCCAGGACCTGGCCCTTCACGACCGCATCGCCCTTGCGGATGATGGGCCGCTGGGTAAAACACGTGTTTTGGTTTGTCCGGAGGAACTTGGTCAGGACGTACAGATCGGTCCCGACTTCGTAATCCTTCATCCGGCCCGACTCGTCGACCTGGACAAGGATCCGCTCGGCATCGACAAAGGCGACCGTACCGGGGCGCTTGCAGACGATGACGTCGCCGGAGCCCTTGGCCACCAGGTGCTCCACGCCCGTCCCGACGAACGGGGCGACGGGCCGGAGCAGGGGCACGGCCTGCCGCTGCATGTTCGATCCCATCAGGGCGCGGTTGGCGTCGTCGTGCTCCAGGAACGGGACGAGGGCGGCGGAAAGGGAGACGAGCTGCTTGGGCGAGACGTCGATATAATCGATCTGTTCGCGGGGCAGGGTTTTAAAGTTGCCGGCCTGCCGGGCCGAAACCAGATCGTCCAACAGGTTGCCGTTTTCGTCCACCCGGGCGTTGGCCTGGGCGATGTTGTGGGTTTCCTCTTCCCAGGCGGTCAAGTAGTGGCAGAACGGCTGGACGACGGGAAGGTGCTTGGCCCCTTTCCGTTTGAGGGCGTTGACCGTCTTGATCAGGTCGTCCTGCTTGACGACATCCCCGACCCGGAACTCGGAGTCGCCGGGGTGGAGGATCTTGACGTAATCGATGATCCGGCTGTCCTTGATTTCACGGTACGGCGTCTCGATGAATCCATATTCGTTGACTCGGGCGTAGGAGCTCAGGGAGGAGATCAACCCGATGTTCGGGCCTTCCGGCGTCTCGACCGGGCAGATGCGGCCGTAGTGGGACGCCTGGATGTCGCGGACTTCGAATCCGGCCCGTTCCCGGCTCAGACCGCCGGGGCCGAGGGCGCTGAGACGCCGCTTGTGGGTCACCTCGGACAGGCTGTTGATCTGGTCCATGAACTGGGACAGCTGCGACGACCCGAAGAATTCCTTCAGGGCGGCGATGACCGGCTTGGAGTTGATGAGGTCCTGGGGCATCGCCGAAGGCAGGTCCAGGGTGATCGTCATCTTCTCTTTAATCGTCCGTTCCATCCGGGTCAGGCCGATCCGGAAGGCGTTCTCAACGAGCTCGCCCACGGAGCGGACCCGGCGGTTCCCGAGGTGGTCGATGTCGTCCACCGATCCCTCCCCCCGGCGGAGGTTGAGAAGGTATTGGATGACGTCGACATAGTCCTGGGGCTGGAGGACTTTTTCGTCCAGGGAGGTCGTCTTGTTCAGCTTGATGTTGAACTTGAGCCGGCCGATCCGGCTGAAGTTGTACTTCTGGGGATTAAAGAAGAGGCTCCGGAAAAGGTTGGCGGCGCTTTCCATCGTGTGGGGTTCGCCGGGCCGGAGCTTGCGGTAGATCTCGGCGAGGGCCTGGTTGGTGTCCTTGCGGAGGTCTTTCTTCAGCGTGTTGACGATGATCAACCCGGCCGCATCCTCGACCGGGAAGAAGATCTCGAACGGCTCGGCCTTACCGATCAGGAGGTCCAAGGCCGTGTCGCCGATCTCTTCGAGGGCTTTGACCTTGCCTTTGATCCCGGACAGGGCGTAAGCGTTCTGGAGGTCCTTCCGGTCGACCGCGACCCGCGTCACGCCGGCCTCTTTCAGGTCGGCGACGATCTCGGGGGTCAGCTTCTTGCGGGCATGGACGAGGACGTCGCCTTTCTTGGGATGGAGGACGTCTTCAGCCGCCGTCCGGCCGACCAGCAGATCGACGGGCTCCCAGTAGAGCTTGCCGTTTTCCGGGGTGATCTTCATGGTCGGGTGGAACAGCTTGATCAGCTCCTCGTCGGAGCCGAAGCCAAGGGCCCGCAAAAAGACCGTGGCCAGGAACTTCTTCTTCCGGTCGAGCCGGACGTAGAGGATGTTCTTGAGGTCGTACTCGAACTCGACCCAGGCCCCGCGGTACGGGATGATCTTGGCGATGAAAAAGCCCTTGACCTCGGCCGGGCGGTAGAAGACACCCGGCGAGCGCTGGAGCTGGCTGACGACCACCCGCTCGATGCCGTTGAAGATGAACGTCCCCTTTTCGGTCATCAGGGGGATGTCCCCAAAATAGACTTCCTGTTCTTTAATATGCTTGAGACGCTTCGTTTTCGTCGTCGCATCTTTTTCCCAGGAAATCAGGCGGACCTTGAGGCGGAGGGGAACGGAGTAGGTGTAGCCCTTCTGGAGGCATTCGTTCGGGCCGTACTTCATCTTGAGGCTGACCCGGTCGCCGCAGTGCTCGCAGACGGACACTTCGATCTTCCGGGCGGCCCCGCAGAAGGGGCAGACTTCCTTTTCGGTCAGGAAGGTCTCCGGCGAGAAGCGCGTGCCGCAAGCGTTGCAGCGGGCCCGGGAGTTTTCCACGCCTTTGAGCCGGCCGCACTTGCATTCCCAGTTGCCGATCGCATAATTGATGAAATCCAGCTGGGTGGTTTCCTTGAAGTCGGAGATGGGAAAGACGTCCTTAAAGGCGGCCTGGAGGCCGGTGTCCTTCCTCTCCTCCGGGAGCAGGTCCATCTGGAGAAATTCCTTATAGGACCCCACCTGGATATCCAAAAGATCGGGCATGGGAAAGACCTGGCCGATTTTGGAGAAGTCCCGTCGTTCGCGGTAGAGATGTTCGCTTTCTTTAATCATGGACGCTCCCCTCGTAAGCGTTGGGCCAAGGACGAATGCCTTCCGGGGACACGAACCCGTTCATCGCTCGGGAACTCGGGGCTTACTGCAATTCGATGGTGGCGCCGACCTCTTCGAATTTCTTCTTCATGGCCTCGGCATCTTCCTTGGACAGGCCTTCCTTGACCGTCTTGGGCGCGCCGTCGACGAGATCCTTCGCTTCCTTGAGGCCGAGGGCGGTGATTTCCCGGACGACCTTGATCACATTGATCTTCTTTTCGCCGGCGGCCTTGAGGACGACGGCGAACTCGGTCTTGACCTCTTCGACCTTGGCTTCGGCCGCGGGCGCGGCGGCGGCCACGGGGACGGCCGCGGCGGCGCTGATCCCGTAGCGGGTCTCGAATTCCTTGACGTAATCCGCCAATTCCAGGACCGTCAGGCCGTCGAGATGGGTGAAGAATTCTTCCTTCGTAAGTTTGGACATGTGCGTCTCCTTTCCTAGCACTCGGCTTCGTTAGGCCGTTTCTTTTTTATTTTTGAGCTGGTTGAGCAGGATGCCGATATTTCCCATCGGGGCCTGGAGGCACCGGAGGAAGCCCGACAGAGGGGCGGCCATCAAGCCGCCCACCTTGGCCAGAAGATCCATCCGCGGCGGGAGCCTGACGATCTCGTCGAAGCGCTCGGGCCCGACGAAGGCGCCTTCCACGACCCCGCCCTTGAGGACGAGGACCTTGTTGGCGGCCTGGAACTCCTTGAGGGCCTTGGCCAGGACGACGGCGTCGCCGGAGGTGAAGGCCACCGCGGTCGGCGTCCGGAAGACCGGCTTGAGATCGCCGGCCAGGGGCTCGGGGACCGAGCGAAGGGCCAGGCGGTTCTTGACGATCTTCAGGGCCGAACCCTGTTTCCGGAGGTTCTTGCGGAGGGCCGTCGCCTGGGCGACGGTCATCTTGTTGTAGTTGAAGAGGTAGTAGGTGCCGTTCTTGTCGAACAGCCCCTTGAGCTCGTCGATCCGCTGCGCTTTGACGTCTTTCTTCATGAGCGAATTCCTACTTTTCCAGGATGTCTTCGGCGATCTTGAACGACGGGCCCATCGTCGAGCTCACGTACATGCTCTTGACGAACCGGCCCTTGGCCGTGGCCGGCCGGGCATGGAGGACGGCGTTCATGAACGTCCGGACGTTGTCGGCCAGCTTGTCCTCGGAGAAGGAGATCTTGCCGACCGAGGCGTTGATGATCGAGGTCTTGTCGATCCGGAACTCGACTTTGCCGGCCTTGGTCTCCTGAACGGCCTTCTTGATGTCGAAGGTGACCGTGCCCGACTTGGGGTTGGGCATCAGGCCTTTCGTTCCGAGGGTTCGGCCCAGCTTGCCGACGTTCCGCATGATGTCCGGGGTGGCGATGACGATGTCGAAATCGATCCAGCCGCCGGCGATTTTCTCGATCAGCTCCTCGCTCCCGGCGTAGTCGGCCCCGGCCTCCTCGGCCTCCTTGACCTTATCGCCCAGAGCCAGGACGCAGATCTTCTTCGACTTGCCGGTGCCGTGGGGCAGGACGACCGTCCCCCGGACCATCTGGTCGGACTGCTTGGGGTTGACGCCCAGCCGCATGGCCACGTCGACGGATTCGTCGAACTTGGCGAACCCTCCCTGCTTCAGGAGCTTGACGGCATCGACGACCGAATACTCGGGCTTCGTCCGCAAGTCCCGTGCCTTGAGATACTTCTTTCCTGGTTTAGCCACGGATGATCTCCAGTCCCATGTTTCTGGCCGTCCCCTCGATGATTTTCATCGCCGCCGGGACGTCATTGGCGTTCAGGTCGGGGAGCTTCAGCTTGGCGATGTCCTCGATCTGTTTCAACGTCACCTTGCCGACCTTATCCTTGTTCGGCGTCCCGGATCCCTTGGCGATCCCGGCGGCCTTCTTCAAGAGGTAAGCCGCGGGCGGGGTCCGCATGATGAAGTTGAACGTCTTGTCCTTGAAGATGGAGATGATGATGGGGACGACCAGCCCCTCCTCCATCTTGCTCGTCCGGTCGTTGAATTCCCGGACGAACTGCATGATGTTGACGCCATGCTGACCGAGGGCCGGGCCGACCGGGGGGGCCGGACTGGCCTGCTTGGCCGTGATCTGCAGTTTGACGCGGGCCACGACTTCTTTCGACATGAGTGCCTCCTACAGCTTCTCCACCTGGAGGAATTCGAGTTCCACCGGGGTGGAACGGCCGAAGATCGTCACGAGGACCTTCAGCGTGCTGCGCTCGTGGTTGACGTCCTCGACGATGCCGTTGAAATTAAAAAACGGTCCGTCGATGATCCGGACCGCTTCGCCTTTTTCGAAGGAATGCTTGGGTTTGGGTTTCTCCGAGGTCGTCTCCATGTGGGTGACGATCTGGGAAACCTCGGTTTTGCTCAGCGGCGAGGGCTTCTTGCCCGAGCCGACGAATCCGGTGACCTTGGGAGTGTCGCGGATAATGAGCCAGTTCTCGTCCGTCATCTCCATCTCGATGAGGATGTAGCCCGGGTAGGACCGCTTCGTCGAAACCACCTTCTTGCCCATCTTGATTTCGATCACGTCCTCGGTCGGGATGATGATCTGGCCGATCTGGTCCTGGATTCCGGTTTCGTTGGCCCGTTGCCGGATGGACTCCGACACGAACTTCTCGAACCCGGAGTATGTATGGATGACGTACCAGTTCTTGGCCATCGAGACCGTCCTTATCCGACGAAGTCCTTCAGTTTGGTCAGCGCCCAGGAAAAAACGGCGTCCATGAAAAACAGGTAGAAGCCGAAGAAGACCGTCAGGATGACCACGACGATCGTCGTGTTCACGACTTCGGCCTTGGACGGCCAGGTCACCTTCTTCAATTCCGCCCGGGCGTCTTTGAGAAACGCCCCCATCCGCTTGTACCATCTCGGCTTATCGCTCATGTGTGCCGCCGCTCCTTCTTCGGACGCTCGATGCGGGCCGGTCGTTCAGGGGTGATGAAGCTGGCAGGTGAGGCAGGACTTGAACCCGCAACCTGCGGTTTTGGAGACCGCCGCTCTAGCCAGTTGAGCTACTCACCTGTCGTTCGATCGAACTCCCGACCGTCCTTACTTGGTTTCCTTGTGAGACGTGTGCTTCCGGCAGAACGGACAGTACTTGTTGATTTCAAGACGGTCCGTCTGCTTCTTCTTATTCCGGGTATTGGAATAATTCCGCCGCTTGCAGGCCGTGCAGGCCAGGCTGATAATCTCGCGCATCGGTCCTGCTTACTCCAGAATTTCCGTGACGGTGCCGGCGCCGACGGTCCGTCCGCCCTCGCGGATGGCGAACCGCAGCCCCTTCTCCATCGCCACTTCCGAGATCAGCTCGATCTCCAGGTTCGCGTTGTCCCCCGGCATCACCATCTCCACGCCTTCGGGCAGCTTCGCGTTCCCCGTCACATCCGTCGTCCGGAAGAAAAACTGCGGCCGGTAGCCCGTGAAGAACGGCGTGTGCCGCCCGCCCTCTTCCTTCGTCAGGGCCACCACCTCCGCCTTTGAACTTCTTGTGCGGCTTGATCGACCCCGGCTTGGCCAACACCTGGCCCCGTTCCACGTCCGTCTTCCCAATCCCCCGCAGCAGACATCCGATGTTGTCTCCCGCCTGGGCCTGGTCCAACAGCTTCCGGAACATCTCCACTCCCGTGACGATCGTCTTCCGCGTCTCGGCGAACCCGACGATTTCCACTTCGTCGCCGACCTTCACCACTCCGCGGTCCACCCGGCCCGTCACCACCGTCCCCCGTCCCGTGATCGTGAACACGTCTTCCACGCTCATCAGGAACGGCTTGTCCACTTCCCGCAACGGTTCCGGGATGAAATTATCCAGCGCCTCAACCAGATCCCAGATCGGTTTCGCCCCGGGCCCGGTGAGGTCTTCCATCGCTTTCGTCGCCGAGCCGCGAATGATCGGCGTCGTGTCCCCGGGGAACCCGTACTTGCTCAGAAGCTCGCGGACTTCCAATTCCACCAGCTCCAGAATCTCCGGGTCGTCCACCAGGTCGCACTTGTTTAAAAAGACCACGATCGCCGGCACCATGACCTGACGGGCCAGCAGAATGTGCTCCCGCGTCTGCGGCATCGGCCCGTCGGCCGCCGACACCACCAGGATCGATCCGTCCATCTGGGCCGCGCCCGAAATCATGTTCTTGATGTAATCGGCGTGTCCCGGGCAGTCGATGTGGGCGTAGTGCCGCTTCTCCGACTCGTATTCCACGTGGGCCAGGGCCACCGTCAGGATCTTCGTCGCGTCCCGCCGGAACATCTTCGCGTCGGCTTTGGCCACGTCATCGTAGTTCTTGGCCGTGGCCAAGCCCTTCGTCGCCAAAACCTTCGTGATCGCCGCCGTCAGCGTCGTCTTCCCGTGGTCGATGTGCCCGATCGTCCCCACGTTCACGTGGGGCTTCGTCCGTTCGAATTTCGCCTTTGCCATCGTGACCTCCTATCGTCCCGGCGTTTGGCTGTTCCTCTGATTATGCTTTAATAAGCCCACGATCAGAGTTGAACTGATGACCCCGTCCTTACCAAGGACGTGCTCTACCAACTGAGCTACGTGGGCGTCGCGCGGATAGCCGTAAGAGCGGGAAACGGGATTCGAACCCGCGACAGCTGGCTTGGAAGGCCAGCGCTCTACCAACTGAGCTATTCCCGCTTCGTCGATCTGGGCAGGGAAGGATTCGAACCTTCGAAGCGTTTCCGCAACGGGTTTACAGCCCGTCCCATTTAACCACTTTGGTACCTGCCCGCTTGTCATTGTTTTATCGGCCTTAGTCTCAGCTCATGAGCCAGCGAAGGGAATCGAACCCCCGACCCGCTGATTACAAATCAGCCGCTCTACCAGCTGAGCTACGCTGGCACGAAAAAAGCCGTTTTCAAATAGAAACAGACGCACCACGACGGCGCGTCAGCAAGAAAAAAGTCCCGGCTTCCAGGCTTTTTTCTTTGTTTTGAAGCAAAAAGGATACGAAGCAGCTCGGTTATCCTAGCGGAAATAGATCTCGATGTCAAGAAAATTTTATACTCTCAGAACTCAGCCCTCAGGAGATGGCCCGTTCGATGGAGATCCGAATGAAGAATACGAAGCAGTCCGGAACCGGACGGTTACTGACGTGATCCGGACAATTTACGCAACAAGACTTCATGCTTTCCGGTTATATTCCTTAATTATTAAGGCATGAATCTTGCAAGTGATTAAAAGGGAGACTGAAATGGACCGAATATTGACAAGAATCGAAGAATACCTCCTCTTGGCGGTTATCAGGCTTAAAGAAAACGCTTATCCCGTAACGATTTTTGAAGAAATCGGAACAACGGCGAAGAGCTCGGTGACCATGGGCGCGATCTATCTCCCGCTTCAACGGCTCGAGGAAATGGGGATGCTGACATCGCACCTGGGAAATCCGACGGCCGAGCGGGGCGGCAAAAGCCGACGGTACTATAAAATTACTGAGGAAGGGCTTAAAGCGTTGGATACGGCCCGGAAAACGCAAGAAGAGATGTGGAGGGGGATCGAATGGGTTCCGGCCAAATGAGAGGAATTTCTCCCAAGGGGATGCTTTCCCGCCCGCCTCGCCTCGCCCGCCGTATTCTCGCCCGCGTTATCCCCTCCCGGTTGAGATCCACCGCCGCCGGGGACTTTGAGGAGCTTTATTACCTCATTTTAAGAAAGAGCGGGCCCGGAAGAGCGGCCCTCTGGTATTGGGGACAAGTCGTCAAATCGGTTCCCGCATTCTTTTTCAACAGCATGTATTGGAGGATGTCCATGTTCGCGAATTATCTGAAGCTGGCCTTGCGCCATATGCGTCGGCGGCCCGAATTCGCCGCCGTCAATCTTGCCGGGCTGGCCATCGGCCTGGCGGCCTGCATCCTGGCTGTCCTTTTCGTTCAAGACGAATTCGCCTATGACCGGTTCCATTCCCACGTGGAGAGGATCTTCGAAGTCCGTTCCGAAATCGGGACAGGGGACGATGCCCTCACCCTGACGACGGGCGGGCCGATCGGTCCGGCACTCGCCTCAGGATTCCCGGAGGTCGAAGCGGCGACCCGGCTGACCAAGGCCGAAGTGGTTGTCCGCAAAGACGACCAGGCCATCCTTCGAAACGGATTGGGGGTCGACCCCTCGTTTTTCGCCGTTTTCAGCTTCCCCCTGGCCAAGGGAGACGCCTCGTCGGCTCTCGCGCGACCCGTATTCCGTCATTCTCGGCCGGGAAACGGCCCAACAGCTCTTCGGTTCGAAGGATCCCATGGGCCGGACGCTCTCGATGAAAATCGGGGACGAAACCGCCGACTACCGTGTGACCGGCGTCGCCGAAGAGATTCCGGCCCGTTCCAGTCTTGAATTCGACCTTCTCGTTCCCATCCGGCGGATCAAAGGGCCGATGATCGATCAATGGGGCGCCGGGCCGGATGGATCCCAACCGGACGCGTATTGCTTCGTCCGGCTTCGGGAAGGGGCCCGAGCGGACGATCTTTCCGCTCGATTCCCCGGGTCCCTGGACAAGCATCTTTCAACCGGCGGGAAACCGGGCCGCCATTATCTTAAGTCCTTCGCCGCATACCATCGGGGCGCCGGGGATTACCCCTTTTCCTTCCTCTTGAAGCCCCGCAGCTCTCCCCTCTACTCCTCGCTCCTCCTCTCGATTGCCTTTCTCATCCTCCTCGTCGCGGGTTTTAACTTCATGAACCTGAGCCTTGGAGCGGCCGTTCACGACCGGGTCAAGGAAATCGGTTTGCGTAAGGTCTTCGGAGCCGAACGAAAAAATCTCTTCCATCAATTCCGGATCGAGGGGATGCTGCTGAGCCTGACGGCCCTGGCCGGAGGCCTCGGCCTCGCGGCCATCGTCCTGCCCGCCTTCAACCGCTTTGCCGGGAAGGAGCTTCGTCTTGATCTTCAGGGAGCCGGCGGCCCCCTCTGCGCCCTGCTCCTCCTCGCCCTCGCGGTCGGAACGGCGGCGGGAAGCTATCCCGGCTGGGCCATGGCCCGGACGCGGCCGGTCGATCTCTTCCGGGGTTCGTTCCTGCCGGGTCGGCGGGGCGGCTTCAGCCGGGCCTTGCTGATCGTTCAATTCGGGGTATCGATCTTTCTCGTCATCACGGCGCTTTTCCTCTTCCTTCAGCGCCGCTTCCTTCTCACGACCGATCCCGGGTATGAGACTGAGCGGATCGCCGTCCTCGACCTTCGCCAGGCGTCCCCCGGCCTGCCGGGCGGATCTGAAGTCCTCTCGGTGCTGAAACCCCGCTTGCTGGCTCATCCCGAGATCCAATCGGTCAGCGGATCCGAGAGCGCCTTGACGAGCTGGTCGGCCATGTTTTTCAAGAAAGCTTCCGCTTCGACTCCGAATATCATCCGTTGGAACGAGGTCGACGCCGATTATCGGGAGGTCCTGGGCCTTCGTTTGAGTGAAGGCCGTTGGTTCTCCCCGGAAGACCCCAAGGGGATAAGAGGAGCGATCGTCGTCAACGAGACGTTCGCCCGGCTCTGCGCGCCCGAATCGCCGGTTGGAAAGAGCGTATCAGATTTCTTCGAAACAAAACTTCCGGCCAGGATCATCGGCGTCGTCCGGGACTTCCATTTCGACTCGCTTCACCAGGCAATTCAGCCGGCCATGATCAGTCTCGGCTCCGAGCCTCCCCGGTGGGCTTATATCCGGCTGAAGGGAGACAGCCTGCATCAGGCCATGGCCGTCATCGAGCGAGAATTTAAAGCCATCGCCCCCGGGATTCCCTTCCTTTATTGCGTTCCTTGACGAGGAAACAGCCCGCCTTTACGAAAAAGAGTCCCGCTGGAGCTTGATGATCGGCCTCGTCTCGCTCTTTGCCGTTCTGATCGCCTGCGCGGGCGTCTTCGGACTGGCGATCCAAAGCTCCGCCCGCAAAAGAAAGGAAATCGGCATCAGGCGGGTGTTGGGCGCTTCGGCCCGGCAGGTCGCCGGTCTCATGAACAGGGAATTCCTCGGAGCGGCGGCCGCGGCGGTTCTCCTAGCCTGGCCGGCCGCTTATCTGGCCGTTCGAAAAATCCTAGCCCCGTATCCTTACCGCATCTCGCCAAGCATTTGGGTCTTTCTGGCCGGGGCCATCGCGATTATTGGACTCGTCGCCCTCACGGTCAATCTTCAGACCTTCCGGGCGGCCAGGGCCAATCCGGCCATCACGTTGAAAAACGAGTGATCCTTATTTTTTACTCTCTTCCATATTGTGTGGGCAGAGAATCGAGGTTATGCGGCTGGAGCGAACATCGTCCGGATTAGGCTTTTCTTGATGCCTGGTTGGGAAGCCGGCTCGGAAGAAGCCGGCCGAGCGAAGATGTTTGAGCGTCCCGCGCCTTGAGCCGTTAGAAGGTCTTCCGGGACGCGAGTTCTTCGCCGCCAAGCCAAGCCAATCAAGAAAAGCCGTTAAGATCCGGACGCGTGAGCGAAGGCCGCCATATTCTCGGAAATTTCTGCCCACACAAACTGGAAGAGAACCCTATTTCTTGATCGGCGCGGGAAGAGTGGCCCGCCGGCCCCGGACCCGGTCCAGAACGTCGCCGAGTCCCTGGTTGAACTCGATCTGGAAGAGGATGTAGCGGGCCTGCTGAACCGGTTCGAGCTCTTGCTCCAGGAACGCTTCCAGGGCATCGTCTTTCGCCCGGATTTCCCGCCGCGTTTCGCCGATCTTGCGGGAAAGCTCGGCGAAGCGGACATCCCGGTCCGAACCAGGGGCGGCTTTGGATCCTGCAACATCCCGAAGGAGCCGCCGGAGCTCCTGGATGTGCTGGGCCAGATCCCGTTGCAGGTCGAGCTTCTCCTTCTCCATCCGGTTGAACATCGGGTAGATCCGGGATGTCTGATCCTCGGTCAGGTTCAAGGCCTGAGTCATCCGGATCAGCCGGAGGTAGCCGATATTGTTTCGCATCCGCTGGCGCATAGCCGACGCCTGGTCCTGGGCGGAAAGCATTCCGGCTCCCAGTAAGACGACCGTGATCGCCGCCGCAATTTTCTTTGCGCTCATGTTATTACTCCCCCACTCCAGTTTCCAGGGCGATTTCGCTTATCAACGCTTCGACATCTTCATCCGAAAGGCTCTCCAACGAGAGGGTGTGGTCGGCCGTCAGGAAAGCGACATCGTCCGGGACGGTTTCCATGGATTCGGCCAAACTGGCCCGTAATGACTCGTTGAAATCCGTCAGGACGGCTTCGTCGGCGGCCAGGCCCTCCTCGAGAAAAATCCGCTGATCCCCAAGGGATAAGGCATAAACATCATCGAGCGGCCGAGCGGGCGAGAGAAGGACGAACAGCAGGGCCGCCGCGGCCAGGGCGCCGGCACCCCCGGCTCCCCAAGCCCAAGCTCTCCAGGGAAAAAAACCGGGGACGGGTCGGGCCGGATTCCTGACATCCGCCGCGGAAGCGCCTGGTTTTTCCAGGGCCGCCCTTAGACCGGCCAGGTTGTCGGCCCAAAAGGCGTCGTTTTCCGACGGGAGAGAGACCGCCGCTCCAGCTTGGATCCGCTCCCATTCCTTCCGGGTGGACCGGCACCTCGGGCAGGAAGCGAGATGGGCTTGGAGCTTCGCCCGGCGGTCGGCCGGAAGCGAACCGCCCAAGTCGGCTGAAAGCCAACGTTCCGCGGTTTTATGTCGCATCGTCTTCCTCGCGAAGATACGGTTTCAAGAGCGCCTGGAGCATTTTCCGGGCTTTGTGCATCCGCCAGGAAACCGTGTTTTCCGAACATCCCAGCACCTTGGCCGCTTCGCCGTGGGACATCCCCTGGACGGCGACAAGGTTGAAAGCCGCCTGATAGGCCGGGCGCAAATTCGCGACCGCTTCATCGAGACGCCGGCCGAGCTCCCGTTTCAGGGAGCCGCCCTCGGGAGATCCGGAGGCCTGTTCCCGGGGGTCGAGGGCCGTTCGCTGTTCGTCGAATTCGCCGATGTTCTTTTCCCGGCCTTTTTTCTTCAGGAAATTCAAGGTCCGGTTGACCGCAATCCGATACAACCAGGTGTAGAGCCCCGAATCCCCATGAAAATCGCGAAGCGTCCGAAACGCGGCCAGGAACGTCTCCTGGGTCAGGTCGGCCGAATCTTCCCGATTTCGCGTCATTCCGTAAATCACGGCGTAGACCTTCGGCTGGAGGCGCCGGGCGATTTCCATGAACGCGTCGCTTTCACCCTCCCGGGCTCGAGCGATCAGCGCGTCTTCCGGCAGATTCTCCATGCCTCCGTTCATCCTGTTAGACAACGGGAGGCGGCAATCCTTGGAGCCGCCGTTGTCAATTCCTTATTTGAAGTCGACGAATCCGGCCTTTTTCAAGATGTTGAGGTACTCGAGGACGGCCTCCAAGGGCGTTTCCTGGCGGTTCTGGGTGTCCAGCATTTTCTTAATGGTCAAGGCGGAGTTTCGGCCGTCACACAGCAGCTGGATTTCATCGGAAGGAATGCGCCGGAGGCTGTCGGCGGCCGGCCCGGCCGTCTTCAGGGCGTCCTGAATCGCCGCCTGGTATCCTCCGTAGCCGCCGGCCCGGATTTTATCCAAGAAGGGCTTGGGGACAGTCTTGGCCGCCCGGACTTCGATTTCCGAGGGCTTCTCGAGAAGCGTTTTGACGCCGAGAACTCGAGGCCGTCCACTTGACGTTTTCGTCGTAAGTCCGCAAAGCTCCCTGCTCTTGTGACGATAACCGCAGCTTTCATTCCCTCCAGGTAGGGTCCGAATCCGGCCGCGTCGGAAACCAGCTGTCGGACGGAGTCCAAGGTCGCCCGCTCGTTGACGGCGGCCGCTTCGATGTAGCCGCGGGCCTTTTTTATCGCCGCCGCGAGGGACTCGGCGGAGGCCGTCTTCACCTCATCCAGTCCCCGGGCCAGCTGGTGGCCGAGGCGGGCGGAAGCGTTGCTCACGATCTCGCCGGCAATCTGTCCGGCCATCCGGTCGTCGGCCGAAGCGATCGTGTAAGCGGATGCAGCCGTGATAATCGCCGCCCGCTTCATCTGGGTCGGATCGATTTTATCCGGCCGGTCTCCGCTCGTGTGGTACCACTGGTCCGGCCAGGTATTGAGGACCAGTCCGGGAATCCCGACGCCCCAATCGTTGAACGCCGCGTGGTCGGAAGCGCCGAAATCCGTCCCGACATAATAATACATGGGCTCCTCGCTCCCCGTGGGAGCGACGATCCGGCGGCTGATCCCGCTGCCCATGCCGTTGGTCACATAGTCGCGGGTGGACTTCCCCGACGTAACGGAAATAGTTTTCGACGACGTCGTTGACATAGTGGGGATTGCCGTAGGAGGAGCGCATAAAGCAGAAAAAGGCCATGCTTCGGGAGAGCCGGAGGCCGACCATGTCCAGGTTGATGTCGCAGAGGGTCCGGGCCATTTGCTCCCGGTTGGCATTGATGTAGGGAATCGTCCCTGAAAACTCGGGGGCCCAGAGGAACCGGATTGTCCGTTTCGGCTTGGGGATCCGGCCTTCGGCGACGAGGGTCTGAAGCGTCCGGGCGGCTTCGAGAATGGCCGCGCATCCGGAGGTGTTGTCGTTGGCCCCGAACATCGTATATCCCTCGAAGATATGGGCGGTGACGATCACTTCCTGGGCCTGCGGATCGGTCCCCGGAATAGAGGCGACGATGTCTTGAAGCTCAACCTTGACCCGGGACGTTTCGACCACGGCCCGGACCTTAATTTTTTCGCCGCGGAGGAGGCGGTTTCGGAGAAGGTGTCCCTCGCGGGGAGGCAGGTAAAACGCGAATTTCGTTTCCGCCGCCGCGCCGCCCCGCCGGCCGCCGATTCCGCCAAAGGGAATCTGGAGCGGGTCGAAGAGAGGGCGCTGCGAGGCGAAGGAAATGACGCCGAGGGCGCCCTTTTGACCGCAGGCGAGGGCATGGACGGAGGCGGCCGAGCCGGACGTGACCACGATCTTGCCGGTTGCGTCCACTTCGGTGAAATCCTTTGGTAAGCCGTCCCCAACCCAGACCAGGTCGGCGGTCACATCGGCCGGCGCGCTTCCCGAAGCGAGCATCGCCGTCAGATCCCGATAGGAGGCGATTTTTTCCCGGCCGGGGCTCACTTCCCAGAGCTCGCCTTTCGCCCCGTCCCAGGTCTCCCCGCCCGGAAAGCGAACGATCGCCGCATCCGTCAGACCGTATTCCTTGAGCCGGTCCAGGACGTATTGGGCCTCCCAGAACGTTCCCGCATACTCGTCCGCCTTGCGGTCGCGGGGATATCCGCTCATCGTCAGAATGTGGTTGAAGGCGGTCTCGCCGGAGATTTCGCCGATAATCTCGTCCATCTGGGCCGACGGCAGGAACGTCCATTGGTGCCAGGATGTCATTTGAGCTTGGCCGGTCCCGGCAAGGATGACGGCCGCGAGAAGAATAACCGGCAACGCGAAGCGCGTGAATTTCATGAAGGACCTCCGGTGCATTGATCGAATGAAAGAGTATTTCTACCGCAGTCCGCGGGAAAAGACAAATGATGGGATTGACCCGGAGCAGGCGGACACGTATAGTCTGGTGCCGGAAATCCCATGATCGTCCAAATCTATGAAATCCAGACCCCGAAGGAGGCGGAGCGCTGCCTTGATCTGGGCGTGGATCATATCGGCAGCGTCCTCGTTTCCGCCGAAGTGTGGCGCCAGCCTCTTGTCCGGGAAGCGGCCGCGGTCGCCCGGGACGGGGGCGCGAAAAGCTCCCTGATTCCTCTATTTCCCGACGAAGACCTTCTCGCCCGGGCGGTGGAGTATTACCGTCCTCATTTTATCCACTACTGCGAGAGCCTGACCGACGAGCAGGGACGAGCCCGAAACCTTCGGCCCGTCATCGAAGCCCAGGTCCGGTTCAAAGAACGGTTTCCCGAGGTCGGCCTCATTCGGACGCTGCCGATTCCCGGACCGGGACGGGCAAATGACTTCCCCGCCCTCGAAATCGCCGCCGCCTTGGAAGGGATGAGCGATTTTTTTCTGACCGACACCTGGCTGGGCCGGGAACCGGTCGAGGGATATTTGGGGATCACCGGAAAGCCCGGAGACTGGGAGATGACGGAACGCGTCGTTCGGAACAGCCGGATCCCGGTCATCCTGGCCGGGGGATTGTCCCCGGACAATGTTTATGAGGCGGCCCTAAAGGTCCGACCGGCAGGCGTAGACAGCTGCACTCTCACCAATGCGGTCGACCGCGAAGGCAAGCCGATTCGCTTTAAAAAGGATTTCGCCAAGGTCGCAGCGTTTGTGGCCGAAGCCCGCCGGGCGGAGGAAGACATTGGTAATAAATAAGATGCTGAGGTCCGACCCCGATATCCTTATTTAACCCGCAGGTCGATACCCGAATCCTTCAGGAGGCTCTTCAGCTTGGAATAATCCTCCGTCCGGGAGTGGTAGATATAGAGGACTTTGGGTTTGATGGCCTTAGCCGCGTCGGCCAGCATCTCCTCCGACATCGTGTAAGGCGTCATGAGGGGCAGAATGGCGATGTCGATATTCTTTAAGGCTTTGACCTCGGGAACGTTCTCGGTGTCGCCGGCCACATAAACCCGCCGGTCTCCGAATGTCAGGACATAGCCGTTGCCGACTCCCTTGGGATGATAGGGCTCCTTCATGTTGTACGCCGGGACGGCCTCAATCGCGATTCCGAGAACAGTCGCTTTATCGCCGTTTTTCATGACCTTCCCGCCGGGGAGCTTCTGGGCGCAGGCGGCCGTATAAACGATCTGGGTTTTGGGCGTCCGGACGGTCTCGATCCCCTCGGCGCTGAGATGATCGCCATGCTCATGGCAGACAAGGATCAGGTCGGCCTTGGGCAGGTTATCGGCGAGGATGACGTAGGGCATGGTCGGGTCGACCCAGACGGTTTTTCCGCTGAATTCGAAGAACACGGTCGCATGCCCGGGGAATGATATCTTCAAGTCCCCCGCCGACGTTTGATGCGTTTCGGAGACAAAGCCCTGGCCGAATGTGGAGACGGCCAAAAGACATCCGGCGACGATCACTCCGGTCAAGAATACCTTTTTCATCATCTTCCTCCAAGACCAAATCCCCACATATGCCTTCCTGAGAAGTTTGAACCGCCGGCCGGGAATTGTCAACCGGCCGACCGCCGAAAATCTCACGTTCAAATCAACGTTTTATTGACTTTGAGCGTATTCTCCGATGGGGATAATCCCACCCATTGGTCAAGGAGCAACGGCATGAGAACGCTCGTCCGATACGCGGCCGCGGTGATCCTCCTGTGCGGCGCGGCCGCGGCCGCTCCCCAGAGGCCGGGATTTGATTTTTCGGCCGTCGAGCAGACCTGGAAAATCGCCGGAATTCTGGAGCGCGACCAGGAACCGGACGCCGCCGAGTGGGCCGCCTTGTTTCAGTCTCCCGGGTACCGGGAGCTGATGCGCCGGGAACCGTACTTACGCGAGGATATTTTTCAAAACAATATTCGGTTGGCGTTCATGCCCTCCAAAGCCGCGGCCCGAAAAGACGCCTTGGAAAAAAGGCCGAATTCGACCGCGGCCCATTTCGCCCGGATCAGGGATCGCCGTGACGACCTCCGTCGTCTTCAATCCGACCTGGAGCGCGGAAACCTGATGGACTTGGCTCTGGATAAAGCCCGGGCCCTGCTTCCTCCGGGGGCCATGAAGGGGGAACCCACTCCCCCGATTTCGTTTATCTTTTTCGCCCCGGACGGCCGGGGATATGTCCCGATCATCATCGACCTGCTCTACGCTGCCGAAAAGAAAGACGCCCTCGTCGATTTCATCGCCCACGAAGCCCATCATTACTACCGGAACCAAAACCGGGCCTATGACGAAGGCGAAATCCGGCTGATCGACGAGGGTCTCCTTAACGGGTTGGACCAGCTCCAGATCGAAGGCGTCGCCGACCAGATCGATAAGCATGAGCGTTACTATCGGAGCGCGTCTCCTGAGACATCGGCTTACGCGGATTCGTTCAGAAAAAATGTCGCCGAATCCCCGCGGATCCTGGCGGAAGTCATTCGGCGGCTCGAACAAGCGGCCGAGGCTTCAAACCATCCCTCCGGAATCCTGGACATCCTCCCCCAAAGCGGACATCCCACGGGCTATTTCATGGCCCGGACGATCATCGACCAAGGCGATGAGCCGCTGATGATTAATACCGTCGGCAATCCCTTCGCCTTCATCTATCTCTATAACCGGGCGGCCGCCAAGAACGGCTCCTCCCCGGTTTTCAGCCGGAAAGCCCTCGAATACCTGAGAGGCCTGGAGCTGGCGTATTGCCGCGAGCCCGAGACCGCCCTGTACCGGGAAGCCGTCCCCGGCGGGTTCGATTCATCCGCCATCGACGTTTTCTGGAAAATCGCCGACCAGCTCGCTCTGGGGAACGAACCATCGCCGGCCGAATGGGCCCGGCTTGTCGATCACCCCGCCTATGCCGAGCTTTCCGGCCATGAAGGGCGGGCGTATGCGCCCGAAACCGTCAAGGACCGGATGGCGCTTGTCTTCAAACCGTCCCGGGCTGACGAGCTCCAAAACAAGCTGAAACAGGGCGCTGACGGGCTGACCCGGCACTTCGCAATTCTCAAACCGAAGCGGGCCGAGATCGATTCCTATCTGAAGTCTCTTGGGGCGGCCGATTTGGCAGCCCGGGTGATGGCCGATGTACGCCCGTATCTCCCTTCCGATCTTGTTGAATCAATGGCCGAACCGGCTTTTACATCCGTCTTTTTCTCCCCGGATTTGAGATATGGATACTCCCTCTTTCTCTTCGACCCTTCGTATGGAGCGGAAAGACCGGATTCCATCGAATATTATGCCCGTTTTTTCACCCTTAACTATTTCCGGAACGGCCGCTTGACCTATGATCCGGTTCGGCTCAAGGTCAAGCACGCCGAAGCCGTCTCTTTTCTCGAATCCTTGGAAGCGAACGGTTTCATGGAAAGCATCCGGCCAAAAAACACGATTTACCAAGCAGACCCCTCCCGCAAGGAGGCCGACGGGAAGGCTTACCAAGCCGCTCTCATGGACATGCCCGCGATCATCGCCCGGCTGGATCAAATTCTGGCCGAGATCGAACAGATCTCCGGAGAAAACCTCGGCCTGGATGAAACTGTCCTTGATGGATATGCCGTTGGAAGGCCGTCCCGTCGGATTTTTCATGGCCCGGGCGATCATCGACCGGCTCGGGAAAGAACGCCTGGCTGTAGTCCTCGGCGATCCGTTCGGGTTTGTCCGCCTCTACAACGAGGCCGCGGCCCTTCCGCCCGGTCCTCTCCCCTGCTTCAGCGAAGCGGCCGTGCGCCTGATCTCCCGGCTGGAGAAGGAATACCGCCGATAGGCGCTCCCCGGCTCACCGGGAGAACAGGACGGCCCGGCTGAGGCCGATCTCGGGCCGGGAAACAATCTGAAATCCGAGTGTTTGGGCCAGGGCAACCGTTTTTTGAAAGGCCGCGGCCGTGACGTGGATCGGCGGCTCGGCAAAAAGCCATGTCCCGCCCGGACGGAGCAATTCGTGGATTTCCTTCAGGAAGCGTTCCCGGTCCGGGACTTCATGGACCATCCAGAACGTAAGGACGAAGTCGACGGGACCTGAGACACCAAGCCCGGCCGGAGTGGCCAGGCAAAACCGGATCCGGTCCGTCAGGCCGGCTTTCTCGGCCCGTCGTCGCGCCCCGGCCAGCATTTTCTCCTGAAGGTCGATGGCCAGCACCTTTCCGTTGGAGGCGACGAGCCGGGCAAGGGGGATTGTGAAGTACCCAATCCCGCAGCCGATGTCGGCCGCCGTTTGCCCCGGTTCGACAAGCCCGGATACGATCCGGTCGGGATTTTGGACAAGGCGACGAAGCGGATTATCAAACGTGCCGATCAACCAATTCGGACAAACGTGACTCATGAGGCCTCCCGTCGAGATTCCTCCGCCCGGAGGCGCCGCAACACTTTAGCCATCAGGGCGGAGAGATCTTACTGCAAATGAATCAGATCCTGAGGTCCGACCCCGGTATTGGATGTCATCTTGAAGCATAGAAGCTCGGCCGACGACGTGACGGTGAGCGGCTGGAGCGCCGCCATGCCTGCGGCCGCAGAATACCTTGCCCCGCGGTACGTGACAAGCAACAAATCAAGCAGTGCCGGGACATCCAGGGGCACGGCCCGCCGCGCTGCCTCGTGGGATTCCAGCTCGAAGTGCTCTTCGAGCGCCGCTGTCGCGAGCCTGGCCCGGTCCTTGGATATGGCTTGGCCCAGCACGGCTTGGCGCAGCTCGGCCAGGTCGTCGTTCGCCGGCACGGCCAGCAGCAGGCGACCGCCCGGCGATAAAAGCCTTTTGAACTCCTCGGGATTATTCCTGGCGGTGATGGACAAAATGCAGTCAAACGACTGATCCGCAAAGGGCAGGCGGCGATCGCCGTTGGCCGCGATCCAGCGTTGCCCGGAATAGCGCTGGGCCGCGGCGTCTGCCGCGGCCGTCGAGATGTCCACTCCAAATCCGATAAGCCCAAACCGTTCGGCCAGGGCCGCAAGGTAAAAGCCGTCGCCGCAGCCCACATCGAGGACGCGAGCGCCCCTGGGAATCCGGATTCTTGCTAAAACGGCGGCAAGGCCTTCGAGCAGGTGCGCGCCAAAACCGGCCTCGAGCAACCGCCGGCGCGCGCCAACCATGGTTTTGGTGTCCCCGGGCCTTTTGGCCTGCTTGTCCTGGGGCATGAGCAGATTCACATAACCGCTGCGGGCGATGTCGAACGCATGGCCCGCCGGGCAGGTGCAGGATCGCTCACCCCAATGCAGTTTCCGGCCGCAGCGGCGAACCGGGCAGACGATCGTCACGGATTGAAATCCCATCTTGCACTCGGAAAAAGAATAAAGGAGCATTCGGGTGCTGTCAAGAAAACCTGCTGACAGATGATATTTGACGAAAAACACATCATGGGGCTGAAATCCCGGTTTATATGGCGGCCCGCTTGTGGGCATGGCTTCGCCGGTATAAATTTTCATGGCTTTGTGTAAAATTAAGGCAAGGACAAACGATGAAAGCTCTAAACAAAACATCCAAAGACACGGCCCTCAACCAGGCCTCTGCCGCCACCAAGGCTCTGTGGGCCGGCGAAGATGAATCCCTGGTGATGGGCGCCACGCAGGTTCCCATCGTCTACAGCGCCGCCTACGGCTATCCTGATGTGGACGAATGGCTGGATGTGGCCCTGGGCCGCAAGCCTGGTCACATCTATAGTCGCAACACAAACCCAACCGTGCACGCCTTTGAAGAAAAAGTCCGCATCCTGGAAGGCGCTGAAGCGGCCACCAGTTTCGCCACCGGTATGGCCGCCATCAGCAACACGCTTTTCACCTTGCTTGCACCCGGCGAACGAGTCGTCTCGGTCAAGGACACCTACGGGGGCACCAACAAGATTTTCACCGAGTTCCTGCCGCGTCTGAATGTGGATGTGACCCTGTGTGATACCACCAACCATGAACAAATTGAAGCGGCCATCGTTAAAGGCTGCAAGGTCCTTTACCTGGAAACACCCACCAACCCAACGCTGAAGGTGATTGACATTGCCCGTATGGCCGCCGCCGGTCACAAAATCGGCGCGATCGTGGTCGCGGATAATACTTTTGCCACGCCCATCAATCAGAATCCGCTGGCCTTGGGTGTGGACCTGGTCCTGCATTCCGCCACCAAGTTTCTGGGCGGCCATGCGGATGCCCTGGGTGGTGTCGTTTGTGGCGAACCGGGATTGATCGAGAAGATCTACCATTACCGTGAGATCACCGGTGCTACGCTCGACCCGATGGCTGCTTACCTGCTCTTGCGCGGCATGAAGACACTCTCCCTGCGCATCCGCCAGCAGAACGAGAGTGCCTTGAAGATCGCCCGCTGGCTGAAAGAACAACCTGCCATCGCCGGAGTCAACTATCCCGGATTGGAAACGCATACCCACCATGATGTCGCCAAGCGCCAGATGCGCGGCTATGGCGGTGTGCTCAGCTTCATGCTGCGTGGTGGATTCGAAGAGGTCAAACGCGTCCTGCCTCTCCTGCGTTTTGCGCACCGCGCCGCCAACCTGGGCGCGGTCGAGACGGTCGCCGGGCCGCCGGCCACCACCAGCCACGTGGAGTGCACCGCCGCCGAACGCGAGGCAATGGGCATCCCCGAAGGATTGATCCGCTATTCGGTTGGCATCGAAGACCCGGACGATTTAATGGCTGACCTGGCCCAGGCAATTGAAGCAGGCTGATGATGAAACGACAAATCCCATCTTCCCCTCGGGAATGAAGATCATTGAGCGCGCGAGGCCCCTCAAGGCCTATTTCTTCGCCAGGGCCCTCACCGGCAGAAGGTCCAAGACCCAGGCCCCGCGGCCGTGCGTCCCGATGACCAGGAGGTTCTCCGGGACCTGGACGACGATGTCGTGGACGAAGACCGTCGGCAGCCCTCCGCCCAGGACGTTCCAAGTTTTTCCCCCGTCCATCGAGACATAGACGGCTAGGTCCGTCCCGAGATAAAGAAGGTTTTTGTTGGTCGGATCTTCCTTGACGACGTTGGCGATTCCGCCCGGAACTCCGGCCGCGATGTCGGTCCAGGTCGCGCCGTAGTCCGTCGATCGATAGACGTAGGTATTGAAATCGTCATGGCGCTTCCCATTGACCACGACATAGACCGTTCCCTCGTCGTAGCGCGAGGCGGTGACCCAGGCCATGACCCGATCCGGCGGTAAGCCGGCCGAGATTTTCGTCCAGGTCGTGCCTTCGTCCCGGGTGACGTGGAGGTTCCCGTCGTCGGTTCCGGCGTAGATCAGGCCCTTCTTCACGGGGGATTCCGAAATCGAGAAGATCGTCGAATAGGCGATGTTGCCTTGTTTGACCGGGTCGAAATTCGTCAGGTCGGGACTGATCTTTTTCCAGCTCTTGCCCCGGTCGTCCGTCAGGAAGACGAACTGGGCGCCATAAAGCAGCCGAGCCGGATCGTGGGGCGAAACGATAATCGGCGAGACCCATTGGGCCCGCTTCTTTTCGCCGCCGAAATTCGGCTGGGTCGGCTTGGAACGGACCCGGTTGTTTCTCGGGTCGACGTCCCAGTAGTCAGCCTTATAAGGCCCGCCGCCGTACCGGGTCGTTCCATAGACGAGATTCGGGTCGGTCGGGTCGACGGCGTGCCGGCCGGATTCGTCCCCGGGCGCATTCTCCCATTGCGACCAGGCGATTTTATCCCGGCCGGCCGACAGGTCGACCTTCCCCCGCCAGGAGCCATGGTCCTGGAGATTGCTGTAGATGTAAAACCGCCCCGCCGTCTGGGTGACGTCGGCGTTGAACATCTGCCCGATGGGGATGTTGGCCGGGTGGTGATGGGTGGCGAAATCGTCGCGGGAAATCATGATCCCGCCGTCGTTGCAGACGAGCAGGTGCTTGGAATCCGTCGGGTCGATCCACATCCCGTGGTAATCGACGTGGGTGCCGCGCAACCGCTCCCAGGTTTTGCCTCCATCGCGCGAACGCTGGAAGCCGAGGCCCATGATATAAATCGTATTCGGGTCGGCCGGATCGACCCGGACCTGGCCGAAAACCCAGCCGTAGCCCGGGAACTCGCCCTTGATCTTGTCGTTCCCCTCAATCGGTTTCCAGGTCTCGCCCTTGTCGTCGCTCCGGTAGATGTAGGCGCCGTTGCTGTTGATGACGGCATACACGGTGTTAGGCTGCGTTCGGCAGATGTCCAAGCCGACACGCTCGCATTTCCCCTCGGCAAAATTCGGCAGACCCTTGGTCAGGGGTTTCCAGGTTTTCCCGCCGTTCGTCGTTTTATAAATCCCGCTTTGGGGGCTTTCCTTGGGATCGTTCCAGCGGTAACGCAGGCGCTCGGCCGTTCCCGCATAGAGAATGTCGGGATTGGAGGGATCCATGGCCAGGTCGATGACGCCGGTCTTTTCATCCTTGAAAAAGATCTTCTTCCAGGTCTTGCCGCCGTCGTCGTTTTATAGACGCCGCGGTCCGGGCTGAAGGTGTATTCGTGGCCGGGCGAGGCGACATAGACGATGTCGGGATTTTTCGGATGGACAAGAATCCGGGCGATGTGCTGGGTATCGGCCAGGCCCATGTATTGGAAAGAGGCCCCGGCGTCGACAGATTTATAAATGCCGATGCCGGCCATCGAGCTTCGAAAGATGTTGGCCTCTCCGGTCCCGATCCAGACGATATCGGGGTTGGAGGGAGCCAGGGCGATATCGCCGATGCAGGCGCTGGGAAATCCTCGAAAATCGGAGTCCAGTTGGCCCCGTCGTCGGTTGATTTGAACACCCCGCCGACTGCGGCCGCGGCATAGATCTCCTTCGGCCGCAAAGGATCGGCCGCGACATCCACGACCCGGCCGGTCATATGCATCGGGCCGACGAACGTCCAGGCGATGTCCTTGAAGGGAGAAGCGGCCCGCATTTGCCGATGGGTCTCGAATTTCTGAAGCCGGAGCTTCGCTTCGGACGAATCCTTGACCGCCTGCGGAGCCGCGGCCAGAAGAAGCGGCAGAAAGAGAGCCAGAGTTGCCAACGCTGCTTCGCGGCGAAAACGAGATGAGCGGACGGAAAATGTCATGGCGCTTCCTCCATTCAAAAATGGGCGATCGAACATCGCCCCGGTGCGAAATATCCTATATCTCAGCTTGCCGGAAAGGGTCAAGAGGAATCGGGCAGAGAGCGATATTGCTCTTGACGCCGAGTCGCTTGTCTGGAATATTATTCCGGGATCAAAACGGGGGTGTCTGAATGCCTCGGAATTTTCTCTTCATCCGCTTCCGAAATATCGGGATGACGCTTTTAATCATCGGCTTGGGATTTTTCTGCTTTGCCGCAAGGGCGGAAGAAATGTCAGGGGCTCGAGATTTGCCTCGAGAAGGGAACGATCTGCCGTCGATCCTGGCCCGATGCGCCGCGTATTGTTCCAAGGTCCGCTCCTCTGCCCTCAATTTCGTTTGCGAAGAGAAAATCTTCGAGCAAACTTTTCAAGACCGGCCGAGGATGGTCTCGAGCAAGGCCCTAGATGAGGTGACGTACGTTACAGTCAAGACGGGTCAAAATCGATTTCTCTATGATTACCAGTTGGTCAAAAAGGGGATCACGCTCGGCGAAAAAAAGACCCTCCTTGAGTTCAATGGAAAAAAAGCTGATCCGCAGAACACGTCAATCAAGCCCCGAAGGTTCCAGTCCTCGAATCCTCTGTTCGGGCCGGTCGGTTTTTTCGACGAAAACTGGCACGATCTCTACGAATATGAGCTTAAAAGAAAGACAGATCGCCTGCTCGATCGGGAAGCGTACGTGATTAAAGTCACCCCGAAAATCGCGATCGAGAACAAGCCGAATTACGGGATCCTCTGGGTCGACACCGAAGATTACAGCGTCCTGAAGTTCGAGGTCGAAGGCAGCTCCCTGGCCGGTTTTGAACAGGTTCTGGCGGAGGCAAAACGTCAGAATCTGAAGCCCGTGTTCCTCACCGTTCATGAGTACGCCATAAGCAAGAACGGCGTGCGGTTTCCAAGCCGGACATCGTTTTCCGAGAAATACGAGCGCCTTGACGATTCTTCCAGCATCAGCCTTCGATCGAGGACCGAAATTATTTACGATCATTACCGCTTTTTCGCGGTTGAGACAGAGGAAGAGATTAAGAAGTAATCGAACGGGTCCCCCTCACCGGATATGCAGCTCGTAGATCTCCTTGGTCTCGTTGTATACGAGCCAGAAAATCTTGTCCCCTTCGATGTCATAGTCGGAGCCGAAGGTCTGCGGCGTATGAAAATTCGGCCGGAACGGAAATCGAAAACTCTTCCCGAGAACCCGGCCTTCGAGATCCAGGACGATCACTTCATACAAGCCGTCCTTTTGGGCGGCCGTCAGAACGTAGATCCGCCCGCCGTCGACCTTGAAACCGACAAAGGCGGGAAAGGCCTCGGGAAAAATCGGATTCTGATACGTCAGCATCTCGACGGCCGGGGTGGTGCCGGGCATTCGGCGATTCACGGCCGACCGGCTGCCGTTTCGTCTGGTCGTATCGCTGATGAGCGCGGATCCGTCCCGGCGTCGCGGGCTGATGCCGGTTGAAGGGGCCTATCCCTTGCCGAAGCTGATGGAGTCGATCCGTGAATATCATGCGGCGTCTGGCCAGCGCGTGGTGCTGGCTTGGACGACGATTTCGGGATTCAACACCCGGGAAGAGGATGCTATCCAGCTGGCTGAACTGGTTCAGAACCTGCCGATCAGGTTGGATCTGATTGATGTGAACGACCCCGCGGGGCGCTTCCAGCCGCCTTCGTCCTCTGAGCGGGATGCGTTCCGGGATGCCTTGCGAAAGCATCTGAAAATGCCCATGGCGCGGCGCCTGGAAGAAAAATTTAGTATTCTCGGACGCGGGCCCTTGGCTAGCGGCCAAGTTGCGAAATCCAATTCTCAATTACGACAAGACCGGTCTCCCTCGGCAGGATAGGCTGGACCACGACAAAGCGCTGCTCATCGGGGGCAACGTCGTAGAAATTGCGGTGTAGCGCGGCGGGCACGGAAAGCTGGAGTCCGATGGCGTCGCCACGGAAGATTTCCTCCGTCCGGCCTCGCTGAAAATCGGCCCTGGCGTCCACGGAAACCGCCAGCAGTGAATTGCCGCGGACATAATACAGCGTTTTTCCGCCGCGTCCCCACCTCGGCTGAACTCCGCCGTTATCCGAGACCTTCCATTTGCCGGCTCCTTTGGGAAATGGCCGAACGTAAACTTCGTATGTTCCCGACTCGTTGGATACGTACGCCAAATATCGCGAATCGACAGAAAGAACCGGATGAAACTCATCGAATGGGCTTTCCAGAAAGGGCGTCGGCTTGCCGCCCTTCAATAGATCCATATACCAGAGATCCCTGATTATTCCTCTATTGGCATCGACTGCGACGAACACCAGGAATCTACGGTCCTTGGAGAACTCCGCCTCGTACTGGCCCACCGGATCATCGATGAGCGGCCTGGCACTGCCGCCCCCGTCGGCGGGTCGCGCGACCACCCGACCGACGTTGGCCATTGACGAGTACACGATCTCACGGCCATCCGGTGTCCAGAACGGCTGTATGTTTGTCCCGGGTTCGAAAGTTAGACGGGTTCTTGTGGCTTGAGCGGTATCATGGATCCATATGTCAGCCTTACCCGCCTCCGTCCCACGAACCGCGACACGGCGGCCATCCGGTGAAATCCTCGGATCCGACACGAACTCCTGAGGTTGGCCGATGGCCCCTGTGACCTCGCCCCGGCGATCCACCCAAACCAGACGTTGGGCAGCCAGGAGCTTGGGCATATAAACCAGACTGCCGTCGGCGGATACGCTCGGCGCTGATCCTTCTTCGGCAACACGAACGGCTTTCCCCGTTATGCCCAACGGCGACAGCCGCAACGGAACGGCCCATAATCCGCCGGTGCCGAGACCATAAAGAAGGTCTCCTGAAGGAGAATAGGCTATCTGAGCGGAACCTTGGATATCGAGAACCGGTTCGCGCGATCCCCCTTTCGAGATCCTCGCGACCTTCCATGTTCTATCATTGTAACTAACGACCGCCAAAACTCCCGCTCTATCGGGCAACACAAGGGGAGACGTGAAGCCGATCTCTACTTCATTGGCCTTGACGAGCAGGACAGAAACGCCGCCGGCCTCTGGAACCTCGAACAGGCCCCCACCCGCCCGTACACCCCAGCCAGCGCCCCAGCTGAAGACAATCAGGCCTTCCGTCCCCCACGATGCGCCTCCGATATCCGTCCCAGGAACGTCGCAGATCGTCCGGGCTTCGCCCCCTGATACAGGGATTCTCTGGAGCGTGTGTTTGATGAGGTCGAAGAAGCCGACGGAAGCGCTGTCGGGCGACCAGAACGGCCGGGCGGCTCCCTCGGTGTCATGAATGCGCCGAGGCTCCAGCTTGTCCAGGTCCTGGACCCAGACGCCGTCTCCGAGCGCGTAGGCCACCCGCCTTCCATCGGGCGAGATCGCCGCACCGCTGAGATAGATAGCGGCCTGTTCGCTTGCGCCCACTGCGAGGCGATACTTGTGCAGGGGGAGAGGACGCGTCTCCTTTCGCGGGCCAAGGAGCAGGGCTATGCCGACGGCCCCCACGAGCACGCCGGAGACAACCCCGGCAGTTGCTCGGAACCAGGCGTGCCGTTTACCCGGACGTTCTTCCCCGGCCGGTTCTCCCTCAAGAGGGCCGGTAAGAATCGCCTCGATTTCGAGCCGGGCATCGGCGATGTCATGGAGGCGATTCCTGGGATCTTTTTGAAGACAACGACGAAGAAGTGACCATACAGATCTCGGAGCATCCGCCGGGAGCGCACTCCAGTCCGGCTCGCTTTTCAAAATGTGGGCCAAAGTATCGGATATGGTTTCTCCCTCAAATGCCCGCTTTCCTGTCAGGCATTCGTAAAGGACACATCCAAAAGCCCAGATATCGGCCCGCTTGTCCGCTGCCCTCCCGCGAGCTTGCTCGGGACTCATATAGGCAGCGGTCCCGAGGATGACCCCCGGTTCGGTCATCTCGGCGGTGATCGCGGGGGATTTCTCGATATCGCCGCCGGTTGTCTCTGTCCGGCGTATGCCTTGGCCAGCCCGAAATCCAGGATCTTGACCTTGCCTTCCGGGGTGATCATGATGTTTCCGGGCTTCAGGTCGCGGTGGACGATGCCTTTTTCGTGGGCCGCCTCGAGCCCTTCGGCGATCTGGAGGCAAGTCTTGAGTGACTCTTCGAACTGGAAAGCTCCTCTATTCAGCCGCGCTTGGAGCGTTTCGCCCTCCGCAAGCTCGAGAACAAGGAAGCGCCGCCCCTCGGATTCCTCAAGACCGTAGATCGCGGCGATATTGGGATGGTTTAAGACGGCAAGGCCAACTTGGCCTCCCGTTCGAACCGGGCGAGCCGCTCCAGGTCCGTTGTAAATATCTCCGGAAGAACCTTAACGGCCACCGGACGTTTGAGTCGTGTGTCATCGGCCAGATAAACGACCCCCATCCCGCCCCGGCCGAGAATCCTGTCGATCTTGTAATGACCGGCGATCATGGTTCCAGTGACAAACTCCGCCGGCCCTTTGGTGAGTATCCGGGTGAAGGAAGCCTCCCCCTCCGGAAGCGCTGTCGCACACTTCCGGCAGAACTTCGAATCTTCCGGATTCTCGATCCCACAAGACAGGCATTTCATCGACTATCCTTTTGGCCGGATCAGCTCTTCGAAGGGCTCGTAGCCGCGTAGGGGAGCCAATTCGGGTGCGCGGTGAAAGGCTTCAGCGTATCCGTACCAGTCCAAGGTGCCGCCGATTCCTTTAGCAATCGCGTCGCGCAACAACTCGACGGCTTTTGCCTTATCGCCAAGCAGGGCTTCGATGCAGGCGCATTGGTAAAAATTCTCCCCGAACAGATAGGGACGCTCCACCTTGCGCAGTTCCGCGACAATGCGCTCGGCCCCCGCGCGGTCACCACGGCGGACTGCGATCGCGCCCAGGCGACCTCTGAATCGGACCGTCAGCGCGAAGGCGTTCTCCTCCGACCAGCCCTCCGCCTTGATCGGTCGGTCGATATGAGCCATCGGTTCATAGAGCTTCTGCGCTTTCTCCCATCGCTCGGCCAGGTAACAAGCAAGCGCGAGCAGCCATTGATGGGCCGGCTTTCTCGCTTCCTCGGACGGCCGGCTTTCGAACCAGGCCACCGCACGGCCGGCCATCGCCAGCGCGTTTTCACGGTGACCGTGCGCCGCCATCTCCATGGACACCAGACACATCATCTGGCCGGAATCGATCTTTTCCACGGTGGAAATCTCGGTGCCCTTCGGCAGGTCCGAGATCGATTGCACGATCAGGGACGCGTCCACGACGCGTTCAGCCTCGGCGATCCGGCCGAGCGCGATAAGCGCCCGAGCCTCCCGGCCGTTGAATCCGACCATGCTCGGAAACCTCCGGCGGCCCTGTTGCGCGACCTCGAGTTCCGTGGCATATTCTCCCAACAGATGGTGCGCGTCGGCAAGAAAATATTCCCCCCAGGCATCAGATGGGCCGCCGGACTTCGATGAATACTTACTGAAGTGATTAACGGTCAAGCGGGGTTGGTTGGTGCATAGGGCGATATAACCCGTGTCACTCCGCAATTCAGGCGTCAGCCGATCCCTCTCGATAGAGGCTTGCAAAGCATCGCCATATTTTCCGTTCAGCCAAGCCCGGTTCATTCGAAGACGCTGCTGATCGTAGGGGGTTAGGGCCCCGACGTGCGACTCGAGGAGGTCCAGCTGTGCGGCCGCCTCTCGGTACATGTTTCGGTCACTGAGGGCCGCAGCCATAGAAAGCCGCAAGGCGATCCAAGAGGGATCCAGCTTGAGAGCTAGCTCGTAGTGGCGGAGGGCAGCATCGTAATCAATCCCTAGCGCCATGTGACCACGCTCGGCCTCCCGGTTGGCTTCGTAGGTCGGGATGTATCTGCCGGGATAGAGAGCCCCTTCGACGAAGTAAGCGACCGCGGTCATGACTCGTTGTTCCATCGACGCGATAACCTCAGACGGGCGCGCCCGTGGACCGGTCACCGGGTTGAGAGCGACCGCCAGCTGTGCCTTCTCCGCATCAAAAAGCTGTGACTCAAAACGCAGCGTGTCACCTTCCAGATAGATCGCGCCGGTGACGACCAGTCCCGCTCCGGTCTGAACAGCAAGCGCGTGGAAAGCATCCGAGGCCGATTGTCCAGCCGGCGATTTACGCAAAGAGCCGACGCCGGACGCTATCGCTGGGTTTGCCGCAACGCCGGCCTCGCCGCTTTGCAACAACGCCCGTGTCAACGAATCCGCGGCGAGCAAGGCCACGGTATCAAGCTTATCGTCCCCCGTGCGGTTCTCAAAGAGCGAAACCACGGCACGCTTTGGATTGAGACCGGACATGGTCGTCCCGGCGCTTTCCGACGGTTTCGAAGTCGAGGTCGCTGGAGCCTTCGCCGTCCGGGAACGCAAAAGGAAATACGATGCGATGATGACCGCGACGACGGCCAGCGCCGGGATGACGAGCCTTTTCGGCACAAACTTGACCGTGATTTCTTTCGATGTACCCGTTTTGCGTATAGGCGAGGCTCGCTTGGGTGCGGCCCTCTCGGTCGTGGGGAGGCCTTTCTCGACCCGCTCGAGTTCGGCCCGCACGTCCGCGGCTGAGGGATAGCGTTTCGATGGATCCTTCTCCAGACATTTCAGAATCACGCCGGCCAGATCATCCGAGAGGTTCGGGTTGAGCGACTGAGGATTCTTCGGCGCCTCCCCTTTCTGCTTCATCGCGATGCTGAAGGCCGTGTCGCCCTCGAATGGAACGCGGCCGGCGACCATCTCATAAAGGATGATCCCTAGCGAATAGATGTCCGAGCGCTGGTTGACGTCATTCCCTTCCACCTGTTCCGGCGACATGTACTCCGGCGTCCCGATCATGACCCCGGTGCCCGTGAGGCCTCTCCCAGAGAGTGACCGGGCGATTCCAAAGTCCATGATCTTGGCATCCCCGTCCTTGTCGATCATGATATTGCCGGGCTTCAGATCTCTATGAACAACCCCCAGCCTGTGCGCTTCCCCTAACCCCTCGCACACTTGCTTGACGATCGATAATGCGGTTCCTATGGTGAGCTGTTTTGACCTATGGATAAAGCTCTTCAGGTCCTCTCCCGGAACATACTCCATGGTGATGAAGGTCAGGCCCTCAGCCCGGCTCAGGTCAAACATGCGGCAGACGTTGCGGTGGCTGATCTTCCGGGCGAGTTTCAATTCGTTAGAGAATCGCTCGACCGCTTCCTTATCCAGGGTGATCTCGGGACGCAGCAGCTTGAGGGCGACCTTCTCCTTGATGTCAGTGTCCTGGACTTTGTAAACCTTGCCCATGCCGCCGTGGCCGAGCTCCTCGATGACCTGGTAGCGACCGGCGAAGGTGGAGCCGGCGGTAAGTTCGCGGATTGGCGCCTGGAGAATCTCCGTTATGACAGTAGGATGGTCTTGCGGCGTTGGCAACTGTGTGCCGCATCCGGCACAAAATCTCGATGTCTCGGGATTGTCGGAATGGCAGGTCGGACAGCTGTTGGCCAAGCGAGTTCCTCTAATCGAGCTTGGCCTCAGCCTAACAGAGGCACAGACGGGAAGTCAAACTAGGCATGCCTGGAAGGATTCGGAGCTCCAACCTTTGAATCCAGGGTCCGGAAAGTCCTAAATGCGGGGGATATCTGTGGAGCCAGCGAGAGGGATCGAACACCGCCCCGGTGCGAAATATCCTATATCTCAGCTTGCCGAAGAGGGTCAAGAGGAAGTCAATATCTAATCCGGCGAACGGGCTGCGCCTCACCGAATATGCAGCTCGTAGATCTCCTTGGTCTCGTTGTATACGAGCCAGAAAATCTTGTCCCCTTCGATGTCATAGTCGGAGCCGAAGGTCTGGGGTATGTTTAAATTCGGCCGGAACGGGAATCGAAAACTTTTCTCGAGAACCCGGCCTTCGAGATCCAGGACGATCACTTCATACAAGCCGTCCTTTTGGGCGGCCGTCAAAACGTAAATCCGCCCGCCGTCGACCTTGAAACCGACAAAAGCGGGAAAAGGCCTCGGGAAAAATCGGATTTTGATACGCGAAGATGGTTTTCCAGTATTTCGACGCTTTTTGTTCCTTGATGACGTCATCGATGTAACTCTTGGGAACCTTGACCTTATCGGTCGGAAGGCGGATTTCGTGGAGAAGATTACCGTTCTCGTCGAAAACAGAAATCAATAGGCCATTCCTGGAATCGGCGACATAAATTTTGTCCTCCGAAACGAGATAGTCGATATAATCGACGATCATCCGCATATCCGTTTTCCTGGCCGGGGGTCCGCTTCCCGGCGGAGGCGGAGGGGGTGGGCCCTAGACGGGAAATTTCCCGTAGAACTCCTTTTTGGGCTTGACGGCCTGATCATAAATCAGGCCGACTGCCGAAACCCCGGAACCGTCTTTTTTAATCTCAAAGGGGAATCCGACGAAATTTTTCCCAATCGGGAAGAAATGGATAGATCCCGTTGGACCCGGGCGTTCGAATTTCGCCGGCGTACTCTCCCTCGAGAGAAAAGAATTCGATTCTCTGGATGTCCTTAACCACCAGCCGGCCGGGGAACACGGCCAATCCCCTCGGGCCCATCATGAATTCGCCCGGACCCTGCCCGATTTTGCCGATCGTTGTCCGAAGGCGGCCGCTTTCGAGGTCGTAGACGAGGATATTCCTCTTGTCCACGATATAAACCCGGCCCCGATCAACGCAAACCTGTTCCGGGAGTTCCACCTCGGGAAGGGGAATGATGCGAACCCCGCTATCCAGCGGTTCCGTTTCAGCCGCAGATGGAACCAAGCCGATCCCGGAAAAGACGATCAATCCGGCCGATAAAACAAATGCCGTTCCCCATTTTCTCATTTCCGCCTCCTCTGGCACGATCCAGACTGCGGCCCACGAACTTTTCAAGCCGGTTCCCCATATCGCCTTCAAGAGTCAGTTTATGTCCCGGCCTTCCCGGAGTCAAGAAAAGCACGTTCGGAACGAGTTCGGATTGCTTCTCCCCGGCCCTGAAGGTATAGTTATTTTCGCCATGGCCGAAATCGGGAAAACAAACACCCTGACGATCGTCAAGACGGTCGATTTCGGCGTCTACCTGGACGGGCGCGAGCTCGGCGAGATCCTTCTCCCCCGCCGCTACGTTCCTGAAGGGGCCAAGCCGGGGGACACGCTCGAGGTCTTTCTCTATTTCGATTCCGAAGACCGGCTGATCGCCACGACCGAAAAGCCGCTGGCCCGGGCGGGCGATTTCGCCTTCCTTCGAGCGGTCGCCGTCAATCCCACCGGCGCCTTCCTCGACTGGGGCCTGCTGAAGGACCTTCTCGTCCCCTTCAGCGAGCAGCGGCCGCCGATGCGGGCCGGGGAAAGATACGTCGTTTTCGTCTACCTGGACATCGCCAGCCGCCGGATCGTCGCCTCGGCCAATATCGACAAACACCTGAGCAAGCTTCCCCCGCCCTTCCACCCCGGTCAGGAAGTCGACCTCCTGATTTACGGGAAAACCGACTTGGGCTACAAAGCGGTCGTCGACAATACCCACGGCGGCATCCTCTATCTCAATGAAGTTTTCCGGGAGCTCGGGCCGGGCGAGAGAGTCAAAGGCTACATCCGGAAGATCCGGGATGACGGCAAAATCGATCTCCGCCTCGACAAGCTGGGGCAGGCGGCCGTCGGCGAGCTGGCCGACCGGATCCTGGCCGCCCTGAAGGCCAACGACGGCTTCCTGGACGTCAACGATAAAACTCCGGCCGACCGGATCGGCCGGCTGTTCGGGACGAGCAAGAACGCCTTCAAAATGGCCGTCGGGACGCTCTACAAAAAACGCCTGATCGTCATCGACGAATTCGGAATCACGCTGGCCGATAAGCTCTGAGCCTGATCCCTTGCCGGGGAGCGACGGGATGAGTAAAGTCGAGAAATGCGACGAAGCGGGATTGATACGGACCCGCCTGGCCAATGAGCGCACCCTGCTGGCCTACATCCGGACAGCGCTGGCCTTCCTGGCGGGAGGGGCCGGAATGGTTGAATTTTTTCCTTCCGGGATCCTTCAGGCCTCCGGGTGGCTGCTGGCGGGGATCGGCATCATCACCATTTGCCTTGGTGTTTGGCGTTTTATCCATATCACGCGACGCATTTCCAAAATCAACGGCTGACGGCGTCTAAAAACCGCCTCAATCGCCCTTCAAATTGACTCCCCCCGCTCCCTGCTGTTATGATGATCCTCTTTCATCCCCCCGCAAGGAAAGAGACTCATGATCGAACGCTATACCAATCCCGAAATGGGGGCGATCTGGGCCGAGGAGAACCGCTACCGGACCTGGCTTGAGGTCGAAATCGCCGTCTGCGAGGCCTGGAACAAGCTGGGAAAAATCCCGGCCGCGGCCCTCCGGACGATCAAGGCCAAGGCGGATTTCGACGTCAAGCGGATCGACGAAATCGAGAGGGTGGTCAAGCACGACATCATCGCCTTCCTGACCTCGGTCAACGAAAAAGTCGGGCCGGAAGGCCGGTTCATCCACATCGGGCTGACCTCCTACGACGTCGTCGACACGGCTCTCTCCCTGATGGTCCGGCAGTCGCTCCGGCAGGTCCGGGCCCGGCTCGTCACGCTCAAAAAAATCCTCCGGAAAGAAGCCCTCAAGCATAAGATGACGGTCTGCATGGGCCGAACCCACGGCATCCACGCCGAACCCGTCACGTTCGGATTCAAGATCCTCGTCTGGTACGAGGAGATCAAGCGCCACCTCGACCGCGTCGACCGGGCCATCGAGGTCATGAGCGTCGGCCGGATCTCGGGCTCGGTCGGGACGTATATCCACCTCGATCCCAAGGTCGAAGTCCTGGCCCTGAAAAAGCTGGCCCTTGCCCCCGCCCCGGTCTCCACCCAGGTCCTCCAACGCGACCGCCACGCCGAGGCGATCCACACCCTGGCCCTGATCGCCACGTCGCTCGAAAAATTCACCCTCGAGATCCGCCACCTCCAGAAAGAGCGAAATCCTGGAGCTCGAGGAGCCGTTCACCAAAGGCCAGAAGGGCTCGTCCTCGATGCCCCATAAAAAGAATCCCGTCCGGTGCGAGCGGATCGCCGGACTGGCCCGCCTTGTCCGGGGAAACGTCCAGGTCGCCCTGGAGAACATCCCCCTCTGGCACGAGCGGGACATCTCCCACTCCTCGGCCGAGCGGATCATCATCCCCGATTCGTTCATCCTGACCGACTACATGCTCACGGAAGCGATCGACATCATCGGCCACTGGGTTGTCCGCAAAGACCGGATGAAGTCCAACATCAACGCGACCCACGGCCTGACATTCTCCCAGAGCGTCCTCCTGGCCCTGACCCGGAAAGGCCTGACCCGAGAGGAAGCCTACGCCCTCGTCCAGAGAAACAGCCTGAAAACCTGGGAGGAAAACCTCGACTTCAAAGCCCTCGTCCAAGCCGATCCCCAGATCGGGGAACATCTGACCGCGGCCGAGATCGAGGCCTGCTTCAGTCTCGCTCCTTACCTCGACAAAATCGACTATATCTTCAAGAGAGTCTTATCCCATGAAAGCTAGAATCCTCGTTTCCTTCAAAGACAGCGTTCTCGACCCTCAGGGCCAGGCGGTCCGCAACGCCCTTCACACCCTGGGTTATGCGGCCGTCCGAGGACGTCCGCCAGGGCAAGGTCTTCGACCTCGAGCTCGGCGACATCAACCAGTTCGAAGCCGAACGTCTCCTGCCCGAGATCGCCGGCAAGGTCCTGGCCAACGTGGTCATCGAAAAATACTCCTGGCAGATTCTCGAGGACTGAGGAGGCGGCCGTGAAATTCGGAGTGGTCGTCTTCCCCGGATCCAACTGCGACGCCGACGCTTATCACGCCTTCAAAGACGCCCTCGGCCAACCGACGACATACCTTTGGCACAAGGACCACGACCTCCAGGGCGTGGATTGCGTCGTCCTCCCGGGCGGATTTTCCTACGGCGATTATCTCCGGAGCGGAGCCATCGCCCGGTTCTCTCCCCTGATGCAAGAAGTCCGAGAGTTCGCCGGGAAGGGCGGGCTGGTCCTGGGCATCTGCAACGGCTTCCAAGTCCTTCTCGAGCTCAACCTCCTTGCCCGGGGCCATGCTCCGGAACAAGCGGCTGAAGTTCCTCTGCCAGTACGTGACGATCCGGGTCGAAAACGACCGGACCCCGTTCACCCGGAAAGGGAAGAAAGGCCAGATCCTCCGCATTCCGATCGCCCACTTCGACGGCAACTGGTACGCCCCGCCCGACACGCTTGAAGGAAGTCGAGGACAACGGCCAGGTGGTCTTCCGCTACTGCGATCCCGAAGGCCGGCTGACTCCGGAATCCAACGTCAACGGCTCCCTCAACTCGATCGCCGGCCTGTCCAACAAAAACGGCAACGTCATGGGGATGATGCCCCATCCCGAACGGGCCGTTGAATCCATCCTCGGCAGCGAGGACGGCCTGGTCGTCCTCCGCTCCCTCCTCGAGAGAGTTTCATGAACACCCTCCACGACGACGCCGTTTTCGCCCAGCACAACCTGACCCGGGACGAATACGCCCTCATCGTCAAGCTCATCGGACGGGAGCCGAACCTGACCGAGCTCGGGATCTTTTCGGCCATGTGGTCGGAGCATTGTTCCTACAAGAGCTCCAAGGTCTTCCTGAAAGATCTCCCGACCAAAGCCGCCAACGTCGTCCAGGGTCCCGGGGAAAACGCCGGGATCATCGACATCGGCGACGGCCAGGTCATCGTCTTCAAGATCGAATCCCACAACCACCCCTCCTTCATCGAGCCCTTCCAGGGCGCGGCCACGGGCGTGGGCGGCATCCTCCGCGACATCTTCACCATGGGCGCCCGCCCGGTCGCTCTGATGGACTCCCTTCGCTTCGGACCGCTCGACAATCCCAGGAACAGGTCGATCATGGAGGGCGTCGTCTCCGGCATCTCCTCCTACGGCAACTCGATCGGCGTCCCGACGGTCGGAGGAGAGGTTTATTTCAACGAGTGCTATTCCCTCAATCCGCTGGTCAACGTCTTCTGTCTCGGCCTGGCCGAAAAAGACAAGATCTTCTACGCCAAGACCGAGGCGCCGGGCAACGCCATTCTTTACGTCGGGGCCAAAACCGGCCGCGACGGCATCCACGGCGCTTCGATGGCCTCCCAGGAATTCGGCGAGGACACCGAGGCCAAGCGCCCCAATGTTCAGGTCGGAGACCCCTTCAAAGAAAAGCTCCTGGTCGAGGCCTGCCTCGAAGTCATGGAGCGGAGGATCATCGTCGGCATCCAGGACATGGGCGCCGCCGGTTTGACCTGCTCGACGACCGAAATGCCGGCCAAGTCCGGAAACGGCGTGGACATCGACCTCGACCTGGTCCCCCAGCGGGAAAAGGGCATGACCCCTTACGAAATCCTGCTTTCGGAATCGCAGGAGCGAATGCTGATCGCTGCCCGTCCGGACCAGGTCCCCGCGGTCAAGGCCGCCTTTGCCAAGTGGGACCTCGACGCCGTCGAAATCGGCAAGGTCACCGACGGCGGCCGGCTTAAGTGCCGCTTTCACGGCGAGATCGTCGTCGATGTCCCTGTTACGGCCGTGGTCGACCTTTGCCCGGCCTATCAGCGGCCGTGGAAGGAACCGGTCGCTCCGGCCCGACGCCCCGCGGCGAAGGCGATTCCCCTGCCGACGGACTACAATGACGTCCTCCGCCGGCTTCTCTCCTCCCCGACGATCGCCAACAAGGAATGGGTCTACCGTCAGTATGACCACATGGTCCAAACCAACACCGCCCTCCTCCCGGGAGGCGGTGCGGCCGTCCTCCGCATCCGCGGCTCGAAGAAGGGGCTGGCCATGACCCTGGACGGAAACGGGAGATACGCCGGGCTCGACCCGCGGACCGGCGGCAAGGCCGCGGTCGCAGAAGCTTGCCGGAATCTCGCCTGCGTCGGGGCCCGGCCGATCGGCGTGACCAACTGCCTCAATTTCGGCAACCCGGAGAAACCGGAAGTCATGGGCCAGTTCAAGGCGGCCGTCGAAGGCCTGAGCGAGGGCTGCCGGGCCTTCGGGATCGCCGTCACCGGCGGGAATGTCAGCTTCTACAACGAGACCGAGGGCCTGGCGATCGACCCGACGCCGGTCCTGGGGATCGTCGGCTTGGTCGAGGATATCGACCGGGTCGTCACCCCGGGCTTCAAAGGCTCAGGCGACACGGTGATCCTCCTGGGCGATAGCGCCGAGGAATTCGGCGGAACGGAATATCTTGAAGTCATCGGCGGAACGAACGACGGTCCTCCGCCGGATATCGACCTCGAGAGGGAAATCGCCGTCCAGGAAACGCTCCTTCAGGCGATCTCCGAGGGCCTGGTCCGTTCGGCCAATGACCCGTCCGAAGGCGGCTTGGCTGTCTGCACCGCCGAATGCGCCTTCCATAGCCCGGAGAAGATCGGTTGCGACCTGGCCTTCGATGAAGGTCTCCGGCCCGACGCCGTCCTCTTCGGCGAGAGCCAAGCCCGGATTCTTCTTACCGTCCGGCCGGAAAACGCCCGCCGGATCCTGGACATCGCCGAAGCGCGCGGCGTCCCCGCCCGGGCGATCGGAACGACGGGCGGATCCGCTCTCCGGATCCGCGTCGGCGGAAAGCTCCTGGTCGACCTGCCCGTCGCCGAAGCCTACCGCTTTTGGATGGATGCGATCCCGAATTACTTCGCGGCTACGAAATCCTCGTCATAGAGATTCCATCCCGATCAGGAGGGCGCCATGGGCGAAGACGTATTCCGCAGCCCCAAAAAACGCGGCCGGATCATGGTCCTGCTGTCGGGCCGCGGGTCCAATTTTATGGCCATTGCCGACGCTGTCGCCGCCGGGAGAATCGAGGCGGAGATCGCCCTCGTCTTCAGCAACAAGGAAGACGCTCCGGGACTGGCCGCGGCCCGCGAACGAGGGCTTCCGGCGATGGCTCTCAGCCCGAAACTCTTCCCCGATAAGATCGCCTACGATCAGGCGATCATCCGGGAGGCCGAATCGCGGGGCATCGACCTCATCTGCCTGGCCGGTTATATGAAAGTTCTGACGCCGGACTTCTGCCAAGCGTTTCGAAACCGCATCCTCAACATCCATCCCGCCCTCCTGCCGTCGTTCCCGGGGCTCCATGTCCACGCAGCAGGCCCTCGATTGGGGCGTTCGCTTCTCCGGTTGCACGGTTCATTTCGTCGCGCCCGAAGTCGATATGGGAGCAATCGTCCTCCAAGCGGCCGTCCCGGTGCTCCAGGATGACACCGCGGACACCCTCGCCGCCCGGATCCTGGTCGAGGAACATAAGATCTACCCCGAAGCGGTCAAGCTCTATTTCGAAGGCCGCCTCGAAGTCCGGGGTCGTCGGGTAGTCATCCTTTAATCGACCGGCCCCTGCCCGAAGAGCAGCTTCTCCTTTTTCTCCCGGGGCAGGGACTTGACCGCGCATTCGCGGGCCAGGGCCTGGGACCGGCTGCCGCATTCTTCCCGGTAAACCAGATCCACCGGCTGATGGGCCCGGGTGTAGCGCGAAGCCTTGCCTTCCTGGTGCATCTTCAAGCGCCGGTCGATGTCGGTCGTCACGCCGGTATAAAGGGAGCCATCGCCACACCGGAGGATATACAGAAACCAGGAATCGCCCGAAGCATACGGCGCCGTTTCTTCCCGGACCTGCATTCCCCGGAGCATCCGGCGGTATTTCGGCTTCATTTATCCGGCAGGATCAACGGAGGACCGAGTGTATCCCGATGGGTCGACATGAGCGTTCTCATGTAATTTCCGACGCTCCCGGCGTCGGCGAAGCCGGCTTTCAAGGCGGCCGCCTCGGACGCCTCCCGCGGAATCAGCTCCGATTCGGAATATTGTCGCCAGTTCCGGTAAACGCCAAGAGTAATGACGTCCCAGTCGGCTCCCTGGTCCCGGGTGAAGATGATCGTCTGGTCGCGGCCGCGCTCGCGGTTGAAAGCGTTCTCCATCCGCCGCTCTTCGACGAGCTCATCGAATTTCCCGGGGAGAGACCGGATCATTTCGAAATGGGCCAGGCCGGCTTCTTTCACAAACTCCCGGAAAACCCCGACTGGCGGTCCGAGGACATAAAGGTCTTCCTGCCAGAGGACCATTGTCCTTAACCGGCGAACAAATTCCTCCGTGGAAAGGCCGGCGGCCGCGGCCGCAGAATCCCGCCGGGCCACGCGTTCCCGGCTATAGTAATCGGACATGTTCCCGCAGGGCAGAATTACCAGGATGTCCCAATGATCGCCTTGGGAGTGTTTGACAATGTAGGGTTTTTCGTCGCCGCCGGCGACGATGACCGGGGCCCGGTTCCGGTAAAGCTCGATCAGGTCCGCAAGCTTCCCGGGGCCGGCCTGGAGCATCACGAAACGATAGAGATACGATCCCTCCCGAGGCCCGCTCAAGGACTCCCCGGGCAGCGGGGGCTGCTTTTGCCCGGCCCAGCAAAGCGAGACGGCCGCAAGGGCGATAAGCCCGGGAACGGCTCTCCGCAATCCCTTCGCGCCGTGCCCCGATTCTCTCTTCCTCATGATGCCTCCTCCCTACGGATCAGCGTTCCCGCCGAAGCGGGAGTTCAGGTTATCATCGCTGCGGAACCGAATTCAACTTGGGCGTATAAAAATCACGACGTTCGCCGATCCTTGCCGGACGCTCCGGGAAGAAAATCCGAGACCTGTCGTCTAATGACCGAAGCAAGCGGAGTGACCTTCGGGTCGTAAAGGAGACGGGAATGCCGAGTAGACGAGAATTTCTCAAGGATGCCCTTATCGCCGGGGCGATGATCACGCCGATGTCCGCCCTGGCCCAAATGCGCGGCCGGGGCCGCGCGCGAACCACGATCGCGGAATCCGATATCCCCGCTTACCGCCATAAAATCATTCCCCTGTCCGCCTGGGCGAAGTTGAAATCCGATTTCGAAGCCATCCGGACGGGTGACGGATACAGCCGGAACGAGATCTTCCGGGCAGCCATGAATCCGGTGGATTTCTCCCTTCCGGCCGGACATCCCGAAGCCGGTGCGGTCATTGTGATCGCCACCTTCGCCAAATCCGCGGTGGCCGAATTCGCAATGAACGGAACGCCCCGCCGGATCCTGATCCCCTTTCAATACTTCGCGGACGAATGGACGGAGGACCGGCTCATCGAGACGATCCGGAAAGACATCGTCAAGGACGCCGGCCGCCGGGTCGTCAACGTCTCCAAGCGGGTTCCCTTGAAATATCTGGCCGGGCGGAGCGGTCTCGGGACGATGGGCCGGAACAACCTGGTCTTCGTCGACGGGATGGGGAGCTACTGCCTTCTCCATGCATTCGCGACCGACGCCCCCCTGCCGGGAGATGGCTTGGGCGAGCTTCAGCTCCTGGGCGAATGCCGCCATTGTCAAGCTTGTGTCAGCTCCTGTCCGACCAAAGCCTTCGGCCGGTCGCAGTTCACCCTCGACGCGGGCCGATGCATCACCCTTTTCAACGAGAATCCCGGGGATTTCCCCAATTGGATACTCCCCAGCATGCATCACGCCCTGATGGGATGCATGAAGTGCCAGGACGTCTGCCCCGAAAATTCCCGGATTCCGGAGCTGCGCATCTCCTTGGAGGCCGTGGCCGAGGATCACACCCGGAAAATTCTGGGGAACAAGCCCGACGAGGCCTTGACGGTGTTTCTCCGGAACCGTCTCCGCTTATTCCCGGCGGTTTCGCCGGCCGATTTCCATCCGATTCTCAAACGGAACCTCGGCGTCCTCATTCGGGCCTGATCCGGTTTTCCCTCATTTTAAAACGAACTGCACGCTGACCGTGAAGACGACTCCGCGCGGCCGGCCGTTCACGATCATCGGCTCATAAACCCACTGTCTGACCGCGTCCAAGGCCGCTTCATCCAGAAGCGAAACGGACCGCAGAATTTTCAGGGCGACCACCCGGCCGTCGAGGCCCGTTTCGGCTTCGATGATGACGATACCGGAGGTCCGGCTCTCCCGGGCCAGCTCCGGATAAACCGGATCGACTCTTTTAATCAGGCGCGGCGGCCGGATTTCGCCCACGGCCGCGACGGGAGACTGGACGTCGCCGATCAGGACATCGAGGACGGAACCGGGGATGCCCCCGTAAATGCCGATGTCCACGCTGCCGGGGACGCCGCCCGGAACGCCGCCGTCCGGCCCTAAATCCACAATGAGCTCGTCTTCGAAGCTACTGGGAATTTCGACTGGGGCGATCAAACGCGCGAAATCCGGGGCAGGTCGGGCCCCGATTCGCGCCATCCGCCCGCTTTTTCGGGCCGTAGACGACCTGGCCGGAGCGGGAGGCGGCGGAGGGAGAGGCAGGGTCCGGGCCGGGACCAGAAAAGCGCCTGAGATCCGATACGGGGGCAGCGCCGACGGCCGAAGCAGGGGAATCACGATCAAAGCCGCGGCGATCGCGGCGTGAGCGGCAAACGACAGGGGGAGCGCCCAGACGGCGGTTTTAATCCTGGATGCGGGGAGGAAGAACGCGTTGTCGTACATGGCGGCCTCCTTTTTCATCGTTCACTTCATATACACATGAAACCGGCGATTATTCCCCGGACATAGCGATTGACTTCGTCCGGGGACGAGCCTATGATTTTTTCGTGAAGGGCGCCGATTCGAAATCCCGCCGAAGGAAAAGCGCCTTCCTGGTTCTCTTCCTGTTCGCCATGGCGGGCGGACTCGGCCGGGGACAAAACCAAACCGTCGAAGAGCTGAAGCTCAATCTGAACAATCCCCGATTCGACCGGATCGGCATCCTCCGCCAGCTGGAGGAAGCCCTGATCAACCGGGGCGACGAGGAGCAAGCCCGTCAGGATTACCGATCGGCCCTGGCGACCTACGAAGAGGCCCTCTCCATCCTTAAAGACAGCGGGAATGTTCCGCCGACCACCCGGCTCCTCATCAACATCGGGACGGTCGAGATCATCCTCGGCGAATACGACCGGGCCGTGAAGGTCCTCCTCCAGGCCTTGGCCGACGCCGAAAAGGCAGGCGACCAGAAGCTGATCGCCTCGAGCGCCTACCTACTCGGGTATGCCCACCGCGACCTGAAAAGCTATGACCTGGCCATGACCTACTTCCTGCTGTCCCGCGATGTCGCCCTGAAATCAGGAAATACGACCCGGGTCATCATGGCTCTCAACGAGATCGGGAACGTCCATACATTCAGCGGCCGGTACGCCGAGGCCGCGGCAACCAAAGAGGAAGCCTTGAAGCTGGCCCGGGAAAACGGCGAGATCGAGATCATGTCCAACGTCCTCAACGACATCGGGGTCATGCACCTCGAGCAGGACAGGCCGCTCCGGGCCCTGCCGTATCTCCGGGAATCGCTGGCCATCGGCCGGCGGCTCGAGAATTCCAGGATCATCGTCATCTCCCTGCAAAACATCGCCGACGCTCATTTTCGAATGGATGAATTCGAGACGAGCGCGGCCCGTCTCGAGGAAGCCCGGGCCCTGGCCGAAAAAGCCGGCCTGGAGATGCTCGGCGCGGAAATTCGGCTCCGTCAGTCGTTCACCTTCGAGGCCATGAAGAATTATCCGCGGGCCCTGTCGGAGCTTCGCGGCTATCAGGATTCCTGGGAACAGATGTTCACCCGGGAAAAATCCAAGCAGATCGCCGAGATGCAGACGCTCTACGAAGTGGAAAAAGGCCGGCGGGAAAACGAGGTCCTCCGGCGGGAGCAGGAGCTCGGCGCCCTGGCCCTGGTTAAGCAGCGCAGCCAGCGCAATTTCCTCTTTTTTACCGCTCTCCTGATCCTGCTTCTGGCCGGCGTCCTCTACAACCGATTTCTCCTGAAATCCAGGGCCAACCGGCGGCTCGAGGAGGCTAACGCCAAGATCGGGACCCAGCAGGCCAAGCTGGAGGAAGCTTACCTTCGGGAGGAGAAGCTGGCCCGACACGACCAACTGACCGGCCTGCCCAATCGTCGTGAAGCGCTGGAAGCGATTGAACGGGAGAAAACCCGGTTCGCCCGCGGCCGGAAACCCTTCGCCCTGATCATGGCCGACATCAACGGGTTCAAGACAATCAACGATACGATCGGCCATGACGCCGGGGACCACATCCTGAAAGCCGCGGCCGACCTGTTTTCCCGATCCGTTCGAGCCCAGGACTTTATCGCCCGGTGGGGCGGGGATGAGTTTTTATTCCTGCTTCCCGAGACAGGGCTGGACGGGGCCCGGGCTTTCTGCCGAGGGCTCGGGGAGAAGATGGCCGCATTCGATTACAGGTTCAACGGGCGGCCTCTCGAAGTCTCGGCCAGCCTGGGAGCGGCGGTTTACGATTCGGAGGACCGGAATATCGAGGATTGCCTGCGCGAGGCCGACCAGGACATGTATCGCCAAAAGCCGGCCCGCCGCGGTTAGACAGGGATGACCGTCTTTCGCCGGAGCCTCGTCCTGCTGCTCGCGGCGGCTCTCCTGCTCGCCTCGGCCGGCTGCGATTACCTGCTACGCAACTTGATCCCGCCGGACGAGGAGGCTCTCGCCCAAAGAATCTTCGAGCTCGTCAACGCCGAGAGACAGCAGGCCGGGCTCGAGCCTCTGGCCTGGAACGACGTCATCGCGGCCGAAGCGAAACAGCACAGCCGGGACATGGCCGACGGCCTCGTCCCCTTCGGCCACGACGGCTTCGCCGACCGGTTCGCCCGCATCACCGAAGTCATCCCGGCTTCGGGGGGCGCCGAGAACGTGGCCTACGCCTCGGACGCCGAGCTGGCCGTCTCCCTGTGGATGGACAGCGCCGGGCACCGGGATAACATCCTCGGCAATTACGACTATACGGGCGTCGGCGCCGCCTGGGACGGTGACCTCGGCGTGTTCTACTTCACCCAGATCTACATCCGCTCTCGGTGAGCGTCCGGCGCTGCGGCTGCGGCGGGCCGTTTGTCCGGCCGGGCGTCCTGTGCTATAAAAAGGGCGTTCGAGAGAAGAGGAGTGGACCACCGTGACCGGATCGATTTACGACGAACTGAAGGACCGCGGATTCATCGCCCAGGTTTCCGACGAAGCCGCCGTGCGGAAAATGCTCGGCGAAAAACAGGTGACGTTCTATATCGGCTACGACAGCACCGCCGCAAGTCTCCACGCCGGAAGTCTCGTCCCGATCATGGCGATGGTCCATCTCCGGCGGGCCGGCCACCGAGCCGTCGCCCTCATCGGCGGCGGCACGACCATGGTCGGCGACCCGAGCGGCCGGACCGAGATGCGGCAGATGCTCGACGAGGCGACCATCCGGTCGTACGGCGAAGCGATCCAGGCCCAGCTTGACCGGTATCTGAAATTCGACGGCCGCGGCGCCCTGGCCCTCAACAACGCCGATTGGCTCAAGCCCCTGAACTACATCGCTTTTCTCCGCGACATCGGGCGCCATTTCAGCGTCAACCGGATGCTGGCCGCCGAGGCTTATAAAATCCGCCTCGAGAAAGGGCTCTCGTTCATCGAATTCAACTACCAGCTCCTCCAGGCCTACGACTATCTGACCCTCTTCCGGAGCCACGGCTGCACCCTCCAAATGGGCGGCGACGACCAATGGGGCAATATTCTGGCCGGCGTCGACCTCATCCGCCGGGTCGAAGGGGCGGCGGTCGAAGCCATGACCTTCCCCCTGCTGACGACTTCGGCCGGAGCCAAGATGGGAAAGTCAGCCCAGGGCGCCGTCTGGCTGGACGGCGGCCTGTTCAGCCCCTACGATTTTTTCCAATACTGGGTCAACGTCGACGACCGAGACGTCGGCCGGTTCCTCCGGCTTTATACCCTTCTGTCGTTGGACGAGATTCGGCGGCTGGAAAGCCTCGGAGGCAGCGAAATCAACGAGGCCAAGCGTGTTCTGGCCTATGAGGCCACGGTCCTCGCCCACGGGGAAGAATCGGCCCGGGAAGCCCGGGCGGCCGCGGCCGCCGCGTTCGGCGGATCCGGCGAAAAAGACATCGCTTCGCTCCCGACCACGACCGTTGTCCGAGCGCGGCTTGAAGCCGGGATCGCCCCGGCCGAGCTGTTCACCGAAGTCGGCTTAACCCCATCCCGCGGCGAGGCCAAGCGGCTGATCGCCCAGGGCGGCCTTACGGTCAACGACGAGCGGATTGAAAATCTGAATCGGACGCTGACGGTCAAGGACATCGGCCCGGACGGGATGATCCTCAAGGCCGGCAAGAAAAAGATCCACCGCGTGATCGCGGGAGAATAATCCCGAATTTTTAATGGCCGGCTTTCGGCGGGCGGATGCCGGGCGGACGACCGAAGGTCTCCTCGAACCGGTCCGGGTAGGCGTCTTTGCCGCAAAGCAGCATTCCCGCGAGAGGAAACCGGCCCCGGGCCAAGCGCGACATCTCCGCGGCAACCCGCCGGATGTCCCATTGGGCCGAGGCGTCTTCGCGCAGGCGGGAGATATGATACAGCTCCCGAAGATTGACCTTCAGCAAAACCCGGCGGCGATGGGCGTTGGTTAAAACATAAGCCGCCGCCGCTCCTGCGGCTTCCTTTAAAATCGCATAGGCCTGCCCCGTCCGGGCGATCATGTCCCGGAAGGCAGCCCCTTCGCCCACCGCTTCAATCGACGGCGGGACGGTCGCGCCGAGCGCCGGATCGTAGTCCTGGACGGTAAGCGTCGCCATGCGATGGCGCTTGAGCTGGGCAAAACACGACGCCGAGACGACCAGCTCGAACGTCAGGACGGCGTGCTCGAACTCCCGGGGCGGGAAATCATAGAATTCCATCCGCTCAAAAACGCTTAAGAAGAGGGCTCTTTTCTTTCGGATGGAGAGCTTCCGAACATCGGCCCGGCAACGATCGAAGGACCGGCCGCCGGCCGCATGAAGAAGGGCGGCCAAAATCCGGTCGTCGCCGTCCGGCGTGGCCTCGGGCAAGCGAACGGCCGGCTCTCCGGCCGGGCCCCGGTTCCGAGAGGTCGCGCGTACGGTCCCCGTCCGGTTTCGCGTTCGGCCGCTGCCCGGAACGCCGCGGCCGTCTCCATGTCAAACGGCGTCGCCACGGTGAACAGGATGATCGATGGGGCCACGCGCCGCGCCTCCTCGGCCAGCATCCGGTGAAGCGCCTGGATTTCGGCCGACGGCTTGGCCGCGAATCGCCGGATCATCAGCTCGAGGTTCCGGGCGTTGACGGTCAGCCCAAGCTGGCCTTCGGTGGCCAGGCTGACGGCGTAGCGGGCGTCTTCCTTGGCCCAGCCGTCGAGGAGGGCGTGCCGGCCCGGATCGGCTGCCGCCTCCGGGTTCGTCGCGAACACGTACGGCCGGAGCTTGGCGTAAAGGGCATGATACAGGGCGTTCTGGGCCCGAACCGTCGCGACGAACAACGGCCGCTTCCCTGCCCGGACGATCTCCTCGGGAACGACGTAATCGTTCCCCAGCTTGATGTACCGCTGGGATTTCTCGGTGAAGGAGCACAGGCGGAACTTTTCGATTTCCTCGATGGCCAGGCGGCTGACGCCGCCGATATCGAAATTGAAAACCGCGTGCTCGGCCACGGAATGATGGCCCATCTTGAAGATGATGGTCCGGTTCGACCGCCGGGCCTTTTCCACCTCGGCCCGGGCAGCCCGGCGCAGCTCTTCGACAGGGCGCGGATCGCGGGAAATCCGGGCATATGCCGCCGAGAGGGTTTCCGGGGTGAGATCGAGGCGGTCCGGGACGGCCCGGCGGACTTCGTCCAGAGCCTCCCGGTCGACGTTATACCCGGCCAGAACGACCTTCATGTTTCAGGCGGTCTGGTCCTTGCTCTCCACGGCCACTTTGAGCACGACCTGGAATTCCCTGATCCGACCGTCACGGACCGAGCCGCGCTGCTCGACGACCTGGAAAAAATGAGCCGCGTGCCCGGTCCGGACGATTTCCTCAACCGCAGACCGGACGGCCTCGCTGAATCCCAGCGGCGACGTTCCGACGACTTCCAGCATTCGGAGCATGGGTGACCTCCTCACAATGGGATTGGGACCGCGGCCGAGGAGACGAAGACGCCCGGCAGGGCATCGCCGCATCGCGGGCAGCGGCCGTTGATCAGCCGATTTTCGACGACCTCGAAGCCGCACCGGCGGATCAGCTTTGTTCGGCAGGCAGGGCAGACGGTCGGTTCGCTCTCTCCGGTGACATTCCCTGTGTAGATAAAGCGGAGGCCTTTCCGGCGGCCGATCTCGGCCGCCCGGCTCAAAGTGTCCAACGGTGTGGCCGAAACCGAGGTGTATTCGTAATCGGGGTGAAAGCGGCTGATATGCCAGGGGATGTCCCGGTCGACGCCGGCCAGAAACCGGGCGATTTCTCCGATCTCCGCATCGTCGTCGTTGAGGCCCGGGACGATCAAGGTGGTCACCTCGACCCAGATCCCCAGCTTCCGCATCAAGGCGATGCTGTCAAGGACGGGTTGGAGGCGCCCGCCGCAGACGGTTTGATACGTCTCGTCGCGGAAGGCTTTAAGGTCGACGTTGGCTGCGTCCAGAAACGGACGGAAGACCTTGAGGGCCTCGGCGGTCATGAATCCGTTGGTCACGAACACGTTGGATATCCCGGCCGCCCGGGCGAGGATGGCCGTGTCGAGGGCGTATTCGAAGAAGATCGTCGGTTCCGTATAGGTATAGGAAATGCTCCGGCAACCGGCCGCCCGGGCCAGACGGACGATGCTCTCGGGTGAGAGGCTGCGGCTTTCTCCCGCAAACCGCGCATGTTCCCGCCGTTGGGAGATCCGCCAGTTCTGGCAAAAGCCGCAACGGAAGTTGCAGCCGGCCGCGGCGATGGAGAAAGACGACGTCCCGGGAAAAAAGTGAAACAACGGCTTCTTTTCGATCGGGTCCGGGGAAGCGGCGACGACCTCGCCGTAAGCCAGGGTGACGAGCTTTCCGCCCCGGTTTTCCCGGACGCCACACGTCCCGAAACTCCCCGGCTCGATCTCGCAGCGGTGGGCGCAGAGGGCGCAGGCGACGCGGTCGTTCTCCAAGGAAGACCAGAGGCGGGCGGCGTGGGAAGGAACGGTCTCCGGGGAGGCGGATTTCATGAGGGCATTTTATTCGAAAGAGGGAACGGGCACAAAGCCCGGAGGGGGCACGAGGGACAGCCCGGCTTCCGGGCCTGGCAGACCGCCCGGCCGTGGCTGACGACCCAGAAGTTGAAATCGCCCCAATGCCGCCGGGGGATGATCGCGAGCAGGTCCCTTTCGACTTTTTCCGGGTCCGGGGCCTCGCTCAAACCCAGCCGCCGGGAAACGCGAAAGACATGGACGTCGACGGCGATGCCTTCGGCTTTATGGAAAGCCGCCTGGAGAACGATATTGGCCGTTTTGCGGGCGACTCCGGGGAGGGTCACGAGGCTCGCCATCGTCGCGGGGACTTCCCCGCCGAAATCGTCGAGGATTTTCCGGGCCGCGGCCCGGATGCTCTTGGCCTTGTTTCGGAAGAAGCCGGTCGAATGGATGTCGTTCTCAAATTCCTCCTGATCGCTCTCGGCATACGACCGGACATCGGGATACTTCCGGAACAGGCCGGGGGTGACGAGATTGACCTGCTTATCCGTGCACTGGGCCGAAAGGATCGTGGCCACGAGAATCTCCATCGGCGTCCGGAAATGGAGAAACGGCTTCGGGTCCGGATACTCTTTTCTGAGAATCCGGATGATCTTGAGGACGCGGTCGTTGTCCGGAGCAGGCATCAGGCGCCGATGTGGAAAAGGTCCTGGCCCTCGTGAGCGTCGTCGGCGTTGTAATAATCCGGGAACCGGGAGAGGAGGTCGATTTCCGAGCGGAGCATGAAATAATGGCTCCGTTCCGTCCGGGCGAGATAATCGAGGATCCGGCGGGACTGGGCGTCCTCCGCTTCCGCTTTGGCCGCCCGGTAATAGTCCTCCGCTTCCTTTTCCTTGGTCATCGCCAGTTGGAAGAGCTCCAGAACGGACGTGGCCTCGTCGACGGGGACGGCCTTCTTCGGCTTGCGCCCCGAGGCCGGGACGATCAGGGTCCGGTCGGGGAAATGGTCCTTGAACAGCCGTTCGAGAATCGCCTTATGGCGGTCTTCCTCCCGGGCGAGGAAATTCAGCTTTTCACGTAACGCCTCGTTTCGGACCATGTCGCGGAGTCCTCGATAGATCTCCGCCGCGTCGATCTCGGACCGGATGGCGACCGGATAGACGTCCGCCGGCTTGAGCGTGGATTTAAATGGCATCGGCTCCTCCTTACAGCGGCGATAGAACGGCCCTTTTCAGAGCCGGATCATCCGTTCGATCGCCCGGCGAGCCCGGTCGGCAATGTCCGGCGGGACTGTCACCCGCGGAGTCATCGTCTCCAGGGCCGTGACGATCTTCGGAAGGGTTATCTTTTTCATGTTCGGACAGACGGCCGTCTCCTTCACCGGGTGAAACCGGGTCGCCGGATGGTCCTTGCCCAGGCGATAAATCATCCCGCACTCGGTCGCGACGATGACGTCGGCGGCCCTATTCACGGCAGCCTCGCGGACCATCCCGCCCGTCGACAGAACCCGATCGGCCAAGTCCAGGACCTCGGGGCGGCATTCGGGATGGGCCCAAACGACCGCTCCCGGGTGCCTGTCCCGGGCCGCCCGGATATCCTTGGCCCGGATGCCTTGGTGGACGTGGCAGTAGCCGTCCCAGGGAATGATTTTTTTGTCCGTATGCCGCTGGGTCCAGGCGGCCAGGTTTTTATCCGGGCCGAAGAGGACTTCGGCTTCCGGAAGGGAGTTGACGACCCGGTCGGCGTTGGCCGAGGTGCAGCAGATATCGCATTCGGCCTTGGCCGCGGCCGAAGTGTTGACGTACAGGACCACCGGACGGCCGGGATATTGTTTTTTCCACTCGATGAGGTCCTCGGCCGGGAGCATGTCGGACATGGGACAACCCGCGCCCTCGTCGGGGAGAAGGACGGTTTTGTCCGGGGCAAGGACGGCCGCCGTTTCAGCCATGAAGAGGACGCCGCAGAAAACGATCGTCCGGCTCTCGACCGCCGCCGCCTTCCGGCTGAGCTCGAGGGAGTCGCCGACGAAATCGGCGACGTCCTGGACTTCCGGACGCTGGTAATTATGGGCGAGAATGACGGCGTCCCGTTCCCGGGCCAGGTCTTTGACCCGTTTCGCCAAGGCGGCGGGATCGGGGATCGCCTTTGCCGAACCCGTCGGGCTCATCGCTCGAGCTGGGCTCCGCAGTGGGTGCAGTTCGTTTCAGCCTTGTTCGTGTAAAGGTGGCAATGGCCGCACTCGACAAGGTCGATGTCGCATTTCTTGCAGGAGCACATCTCCTTGGAGGTTCTCGACGGGGCCCTCGCAGTACGGGCAGTGATCGGACGCTTCCCCGGCCGCGTCGTGATCGTGGTCGTCGACGACCTTGGGACCGGTCGCCGTCCCGGCTTTGCGGGCCCGGAAATTGTCCAGGGCGGCGTGGAGGGCGTCGGCCCCGAGGTTACTGCAATGCATCTTGTTTTTCGGGCAGGCCGCCGAGCTCTTCGGCCACTTTTTCGTTGGTGATGGCCATCGCTTCGTCGATCGTCTTTCCGACCGCCATTTCCGAAACCATGCTCGAAACGGCGATGGCCGCTCCGCAGCCGAAGGTCTGGAACTTGACGTCGGTCAGCCGATCGTCCTTCACCTTGACGTAAAACGTCATCATGTCGCCGCAGACGGGGTTGCCCACCTGGCCGACGCCGTCGGCGTCGGGGAGGGTGCCCACGTTCCGGGGATTCTGGAAATGGTCCATGACCTTATCGGAATAGATCATCGGCCGGACTCCTTTAAAAAAGTCGGTGTAGAGGGGCGACATGTTCCGCAGCCGTCCGATGACGGAGGGAAAGACCTCGAGGACATCGTCGATGTCGGCGGCGGTGGTGGCGTCGATCAAGCTGAAAATCAGCGAGCCCTGGGCCAGCGCATGATCCAGGCCCATCGCCAACAGGACATGCGAAACCTTGAGCGATTTCGAGGTGCAGGCGGAAAAGCTCGAGGCCGCGATTCCCTTGAAATCGAGGCCGAGGAGCATCGCCTCGCCCTCGACGAATTCGACGCAGACGCTGGCGTGATACGGAAGCCGATGGTCCCGCGATCCGGTCAGACGGACGCGCTCGACGGACCGGGTCAGGCCGTCGATCAGGCGGTCCCGAAGGGCCGTCATCCGGGTCGAGCGCTCGGCCATCGCTGCCGCGGCCAGCCGGGCGGCCGCGCCCATTCCGACGAGCGCCGCGACATCCTCGGACCCGCCCCGCCGTCCGCCTTCCTGAATGCCGCCTTCGATCTGGGGAACGAGCTTCCGCCCTTTCTTAACGAAAAGGGCGCCGCTCCCTTTCGGCCCGTAAAAGGCGTTGCCGCTAAGACTCAAGGCGTCCACGCCCAGGGTTTTGACGTCCAGAGGGATGGATGCCCGCGGCCGCGACCGCGTCGGTATGGACGAGGACGCCGGGGGATTTGGCCCGAATCTCCCGGACGATTTCCGGATCGGCTCGATCGTCCCGACCTCGGAGTTGGCCGTCATCACCGAGACGAGAATCGTTTCCGGGCGCAGGGCCCGGACGACATCGGCCGGGTCGACCCTCCCCTCCCCGTCGACGGGGACGAGGGTCGCCTGAAAGCCGGATCTCTCCAGGGTTTTAACCGCGTTGAGGACGGAGGCATGCTCGATCGCCGAGACGACCAGGTGAGTGCCCTTGGCCTTCTGGGCCTGGGCCAGGCCCTTGATCGCCAGGTTGTTGGCTTCGGTGCCGGAGGACGTGAAGACGATCTCGCCCGCCTCGGCCCCGATGAGGGCGGCCACGCTTTCCCGGGCGGCATCCACGGCTTCGGCCGCGAGCTGGCCGTCGGAATGGAGGCTCTGGGGATTTCCGAAATGCGTCTCCAGGAACGGGCGCATCTCGGCCAGAACGCCCGGATCGACCGGCGCGGCCGCGATATGATCGAGGTAGACTCGTTTCATCGGGCGGCGCGGGAAAAACGGGTCAGACCGAGATGACTTCCTTGACCTCGGGGACCTCTTTCTTAAGGATCCGCTCGATGCCCATTTTCAGGGTCATCTGGGACATCGGACAGCCGCCGCAGGCGCCTTTCAGGCGGACTTTAACGACCCCGTCCTTATCGATGCTGACGAGCTCGACGTCGCCGCCGTCCATCTGAAGCTGGGGCCGAACTTTATTCAAGGCCGCTTCGACTTTCTCTTTCATGAAACTCTCCTTGACCGGGTCTTGTTAATATAGCCCCTTCGGCGCGTTTTTTCCAGCCGGAAGGATGAGCGAAACCCGGAAAATTTAATTCCTATAGATTTTATAGGATTTATTCGGAGAAATGTCAAGCCCCCTCCCGACGATCATCGCGAGTCGAGACGAATCACATGGTCACGAACGGCAGGACCCGAAGCAGGGGCGTTTCCGCCGCGAAATCCCGAGGTGATCCCGTTCCGGGATGAGCCCGCCGTTACGAACACTTGTTCCAGCCGCAGTTGGGGCACACCGGGCACTTCTCGTCGGGCAAAGTCGCCCCGCATTGCTTGCACTGGGACTGGAACATGTCCTTGGAGCCGTTCTTGGCTTCGCCGAAGTGGCGCTCGAGAACCCGGGAGACCGCGTCCGGGATCGAGGTCACCAAGCCCCCCTCGGTGAAGATCGGCTCCGATCCCCCGATCCCCTTGAGCTGGGAGACCAGCTCCTTGGGATCGACGCCGCTCCGCAGGGCCAGGGAGATGAGCCGGCCGATGGCCTCGGCGTCGGCCATGGTCGAATAGCCGCTCTTGCCGATCGAAGCGAACACCTCGAAGGGTTTCTGGTTGAAGAACGTGATGGTGATGTAGAGGTTGCCGAACCCGGTCTTGATCTTGTCGGTAACCGACGTCAGCGTGTCCGGCCGCTCTTCCGGAAGGCGGGCGGACCGGCGAACCGGCTTTCACCAGGACCTGCTCCTCGCGGCAGCCGTCGCGGTAGATCGTGATGCCCTTCGTTCCCAGGTCATACGCGAGCAGATAGGCCGCCTCGACATCCTTGAGGGTCGCGGCGTGAGGCAGGTTGATGGTCTTGGAGACGGAATTGTCGACCGACTTCTGGAACGCCGCCTGCGTCCGGATATGCCCCTCCGGGGCGATGTCGTGGGCCGTGACGAAAAAGGCGGGGACCGGCTTTCCCGGATTCTTCTCCTTCCATGCGGCAAAGAGCGGATGAACGTCCTTGAGCTCGGTGTCCATGATCCGGGAGGTGAACTCGAACGCGATACACGGGCTCGATGCTCGAGGAGCAGCCGGCGATCCGGGAGATGGTCCCGGTCGGGGCGATGGTAAAGACCGTCGCATTCCGCATCCGCCGGCCTTTGTACACGGATTTCCCGATATTCGGGAAATTCCCGCGCGTCTTGCGCCAGCCGGGCGGATTCGGCGACGGCTTTGGCCCGGAGAAACGCCCCGATCTTCCCGGCCAGGGCCAGGGCTTCGGGCGCATCGTACCGGATCCCTTTCAGGAGAAGGAGGTCGGCCCAGCCCATGATCCCCAAGCCGATCCGGCGGTTGCCCTTCGACATCGCCTCGATCTGCGGCAGCGGATACTTGTTGACGTCGATCACGTCATCCAGGAAGCGGACGGCCGCGGCGACGACGCCGGCGAACCGGTCCCAATCGAATCCGTCGGGCCGGGCCGGGTCGAAGAAGTTGGCCAGGTTGATCGAGCCGAGGTTGCACGACTCGTAGGGATGAAGCGGCTGCTCGCCGCAGGGATTCGTCGCGCTGATCGGGCCGAGGGCCCGGGTCGGGTTGGAAGCGTTGATCCGGTCGATGAAGAGCAAGCCGGGATCGCCGATGGCCCAGGCCGATTCGACGATCATCCGGAAGATCTTGCGGGCGTCCTTCCGGTCGACGGCTTTCTTCTTCCGGGGATCGACGATTTCGTAGCTCGTCCCCTTCCGGACGGCCTCCATGAACGCGTCGGTTGCGGCGACGGAGATGTTGAAGTTGCCGACGCTTTTCCCGTCCTTCTTCATCAGGATGAATTCCTCGATATCGGGATGATCGACCCGGAGGATGCCCATGTTGGCCCCGCGCCGGGTCCCGCCCTGTTTGACCGCTTCGGTCGCCGCGTCGATCACCTTGAGAAAGGAGACCGGACCTGAGGCAACGCCCTGGGTTTTCTGGACGAAGCTGCCTTTTGACCGGAGGCGGCTGAAATCAAAGCCCGTCCCCCCGCCCTCCTTGTGGACGAGGGCGGCGTTCTTGACCGTGTCGAAGATCGATTCCATGGAATCCTCGATCGGCAGGACGAAACAGGCGCTCAGGCACATATCCCGGCCGGCCCCGGTCAGGGTGGGGCTGTTGGGCAGGAAATCGCGGGCCATCATCAGGTCGAAGAACCGCTTGGCCCAAATCTCCCGGTCGCGGGCCGTGCGTTCGGCCGCGGCGACGGCCCGGGCGACCCGGAGGAACAGGTCGGCCGGCGTTTTGTCGACCAGCTCCCCTTTTTCGTTCTTGAGAAAATACCGGGTTTTCAGGATGCGGAGGGCATTGGCCGAAAATCCGGCCGAAGCGGAGGTCGTCATGAATTCAACTCCCCGGGCCGGGCGGTTCCGGGAGCCGCGAGCCCGACATCAATTTCATACTAAAATGATAGTATTAGTGTACAGCAACCCGGATCTTTTTCCAAGCGACAAGAGCGGAAGAATCGCGCCTCCCCCGGAGGCGGTCCCGCCGCTTATTCAGGTCGCCGGCCGATTAGAATTTCAGCCCGGCCATGAACAGCAACATCGTGCTCTTGACCGTCGGGTCCCCCTCCATCGGGTCCTTGACCAGATTGGCTATACCCGAGATGATAGCGAAGCTCGACGAAAGCATTCATCCCGCCCAGGGGGATTCCGATGCCGCCGCCGAACACCAGGCCGTAATCGATCGTGGCGAGATCTTCCTTGATGTCCTCTTCTCCGCTCTCCGTATCCACCCCGTCGGTGGCCGTGTAGTTGATCTTGGCCGAGGCGATATAGCCGATTTCGCCGCCGCCGAGGAGATATGGATTGATGCCCGAAACGGGAAGGTTGAATTTCAGGAGGACGGGAACGCTGATTTGGTTAAGATGAAATTTCCCGTCGAATTCGACGCCGGAATCGGTTCCCTTGTAGCGGATGCCTTTGGGCAGGTACATCACGTCGATTTCCAGGCCGAGCGTCCCGCCGGTTTCAAAACCGAGACCGCCGGCAAATCCCGTCAGGGAGGTTTTCCATTCATCGTACGCGTCGGCCGCATTATCGGAAAAGACAAGGCTCGAGCTGGCGAAAGCGGCCATGAGCTTGATGCCGCCGGCATTCACGACCGCGGGAGCATAGCTCGTGTCGCGGACCGGGGCTTCCGCCCGGGGCGGCTGGACCGACCGCGACCGGCGGGGCGACCGGACGGGTTTCTTCGGGAGTAGGGACGGCTCCGCCGGTGACGACGTCGACCACGTTGACATGAATATATGCGGTCAGGCTGACTCCGAGCTCGTTCGTCACCGAGATTTCGTACCAGTCGCCGACTTTCTGCTTGGATTCAAGCAGCGTTCCGAGCTTCACCTGTTTGATGACGGCGGCTCCGGTGTCCGGTTGGGACCGGACGTTGGCCGTCTGGACTTTGACCTTGAGGACCGTGGTCTGGGCCGACAGGATCATCCCGCCGAAAACGAGCATGGCGACAAGCACAAGGGCGATGCGTTTCATGGAGTCCTCCCGCTGCGTGGCAGTCGATTCATCCCTTTTATGCCATGAAGAAATAAAAATAGCAAGAGCCGATCAAACGATCCGGCGGGGAATCGCCGGATTCAACCGGGCCAGGACTTCATAGCCGATCGTTCCCGCGAGGGCGGCCAGGGATTCGGCCGAAATCGTCTCCCGGCCGTCCCGGCCGATCAGGGTGACCATATCGCCGGCCGAAGCCCCCGGAATATCGGTGACTTCGGCGGTGAAAAAATTCATGGCGATCCGACCCCGGACGGCCGCCCGCTTCCCCCGGATGAGGACGTGGGCGGTGTTGGACAGTCCCCGGTCGTAGCCGTCGGCGTAACCGACGGGGATGACGGCCAGCCGCGTCGCCCGCGTCGCCCGGAAAGAGCAACCGTAACCGACGAAGGCTCCCTTGGGGATGCGCTTGACCTGGGCGATCCGGGCCCGCCAGGAGAGGACGGGTTTGAGGGAAATCGGCTTCCGGCTCCGCAGCCGGCAGGACAAGTATGTCTCCTTCGAGGGCCAAAGCCCGTAAAGGCCGATCCCCAGGCGAATCATCCCGAACCGGGATTCGGGGAAGACGATCGCCGCGGCCGTGGCCGCGATATGGCGGACGGGAACGGCGATTCCGGCTTTGCGGAGAGCGGCCAGCCCCTCGGCAAACAGCGCGGCCTGGCGCTTGGCATAATCGAGCGAGGTCGTATCCTCGACGTTGGCGAAATGCGAGGAGAGGCCCTTCGATCTCGATTCCGGGGAGGCGGACCAGGAGCCGGACGAAGGCGGTCAATTCCGCGATCCGCAGCCCCTGGCGGTTGGTCCCGGTTTCGACCTTGATATGAACGCGAGCCCGGGTTTTAAGACGGACCGCCGCCCGGGACAATCCCTCGGCCGTATTCCGGTCGTACACCGTGAACCGAAGTCCGTTTTGGATCGCCTCCTCGTATCGTCCGGAGGGAACCGGGCCGAGAACCAGGATGGGAGCCTCGACTTCGGCCGCCCGCAAGGCCAATCCTTCTTCAGCCGAATGAACCCCGAGCCAATCGGCGCCCGCGGCCAGGGCCAAGCGGCTGATTTCGACGATCCCGTGGCCATAGGCGTTCGCTTTGACCACGGCCAGGAGAAGACGCTTGGGACCGGCCAAGGCCCGGAATCTCCGGACGTTTGAAGCCAGGGCTTTTCGGTCAAGCTCGATCCACTGCCAGAAACGCCCCTCGATTTGGTCGGCCATGGGAGATGGCGGTCAGGCGCCGGCGATTCCCTTTCGGACGGCCGGAAGGTCGATCAGTCCGGCCAGAGCTTCGTCCCGGAAAATCGTTTCGTCCCGCTCCACGCCCGTGGACACGATGACGGCCTCGGCTTCGATCCGGTCCTCGAGGAACCGGAGATAGTCCTTGAATTCCTGCGGAAGCTCATCGAATTCCTTAACGCCGTGGACGGGGCGCTTCCACCCGGGAACCGTCTCGTAAACGGGCGTGATGTTTTCCAGGACCTCTGTCTCCAGCGGGAAATCCGAAAGCGGCGTTCCTTTATATAGGTAGGACGTGCAGACTTTGATTTCGGAGAATGAATCGAGGACATCGGGCTTGGTCACGATGACCTTGTCGATGCCGTTGATCCGGCAGGCATAGGACGTCGCGACGGCGTCGAACCAGCCGCAACGCCGCGGCCGGCCCGTCGTCGCCCCGAATTCGTCTCCCTTCTTGGCCAGGTTTTTCCCGTCTTCGTCGAAGAGCTCCGTCGGAAACGGGCCCGAGCCGACCCGGGTCGTATAGGCCTTGGTCACGCCGAGAACGGCGTCGATGGCCGTGGGGCCGACTCCCAAGCCGGTGCACACGCCGCCGGCGGTCGGGCTCGAGGACGTGACGTACGGATAGGTTCCATGGTCGATGTCGAGGAGTACGCCTTGGGCGCCTTCGAAAAGAACCGGCAAGCCGTCCCGGATCGTCCGGTGAAGAATCCGGGAAACGTCTTTAATATAGGGGGCCATCCGGGCCCCGTACTCCGCATAAGCGGCGAACACGGCCTCCGGGTCGAGCGGCTCCAATCCGCGGAGGACGGCGATTTCGTTCTTGGCCGCGGTGTTGCGGAGGATCTTCTCCCTGAGGATGGCGGGCTCGAGAAGGTCGCCCGCTCGAATGCCCCGCCGGCCGATTTTGTCTTCATAGGCCGGGCCGATTCCCCGGCAAGTCGTCCCGATTTTCCGCTCCCCCAGGGCCGCTTCCGCGGCCCGCTCGAGGAGCCCGTGATATGGCAGGATGAGGTGGGCGGTCCGACTTACGGCCAGGAACTCGTCACGAATCCCGACGAGCGACTTCAACGCCTCGAGCTCGTCCAGGAACGCCTTGGGGTCGATGACGACGCCGTTTCCGATGAGGCACAGCGTCCCCGGATGGAGGATGCCCGAGGGGATCAGGTGGAGGACGATTTTCCGTCCGCGGATGTAGACGGTATGGCCGGCATTGTGTCCCCCTTGGTATCGGGCGACGGCCTTGAACGCCGGAGTCAAGAGGTCGACGATCTTTCCTTTTCCTTCGTCTCCCCATTGGGTGCCGAGAACGACGATGTTCGCCATTAAATCCTCGCGATAAAAATTAAAAATGAACGGCCGCCTGAGCCCGGACCGCCGATGACCAGGCGGTTTCACCGTGTTCGCGTTCCCGGTCGTATTCGAGCTTGAGAAGGACGTTCGCTCCGATCATATACGCCAGGCCGAAGGCCCAGCGCGTTCCGTCGAGGTCGATCCCCGCGCCCGGAGACCCGGGACCGCTAAAGCCCGGGCCATGGAACGGATCGTCGACCCGACGGGATTGAACCGACGCGGCGGGAATAAACTGGCCCCACTTGATTTCAAGAAGGGCAAACCATCCCTCGGCCTTTCCCTTGGAAAACGGGGAGGGATTTTCGATTTCGGTCCGGGTATATTCGCCGATGGCCCGGATGCTTTGGCTCATCCACGAGCCGTCGGCCCCCCACATCGTGATCGCCCGGCTATTTTCCGCGTCGGCCTTGCCCTGGTAGTACGACCCGCCGAGCTCGAACTGGCTGCTCAAAGCGAAGCCCAGACGCCCGCCCCATGATTTATTCCGGTTGTTGTCGCCGAATTGCTGGCCGGAAGCAAAGCTCCGCGGCTTCGGCCAATCCGTTTCCGGCGAACACGGCCACGTTGAAGCTGCTGAACGACGCCTGGGCCGCGAGGCCCAGCTCGCGCCAATTCGCCGGGGAGGAGATCCCGATCGGATACGGATCCAAAATCAGCGTCGTCTCATAGGGGCGCCGGGCCAGGTTGTATTTTCCGAACGGGACGAGGAACAGCCCGGCTTTGAGCTCGATTCCCTCGGTGAACGTGAGACCGGCCCACGCTTGAGTCAGGTCGAGCCCGCCGTTTTGGGCGAAGGTCGGCTCGAGAGCGAACATCAGCCCTTGGGACAGCTCGCCGGAAAAGATCATCCCGCCGCGCAGGTTCGTCAGGTTCCAGGACGTCGAAGGCAAACCGGCGTCGCCGCGGACGGCTTCGTAGGAAAAATATCCGTTGACGTTGAGCTTGACCTGGGCCGCCGAGGGGACGGTGCAGGCGAGCCCGAGAATCAGGACCGGAAGCAAATGTTTTTTCATAGGCGTTTGAAGTCGAAGCCGTCTTCGAAAATCTCGGACTTGAACGCGGCGACATTCCGGCCTTCGGCCACGGCTTTCCCGATCTCGGCCGCCCCGACCTTGGCTCCCATCCAGATCGCGCCGGCAAGAATCCCGTCCAGGAGGACGAGCTTCTTATAAACCCCGGCTTCAGGCCGGACGAGGCGGATCTCTTCGAATCCCGGCCCCTCCGGCCGGATGATTCCGGCCGACATCAGGGGGAGGTCGGATACCTTGAGCTGGTTGCTCGGAACCGTCCCCGCGTAGATTTTTTCCCGGCCGCAGATGTTTTCGGCGGCGGCCCGGGATTGGGCGAACGACGCCGGGATGATCCCGTACAACCGGCCGCGGTGCTGGGTCCCGTCTCCGGCGGCGAAGACGCCGGCCGCATTGGTCGCCATCCGATCGTCGACGACCACGCCCTTGTCCACGGTCAGCCCGGCCTCCCGGGCGAGTGCCGTGTTCGGGCGGACGCCGGCCGCCAGAACGATCAGGTCGGCTTCGAGGGTCGTCCCATCCTTGAACCGGATGCCCCTCGCTTCCGGATCGCCGGTGATCTCGTCTGCGGCGACGCCGAGGAGGACGCGGATTCCGCCGGCCTCGATCCGGGCTTTCAGGATTTCCCCGCCCTGGGGGTCGAGCTGCCGCGGCAGGAGCGACGGAAAGATCTCGGCGACAACGACCTCGGCCTCCCTGGCTCGCAAGGCCCGGGCGATCTCGAGGCCGAGAAGGCCGCCGCCCAGGACGGCCACGCGCCGGTGGTTTTGGAAATAATCGAGGAGAGCCAGGGCATCGTCGAGCGTCCGGACGGTGAAAACCCCGGGTTTTCCCGCCCCGGTGATCGGCGGAATCCCGGCCGAGGCCCCGTCGGCCAGGAGGAGAGCGTCGTAGGAGACGACCGACCCGTCGGACGCCTCGGCTGTTTTCTCGGCCGGACGGATCCGGCGGATCGGAGTCCCGAGCCGCAGGTCGATCCGGTTTTTCTCGGCCCAGTCGGGGGGAAAGGCATAAATTTTTTCTTGGGGCAGGCGCCCGGCGACGAATTCGATCAGGTTCGGACGGGGATAATACGGCCGGTTCTCGGCGGCAAACACCGTGACCGAAGCCCGGTCATCCAATTCCCGGATCGTCTTGGCCGCCATCGTCCCGGCCAGACCGTTCCCCACGATGACGACGTTCATGCGATTCGTTGTTTCTTCCGCTCAGTCTTCGATCTGCCGGAAATAGTCCTTTCCGACACCGCACTGAGGACAGGTCCAATCATCCGGCAGGGATTCGAAGGAGGTCCCGGGGGCGATCCCGTTGTCCGGATCGCCGACGGCCGGATCGTAAATGTAACCGCAAGCGGTGCATTCCCATTTGGACATCGGAGTCTCCTTTCTTCCGTGGCTGGGCGCTCAGTCCTCGGTCAGGACGCGCGCCTCATATTCGTTTTCCAGGCGGAACTTATGGCGAAGCTCCTGCCCAGCCAGATAATCGAAGAGCGATCGCATCTCGTCGGTCGAAGCCGCGGCGGCCAACCGGCCGTAGAGGTCGGCGGCCCGGGCTTCTTTTTGGGCGGCGAGGATCAAGACGTCCTGGGCCGAGCCGTCCGGGCCGGATGAATCGGCGGTCAGAGCATCGGTCAATCCCAGGTTCGGGGCTTTCGCTCCGGGCGGGGGCACCGGCGCGCCGGCCCGGAATTTTTCGAGGAGCGACTTGTGCTTGCGCTCCTCGGCCTCGAGCTCGCCCAACATGAGGCGGAGGGGTACGGTCCGGGCTTCGGCCGCCATCGTCCGGTAGAGAATCGCCGCTTCTTCCTCGCGCGCGATCGCGAAGGCAAGGACCGCGTCCAAAGACGAAAATGCCACGACGAACCCTCCCGCAAATGAAATCCAAACAGCGTCCGCATTATAACCGATTGGTCCGTGATTTCAAAAAGTCAGCGCTTTTTTCGCTGACAGGACGGACAGAAGAACGTCGCCCGGCTTCCGACGACGATCCGGCGGATTGTCCCCCCGCAGCGGCGGCATTTCTCCCCCGCCCGGCCGTACGCTTTGTGGCGGGTTTGGAAGTCGCCGATCTCGCCGTCCACACTCCGGTAATCCCGCACGCTCGACCCGCCGGCGGCGATCGCGGCTTTCAGGATGCGACGGAGGGCCGTCCGCAGCCGCGCGAGTTCCGCAGGGTTCAAGCGGTTGGCCGATGTCAACGGATGAAGGGCGGCGGCGTGGAGGGCTTCGTCGGCGTAGATATTTCCAACCCCGGCCAGAACGCGCTGGTCGAGAAGCACGCTTTTCAACCGCCCTTTGCGGGCCCTGAGGCGGACGGCGAATTCCTCCGCCGAGATCTCGAGCGGCTCGGGGCCGAGCCGGCCGACCTCGGGACTGGAATCCACCTCGGCGCAGGGAAGACAGCGGAGGAATCCGAATTTCCGGACATCGCGGAAGCGGAGCTCCTCGGCCGCATCGGCAAAGGCGAGGATGAAATGGGTGTGCTTGTCCGGCGGCTCTTCCGGGCGGGCCCAGGAAAATTGCCCGGTCATCTTGAGATGGAAGAGAAGGGCCCGCTCTTCCGCCTCGACGATCAAGACTTTCCCCCGGCGCCGGACAGCCGAAATGCGCGAGCCCGACAGCGCGGAGAGATCTTCCGGCCTCGTTTCGCGGAGCAGCTTGGGTAAACGGCAGACCGCCCTCGCGATTTTCAGGCCGACGGCCCCGGCCCGCAATCCGGCGGCGACCGTCTCGACCTCGGGAAGCTCGGGCATCCCGGTATTGTAATCGTTTGCTCCGGCGACACAAGACCCATCCGATATTTTCGCCCGAGCGGAATCGCGGATGGCCGCATATGTCTCCCAGAAGCCGCATAGCGGAGGGGGGCCCCGGAAGATTGAGGGGGAACCCGTTTCTGGTTTCCCCCTCAACGGGCGGCGGGACACCCGCCTGCCCTGCTCCCCCTCCAACGTATTTGGAAATCGGATAGAAGATGCGGGTCTTGTGTCTCCGCGGAAAGGTTGCTAAGATACGTCCCGCCATGAAGCTAAAAGCCGTGGGGATGATGGTCCTGGGTTGGGCGGTTCCCGGCCTCGGCCACATCGCCCAGAAAAAGTATGTCCGGGGAGCGGTGTTCTTCGGCTGCCTGGCGGCCATGACCGCTCTCGGCTTGGCCCTGGGGGGCCGGATCTACCCCTTCCAGACGGAAAATCCCCTGACGATCCTGGCCTTCTTCGCCGACATCGGCAACGGTCTCCTGTACCTTGTCTCGCGGTTCCTCCCGATCGGCATCGGCGACCTGAAGCTGGCGACCTTCGAATTCGGCACGGCGTATATCGCCGGGGCGGGCCTGCTCAATTTCCTCGTCGCCCTCGACGCCTATGACATCGCCGCGGGGACCAAATCATGATCTTCCGCAGCCATCTCCTCTCGATGATCCTGTACGCGGGATTCGTTGCGACCGTCCTCTCTTTTCTCCGCCGCGACGACAAGAAAGGCCGCCTCAAATACGGCCTGGTCATGTTCGCGATCATGGCCGGAGGAGCCGTCCTCTTCGGCTGGCTGATGTACCTTTTCACTCTCTAACCTGGAATGATCGAGTTCCGGCTCGTCTGGAAGCAATATCAGAAACCCGCCTGGGCCTTGTCGGACGTTTCCTTCACCATCGACGCCGGCGAGATGTGCTTCATCACCGGCCCGAGCGGCTCGGGCAAATCGACGATCCTCCGGCTCCTCACCCGCGAATGCGCCCCGACCGACGGGCAGATCCTCGTCGGCGGCACCGATATCCGCCGGATCCCGACATCGAAAATCTACCTCCTCCGCCGGGCCATGGGCGTGGTCTTCCAGGATTTCCGGCTCCTGCCGGAGCGCCGCATCTTCGACAACGTCGCCGTCCCCCTGCGCGTCCTTGGCCTTCCGGCCAAGGATATCAAGCGCAAGGTCTTCATCGCCCTGCGGATGGTCGGGTTGCATCACCGGATCTGGAACACGCCGGCCGAATTGTCCTACGGCGAGCAGCAGCGAGTGGCCATCGCCCGGGCCGTGGTCAACAACCCCCGCCTCCTCCTGGCCGACGAGCCGACCGGAAACCTCGATCCGGACCTGGCCTCGGAAATCATGGCCTTGTTCCGGGAAATCAACCGCCAAGGCACGACCGTCGTCATCTGCACCCATGACCGGGAAATCATCCGCAAATTCGCCGGTCGGGTCCTGCCGCTTCGCGAGGGCCGGCTCCGGGAACGGGGGACGGAATGACCGGGCGGACGATCGGGCGGGCCTTCCGGGACGCCTTCGGGCACCTCGGCCGGGCGAAAACGCGCCACACGGTGTCGTTCACCGTTCTCGTTCTCTCGTTTTTGATGGCCGGGCTCTTCCTGTCTCTCTCCAATAATCTCCGCAATCGGGCCAGGACCTTGTCCCGGGACGTGGCCGTCATCGTCTACCTTAAAGGCGCGGCGACGCCCGAAGAGCGAAACGCGGTCGAGCAGCGGGCCCGCCTTTCGCCCCTCGTCGCCTCGATTCGCGCGATCGGGCCGGAGGACGCCGCCGACCGGTTCATCAAGGAGTTCCCCGACCTGAAGGATGTTCTGGAGAATCTCGGAGGCAATCCCCTCCCCGCCTCGATCGAGGCGACCTTGAACGACGCGACCGCTCCGGAAGCGCCGGTCGTCCGGCTCATGGACGAGATCCGGGCCATGCCGGGAGTCGAGGACATCCAGTTCAACCGCCGTTGGGCGGACCGGATCCGGGCCCTCGGCCGGTTGAGCGACGCGGTCGGCCTCTTCGTCGGCGGCCTCCTCATCCTGATCTCGATCGCCGTCGTCTCCGGCGCGATCCGGCTCAACATCCTCGGCCGCCGGGAGGAAATCGATATCCTCCATCTCGTCGGAGCGACCAACGGTTACATCCGCAGTCCCTTTCTCCTGGAGGGACTGATTCTCGGGGCAGCCGGCGGAGCCACGGCCGCCGGCCTGGTCACTCTCGCCGCCCATCTTTTCCCGCTGTATCTCGGGCAGTCCCTGGGCGCGCTCCAGGATTTGATCGGATTCGAGTCGCTGACCCTGGCCCAATTCGTCGGGCTGGTCGCCGGAGGGGGCATCGCCGGCCTTCTGGGCAGCTTGGCCGCGCTCGGCCGCGTTTTTCGCTCCTGATATCGGCGGAATTTCAGCCTTTTCATTGACTTCACCCCGGCCAAGGCTTAGAATTTCCCCAAATGATCACCCTGGGCCAGGAACTTCGGGAAGAGCGTGAGCGCCGTTCGATCTCCCTGAAAGACATCTCCGACCGGACCAAGATCGGAACCCGCATTCTCCTCGCCCTCGAAACCGACCGGTGGGAGCTGATGCCCCAGAAATTCTTCATCAAGGGCGTCATAAAAGCATACGCTGAGGCTCTGGGCGCCGATCCGGGGATTTACCTGGCTAAGTACGATAATCAGCTGCAGGAAACTCCGACGCTCTCCGAGAAAGACCGCGACGCCGGGCCGCGCCGAACGCGCCCCAGTTCCGGACGAGGATCTGTTCGAATCCAGCGATCGGCCGCGCCGCCCTGTTTTGAAAATCATGCTTGTGGGTTTGGCCGTCCTACTGGCCGCGGCCGCCGTTTATTTCCTCTTGATCCGGCCCGGCTCTTCCCCTTCGCAAAAAACGCCCGAGCCGGCAAAGGCCGCTCCGCAGGCCGCCATGACCCAACCGGAAGAAGCCAAGCCGCAAGAGGCGAAACCCGCGCCCGTTGAAACGGGCCTCCGGCTCGAGCTCCGCTTCACGGCCAACAGCTGGATGCACGTGACCGCCGACGGCATCGTGGTCATGAACGACATTCAGGCCGGAGGGACCGCAGTCGAGCTTCGGGCGGAGCGGGAATTCGTCCTCCAGACGGGCAACGCCGGCGGATTCGATTACAACCTCAACGGCCGGCCGGGCCGGCCACTGGGCGGATCCGGGCATCGTCCTCACCGACATCCGCATTAATCTCGCGAACGCGGCAACGTTTCTCAAAGAGGAGACGCCTCCGGCCCCGAACGCCGAAGGGCGCTGATCCCATGGACTCCGGTCAGGATCAACGCCAGAAAAAAGGGACGCGGGTCGTCGTCGGAATCATCCTTCTCCTGATCGTCCTCTTTTTCGTCATCGACGTCTTCATTCGCGGTTCGGCCGAATTCTCCCCGGGCAAGGTCACCAACATTCTCCTGACCGCCCTCCAGTTCATTGTCCTCCTCCTGGCCCTGATCCTCATGTTCGTCCTCGGCCGGTACCTGACCAAGCTCTATCTCGAGCGGAAGCGGAAAGTCGCCGGAGCCCACTTCAAAACCCGGCTGGTGATCTTCTTCACCGCCCTGTCCTTCCTCCCCACGCTTCTGCTCTTCATCTTCTCCAGCCAGGTCATCAACAACAGCATCGAGCAATGGTTCCGCATCGACATCTCCAGCCTGGTCAAGGATACCCGGGCGGTCGCCGACGGCTTCTACGCGACCACATCCGATGAGACGCTCCATTTCGCCCAGCAGCTGGCCCGGGAGATCCAAAGCCGCGGGCTGGTCGACCCGGCCGTCCGGCCGCGGCTCGAGTCCTATATCAAAACCCAGCTGAACGAGTACAAGCTGGACGAGATCAGCTTGTTCCTGGAAAACGAGGAGCTGTTTTCCCTCCTCAATCCAAACCTCCCCCTCCAGGACTACCGCGACCTGAACTCCGACGACGTCCGGCGGGCTCATCTCGGGCAGTCCCTCGTCGACATCAAGCCGATGGGCACGGGCGAGCTGGTTCGCCGGGGCGTGTCCTTCAACGACCCGAAGTTAGGGGCCGTCCTGGTCACGGCCGGAAAATTCCTTCCCGAGAGCCTGACCAAGAAGATGAATTCGATCATGGCCCTGGACGAGCGCTACAGCATGCGGGGAACCCAGCGGGACATGACCAAGACGCTGTACACGCTGACCTTGATCTTCGTCACGCTCATCATCGTCTTCACGGCCATCTGGATCGGCTTCCACATCGCCAAAAGCATCACCGTGCCCATCCAGAAGCTGGCGTATGCGACCAAGGAAGTCTCGCGGGGGAACCTCTCGGTCAAAATCGAGGACCCGGCCGCCGACGAGCTGGGAACCCTCATCGATTCCTTCAACCAGATGACCTCCGATCTCCGGACAGGGCAGGAACAGGTCGCCCAGAAAACGGCCGAGGTCGCGGCCCGGCAGCGGACGATCGAAACCGTCCTGAACGCGATCTCGACGGGGGTGATCGCCCTGGATGCCCGCGGCCTGGTCACGACGATCAATCCGGCCGCCCGGGAAATGCTTGACCTTCCCGACAAGGATCCGGCCGGCCGGCCGTTCCGGGATGTCCTCGCCCCCGAGCGGTTCCCGGACCTCGGGGCGGTCATCGACACGGCCCTGAAAAACCGGACCAAGATCAGCGACCGGGAAATCCAGATGGTCCTGGGCGGCCAGTCCAAGACCATCTCCCTGAGCCTCACTCCGCTCCGCCGGCCGGGGGAGGATTTCTCGGGCATGATCGTGGCCCTGGACGACTTGACCCAGCTCATCAATGCCCAGAAAATCGCCGCCTGGAAGGAAGTCGCCCAGCGCGTCGCTCACGAGATCAAGAATCCCTTGACGCCCATCCAGCTCAATGCCGAGCGCATTCTCCGCAGCTTCCGGAAGGGCGATCGCGACGGCGGTCGATGTCATCGAGGAAGGGGCCCGGGGGATCATCCAGGAGGCCCAGACGATCAAGGCCCTGGTCGACGAATTCTCCGATTTCGCCCGCCTCCCCAAGATCAACCTCCAACCGTCCTCCCTCGGCGACATCCTCCGCCAGGTCGCGGCCCTTTTCCGGGGCATCTTCGCCGACGTCGCCATCGAGATCCGAATCGATCCGGCCGTCCCCGCCGAAATCCGCGTCGATGCCGAGCAGATCAAGCGCGTGTTCATCAACCTCATCGACAACGCGATCGACGCGATGAATAAAAGCGGAACCATCACTCTGCAGGCGTCCTACCAGCCGGAGACCCGGCGCGTCTGTGGTCACGGTCGCCGACACCGGGCCGGGAATCCCGCCCGAAGATACGAGCAAAATTTTCCTGCCGACGTTCTCGACGAAGAAAAAGGGCCGGGGCCTCGGCCTGGCGATCGTCAGCCAGATCGTCCGGGAGCACGAAGGCAGCATCCGCGTCGAAAGCAATCGCCCTTCGGGGGCGAAATTCATCATTGAGTTGCCCGCATGAACACTGAACGCATCCTCATCATCGACGACGAATCCGCCATCCGCTCCTCGCTGCGCGGGCATCCTGGAAGACGAGGGCTATACCGTCCGGACGGCCGCCACGGCCGAGGAAGGCCTGGACCTTCTATCGCAAAGGCAGCTACGGCCTGGTCCTGCTCGACATCTGGCTCCCGGAAATGAACGGCCTGGACGCCCTGGCCCAGATCCAGCGCCTCGAAGAGCGCCCGGCCGTGGTGGTCATTTCCGGCCATGGAACCGTGGAGACGGCGGTCAAAGCCGTCAAGCTGGGAGCCTACGATTTCCTCGAAAAGCCTCTCTCGCTGGACAAGGTCGTCCTGACCGTCAAAAACGCCCTGCATCGCGTCCGGCTGGAGGAGGAAAACGTCCGCCTTCGGGAACGCCTCCAAACCCGGAACCGCCTCGTCGGCAAAAGCGCCCCCTTCCGGGCCCTGCGGGCCCAAATCAAAGCGGCGGCCCGGACCGACGCCCGGGTTCTCCTGACCGGGGAAACCGGGACCGGCAAGGAGCTCGCCGCCCGCATCATCCATCAGGCCAGCGCCCGGCGGGAGGAGCGGTTCGTCGAAGTCAACTGCGCCGCTCTTCCGGAAGCCTTGATCGACGCCGAGCTCTTCGGCTGCCTGAAGGGCCACGGCCCCGACCCGTCCAAGGAAAAGAAGGGGAAGCTCCAGCAAGCCGGGGCGGGACGCTGTTCCTCGAAGGCATCGATTCCCTTCCCTCCTTCACCCAGGCCGCCCTCCTCGAGCGCCATGACCGTCGGGATCGTTCGAGCCGATCGGCGGATCCGAAGCCGTCCCCTTCGACGCCCGGATCATCGCCTCGAGCAAAGTCCCCCTTGGGGACCTCGTCCGGCAGGGCAAGTTCAATGAAGCGCTGTATTTTAAGCTCAACGTCATTCCGCTGAACCTTGCCGCCTCTTCGCGACCGGACGGAGGACATCCCCGTGCTGATCGCTTATTTCCTGCGGATTTATTGCCTGGAATACGGCCGGAAGCCCAAATCGATCCACCCGGGCGCGCTCCAGGCCTTTCTCAATTATCCCTGGCCGGGCAACGTCGCCGAGCTGATGAACGTCCTGGAACGCTTCGTCATCCTCGTCGAAGACGTCCGAGATCGGACCCGAGCATTTGAACCTTCTCGTCGAAACCCGGGAGCAGGGGCCGGCCCCCCGCCCCTCGCTGTCCGAATCGCTCCGAAGGGCCGAACGGGAAACCGTGGAAGGCGCTCTCCGCCGGAACCACTGGGACGATCCCCCGGGCGGCGGCCGAGCTGGATATCCCCCAGGCGAACCTGCGGGATAAGATCCGGGATTTCCGTCTCACCTTATTCGCCTGAGGACGCATGCCGCGCGACCAGGCCGAAGCCATCGTTCTTCGGACCTTCCCCCTGGCCGAACAGGACAAGATCGCCGTCTTCCTGACCCGTGAGCGGGGCCTTCTCCGCGGCGTGGCCAAGGGCGCCCGGAAATTCGGCAACCGCTTCGGAAGCGCCCTCGAACCGCTGTCCCACGTCACCGTTTTCTTCTACGAGAAAGAGGGAAGCGACCTGGTCATGATCAGCGGGTGCGACATCCGGGAATCCTTCTTCGATGTCGCCTCCGGCCTCCGGGCTCATTTCGCCCTGTCTTACATCGTCGAATTGACCGAGGAATTCGTCCCGGTCCGGTCGCGGGACAGCCTCGCCTTCCGGCTGTTTCAGTCGATTCTTCAAGCCCTCCGCGACGGCGTCGAGCCCGTCATTCTGACGCGCTATTTCGAGGCCTGGCTGCTCCGTCTGAACGGGATCATGCCCGACATCCGTCACTGCCGCCGTTGCCGAACCATCATTGCCGAGACGGCCCCAGGCTGGCTCTCCCCGCGGCGCGACGGCGTTTTCTGCAACACCTGCGCCCCGTCGCGCAAGGAAGAGGTCCGGGACCACCTGGGGCGATTCGTGGCCTGGGTTCAGGCGAATCCGCCGTCGGCCTGCGCCTCCGCCCCGTTTACGGCCGACGAAATCGCCTCGTTCGAAAAAGCCCTCCAGGCCATGCTCATCTTTCACCTCGAGCGCGAGCCGAAAAGCCTCCGCTGTCTGAAAAACGAGGAATCCGTCAGCTGAGATAGAGGATGACGATCACGGCCGCGATCCAGAGGACGATGGCCGCGGCCAGGGGCTTGTCCCGGATAATCATCTCTTCGGGACTGCCGCCCTGGCCTTTCTGGTGGACCAGATACAAGTAACGAAACACGCCGTACAGGACGAAGGGCGTGGTATAGATCAGATCGGCCGTCCCGAATTTTCTGATGGTCTCGTCCGAAACGGTGTAGAGGCAATAGGCGATGACCGTGGAGGCCGTCACGACGGAAATCATCTGGTCGAGAAGATAGGCGCTGTATTCATGAAGGATGGGCCGGTGGAGGGGGGCATCCGTATCCAGGAAGACGATTTCGTGCCGCCGTTTGCCGAAGGCAATGAATAGGGAAAGGAGCGAAGTGCAGATGATCAGCCAGGAGGAGAGCGGGACGGCGATGGCCACGCCGCCGGCGACGACGCGAAGGACGAAACCTGAGGCGATCAGGAAGACATCGACGATGACGATGTGTTTCAAGACGAAGGTATAGGCGATCATCAGAACGACGTAAATCGCGGCCACCAGGCCGAACATCGGCCGAAGGGCGAAGGCCCCGACCAGGGCGACCCCTCCCAGGACGACGGCCCAGGCGATGGCCGCGCCCGGGGAGACGCGCCCGGCGGCGATGGGGCGGAGGCTTTTTTTCGGATGGCGCTTATCCTCCTCGATATCCCCGACGTCGTTAACCAGGTAAAGGGCGCCCGAAAGCAGGCAGAACACGGCAAACGCCGCAACGGACCGTAACAACGAATCGCCGATCAGGACGCCCTTGGAAAAGACCAGGGCGGCGAAGATGAACAGGTTTTTGGTCCACTGGGCCGGCCGGAGGGATTTGAGGATATCGAGCATGCATGTCCCCTGTCCCGGGCATTATACCCTGAATCCGGCCCAAATCCGAAGCGCGGAACTGGACGGGGAGGCGAAATTCTGGTATCCTAGGCCCGTCTCGTTCGAACGATAATCGATTTCGAACCTCCGGCCTTCCCTTCTTCCCCCCTCTTTATCCCCACGGGAAGAAATTTAGGAACCCGGCGTCTAAAATCAGATATATCACCCGAGACGACGAAGGAGACCGACCTTGAAGAAACGCGCCCTCATCCTCGCGATCCTCGCCGCGTTCCTGTTGCCGGCCGCCCGAATCCTCGCCGCCGAGGACGCCAAGCCTTCAGCCCAGGACGTCGACGAATTGAAGAAATCCGCCCCCCGGGTTTATATCGACGGTCAACGGCTGGACATGAATTACATCAAGACGGAGATCGAATTCGTCAACTACGTTCGCGACCGCAAGGAAGCCGACGTCCATGTTCTCATCAGCCAGCAGGGGACGGGAAGCGGCGGCAATGAATACACCATGGCCTTCATCGGACTCAGAGAATTCGAGAACTTGAACAACGAGCTGAAGTATTGCTCGAATAAAATCGACACGCAGGATGAAACGAGGAAGGGCCTCGTCCAGGTCCTTAAGCTCGGATTGACGCCTTACGTCGCCCGCACACCCATGGCCCAGGTCCTGACCCTGGGTATGGCCGGAAAAGTCAAACCGACGGCCGTCACGGATCCCTGGGATTTCTGGGTGTTCAGCCTCAGCACCCGCCTCCGGATGAGCGGGGAGGAATCCTGGAAAAATAGCTCGCTCAACGGCAACTTCACCATCAACCGGGTGACGTCAACCGAACCGTCTCCGTCTGGGGCTCTCGGCCTTCGAGGAAACGAGCGAATACAATTATGACGACTACCAGGAAACCAGCAGCTCCCGGTACCGGTCCATCGACGGCCTGTATGTGTTCGGGCTGGGCGAACACTGGTCCGTCGGGGCATTCGTGAATGTCAATCATTCGACCTACAGCAACATCCGCCTCGGCGTGACCTTCCAGCCGGCCATCGAATTCAACGTCTTCCCCTACTCCGAATCCACCCGCCGGGAGCTGCGGATCCTGTACCGGGCGGGATATAATTTCGACAAGTACATGGAACTGACGGTCTACGACAAGATGTCCGAGGCGACCCTGAGCCACGCCCTGACGACGACCTTCGAGTCCCGCGAGCCTTGGGGAACCGCCGAGATTTCCCTGGAGGCGGCCAGCCTGCTGCGCGATTTTTCCTACAATCACTTCCGGGTTCAGGGCAATCTGAGTCTCCGGCTCATCAAGGGATTGTCCCTGACTCTCGACGGCCGCTATTCGGTCGTCCACGACCAGCTCTCCCTCCGCAAGGGGGATATTTCGCTCGAGGAGCTCCTCCTCAAGCGGGCCGAGCTCGCCTCGGGCTATACGTACCGGTTTTCCGTAGGCTTCAGCTACAGCTTCGGTTCGGTCTACAGCAACGTCGTCAATCCCCGGTTCGGCGGCGGATACGGCGGCATGGACGGCGGCGGTTCCGACTGGTACTGAAGACCGCCGCCGGCTCTCCCCCTTTTAAATTCGGCGGCTTTCCGTTATAGTGGACGGCCGCAGAGACGAAAAAAATGGAAGGCCGTTCCCTCTCAAAAACCGCCTCGGCCCCAGGCTGGCTCTGGGCCGTTTTAGCCCTCCTGCTCATCTTTAATTTCGCCGACCAATCCCTCCAAAGCCCGCTTCTGAACCCCTTGCTGGCCGATTTCTTCGGTCAGACGTCGAACCTCATCCCTCTCGGGTGGGTCACGTTCGCATTCACACTCCTTTCGGCGGCCGCAACGATCGCCGCCGGATTGCTGGCCGGGCGGCGGTCACGGCTTCGGCTCTGCCTGGCCGGAACTTTGACTTACGGCGTGGTCGGCGTTCTGACCGTCTTCATCCCCCACGGCCGGACCGGATATGCCTTCTTTTTCCTGGCCCGGGCGCTGGCCGGCCTCGGGATCGGCCTGATCATTCCCGCTGTTTTTGCTCTGGCCTCCGACTTAGCCGCAGCCGGGCGACGCGCGACGGCCTTCGGCTTCCTGTCCGTGGCCATGCTCGCCGGCCGGATGGCCGGTTTCCTCGCCGGAGGAGGTCTGGGAAACGATTGGCGGACCGCGTACGGCCTGATCGGTGCGATCAACCTCGCCTTGGCCGGAGCTCTTGTCTTTCTCCGGGAGCCGGCCCGCGGGGCGCGGGAACCGGAGCTGCGGGAAGCGCTTATGGCCGGAGCCGAGTACCGGTTTCGCTGGTCTCGAAAAGACATCGCCTCCCTCCGGGCCGCACCCAGCAACCTCTGGCTGATCTTCAACTTCATCGACGTCATTCCGGGGGCGATCGTCCTGTTCCTGATTTTCAAGTACATGAAGGACGTTCACAACATGGAAGCGCCGGCGGTCAACGCCGCGATCGTCCTGGTCTTCGTCGCCGGCGCGGCCGGGGCGATCATCTTCGGCCGCCTGGGAGACGCCTGGTTCCGGAAAGACCGCCGCGGAAAGATCCGGACGGCGCTCCTTTGCAACGCCGTCCCGGCCGTCTGCATGATCCCGTTTCTGACCTCGGGTGCCCAGGTTCCGTCGGGCGCCGGAATCCGGGAAACTTTCCTCGCGCCCGGAATCGCCGTCCTGATCATTTGGATCGCCGCCGCCATGTTCGTCAACCAGGGCGTCAATCCGAACTGGTACGGCACGCTGACGGACGTCAACCTCCCCGAGCACCGCGGAGCCATGATTTCGTTTGCCGCGGTGATGGACATGGCCGGGAACGCCCTCGGCCCGCTTTCGCATCTTATCTGGCCTCGAGCTTCGGCCTGCGCACGGCCATGGCCGGGGCCCTCGTCTTTTGGGTTCTGAATATCATTCTCTGGCTGCCGCTCCTCTCCCTGGTTCCCCGGGATCTGGATCGCGTGCATGTCATTCTCGCCGCCCGGGCCGCGGAAATGAAGGCCGCGGACGAGGCGAAAGGAACACGTCCGATGGAACCGATGCTCATCCTCTTTAATCCTTCGTCCAACCAAGGCCGGGCCGCCCGGAAGCGGGCCGACCTCGAAGACGCTCTCCGCCGGGCGGGATTGAAATCCACCTTCGTCGCAACCCAGAGCCTGGGACATCTCCGCCGCGTGGCCCGCGATGCCGGCCGCTTTCACCGGCTGATCGTCGGCGCGGGAGGCGATTCGACTTACTCCCTTATCGCCGGAGAAATCCTGGCCGGCCGGCTGGACTCGACTCTGGGGATGATCCCGCTCGGTTCGAGCAACGACGTCCCCCGCGAATTCGGCCTGGACCGGATGGAAAAGTCGGTCCTCGCCCTCAAGGAAGGCCGAACCCGGCGGATCGACCTCGGCGTCGTCCGGGCGGGAAGCGAGATCATCGGATGCTTCCTGGGTCAGGCCAACGTCGGGCTCGGGGCCATTGTCAACCGGCGGATCGCCCGGATGGCCGAGCGGCGATGGAAAACCGCCCGGATGCAATGGGCCGCCGGCTATCTGGCCATTCGGGCGGCCCTCTGGTCGCGCGAAGTGCCGTTGCGCCTGGAGATTGAGGGCGGCGGAAAGACGACGTCCGGGAAATTCCTGGCCGCGGTCTTTTCCAACATCCGGTACTGGGCGACGGGACGGCTGTTCGCACCCGAAGCCCGGACCGACGACGGCCTCCTCGATTTGTGTTTGATCAAGCCCTGCCCGTTCGTCCGGCTGGCGGAAATCTATCGCCTGGCCGGAAAAGGCCGGCATGGCCGGTTCCGCCAGGTGGAATTCGGAAAATCCGCCTCCTTCCGGCTCCATTCCGATTTCCCCCTGGAAATTCAGGCCGACGGAGAGATCCTCGGGACCGCCGACGGGCGGACGAAGTTCACGGACCTGGAAATCGCGGTCGTTCCCAAAGCTCTCAACATCGTCGGGTGACGCGCATGTTCGACGACGGCGCCTCGCTTTCGTTCCGGCTGAATCGCCGGAGCCCGTATTCGTTCAAATGCCAGCGCTGCAACGCCTGCTGCAATAACAAGCGCCTCTTTCTTTCCCCGGCCGAGCGGTCCAGATTGGCCGGAATTTCTCCGGATCGCGGAGGAGGCCTTCGACCGGGAATATCTCGACCCGGCATCCGGAGAGGTGCGGGTCAAGCCGGACGGCGATTGCGTTTTCCTGAGCCCGGACGGCTGCCGCGTCCATCCGGCCCGGCCTCAAGTCTGCCGACTCTTTCCCCTCGGGATTCTCCGGGACGAAAGCGGCCGCGAAGCCTACGGCCTCATGCCCCTCCATCCCGATTGCCTGGGGCTGCTCGGCACGGACGGGACGGTCGAAGACGAATTAAAAGGATGTCTCCCATGAAACACAAAGCGCTGCTTATCCTCGGTGTTTTACTACTCGGGGCCTCCCCGCTCTTTTCACTTGACCCGCCGACGGCCGAGCAATGGGCGAAATACCGGCTGGACGGCACGCTGCAAGAGCGCCTCGCGGCCGCCAAATCCCTCGGGAATCACCGGGTCAGCCCGAGGCTCGTCCGGGACTTTCGTTCCCGGCTCGAGTCGATGCGCCGAGGCGCCCTCGGCCTTCCCGATGTTCCAGGCCAACCCTTCTCCCCTCCCGCGGGGGATCCGCTGATCGCCGGAGAGCTTCGGAGCCGGGGCGTCAACAATGTTTTCGTCTTGCTCATCGATTTTTCCGATTATCCGGCGGGCAACAGCGCCGTCGTCATCGACGACAAGCTGTTCGGGGACGGAGGCGCCGGGTTTCCGTATGAGAGCCTGAGCGCCTTTTATCGCCGTTCTTCGTACGGCTTGCTCGAGATTCAGGGCACGACGCTCGGCTGGTACCGGCCGGCCATCCCTCGAACCGCCGTGGCCATGAACTCCACCGGACGGGAAAACCTGATCCGGGAGGCTCTGCTCCATTTCGACAGCCAGGGCCATGACTTTTCCCGCTACGACAACGACGGCGACGGCGACATCGACTATTTTCTCGTCATCTGGACCGGGCCGGCCGGCGAATGGGCCAGCTTCTGGTGGGGATACTATACGTCCTATTCGAGGCCGCTCGTCCTGGACGGCAAGCAATTCCAAGGAACGGGATACTCCTGGCAGTGGGAATCCCGGCCTTATCCCGGGACGTTCTGGCCCAGCACGGCCATCCACGAGACCGGGCATGCCCTCGGGCTGCCCGACCTCTACGATTACGATTCCGATGTCGGTCCCAAGGGCGGCATCGGCGGCGTCGATTGCATGGACGGGGTTTGGGGCGACCACAACGGATTCAGCAAAATGATTCTCGGCTGGCTCACGCCCCGTGTCTTCGCCGGAGGCAACCAAATCGCCTACCTCAAGCCGGCCGCCCTGGCCGGGGACGCGGTCATTTTCTTCCCCAAGTTCAGCCTCGACGCGCCGTTCACCGAATTCTTCCTGGTTCAAAACAGGAGCCGGGTCGGAAACGACATCGCCCTTCCCGGCAACGGCCTCCTGGTCTTTCACATCGACGCGCGCATGGACGCCTGGGGATATTTCCTCTTCGACAACTCCTACACCAATCGCAAGCTCGTCCGGCTCATGGAAGCGGACGGCCTGGAAGAGATCGAAGTGGAATCGGACGCCGACGCCGGCGATTATTACGTCCCGGGAAAAACGCTGACCTGGGCGACGACGCCCAACAGCAATTCCTACGACGGATTCCCGACGGCGTATCTCGATGCCATCCTCCAGACGAACCTGAATTTCAGCTTCCGGGTCGGATTCGAGAGAAATCGCGCATACGAGCGGCGGTGAATACGCGGGACACAGAGCCAAAACACTTTTTTTACCCTTACTCTTTGCTGATTTTAATATTGCTGATATAGAACCTATCATGTTCGTCATGGGAACTGCCCAGAATAAAAAACGACAGGGAATTGAATAACTGACCTGGAGGAATTGCCTTTTCGTATTCGGCGATCTTTGTGCCATCGATAAACACCTGCATCGTTTCGCCGGTCTTTTTTATGGCCACACGGATAAGGTTATATTTTTTATTGTTTGAAAAACCAGGCGCGACGACCCATTTGGTCCCGTTTAAATAACCTCCGGGGAATTTTGCTTCTATCGCGGCCTCTCCGTCTCTCCCATCAAAACCCGGCCGCAGCTTGAGTCGTATATACGATTCCGGATTACCTGCTGTTTTTTCGTTGGCGATTTGCAGCGTCAAACCCTTCGCTCCCCAGGTAAATAATTGAGCCGCGATCAGTTCATAGCTTAGGGTAAAATTCGGCGGCAGCGGTTTTTTCAATTGATTGGGGGTTAAGACATCAGTATAACCTCCCATCACGGCCCAGTTACCGGGTAAGCCGTCAAGGGTCGTAACGAGACCGGCGGTTCCGGCCGACCATCCGATCGGTTTTTGATCGGGACGGGTCGTGGAAAAGTCTTCGAAGAAATGAACGTTCTTATCCGAGACGCTGTTTTTTGCGGCTTCCGATGCTTCGGTCACGACAACCGCCTCCTTGGCGGCAGGAGACCGCAGCGGTTGATAGGGTTGCCCTTTGACTTTCTCCGGGTCGAAGAAATAGTTATAGACATAATCAAAATTAAAATTGTTGATGATGGCTTCGTGCTGTTGCTTGCCGACGGGCGTCGTAATGTTTCCATCCCATGAGACCAGAATCCATTGCGGTTGATCTTTTTTTGCCAGCTCCGCCATGACCGGGTCGACCTTGTACACAGGAAATCCATCCCCGGAGCCGCCGACATCATGAAAGGCGTCCGCATGGTTTTCCAGCATCTCATCCGGTTGTAAAGTAAATACCCGGGCGGTTTCCTGTAAGCGATTTTTATACTTCTCCCGGTTATCCTTCAAAATGCCGAGTCTTTTTTGATATCGGTTGTCCGCATCCCTGAGGGCATTCGTCCTGGCGTTCCCCTCCGGCCAGCCTTTAACGGCAGACTCTTTTTCCTTGCCGTATTTTCTTTCGATGGCCTCGGCCAGCTTGTCGAGGTATTCTTCTTTGGTGATCTTAATAAAAGGCAATTTGTTGTCCTTGCTGAGCAGGACATTCGTTGAGTTGGCGTAAATGCTCTGCAATTGATAATTGAAATAGACGATGTAGCGCTTCAAAGTCGGATGATTGGAGAGGTCATAAAGCTTTCGGATTCTCTCCTCGACTTCATCCCTTTCGCCCGCGGCCGGTTTGTCAAAATGGGGGATCAGAAAATAATATTGAGCGGGCGTGTTCAGCACATGAACAGGGTCGCCGAACACGGCGTTGGCCCTGATCGACCAAGTCAAATGGCTGTCGGTTGCGGGCACCAGCTTCCGGCTGTTGTCATATTTGAGCTCTGTATAGGTCTTGGCAAAAGCTCCGTAAGTCTGCGGCAGGGAGGCGTCATTCTGATTGTATAAGCCCAGCTTTTCGGAAACCGTTCTTATGACATCCCCCAATCCTCCTACGGGAATGTAGCTGGCCTGGATCCAGTTTGCGAAAGAATCGGCAATCGCCAGATGGGCTGCGGAATAGAGCTTGTCATCCACTTTCAGAGGCGCTCTGGCGCCCGAGAAATTGTAAACTTTCATCCAGCCCAACACGCGGCCTTCATTGGATTGGGGAGGGATGATTTGGGCAAATGCCGCATTGAGAATCAGCATCACGAAAGGCAACACGAATTTGCATTTTTTCATTTTTCTGCTCGGACCTTCACTCTCGACTTAAGAGAATCTTAACGCAATCGTATAGCCCGTACAAGCTCAGGCTGAACGCGCGCTATTTGAGGGGAATGGAATTATTTCAGCGGCGTCGGGGAAGGAATGGAGCTGACCAGGATCGAACTGGCGACCTCTTGAATGCCATTCAAGCGCTCTCCCAACTGAGCTACAGCCCCACGGGAAGGGCACTCATCATACGATAATCGAAGGAAATCGTCAAGCGCCTTCGCTCTTTTCCCAACGGGCCGCATAGGGTACAATACGCCCATGTCTCAGAGGCGGAGGGGGCCCAGGATCGTCGTTGTCGGCAGCGTCAACGTCGATTTGGTCGTTAAAACCGGCCGCATTCCCCGCCCTGGGGAGACCGTTTTGGGAGGCGATTTTCGAATCGCCGCCGGGGGCAAGGGGGCCAACCAGGCCGTGGCCGCCGCTCGGGCGGGAGGCCGGGTCACGTTTGTCGCCTGCGTCGGGAAAGACGTTTATGGAGCCGAGGCGATCGCCGGTTTCCGCCGAAACGGGATCGAAACCGAACATGTTCATACCGCCCGGACGAGCCCGACCGGCGTTGCCCTGATCGTCGTCGACCGGCGGGGAGAAAACATCATCGCCGTCGCCTCGGGGGCAAACCTGGACCTTTCGGCCGCGGACATCCGCCGAGCAGCGACGGCCTTTGTGGATTCCGATATCCTTCTTCTTCAGCTCGAAAGCCCGCTCGAAACGGTCAGAGAAGCGGTGCGTAGCGCCGCCCGGGCCCGGCTTCCGGTCATCCTGAATCCGGCTCCCGCTCCAGCATCTCCCCTTCCGTCCGATCTCCTATCCCAAGTTGATATCCTCACACCCAACGTCACCGAAGCCGGGATGCTGGCGGGAATGCCCGATTTCCGGCCGGGAAAGCCTTCGGAAGGCGGCCCGGATTCTCCTCGGAAAAATGACGAAACCCTCCTCCGTCCGCAACAGCCTTCGGACCGGCAGTCCTCATCACGCTCGGCCCGAAGGGAGTTTTCGTCGCAACCGGCGGGAATGAGACGGTCGTTCCCGGCTTCAAGGTGAGGGCTGTGGACACGACGGCCGCCGGCGACGTGTTCAACGGGGCGCTGGCTGTGGCATTGGCCGAGAAGCGACCGCTTCTTGAAGCGGTCCGGTTCGCCGCCGCTGCGGCCGCCGTTTCCGTCACCCGGATGGGAGCCCAACCCTCCGCGCCCCGGCGAGCCGAAATCCTGAACGTGTTGAAACATCCATCAATAAAGGGGGAACCATGAATCGAGAGGAAGCCGGCCGCGCCAGACGGCGGGCCGCCGCCATGCTCAAGAAAGCGGGCATCGTCCTGACGCCCGCTGAGGAGGACGGAATGGAAGTGGCCGATCTCGGCCTGGGAAACCTCGAGCGTTACGGCCTCGAGATCGTCACGTACGTTAATAACGCCCGGTACTGCGCCAAGGAGATCGTCCTGTTCCCGGGCCAAACCTGCCCTGAGCACATCCATCCGCCGCTGGGCCCGGACAATCCGGGAAAGCAGGAGACGTTTCGCTGCCGCTTCGGGACAATCTATCTCCATATCCCGGGCGAGCCGACGCCGAATCCGAAAGCGTCCGTCCCGCCGGGCGACGAAGCCTGTTTCACCGCGGCCCGGGAGATCATCATCCGCCCCGGAGGGCAGGTCACCATCCCCCCGGTAACCGCCCACTGGTTTCAAGCGGGAGGAGACGGCGCGGTCGTGAGCGAATTCAGCTCGACGAGCGTGGATGAGGAGGACCTGTTCACCGACCCGCGGATTAAGCGGAAACCGGTCTACGACTGATCGGCCGCAAACTTACAGAAAAGGATCCACAATGAGCCCAATGCCCGCCCGCCGAATTTCGAGCCGGATGATGGTCCTCGCCGCCTTGTTTCTTGCCGGTGGTATCAGCCTCTTCGCCTATCAGAAACCAGCCGATCGGACGGCCGCAATCGACACCTATGTTGAAGCCCAGATGAAGCGGTTTCACATTCCCGGGCTGGCCCTGGCCATCGTCCGCGACGGGCAATTCCTCTTCGCCAAGGGCTACGGCTTCGCCAACCTCGAGCACCAGGTGCCGGTGAAAACGGAAACCGTCTTCCAATCCGGGTCGACCGGCAAGCAATACACCTCCATGGCCGTCTTGATCCTGGCGGAGGAAGGCAAACTCAAGCTGGAGGATAGCATCCGGACCGTCTTTCCCGACGCTCCGGACTCCTGGCAGCCGATCACGATCCGGCATCTTCTCACCCACACCTCAGGGCTCGGCGACTATACCCCGGCCTTCGACCTGAGGAAAGACTTGAAGGAAGAGGAGCTCCGGCGGCTGATCTACGGGACGCCCCTCGGCTTCAAACCCGGGGAGCGCTTCCGGTACAGCAATCTCGGCTATGCCCTCCTCGGAACCCTGATCAGCCGGGTCTCCGGAAAATTCTACGGCGATTTCCTCCGGGAACGGATCTTCAAGCCCCTGGGCATGACGACGGCCCGGATGATCAGCGAACGCGATATCGTTCCCAACCGGGCCGCCGGCTATCTCTGGAGGGGCACGGAGTGGAAAAACCAGGATTGGGTTTCCCCGACCTTCAACAGCACGGCCGACGGCAGCCTCTATCTGACGTTGGCGGACGTGGCCAAATGGGATGCCGCCCTCTCGACCGAAAAGCTGGTTCGGAAGGCCAGCCTCGACCAGGCCTTCACTTCGGGAAAGCTCAACGACGGCAAGGAGACCGAGTACGGATTTGGATGGGCGATCGCCAAGGCCAACGGCCGGCGGCTGATCGAGCACGGCGGCGCCTGGCAGGGATTCATGGCGATGATCTCCCGCTATGTCGACGACGGTTTCACGGTGATCATCTTTCGCCAACGTCCAGGGCGCCCCGGTCGAGCAGATGGCCCACGCCGTGGCCGGGATTTGGGAGCCGACCTTGGCCGAACCGGAGAGCAAACCGATCAAAAAAGGTCTCCGGCCGGATTGAGGGCCGGAGACGGCTTCGGATTATTTCAAGCCGTTCAGGATTTCCTCGAGCACGTCGACATGGCGGCGGTCGTCCCGGGCCATATTCCGGAAAAGCTCCCGGAGCATCTCGTCGTTAAAGGACACGAGCGTGTCCAGGTGGATTTTCTCGAACCGGGCCTCGAGGTTGCGAAGCCGGGAAACGGCGAGCCGGAGTTCGATCCGGCCGCCGCGAACATCCTCGAGGACCGCCCGGGCGGACGATGAGCCGGATCTGATCTCGGTCGCGTCGACGTTAATATCTCCGAACGCGTCAGGGGCCTTGAGCTCGTAGTTCTTTCCCGTCCGGATGATCCGGGCATGGTTGTTTTCCTCCCGCTCCAGCTGCTGGAATTTCCCGGCGAGGTCCTCGCTCGCCGTCGTTTCGGCCAGGGCTCCGTAGCACGACGAAAGGGTGTCTTCGAGGAGAGCCGCCTCTTCGAGGAAGGGAAAAATGCGCATGGGAATCATTCTCCAGTTTAAACTTTAAAACGGTTCGCGGGCGGCTTCGGCCATCGCCGCGACGTTTTCCGGGGGAACATTCGGAAGCAGCGCCTCGTGGCTCGGGCTGACGATCCATCGAGGACCGAAGAGATCCCGCAAACGCCGGACTTCATCCCGAACCCGGGCCGGCCTCGCTTCGACCAAAAGCTGCTGGGTATCAACTCCCCCGACAAACGCGATTTGCCCGCCGAACTCCCGGGAGAGCCGCTCCGCATCCATCCGTTCCGGCCCGGGCTTGGAGCGGATGGAGCGCATCCACCCCGGCTTCGATCAGCCGCGGGATGACCCGGTAGATCGAGCCGCAGGAATGAAGGATCACCCGGTATCCCGAATGATGGGCCAGGGCCGTGAATTCGCGAAACCAGGGCAGGATGAAAGCATCGAAATGGTCCGGGCCGATCAGGCAATCGGCCTGGGTGCCGAAGTCGTTGCCGAAAAAATATGCGTCGATCAAGTCCCCGGCCGCGGCGAACAAGCGGCGGTTGGCTTCGAGGTAGAAGGCGCAGACCCGGGCGGTCGCGGCCCGGACGGCCTCGGGATGGGTATGCATCTTGACGAAATAATTTTCCATCCCGAACAAGTCGCAGACATCGTGAAAAAACGGGGCCCAGAAGCCGCCGGCCCGGTAGACATCGCCGGCCGACCGGAGCGCCTCCAGCGTTTCGGTAAAATCCAGATAAGCGGGATCGGGCCATTCGTATCCGGATTCGACGTCGGCCTCGGTCTCGGCCGCGGCCAGCGGGCCGGCCTCGCCGTGGGATTTCTTTTCCTCGTGAAGGCCGAAGATTTTCCGCCCGGCCGGATGGCGGTAGGTCGAAGCCCGGTATTGGGGCGTGATCCAGCGGAAGTCGTCGCCCAGCTTGACCCGGAGCTCCTCCTCCGTCTTTGTCCCGAAATAGGCGTGATAAATCGGCCAGGTATCAGGGTGAGGATTCCCGAGCCAGAATCCGCAGCGGGGGCCGGGCCGGCCGGCGAAAATTCCCCGAAGAAGCTCGCGGCTGTTCATCTCGGGGACATCATACCCGAGACCGGGCGACCGGCCAAACCTTAATCGCGGAAATATTAAGAAATTTTTGCATCGATAACCATGATAGTCCGGCGTAATATAATGAAGTAAGAACGCCGCTCGAGGTATTGTCAGGAGAAATATCATGAACGCTTATCCAAAAGTCTTTTGCGCTATCGCCGTCATTCTCGCCGCCGGTCTCGCATCGGCCGGGCGTTTGCTTCGCCGCAATTCAAAACCGCCGCTTCGGCCCGCCTGGTGACCAACCCCGAAAAGCCGAAAAACGGCGTCGTCACTCCGAAGATCACCGAACTATGGTCGGCGGGCGAGGAAAAAGACGCGTCGGGAATCGTCCTCAACCAGCCCTTCCAGGTCCGGGTCGCCGCCGATGGAAGGGTCTTCATCCTGGACTGGGGCGACACCTGCATCAAAGTCTTGGACAACAAAGGCAAATTTGTCCGCCAGATCGGCCGCAAAGGCCAGGGGCCGGGAGACATGGATACGCCCGCTTGGTTCGACATCGACGCCGCGGGCAATATCGTTCTTGCCGACTCCCGGAACATGCGGGTCAGCTTGTTCGACCAGAAGGGGGATTACGTTTCGAGCTTCCGCATGGAAAAATTCGGCTCCATGATCTGGCTCGACAAGTCCGGCCGTCTCTTTCTTTGAGGAAGTCGGCCGAGGAGAACACCGAACTGACTTCGGAATTCACGAAGATTCAGAACATGTTCATGCTCGTCCGCTGCGGTAAAGACGGGAAGAACCCCTTCCGGATCGGCCCGTTTCAAGCCGACGTGATGCTCATGAAGCGACAGGGAGACAGCATGGTTTGCCTCAGTTCCCCCAACTCGCCGACGACGGGCTGGGGCATCGCTCCGGACGGCCGCATCTGGGCCGGGTACAACGGAAGATACGAAATCGGCGTGTATCGATCCCGACGGAAACCCTCTCTTTCGCTTCGGCCGCGAATTTCAACCGATCAAAAATAAATTGTATCTGAAGATTCGCCGCGGCGGGGAAACATCGCCGACTCTTCATCAGGAGCATCTTACCCGCCTTTGTCCAGGACTTCTTCTTCGACGAGGCAGGAAACGGCTGGTTCCGGCTGTTCCGTAACGAACCGGACAAAAAGGACGAAAAGGCAAAGAAAGAGCCGTACCTATACGATGTCTTTTCCCCCGAAGGCGTTTATCTCAAACAGGTCGTCGTCCCCTTCCGGATTTACCAGGTCCGGAAAGACCGGATGTATGCCATCGTCGAAACCGAGGAAGGCTTCCGGGTCCTGAAGTGCTATCGGTTCGAATAAGCTTTTGTAGTTCTCTTCCAGTTTGCGTGGGTAGAAATTTCCGTGAATATGGCGGCTTTCGCTCACGCGTCCGGATCTTAACGGGTTTTCTTGATTGGCTTAGCTTGGCGGCGAAGAACTCGCGTCCCGAAAGACCTTCTAACGGTTCAAGGCGCGGGACGCTCAAACATCTTCGCTCGGCCGGCTTCTCACAGGAAAATGCGTATTTAGAGTCGTGGTGTGTGTCAACGCTAGCATTGGTCATCGCATAATGACACCTTGGAAAGGGAGCAGGGCGGGCGGGTCTCCCGCCGCCCGTTGGGAGACCGGTAGGGAACCAAGGCCCGATATTGGGTTTGCCCTCAAGAGGTCCGGCTTCCCAAGCATGCATCAAGAAAAGCCTAATCCGGACGATGTTCGCTACAGCCGCCATAACCTCTAATCTCTCCCCACACAACATGGAAGAGAGACGCTGATACTAAATATTTGACGTTTTAACGTTTTAGCGTTATATTGTCCCCGTTAAGGGAGTCTCTTCATGGACAAAACGAGCAAGCGCGTCACCGTCTACCTTCAATCCGATTATCACCGGGCTCTGAAAGTGAAATCGGCCGAGACGGAGTATTCCGTTTCCGACCTGGTCAACGACGCGGTCCGCGATGCGCTTCGGGAGGACGCCCTCGACCTGGCGGCCGTCGCCGACCGGGCGGCCGAGCCCTCCCTCGCCTTCGAAGACGTTTTAAAAAAGCTCCGCCGCGATGGAAAGCTTTAAGATCCTCATCAAGAGGTCGGCGGCCGGCGAGCTATCGGCCGGAATCCCGAAACGGGATCTTGAAAAAATCGTCCTTCGGATCCGGGGATTGGCCGAAAATCCGAGACCGACCGGCTGCCGGAAGCTCTCCGCCCGGAATCTTTATCGGATCAGACAGGGAGATTTCCGGATCGTCTACACGATTGACGATGCCGAACGGGTGATTACCGTTTCAAGGTAGATCACCGGAGCGAAATCTACCGAACTTTCTGACCGCCTCCACCATGGCCGCCACGTTCTGGGGCGGGACATGGGGCATGATGTTGTGGACCTGGGTAAAGACAAATCCGCCGCCCGGGGCGAGAATCTCGATCCGTCTCCTTGACGTGGTCGGCGATCTCTTCGGGCGTTCCCGCCGGCAGGACGCGCTGGGTGTCGCAGCCGCCTCCCCAGAACGTGATATCCTTTCCGAAATCCCGCTTCAGCCGGGCCGGGTCCATTCCCGAGGCGCTCGTCTGAACCGGGTTGATGATATCGACGCCGACCTCGATCAAGTCCGGGATGATGGCGGAGATCGCCCCGCAGGAATGGAGGAAGACTTTCAAGCTCGAATTCTTCTTGATGAAATCGAAGAGGATTTTCTGCCGGGGTTTGAAGACCTCCCGGTACATCTTGGGAGAGATTTCCAGGGCGGTCTGCGTCCCCAGGTCGTCGCCCATTTGAATGATATCGACCACTCCGTCGACGGCCGGGAGGAACCGTTTCAACCCGGCCAAATGCGACTCGACGAGCTTGTCCAGGAGCGCCAGGGCCTTCGGGCGGTCGGCGGCCAGGTCGATAAAGAACTGGTCCATCCGGCAGAGGAACTGGCCCCATTCCAGGAGATTCCCGCCGAAGGCGGCCATGACGGCGTAATCCGTCGTTCGGTAAAGCTGCTCGGCTTGCCGGCGGATTTCGGCCAGGTTCTCCGGAGTCGGCGGCAGATGATGCGGCGGTGACGGAAGAGCCGCCCAGATGACGTGATTCTGCAATTCGGGAAGCCGGTCAAGGACCGCCGGGTCCCCGTTCCAATCCACCAGGGGAAAAACGATCTGGTCGACGTAATGGGAAGAAGCCGGCATCGCCCCGATCGGGACGCCATCGGAAGCCAGCGCCAACCGGCCGCCCTTGCCGTCCGGAACGAAGCGAATATAAGCCGGGATCCGGGCGGCCTGCCCGTCGGGCAGGATGAACGGCTGCCAATCGGCGTCGTCCCGGAGGAAGACTCGCCCGAGGTCGACGACATCGGCTCCGACATAATCGAGGACCGCCTGCTCCGGCTGGGCCAGCTGTTGAATGACGTCGTAAACGTCGATCGATCCGCCGCTCATTCCCAGATATTCCTTGAGTCGGCCGTAAGCGACGGCTGTGATCCCGGTGGACCGCATCGCCCCCAAATCGACGGGGACGCGGTCGGGTTCGTGATGGGCGATGGCGGCGAGAACTCGTTCACGGCGGGTCATGATCCAACCTCCAAAAGATCCGTTTCGCGCCAACGGCCCGAGCGCTCGATGCGGATTGTTTTGATTTCAAAGGGACGGAAGCGGGCCTTGATCATAATGGGCTTATTCTCCGCGCCGGAAATCCGGGCGATATCGATCCTCGCCGCTGTCTTCCACCCCAAAGATTCCTGAACCCGGACGAGAAGCGCTTTCCCGTCGGCAGCGGGCCGGCAGGATAGCATCCGGACGTTGGCCGGCGAAATCGAAAGGAATGAGGCTTGAGGGCGCGATCGATTCGGCTTTTTTCCGGTGATTTGCCTTTACCCTTCTCGCTTGCCCGGCCGAAAGGAAGATGGGCGTAGACCGCCGGCGGCCCGGAAATCCAGTCCGCCAAGCCGGGAAGTATTCGGAGGACTTCTTTTGTCGTTCCGGTGGCGACAGCCAAACGGATTTCGTGGACGCCTTGGTCGGCGAATTTATACGCCCGGCCCGGCCGGAGGTCGAATCCCCGCTCGTGGCAGTAGGCCGAACCGCGCAAGACCGATAATCGGATTTCGCCGTCACGGCACTCGAAGCCGTGAAGGCCGCCGTGGGCGATCCCCATCGCGGGCTGATCGCCGTCCTCGCCGCAAACGGCGCACCAGCGCCCATGGACGTGGATCTCGCCATCGGCCGGACGGCGGATCGCTCCGCCGGGAATTTCGCAGAAGACGGAATCGAAAGCCTGCGCCGTTGGAAACCCTAAAACCAGCCGCCTCTTCTCTTCATTCCAGAAAACCCGAATCTGCAGCTCGACCGCCGCCCAATCCGGATATGCGATCGTCTGGAAAACGGCCCGGCTATGCCTCCAGGCCCACTCCGATTCAAAGACCGTCCGGACCGGGCCGCTTTCGACGACCTTCGCCGGACCGATCGGCTCGAATATCCCGGCAACATCGCCGAAGCTTCGGCAACCCGTTCCCCAGGAATCTCCCGCATCGTCAACGGCCAGAAGCCTCGGAATCCCGGCTTTCGGAAAGTCCGGGCCCGCGCCCTGAGAAGATTTCGCCGTCTCGATTTCGACGGGTTTGACCTTGTAATATGCCGCCCCGACTCCGGGAAGGTCGGCCAGAAAGACGATTTTCCGCCGCCAGCCGTTGAAGGGCAAAAGCGCCTCGGGCTGTTCCTCCTGGCAGGCGACATCGCGGCCGGCGGCGTCCTCCAGGCGGACCGTCCATGACCCCGTCCATTTCGGGCGATGTTCGATCATGAATTCCGCCTCGACAGGAACCCGGGTCAAGGCGGGATTCGAGCCGAGCACGGTCAGGGGAATGGCGGCCCTGTCCCCGTTCGCCCCGGCCCAAGCGGCGGCCGCCTCGAGCTTGAGCATCCGGGCTTCGGCCTCGGCTTTGGCATAGAGACCCAGGGCGTCCCTCTCGGCCGGTTCAACGCAGGTTCCCGGCAGGACGTCGTGAAAATCGTTGAATAAGTGGGAGCGCCAAATCGAGGCGAATTTTTCTCCCGGAAATTTCCGCCCGAAAAGCCACCAGGTCGCCGCCCGCTGACTTTCGGCCTGGACGATTCCGGAAAGGCTTGCGCTTGCCGCCCGCTTCACCCGGGAGAGCGACGTGTAGCACCCGGGGAAACAGCGCTGGAGGTCGCCAGAGACGATCGGCGCTTTTGCAGCCGCCGCCCGGACGGCCATCCAAAACCGGTCCGGCGTGCTGTGAACGATCCTCACCCTTTTTTCTTCGGCCATCCGAGCCTCGATGATCTTGAGGTCTTCCCGGGTCGCCCCTCCCCCGTGGTCGCCGATGCCCCAAAACATCGGCACGTCCCGGCCGGTCTTCAAGGCCAGGTCGACGCCCGCCGCGAGGCGCTCGCCGATGTTCCCGTATTCGGTGTGGTAGAGACCGACGGAGATGCGGTAGGCCGGGATGATCGTGCCGTCCACGCCCCGCCAGCGGAAAAGATCCGCCGGAAGCTCAAGCTCGCCGGCCTGCGGCCGCATGAAAACGTACATCTCGTAACCTGCCCGGCGGAGGACCTGCGGCATTCCGCCGCCGTGGCCGAAAGCGTCGAAGCTATAGGCGACGCGGGGCCGGGAATCGAATTTTTTCCGGAAATAGGCCCGCCCTTCTTCGATCTGGCGGATCAGCGATTCGATCCCGGGAAGGTTGCAGTCGGGTTGAAGAAACCAGCCTCCGCCGATCGCCCAACGCCCGGCCCGGACCAGGCGCCGGATCTCCCGGAACAGGGCCGGATCGAGGCGCTCGACCCAGCGGTAAAGGACGGCTTCGTTATGACAGAAGACGAGAGCCGGGTGCTCGTCGAGGATTTCGGCCGCGGTCCGGAAGGTCGCCATCGCTTCGGAAGCGCCCTCCTCCCACCGCCATTGCCAGACCGGGTCCAGATGGGCGTTACAGATCAGATGGACGGCGGCTCGGACGGAGGCTCGCGACATCACATCTCGTCCTTGGCCGGAAGGTTCTTATACCAAGTGAAGTAGAGAGCGACTGAAAGGAGCGCGGCGGCGCCCAGCCAAAGACCGAACGAAACCCACTTTCGCAGGAACGCGGTGAAGACCGCGGCGGCCAGCGAGAACTGGAAAACGGCGGTCAACAAGCCGTTGAGCATGTCGAAGGCCGGCATCTTGTCCCCGGCCGGCACCAGGCCGCGCTTCACCGCTTCCCGGCGAACCGGGCCCCAGAAGCCGAACGGCCGGACCCGGGCGTAGAAGCGGACCAGGACATCCATGGGGGCGGGCTTTGTCAGGGCGGCCGCGACAAGCGTCGTCACGAGGCACAAACTCATATCCAGGACCAGGGTCGCCGCGGCGTGGAGCTTGCCGAAAAAGATCAGCCGCAAGGCGATCAAGCCGGCCGAAACGGCCATGCTCCATACGAAGGCCGCGGGCCCGAACCGCCAGTAATGCCAGCGCATCGTCGCCGGCACCAGGATGACCGTGACGACGACGAAAACCATCGTCTCCCAGGCCGTGACGACGTTGGTGAATGATAAACTGAAGAAGAAACCGACAAGAAGGGCGGCGACCGAAGCGACTTGGCCGATCCGGACCGCATTTTTCTGGGACAGCCCTTTGGCGAAATAGCGCCGGATAAAATCGTTGAGGATCACGGAGCTCGTCACGTTGATCATGGCGCTGATCGTCGACATCAGGGCGGCGAGCAGAATCGCCAGGAAAAAGCCGCGGAGCCCGGCCGGAAGCTTCTGGAGGACGAGGGGCATGATTTTCTCGGCATCGAATCCCGCTTGGGAACCGAGATAGAGGATGCCCAAGATCATGAAGGCCGAGCCGAGGATCCAACGGAGGGTGTATCCCACCGTCCACATCCCGGCCGCAAGCTGGGCGTCGCGCGGCGTCCGGGTGGTCAGGAAAAACTGGAAGTCCCAGACGTTCGGCCCGGCCAGCAGCCGGAACATCATCCAGAAGAATCCGGCCGCCAGAATCGGACCGAAAGCGGCGAAATGCCCGTAGGCGGCCGGCGTTTCGACGGCAAAAGACGGCCATAGTCGCCAGGCCGGGGCGAGGGAGAACCAGGATGGATCCTTGGCGATGAACGAGGCCGGAGCCGGAGCTTTAAAGACGAGGACGGCCATGATAACCGCCCCGACGGCGATCAAAACGGTTTGAAAGACATCGGTCAGGATGACCCCGAAAAAGCCGCCCAGGGTGACATAGATCCCGACGACCGCCAGGACAATGAGCGTCGCCTCCCACCGGGGCAGGGGGAGAAACTCTTCGGCGAACTTGCCCGTCCCGACGCTGATAAAGATCAGGTTGAAGACCATCAGGACCAGGAGAAAGATCGCCGAGGTCAGGCGGGCCGCTTCCGCGGCGCGTCCCGTCCCGAACCGGGTCTCGTTCCATTCGGCAAACGTCATCACCCCGGAGCGGCGGATGTACTTGGCCTGGAAGGCCATGTAGAAGCAGATCATGAACCAGCCCCAGAAGATGTGGGTGGCCCAGAGCGATTTCAGGCCGAGGTAGAACATCACCCCGACCATCGCCATGGTGCCGCCGATATCGATGTAGCTGGAACAACCCGAGAGCCCCAGCATCCACCAGGGAACATTGCGGTCGCCGAGATAGAATGAATCGAGTTTTTTGGTCGCCCGCTTTTTGACGGCGAAGCCGATGCCCGCCACGGCGACAAGATAAATGGCGACGATCAGGAGGTCGACCGGAGACAGTTTCATATCCGCCCTCCGTCGGCCATGAATACCACAGGTCCCGGAACCCGTCAATTTCGCCCGGGATCTTTTCTCCCGCGGGCCGCGGGGATACAATGGGCTTCCCATGGGGCCGGGGCCCCGAATGTTACTGGACGGGAGATCCGCCATGAAGACGCGACGCCTCACGGTTTTATCGATCACGCTGCTTACGGCCTGCCTGCTGACTTCCGGGACGTGGGCGGCCGCTCCGCAGAATCAGGCCCCGGCGCAGAAATTTAAAACGTTCGAGGAAGTCGAGGCGGCCATCGCCAAGGCTCAGGGCAGCCTCCTCTCGGCAATCCAGAGCGACCGGTCCGTAAACGACGAGGAATTGCTCTCTCTTGTCCGCCTCTACCTGATGGATGGACAACTCGTCTATGCCGAAGGCAATCTGGAGGGGATTCTTAAAAGGGATCCGAAAAACGGCCCGGCGTATGCCCTTCGCGGCAACTTGTACCGGAACTCTTTCCGATTCGAGGAGGCTCTCAAGGTTTTGGCCGAAGCCGAAGCCGCGGTTCCCGACGCAGTCCCCGTTCGCCTGTTGAAAGCCGCTCTGGCCATGGACCGAATGGATTTCGGCGCGGCCCAAGCGATCTATGCCAAGCTCGCAACCGAAAATCCCAAGCTTCCGGACGCCCTCTGCGGACTGGCCGAGGTCGCCTACTGGGAAAACAGGTTCGACGAATCCATGAAGATGGCTGACCAGTGCCTGGCTCTCGATCCTGAGTTTGCCCGGGCATACTTTTTTAAATCCCTGATTCACCGGATCCGCCAGGAAAACGACCTCTGGGCGGCCGCCGGGCGCAAGGCCGTCGAAGCCGATCCCTTCGACGCCGACGCCCGGGCCAACCTTTCCAACATCCTGATGCGGGGCGAAAAGAAGATGGACGAAGGCTATGTTGAGGCCAATATCGCCCTCAAGATCAATCGCTGGAATTACCTTGCGCATAACTATATCGGGAACGGCTGGTCGCCCCGCGACTACAGGATCTGAAGATCGAAGGCGATCCGGAAACGGTCGCTAAAATCAAAACTCTCCTCGACGAAGCCGACCTGCTCCTTCTCAAACGCCTTACGGACCCGGCCGGAAAAAATTCGACCAGGCGCTTCCTCTCCTCCGGGGTCCAGGCGGCAATCCCGGCCCTGCTCGGCAAAGCGGCCATCGCCTACCATAAAAAGGATTATGAAGGAGCCATAGACTGGTTCCGGTGATCCTGATCCGATCGATCCCGGACTACGGCCTGGCCCATTACGGTATGGCCCAGACGCTCCTGCGGAAAAAAGACCGGATCAACGTCCGGTTCGAGGAAATCGAAAAAGCCTTCGCGGCCAAAGACGCGCCCGAGCCTCCCTTCCTCCGGGACGTCTTCATCAATTACCAAGACCTCGATCCCGACCTCCAGAAAATCATCCGGATGGCGGTCAAACCCCTTCGGGCTTTCCTCCAAACGGATAAGGAAAAGGGCGGAACGTTCTATCTCACTCCGTTCCACAAAAGACAATCCGAAGTGGCCGGGATGGCCAACCTCAAGGGCCAGCGGACCTTCGACCTCCGCCTCTGGGACGACGTCAAGGGCCTGGGCGGACGGAAAGCCCTCAGCGGCGAAGACTGGGAGCGGGACGTGAAATACCTCCGCTTCAACGTCGTCGCCCACGAGTTCGCCCACCAGATCCACCGGATGCTTCCGGCCGAGATCCAGGCCGAAATCGACCGGCTGTACGCCAAGGCCAAAGCCGAGCGGAAAACCCTCGATTTCTACTCCGACGCCAACGTGATGGAATACTTCGCCGTCGGAGTCGAAGCTTATGTCTCTGAGGACAAGCTGGCCGATCAGAAAATCGCCTACGGCCATGTCCGGCGGGAGCTTCTGGAGCGGGACCCGGACCTTTATAAGCTGATCGAGCGGTTGGATTCGATGGATCAACCGGCCGGACGCTGACCGTTCCCGGCCGAAAATCCCCCGAAATTCTGATTTTCGGGGGAAAATGTCCCTTTTTTCCCTTCCCATACGGCCGAATCCGTGATAAAATTGCATATCAAAAGGAATTTCCATGGCCGTCAAGCGCAATCAACCTGTCAAAAGTATCTTTTTCTGGCTGGGAGCCGGTCTGATCCTGATCATCCTCTGGAGCCTGCTTCAGGCCCCCGGGATGGTTAAAAACGACGTCCCCTTCAGCCGGTTCATCGACGACGTCGAAGCCCAGCGGATCGAGTCGGTCACCATCGACGGGATCACCGCCACGGGCAAGATGAAGGAAGGGACAGCGTTCAAAACCGTCCTCCCTCCCCAGTACGATGACCTGGTGAAGGTCCTCCGGGAAAACAAGGTCGATATCACGGTCAAGGACGCGAATCGCTCGACCTGGTTTTCGGTCCTGCTGACCTGGTCGCCCCTCCTGCTGATCGTCTTCTTCTGGTTCTTCTTCATGCGCCAGATGCAGGCCGGCGGCAACAAGGCCATGTCCTTCGGCAAGAGCCGGGCCAAGCTCTTCTCGACCGTCCAGAAAAAGGCGACGTTCAAAGACGTAGCCGGGGTCGAGGAAGCCAAGGAAGAGCTCAAGGAAATCGTCGGTTTCCTCAAGGAACCGCAGAAATACCAAAAGCTCGGCGGCCGGATCCCTAAAGGCGTCCTCCTCGTGGGGGCGCCGGGAACGGGTAAAACCCTCCTGGCCCGGGCCATCGCCGGCGAGGCTGAGGTCCCCTTCTTCTCCATCAGCGGCTCCGATTTCGTCGAGATGTTCGTCGGCGTCGGGGCGTCCCGGGTTCGGGACCTGTTCGAAAACGGAAAAAAGCACGCCCCCTGCCTCATCTTCATCGATGAAATCGACGCCGTCGGCCGCCAGCGCGGAGCCGGCCTCGGCGGCGGGCACGATGAACGGGAACAGACGCTCAATCAGCTCCTCGTCGAGATGGACGGGTTCGATTCCAACGAGGGCATTATCCTTATCGCCGCGACCAACCGGCCCGATATCCTCGACAGCGCCCTCCTTCGGCCGGGCCGCTTCGACCGCCGGGTCGTCGTCAACATGCCCGACGTCAAAGGCCGGGAGGAGATCCTCAAGGTCCATATCCGCAAGATCCCCCTCGACACCGACGTCAACCTCTCGGTCATCGCCCGGTCGACGCCGGGCTTCAGCGGGGCCGACTTGGCCAACATGATCAATGAGGCCGCCCTCAACGGGGCCCGCCTCGCCCAGGACAAGGTCAAGATGAAGGACCTGGAGTACGCCAAGGACAAGGTCCTCATGGGCGTCGAGCGGAAGAGCATGATCATCAGCGACGAGGAAAAGAAAAGCACGGCTTACCACGAAGCCGGCCACGCCCTCGTCGCGGCGACGATCCCCGAAGCCGACCCAATCCATAAGGTCACGATCATCCCCCGGGGGATGGCGCTGGGCCTGACCCAGCAGCTGCCCCTGGACGATCGCTATACGTACGGCAAAGCCTACCTCGAATCTCAGCTGGCCGTCCTGATGGCCGGCCGGGTGACCGAGCTCATGTTCCTGAACCAGACGACGACCGGAGCGGCCAACGATTTCGAGCGGGCCACGGAGATCGCCCGCCGGATGGTCTGCCAGTGGGGGATGAGCGAGCTGGGGCCGCTGACTTTCGGCGAGCGCGACGACCTCATTTTCCTCGGCCGGGAGCTGACCGCCCACAAGAATTACAGCGAGAAAACCGCCGAGATGATCGACGAAGAAGTCAAAAAGATCATCCAGCGCAATTACACGCGGGCCCAGCAGATCATCGGGGAACACAAGGAGGAGCTCGAGGCGATCGTCAAGCTGCTGCTCGAGCGGGAAGTGCTGTCGTCCGACGAAATCAATGCGGTTCTCGGCAAGACCGCCGCTCCCCCTCCTCCCGACGGCGTCCCCTTCAAGAACGACTCGCAAGCCGGAACGGCCGGAGCCTGAGAGGTGACGTGAGACCGGAAACCATCTTCCGGGTCAAGGGGACGCGCCACGTCATTGGGGCGCGGACCTGGGTGATGGGGGTTCTGAATATCACCCCCGACTCGTTCTACGACGGCGGCCGCTTCGTCGACGCTTGCGAGGCCGCCGACCACGGTCTGCGGATGGCGGCCGAAGGGGCCGAAATCATCGACGTCGGCGGCGAGAGCAGCCGGCCCGGAGCGGACCCGATCCCGGCCGAGGAAGAGATCAAGCGGGTCATCCCGGTCATCTCCCTCCTCCGCCCTAAAACGACGGCCCTCCTTTCGGTCGACACGACCAAGTACGAAACGGCCCGGGCGGCCCTCGACGCCGGGGCGGATATCATCAACGACATCAGCTCCTTCCGGATGGATCCCCGCCTCCTCACCCTGGCGGCCGAAACCGGCGCCGGATTCATCCTGATGCACATGCAGGGCGTCCCCAAGTCGATGCAGGTCGCGCCCCGCTATGCCGACGTCCTCGCCGAAGTCCGGGACTTCCTGGCCGAGAAAATCGAGATCGCCGCGGCCTACGGGCTGGGGGCCGAAAGCCTCGCTCTCGATCCCGGGATCGGATTCGGCAAGCGCCTCGAGGACAACTGCACCCTGATCCGCGGTTTGGGCGAGATCGCCGGCCTCGGCCGGCCGGTCGTCGTGGGCGTCTCCCGCAAATCAATGATCGGGAAAATCCTGGACGTTCCGCCCGAGGAACGGCTGGAGGGCTCGCTGGCCGCCGCGGTCATCGGCTTGTCCCGGGGAGCCCACATCCTTCGCGTCCACGACGTCCAATCCACGGTCCGGGCGGCCCGGGTCGCCGACGCGATTCTGGCCGAACCCGCGGGTTCTCCGGCCGACGAAGCCAGGGAGGCCGGACGTGTTTGAAAACATCCTGACGTCCTTCCACCTGTTCAAGCTGGTCGACTTCCTCGACATCATCGTGGTCGCCGTCCTCCTTTATTCCTTTTTCCTCCTGATCAAGGAATCCAAGGCCTACCCGATGGCCATCGGCTTCGGCCTGATCGGACTGCTCTTCCTCGTGACGAAATGGGCCAACCTCTTCGTCAGCAACTGGCTTATCCGCAACTTCGTCACCTACCTCATCATCGCCATCATCATCCTGTTCCAGACCGAAATCCGGAGGTTCCTGACCCGGATCGGTTCCCGGACGTTCCGCAAGCCCCTGGCCCTCCGGTCCTTCCAGGAAAAGATCGAGGACGTCTGCCAGGCCGTCGACTACATGTCCGACCGGAAGATTGGAGCCTTGATCGCCGTCGAGAACGAAGTCAGCCTGAATCCCTATGCCGAACGGGGAACGCCGATCGACGCGGTCCTGACCAAGGAGCTTCTCGTCAGTCTCTTTTTCCCCCACTCCCCTCTCCACGACGGAGCGGTGATCATCCAGGGCGACAAAATCCTGGCGGCCGGCTGTCTCCTTCCGCTTCCGGCCACGCATGAGATGAACGTCGCTTTCCCCACCCGGACACGTCACCTGGCGGCCATGGGGCTGACCCAGGAAACCGACGCCGCCGTGATCATCGTCTCCGAGGAGTCCGGCGGCATCTCCCTGGCGATGGGCGGGGATCTCGAGCGTCTCGCCGACCGGAACCGGCTGGAAGACCGCCTGATGGAATACTTGAAAAAATGAAACGACCGATCAGGGACTATTTCTTGCGGAACGGGCTTCTCAAGCTTCTCGCCTTTTTTATGGCCGTCCTCCTCTGGATCGCCTTGATGCCGGAGGAAAAGATTTCCTCCGAGAAATCTTTCCAAGTCCCGCTCCAGCCGCGGAATCTTCCAGGAGAGTTCGAGATCACCGAACGCCCGCCGGCCACGATCGACGTCACCGTCCGGGCGCCGAATCGACTGCTGGGACAGATGACTTCGGCCGACGTCCAAGCGGTCCTGAACCTGTCGCGGGCGAGCGTCAACCAGGAAGACTATCCCCTGAATCCGGATATTGTCACCGTTCCGACCGGAGCCAAGGCCGTCCGCGTCTTCCCGAACAAGGTCCGTCTCAAGATCGAGCGGAGCGCGGAAGTCCTGATGGAAATCCAACCCGTTCTGGTGGGCAAACCGAAGGACGGGCTCAAAATCGACAAGGTCGAGACTCCTTCCCTCCAAGGTCTTTGTCCGGGGGCCGGAGAGCAAAATCAAGCCCCAGGACCGCATCCGGACCAGCCCCATGGACATCGCCGGGATCGATTCCCCCCGGACCTTCGAGGTCGACCTGATCCTCCCCCGGCCCGAGCTGCGGTTCACCACCGCCATGACCCGGGCCTCGGTGAAGATCACTGTGATCGCAAAATAGATTCGGGGGCCTTCATGAAGAAGCTATTCGGAACCGATGGAATCCGGGCCGTCGCCGGGGATTTCCCCCTCGACGAACAATCGATCGCGATCCTCGGCCGGGCGATGATGGACCTGCTTCGGGCTGAAGGGCTTCCGCCCCGGGTCCTGATCGGGCGAGACACCCGGGAATCCGGCGACTGGATCGAGAACGCCATCAGCCGGGGAATCGAAGCGGGCGGCGGGCACGGCGCCTCGGCCGGGGTGATCCCGACTTCGGCCGTCTCCCACCTGACCCGGACGTTCGGATTTTCCGCGGGGATCGTCATCTCCGCCTCCCATAATCCTTACCATGACAACGGGATTAAAATCTTTTCTCCGGACGGATATAAAATCCCGGAGTCCCTGGGAAGAGCGCCTCGAAGACGAGATTCACGCGGGCAAGCCCGTTCCCGGCCAGGGGCCGGCGGGCTCCCATCCCGACCCGCTCTATCTCCGGGAATATGAGCACTTCCTCCTGCGGAAATTTTCGCCGGGACCGGGAACGAAATCCATCCGGATCGTCCTGGACTGCGCCAACGGCGCGGCTTCGGCGATCGCGCCGGACGTGCTCCGGGGCCTGGGCTTCACGGTCATCGCCACGGAAGCCGAGCCGGACGGCCGGAATATCAACGAGGACTGCGGCGCGCTCCATCCGGAAAAGCTGGCCCAGACGGTCCTGGCCCGCCGGGCCGATATCGGGATCGCCTTCGACGGCGACGCCGACCGGGCCCTCTGGGTCGACCACCACGGCCGAATCCTGACCGGAGACCATACCCTCTTCGTCCTGAGCCGGGACATGGAAGCCCGCGGGCGGCTCCGGGCCAGGACGGTCGTGGCCACGACCATGACCAACATGGGCCTGGAAAAAGCCCTGGCCGCCGAAGGGATCGGCCTGGTCCGAACCCGCGTCGGCGACAAGTACGTCCTCGAAAAAATGATCGAGATCCAAGCCAACCTGGGCGGCGAACGTTCCGGCCACACCATTCTTTCGGACGATTGCCCCACCGGAGACGGCTTGTTAACGTCCCTTAAGATGCTCGAAGTCATGATCCTCAAGAACCGCCCCCTCGCCGACTTGATCGAGGGTTACACGGAATTTCCCCAGGTCCTGAAAAATGTCCGGGTCGCCGAGAAGCCCGATCTCGAGAGCCTTCCGGAAGTCGTCGAAGCGATGACCGAGGTCCGGGGACGGCTGGGAGCGGACGGCCGGCTGGATGTCCGCTATTCCGGAACAGAGCCGCTGGCCCGAGTCATGGTCGAAGGCGAGGACGAGGACTTGATCGAGATCCTGGCCGCCCGGGTCACGAGCGCGATCCGGAAGAAAATCGGGGCTTGAAGGGCCCGGAGAGGAGACGACCGTGAAACTATCCGTCAACGTCGATCATATCGCCAGCTTGCGCCAGGCTCGGCGGGCGACCGAGCCCGAGCCCGTCCTGGCCGCTCTCCTGGCCGAACAGGCCGGAGCGGCCGGCATCACCGTCCACCTTCGCGGCGACCGCCGCCACATCAACGAGCGGGACGTCCGGCTCCTCCGGGAGACGATCAAAACCAAGCTCACCGTCGAAATGGCCGCCACGCCGGAGATGAAAGCCGCAGCCTTGGCCGTCCGTCCCGACGTCGTCTGTCTCGTTCCGGAAAAGCCCGCCGAGCTGACCACGACCGGCGGCCTGGACGTCCTGGCCCAGCGCAAAACCCTCAAAGCCCACATTCCGGCCTTGGTCAAGGCCGGGATCCGCGTCTCGATCTTCGTCGACCCCTCGCTCCCCCAAATCCAGGCGATCGCCGACCTCGGACTGTCCCGGATCGAAATCCACACGGGAATCTACGCCGAAGGCAAAACCGCCCGAGACCGGGAAAGAGCCCTCGAAGACATCCGGACGGCCGCCTCGACCGCCGCCCGGTTAGGCCTGGAGGTCACGGGCGGGCACGGGCTCGATTATCACAATGTCGGCCCGATCGTCGCGATCCCGGAAATGACCGAGCTATCGATTGGATTTTCGATCATCGCCCGGGCGGCGATCGTCGGCCTGGACCGGGCCGTGCGCGATATGGTTGCTCTGCTCGAGCCGCCGGCGCGCCCGGTAATTCTCGGAACCAACTCTACGGAGGCCGCTGTCATGGATATCCGAATCAATCCCGCCCGCTTGCGGACGCATCTCGAAGACCTCGGCCGGATCGGGGCCGATCCTGCCGGCGGCATCACCCGGCCGTCCTTCAGCCGGGCCGATTTCGAAGCCCGGGCCTGGTTGAAAGACCGGATTGAAGAAGCGGGCTTGGCGTACCGGGAAGACGGGGCGGGAAACCAGTTCGGCCGTTTGGAGGGAGCGGTTCCGGGCAAGGTGGTCATGCGCCGGGTCCCACATCGATACCGTCAGAAACGGCGGGATGTTCGACGGGGCGGCCGGCGTGGCCGCCGCCCTCGAATGCCTTCAGACGATCCGGGAGAACGGCCTCCGCCAACGCCTGCCCCTCGAAGTTGCCTCATTCACCGACGAAGAAGGAAACCTGGTCGGGGATTTCCTGGGCAGCCGGGCTTTCACCGGCACCCTGAACCGGGACCTCCTCGAGCACGGCCTCACGTCATTCGGCCAGCCGCTCCGGGACGTTCTCGAAGGCACGCCCTTTACCCTCGAAACGATCCTGGCGGCCAAAAAGACGGCCCCGGAGATCGAAGCGTTCATCGAGCTTCATATCGAACAGGGGCCGGTTCTGGACACCGAGGGGATCCCGGTGGGCGTCGTTGAAACCATCAACGGCAAACAATACCGCCTCTGCGCTTTCGAGGGAGAGTCGGGCCATTCCGGAACCGTCCCCCTGGAGCTGCGGAGGGACGCATTCCTCGGCCTGGCCGACTTCGCTTTGCGGGCGACCCGCCACGTCGCCGGAAACCATTACGGAAGCTTCGTCACGATCGGCAAAGTCCACGTCCACCCGGGGGCCTTCAGCATCATCCCCCAACGGGCCGACTTCACCCTCGACTTCCGGAGCACGGAGCCCGAGACGATGGCCGCCCTGGAAAAGGAGCTGCTCGAAATCGCCCAGGACACCGCCGAGACGCGCGGCCTCCGGTTCGTCTCCCGGTTGATGGACCAAACCGCGCCGTATCGGGTTCCGGACCGACTGGTGTCCGTCCTGGCCGGCGAAGCCGACCGGTTGGGCTTCGCCCACATGGGTTTGGCCAGCGGGGCGGGCCACGACGCCCAGATCCTCGCGGCCGTAACCGAAACGGCGATGATCTTCGTCCCCAGCCCGGACGGCATCAGCCACGACCCGGCCGAGTCGCTTCGCTGGGAAGACCTGGAGAAGGGCGCCAACGTCCTCCTGGCCGCGCTGCTGCGGCTTGGCGCTCTCCTAAAACGGGGAATGGAGCCACGACCATTATAGCGAATCCGGGTCGGGTCGGAAGGACCGGCCGGCTTTCTTCTCGCCCTGGAGGCGCTTGCCCTCGAGCATCTTGGCCTTGGCCCGCTTCGACCGCTTGCGCTTCTGCCGCCGGATCTTTTCGATCCGCTGCTCGACGGCGCTTTCCTCACCTTTCTTCAGGGCCTCGATTTTGTCGACGAGGATGCGGCGGGCAAAAAACCGGTTGATCGCCTGGGAGCGCTCCTTCTGGCATTTGACCGAAAGCCCGGTCGGGACATGGCGGAGAGAGACGCAGGTTTCGACTTTGTTGACGTTCTGGCCGCCCTTGCCTCCCGAACGCATGAACGACTCGATGAAATCGGCCTCGCGGATGCCGAGCGCGACCATCTTTTCCCGGAGGGCGGTGATTTTATCGGGACGGACGGGACCGAACACCCTACTTCTTTTTCTTTTTCGGGCGAGGCGGCGACGAGATATTTCCCGCAGTTTTCGCAGATGTAGATGTCGTTGCTGCCTTCGATGGCTGAGCTCATCTCCGTCGAGACGCTGATGTTGCAGCCCTGGCAGACGCCTTCGTCGACCTCGGCCACGGCGAAGCCGTAACGTTCCATCAGCTTGTCAAACCGCGTGAGGAGCGCCGAGTCGAGCTCCTCCCGGATCAATTCGGCTTGGGCCTTGATCGTCGGCATCTGGGCTTTAGTCGCCCGCTTTTTCTTCTTCTCGATATCCTGAAGCTTGCGGAGCAGGCCGGCCCGGCTGACGATCTTGTCATCCTGGGGCAGACGCAGCTCGATTTCACCCAGGGCTTCCCAGAGGACGGTCTTGTCCTTGGCTTCAAAAATCCGGCGGCGGAAATGCGGGTCGCGGAGGAAATGGGCCAGGCCGGCGAATAAGTGGTTGAACAATCCCGGCAGCGGTCGGATTCCAGATGATGACAATGATCAAGTGGATCTTTTTCTTGTCCGGGGCGGAAAAATCGATGCCGTCCGAGGACCGGCCGACGGCGATACTGATCTCGCCGTCGGAATCGACCCGGGCGTGGGGGACGGCGATGCCGTCGCCCAGGGCGGTCGACTCCAGGTTTTCCCGGTCGATGAGCCGGGTCAGGATCATCTTCTTGTTGCGGATGAGCTTCTGTTTGGCCAGGACTTCGATCAACTCCTCCACCGCCTGGACTTTGTCCGTGGATTTGAGGTCGAATACGAGCTGGCCGAGCTTGAAATAGTCCGAAAAATGGCTGATGCCGAGGAGATCTTTTTTATCCATGCCTCACCGTTCTCCCCATATCCTACCTTACCCCGGCCCCTGGGTCAAACGCCGGGCGGAGCCTGTCATTTCCTCCGGAACGAGCTTGTCGGTTTGAACTGGGGAAGGGTTGCGGCGAGCGTCCAGCAGGGCGATGATCTCCCGGGCCCAATCGGTGATTTGGATCGTCCCGGAATAGTCCCAATCCGGCTTGATTTCGTCGTCGACCTGGTGGTAGCCGCTCTTTTTATACTCCGCCTGCTTTTCCGGGATGTAGCCCGGGCCTTTCGTTCGGGAGACGATCCCCTCATGGAGCCAGACGGCCGGAATGCCGGCCCGGGCAAAGCTGAACTGGTCGGAGCGGAAGAAGTACCCGAGCTCGCGGTTTAATTCCTCGATGTACCGGAGGCCGAGGTTGGCCGCGGCCCGGCCGGCGATATCGTCCAGGTCGGAGTGGGAGGCCCCGATTCCGTACACGTCCTCGGTCTCCCCCCAGACGCCGGTCATCTCGAAATTGAGGTTGGCCAGGATCGCCCCGGCGGGAATCGGAAGGTGGCGGACGAAATTTTCCGAGCCCAGAAACAGCTCCTCCTCCCCGGTGACCGCGGCAAAGACGAGCGTCGCCTTTGGCTTTTGGGGCGCGTCCCGGTAAAAGCGGGCCAGGGCCAGCATCGCCGCCGTGGCCGAATTGTTATCCAGAGCCCCATTGAAGATTTGGTCCCCTTCCCGGGTTGGATCCAACCCCAGATGGTCAAAGTGGGCGGAAAGCACGATGTACCGCTCGTCCGCTCCCTGTCCGGTTCCCCGGAGGATGCCGGCGACATTAGAGGCCGGAACCGAGCGGAACCGGCTCTTTAAGCGGGCTTCGACCTTGGCCTCGAGCGGGACCGGGACGAACCCGTTGGTTTCAGCCGCCGCCCGGAGAGCCGTCCGGTCGAACCGTCCCGTAGCGGCAATAATTCGGTCGGCCGCTTCGCCGCTGACCCACCCCTGGAAAAAGAGAGGTTGCGGTTTGTCGGGAAGGAAGAAATCCTCATTGGCCCAACCGTTCTGAACGACATCCCACCCGTAGGCCGCTCCCTTGGTCTCGTGGATGATGAGGCAACCGGCCGCCCCCAGTTCCGCGGCTTTCTCGAACTTGTAGACCCATCGGCCGTAATAGGTCATCGCTTCGCCGTCAAACAGGCCGCCGGGCGCGTTACCCGGTTCATTGATCTCGACCAGAAGGACTTTTCCTTTGACATCCATGCCCTTTAAATCGTCCCAATCCCGTTCGGGGGCCTGGACGCCGAATCCGACATAGACCAAATCGGCCGCGACGGATTGAGGAATATCCTCGCGGTATGTTCTCATGACGAAATCCTTGCCCGGCTCCAGGGTCAAGGTCCGGTTGCCGGTGGTGACCGCAAGCGAAGGCGGCGCGGCCGGCAGGCATCCCTTCACTTCGAAATGCTGCCGATAGCTTCCATCGAAGGCGGGCTCGAGGCCGAGGAAGCGGAAGAACTGCTCCTGGTAGAGGGCGGCGATCTCGACTCCCCGCGTCCCCGTCAGCCGGCCTTCCAGAAGATCGTCGGACAGAAATCGGATATGGGCTTCGATCTCGTTGGCGGTAATCGGCCGATCGGCAGGGGCATCGGCTTTGCAGGCGGGGAAAAGAAAGGCCAAGGCCGCCAAGACGAGAATCAAAAGGCGTAATTTGGATGCGTTCATCGGAGCTTATCCTTGGAAGAAATTCCGGCCGTCCCGTTCCGGGAAGCCAGGAGGAATGTCTCGCGGAGTCCGGACACCGCCACCGCCCGGGTGGCCAGGACGACGCCGGCCTCGACCGCTTGAAACACCGGCTCGCCGCGAAGCAGGCGTTCGATTGCGGCCGCGGCGAACACGTCGCCGCATCCCGTCGCGTCGACGACCGCGGAAGCAATCGGGGCGGGAATGCGGCGGACTTCGTCGGGGGTGGCGGCCAGGACACCGTCCTTGCCCATCGTCACGAAAACCGCCCGGACGCCGATTCGAAAGCTTGGGCGAAGAAATCCCGGATTTCCACCTCGTTGGCCCAGCGTTCGGGATGCCCCATCAGACAGCCGACTTCCTGGCGGTTCGCTTGAAGATAAGCCGCGCCCTTGACCCAATCGGGCCAGTCGGGCACCGACCGGTAATCGCGATGGGCGCCGACGCGCGGCTCCAGGGCGAGGGAATGGATATCGAGCCAGATCGGGCAAGACGCCCGGGCGACGATCGATCGCCAGTCCCGAAGCGAGATATCAAAGCCGGAATTGAAGACCATCGCCAGAAATTCCAGCCCGGGAAGGGCCGCAAGCGCCGGCCCGGGATCAAGCGGCGGGACGACGGATTCGAGGACTTCCTCCCGCTCCCGCGAGCGCTCGGAATAGCGGAGGCGGACGCGGTTTCCGGGGCCGGGAACGTAGACCAATCCCCGCCGGTCAAGGCCCGGCCAGTCGGTAATTATCGCCTCAACCGCCGGGCGGAGGGCTTCGCCGCATTGGGAAAAGAGGGCCGGGCTGACGCCCAGGCCGGAGAGCGCAGCGGCCTGGTAGAGCACACCGCCGATGGCTTCGCAGGGGCGGCCGTCGTCATGGACAATCGTATCCGAAGTGATCGTTCCGATGAGGCCGCAGCGGGGCATGAGTCCTCATCCTATGCGACGGCTACCGAATCCCTTCAGAGCGCCTTCGATCAAGCGGTAGGCCGCTTCCAAGGAGACGCCGTCCTTGTCCCGGTCGCCGGCGGGCAGCGAGGCGATGCCGATCGCCCGGGCCTTCGGATGCCGAAACATCCTTTCCACGGCGGCGGAGAGCTCGGCGCTCGTCGGACCGAGCGGAACTTTCAGGGAATGGCCCATGACTTCGGCCGGATCCAGAACGTCCATATCGATATGGATGTAAATGACATCCGTCAACCGGCCGAGGCGTTCCATTAGGCTGTCGATCCTCGAAGAAGCGTTCCGCAGGTCCTCGACGGATAAAAATTCGGCGTCCGATTGGTCGAGGAGCTCCTGCTCGAGAGGGTCCACGTCGCGAAGGCCGCCGAACACGACATATTTCGCGGGAAGGGCCGGATCGAGCCCGGCCTTGAGCCGGAGCCTGGTCAGACACAGGCCGGTCGCGACGGCCACATCCATGCCGCCCAGCATTCCGCTCAAGCTCGTCTCGGGCGTGTTGAAGTCCGCATGAGCGTCGAGATATACCAATCCGACGCGGAGAGGTTTCGTTTCGGGCGGTCCGAGGTGCTGCAGCCCGGCCAGCATCCCCAGGAGATCCACGCAATTGGTCAGAAGGCCGACGGCCAGGCCGCCGTTCAATCCTTGAGCGGCGACGAGCCGGCCGATCTGCCGGCTCTCGAGAGCGTCGCGGTTCCACTCGCCGTATTCTCTTTCTTCGGCGGGCGTCAAGGCGATCGTTTCCGTTCCGGAGACCTCGAAGCCGTTGCGGCGCAGGATGTCGAGCAATCCGCTTTCGGCCATCACCCGAGGTCCCTCGGTGTTATTGCGGACGATAAACGCCTTTTTGACCTGGCCCGTTTGGGCGGTCAGCGACGCCGAATATCAAGAGTGATCGCCAAGACAAAGAGGATCGGAATTTTCACGGCTTCGGCTCCTTATGGTCGGACGAAAAATGAGTGCCGGTCCGCTCCTCGCTCCGATCGGTCGCCGGCGGCGGCTCGGGCGAGAGGGCGGAAATCTCCGCCCGGAGGGCGGCATCCATCGGGATATTGAGCGAAGCCAGGGCGTCCAGGCAGCTGGTCGACGTTCCGGGCCCCGAAAATGGGGGCCGTCACGGCCGGATGGGCCGCGACCCAGGCCAGGGCCAGGGACGCTGTTTTCTAATCCCGTTCCCGAGCGAACGCGTCGAAGCGGTCGGCGATCTCGAAATTGGATTCTTCAAAGTAACGGGTCTGATAGATCTTGTGCTCGGTCAGACGGCCGGACTCCGGGCGCTTGTCCACCCCGAACTTTCCGCTGAGGAATCCGCCGCCCAGCGGGCTGTAGGGAATGACTCCCAGACCCTCGGCCTGGGCCATGGGGAGGATTTCCGCCTCGGCCTGGCGCTTGAGAAGGTTGTACATCGGCTGGATCACGGCCACCGGGGCCCAACCGTGGAGGGCCGAAATCCCCAGGGTTTTTTCGATCTGCCAGGCGGCGAAATTGCTCACGCCGGGATAAAGGATCTTTCCCTGCCGGACGAGGTCGTCGAGCGTCCGGAGCGTTTCCTCAAGCGGCGTCCGGTCGTCGAATCGGTGGACGAAATAGACGTCGATCCGGTCCGTCTGCAGGCGCCGGAGGCTGGCCTCGACCGCGAGCCGGAGGTGAAGCCGTGAAGCGCCTTGGGCGTTGGGGTCCGGCCCGGTCGGGAAGAAGCCTTTGCTGGTGATGACCACCTCGTCGCGGCAATCCCGGATCAGCCGGCCGAGGATTTCCTCGGCCCGGCCGGCCTGGTACATATCGGCACAGTCGAAAAAGTTGATCCCGGCCTCCCGGCAGGCCCGGAAAATCTCTCCGGACACCGCCTCGTCGGCTTCCTTGCCGAAGGTCATCGTCCCGAAGCACAACGGCGAGACGCGGACGCCGGTCCGGCCCAGATATCGGTATTCCATGATCAGTCGTTCTTCGAATGGATGACGTTCATGGCCAGGGATTTTTCGTTCTCCATGTACGTCAGCTGGATGAACAGGCGCTCCTTCTGAAGCTGGGTGAACGCCCCCTGCTCGACGGTTGACGTCACCACGACCCGCCAGCCGTCGCTTTCCAGATCCTTGATGTAGGCCGCGACGGCTTCGGGTTCGACGGGCTTGAATATCGATCGTCCAGGTCTTCCCGGTCGGGGAATCGGAGTTGGTCGAGCCCTGGATGGCTCCGCCCTTGAACTGAGTGATGTCCTCGGGCAGATCGGCCGGCCAGGTCCCCCCGCCCGAGGTGATATAGGCGTCCCCCTCGGGAGTTTTGACCTTGATCTGGCCGCTCTTGAAATCGATCTGCGGCCTGGCCGCCGGTCGCCCGGGAGACCATGTCCGAGATCTTTTTCTCAGCGGCCTGCTCCACCGCTTCGTCCTTGGTTTTTTTCTTGCAGCCGGTTCCGGCGATCAGCCCGACGGCCAGAACCAGGACCAACCCGACGGATTTCGCGAGATCGAATCGTTTGGACATCATGGATTTCTCCTTGTTCTCTCTCTCTGAATCTATTGTAGTCCAACGCCCCGAAAATACAACCAATCCGTCCTTGACTGGCCGGGTGTTAACCGTTAGGATGAGGACATCCGCCGTTTCGAACGATAAGGAGACCAGCGATGAGGAATGCGTTCCGCCTGTTCATGATTCTGGGATTCGCCCTGTCCGCGGCCGCCCAAACGCGCCGATTATCAAGGCCCCCCAGCCGATTCTGCGTCACGTCCTGCGGGCAGAGCATGGCCCCGACGATGATGAAGGTCATCCTTCAAAAAGCAGGCCTGAGCTTTCTCGTCGAGCCCCTGGCGACCGCAGCCGAGCTGAAGGCCAACGGAGCGAAAACGCTCATCATCACCATGGGCGCGAGCATGAAGGGCATGGGAGCGGCCGGGATCGCGATCGATAACGAGCTCGCCCGGATCACGGCCCTGATCGCCGAGGCCCGGAAGATGAAGCTGACGGTCATCGGCGCCCACATCGAAGGGATGAAGCGCCGGGCCCAGGGCGCCGACGCCGGAGACACGACCGACGAGCAATCCATCGACGCCGTCGCGCCGCTCTGCGACGCCCTGATCGTTCTGAAGGAAGGGAACGCCGACAACCGGTTCACGGTCATCGCCAAGGCGAAGAACATCCCGCTGATCGAAGTCGATAAAAACCTTGACCTCGTCAGCCGGCTGGAAAAGATCTTTAAATAAGGCCGAAATCAGCCCTTATTTTTTTTCGATTTTCACGTAAGCCGGCCTTCTCCAGAAGAAGGAGATAGCTCTCCACGTCCTGGAGCTTGACGGCACCCCGCCCGACCGAGACGAAATCCCGGATCCGAAGGATGCTTCGCTTCCCGTCGACGGCGTTGCGGACATCGCCTTCGCCCCGGCCGAGATTAACCGTCGGCCCATCCTTCATCTCCCGCCGCTTGGCCGCGAACGCCTGGTCGTCAAACATCCCGGCCATCGCCGCCGTCCGCTTGGGAATCAGCTTATCCAGGCGGATTTCCTCGGCCGTCAGAACGATTTTCTGGGGAGGCAGGCCGGCCCGCGCGCACCGGTCCTTATAGAGGGTTTCGAGGCCGGCCGCCGTCGGTTGGCGGAGGGCGGCCAGGACTTTTTTCTTGGCTTGGAGGAGCGCCTCCAGACGCTCTTTCTCCTCCCGGAAAAAGAAGCGGATCGAATCGAGCGCCTCTTCCTCCCGGACGATGTTCATGGCCGCAAACATGTCGGCCGAGCGATACGTCTCATGGAGCCGGTCGGGCGCGGCCTGGCGGATCATCCGTTCGGCCTTGATTTTCGCCTGGCCGACCCGTTCCAGGGCCCGCCCGCCGACCTCGGCAATGAGGGTTTCGGTTTCGACAGGCCCGGCTCCGGCTAAAAAGACCGCCGAAGCCGCGCCGATGAACACGGCCCGCTTGAGCTGGGTGGCGTCGGATTTATCCGGCGTGTCGCCGCTGGTGTGGTACCACTGATCGGGCCAGACGATCATCATAAGAGCCGGGATGCCCGCTCCCGCGAAAACGACATGGTCCGACCCTCCGGAATAGGGATCGATGACGTAATAGAAAGGATCCCGGGAGCCGGTCGCCCCCCAGATCGGGAGATACGCCTCGTTGTCTTCGTTGTTTCGCTGGGTGGTTCCAACCCATTCGTAAAACGCCCGGAGAACATCATTTAGATAAGACGGAAGCAGCCAGGGTGATTGGACCAGCTCGAACATGCTCTGGTTTTTAATCAGGCCTTCGCCGACCATGTCCTCGTCGATGTTGGCAAAAATGCGGGCCGTGACCTCCGGATGCATCCGGAGATAGGCCATCGTCCCCGATATTTCCGGGATCCAAAGAAACCGGATCGAGCGCTTCGGCGGGGGGATCTTTCCGTCGGCGATGAGCTTGCGCAGGGTCCGGGCGGTTTCCAGGATGGAAACGCAGCCGGAAATATTGTCGTTGGCTCCCTGCTTGGTCACGCCCTCAAACAAGTGGGCGGTGAAGACGAGCTCTTCCTCCGGGAACTCCGTCCCGGGGATCAAGGCTTCGACCATCTGATCCTTGTACGGGACCATCGCGGTCTTCGCCCAGGCCCGGACTTCGATTCCCATCCCCCGCTCGAGCATGTCACGGAGATCGTTGCCCCGCCGGACGGAGATATTGAAGCCGATCGTCTTCTTCATCCCCTCGGCCCCGCTGATCGAGCCCCAGGCGACCTGGTCGGGATCGAACTCGGGATGGCTCCCGCCGAAGGCGACGACGCCCAAGGCCCCGAGCTTCTCCACGGCGATCCTCTGGGCTCCGCCCGGGGAGCCGTTGACCAGGACGATCTTGCCCTTGACGTCCTTGCCTTCGTAGTAGCGCTCCTGGTTGCCCGGCCCGACATAGACAAGCTCCGCGGTCACGTCCATGGTCGAGCTGCCCGAGCACAGCGAGGCGGCGATTTCCTTGAGGTCGGCGATTTTTCGGACGACGGGCTTGACGATCCAGAGCTCGCCCGCTTCGGCATCCCAGGTCATGGGGCTTCGAGTCGGCAGGTCGATGATCCGGCAGTCCGTGATCCCGTATTCCTTGAGTCGGTCGATGAGGAACTTGGGTTCGAAATAACCCTCCGCATATTCCGCGGGCAGGCGGTTCCGGTTGACGCCGGCGATCAGGATCTCGTTCTGCAAGGCGAGGTCCCCTGAGGCCTCGTTGATAATGTGCCGGAGGATATCGAGCGGGAGGATCGTCGGCGGGATGCCCTCGGCCGGCTGGGCCGCGGCAAACGGGACGACGATCCCGCATATGAAAACGACACCTGCTATCACCAAGCCGACGGTCTTTTTCATGACGTCCTCCTACCGATGGAAAATTGATTCTACACTAAAGCCCGGAATCAGAAAAATCGCGATGGATCTAAGCAATGGTTTTGCCCGCCGGAGCGTATTAGACAGCGGCGGCCGAAGCCGTTGGTAACAGGAGACCGACATGAACGACAAATCCGCTCTGTCCCAGCCGCGGCGGGACTTCCTTCGCCGCGGCCTTCCCCTCTGCGCCCTGTCCGGGCTGGCTTTGGCCCGCCTGCCGCTTCTCGGGCAGACGACGGCCCAGGCAAAGCAAACGGCACCGGCCCCTCATAAGTTCGATGCCGAGATGCCCGACAAGCTGACCATGCGGATGGCCTTCCGCATACGGTACGGCACAGCCTTCATCCCCTATCTCGAGTTCTGCGCCAAAACGGCGGGCCGCGAGGCGGTTATCGCGAATCTCAAAGCCTATGCCGCGGACGACGCCGGCCCCGGCGCGGCGTATAATGTGGAGAGGCTGGGCGGCAACAGCTTCGCCCTCTTAAAAAAACTCTTCACCCCCAAGAGCGGCCCGCCCTTCAACAATAGCCTGACCTACACCTTAGCGGAGGACACCGACAAGGTTCATGAGCTGCATGTGACGGAATGCATCTGGGCCCAAACGTTCCTCGAAGCCAAGGCAGGCGACCTTGGCTACGCGGGCATCTGCTTCGGCGATTACGCCTTCGCCAAGGCCTTCAATCCGTCTATCGAAATGGTCCGGGACAAGACCCTGATGCAGGGCCACGACTGCTGCAATCACCGCTATCTCTGGAAGGGTTGATCCGCGGAGCTCTTTCCTTCCTTACTCGACGCCGGCTTGAAAAAGCCCGTCGAATTCCATAGAGTGATTCTTTCAGAGGAAAGAGGAGCATTCATGAGCATGCCCGAAACGGCGGCCATCGTCCTGGCGGCGATGGTCGCTGCCATATATTGCGGCCAAAGTCCTGAAAATCTCGACCGAGCTGTCGATGCTCGCCGCCGCCCTCGTCGGAGCCGCGGTCGGCGGGGGGGCCTTCCGGCCCGCCATATCGTCGAAGGCGCCTTCACCTACCTCGACATCTGCCTGATCTTCATCACCGCGACGCTGTTCATGAACCTGCTCAAGGAATCGGGCGGAGTGGCCTTCGTGATCCGCCGGGTCCTGGTCCGGTTTCATCGCCGCAAATCGCTTTTGTTCGTCATGCTCGCCCTCCTCCTGCTCGTCCCTGGAGCTTTGACCGGGGCCGGGAAGCGTCACCGTCCTGATCACCGGAAGCCTGGTCGCCACCGTCCTCGGCTATATGAACATTCCCAAAGCCCGGGCCGCGGCCATCATCTTCCTGATCGCCGGCCTGAGCGCGGCCGCCCCGCCCGTCAGCCTGTGGGCCATGCTGACGGCGGCCGGGGTCAACATGCCCTACGTCGGCTTTTTCCTCCCCCTGCTGGTTCCCTGCGTCCTCCTGGCCCTGGCCACGATCTTCATCCTCGGCCGGAAGGCCAAGCCGGCCGATCTCGACGCCGCCCTCCGGGAGCTTCCGGAAGCGCCGGCCAGAATGAACTGGCTCAAGGTCGCCGCCCCGTTTCTCCTCTTTTTCGCCCTCATCCTGGCCGGCCGGATTTTTCCCTTCGATTTCCCGATCATCGGCCTGCCGCTGATGTTCGCCGCTGGCGGCGGTCGTCACCCTCGCTACTTTCGCCGGTTAAAATCGCCTTCCTCGACGTCGCCCGCCGGACCGTCCATCAGCTCCTGCCGCTGGTTGGAACCTTGACCTGCGTCGGCATCCTCGTCCAGATCATGACCTTGACCGGGGCCCGGGGCCTGATCGCCATCACCGTGGTCACCCTTCCGGTGATGGTCGTCATCCTGACCCTCTTCCTGACCCTCCCCGTCTCCGAATCCGTGCTGATGTGGGGAGCGGCCCCGGTCCTCGGCGTGCCCTTGGTCCTCCTGTTCAACACGATCAACCTGAACCCCATCATCGCCCTGGCCGGGATGAGCATCATCTGGCCCCTCGGCGACGCCATTCCGCCGACGGCCATCATCGGCCGGCTGACGGTCGACACCATCGGGATGAAGGAGTCCGTACGGCAAGTTCCTGAAGGCCTGCCTGGTTCCGGCCGTTCTCATCATCCTCGCCGGCACCCTGATGGTCTTTTTCAGCAGTAAGCTTTCCTTCCTGACGGTGTTTTAAGGACAGGGCCATGATCATCACCATCCTGTATTATCTGCTCGTCGCCTTCGTCGCCTTCCTGATGATCCAAAACCTCTGGAAGAGCCGGAAATGGCAGGAAGAGGCGTTGTACATCGTCATCCTCATCCCCTTGCTCCTCCGCCTGCTGCGGTTGAAATGAGAGGCCGGCCATGAATCGAAAAATCATCATCCTCGTTTTGGGCGCGGCCCTGGCTGTTTTCGCCGGGATCGAATTCTATCAAGTCGCGCCATCTTCCGGAGCCCGTGGTCGCAAGCTCGGGCGTCACCCAAGTGAAAACCCTCGGGGACTATTTCCCCAAGATCAAAGGGTTCGGTCAACGATTGCCACGTCTACGTGCTCGAAGGAAAGCAGCCCGGCGGATCGCGTCCTCGTCCTCGGCGGCTCACATGCCGAAGAGCCGTCCACCCGCCTGGCGGCCTGGATCCTGGCCGAAAACGGCGTCCTCGAGCAAGGACGGCTGTTTCGTCGTCCTTTCCGCCAACCGGAGCGGGACGACAGTCACCCGGCCGAGCGGCGCCTACCCGGCTTCCTTTACGATTCCCGACGCTGGGGAGGCCGGAAATTTCGGATGGGCGATCGCTGGGCCAATCCCCTCGACCAGTGGCCCGACCCCGAAGTCTATATCCATTACCCGACCGGACAGAACCTGGCTTATATGGACGGCCGCAACCTCAACCGGGCCTGGCCCGGGCGGGCCGACGGGACCCTCACCGAAAAGACGACCTTCGCTTTCATGGAATTGATCCGGCGGGAAAAGATCGACTTCGTCATCGACCTCCATGAAGCCGAGCTTCAATATCCCGTGATCAGCACGATCGTCGCCCACCCCAAGGGCCAGGACCTGGCGGCCATGGCTTCCATGATCCTGACCGGCGAGGAATTTAAAATCGGAGTCGAGTATTCGCCGGAAGCCCTCCGCGGCCTCTCCCACCGGGAAATCGGCGATCACTCGGATTCGTTCGGTCTCCTGTTCGAAACGCCCGAGCCGTTCCTCGACGCGACCCGCGGACGGACCGACGCGAAGCTCCTGCTCGAAGGGAAGGACGATTTCGTCGTCCGGGCCGGAAAGCGCGGCCTGCTGTTCGAAAAGATCGACGAAAATGGCTGGCCGATCGACGTTCGCGTCGGCCGCCATCTCTCGACGATCCTCTCCGTCATCGACCTCTATACGACCGACCATCCCGACCGGGGGCTCGTCCTGAAGAACATCCCCAGGTACGCCGAGATCATCGCCAAAGGGAACCGGGGCGTTTCTTAAAGATCCGGCCGCGGCCGATCCCAAGACGGTCTATTTCGAGTGAAGACAGGTTGCGAGGAGTTTGAAAACGCCCTCGATCTCGGATAAAATCCCGTCTTTGCGAGACCGCAAACCGTCATTCGCCAGGAGTCCTCATGCGCACTTTTGAATCGATCGCCCTCGGTATTCCCGAAATCCTCCTCCCCAAATCCGGCACCGATCCGGCCAAGTGGGCCGTCATCGCCTGCGACCAGTACACATCCGAGCCCGCTTACTGGGACAAGGCCGCCGCGTTCGTCGGAGAGGCGCCGTCCACCCTGCACCTGATCTATCCCGAAGTGTATCTGAACGAGCCCGAGGCGGAAAAAAGCGCCCGGATCAACCGCATCCGGGAAACGATGAGCCGCTACTTCGCCCAAAACCTCTTCGTTTCGGGCGAAGGCCTGGTCTACGTCGAGCGGACAACCGGCGGCAAGACCCGCAAAGGGCTGGTCGCCGCGCTCGACCTGGAGAAGTACGATTTCCATAAAGGTTCGACGACCCTGATCCGGGCGACGGAAGGGACGATCGTCGAGCGGATCCCGCCCCGGGTCAGGATCCGCGAAGGCGCGCCGATGGAGCTCCCTCACATCATGGTCCTCATCGACGACCCGACCGACGAAGTGATCGGGCCGCTTTCGGCCGCGGCCGGAAATATGGAAAAGCTTTATGACTTCGAGCTGATGCTCGGCTCCGGCCATCTCAGCGGATACCGGGTTTCCGACCGGGGCCTCGAAGAAGGGATCGTCCGGGGCCTGACCCGGTTGGCCGACTCCCGGGCGTTCGTCGCAAAATACGGGCTTAAAGACGGCACACCCGTCCTTCTCTTCGCCATGGGCGACGGCAACCATTCCCTGGCCACGGCGAAAACGATCTGGGAGACGACAAAGGAAAAGGCCGGCGGCATCGCCGCGGTCGCCGATTCCCCGCTCCGGTACGCCATCGTCGAGCTGGTCAATATCCACGACGAGGCGCTCCACTTCGAGCCGATCCACCGGGTCCTGTTCGACGTCGCCCCGGACAGAAATCCCGTCGAAGAAATGAAGGCGTTTTACGGCGGCAACGTCCGCTTCGAACCCTCCTGCTGCCCGACGATGATGAAGGCGGCCGTCGACGGTCAAACCGGCCCGGCCCACCGGGTCGGCGTCATCACTCCCGAAGGTTACGGCGTCCTGGAGATCCGGGCGGCCGGATCCAATCTCCCGGTCGGGACGCTCCAGAATTTTCTCGACGTCTTCCTGAAGGGAAAGGGCGCCAAGGAAATCGATTATGTCCACGGGGCGGACGTCGTCAACTCGCTCGGGGAAAAGCCCGGGAACATGGGATTCTACCTGGCCGGCATGCGAAAAACCGACCTGTTCAAGACGGTCATCCTCGACGGAGCCCTTCCCCGCAAGACATTCTCCATGGGCGAGGCCTGGGAAAAGAGATTCTACATGGAGGGCCGGAAGCTGATCTGATCTTCCTCGTTCTTATCGGGTCGCGGAATCTTTGTCCCCTCCTGGACACCCGTGTTCGTTTTCGTACAGAAGTGGGAACGCGTCACAACGCATTTCAGAGGGAAAACTGATCGTTTTCCTGGCATGGAATTTGCTCTCAATCTATTCGGGAGACACTCCATGCTGAAACACTTCCTGAAAATCACCCTGCGCAATCTTCGGAGGAACAAGGCATTTTCGCTGATCAACATCTCCGGATTGGCCATCGGCATCGCCTGTTGCCTGCTGATTCTGATTTTCATCACGGACGAGTTGAGCTTCGACCGGTATCACGTCAACAGCGAGCGCATTTTCCGGATCAATTCCCACAGCACGATCGGGGGAGTCACGCGGCAATTCGCCGCCTCGCCGGCCGCCCTGGCTCCCGCGGCCAAAGAATCCATCGCCGAGATCGAAGCCTACGCCCGAGTCTTTCGTCTCGGCAGTTTCCAGACCGCTTATGAAGGCCGCGACGTGGATATCGGCGATTTCTTGCTCGCCGACGAGGATCTTCTTCAAAATTTTCACCTTCGATTTTCTTTCCGGCGATCCCAGCCACGGCGCCTGGACGAGCCATTCTCGATCGTCCTGACCGAGGAGACGGCCAACAGATCTTCGGCGCGGAACAGGCGTTGGGCAAAGTCCTTCATTTCGGGCAAGGCCCCGCAGCGGCGCGACCTCCGGGTGACCGGGGTGATCCGGGATGTTCCGCGAAACTCCCATTTCGACTTCAACCTTCTGGCACCCACGGCGCTTGCTCCGTCCCGCAGCCCGGGCAGGACGGACAAAACGCCCCGCCCCAGCGCAATTTGCTGGAAGAGTTTTACTCCTTCGGAGTCCACTCGTACCTGCTGTTGGCCCGGCCTTCCGACCGCCCGGCGGTTGAGCGCAAGATTCAGGCCGTCGTCGAGGAACGCTGGGGGGATTTCCTCCGGCAACGGGGCGTCGACCGTTTCTATGAGCTCCAGAATCTCCGCGACCTGCATCTGAAATCGCGATCCGAGGGCGAGCTGGGGACGCCGGGAAACATCCAATATGTCGCTCTTTTCATCGTGATCGCCCTCTTGGTCCTGTTCATCGCCTGCTTCAACTTCATCAATTTGTCCACGGCCAGGTCCACGCTGCGGGCCAAGGAAGTGGGATTGAAGAAGGTGTTCGGGGTTTTTCGGGCCCAGCTTATCCGGCAGTTTCTCGGCGAATCGGTCCTGATCGCCTTCCTCGGCCTCGTCCTGGGCTTGCTGCTGGTCGCCACGGTCCTCCCCGCTTTCAATCTCTCGTCCGGAAATCCCTGACCTTCGGTGCGATTCTCCATCCCGTGATCCTCCTCGGGCTGGCGGCGATTCTGATCCTGACCGGATTGGGGCCGGACTTGTTCCCGGCTCTCGTCCTCTCCCGTTTCGAACCCGTGAAAACCATCCGCGGCCGGATTACGAGCAGCCGGGGCGGCGGCGCGCTTCGCAAGAGCCTGGTCATCGTTCAGTTCGGCATTGCCGTCGTCATGATCATCAGCATCCTCGTCGTCGTCCGGCAGGTCCGGTTTCTGCAGACCAAGGAGCTCGGGTTCAACAAGGACATGATGGTCATCGTGCCCGGCCGGGGACAGCAAAATGACGCCCTGAAGAACGAAATCCTGGCGAATTCCTCCGTTCGCGGCGTCTCGTTCGACTCTGACCATTCCCGGCCAATTCGCCGCCGACGACACCTTCATCCCGGAAGGGAACACCCCGGACGAATCCATCCGCGCCTCCTCCTTCCAAGTCGGTTATGATTTCCTCAAGACGTACGAAATCGACGTCCTCTGGGGGACGGGGATTCTCCGAGCAGTTCCCCGCCGACGCCGGGGAGGGATTGATCATCAACGAGACCATGGCTCGGGACGCTGGGCGTGGAACGAAAACGCCGTCGGCCGGGACTTGGTCGACTTTACGGGCAACCGACAACACCCGCTACCGGGTCGTCGGCGTCGTCCGCGATTTTCATCATAAGAGCCTGAAGGAAACCCTCAATCCCACCGTCCTGAAGTTGAATCCGGCCGGTTTCGCTTTCGCCTCGATCCGCATCCGGCCGGAGAATGCCTCGGCCACGATCGATTTCCTTCGCGCCGCTTTCAAGAAATTCAATCCCCGGGCCGAATTCAACTATTTTTTCATTGACGACGATTTCCGCCAGAAATATCCCAATGAAGAAAAGGCCCGGGCGATCTACGGGTATTTCGGGATCCTGGCCGTCTTCGTCGCCTGCCTGGGATTGTACGGCCTGGCTTCGTTCATCATCGAACGCCGAACGAGAGAAATCGGGATCCGGAAAACCCTGGGGGCCGGGCTCAGCCAAATCATCAAATCCCTGTCGGGGGAATTCCTCGGCTGCGTGCTCCTGGCCAATCTCCTGGCCTGGCCGCCGGCCTGGCTCCTGATGAATCGTTGGCTGGGAACGTTCGCCTACCGCATCCATCTCGCCTGGTGGTATTTTTCTCCTGGCCGGCGGAATCTCCCTCGTCATCGCCGCCTTGACGATCAGCCGCCAGTCCTTGCGCTCGGCCCGGATCAATCCAAGTCAAGCCCTCCGGGTGGAATAAGAACGCGGTTGTTTTTCCGGGCGATCCAGCCGAGGCCGGCGAGCATCCCGGCAAGATAAACGATAAGGAAAAGCGGGCGGGGAGAACGGCCCGGAGCCGAATCCGAAGCGTTCGTCCCCGGAAGCGGCATCGGATCCCAGGGCAAGCCGTACCGGTCGCACAAACCCTTGACGTAGAGAAGATGGATGACCGGGATTCCCCGCCGGGCCATTTCCTGGATCAAGCCTCGCCGTTCGACCGGAGGGACGACAACGTCCGCGGCGGGATTGAATCCCGGGCGGAGCTTGAGGATTTCCCCGTCCGTTCCCATATCGGCGTAACTTCCGCCGACGTTCACGAACGCTTTAACCGGCTCGCCGCCGGCGCTCGCTTCAAAGAGAGCGACCCGGGCGGCCACGCTCGCGGCTAAATCCGTCTCCCGGAGAAAAGGCCGGCCTGAAGCGTGGATCTTGGCCGCCAGGATCTCGCGGCCTTCCGCGGTCATGTCGGCCCCGATATCCCGGTCTCCCCCAAGGGAAAAAGCGATCGGACCGACGTCCAGGACGCCGGCCTGCCGGAGTCTTTCGGAAACCTCAAGCCAGGTCCAGTCCGGATGGTTCCCTCCCCAATTGGAAGAACCCAGGGAGGCAATGACTAGCGGCCGGAGCTTCAGCGCCTCCGCCGCGCAGAGGGTGGCCAGAATCAGCCCCGGAAAGGACCCCGAAGCGCCGACGGCCACCCGGTCTCCCCGCTCGAGTCCCGCTTCGCGGAACATCCGGACGACGGCTCCGGCAAACTGCGGATTGGCCGTCGTCCGTTTCGCTTCCAGGTGCCCCAGGGAAGTTGTGATCGGGGAAAACTCGAGGCCGATCAAACCCGTCCGGTTGAGGTCGTAACGGGCATCGAACGGCGGCCCGGATTGATCGCGATGCGCTCGAAGCGTCTCGATCGCCCGGGACATGAGGGAAACGGCCCGGCCGGCTTCCGGATCGACATCCGCAGGAACGGCGGGCGGGAAAAGCCACAGGACCAGGCCGAAGACGAGGCTCCAGGCCGCGAGAAAAATGAGAGGCCGGTTGGAGGCGCTCATGACCGGTTATAACAGAGCGACGAGCTTGGCCAGAGCGTAAGTCAGGCCGGTCGCAGCGGCCAACCCGGCCAGCGTCCGGCCGATCTTCTGGCGGGCAAGGTTATTGGCCAGAAGCCCCGGAATGATCCAGCCGATCACCCGGAGGTCGATCGTCGCCGGAATCAATCGAGGCCAGAGGAGGAGCCAGGCTTGCCCGATCAGCGCCCCGGCCAGGAGAAGAAAAATGAACCGCCGCCGGCCGAAGAGGAGAACATACCTGGCGGCCGCCCGGTAGAGACCGAGGGCGGCAAACGCCGCCGCCAACGTCGCCGCGATCCGGACGGGTTCTTCGACGTAAAGAGCAAGAAATGCGGGAACGATGAGCCCGCCGGGGAGAACTCCGGTAAGCTCGGCCATGAGGAGAGCAACCGGAAGTCCGATGAGAATCGTAGTCAACATGCGACGATCGTCCCCTTCCTATCCCAGAATTCGACGAGCTGCCGGCCGATTCCGGCGATATTCCCGACGCCGACGACCACGGTATCCTCCGTCGACATCGGCCAGAGAGCGGACATCACCCGGTTGGGATTCCGGGCGGTGATCGCCTCGACGGCCGGGATCTCCGGCAACCGGCGAAAACGGAGCCGGCCCAAGGCCGAGGCCTGCTCGCCGATAAAAACGACCCGGTCGAAGCCGGAAAAATATCCCGTCCGCAGGGCCTCAAGCCACCGCTGTGTGCGGGACGCCCTGTCGGCCCGAAGATTCAACAAGACGATCGTCGTCTTTCCTTGGAGGGACAGCCGCTCTCGTACCCGTTCCAAAGCGATCCGGGTTGATTCCGGTTCGTTGGCGGCGAACAGGCTGGCGAAATTCCAGGCCCGTCCCGAAACGGGCGATTTCAACGACCAGATTTTTAATCCGCCGAAGTCGGGCCGCGAGGAAGCGATTCCTTTCAGAGCCGTCTCCCGGTCAAGACCCAGGTGCGCCGCCGCATCAAGGGACAGGCGGACGTTTTCCGGAAAATCGAGCCCTGCGGGGAGGTCGTCACCGTTTCCGGCCGGGAGTTTGACGATTCGGGCGCCTCGGCCGGCCGCGGCTCGGTCGAAGGCCGGATAAAATTCTTTTTCGGGAACCAGGACCGTGCATCCCGGAGAAATCGCGGCCGCCAGCGAGCCGGCGACGGCCTCCAAAGTCCGGCCCATTTCCTCCTCATGGTCAAGGCGGACGTTGGTCGCGACCAGGCAATTCGGGCGGAAGATTTTTCCGGATTCAGCCGCCAGGCATTCAGGACCGATGCTCATCATCTCGGCGACGAGAACGTCCACGCCCAGCCGAGCCGCCAAAGCGAGGACTCGTTTCTGCTCCAGGACTGTGGGCGGACCGGGTCGGGAAATTTCCCGCTCCGATCCGTCGGGTAGAATCAGAACGGGCTTCGAACCGGTTGTTTTTGCCAGGACCGTCCGGCCCGAGGCCCGGAAGGCGGCGGCGATCTGGCGGGTGACAGTCGATTTTCCCCTGGTCCCGGTGACGCAGATCCTGAGCGGAATCCGGTCGCGGCGCCGGGCGAGAATCCCTTTCTCCAGAATCAGAAATCCGAGGAATCCGGCCAGAAGGATGAAATCGAGGATGAGCAAAGCCACCCGCGTATTCTAGCCGTCGCGGATGTTCCGAGCAAGGGGCTAGGTGGTTCTCTACATCGAGAAAGACCTAAACCGGACGATGTTCGCTCCAACCGCCATAACCTCCGAAATCTACCCACACAATATGGAAGAGAGCCATTTAGGCAAAAAAAAAGAGGCGGAAGCTTGGGCTTCTTCCGCCTCCCCACTGAAAGGAAGAGAGTTGAAGGATATATGGGAAGGCACTCTTAGGTGCCTGCCCTATATACAGCACGAATTGTGCCAAATTCGAAGAAAAATTCCATTTATTTTCCCCCATATAACTGAATTTAAGCATTGAAAGGTTGGAGAAAACGCGTAAAATTTCTTATATCTGCGTAAACTTTTGTTCCGAGATGCCAACGGGCTGGAGATATCGAGCGGACCCCTCCCGCTCGATTTCCCTGAAACGCTTAGGCCGGACTGGAGTGCCCCGTCCCTTTTTCGGCTCCCTCATTTCTGTAGACCCCAAAAGATCGTAAAATGTCCCGTTATTTCTGTAAAAATTATTCGCGAAAAGGCGGAACCTTAATGGGGCTTGAATTCGGCGTTCATTATCAATAAGATAAGTCACACGGAAAAAATGTCGATCCATCGGGACCTTTTCAAAACGAAAGCATTTCTTGATGAGGTCGCCCAAACCGTTTTCATCGTCCTCAAAACCCGGTGCCCGTCCCTCAGGCAGGACGACGGCGAGGATATCGCCCAGGACGTTCTGATCAAAATCCTTCGAGCCACGGAAAATGGGACAATAATCGCAAATCTCAGGTCCTACATATGGAGGGCGGCTTATACCACCGCTCTTGATGTCCTGGCGGAACGCGGGCGCGAAGCCCTGACCGTCCGTCCGGAAGAAAATCCCGGAATCGAGGGATTGATCGCGGCGCTTTCCACGGAAGAAGTGATCGAGCGCAAAAACGCCCGGCGCCGGATCAACCGGCTGGTCGAGACGCTGCCGCCCGCCCGGCGTCGGATTTTTGATCTTTTCCTCCTGGGCATGAGCACAAAGGACATCGCCGCCCATCTGGGATGGAGCCATTCAAAGGTCAGGCACTTGTACTATCGGGGTGTAGACGAGATGCGGAATAAATTGCATCGCGGTGAAGGGGATCGTCCAATGATGGTGATCAGTTTTGATTGACGAAAACGCCGCCCGGGGAGAAGGCGCCTGCCCCCCCGACGACCGGTTCCTGGACTTTTTTCTGGAGAAAAACGGCGGACCGGAAGCGGAGGCCCTGCTCGACCATTTGCGTCATTGTTCCGAATGCCGGGTGAAATTCGGGCTGCTGCGTGAGCTCGACCCCGTCCTCCGCGCGCAGTTCCACCGCTTTCGTCCCTTGGCCCGGGCCAGCCGCCGGGAACTTCGGAATCGTATTCGTCGGCCCGGCGAAGCCGGAAGGCGGGGGCGCTTTCGCTTGCTGGCCGCGGCCGGTTCGACGGCCGCCCTGCTCCTGGCCGTTTTCGTCCTGCCGGGGCTTCCGCCCCGCGGAAACGACGCCCTTGAACGGGGCGGGATGGCCGACAACGTATCCCTGCCTTCGGGTCGGGTGACGGAACCCCCGCTTTTATTCGTCTGGACGCCTCCTCCCGGCGGAGACAGTTACCAGTTCGAGCTGATCGATGAAAATCTCCGCCCTCTCGCCTCAATCTCCACGAAAGTGCCGTGGGCTCTGATCCCGACCTCCATTCGGGCGGGACTGGCTTTGGGACAAACTTATATCTGGACAGTTGAGGCCGTCAACGACGATGGGGTGAGGATCGGGTACTGGCGCCACCACTTCGAATTGAAGTAAGGCCTTGGAGAACGAACGGGGCCCAATAAAACGGATGCCGATAGGACGAATTCAGCATTTCTATCTTCGCCCGGCGAAGGGATTCCGCTTTCCCCAACCCCGAAGCAAAGTGCCGGTAGAATGACTCCATGAAAACGGACGTGGCCTTGTCGTTGACGTTCCAGAGGCTCATCAGGATGGATTGCGCTCCGGCATAGAAAAACGCCGAAGCCAATCCGGTTAGCCCCTCCCCTTTTTGAAGGTAGCCCGTCCCTGTCTGGCATCCGGAAAGAACAAGGAGCTCCGGGTGAAGCTTCAGGCCGTAAATGTCGTTGGCTTGGAGAAAACCGTCTTCCCGGCCGTCTTCATCGGGCTGAAGGAGGAGCGCCGAGCGCTGCCAATTCCGGTCGTCATAGAATCCGTGGGCGACGAGATGGATGATCCGGTAATCCGAGAGGGGCACCGCCTTGATCCTGTCCTCCCGGGCCTGGTCTCCCCATACCACGCTCGTCCGCGCCACGGGAAAAAGCCCCCGGATCGCCCGGATTTCCCGAACGCCGAAAGGGAGCTCGGGGAATGAGATTTTAGCCTTTTCCGAGAAAGTGAAAACCGCCCGGGCCTGAGAGTTGGCAAATCCCAGAAAATCCATGGAATAGGACGCGGGCGCGGACCGTTCGGCCAGCCGGATCAATCCGGAAGCCGACGGCCCGTAGGTGATCTCGAAATCTTCGACCAAAAACCGTTCCCGCCCTCCGGCCGAAAAGAGCAGCGTTTCGAACGGGAGATAATGCAGGGCCCCATCGGGAACGATGAATAGAGATTTCACGCCCCGCGACAAACGGCCGCGAAACGGCTCCAGGAGAATCCTGGCCAGAATCCGGCTTCCCTCCCGTCCCCGGAATTCACCCGATTCCCGCAAAGTCAGGAATTGCAGATATCGCGAGACAAGCGGGCGGATTTCGCCCTCTGGGGGAAGAACGGCAATGTCCAAACCATCGGCCGTGACGAGAAAAGCGAAGGAATCTTTATCGCCGAGGACATATTCGAGGAGGGCGGAATCGGCGCCCAGAAGCTTCGCCCGGATGTCCTCCAACCGGAAGGAGTCGGGAAACCGGAACCGGCCCGATTCGAGATCCCGGCGCCGCATATCCAGGATTTGGGCCGAGCGGTCCCGCTCCGTCCGGTCGAGCCGGTCAAGAAGCATGGATCGCGCTTCGGCCGGAAGCTCCGGGTCCTGGAGGCGGAGCTGGGAGCGGGACACCTCGCGGGACATCGCCGCGATGCGGTCCAGGAGCGCCTTGTGTCCGGGCGTCTGGGGAGCAGGCGCCAACAGCGTCAAGCCGATCATGAAGCCGCGGGCCCGGGATTTCTCGGCATACCAGAGCGCTTCCCGGTCGTATCCCTTCCCGGGATTATTAAGGTTCAGTTTGGTCAGGTGCCCGATCAAGTCCTCATAGACGCTGATCTTGTCTCCCCGGAAACCGTTTTGAAAAGCCTGGACCGGAATCGTCGCGCCGATCAGCTCGATGACGTCCACGGTCTTTTTCCGGAACTTCATGGCTTCTTCCGGATCGCCCATCGCTTCGGAGACCGCAGCCAAGCCCAGCAAGGCCCGCCAAGCGACTTCCCCCCGGGGTTTGGCCGGATCCGCTTCCAGGGCCCGACGGTAATGGGCGGCGGCCGCCGGCCAATTCCGGCTGCGGGAAAAAAAGTCGCCGGCAACCAGGAGGAGCAGGGCTTCCCGGCGGCGACTCTGGATGCCCGGAAACTCCGGGTCATTGGCCACCACGCGGAAGATCCGGTTTAAGACAATCGGGAGCTTATCCCCGGTCAGGGCGACACCCTTGGAATCAAAAGAATGAATCCGGGATTCAAGGACGATCCGATCGGTTGAGGGGGGAGGCAGCTTCGCCCCGTCCCGCTCTCTCGTCAACTCCCGGCAATTCCAGGCGACGATATCACGGGCCTTGAACGACAGGTGATTTGAGCCGGCAAAGACCGTTTCCGTATTGACGACCAAGACCCGGGAAATATTCAAGCTCCGGGCATCATTGGTGACGAACGCGGCGGAGCAGCCATCCACGATGATATCGAAGAGCCGGGCCGCGCCCCGTCGAAATTCGCGGTCATCGATGGCGATTCCCCGTTCCATCCGGAAGAGGGCCAGGTGCCGGCCTTCCCAGTCGACGTCGGGGCTGCCCCGTTGAAGGATCCCTGCTCGGGCGGTCTTCAAGACGAAATTCTCGATCCGGCAGGCCGCCCGGACGATGAAGATCGCCTCGGCCGAGGCATCCGATCCGGCAACGACCGCCCCGTACAGGTTTTTGGAGCGAACGGTCACGGCCTTGTCGATGACGATATTTTTCTCGAAATAAAATCCGTCGTCGACTTCGATGATATCCCCGTCCTTGGCCGCATCGATCGCCTGGGAAATCATCGGATAGTCCGCGGGAACGCGGATGAGCGAAGAGGCGCCTAAAGAGGGAGCAGCGAAAAAAAGAAGGAGGACAACGGCGGTTCGGGAAATCTTCATGGCCCGGCTATTTTATAGCACGGGCGACGCCTTCGGCAATATCGGCTATGCTCGAGGCGGGCCTCCGGATCCAAGCCGGAGGCGTCAGGCCGGGCGGCCGGCGACGAAGTCGTCCTTGGTCAGCAGGTAGTCGATCGACCGGTTGAGGGCGTTGAGGTCGAGCGGCTTGGCGAAGAAATGGCTGATCCGCAGCCGGGCCAGGATATCCGGCTCAATCTGATCGGCAAACGCCGTAATCATGATGACCTCGCCGTTGAAGCCCTCCCGGCGGGCGGATTCGACGAGCTCGAGCCCGGTCATATCGGGAAGCCGGTAATCGGCGATCATCAGGTCGGCCGACCCGCTTTTGAGCCGGGCGGCGGCCTCAGCTCCATTCTTGGCCAGAAAAACTTTGTAGGATTTTTTAAGGATGAGAAAGAATGTTTTCCGGATGGATTCTTCGTCATCCACGACGACGATTCTTTTAGTAGCCATGATCACGATCCTTTTATAAGAGCATCATTTAATGATTGCATTCTCATTAATGCAGGAATCATGCCAACTCCCCTCCCCTTCATCAGGGAGAGAAAATCCCCCGGCCGGGCCGCCGGGCCCGGTCCCGTAAGGGAACTTTAAAACAGGGTAAAGAGCTGAAAAATCGTTAAACCGTCAGGTTATAGTCCTTGATTTTTTTATCGAGGGTCGGCCGGCTGATTTCGAGGACCTGGCTGGCCCGGGTTTTCGATCCTTTAACCGCCGTCAGGACGTACTGAATATAATCCTTCTCGACCTGCTCCAGGGAGACGAGGTCCCGGGGACACGGCCTCTTTTCGTCCATATCCAAGGGAAGGTTTTCGATGAGAATCACGTCTCCCCTGGCCAGGATCACCGCCCGGATCAAGGCGTTTTCTAGTTCCCGGACGTTTCCCCGCCAGGGATTGTCCATCAGGGAAGCCATGACCTCCGGAGGGATCTTGCGGACGTTTTTGCGCAGGTCTCGGTTGATCTTTTCCAGCAGATAAGCCACCAAGTCGGGGATGTCCTCCTTCCGCTCGCGGAGGGACGGCAGCCGGATTTCCACAACCTTGAGGCGGTAATACAGGTCTTCGCGGAAGCGGCCGCTGTCGATGAGGGCCCGGAGGTTCTGGTTGGTTGCGGCGATAATCCGGGCGTCCGTTTTCAGGACTTTCTCCCCGCCCACTTTCATGAAATCGCGGCTCTCGATGACCCGGAGGAGCTTGGACTGGAGATTGGGCGAGACGTCGCCGATTTCGTCCAGGAACAGCGTCCCCTTGCCGGCGATCTCGAACTTGCCCTTGGTCTCGGTGACCGCATCGGTGAAAGCTCCCTTGACGTGGCCGAACAGCTCGCTCTCCAGGAGCGTGTCTTGCATCGCCGAGCAGTTGATGACGATGAACGGCTCCTCCCGCCACGGGCTGTTGTAATGGATGGCCTTGGCGACCAACTCCTTGCCCGTTCCGCTGTCGCCCTGGACGAGGACGTTGGTCCGCGATCCGGCGACCGAGCCGATGAGCTTGAAGACATCGCGCATCTGGGGCGAGCGGCCGATGATGTTGTCGATCAAGTATTCCTTCTGCATTTCCGAAACGAGGTAATCGACCTTTTCCTCGAGGGATTTGAGCTTGAAGGCCTTATCGACGGTCAGGTCCAGGGCCACGAAGTCCAGCGGCTTGACCAAGTATTCGAACGCGCCGCTTTTAACCGCCTCGACCGTCGTCTTCATATCGTCGTAGGCGGTCATAATCACGACCACGGCCCGGGGGGACTTCTCCCGGATCCGGCGGAGGACTTCGAGACCGTCCAGGTCGGGCAGGCGGACGTCAAGGAGGATCAGGTCCGGATTATGCCCGGCTTGAGCTTCCAGTCCGGTCTCCCCGTCCTCGGCCGAACGCGTTTCAAATCCCTGCCGGCTCAAATGAGAGCTCAGGGTTTTCCGGATCAGGGGATCATCGTCGATGATCAGGATGGATTTCATGTTTCACTCGCTATGGGGATCTGGATTTCAAAGGCGGTTCCGGGGCTCCGTCTGCGGACGACCCGGATCGTGCCGCGATGAAGCTCAACCAGTTTACGGGCGTTGGCCAGTCCCAGGCCGATGCCCCAGGACTTGGTGGTGAAAAAGGGTTCGAAGACGTTCTCCCAGTCTTTTTCAGGGATGCCGGGGCCGCTGTCGGAAACACGCAGGCGGAGACGGCGGCCGGATCTGTCCTCGACCGCATCGGCCGAGATGACGATCTTTCCGCCCGTCCCGATCGCTTCAGCCGCGTTTCGGAACAGGTTGAGGAGGACCTGGCGGAGGCGGTCCCCGTCGACGACGACCTCCGGCAAGGTCTTGTCCAGCCGCTTCTCGACCGTGATCTCTTTTTCCCGGAAGAGGTCCCGCATCATTTTCAGCGACTCTTCGACGATCTGCTCGACGGTGAAGGGGGCCTTCTGCAGCTCGGTCGCCCGGGTGAAGTTCAGCATTTCCTTGATGAACTTCTCGATCTGGGCGATTCCCTCCTGGCTCAGGGCGAGATGCTCGCGCTCCAAGCCGGGCAGGCCGGAATCCTCCAGAACCTTCTGGATGTTGAGCTTGACCGAAGTCAGCGGGTTGCGGATCTCGTGGGCGATCGAGGCGGCCAGGCGGCCGATCTGGGCGAGCTTTTCCGACTGGACCAGGCGGCGCTGGGTTTCCTCGGTTTCCCGGCGGGCGGCCAATAGTTTCTCGGCCATATCGTTGAAGGAGTCGGCCAGCTCCCCGATTTCGTCACGCCTTTGGGGTTCGATCCGGTGGGTGAACTCCCCCCGCGAGATCCGGACCGTCCCTTCGACCAGCTTCCGGAGCGGCCGGACGATCCGGCGGGCCAGGAACATCGATCCGGCCAAGCCGAAAAGGAAGCCGCCGAAGCCGATCCAAAGGAGGGCCCGACGTGTTTTGCGGACGGCTTCGCGCATCTCGGCCAGAGAAAGCCCGATCCGGACCGATCCCCATTTATCGGTCGATCCTTCGGCAAAAATGGGGACTTCGACCTCCAGGACCTCCTGGGTCTTTCCATCGAAGGAGACGGCGCGGGTCTCGGCCGCGATTTCATTGGGGTCGCTGAGTCCCTGGAGCAGGCTTCTCTGATAGACGGCCGGCTGGTCGGTGATCCGCGAGGTGTGGGCGAGAGGCGTGGCATACCGGTCATAGAACACGATGTACAGGAGGGACTCGTCGGTCTGGGCTTCGCTTTCGCGCTGGATCTGCTCCACGTCGAAGGCCAAAATCGACTGGAGGTTCCGGTCGGCTGTGTTGCGGGCAATGAGGACACCCTTGTTCTTCGACTCCTCGAAGATGGTCGACACTTCCCTCCGCTGGATGACAAAGACGATGGCCCCGACCAGAACGACGAGAAGAAGGGTGATCCAGAGGAGAAGCCGCTGCTGCAGGGTGAACCGGATCTTCATCTCCGTCGTCTTAGCGGACAAAAGCCGCCTCCCGAAGGTCGATGTAGGGAATGCCCAGCGCCGGGATGCGCAATCCTTTAATGTTGGACTGGACGGCCAAGCGGCGCTCGATGGTGAACAAGGGGATCCCGGGCACGTCCCGGCGGAGGAGCTGCTCCATCATCCGGAACAGCTGCGTGCGCCGCGACCGGCCGGCTTCCAAGCCGGCTGACTCGAGAAGCTTTTCGAAATCGGCGCCGGGGAAATCGGCGGTCAACCATCGCAGGCCCGAGGAAGGGCCGAAGATGGGCTGGATGACATTTTCCGCGTCCGGATAATCCAGGCTCGTTTCGACGAAGACGAAATAAGGCCGGCGCACATCCTTCAAATCGTCCAGGCTCCGGAAGGTTTTCACCTCCAAGGAAAGCCGTCGGGCTGCGAATTGGCGGGCGAGCTCCCGGGCGACCGGGGCCGCCGAGATTTTCCCGCCGGAGGGAATATAGAGGATGACTTTGGGGAATTCCTTCGTCAGAAAATATCCCTCTTCCTCGAGAATCTGCAGGGCCCTTTCCGGATCGGGGTTTTCGGGCGCGATGTCGGGGAAAAAGCCCGGGAGCTTGGCCGGGATAAAACTATCCGTCGGCTGGAGACGGACGGCATCAGTCGCTCCGGCCTGGGCCAGCTTTTCCTTGTCGAGAAGAAGGGCGATGGCCCGCCTGACCCGGGTTCGGTCGAACGGCGGGTTGGCACAGCTCATCAACAGGTAGGCGACATCCAGGTCGCCGCCCTCGACGACTTGGCATCCCAAGCGGGCCAGTTCGGAAGAATACGGCATCACGTCCGAATCCCGGGCGGCGAAATGGTCGAAAGTGAAAAAAGGGCTGTACTCGAGGGCGGCAATCCTGGGAATCCGGCCGTGGGAGCTGAGGTTCCGGACGAGGCGGATACCGACGATATCCAACTGCGGGCTTCGCATCCAGCTGTCGAACTTAAACGGACCGGTCCCGATCGGGTGAAAAAAGAAATTCCGGCCCTGCTCTTCCATGGCTTTTTTGGGCAGGATCCGACAGAAGCTCATGCTCAGGAGGCTCAGGGCGGAAGCATACGGATTCCGCCACTTCACTTCGAAGATATAGGGATCCAGGATCCGGAAGCCCTTGATTCCGGGCGTCCGGCCCTGGGCGAAGTCGTCGGCTCCTTCGACTTTATCCAGGAGATAATGGCTGAAGGGCGATTCGGATTCCCGGCGGAGGAGGCGCATGAAAGAAAAAAGGACGTCGTCCGCCGTGAGCTCCCGGCCGTCGTGGAAGCGGACACCCTTGCGGAGATAGAACGTGTAGCACCGGCCGCCCTCGGAGATATCCCAATACTCGGCCAGGTCGGGGACGATTTTCAGGTCGGCGTCGAGCCGGACGAGGCCGTCAAACAGTTGCTGGGTGATGAAGATCATCTCCCCCTTGGCCGGGTCGAGCCTCGGCAGGAACGCGGTTTCGAATCCGCGGAACCTGAGCGTGTCCCGGGGCCCGTCGGCGTTGGAAAAACGAAGGACATCGGGTGGAAATCCGGCCACGACCAGACCGCAAAAAAGGCCGAAAAGGCCTACTTTAACAGTCCGTTTCATAAACATGCCTGGCCGAGTCATTATAAATCAAGCCGCCTTTCGGAACAAAAAGCCTGAGCTGAACTCTAAAGCAATCTTTATGCCAAAGAAAACAAGCAAAAATGGCCGATATTCGAGCTTTTTAGGAGGAAACCGGGAAATCTTTGTAAACTTTATTTACGTCTGCTGGATACAGTTATTTAGAAAGCTCAATCACCTTCTGGAGAACCCGCATCGTGTTGCCGCCCCAAATCTTGGCGATCTGGGCCTCGGTATACCCGCGGCGGAGGAGCTCCATCGTCACCCGGTACATCCGGCTGACATCGTCGCAATCCTCGACTCCGCCTCCGCCGTCGAAATCCGTCCCGATCCCGGCATAGTCGATCCCGACCAACTTGACGATGTGGTCGATGTGGTCGACGATGTCCTTCACATGGGCCGGGGGCTCGGGATACTTGGTCGAAATCTCCCGGCGGGCGGCCATCGCCTCGGCCCGCTTGGCCGGGTCCATCGTTTCATACGATCCGTACTTGGCCGACAAGGCCGCAAAAGCCGCGTCCCGTTCCGGGTTGGCCGGCGGAGAAACGAGGTAGGACGAAAGGAAGCACATCTGGAGGACGCCGCCGTTGGCCGCCAGGGCTTTGATCATGTCGTCGTTGAGATTTCGAGGGTTGTCGCACAGGGCCCGGCAGCAGGAATGGGTGGCGATGACCGGGGCCTTGGAGGCTTTGATGACATCGGCAAACGACTTGTCCGACATGTGGGAGACGTCGATCATAATTCCGAGGCGGTTGCACTCGGCCACGACTTTTTTCCCGAATTCCGAAAGCCCCTTGTCTTCGGGAGCCCGCCGGTCGGTGCTGCTGTCGCAGATCTGGTTGTCGGACGAATGGCAGAGCGTGATATACCGGACACCCCTCTTGGCCAGGGTTTCGACCATGGAGAGATCGTCGCCGATCGGATAGCCGTTTTCGACGCCGATAAACGCGGCCAGTTTCCCATCTTTCTTGAGGCCGGCGGCGTCGGACGGAGTCGTCGCTTTGCCGACCAGAAGAGGGTATTTGACCGTCATCGCCTCGATCGCCTCGATTTGGGCGAGGGCCCGCGTCTTGGCGTTGGCATAGGCGGTTTCGGTCAACGGGCCTTGGCCGGTGAAGCAACCGAAAAAGAGGGCGTCCAGGCAGCCTTCTTTCATCCGCGGGAGGTCGATCTGACCGCTCTCCCGCAGTCCGGGCTCGTGCCGCTGGCCGACGTCCCATCCGGGCCGGGTCATGCGGCCGGGCGTGTCGCAGTGGGTGTCGACGCTGAGGATCCGGGTATGGATGTCCCGAGCCTTGGCTTCGAGAGCGGCCTCGTCGGAGGTTTGAATCGCCGCGGCCGTTAAAGCCAGGGCGAGGATAAGGACGAAAATCGCGGATAATGTTTTGTTATATTTCATGAGCTTTTCCTTTATGAGTAACGGATTATACACCTTTCATCTTTTTCCAAGGAGATATCCGTTTTCCGGGCTTTGGCCGGCTCCGCGGACAAAGTCGACGACTTGATATCCCCTCCGAAGCAGCTCCTGGAAAACGCGTCGGGTCCGCAGTCGCCAGTCGAGGGGAATCCGGCGGATGTCCGGATCGTCGACATCGGTTTCCCGCAGCATCCGGTAAAAATCGGCCGGGATTTGAACGAGAAAAACCGGGAATTCCCCTTCCAGATCTTCCGCCCGGACGACCTCCATGTCACAAGCCCCGGACCGGCCGCGCAGGGGGACGGTGCCCACGGAAAACACCCGCCGGGCCTCGGGCGGGAAGCCGATTCCCTTCGCTTCCCGTCCGGCCGCCGGCTTGTTCAAATCCCAGGACATGAAGAACCGGTCGGTCGGGACGTCTTCCCGGTTGAGCCGGCCGCCGTACGCCCCATAGGTCGCCACCCGGTATTCGCGCACGGTCATGCCGAAATGATGGACGTTTCGCCGGGCATTCACGCCGGTCAGCGGATCGTACGTGCAAACGACTTCATCGACCCCCCAGCCGCAGAGGAGGATCTCCCGCTGGCATTCCTTCAGCCGGACGCCCAAGCCATACCCTTCGAAATCGGGCCGGACGCCGGCGTACTGGGAATAGAACCAGAGGTTCCCCGGCGCGGCGAAGCCCCGGCTTTTATCGCGGGTTCCGGTGAAGCCATAGGTGAATCCAACCAGGTGGTCCTCATCCTCGACGAACGCGCCGGACGCGTCGGCGCAGTAAGCCGCAAGGAAAAGGCTGCTCCCGTCATAGAGGAAGTTTTCGCACATCAGGTTGCGGGTGCCGGCCAGATGATCCTCTGGAAATTGCCAGATGGCTTCGCGAAGCCGGTCGTACTTGGCGTAATCCTCAGGGAGGGAGGACGTTTCGATCTTGATTTTGAACGCCCGGCCGCGGGCCTCATGTGTCCGTTCGAAGGAAAAGGGGTCGAAGCTCATCGGGATCTCCAGGATTCCGGATTTTAAAACAGGTCCGCAGGCGATGCAACCGAAACCCGGCTTTGACAATCCCCTGAGGGAATGTTAGTAATAGATTTTGGAATAGAGTTGATGCCTCCCGCTAAAAAAGCCTCATTCCTGACCGATAAAAAGGTGGCCATCCTCGTCAATCCGAGGTCGGCCAAGGAGCGCTGGCGGAAAGATTCTAAAGCCAGAACCTACATCCATCGGGCTTTCGGCGGCCGCATCCACGACAAAGCCCTGACCAAAACCGAGATGATCGAAACCGCCCGCCGGCTGAGCCTGGAAAATGATGTCATCATCGTCCTGGGGGGCGACGGGACGATGGCCGACGCGATGCAGGGCATCTTCAACGCCGGGCGTCAAGACGACGTCGTCCTCGGGATCATCCCGTTCGGCAGCGGGAACGCTTTGAGCCGCTCGCTTCAGCTCTCCAAGACGCTCAAACAAGCGGTCAGGTCGATCCGCTCGGGCACGCCGCGGGCTGTGGATGTGATCGACATCGGCGGCCGGATCGCCAATTTCGTCAGCGTCGGGGCCACCGGCCTGGTGACCTACCGGACGGCTCACTCGAAGGTCCCGGGGCTTCTCGGCCACCTGCTCGCCTCCCGGACGATTTTCACCCAGCCGCGGTATCCCATGGAAATCTCGCTGTCGGACGGTTGTGACGACGCCGGCCGGTCCTTCGAGCGCAAGGACCTGAGGCTCAAGGTCTTCGATGTCATCGTCAACAAGACCAATCATTTCGGATACAGCTGGCTGATCGCCCCCAAAGCGAAAATCGACGACGGGTTCCTGGACGTGACGATTTTCGACATTCGGGCCATGACTTACGTCTGGTACTTCCCGCTGATCTACCTGGGCGTTTACCAGAAATTGCTCAAGCACTATAAGGTCCGCCGGATCGTCCTCAAGGGCGACGGCCTCTTCGCCCAGTACAACGGCGAGGCGATCGAAAAGCGCGACGAAATCGAGATGAAGGTCATCCACAAGGCCATCCGGGTGATTCGCCCGGGAGCCGGAGTGATGGCCCTTTAGGGCCGCCCGACTTAAAAAACCGATTATTTTTTACAGATCACCTTATCGTGGCCGGTAAAAGCGATTCCGTCGATGGTTTTTCCTCGGATCTCGGCGACCGTGTCCTCGACGCTCAATCCGGCGCTTTCCGTCGCGAAGTGAAAGACGAGGTCTAGATCTCCGTCCGCGTCGACGTCTTCGATGTGGGCCTTCCCGTGAATTTCCACGGCTTGTCCGGGCCCGAACGTAACCGTGCCGGGATCGACCGAAAGGGCGTCGAAGTCGCTCCCTTCCCCCGCATCAACGCTGGTCGTGAGGATAGCGACCGGAATCACGCCGTTGCTTTTCAAGTTGATGGTATTGGCTGCCGTCCCCGGCTTGATGTCGCAGGAGACTTCGATCGCGGTGGGGCTGTAATAGAAGAACAATTCCACCATCCCCGTGATCTGATGCCCGCCCTGAAACGTCTGGGAGACTGTATACTGATGCCCGTCAGGCCCATACAGGGGGTCCACCCAAATCTGCAAGGCGGCCGGATCGGTGATGACAATCGATTGAGTGAAGGTCGTCGTCTCATTCGGGCAACTCATGGTCTGGTCGCGGGCATCCTGATAAGCCGACGGGGACCATCCGGTAAAGAAGTTGTTCACGATTCTCAGCTGATCTCCGGGAATCAGGCCGGTCGCCGTCAACGAAATCCAGATTTCGACCTTCTGCAGCTGTCCGAGAGAGCTCGAGAAGGTCGTATACGGCTGATAGTTCCAGCTGGCATACGTCCCATCGCCGAGCTGACCCGCGGTCCAGCTGATGGGAAATGTCTGATGAATCACCTGGGCGCTTCCAAAGACGGAAAGCGCGCCCAGCGCCGTGAGCGTGATCAAAACCTTCCGAAAGGAACGAACCGACTTGATGCGCGACATGGAATCTCCTCCAAAAAAGCGGTAACCGGCCCGAATTAGGAGCCGGAAGACTTCCTCCGGCTCCTGGTTTCCACCATCAATCCTTCGATAGAGTTATTCAACTTATGTGCCAGATCGGCGAGTTTACCGGCGATTTCCTTAACTCCATATAATTACAACATATTAAATAACTTACGGATTATCAGAAAACGGGTGACGTCGCGTCTTCATCCCGGCGGGAGGAACTCAAATTCTCCCCTTTGAACCGACGTGGAATCGCATTTTTCTCAAACTGCCTGACTTCAATCAAGATACGAGTAGGAACAAGAGTTCACATTTTTAGTTCACTGTCTCCGGGGAAATTAGTATAATGCCCGCATGTATTTTCTTCTTTATGAAAAGGAAGGGATGCTGAAGAAGCATCCCTTGAACAAGCCGGAAACGAGGGTCGGACGCGGCCGGGGAAACGACCTCTCCTTGACCGATCGGGACGTTTCGAAAAATCACTGCCGCCTCGTCTTGGACAAAGACGAGGTCGTCCTGTCCGATTTGGGCTCCCGCAACGGCACGGCGGTCGATGGCCGGTTGATCAAGGAAACACGGATCGGCCTGAACGGATCGTTCTCCGTGGGGGCCACCCGCTTCTATTTTAAAAAAGGCGATCCCCGGGAATTCGCCCTCAGCCGATCGCTGTCGGAGATTTTCGCCGCCCTCGCCCGGGAGATCAGGCCGGACGGCTCCCGCGAATTGGACACCGAAACCAGGGGCGATCGTTTCGAGCTCGCCCTCCAAGCCGCGGCCGAAGCCGCCCTGACTCAAGAGGATCCTTCCGTCTTTTTCGGACGCCTCCGGCGGCTGCTCGGAGAGATACTCCCCGGACATCTGCTCTTTTTCTCCTCAGCCTCCGGAGAGGAAGCTCTCATCCCTTGGAACGGGGAACGCGGCGAGGCCCAAATCGATTTCTCCCGCCTCTCCCCGGATGAGATCGCAACTATCGGCGGCCGGAAATACCGGGCGATCCGGTTTCCCCAAAGCCATGGAGACAAGACCGCCGGACTCTGGCTGCTGGCCGACGACGACGAACGTTCCAGCCTTCCCGGCCTGGACTTCTTTTTTCGTCTCCTGGAAATCATCGAAGTCCACGGTCGGCTGGAACAGCCTCTGACGGAGCCCCGCCGCACCGTCCCGGCACTCTATCAAGATCCCCGGGTGACGCTCATCGGCGCGGCTCCGGGCTTCCGGAGACTCGTCGACCAGGCCCGCCGGATCGCCCCCAAATCCAGCTTTGTCCTGATTCTGGGAGAAAGCGGAACAGGGAAAGAGCTCCTGGCGAAAATGATCCACGCGCTTTCCGGCCGCCGAAATTACATCGCCTTGAATTGCGCCGCGATTCCTCCGCTTCTGCTCGAGAGCGAGCTGTTCGGCCACGAGCCGGGAGCCTTCACCGACGCAAAATCGCGGAAAGTCGGCATGATGGAAGCGTCCTCGGGAGGGACGCTGGTCTTGGACGAGATCGCCGACATGCCCCTGGAGGTTCAGGTCAAGCTCCTGCGGGCCATCCAGGAACAAGCCGTAACCCGGCTCGGCGGGACAATCCCGATCCCGGTCGATCTTCGCATCCTGGCCATGACCAACCAGGATGTGTATGCCCGATTAGGCGCCGGCCGCTTCCGGGAAGACCTTTTCTACCGGCTTCGCGTCCATGAGTTGAGGATCCCGCCCCTCCGGGAGAGGCCCGAAGACATTTCCCCTCTCATCCGCCATTTCGCCGGGCTCTACGCCGAAAAGAACGGCGTTCGTCCGGCCGGATTCTCCCAAGCGGCCGAGGACGTCTTGATGCGGTATTCCTGGCCGGGGAACGTCCGCGAGCTGGAAAACGAAATCCGCCGGATCCTGGAGATGATCGACGACGGGGAAGTGATCGGAAGCCACCATCTTCTGCCGGGAATCGTCGCCGCCGTCCGCCCCGACTCGACCCCGGCCGAAACGAGCGGATTCTCCATGCGGGACAAGCTTCTTCAGGCTGAACGAATGGAGATCGAAGCCCGCTTGGCCGCAAACGACGGCAACAAGTCGAAAACCGCCCGCGAAATCGGGATGACCTACCGGGGGCTTTTGAAAAAAATCAAGCGCCTGGGAATCACGTAAGGCCGAACGCTTCTTCCCGTAAAACCGCCATAATCCGCTCCACAGACGGCCGGTCGGCCGGATTTTTCTCCAGCATCGCCATCACCACATCGGCCAGCCGGATCGAAAGTCCGGGGACGACGGTTTGAACCGGAGCCGGACTCCGGTGGAGGATCGCCTCCAGCAATTCATGAGCGCGGCAATCCTTGAACGGACGGGCGCCGGCGAAAAGCTCATAGGCGATCATCCCGAGGGAGTAAATATCGGCCGCCGGCGTTTCCCGGTTGCGGGTCTGTTCGGGCGCGATGTAAGCCAGCGTCCCGGAAAAGAAGCGGGTTTCCCCTTCCGCCTCGGGAACGGGGCCGGAGGCGACGCCGAAATCGAGAAGCTTGACGGCATCCGGCCGGCCGGGGTCTTTCACCAGCATGATATTGGAGGGCTTGAGGTCGCGGTGAATGATCCCCTGGCGGTGAATCTCGTCCAGGGTTTCGGCCATTTGAATGAGGATCCGCACGGCCTCGGCCCGGTCGACGGGCGGCTCGGCTTTCAACCGCTCGGCCAGGGTTTGGCCGCGGAGATACTCCATGACGATGTAAAACGTCCCGGCATGTTCGCCGCGGGCCAGAACCGAGACGAGTCGGGGCGTTTCCAGCATATCAATTAAAGCCCCCTCCCGCTTGAACCGTTTCACATCGGCCCGGGTTCCGACCAGCTCCGGCTTGAGGATCTTCACCGCGACTTTTGTTTTTTTCGACAACCAGTGATGCCCGCGATAGACAGTCGAAGCCGATCCGGCGGAGATCACGTCTTCCAGGACATAAGATCCGACCAGGCGGTTCTTCCTCCAAAAGGCCAGGAGGAAAACGAATTTCTTCAGGACGCGGAGGACAAGGATGGCGGCCGCCAAAAGGAGGAGAGCGGCCGATATCCGGAACATGGTCGTCTGCCAGAAGAAGGGCTTAATTTCCAGCGAAACCGCGGCACCTTCAAGATTCCAGACGCCGTCGCTGTTGGCCGCTTGGACATGAAAACGATAAGGTCCCGGTTTGAGGTTCGTATAGGATACGGCGCGCTCGCCGTCCCCGCCCCCTTCGGTCCAAGGCTCGGCATATCCCTCGAGACGAAAAGCGAAGCGGACGTTTCGCGGATTTTGGAAGTCTGTGGCGGTAAACCGGAACTCTACGCGCCTCGTCCCGGCTGGAAGGATCAAGGATCCGCCCCGATGTTCGACGCCATCGGCCCTGACGCTTTCGATATCCACGGGGGGAGGGGTCCGGTTGATCGCGAGCTTCGCCGGTTCGACGGCCACGGCGCCGCCCATCGTACAGAACCAGATCCGGCCTTGATGATCGCGAAGCGTCGACTGGGCGCTGGCGTTCGCCTCCACCTCGGCCATTCCGTCGGTCCGATCGAAGAATTGCGGCCGGATCCGCCCCAAGCCCGCAGCGGCCGAGTCCAGCTCACTCTTTTTTACCCTCATCAATCCGCGACGGTACGATAGCCAGAAGTCTCCGGACTCGTCCTCCTGAAGGGAAAAGATCGCGTCGTCGGCGAGGCCGTCCCGGGTCGTGAGCTGAACGAGCTCCCCGCCCCGAAATCGAAACAATCCATCGGAAGCGGCCATCCAGACGATGCCCTCCCGGTCCAACAGAAATTTTAAAACCACAAGGGATTCCGGACCGATTCGCGAAAAGGCTCCCCCCGCTCGGACCGCGACTCCGCGGGAGGTCGCGATCCACAGGGCGCCGGCCCGATCGAGCAGGAGGTCGCGGACGTTGTCGTTGGGCAGGCCTTCGGCGGTCCGAAACGTCTCGGGCCGTTCGTCATCCCAGCGGACCAGGCCTTCCGTCGTTCCCAGCCAGACTGCTATCCTCGCGATCCTGGATGAACGCCTGGACGGTTCCGGGAATGCGGGCCGCGGAGAAAGCCCGGCGCGACTTGTCCTTCGGACTTATCCTTTCCAAGCCGGACCGGGGGTCAAATAACCAGAGCGCCCCCGTGCGGTCCTGGAAAATGGAATCGGCTTCGAGCTTCATTCCCCGGCCGTCGAAATCGAGCGACCAACCACCGTCCCGGAAGGTATAGATCCGGTGGGGAGAATCATCGAAACACGCGTGGATAACACCCTCCCGATCCAGGAAAAGACGCCGGGCGACGCGGAGAGGCGTTCCCTCCGTCGCCGAGTCTACGGTTATCACCCGAGGGTTCCGGAGCCGGGCCAATCCATGTCTTAAACCGATCCAAAGATGACCTTGATTGTCCTCGTACGGCCGGCCGTAAATCGGTTCGCCGTTAAGAGGAATGTGCTCCGGCCGCAACGATTCTCTACCGGAAATCCGGAATAATCCCTTTGGCGTGGATATCCAGATCGTTCCATCACCGGCCTCAAATGGCGCGGCGAGTCCGGTCGTGTCCAGGACGGTTATCCAATCATCCCGGCCCGGCGGAAGACATCTCACGGATTGTTCCGAATACAGCCAGAGGCGGCTCGATCGGTCCTGATAAAGATCCCATTTTATGTTACGCTCGAATTCGGAAAATTTTTTTCCCAAGACTTCGATTTTTCCGGAGATTTCCTCGAAACGAACGATTCCCCGATCCGTTACCAGGTGCCAGCCATCGGCCGCCCGCATCGCCGAAACGACTCCCGAAAGACCCAGGGCTTCCCAGGAAGGCCCAAGCCTCAGGCCGTTCGCGTTACCGCGCCAGAGGCCGTTTTCCCGATCCAGGACGATTATTCCGCGATCGTCCTCGTCGACGGAGAGAACCGTTCCCGGACCGGCGAGCCGATGAAACGGCTCCCCGGCTGAGACATAGGCGCCCTGCTTCGCGGCCAGCCAAAGGCGGCCGGACCGATCCTCGAAAATCGTTCGAATATTCACCGGCCCATCCAGGCCGACAGGAAGAACCCGGCCCTCGGCCGGATCGAAACGGGCTAAACCGGTATTCAATCGGATCCACAGATTCTCCCGGCGGTCTTCATAAAGGCCGACGATATCGTGAGTCTCCGCCTCGAACTTGCCGGAGGAAAAGCCTTGAAAGCGTACGCCGTCAAACCGGGCCAATCCTCCGCCGGTTCCGAGATAAAGACGCCCGGACCGGGTTTGGAGGATTGCCGTGACCGTGCTCTGGGGCAAACCCTCGGCCAAACCCCAGCGGTCGACGAGATAACGGGCTGCCGGAAGGTGGGGATCGAGGGCCGACACGTCTTCCGTCCAGCCGGCCAGCAGCCCGGCCAAAAGGAAGACGAAAACGATCCGCTTGGAAAACCGAGGCTTCAAAGCTTCACTTCATCTCCGCCCGGGCCTTGGCCACCATCGCCTTGACCTCGCTCATGATCGTGGGGGTGTGGTAAACGATACCGTCTTTGATCGTCCACTTCACTCCGCCGCGCCGGATCGGCTTTCCGTCCTTGAGGTCGAGCACGCCGGTCGGATAGAGGTATTTCAAGTTGACCAGCGGATTTTCGTCGATCAGAATCATGTCCGCGAGGAAACCCGGGCGAATGCGGCCAAGCTTGTCCCCCAGGCCCAGAATCTCGGCGTTGTTCCCGGTGGCGATCTGGATGACGTCGACCGGGTGGAAGCCGGCCTCCTGCAGGAGCTCGAGCTCGGAGATGAAGCTGAAGCCGTACAGCGTATAGATGAAGCCGGCGTCGTCGCCGGCCCCGACCAGGCCGCCCTTGTCGGCGAAATCCCGGACCGCTTTCATCCAGATCTTGTAGTTTTCCTTCCAATAGATTTCATCCTCGGTCGACCAGCCCCAGCTGAACGCTCCGTGGCGCTCCGGGCTGGGTTCAAAATATTTCTCCAAGGTCGGATGGAGGTAGTCCTTGAACCACTCCTGGGTCCGGGCCCGCATCATGTCGCGGCAGGCCTCATACGTGCTGAACGTCGGCAGCCAGGCCACGTTCATACCGATCATCGCCTGGAGGACCTTGTCGAGCTTGACCGGGTCGGCTTCCCGCCATAACCGGCCGGCCCAACGGAACCGGTCGCTTTCGTTGTTGTAGTTGTAGGTCGGCGGGAATTTTTGCGAACCGTGGAGCGCGGCGTCGGGGATGCCGTACCAGTGCTCGACCGTATCCACGCCGAAGGTGGCCAGGTCCCAGGCGTCGGTTTCCTCGACCCCGACATGGTGGGCGACCATGAGGTCGAGCTTCTTGGCTTCCTCCATGATCGCGGCCATGATGTCGCGGTCCATCCCGAAGATCTTGACCCCGTCACCGCCCTGGTCTTTGACCCGGCGGACGGCCGCCCGGGCTTCCTCGGGGTTCCGGCCCCCGACCACGATATATTCCAGGATCCGCGGTGCGGCGATGACGCCGTCGGCGCTTTTTTTCCGCTCGGCCAGGGCCTTGGGCACGTCGCTCCCGACGTCCCGAACCGTGGTGATGCCGCAGGCGAGGTAGATTTTGTGCTGGTATTCGAACGGCTGGGCGATCCCGGCGCGCTCGTCATGGAGATGGATATGGTTGTTGATCAGTCCGGGCAGGAGGTACATCCCGGTCCCGTCGAGGACATGGGCGTCCTTGGCGTAGGATTCCGGACGGGCGGCCCCGCGGACCGCGGCGATTGTGTTGTTCTCGACGATGACGTCCATCGGACCGCGCATCGGCGTTCCCTTCCCGTCGATGAGCATCACGTTGCGGATGACCAGCCGGTCGTACCGCTTGGCGTGGTCCACGCCGCGGGTTTGGGCGGATAGCGCGAAGGCGGAAACGGCCAAGAGAAGGGCCGCCGCGCCGAACGCGAAGAAAGCTTTTTTCAATTGCATGAGGGCTTCTCCTTCATTAAGATCTTTTCGGCCGCAAATCCCGCGGCATGAGAATGGCGCCGGTTTCGAAATCGCCGTAATATCCGGCTTTCTTCAGGAGAAAAAGCCGGCCGACCAAGGCCCCGGTCGCCGCGTCCAGCTCGTGGTCGGAAAGGCTCCTGCCCAGGCCGCTGAGGCCGAGGCGCCCGAGGCCGCGCCGCAGCCCGGCCGCGTCCCGCTTGGCCCGCGGGATCCCCCAGACGTCCTGGGCTCCGCCGGGATACATTTCCAGGACCCGGTTGCCGCGCTTCTCGAGCGTTTTTTTCAGGGAGATTCCCCGCAGGGTCAGGGCCCGCATCGGCCCGAGGGTGATCGGGAAAAAGGGAATTCTCCTGGCCCGAAGCTCCAGGTCGCAAGGACGGTAATGCGCGCCGTTCCGGTCTTCGAACGTGGCCCGGCCGGGAGGAAGATTGAGCGGTGCGTCGACCGTGATGAGATCGGGCCGGACGGTTTCGGCCAGGGCCTCGATTTCGTTGTCGGCAAAGAGAATCATCGTTTCCGCTTTCAAGGCCCGGAGGACGCACGCCCCGGTCGGCCGCCGGGGCGAGCCGGCCAGGTCGAGGCCCAGGACGACGAGCCGGTTTCATCCCTTCCGGACGACGGCTTTCGTTTCGATGTCCGGCGGGAACTGGAGGTGGGCTTTAACCGTGCACTGCTCCGCCGCTTTAACGACGGCCGAGACATATTTCTCCGGGAAATCCGGGGGAAGGCTGATTTCGATGGACACGAGGGCGATCATCTTGCCCTTGGCGTCCCGCTCGGTCCTCATCGTCAGGCCGATCCCCTCGGTCGGGATCTTGCGGCTCTGGCAGAACGAGATCACGTAATATCCGGCGCAGGTGGCCAGCGAGGCCAAGAACAGGATGAACGGCGAGGGGGCTGTGTTTTCCCCGCCGTCCCGGACCGGTTGGTCGGTGTGGAGGGTGAATTCGCGGAACGTCGCGTCCACCTTCACGCCTCCGGGGAACGTCACCTTGAAGTCGTTGTCGGCCATTTCAGGACTCCTTTCCGTCGGAAAAATCGTCGATCGCTTTTTTATCGAAAAGGGCGAGGAGAAATCCGCGGTCCCGGGCGGTCATCGCCGTCCGGCCGAAATAATCGCGAGCCCAAGCGGAGACATGGTCCCGGTTGGTCCGGTGGATGAAGCCCCGGCCGGAAAGCTTGGCGATGATCCGGTCGATCGTCTCGTCCTGCTCCCGGCGCGGGAGCGGCGCGTCCCGCTCGAGAACGGCGGCCCGCGGGCCGGACCGGCCTCGGGCAAACAACGTGTAGAGGGTCAAAAGCACGGCCGCCCCCAGGTTGTAGGACGGCTGACGGCCGGCCTGGGGAATCGTAAAAACCAGGTTGGCCCGGCCGAGCTCCGCGCCGGTCAAGCCCGTTCGTTCGTTGCCGAAAAGAAACCCGACCCGGGTTGTCGGAGGCAGGGCTGCAATCCGGCCGGCGGCCTCGTCCCAATCCACCCAGGTCGCAAGCGTCCGCCGCTTGGCCGTGGAGGCCGCAATAAATTGTAAGTCGGCCGTCGCTTCTTCGAGCGTCGGGAAAAGCTTCGCCCCCTCCAGAATCTCCTCGGCGTGGACCGCGGTCCGGAAGGCCCCGGGGCTCACCCGCCGGACGCCGGCCAGGCGAAGCTCGGAAAAGCCGGTGTTTTTCATCGCCCGGGCAGTCAGGCCGATATTCTCCGGATTTTCCGGGCGGACGAGGATGACGACGGGGCGTGGAGTGGTCTCGATCGGCGTCACGGGTTTCCTTTCGGGTCCCCTATTATATGCTATAATGGCGCCGTTTTCCGACCTTGATATCCTCGAGGAGCCCAACCATGCCCGATCAGGCCGCGCTTGAAGATCTTTTCCGCCACAATGGCTTCGACGATTTCAAATGGTTCCCGCCCAAAGACACGGTCACGGCGAATTGGGTCCGGATGAAGTGCCTGTTCGGCTGCCCGGAATACGGGAAATGCGGGACCTGCCCGCCCAACACACCCTCGGTCGAGGAATGCACGCGCTTTTTCCAGGATTACCGGCGCGGCGTGATCTTCCACTTCGAAAAAAAAGTGAACGATCCCGAGGAGCGACATGCCTGGACCCGAGACATCAACGCCGGCCTCAGCAAGCTCGAGCGGGAGGTGTTCCTCGCGGGGAACGTCAAGGCCTTCCTTTTGTTCATGGACAGCTGCACGATCTGCGCGGATTGCGGCGGCTCCCGGGACAAGTGCAAAAATCCGAAAAAAGCCCGGCCGACGCCCGAGGCCTTGGCCGTGGACGTTTATTCGACGGTTCTGCGGGCCGGCTACCCCATCGAAGTCTTGTCCGATTATCACAAGGCGATGAACCGCTACGCCTTTCTCCTGATCGACTGATCCGCAACTTTTAGCCTGGATTTATCGAAGGAGGACGCTGATGTGGTGGGAAGAAAAAACGATGCGGACGTTCCGCTGCCGCCTGCGGCAGCTCCCGGGTGTCCTCGGCCGGTTTTTATCCGCCCTCGGCGAAGCCGGCGGGGACATCGGCGAAATCCGGGTCCTCCGCCAGGGAACGACGCCATGTCGAGCGCGACATCGTCGTCTTCGCCAACGGGCCGGAGGCGATGAAGAAGCTGATCGCCGCGGCCGGGGCCGTCCCCAACGTCGAGCTCCTCGAAGTCCGGGACGATGTGATGGAAATGCATCAGGGCGGGAAGATTGCCATCCGGAGCCGCTATAAAATCGACAGCCTCGAAGTCCTCCGGAGGGTCTACACGCCGGGCGTGGCCGAGGTCTGCCTCCAGATTCAGAAAGATCCCAAGCTCGTCCGCCGGTTCACCTCCATCCGCCATTTCGTGGCCATCGTCACCGACGGGACCGCCGTCCTCGGTCTGGGCGACATCGGGCCGCAGGCGGCCATGCCGGTCATGGAGGGCAAGGCCAGCCTGATGGAGACGTTTTCCGGCCTGTCCGGCATCCCCATCCTGCTCAACACTAAGGACGTCGACGAGATCGTCGCGGCCGTGGTCGCTATCTCCCCGACCTTCTCGGCCATCCAACTCGAGGATATCTCCGCGCCCCGGTGTTTCGACATCGAAACCCGGATTCAGGACCGGGTCGATATCCCGGTCCTCCATGACGACCAGCACGGGACGGCCACCGTCGTCGTTGCCGCCCTCCTCAACGCCGAAAAGACAGCCGCGGCCAAACCCCTCCGCGATTGCCGGATCGGGGTGGTCGGGCTGGGTGCGGCCGGGATGGCCATCGGCAAAATGCTGATGTTTTACACCGGCCGGACGGTCCTGGGCGCGGACCTTTCCGAGGAAGCGCTCCGCCGTTTTTACGGATACGGCGGGACGCGCTCGAGCCTGGGCGAAATCATGGCCTCGGCCGATGTCGTCGTCACGGTGACGGGCGCGGCCGGGCTCGTCAAGACGTCGATGGTCCGCCGCGGCCAGATCATTTTATCGCTCTCCAACCCGGTTCCCGAAATCGACCCGGCCGCCGCCATGGAGGCCGGAGCGGCTTTCGCCGCCGACGGCAAGGTCGTGAACAACGTCCTGGGCTTTCCGGGGATTTTCCGGGGCGCGGTGGACGCAAATGTCCCCCGCATCACCCAGGACATGCTGCTTGCGGCGGCCCGGGCCATCGCCGATTCCGCCCCCAAGGGCGAGATCGTTCCCAGCCCGCTGGATTTGGGCTTCACAAGAACGTCGCCCGGGCCGTGGCCCGGGTGGCGCTGGAGAAGGGCCTCAACCGGGACGATCTGACGGGATATTTCGATTGACGGCCGGTTCGCTCACCGTTAAGCGGGCGGCTCAGATCCTGGCCGCCGTGTTAGTGATCTTCGCCCTCGAGCTTCTCCGTCGCCGACTATGTCCTGCGCGGCCACGCCTATTTCGCTAAGCGGGCGGCCAACTTCGTTTTCCGGAACACCTGGCAGGCCGTTTTCCCGCCTTCCGGTCCGGTGGAGCTATTCGCCCGGGTGCTCGCCGACCAAGATTACCGGAAATCCCGGCCCGACTGGAAAAACCATCTGACGGATCTTCTGGATCGGTATCAACCTGCCCGGTTGGAAAGGGACTTCGACATTCGCCTCCGGCTCCTCGGAATCGATGCCTGGGACCGACCGGAACATTTAACGGAGTATTCCGACATCCTTGTTTACGCCGAAAAGAACGTCGACCGGAGGAGCACCCAGATCCTGGTTCTCATGACCGGAAAGGACGATGCGATCCGCGCTCCCGCCGGATCAATGGATGGACGTCGGCGCCGCCCATTACCTGGGAAACTGCGTCATCGTCGGCCACGATTCCCAGCTGCTCCACGAGCTGGGGCATCTGTTCGGGACCATCGATTACCCCCCGGGAGATCCCCGGTACGACCTCGAGACGATCTACTCCTACCAATACGCGGACCGGACAGAGATCATCGATGCGGACAACGCCGCCCGGATCAACCGGTTCAAGTACCGGCGATTCTGGTAAACCGGGCGAAAGGGCGATGAGCCCGGAACGTCACCGGATCAGGTGGAAGAACCGCGGGTATCCGTCCAGCCAGAGACAGCCGTCCTTAGTGAAGGACGCGCCGTCCCCGCGGCCAGGAATACCGGCAAGATAATGGAGATCCGCGTTCTTTTCATGGCCCGTCCTCCTCGAAAACCCTCAGAAAATTTTTTCGCCTGTTAAACGTAAAGAAGGCAGAAACAAAAGTCACTGCCGGGGGGCCAAGGAATCCCCGTCCGGTTATTTCTTCAGAAACTCCGTCACCGTCCCGGCGAACAATTCCGGAGACTGGAACATCAGGCCGTGACCGTTGTTCTCAACCAGGACCAGCCGGGCATGGGGGATTTTTTCGGCCAGATACCGGGCATTCTGGGCCGGAACGAGCTGGTCATCGGCTCCCGCGATGACCAGCGTGGGGAGTTTGATTTCGCCCAACCTCTCACAGCACCCCTTCCAGGAGCCGATGGCTTCGGATTGCCGGCCCATGATCTCCGGCGGGATGTTTCCCATCGGGCGATAGAAGATTTCCTGGAGACGCGGGCCGTGGCTTTGGAGCCAATCGGCGGGGAAGAGAACGCTGATGAATCTCATCCCCTGTTCCTCCGGCGTGCCCGAAGTGTCCGTCATCTTCTGGATGATCTCCGGCGCGGGGGGATAGAGATCCGCCCGGCAGTGGGCGGCGTATAAAATCAGCTTGTCCACTTTTTCGGGATGCCGGAGGGCGACTTCCTGCGCGATCAGGGCGCCCATCGACCAGCCGAGCAGGCTGGCTTTGGGAAGGCCGAGGGCCTCAATCAGGCCGGCCGTATCGTCGGCGAATTGTTCGATCGAGAACGACTGTTGCCCCGCTTCGGAATTCCCCATGCCCCGGTTGTCGAAAACGATGACCCGATGGGACGCGGAGAGGGATCGGAGCAATCCGGGTTCCCACAGCTCCATCGTGCTGCCATATCCCATGATCAAGACCAGGGGATCCCCGCTGCCGAGGATCCGATAGGCCATTTGAATGTCTCCGACCTTGATCCGACGCATGGTGTCATCGGAAGGAGAATTTCCGAATCCGTCGAGAACGGCCGCGGCTAGGAGTCCCGTCATCAGGGCCAGGATGATTTTCATCTTCTCTTCCATGTGGCAGGGATATGTCTTTTTCATACAGTCTCTCCCCCTGTTTGTCAATCCGGGAGAAAAGGACGCGATCTGCCGAGCCCGGCCCTTTGCCGGTCGACCTTCAATCGCTCTTCAGGTTCTCCGCCGGGTTGGCCTCCGCCGCCCGGAAGATATTGACGCCGACGGAGAGGAAAAGGAGGGCGGCCATAGACAAGAATCCCGCGAAAAAAAACCAGGGGCCCAGGCTCACTCGATAGGCAAAGCGGTCCAGCCAGCCCCGCAGGAACAGGAAAGAAGGGAGAGCCGAGACCGCGGCCGAAAGCGCCAGAAGGACGAGAAATCCGCGTGAAAAGGAGGCCGCGATCCGTCCCGTCGAGGCGCCGAGAATCCTCCGGAGGCTGATCTCCTTGCGCCGCCGCTCCACGAAATAAGCCGACAAGCCGAAAACCCCTAGGCCGGCCAGCGCGGCCGCCAGGAAGGACAAGGCCGCGAGCAAGCGGCCGGTTTTGACTTCCGCCGCGTATGATCGGCCGAACTCCTCGTCGAAGAAATTCCATGATCCGGGAACATCCGGAAAATGATCGAGGCAAAAAGCCTGAATGGCCGCCAAGGTCCGGGACGTCTCCCGGCCGTCGATCTTAACCGAGAGCATTTTAAAAGGGGGGATCGATCGGTCCCCTCCACTCGTTCGATGGATGATCTCAGCGGGCAGGGCTAGAAGAGCCAAAGGCTCAAGGGGATGATGGAGGGATCGGAAATTGAAATCCTTGACGACGCCGACGATTCGCCCCCGGTCGCCCAGGAGGCTGCCTTCGAAAGAAAGGGAGCGTCCGACCGGATCCGGCCAACCGAAAAGACGGGCCGCGGACTCATTGACAATGAAATGGAGCTCGCCGGTCGTCCGATCGGCCGGCCCGAAGTTCCGCCCGGCCGAAATTTGCAGACCGAACGTATCGATAAAATCCGCATCGACGGCGAACCAGCGGAGATAATCGTCCCGGTCCGGGTCTTTCCCTTCCCAGACGAAGGTTTGGTTGCTTCCATCACGGCCGGGACGGAAATCTGAAGCGGAAACGGATAAAATCCCGGGAACCCGGAGGAGGTCCGTTTTCAAGGCGTCCGCCCGGCCCGCCTGGGCGGGAGGCAAGGGGATATTCACGAGGCGGTCGGTGGCGAGCCCCAGGTCGCGCCCGCGGATGAAGCGCATCTGGCCCTGGATGGTGAACGCAGCGGTGAGCAAGCCGCAGGAGAGGAGAAATTGGAGAGCCAGGAGAACATTCCGGAGCATCGATTTCCCCCGGTCCAGGCCTTTCTCTCCCCGCAACGCCCTGATCACGGGCAGGGCCGCCGCGGCAAACGCCGGGTAAAGGCCCGCCGCCGTCCCGACAAGCACGATCAGCGCGGCCAGAAACAAGGCCGTATGCGGCCAAGAGATCCCGGACCCATTCAGGGCCGATCCGGAAAAACGGTTGAAAGCCGGGAACGCGACTCCGAACAATAACGTTCCGATTGCGGCCGCAAGACCGGTCTGCAGATAGGATTCGACCAGGATCTGGCGCACAATCGACCCGCGGCCGGCCCCGAGGACTTTGCGCACGCCCATCTCCCGAAGCCGCTGCAGCGACTGGGCCGTGGACAGATTAACAAAATTGAACATGGCCGACAGCAGGATCAGCAGGCTGATCGCGGCTAAAACCAGAACCCGCTTTCGGTCGCCGCCGGGCTCGAACTCGCCGCGGGAGACGGGCCCCAGATGAATTCCCGGCAGGTCCTGAAGCCGCAAGGAGCGCAGCTGGTCTTCCCGGGTATTGCGATAGGATTCGGGAAACGCTCCGGGAATCGCGGCCATGACGGATGCGGGATCCGCGCCGGCGGCCAGGAGAATATACGTCTGGTAGTTCCAGGAAGACCACACCTCACGGTCGTCCCTCCCCATAAGCTCGGTCATGGCCCCGACCGGGGCGAGAAGATTGAACGAAAAATGGCTGGAGACCGGCCAATCGGCGATCACCGCGCCCACGCGGACATCGAGCCTGTCGTCGATCCGGAGAACGCGGCCAAGGCAATCCGGCGTTCCAAAATATCGCCGGGCGGCGCTTTCCGTCACGACGACGGAACGAATATCGACGAGGCATGTTTCGGGGCGGCCGGCAAGGAACCGAGCCCCGAATACCCGGAAAAAATCGGAGTCGGCGGCGTAGAAACGGTCCTCCCCCAGGCGGCGGTCCCCGGCCCGGAGATACAACCGGGAATCGGCCGTCGAGATTCTCTTGACGGCCGTCGCGGCCTCGATCCCGGGAATCGTGCTTTTCAGCCGGCCGCGGAGGGCATAGGGCGTCCCGGGGAATTCCGGCCCTGTCACGCGGAAGATCCGGTCCGCGTTAAGATGGAACCGGCCGTAAGACATTTCGAATCGGGTGTAGGCCGCGGCGTAGAGAGCGGCGGCCAGACCGACCGCCAATCCCCCGATCTTGATGATCGTAAAGAGCCTCTGGCGCCGGATCCGGCGCAGGCCGAGTCTCCAGGACGTCGCGGTCAATCCTTTAAACAGCATGGGCTCTCCGCTCTTCAACATTTCACCGCCGGGCCGACAAATGATCAGACGTCTCCGACGGAAAAAACGTTGCCGCAAGAAACAGGAGCCGGCTTTTTCCTCGGTCCGCCTCAGATGAATCCGGAAGGCGGGGCCGCGGCGCTCGCTTCGCCCTTCAGAAAATCGCCGTCGATAATCAAGAGGCGGACGCCGTCTTTCGTGGAAGATCGATGCGAGCTCGCCTCATCCGAGACCGTATAGGTCATTCCCTCTCTCAGGACGAAGCGACGTCCGTCCGCGAGCTCGCTCGTGAATTCGCCCTTCAGACATTGGACGATATGGCCTTTTTTACACCAGTGGTCGGCCAGGTATCCCGCGGAATATTCGACGATCCGGACGCGCAGCCCTAAAAATTGGACCGTTTGCCAGAAAGCGGTCCCCGTTTCGCCCCGGTGCTCGGTTTTTGGAATTCCGCTCCAATCGATGGCTTGGAATTCGATCATCCGAGGGTCACTCTCCGCCGATCTGCATCAGCTTGATCCGGAACGTCGGGGCGGCCAGGCCGCGGTTCAGGTCGAGGTCGTCGCCGACCATTCGATGCCGTTGAACATCTCCTCGGCGCTGGCGGCGATCGTCAGGCCGATGACCGGAAAAGCGATCTTCCCGTTCTCGATCCAGAATCCCGAGGCGCCGCCGCTGAACTGGCCGTTGACGGGATTGATCCCGTAGCCGGTGACTTCCTTGAGAAGCAATCCGGATTTCGTCGCTTTGATGATGTCCTCCGGCTTGGCCGCGCCCGGCGCTCATGGTGAAATTGTGGGCGCCGATTCCCGGAAGCGAGCGTGAAGCCGCCGCGGGAGGCGTTGCCGGTGCTTTTGACCCCGGCTTTCTTGCCGATGATCGTGTTGTAGAGGAAGCCCTTGAGGACGCCGGCCTCGATGATCACCCGGGTTCTGAGTCGTGACGCCTTCTCCGTCGAACGGCGCCGAAGCCGGTCCTTTCGGACGGAGGCCGTCGTCGATGACGGTCAACATGTCAGAAGCGATTTTCTGGTCGAGCTTCCCGCCGAGGAAGCTCGCTCCCTGGAGGACGCTTTCCCCGTCGACCGCCGAGAGGATGCCGGCCAGAAGCGTGCCGGCCACGTCGCAGTCGAAGATGACCGCCGCTTTCTGGGTTTTGACTTTTTCCGGGTCGAGCGTTTCGTAGGCCTTCCGGGCGGCTTTTTCCGCGACCTCCTCGGGCGTTTTCAAGTCGGCGAAAAACCGCCGGCCGCAGTATTCGCCGCCGGACGATTTCTGCTCACCCTTCTCGGCCACGACCGAAACGCCGAAGGAGCATCCGCTCGCTCGATAGGTCTTGAGGAGGCCGGTGGAATTGGCGATGAACACCTCGCTCTCCCCTTCCCCATAACCCGAGCCCGCGCTTTTGGTGATCCGGGAATCCTTCATCGCCGCGATTTCCACGGCTTTGATCAATTCGATCTTCCGGTCGAGCGGAGTGACGGCGATGTTCGGATCGTAGAGGCCGGCGACTTCGACCGTCGTCGAGTCCTCGGGAAGGACATGGTCGGGATCGGCCGTAGTGATTTTGGCGAATCCGACGGCCCGTCCGATGGCGTCCTCCAGCGTGGCCTCGCGAAGGTCGTTCACGCTGGCGAAGGCCAGCCGCCCTCCGATCAGAACCCGGATTCCGGCCCCGGCCGAGGCCGCTTCCTGAACGGTCTCGATCTCGCCGTTTCTGACCTCGAGGCTCAATTCCCGGTTCGACTCCAGGTAGACTTCGGCCGCATCCGCGCCTTTCTTCAAGCAGCGCTGGACCAGCTGTTCGGCTAACGCTTTGTTATCCATGGCTCATGTCCTTTCTAGCGGCCGGCCCGCGTGCCGCCGACGTTGATGCCCCGAATCCGGACGGTGGGCTGCCCGGCCGTGACTTCCGCTTCCTGCCCTTTGCCGCAGATCCCCGGGCCGAAATCCAGGTCGTTGCCGACGGCATCGATGTTCCGGATGACGTCGAGGCAATTGCCGATCAGGGTGGCGCCCTTGACCGGAACGGTCTTCTTGCCGTCCTCGATCAGGTAGGCCTCGCGGCAGGTGAAGTTGAAGACCCCGTCGACCGGGTTGACGCTGCCGCCGCTCAGGCTTTGGACGTACAGGCCCGACTTGGTCGAAGCCAGGATGTCGGCCGGATTGTCCTTGCCTTTCTCGATGAAGGTGTTGGTCATCCGCGGAATGGGCAGATATCGGAAGGATTCGCGCCGGCCGTTGCCCGTCCGCTCCATTTTCAGCTGCTTGGCCGAGAGGACGTCGCTCATATACTTGAGCAGGACGCCGTCCTGGATCAGGACGTTCCGTTTCATCGGGGTCCCTTCGTCATCGAAGTTCGTCGTCCCCCGGAAGTTGGGCAGCGTCCCGTCGTCGACCATGGTGAACACGGGCGAAGCGACCGTCTGGCCCAGCTTGCCCGTGAAGACCCCGATCTCCTTGGCGATATTGTCGGCCTCGAGGGGATGCCCGACGGCCTCGTGAACGAGGACCCCTCCCCAGCCGTTCTGCATGACCACGTCGAGCTTTCCGGCCGGGGCGTCCTTGGCTTCGAGCATCACGACCGATTCGCGGGCGCAATTGCGGGCCGCCGTCTTCGGCCGCCCCGCCGTCGAACATCTCGAATCCGGCGTGGGCGCTCAACCGTTCCCGGCCCATGTGGGATGTGCCGCTCCCGGTGCCGAGCGTCTGGATAATGAAAAATAGGAGAGGTAGCTCATCCGTCAGCCAGAAGCCCCTCGGAGTTGGCGATGGTCCGGCCCCGGATCTCGTCGTAATAATCGATCGTGGCCATCTTGATCTTCGGGTCGTAGTCGAGGGCGGCCTGGTGGGCCCGCTGCATGACCTCGAGCCGTTTCTCGTCGGCGACATCGGCTAGCGGGATCTTGATGGTGACAAACGACGGGAGCTGGGAGGCTTTGACGGCCGCGGCTTCCGTTGTCGCTCCCGCGCCTTTGGCGATCGTTCCGGCCACTTCAGCCGCGCGCAGAAGCTTCTCCTCGGAGATCTCGTCCGTATAGGCATATCCGGTCTTCTCGCCCGAGATCACCCGGACGCCCGCTCCCTGGCTGAGCCCGAAGACGGCGCTTTTAAATTTGCCCTCTTCCAGGAGGATCGACCGGGAAATCCGGTTTTCAAGATAGACTTCGCCGAACTCGCCGCCCTGGGCCAGGGCTTTGCGGATCACCTTGTCGAGGAGTCCGGGTTCGAGGGCCAAGGGGGATTTCGCCGCTCCCTTGGGCGAACAGGACAGGAGCTGGGCGATCAGCGCCGGCGTCGCGGCGACGGCCAGACTTCCCTTGAATCCTAATTCCAGAAATTTGCGACGGGGGATTTCCCCGTCCAGAACTTGATACTTCATGGATTCTCCTTCCCTGAACATGAGATGTCGATTCAGCCTGAAGCAGCATGATATTTCCGAAATCAAATCCGTGTCAAGGAAATCTGAACCCGATCAAGACGAGGCGGTTGTTTCATTCGTTCCGGAGCGATTCCGCCGGATTCATCCGGGCCGCCCGGACCGACTGGAAGAGTACGGTCAGGAGAGCGATCGCCAGGGTCAAACCGGCGGCCGCCGCAAACGGCCAGGCCGATACCTCCGCCCGGAAGGCAAATCCCCGCAGATATTGGTTCATCGCAAACCAGGCGGCGGGGACCGCCAGTAAATCCGCGAGAAGGACGAGGCCCAGGAACGAGCCCGAGAGCCGGGCCGCGATGCCGGCCGTTGCCGCTCCGAGGACCTTTCGGATGCCGATCTCCTTGCGCTTCTGCTCGGCCATAAACGCCGAAAGCCCAAGCAGGCCGAGGCACGAGACAAACATCCCGAGGGCGGCGAAGACGCGGATAATCGTCAGCATTTTTTCCTCGGATTGATACAGCTGGTTGAAATCCTCGTCCAGGAAAACGGCCTCCATGGGCTTCCCCGGAAATTGGGCGTTCCATTCCCGCTCGACGGTTTTCAGCGTTTCCGCGATTCCGGCCGGGGCGAGGGAAAGCGTCAGGCAGCGGAAAGAATCCGGCTTCCATTCCAGGACCAACGGGGCGACCGCCTGCTGCAGCCCGGTGTAGTGGAAATCGCGGACAACGCCGATGATCGCGCCCGTTCGCCCGCCGAATCCCGTCTGAATGCGCTTTCCGATCGCCTCCGCCGGTTCGCTGTAACCCAAAGTCCGAACGGCGGACTCGTTCACGAGGAACACCGGCTCTTCCTCCCAATTATCCGTTCGGTCCGCGATCCGGGCGGGATCATACGCCCGTCCCGCGGCCATGGAGATGTCATAAAGCGAGGTGAAATCGGCGTCGATGAAGAGATGATTCATGGCCCAGTTGGCGCCCGCCCCCTTCTCTACCAACCGGACGTTGAAGCTCGAAAACGAGCGGCCCGGAACCGACGAGGAGGCAGCGGCGCCACGGACGGCCGCATGGCGGAGAAAAGCCGTCTTGACGTCTTCGGAGCGAGCCGCGAACACCGGATTCCCCCGAACGGGGAGGATGAGCTTCTGCTCCTTGTCGAAACCCAGATTCCGGTTCTTCATGAATTCGACCTGGCGGACAATCATCAAGGTGCCGGCGACGAGTAAAGCGGCGGCGAAGAATTGGCCGACGACGATCGCCCGGCGCAAATGAAGCCCGCGCCGCCCGGAGACGAACGATCCCTTGAGGGTCGCCGCCGGCTTGAACGATGACAGGATCATGGCGGGATAAAACCCGGCTCCGAACGCGGTCAGGGCAAGAACGGCCATTCCCAATCCCAGAAAGCGGAGGGTGAGAAGGTCCGGGATCCGAAAATCCGTCCCGGCCAGACGGTTGAAAGCGCCGAGAAGAACCAGGGTCAGCGAGACGGCCAGGACGGCGGCCAGGGCGGTAATGAAGACGGACTCGCCCAGGTGCTGCGTGACGAGCTGGCGGCGGACGGCGCCGACGACTTTGCGGATTCCGACTTCCCGGGCCCGGCGGGACGACCGGGCCGTAGACAAGCTGACGAAGTTGAACATGGCGATGAGCAGAATGAGAACGGCCGCCGCCGAAAGAAGGGTCAACACCGTCCGGTTCCCGGACGGCCGGAGCTCGAAAAGAAGATGAGAGTCGAGATGGATGGAGGAAACCGGTTGGAGGAAATAGCGGTAGACTTGGCCGAATTCCCGGAGCTTGGCTCCGACGTGGCGTTCGGCCAGGCCGCTCATCGCCTCGCTCAAAGGCCGCGGCGTCCGTTCCCGGCCGGAGCTTCAGATACGTGCCGGCCATGGTGTTGTGCCAGTTGTCCATTTCCCGACCCAAGACCGGCTTGACTGTTTCCATCGACACAAGCCAGTCAAACTTCAAGTGGGAGGCGGCCGGAAGCCGGCCGAAAACGCCGGTGATCTCGAGAGGTTGCCCGTTGAAATTGAGCGTCTTTCCCACCACCGGCCCAGGCCCGAAATATTTTAAAGCAACGGCCTCCGAGATGACGGCCGTGCCGGGACGGAGAAGCGCCGCGGTTGGACTTCCCTCGTTAAGGGAAAACCGAAGACCGCGAAGATTTCGGGATCGGCGCAGAAAATGCCCTCCTCATAGAACTTTTTGTCCCCATTTTCGACAAGCCGCGGTCCAAGATTCATCATCCTGGCGGCTGTTTCGACAGCCGGGAAGCCCGCCTTGACCGCGGGTGCGAACGGAAAAGAGATTTGAGCAAACTGCCGGGTGGAAGTCTCGGATTTGATCTCTTCGGCCACGCGGTAAATCCGGTCCGCGTCCGGCCAGCTCCGGTCAAAGCCCGTTTCATGAGTGACGAAGAGAAAGATAAATCCGCAGCCGGCCAAGCCGACGGCCAGGCCGAGGATGTTGATCAGCGAAAATCCCGGATGGCGGGCCAAGTTCCGAAGGGTGATTTTCAAAAAATTCTTGAACATCTGGATTCTCCATACCGCAAGATTTGTTAAATAAACGGGAAGGGAGCGGAACACTTGGCGCCGGCACCAGGCTTCGAACCGGGCCCGCTCGCGGCCGTCCGAGAGGCGGCCCCGTTCTTCCTCCAGGTCGCCGAGGACGGCGAAGCGCTCTCCGTAAGGCGACATCGCGGCCAGGCAGCGGAGAGCCCGGGGAGGACGGGCCGCGTTTTTTTTCGTCCGGAAGAAGGCCACCCGTCAGGCCTCCGCCTTGAGGAACCGCTCGAGACTGAGGCTGACCGATTTCTGAATCCGGGAGGCCTCCCGGAGAGCGGCGATTCCCTCCGGAGTGATTTCATATAAAATTTTGCTCCGGCCGCCCCGCTCCGAGGTGGGCCCGCCCAAGGCCTTGGCCACAAGCCCTTTCCGGAACAGCTGATCGAGATAGCTGTAAAGCGTTCCATAGGGAATCATCCGGCCGGAAATGCGGGCGACTTCGGCCCTGATTGTGACGCCATAGGCATTCCCGGATAAGCCCGAGACGGCCAAGAGGAAGATGGTTTCGAAGAGTGTTAGCTCACGCATGACAACCATTAATACGGGTTATCCGGACTAATGGTTGCCGGCGGAGAAAAGAAAAAAGGGAAGAGATTCTACTTGATCAATTCCTCCGGTAGCTTGAATAGATCGTCGGCGGGACTCACGTTGATTTTGACGTTTTGGAACGTCCCCTTCTCCAGGCCGTTTCTGCCCGGGTGGCGATAGCCGTCCGGAAAAAGGATCCCGTCATATTGCACGTGCCCATCCACCAGGTTCTCCCAATCGTCGCCCTCAACGCCGTTCCAGTTCACGAGCCGCTTCGTGACCTTGAAGGATTGGGCGTCGACAAAATAGGTCACGTATCCGCCGAGGGGGAGGTTGACCCGAATCACGTACGCTTCGGCGTCGTTAACCGTTTCGCGGCCCTTATACTCCGAGGGATAATCGAAAAAGGCCGGAAAAAGGATGGCGATATCGATCTCGAAATGCCGCCAGGATGCTGGTTCGATCAGCTCAGGCCCCCGGGGATTGCCTTTCTCGTCGGGTCCCCGCTTGGCCCACGCGGCCCGCTTTCCATCAAAGACGAGGATCCCGGAAGCGACCTCGTTGCGGAACAGGTTTGGGCGCTTGACCGTCTGGCAACTGGGGGTCGTGCTTCCATGAAAGAAGGCCTCGACATAGAGGGACGTTGACGTCCTCGTTTTTTAAATCTCCGAACATCGCCTTCCAGGCTTTTTGGATGATTTCTTCTTTGGTCAGTTCGGTTTGAGGAGCCGGCCCGCAAGCGGAAAAAATCATCGCCAGGAGACCGATAAGCACGACGCCGGTTTTCGGCAAAGATGTAATTTTCATCATCATTTCCTTTTACATAAATCGGGAATCAAAGGTTTTTTCCCTCTGGACGGATCGCCGGTCGAAATCATGCTCCACCTTTCCAGCACTTTTCATGCCAAGACATTCAGATGGAAAACAGAAGGAGACACAAAGTCTCGGCCGCTTGGGTTGTCTCCGGTCCGAACAATCGGTGTCCGGAAGCGGACAAGAAGCGCCCGGGCTTGACAGATCAGGCCGACTCCGATATTTGGTTTGCATGGAACACGCAAATCCGGCCGATCCGGCGTCCGTATACCGCCGGAGGATCGGCGAGTACGACGCCGCTTTGCGGCGCTTGGCAAAATTCGACCTCGCTCTCGGATTCGGGAAGCTCGCCCTTCTGGCCGGCGACATCTATCTTCTCGTTCGGGTCGTCACTGCGGAGCGGCCTTTGCTCCCCTTTGGAGCCGGCTTCGGATTGTTTGTTGCGGCGGCCGCCGTTCACGGGGCCGTCCTGCGACGGAAGCGCCGCCTATCGGCGTTAAAAGCCGTTCAGGAAGCCGAGCTCCGCTCGCTCGACCATGCGGTTCTCGATATCGATGACGGTCGGGATGCCGAAGTCGCCGGCCATCCCTATTCCGCCGACCTGGAATTATTCGGGCCCCGGAGCGTCTTCCACTTTCTCAACCGCACGGCGACGAGGCTGGGGCGGGACCGATTGGCGCTTCTGTTTCAAGGAGACGGGGCTCCGCCGGAGCGGCCGGCCGTCATCGCCCGGCAGGAAGCGGTCCGGGAACTGGCTCCGGCCCTGGATTTCCGCCATGAGCTCCGCCTGCACGGGCTCGGACTCGGGGACTCGGCCCGGCATATCGGCGGGCTTTCCGAGTTTCTGAAAGAGCCGGCCTGGATTCTCACCCGGCCGGTCCTGAAGGCGGCCATCGTTGTTCTTCCCCTGATCGCGCTCCTGGCCGCAGCCGGATTGTTTTTCGGCCTTCCCCGCTGGATCTTTTATCTCAGCCTTCTCCTCAACGGCTTGACCGTTTTGGCCGGAGAGAAGCGCGTCGCCCGGACGTACGGGCTGATGTCCAAAACCCACGATCTATTGAAATCCTATTCCCGGATCTTGAACGATATCGAGCGTTCCGAATTCCGGGCCGGCCTTCTCCGGGAGCTGAAGGCCCGGCTGGCATCGGACGGCGTTCCGGCTTCCGCCCGGATTCGAAAGCTGTCGAACATCCTCGGCCTGCTCGAATTCCGCACGGGACAGATCGTGTATGTCGCCATCAACGTCCTCGTTCTCTGGGATCTCCATTGCCTGCGCCGGATCGAGCTCTGGCGGCGGGAAACAGCGGACCGCGTTCCGGCCTGGTTCGAATCCATCGCCGAAATCGACGCCCTCTCCAGCCTGGCCAACGCGGCCTTCAATCACCCGTCCTGGGGATTTCCGGAAATCGCCGACCGGGATTCCGTTTTCGAAATGGAGTCGGCCGGAAATCCATTGATCCCGGAGGGTGGCCGGACGAACAACGATTTGCACTTCGGAACGGCCCCGAAAATCGCCGTCATCACCGGGCCGAACATGGCCGGCAAAAGCACGTTTCTCAAAACGGTCGGCGTCAACCTGGTCCTGGCTTATGCCGGAGGGCCGGTTTGCGCCCGCCGGATGACCGTCTCCCCGGCCCTTCTCATGACGAGCATGAAGGTCAACGATTCCCTCGACCGGGGATTGTCCCTCTTCCACGCCGAACTGCGCCGGTTGAAGGACATTCTCGACCCGGTCCTGGAGGGAAAGCCGGTCTTTTTCTTGATCGACGAGATGCTGAAAGGGACCAACGCCGCTGACCGGCAGGTAGGATCGATCGCGCTCCTCCGCCAGCTGGCCCGGCGCAGCGTTTCAGGCCTCGTCGCAACCCACGACCTGCATTTGACCGACCTGGCCGGGGAATTTCCCGACAAGGTCCTGAATTTTCATTTCGACGGCCGGATCGAAAACGACCGGCTGGTTTTCGATTTTCTCCTCCGGCCCGGCCGGTGCGAGAGCTTCAACGCTCTGGCCCTGATGAAAATCATGGGGATCGACGTCTGAGAGAAACCGACTTTTCTCAGTCCTTTATTTTGTAGGGAATTTCAACAAAAGGAAATTTTTTCTCTTTAAAATCTTTTGTATTTCTGGTGACAAGCTTCAATTCATGCCGCAGGGCGAGGGCGGCTTGGAAGGCATCCGGCAGTCTTCCCCCGTGTTCCCTCCTGAAAGCCGCCGCCCGGGTCGCGTCTTCCGCCGTCAAAGGCAGGCAATCGAATTCGTCGCAAAGAACCGCGGCCGCGGCTGTTTCGCCGCCCGAGCCGCCGCATAAAACCTCCGCCCGGGTGATGGGCGAAATGACGGCTTCGTCCTCTCGAAGGCCCCCGAGCCAACGCGTCGCCTCTGAAATTCCTCGAAGATGGTCGATGAGAATCACGGAATCCAGGAGAAAGACGGGTCTCACGCTTCTTTTTCCCAATCTTTTCTGAGGGAATCGACATAGGCGCGGCTGTCGCCTTTCATCGCCGTCCATGTTCCCGCCGTTGTTTTCAGGACATGGGCCAGGCCTTTTTCCGTTTTTGTCCGCCGATAGCTCAGGATGGCCCGTCGGACGACCTCGGCGCTCGAGATCCGATGGCGGCGGCTATAGACTTCCAGCCAACGTTTTTCCTCCTCCGGAATCGAAATGATCGTGCGGGTCATGCGGCTCATCTTTCTCACCCGACCAATATATATCAGTAAGGTGATATCATGTCAATCGGGACCATCGCTTTTCATATTCCACTCGAAAAGACGAGTGGAACACCCGTTTTTTTTCAGATTGAGGAAATTTTTCGGAGACGAGGGTGAGAGGGATCTCCTCGAAGTCCCCGTTCCGGGTCGGCAAGCGAAATGACGATTTCGGACCAGCCCCGCATCCGGAGGCTATAGATTCATGTCATTCAAACGACCGTCCGGGTGGCGATGACGTCGACCCCGGAGCCGAGGACGTTTTTAATGAGGACGTCGCCGCGGCGGACGGGGGCGGCGGGCCGCAGGATGGCGATTTCGGCCAGGATGGGGAACAGGAGCTCCCGGGGAACACGGTCGCTCAAGCGGACCGAAACCATCCGGTCCGAAGTCCCGCGGAGCGGGACGGATGCGGCCAGATTCCGCTTCGGCCGAAGGACCTCCTCGGCCGCGAAATCCGGCCCCTTGTCGCACTGATGGCCCCGGACGTCGATCCGCTCTCCATCGGTTTCCACCTCGAGCTCGCAGCCGATCGGACAGAGGAGGCAGGTCAGCCGGTCAATCATGGGCCGAAACCTCCAGGTCCTCGTCGAGCGCGCTCTTCAGCTTCGAGCTTTTGAAGCTCCGAAGGCAGGAGCCGGGGAAATTTCCTCCGGAAAAGCGTCGTACCCGTCGACACGCCCCGTCCCTCGATCCAGACGTTCCGCCGGGGCCGGGTCACCCGGAAATGGAGGTCGACGCCGGAGGCGCCCCGCCGGACGACTTGCGGCAGCACATACCGGATCCCGTCTCCAGACGCGATCCGGACGATCTTCTCCCCCGCCGGAAGCTCGTCGCGCGCAAACGACGCGGCGTTTTTCCCGGCTTCGAATCCTTCCAGCGAAGCCCAATCGGCCACGTCATGGATCTGGAGGACGTTCCCGCAGGAAAAAATCCCGGGAGCGGAGGTCATGAATCGTTCGTCGACGATGGCTCCGCCCGTCGCCGGGCTGAGATCGACGCCGGCCCGCCCGGACAGCTCGTTTTCGGGGATGAGGCCGACCGAAAGGAGAAGCGTGTCGCAGGCGATCTCCCGCTCCGTTCCGGCGACCGGCTTCAATCGCTCGTCGACCCGGGCGACGACGACCGATGAAACGCGGTCCCGGCCGCGAATATCGATGACGGTGGTCGAAAGCGCGAGGGGGATGGAAAAATCGTGGAGGCACTGGCGGACGTTCCGTTCCAGGCCGCCGGCCCAAGGAAGGAGCTCGAAAACGCCCTTGACCTTCATCCCTTCGAACGTCAGCCGGCGGGCCATGATCAAGCCGATATCGCCCGAGCCCAGGATCACGATCTCGTTTCCGATCCTGAGGTTTTGCAGATTGACGAGGTTTTGGGCCGTACCGGCCGTCCAGACGCCGGCCGGACGGTCGCCGGGAATCTCGATCATGTCCCGGGTTCGTTCCCGGCAGCCCATGGCCAGGACGACCGATTTCGCCCGGACGAGACCGTACCCGGATCGAGAGTTGATCCGGAGCGTCCGATCGGCCGAAAGGTCGAGAACCATCGCCCCCGTTTCAACCTTGATCCCTTCCCGATCGACGTCCTCGATGAGGCGCTCGGCGTATTCCGGCCCGGAAATGGTTTCCTTGTACAAGGCCAGACCGAACCCGTCATGGATGCATTGATTGAGAATGCCGCCGAGGCGGTTCTCCCGCTCGAGGAGGAGGACATCGGCCCCGGCCCGCCGGGCGCCCAGCGCGGCGGCCAGCCCGGCCGGCCCTCCGCCGATTACGGCGACATCGAATTCCCGGCCCATCATGGCTTGATCCTCCCGAAAACGAGGCGCGAAGAGCCGCCCTTCTTGGTGATCTCTTCCGGTTTGAGGCCTTCCTCCTCGAGAATCTGGACGATGCGGGGTGTGCAGAATCCGCCCTGGCAGCGGCCCATGCCGCACCGGGTCCGGCGCTTGATCGCGTCCAGGGATCTTCGCGCCGAAAGGATTGCGGATCGCGGCCAGGACTTCGGCCCGGGTGACATGCTCGCAGCGGCAGACCATTTCGCCCCAGTCGGGATCGGCGGACGTGACCGCGACGCGGGCCGCGTCGTCCAGATGGGCGAACTTCGGGCGTTCGGGCAGGCCCGGCTCGAAGTCCGTTTTCAGCTCCACGTCGTCCTTGGATCCGATCATGTCTGCGACCATCGCGGCCAAGGCCGGGGCCGCGGTCAACCCGGGCGATTCGATCCCCAGGAGGTCGATCCAACGAGGCCGGCGCTCGCTCTCGGCGACGACGAAATCGGCCTCGGCGCCGCTCTCCCCCGGGCCGTAGATTCGCGGCCTCAAGCCGGAATAGGCATGGATGACCGGAAATCGCCGCAAAGCCGGGACCAGGGCGAAGGCCTCGGCTTTCAACTTGTCGCATAACCTGCCGGGTCGAGGCGGTATCGCTCTTTGTCATCGACATAAGCACCGCTCGGTCCCAGGATGATGTTGCCGTCCATTCCCGGAGTGATATGGATGCCCGAGGGAGCCGTCGCTGGGCGGAACCGGGTAAATCGGAATCCGGAGGATCTCGCCGGCCGATTTGTCCAGGATCAGGTACTCGCCCTTATAGCCGTAAACGCGGGCGGTCGCGGAACCGGCCATCGCCGCGACGTCGTCGGAGAACAAACCGGCGCTGTTGACGACCCAGCGGGCCGAAACCGGCCCGGCCGGCGTGGAGAGAATGAATCGATCCGGACGGGCCTCGACCGCGGTCACCTCCGGCCCAACCAAACCTCGGCCCCGTTGCGGAAGGCGCTTTCGGCCAGGGCGATCGTAAATTCGTACGGGGAGATGATGCCGGTCCAGGGGGAGTACAAGGCCCATTTGCCCCGGGCTTCCGGCGCGATCGCTCCGAATGGCGGATTCGTCCACGATCTCGAGGCCAGGCGTGCCGTTTTTCCCGCCCCAAGCCGAAGCTCCTCGAGATGCCGCCCGTCCCGCATCGTCAGGCGAGACGACGAGCTTTCCGGTTTTCCGGTGGGGAACATGAAGGGTCGCCGCCAGGTCGTAGACGGTCTTGAGGGCGGCGGCGTTCAACCGGGCTTTCAGCGTGCCGGGCCGAACGTTGAAGCCGGCGTGGATGACGCCGCTGTTGCCCTTGCTGACGCCTTCGGCCAGGTCGGAGTTTTTTTCCAGGAGGACGAGCTTGAGGCGGTAGCGCGAAAGCTCCCGCAGTACGGCGCAGCCGACGACGCCTCCGCCGATGACGGCGACATCATACGGTCCGGCCGATTTGTTTCGCTCATCGAGACACGGAATCATACCAAATCGCTTAAAGCCGCGCCAAGGCCGCCTCCCGGCGTCGCCCCTCCATTGACCTCGAGAGCGTTCTCCGGTAAAGTCTGACCCACGAAAAGGCAGGATATGCGGAAAGCTTGCGATTTCGAATTCGATTACCTGGTCATCGGCTCCGGCTTCGGCGGGAGCGTGGCGGCCATGCGCCTGGCCCAGAAGGGCTACACCGTGGGCATCGTCGAAGCCGGCCGCCACTGGCAGGCCGACGAATTCACCCGCCGGAACTGGAACCTTCGGAAATTCCTCTGGATGCCAGGGCTCGGCCTTCACGGAACCTGGCGGCTGCGCCTGCTGAATAAAGTCTTCATCCTGGCCGGAGCGGGCGTCGGCGGCGGCAGCTTGAACTACGCCAACACGCTCTACGTCCCTCCCGACGTTTTCTTCGAGAGAGACAGCCTCCGCCGGCTGGGCGGAAAAGCGGCCTTCGCTCCATACTATGACCTGGCCGGCCGGATGCTCGGCGTCGTCCGCAATCCCGTGGAAACCGCCCAGGACATTCTCCTTCGGGAAACGGCCGCGGAAATGAACCGGGGCGAAACCTATCAGCCGACGCCGGTCGCCGTTTTTTTCGGAACGAAGGGCGAGGTTTCCCCCGATCCGTATTTCGACGGCGAAGGCCCTGACCGGACCGGATGCGAGCTGTGCGGGGAATGCATGACCGGCTGCCGCAAGGACGCCAAAAACAGCCTGGACAAAAACTACCTGTATTTCGCCCGGAAATTCGGCGCCCGGATCTTCGCCGAGAACAAAGCCGTCGACGTCCGGCCCGCTTCCCCGGACGGAAACGACGGGTATCTCGTCCGGACGAAAAAAACGTCCGGCCTGCTGAAGGGCCGGAGAGGATTGACCTTCAAGGCCGGAGGAATCGTTTTCGCCGCCGGAACGCTCGGGACCAACCGCCTCCTTCTCGATCTGAAAAAACGGGGCCGCCTGCCCAACCTCTCCGAGCATCTCGGCCGGTATGTCCGGACCAACAGCGAAACGATGCTCGGCGTGCGGACGTTCGACCCCGAGGCCGATTTCACCACCGGCGTCGCGATCACCTCGAGCGTCCATCCCGACGGGGAAACCCACATCGAGCCCGTCCGGTTCGGCGAGGGGCACGACGCCATGTCGCTCCTGGTGGCCGCCCTGACCGACGGCCGGAAGAAGATCCCGCGATTTTTCCGCTGGGCCGGGAACGAGATCCTCCACCCCATCCGCCACGCCCGGCTACGGAAGCCGTCCGGCTGGGCGAAAAAGACGATCATCCTCCTGGTCATGCAGACCGTCGACAATTTTTTCCATTTGAAAATCCGGCGGCCCTGGTTCTTCCCCTTCGTCAAGACTCTGAAGGCGACGGCCGGGGACGACCGCCGGAATCCGACCTGGATTCCCATCGGAAACGAATTCGCCCGCCGGTTGGCCGGGCGGGTCAAGGGAGTCGCCGGAAACGTCATCACCGAGGTGACCGTCAACGCCCCCATTACCGCCCATATCCTGGGCGGCTGTTCCTTCGGTCCGACGCCGGAGGAAGGGGTGATCGACGCGGAAAACAGAATCAAGGGATACCCGAATATGTTCGTCTGCGACGGTTCCCAGATTCCGGAAAACCTGGGCGTCAATCCGGCTCTATCCATCACGGCGTTTGCCGAGCGGGCCATGTCGTTCGTCCCGGCGAAAAAAGATGTCCGTTATCTCCGAGCCGAGAAAAAATGGGGGCTGGACGAGCCTTCTCTCCCGAACGCGGGTCCCGCCCGCCACCCCTCAGCCCTGATCCGTTCGATTGCTCTTCACCGGTCGATTTGCTAGAGTGGCTCTTTCATGATGAAAAAACGAATCCTGATTTCCGCCTCGCTTTTTCACGCCCTGACGGACGCCTCCACGGTCGTCATCCCGACGGTTTTCCCGATCCTCTATAACCAGGGCTTTCTGATCACCCGTTACTCCCAGATCGGACTGCTCTCCAACCTCGGGCTGCTGGCCACGCTGCTGATCCAATTCGGCGTCGTCCGCCTTTCGTACCGGCGGGATTACCGGATTTTTCTGCCTGGCCAGCGGACTGGGGATCTGCGCCGCCCTGGCCCTGACCCCCTTCGCCCGGACGTTTCCGCGCCTTGTTCCTGTTTTTCATCCTTCTGCGCCTGGCCGCCAGCGTCTACCATCCGCTGATCATCGCCTGGATCTCAAATCCACGGCCGGGTCCGGAAACGGAGCTGGACCGGCCATGGGCATCCAAAGCGGCTCGGGTAACGTCGGCGTCATGCTGGCTTACTTGACCGTCGGTTTCCTGGCCCAACGCTGGTCCTGGACGACGCCCTTGTTCGTCTGGGCGGGATCTCGGGCTCGTCCTGGTCGGCTCGGCCTCCTGTCCCTTCGCGGCGTCCCCTCGCGAAACGAGGAAATCCGGCCGCAGCAGGAAGCTGCGTTCCTGGTGGCGTTCGCTGGTCGCGGTCAAGCGCTATCATCCCCGGATTTTTCTTCGGGGGGATGGGCTGGTCGGTCACCGTCTTTTACGCCCCGTCGCTTCTCAATCACCGGTTCGACATCCCGATGGGACAGACCGGGCTCTATCTGGCCCTCTGGATGGGGATCGGAACGGTCACCGGGTATTCCTACGGGTGGTTCAGCCGGCGGTTCGGGCGGAAAAACATCTTCCTGACCACCCTGGGCGGGGCGGCGGTCTGTCTTTTCGTCATCGGCCTGTCCCCGGTCCGCTGGCCTGGCCGTCGCCGCCCTTCTCGTTTACGGCGGCCTGCTCCTGATGACCTACCCCTCGCTCCACACCTTCGTCGGCACAACCGTCCGCCCGGAGGAGCAAACCCGGGCCTTCAGCTGGGTTTCCAACATCCAGATCCTTTCCGGCGCCCTGGTCTCGCTCGTCTCGGGCTTTTTATCCGACGCCCTCGGAATCCACGTGCCGTTTATCTTCACCGCCGTTCTGACTCTGGCGATCTTTCTCTTCTATCTTCCCCGCGGCCCGGAATTTTTCGGCGGCCGGAAAAAAAGGCTGGCCGGGCCCGAGCTGGACAGCACCGTCAGTGTCTATTTCCGCTTTGCTCCGCGGCGGATTCTTTATTAGAATGAGCCCGAACGAGGAGAAACCATGAACGCACGTCAAGCCGGACTCCGGATCGCGATCGCTCTCGGACTCTGTCTCGCTTTCGCCGCTTCGCCGGCGCGGGCGGCGATGGACGTGGACAAGGTTCCCAATCCCCTGGCGACGACAGGCCTCTGGGTCGGAGACAACGGCGGCGTTCTCGGGCCGGACTTATGTCGCCTTGATCCAGGGTGTCTGCGAGACGCTCAAGGTCAAAACGGACGCGGAGTTCGCCGTCATCACCGTCGACGACCTCGGCGGCCTGCCGCTCGAAAATTTCGCCGCCAAGCTGTTTGAGCGGTTCGGCGTCGGCGTGGCCGGCAAGGAAAACGGCCTTCTGCTCCTCTTTTCCCGCGATGACAAAAAAATCCGGTTCGAAGTCGGCTACGGGATGGAGGGTGTCATCACAGACAGCATCTCCGGCCGCTTGCTCGACGAGCAGGCCCTTCCGTTTTTCCGCGAAGGCCAGTACGGACGCGGCCTTTACGCGGTCGCCAAAGCGGCCGCCGAGGCGATCGGGACAGGCCAACAGCACGCCGCTGGATTTGACCGATCCGGCCGCCTGGCCGGCGCAAGTCACCCCGCCCCAACCCCTCGCCCGGAGGGAGCCGATCGCGGCCGGCGGAAAAGCGAAGAAAGCCGACCCCGTTCCCTCGGCCCTCGTTTCCGGCGGGGCTGTCGTCCTCTTCGCTTTTCTGGGATTTTTATTCGTCAATCGAAAAGTCGCCCAAAAGCGAGGCCGGGCGGCGAAGCTGAAAGCCGCCCAAGGCGGCGGCGTCTTCGCCCTGACCTGGCTGGGAAGCATCGGCGGATTCTTCACGCTCGCGGCCATCAATAAAACCTTCCTCCCCTTCCTTGTCTCTCTGGGAGCCATTCCGATCGCCTCCTCGGTCGGCCTGGGCAAAGCCCTGAAATCCCTGCGGCGCCGGCTGGCCGACTACAAGGAACCGTGCGCCAAATGCGGACAACCGATGGATCTGCTCGACGAGCAGGCCGACGACGCCCTTCTCACTCCCGAAGAAGTCGCCGAGGAAACAGCCGGGGGGATGGACTATGAAGTCTGGCAATGCCCCTCATGCGGAGCGACCGAAAGCTTTTCGACCAAGCTCGGGAAGGCCTCGGACTGCCCGCAGTGCAAGCGGCGGACTCTGGTCACAACCACGACGACCCTGGTGGCCGCAACCCGGACATCGGGGGGCAAGATGAAGATCGTCGCGGACTGCCAAAATCCGGCCTGTGATTACCTGAAGATCACCGAACGCAACACCCCGCGCCTTCCCCCGCCGTCCACCGGCGCATCGAGCCACTCGGGGCGCAGCTCGTCCGGCTCCTCCGGCCGGAGCTCGTTCGGCGGCGGCCGGTCCGGAGGCGGCGGCGCGTCCCGGGGATGGTGAGATGAGCCCCGATATCCGCTGGTCCCCGCCTCCCTCCGGGTTGAAAATCAAGACCATCGACATGCACACCGGCGGCGAGCCGGTCCGCATCCCCGTCGAGGGCCTGCCCGAAATCAAGGGGAACAGCGTCCTCGAGATGCGCCGCTATTTCCGCGATCATTTGGACCACATCCGGACCGGCCTGATGTGGGAGCCGCGGGGCCACGCCGACATGTACGGGGCGATTGTCACCCGGCCCTTCAGCCCGGGCGCCGACTTCGGCGACGTTCTTTCTCCACAACGAAGGCTACAGCACGATGTGCGGCCACGCCACGATCGCCCTGACGAAATTCGCCGTCGAGACCGGTCTGGTTCAAAAAGAAGGCCCCGACATCGACATGGTCATCGACGCCCCGCCCGGACGTCTCCGGGCCCGGGCCGTCTGCCGCGAAGGCAAAGTCGTTCGGAGCTCCTTTCTCAACGTTCCCTCGTTTCTCTATCTGGCCGGAAAGGAAATCGATGTCCCGGGGATCGGGAAAATCGCGTTCGACGTCGCCTACGGCGGGGCATTTTACGCCTTCGTCGAAGCCGAGCCCCTCGGCTTGAAAATGGACGCCTCGGATTACCACCGGCTGATCGACTTCGGCCGGAAGATCAAGCTCGCGGTCATGGCCGCGTTTCCCATCCGCCACCCCTTCGAGGACGACTTGAGCTTCCTCTACGGGACGATTTTCACCGGCCGGCCGGAAAATCCGGCCCATCACAGCCGGAATGTCTGCATCTTCGCCGACGGCGAAGTCGACCGCTCGGCCACCGGATCGGGCGTCAGCGCCCGGGCCGCTTTGCACCACGCCAAGGGCGAGCTCCGCGAGGGCGAAACCGTCACGATCGAAAGCATCCTGGGGACGACCATGACCGTCAAGGTGGCCGAGACGACGACGTTCGGCCCCTACCCGGCCGTCGTCCCGGAAGTCAGCGGGCAGGCGTTCTTCACCGGCAAGAGCGAGTTCTGGTTCGATCCGGAGGACGAATTAAAGAGCGGATTTATTTTCCGCTAAGGGCGGGCTGTTTTTTCTCCTCCAACCCTGCGGCAAGGTACAGGTCCGGAATTCCATAACCGCAGATGAAGAACGGATCGGGCTTGCCGTTCTTCCGGAAATAATCACCGCTTTTAAACACGGCCTCCCGGACCTGCTTGACCGACCATTCGGGGTGAGCCTGCAGCAAACAGGTGAGGCCTCCGGCCAGCAAGGGCGTCGCCACCGAAGTGCCGCCGACGCGCGTGTATCCGTCTTTCCTCTTCAAAGAGACCGTGACCGGAGAGCTGCCGAATGCCACCGCTTCGGGCTTGACCATTCCGGAGATCGACTTTCCATCCGAACTGAAGCGGGCCGGCGCTCCGGTGGGACCGGCCGCGGCCACGGTGATGGCCAGCGGGGCGTCTCCCGGAGGCATCAAAGTCGACGTGGCCGGATCCTGGTCGTTTCCGGAGTTGCCCGCCACGGCCAGGCAGACCAACCCGTTCTCCAGGGCGATGTTCACGGCTCTGGTCATGACCGACGTCCGGCCGTCGACCTGGTCCTGGGGATATCCGCCGTAAAGGACCAGGGAGGAGGTGGCAAGGTCGGCCCCCATGCGTTCGGCCCGTTCCAAGGCGGCGGCAAACCAATATTCTTCGAGATAATATTCATGGTCGCCCCATTCGGCGTGGTAAAGCAGGAAATCGGCGTCGGGAGCCGCGCCGATCAGCTCGCCCGGGGCGTAGGCGGCAATGAGACTCAGGACGAACGTGCCGTGTTCGTAATATTCGGAGATGGTGCCGGGATCGGGACGAATGGCCCCGTCATTGTCGACGAAATCCCATTGGTCGACGATCTTCATCGGCTTTTCCGGATGGTTGAAGGCTTTGTGGCCGAGGTCGAAACCGCAGTCGATGACCGCCAGGCGGATGCCTTTTCCCGTATATCCGGCTCCGTGGAGGCGGTCGATCCCGTTCATCTCGAGCTGGGCTTTGGCCAGACCGAAGAAATCCGGATTCCCGGGGAGCTCAACCTTCGGCTCGCCGCCGGGCGCTTCCACGGTCTTCTTGGCCGTGACTTCATGGAAGCAATCGACCTTTGCGACGCCGGGGAGGGATTTAACGGCCGACAAGGCTTCCCGCCGGCCGCGGATGGTGAGGCTGTTGAGCCAGCGGCTCTCGACCAGCAAAGCAGCCCCCGCAGCGGAAACGGCTTTCACATACGGCTCATATAGCGGATAATCGCGTTCGTCAAAAAGACCTGCCGCGGTCCTCTTGGCCTTGCGCCGGGCCAGGGCTTCGGGTTTGAAGCTTTGTTCCAGCCGGGAGGCGACGTCCTTGATCCGCGACTCCGTCATCGGGCCTTTATCCTTAAAAATCACGACGGCGTCATAGAGAAGTCCGTCCTTGAGGTCGGCCTCCGCCAACTTCACCAGGGGACGCGGCTGGGCAATCAAGGGGGCCAGCGTTGAGAACAAGATCAGGGAGAGAATGAAGAAGCGTTTCATTACGATCACCTCGGCTCGAGTGTACCTTGTTCTCGATCTTTTTCAAGACAGCTCACGTCATTTTAAGATGATTTAGGAAACGGGAATAGAACCAGAAGCGCTTGAAAGGGCCGAAAAACTCCCGACAACTATTTATCCGGCGTCAGCGTATTCTCTCGTGACGGTCTTGTGTTATCATTTTTTCTTAAAGGATTCCTTGAATCACGGACCCGCCGGCCGGAGAGCCGGTTTAAAAAGCCGGGCCGGCAGGAATTTCAGACAAACCGAATGCAAGAAATTTTCGCTCTCCGACTTCAGGAAGCACTCCGCCCTGACCGGTTCGTCCACCTCCTTGACTCCATCGACCCGGAGCGTCGCGAACGGATCGGCCGCTTCCGGCGCCGGGAGGACGCACTATCCTGTCTCTTCGGAGACCTCCTCGTCCGGGCGGTTCTCATCCGCGAAACCGGAGTTCGGAACCGCGATCTCATTTTCTCCAGGGAGGCCGGCGGCAAGCCCATCTGCCTCGTTCCCGAAGGGGTCCATTTCAACCTGTCGCATTCCGGAAGCTGGATCCTTGCCGCCTTCGACGACACTCCGGTCGGAGTGGACATCGAGTTTGTGAAGCCCCTGGCTCCCGGCGTTCTCGAGTGGGCTCTCTCCCCAGCCGAGACCAAAACGATGGAATCCCTGGCCGAGACGGAGAGGCTCTCCTCTTTCTACGAAATCTGGACGCTCAAGGAAAGCTGGTTGAAAGCCTCGGGCCGGGGATTGGTCGATCATCTCTCGGACTTTTCCATCGCGACCGGCGCGGCCCCGTCCCCATTTCGAATCTCCAACGGAAAGCTCCTGGACGGCGCTTATCTTTGGCTTCTTTCCGGCCTTGATTCGGACTATCGGGCCGCCATTTGCTCCGGCCGCGACGCCGCTCCGTCCCCGGTCATCCTCGAAACCACGGAAGGGCTGACCGAATTTTTCCTTAGAGATTCATTATGAGCCCCCATCTCCCCCAAGCCGTCGCCGTCATCGGAATGTCCGGACGCTTCCCCGGAGCCCGGAATATCGAGGAGTTCTGGGACAACCTCAAGGCCGGCCGCGAAACCATCACCCGATTCACGGACAAAGAGCTCCTTGAGGCGGGCGTCAGCCGCGAGACGATGCGCAACCGCCGCTATGTCAAAGCCAAGGGCATCGTGGAAGATATCGACTCCTTCGACGCGGAGCTTTTCGCCTATCCTCCCCGGGAAGCCGTCAAGATGGATCCCCAAGTCCGCCTGCTCCACGAATGCGCCTGGGAGGCCCTCGAAGACGCCGGATACGCGCCGCGCTCGTCGGGCCGGACGATCGGCGTCTTCCTCGGGGCCGGCGACAACTCCGAATGGATCCGCCGCCTCCAGGCCGCATCCCTCCTGGCCGCCGATGATCTGGACGCCTTCCTTCTCAACAATCGGGACTATATCGCCACCCGCATTTCCTACAAGCTCGACCTCAAGGGCCCGAGCTACACGGTTCTGACCGCCTGCTCGACGTCGCTCGTCGCCATTCACCTGGCATGCCAGGCCGTGTTCGAAGGAAGCTGCGAAATGGCCCTGGCCGGCGGGGCCTCGGTCATGCTCCCCTGGAAGAGCGGCTACCTTCACCAGGACGGCTTGATGGTTTCGCCCGACGGCCACTGCCGGGCGTTCGACGCCGAGGCGGAAGGGACGGTCTTCGGCGACGGGGCCGGCGTAGTCGTTCTTAAACCCCTGGAAAAAGCCCTGGCCGACAGGGATCATGTCCGGGCGGTCATCCTCGGCTCGGCCGTCAACAACGACGGCAACCACAAACCGGGCTTTACCGCCCCGAGCGCCGAAGGCCAGGCCGCCGTCATCCGGGCCGCCCACCGGGCCGCCGGGGTCGAACCGGAAAGCCTCGGTTGCCTCGAAGCCCATGGAACGGGAACCCGTTGGGCGATCCCGATCGAGTTCGAAGCCCTGACGCGGGCCTTCGGGACCAATCGAAAGGATTCTGCGTCCTGGGCTCGGTTAAAACGAACATCGGCCACGTCAATGTCGCGGCCGGTATTTCGGCCTTCATCAAATCCGTCCTGTCCTTGGAGAACCGCGGGATCCCGCCGACCCTCCATTTCCGAAAACCCAATCCGGCCATCGACCTGGAAAACAGCCCGTTCGTCATCCGCACCGAATTTATGCCCTGGGCCCGCAACGGACATCCGCTCCGACCGGCGTGAGCGCCTTCGGCTTCGGCGGAACCAACGCCCATCTCGTCCTGCAGGAAGCCCCCGTTTTCCCGACGCGATCGGAGACAAAACCGGCGCAGGTGATCGCTCTCTCGGCCCGAACGGCCGCCGCTTTGGACAAAGCCGCGGCCGCCCTCGGGAGTCATCTGAAGACCCATCCGGACTCCTCGCTCGCCGACACCGCGTTCACTTTGGCCGCCGGCCGGGAAGCCTTCAAGCGCCGGCGCGCCTTCGTTTGTCGCGATATCGAGGAGGCGGTCGCAAAGCTCGGCCCCGCCGGCCCGGCTTCAGTCGAGGCCCGGACAGATCGCTCCGTCGTCTTTCTGTTTCCCGGTCAAGGGGCGCAATACATCGACATGGGCCGCACTCTTTACGAACGGGAGCCGGTCTTCCGCCTCTGGCTCGACCGCGCGGCCGAAATCCTGACTCCTTTGCTGGGGACGGATATTCGCCGCATCATTCATCCGGAAGGGACGGATCCCGAAGCGGCCGCGGCTCTCCTCAAACAAACGCGTTTCGCCCAGCCGGCCATCTTCGCCGTCTCTTATGCCCTGGCCCGGCTGTGGATGGAATGGGGGATCAAGCCCGCGGCCCTGCTCGGGCATAGCCTGGGAGAGTATGTCGCCGCCTGCCTGGCCGGCATTTTTTCCCTGGAAGACTCCCTGACCCTGGTGGCCAAGCGGGGGGAAATGATGGATCGGCTTCCCGAAGGAGCCATGCTCGCCGTCTCGCTTCCCGAGGTGGAGACGCTCGCCCTTCTCGGCGAGGGATTGTCGTTAGCCGCCGTGAACGCCCCGGCTCTGTGTGTCGTATCCGGTCCCAAGGAGCCGGTGGAGGAGCTTCGACTGAAATTGAAAAGCCGGGACGTCGCTTGCCGCTATCTCCATACGTCCCATGCCTTCCATTCGTCCATGATCGAGCCCCTGCGCGAAGACTACGGACGGATGCTGGAAACCATTCCTCGAAACGCCCCGCACATCCCGATCATCAGCACGGTGACCGGTGACTGGGCTGCGCCTGAAGACATCGTTACGCCCGGCTACTGGATCCGCAACGCCCGCGGCACCGTCCGCTTCGCCGAAGCCGTCCGGAAGGCGACGGAGGAGCCCGGCCGCATCCTGCTCGAAATCGGGCCAGGGCGAACCCTGGCTCAGTTGGCCCGGATGAACACCGGACCGGCCGCCGGCCTGGTCGTCGCCGGCTCCCTGCCCGACGCCAAGGACCGGACGCCGGAAATGTCAGTCCTCCTCGGCTCGCTGGGAAGCCTGTGGGCTGCGGGGGCGACGGTCGACTGGACGGGCTTCTTCAAAAACGAGGAGCGGCGGCGTGTCTCCCTGCCGACCTATCCCTTCGATCGAAAGCGCTACTGGATCGACCCTCCCAAGACAGGGGTGGCGCCGGTCAGCGGCTTCGAGCAGCTCAACCGGAAGATCGCCGACGTCGCGGATTGGTTTTATCTCCCGACTTGGAAACGATCTTCGCCGCCTCCTCCGGCCGCGGATGAAAAAAACTGCGCCTCCTCGTGGCTTGTATTCCTGGACGCCCTGGGACTCGGAGAAGCCCTGGTCCGCCGTTTGCGCCGGGAAGGCCATACCGTCGCAACGGTCGAAATCGGGCGCGCTTTCCAACGGATCGGGCCCAACGGGTACATGATCGATCCCCGCCGGGAGGACGACTACGTGTCTCTCTGCGCCGAAATTCGAGCCCGGGGCTCTTTTCCGGAAAAGATCATTCATCTCTGGAACCTCTCCCCGGCCGGGGCGACCAATCGCCGGACGCGCCTCACGGATCTCGACCGAGCCCTCGATCTCGGCTTTTACAGCCTGCTCCGCCTGGCCCAGGGCTTCGGCAAAGAGAACATCACCCACGAAATCCGAACCTTCGTCATTTCCAACGGGCTTCAGGACGTCACCGGAAGCGAAATCATCCGGCCGGAAAAAGCCCCTCTCCTCGGTCCGGTTAAGGTCATCCCCCAGGAATATCCGAACGTCAAGTGCTGCAATATCGATATCGAAGCGGAAGGTTCGGCGGACATCCGGCCTCCTCTCGTCGAGCGCGTCTTAACGGAGCTTCGGGCCGACATCCCGGACATCCTCGTCGCTTTCCGGGGCGGCCGGCGTTGGGTCCAGGACTTTGAAGCCGTACGGCCCGGGAAGGTCCCCAAGGAAGCAAAGCTCCTGAAGGAAAAAGGCGTTTACCTCATTACCGGCGGCCTGGGCGGCATCGGGCTGGCCCTGGCCGAATATTTCGCCCGCGAGGCCGGGGCCCGCCTCATTCTCGCCGGACGAACCCGTCTTCCCGCCCGGAGAACGTGGAGCCGGTATCTGGACTCGCATCCGCGGACGGACAAAGACGGACGCAGGATCCGCGATATCCTTCGTCTCGAGCGGCTCGGGGCCGAGGTTTTCTACGCGGCGGCCGATGTGGCGGATGAAAAGCGAATGACGGCTGAAATAGCCCGGGCGGTGGCCCGCTTCGGGCCGATCGACGGCGTCGTCCATGCCGCCGGCCTGCCCGGTGAGGGCATCCTCCAGCTGAAACAGTCCGAGGAGGCCGGAAAAATCCTGGCCCCGAAAATTCACGGCACGGTCATCCTGGACCGCATCCTCAAAAACCACCGTCCGGAATTTGTCGTCCTCTGCTCTTCCATCGCCTCGGTTCTGGGTGGGATCGGCTTGGGCGATTACTGCGCGGCCAACGCCTTCCTCGACGCCTTTGCCCTTCGGGCAGGCAGAGACGGGAGGCGCGTCGTATCCGTCAACTGGGATATGTGGGGCCAGGTCGGCATGGGCCTTAAGACGCACATGCCCGACGAGCTGAAAGAGTGGTTCCGGCAGGAGCTCCGGAACGGCATCACAACCCGGGAGGGAATCGACGCCTTCCGTCGGATCCTCGCCCGGACGGAGGGATCAAACGTCATCGTCTCCACCCGGAACCTCGGCGTGCGCGTCGACCTCTGGATCAAGCGCGAATTCCTCCGGGAAAAAGAGAATTCCCTCCGAAAAAACGACGAGGAGCCGAAGCACGACCGGCCCGATTTGGACACGGTTTTCGTTGCGCCGGAGACCGAGACCGAAAAGAAAGTGGCGGCGACCTGGCGAAAGCTTTTCGGCATCGGCCGGATCGGGCGCCGGGACAATTTCTATGAATTGGGCGGCCATTCGCTGCTGGCCACGACTCTGCTCAGCCATCTACGGCGGGAGCTCGGGTCCAACATTTCCATCCGGGACGTCCTGGATCATCCTACCATCGCCGATCTTTGCGCCGTGATCGACCGGGGGGCGGCGGGGACGAAGCCCAAGCCGGCCGGAGCCCCGGGCCGCGGGAGCCGCCGATGACGCCTGGGTCCATCGGGCTTACACTCTTGGCTTCCTTCGGTGGAGGAATCGCCGGAGCGGCCTTCGGGGCCGTGCCCATGTTCGTCCTTTGCGGCCTGGCCTCGGTCGCCGGGACGGTCATCGCCATCATTTCCGGGGACGCATCGTTTAACGCCCAAATCACCTGGGGGCCGTTCCTGGGTCCTCATGTCGCCTTCGCCGGTGGTGTCGCCGCCGCCGCATATGCCGCCCGGAAAGGCGCGATCCCATCCGGACGGGACATCGTGACGCCGCTCCTCAAGCTCGGCCGCCCGGACGTTCTTCTCGTCGGCGGGCTATTCGGCGTCCTCGGAAGCCTCATCGCCGGAGGCTGGCTGCTCGTTCCAAACGGACGAGGAACGCCGTGGAAAAACGCCATCGCCCTGTCCATCGTCGTCAGCGGGTTCATCGTCCGGTTGCTCTTCGGGAAAACCGGGATCTTCGGGAAACCCGGTCCCGGAACGCGCCGCTGGACGGCGGACCAGTCGGGCGAAAGCTTTCCCTGGCGCATGCCGCCCGCCCAACTCGCCGTTTTAAGCCTCGGCCTCGGGCTTCCGGCCGCAATCTCGGCCGTGACCTATCCGCAAGCCACCGGCATCTTTTTCAGCCTGGCCGCCGTGTCCCTGATTCTCCTGGCGTCCGGAGCCAAGGCTCCGGTGGTTCTCCACATCGTATTAGCGGCGGAGCTGTTCGCTCTGGCTTGGCACAATCCCTGGCTGGGCGTATTGATGGGTCTGGCCGCGGCGGCCCTGTCGGAAGCCGCCGCCGTCCTGTTCCTCATCTATGGCGATACGCACATCGATCCCCCGGCCTTCTCCCTGGCAATTCTCCTGGCTTTCATCTGAGCCGGAAGGACGAGACTATTTTTCCGGCGCTTCCACCCGTTCGAGAAGAAAAAAGACCGGCCGGTAGCCGTCGGTGCAGCAGGCCACCGTTCTCTCGTTCATCCCGGCGAGGACGTCATGGATGTAGATCCGAATATCCGCCCAGGCCCAATCGCAGAAGCCGGCCGGCATCGACCAGGGGCTTTCGGCAAGAAACGTCTGCCCGTCCTTGAACCGGTTGCAAAGAGCGTTCCGGCCCTCCCGGTATTTATCGGCAAAATCCTGGCGAACCGTTCGCTCGAGGACGGTGAGCTTGCAGGCATAGGTTTTCTTCGGATCTTGGGATGTCGCCCGGCCGGGCGCCGTGAATGCGGCCAACGCTCCGGCCGAGGTCAACGCCGCCTTCCGAACAAAGCTTCTTCTCTTCATGAAGCGGCTCCTTTTATTTCGCGGCTTCGTCTTTCGCCCGGCGCATCACGTCGGCGATAAAATCCGTTTTGGCCCGGGTATAAGCCACTCGGTCGCCGCGGTGCTCGTCGGCGAGGCCGCGTTTTGAGCGCGGCGTATTCGGCCGGCGGCCTCGGGGTGGGCGATCAGGTAATCGCGGAAATAGCAGCCGGTCCCAGAGCTCGGAATCGGCTTCGACCATGTGGATGTGGTGGGTCCGCCGGCCGGCGGCGTCGCGCTTGATGAACCAGGCGTAAAACGGCGGGCTGGTCATCGCCGAATGCCGGCCGCCAGAAATAATCGTACCCTTGGCCCTCGAGAATGGGGACGATCTTCCGCTTGGCCTCTTGGAGGTCCGCGACCTCGACCAGGATGATCGACGATCGGTTTGGCCGGAAGACCCGGGACGGCGGTGCTGCCGAAATGCTCGATCCGGCCGACGAGGTCCTCGGGCAGGCAGGCCCGAAGGTGGTTACGCTCCATCTCAAAGAGGATCGGCCAGCGCGCGTCGTACGGGACGACGGCGACTTCCTCGGCCGTCACCCGCCTGATTTTCTCTTCAAGCGTTTCCCCTGAATTATTCATAAAAATTCCGCCCCTCGCATCTGCAGCCATCTCGACTCGTGAATAATCCAGGTTCCATCAGCCCGGTTCTCCTTGCGCCTCCGCTTAAAACAGCCCGGTGCTGCCGAATCCGCCCTCGCCCCGGCTCGTATCATCGAGTGAATCGGATTCGCGGATATCGACCGAAGAAACCGGCTGGATGAGCATCTGGGCGATCTTCATCCCGGCCTTGATTTCGTACGGTTCCCGGCCCAGGTTAATCATGACGACCTGGACCTCGCCCCGGTATCCGGCGTCAACGACCCCGGCCAGGCGATGGACGCCCTTGAGGGAGACGCCGCTTTTATCCCAGATCAAGCCGACGAATCCCCGGGGAATGGCCATCTGGATCCCGGTCGGGACGGGGAAAAGCTCGCCCGGGGCCAGGGTCCGGTCAACACAGGCAAACAGGTCCATCCCCGCATCGCCGGGGTGGCCGTAAACCGGCAGCTTCGCCGCCGGGTGAATTTTTTTTACCTTGAGTTCCATGCGCATCTCTCCCAATCAAATTCGGATATCACAATCCGTCGATCTGCACGTCGCCGAAGAAAGGCCGGGCCGTTTCGGCGATCCGCCGGAGCTCCTCCATGGAAAACGGCTGGACGTCCTTGAAAGCCGGGTCGAGGGTCCGCATCGGCGAGAACGACTGGATCCGGTAAAGCGGGGCGCCTTCCAGCCACTCGCCGATTTTTCGGACGTCGTCCTCCCCGACCAGGCCGGGAACGACGGTCGTCCGGAAAATGTGAGACAATCCCGACCCGCGGACGATCTCGGCGCTCCGGGCGATGTCCAGCGGATCGACCGGCACCCGGACGACTTCAGGATATCGTTCGAGCGGGGCTTTGGCGTCCATCGCGATCCAATCCACGAGCCCGGAGGCGATCAGCCGGGCCAGCCGGTCGGGGCGGGAGCCGTTGGTGTCGATCTTGACCAGGAGGCCCCGCTCCTTGATCACCGCCAGCAGGCCTTCAATCTCCGGCTCGAGGAGCGGCTCCCCGCCGGTGACGCAGATCCCCTCCAGCCAATCCTTCCGCGAATCGAGAAAAGCGACAAAAAAATCGAGGGGGACATCGGCCAGCGTCTCGGGTCGGACGACAAGATCCCCGTTATGGCAGTAGGGACAGCGAAAAGAGCATCCCGGGAGGAAAATCGTCGAGGAGATGAAACCCGGAAAATCCCGGGGGGCGAATTTCTCTAGCCCCTTGATCGCAACCACGCCGAAAGTTCCTCGCGCGTGTTGAGGACTGCGTCGACCTTTTCGCCGTCCTGGCAGACGAGCGTCGGGAGGATGATCGCGCCCTGGGCGTCGCGCTTGACCTGGGGAAGGAACGTCCGAATCCGGACCCGGCCTTCCTTTTCGGCCACGTCCTGGACCTCCATCGAGATCGCGGCCTCCTTGAGGGCGGCCTTCATGTCCTCGCACTTATGGCAATTCGGATACGTGAACAATACGTAATTCATGAACCCTCCCTCCTCCTCGACCGATGCTTATCCGATGGACGTATAGGGGGTCCGGTCGACAAATTCCGCCCGTTTGCCGTCGTTCCAGGTCTTGATCGGCCTCAGGTAACCGACGATCCGGGAGAACACCTCCGTCTCCGTCCCGCAATCGGGACAGGTCGGCTGGCCGCCCCGGAGGTAGCCGTGGTTTTCGCAGACGCTGAAGGTCGGGGTGATGCTGAAATACGGGATCTGGGTTTCCGAGATTTTCTTGACCAGCTTGCGGCAGGTGGCCCCGTCGATGGCCTCGGGGAGGAAGGTGTGGAAGATCGTCCCCCCGGTGTACAGCATCTGGACCTTCTCCTGGTGCTTGAGGGCTTCGAACACGTCCCGGGTGGCGTCGACGTTCAGCTGGGTGGAATTCGTCAGATACGGGTGCTTGTCGGTGCCGGCGGTGACGATCTGGGGATATTTTTGCTTGTCCAGCCGGGCCAGGCGGTACGACGTGGATTCGGCCGGCGTGGCTTCCAGGTTGTAGAGGTTGCCGGTGTCGTTCTGGTACTCTTTCAGGACGTCGCGCATGAAGTTGAGAATCTCGATGGTGAAGGCCTGGCCCTCCGGCGTCCCGATCCCCTTCCCGAGCAGGTTGAGGCAGGACTCGTGCATGCCGCAAATGCCGATGGTCGAGAAATGGTTGTTGAAGTGGCCGAGGTAAACTTTGGTGTAGGGCATGATGCCCCGCTTGAGCATGTTGTTGACGATCTCGCGCTTGGCCTCGAGCGACTCCTTGGCCATGTCCATCAGCTCGCGGAGGCGGGTTTTGTATTCGGCGGGCGTTTTGCTGACGTATCCGAGGCGGTTGAGGTTGATCGTGACAACGCCGATCGAGCCGGTCGAATCGCCCGGCCCCCACATATTCCCCGGCCGGCGCATCAGCTCGCGCTGGTCGAGGTTGAGGCGGCAGCACATCGCCCGGATGTCCCCCGGGTTCATGTTCGTCCCGATGTAGTTCTGGAAATACGGGATGCCGTACTTGGCCGTCACGTCGAACAGCAGCTTGGCGTTGGGAGTGTCCCAGTCAAAATCCTTGGTCAGGTTGTAGGTCGGGATGGGGAAGGTGAACACCCGGCCCTGGTGGTCGCCGTCGACCATGAGCTCGAGGAAGGCCTTGTTGATCATGTCCATCTCGGCCTGGAGCTCGCCGTAGGTGAAATCCATCTCCCGGCCGCCGACGATCGCCTTCTTGACGGCCAGGTCGGCCGGAACGGTCCAGTCGAAGGTCAGGTTGGAGAACGGCGTCTGCCAGCCCCACCGAGAAGGAACGTTCAGGCCGTAGATCAACTTCTGGATATCCTGGCGGACCTGTTCGAAGGAGAGCTTGTCGGCCCGGACAAACGGCGCCAGGAGCGTGTCGACGCTGGAGAACGCCTGGGCCCCGGCGAACTCGCCCTGCATCGTCCCGATGTAATTGACCATATGGAGGGTGGCCGTCTCGAGATGCTTGGCCGGGGAAGAATGGACCTGGTTGGGCACGTGCCCGAAGCCCTTGCGGAGGAGATTTTCGAGCGACCAGCCGGCGCAGTAGCCGACGATCGGGTAGGACAGGTCATGGATATGGAAGTCCCCTTCCATGTGGGCTTTCTTAACGTGCGTCCCGTAGATCCGGTTCAGGGCGAAATTGGAGAGGACCTCGCCCGAGATTCGGGCGTTGAGCCCGGAAAAGCTCATCGTGCCCTCGTTGGAATTTTCCCGGATCTTCCAGTCGTGGTCGTCGATGTAATCCTTGATCAACCGCTCGAGGTTGATCCCGGTCTCCTTGGCTTCCCGGATGCTCTTATGGCGCTCCCGGTAGAGGATGTAGGACTTGGCCACCTCGAGGTAGCCCCTCTTCATCAGGACGTGTTCGACCATATCCTGGATCTGCTCGACCGAGGGAACCGTATATCCGCCGAATTTGTCCTCAAGGACGAAGGTGACGATGTCCGAGACCGTTTTGGCCTGGGCATAGTCGTCTATGCCTTGGGATTTGAGGGCCTTGAAGACCGCGTTGGTGATTTTGTCCTGGGTGAAGTCGACTACTTCCCCGTCACGTTTCTTGATACGAGTGATGACTCTTGAGTTCATCGTCGGCCCTCCTCCTCCTATGAATGCCCGGCAGGGCCACAAGAAACACAAAATGGGCACGCCCATGAGCCCATATCTTGTATGCCCTCGCCACTATAAATACAATATCTTGTATTTATGGAGCCACGATAAACGTTTCGGGAATTTCTGTCAAGTGTTTTTTTTAAGAACGAAAAAGAATTCCGAAATTGCGCAATTTCGAGGCCAAATCCGCATCGGGATGATGCCAAAGCCCCTTCATCCCCATCCGCTCCGCCCCTTCGATATTGGCCTGCATATCGTCGATGAACAACGTCTGGTCCGGCCGGACACCGCCTGCCCGGATCGCCTCGAGATAAATCTCCGGCTGCGGCTTCGTCGCCCCGATGTCGAAGGAAAGGACGAATTCGTCGAACAAGAGGATGTCGGGAAACGTCGACTTGACGTGGGTCCAGCGGATGATGTCGATGTTGGAGAGAAGGACCATCCGGTAACGGGGCTTGAGGCGCCGGTAAAGGTCGCGGACTTCGGGAACGAGGGTGAAAACCCCTTCGCAATAAGCCTTGTAGAACTCCTCATACCCGGCATTCAGGGACAGGAGATCCTTGACGTTCCGGAAAAAATCGATCGGCGTCACGGCCCCTCTTTCAAACAGCATCAGAAGATCGAGATTTTCATGAGTGACCGCCCGGATCTCCTCGACCGAACGTCCGGTGAACGGGCTTTATCGCCCGGTAAAAGACGTCATTGTCGAACCGGAGAAGGACATTGCCCAGGTCGGAAACGACGGCTTCGATCATCCGGCCGCCTTCCCCGCCCGCTCCAGGATGCCGCTTTCACGGCCGTCAGCCCGCTCGAAGAAGAAGGGCGAACACGAGACCGACCACCCCCAGCCCGGCAAACATCAGCATGCTCCCGGTATAGGAATTCGTCCAATCCCGGAGCAGCCCGTTGAGAAGCGGAAAGACGGCCATCCCGATGTTCTGGATGGCCGTCATCAAGCCGAAGGCCGTCCCGACCCGCTCCTTTTTCACCAGGAGGGGAATCGACGGCCACAGCGCCGCCGGGACGAGGACGAAAGCCGCGCCCAGGGCCAGCATGGGCCAGGCGGGGTAGATCCGGGTCAATCCCATGGCCAGATGGCTGGGGATCAGAATGAGCGAGCCGAAAATCATCAGCGTGGCCCGCTTTCCGATCCGGTCGACCAGCCGTCCGGCGAACGGCGCCAGGACCATCGAGGCGAAGATGATGATCGAGGAGATCCCCCCGGCCGTGCTGAACATGTGGGTGAAGTTCTGGAAGACCTGGGCGAGAAATCCGCCCGTGCCCGGGGCGACCCGGGCGATCCCCCATTTGTCGACGAAGAAATCCGTGGACAGGTTGGTGAAGGGGAAGATCGCGGCGTAGAACGTCAGGCAGAGAAACGTGACATACCAGAAGGACGGCTTGAAGGCCTTGATGTCGGACAAGACGATTTTCTCGCCGGCGCTTTCGTCGCGGAGATTCAGGGGCCGCTCAGCCTTTCGGTCCATGACGATATAGACCAGGTTGCCGAGGAGGGAAATCGCGCAGGCGGCCACGGCCACGAACAAGGCCGCCCGGTAGGTTCCGTAAAAGCTGGTGAACAGCTCGCCGGTATTGAAGGCAAAGAGCGACCCCAGCCGGGCGACCGTCAGGGTCAGGCCGAAGGAGAGAGCCAGCTCCTTGTTCTTAAACCATCGGGCCAGGATCGCCGATTGGGCGACGATGAGCGGCTCGGAACCGGCCCCGAAGATGAACCGGCCGATAAAAAAGGCCGGCACGCTTTTGGCTTTCCAGACCAGGGCCGCCCCGATGAGAACGAGGATCGAGAAGATCAGCGAGGCCTTGCGGGTGCCCAGCTTGTCGATCAGCATCCCGCCGATCAGGACGGCCAGAATCGCGGCGACACTGTAAGCGGTGAAAAACGCGCCGACCGTCCCCCGGGCCGCGTGCAGGTCCTCCACAAGGGTCGGGGCGATCGCCGAGACGATGTCGTAGGCGAAATAGCTGCCGAATGAAAGCAGGGCGACGAAAAAGAGGACGGAAAAGCGGTAGGCCGCCCGGGTCGGATGAAAAAAACCGGCGCGTTCGGGGAGAGTCATGGAAAAGCCGGAAAAAACCCGGCGTTTATTTCTTGGTGCCTGTGACCGCAGCCGACATCCCCAGGTCAGGGATGTTCATCATCCCGGCCCATTTGCCTTCGGCCAGTTTCAGCTCGTTTTCCAGGGCGCGTTCGGCGCCGTCGGGCGGGGTCGGGGCCATGACTCTAAATTTCAGGATCACGCCGTCCCAGGAGATGTCGGTCAGGGGGACATCGGTAAAAAAGCCGCTTGATTCGCTCATCTTGCCCGCCAGCTTCCCTTCGCTGAGCGCGAGTGTCAGAGTGGTGTAATAGTATTCGCCCCCGGCGTCGATTTGGAGGATCCACTCACCGAGAATAGCGTCCGCTTTCGCCTGCGGAGGCGTCTTCGTTTCCTGGGCCGGAAGGCCCGCGGCCAGAAGGATCAGTCCCAACGCCAATCCGAAAACCACGATCCGCGAATGTTTCACGAACACCTCCGGAAAATCACGCCGCAGCATTAAGGGCGGCCCATTATACCAAGGCCGCCGACACGAGTAAAACCGTGGTTTGATTCGCGGCGTCGCCCGGAATACAATAGCCCGAGAACCATGAACATCGGCCTGAAAACCTCCGGCCTCGAACCCTATGCCGAAGCGATCGCCCGGGAACGGGACCGCTTCAACAAAGACGAGCTGATCCCCCGCATCTGGAGACGGGATCCGACCGTCTGGAAAACGGAAGACCGGGAAATCAGCAACCGGCTGGGTTGGCTCGAAGCCCCGACCGCCGCGGCCCGAACCGTGGCCGAATGCGAATCATTCGCCTGGGAAGCGCGGGACGCAGGCTTCTCCTGCGCCCTCCTCCTCGGGATGGGCGGTTCGAGCCTTGCACCGGAGGTCTTCTCCCGGATTTTCGGCCCATCCTCCGACGGGCTCGGCCTCGAAGTCCTGGACAGCACGGACCCGGCCGCCGTTCTTCGCTACACCCGGACGCTTCCCGAGGGCGAAACCCTGTTTCTCGTTTCCTCCAAATCGGGCTCGACGCTGGAAACGGCCTCGTTCATGAATTACTATTTCGCCCGGAATCGGGAACGGCTCGGCCAGGACCGGACGGCCGCGGCTTTCGTCGCCATCACCGATCCCGGGTCGAAGCTCGAACGCGAAGCCCGACGGTTGAATTTCCGCCGGGTGTTCGCCGGTCCGCCCGATATCGGCGGCCGATTTTCCGTCTTCTCGCCTTTCGGCCTGGTCCCCGCCGCCTTGATCGGGCTTCCGATCCGGGCCTTGCTGGCCGAAGCGAACGAGGCGGCCGGAACCTGCCGCCGTCACCGGGCGTCGGAAAATCCGGGAGCCAACCTCGGGATCATCCTCGGGACCCTGGCCCAAGCAAGGCCGGGACAAGGCGGTCTTTCTCCTCTCCTCCTCCATCCAGAGCTTCGGGGCCTGGGTCGAGCAGCTCATCGCCGAAAGCACCGGGAAAGAAGGCCGCGGCATCCTCCCGATCGTCCGGTCGACGGGAGTCCCTCTCCCCGGCGGCGACCAAGGACCGCGTCTATGTCGTTCTCGGACTTTACGGAGACACGGCGCTTTCCACCCTGGCCGAAGAGGCCCGCAAAAGCGGCGATCCGGTGATCACCATGACCCTAGGGGACCCCCTCGAGCTGGGGGGCCAGTTTTATCTCTGGGAATTCGCCACCGCCGCGGCCGGCGCGGTTTTGGGAATCAATCCGTTCGATCAGCCGAATGTCGCTCTGGCCAAGGAAAAGACGGACGCCGGCCTGAAAGACGTTCCGAAGCAGCGGGGCATGGCCGGTCGAGACCCCCAGCTGGGAGGAGGAGACCGTCGTTTTTTATGGCGAAAAGCGGGAGGTCGGCCTCCGGTCCTGTCTCCGCCGCCATTTCGAAAAGCTTAAAGATGGCGGCTACGCCTCGATCCAGGCGTTTCTCCCCCCCGGGCCGGAAATCCTGGAAGCGGTCCGGACGCTGGCCGCCTGCATCGAATCACGGACCGGACGGCCGGTCGTCTTCGACTTCGGCCCCCGCTTTCTCCATTCCACCGGCCAGCTCCATAAGGGCGACGCCGGCGCGGGCGTTTTCCTCCAGTTGACGGCGGCCAGAGCCGAAGACGCTCCGGTCCCCTCGACTCCCGAAGGCGGGGCGGCGGCGTTCACGTTCGGCAATCTCATCGACGCCCAGGCCGGCGGCGACCGGCAGGCCCTCCGGGAAAAGGGCCGGGCCGTCGCCCGGCTGCATTTCAAGAAAGACCCGATCGAGGGGATATTCCGGGCTGTCGAACGGATGTCCTAGCCCGGATTATTCATAAAAATTTTAAATCTCTAATATTTCTTTTGTTTTCATTAAGATACAAAATCTGAGTTTTTACCCTTCGGCGAGCCGATATGGCCGCATCTGCTTCGTTGCGAAGGGTTCGCAGTGCGACTAGCACAGCTTCACCCTCCGCGCCTAGCATCTGCGGCCATCTCGGCTCGTGAATAATCCAGGCCCGTCCGCGAGCCGCCGCCGAAAAAAGCCGGTTCCCCGCGAGGGGAACCGGCCTGGAAATTCGCGGGACCGAAACTCGATCAGTACAGCCCGATGAACACGATGTCGGCGTGGAACATTTCCTTGTTCTTCGCCCGGGCGTTCCGCGCGACGCTATCTTTGATGTTCAGGTAAAACCAGATCTTGTCGAATAGTTTCAGCTTCTCGATGTAATAAACGGCGAAGCTCGACTGGGAATCGACGATCACCTTGCCGATTTCCTTGCCGTCGGCGGCCAGGACGGAGATGAACGCATTCCCGCCGTCGGTCGCGGGAAGATATTTTCCGAAGACCTTGCCCTTCCCCTTGCCTTCCCAATCCTCGCTCTTGTCGATTTTCGTCAAGGCCAGGTCGGGATATTCGGTCCGGGTCTTCGGGTTGAAGAAATCGGCCGGGGCGGAGGCGTCGGTCGAGGAGTAGACGCTCGTGAGCTGAGTTTCGCTTTCCTTGATCTCGATGGACTGGGCGACCAGCAGATTGGGGAGTTCCTTATTGAACAGGCCCTTGACCCGGACCTGCTTGCCGATCAAGGTCATCGCATCGCCGCCCTGGACGGCGCCGGTGACGACGATATCGAATCCGGGGACTTCGTCCATGAAGAAGTAGTTCCCTTTGGCATTTTTAACCATTCCGTCCACGGTGTTCAGGCCGACGACGATCGCCAGTCCGGCATCGGTTGTCTGGGTGAGGACTTCGCCAGCGGCGGCGGCTTCGGCCTCGTCCGCCTTCTTGGCGCAAGCGACCGCCGAAGTCAGAACCAGGAAGGCCACCAGGCTCAGGCCTACAAATTTCGCAAATCCGGCCTTATGAAACATTGCGCATACCTCCAAACGAAAGTAGAAAACGCCGACTCAAGACCCGATTATATACCATTCCAGGCCTCAAAAGTAAAGCGCAGGAATTGACATCGATAAGCCTCGGGGGGTATGTTTTCCGGGCCGAAACCGAGGGAGGAATGGAGCCCATGAAGATCCGCGTATTCGTCACCGGGGGAACGTTCGACAAGGAGTATAACGAGCTCAACGGGACCCTGTATTTCAAGGACACCCACCTTGCGGAGATGCTCCGGCTCGGGCGCAGCCGGCTCGACTTGGAGGTCCGGACCCTGATGATGGTCGACAGCCTGGACATGACCGAGGCCGACCGGATGATCATCGCCGACAACTGCCGGGCCGCGGCCGAGAGCCGGATCCTCGTCACCCATGGAACCGACACCATGGTCGAGACGGCCGCCTTCCTGGCCGGGCGCGTCTCCGGTAAGACCGTCGTTTTAACCGGAGCCATGATCCCCTATAAATTCGGAAGCTCGGACGGCCTCTTCAACCTTGGGAGCTCCCTGGCCTTCGTCCAGATCCTCCCGCCCGGGATCTACGTTTCGATGAACGGCAAGTGCTTCGCCTGGGACCGGGTAAAAAAAGACAAGCGGATCGGGGAATTCGTCGAGCTTTAACGGCCCCCGCCGAAGAAGATCCGAATCCCGACCTTGAAGGCGAAGCCGTTCAGATTGATTTCGGCCGGGCGGGAGTTCTTGACGGTGTATCCCTCCTGCGGTTTGTTCTCAAAAAGCCCGATTTGGCCGTAAAGCCCAGTGGCCAACTCGTTCCAGAAATACTCGGAGTACCAAAGTCCTCCGTTGAAGCCGCCACTGGCCGACATGGTGTCGGATTCCGGGAGATCGATCGGCTCGGTGGAATCGGTCTCCCCCCATTCGGACAGGTAATCGACCGTCCAATCCAGGGATCCCTCCCACTCCGTGAAATTCGCCATCCGGTAGAAGGCTTCGGCAAAGAAGGCGATATTCCGCGAGACGTTGAAATCGAATCCGGCCCCGAAATGGACGCCGAACGTGTTGCAGGTCGCTTCATAGGCTTCGGTTTCCGTCCCGGTGATGACCGTGTGGTAATGGGGCGGGAACGGCGGCCCGCTGTACCAGTAATAGTTATGGTTGGAGATGTCCTCGGAATCCAGGACCCAATCGGAGGCGAGCTTCCCAAGGTAATAACCGCCGCCCAGCTTGACGTAGGCCTCGGCTCCGGGGCCGAGGGGGAGAAAGCCGTAAACGCTCAGAGTGACCGGAACGACGGTCAGCGTCTGGGTAATCGACGTGGTCGATTGATGGGTATTTTCGTTCAACAGGTAATACCAGCCCCCGTAATCCACGGTGGAAGAGTCCGTGAAGGCGTAATCGATCGTCCCGGGATTTGTTTTTTTGAGGAATTCCACCCCCGCCCCGAGGCCGAAATACCGGCCGATCCGGACCATGATCTCCCCCCCGAATTTCGGCAGCCAGGACATCTCCTTCCAGTCGATGTCATAGAGGTTCTCGTGGACGTAATCCTCGTAATCGACGATCCACTGGTTCTCGTCCCTGATGTGGCGGTTCAAATCGCCGCCGTCGATATGTCCCAGGCCGCCGCTCAGGCTGAAGCCGAAACGGACGTCCGGCCCGGCAAACGAGAGAGCCGCCCCGGCAGCCAGTCCCACAATCACGGCCAAAACCCGTCCCCAAGGTGTTTTCATAAGGCATCCTCCCCGTTTCGAGATTGCCTTCAGGCAGGCTTTGAACCGAATATTAAGCCCCCGGAATCGGTGAAGTCAAAGTTCCGGACTCAACGCCGGCCGAAGAAGATCCGGATCCCGACCTTGAAGGCGAAGCCGTTCAGATTGATCTCGGTCGGCCGGACGTTTTCGGTCCAGGCATCTTCTTCTGGTTCGTCGCCGTCCTCATACATCCCGTAAAGCAGGTAGGCCTCGGTGTCCAGGGAATTCCACATGTCTTCAAACGACCAGAGCCGCCCGGCGAAGCTGTCGTGGTAGGACATCGTTTCGGAAAACGGAAGATTGGTCGGATCGATGGAATTCGTCTCTCCCCAGGTTTGCCGAATCGTATACTCCTGAGCGCCTGATCCCGTCCATTCCTTGAAATTCGCCATCCGGTAAAACGCCTCGGCGAACAAGGCGAGATTGTTCGATACCTCGAAGTTGAATCCCGCCCCAAAATGAGCTCCGAAAGCATTGCAGGTCGCCTCCCAGGTTTCGGTCCCGGTCCCCGTCAGGACCATGTGGAAATGGGGAGGATAGGGGGTTCCGTTGTTCCAATAATAAATGTCGCCGTAAACGTTTTCGGCCTCATCGGCCGTTTCGGACTCAAGCTTTCCCAGGTAATACCCGCCGCCGATTTTGACATAAGCTTCGGCCCGGGAGCCGATCGGGAGGAAGCCATAGACACTCAGGGTAATCGGAATGACGGTCATTGTCTGGGAAACCGTCGTCTGCGTGCTGTAGCTTTCGCTGAACACCTCATAATAGGTCGAAGAGTAATCGATGAAGGAATCCTCGTAACCGTAGCCAAAGGTCCCGGGATGGGTTTTTTTGATGTATTCCGCGCCCAGGCCGATCCCCAAGTAGCGGCCGAACCGGACGGTGAGCTCACCGCCGAATTTCGGCAGCCATTTCATCTCTTTCCAGTCGATCGTGTAGGCTTCGTCGCCCCAATAATCATTAGATTCAGAGAACCAGGCATTCTGGTCCCGGATATAACGGTTGAAATCGCCGCCGTCGATATGGGCCATTCCTCCGCTGAGGCTGAAGCCGAATCGCACATCCGAGGCGGCCAACGATCCGCCCGCCAACCCGGCCGTCAACGCCAGAATCGCAAGTCCCCGTCCCAGGCTTTTTTTCATCGGCGTTCTCCTTCTTCCTGATTCTATGCTCCCGAAATCGGACAAGTCAATCACCCCTCCGGATCACCCCCCCCAAATAAAAAGCCCGCACCGTCTTCCCGAAGAGGAAAACGGTGCGGGCGGCCATCGCCCCCTCTCGGGAGCGATGACGGACTTCAGGCCGACCGGCGATTAACGGCCGCCGAAGGAGATCTTGATCCCGACCTTGAAGGTAAAGCCGTTGAGGTTGAGTTCGAACGGCCGGACGTTGTCCGTCCAGCCATCTTCCTCCGGCGCATCCTCATACATTCCGTACTGGCCGTAGGCCCCGGTCGCCAGACTTTCCCAGATATCTTCGAAGAACCAGAGCCCGCCGTCAAAGGCGTCGTCGTAAGAAATCGAATCAATTTGAGGCAGGTTGCTCGCATCCGTCGCATTCGTCCACCCGGCATAAAACCGGACATCCGAGCCCCCCGTCAAGGATCCCCGCCAATCCTTGAAATTCACCATCCGGTAAAACGCCTCGGCGAACAAGGCGAGATTGTTCGATACATCGAAGTTGAATCCCGCCCCAAAATGAGCTCCGAAAGCATTACAGGTCGCCTCCCAGGTTTCGGAGCCCGATCCCGCAATCTTGGCATGGTAATGGGGCGGATAAGGCGACCCGCTGTTCAAGTAATAATTCTCGTGATAGATCATCTCGCCTACATCACTCTGGTCGGAAGCGAGCTTGCCCAGGTAATATCCCGCCCCCGCCCGGACATAGGCTTCAGCCCGGGGACCAACCGGAAGAAATCCGTAAAAGCTCAGGGTGATCGGGATGACGGTCAGCGTCTGGGAAATCGTCGTGATCGTGCTGTAAGTTTCGGAGTACACCGTATAGTATCCCGTGTGGTATTCCGTCATCGAATCCTCATATTCGACGCCCATCGAGCCCGGATTGGTTTTCTTGATGTACTCCACGCCCAAGCCGACTCCGAAATAGCGGCCGAACCGGGCGTATAAATCGCCCCCGAATTTCGGCAGCCATTTCATTTCCTTCCAGTCGATCCAATACTCGTCCATAATCTCATCATTATAGTCCGCGACAAAAGCGTTTTGGTCCCGGATCATAAGGTTAAAATCGCCGCCATTGATGTTCCCGATCCCGCCGCTCAGACTGAAGCCGAATCGCACGTCCGAGGCGGCCAACGATCCGCCCGCCAACCCGGCCGTCAACGCCAGAATCGCAAGTCCCCGTCCCAGGCTTTTCTTCATCGGAGTTCTCCTTCTTCCTGATTCTATGCTCCCAAAATCGGACAAGTCAATCACCCCTCCGGATCACCCCCCCAAATAAAAAGCCCGCACCGTCTTCCCGAAGGGGAAAACGGTGCGGGCGGCCATCGCCCCCTCTCGGGAGCGATGACGGACCTCAGGCCGACCGGCGATTAACGGCCGCCGAAGAAGATCTTAACCCCGACCTTGAAGGTGAAGCCGTTGAGGTTGAGCTCGAACGGCCGGACGTTGTCCGTAAAGGTGCCTTCGCTCGGCTCGTCGCCGGCCTCGTACATCCAGTACTGGCCGTAGTTTTCACCCGCCAGCCAGGGCCAGACGTCGTCGTAGTACCAGAGCTTGCCGTTGTAGGAATCGTCATAGTTGTACGTATAGGAGTACGGCAGGCCATCCGAGCCCGTCGAATTCGTCCATCCTTCTTTGTAGGTGTATGTTCCGTCATAAGCGCCGGAACCCTGCCAATCCTTGAAGTCTACCATCCGGTAGAAGGCCTCGGCGAACAGGGCGATGTTGCTGGAGACATTGAAGTTGAATCCCGCTCCGAAATGGAAGCCGAGCGCATTGCAGGTCGCTTCGGAAGTTTCCAGGTAGGATCCCACTTCGGTCTCATGATAATGGGGCGGCCAGGGCGCGCCGCCGGCGTAATACCAGTTTTCGTGATAGACCTCGTTCCAGCTTTCCGACCATTCGGAGGTCAGCTTGCCCAGGTAATACCCCGCCCCTGCCTTGACATAGACTTCGGCCTGGGGGCCGAGGGGGAGATACCCATACAAACTCAGGGTGATCGGGATGACGCTCAGCGTCTGGTCAATCTGATAGAGCTCGGTGTAGTCGTAGATGGTGTCAATATAAAAGGGGAAGCCCCAATTCAGGTATTCGCGATCGCTATAGGAGTACATATAGTCCATGCTTCCGGGATTGGATTTCTTGATGTATTCCACACCGAGACCGACGCCGAAATTATCGCCGAACCGGACGAGCAATTCGCCCCCGAATTTCGGCAGCCACGATATCTCTTTCCAGTCGATGGCGAAGGTGTCGTCCGGACCGTAGTATTCATTATAGTCGCTGACGAACGCATTCCAATCGGCGATCGTGGAGTTGAAATCGCCGCCGTTGATGTTGCCCATCCCGCCGCTCAGGCTGAACCCGAACCGGATGTTTCCGGCGCCGCTTCCGGGGGCGACGGGCTGATCGGCATATCGGGGAGCCGGGGCCGGGGCCGAGACGGCCGGTTTCGTTTCGTCCAGCGGCGGCTCGATCTTGAGGATGTTCTCCCGGGCGATCGCGATCACGCCCAGGGCCGCGTCTTTGATGGAGATGGTCGTGGCCGTAACCGCCACGATTTCGCCCTCGATGATTTTGCCGTTTTCCAAGGTGAGCTTGTGTTTTTTAACTTGCGGCGCGGCAAACGACAGGGCCGCGAAGCCGGCCAGCAGAACGACGACCATAGAAATCCGCCAGAAGCGCTTCATCATGAGGATCCCTCCTCTTTCAGAATGTGCGGAAAAAAAACCCAGGCACTCTCAGATCCGCTTATTTTCATAATACGTGCGAAAAAAGCAGAAGTCAAGGGCATAAAGCCTCGCTTTCCCTCGCCTGCATTATTCATAAAAATTCTAATGATAATTATATTTTCTTTTTTTCACTAGGATACAAAATCTGAGTTTTTACCCTTCGGGCGACGCTTTGCTCACCCTGAGAGCCGAAGCAAGTCCCACACGATCCTTGCGAGTCGGGGCGAGCCGATATGGCCGCGTCTGCTTCGTTGCGAAGGGTTCGCAGTGCGACTAGCACAGCTTCACCCTCCGCGCCTTGCGTCCGCGGCCATCTCGACTCGTGAATAACGCAGGCTAGCGGATTTGCTCCGGCCGGACTGAAACTTCCGGCCGCCGGATTTACCGCCGACGGCCGGAACTCGAAGACCGCGATCCGCTCGAAGAGCTCGAAGAGCGGGAGGAGGACCGCGAAGAGGAGGACGATGACCGGGAGGACGAAGACGATCTCGAAACCGACGAGGAACGCGAGGAGGATGAGCTCCTCGAGGGCGCGCTCACCGAACGGGATGAAGAAGACGAGCTCCGGGACGGCGCGCTGTAAGAACGCGAAGAGGACGCGCTCCGGGATGGGGCGCTGTAGGAGCGGGAGGAAGAAGAGGGACTGCGCGAAGGCGCGCTATAGGAGCGCGATGAGGATGACGACCGGGAAGGGCTCACGGACGAGCGGGAAGAAGACGAGCTTCGGGACGGGGCGCTATACGAACGGGAAGAGGGGGAGGAACTCCGGGAAAGCGTCGCGATCGCATCCCTTTGCCGAACCGTCCGGGACGTTGCCGATGTCGATCTCGAGGACGAATTGCCGGAGGAACTCCGGACAGTCGGAGACGAGCTCCGGGAAGGCGCCGCCGTCGCGGCCCGCTCCCGGATGGTCCGGGATGACGAAGAGTTCGACCTTAAAACCGTCCGGTCGGAATCGTTGCGGCGTTCGGAGACAGGGTCCGGGTCGGGGCGTTCTGCCGGGATAAAGAGGTCGTTCCCCGGGACGGCGCCGCCGCCGTCCCCCGTTCCCGGATGGTCCGCGTCGAAGGCCGGTTCACCGTTTCATTGGAACGGACCGAGGAGGACCGGGTTTCGGTCGTCGGCCGGGCCAAAGAGCCCTGCGACCGCGATCCGGCCGCCCGTTCGATGATCCGCCGGGGAGCGTTCGCGATTTCCCGCTGGTCCGTCCGTCCAGACCCGCTGGAATCGCGGCCCGGATTGCGTTCGAGCACTCCGCCGTCCCGCGTCAGGCGGGATTCGTTGAGTTTCTGCGTCGGACGTTCCCCGGCGCGAGACGAGAAATCCCGTCCGACCTGCCGGAGCGAGCCGCGATCGAGAACCCTTTTCGCCCGATTCACCAGGTCGGCGTCCCGGTTCAGGGAAGGCCGGAGGTCGGGCTGGGCCTGCCGCAGGTTGATCCGGCCGAAATCCACGCCGGACCGCTCATTGAGGACGACATCGGAGAGCCGGCGATGCTGGAGCTGGTCGCGGCGGACGACTGTGAGAGACCGGGCATAGCTCCCGTAAGCGCCTCCGTCGTACCAGTTGCCGCTATTGCGGCCATAGAAGTTGTTGTTCACGATAACGGCCGGGTAGCCCCAGTAGCTGAGGGGGCACCAGCCGATATAATCGTAATTATTGTACCAGTGAACCCAGGCCGGGCCCCATGACCAGCGGCTCATCGGGATCCAATACCAACCCATACCGAAGCGCCAGCCCCACCTGCCGTAATGCGAGGTGCACCAGCCCCAGGGCTCATAGGAAACCCAGGTCCAGCCGATGATCGGGTACCAGACCCAGCGGCCGTTAGAGTACGGGCGCCAGCTGGAATCGGACACCCGCGGCACCCAGACGTTGCCATAATCGGATTCATAGGACCAGTCACCGTATTCGGAGAGCTCGGAGTCGTACTCGGAATAGGACGCGGGCAGATACGACTTGCTCAAGCTGCGGGCATAGAGGCCGTCCCGCGTTTCGTTCCAGGAATCGAAGTCGTCCCGGCGGGCGAGCAATCCGGCCGGTTCGCCGGTCATCCGCCCCTCGAGGGCCGCCACCGATTCGCCGGACTGGACCAGGACGGACCCGTCCTCTCCGGCCGCTTCCGCCTGGCCGCTGTAAACCGCGAATTCCGTCCGGCGGTTGTCCCGGACATCGATCCGGAACAAGCCGGGCTCAAGGATGTAGATCGAGGCGTCGGGCGTGTGGATCTGGAGATTCTTCTCCCGATCCAGCTCCCGGACGCGGAAATAGACGCTGCCGCCGAGAAGATGGATCTTGGTCGGGTCGCCATCCCGGGACGGGAGGCCGGCCACGTCAATCTGGGTATTCAAGTCGAGGCGCAGGACGTTGCCCCGGCCGAGTTGGATCTCGGCCCGGCCGTCGCGCGTCCCCAATTTGTCCCCGGCCACCACGACCAGGTTCACTTCTCCCTGCTCGAAGCCGAGGTCTTGGGCGCGCTGGACATAGACATCGCCCTTGACATAGCTCAGACGGGAGAAGGTCCGGTCATAATAACCTTCGGATTGCCCAAAGGCCAGGAACGGGAAGGCCACTACCGCCGCGATCGCCAGGGTCATTAGTTTTTTCATCTGCGTCACTCCTTGCGCTTTCATCTATTGCAACTTCCGTGCCAAGGAATAAATCCCCTATTGGCAAGGAAAAATCGAGGAGCCAGGCTGTCCTTATTTCCGGACGATTGTGCTCTTTTCGAGCCTGCGCGCCGAAATCTCTCCACGAAAAAAAAGCCCCCGCCCTCAACGCGCCCTGGCGTTAGAGGCGGGGGCTTTTCGAGCTTTACGCTTACGGCCGATCTACTCTTCCCGAATCCGGCGGAGAACCCGGCGCCGAATATCGCGGATCCGGTCGACCCGGTTGCGGAGCAACGCCCGGTTCCGGTCCATCATCCGGCCCATGGCCCTGCCGGCCATTCCCGCTCTCTGTCCCATCATCATCCCCCGGACGCCGGCCATGCCCTGGCGGCCTTGCATCCCGCCCAAACCGGGAGCCATCATCATGCCCCGGCGATTTTTCATTTTCTCGAGCTGTTCGGGCGTGAAAATCTTGTTTCGCTCGGCCTGGTTGCGGATCGACAGCTTGGCCTGGTCGGCCCGAAGCTTGAACATCTTGTCGATCAAGGCTTCGTGTTTCGCCGGATCGGGCGCGGCTCCGTCCTTGCGGAGAGCCTGCATCTCTTCCCGGACTTTTTTCATCTGCTCGGCAAAACCCTTCTGCTGCTCAGCCACGGCTTTCCGATGAGCCTCGAGCTTGGCTTCCTGCTCGGGCGTGAGCTGGAGGTCCAACCGGCCCTGCATCGGAGCGCGTCCGGGGGCCATCTGAGCCCGGCCGGGCTTATCCGGAGCGACCGGTTTCTCCTGGGCCAACCCGGCGAGCCCGAGGGCCAGGACCGCGATCACCAGCGTCGTCATCAAACGTTTATTCATTGTCCATCTCCTTCGAACGTTTTCGATTTCGTCGGATTAGACAACCGTTTGGCGAAATCCTTGGCGGCCGAAGGAACGGTCCAGGCTTCAACGCCCGTCCGCGACAGGGAAATCGGGATTACCCGTATGCCCCGGCCCAGCCCTTCGATCGCCCGGATCATCTCCCGCCTTTTCGCGTCCGAGGCCGAGGCCAGGATGGTCAAAGACCCTCCTTCGCCGCCCGCCCCGTTGACTTTCCAGCCGGCCGCGCCGTGGGCCCGGGCGACCGCGGCGATCGCGTCCGCGTCCCGCGAGACCAAGCCCGGGTGGAGGCCCCGCTGGCACTCGTTATTGCGGATCATGGCTTCGCCGTAAGAAGCGAGATCGCCGGCTTCCAGGCGCTTTCGGGCTATCGGCGGGATTTGGGCCATGGCCCGAATATATTTCATCCCCGGCCCGCCGGCTTCCAGGGCGGCGATGACGTCCTCATGCATGGAGGAGGACCGGTGCGGGGCGCCGAGGTAGACCAGCGTCAAGCGGCGCTCGAGCTCGCTCCGGATCCCGGAGGCGAGGCGAACCGGGAAGACGCGGGCGTTCGGATACGCCGTCATCTCGATCATTGAAATCCCGCCCCAGGCCGCGGCGATCTGGTCCTGGAGACCGCTCTGAAGCCCGAGGCCCTCAGTTTCGACAAGATGAGCCAGGCGGGCGATCTTCTTCCGGCCCGCCGTCCCGCCCCGAAGCTCGTCGAGCGCCCCGATCAGCCCGACGCAGACGGAAGCGGACGTTCCGATGGAGATTCCCGCCGGGACCGCGGAGTAAATGGAAATCTCGAGCCGTTCGCCGAGAGTCGGCGGCAGGGCGGCGACGGCATGCTGAAGCAGGCCGTGCGGCTCCTGTTTCGGCCGGTCGGGATTGAAAACGAACCGTTCGCCGTAGTTTTCCGCCCGGATCTCGACCCGCGGCCCTAACCGGCGCGGATTGGGGAAAACGCGGATTTCGACCTCGACCGCCGGGTGGACGGCCAGATTGAGGACCCGGCCCCGGCCGGCAAACCAGGTGTCCGTCCAGCCCCCGAGGTCGTTGATCCGGAGAGGCGCGAGGGCATGGATGACGCGGAGGGGAACCATGGCTTCAAGCCGCGCGGCGATGGCGAATCCGGTCGAGGGCGACGGCCGCGATGATGATGACCCCGATGATGATCTCCTGGATATAGTTGGGCCAGCCCATCATCGTGCAGCCGTTCCGCAGCAGCGACATGATGAACACGCCGATCATCGAACCGAGGATGCTCCCCTCGCCGCCGGAGAGGCTTCCCCCGCCGATGACAACCGCGGCGATGATGTCGAGCTCGAGGCCGACGGCCACGGTCGGGTCGCCGACGGTCAGCCGGGAGAACTCCATGACGCCGGCCAAGCCGCAAAACAAACCGGCCAGGGCGTAGATCATGATCTTGGCCCGGTCGGTCCGAACGCCGCACAGCCGGGCCGTGGCTTCGTTGGACCCGATGGCGAAGACATGGCGGCCGAAGACGGTCTTCCGGAGCAGGACGGCCATCAGCACCGCCAGGATGATCATCAGCCAGACGCCGGGCGCCAGGAGCAGCCAGGGAGGATGGGGAGATTTGGCCATCAGTTCGTTGAGCCAGGTCAACGGAGCGTCGATTTTTTGGTTATGGGCAAGCCATTTGGCCAGGCCCCGGGCGATCCCCATCATCCCCAGGGTGATGATAAACGGAACGAGCCGCAGCTTGGTGATTAAAACGCCGTTGGCCAGACCAATGACTCCGCCCAGAATGACGCCGGCCAGGAGAGCCAGCCCCGGCGGAATCCCGGCGTTGACCGCGGCCGCGACGATGACGCTGGTGAAGGCGATGTTGGAAGCGGCCGAAAGATCGATCCCGCCGCTGATGATGACGACGGTCATCCCCAGGGCCCCGAGGGCGACGATCACCGACTGGGTCGCGACGGCTTTCAGGTTCGCCGCCCGAAGGAATCGCGATTGGACTTCGGGCATCAGGGAGAAGATCAGGATCACCAGGAGCAATCCGAAAAAAGGGGCCAGCCGGTTAATCACGGAGGTGAGCCGGGCCGATCGCTTCATGGTCAAGAGGCCTTTCCGGTCGTTGCCGCCGCGAGGAGGTGTTCTTCCGTCCAGTCCGCCGCCGGCCGGACGGCCAGCAATATCCCACGGTGAAAGACGGCGATGCGGTCGCAGACGCCGAGCAATTCGGGGAAATAGGAGCTGACGAACAGGAGGCCTTTGCCTTCCGCCGCCAGGCGGTTCATCCAGCCGTAAATCTGGGTTTTGCTGCCGACGTCGATCCCCCGCGTCGGCTCGTCGAGAAGAAGCACGTCGGCTTCCTGATGGAGAAGCCGGGCCAGGGCGACTTTTTGCTGGTTCCCGCCGGAGAGACCTTCCACGGCCTGCTCGGTCCCGCCGGCCTTGATGTTCAGGCGGTCGATCCATCCGGCCGCCGCCGCGCGGCGCCGGGAATCGTCCAGGAAGCCGAAACGCCGGTAAGGACGCAACCGGCTGAGGGTCAGGTTGTCGGTGAGGGAACAGGTCATGGCCAGGCCCTCCCCCTGCCGGTCCTCGCTGAGAAGCCCGACGCCGGCCTCGATCCTGGCCCAGGGCTTTCCGGAGGGGGCGGATGTCCCGGCGAACCGGACCGAGCCTTTTTCGGCCGGATCCAATCCGAAGATCGTCCGGAGGGTTTCCGTCCGGCCCGAGCCGACCAGTCCGGCCAATCCGAGGATTTCTCCCCGGCGGAGGTCGAAGCTTACCGGTTGGGACATCTCCCTTCCTTTCAACTCCTCCACGGAAAGAACGACGTCGCCGGGGGTGCGGACGGTTCGCGGGAAAAGCGCTTCCATTTTTCGTCCGACCATGAGCTGGATCATATCCGCAAACGATGTCTCGGCGATCCGGCCGCCGCCCGAGTTCCGGCCGTCGCGGAGGACGGTGAATCGGTCGGCGACTTCCTTAACTTCCTCCAGGAAATGGCTGATGTAAACGATCCCCACGCCGTCTTCGCGGAGCTTCCGGATCACCTGGAACAACCGGTCCATGTCCTCCCGGGTCAGGCTGCTCGTCGGCTCATCCATGACCAGGATGCGGGAGCGGTCCATGATCGCCCGGGCGATTTCGACGATCTGCCGGGCGCCCATGCCCAGGGATGCGACCTTGGCGTCCAGGTCGATTTCGGGATGATGGAGGAAGTCGAGCGTTTCCCGGATCTTCCGGCGGACGTCGGTCCTCTTGAGGAACCCGCGGCGATGCGGCTCCCGGCCCAAAGAGATATTCTCTTCCACCGTGAGGTGGGAAGCGAGCGTCAGCTCCTGGTAGATCATGGCCACGCCGCCGCGGCGACCGATGCGCGGGTCGGAGGGGTGATAGGGCTTCCCCGCCAGGCGCATCTCGCCCTCGTCCGGATGAAGAGCCCCGCTGAGAATTTTCATCAGGGTGCTTTTCCCCGCCCCGTTTTCGCCCAGGAGGGCGTGGACCTCGCCTTCGGCCAGGGAAAAATCGACTCCCGCAAGGGCTTCCGTCGCCCCGAATCGCTTCACGATTCCCCGCATCTCGAGAGCCGGAGAAAGGGATCCGGAAGACGTCATTTATCGAGGATGGAAAGGTCGGGATTCAGAAGAGCCTGATGCTCGGGAGTGTCCATCGTCTCCGGGGTGACGCAGACGACACCGGTGTCGATCAGCTTGGCGACCGCCTCCCCGCGGATATGACGAACGACCGTCAGCACGCCCAGGTAACCCATTTTGACCGGATTCTGAAGGATGAGACCCTGGAGATGTCCGTCCCGGAGGGCCTGGACAAGCTTGGGCGAACTGTCGAATCCGACGAATTTCACTTTTCCGGCCAGCTTCGATTCCTGGAGGGCCCGCAGGGCCCCGAAGGTGCTCGATTCGTTGGGGCAGAAGATTCCATCGACGTTGGGAAACCGGCTGAGCAGGTTTTCGACGAGCTGGTAGGCGGTCTCCGTCGTCGCTCCGGTATATTGGTCCTGGATGAGGAACTGAATGCCGGGCGATTTGGCTTTCATCGTGTCCAGGAAGCCCTGCTCCCTTTCCATCGTTGAGGCCGAGCCTTCCTGGTACCGGATCATGAAAATCTTTCCCTTGCCGCCGAGGATCTCGCCCAGCCGGTCGGCCGCGAGGACTCCGCCCCGGTAATTGTCGGTGGCGACGTAGCTGACGAAATTTTCGCCCTGGAGCCGGGAATCGATAATGACGACAGGCTTCTTCTCCTTCATCGCCTCGTCGACCGGACGGATGAGGGCCCGGTCGTCCAGCGGAGCCAGAACGATGCCGTCAACGCCCCGGCTGATGACATCCTCGACCACGGTGATCTGCTGGGCTCGATCGTCTTCTTTTTGCGGCCCCTTCCAGAGAATTTCCACGCCCAACTCCTGTCCGGCCTGGACGGCCCCGACATGGACCGATTTCCAGAACTCGTGGGTCATCCCCTTCGGGATGACGGCGATCAGGAGCTTCCGGGCTTCAGACCCGGTGGCCGCGACTTCCCCGGACGAATCGGTTTTTCGCCCGCAGGAAACCAGGAGGCCGAACATTGTCAGGAGGGTGAGCAGGACGAGGGGAAAGGCCGTCTTTCTCATGGGTTGAGTATACTCACTTCCCCGGGCATGAGTCAAAAAAGCCCTCAAAAAGATATTTTTATGAATAATCCAGGGAAAAAAGAAACGGGTCCAAGGGGACGTCACCGTCCCCAGGACCCGGCGTTTCGGCGAACGATCGAACGGTTACTTTTTCTTGAGAATGGGCATGCCGGTCTTCGGCGTCTCGACGGCTTGATAGCCTTCGGGAACCGCGTCCATGGCCCCTTCCTTCACTTCTTTGCCGAAGTAATAGATGACCTGTTGCCGGCCGCCTTTGAGGGTCACGTTTTTCCCGTGCAGAAAATAGGTGGCCCCTTTTGAGTTTTTGAATTCGAACGCCATGGGATATTACCTCCAGAGTTTGATGACTTCCTTATCCGGTTCACATCGTGATCGGAACTTGAACCATTGATAACGGAATTCCCGGCAATTGTCAAGGCGCGGAAGCTCCTTCTCAATGGACGAAGCCGACGGGTGGCGTGTCGGTCGGCGGCAACGGACCATGAACCGACTCGTAGCCTTGGACGTTGGACGTCAACGCTTCGAGAAAACGTTTGGCGTGGGCCGGGCTCAGGATCAACCGGGCGACGAGCTTTCCCGCGGGACGGTCGGGGAAGAGAAAGGCGAAATCGAAAATGAACTCTTCCCGCGAATGGCGGATGGCGGCAACGTTGGCGTATTGGCCCAGAGCGGTCGTTTCATCCACCTTGATGTCGATTTTTTTCTCTTCCATTTTTTTCATATCTCCATGACGGATTTGCGTGATCGATAACCCCTCGAAAAGAATGAAACAAAATATCTAATATTTTTCACTTGCTTTTTGATTATTGATGCTCTATATTCACTTTGGCTTTCTTTTGCGGGCTGGAGAAAGCCCCCACCTTTTGGTTCCCATCATCAACCCCCCTTTTGCTGACAACAGCCCGCATAACTCCTCAAGAGAGCGGGGGGGCCGGATGGGAAAAAGCATCGGTTTACTTTTAATAGATCGGTTCGCCGTCCGGGTATCCGTTGATGATGTCCCGGGGAACCTGGAAGACTTTCTTCCATCCGCCGTACCGGGCGACAAGCTCCGGCTTGGTCAGGCCGCGCTTTTTCCCACCCTGGATAAAATAGACGGATCGGTTTGTCGACGTTCCCGTTTCGATGATCATCTGGCCTTCGAAGGTTCGCTCGATCGGGTTTCCCGTCCGCATCCGGGAAAGCTCGGCGGCGGAAACATCGGCCATGTAGCCCCAGGGATTCTCCCCCCGGTCCTGGTCGTAGTTGTACTTGAAGAGGCTTTCGAGATTATTAAACGGCTGCTTGACGAACGCCCCGTCGGCCCGGCGCTCGATGAGAAATACGGACGAGCCGGGGCCCTTGACGTATCTCCCAATCCAGTTGTCCTGGCCGAGCTGGTTCGGCGTGATCGGATCGTTCGGGCGAACGCCGCCCGGGCCGATTTCCCGGTCGATCCGCCGGAGGAGGTCGCGGCAATCGGATAAGGCGTAGGTCGAGAGCCGGCCCCTGCGGGCGGCCGCATCGATATTCTCGAAGTCCCGGAAAAGGATCCGGTAAGCCCGTTCCATTCCCTGGCGCACGGCCATGCGCGAATCGAAGCTCCGATCGCCTTCGGCCAGACGCCGGAACACGCGGGTGGAGGAGGCGAACGTTTCCGCCGCAAACAGAATCTCGACCTGGTCATCCGCCCAGGTCCGATTCCGGTCGTAACTGAGGTTGCGGTCGAAGAACCGGCTGTTGACGTCTTCGATGATTTCGACGGCTTTGCGCTCCAAGTCGACGGCCAGGTCGGCCAGCCGCTCGGACCGGTCGAAGCGCTGGGGCTCGGTCCCGTATCCCCCGTCCAAGGGGAACGAAGCCAGACAGGCCACCGAGGCCATCACCGTAATGGCCAGCATGAGCAATCCGTGTCGTTTTACTTTCATGGGGAAACCTCCTTGCCGCGCCGGCTATTTTATCACGAAACACAGGTCAGGCGATGCGACCCGGGAGCGTCTTTTGCTTTTCCGCGCGGACCGCGAATATAATCCGCTTGATTCGGACCAAGGAGTTTGCCCATGTTTCTGCGTCGATCCCTCCTCCTCGCCTCCCTTCTTCTTATAGCGTCCCTCTCCTCCGCCGCGCCGGCCGCGGGGCAGAATCCGGCGGCCCCGGCCAAGCCGCCGATCCTTTCGGTGGAATCGATCATGCGCGGCCCCGAGCTCGTCGGGACCGAGCCGTCGATCGTCGGCTGGTCGGCCGACGGGCAAAAGTTTTATTTCCGGTGGAAAAAGCCGGAGGAAAAAGCGGCCGAGCTTTATTTCATCACCCCGAAAAATTTCGCTCCGCAAAAAGCCGCGGCCGACGAGCTCCAGAAAACGCCGCTGGCCGCCGCGTCCGGAGGCGGCGGGTTCCGGGGCTATTTCGGCGGCGGGGCTTCGATGATCCCCGATAAAGCCAAAAAGCGGTTCATCCTCAACCAAGGCGGCGACCTGGCCCTCCTCGACGCGGCGGCGGGAAAGACCACCCCGCTGCTGCGGACCGACGACCGGGAGTCGGCCGTGGCCTTCACCGCCGACGAGAAAGGCATCGTCTTCACGGCCGAAGACAACCTCTATGTCCTGTCCCTGGACGGCCTGGGCTTGCGGCAGATGACGTCCTTCTCCCGCGCACCCGCAGCCCGAGCCTCCGGCCAAGCCCGACGCCGTCGACAAATGGTACCAGGACCAGCAAACGGAGCTTTTCCAGCAGTTCAAGCAGGGCCAGGAAAGCCGCGGCCGGCGCGGCGGGGATGGGCGGCTTTCCGCCCGGCGGCCCCGGCGGCGGACCGGCCGGTCCGCGGCGCCGTCCCTTCAATATGAAGGACAACCAGTCCCTCTACGGCCTGACGCTCACGCCCGACGAGAAATTCGTCCTGTTTTATCTTTCCGAGCCCGACCCGGGCGAAAAGCAGACCATCGTCCCCAATTACGTGACCCGCACGGGCTTCACCGAGACGATCCCCTCCCACGCCAAGGCCGGCTATCCGTCCCGCAAGACCAAAACCGGCCTCATGGACACGGCCTCGGGCGAAGTCAAATGGGTGGACTTCGGCCAGGGCGACCGGGCCCTCAGCCCGGCCGGGATTTTCGTCTCGCCCGACGGAAAAGCGACCCTCCTGGCGGCCCAAAGCGAAGACCGCAAGGACATCTGGCTCGTCCGCCTCGATCCGGCTCGACCGGGAAGACGACCGTCCTCCAGAACGTCCACGACGAGGCCTGGATCGGCGAATTCGGCCTGACCAATGTCTTCTTCTGGCCGGACTGCCAAACATGTTTCCTACATCTCGGAAAAAGACGGCTTCGCCCACCTTTATAAAACCGCGGTCGACGGCTCGTCGACGACGGCCCTGACCAACGGCCGGTTCGAAGTCCGCGAGGCCTCGCTCTCCCGCGACGGGAAGACGATCTACCTCACGACGAGCGAAGAACATCCCGGCGAGATTCATTTCTATTCGATGCCCGCCGCCGGCGGGCCCCGGACGAAAATCACCGGGATGACCGGCTTCAACGAGCCGACCCTCTCCCCGGACGAGTCGACCCTGGTCCTCCTCCATTCCGACGGCGACGGCGCCGCCGGAGATCTACGTCCAGCCGAACAAGCCCGGAGCCAAAGCCGTGGCCGTTACGCTCTCCACGACCGGAGAATTCCGCTCCCAGGCATGGCTTGAGCCCGAAGTCCTGAGCTTCAAAGCCCGGGACGGCGCCGACGTCTACGCCCGGCTGTTCAAGCCGAAAACGCAGCATCCGGCCCGGCCGGCCGTCATCTTCATCCACGGGGCCGGATATCTCCAGAACGCCCATAAGGGCTGGAGCACCTATTTCCGCGAATACATGTTCCATAACCTCCTGGTCGAGAAGGGCTATGTCGTCTTTGACGTCGATTATCGCGGCAGCTCCGGCTACGGCCGCGACTGCCGGACCGCCATCTACCGGTCGATGGGCGGCAAAGACCTGGACGACATCGTCGACGCGGCCGCCTGGCTGGTGAAAAACGCCAACGTGGCCGCCGACCGCATCGGGACCTACGGCGGAAGCTACGGCGGATTCCTGACCCTGATGGCCATGTTCAAGTCGGCCGGGACGTTTGCCGCCGGGGCCGCTCTCCGGCCGGTGACGGACTGGGCCGCCTACCATGCCGGCTATACCGTCGACATCCTCAACCTGCCGCAGAAGGACACCGAGGCCTACAAGCAAAGCTCGCCGATCTATTTCGCCGAGAAACTTTCCGGCGCCCTTCTCATCTGCCACGGCATGGTCGACACCAACGTCCACTACCAGGACTCGGTCCGGCTGGCCCAGCGGCTGATCGAGCTGGGCAAGGACAACTGGGAGGTCGCCGCCTACCCGGTCGAAGACCACGCCTTCGTCAACGCGACGTCCTGGACCGACGAGTACAAGCGCATCCTCAAGCTGTTCGAAGCGCATTTGAAGAAATAATCCCGGTGCGATTATAATAGCGGGCGAACATGGGAAACGTGCTGGAGCTTCGGGACATCAAGAAGACGTTCAAGCCCGGATTCATCCCGAAACCGAAGGAAGTCCTGAAAGGCGTTTCGTTCACGGTCGCCGAGGGGGAGATCTTCGGCTACCTCGGGCCGAACGGCGCGGGCAAAACCTCGACGATCAAGTGCGTCCTCGGGCTGGTTTATCCCGACTCCGGGACGATCACCCTTTTCGGCCGGTCGCCCCTCGACCCCCGGGCCAAGGACAAGCTCGGCTTCCTCCCGGAAAATCCGTATTTCTACGAATACCTCACCGGGCGGGAATTCCTCGATTTCTACGCCCAGCTGTTCCGGGTGGACAAGGCCGAGCGGGCCGAGCGGATCGCCCGCCTCCTCAAGCTCGTCGATATGGAGCGGGCGGCCGACCTGCCCCTCCGCAAATATTCCCGGGGCATGCTTCAGCGGGTCGGCCTGGCCCAGGCCCTGATCAACGAGCCGACGTTCGTCATTCTGGACGAGCCGCTCGGCGGCCTCGACCCCCTCGGGCGGAAAGAGATCCGGGACATCATCCTCGGCCTCCGCGACGCCGGGAAGACCGTTCTGTTCACCTCCCACATTCTTCAGGACATCGAGATGATCTGCGACCGTGTCGCCATCATCGTTAATGGCCGGATTCTCAACCAGGGCCGCCTGTCCGAGCTCGTCTCGGAAAAGGTCCTCTTCACCGAAATCACCGTCTCCGGAGTGGCGGAGCCCGACCTGGAAACTTTCGGCGATTGCGTTTCGGTCCGCGACGGCATGGCCCTGCTCAAAGTCCCCGAGGAAGCCGACGTCCCCAAGGTCCTCGACCTCGTCCGGGAGCGCGGCGGCCGGATCCACTCCCTGATCCCCCGAACCCAAACGCTCGAGGATATCTTCGTCGACACGGTGGCCCGCCAATGACGATCCTGGTTATTGCCCGCCATACCTTCAAGGAAGCCGTCCGCGACCGGATCCTCTACCTCCTGCTCTTCTTCTCCGGCTCTCTCGATCGTCCTGGCCCGGGTCCTGGCCGTCCTGACCGTCGGCGACCGGGTCAAGGTCGTCAAAGACGTCGGCCTGGCCTCGATCGCCTTCTTCGGAGCCCTGATGGCCATCCTGATCGGGACGGGCCTGGTCTACAAGGAAATCGAAAAACGGACGATCTTCACCCTGATCTCCAAGCCCATCCGCCGGTTCGAGTTCCTCCTGGGAAAATATCTCGGCCTCGATCTGGACCCTGGCGGTCATGCTCGCGGCCATGACCGCTAATCTACCTGGTCGTCGTCTTTCTCCACACCTTCACGATCGAATTCCGGATGGTCCTGGCCGTCCTGTTCATCTTTCTCGAGCTGATCCTGCTCACCGCCGTGGCCATCCTCTTTTCCTCGTTCTCGACGCCGATCCTCAGCTCGCTCTTCGCCCTGAGCTTCTACCTCATCGGCCATTTCTCCTGGAGCCTGGAAACGCTGATCAACAAGACGCCGCCGGGGACGCGGCGGACCTTGCTTCGAAGGTCCTCTACGCGGTCCTCCCCGACCTGGAGAACTTCAACATCAAGACCGAGGTCGTCCAGAACCTGCCGCTCCCGGCCGGGTTGTGGCTCGGGGCGCTCGGCTACTCGGCGGTCTACACGGCCTTTGTCCTCGATCCTGGCCGTCTGGATCTTCCGGCGGCGCGACTTTATCTGAGCCATGGGCAAACGGACGCTGCTCTTCCCGGCCGTCCTTCTTCTGGCCCTGGCCGGGATCGCCGGCCTCAAGCTCGAACATCGACGGCCATGCCCCGGTCGAAGACGCCCGGGGCCGGGATCGTCTATCTCCCGTCGGGGCCGGCGGTGAAAGCGGCCACCTTCGGCTATCCTTCTTTAATGGCCGACATCGCCTACGTCTGGGCGATCCAGTATTACGCGAACCCGAAAATCGGCGACCGTTTCGACCATTTCGAGCCGCGATCTTCAAGGTCATCGCCGACCTCGATCCCAAGCTGGGTCGATCCGTATGCTGACGGCCGCCCTCATCGCCCATTAACGACATCCGGGATCCGGAGCTGGCCCTGAAAATGTACGACGAAGGCGCGGCCCGGAATCCGAACGAATGGATTTTCCCGTTCGAGGCCGGCCATTACTGCCCAGATGTATCTCAAGGATTACGACCGGGCCAAGGCCTATTACGAGAAGGCGATGGCCATTCCCGGAGCTCCCGACATCGCCAAGCGCCTGTTTGCCAACGCCGCCTTCAAGACCATGGACTACAAGACGTCCTGGGAGGTCTGGAGCGAAGTTTACGAAACGACGACCGTGACCGAAATCAAAAAGATCGCCGTCCAATCATCTTTATAACGTCAAGGCGACCGTCGACATCTCCGTCCTGAAGGTCGCCGTCGGGAAATTCCGGGACGCGCGCGGCCGGAATCCGCGCGACCTGGGCGAGCTGGTCACGGCCCGGATCATCGCCGGCGTGCCCCAGGACTTCGACGGCAAGGATTACGTCTACGACCCGAAAACCGGCGAAATCAAAGCCGCGGTGCTCCCTTGGAAGCGCTGATTCTCGTCGTCGTTTTCGGCCTGGCCTGGGGCAGCTTTCTCAACGTCGTCATCTACCGGGTGCCCCTGCGGATGAGCCTGCTCCACCCGCCCTCGACCTGTCCCTCCTGCAAGACCCGGATCAAGCCGTACGAAAACATCCCGGTCCTGGCCTATGTCTTTTTGCGGGGGAAGTGCCGCCATTGCGGGGCGAAGATCGGCTTCACGTACCTGCTCGTCGAAATCCTGACGCCGGCTCTGCTGGCGATCGTCTACCTCCATTCGAGCGGATTCGATCTTCGCTTTCTTCGCCGCGGCCGTATTCACCAGCCTGCTCATCGCCCTGGCCTTCATCGACGCCCGGCACCAGATCCTGCCCGACGTCCTCACCTACCCCGGGATCGTCCTGGGCCTGGCCTACGCCTTCTTCCGCGACGACCTCAAAATCGGGGGGGCCTTGATCGGGGCCGCGGTCGGCGGCGGATTTCTCCTTTTGATCTACGGGCTCTACTGGCTGATCCGGAAAAAGGAAGGCCTGGGGCTGGGCGACGTGACGATGATGCTCATGGTCGGGGTGTTTCTCGGCTGGCCGAAAACGATTCTGACCCTGGTCCTGGGCTCGTTTGCCGGGGCCATCGTCGGGGTCATCCTGATGAAGGCCAAGGGCCGGGATATGAAATTCGCCCTGCCCTTCGGGACGTTCCTCGCCCCGGCCGCTTATGTCGCCCTGATCTGGGGCGACCGGATCATCGCCGCCTATCTGGCCCGCTTCCCCCAGAATTGAAGCCGCCCCGGCTCCCGGGGGATCGCTTTGCCATCCTCGGAGAGAAAGTCCGCGTCTAATCATAAGGCAACCCAAATGAGCGCATTCGACGAAAACGACCTGATCGAGCGGCTGGCCGCCGGCGACCGGCCCGCTTTCCGGGAATTCGTCGAGCGCTATAAAAGGGTCGTTTACCGGCTGGCTTTTGACCTGGCCGGAAACCACGCCGACGCCGAGGATATCTCCCAGGACGTCTTCATCAAGGTCTTTCGGTCGATCGGGACCTTCCGGAAAGGCTCCCGGCTCAACTCCTGGCTCTACCGGGTCACGATCAACGCCTGTCACGATTTTTATCGGCGGAAACCGCGGGAAGTCCGGGCGATCTCCGGCGTTTCCCTCTCGGACGAGAAAGCCCCCGATCTCCCGACGCTGACTGGTCGGACCGTCCCGAGAAAGGCAGCGAGGCCGCCTTCATCCAGGGCCGGATCGAGCGGGCCCTGGCTATCGTGACCGAGCAGGAACGGGCGGCGTTCGTTCTCCGGCACTACGAGGAGCTTGACCTCAAATCGATCGCCGCAACCATGGAGATCTCCGTCGGGTCGGTGAAGAGCTATCTGTCGCGAGGGCTCCGCAAAATCCGCAGCGAGCTGGCCGATATCCACGGTCCGGCTCAAGTCAAGGTGAGCTATGAGTAAACTTAAAAAAAGCGAGGCCGTGAGCATCATGAAACGGAGAAAGCGTCCCGATCCCGGGAACGAATTCTGGGACGGTTATTGGGACCGGCTCCAGGTCCGGATGGGCGCGGAGGGAGCGACCGAGCCCGCGGCGGAGAGTGCCGCCCGTCCCGCCGGCTCCGCGGCGGATCGTTCCCTTGATCCCCCGTTGGGCCATGGCCGCGGCCGCGGGCCTTGTTCTTCTGGTCGGGGGAATCCAGATCGGCCGGCTGACGGCGCCGGGCCGGGTCTTCGGCCGGCCGAAGCGCCGACCGGACGCTCGGCCAGGATCCCCTCCTGGCCGGACAGGTCGCCGATTACCTCACCCGGTCCAAAGTCATCCTTCTCTCCCTGGCCAATTTCGAGCCCGCGTCCGAGGACCCGACGGCCTTGAGCCCGGCCGTTCAACAGCAGGTGTCCCGGGAGCTGGTCGTCCGAGGCCGGGAGCTGGAAGTCCTCCTCTCCGGGCCGGGGGGCAAGCGCTATAAAAATCTGATCGCCGAGCTGAAAACCATTCTTGTTCAGATCGCCAATTTGGATCCCGAAGTCAGCGCCCAGGCCGCGGAAATCGTCCGCAGCGGCCTCAAGCTCCGGGAGATTCTCTTCAAGATTTCGATTTCCCTGATGTCGCTGCCGGCGCCCGAAAACGGGGCCAAATCCGACCTTTAATTCCGAAACAGAAAAGGAGTTCCGATATGAAAACAATGAAAATCGCGGGTGGCCTGATCGCCGTCCTGATTCTGGCCGCGGGAATTCTCGCCTCCGGATTTGTCCGGGCGGCGGATGAGCCCGGTCAAACGGACGAAACCATGACCTACCGGCAGGCCTACAACCTCGTCCTGGCCGAAAAATGGGGCGAAGCCAAGGCCTCGTTGAACGGTTTCCTGCAAAAATACCCTAAAAGCTCCTGGGCCGACGACGCCCGCTACTGGCTGTGCTACAGCCGCGAACAGAACGACGAAAACCGGGAAGAGGTCTTCCGGTGTTACCAGGATTTCATCAAAGCCTTCCCTGACAGCGCTTACCTGGATGACGCCAAGGCGAACATGATTCAGCTGGCCGAGCGCCTGGCTGACCGGGGCCGGAAAGAATACCGGACGGTCATCGAAACTTACGAAAAGAGCGAAAACGAGGACATCCAGCTCACCTCCCTCTATGCCCTGGGGAAGATGAAGGGCGACGCCGGAGTGGACGCCCTCCTCGACCTTTACGACCGCAACGCCGACGCGGAGCTGCGGGCGAAAATCGTCTACGTGTTCGGCCATTCCGAAGACGGTAAAAGCCTGGCCAAGCTGACCTCCATCGCCCTCCAGGACACGAGCGAAATCCTCCGGAAAAAAGCCGTCAACGCGCTGGGCGAACGGGGCGGGCCGGAAGCGGCCCGGGTCCTTCTCTCGATCCTCGAATCCAACCAGCCGGCCCCGATCCGCCGGGCGGCCGTCTCGGCCCTCAGCGACCTGGAGGAGCCCGGCATCTCCGCCGCCCTGATCCGGATCGCCGTCAACGACGCGGACCCCGAGCTGGCCGCCGAAGCGGCCGAAGCGCTTCCGACATGGAAAGTCTCGAAGGGACGGAGAAAGCAGCCGCCATCCGAAAAATCCTCAAGGAAGGCAAGACCGAAGAAGCCAAGTCGATCGCCCTTTCGATGCTCGCCGGCTCCGATCTTCCCGAGGCCGCGCCGCTCCTTAAAGAAACCGCCCTCGGCGCCGGCAATGCCGACTTCCGCGAACAGGCGATCGAAGCGCTCGAGGAAAGCAAGGATCCCAAAGCCCTGGCGGTTCTCAAGGACGATCTCGGGGCCGTCCGGGAACGGGATCTGAAATCCCGGGTGCTCTCCGTCATCGCCCAACGGGGCGGGAGCGAAGCCATCGCCGTTCCTCGCCGAAACGGCGTCGCGAATACCGACGAAGAGCTTGGCCGCCGACGCCGTCCGGGCCGTCGCCGAAGTTGAAAAGGATGACAGACGCCCGAAGATACGCCCTTCTCAACATCCTCCGCAAGAGCCATCTCCCCGAAGTCAAACGGACGGCCATTTCCAACCTGATCGAGGAAGCCACGCCGGAAAACATCAAGGCCGTCGGGCAATACCTGGCCACCGAAACCGATCCGGAGCTCCGCCAGGCCGTCTGCGACTCGCTGGGCGAAAGCGAAAACGACGAGGCGGTGCCGATCCTCCTGGATATCGCCAAAAACGACAAGAATATCGAAACGCGCCGGGCGGCAACCCGGGCGCTGGGAGAAATCGCCTCGCCCAAAGCCCAAGGCGCGCTGATCGAGCTTCTGAAGAAGAAAGACGGAATCGAAAAGTAAGGCGACGGCCATGACAAAACGGCACAAGCTCTTTTGGACCGGTTGCTTCTCGGCGCGACCCTGGCCTTGGGAGGAGAAACGGCGTTCGCGAGGCCAACCCCCCAGGCCGGGCCGGCCAAACCGGCGCTCGTCATCCGCTGTCCCGAAGGAACCGGAACCCTGGCCCAGCGCTGGGAATGGGCCCGGCAGGCCGCCCGCCGGGAAATCCCGCCGTCGGGATACTGGATCGGATACTCCATCGAAAAGCTGATGGAGGAAAACGCCTTCATCGGCAGTTTCCACGGAAACGGGTCCGGAGAGATCTCGCTGGCCGCGCTGCTCCGGGGCGAAACGTCCCTCTTCCCATCGCGGATCCGAAACTACAGCTTCTTCTCCGGGGGGCGCTCCAACAGACGGGATCAAAACGACCGGATGGCCAAATGGGTCAAAAAACGGATCGGCGTCCTCTTTCGGTTCGGGAAAGGCGGCGACGCTCTCCCGGAGACCGTCGGGGCCATGGACGACCGCTGGCCGGTCGCCTTCGAAGGAAAGACGCTGATCTGGCTCGGACCGGCAACGGAGGACGAAAGCCTCGGCCTCCTGGCCGGGCTTTACGACCGCCCGGCCGCCGGGAAAGCTGGCCGAGAGAATCGTCTCGACGGCCGGGATCCATGAAGACATCGGTTCCGGTCCTGCCCTTTCTGGAGCGGGTCGCGAAAAGCCGCGCTCCGGAGCCGGTTCGGGTCGAGGCCGTCTCGTGCCTGGGGGGTTATCCGGGACGCGCGCTCTCTCAAAGCCCTGATCCCCCTGGCCAAAGCCGACGCTTCCCTCGAAATCCGGGAAGAGGCGATTTCAGCCCTCGGGGAAATCGGCACGCCCGAAGCCGTCGACGTCTTGATCGAAGTCGCCCGGTCGACGGGCCCGGCGAAGGTTCGCGAGGAGGCCGTCCAAGCGTTGGCCGAAAATCCCTCGAGCAAAGTCCTCTCCGCCTTGGAAAGAATCATCGTCGACGATCCGGTTCGGGACATCCAGGAAGAAGCCGTCCAGGCCCTGTCCGAGATCGAAGGACGGGACGGGACTTCCCTCTGCTCATCAAGGCCGCCAAAACGCACACGGTCGTCGAAATCCGCAAATCGGCCATCGAGGCTTTGAGCGAGAGCTCCGACCCCCGAGCCCTGGCCGCGCTGATCGAGTTGGCGAAAAAAAAGGGGACGGGTCTTTGACCCGTCCCCCGTCAAAACGCGAATCGCGCTACTTTTTCTTCTTGTCGATCTCGTCCTGAATCTTCTTCAGCTGGGTCTTGTAATATTCGCCGTTCATCCCCGAGTTGACGCTGAATTCGACGGCTTTTTCCATGGCCGCTTTGGCGTCCTCGAGCCGGCCCATCGCCTGGTAGACCGCGGCCCGAGCGCTCCAATGGAAGGGCATGTTGAGGACCTGGGCCTCCTTGAGCGACAGTGCCCGCTCGGAAGCGGCCAGGGCGCTCTCCAGGTTGGTCTTCCTCTCCGCCCAGAACCGGGCGTAACTGGATAGCGTCGTGGGGATATCCCACTGGGTTTTGATATATTCCGGCCCATAGAACTCCAACAGCCGTTCGGGTTTTCCGGCCAGAGCGAAATTCCGGGCGGCGTTCTGGATCGCGTAGGTGTTCATGGTATCGGCCGAAGCGAGAGCCAGTTTAAGGGATGACTCGAGCGCCTCGAGGGCGCTGTCCACGTTCTGTTTTTTCCTGATCCAGAATCCGGCGTACTGGGTGAGGTCCATAGCTGCGACCCCGGCGTTCTTCAAGTATGCGGGCCCGAATATTTCGAGCGCTTTGTCCGTTTTCCCTCCGTCCATGTAATAACCGGCCAAGATGCTTCGGGCATACGAATTGACGGGGTCGACTTGAACCACCTGGAGAAGCTTCTTCTCCGCGTCTTCCAAGTTGGTTTTACGCTGGATCCAGAAAGCGCCGTATTCGGTCAGATTGGATAGCGTGCTCGAGATGAGACTGTCGGCGTATTCCGAGCCGTAGGCCGCCTCCGCCTGGCTCAAATCGCCTTTCTTGGCGTAAAGCTCGGCCTTGGTGTTGACGTAGTACGACGTCGGGAAGGAATTGATTTGCTCGATCGCTTCGATCGCCTTGTCGATATCGGCGCTCTCTTCATAGACCGCGGCTTGGGCGTAGTCGAAACGGAACCAGGGATCATCGGGATATTCGGCAAAGACCTTGGCAAAGAATTTTTCCGACGCCTCTTTCGAAGCCCGGCCCGGCGAATAATGAATGACGAGGGCCGAGTAGGCGTCCTTCTTCATCAGGCTGGCCGGATATTTTTCGATAAATCGTTCGAGCGGCGCGCCTTCGCGCTTGTTAAACCCTTGACCGTAGCTGGCCGCCCGGCCCAGCTTAAATTCGGCCATTTCCGTGCAGGAGACGGGCTTTTTCTTGTATTCGGTCATCCCCGCCTTTCCCTCCGGATCGAGGGCGACGATCTCCTTCCACAGCTCGATGGCTTTTTCGTACTTGCTCCGGTTATTGACCTTGTCGGCGAAGTTGGTCAGGAGGAGGACGTCTTTGGGCCCGGCCGCATATCGGGCGGACAGGGCTTTGAAAGTATCCTCTCCCCGGTGAACCTTGAGGATCTTTTCATGGAACTGGTCCGGGGGGGCGCTGTAGCCGTAAATCCAGTCGACTTCATTGCCGTCTCCGTCGAGAAAAAGCAGGAACGGTGTGCCGGAAACGCCGAACTTGCGGAAGACCGCTTCGCCGGCCGTCTCCCCGGGTGGCCCGGTACAGGACGAAATTCTCTTCGAGGAACTTGCCGAACTTGGGATTGCTGTAATACTGCTGACCCAGCAGTTTGCAGCTCCCTCAGCCGCTTGAGGCGAAGAAATCCAGAAGGAGAAGCTTCCCTTGGGATTTGGCCTTGGCCAGGGCGTCGTCGACCGAACCCGTGAGCCAGGTCTGGGCGGAGAGTGCCACCGGAAGGACAAGGAGGCAGACGATAACCAACGCTTTTTTCATGTTTCTCCCCTTACGTAATTCCCGACACTTCTCACTATATTTACGAAACCTCGATGAAAATGTCAAGAAGGATTGGCCCCGCCCCTTTGCTTGCCCTTGCTGAATATGGTATTGATAATAGCCATGTTACACGAAAGGAAGGGCGCCCTGACGGCGGCCGCGTTGATCAGCGCCGTCTTCCTGGGCTTCGCCCTGTTTGCCGACCTGCCCGTCCTGCATGAGGGGTTCCTGACCGCCGACCAGGCCTCTTATTTCGCCATCGCCCAGAGCCTGGCTTACGACCACGACCTGGAATACACGAAAAAAGACCTGGTCCGCTACAAAGAGCATTCTGGGCCGGACCGCAAGGGCTCTTTCTCAAGCGGGTTAAAACCCCGGCCGGCGAGAAAGCTCTTCTACGCCAAATCCATGGCCTATGCGCTGTTTGCCGCCCCGTTTGTCCGGGTCTTCGGACCGAACGGGCCGCTCGTCTTTCACGCGGTCCTGCTTTTCCTGCTCCTCCTGATGGGTTTTTCCTATTTTGCCCTGCGCAACAGCCCCGGGCTTTCCGTTCTGAAAATCGGGACGTTCCTCTTCGCTTCGGTCGCCGGGGCTTATACTGTTTTGGATCGCCCCCGACTTCTTCAATCTGTTCTGCGTTTTCACCGTCCTCTTTCTCTGGCTGTATAAGCACCGGAAGGGCGGAAGCGCGAAAGGCGCCGCGTCCGAAGGCGAATGACGACGCTGCCGGAAGCGCCCGAAGCCGTCCCGGCCGAAAAAGCATTCCGGGCGCCGCTGGACGTCCTTCCTCTCTCGGACGGCTCGGACTATTCTAGCGGCCGGGATCGCCGGAGTCGTCGCCTACGCCAAACCGCCCAACGTGGCCGTTTTCGGCCCGCTGCTCCTCTGGACGATTCTTAAAAAAAAGTGGGGCAAAGCCGTCCTTCTGCGTCCTCGTCTTCGCTCTGGTCTTCGGGGCCCTGTTCGGAACCAATATCCTCCTGACCGGCGAATGGAACTACCAGGGCGGCGACCGGAAAAGCTTCTATCCGAACGCCGCGAACGGGCTTCCCTCTCGAACGGCGCCGACCTCACCTTCGATACATGCCCGCTGACGCGGAAGGACGATGATCGCGCGGACGGGATATCTCAAGCACGCCTTTCGTTCTCCGCCGACCCTCATCCCCGTCAATTTCTTCTACTTCATCTTCGGCCGGTTCAGCGGCATGGCCTGGTACTTCTTCCCCGCCCTTCTGGCCCTGATCCTGTTTTTCCTCGGGAAAAAGAGCCTCGACCGCTGGCTCCTGCTCGTCGCGATCTTCGGCGAAATCCTGATTTACGTCGTCCTGATGCCGGACAACTTCGGCGGCGGCGGGGGCTCGCTGGCCAACCGCTACTTCATGGGCATCTATCCGCTGTTTTTCTTCCTCCCCCGGCTGAAGATCAAGCCGCCGCGAACTCGCCGCCGCATGGGCCGTCGGCCGCCCTGCTCATCGCCCCGATTCTCTCTCTCCCCCATCCAGGCCGCGCACATCCCGGCCGCCCATGCCAAGCGTTTCCCCTATACCCTTTTCCCGGTCGAATATGACCCTGATCAACGACTCCCGACGAATGCAAATCCCTCGGCTATCCGCCAGACAATGGGGCACGCCGAAATTCGAGGATCGTTTTCTCTATTTCCTGAACGACAACTACAATCCCAAGCATGACGAGCGAAGACGGCTGGTGGACGCTCGGCGACCGCAAGCTCGACCTCGTCCTCCGGACCTGGTTCCCGGTCAAAGAAATCGTCTTCCATCTTCGGAATAACCCGCGCCTGGAAAACGAGATCTCGATCACCGTCAACGGGAAAACAAAAAAGATCACCCTCTGCCCAACGTAGGGGCGAGCTCCGCTTCCCCGTCGGCGCCGGTTTCCAGGTCAAGGTCTCGCATCATCTACCGGATGAAGATCAAAGCCTCCAAAGGCTCCACCCCCTATTTCGAGAGACGAAAGAAGCGACGAAAAACGCTGGCTGGGCGTCTTCTTCACGCCCGAGATCATCTCTCCCTGACCCCATGTGCGGCATCTGCGGATTGGTCCGGACGGCGAAAGGCGCGGCGTTTTCCCGGCGACCTCATCGCCGGCATGTGCCGAACGATCGTCCATCGCGGCCCCGACGACGAAGGCATCTATGTCGACGACCGGGCCGGGTTGGGCAACCGCCGGCTGAGCATCATCGACGTCGAGGGCGGCCACCAGCCCCTGTCCAACGAAGACGGCTCGATCTGGATCGCCTACAACGGCGAGGCCTACAACTTCGCCGAGATCCGGGACGACCTCAAGTTCCGCGGCCACGTCTTCTCGACCCGGTCGGATACCGAGACCATGGTCCATGCCTACGAGGAATGGGGCGCCCCCGCTTTCCTCGAGCGGTTCCGGGGGATGTTCGCCTTCGCCCTCTGGGACAAGCGAAAGGAAACGCTCCTCCTCGTGCGCGACCGGATCGGGATCAAGCCGCTCTACTACACCCTGCTTCCCGACAAAACGATCGTCTTCGGCTCCGAGCTCAAAACCATCCTCGCCCATCCCGGGGTCAAGCGCGAAGTCGAGCCCCGGGCCCTCGATCTTTATCCTGACCCTCGAATACGTCCCGGCGCCCGTTCTCGATGTTCAAGGACATCTTCAAGCTGCCGGCCGGCCATTTCCTGACCTGGAAGGACGGCCGGATCGAGGTCAAAAAATACTGGGACTTCGAGCCGAAGCCCGGAGCCCGCCCGGCCCGGTCGCTTCAGCGCCGTCCAAGACGAGCTTTATGCGCTTCTCAAGGAATCGGTCAAGCTCCGGCTGGTGAGCGACGTGCCCCTCGGGGCCTTCCTCAGCGGCGGGATCGACTCCTCGGCCGTCGTCGGGCTGATGCGGGAGCTCGGGGCCTCGCCCCTGCGGACGTTCTCCATCGGATTCAAAGACCAGACCTATAACGAGCTGGCCCACGCCCGCCGGATCGCCGAGCTGTTCCAGACGGAGCACGAGGAGCTCATCCTCGAGCCGAAAGCCCTGGAGCTCACGGAAAAGCTCATCCGCCATCTGGACGAGCCGCTCGGGGATTTTTCGATCTTCCCCACTTACCTCGTCTCCGAAATGGCCCGCAAGCACGTGACCGTCGCCCTCTCCGGCGACGGCGGCGACGAGCTGTTCGCCGGATACGAGCATTACCAGGCCCAGCGGATGTCCCGCTGGCCGGGCGTCGCCTTCGGCGCCCAGGCCGCCGGAACGGTCACCGACCGGCTGCCCCCTTCGAAAAAAAAGAAGGGGCCGTGGAACAAGCTCCGCCGGTTCACCCAGGCCTTCGACCACGACTCCGACCATCGCCATTTCCGCTGGATGATGTTTCTGACCGAGCGGATGAAACATCAGCTCTACGGCAAGGCCTTTCAGAAGCGCCCTCGGCGGGATCGGGCCGCTCCGGACGCGGGAGCCGTTCACCGAATATTACGCGGCGATGGACGGATTCGACGCGACGACCGGCGAGCTCTATCTCGACCTGAAAACGTATCTCGTCGACGACATCATGGTCAAGGTCGACCGGATGAGCATGGCCGCCTCGCTCGAAGCCCGGGAGCCGCTGCTGGACCACAAGCTCGTCGAATTCGCCTTCCGCCTTCCGGGCGACTTCAAGCTCCACGGCTCGACGACGAAATGGATCTTCAAAAAAACGCTGGAACGGCTTCTCCCGCCCGAAACGCTCTACCGGAAAAAAGAGGGCTTCAGCATCCCCATCAAGCACTGGCTCGCGTCGGAGCTCCGGGACTTGATGGAAGAGACGCTCAGCGAAAAGCGCCTCCGCGAAGGCGGCTGGTTCGATTCCGCGCACGGTCCGCCGGATGATCGACGCCCATGTCGCCGGCCGGGAAAACTACAGCCATCAGCTCTGGGCGCTGCTCGTCTTCGAGATCTGGCGGGAAAATTACCTTTAAGCCTGATTTTTTCACGCCCTGGAGGTCTTTTCCCCCGGCGGCTTTTCTTCTCGGCCGGATGGAAGCGTTGTTGGGCACTACTTTTTTATATACTTTTTTCCGATTTTTGAGCTAATTCTAAATCTCAATATAGTAACCCCATCATAAGATCGGTCATCCTTGATATTGCGTTTGAATATCGGCTTGGGATCTTCTTCTAAATGATTAAGCATAATCTGTAATCCATGCTTCTTTTCATTAATTTCATTAACGACTTCCATCTGACCTCTTAATATTACGGACGCATAATCATGATCGCACTTTGTCTTCAAATAGCCATGATCTTCGATTATCGTGGCACAAGCATTTTTGTTCTTTGCGATATAGTCGAGCTTATCTCCACGATTTGCACAATGGAAATATAAACACTCGTTAGCTTTATCATACCCATAGCTCAAAGTGACAATGTATGGAATATCATGATGAGACAATGCAATTGTTACATGATTGCCTCTTTCAATGATATTGTCGATTTCGAAATTTTCTACGATTTCATTTCTTTTTCGCTTTGGGTGATAGGATTCCATTATTTCCTCCAGGATTACGATTTCAGGATACTTAATCAAGAACTTATAAACAACAGCGCGCGAAGCACGTCGGCCCAACAACGATCCGGTTCAGCGGCGCCGCGAAGCGGCGTCGGCTTGAATGAATTGTTAGGCAACATTGCCCGAATACCTCAGCGTAAGACGCAGCATGTCAAAGAGCTGTATTCCGTCCTCGAAGATTGGCTCAGGGTAGTTCTTGACAAAGAAGTCACGGTCAATGCTTGTAACCCGAAAACCATGCCGCTGGTAGAAAGCGAGTTGATAGCCGAACGTGCCGGTGCCCACCTCTAGTTGCCGTGCGCCAGAGTTGCGAAAGAAATCAATAACCCATTTCAATAGCGCTGTGCCGTATCCGGACTTCTGGTGGGCTGGGTGAACAGCGATGCTCATTAGCTCATGTGTGTCTGTGCCACGTGGCTGTACGACGCATGCACCAACCACAACCGCACCACTTGAAGCAACGAAGCACTTTGATCCTGAAAGATAGGAGCGAATCTTGTCTTCCGAGGGATCGGCAAGTAGCAGTAGCTCCATTGGAGCATCTGTTACAGGAACTTCTTGGATCAGTAGCGACATGCTTATCTGTTGCCTAACAATAATTAGACGGATCCGCATAAGATGCAGAAACTTGTTTTTCTGTCCGTATAAGATACCTTTGGATTTCCTGCCAAAGGCACGATAAAAACGGTTTTCGGTATTTGGAAAATTGTTCTCGCGAAGCTTGAACATATTACCCCCGTTAACATGGGCATAGTCTATCGAACCGATTCGAAGAATGTCAAGGAATCGGTTGTTAGACCGCGGGCATCTCAGCCGCGGCGGGCCGCCTCAATCGCGGCGATGTCGATCTTTCGCATCGGCATCATCGCTTCGAACGCGCGCTTGGCGGCCGCGGGATCGGGATCGGTGATCGCTTCCGTCAGGGCCAGCGGCGTGATCTGCCAGGACAATCCCCATTTGTCCTTGCACCATCCGCAGGCGCTCTCTTGGCCGCCATTGCCGACGATCGCGTTCCAGTAGCGATCCGTTTCGGCCTGGTCAACGGTCATGACCTGAAACGAGAACGCCTCGTTGTGCTTGAACGCCGGCCCCCCGTTGAGCCCAAGGCACGGAATGCCCATCACGGTGAAATCGACCGTCAACACATCCCCTTTCTTTCCGGACGGAAAATCCCCCGGTGCGAGGTGCACAGCGGCGACGAAAGAGTCTGGAAAAGTCGCGGCGTAAAAGCGGGCCGCTTCCTCGGCCGTCCCGTCGTACCAAAGACAAACCGAGTTCTTTGCCATCTTTGTCATGACCCTTCTCCTTTGAGAGTTAAAAACAGAATCCGGACCGGGCCGAGAAGGCCCGAAGGAAACAAGCGGCGAATCTTTCGTATAGTGTTTCCAGGTAGCGAAGGCCAATCGTCCGGCCGAGGGCCGGGGCGTCCCGGCTTTGAGCCATTCGGGCCAGCGGACGAGACTCCGTTCGGAGCGTATTCGGCGTCGGGCGGCTCCTGCTCATCGCCGATCAGGCGGTTGGGCCAGAGATTGGCGACCTCGATTTCCAAGACATTCCCAGTCGGTTTGACCGCAGTCGTGATGTCCACCCGCCAGGGGTCGGACCAGACAACGCCCAGGTCTCGGCCGTTGAGGCGGACGCGGGCGATGTTTTTCACGGTCCCCAAATCGAGAAAAAGGCGCTTCGCTCCGTCTTTCGTCGCCACGGCCTCCGGTAAGTCAATCACTTTGCGGTATGTAGCCTTGCCCGAATAATATTTAATCCCCGGCTCCTGCCGACGGCTCCAGTCGTCGAGTTTGTCGAAGACGATTTTTTTCGGGCCCGCCCCATTTCGGGTCGAAAGAAACTTCCCATGGTCCGACGAGGACAGCGGCCTCGGCCAAGGAGGGAAAATTCGAACCGGCTCGCGGCCGCCCTTCAACGGGCTTCCGAAAAACGACAAAAAACGACTGGTGCGGCTCGAAACGCAGAGGCACCGAGGTCCGTCCATCATTCATCTCAAACCGCGGAAGCTCTCGGATTTCCCCTGTCGCCGCATCCCAGAGCTCGGGACGGAGCCCGTCGACGCGGAACACGACCGTGCCTTCCACGACCCGGGGCTCGGGATTGGAGACGAAATAGATCTCCGTACCGGCGTCTCGGCGGTGGGCATAGCGCAACGGGACGTCGGACGAAAAATCGGGCCGGACGGCCATTTTTTCCAGGACCCCGGTCACGATGGAATAATCCCCATACTGTTCGGGCTCGTTGAGCGGCGGATTTCCGACAAACCACGTTTTTCCGGACTCGGCGTTCGGCATGGCGACCGAATCTTCGGTCGTCTTCAACCTATCGGACGCGGCCGTCGAATCACCCTTGCTTCCCTTCACCCAGACCACCTTGCCCTTCCCAAACACATTCTCCGTGACGCGTTCCCCGTCGCAATCACCCCAGAGCTCATCCGCCAAGCGCTTCACCTCGGCGTCGCACTCCGGGTATCCGGAAAGCGAGGGTGATTTTCGCGGCTTGGGGCCGATGACGGTCGCTCCGGCTTCGACGAGCTCGCGGACTTTCCGGAGCAAGGCCGGGGTCATCGTTTCCCGTTCGGGGAGAACGAGCACCCGGTAGCTCATCCCGTCGGGGAAGGCGATCCGGCCGTCCGCGACTGTCGCCGAAGCCCGCAAGGTCTCGGGCGCGCAGCCGTCGAAGTTGTACCCGGTCCGGTCGGGAGGGTCGCCGCGGAGGGCCGAAGCGGGAGGGAGAAAAACGTGCGGCGCGCCTTCCGCCGATCAGAAAGCAGACATCGGCCACGGGAAGTCCCTGCCGCAGCAGGTGTTGGGCCCGGGAGAGATACAGGTGGAAGGCCGGGACCATGTCCCACCAGGTCTGGGTGTGCTCCCAGTGCACGCCGTACGGGCCCATGGTCATCCCCGGTTTCAGGCCTTGGAGGCCGGATTGACCCTGGTAGCGGTGGAAGACGATCCGGTTTATGCCGGCGGCCAAGGCCCAGTCGCCGAGCGCTTTCATCGACCCCGGATAAGCCCGCCAGGCTTCGGCGAATCCGAGGTGAAGGCCTCGGCGGCCATGATCTTTCTGGCCCGTCGTATGGCGCGATCCCGGTCGCCTGGACGACGCTGTGGGCGGTATTGAATCCGTAGAGCCAGAACTCGCCCATCGGGACATCGGCCACGGTCCCCAGCGTCATGTCGGCGCACGGCGTCATGTCGTACGGCTCGATGGAGAGGCCGAAACCGTCCCGCCGGCCGAGCTCTTTGAGATGCTCGGCATGGTTTTCGACGACCAGCTCCTGGGCGGTTTGCCGCAGGTCCCAGAGAAAGCGCTCGGTGATCTCCACGCTCCCGACGATCCGGCCGGCGTACGCGGGAAGATAAGGCCAGGGGTCGTATCCGCGCCGCCGCCGAAATTCATCGCGGAAAGCCGCCGGTCCAATTCTGCGCCCCCATCTCCCAGCTGTCGATGTGGATCATCGTCCAGCCGGCCTTCCCGTCGGTCCGGCGCGGACCGATTTCCCGGAGCAGCGGCCCGACGAACGCGTCGAAATGGGCGTCGAGAGCGGCCGTGTCCAGCTTGTCGCATTCGAGCCCCCAGCCGGGAACGGGCGCGGGCCGGGTATTGGCCCCGGTGCTCGTCCGGCCGAAGCGGATGATGGTCCAGCGCCCGGGCGGAACATCCCAGACCAGACTGCCTCGGCGGAATCGAGCTTTCGGACAGGTCGACGATCCGGGAAGAGTCGATCGCCGCGCCGTCGGGGACGGCGGGAAATCCGGCCGGAGCCGGGAAGAACGGCTTCACTCCGAGCTGCGAGGAATAGGGCGCCCGGATATAGAGCGCCTTTTCGTCGATGTCCGCGATCGTCGGCCCGTCCGCCGGGGTCGGAAAAGCAAGGACCGCCGCATCCAGGTAGAACTCATTGACCGTCTCCCGTAAAGCCGGCGGGATCGAATCCTCGCCGAAGAACGCCGGACGCCGAACGGCCGGGGAAGAACGTGCGTCGACCCGGGCCGGGCCGACGACTTCGACGGCGCTTGCGACCATGTGTTGCATGGAGTCTTCGGGCTTGACCCACGGGCCGCCGGATCCCGTCCAGCCGGGGCCGGCGTTCAGGGTGATCTCCAGGCCCAGCCGCTCGGCCTCCCTGACGACGTGGTCAAACAGCCGGCGCCACTCGGGGCTCATGAATTCGACCGGGCCCCGGGGGATCCCGACGCTCACCTCGCAGATGACGACGCCGCCGATGCCGGCCGTCTTCATCGCCTCCAGATCCGCGGTGATCCCCTCCTGGGTGAGGTTGCCGTCCATCCACATCCAGTAAACCCAAGGCCGGGCCGAATCGGGAGGGGCGGCAAACGAAGCCGCGAGCGGATCGGACTCCTCCGGAAGCGCGAGGATGAGGCCGGCGGTAACCGCCGCAAAAAAGAGAAAGGCAAGCCCAAGAGTCAGGGAAAACGCGCGACGCGGCATCATCGCCCTCCCGAAGATCAGGAACGTTTTTTTTCGATCACGAAAATCCGCCGGGTGGCCGGGCCGACCTTGAATGCGTCGGCGACCGGCAGGCCTTCGACCCAGACGATCTCATCCCCCGAGACAAAGACCGCTTTTCGTCGCGCTCGCGAACCGGGACTCCCTTGGCCCGGAGCGCTTCGGTGAGCTTCTGCCGGCCGGCCGCCCCGAGAGGACGGTATCGATCGCCCGGGCGCGGCATCCGAACCCGTAAAGGGAAACGCAAGACGGTCCGCGTCCAGGAACGCCCGTTGGGAATCGTCGAACGGCTCGGGCATGATTTGGCCATTGGGAATGACCCGGGCCGAAAAAACGGCCCCCTTCGCGCCGGTTTTCAGGGGCGCCTTCCCATCCCAGAGACGGGAGAAATCCGCCGCCTTTTGCTTGACCGGAGCCGGGGCCCGCTTGATCCAAGCCCCTTCCCGCATCAGGCGGATTTTTCCGGGAAGAACGGCGACCTTCCCCGGACCGAGGTTCCGGATGTTTTCGATGTCGTCGTACGTGATCCGGAGCAAGTCGCCCTTCTGGTGGAGTTCGAGAAAATCCCGAATGCAGCGGCGGGACAATCCGACGGGAAGCAGGGCCATGGCGTCCACGCTCAAGGCGGACGTGACGCCCTCCCCCGTCACGATTCCCGGCAGGATCCGCCGGACGTGAAGCTCGAGAGCCCGTTCGTCGGCGGCCAGGAGCTCGGCCGTCCGGCCCAATTTTTCAACGATCGCCGGCTCGTACTTTTTTTCGAGATGGGGGATCAGGCGATGCCGGACGGCGTTGCGGAGAAACCGGAGGTCGCGGTTGGTCTCGTCCTCGCGGTGGGAAACCTTCCGCTCCCGGAGGAAGGCCTCGATGTCTTTCCGCCGGACATCGATCAGGGGCCGGATCACGACATATTCCAGGACCGGGGCGATGCCGCTGAGGCCGCGCGAGCCGCTCCCGCGAAGGAGCCGCATCAGGACGGTTTCGGCCTGGTCGTCGAGCGAATGTCCGGTGGCGATCCGCTGGGCCCCGATTTCAGAGGCCGTCTCCTGGAGGAATTCGTAGCGGAACCGGCGGCCGGCCTCCTCCAGGTTCAGTCCGTGCTTTTTCGCCTCGGCCGCGACGTCCTGTCTTTGGAGATAGAACGGGAGCCCCAGGTCGGCCGCCATCGCGTGGACGAACCGGGCGTCCCGGGCCGAGGCGGCCCGGAGGCCGTGGTCGAAATGGGCCACGGCCAGCTTGAGGGAAAAATCCGTCCGGAGCTCATACAGGGCGTGGAGAAGGGCGGTCGAATCCGCCCCGCCCGAGCAGGCGACGAGGATCGTCTCCCCGGGCTTGATCATTCCGCGATGGACGATCGTCCGGCGAACCTTGGAAACGAACGAAATCATCCGGGCCGGCATCACGATTTACTTTTCAACCGTCAGGGGAACATCGAACGTTCCCGTTGCCTCTGCTACGACCTTATCCCCGTTTTTCCGCGTCATCTGAAACGTTCCGGAAATCTTTCCGGCTTTGATTCCGGTCAAGACGGCCTTGCCCTCGTTGACCATGAAGGAAGCGTTCGTGCCTTGCGGGCCTGAAAGGACGCGCACCACGGCGTAACACCAGAGCGGTTTTCCATATCCGGCCTTGGGGCTGTATTCCCCGTCGACGACAGGGTTGGGAGGATTCAAAAAGGTCAACACGAGAATGAATTCTTTCTTATTCTTCAACGGAAGGACATATTCGTTGGCCATCTGCTTGACCGTAAACACACCGTTTGAGAGAAAGACATCGACTTGTTTCCCGCCTTGGCTGCTCAAGGCTCCGGCAGAAACGATTTTGCTCAGGTCGAGGGGGGATACTTCCTGAAGAGAAGGATTGTCGAGGCAGGAGAGAACCTTGATGATGTTGCCGGCGGGGGGGTTGGCGGGGAGGATGAGGGAAAAACCGAGAATAAAAAACAACAGGCGGGAAAAGGATTTCATAACACTCTCCTTGCCTGATATCTTATCACAAAGGCCGGAGAAGAATCGGGACGCCCGAGAACGGGGAAAGCCGGATCGCGAAAGGAAAAAAAGTGGCGGCGCAGGGATTTGAACCCCGGACACTGCGGATATGAGCCGCATGCTCTGACCGACTGAGCTACGCCGCCAGGGGGCCAAATTCTAGACGAATCGGGCTTTTAAGTCAATAAAACAGCACGGATTAGCCTGCGTTTCTTTCCTTAGATCATCTTCAGGACTTGGAGGAGGCTCCGCAGGCCCAGGCCGAGGGTCACGACGAGAACGAACGCGCCGGCCAGGTTGCTTTTCCAGCGGTTTCGGTAGGCCCCCATGATCCCGGGCTTGTTCATCACCCACAGAAGATAGGCCACGACCAACGGCAACAGGATCCCATTGGTCACCTGGGCGAAAAGGATAGCCTCGACCGGGCTCGAGCCCAACTGCGAAAAAATCAAACCGACAAGGATGATCCCGATCCAGACCGCCCGGAAACGGGGATCCTTGCGCGTCGCCTTCCACCCCAGAATGCCGTCGGCGGCATAGGCCGCAGCCAGCGGAGCCGTGATCGCCGAGGTGAGCCCGGCGGCGAACAAGCCCAGGGCGAGGAAAATCCGGGCCCAGCTCCCGACAAGCGGCTCGAGCTGGACGGCCATATCGGTCGCGCCCTTGATTTCGACCGACGAACCGAAAATGCTTGCGGCCGAGGTGACCACGATCGCCATCGAGACCAATCCCCCGAGGGGGATGGCAATGGCGATATCCAGCCGGGCAGCCTTGACGTCCTCGGGATTTTTCCATTTTTCCCGAACCGCGGAGGCGTGGAGGAAGAGGTTATAAGGCACAACCGTCGTTCCGATCAGCCCGACGAGCGTCAATAGCGAACCTTTGGGAATCCCGGGAACGATCAAACCGTTGAACAACCGTCCCAAGTCCGGTTTGACCATGATCGCGGTCACCAGAAAAGCGACGCTCATCAGGACGACGAGGCTGACGAGAACCCGTTCGATGATCTTGTAATTCCCCCACCAGAGAAGCCCGAAAGCAACCGCCCCCGTGATCAGGAACCACCCGTTCAAACTCAGGGAACCGAGGGTTAAGCTCATCCGGCCGACGATCGTTTCCAAGCCCATCCCGCCGCCAAGAATGTTGCCGGTTTGAAAAGCGGCGTTTCCGATGACGATGGCTGAGAGAACGAGGACGACGGCCGTCAGTCGCGCGGCCCCGCTTCGGGCCGACTCGCGGATGGCCTCGCCCAGGCTCTTGCGGCCAACGATACCGAGCCGGGCCGACATCTCCTGGAGAAGGACCGTGGCCAGGGTGGAGAAAAGAAGGCCCCATAACAGGGCATAGCCGAACTTAGCCCCGGCGAGGGTGCAGGTCGTGACCGTTCCGGGACCGATGAAGGCGGCCGTGACCACGGCCGCCGGACCGATGTTCCGCAGCCGGGCAAGACGGCTCATGGCCCGCATCCTAAATCAGGATGCAGGGGGTGTCAAGGCAAAGGTCAGCCGAGCCGGGCGGTTATGACCGCCCAATCGACGTTCTTGAAAAACGCTTCGATATAATCGGCTTTCTTCAGCCCGTAATCGGTCATGTAGGCATGCTCAAAGACGTCCATGACAAGCAGAGGCGCGCAGCCCGCCGGATGGCCGGTGTCGTGCTCGTTGATCCAGGAGTTGAACATCCGGCCGGAAGCGGAGTCGAGATACAGGACGACCCAACCGATGCCCCGCATCGCCCCGGCGGCCCGAAAATCCTTTTCCCAGTCCTGGATGCTTCCGAACTCGGCAGCGAGCCGGGTGCCGAGCTTGCCGGCCGGATCGAGTCCCCCCTTCCCGCCCAGGTTCCCGAAATACAGCTCGTGGAGCCGCATCCCGTTCCATTCCCAGCCGAGCCGCCGCTTTATTTCGGCAAACTCCGGGGTTGCCGTCTTCCCGTCCTTGAGCATCTGGGCTTGAAGATCCAGCGATTTGTTGGTGTTCGTCACGTAGCCCTGATACAGGGTGAAATGGTTTTTTAAAAGTGTTTCGCTGAATCCCGCCATCCCGATGAGCGATCCGAAATCCTTCGCGACATAAGCCATGGGTTTCGCCTCCTTGTTCACCGTCTGGTTTCCCGAGAAACGGAAACGGGACGCCACCCAAGCCGTCCCGCCCCAGCCGAAGAGCCCTAAAAACTCCCGCCGCTTGGCCATCTTCACTCTTCCTTTATTATCAATCTAAGCGGAACAAGCGCCTAAATCAAGCGAGCCGGGGGCGTTGAGCTCTGAATGTCCGGTTAGGACGATGCTCCGTCCGCCGGGTGGTAATGAACGTAAACCCGGCGGACCATTTCGACGCGCTCGGTCAGCAACGTCTCCACTCGGGTGGCGATAGCATCGCCCGTCTTCACGGTCAGGCTCTCCTCGACGCCGATCGTCACGTTGATCACGAAATAGGGGCCGAATCGGTGGGCATGGATTTCCTCGACAATGAGGATTTCGGGAATCTCCTCGAGGACAGTCCTGACCTTCCTGTCCAGCATCGGACTCGGAACGGTATCCATCAGGTCCGCGGCGGATTGGCGGAGGATCCCGATGCCGGTGCGGAGGATGAGCAGGGCCACCAAAGCCCCGGCCAGTGGATCGACCCAGGGGTATCCCTGGCGAGCCAGGAAGATTCCGAGGCTGGCGGCCAAAGCGGAAAAAATATCGTTGCGGTGGTCGAAGGCCAGGGCCCGGATCGCCAGGTTGCCTGTTTTTTTTCCGACAGACCGGGTGTAAACGGTGAGGGCGATTTTAACGACTACGGTGAATAAGGCCACCCATAAGGCGCCCAACCGTGTCGGACTGGTATCCGCCAGGCCTTGCCATAAGTCGAAAACGCTGTTGACCGCCGACCAGAAAATGGCGATGGCCGTGGTGATGACAAAGGATCCCACGCTCAAGGCGGCGATGCTCTCCATCTGCCGGTGACCATAGGGATGTTCGGGATCGGGCGGCCGGCCGGCCATCTTCATGAAGATTTTCACCACGATATAGTAGGCGACGTCGGAGGTCGAGTTGACGCCGTCGGAGAGCAGGGCCGTGCTGTGCCCGATGATCCCCATGGCGGTCTTTCCGGCCGCCAAGCCGATGTTCCAAAAAAGACCGAGGTTGACGACTCTCCGGCCCGTTCGCTCTCGATCGACGGAATCCGGAGTTTCCGGAGATATCGACTTATTGACGCTGGAATTCATTCTTATCCGCCTGCGTTAAAGCTTAGATGCCGCAACATCATGCTACCATCCCCCAACAAAAGAAGTCCAGAACAGTCAAGAACGGTCCACATTGACTCTCTCCTCCTCCGGTGATAAAAAGATTTCCACTCCTTCACTCACGGAGGTCCGCATGATCAACCGTCGCTTCCTTCCGCTCGGTCTCGCCGCCTTCCTGGCCTTCGCCGTCCTTCTCCCCCTCCGGCTATCCGCCCAGACTTCGCCCGAGGCTTTCCTCGGGATTCAAAGTCGGCGCCGACCGAAAGCTGGCCGATTATGACCAGATCCAAGCCTACTTCAAGAAGCTGGACGAGGAATCGCCGAAGCTCACAGTCCAAACCATCGGCGACGACGACCCTGAAGCGGCCGATGATCATGGCCGTCATCTCCTCCGAGGAGAACATGGCCCGCCTCGACAGAACTCCGGGCCATCACGAAAAAGCTGAGGGATCCCCGCACGCTGCCCTTGGCCGAAGCCGAAAAGCTGGCCAAGGAAGGCAAGATCATCGTCCTCGTCACCTGCAGCCTCCACGCCAGCGAGATCGCCGCCTCCCAGATGTCGATGGAGCTGGCCTATAAGCTCGTCACCGGCGACACGCCTTTCGACGCCGCCGCGGTCCTTCGCGACGTCATCTTCCTCCTCGTTCCGTCGATCAACCCCGACGGCAACCAGATGGAAGTCGATTGGTACCGGAAATTCCTCGGGACCAAATACGAGGGCGGATCCATGCCCTGGATCTACCATCATTACGCCGGCCACGACGACAACCGCGACTGGTTCATGGGGAATCTCGCCGAAACCCGGGCCGTGACCAAGGTCCTCTACCACGACTGGCTCCCCCAGATCCATCTCGACGAGCACCAGATGGGCTCCGAAGAAGCCCGGCTGTTCATCCCGCCGTTCATGAATCCGCCCGTCCCCAACGTCCAGCCGCTCGTCTGGCGGGGCGTCAACCTCCTCGGAGCCAGCATGGCCTATGACCTCCAGCAGAGGGGCTTCAAGGGCGTCGAGCACGGCCGCAGCTTCACCGGCTGGTACATCGGGGCCGTCGACGACACACCCTGGCTCCATAACGTCTACGGACTGCTTGAGCGAGATGGCCTCCGTCCAGGCTGGCCTCCCCGATCTTCATCGAACCGACCGAAATCCCGACTCCCTACACGAAAAAAATCATGGAATTTCCCGACCCCTGGCCGGGCGGCTGGTGGCGGCTGCGCGACCTCGTCGATTATGAGCTGACCCTGACCTTCAGCCTGCTCCGGACGGCCGCCCTCCACAAAGAGGACTTCCTCCTCAATTCCTATCGGATGTATAAGAACTCGGTCGAGACGGTCGATCCCGGCCAGCCCTACGCCTTCGTCATCCCGGCCGTCCAGCACGATTATCCGACCATGCTGAAGATGCTCGACGTCCTCAAATTCGGCGGCGTCGAGATCCACCGGGCGGCCAAGGACTTCGCGGCCGACGGCCGCCTCTATCCGGCCGGATCGTTCGTCGTCCTCCTGGCCCAGCCCTATAAGCCTTACGCCTGGGCCCTGCTCGAAAGGCAAAAATATCCCGACATCCGGGAATACGCCGGCGGCCCGCCCATCCCGCCCTATGACAACGCCGGTTGGACCCTGCCCCTTCAGATGGGCGTCGCCTGCGACCAGATCGACAAGCCCTTCGCCGCGGAACTTGGAAAAATCGACACCGTCCCCTTCCCCGACGTCACGCTTCCGGCCGGGGACGCCGGCTTATCTCGTCCTCGATGCCCGGGCCAACGCTTCCTTCGCCGCGGCCTTCGCCCTGCTCAAGGACAAAGCGGAAATTTTCCGGTCCAAGGAGAAAATCGCGGGCGCCGGATTCGAAGCGGCGCCCGGAAGCTTCATCGTCACCAACGGCCCCGCCGTCAAGAAAACGCTTCCGGGGCTTCTGGAAAAGCTCCACCTCAAGGCCTATCCCTCTGGCCGACGCGGCCTCGATTCCAAAGTCCGCCCTCAAAAATCCGCGCATCGGGCTTTACCAATCCTGGTGGGCCAATATGGACGAAGGCTGGACGCGCTACGTCTTCGACGACCTCGGCATTCCCTACGCCACCATCCGCACCGCCGACTTCAAGGCCCCGAAGCCGCCGCCGGGGCAAAGGCTAAAGTCCCGACCGCCGCCGCGTCGACCGTCACGGTCGACCTTAAGGCCAAATACGACGTCATCGTCTTCGCCGGCGAGGACTATGACCTCATCAAAACGGGAAAGATCGACCCGGCCTCGCCCTGGGCCCGGTGGTTCGCCCCCTTGCCGCCCGAATACGAGGGCGGCCTGGAGAAGGAAGGCATCGACAACCTGAAGGCTTTCGTCGAGAAAGGCGGGATCCTGGTCACCCTGAACGACGCCTGCAAGCTGGCGATCAAGGAATTCGAGCCGCCGGCCCGCAACATCCTGGAGAAAGTCGATCCGTCGAAATTTTTCTGCCCGATGTCGATCCTGAAGCTGACACGTCGACAACACGACACGCCGTCGGATATGGATTGCCGGAAATGACGCCGGCGGTATTTACCGGCAGCCCGGCCCTGGAGACCTGGGTTCCTCTGACGACGGATTGGGACCGAAAAGTCGTCGCCCGCTATCCCGAAAGCGACATTCTTCTCAGCGGTTGGCTTCTGGGCGCCGACGTCATCGCCCGCAAAGCCGCGGTCGTCGACACGCAATATAAAAAGGGGCGGGTCATCCTGATCGGGATCGCCTGCCAGGCCCGGGCCCAGTCCCACGGGACTTACAAGTTCCTCCTCAATTCGCTTCTTTATCCGGGCGTGGAATAGCGCCGATCGCGTCGAGAGCGACCGGGTCCGTTCCCAGCCGGGGGATTTCGAAGGTTAGCCCATCTTCCCTGCTCTTGACAGGGTGTGACCCCGGAATTATGCTTCCGCCAGAATTGTTTTTCCGGCCGGCTATCCGGTTCGATGGAGGAGGGAACATGTCTCAATCGCAGGGCTTGAGAACGACGTCTCGTCTTCGGAAAAAGATCGGCCGGCCCATCCTGGCGGGATTCATCGGCACACTCCTCCTTCTCGTTGGGATCGTTCCCTTCCCTTCGCTTCACGGCCAGGGAACGGGGCAGACGCAGCCGCCGCCACAGACCACGGCCCAAGCGCCCGGTCAAAACCCCGGTCAGCCGGCCACTCCCCAGGCCGCAACGCCTCAAGTTCAAACGCCGCCGCCGCCCGTCCAGCTGTCCATCCTCCTCCTGATGGATGTGTCGGGCTCGATGGCCGACAACAATAAGATCGATCAGGCGAAGGAAGCGGCGATCAAAGCCGTTTCCGCGCCCTGAAAGCCACGACGCCGCGCCCTTCCAACGGCCGCGCCGGCCGGGGGAAGCATCGCCCCGCCCATCATCACGGGTATCCGCACGCCCCAGATTCCCGTTCACATCGTCCGGGAATTCGACAAGCACCTGGCCGCCCTGGAAGAGCTTCAAAAAGCCCTGGGGCCGGACATCCGGACATGGGCCGCCACGGCCGAAGCCCGGGGGATGGGCGATCTTCTGAAAAAATGCAACCAGCTGATGGAGGGTCTGGCCTTCGACCAGAAAAGCAAGCTGATGGAACGGCTCAGCCCGCTGGTCGAAAAAATGCATTATTCGATTGCCGCCGAAGTCAATCAGCGGCTGGGCGGCGGCCTGAGGTATGTCCTTCCCGGAAAGACGCCGTCCAATCCCGAGTTCGGCGGCCTGTTCACCCTCAAGCCGTCCGACCACGACGCCATCTACCTGGGCGCGGCCGACAAGGCGGACGAAGCGGTCAAGATCCACCGGGAGATCGCCCGGATCTACGGGGACGATTTTCATGGCCATGACCGAAAGCTGTCTCGAATCCAGCCGTTTCACCCTGGAACGGCTGCCGTCCGGGCGTCGTCCCCCAAGCCTTCGAGAAATTCAGCGGCTCGATGAGCAACCTGGACTGGATGCGGACCAAATCCGGGAGCAAATGGGTCCAGGAATATGTGGACAAAGCCGGCAAGGTCGTCGACCCGGCCATGCTGGACGACGCCTCGAATATCAATAAAGCGATGAGCAACTTGAGTTCCTTAACCGATGAAGAGCTGCGGACCCTGGGCGTGACGATGGACCGCACGCCGCTTCGAGACCATGGGCTACAACCTCGGGCTCGAATCCGATTTCGAGCGGCAGCTGGCCTTGAACCGGGTCCGGAAAGGCCTGGAAAAAGGCCTGACGACTGCGGCGACCGAAGACACAGCCATGCTGATGGCCAAATACGGACCGCGCTACCAGGAAGTCCTCGAAGGAGCCGGGGTCAACGTCAACCAGGCGACCTGGAAAGGCTACATCGACGATATCACCGCGATCGGGAAAAAAGCCAAAGCCGGGGAAGCCCTCTCGGCCGCCGATCAAGCCGTCGTTTCCAGGTTCGATCAATTCGCCAAATACGTCCGGGAGCAATCACTGACCCACCAGGTGAACCAGTATACGGCCCTCCGGCAACAGGCTGAGGAAGCCCTCGCGCGCGGCGACACGGCGAAGGCCGGCGCGATCCAAGCTAAGGCAGCGGATCTGATTGACGATACCCAGGGCGCCCTTCACAATTTCCGTCAGCTCGGTAATGCCGGCGATGCGACCGTCGACGATCTGATCGCGAAAGTGGCCCAAACCCAGGACGAGATGGCCGCCGTCCTGAAGGACCGGATGTACAACCGTCCCTGGATTTCGCCCGAACCAACCATTGACGATTGTGTCAAGGCGTCGGCCGAGGGGACCTTCCCTCCGGCCGGGACGACGGTCGGCCCCAAGCGCGTCATCCCGGACGCGAGAACAATGTGGGAATACACCAGGGCCAACCCGGGCCACGTCCTGGCCAAAGTCGCCCAATACGGAGCTTACGTTTATGTAGGGTATGAAACCCTCAGTCTCCTCGCCGAAGATAAATACCGGGAAGCCGGCGAAATGGCGGCGATGGCCGGCGGCACGGAAGTCCTCAACGTCGTCGCCGCCAAGCTCTTCGCGGCAAAGTACGGAGTCTGGGCCGGGCCGGGCGTGACGTTCAGCGCCATGTTCGGCCTGGCGATCGGAAACGCGATCGCCCAGTCAACGATTTCCGGACAGGTGGACGACATGAACATGGCCATGATGTCCGGATATTCCAGAGACGGCAAGCCGGCCTATGCCGACAAAGGATTTCTCGAGCGGCTTGCCCAGGCCCGGGTCTCGAAAATCCCGGACCCGGTCTCGGGCCAGCCCAAAAACTGGATCGATTTCGATACCCCGAGCGAAGCGGCCAACATGACCGACGACCAGATCCTGTCGCAGATCAAGCCCGGCATCTACGGGGACACGACCATCACGGTCGACCCCAACGGAAGGGTCACCTACACCAAGGATAAGGGCATGCGATGGGCGATCGCGCCCTCCGGCTACGGGATGATCCAGGTCCCGGACATCGAAGTTTCTTCCTTCGATAAAAACCAGATCATCACCCATCAGCGCCTGACCCAGATGTACCAAGCCATGCGGGGGAAGTACAACACCGACCTGGCCGGCGGGAGCATCGGCTCGGATTCGGGACAAGTCCCCGGGGACTTCCGCTACACCGATCCCAATGCGGCCTTCCCCGGTTCGGAATTCGACATCCCCAATCCCGGCGGGATGTCGATGCACGAGTTCACCTACTACAAGATGATGTTCGACCAAAGCTGGAACAAGTGGGCTCTGGACAAGAACGACCAGTGGCAGGATACGTTTAACTGGGGCAACACGATGGAGAACGCCTACAAGGCCAAGTGGGCGATGTTCCGCACCTTCATCCAGTCCATGGGCGAGGGCAAGAAGAGGGATCGGGAGTTCCAGGAAAAGCTGGCCAAGGATTCGCCCGAGGACCTGGCCGCCCTCAAGCTCCTGGCCGAACAGGGCCTCCCGATCTGGGTTGACGGCCGCAAGCTGACCGCCGACGAGATCCAGGCGATGATCGACAAGAAACTCGAGGACCGGCAGAAGATGCTGGACGAGATCCGCGACGGCGTCATTCACGTCAAGCTCCCGGCCGACCTGGAGAAGATCCTCAGCGACCTGAGCTCCATGTCCGCGGGGAACGTCGAAATCGGGATCATGCCCTATTCCGGAGGATGCAGCAGCATTTTCAGCCTGTTCCCCTTCTCCCAGGATTCCAACGTCTTGACCGCGGCCATCAACAGCCTCGGCGCCGGCGGCGGGACGCCGATGTCGCCGGCCCTCTACCAGGCCCGGCACGCCATCCTGGCTTACGGCACGGGCAAGGCGGGATTGATCATCCTGCTGTGCGATGGCCAGAACGACTGCTCGGAAAACCCGGTCGAGGCCGCCGACAACATCCGCCAAAGCACCTTCCCGGCCAATCCCGGCGGGATCGCCCGCCTCATCCGGGAGATCGGCCGGGAGCTCGGGCGATTCGAGCTGTTCCCCTCTCTCTATGCCCAGACGGCCGCCCCGACCTTCGCTCCCATCGATATGAAGAAGCCCATTCCGGCCGGACGTCAGAAAATGCCGATCACCGTCTCGACGGTCGGGTTCCATGTTTCGGCCGACCAGCAGAAAGTCCTGGATGAGATCGCCAAGGCCGGCGGCGGCATTTCCGGCTCGGCCCAGGACATCGACCAGCTCACCAGCGCTTTCACCTCGGCCATCCAGACGGCGACTCAAGGGATTCCCATGGGCGGAGGAGGCGGCGGTTATGTCCTGCCCTCCAATAAGTTCAATTGGATGACCGGGCTATTGATCGGCCTGGGCGTTCTCATTGTCCTCTTGGGAGCGGCCATCCTGGTCGTTCGGAACCGGCGGGCGGCCGGGTCCTCTGTCTCGGTCTCCCCCGATGCCTCCGTTTACGCCGTGCTGGATGTCGCGTACCCCGATGGAGGGACGAAAAGCTTCTCCGTTCGCGGCCAGACATTGATCGGCCGGGGTGAAGACAACCACCTGATCCTTCATGACGACATGGTCTCGGGACGGCACGCCGAGCTGATGGTCGACCAGAATGGCTTCCTGCTCCGGGACCTGGGGAGCGCCAACGGCACGTTCGTCAACGGGCAGGCGGTTTCCGAGCAATACCTCGCCGCCGGCGACCAGATCAAGGTGGGCGAGACCATCCTGACTTTCCGGGCAAGCTAAGGCGAAATACATTAAGGAGGAGATGATGGACGATTCCAAGAAGCTGACCACCAGAAACGGGGCTCCGGTCGTCGACAACCAGAACACGATGACCGCCGGGCCAAGGGGACCGGTTCTGCTGCAGGACGTCTGGTACCTGGAAAAGCTGGCCCACTTCGACCGGGAGGTGATCCCGGAACGCCGGATGCACGCCAAGGGATCCGGGGCCTTCGGGACATTCACCGTCACCCAGGACATCACCCGGTTCACCAGGGCGAAGATATTTTCCCAGGTCGGAAAGAAAACCGATATGTTCGTCCGCTTTTCAACCGTCGCCGGGGAGCGCGGAGCGGCCGACGCCGAGCGGGACATCCGCGGCTTCGCCATGAAGTTTTACACCGAAGAAGGCAACTGGGATCTCGTCGGAAACAACACCCCGGTCTTCTTCCTCCGCGACCCGCTGAAATTCCCCGACCTCAACCATGCCGTGAAGCGCGACCCGCGGACCAATCTCCGGAGCGCCCTTAACAACTGGGACTTCTGGTCTTCGCTCACCGAGGCCCTCCATCAAGTCACGATCGTCATGAGCGACCGGGGAATCCCGGCATCTTTCCGCCATATGCACGGCTTCGGCAGCCACACCTTCAGCCTGATCAATGCCAAAAATGAGCGCTTCTGGGTCAAGTTCCATCTGAAAACCCAGCAGGGCATCAAGAATCTGAGCGACGAGGAATCCCAGGCCGTCATCGGCAAGGACCGGGAAAGCCACCAGCGCGACCTGTACGAGAGCATCGAAAAGAAGGACTTTCCCCGCTGGATTTTTTCCGTGCAGATCATGCCGGAGAAAGATGCGGCCAAGTACCGCTTCCATCCCTTCGACCTGACCAAGGTCTGGCTGAAAAAGGATTACCCTCTGATCGAAGTCGGCGTGATGGAATTGAACCGCAATCCGGAAAATTACTTCGCCGACGTCGAGCAATCGGCCTTCAACCCGGCCAACGTCGTCCCCGGCATCGGCTTCTCCCCCGACAAGATGCTCCAGGGACGCCTCTTCTCCTACAGCGACGCCCAGCGCTACAGGCTCGGGGTCAACCATCACCAGATCCCGGTCAACGCTCCCCGCTGCCCCTATCACAGCTTCCACCGCGACGGGTCGATGCGGGTCGACGGCAATTACGGAAGCACCTTGCACTACGAGCCGAACAGCTTCGGGGAGTGGCGGGAGCAGCCGGATTTCGCCGAGCCTCCGCTGGCCCTGGATGGGGCCGCCGACCACTGGGATTTCCGCAAGGACGATGACGACTATTACACCCAGCCGGGCATGCTCTTCCGGCTGATGAGTCCGGAAAAGCAAGCGCTCCTCTTCGGAAACACCGCCCGGGACATCGCCAAAGCGCCCGATATGATCAAGATCCGCCACATCGGTAACTGCTACAAGGCCGACCCGGCTTACGGCGAGGGCGTGGCCAAGGCGATCGGAATCCCGATCGGGGACGTGATTAAGAAGTAAACGGCAGGGCATCGAGTTTCTTTAGAGAAAAGGTGAATATTCGCGCTGTTTTTTCAGTCGTCTTAGTCGTCTTTTGTCTGGGCCTACCTGAAACTCACGGAGACCCTCCGTTTTATCGTTTGCGATATTCTGATGGGATGCAGACCGCTGAGACAGAAACCGAAACGCTCAATCACATCCTCGATCGCGGCGCTGCTTACTGCGATAAACTCAACGGCGCCGTTCTGTACTTCGTCTGCCGCGAACGTATCGAAGAGACGATCGCCGAACTCTTCGGACACGAAACGCGTTTCAATCTCGAATACGACTACCAGCTTATCCGTGACCGGAACAGCCGGTTGAAGGAAACAAGGACGCTTCTCGAAGAGAACGGAGTGGCGAAATCAATCCCTAACGCTCCGCTGAAGACAAGGAATTTTGAACACAAGTACGTCGTTTTGGGCCCGATCGGGCTTTTAGGGAGGATCCAACAGGCCGATTTCGACTATTCGATATTAAAGGAAACAAATTTCGGGAATGATCCCGTCTATCTTATCAAAGCAGTTCCAAAACCTAGCAATACGACCAATCGTCTTTTCGGAACGATCTGGCTACGCAAAATCGATGCCGTCGTTATGAAGATCGAATGGGAGCAGGCCTCGCTTGGAAATTATGAAAAGGTTCTGGAGCTGGCTAAATCACTCGATGCAGAACCTCATATATTCTTCGTTTCCGAGTACGATTTCGAGAAAAATGGGCTTCGCTTCCCAAGCCGATATATCGTCCGAGAAACATATCGTAACCGCCGGATGCGCACACCCGTAAAGCGTTCCGAAACGATTGTCACCTATGATAACTACAAATTCTTTACCGTTGAAACTGGCGTAGTCTATTACGACCGGTAGATTACTTTATAATTTCGGTTTATTACTTTTACTTCAATAGCCGGGCGGCGATTTCCGGCGGAATGCGGCGCTTGAGCCGGGGATGGGTTTCAACGAGTCGCAGGATGTCGGCCAGATCCTTTTGACGCTTGCTCGGCCGCCGGGATCCATCGGAATAAGCCCAGATTTTCCCTTGAAACAGGTCATCCAAGCCGGCCACCGACATTTTATATCCCAGGACATCCTGCCGTTCAGCTCGGGCGATAAAATCCTGGTAGCGGGGATCGGTTTGGAATTGGATGCGGACCTCGGATCCGGGAATATCAAGATTCAAACTGTGCGGAAAAATCCGAATTTTGAACCCCCGGGCTTTGGCAGCGCTTTTTAAATCATCCAACCTATCGGCCGCGACGGCCAGGTCGATATCCAAGCTGACGACCGGATCGGCATAAGCGTTCACCGCCAGGCCGCCGATGACGCAGTATTTCGCCTTGCTTTCCTTTAAAAGGGAAAGCAAGACCGATACGGCATCCGTTTCCCCGTTTGAAAGTTTTTTTAAAAACGTTTTCCCTGTCATGATGCGTTCATCGTATCATAAATTCAGGGGTCATTGAATGGCGCCCCCGGCGGGATTTATCCCCGTTGAAGCACGCCGGGCGCCTGTTGTTCTGTGAATGGAATGAGGAAGGATTATTCCGAACCTCATTTTTCCGGGGAGATCAATCTAAAGAACCCCAATTTCCCGGTCGTCAGCTTGTAATCGGCCGGGGCGTCAGGTCGAAGAGCGAATCATCCAGCGATTCATTGATTTTGATGTTCCGGATTTCCAAGATAAGGGAAGTGATCCCATCGCTTACGATCTCTCTCTCCACCATGACGAGTTGCCGAGTGACGGGATCGATCCAGACATTCGTGTTGCGCGTGAATTCCCGATTTGCTTTTTTTCACCACCCGAAATCCCACCACGGTTCTCCCGTCGATCATCCGGCGTCCCCAGTTCCTGTTCGGCTTGACCGGGCAGGCTTTCGAATACATCAAGGTTATCGAGTCCGTTCAGAGCTCCTTTTGACGATTCCCATAAATACATTTTTCTTTATGAAAGAGGACGAGGGATTTTCCCTGGTTTTCATCGGTGATCATTTCGATCCCCCCGGACATCTTCTTTCGTTCCAATCCCGGAAATTTGGAGATGACGTCGACCGAAAGGAGGGAAGTCTTGACCGAATAAGCCAACGTCCGCTTGGTCGACAGATCTTGAATCGCGGCCGCATATAATCCCTTCATCGTTCCCCGGCCCGGGAAGAAGACGGCCAAGGAAATACCAAGCCCGGCCAACGCCAACCCGCCAAGAACAAATCGAAAGACCGGAAAATATTCATTTTTTATTCTTCTTACCGGCCAATTCGCTATCCGAAATACTTCCAATCGCTCCCGTAAACGGATGTCCACTTCGGAAGGAACCTGATCTCCGATAAACGGATTACGTCGAAGTTTTTCATGGGATTTCGCATTCCTCATTTTTTCTCAGCTTGCGCCTATCCACTCGGGGAAGAATTCCTTGAAGCTTCTCGGATAGCCCCGCGACACGCGCTTCCGAGCCAAAACGGGTGCGGCAGGCAAGGGCTCGGGCGATCTCCTCATACGGCTGTTCTTCAATATAGCGGAGGTGAATAGCCAAGCCCTCATTCTTCGGCAAACGACTGATGGCTGCGCATAAAGAGGCCTTTCGTTCATCGGCCGGCAACCGAGTCAATCTCGCGCCCCTCGGAACCAACGTTGATATTTTCGATAGATTGACAGCGCCTCCGTCTTCCGACTCACGGGCCTTCCGGCGGAGGGAATCATAGGCGGCGTTGATGCAGATTCTGAGAATAAGGGCTTCCGGGTTCGCATGCCTTTGGATGCGGCGCCATTGTCTCCAGATTCGGGCCAGGGCATCTTGGAAAGCGTCATCGACATCATCGGCATTGCGAATGATCCTCCAGACCGACCGGATCATCCGGTCCTCAATCGGCCTAATCAAGCGTTCATAGGCTTCGTCCTGGTCCGTCACGGGATCTCCTTTTCGCCGTTGGTCTTCATGCAACATCGGATCGATCTTTCTTTCAACCGGTAAACGCTTTTCAGGGAGGATTTGTGACGAAAAAAGCGATAGCGGGAAAATGGCTTTTACCGATCGAAAATATCTCCCCTGCTTGATAAGAAGGAAAACGCGGGGACCCCCTTAGAAAACAAGAAGCGTGTTCGGCAAAGATCAATCCTCTCGGGAACCGGACGGATCAATCCCTCCAGATCCGCTCGAAGCCGCTGACGCAGACGAAGTCCAGCCGCCCGCTCTTTTCGACCTCGTCCAGGAGAAGGTTCAGGCCCAAGACGTCGCTCGGGATATGCCCGGCGATGACGACATTGATCCCGGCCTTCTTGGCGTTGGCCAGGTGCTCTTCGGACATGTGCATCCCGACGATCGTGCTCACTCCGCCGGAAGCCAGCCGGTCGAAGATGTCCTTGGACCCTTCGGTCCCGCCGGTCATGTCGACGAAGATTTTGCCGCAGGAGCCCGTCTCCCGGCCGCTGATGATCTTGGGCGGGGCCTGGAGGCGGACGGATTTTTCGTACTCGGGGATGTCACGGAGAAGCTTGATCAGATCTTTAAGCCGGGCCGGCTTCTTGGCCGCAAACAGACCGGTCAAGTATTTCGTGACGCAGTTGTCCGCGACCGTGTGCAGGCACATGAGGGGAAGTCCAAGAGCCCGGGCCAGGTCCACGGTCCGGGTGGCGTTGGCCGGGAGCAAGCGCCGCTCTACTTCGCCGATCCGCTTGTCCATCAGCTGCTCGGCCACCCCGATCGTCACTCCATGCAGAGCCAGGACTTGAGCCTGGAGGCGCATGACGTCAAACATCTGGTACTGGGCCGAGCCCAGAGGGTGATGGGCGAGGACCAAATCAATTTTGCGCTCCGGCGTTTCCCGGTTGAGGGTATGGGCCAGATGGAGCTCGCCGCCGTCGATATCGATGCCGACCAAAATGCGGCGGACCTCCGTCTCCGAATCGCCGACAGAGCAGCCGCGAATCGGCATAGGGATTGAAGAGGCGGTCCCGGTCGAAATATTTCTTCTCGTCCTTGCCGGCGCTCTTCAATTCTTCGGCCGCCTCGGCCAGAAGACGGGACATTTCCGTCTTTCCCCGCAGGTCGGCGGCGATCCCCGCCGCGACGGCTTTCCGGTAGAATTGTCCGATATTCATTTGGCCCCCCCTTCGCCCGCCGCCTCGGCCGCCGGATACTTTCCGGTCCAGAGGCGGTTCACGACCTTGATCAGGATGATTCCGGAAACGACGAAGATCGCTCCGAGGATCGCGGCGTAATTCCATCGTTTATACAAGATGTTGCCGACCAGGAACAAGGCCGACCAAATCGTCGCCACGCCGGTGCTCAAGCCGACCAGGGCCAAGCGGCACGCTCTCATGCGTTCCCCGGGCGTCGGTCGCGGCGATTCCGGACTCGGCCCGGACAGCTTTCCATCCCGGCCCGAACGGCCGGACTTTGCGATAAAAATCGAGGAGCGTTTTGCGGTTGGTCTGAGGACCGAGATACGCGGTCGCCACCCAGCAGAGGGTCGTCAGCCCGACCGTGATCATCAGAGCATAATGGGTCGGAACGACCATCCCCATCTTCCGCAGGACCAAAAGGCCGATCGACACCAGGAACGAGCTGACCATGGCCACGATTTCGCACCAGGCGTTGACCCGCCACCAGAACCAGCGGACCAGGTAAAGCAGGCCCGTCCCCGCCCCGACCTGGAGGATGATGTCGAAGCTGTCCTTGGCCGTCTCCAGGACAAAGACCATGGCGCTCGAGACGAAAAACAGGCCGACGGTCGCGATCCGGCCCGCCCGGACATAATGTTTTTCGTCGGCGTCCCGGCGGATGAAGCGGCGATAAAAATCATGAACGAGATAGGAGGCGCCCCAATTGAGATGGGTCAGGACGGTCGAGGAATTGGCCGCGATCAAGCCGCCGATGATCAAACCGAAAAAGCCGATCGGCATGAACTTGAACATGGCCGGGTAGGCGATATCATGCCCGAGAAGCGAGGGGTCGAGGTTGGGGAAAGCCGCCTGGATATCGGACAGATTGGGAAAAACGATGAGCGAACACAGGGCGACCAGGATCCAGGGCCAGGGCCGGAGGACGTAATGGGCCAGGTTGAAAAAGAGGACCGCGCCGAGCGAATCCCGCTCCGATTTGCTGGCCAGCATCCGCTGGGCGATATAGCTCCCTCCGCCGGGCTCGGCCCCGGGATACCAGACCGACCACCACTGGACGGCGATGGGCATGATGAACACGGCCAGGGCGATGTCCCAGTGGTTCTTAAAGTCGGGCAGCATGCTCAGGTAATTGATCCCGTCCGGGCCGGTCTTGGCCGAGACGGCGGCGAGCATCGCCGGAAGCCCGCCCACTTCGCGGACGGCAAACCAGGCCACGCCGATGACCGCGGTCATCATGACGAAGAACTGGATCATGTCGATGACCAGCACGCCCCACAGCCCGGAGAAGGCGGCAAAGAACAGGTTCAAGGCCCCGACGATCAACAGCGTCTCGAACCGGTTCATCCCGAAAAGCAGGGCGGCGATCTTGCAGGCCGCCAGGTTGACCGTGGCCATGATCATGCAATTGAAAAAGAGGCCGAGGTAGACCGAGCGGAATCCGCGGACGACGCCCGCCGCTTTCCCCGAGTAGCGGAGCTCGTAAAACTCCAAGTCGGTCAGCACCCCCGACCGGCGCCACAGCCGGGCGAAGAAAAACACGGTGGCCACACCGGTCAGGGTGAAGGCCCACCAAACCCAGTTCCCGGCCACGCCGTTTCGGCGGACGATGTCGGTCACCAGGTTGGGCGTGTCGCTGGAAAACGTCGTCGCGACCATGGAGATCCCGGCCAGCCACCACGGCACGGACCGGCCAGAAGCGAAGAACTCGGCCGTGTTTTTTCCCGCCCGGCGACCGTAAAACAAAGCGGGAATGTAACAGATCAGCGTTGCACCGATGATGACGATCCAATCGAGAGGAGCAAGGCGCATGGGATTGTTCCTTACGTCGGGATGGGCTGCTGCACGATGGCATTATAAAAGAATGAATCCGAAGGGACAATCGAAATCCGGGGCGCGGGACGGGCCGGTTTGACCCCGTCCGGGAACAAAGATAAACTGCCTCTCCGTCAGGGAGGTTTTCCATGGATTTTAAACAACCCGTCGTTTTGGGCCGAACCGGATTGTCCGTCGGCCGGCTGGGCGTCGCTTCAGGGTACAAAGCCCCGGCTCCGGCGATCGAAGAGGCCTTCGAGCGAGGCTGCAACTACTTCACCTGGGGAACGGTCGTTAAGGGGTTCTCCCCCGAGATGCGCACGGCCATTCGCAACATCGCCGGAAAAGGGATGCGGGACCGACTCGTCCTGGCCATGTTCACGTACGCCCATAACAATTTCTTCACCGAGCGGTTTTTGCGTAAAGGCTTGAGGAGCGCCGGGCTCGATTACGCCGACGTCCTGATCCTCGGATATTTTTCCAAGCGCCCGCCCCAGCGGCTGATCGACGGGGCCCGGAGGATGAAGGACAAGGGGCTCGTCCGTTTCATCGGCCTTTCCAGCTCACAACCGGAAGCTCGTCGGGGAATCGGCCGGAACGGACGATTTCGACGTCTATCATGTCCGCTATAACGCCGCCCATCGCGGCGCCGAAACCGAGGCGTTTCCTTTTTTCAAGGGAGAGCAAAGGCCCGGGCTTGTGGCCTTCAACGCCACCCGGGTGACCAAGCTCCTGAACGCGAAGAAGATGCCGCCCGGCGAAAAGCCGCCGTCGGCCGCTGACTGCTATCGCTTCGTCCTCAGCCATCCCTCCGTCGATGTCTGCATGACGGGGGCCCGGTCGGTCGAGATGATGCGGGAAAACCTGGCCGCCCTCGATCGCGGCCCGATGTCCGAAGAAGAGCTTCGCCGGATGCGCCGGATCGGCGATTTCGTCCACGGATAAAGGAGACGTAAAGCATGGACCGTCCGCTTCTCAATGACCCGGCCGTATTTCCTTCCGACGAAGTCCTGGCCGGCCATTTAGGCAAGGCCTTCCCCGCCTGGCCGGCTTTTCAGGAGCTTCTAAAGAGCTCGTTCCCAACCGCTTCCTTCGAATGGCGCTATTACAACGACGGCAAGAGCTGGCTGGGCAAGGTGACGCAGAAGTCAAAGACCTTATGCTGGGTCGCCGTCTGGGACAAGCTATTTCAGCTGCGCCTTTTATCTGAACGACAAGGCCGAGCCTTTGATCCGCGCCGCCTCTCTGGATGAGGCGATGAAAGAGGCCTTCTTCTCCTCCGCCGGAAAAACCAAATTCAGGCATATCAAGGTGGATGTCAAAAAGAGAAGCGATTTGGCCGCGGTCAAGGAATTGCTCGAAATCAAGATCAAGCTTAAATAATCAACTCCGGCTCAAAACGAAGCTATTTCAGCAGGCGCAAGATCTCCGGCGCCGGAGCGACGGCAATTTTCATCATGGCGGCGGCCTTCGCGGGCTCCCCCATCCGCCGGAGGGCCAGGGCTTCGGCATAAGCTCCCGTCCCGCCGCGGTTGGGAAATTTCACCCCGAAATCGACGACGGCTTTGAACGCGGCCGCGGCCCGTTCTTTTTGGTCCATCTTTTCGGCGGCCAGGCCGATGAAGTAATCGGCCAGGCGGTCTTCGGAGTCGAACGGACGGCCGCTCCCCAGCGTCTCGGGATATTCCTTCGACCGTTCGAATTCTGCAATCGCCGACGCCCAGTCCCCCGCCCGGAATTTTTCCAGCCCGAGGGCGAAATGCGTCTTGGAAAACAGGGCTCGGATCTCGGACGCTCCCTCAAAGGGCAGGGCTTTGATTTCCTCAAGGACCGCGGCCGCTTCGGCGAAGAGATTCTTGTTCATCAACCCCTTGACCAGGTCGATTCGGACGGGGACCTCGGCCGGGAACGCTCCGGCCGCTTTCCGGGCGATCTCCAAGGCCGGATCAAGCTCCCGGCGCTCCGTCAGAAATTCGAAAAGAAGATGAAAGCCCCGCCAGGATTCGGGATCGAGAGAGACGGCCCGCTCGTAGTCGTTCCGGGCCTTGGCCGGGTCGGACTCCCTAAAGAGCATCGCCCGGGTGAGGAAAAGCGGGGCGAAGTCGGCCGCATCGCAGGCGGCGAACAAGTTTTTCGCCTCGTCGACGCGCCCTTTTCCCCAGAGAACGAGTCCGAGGTAATACCGGGGTTTCCAGTCGTCGGGACGGATCGAGGCCGCCCATTCAAGGAGCGGAATTTCCTCCTCGCGGTAGGGAAAGACCAGGAGCGGCGAAAGGAGCGAAGCTTTTTCCAGGGCGGCCAAGCTTTCCGCTTCGGCCGAGTCTTTTTGGAGAAAGGCCAGCCAGTAATGAACCGTCGGATAATCGGGGGCGAGCTTGAGCAGCGTCAGCGCGTCGGCCGTAAGCCCGGTCCGGATATAGAAGAGGGCCGATTCGAGATAAGTTTCCCGGGGCAGCTCGTTGCGGATCATCGATTGGAAGGCCTTCACGTCATCGCTCCGGCCGGATAAGAGATATCGCTCGAAGCGGGCTTGATGGTCGAGAGGATCGAAATCGAGAAGACGGGCGACGGCCGCCTCGGCTTCCGCCGTCTTCTTTTGCATCCGGAGGGCGGCGATTAAAACTTCGTATGCCGATGAAGAAAAGGCGTCGGAATCAATGGCCTTGCGGGCATCGGCCTCGGCCCGGACGAAATCTTTTTCCAGAAGGGCGATCTCGGCCAGCTGGACGGAAGCGGCCGACCGGAATTCGGGCGAGCGGGCGGCCCAGCCGAAGGTTTCCTTCGCGTCCGTCGTTTTTCCGAGGCGGCGGCTGATAACGCCGTAGATATAATTGGCGGCCGGATCGTACATGTCGGCGGCCAGGGCTTTCCGGGCCAGGGCCTCTCCCTTTTCGTATTCGCCTCGCCGGGCATAAAGCTCGGCCGACCGGGCCAGGGCTCGCATGTGCCCGGGTTCCCGTTTCAAGCAGGCGGCGTATTTTTCCAGGGCCAGGTCGAAATACCGGCCTTTCTCCAGCCGAAGGCCGCTCAAGTACAAGCCCTCGGCCGTGGATTCGTCGACCGGCTTGAATTCGAGCGGCCGGCCGATGTCGTCGGCCGACGGATCGCTCTCATAAACGAGCTCGCCGCCGAGACGGACGACAAACGGCCGCCCTTTTCGCGACACGGTCACGCCGGTTTGGAAGGGCTCGGCCGTTTTCAGGCTCAGCTTTTCCCGGTAGACCTCCTCGCCGCCGGCCGTCACCACAAGCTCGTCCTCGATGTCCCGCAAGGGATAGATTTTGAGGTTCAGGCCGTCGGCGGTTTCCGCGCCGCCGAAGACCGCCGAAGATCCGGCTTTGATCATCGGCCCGACGCCGCGGTAAGGGAACCAGCGCTCCTCCCAGCGGTCGGAGACGCCGGGCCGGAGAAATTCGTGATCGGACTGGTTGAGAAGCCGGCCGGCCTGCGGCTCGGTATATTGGCCGTCGGCGTCGGTCAGGAGATCGACCCAGATTTCGCCCGACCGGGAGAGATCCCAGATCCAGACCTTGCGGCCGGGCATCTGGTCGTACGGCGACCAATGGCCGAAGCCCGTATCGCTTTTCTCATACCAGGCGCCGTAGAAGTCTTCGCGCTCCCCGACGGTGAAGTAGCTTTTAGAGTTTGGGGTGGCGTTGTTTTTATACCAGGACAGGTCGTTTCCGGACGGATCGACCGGCCAGGGGACAAGGGGGACGTTATAGTCGTGGCCGATCTGAAACCGGCCCGGGAAGATGTACTTCAGATCCTCGGCCGTCTTGATCGCGGCGCAGGACCAGTAGTAATAGGACTGGCTGAACGGCGTCGGGTTGTGCCAGGCGCCGCGCGTCTCGAAATAGCCCTTGTCCTTGGGGAGCCGAATCGTCACGCTCCAGCGCGTCCGTGACGGGAGGTCCATCGCCCCGACGACGACCGAGGCCGAACCGTCGGGTTCCGTCCGGAGAGCGTAATCGACGGGGGTCGCGGTGGCCGGGGAATGGCCGACGATCCCGAAGTTGAACTCGATCCCGCCCGAGGTCCAGGGCCCGCGGAGGGCGATCTCCCGAAACTTCATGACGTGGTTGGTGTAGAGAAAGTCGCGGCCGGAGATTTTGTCGGTCGCTCCCCAGACCTTTCCCCCGACCTGGGGCAGGACGCCGACGGAGAGGAAAGGATTTTCGAGGGTGACGACGGTCCACGATTGATCGGCGCCTTCGGCCGAAAACCGGTTGAAGAAATGGTAGGGATAGAGGCGGGCTCCGTTCCCCCACATCGAAGAGCGGGCGAAAATCGGCACGGGATCGGGATCGCCGAAAGGATAGGTTTTAAAGACGCGGGCCTCCTCCCGGACGGTCGCCGCGCCGGAAGCGCTCCGGCCGCCGGGCGAGCAGGCGGCAAGGGAAATCAGGATAACCGCAGACAGAACGGGACGAGGGCGGAAGCGAGGGTGGGGAGGGATCGGCGGATGGTGCGCATGAGGACCTTCCTTTCGACTCGGCCCTCATCTTATTGAAATCGGGAAGGAGACTCAAGGGCCGCCCCGATCAGATCCCGTTAAATCCCGATCCGGATGCCGATTCGGACGACTGGGCCGCCCATGTCGAATTTAAACAGCCGGGCGTCATCCGTAGTCGTCGGCTTATTTTCCGAAAAATCCATGTAATGCCTGATGCTGCCCCAAATCTCGGATTCCGAATACCAGACTTTCGCCCGTTCCTGGTGGTATGCGATCGAGTCGGAGCCGCCGGTCCAGGTGGCTAGACCGGAAAAATCGTACACGCCGATCACGTCATCAAACGCGGCGATCCGATAAAGCACGTCCAGGCAGAGGAAAATCCGCCCAGTCAGGGGGAATTCCGTCCCGAGGCCGAACTGGAAACCCAGGACCCCTTTCCGGTCGGAGTCAAACGTCTCGTGGACGTCCCAAGCCCAATTGGGCTGGGCGATTCGGTTCGGCTCGGAATAGAGACTGTGCAAGTCATACGTAAATTGGACGGAGTAGAATCCAACGCCGGCTGAAAGATTCAGCTTGACCGGCCCGGTCAGGGCGGCATAGACAAAGTCGAGGGTCACCGGAATCGCGTTTATCTTGTAAGCGATAACGTGCTCCGATTCGTTCCCAGGGGCAGGTATGAGGAGGGAATCCCGGTTGACGGTTTTCATCAAGTACCCCGTTCCCAAAGCCAGGCTGAGCCGGGGAGTCAGAGCCGAGAACCGCCTGGACTCCGCCCTCAAAAGCCAGCGGCTTCCAGGCCAGATCGAAGGTTCCTTCATATCCGCCATTCTCCCAGCGGGCGGCCGTGCTCTCGAAGAGCTCCTTAAAATCTCCGCCCGTCGGCCAATACCCCGCCCCTCCGTAGAACTTGAACGAAAGAGACGGCCCGGCGAGGGCCGCCGTCGCACAAAACGCCGTCAACAACGTGAAAACCACCGTTCGCTTAATGAACATTTATTCTCCTCCTTTATCCTTGACGTCTGATCAGCATCGGCTGGGCTATTTAACCGATTCCAGTCTTTCCGACCGGCTGGAGCAAGCCGCACATCCCCAGGGTCGGCTCTTCCGCCGGGAAAGAAAAGCCCGGGAACATCTCGTCGCGGTTGTATGGGAGATATTTGATCCGATGGCGGTATCGATTGGCCCAGGCGCCCGGGCCGTCCTCGACGATCGAAGCCCAATCCGATTTCAGCGCCGACGCATTGATCGAGACTGAGGCCGACGAAGCGCTCCAGCTCCCGGTAATACGCGACCTTGTCGAATTTCCAGAGCTCGACGAACGGGGTATACGCCCGGACCGCCTCATCCCGGCGTTTCAAGGCCCCTTCCAATCCCTCGGCTTTGGCTAATCCGGTCAGGCGGTCGTATTCGGCCGGATTCGCATCGACGTCCTTGCCGTAATAGATCCGGGCGTCGCCGTGCTCGGCTAATCCGGCGTTGCCCATCACGACAAGGATCACGAGATGGTCGGTATTGATCAGGCGGTGGAGGGTGAGCGGCGGGAACTGGACGTACCGGCCGGGGAAAGCTCGATCGTCCGGAAGCCGTATCGGACATCATGAAGCTCGACCTTGCCGGCGCCGCTGATGACGTAATATCCCTCGTCGGTCACGGCGTGCATATGGGGCGTGCCCGATTGAAGACCGTCCGGAGCCGTTCGTTGGTCATAGACCGTCAGCCGGGTCAGCCCGATCCCGGCGATCGTGCCTTCCTTGGCCAGCGCCGTCCCGCCCGAATTCCGGCAGGCCGAGGCCAGCAGAACCAGGGCCGCTCCCAGGCATAAAGACTTTAAGCGCGTCTTTTCATGAAAACCTCGCTCGGCCAACTATAAGCCGAAGGAAAAACGGCGTCAACGCCCCTCCGGCTTCTGACGGCATATGGACGGGAAAATCGCCGTGATAGTTATGACGTATCGTGGACGAATCGAAGGGAGTCGCCACATGACGTAACAATAGGACCGATCCAACCTTTCCCGGCGCCGGTTCCTTCAATCCGCGGCGGCCGCCGTGGTCGCTCCGGCTATCATCCCCGCCCATGTCTTTTCCGGCCCGCGGGCGCCGAGCGACACCCTGACCTTGGGCGTCATCGGAGTCGGCCGCCAGGGGCGGGACGACATGCAGGAGGCGATTTACCGCGGCCTTGAAGCCGGAGCCAGGATCGTCGCCGTCTGCGACGTCGACGAGCACCGCCTTGAGGACGCCCAATGGCTGGTCGAGAGGATTTACGCCGCCGAACTGAAAATGAATGCCTACCGCGGCGTCGACGTCTATGCCGATTACCGGGATCTGCTGGCCCGGGAAGACATCGACGGAGTCATCATCACGGTTCCCGACCACGCCCACGCCGTTGTCGGCCTCGCCGCGGCGGAGGCGGGCAAGGACATGTATATGGAGAAGCCCCTCACCTTTTCCATTGCCGAAGGGCGGAAGCTGGTCCAGGCGGTCCGGGCGAACAAGCGCGTCCTCCAGGTCGGTTCCTGGCAGCGGTCCCGGATCTATTTTTCCACCGCCTGCGAACTCGTCCGGAACGGCCGGATCGGGAAGCTGTCGGTGATCAAGGTCCGCAATCCCACGGATTCGGGCCAGGGCAATCCCCGGCCATGCCCGTGCCGAAGTATTTCGATTACGACTTCTGGCTCGGGCCGGCGGCCGAGGCGTCCTTTTACCGAGGACCGGACCCATCCCCAGATCGGCTACGACCGCCCGGGCTGGATGCAGGTGGAGGCCTACGACCACGGCATGATTTCCAACTGGGGCGCCCATATGAACGACATCGCCCAGTGGGGACACGGCTCCGATGACACCGGGCCGGTCGAGATCGAGGCCCGGGGCGAATTCCCCGACCGCGGCCTTTTCGACGTCCACACCAAATACGAATCCACGGCCGTCTATGCCGACGGCGTCCGCCTCCTCCAGGACTCCGGGGATCCGGCCGGAGTCCGCTTCGAGGGCGACCGCGGCTGGATCTTCTGCTCGCGCGAGCTGATCACGGCTTCGGATCCGGCTATTCTCCGCGAGAAGATCGGCCCGGAGGAGACCAAGCTGTACACGAGCTCCAACCACATGAAGAATTTCTTCGAGAGCATGCGGACGCGGAAAGATCCGGTTTCCGACGTCGAGACCAGCCACCGGTCGAACACGATCTGCTGCCTGACCCACATCGCCATGAAGCTCGGCCGGAAGCTGCGCTGGGACCCGGCCGCGGAAAAGTTCATCGGGGACGAAGAAGCCAACGCCCGGCTCGATTATCCGCACCGCGCCCCCTGGACGCTGTAAATCGGGGCCAAGTAAGAATCGGTGCCAGGTAAGAATCGGTGCCAGGTTATCTATTCCCCCATATCAATTAATCGTTATATCGGGGAATAGATAACCTGGCACCAATTGTTGAGTAACCTGGCCCCGAATTATTGCCCGAGGGCTTTCATCAAACCGCGGAAATAGCCGACGGATTCGGCCAGCCCCGGGATGGGATTATCGCCATCTTTTTCGTATTCGAATGTCATCAACCCATGATAATCCGAATGTTCCATCTCCCTGAGAAAAGCGAGGTGATTGATCCGGCCCCGGCCCATTTCCACAGTCGCGCCTTTTTCCCCGGCCGCATCGACGTCCTTGATATGGATATCAAGGATCCGGCGATGAAAAGCGCGGTAAGCGGCGGCGGGATCTTCCCCGGCCCGGAAGGAGTGGCCCATGTCCAGGCAGAGCCCCAGGCCGGGGTCGCGGTTTTCGATTCGGCGGAAGGCCGAGGCGCATGTCGGATACAAGGGATCCGTCGGCCCGTGGTTGTGGATCGCGAGCCGTATCCCAGTTTCTTTCACCTTCTTTTCGACAAGGTCTAAAAGCTCGACATTCGGAACGCCGATAATCATCCCCACGCCGGCGTTTCGGGCATAAACAAAGCCCGCCTCAACTTCCGCCGCCGTTTTCATATACACGACCCCGACGGCGGGAAATTCAAGCCCGCTTGCGGCAAATTTCTTTTTCACGTCCTCGAATTGGGCCGGCGAGGCGTTCATCGGCAGATGGAAATCCTTCAGGCTCACGTGGGTCAAACCCAGCCGCTTGGCCCATTTCAGGGTATCGTCGAGAGATAGCTCCCGCGTCGTATAGGAAGCCAAACCCAGACCGCCGCCATGAACGGCCCCGCGACCGCTCCCTGCAGCCATGGCCTGTCCCGGGCGCGCCACGGCCAAGGCCGCCCCCGCTCCCGCCCATTTAAGAAAATCCCGGCGTGTCGATTTGCTCATAATCCCTCGCTCCGCCCCAGCATAGCTTGCCCGAAAAGCCCCTGTCAAACGAGATTGACTTATCCCGGACGGCGGCATATATAATCTTGCACCGCGTCGGAAGGAGGCCCTCCATGACCGCAACTCGGATTTCCGCGATGAAGATTCGGCATTTTCGGAGAGGGACGATCCTGATGTTTCTCGCCGCCGCGGCCGGGGCTTCGCTTCTTTCAGCCCAAGCACCGCCGACATCCTTCGCCCCCGGGCAGGTCCGGGAAGGGCTGGCTCTTAAAAGCGCGGTCATGGGGCGGAACATCAATTATGCGATCTATCTCCCGCCCGATTACGCGACATCGGAGCGCCGTTATCCCGTCGTCTATCTTCTCCACGGGTTATCCGACGACGAATCCGGCTGGGTCCAGTTCGGCGAGATCAAGGAAGCGGTCGACCGGGCCATCGCCGAGCGCCAGATCCCCCCGATGATCGTCGTCATGCCCGACGGCGGGGTGACCTGGTACATCAACGACTTCGAGGGCAAGGCCAAGTTCGACGACATGTTCGTCCAGGAGTTCATCCCCCATATCGACGCGGCGTTCCGGACCAGGCCGAAAAAGGAATTCCGGGGAATCGCCGGGTTGTCGATGGGCGGATGGGGAGCGCTGACCCACGCCATGCGCCACCGGGAGCTGTTTACGGCCTGCGCCGCTTACAGCGCCGCGGTCTGGACCGAAGCCGACATGGGCGCGATGCCGCCCGACCGCTACGATCGGATGTTCGGCCCGTTGTTCGGCGCCCGGCCCGAGGGGAAGCCGTCCGAAGCCTTTTTGAAGCTCAACCCCCTGAGCCTGGCGGCCACGCTCCCGGTCGACGAGCTCCGCAAGGTCCGGTATTACGTCGACTGCGGCGATGACGATTTTCTCATCGCCGGGAACATGGCTCTCCACCAAACGCTGCTCGACCGGAAGATCCCCCATGAGTTCCGGGTCCGCGACGGCGGCCACTCCTGGTCCTACTGGCGGACGGGCATCATCGACGGTCTGGCCTTCATCGGCCAGAGCTTCCACCGCTGATCGCGGAGCGCTAGGGGAAGCCCTACCCGATCTCCTTCGGCCGCAGCGCCTCGATCGCCCGGGCGTCCACCCATTTCTGTCCACCGAGCATCAGGTAGGGGCCCGTGAACGTCACGTTCAGCCCTCCGAGCCTGCCTTCGACTCCGATCGCCGGGGTCCACGACCCGTCGCTCTTCCGGAAGCTGATGAATGGCTTCATATCGCTGGTGAAGATCAGGAAGTCGCCTTTCGGGGAGATGTAGGGTATCCCCCGATATCCGCCGAAATTGATCTCGGGTCCCAGCTTCTCCGCGGGCGCGTACTTTCCGCCCGAGCGGCGGGACACGACAATGTCGGGCCCGTCGTTAAAATAGTAGCTCCCCTGCTCGTCGAAGGAGAAGCCGAAGAACATGCCGTCCGTGCGCACGACTGAGGGAAGCTCGAGACATGGCGCGGGCTCACCCCAGCCGTCGCCGGTCTTTCTCACGGACCAGACTCTCGGCCCTCCTTGGGGGGCATCCGGAGCCGGCCGGTCCGACCGGAAGTAGAGCGTCTTCCCGTCCGGCGAGAAGACCGGGTGGTCGTCGCGGAACTCCCGCTTCGAAAACGCCGCCTTTCTCGGATAAGACCACCGGCCGTTCTCGAGCCGCGTCGTCATCAGATAACCGTAGGAATACCCGCCGCCCTTGGGCTTGATCATGGGATTCCAGAAGATCTCGTCGCCGGCCGGAGAGACCGACACGGTCGAGTGGGGCCGGTAACGGTGCGAGACGATGCCGGGGGCGAAGTCCTCCGGCGTCAGTCCGGGTCGCGGCCGGCCCAGGTACGGTCCCGAGATTTCGGGGAACCTCGGCGCCGAGGCATCCGCCCCCAGGCTCTTGAGGAATTCGATCATCTCGGTGTCTTCGCGCTCGACCGCGAGGTTGAAGGGGGTCTGCCCCAGCGAGTTCGGGGCGTTCAGGTCGGCCCCTTTTTCCTTGAGAAAGGAGATGTTCTCCCGCCGACCCTGTTCGACGGCAAAGTGGAGCGGGACCCAGCTGAACCGGTCCCGGCCGTTGACGTCGAAGCCGCGGGCGACCAGGGTTTTGACGATCCGGAGCGAGCCGCCCGCGGCGGCGGCGTGGAGGAGCGTGCCGCCTTCTTCGGTCGGGACGTCCAAGCCGGCCCCCTTCTCCACCATCCGCTCGAAAAGCCTCTCCAGCCCGTTCGCGGCGAAACCCAGGAGCCGTTTCCCGTTCGGAGTGTTGATCATAAGGTCGGCTCCAGCATCCAAGAGGAGTTCGACTACATCCTTGTACGGCCGCCAGGCGGCCAACTCGATCGGGGTCCAGCCATCCCTATCGGCCGCGTTGACGTCGGCGCCCAGGTCGATCAGGGTCTTGATGATCGCCGGATCCCCGCCGTCGCGCGAGACCGCACACAGGGGAGTCCGCCCGTAGTCGTCGCGGATCTCCAAGTCCTCCTTCCGCGCCCCATGGGCGAGCAGGAATTCCAGGAGGTCTCTTTGTCCCCGCAGGGCGGCCAGGGAGAATGGCGTCTCCCCGCTCGCCGTCTTGACATCGACCGGCGCGCCCTTCTCGACGAGGAGGCGGCTCGCCTCCAGGTGGCCGCGGGAAGCGGTGTTGTGCAGCGGCGTCAGCCCGTTCGCGTCGGCGGCCCGGACGTTCGCCCCCCGGTCGACGAGAAAGCGGAGGACCTCGAGATGGACACCGCGCGCGGCCCAATGGAGCGGGGTCCGGCCGTCGGCCCCCCGGTCGTTCACGCAGGCCGGGTCCTTCTCGACGAGCTCCCGGACCTTGGCCAAGTCCCCGCTCGTCGCCGCCGGGATAATCGCCTGGGCGAGACAGAGCCCCGCCATCAATAAAGAAAGAACGAGTATCCATGAGAGCTTCATGACGTTCATGGTTTTTCTCCTTTCGACAATCTCGAGAGCGGTCTATCAGCTCGCCTTGTCCAATCCCAGCCCGGACGCGTCCATCCAATAGATGCCAAAGGTACCTTGGTCGTACTTCAGGAAGAAAAAGTACTTCCCGTCCGGGGAGACGTACGGACAGACCGCGCCCGCCGGAGTCTCCAGGCGCTTGGCGGGGTTCCAACGGCCGCCCTCCCCCCGGAAGCTGATCCAGAGGTCGGAATCGCGCAGGAAGATCAGGTACCGGCTGTCGGGCGCGATGAAAGGACTGCCTTCGTGGGCCTCCGAGTTCACCGCCGCGTCGAGGCTGACGGGCTTCTCATACCCTCCCGAGCGGGGGACGGCGACGAAGACGTCATCCCGCCCCATGGAGCCGCGCCGCTCCGAGCCGAAAAACAGGTTGCCCCGGTCGTCGACCGACACCTGCCAGTGGAGGTGCTCGTCGTTGATCTCCGGGCCGAGCGGGAACGGCTCGCTCCAGCCATCGGCCGTCCGCTCAGCGCACCAGATACGCTCGCGTTTCGAGTCCCCCGGCCGGCGCGGCCGGTCGGAGTTGAAGTACAGCCTCCGGTTGTCGGGAGACAGCTTGGGGCCGTCTCCGCCCCCGTCCCGGGTGAACGGCAGAGGCATGGGCTTTGTCCACAGGCCGTTGACGAGCTTCGTGACGAAGATGGCCCCGGCAGACCAATAGATCTCGGTCCCGTCGGGCGAGATCGTCACCGAGGCGTGACTCGACTTGACGATGCCGGGCGCGAACAGCTGCGCGATCGATCCCGGCGGCGTCTGGCCGAGAAAGGGGCCGGTGAGCCTCGGGAATGCGGCGTCCTGGGACATCAGGGCCAAGGAAGACAAGACGATCAACCCGGGCAGGAACAGGGAGAGGATGATGGGCTTGGCTGAGGCGGCGAACGGTTGTTTGTTCATTTATGTCTCCAGTTTCGACATATGTCAAGATTTGACATATGCAAAAAGCATGCCAGCGCTCCGGCTTTCCGTTTTGCCCGAGTCGCGCGCCCATGCGGGCGAAGACGATGCGGCGTCGCTCCAACCTTTTCATGAGCACGAATCCGGCCAGCGGCCCCGGTGAATATCGCTGTCCGGCGCAAGAGAATTTGTGCGGTGATCATCCACAAGCGGACAGCCGTTGTCCATAAACGGGCATCGTCGACGGCCTGGCCTTTATCGGCCAGAGCTTCCACCGCTGAACGCGGCGCCGGAACCTCAGAGGAACCGGGGTTCGAACATCAGCTTTAATCCGGAAAAGATCTCGGCCACCCGGCTTTTCGATAGGGTTCCGATTTTCTCCCCGAGGTGAGATCGATCCAGCGTCTTGATTTGCCCGACGACGACAACGCTCGTCCGCGGGAGATTCGCTTCTGCTTTTTTAATAAGGACGTTTCCCAGCACGTTCGCCCGGGCCGCGTTTGACGTCAGGAGGCAGACAACGACGGTCTGGATCGAGCTCGCGTTATAGACATCGTTTTGGACCACGACGACCGGGTGACGATATCCCGATTCGGAGCCCCGGGGCGGGCGGAGGTCTACCCAGTAGAGATCCCCCTGGCTAATCTTCATACCGGTCTTTTTTCCCGATATCGCCGAAAAAAAGCCCCTGGAAAACCCGCCGGGCCTGGCTTTCGTCGGTCGTATCGGGAACAGCGGCGGAAGCGTTCAGGCTCTCGAACAGGCACTTGTTCTCCAGGGCTTTCAACTGCTCCCGGACGGCGATCGTGAAAACACGGCTCCGGGACATTTTAGCCTTCCGGGCGATCAGGTCGACTTCCCGGCAAAGCTCTTCGGGCACGGAAATGGCAATTTTCATACTATCAGTATGAATCATGGCCTCCTCCCTGTCAACGCGCTCATCGGATCCATATCGAGAGACGCGGCCCGACCGAAGGTTTCTCAGCGGAATATAGAAAAAAAAGGCCCCCTCCCGACGGAGGGGGCCTTTGGTCTTCGGTCTCGATTCAGGCGAAAGTCACTCCCCGATCTTCGCCCCCACATTAAAGAGGAAGAAGGCGAAGATGTCGGCCGTCGTCTCGATGGCCTTGGTCAGGTTGGACGAACCGTGGCCGCTCCGGGTTTCGATCCGGATCAGGACCGGCGCCGGGCCGGCGTGATTCTTCTGAAGCTCAGAGATGAACTTGAAGGAGTGGGCCGGGACGACCCGGTCGTCGTGGTCGGCCGTCGTCACCAGGGTCGCCGGGATAGGCCACGCCCGGCTTGATGTTGTGGAGCGGCGAATATTTGTAGAGGTTCTTGAAGTCCTCTTCCTTGTCGCTCGAGCCGTATTCCACGGCCCAGCCCCAGCCGACCGTGAACTTATGGTAACGGAGCATGTCCATAACCCCGACGGCCGGAAGAGCGACTTTGAACAGATCGGGCCGCTGGGTCATGGCCGCCCCGACGAGCAGGCCGCCGTTGCTCCCGCCCTCGATGGCCAGCTTCCCGCTGGACGTGTATTTCCGGGCGATCAGGTGCTCGGCCGCGGCGATGAAGTCGTCGAAGACGTTCTGCTTGTTGAGGAGCATCCCGGCCTTGTGCCAGGTCTCGCCGTATTCCCCGCCGCCGCGGAGATTGGCCTCGGCAAAGACCGCTCCCTGCTCCAAAAGGACGATGTTGGCCGGGCTGAAGCCCGGCTGGATGGAGATGTTGAATCCGCCGTAAGCCGTCAGGTAACACGGATTCTTCCCGTCCAGGGCCAACCCCTTCTTATGGACGATGAACATCGGAACCTTCGTCCCGTCCTTGCTGGTGTAGAACTCCTGCTTGACCTCGAAGTCCTCGGGATTGAACTTCACTTCGGGCTTGCGGAAGATTTCCGACGTCCCCGCGGCCAGGTCGTATTTAAAGATTGTGGTCGGATAGTTGTACGAGGTGAAGGTATAAAAGACCACCGTGTCGTCGCGCCAGCCGGCAAATCCGCCGGCCGTCCCGAGGGCCGGGAGAACGATTTCCCGGGTCAGCGTTCCGTTCGGCTCGTACTGATAGACTTTCGTATTCGCGTCCTTGAGGTAGGAAGCGATCAGCTTGCCCCCGGCCAGGCCGGCGCCGCTCAAGACTTCGGGCTTTTCCGGAATGACCGTCGTCCACTTCTCCTCGGCCGGGTTTTTCGGGTCGATCAATACGACTTTGGCATTGGAGGCGTGGAGATTGGTCTGGACGAGGAACTTGTCGCCGAGGTTGTCCAAGACGTAGCTATCGGACTCGAACCCGGGGATGAGGAGCTGGAAGCGGTTATCGTTCTTGGAAAGGTCCTTCCAGAGCACTTCGGTTCCCGACGTCCCCTCGCTGAGGGTGAGGAAGAGGAACCGCTCGTCCTCGCTGACCCCGGCCGAGACATAGCGCAGGGGATGGGCCTTGTCCTCGTACACAAGGACGTCCTTCTCCTGCGGGTCGCCGAGCTTATGGTAAAAGACTTTCTGGTATTCATTCTTGGCCGTCAATTCCTGGCCGGCCGCCGGCTGGTCGTATCGGCTGTAGAAAAAGCCGTCCTTCCACCAGGCCGCCCCGGAGAATTTCACCCAGAGGATCCGGTCGGAAAGCTCGGTCTTGCCGGCGATATCCATGACCCGGATCTCGCCCCAATCCGAGCCCGCTTCGCCCCGCGAGACCGCAATCTTGGTCTTGTCGCCCGAGGGGCTGAGGAGGCCGGCCCGAATGGTCCCGTCGGCCGAGAGGGAGTTGGGATCGAGGAAGACTTCGGGCGCCCCGTCCAGGCCTTTCTGAACGTGGATGACCGACTGGTTCTGGAGGCCGTCGTTCTTGCTGAAGAAATAGTATTCGCCGACCCGGAAAGGCGCCGAGTACCGGGGATAGTTATAGATCTCCATCAGCCGGTTTTTCAGCTTCTCGCGGAAGGGGATTTTCTCCAGGTAGGCGAAGGTCACGGCATTCTGGGCCTTGACCCATTCCTCCGTCTCGGCCGACCGGTCGTCTTCGAGCCAACGGTAGGGATCGGCCACCTTGACGCCGAAATAGTCGTCGACCACGTCTCCGGTCTTGGTCGCAGGGTAAGTCATTTTTTCCGCCTTTTGGCAGGCCGTCCCGGCCGCAAGCAGCAGGACCAGAAACGACCCGACGATCGCCTTTGCTTTCATGAATTCCTCCGTAAATACCGCAGGTTCCGTTCATTTTGCCACACCGGCTGAGGATTGGCAAACACGCTGCGGCCCGACGATGAAACATTTTTCCGCGGTGGGCGACCCATAAGGATGACAAAGGCACATGAAAAAGGAGAACAGCATGAACAAGGTCCGCCTGAACTTCGCGGCCTCCCTGGCGGCCGGGATGATCCTGGCCGTTGCCTGCGGATTGATCGCCGCTGCCCAGACGAAACCGGCCGAGGTCAAAGTCGAAATGGAAGATCTGGCCGGGAATTACGAATTTCCCGTCGCCGGGAAAACCCTCATTTTCCGGTTTTTCGTCGACGGCGGGAAACTCTTCATCACGCCTCCAGATGAACCCTCCGAGGAGCTGGTCCCGGTTAAGGGCAAGCCCCTTTGTTTCGAACTCGCCGCTTCGTTCGAAAACAACGGTCCCTCGATAAAATTCGTCCGCAACGACCAAGGAGTCATCGACACCTGCATCGTAACGGACCGGGGCCGGGAATCCACCCTGAAGAAGGTCGTCAAGTCCTGAAGGTTTGGGAGTCCGGCCCGGAACTCCCGCGGCCCGGATTCCGTATATACCGGTGGGACGGATTTGTCGGTAAAGGAGAATGACATGAACGCCCGTTATCTGAAGCTCACGGCGGCTCTGGCCGCGGCGGCCTTTCTGGCCGCGTTTTCCGGCCTTCCCGCCGCCGCCCAAACAAAGCCGGCCTCGGAAACCTATAAGCTGGAAGAACTCGTCGGAGACTACGAGTTCAACGCCGAAGGCCAGACGCTCTATGTCCGGTTCTTCGTCGACAACGGAAAGCTCTTCGGCGCCCCGCCCGATGAAACTCCCGAAGAAATCACCCCCGTCAAGGACAAACCCCTCTGTTTTGAAGTCACCCTTTCGACGAACGGCGAATATTATTTTATAAAGTTTGTCCGGAACGATAAAGGCGTGATCGACACCTGCATCATGTCCGTCCAGGGGATGGAAATTCCCGGCACGAAAATTAAGAAATAATCCTTCCCGCGGCGGCGGCCGGCCCGTGCCTCCTCCCGGCCGCCGCCGCTTTTCATTTGACATTCCCCCGCCCGCCCGCTACGCTTTGGTCTCGCCCTCCAGGGAAGGAGACCGCCATGAAGATCGCCCGAAGCGGGGCCACGCCCTCGGCCATCGTCGAAGTATCCCGGTCGATCAAGCGGCGGAGCGCCGAGGAAAACGTCCCTTATCTCCACCTTGAGCGGGGCGTTCCCGGCGTCCAGCCGATCGACCTGAAATCCGTCCTTCCGCTGATCGACGCCAACGCGCCGTCCGTCCAGACCTACCCGCCGTCGTCCGGGCAAGAGGCCTTGAAAACGGCGATCAACCGGGTTTATTTCGGGGGAAAAGCCTCGCCCGACCGCCTCTTCATCACGCCGGGGAGCTCGATGGGTTTGGATGTCGCCTTCCAGACGATCGACGCCCAAGTCGTCTATCTCCCCCATTATCACTGGGGCACGTACCGGAAAATCCTCCAAACGCGGAGGCGGGCGGCGGCCTATTACCGGACAGTCGAGGAGCTGCGCGACCATCCCGACCGATATGACGGGACGACGGTCGTGCTCTGCGATCCCAACAATCCCGTCGGCGACCTTCAGCCCGAAGGCCTGATTCTCGACACGGCCGAACGCCTCGGCAAGGCCAAGGCCTCGGTCATCCTCGACTGCCCTTACCGCCGCCTGTTTTTCCCCGACGATGAATTCTACGCGACGGCCGCGACTCTCCCGAACGTTGTCCTCCTCGAAAGCTTCAGCAAGTCGCTCGGCTTGAGCGGCCTCCGGCTGGGATTCGCCCATGCTCCCGACGAGGAATTTGCCGCCGAATTCGGCCTCCGGCTGGCCCTCCCGACCAACGGCGTGGACAACCTCTCGCAGTTCGCCGTCGAGAAGCTCCTCTCCGACCCGGCCGGAATCGAAGCCGCCGCCGAATATCAGGCCACGACGGCCGCCGACATCCGGAAAAACATCGAATATTTGGAGCACCGGGCCCTGCTGGCCGGGCGCTTCTACGCCGCCTCCCGCTGCACCGGGATCTTCGCCGTCGTCAACCGGACGGCCGAACAGCTCCTGGCCGCTAAAATCGGGGCCATCTCCATGGAGTTTTTCACCGCCACGGAAAAAGAGGACGCGGCCCGGTTCGCCCGGATCAACGTCGCCGTCCCCCACGGCAACTTTAAAACCTATTTCGATCCGCTCCCCTAGTCTTTTGTATCTCTTCCGTTTCGTTTGAATTGGGTGCGAAGGGCGGCCGGAGCGAATTTCGTCCGGTTTAGGCTTTTCTCGATGATTGCTTGGGAAGCCGGCTCGGAAGAAGCCGGCCGAGCGAAGATGTTTGAGCGTCCCGTGCCTTGAACCGTAGGGAGGTCTTCCGGGACGCGAGTTCTTCGCCGCCAAGCCAGACCAATCGAGAAAAGCCGTTAAGAACCGGACGTGTGAGCGGAGGCCGTCCCTAACGCACTATTTTTTCAAACGAAGAGGAAGAGATACCATCCTCACCACTTCGCCGCTTTTTTCGGCTCCATCTTGCGCAAATCCAGCCCCCGGTCGAAGGCTCCGATCCGGTAGAGGCAGATCTCCCGCAGCGACGAAGGATGGTGGAGCACTTCCGAAAGCGATTGGTGGCCGACGGCCCAGACGCCGCCGCCGCGGACCACGACGACCTTGTAGTCGTGGAGCTTTCCGATCAGCGTCTCCCGGTCGACGGTCGCCGGCAGAACCGGGATGACCAGGTACATGAAGCTGCCCTCGGCGTCCACCGGGACGATCCGGTCGGAGATCGCCTCTTCGCCCGGATACCGGAAATAGGAATGCGATTCGGCTTCCGGCAGCCAGCAGTGCATGACCGTCTGAAAATCGGTTTCGGCATAGATCGCTTTGTGGATCGACAGCTCGGGCGAATCGGCCGCGTCCGGCTTGATCGAAATCCGGCGCAGCGGGCCGGGCAGATCGCGCGGCGTCGAGGCTTTCGGCGCATACAGGAGATCCCCGACTCCCCGGACGGACATCGAACCGGAATGAAACGGCGACAGCCGCGATTCGAATATCCTCGCCCCGGCCTTTCGGAATTCGGCCAGGATCTCCGTTTCCTCGGGAAAGTCGCAGGCCTCGTCGTCCCCGACTTCGTACAGGTCGGGACGGTAGGCGAAATATGATTTCGGGTCGGCGGCTATTTTCGCCCGCAGATCTTCCACGTCCACCTTCAACCGGCGGGCGTCGTTGACGACCTGGCCGGCGTTGTTGGCGATGCACAGCAGGTGGAACGCTTCCTTTAAAGTCGCTCCGCGGACAAACGTCCCGTGGCCCTGAATGGTCGTGGCCGGATGGAAGGCCAGCCGATGCGGGATCCGCTCGGCCATCTCCGGCGACCCGCTCGGCACGGCGAACCAATCCACGTGGACGTGGGCCCCGAGGGCGTACCAGCCCAGCGGATCGATGGGGACGAAATGCGGCGGCTGGGCCGGCTTGGGAAGATCGTCCAGGGTGGCGATCGAAAGGTCCTTCGTATGGGCGTGCATCGACGCCCCCACCCCGGGCAGGCTCAGGATCCGCTGATGGATATCGGTTTCGGACGAAGCCTTGTAATAGCCGTAATCGGTCTCCGTCGCCGAAAGGAAACAGATCTGGCTCGACTCGAGGTCGCCTTTCTGGGAACCGGAGGAGGTGATGACGATGATCTCCCGCCCGTTCTCATCCTGAATCTTCATGGACATGTTGCCGGAGTGGCTGTCCTGGATATCGTAAAGGAGCGAAGCCCGGCCGATCGACGTGAACAGGTTCAGGATCTCGGCGGACGCCTTCCAGCTGCGGCTCATGCCGGCCTCCTTCCGATCGGGGCGAGGCGAAGGGAAGAAAGGAGCGCGGCGGTCGGCCGGCCTTCTTCGTCCCATCCCCGGACCCGGTAGTAATCCCGGCGCATCTTTTCCTGGGCCTCCCGGGTCACCATCCGTTTCTCGCCGGCGACGATGACGGCCGAATCGGCAAACCGCGGCGGGAGGACGTCGTCGTCCGGCCCGGCTCCGGCGGCGAGGTTGAACAGGCGCTCGAGCGCGGCGATGCGGTTTTCGATTTCCTCGAGCCGGGCGACGGAAAAATCCATTCCGGTGACGCCGGACAGCATCCGCGACCAGGGGTCGCTGCCGAAGGCGTAGCCGGTGAAGCGGCAGATGCCCAGGCTGTCCTGGAGGATCCCGGTGTTCTGCATGTTCCGAATCGCGATCGGCGACTGGAGCATGCTGAAGCGCGGGATCTCCTTGTTTCCGCCGAAGAACGCCAGCGACACGGCGTAGCCGCCGCGGAGGTGGCAGGCGCCGGACGGCGAGGTCATATAGCCCAGGGCCTGGGTGAAGGAAGCCCGCGGGTCATACGCCGGAATCTCCAATCGCTTGACCGACATCGAGAGGTCGGACCGGCCGTATTTCTCGCCGAGCCGGAAGGATCCTTCGGCGAGAAGATCGCCGAAGCCGCGCCGGTGCGCCGTTTCGATCGCCAGCTTTTCCAGGACGGCGGCGTTTCCGAACCTCAGGTCGAGGCCGCCCGCCGCTTCCTTCGGCAAAAGGCCCGCCTCGGAAAGCTCCATGGCGCAGGCCACCGTCCCGCCGAAGGAGATGGTATCCAACCCCAGCTCGTTGCAGCGGTAGTTGGCGGTCGTGATCGCGGCCAAGTCGTAGATATCGCAGGCCGGGCCCATCAGGACGACGGTCTCGTACTCGGGCCCCTCGCCGCGTTTCGTCGGGCGAGCCGTCCCGGGTAATCCGGGTATGCCGCTGGCAGCCGATCGGGCAGAGATAGCAGCCGGCCGCCCGCTCGAGGATGGTCCGGGCGATGGTCTCGCCGGAGATGCGCTCCAGGTCCTCCTCCCGGTGGGTGCAATCCTGGAAATTTCGGTGCGGCAGCATGTCGATGACGTTGATGAGCTCGACGAGTCCCGCCGTGCCCAGCTCCCGGAGGATGCGCTTGGTCACCGGGGCCTGGCGGATCAAGTACAAGGCTTGATCGTATCCCGACTTGTACTTCTCCGGATCGTGGATCTGCGATTTTTTCCCGGCCGGCGACGCGGACGGCCTTGAGATTTTTCGACCCCCAGACCGCGCCCGGGCCGCCCCGGCCATAGACCCGGTTTTTATCGTTGGCCACGTCGGCAAACCGGACGAGGTTTTCCCCGGCCGGGCCGATGCAGAGAACCCGCGGCCGGTCGGCCGCCGCAAATCCCGCGGTCAGCTCGGCCGTCGTCTCGTGGATATCCCGCCCCCAGAGATTGCCGGCCGGGAGAATTTTGACCTCGGCCGGGGTGATGTCGACCCAAACCGGCTCGGGCGAGCGGCCCTTGATCACCAGGGCGTCATAACCCGCGGCCTTGAAGGAAAACCCCCAGCCGCCGCCCGAGTTGGACGTCCCGATCAATCCGGTCAAAGGGGATTTGAAGACCATGTGGCCCCGGGCCGAGGTTGGGGCGTTGGTCCCGACCAGGGGGGAAACGGCGATCACGATGACGTTTTCCGGGCCGAGCGGATCGCCCGCCGGGTCGGCCTCATCACAGAACAGCCGGGTCGCCAATCCCCGGCCGCCGATATAGTCGGCGACGAGGGCGGACTCAAGGGGACGGACGCGGACCGCGCCCGCCGTCAAATCGATCTCAAGGTACCGGCCGAAGAATCCGTACGCCGCGCCGCTCATGTTTATCGTCTTCCTTTCCGAACGAACGAACAAACAGGATAACCGATTCAACCCCCGCCCATCAAGGGGAAGATGGCGACGGTGTCGCCCTCGCGAAGCTCGGCCGCCGGGCCGCCCCGCGAGGCAAGATCCGCTCCGTTGATCATCACGATGAGGTTCGGCTTGGAAAGCTCGTCCCGGCGGGCGGGCGAATCGCCGAGAAGGTCGAGGAGCTCGCCGGCCTTGGTTCCCGTATCGAGGTCGAAGATTTTTTCCTTGCCCCCGAAGAGATCCCGGAAATAAGCGAAAAACCGGACCCTGACGGTCATCTTTTTCCCGCAGCATCCGGTCATGTCCGCCCTTCCGCGATCACCCGGGCCAGGACTTCCGGATCCTTTGATTCCGGAAGACTAACGACCGAAATCGCCGCTCCTTCGGTCCGGAACCGCGACCGGTAATCTTCAAGGAGCGCTTCCCGAATCACGACGAGTGCTCTCCGTTCCGGCTCTCGCAAGACCGGCCCAGCCGCGGGCCAAACGCCTTTCCCTTCAAGCTCGAGGCGGCCCAGCTCATCCAGGACCAGAAGAGCCGTCGGCAGGCACCGGGCGATGATTGCCTCGGCCGCGGCAAACCCTTCCGCGTCGGTTTCAAACGGCCCGACTTTGCCCTCTCCTCCGCCGGCCGACCGTCGAAGAAGGCGGCGGCGACGGCCGGTGTGGAGGTCGACAAGGTCGTATCCCGGAGGCCGTTTCTCCGTCCATCACCCGCTCGCTGAGATACCCGTCGACGGCGACTCCGCGTTTCCGGATGAGAGAAATCACGGATTGAAGATACGTCGTCTTTCCGCCCCCGACCCCTCCCGTCAGGATCGTGATCAACGCACCCGGATCCGGGCTTGGCCGGTCTGGAAAGTCAAGGCCTGGCCCATGGGGTCGGCGACCATGACCTGGCTGACGGCCACGACCGATTCTCCCGGCGCTTTGGCCTCGAACACGATCGACGCCAGCGGCCCTCCGGTCCGGACGCCTTTTCCGGCCTGGGGGCTGTTGAAGCCGATGGTACAGGTACCGGCGGCGTTGTCGAACGTCTGGAGGAACGGGGCGTTTTCGCCGAGCGACCGGCCGAGGCCGCCGTCGATGATGTTTTTAATGTTCACAATCCGCGGATTGAAATTCAGGGTCAGGGACACCATCCCGATCTCGCCGTCCGTCTGGACGCTGGCCGTAATCCGGAACTCCCGCCCCACGGGGACATCCATGACGGAAGGGCCGAGGAGGATCGAGTTCCGCCCCTCGCCCGGCCGGGGCCGGACCGGCATACGGGACCCGTCCTGGGCCGCAAGATCCATGGCCATGAGGCCGGCGTCGCCGCCGGCGTTTCCGGCCGCGGAATCGACATCCACCCAGAGTCACATCCTGGTCCCCCGCTTCCATCGGGATGGACCGGATGATATGGGGCGTGATCGTCATGATGATGTCGGTCTGCTCGATGGTCGTATCCTCGGACCCGAACAGCCGGCCGATCAAGCAATCGGAAGGATCCCTTGACGCGATTTCCGCTCGGTAGTCCCGCAGCAGCCCGGCCAGCATGGACGTCTCGCCGTCCTTGAGACGGAGCGAGCCCTTCACCTCCCGGGTCATTGATGATCGGCAGGTCGGCGTACCCCGTTCCGCCGAGCGAAGTCACCTTGATTTCCATGGCCAAGGTGACTTCTTTTTCGATATGGATTTTCGGCGTGAACTTGATGTCGATGCCGACGTCCTCGTATTTATAGGCGTGACGGGCTGCTGGCTGTATCCGCCGGCGGCGATCGGATTCCAGGTCGTCTGGGGGACGGGGATCTTCTCGCCGACGAGATGATGGATCTCCTCGTCGGCAAAGCCCCGAAGTCGCGGTTGGGCGACCATCTTCGTATCGGAATCGGTCTCGAGGAACTGGAGGTAGGCCGAAGGCAGGGTCATATAATAATTCGGCGCCCTTGCCCAGGTCGAGGCTCTTGATGTTCCACCAGGCCGTCGTGTCTTCGGCGGCGGGCTCGCCGCCGTACCGGACCCGATGCTGCTCGTGTCGAGGACGACGCCCAGCTGGCGGAGACGGGTCCGGGAAACCTCCATGATCTCGATATCGATGACGACCTCGCCCTTGGGCTTGTCCCAGAGCCTGATGAGCTTTTCGGCCATCTCGACGACCTGGGGCGTGTCGCGGATGGTGATGGAATTGAGGCTCTTGTCGAAGAAGATGATCGGGACCTTGCCCGCCCCCCGGAGCATATTGGTCAAGCGAGGCTGACCATCTCCTGGGCGTCGGCGTTGGAGAGGAAAAACGTCTTGATGCAGCTGATTTCGTACTGGGTGCGCTTGGCCGGGAGATCGGGGACGATGATGACCGTTCGTTCGTCGATGATCCGGTAGAAATTCTTGGTCGCCTGGCAGACGGTCGACAAAGCCTGTTCGAACGTCACGTTGGTCAAATCCGTCCGGAAAGGGGCTTCCCGGAAAGTCTCGTCGAAGACGATGTTGATCCCGCCGGCCCGGCCGAGGGACTGGAAGACGGCCCGGAGCGAAGTCTCGGAGGTCAGGCGAAGGTCGAGCACGCCTTCCTTGGCCTTAAGCTTGATCGGGAACTCGATTTTCGTCGAGACCGGCTCGGCCTTTTTCGCTTCGGGAGCAAGGGCCTGCCTTGGCTTCAAAGGCGAGGGTCGTGATCGCGCGGGATTGAGGGCGATCGCCTTATCGTAAAGCGGCCTCGGCCTTCTCCTTGTTCCCGGCGGCCAGCTCGCGGCGGGCTTCGTCGACGTAGAACATCCCGGCCTTGACCTTGACTTGGGCCAAGGCCAGCCGATAAACGGGTTCCTTGGGATTTGAAGAGCGCGCCCGTTCGTAAGCGGCGATGGCCGCGTCCCAGTCCTTGGCGATTTCCGCCTGGACGCCCTGGCGGTAGACCGGGAGCTAAGGGTCGCGCAGGCCGCGGCCGCCAAAAGAATCACGATCGCGGAGGCAATCGCTTTTTTCATGGGCGTTCTCCTTGGTATAGGAACACCAGGTTTTTCCCCTCGGGATTCTGCAGCTCGATCTCTTTCTCCGTGATCCGGACAGCCGTCCAACCGTTCCCGATGGGCTCCCCTTCGGAAACGGCCCAGGCCTCGCCGTTGATCAGGACGATGGCGACCGGCTTGTCGACCGTCGCGTATTTGATGTATCCGACGTAGCGAACGACAGCCGGCGGCGGCGGAACCGGCTCATCGGCCGGGGGCTTTTCGTCCGCCGGCGATAAGGCCATGGGCGTTCCGGAAGCGAAGGAAGCCGAGAAGCGGGCCATCGAGAACAGGTCCCGCTTGATCTCCGGAAATACCGGGGCCGCGGTCCGGATCAGGTCGCGGCGGACGAGCGGCCCGGATTTCTTCGTCTCCGGAGTCTGGGCAAAGGACCAGGACGGCCGCTGCCGGCCAGGAACCATCCGGCGCGCAGGATCGTCCGGCGAAGGTCACTCATTGATCGCGTATCCTTCCAGGGTGATCCCCGCTTCGACATATCCGGGGCTTCCCCCGATGTTCCGGAATTCGATTTTGGCGACATGGAGGGCCCGGGGATGGGTTTCAATGGTCTCCAAGAGGCGGCGGAAAGCGGGATACGCGCCGCCCCAGGCGAACCGGACGCTCAACCGGCGGAGGCGGTCTTTGACGACATCGCCCTCGCCGTATTCGAAGTCCATGGCCGTGACTCCGGCCTTGGTCAAAACTTCGCTGAGGTCCGAGCGGATCGCCCCGATTCCGGCGGCCCGGTCGTAAAACCACGTCCGGCGAAGCTCGCCGATGTCGGACTCGGCCTGGATCCATTGATCCAATTCCCCGACGGCGGTCGCCCGGTTCCGGTCGGCCGTCTTCCATTCCGCTTCGATCCCGGCCCGACGGGTGGCCGCCCGGCCTGAATCGAGACGGGCCCGCACGCCGAAAACGAGCAGAAGGATGACAACGCTCCCGAAGATCGGCGGCCAGGACGGTCACGGTCCGCCGTTCCCGGTCTTCCAGCCGCTTAATGAGATCCATCATAGACGAATCCTATTTGAGTGATCAGCCGGCCCCCGCCGGCCGTTTCGCTCCGCATGGTCACGGCCGAAAACTTCTGGGCCGCGAGGTTTTCAATCAAGGTCGAGAAGCCCGGCAAGCCCGGGGTGATGACCTTCATCGTCACCTGGAGGCGGGTGCCCGAAAGCTCGAGCGGATTGATTTCGGCGATCGAACAGTCCGCCGGCAGGGCGCTTTCCAGCCGGGCGAAAAAATCCACCCAGCTGAAATTCTTCCGGGCGATGGCCGCGTTGACCTCGGCCACGAGCATTGTCGTTCCTTTTTTTCAAGCCTCGCTGAGGACGGCTTTTTCCGCCCGTTCCTTTCCGGCCGGCCTGGATGCGCAGCTCCAGGTCGGCCGAAACGTCGGCGTCGGCCTTCCGCTGGGTCACCGACCGGACAAGAAATACCGAGGCGGCGCCGCCGGCCACAAGGAAGAGGACGAGCAATCCGCCGACGACGGTCCGGAACAGACGGCGGTTGCGCAACGGCCGGGTGGCCAGGTTGAGGGGAAGACGCAGATATCCGTTCATGACAGCTGCCCCAAAAGCGCGGCCAGCGAATATTTTTTCCGCCGGGGGAACTCCCGGAAGGCGCCTCGCCCGGAAGCGTCCGGACGGGCGCAGCGACTTCGCCCTGGAGGAGGGAAACGCCCGCCTCGCCCCCGCCGGCCGCGGGCCGCAACCAGATGGCTTCGATCCGCTTCTTCTCCCGGTCCTCGAGGAAACGGACGGTCGCCGCGTTTCTTCCGCCGCTTCGGCCCAGAGGCATTTCGGGCGTGAGCGGCTTGACCCGGAATAGGATCGGTTCGCCTTCCAGGACGGCCAGGGCGGCGAAATAGTCGTTCTCGACGTTAACGACGAGGAAATTCGAAGCCCCGTTTCGCGGCAGGCAGCCCAGGAGGGCCGGAGTCGGGCAGGCCGATCAGTCGGACGCTCAGGCCGGCCCGGGCGAAGGCCTGCTCATATTCCCGGACGACCGTTTCGCCGGCCAAGACGCAGAAGGCCTTGGCCCGGTCCTCGGTCCGGTGAACGGCAAACGAAAGCCGGGTCTCCGCCGCCGGAAGGGGAAGCGTTTTCGCGAGCTTCCACCGGACGACTTTTTCGCATTCTTCCGGGGCCGTCGGCAGCGACTCGAACGTCAACAGGGCGGTTTTGACGCAGGTTTCGGGGAGAAGCAGGGCGACCGGCCCTTCGGGCCCGCCGAGCCGGCGGACCGCGTCTTTTAAAAGCGCGAGGAAAGCGTCCGGCCGGGCGATGTTCGGCTTGTCGAAGGAAAACTCGATCACGCCGGCGCGGGACAGGCCTGAAGGACCGAGCCTTTCACCGAACCGGTCTTTCCCGAGCGGCGAAGGCCGCCGAGATAGCCAGGGCCGAGGTGAAACGCGGCCGAGGGGACGGCCGGGGCCGTCAAATACCGGATCAAACCGTCGCCCAATGCCATAGGTATCCCTTATTCCACGAATGTGACTTTATTCAATTCCTTGAGGCTGGTCAAACCGGCCAGGACCTTCCCCATGCCGACGTCCCGGATCGAGGTCATCCCCTCGGCCTTGGCCGTCTTCCGGACCTCGGACAGAGGCTTGCGGATCAGGATCATCTCCCGGATCGGGTCCGAGAGATCCAGGACCTCGGCGATCGCCGTCCGGCCGTGATAGCCGCTGAATCCGCAATCGGCGCAGCCGACCGATTCGTAGAAGTCCTTTTCCCGATAGATCGCCGGGTCGAAGCCCGATTCCCGGAGCTGGTCGTCGGAGTACCGGACCGCCGTCTTGCATTTCGGGCAGAGGAGCCGGACGAGGCGCTGGGCCAGGATGCAATTGAGGGCCGAGACGAAGCTGTACGGGTCGACCTGCATGTGGATGAAGCGGCCGATGACGTCGAAGACGTTGTTGGCGTGGACGGTGGTGAAGACCAGGTGGCCCGTCAGGGCCGATTGGATGGCGATCTGGGCGGTCTCCGGGTCCCGGATTTCCCCGACCATGATCTTGTCCGGGTCGTGCCGGAGGATCGAGCGCAGTCCCCGGGCGAACGTCAACCCTTTTTTCTCGTTGACCGGGATCTGGGTGATGCCCGCGACCTGATATTCGACCGGATCCTCGATGGTGATGATCTTGTCCTCGGGCGAGCGGATCTCGGTCAGGGCGGCGTAGAGAGTGGTGGTCTTCCCGCTGCCGGTCGGTCCGGTCACCAGGACCATCCCGTACGGCTGGGCGATGTAGCGGCGGAACCGCTTGAGGACATCGTCGGAGAAGCCGAGAAGGTCGAGCTTGAGCTCGGAGATCGCCTCGGTGATCATTTCCTTGTCCAGGATCCGGATGACCGAATCCTCACCATAGATGCTGGGCATGATCGAGACGCGGAAATCGATGGTCTTGTCTTTGATCTTCAGACGGAATCGGCCGTCCTGGGGGACCCGGCGCTCGGCGATATCCAGATCGGACATGACCTTGATCCGGGAGATGATCGGGGCCTGGAATTTCTTGTCAATCGGATCCATGGCCTCGCCCAGGACGCCGTCGATCCGGTACTTGACATGGACGTTGTCGTCTTTCGACTCGATATGGACATCGGAAGCCCGCTTCTGGACCGCGGTGAAGATGATCGTGTTGACCAGCTTGATGATCGATCCGTCCTGGCCGGCCAGCTTCTCCAGCGAAATGACCTCTTCCTCCTCGCCGCCGTCCTTTTCCACCAGCTGCTGGATGAATCCCTCGGTCGCGCCCTTGAGGACCTGGAGGGCGGTCTCGCTTTTCCGCAGGGCTTCCTGGATGGACCGGGGCGAGGCGGCCGTGACCGCGACGTTCTTGCCGGAGAGGGTCTGGATGGCGTCGATCGTCTCCAGGTCGGACGGGTCGGCGATAGCGATGCGAAGCGTGCCGCCCTCGACCGCGAGGGGGACGAAATTGGACCGGTAGAGGAATTCCGGGGGAAAGGATTGGACCAGCTCCCGGTCGATCCGGAGGCCGGAAAGATCGGTGTACGGAACGCCGCAGCGCTCGGCGAGCTTGCGGGCTTCGCTTTCGTCGGCCGGGAGAGGGGTGCGGGTTACGGAAGGTTTCATGTTATCGGGCCACCTGGATGATGCGGAACATCGGAAGGTAAACGGACAAGAGCATCCCCGCCACAAGCACCCCGGTCAGGATGATGACAACGGGCTCGACGAGGGAAACCAGGGTATCGAGCTTCTGCTGGATCCGCTCCTCGGTGACGTCGGCCAGCTCGCGGAGCATGCCGCTCAAGTTGGCCGAAGTCTCGCCGATCCGGATGAGGTCCAACGACATCGGCGGGAAGAAACCCGCCTTCCCCATGGATTCCGACAGCGATTCGCCGTTGCGGATGCCGGAGGGGACGGGATCCATCCGACCGACAAGATATTTATTGGGGATGGCCTGGGAGGCCAAGCCCACGGACTCGACCAGCGACGCCCCGGCGCCGAGAAGCAGGCTCAGTGTCCGGGAAAAGAGGGAGACCGAAGATTCGACGATCAACGGCCGGGCGAACGGAATCTTGAGCTTCCACTTATCCCAGCGGCATCGCCAGGACGGCGTTCGCTTCATCCGCACGTAAAGGAAGATCGCGACCGCGGCCAACAGCGGCCAGATTACGATGTTCCGGCGCATGAAAAGCGAAAAGGCGATGAGCTGCGAGGTCAGGTACGGCAGATCCGTCTCGAAATCGGCGTAGAACTCCGCGAAGTTGGGCAGGACGAAATTGAGCAGGAGAAGGAGGAGGAAGAAGGAAAAGCTGATGATCAGGATGGGGTATGTCATCGCCGAGCGGATCCGGCGGCCGGTCCGGTCGATCGTCTTGGCGTAGGAGATATACTGGCCGATCGTCTCGGGCAAGGTGCCGCTGATTTCGCCGGCCATCAGGGCGGCCGTATACACTTTAGAAAACCTGTCTTCGAAGGGAGCGAAGGCCTCCGAGAGGGCCTTCCCGTGGCGGATGTCGTTCTCGACCCGGCCCAGGACATGCTTTAAGGCGGCGTTTTTCGTCCGGCCGCCGATCGCTTCCAGGCTGCGAAGAACCGGGTACCCGGCCCGGATCATCGCCGTGAACTCCTGGTTGAACATGATGAAATCGCGGGGCTTGATCTTGCGGTCGAACCCGCCGGCGACCAGGGCGATTTTTCGCCAATCCCGCTTGACCGACAGAACGCAGAGCCCTTCCGCCTCAAAATGCCGGCGACAGTCGTCCGGGGAGCCGGCCGGAAATGTCCGGCTCGTGACCATCCCGGCCTCATCGGCAACCCGGCAAATGAAAGTCGACATAAGGATTCCCGTCTCCTAGATTAGGTCAAACCCGGGGCGGAGTCAATTTGTCCAGCCTGAATCGGAGGAGGATTTATATAAGGCCGTCGGCGGCCGGGCCTTGAGGTTCTGCTCGGTCGCTGTCCAGAGACGCCCGCGTCCGGCCGCGGCTCACTCGCGCTTGGCGGCGCGATCCAGCAACTCGCCGAGGCGCTCGTAGACCTCACGGCGATGGCCGATGGCCACGACCAGCACGACCAGCACGCCGCTTCGCGCCCGGTAGATGACCCGGTAATCCGCCGTTCTGAGCGAACGCAGCCCCGCCAGCCCGTGCGACAAGGGCTTTCCCCTTTCCGGGTCGGTGGTCAATGACTCGACGGCCTTGCGGACGAGCTTCCTGACGGAGGGATCGAACTTGTCGATGTTCCTTTTCGCTTCCCTGGTGTAGAGGATGCGGCGGACGGGGCTTGTCATTTTTTCGGGAAGACCTCGTCGTGAGCGTGGAGGCGGCCGGCTTTCTCGTCGGCGAGCCCACGGTCGAGCCGGGCCATGAGGTCGCGGTCGCCGAGAATATCAAGGGTCTCGATGAGAGACTCATACTCCTCGACGCTCAGCAGGACTCCCTCCGGTTTTCCCCGGTGGGTGATGGCGTAAGTTCCGCGCTCCTCCCTCACCTTGCGGACGAGGCCCGACAGCCGGGCTTTGGCCCGGCTCAGAGGCACAATTTCCGTATACTCGGCCATAGCCGGCTCCTTTGATTAGTCTGTTAATAGACCTGTTTATTGGTCAATAGAATAATAGATCCTGCCGCTACGACTGTCAAGTCCGTGTGGGTTCCAGCCCAAGCGGCCGGAGCCCTCAGCCGGCCTTCATCACCAGCGTCAGGTGAATCTTTCCATCCTTGATTTCTTCATGGACGGATGAGGTCAGACCGGCGATGATGTTCCGGCTCAGGCCGTCGGTATCGGCGACCGGATTGAGGATGGTCGCGAGGGATGAACGCCCGGGCGAATTTCATCTCATGGGTCAAGATGACCATGGTCATCCCGTCGGCGGCCAGGGGGGAAGGAACGACGGCCGTTCGAGAATCTTATCCCTGCTCAAATTGACATCCAGCGGGACTGATGTATTATTTAAACAGACAGCAAGGAGGGGGTTCGATGTTGACAAAATCCATTTCGGCCGCCGTCATCATCCTGATCATGTTCTCATTCGGCATTATCCCCAAAGAATCGCCGGCCTTAATCCCGACATCCGCCCAGGGCCAAATCGCCCATGATGTCCGGGTGACCAACATCGAGGTGCCGGTCCGGGTGTTCAAGGGAACATCGTTCATCGACACGCTGAAGAAGGAGGACTTCGAAGTGTTCGAGGACGGCGTCCTCCAGCAGATCGATGCCGTATACCTCATCCGCAAGACGAACGTCGCCCGCAAGGAAGGAGGCGAAGTGACATCTCCTCGGACCGGTCGGCTCTTTGTCCTGCTGTTCGAGATGATCGACTTCAATTCTGAAATCGCCAAGGCGATGGATTACTTCTTCGCCCACGTCTTCGAGACCGGCGACGACTTGATTCTGATGACTCCGATGAAGACATACAACCTCAAGAAAGACATGCTTCTCCGTACATCGCCGAAAAAAATCAAGGGCGATCTGTTGGCAAAGGTTAAAAGGGACATCCAAATGGGGGGAACGGAGTACCGAAGTCTGCTTCGGGACATCCCCCGGATGATAGCCGAGGCCGGCCGAACCCTTGATGAAAAGCTCTTTCTCTACGATATGACGTTACGACGGCTGGCCAATATGCGATACGTTGACCAGAGAAAACTCATCGAATTTGCCAAGCTTCTCAAAAGCCGGGAAGGTCAGAAATCCGTCTTCTTTTTTTACGAAAGGGAGCTGCTCCCGAAAATCAATCCCAAGCAGGTCGCTCTCTTGATGCAGGAAAACCAAGATCGGCCGGATATGATTTTCGACATGATGGGCAAATTCGAGATCTTCCACAGAGACGTCACCTTCGACGTCAAGAGCGTGCAGGAGGCGTTTTCCGATTCCTCGATCACCGTCAATTTTCTATTCCTGACAAAAAGCAGGCCGCTCTTGATGGAAACCTCCTCCTTCGAGAAAACCGCGGCGCCCGTCGGACAGAACGACATCAACGCGCCGGTTGTCTCCGCCGGAGGAGATTCCTTTCTGGTTTATGAGGATCAATCGGAGGATATCTACAGCGCTTTTTCCGAAATCGCCAAGGCGACCGGCGGCCTGACGGACAGCAGCGCCTCGGCCGATAAATCGTTTCAACGCGTGGCCGAAGCGTCGGAAAATTATTACCTGCTCTACTATCGGCCGACCAACACCAAGGCGAACAAGGCGTTTCGAAAAATCGAAGTCCGAGTCAAGGACAACGGCATGCGGTTGACGTTCCGGCAGGGGTACATCTCCGGGTGATTTCGCGTTCCCATCCATCCCGGATCGGCGCGAGGAGAGGGAACATCCGGACATTCAGGGGAGCGAGGATTCCGGTTTATCTGAGGGCCAGCGCCTCCGCGCTGTTGCCGTTAAGCATGACGATCGCGCCCTGGCGCCGCTCCGGATACCCGATCATCCAGCAGGTTTGAAGACGGTCCGTCATGGCCCAGCGATTGCCCAAGATTCGGAATATGCCGAAAATCGGCTGGATTTCGCCCTCTCTGTCGCGGAACTCATCAAGAAAAATCGTCGACCGGGGGGATCCGGAAATCTCCTCCCGGCTTTGGGGATCAGCCGGCCTTCATCACCAGCGTCAGGTGAATCTTTCCATCCTTGATTTCTTCATGGACGGATGAGGTCAGACCGGCGATGATGTTCCGGCTCAAACCATCTGTATCGTCGACCGGATTGAGGATGGTCGCAAGGGCCGGGTCGGCCGTGAAGACGACCGACACCTCATTGCCCTGCTCGGAGAAGGCCACGATCATCTCCAGGCCGCCGGTTTCCCGAACACACGTTCGGCGGGCTTCCACATCCCCCTCCCCCAGGCAAAGGTGGAGCGTCTCCTCCACGACCAGCATGAGGTTCCCGATCGCCTTTTCGGGGAAGAAATGCCGGCGGCCGAAGGCCTCGATCCGGGACATCATGTCGTAGTAATCGTAGGTCTCGTCGGCGAGGTGATAGGCGAGGTTGCGGATCCGGTAGATGAACGCCCGGGTTTTATCCCGGCGGGGATTGTCGAAAATGTCCGCCGGCCGGCCTTCCTCGTAGATGATGCCTTCATCCATGAACAGGACGCGGCTTGAGACATCCCGGGCGAATTTCATCTCATGGGTCACGATGACCATGGTCATCCCGTCGGCGGCCAGGCGGCGGATGACGCCCAGGACTTCGCTGACCATCGTCGGATCGAGGGCCGAGGTCGGCTCGTCGAAAAGGATGACCTCGGGATCCATCGAAAGACAGCGGGCGATGGCGATCCGCTGCTGTTGGCCGCCGGACAGCTCGTCGGGAAAAGCATTTTCCCTGGCCGCCAGTCCGACCAGAGCCAAAAGCTCCCGGCCCCGCTTGACGGCCTCTTCCGGGGTTTTCTTGAGCAGCTGGATCGGGCCGATCGTCAGGTTCCCCAGCGCCGTCAAGTGATCGAATAGATTGAAGTTCTGGAACACCATGCCCATCTTCCGCCGCAGGGCGTTGGGGTCGCTTCCCGGGGCCAGGATATCCTGCCCGTTGACCTTGATGCTTCCGCCGGTCGGCGTTTCCAGGAGGTTCAGGCAGCGGAGGAACGTGCTCTTGCCCGTTCCCGAAGGACCGATAACGGATATCACTTCCCCGGTATTGATCTCGACGTTGATGTCTTTAAGGACGGTCGCGGCGCCGAAACACTTGGCCAGGTGTTCAACGCGGATGTTCATTTCGAACCTCCGCGCTTCGGGGCGGTCCGGACCTGGATGGCCTCAAGAAGCAGGGTCAGGAGCCAGGCCAGAACGAAGTAGAGAACCGCGACCATGATCAGGGGGAAGAAAGCGTCGAACGTGCGGCTTCGGATGATGTCACTGGCCTTCGTCAGGTCCTGGACGGCGATATACCCGACGATGGCCGTCATCTTGACCAGGGCGATGAACTCGCCCTTGTAGACCGGCAGAACCCGCTGGACCGCCTGGGGCAGGACGATGTGGAGGAAGGTCCCGACCTTGCTGAACCCGAGGGCGATCCCCGCCTCGGTCTGCCCTTTCTTCACGCTTTCGATCGAAGTCCGGAACATCTCCGAGACATAGGCGGCGAAGTTCAGGGCGAAGGTGATGGTCGCCACCAGCACCCCGCTTACATCCAGCGGGGCGAAGATGACGTAAAACATGATCATCAGCAGGACGACCTGGGGGATGCCCCGGAGAAGGTCGATATACACCCGGGCGATCGCCCGGGGGAGCCTCCGCTTGCTCATCCGCATCCAGCAAACGAGGCCTCCGATGATCGTCCCGAGGAGAGCCGAGAGGATGGAGATGAGAAAGGTGACCTTCAATCCCCGCCAGATCAGGAGATAGCGTTTTTCCCGGATGAGGTTATTGACGAAGCTGTCCTTGACGCCGGCGAAAAATCCCTTTTTCTCCGTCGGAGCGGCCCCGGCGACGACTGTCCGGCGGGCCAGCATCACCTGCGGATTGACGTAATAGCCCTCGGTGAAGCTCACCCGTTTCCGGCGTTCCTCGGTCGCGGTCATGTTCGAACAGATGACGTCCGCCTTGCCCGACTCGAGGGCCACGACCAGGGCGGAAAACTTCATGTCGGAATAGACAACCCGGCGGCCCAGGCGATAAGCGACGTTCTCGATCAACTCGGGGTCAAGACCGACGATCTCGTCTCCCTGGTGAAAGCCCATGGGTTCGCGGTTGGCGGCGATGGCCACGCGCAAAGGCGGACCGTCGCCCGCGGATTTCGGAACCTTGACGAATTCGTAGGGCGAACCGTCCGGCCGAACCCAGTGCCCGATGATTTTATCGAGCGTCCCGTCGGCCTTGAATCCAAGCAGGATCGCGTTGATCTCCGCCAGCAGCTTCGGATTGTTCTGATGGACGGCAATCGAGGCCCATTCGTGGTTGTATTCTTCGGGGAGGACGACCAGGTCCTGATTGGCGGCGGCCGCCCGGAGAGCGGTCGTATAGGCCGTGATCACGTAATCCAGCTTGCCCGTCTTCAGGGCGGCGATCGAGTCCATGATATCGTCAAACAGCCGGAGCTCGGCTTTGGGAAAGCGCTCCCGGACGAGCTGTTCCCCGGTCGACCCGGTCATCGCTCCAATGATCGCCGCGTCGATGGCCGGAGCGGCGCCGGCGGACCGGCCCGTCCCGCCGGCCGCGTTTTCTTTCAGGATGAGGGCGTCGGCTCCCGACTGGTAATAGACATCGGAAAAATGAACCTGTTTGGCCCGCTCCTCGGTGATCGTGATCCCCGAACAGATCATGTCGGTCTTGCCCGAAGCGAGGCCGGCGATCAGCGAGCCGAAGGGCAGCGTCTGGACATCGGCGGTCATCCCTTGCCGGACGGCGAAACGATAGACCAGCTCGATATCGAGGCCGGTGTATCGGCCTTCCTTGATGAACGTGAAAGGCGGTCCGTCGGCCGAGGTGGTGATCCGCAGGCTGGCCGTTCGGGCCGGAGGCGGGCGGCTCGGGGATGTCGGCCTGGCCCGAATCGTTCTCCCATTTGGCCCGGATACGATCCATCTCGCCGGACGTCCCGAGCTCCCGGAGAAAATCATTGAAAGCGTCCCGGAGCTTGGCGATCGGCGAAGCCGAAGCCCAGGGGTTCGACGAAAATTTTCTCGGCCAGAAGGGCCAGGCCGGGGTCATCCCGCCGGTAGAGCCGGCCGACGTTGGCATCCATGATGATCGCATCGCATTTGCCGGCTTTGAGAGCGACGGCCAGGTCGGGGCTCGTGTCCAAACGAAGAATCTCGGCCTGGGGGAACCGGGAGGTGATGAAATGGTCGTGGGTCGACCCGATCAGGACGCCGATCCGCTTGTCCTTCAGCTCCTCCAAGCCGGAAACGGCGGTCGGTTTATTGCCCGGGGAGCAGGACAACGTCGCGGCGGCCAGGAGGATGAGGAGGGGGAGCCGAACCCGGCGGGACGTGTTCATGCCGTGATTTTATGCAAAGGAGCGCGTTCCTGCAAACCGAGGGCGAGCCGGCCGCGCAAATGACGGGCGCGGATTTGACTTCCGGGCGCCCCGGGGTATTTAATATTGCGGGATGAATAAGAATAGGGCAAGGGCACGGGCGTTTCTGCCGCCTCTTTTTCTGGCCGCGGCCCTGGGCCTCGGACAGCAAACGCCGCCTGCCGGAAAAGGAAATTCAGGACGCGAACCCGGCCAAACGGCCGGCGACCGATTACATGCGCTCCCTGCTTTCGCAGAGCACGAAACCCATCGGGGTCAAGACGGACAAGTCCCTCCAGAGGCTGAACCGCCAACCGACGATCGCCTGGGCCGCCCGCGCCGCCCGCCGCCACATCCTGGACTGAATCCGATGAAGATTTGGGAATCACCGCCCCAGCCGCTTCCGAGCCTGAGGGATTCAATTTTTTGGATTGAATCGTGAAAAATCGGGCGTCATTGGCTGCTCGATTCCGTTGGTCATTCTCCTTATTCTGGGCGGCATCAACGTCTACCGGCAGATCACCTGGAAAGAGCCGACCGACGGCGTCGTCTGGGCGATGAAGCAGGACCGGCTGACGGCCATCAAAGTCGACAAAGAAGGCCCGGCTATATCAAGTCAACCTGAAAAAAGGCGACGTCCTCTATTCCGTCTCCCACAACTTCGCCGCCACGGATAAAATCAAGATCAGGAACAAGATCGACCTGGAGAAAAACCTCTGGCAGGTTTGGAAACAGCGCCAGAAAATCACATACGAAATTTACCGGGAAGGCGGCGTCATCACCTTCACCGTTTCGCTTCTATCCCGTGGACAAGGGCCCCAATCTCATCTATTTTTACCTGGCCTTGATCGGCCTGATGACGGTCATCATCGCCCTGATCGTCTTCCTTAATTCGGCCCGGCCGCTGCGCGGGCGCCAACATCCATTATTATCTCCTCTCGGCCTTGCTCTACATGTTCTATATCTTCTCCTACACCGGCGACTTCGACCTCCTCGACAGCCTCTTCTACGGGCTGGATAAAATCGCCTTCCTGGTCTTCCCTCCGCTTCTGGTCCATTACTTCATGATCTTCCCCCAGCGGAAGAAGATCCTCCGCGAACCGGCCCGTCGGCCGCCTGTCTCCTTTACGTCCCGGCCGGATTCTTCTTCTCCTGGCCCGGATCGCCCTGTTTCTCTCGCCCATTTCCCGAACATGGACGCCGCCCGGATTCCTCGAGTTCTACGCGGCCCTGGAAAAGTGGGACCTGGCCCATTTCGCCCTGTACACTTTCTGGGCCCTGGCCATGATCGTCCTCGGGGCCCTCCGCCACCAGAGCTTCATCGTCAGAAAACAGCTGAAATGGATCGTCTACGGCCTGGGATTCGGCGTCGTCCCCTTCACCGGCCTATATGTCATCCCCTTCGTCGCCGGAGCGGCCCCGAGCACGGCGGCCGAGCTCACCGTCCTTCTCCAGGCTCTCATCCCCCTGTCCTTTTCCTACTCGATCTCCCGCTACAAGCTGATGGACCTGGAAGTCATCATCAAGAAAGCCGCGACCCTGGTCTTTTCCTATTTCGTCCTGGCCCTGATCTACCTCGGCGTCTCCTCCCAGACCAAGATTTTCTCCGAGAACAAGCTCAACGCCCTGCTCCTGGGCGTCCTGGCCCTCATCCTGGGGGCGACGATGTTCACGCCGCTCCGGATCGCTCATCCAGTCGGTCATCGACCGGGTCTTCTACCGGAGGAGCTACCAATACCGGAAAACCCTGCTGACCATCTCCCAGGAGCTGAGCCGGGAGCGCAACCTCGAGACGCTGGCCCGAACGGCTCCTCGAGCTGATCTCCAACGCCTTGTCGCTCCGGTCGATCGCCCTCCTGTTGCCCGTCGAAACGGGGAGCGCGACTTTCTCCGTCTTCAGCGCCCGGGGCGATGCGGCCGGCGCGGCCGCGGGCCGGCTGACGTTCGATCCCAAGGTCTACGAGAGCCTGGTCGAAAACGACGCCCTCTCGCTCTACTCGGTGACCGAGGACATCAAGCTCCAGGCCAAGCTCGAAGGCCTCCGGGCTTCCGGCTTCGACCATTTCCTCGCCCTCAAGGGCGAGAACAAGCTGGTCGGCTGCCTGGCCATGGGCCGCAAAGTCGACGCCACGTTCCTCACGAGCGAGGACTGGGAGCTGCTCACGACCATCTCCTCGCAGGTCGCCCTGGCCGTGGAAAACGCCCACCTTTATAACCAGGCCGGACATACGCGCCTCCGAGCTCGAACGGCTCAAGGATTACAGCGAGAACATCATCGAAAGCCTGACCGTCGGGCGTGGCGGTTCTCGACCAGAACGGCCGGATCAGCGGCTGGAACCGCATCTGCGAAGAGACGTTCAGCCGGAAACGGGAAGATGTCCTGGGCGCACGATCCTGAGCGACGTCATCGGGCCGAAGGCCTTCGCCGCGATCTTCCCCCCGGACACCCAGGCCGAGTACCATCTCGTCGGGGAGATTCCGATCGACCGGCCCTCCGGCGAAATGCGGATCTTCGACATCGCCAAGACGCCGCTGCTGGACAACCTCCTCCATTCCTACGGGACGATCATCGTCTTCGAGGACATTACCGACAAAATCCGGCTCCAGCAGCAGCTCCTGACCTCGGAGAAGCTGGCCAGCATCGGCCTGCTTTCGGCCGGCGTCGCCCACGAGATCAACACCCCGCTGACCGGCATCTCCAGCTACGTCCAGATGCTGCAGAAGAAAGTCTCCGACGAGCACTTCACCGGCCTCCTGGACAAGATCGAAGCCCAGACCGACCGGGTCTCCCGGATCGTCAAAAACCTCCTGACCTTCGCCCGCAATCCTTCGGACCTGGCCTTCCACCGGGTCAACCTCCGGGACAATCTCCAGGAGATCATCTCCCTGATCGATTACAAGCTGAAGGCCATGTACATCGACCTGGAGACCGAGCTGGCCCCGGTGACCCCCATCTGGGCCCAGGGCGAGCGGCTCCAGCAGGTCTTCATCAACATCATTCTCAACGCCCTGGACGCCATGCCCAACGGCGGGCGCCTCCGGCTGGAGCTCGGCGAAACCCCGACCGAAGCGTTCGTCGCCATCAGCGACACCGGCACGGGGATCAAGGAGCAGCATCTCCCCCGCATCTTCGACCCCTTCTTCACGACCAAGGGCGTCGGCAAGGGGACCGGTCTCGGCCTGTCCATCAGCTACGCCATCATCAACGAGCACGAGGGCCGGATCGACGTCCAGAGCGAGGTCGGCAAGGGGACCAAATTCACCATTTTCCTGCCCAAGGACCTGGAGAAAAGGAAAAGAAAGACCGGAGGACGCATGAGCAAAGGATCTCTCCACGTCATCGACGACGAGCCCGTCATCCGCGACATTCTCGAACAGCTGCTCCTGGCGGAAGGCTACGACGTCGAGCTGTCCGACTTCGGGCGAGGAAGCCCTGCCCAAGTTCGACACCGCCTCCTACGACCTCGTTCTGCTCGATCTCCTGATGCCCGGCCGCAACGGCCTGGAGATCCTCCCGGAGATTAAAAAGATCGCGCCCGCAGACGGTGGTCATCATCATCACCGCCTACGCCTCGGTCGAATCGGCGATCGAGGCCATGAAGATCGGGGCCTACGATTACGTCCAGAAGCCCTTCAAGCACGAAGAGCTTCTCCTGACGATCGAGCGGGCCCTGGCCCACAAGAACCTCCGGGAGGAGAACGACCGGCTCCGGGAGGAGCTGCGGAGGAAATTCAGCTTCTCCAACATCCTCGGCCGGAGCAAGCCGATGGAGCAGGTCTTCGAGCTCATCCGGGCCGCCGCCCCAACCCGGTCGACGATCCTGGTCCAGGGAGAAAGCGGGACCGGCAAGGAACTGGTCGCCCGGGCCATCCACACGAATTCGCAACGGTCCGCCCATCCGTTCGTCGTCGTCAACAGCGGAGCGCTTCCGCCCGACCTTCTCGAAAGCCACCTCTTCGGCCACGTCAAGGGCGCCTTCACCGGCGCGGTCTCGGAAAAGCAGGGCCTCTTCGAGGCGGCCGACAAGGGGACGATCTTCTTCGACGAGATCTCAACGATCGGGCTCGAAACCCAGGCCAAGCTCCTCCGGGTCATGCAGGACCGGGAGTTCATGCGGCTCGGCGGGACGAAAACGATCCGGGTCGATGTCCGGATCATCGCCGCCACCAATGTCGAGCTCGAGGAGATGATCGAGCAGCAGTCGTTCCGCAAGGACCTCTATTACCGGCTGAACGTCATCAAGATCGTCCTGCCCCCGCTCCGCGAGCGCCGGGAGGACATCCCCCTCCTGGTCAAGCATTTCCTCGACATTTTCGCCAAGGAAAACGGCAAGACGATCGAGAGCGTCAGCCCCGAGGTTCTCCAGCTCCTGGACCGCCATTCCTGGCCGGGGAACGTCCGCGAACTCGAAAACCTGATCGAGCGGACGGTCGTCTTCGCCAAGGATCCAGATCATCACCCGGGAGAATCTCCCGGAGCTGTTCGGTTTGTCCCGCGAGGCGACGCCGGTCCCTGTCGACTCCGGCGTCGGAGCCGACGGCCTGGACCTCAAGGAACAGACGCTCGCCTTCCAGCGGCAGCTGATCGAAACGGCCCTGGCCAAGGCCAACGGCGTTCAAAAAACCGCGGCCGCGCTCCTCGGCCTGAAGCCGACGACCCTGAACGAGATGATCAAGCGCCTGGACATTCCGGCGGGAAATTACTGAGCGGGAAGGATCAGCGGAAGCTGCCCGGAACCAGGCGGTCCGGGTTTACCAGGAATTTCGACGGCTTCTCCGTCGTCGTGAACGTGAACGTTTTCGCCGCGGCGTCGATTTCGAGCACCTGCCGGACGAGGCGGCGGCCCTCCGACCAGGACACGGCCAGGGGGAAAACCATCGGACGCCCGGTCTGCTTCACGGTGATTTTGAGCTCATAGCCCTCGCCCCGGCGGAGGATCTGGGAAACCGTCTCGACCCGGGGCAGAAGATGGGAATCGAACCAGCCCCGGAAGAATTCCTGGAGCGGCCGGCCGGAAGACTCCTCCATCGCCCGGATGAACTGAGACGTCCGGGCCAGGCCGAAGGCGTGCCGTTCGATAAAGAGGCGCAGCCCCCGATCGAAGGCCTCCTCCCCGATCAAATCCGAGAGCACAAACAGGGCCACGCACGGATTTTCCGTACAGGATCGCCTGGAAGGAGCGGAAATCATGGACGCTGAGCCGGGCCCCGAGGGTGATCGGGCCGAAATCCGAGGCCTTCTCGGTCCATTCGACGAACTTCTTCATGATCGCGACGAAGGCCTTGGGGCCGTATTTCATCTTCAAGTACCGGACCGCGGAATATTGGGCCAGGCCTTCGCTCAGCCATATGTCGTGATAGCTCGCCCCGGCGACCGTCTGCCCCCACCACTGGTGGGCGATCTCGTGGGCCATGAAGAATTCCTTGTATTGGGGCAGGTCGATGGGGCTTTTCGGGTCCGGAATGGCCGACGTGTTGAGATTTCTGGCCAGCTCGTTGAGGACGATGAATGAAGCGGGGCTGTGCCCGCCGGCCGTCCCCCAAACCCGCTGGACGATCGTCAGCTTCTCGTACGGGAAGGGGCCGAAGATCCCGACGAAGGCCTCGAGGATCGACCGGGCTTCCTCGAGCATCGACCGGCGGACGATGCGGATATCCTCGGAGACGAAGAGCTTGAGCGGCGGGTTCTCGCCCTGACCGTTCTCGCCGATCGACCGCTTGAATGCCCCGACGATGAAGGCCAGGTACTTGACCGGCTTGCGCGTTTCGTACGTGGACAACCGGTTCCCGATTTTTTCCAGGGTCAGAACCCGGCCGACCTCGTCGATCGTCTCTTCCTGGACGAGCTCGCCGACGGCCACGGTGGAGTAGAGGGGCGGAACGCTGATCCGGAGCCGGGACTGGAAGAAATCGGTGTCGCTCGTCGAGGGATACCAGGACGCCGACTGGCTATACAGGTAGCTGTCGAATTCGGGCAAGGCGTCGTGGGAGTTATCAAGGAAGGGAATGACCTGGGCAATATCGGTCGTCTGAACGGGCGGCTGGAGGATTCCCCGGTAGTAAACTTCGACCGCGGCGGCTTGACCTTTCTCCAAGGGCTGAAGGAGCGCGACGGTCAGGGTATGGCGATCCTTATCCTGGCTGAAGGACATGGGCCGGCCCTCGCCGTCGGAGACACGGAGGATTTCGAAAGCCGCGTTCAGGTCAAACTTCAGGCTTTCGACACCCGGGAGACGGGCCACGACTTCGAGACGGGCTTTGGCCGAGAGAAAAAACGGTCCGGTTGGATATCCAGATCCACGTCGCAGCGGAGGAGGTCGAATTTCTCCCCGAAGGTGACGATCATCCGCTTGCCTTCAGCCTCCGGCATTTCCGGGGTATAAAGACAAAGGAGGCTGTCCGGAGCGCGGCTCCAGAACCGGACTTCCTCCAGCGAGAAGGGATTATAGGAATATCCGAAACCGGCCCGGATTTCGGTCTGGAATTCGAAAGTCGCCTGGTCGCTTTGGGGAAGCGTCGCCAGGAGCCGGCCATCGACCGGGTCGAAGATGGAAAAGGATTCGGGGTAAAACCGGTTGAACAAGGCCCGGGCTGCCGCGATATCCGCGGGCATCGGCCCGGAGGAAGCGGCCGGTTCGGCGGCCGGAGTGATTTTAACGTTGGTCTTGAAGAATTGCGGGGAAAAGCGCAGATAGGCCGACTGGATATCCGTGTCGACCGCGCCGGTCTTATACCGGAGGGAAAGCTGATGGCGCTCCGTTTCCGACGACGGCGTAAACCGGAGCCGCCCCGGCCGAGGACGATCAGCCCCGTTTCCAGGTTGGTGATGTTGTCGTAAAAAATCCAGGCGTCGTTAAAAACCGCCTCCATGTCCTGATGGCGGATTTCGATCCGGGCAGCCCGGACAATTCGGTCGGAGGGAAACGAAAGAGAATAAAAGATGGCCGGATTTCCCGAAATCGTCTTTAAGCGGATGATCCGGCGACTTCCCTCGCGAACCAGGAAGAGCTTCCAGGTTTCGAGCATGGATTCCTGGTCGTTGCGGAACACGGCGTTCACGAAAAGCGTTTCGCCGCCTTCGCCCGGCGTGAATCCGCCCACCGGCTTGAAGATCACCGTCGTCATCAGGAACGTCTGCCGGATGGAATCGTAGACCATTCCTTCCTGTTCCCGGAGCTCGGAGGCGAACGCCTGGATATAGGCGGCTCGATCCGAGGCCTCGAAGGCTTGCTTCATCTCGGAGAGGAAAGCCAGCGGGTCCGTTTGCGGAGACGAAGCTTCCTGACCGAAGGAGGCCGAAACGAGAAAGGGAAAAACGAGGAGGAGGAGGAGGAGGAGGACAGCCTTCCCCTTTCTCATTCGGATCATCCCCGAATTATACCGGATTTGCATGCCTTCGAGGTCTCGCATCGTGGTCCTCACCGCCCTTTTAAGCACGAATCATGCCAAAAAGGAAGGAATTTGAAGGAATCGAACCGCCGGATCGTTAATAATCAGTAGGAAATCTTCCCGCGAAGATAAAAATACCGAAAAAGGAGGGAAAAAAGACGGCAGGAATGACTCAATTTTCCGCCAAACTCTTAAATAAACGTAAATATTATTTACATTATCTGGCCTGATGGTTCTCTTCTAGTTTGTGTGGGTACGAGTTTCCGAGAATATGGGAAGAGAACCAAAAATATTTACTCTTGCGGCATTCTCTCCTATTCTAAAGGAGCAAGCCCGCCGAAGGAGAGCCGCCGTGAAAGCCATGCTGATGACGAGAATCCTGGATCTCCGGTCGGGAGACGATCCGCTGGAGCTCCGCGATATGCCCGTACCCGCCCCTACCGAGGGGGAAATTCTCCTTCGGGTTTCGGCCTGCGGAGTCTGCCATACGGAGATTGACGAGATTGAAGGCCGGACGCCGCCGCCGCGATTGCCGGTCATCCCCGGGCACCAGGTCGTCGGCCGGATCGAGGAAAGCGGCCGCGGGAGCGGTCGGTTCCGGCCCGGCGACCGTGTCGGCGTCGCCTGGATCCACTCCGCCTGCGGCCGCTGCCGGTACTGCCTCGAAGGCCGCGAGAACCTGTGCCCCGATTTCCGGGCAACCGGCCGCGACGCCGACGGGGGATACGCCGAATACATGATCGCCCGGGAAGCCTTTGTCTATCCGATTCCCGATATCTTCTCCGACGTTGAAGCGGCTCCCCTTCTCTGCGCCGGAGCGGTCGGTTATCGTTCGTTGCGGCTCGCCGGACTTCGGGACGGGCAAGCCCTGGGCTTGACGGGTTTCGGCGCCTCCGGCCATCTCGTTCTCCAAATGGCCCGGCATCTTTTTCCCCGGTTGCGGGCATACGTCTTCGCCCGGGACGAGGGAGAGCGGGCCTTTGCCTTGGAGCTGGGCGCCGCCTGGGCGGGAGATACGGCCGACCGGCCGCCGGAGGAATTGGACGCGATCATCGACACGACGCCCGTGTGGCGCCCGGTCGTGGAAGCGATGGCCGTCCTGGCTCCCGGCGGACGGCTGGTCATCAATGCGATCCGGAAAGAGGAATCCGACAAGGACGAGCTGCGCCGGCTCGATTACGCCCGCCATCTCTGGCGGGAAAAGGAAATCAAGAGCGTGGCCAACGTGACGAGGGCGGATGTGGCGGACGTCCTCCGTCTGGCCGCAGATATCCCGATCCGTCCGGCCGTTGACGAATATCCCTTGGCCGACGCCAACCGGGCCCTCTTGGAAATCAAGCAGAGGAAAATCCGCGGAGCGAAAGTCCTTGTCATTAAAAAACCGGACGCGTGAGCGTAGACCGCTAATTATCTCGTTAGCTTTGTCCCCGCCTATCGGTCAGGGATAGACCCGCCGCTCCTCCTTGACCGTGTTGAGGACAAGATGGGTGATCGTTCGGTCGATATGCGGGAAAGAGTTCACCTTCTTGATGAATCGATTGAGATCGTCGCGGCCCCGAAAGCGGGCCAGGACAAGACAGTCCCATTCGCCGGTGACGTCATAGACCGCAAAGACACGGGGATCTTCGGCGATCTTTTTCTGGGTTTCGATGAGCTTCCCCTGGGAAATGCGGACGGCGATGACCGCGCTCAGATCGAACCCGAGAGCGGCCGGGTCGACGACCGGAATATATCCCCGAAGGACCCCCTTGCTCTCCAGATTTTTAACCGCGTGAATGACGGCTGTTACGGACGTCCCCGTCGCCTTGGCAACTTCTCGGAAGCTCTTCCGGGCGTCATCATTCAGGCAATCGATGATTTTTTTTGATAATTCGTCGATCATTTCGCCTCCTTTGTCTTAATAATTATCATATTTCACTACATATGTCACTATTTTATTATTTATTCTTGACATTTGTCTATTTTTTATCTATAAATATCGACAGAAGAGGAGCAACATGAATACAATCATAAAAAAACCTTTCAAAGCCTTCGGTTTTAACGATGAAGACGATGTTCTCCGGACGGTTCTCGAACCCTCCCACAAGATCGAATTCATCCGGGTTATCTTTCCGGACATCCTCGGCCGGCCGATGGATTTCTCATTTCCCAGCGGCGAGTTGGATAAGGCCTTCCGGGAAGGGAAGGGATTCGACGGCTCTTCGGTCGAGGGGTTCGTGCGGATCGAGGAAAGCGACCTGATCATCAAGCCTGATCCGAAGACGTTCCGGCTCCTGCCCTGGACATACCAGGGATTTTCGCCCGAAACATCCTGGCGCGAAGGGATCATGTTCGGCGACATTCAGACTCCGGAAAAATCATACTACGAAGGCGACGCCCGGTACATCCTGAAGGAATCGATCCGCAAAGCCAGGGAGGAATTCGACATTGACGCTTTCATGGTCGGCCCGGAGATGGAATTCTTCCTCTTTCCGAACGACCGGGAGCCTCAGCCCTTGGACGACGGGGGGTATTTCTTCGCCGGCCGGCACGGGGAAATTCGGAAGGAAACCCAGCTCCTTCTTAAGCAGATGGGCATCCTCTCCGAATACGACCACCACGAAGCGGCGCCGGGCCAGCACGAGATCGATTTCCGATACGCCGGGGCCTTGGAGATGGCCGACGTCGTTATGCTCACCCGCTACATGGTCAAACGGGTTGCCCGGATGCACGGCCTGTACGCCACCTTCATGCCCAAGCCCATCAACGGCTGCAACGGCAGCGGCATGCACGTTCACCAGTCGCTCTGGAAGGACGGGAAAAACCTCTTTTTTGACGGAAAAGGTCCTTACCATCTGTCCGAAATGGCCCGGTCCTACATCGGCGGGCTGGTCCACCACGCCCGGGAATTCTCGTCGGTTTACAACCAGTGGGTCAACTCCTACAAGCGCCTGATCGAGGGGTACGAAGCCCCGGTCTACATCGCCTGGGGCCAGAAAAACCGCTCAGCCTACATTCGCGTTCCCCGCTACCTGCCGGGACAGGAAAACGCCACCCGGATCGAGCTGCGCTCGCCCGATCCGGGATGCAACATCTACCTGGCCTTCGCCGCCATGCTTACGGCAGGATTGGCAGGGGTGCGCAACAGGTATTCCCTCCCCGACCCCGTCGAGGACAACATTTACGAAATGAGCGGGACGAAACAGAAGAAGCTCCGGATCCAGACGCTTCCCCGGAACCTCGAGGAATCGGTCCGCCTCCTGGAGAAGAGCGAAGCCGCCCGGGCCGTCTTGGGCGATTACCTGCTTTCCCGGTTCATCGCCAACAAGCGCGAAGAGATCGACGACTACGGGAAAAACACCTCGGCCGAATTCGACAAGCAGGTCAGCGACTACGAAATCCGGCGATACCTGCCCATCCTATAAAAAAAGTTTTATTTGCCGGCTTTGATCTCGTCCCAGACCTTGACGTAGAGGGCGTTCTTCTCGCCCAGGTCGGCCAGGACCTCGCACTTCGCCTGGATCTCGGGAGCCAGGAAGATCCCGGGATTTGTCCGGATCGCCTCGCTCAGGAAAGGATAAGCGTCCTTGTTGGGGCAGAGATACTGGATGAACTCCGTGTTCTCGGCGGCCACCTTCGGGTCGTGAAGAAAATTGATGTAGGCGTGGGCGAGCTTCACTTCCTTGGCCGACTTGGCGATCACCAGATCGTCGCAGGACAGGACGCCGCCCTCCCGGGGCATGGCAAAGGCGATGTCCGCGTTTTCCGCTTGGACTTGGAGGATGTCGCCGCTGTAGCCATGGACGAGGAGAAACTCGCCGGAGGCGATCCCGGTCTTGTACTGCTCGTTTTCGAACTTGGCCAGGTTGGCTTTCCACTTCTTCACGACGACTCCGGCGGCGGCCAGCTCCTCGGGGTTTGTCGAGTTGAGGCTATAGCCCAGGTATTTCAAGGCCGCTCCGATCGTCTCCCGCATGTCGTTGAGCATGACCATCCGACCCTTGAGGTCGGTCCGCTCGAACATCGCCCAGGTCGGCTCGAAGCCTTCGACCTTGCTTTTCAAATAGGCGATGCCCGTGTTGGTCAGCATATACGGCACGGAATATTCCATCCCCTTGTCCAAGGCGACGGCCAGATAGTCCGGATCGATATGAGAGAGGTTGGGAATCAGCGTCTTGTCGAGAGGTTGGAGCATGTCCTGGCTGTGCATCAGGCTGACCATGTAGCTGGTCGGGGTGATGACGTCGTAGCCGGTCGCCCCGGCCTTCAGCTTGGCGTACATCGCCTCGTTGGAGTCGAACGTATCGATGACGACCTTGCAGTTGTTTTCGGCCTCGAACCGGGCGACGAGCTCCGGCTTGACGTAATCCGACCAGGTGTACACGTGCAGGACGGGCTGGTCCTTCGCCCCTCCGCCGCACCCCGCGGTTAGAAATCCGGCGGCGATGACCGCCGCCCCGAGCGCGAAACGTAAAACCGAGCGTAGTTTCATTGTCCTCCCTCCATGGCACCGGATTTGGATAAACGCTGGCTGACGATCACGGTGGTGAATGTCAAAGCCAGCAATAAGGTCGAAAGGGCATTGATGATCGGCGTGGCCCCATGCTTGATCATGCTGTACACCCGGATCGGGAGTGTCGTGGACCCCGGCCCGGCGACGAAAAAGGTGATGACGAAATCGTCCACCGACAGGGTGAAGGCGATGAGACCGGCGGCCGCAAGGCCCGGGGCAAGCATCGGGAGAAGAACGCGGCGGGCGGCCTGCCAGCCGGTGGCCCCCAGGTCCCTGGCCGCTTCGACGATCGTAAAATCGAAATCCTGGAGCCGGCCCAGGACGACCAGGGCGACATAGCTGACGCAGAACGTCACGTGGGCCAGAATGATCGTCGTCATTCCCAGCCGGACGCCGGCGGCGACAAAGGCCATCAGAAGGCTGATGCCCATCAGGATCTCGGGAACGACCAGAGGCGTGTAGATCAGGGTGTAGTGGAAGCGCTGCAGGCGCGATTTGGCGAAGCGGTGGAGAGCCAAGGCCGAGACCGTTCCGAGGACCAGCGAGAGAAAGGTCACCACGACGGCGATGAAGAGGGTGTTTTTTGCCGCCTCCCAGATGGCCGGTTCGTGGAAGAGCCGCTCATACCACTTGAAGGAAAAGCCCCGCCAGGCCCCGCCGAAGCGGGAGGCATTGAAGGAGTCGACCACCAGGAAAAGGATCGGAAGATAGAAGAAGACCAGGACGAGGCCGGTGACGATGAAGGGAAAGCGGCTTCGCTTCACGTTCCCGTTTCCTTCCGCGTGGGCGCGACCCTGCTCCCCTTTCCGCTGGAGGGCCAGGACGGCCAAAAGCGGCGCCAGCACCGCCAAGATCAGGACGATGGACAACCCGCCGGCCAGCGGCAGGTTCCGGTCGACGAACACCCGCTGGGCGATCTTGTTCCCGAGAAGCTCGCTTCCGGGACCGCCGACGATATCCGGAATGATGTAGGATCCGAGAGCCGGAATGAAGACGACCAGGACGGCAGTGATGAGTCCCTGCCGGATCCCGGGGAGGAAGACTTTCCGGAAGGCCTCGAAACGGACGTAGCTCCCAAATCGCGAGCGGCCTCGATCAGACCGAAATCGAATTTCTCGGCCGCGGCGTAAATCGGCAGGATGGCAAAGGGTAGAAACGTGTAGACCGTGACCATGATGACGGCGCCCAGATTATAGAGCAGTTGGGACGAGCCGGGTCCGCCAGGCCGAGGAAGACGAGGCCTTTTTTAATGAATCCCTCGGGATGAAGGATCGACTTCCAGGCAAAGACCCGGATGAGGAAGCTTGTCCAGAACGGGACGATGACGAGCAGAAGGAGCGTGTTCCGGCGGCGCTCGGAGGCCCGGGCGACGGCGTACCCCGTCGGGACGGCCAGGAGCATGCAGATCGCCGTCGAGAGGAAGCTGACCCAAAGCGTCCGCAGGGCGATCGACCAGGTATTGGGGATCGGCCAGGCCTTTGATCGTGGCCGTCGTCCAGCCCTTGCCGATCCCGCCGAACGGGTCGGCCGGGCGGAAGGCGAGAATAAAGACCAGGGCCGTCGGGATCAGAAAAAAGAGCGAGAGCCAGACGAACGACGGAGCGGTCAGGAGGAGCTCCTGGGCCCGCTTCCGGAGGCGCTTCATGCGTCCCCGACCTTCTGGGGCGGGGCGGAGACGAGCTTCTCATCGTCCCGCCGGAAGCCTTCGAGCATGAACCCGTCGTCGCCGTGCCAGAAAATCCAGACGTCGTCCTTCCAACGGATGGGCTTTTCATCGAGGAAGAAGCGGGCGTGCTGGCGGAGGATTTGCAGCCGGTGGTTCCCCGTCCGAACCCAGTACTTTGTCGTGGGCCCGAGGTAGATCACGTCCTCGACCACGGCCGGGACGGCGTTCCGCTTGGGCTTCGGCTCGGGGGCGTCCCGGGAGATCTGGATCTTTTCCGGACGGATGCTGAGGAAGACCTTGTTGCCGTCGGCGATCTGCTTGTCGTTATAAACCACGACGTCGGGCAGGCCGTCGATCCGGAGGCGGCTGTATTCGGGGTCCGGATGGTCGGCCACGACACCCTCGACGAAATTCGTGTCGCCGATGAAGGCGGCGACGAAGCTGGTCCGCGGGGTTTCGTAAATCTCGGCCGGCGAGCCGATCTGCTCGATCCGGCCCGCGTTCATCACCCCGATCCGGTCGCTCAGGCTCATCGCCTCGCCCTGGTCGTGGGTGACGTAGAGGAACGTGATCCCGACCTGGTCGTGGATCATGTCGAGCTCGATCAGCATCCTCTGGCGGAGCTTCAGATCGAGGGCGGCCAGCGGCTCGTCCAAAAGGAGAACGTCGGGCTTGTTGATCAAGGCCCGGGCGATGGCCACCCGCTGCCGCTGCCCGCCCGAAAGCAAATCCGGCTTTTTCCCGGCTTGGTCCTCCAACCGGATCAGGCGGAGCATGGCCTCGACTTCGCGCTCGATATCGGCTTTCGGTTTTTTTGCGATCCGAAGCCCGAAGGCGATATTTTCGCGGACCGTCAGGTGGGGAAAGAGGGCGTAGCTCTGGAAGATCGTGTTGACCCGCCGCCGGTTGGGCGGGAGGTCGGTGATGTCGGCGCCGTCAAGGAACACCCGGCCGGTGTCGGGCTGCTCGAACCCGGCCGCCAGCCGAAGCATCGTCGTCTTCCCGCATCCGCTCGGGCCGAGAAGAGCGAAGACTTCGCCCCGCTTGATCTCCAGGGACACGCCGTCGACGGCCTGAATCGTTCCGAACCGCTTGGAGACGTTGTTGAACTCGAGAAAGTCAGACACATGGCGTTTACCGTGAGGGGGATTATGGAACAAACGTTCTGGTTTTTCAAGAATGAATATGCTATAACTTTGGCCGACGCAAATGAATGTCATTTCGATAGTTATCCAAATTTTCGTCCTCCTCTTCGCCATCACGGTGCACGAGGCGGCCCACGGCTGGGCGGCGAAGAAATGCGGGGACGCAACCGCCTTTAATATGGGCCGGGTGACCCTAAACCCGCTGGCCCACATCGATCCGTTCGGCACGCTCGTCCTGCCGCTTCTCCTGTCCCTGTTCGGGATGCCGGCCTTCGGCTGGGCCAAGCCCGTCCCGGTCAATCCTCACAACTTCCGCAATCCGCGGCGGGACACCTCTGGACATCGTTCGCCGGCCCGGGAGCCAACCTCTCCGTCGCCCTGACTGCGCTCCTCACCCTTGTCCTGATGAAGCTGGCCATCCCCAACGTCGACGTCTTCCTCAAGGCCCTCATCAACGGATTCTTCCGGCAGATGGGCTTCGTCCTGCCCGTCCTGGCCAAGGGCTTCTACCCGCTCGAAGGCCTGGCCCTCATCCTCCTGATGACGGTCCTGATCAATTCCTACTTCGCCCTGTTCAACCTCATCCCGATCCCGCCCCTGGACGGCTCCGGAATCCTCATGGGGATCCTGCCCGAAAGCGCCGCGGCCCGGCTCGACCGGATCCGGCCGTACGGCTTCATCATCATTCTTTTCCTGATCTACATGGGCCTGCTCGAGATCATGATGTGGCCCATCAAACTCATGCTCGTGATTACGCTCGGATGAACGCTTCCCCCACCCCCATCAAAACCGTCCTCAGCGGCGTCCGGCCGACCGGCCCGCTTCATCTCGGCAATTACGTCGGCGCCCTCCGCAACTGGGTCAAGCTCCAGGACGTCTATCGCTGCTATTACGCGATCGTCACGTGGCACGCCTTGAGCTCGGAATACGCCAACTCCAAGGCCATCAAAGGCTGGTCGTTCGAGGTCGCCGTCGATTGGCTGAGCGTCGGCCTCGATCCGGACAAGTGCGTCATGTTCCTCCAGTCCGAAGTCAAGGAACACGCCGAGCTCCACCTCCTCCTGTCCATGATCACCCCCCTGCCCTGGCTGGAGCGAGTCCCGACATTCAAGGAGCAGCTCAAGGAGCTCCAGGAAAAAGAGCTGAACACGTACGGGTTCCTCGGCTATCCCCTCCTCCAAGCCGCCGACATCGTCCTCTATAAGGCCGATTTCGTCCCCGTGGGCGAGGATCAGGCCGCGCACCTCGAGCTGACCCGGGAGATCGTCCGCCGGTTCAACCGGTTCTACGGCCCGGTCTTTCCCGAACCTCAAACCCTGCTGACCGAAGTCCCCCGTCTGGCCGGCACCGATGGCCGGAAGATGAGCAAGTCCTACGGCAACGCGATCTATTTGAAGGATTCGGCCGAGACGATCCGGCAGAAGATCATGCCCATGATCACCGATACCCGCCGCGTCCGCCGGACCGATCCCGGCGAGCCCGGCGATTGTCCCGTTTTCACCCTCCACAAAGCCTTCGTCCCCAAGGACAAGCAGGAGGAAATCGCCGTGGGTTGCCGGACGGCCGGAATCGGCTGCCGCGACTGCAAGGCCGTCGTGCTGGAGCATCTCTTCCGTTTTCTCGAGCCGGTCTGGGAGCGCCGTCGGCAATTCGAGGAACACCCGGCCAAAATCTGGGAGATCCTCGAAGCCGGAAACGTCCGGGCCCGGGCGACCGCCCAGGCCGTGATGGCCGAAGTCCGCGACGCCCTGGGATTCTAGGTTCAAGGCCCGCCCTCATGGCTCGTCGTGTGTTCCCCAACGAAGAAGGCCCGCTCGATGCGCCGGTCTTTGGAGCGTGGGAATTCCCCAACGAGGAAGGCCCCCTCGAACGCGTCGAACCCGAGGCCGGGGACGCGGTTGCCGTTCCCTTGATCGGCTTGACCGAAGAAGGCGCGTACCAGATCAAGCTCGACGTCTTCGAAGGGCCGCTCGACCTGCTCCTTTTCCTTATTAAAAAGAAAAAAGTCGAAATCCAGGACATCCCGTTGGCCTTGATCACCCGCGAATACCTCGCGTACCTCCAGGATCGGGAGCGCATCAACCTCGACCGCGAAGCCGAGTTCCTCCTGATGGCCGCCATCCTGATTTACATCAAGTCGCAGATCCTCCTCCCCCGGGAAACGCCGATCGACCCCGACATCGATCCGCGGAAGGAGCGGCCCGACCGGTCGGGCGACTACGAGCGGGTGAAGGTCGTGTCCGCGGTGCTTCGGGACAAGGAAGAGGAGCAATCCACGATCTGGCGGCGGACGGCCCTCAACGCGCCGCTGCCGGAGGAGGACCTCGACCTGATTGAAGTCTCCCTCTTCGACCTGGCCGAATCGTTCTTCGCCATGATGAAGCGCAAACAGGCCGCGCCGCAGAGGATCCTCAAGACCAAGGAGATCTCGGTCGCCGATAAAACCAAGGAAATCGTGGAGACGCTCAAGGAGCGGGGATTCCTCGATTTCCTCGAATACCTGGACGCCCAGGAAACGCTCGAGGAGGCCCTGGTCGCCTTCTTCTGCCTGCTCGAGCTGATCAAGGCCCGGCTGGTGCTGGCCGTCCAAGAACAATTGTTTCACACGATTAAGGTTTGGCTCAGGAAAGAGCCGACCGGTGAGGACGCCTAATGGACGAATTAAAAAACATCCTCGAAGCGCTGATTTTCATCTCGGTCGAACCGCTGACCCTGGAGAAAATCAAAGAAGTATTGAACGACATCCCCGAGGAGGAGATCCTCCAGGCTCTCTTCAACCTCGGGACGGAGATGGAATCCGCGCCCCGGGCCATCCGCCTGGTTCAGACCGGCGGCGGCTGGGTTTTCATGACCAAACCAACGTTCGACCCGCCGGTCCGCAAGCTTCTTCAGATCGAGCGGCGGAAGAAGCTGTCCCCCGCGGCCCTGGAAGCCCTCTCGGCCGTCGCCTATCACCAGCCCGTCACCCAGACCGACATCATGACCATCCGCGGGGTCGACTCGACCCACTCCCTCCACACGCTTCTGGAAAACAAGCTGATCAAGATCTCCGGCCGCAAGGACGCCCCCGGCCGGCCCCTCCTTTATAAGACCACGGAAAAGTTCCTGACGTACTTCGGGCTCAACTCCCTCGAGGAGCTCCCCCGCGAAGAGGAACTGAAAAAAATCCTCGAGGAAGGCAACGCCTAAGCCCGGCGACCAAAAACATCGCGGATTTTTTTCGGGCCGGCCAACTCAGGGTGACGCCGAGTCGGGGCGCCCCGCCGCCCGCAGCGAAAGGGCCCCACTGGGGGATGGGTGGAGCGAGGACGGTGGGGCTGCGAGGCGGCAGGACCCTGAGAAAGCCGGCTTTACCGCACAAGTCATGACTTCGCCTAAGTTCAATCTTCGTCTTCACTTAGCGGTTGACAAAGACGGGTGAATCGTTTAGACTTAGCCATCTTTTTTAGCTCGTCATGAACACCAGCATGAAAATGATTTTCAAGTTTACTATGCTCTTCGGAGCAGCACATATCACCGGGATAACCGTCAAAACCAAAACCACGGTTCCGTCGACGAGACCGCTCTTCGACGCCCAGCCCACCAAGGAGACCCCATGACCGACGAACAGAAGACGAACAACGACAAAATCACGTCCGAGGATTACGAAAACCTGCTGGACAAGTACGGGTTCAGCTCCCAGGAAATCAGCCCCGGAAAACTCGTCAGCGGACGGGTGGTCAAAATCACGCCCAGCCACGTTCTCGTCGATATCGGGTTGAAAAGCGAAGGCGCCATTCCCCTCGAGGACTTCACCGAAGGCGAAACCCCGGGGCTCCCCCAGCTGGGCGAGGCGGTCGAAGCCGTTTTGGAAAAAACCGACGCGAAGGAAGGATACTTCATCCTGTCCAAGAGCCAGGCCGACGCCCGGAAGGCCCTTGAAACTTTGGAAAAAGCCTTCGAGCAGGGCCTCCACGTCAATGCCCGGGTCATCGAACACGCCCGCAACGGATACACCGTCAACATCGGCCTGCGGGCGTTCATGCCCGACCTGCACGCCGAGCTGCGGCCCCTCAAAGACCCGGCCAAGCTCATCGGCCAGACCCTCAAGGTCAAGGTCATCAAGTTCGACCGGAAGACCGAGCAGGCCATCGTCTCCCACAAGCTCTACCTCATGGAAGAGCGGGACAAGAAGAAAAAGATCGTCTTCAGCCAGATCCAGAAGGGCCAAAAGCTCAAAGGCTACATCCGGTCGCTGACCAGCTTCGGGGCGTTTGTCGATATCGGCGGTGTTGAAGGCCTGCTCCACGTCTCCGACATGACCTGGGGCAAGATCGGCCATCCCCACGACATGTTCAAAGTCGGCCAGGAGCTCGAAGTCCTGGTCCTCGATTTCAACGAAAAAGAAGAGAAAATCTCCCTCGGGATCAAGCAGCTCACCCCCAATCCCTGGGAAAACATCGAGTCCAAGTACAAGGCCGGCGAACGGATCGAGGGCAAGGTCTCGTCCCTGACCGACTTCGGCGCCTTCGTCGAGCTCGAGCCCGGAGTGGAAGGCTTAGTCCATATTTCCGACCTGACCTGGTCGCGGAAAACCGTCCACCCCAAAAAGCTCCTTAACCTCGGCGACCTCGTGACCGTCTCCATCCTGGACGTCAACCCGGTCTCCAAGCGCATCTCCCTCGGCCTGAAGCAGACCCAGCCCCATCCCCTCGAGCAGCTCAAGCTGCGCCTTATCCCGGGGATGAAAATCAAGGGCAAGATCACCTCGATCACCGACTTCGGCGCCTTCCTGGAAGTCGAGCCGGGGATCGAGGGCCTGATCCACATCACCGACATCTCCTGGGAGAAGATCAAGCATCCTTCGGCCAAGCTGAAAGTCGGCGACGAAGCCGAAGCCGTCCTCTTGAACATCGACGTCGAGAAGCAGAAAGTCTCCCTTGGGATCAAGCAGCTGGAAGGCGACATCTGGGAAGAGTTCTTCATCCGGCAGAAGATCGGCGACCTGCTCAACGTCAAGATCGTCCGGATCGCCGAGTTCGGCGTCTTCGCCGAGATCCTGCCCGGGATCGAGGGCGTCGTCTTCAACTCCGAGATCGACGAGAAAAAGGTCGAGAATCCGGCCGACGTCGTCTCCGTCGGCGACCAGAAGACGGCCAAGATCATCAAGTTGAACCCGCGCGACAAGAAGATCTCCCTGAGTTTCCGCCAGGCCCAGGCCGACCTTCAGAAGCAGGAATATCAGAAGTACCAGGAGACCCAGGACGACCGGCTGACTTTCGGCGACCTGATCAAGGACCAGCTCAACAAGCTCCAGGAGTCCAAGAAGGCAGGCGCCGACACGGAGGACAAATCCCATGATTAAGGCCGACCTCATCAATAAGATCTCCAAGGACCTGAACATCCCCAAGCAGGAAGCCGAGAGCGGCGTCAACATGTTCTTCGACGCCATCAAGGACGCCCTCTTGGCCGGAGAGGAGATCGAAGTCCGGGGATTCGGCTCGTTCCGCTTCCGGAACCGCCCCCCGCGGGCGGGACGGAATCCGCGAACCGGCGACCCGGTGAAGGTGCCGTCGAAAAAAGTCCTCTATTTCAAACCGAGCAAGCTGCTCAAGGAATTGATCAACAAGTAACATGGTCTATATCGCCGCTCCCTGGCGGGAGCCTTACATCAGGAAAGGGACCAAGGAGACCGGCTGCGTCTTTTGCCGGGCCGCCCGGTCCCGGGACGACGCTTCGGTTTACGTCCTCGACCGCGGCCGGCTGGCCTTCGTCCTCCTGAATAAATACCCTTACCTCCCCGGCCATCTCATGATCGCGCCTTATCGCCATTCGGCGGCCTTCGCCCGGGCGTCCCGGGAGCTGACCGCGGAAATGACCGACCTCCTCCAGCGGAGCCTCCGCGTCCTGACCAAGCATTACCGGCCGCAGGGTTTCAACACGGGAATGAACCTGGGCCGGGCCGCCGGGGCCGGCGTCGTCGACCATTTCCATCTCCATGTCGTCCCCCGCTGGACGGGGGATTCCAACTTCATGCCCGTCTGCGGCCGGACCAAGATCGTCCTCGAAGACCTCGAGACGACGTACGGCCGGCTCGCCCCGCTGTTCCGCAAGGACCGGGGCTCCCGTTCCCCCATCCCATGACCCTCCGGGTCCCCGAGGTGCACTGATGCTTAAATCCATGCGCGAAAACGTTAAATCCCTGAAGTGGGTTCTCTGGGTGGTCATCGCCACCTTTATCATCGCCATCTTCTTCATCTGGGGAGGCGCCGGCGAGCTCGGCAGCGGCAACCCGGCCAAAACCCTGGCCCAGGTCGGCAAAGAGCGCATCACCGCCGCCGATTATTTGAACGCCCTCCGCAACCGGATCGAAGCCTATAAAGCCCAATACAGCGAAATTAACCGGCAGTTTATCGAACAGCTCAACCTTCCCCAACAGGTTTTGGAACAGCTCGTCGAACAGTCTCTCCTCCAGGAGGAAGCCCGCGTCCTTCGCCTTCGGGCCAGCGACGAGGAAGTCCGGGAGCGGGTCATGGCCATCCCCGGGCTGCAGCAGGACGGCAAGTTCGTCGGCTACGAGACCTACAAGCGGGCCCTTCAATACAACCGGATCAAGATCGGCGAGTTCGAAGCCAGCCTCCGCAAGGAGATCATCCTCGCCAAGATGATCAAGCTGCTGACGGCCGGCCTGGCCGCCTCGCCCGAGGACGTCTGGGAGAATTACAAGAAGAACACCGACGCGGCCAAGATCGAGCTGATGATCCTGGAAACCTCCAAAGTGACCATCGACAAGGCCCCCGAGGCGACCGAAGTTCAAGCTTATTTCGAGTCCCATAAGGACGAATACCAGATCCCGGAAAAGCGGGAAGGCCTGGCCGTGTTCCTCAAGACGGAAGATCTGAAAAAGGAAATCGAGCTCGCCGACAAGGACATCGAAGCCTATTACCAGGACAACCTGGCCCAGTTCACCAATCCGGAAACCATCAAGGCCGGCCGGATCTGGCTGCCCTTCGCCGACCGGGACAAGGCCCAAGCGGAAGCCGAAGCCAAGAGCGTTCTCGAGCGCCTGGGCAAAGGCGAGGATTTCGCCGCCCTGGCTAAGGCCTTTTCCAAGGACGCCAAAGCCGCCGACGGCGGCGACTACGGGCTCTATGACTGGCGGTCGCTGCCCCAGCCCGAGCTGGACGAGATCAACAAGCTGGCCGGCGGCCAAATGTCCGGCCTGATCACCGAGACGGACGGGATCGCCATCGTCCGGGTCGCGGAAAAATCCGCTCCGACGACGACGACGCTGGAGCTGGCAAAACCCCAGATCCGGACGATTCTCCTGGACCAGAAAGCCCGGGAGCTGGCCGGCGAACGGATCGCCAAAATCGAAAAAGATGCCCGTTCGGCCAAGAGCCTCGAGTCCGCCTTGTCCCGGGCCGGCCTCAAGGCCGTATCCACCGGCCTGCTGAAAAGCGCCGAAGCCTGGGGCGAGAACGATCCTTCCGGCACGATCAGCACGGCGCTCTTCGGGCTCAAGGAGAAGGAGATTTCGGCTCCGCTGTACACGTTCGTGGGCGTCGGCCTGACGGAGCTTCAAAAAGTCGAAGCGCCTCGGCCGGCGACTTTCGAGGAAGTCAAAACCGACGTCGAAACCGCCCTGGCCGAGCGGCAGAAGAAAGAGAAAGCTCTCGGCCTCCTCAACGAGGTCAAGGCCAAGCTCACCGACAAGAACTGGGACGACCTGGCGGCCAAGAACAAGCTTGAAGTCAAGATGGTCGAGACCCACAAGCGCGAGCAATATATCGCCGTCGTCGGCGAAAGCAAGGAAGCCGATAACCTCGCCTTCACCCTCCCCCTCAAACAGGTCAGCGATCCCTTCGCCTTCGAAACCGGCTATGCCATCGTCCGGGTCCTCGAGCGGACGGAAGCCAACCGGGAGGAATTCGAAAAAGTGAAGGAGACGGAAACGAGTCAGGTCCTGGACCAGAAAAAGAACAAGTTCCTCCAGGCCTATCTGGCCAAACGCAAGGAGGAAAAAGGCATCAAGATCAACTATGATCAGTTCCTCCAGCTCACCCAGGACATCCTCTCCCGTTACGAACCCGTGAAAAAATAGTCATTGTCCCGTTTCCCCAGGCCGGGCCTCACGGCCCGGCCTTTTTTTTGTTTTTTTTGGGGGCGGCCCATAATATCTCGTTTAAATGAGAACATTTGTCCGTCTTTTCCCCTTCTTTTTTGACCTTAGACAAAGCTTTTTCGGGGGGAAAAGGGGCTTATAACGGAAACAAGCTCGCCTGTCCTCGAAAGTGGACGGAGCGCCTGCTGACAAGGAAGCGTACGGAAGTCCCGTAATTAACGCATTTTTAATCACATCGCGCATCGCTTCTATCCATCGGTTGTCTTGGTACGATTCTTGCGAATGATAATTGTGAGCCGGCTCAAAGAGAGCCGGCCAAGGAGAAACGAGATGAAAAAAAAGTCATGGATAAACCTCATGGCCCTGGTCGCCTTGATCCTGACCGCAACGGCCTGCTTCCACGCCTACGGCTCCCGCCGCTACCCGGACTCGCCGCGATACGCGCGCAACGTTTATGCCCATATCGCCCTTCTTCGGCACGAACCCCGCCGCGATTATGTCCGGTTGGGCGAAGTCTGGATCAGGCCCGAGCCCTGGATGGACCGCTATGAAGTCGAAGGCCTTCTCCGGGAGAAAACCGCCCGGCTGGGCGGCGACGCCCTGGTCATCGTGGAAGACCGGTATCTGCGCGGCAATTCCGTCCGCCGCTTCTGGCGCGGGAGGCGGGCTGTCGGCAAACGGGAAATCGTCGGCATCGCCATCCGCTATCGTCGCTAATCTGATCCGACCGAGAGGAAAGCCCGACCCTTCCCTCCCGGGCATACCTGCTTTGCGAATCGGGACGACGTTTGGCTGAGGTAAGCCTGGCCACCACGCGGTTGGTTATTCCCCGGTCTTTTGACAACACCGGAGCCCCTCGGATAAAGTAGGGGCCTTCGGAAGGAGGCCCCCATGACAATTCCAAAGAGCAAGCTCTACGCCGCGGCCGAAAAAGCCGTCAAGCAATCCCTGAAAATTAAAGCCGGCGAATCCTTCTTCCTGGTCACCGACAAGGCCAAGATGGAAATCGCCGAGGCCTTCGCCCACTGGGCCAGGGAATGCGGGGCCGAGACGACAACCTACCTGATGACCGAAACGCTCCGGCCGATTTCAGGAGCCGACCAAGCTGTTCCGCCTGCTGGCCGAAAGCCCGAAGGTCATGGTGTACATGCTCGACGCCCGGATCGCCGAGAAGCCGTTCCGGGGCTACATGGTGAAGGCCGGGGAAACCCACGGCCGGCTCTGCATGATGCCCGGCATCACCGTCGACATGATGGAGCGGCTGGTCAACATCGATTACACCCAGCTGGCCGCCAAAACGAAGCGGATCATGGGCTTGATCAAGAACGCCGGCGACGTCCGGGTCACCAATCCCGCCGGAACCGACATCTCCTTCAGCGTCCAAAAGCGCGATTGGCACATCGACATCGGCGACATTTCCAAGCGCGGCAGCACGGAAACCTTCCGGCCGGCGAATGCTATACCTGCCCGGTCGAGGACACCTTCACGGGACGGCTTGTGATCAGCCTGATCGACGACAAGCTGGGCCGCGGCGTGATGGAATTTCAAAAGGGCCGGTTGATCTCCGCCTCCGGCAAGGGCATCGAGGCCATCCTGAAAAATATCGGCGACGACCCGACCGGCCGGATCATCGGCGAATTCGGCGTCGGGACCAACTCCGGAGCCCGGATCTGCCCCAATATGCTCGAAGCGGAGAAAGCCTTCGGGACGGTCCATTTCGCGATCGGCGATTCCTACGGGATCGGGATCAACAAGAGCCGCCACCATTACGACGCCTTGATCGAGAAAGCCTCGATTTTCGCCAAGGGCCGCTGGATCGCCAAGGATGGGAAATTCCTCGTCTAGCCTGCGTTATTCATACAAATTCTAAGGAGGCCCGCATGGCCCGCTCCCGCCGCTTCATTCTCGCCACCCTCGTCCTTGTCCCGATCCTCTCCTTCGCCCAGTCCGGCGCGCCCGAAACCGACTGGGACATGGTCGCCCGCATCCGGGAGGAGGGCCTGCAACGCTCGCAGGTTTGGGATATCGTCGGCTACATGACCGACGTCATCGGCCCCCGGCTGACCCTGTCGCAGGATATGAAGAAAGCCCACGCCTGGGCCATGGAGACGTTCGTGAAGATGGGCCTTGCGAACGTGGCCCTGGAGCCGTTCATGGACTATGGCGTGTCCTGGGACGTCGAATACGTCTCGCTCCACATGCTCGAGCCCGACTACCAGATGATGGTCGGATACCCGCTGGCCCACACGCCCGGAACGAACGGCAAGCTGACCCTGCCCGTCGTGATCGCGGACGTCCAGACCAAGACCGACCTGGCCAAGCTCAAAGGACAGCTTGCGGGCGCAGCCGTTCTGATGACGCCGCCCGCGGCGATCGATCCCTACGCGATCTATGCGCCTGTCAATCGCTACACGGACGAGGATCTGAAGCTGCTGGAAGGGATCGTGCTGCCGGTCCCGCGGCCCGGGCCGCCGGCCGCCGCGGCCGTTCCAAACCCGGACCTGGCCCGGCCCGAGGACAAGCTGGCCTTCTTCAAGGACGAGGGCGCCCTCGTCGTCATGCAGTGCCCGGGCGGCCGGATTGGTTCCGTGACGGGTTTCTCCCGGCCGGGGACCAAGGACGACAAGTGGTCGTATGAGGCGACCATGGCCTCGCTGCCGATCCTGTCGGTCACTCCCGAGCATTACAACCGGATGTATCGGATTCTGAAACGCGGCGTCCCGGTCAAGGTCGAAGTCGACGTGCGCGTCCGCATCGGCCGGGAGCGCGAGATGGCCGACAATCTTGTCGGCGAGATCCCGGGGTCGGACCTCAAGGATGAGGTCGTCATCATCGGCGCCCACTTCGACACCTGGCATGCAAGCCCCAGCCCGTCCGACGACGGGGCGGCTTGCGCCGTCGCCCTGGAGGCGGCTCGAATTCTGAAAGCGATCGGGGCCAAGCCGCGGCGGACCATCCGGGTGGCCTGGTGGGGAGGCGAGGAGCAAGGCCTCTTCGGCTCGGGCGAATACGTCAAGAAGCATTTCGGCGATCCTCGGGACCCGGCCGTCGGAAAGAAGCCCGGATACGAGAAATTCTCGGCCTACTTCAACATGGACTATGGCGCCGGCGCGTTCCGCGGAATCTATCTCCAGGGCAACGAGAAGGCCCGGCGGATGATCGCGGCCTGGATCGCTCCCTTTCGCGACATGGGCTGCTGGGCCATCTCGAATCAAAGCGTCGGCTCAACCGACCACGTCTCCTTTGACCAGGCTGGACTGCCCGGGTTCCAGTTCATCCAAGACCGCATCCCGGGTACGGCGGGGCACACCAACCTCGACTTCCTGGACACCATCCAGCAGCAGGACCTGATCAAGAACGCAGTCATCATGGCCGCCTTTGCCTGGCACGCGGCCACGGCCGACGAGCGGGTGCCGCGGAAAGAGCTGAAGTAAGCCCGCAGAGAGCGAATCGAAGCGACGAAATCTTATCTTCGTCTTCTATTTTTTTTTGGCGGATAATTCTTCGCCGCGCCCAGCTCGGCGTCATATTTCGGGTTAGCCCACCCGCTGTAAACCGGGCCTTTCGGCTCGCCAGATATGGATGTGATCCCCGCAATATGGGTCGTTTGTTTCAGGACGAATTTCGCCGAATGTATCCGCGGATCCATGAAGGGGATTTTCATCTCGCCTTTCCGCCCGGAGGAATGACGGAGTGTTCGGAATAGGGCCGCGCCTCGACGACAAATCCCTTGTCGGAGAGAAGAACGATCGTGCCGTCAATGATTTCGATAGGCACTTTTGAGACATTGGTGATTTCGGCTCTGAAGAATGATTCGCTTCCCTTCATTTCGCGGACCAGGGGACTGATGCGAACGGGATTTTTCTTGACCTTGATGAGTTTGGCCCAGTTGATGGCAGCGGCACCCGCATCCCCTGATTTTTGGCACGCCGTCGGCCCTCCCAAGATAAAAACGGCAACCAGCGGCAAAATCCACATTTCCCCCCGAATCAATCTTCTCATTTAAAAGCCCCTCCCTAAAACGAAGCATCAATCCCGTTTCCGTTTATGGAAATAATTTTATTCGCGATTGTCATAACCGTCAAGACGGAGGGAAATTTCATAAGCTCTCCATAATCGCGAAGATGAGGCGAATTTGTCCCGCCCGCGTATTTTTGCTAAATTGCGGGCAAAGGAGTAGCTCAATGAAACGCACCGCCAAGGCCGTCTGGAACGGGGGACTCAAGGAAGGCAAGGGAACATTCAGCGTCGAGAGCGGCGTCATCAAGGACCAGAAATTCAGCTTCCGCACGCGCTTCGAGGATGCTCCGGGCACCAATCCCGAGGAGTTGATCGCCGCGGCTCACGCGAGCTGCTTCAGCATGGCTCTCAGCGGTCAGCTCGGCGAACGGGGCATCACGCCCGAGGCGATCGAGACGGCGTGCACCATCACACTCGAGAACCTCACCCTGACCCGAAGTGTGCTCACGACGACCGTGCGGGCCCGCGGCGCAGACCGGGGAAAGATCGAGGAGGCCGCGGCGGCCGCCAAGGCCGGCTGCCCAATCTCGAAGGTCTTAAAGCTCGAAATCGTCCTGGAGCTAACCGTCGCCGTATAATCCCTCCAGAGACGGCGCGGCCCCTTAATACCCGACCCAGACCGGAAAAACCGCTTGACGCGAGACTGTTTTCTTGTTTATTATCACGTGGTAATAATTACCTCCTACGGCCCATGATTCGAAAAGAAGAACGGCACGAGCGCCTCCGCGAGGAGATCGAGCGGAATCCCTTCGTCACGGACGAAGAGCTGGCGACGGCGCTCGGAGCCAGCATCCCGACCATCCGCCTCGACCGCTCTTCCCTGTCCATCCCGGACGTGCGGCGCCGGACCCGGGAGATGGCCGGCCGGTACTTCGGCGTCTCCCGGTCGTTGGGCGCCCGAGATTTCGTGGGCGAGACGATCGAGGTCGAGCCCGGCAAAAGCGGCCTGTCGCTCCTGGAAACCAATCCTTCGATGTGCCTGGAGAAATGCGACATCGTCCGGGGCCACGTCCTCTTCGCCCTGCTCAACTCCCTGGCCGCGGCCGTGGCCGAAGCCCCGATTGCCCTGACCGGCGAGGCCCACGTCGATTTTCTCCGCCCGGTCCGGGCCGGGGAGCGCTTGATCGCCAAGGCCAAAGTGCAAAAAAAAACCGGCCGGCGGGTGTTTGTCGAAGCCGTCGCCCGGTCGGGGGAAAATATCGTCGCCCGGGGACGCTTCGTCGTCCACGGGATGAACCGGGAGACGGCCGCCCATCTCCATCTCTTAAAGGACGGCGAGTGAACCGTCGAAAGGAACGACCATGAGCGACATCGGAATCCGCAGCATCGGGATCAGCGTCCCGGAAAAAGTCCTGACCAACGCCGACCTGGAAAAGATGGTGGATACGTCCGACGAATGGATCATCTCCCGGACGGGGATCAAGGAGCGCCACATTCTCGGCCCCGGGGAAGGGCTCCGGCCGCACGTGTCGGCGGCGGCCAAAACGGCCCTCGAGCGGGCCGGCCTCGACGGCAAGGACGCCGGGTTCGTCATCAGCTCCACGGTCATGGCCGACCGGTTCTGCCCGGCCCAATCCTATGAAGTCGCCCACGACATCGGGACCGAGCGGGCCCTGGCCTTCGACCTGAACGCGGCCTGCAGCGGTATGATCTACGGGATCGCGATCGCCGAAAGCCTTCTCCAGACCCGGGACATGTCCTGGGGCCTGGTCACGGCCGCCGAACAGATGACCACGGCCACCGACTACAGCGACCGGGCCGGGTGCATCCTCTTCGGCGACGGCGCAGCCGCGCTCGTCGTGACCAAGGAACAGCCGATGCACCGGATCCTGGCCACCGAGCTCGGTTCCATCCCTTCCCTCGTCGACGAGGTCCACATCGGCGGCGTGAAAGATCTCCTGGCCGGACGGAAAAAAGACTTCTGGTTCCGGCAAAACGGCGCAACGGTCATGAAATTCGCCGTCCGGATCATGCAGGACCTCTGCGACCGCGTCCCGCGCAAAGCCGGAATCGACCCCAAGGACGTCCGGTATGTCATCCCCCACCAGGCCAACCAGCGGATCCTCGATGCGGCGGCCAAAGGCGTCCCCGCAAATATGGAATTCATCTCCGTCATCGACCGGTACGGCAACACGTCGTCGGCCTCGGTCGGCCTGGCTCTTCACGATTCCTGGAGCCGGTTCAAACCGGGCGACCTGGTTCTGCTCATCGCCTTCGGCGGCGGCCTCAGCTGGGCCGGCGCCTTGATTGAGTGGTAGAAGGAGATTTGCAAAGCGGCGCGAAACCGCATATCCTGGGACAAATTCCGCCGGGAGGATCGGCATGACGCGCCGCGAGCGGTTGGCCCAAGCCCTCAATCACAAAGAGCCGGACCGCGTTCCCGTCGATTTCGGGTCCACCGCGGTCACCGGGATGCATCACACGATCGTCGCCGCTCTCCGGGAGCGGTACGGCCTGGGCAACCGCCCGGTCAAAGTCCATGAACCCTACCAGATGCTCGGCCTCATCGAGGACGACCTCCAGCGGGCCCTCGATCTCGACGTCGAGGGCGTCTTCGGCGTCGAAACGATGTTCGGTTTCCGCAACGAAGATTGGACGCCGTTCCGCCTTGACGATGGAACGGAGATCCTCGTCTCCCGGCATTTTCAGGCGGCAAAAGATAAAAACGGAGACACCCTGGTTTTCCCCAAAGGCGACCGGACCGCTCCTCCGTCGGGACGGATGCCCAAGGACGGATTTTTCTTCGATGCCATCATCCGTCAGCCGCCGATCGACGAGGCCGGGCTCGACCCGAACGAGAATTGCGAGGAATTCGGCCCGATTTCCGAACGCGACCTGGCCTATTTCGAAGCCGAAACCCGGACGGGCCGCGGCCACCGGCCGGGGAGTCATGGCGACCTTCGGAGGAACCGCTCTCGGCGACATCGCCCTGATCCCGGCCCCCTTTCTCAAGAATCCCAAAGGCATCCGGGACGTCGAGGAGTGGTATGTTTCGACCGTGACCCGGCCGGGATATGTTCAAGCCGTCTTCGAGCGGCAAGCCGAGATCGCCCTGGGGAATCTGGAAAAAATCGCCGGCCAAGACCGGGGACCGCGTTCAAGCCGTCTTCATCTGCGGGACGGACTTCGGAACGCAGAACTTCCCAGTTCTGCTCCGCAGCGGCGTTCCGGAAGCTCTATCTCCCCTCCTACCGAAGGATCAACGATTGGATTCACGCCCATACGCCCTGGAAGACGTTCAAGCATTCCTGCGGCGCGGTCCGGCCTCTGATTCCCGCCTTTATCGAGGCCGGATTCGACATCCTCAATCCGGTCCAGGTCTCGGCCGCGGGGATGGACGCCGAAAAGCTGAAAGCGGACTTCGGCCGGGACCTCGTTTTCTGGGGAGGCGGGATCGACACGCAGAAGACGCTCATGTTCGGCTCTCCCGGCCAAGTTCGGGACGAGGTCCGGCGCCGTCTGGAGATTTTCGGGAAAGACGGAGGGTTTGTCTTCAACGCCGTCCACAACATCCAGGCCAACGTCCCGCCGGATAACGTGTTCGCCCTCTTCGAAGCCTTGCACGAACGCTGATCGAGGAAAATCCTCCGACATGAAATCTAGAACGTATGTCATTTATGTCACCGTCGTCGCCGCCTTGGGCGGCTTGTTGTTCGGCTTCGACACGGCGATCATCGCCGGAGCCATCCGGTTTCTCAAGGAGGAATTCGGTCTTTCGGCCTTCGGCGAGGGCATGGCCGTCAGCATCGTCCTCGTCGGATGCATGATCGGCGCCGCCGTGGCCGGAGCGATGAGCGACCGGCTGGGCCGGCGGCGTTTCATGCTGATTTCGGCCGTTCTCTTTTTCGGCTCCGCGATCGGCTGCGCCATTCCCCAAAACCTGGCTCAATTTCTCGTCTTCCGCTTCATCGGCGGCCTGGCCATCGGCGCGGCCTCGATCGTCTGCCCGCTCTACATCTCCGAGATCGCCCCGCCCCGGATTCGGGGCGCCCTGGTTTCCGCGAACCAGCTGGCCATCGTGACCGGGATTCTGATCGCCTATTTCGTCAACTGGTCGCTCGTCGGCGCCGGGCCGGCCAACTGGCGCTGGATGTTCGCGACGGGCGCCCTGCCCGCCGTCCTCTTCCTTCTCTTCGTCCTCCGCATTCCCGAAAGCCCCCGCTGGCTTCTCAAGCAGGGCCGGGACGAAGAGGCGCTCTCGGTCCTGGGGCGCGTCAACGACGCCTCGACGGCCGCCGCGGAAGCCCGATCGATCCGCGACGCCCTGGCCCATGAAAGCGGCTCCCTCAAAGAGCTGTTCCGTCCCGGACTCCGAAAGGTATTGTTCATCGGGGTCTTTCTGGCGGTTTTCCAGCAGATCACCGGCATCAACGCCGTCATTTATTACGCCCCCCGGTTTTTCGAAACGGCCGGGCTGGGAAGGTCCTCGGCCATTTTCCAGTCGGCCCTCGTCGGCCTCGTCAATGTCGTGTTCACCCTGGTCGCCATCGCCTTCGTCGACCGCCTGGGCCGCAAGCCGATGCTCCTCGCCGGATGCGCCGGCATGGGCGTGTCCTTCGTCCTGTTGGGCGCGGCCTTTAAATTCCAGCTGTTCTCCGGCCCCCTCGTTCTCGTCCTGACCCTTCTCTACATCGCCTTCTTCGCCATGACCCAGGGGCCGATCGTCTGGGTCGTCCTGCCGGAAATCTTCCCCAACCGGATCCGGGGCCGGGCGATGGCCATCGCCACCGCCGCCGCTCTGGATCGCGGATTTCGCCGTCTCGCTCTCGTTTCCCGTGATCGCCGACAAGCTCCACGAATCGTTCGCCTTCTGGCTTTACGCCGCCATGTGCGCGATCGATTTCGTCTTCATCGCGGCGATGCTTCCGGAAACGAAGGGCAAATCGCTCGAGGAGATCGAGCGGCGCTGGCTGAAAAAACCGGCCTGACCGAAGCCCGAAATCCCTCAGCGCTTTGGAATGACCACGACCGTTTGATTGAGAACGGGCGCGGTCGCCGGGAAACGGACGAGGCCCACGCCGGACCCCGCTTCGAGATAATACTCGAAATCGGCCGTCGCCGCCGGAAGCTCGACTTCGTAGACATTGCGAGCGACCGGGCGCAACGGCAAGGCCCGGAATCTGCCTTTTCCCAACAAGCGCCAGAAGAGCTTCGCCCCGGCCGGATCCAGGGAACCGAGGAGGATCACCCGGAGCTTCAAAGCCTCCCCTTCGTCGGCGCTCGTCCGGACCGTCGGCACGACGATTCGGGCCGGACCGGTATAGCCCATCGGGATTCGGGCCTCCTCCGGAAGCTCGCCGCCCAGCAGCTTGGCCAGCTCTTCTCCGGGCTGTTCGATCGAGGGCGGCATCAGGTGCTGCTCCCAATTCGCGATCGTTCCCAGCTCTCCGGGATTGCTCGCGGTCGCCGTCAAACACCCCATGATCGCTTGCAGCGAGCCGATCATCCTCACCCGGGCCGGCACAAGGATCCTCCGGGCCGCTTCTGACTCGTTCCCCGGCCGTCCTCGATTTTCTTGACGGCTTCGAAAGCGGCGTTGTATTCGCCCCAAAGACAGCGATACCGGGCGATTTCGCGCAGATATTCGAACGTGCGAAGCCAATATTCAAATCGCGCCAGAGAGCCGCCCCCTCGAACCCGGGGACGCAAAGCGGATAATTCGTCGACAAACGCATACGCCCCGGCGACGTCCGCCCAGGGTCTTCGGATCCGGAACGATCCCCCCGGGACCGTTTGTCCATTGAACGGGAGTCGGAAGCTTCCCGTCGAGCCCGGCAAAGATCCGGGCGGCGTCCTCGGCCACAGCCCGGCCGAATTGGGCGGAAGCCCAGTCGCGATAAAAATCCAGGGACGGGGAGATGACGGGGCGTCTCGGGCCAATCGGCCTCATAATCCGAGACCTTCGGACCGCCGCAATTGATTTTTGCGATGAACGAACGGCCCTCGGCCGTGCGCCCTTCGACGACGATGCCGGCGACGGAGGGATAGTGAATCCGGTCGCCGAAATCGATGTCGAGCCGTCCGCCGACCGCTTCAACGGCGGTCAAGGTCAGGTCATAGGGTTTGAAGCGTCCGACCCGGCCGAAAATATCCACGTTTTCGGCGACGCGTTTCCCCCCGATCAAGACGTCGAAAACCCGTCCGCCTTTTCGCTCGATTTCGTTCTCGATGAGCTTCAACGTCACCGTATAGATCCCGTCGGGAACCGACAGATGATAACCGAACACCCGGTCCCGGACGTCCCGGTAGACGAGATCGTCCCCGGTTGCGGGCGCCATTTTTTCGGCAAAGGCGACCCATTGGCCGTTGATCGGGCCGACCCGATCGGCGAAATCCTCCGATCCGGGTATTCCAGCTTTGATCCCAAGCGGCCTGGGCCAAGGCGCCGATATTGGGCGAAAGAACGCGGGTCCGCCAATGGATGCCGAGCAATCCGTCGCAGCCGTAGGCCCGCGCGTCCGCGGCGTCGCGCCGCATGCGGCCCGCCCAGAGCTGGGGAGCCGTCAGGGCGGGATCGTCCTCCATCCAGGGAATCGCCCATTTCGACCGGCCCGAAATCCGGGCGAACATCGGATCCACGGGCGCTTTCCCGACTTCCCGGTTGATCGTGCTCACGGCCGTCGTTTTGGGCAAGACTTCGTCGAAGAGCGTCCTCCGGCTCGGGGGGCCGAGAACCCAGCCGCAAGTCGCCAGGCCGAACGGCGCCCCGGATTTCCGCGGCGGCCTCCTGGGCCTGGGCCAAATCGGTCGTCACGGCTTGGATATCTTTTTCGGACGCATCGGACCACGTCCAATTCTCGTTTGTCCAGAGCCAGTAATAATCGATCGGGTACGCGGCCCGGATCCGTTCGAATACGCCCTTGTAGAGCTCCTTGACGACCGCCGGATCGCGGAAAGTCCTTTCCGGCCTTCTTCAATCGTTCCCGGACATCGGCCGGAACGGTCAGGGGCGTTTCCGTTCCGACACAGATTTTCACGCCGAGATTCCGGCCGAAGGTGAAGGCGCCGCGGAGCATTTCCGCGGCCCGGTTGAATAAGGCGACGGAATCCCCGGGCGTTCGCGGTTCCGGCATCAATCCGGCCATGACCTCCGGGCCGTAATCGTCCCGGTCGAAGAACCCGGCCGCGCCGAAGGAAAAACGGCTCGTCGGCTTCGGCTGATAGCCCCAATTGTGCGACCAGGAATTCGACCGAAGCGTATTCTGCCAGCTGGAAGGATAGCCCGCCGTCACCCGGCCATCGGGAGCGAACTCGCCCGGCAACCCGATCCACACTCCCGGTTCGGCGTTGGGATTGTTCTCCGGATACGTATGGAGTCCGAAGAAATTCATCCGGAGCTTCGGCAGCTGGCCGAGAATCATCTTGTAATCGTCCTCGTTCCACCAATCGGGCCCCTCGGCAAAGTCGTGAAAAGGTTGAATGCCGCGCAGGGCAAACAGCGGATGGGCGGCATCGTCGAGGTCGGGAATCCGGAATTCGATCCGCTCGTCGGGGATGACGTCGCCGTCCAGAGAGAAGCGCACCCCGAGCTTTTCGATGAAGGCATAGGCTCCGTAAAGCGTCGCCAAGGGGCTTCCTCCGGCGATGACAAGCCGGCGACCGGGCCCCCCGGCCGATCGTCTTGAGCCAATAATCCTCGGGTCCGAGCGCCGCGATTTTTTCGCGGATGGGATTAACCGCCGGGCCGGAGGATTCCTCCCCGAGCAACAGGGAACCGATCGCCTCAAGGACGATCCCTCCGGACTTGATTTCGGCAAACGATCCGGCCTCGACCAAAGGCGATAATTCTCCCGTCAGGAGATAAAGATAGCGCCGGATCTCGGCGGCGGCAAAGCGCTCGACAACAGAAGCATCCCGGCTGAAGTAAATCGCCGGGACTTTCGAAGACCGTCCGCAAGCCATCAGCCCGAGTAAAGCGACGAAAAAGAATAAGAACTTCTTTTTTTCATCTTCGGCTCTCCCTAGTCTCGAAGACTCTCGATGAGAAGGCGTTCAACTGCGGATTGCAGGGCGGACCGGAACCGTTCGATGGTCGCGTCCCGATCCCCCGCCCCATAATCCCGGACGAAAAGCGGCGGACCGATATTCACCCGAACCTTCCCCGGAATGCCCCAAGCCCGCTGCGTCCCGAAGATCGAAAACGGGACGACCGGGACGTCCATCCCTTCTTCATCCTTCATTCGGTAGGCGATGAACGGCACTCCCCGGCCGAACGACCGGACATAGGGATTGCGGTCATCGGGATGGACCCGGCCCCGGCCCTGCATCGAAACGACGGCCCGGCCGGCCCGGAGATATTCCATGAAGAGTCCGATCGCGTTCTGATTGCTCTGGTCGTACATGTCGGCAGGGATCGCCCCGAGGCGGCCGATGTTGGCCGAGACGAACTTCACGAACATCGCTTTCAACGGGCCGAGCATCCGGTCGAGGGCCAGGCCGAAGCCCTTGAAATGGCGGCGGAGGTGCTTGCGGATCAGGAAGTCCACATCCGCCCGGTTGAAAAGCATCCGGTTGGCGTTGAAAAACAGCGGCCGGGACACGGCCCGGTAAAGGGCCGCCGGATCCTTGATCGCCCCGCAATGGTTTCCGATCAGAAGGACGGGGCCGGATCCGGGGACATTGCCGCCGCCCCGCGAGACGACCCGTTTCGGGAACAGGGCGAACCGGACGACGCGCTCGATTTGGGGAGTGAAGCGGGCAAGCTCTTCTTCGAAGGTCGGCATCGGGAATCTTCCGCCATTTTATTCCCGACGGTTATTCTTGTAAATCCCGAAACGGCATGATATTTTCTCCTCATGCCCGCTCCCGCGACGGCTCATCCGCTTAAGAAGCCTTCGTTTTTTTACGCTCTCCTCCCCCTGATCCTGATGGCCGTGCTGCTGGGCGTCGGCTACGGCGTCTACAAGATTAAAGCCCAGGTGCTCCTGACGGCCGCGGCCGGACTCACGGGGATCCTCGGCTGGATTCTCGGCTATTCCTGGAAGGACATGGAACGGGGTATCGTCGAGGGAATTACCAAAGCCCTCCCGGCGATCCTCATCATGCTGGCCGTCGGTGTTATGATCGGCGCCTGGATGGCCTCCGGGACGATCCCGATGGTCGTCTATTACGGGCTCAAGCTCATCTCCCCAAAATTCTTCCTGGTGACGGCCTGTTTCATCTGCAGCTTGACCGCCCTGGCGACCGGAACCAGCTGGGGGACGGTCGGCACCGTCGGCGTCGCTTTCATCGGGATCGCCATGGGACTCGGGATCCCCCTCGGCCTGGCCGCGGGAGCCGTGGTCTGCGGAGCATATTTCGGGGACAAGATGTCGCCGTTCTCCGACATTCCCAATCTAGCTGCGGTCACCGCGGGGGCGGACCTGTTCGACCACATCAAGCACATCATGAAGTCGGCGGTACCCGGCTGGATTCTCAGCCTGGCCGTATATTTCTTTCTCGGCCTCCGGTATTCGGGAGCGGCGGTCTCCTCGGACTCGGTATCCCGGCTCACGGAAACGCTCCGGACTCATTTCACTTTCAACATCTGGCTCCTGCTCCCGATCCTGATCGTTTTTTATTTGGCCTTCGCCAAGAAACCGACCGTGCCCGGAATGCTTCTTTCGTCGTTCGTCGCCGCGATCCTGGCCGCAATATTTCAGAACACGAGCCTGGTGGACATCGCCACGGCCATGAACACGGGTTATCCCTCGGCGACCGGAGTGGCCGAAGTGGACCGTCTTCTCAGCCGGGGCGGCTTGATGAGCATGATGGAGACGCAGCTGGTGGCCATCACCGCCTTTTGCTTCGGCGGAATCATGCAGAAAACCGGGATGCTCGGGGTGATTCTGGAGAAGGTCATGGCCGGGGCCCGCAAGGTCGGGAGCATCGTTCTGGTGACGATCGGCTCCTGCGTCGTGACCGCCCTCGTGACCGGAAGCTCTTATCTTGCCGTCATCCTGCCCGGAGAGCTTCTCGGCCCGGCCTTCAAGCGCCTGAAGCTGGCCCCCCAGAACCTGTCCCGGATCATCGACGAATGCGGCGGAATCATCGTCCCTCTCGTCCCCTGGAGCATGGCCGGAGTCTACGTCTCCGGAGCCCTGGGTGTACCGGTCATGGATTACCTTCCCTGGGCGATCGGCAACTATGCGGCCATCGTGATTCTGGCAATCTTCGGCCTGACCGGCTTCACGATGACGAAAACGAACGACTAATCCTTATCCGGCGGCTCCTCTCCGGAGGAAACAAAGGCCTTGGCGAACGCGTCCCGGGCCTTGTCTTTCTTCTGCTTTTCAAGGGAGGCCGTGGCTTCGAATTTTGTGGCCAGGCCGTCCCGCTTCGTTTTTTCCCGGCTCAGGAGATCGTCGAAAGATTCCTTTTTCCGGGCGACCCGCTCGGTCTTCAGGACGGATCGGTTTTCTCCGTCCACCCAGATCACCGTCCCGCAATGGGGGCAGGCGATCTCGAACACGTTTTCGCCGTTCTTCTCTTCGCTCTTCTCATCGCTTCCGTTCATGCCTCCACGTTAGCAGAAACCGGCGGCGGCTTCAAACCTCGTCCGCGTCCTCCCGGACGCCGGGAGCGCCGATGTGATGTTTTTTCAGAATCTTAAAGAGGGCTTGGCGGGACAATCCGATCTCCTCCGCCGTCCGGGCCTTGTTGTTCTCGTGGCGGCGGAGGGCCTGGCCGATGAACCGCCGGACGAAATCCGCCTTGGCCTCAAAAAAATTGAGCGATTCGGGGGCGGGCGCGGATGCGGCCCGGTGCTCGGGATTGATCCGGGGCGACACGTGCTCCAGCCGGACGATATTCTCCGAGCCGCAGAGGATCAGGCACCTCTGGATCTCGTTCTGGAGCTCGCGGACGTTGCCCGGCCAGGCATAGCTCAAAAAAGTCTCCATCACCCGAGGGGTGAAATAGACTCGGGTTTTGCCGATTTCCTCACCGTAGCGGGCGATGAAATGGCGGAGGAGAAGCTCCAAATCGTCCCGCCGTTCGCGAAGCGGCGGAACATCGATCGCGACGATGCGGAGCCGGTAGTACAGGTCCTCGCGGAACCGGCCGAGGCGGACCTCCCGGTCCAGGTTCTTGTTGGTCGCGCTGATGAACCGGACGTCGACGGCCCGGTTCCGCGTTTCGCCGATCCGGCGGATCTCATGCTCCTGGAGAACCCGGAGAAGCTTGGCCTGCAGGGGATATCCCAGGTCGCCGACCTCGTCCAGGAAAAACGTCCCGCCCGAGGCCTCCTCGATGAGGCCTGGCTTGTCCCGGAGGGCTCCGGTGAACGACCCCCGGGCGTAGCCGAACAGCTCGCTCTCCAGGAGGTTTTCGGGAATCGCCCCGCCGTTGACCGCGATGAAACGGCCGCCGGCCCGGGCGCCTTTATAGTGGAGAGCCCGGGCGATGATTTCCTTGCCCGTTCCGCTTTCGCCGGAGATGAACACCGGCGTGTCCAGGTCTTTCAGCCGATCGATCAGATCCAACACCCTGTGGAAAGCGTCGCTCCGGCCGAGAAGGACGATGTCCCGGTCGGGCCCGCCGGCCTTTTGATTGATGAGTCCGTTCATGATCCGCCCCGTTGCACCATAGAGAACGGAGCGAACCGGCGGATTTTCTCACTGAAGATGATTTTTAACGGATGATCGAGCGGATCGCACCGCCCGGCGCGTCAGCGCCGCTTCCCGCCCAGGATCGAGCCCAGGATGCCGCGGACGATCTGGCGGCCGGCCGAGGTGGCCAGCGACCTGGCGACGCTTTTCCCGACGGACTCCATGAACGTGTCTTTCGGCCGGCCGGCCGGGCGCGGAGCGCGCGGCTGTCCGTAGGTCGGGGCCTGAGGCTGGGGATAGCCGTAAGGAGCCTGGGGTTGAGTTTCCGCCCGCTCGGCGATCGCTTCCTCGGCCAAACGGGCTTTTTCTTTCAACCGCTCGTAGGCCGATTCCCGATCCAGGGCTTTTTCGTAATGGCCGTAGAGGACCGAGCTTTCGATGATCCGGCGGCGGTCGTCGGGCGTGATCGGCCCGATCTGGCTGTGGGGCGGGAGGATGAAGGCCCGCTCGACGATTCCGGGCTGGCCTCTTTCATCCAGGAAGGAAACCAGGGCCTCGCCGACGCCCAGCTCGGTGATCGTCTTCTCGGTGTCGAGCTTGGGGTTGGCCCGGAACGTCGTGGCCGCGGCCCGGACGGCCTTCTGATCGCGCGGGGTGAACGCCCGGAGGGCGTGCTGGATGCGGTTGCCGAGCTGGCCGAGGGCGATGTCGGGCACATCCAGCGGGTTCTGGGTGACGAAGAAGACGCCGATGCCTTTGGACCGGATCAGGCGGATGATCTGCTCGATTTTCTGGAGGAGGACGTCGGGGGCGTCGGTGAAGAGAAGATGGGCCTCGTCGAAGAAGAAGACCAGCCGGGGCTTTTCGAGATCGCCGACTTCGGGCATGTTCTCGTAGAGCTCGGCCAGCATCCAGAGGAGGAAGGTGGCGTAGGTCTTGGGCTGGAGCATGAGCCGGTCGGCGGTCAGGATATTGATGATCCCGCGGCCCTGGGAATCGGTCTGGATGAAATCCTCGAGGTTGAGGGCCGGCTCGCCGAAGAGCTTATCCCCGCCCTGGGTCTCGAGGTCGAGGAGCGATCGCTGGATCGCCCCGACCGAGGCCGCCGAGATCCGGCCGTATTCCGTCTGAAATTCGTCGGCGTGCTCCCCGCAGTACTGGAGCATGGCCCGGAGATCCTTGGAGTCCAGGAGGAGCAGGCCGTTGTCGTCGGCGATTTTGAAGACAAGGGAGAGCACTCCGCTCTGGATCTCGCTGAGGTTGAAAAGGCGGCTGAGGAGCAGCGGGCCCATGTCGCTGATCGTCGTCCGGACGGGGTGGCCCTGCTCGCCGAAGATGTCCCAAAAGACGACCGGCTTGCCGGTAAACGGGTAGTCGCCGAGCTGGAGCATGTTGATCCGGTCGACGATCTTCGGTGTCGCCGTCCCGGGTTTGCTGATGCCGCTGAGATCGCCCTTGACGTCGGACATGAAGACAGGGACGCCGATCGCGCTGAAATTCTCGGCCAGAACCTGCAGCGACACGGTTTTGCCCGTGCCCGTCGCCCCGGTGATCAGGCCGTGGCGGTTGGCCATCTTGGGAAGAATGTGGATTTCTTTTTCGCCTTTGGCCACCAGGATCGGGTCCGCGCTCATGGGTTCTCCTCGCCGTAACCGGATAGCTCGTTTATAGCGTTCGGCCCGGGAAAAAGCAAGACCCGGCCCCATTGCTTTTCTCTTAACGTTTTAAGGCCTCCGGGGATATACTCGGTTGTGAAATGGACGTGAAGGAGAAAGAATTGGTTGCAAGAGTCCTGGCCGGTGATTCCACGGCTTTCGAGCCGCTGGTCCTCCCCTACCGGCGGACCTTGTTCGGCCTGGCCTATAAGATGACCGGAAACCGGGAGGATGCCCTGGAGGTTTCCCAGGAAACCCTCCTCCGGGCTTTCCGCTATCTCGGCAAATGCGACTTGGAACGGGGGTTCCGCAATTGGCTCCTTCAGATCCTGGTCAACGCCGCCCGGGATTTCGGAGGGAAAAAAGGCCGGGAGGCCGGCCGGGCCGGGGATTCGTTCCTGGACAGCGCCGTTTCCAACGACCCCCGCCCTGAGGAAACCCACGACCGGGTAGAAATTCGCGGCCGGGTGCTGGAAGCCATGTCCGTGCTGAGCGGCCGGGAGCGGGAAGTCTTCATCCTCCGGGACCTGGAGGAAAAAAGCATCAAAGAAACGGTCGAAATCACCAAAAGCTCTGCCATTTCGGTCCGCGTCAATCTCTCCCGGGCTCGGGGAAAGCTCCGAAACCGCCTGGCCGAACTGGGACTTGCCCTGACGGAGAACGCCCGATGAGCCGCCGGACCGACGATCAAGCCCTCCTTGACCGCATGAAAGACGCCCTTTCCGAACATAACGAGGATTTCACCGAAGCCGAATGGAGCGTCGCGGTCCGGAAAGCCGTGACGGGCGGAGAAGTCGTGAAGCCCCGCCGGATGGACTTTGCCCTCAAGCCCGTCTTTGCCTACGGGCTGGCCGTTCTCCTGGTCGGTGCGGCCGTTCTGTTCGGCGTCCGCCGATTCCCCTGGCTCGTCCCGGCGGTGGAGAATCAGCCGGTTTCGGCCGCGGTTGCTTCCGGACAGCCCAAAATTATCGAGCCGATCGATCCCGTCATCGACCCGGCCGCGTTGTATGCCCAAGCGAATAAAGGACAATCGTCCAAACCGGCGGCGGGAGACGTCCCGACGCTGACCTGGATATCGCAGGAGACCGGCCTTCACATCGTCTGGTTCGTCAACGACAATATCAAACTGGAGGACTGACATGAAAAAAACCGTTTCGTTCTTTGTTGCCGCCGCGTTCGTTTTCACCCTCGGCGGATTCGCTCAGGCCCAGGACCAAACTCCGCCGCCGCCCAAGCCGGTGGTTACAACCGCGGTCCCGGCCTCGCCCGTGCCGCCCGCCCAAGGCGTCCCTCATCCGGCCAAGCCCGTTCCGACTCCGCACAAAGCCCCGGTCGCCGCGACATCTCCTACGGGCGCGGTTCCGGCACTCGCTCATCCGGCGCCCGGCCTCACGCCGCATCCTGTCGCGACGACTCCGGCTCCTCCGGCGGCTATCGCCCAGATGACACCCCCCGTGCCCACGGCTCCGACAACGGCTGAAGCCACGATCCCTCATCCGGCCAACATCGCCGTCATGCCACATCCCTCCACCCCCGTGGCGGCCGCGCCCGCGATGATCGCTCCGACGGCGATGTCGGTCCCCGCGGCGTCGGGAGCGCCGGTCGCCGTGACAGTTGAGCAAACCCCGCCCCCGAAAGAGGCGGTCGCACACGAAGCCCAGGTTGCAACCAAACCCAAACAGCCGGCCCCGACGCCACATCCCCCGGCGGAGATGCGGACGGAAATCATTAAGTTTAATTATCTGGACGCCGTCACGGTGCATTCTTTGATCTCCAATTTTCGGAACCCAGGCAGCCGGATTTCCAACGTTATGGACCGCACGGCTAAATCGATCGTCGTCACCGAAACGCCCGAAATCATCGAGAAAATGATTTCAATCGTCAAGGAGTTCGACGTCAAGCCGGTCGAGATCCAGTTCACCGTTCAACTCATCCAGGGGATGGAAGCCGAGGGACCGGGCGATGAATCCCTGAAAAACGACCCCGTCATCCGTGAACTCCGCAGCATCCTGAAATATAAAAGCTTCTCCCTGCTCGACGGAACGATCATGCGGGTTATCGACGGCAACGAGGCCGATACTAAATTCGGACCGAAGGGCGAATATGCCATCCGCCTCGAGCCCAAATACATCAAAGACGGCGCGACCGAAACCATTCAAGCGAAGATCCAGCTCCGGAAACCCGAGTGGATTTCCCAGCGGACGACCAAGCAGGAAACCAAGGAAGAAACCCAGTCGATGCAGATGTATTACAACGAGCTCATCGGAACCACTCTGCAGCTCAAAGTCGGGGAAAAGACCGTCGTCGGCGTGTCCAAGAGCGACGCCGATAAGGGCTTGATCCTCATCCTCTCGGCCAAAGTCATCAAGTAATCGCGCCGACTTCGTCCCTCCTCATATCGGGCTGAAGGAAATCCGCCTTCCGCGGATTTCCCTCGACTTTTTTATTTCCTGATGATCGCCCGAAAATAGCCGATGTTTTCCGTCTTAGAGGTTGCTTTTCGGGGCTAAAAATGATTCTCTAAGGAAAGATTCCGACTAATGTGTTTCTGCGGCGCTCGTTCAACGATTTTCCTTAGAATGGTGTTTTAATGGGTAAAAAACAGTCTCTAAGGCGAACTTCTTCCCCAAAAAACAGCTTATTTCGTTTATTTTCAATAAGATTTTCTGGGCCGCCCCATTATTCCCGCCCCCATTATTCCCGGTCATCCTCCTTGCTGTCCTCCTGGCCTTTTCCGGGTGCCGGCCGGCTACGTCGCCGGCGGACACCCAATCCCAGACCCGGCTCGTCGAGCTCAACACCGTCATCCCGGATATCATCCTCGACATCCGCTACGCCACGACGAATAACTTCACCGGCAAGGCGGTCTATCCCGTGGCCCGGTGTTTTCTGGTGAAAGAGGCGGCCGAGGCCTCTAGCTTTGGTCCAGGCCGATCTCCGCAGCCTGGGCTACGGCCTGAAAATCTTCGACGGTTACCGGCCGCTTTCCGTCCAGAAGCTGTTCTGGTCGATTCTGCCCGATCCGAAATTCGTCGCCGACCCGGCCCAGGGCTCTCGCCACAACCGGGGCTACGCCGTCGACTTGACCCTCGTCGACGCCGCCGGAAACGAAGTCCTCATGCCCACGCCGTTTGACGACTTCACGGAAAAGGCCGGCCGGGCGTACATGGATTTGCCGAAAGAAGCGCTTGCCCACCGGGCCCTGCTTGAGGCGGCGATGACCTGCCGCGGATTCATCCCCTATGAGTCGGAATGGTGGCACTTCGACTTCCGCGGCTACGAGGGGAAGCCGAACCTCGACATCCCGCTCGATAAAATTCGCGAAAACTAATCTTAAAAACTCTCTTCTATTTCGTGCGGGTAGAAATAAAAGGGAAACGACAGTCAGAGCGAACATCGTCCGGTTTAGGTTCTAACGGAAGAGGACCGCTTAGGGTAGCAGGGCGACCGCTCTTACCGGCGAGCCGTCGCCGCCGGAGATTTTCAACGGCAAGCACGAGAAAACGAACTCCCGGCCGGTCAACGGCTCCAGCTCCGTCAGATTTTCGACGAGAATCATGCCCTTCGCTAAAAAGCACCTTATGGACATCCATCGTCGTCGAATGCATCTCGTCAAACGAGATCATGTCCACTCCGAGTCCCTTGAGAGGAAAGGCCGCCAGCCATCGGGCCGCCGAGATCGACAGAACCGGGTATCCCGAAAAATAAGACGGATCGCCCCAACGCTCCGACCAGCCGCTGCGCAGCAAGGACGAATTCCGATTCGGCGATCCTGTCCCGCATCCCCTCCAAGTCGGCGATTTCGATCCGCGTCCGTCCGATCCGGGAGAGTCCACAACGCATCCGGGCCCGACAAACCGCCCGGCCTCGAGCGAATCCATCGTCGCCGCCCCGGCTCGATCATGTGGGAAGGCGCATCGACATGGGTTCCGGTATGGGAATAGAGGCAGAGAAGCTTTTCGGCGAACCCATCCTTCTCGACCGTGCAGGCGTTCGGCGATCCGGGGCGGTTCCGTTCCCGGATAGGCGGGCGTATTTTCGCCCAGGGGATGGCTGAGGTCGAGGACGTTCATGGCGGGAAACGGGACCGGTCAGGAGACGATCTTTTCCAGAATTTTGATCCGCTTGGCCGTGTTCCGGAATTTCGGATTCCAATCCGAGACTTCGCGGTAAAGCGCCAGGGCGGCTTCGTTCTCACTCATCATCTCATAGAACGAAGCCAGCTCGTAGGCCAAGGCGAATCGCTCGGGCGATTCCGCCGCGGTCAGGGAAATCGCCCCTTCGAAACAGCGGCGGGCTTCGGGATAATTTCTCTTCTTGACGTAACATTGGCCGATCAGGCCCCAGCAATCGGCGGCCCGCGGTTTCGTCCCCGGCCGCCAGCTCGAATTCGGCGATGGCCTCCTCGTAAAGACCCTGCTCGAGGAAGGCCAGGCCCAGGTTGTACCGCGCTTCGTAATTTCGCTGATCGAGCTTGATGTCGACCTGGCGGCGGAATTCCTGGACGATATCGAGCAGGTCCTTTTCGATGACCGAGGTCCGTTCCTTGATCTGCTTGTAGAATTCCGCCTCGAGGGCCTCGATCTCTTCCTCGATCTTATCGCTGATATCGATATAGCCCGGCGCCCTGGGCGGCCGCGATCGCTTCCGCCGGCGGGACGAACGGACCGACGATGTCCAATCCGGCGAAGATCTGGGCGGCCGTGACCTTGGAGCCGGACGACGACTCCACGGCTTCTCGCCTTGACGCGGAGGCGGACGCCGAAGCCGAGGGCGGCGGCGATCCGCTGCGGACGGAGAACACCGGGGTCGGCCTTTTCGCCCGGGCAGACTTGGCGACAGGCGGCGGAAAGACCGTCGCCGGGGATGCCGGTGGAGACGGAGGCGGGTGGCGGCGGTTCAGGTACCCGTCCGGCTCGGGCTCGGGGATCTCCGGTTCGGTCCGTTTCGGAACGAACGACTTCCGGCTCGGGGGATTGGACATCGGAATTCCTCGGGCCCGAAAGGCGGAGCCGGGGAAACGGGCGGCCCGGCAGTTCGGGAGGCTCCGCATGAACGGGCCAGGAGGCGGAGGCTCCGGGGCAGATGCGGAAGGGCCGGTCATTTCGACCGGGGCCGGAGGCGTAATGATCGCGGGCACGAACAGGCGGTGCGGGCCGCGTCCGGGCGGCGCCTGAGGCTGCGGCTTGACGGCCGCGGAGACGGGAGAGGCAGCGCGCGCGGGCTTGGGCGACGCTGCGCCTTGGGCGGATATCCCGATGATATCGATTTCCCTCCGCGAGGTCGTCTCCTCGACGACCTCGGGGATCTCCTCGTCCTTCAGACTCCGGTCTCGGCGTTCCGGATCTCCTCGTATTTCCTCTGGATGCGCGGCTCGTCGGGGTAAAGGAGCCGCAAATTTTCCAGATCCGGCGGGCGTTCTTGGTCAGGCCCTGTTCCAGGTAAAGCTCGGTCTTTGGCCAAGTTCAGCCGGATCATTTCCCGGTCTTCCTCGGTGGCGACGGCCTCCCGCCTCTGCGTCCGCCGCCCTGCGGAGCTCCTTCTTGATGCCCATCTCCTCGGCTTCCCGGGCGATGTCGGGATCCAGGGGAATGAGCATGTAAAGCTCACGAAGGACGCGGATCCGGTCGTTTTCCCGGCCGGCGTTCCGGAATTCGATGAAGCAGCGACCGGAGGCCGGTTTCCAGATCCCTTGTCCGGCCCGCGCCGCGGAAAACGCCGGTCAGCCGCTCGAGCGTCGGAAGATGCATGCGTGCCGGACATCAGGATCAGACCCAGAAGGCCGATGGCTTTGTCCTCGTCGCTTTTCTGGAGAAAATGCGAAACGAGGGGGTCGAAGATTTCCAGGGCCGACATCGGGCGGCCGCGGCGTGATCTCGACCAGGCCCGCTTTCGCCCGGACATCGTAGTTCCCCGGATCCTGGGTCAGGATCCGGACATAGATATCGGCGCCCTTTCCGTCGTCCCCTTGCTCGGTGTACAAGCCCGGCCAGGAGGCCGAGGAGGTCCGGCCGGGGGCCGCGCTTCTTGATCACCCGGTCCAGAAGGGCCAGCGATGCTTCGGGCTTCTGCATCTCCCGGTAAACCCGGAGGAGGTTGGAGAGCGTCCGAAGGTCGGCGTCCCCGATCGCCGCCGCTTCGAGGAGGATCTTTTCCGCCTCCCCGTATTCCTTGCGGACGTAGAGCAGATCGCCCGCGTCGTTGAGGACGACCTGGGCCTGGTCGCCCATCCCGTCCTCTAAATAAAGCTTGGCCAGTTTCAACCGGGTCACGAGGTCGGACCGGTCGATCCGGGCTTGTTTCTCGTAAAGGGCGATCAGCGGCGCAGTTCTCGTTGCGCTTTTCCAGTTCGCCGGCCGCCCGGACATATTCGTTCCGGGCTTCGATCGCAAATCCCAATTGGCCGTAAAGGTCGGCCAGGCGAACCATCCCGATCGGGTCGTTAGGCCGGATTTTATTGACTTTTCTTGCAATCGCCAAGGCCTGGGAATACGCCCCGCGCCGTCTCCAGCGTCTCGACATTGGCCAGGAAAAGCTGGAGGGCATTGTCTTCCTGGCCCAGCTGGAGACAAAGATCCCCGATGATGTTCCCGATGGAGATGTCCTGGCCCGTGCCGTCCAGAAGCTTGCGGTATTCGGCGACCGCTTCTTCGATCTTTCCGGCCTTGACGTAGTGTTCCGCTTTATCGGTGATTTTCGCCCGGTCGGAAGCCTTGGTGCTCATGGGGATTCAAATAGCTTCGGTTGGTATTGTAGTTTAAACGTCTTCCGGTGAAAAGGGGTAGGCCCAAATTGGGCCAGGGCCTCGTAATGGGCTTGCGTGCCGTATCCCTTGTGCTGCTCGATTCCATAGCCCGGGATATCGGCGTCCGGCCAGGCTCATGATCCGATCCCGGCAAACCTTGGCCAGAATGGAAGCGGCGGCAATCGAGACGCTCCGGCGGTCGCCCTGGACCACGGCTTCCCGCGGCCGGGCAAATCCGTCGAACGGCAGGCCGTCCAGGAGAATCATATCGGGAGGAGTGGAGAGGGCGGCCACCGCCCGGCGCATCGCTTCCTGCGAAGCGCGGAGGATGTTGATGGCGTCGATTTCGGAAGGATCCGCCGAGCCGAGGCCGTAGACGGCCACCCGCCGGATTTCCCGGGCCAAGAGAGTCCGGGACCTGGGCGTCAGGCGCTTGGAATCATCGATCCGCTCGACCCATTCGGGACGGGGACCGGAAATCCAGGAGAACGGGAGAAGGACGGCGGCCGCGACGACCGGGCCGCACAAGGCCCCGCGGCCGACTTCATCCACGCCGGCGATCAGCCTCCGCCCCGCCTCGAGATGCCGGCGTTCGATCTCGAAATCGGGCAAGGCAGGGGGCTTACCGGATCTCCCGGAGCTTGGCCGCTTTGCCTTTCAGGCCGCGGAGATAATAGAGCTTGGCCCGGCGGACCCGGCCGCTCCGGACCACTTCGATTTTTTTAATCCAGGGAGACTGGCGGGGGAAAATCCGCTCCACGCCGATGCCGAAGGAGACCTTACGGACGGTGAACGTCTCGCTCATCGCCCGGCCTTTCTTCGCGATGATCTCGCCCTGGAAAATCTGAACACGTTCCTTCTCGCCTTCCTTGATCAGGACGTGAACTTTGACCGTGTCCCCGACGGCGAAGGGGGTCAGATCTTTCTTCAGGACCTTGTCTTCCGTCAATTGCATCAGGCTCATGATTCGTTCCTTTCTTCGCAAATTTCGTCGAGCAACATGCGGTCCTCGGGCGAGAGAGAGAGCCGGGCGAGGAGGTCGGGCCTCCTCTGCCGGGTCTTCTCCAGCGCCTTGCGGCGCCGCCAGGCTTCGATCTTTTCGTGGTCTCCGGAGACCAAGACCTCCGGGACCGTCATCCCCCGGAACTCCCGGGGACGGGTGTACTGCGGATAGTCCAGCAGTCCCGTCGGCGAACGACTCGCGGCGAACCGACCCTTCCTTGCCGACGACGCCCGGAATGTGCCGGGAAACGGCGTCGACAACGACCATGGCCGGAAGCTCGCCTCCGGTGACCACGTAATCGCCGATCGAAATCTCGTCCGTGGCCAAATGGCGGGCGACCCGCTCGTCCACGCCCTCATACCGTCCGCAAATCAGTACGACGCTCGGCCGGAGGGCGATCTCCCGGGCCAGCCCGTCGTCGAACTTCCGGCCGGCGGCCGAGAGGAGATAGACGGGCGCGTCCGCCGGACCCCCTCACGGCTTCCACGGCGGCGAAAATGGGCTCCGGCTTGAAAACCATCCCTTCCTCTCCGCCGTACGGCCGATCGTCCACCTGCCGGTGCTTGTCCGTCGTGAAATCACGCAGGTCATGCACCCGCAGATCCAGCCGTCCTTCCCGGACGGCTTTGGAGATGATTCCGGCGGCAAAGACGCTCGAAAACATCTCCGGGAAGATCGTGATTATATCAAATCTCATTTAAGTCCAAAAGGCCGTCCGGCGGGTCGATGACGATCCGTTTGGCGGCGACGTCGATTTCGGAGCAGATCGACCGGTTGAACGGGATATAAATCTCGTCCTTCCCGGCCGAAGGCTCCAGGGTGAGCATCGGGGCTCCGCCCGGCTTCCCAGACCGTCCGGACCATGCCCACGGCCCGGCCGTCCCGGGTCGTCACCCGGCACCCGGCCAATTCTTCGGGCAGAAACTCGTCCTCGCCCCGGGGGGCGACCTCTTCGTCCCGGCCGAAAATCTCCCGGCCGGTCAGGGCCGCGGCCTCGGAAATCGTACTCGACGCCCCGAAGCTTGAGGGTATGGGCGTTTTTATAAGGGACGAGGGATTCGACTTCGAACTCGCGGAAAGCGTCGCTTGTCTTTCAGAAAGATTCGAAAAAAAAACCTTGCTCCCCGGGGACGGCGTCCAGGACCGCCTTCACTTCCCCGCGGCGGCCCTGCGTTCGTATGATCCGTCCCAAACGTTTCACGGGAGGGTTACTTTTCGATGATTTCGAGGTTGTAGCGGCGCTTCAGCTTCATCCCGGCGGCGCCGAGAATGATGCGGATGGCCCGGGCCGTCCGGCCCTGCTTGCCGATGACTTTTCCCAGGTCCTCGGGGGCAACCTTTAGCTCGAGTGTCGTGTTTTGCTCGCTATCGACCTGGCTGACGATCACTTTTTCCGGTTGGTCGACAAGGGCTTGGGCGATCAATTCGACGAGTTCTTTCACGGTCAACCTCCTCGGCGGAAAACGGCCTGGGCTCAGGCTTTGGGCGCCGCTTTCTGCAGCTTGGCCAGGAGCGATTTGACGGTTTCCGAGGGCTTGGCGCCCCGGTCCAGCCAATATTTCGCTTTCTCGAGGTCGATTTTCACTTCGACCGGGTCGGTCAGGGGATTGTAGGACCCGATAATCGCCTTGGCCTTGCTTTCCCGGGGTTTTTTGGAGTCGATCACGACGACCCGGTAAGCGGGCTGGCCTTTGGCTCCGATTCTCATCAAACGCAGTGACATCATGGGTGTGTAATCCGTTCGTTTAAAATGGTTTGGAGATGATAGCCAAAATCGCCCAAAAAGTCAATGTTTTTACAGCACGGCCGGGTTTTAACGCTTTCCGGCGGTCAGACGAAGGATCCCTTCTGATATCCACGGATCAATGTCGATTATTAAGACCTGCCCCCCTTGCTTTTATCGGTCTATCCCGACAGTGATCGTCTTTTTCGTTCCTGCCCCCTTATCGACGATCACAAACCGGAATTCCCCGTGGAAAACCGGCCCCGGCTGCCAATAAAGAATCCCCTTTTGCGAGTCGAACGACGCCCCGATAGGAAGCGGCCGAAGTTCGTCTCGCACATGCTCATAGGCCTCATATCCAACGCCGCCGGAGGAAGAATCCAAATTCGACTTCGATCCCCGATTTCGCCCGAGTTTATATTGAAAAGAATTTTCCTGCTCGGTTTGGAGCAAGTCATCTTCAAGACATATCGCGATTCGCGATACTGCCGGCATTATGATGACGAGATTTCCATTCGGATCAGGCAGGACCATCTCGGCCTGCTGGTCAACCCCGAATCCGCGTTTGACATAAAGCGGGCGCTGCCGGTCCTCCGGGATCTGATCCAATTCCGAAGCCGGGCGGATGCCTGTTTGTTGCTGACGGGAGTCGACCGCGGAACCGGAGGCCGTCGACGAAGCGGGAGAGCCCGGCGCTCCTCCCGCCGCATTCTGGATCGAGAAGTAGCGGCTCCCGATCCCGTCCGCTGCTCCGGCCGAATCCGTCACACTCCAGGCGATCGTATGCACGCCATCGGCGTAGCCCGTCGTATTCAAGTTGAAATATCCGACCGCTCCGTTCGAATTGGCATACCCCGGAAATAGCGTCGCGATATCCCCCCGATAGTTGTTATAGACCGGATGACCCAACGGCAATCCATCCACCCAAACCGTGATCGTTGACCCGTCGATGGGAATCGACTTGGGCAGCGGAGTCAAGGCCCAGCCGAAATTGACATAGGCGCTTCCCGAGGCCGTTCCGCCCTGGGCCGGAGTGTCGATCGCCCCAAACGGCAATACGGCGGCCGCGCAGTCGACGTTGATCGCTTTCGATCCCAGAAGCGTCTCATTCCCCTTCCCGTCGGTGGCATAGGCCAGGAGCGTGTAGGGCCCATCCCCCAACGGCAGGAAATTCGTCAGCAGCATATATCCCCACCCGGCCCGCCTGTTTTGAGGGTATCCCGGGTAGGCCGCTTCCACGTCGGGCCGGGCCCCTTCGACAAACACCGCCTCTCCGATGAAAGCCCGGTCCTCAAGGCCCGTGCCCCAATAGATCTTGACCGACGCAACACCGATATCATCCAGGGCCCAGCCCGTCACCGGGATGGAGGAGGAGACCACCGACCCATCCGCCGGCCCATCAAACGCTCCCAACGGCGGGGCGTCCGCGCCTTCCGCCTTCACGTTCAACCCCACGGCAATCGTCGCCGGCGAATTGGAGGCATAAGGATCGGTCACCGTGACCGTTCCCGCGTAAGTTCCCGGTTCCAGGTCGGTCCGGGCGATGCTGATCGTCAGTACCCCCGCTCCTATTCCGCTTCCCGGCGTGACGGAGATCCAATCGGCCGAGGCGGCCGCCATCCAGTTCAAGGTCCCGATCCCAAGGTTGGAGACCGCGACCGTCTGCGGCTGTGTCGGCGCCCCGTTCCGCTCTGTCCCGAAATTCAAAGCCGTTTTCGAAAGGCCGATAATCGGCGAGGTGATCGCGATGAAAAACACCGCATCGCTCGTGTCCATCAGCGTCCCGGCCGCCGCATGGCTCACCCGGACGAGGCAATTACCCGAGGTCACCGCCGGGACGATCCAGGAATAGGAGTCTGTGTTCGGCGTCGAGGCCGCGATCGTCATCCAAGTCGCCCCGTTATCCGATGAAAACTCGATTTTTACATTGGCCATCGGACCGCTCGAGGTCCAGGTGACCGGGTGAATTGAGCCGGCGACCAGGCTCTCCCCGCCGTTGGGAGAGGTGACGGCGAGCGAAACATCATCGGCAATTTTTCCCACCCAATCGGCGCTCAGACACACCAAACCGCCCGATGAATCGAAGGCCGATTTCGAGTTACTTTGAACGGAAATGGCTTGATCGATCCGACAAGACCATAGGAATACTCCGTCCGCTTTCCATTTGGCGACAGACATTTCCCAATCAGAACCGTATGGCCCGACCACCAGAACGGCGATATTTCCGGCGGTGTCATACGATAAATCCCCCCCATACCCTCCGAAAGTGTCGTTGCTGAAGGAATTCCATTGAAGCTCGCCGGAAGGATTCAACTTGGCGACAAACCGCCCGACCCCGCTTTCAAAACCAGGCCCCCAGGCATCGCTCGAACTGGCACTCCCCGAAACCAAACAGCTTCCCGAAGCGTCTACGGCGATGTCGCTTAATCCCGTGCCGCGAAACGCATAGACGACCGGACCGATGAACGTGTTCCAGATCATCTGTCCGTTCGGGTCCATTTTGAATACAAAAGCCCGTTCTAAAGGTTCAAAAGGACGGATCGGGTCGCCCCAAGCTGCCCCGCTGGTCCCTCCGACAAACACGTTGCCGTCTCGATCCATGTCGATATGATACCCCCAGCCGTAGACGTTGATCTCGTTGCGCCAGCAGAATTCGCCGCTTGGACGCCACTTTCCCAAGATGAGGTTGTTGTGATGATTAAGCCAGTTGGAGGTGTCATGTTCTCCAACCCCATAGATGTTTCCCCATGGATCGACGGCGTAATCGACTATTTCATCAGTGAAAGATGGACCGAATTGACTGGCATCGAGAATAACGGAAGCCATCCCCGTTCCTTCCCGGGATAATGTCGTCGCGAGATAATTCCCCATGACGAGTAAATCGCCGTCGTCTTTCATCAACAATTGCTCGTGCTGGTAAACGAGAGGAATTTCCCAAAGAAAGGCTCCCATGGAAGTGTATTTCGCGATTTTCCATGAATCGGCCGTAGATCCGGTATAACCCTCCCAAAGCACATACACATTCCCCGCCTCGTCCAAAACGAAATCGAGGCATTTTATCGTGTCATTTTCCGGCCGGACGATCCAGGCCGGAGTTAGAGTGTTAGCCGACGGAACGGCTTGACCGGCCGGAGAAGAGGAATCCTCCGGCGCAATCCGTTCCTCCATCCCATGCGCCCGGCCGTCAATAACAGGAAGGAGAACGGCGAAAGCAATCGCCGCGAAGACGAGGATTATATGGCGGATTCGAGGAGCCAAAAACGAATTCATGAGCATCTCCCCCTTCGGAAAGAACGTGAGTGAAAGGATTCTAACAAAAATAAACGGATGTGTAAAATTGAAAGTCGCAAGACCCGCCCCCCCCTTGCTTTACAGCGCCGCTCGGAGAATGGCGACCAGCGCCGCTTCGGGGAGGACGACCGGATTCTGCTTGATGGAGCCGGAACGGGCGGCGGCCGCGGCCAGGGCCGGGAGGTCGGATGCGTCGATTCCATAAGCGGAAAGTCGGGGAATAGCCGTCTCCGCCGTCAGTTCCAGCAAACGGTCGACGCAAAGGACGGTTTTCCCGCCCTCGAGACCTTCGCATTCGGGAACAAGGATCTCCATGACCCGCCGATATTTGGCCAGGGTCGGGTGACTCGGCGACAGTGCGGCCAGGGCCCGGACGTTCGCCGAAAGGACATGGGGAAGCAGGAGGCCGCAAGCCGCCCCGTGAGGGACGGGGAATTGCCCGCCCAAGGCGGCGGCCAAGCCGTGGACGGCTCCCAGGCCGGCATTGGTCAGGCAGATTCCGCTCAGGAGCGCGGCGAGGGCCATGTCGTCCCGGGCCTCGGGGACATCGCCTCCCCGGAAAGCCGGCAGAAGCGACCGGGCCGCCCGGCTCAAGCCTTCGAGGGCAAGAGCGTCAGTGGCCGGGTTGGCTTTGAGCGAAAGGTAGGATTCCAGGCATTGGGTTAAAGCGTCCAAACCGGTTGAGGCCGTTATCTCGGGCGGGAGCGAGTCGGACAAGGCCGGATCGACCAAGGCCAGGCGGGGCATGAGCGCAGCTCCTCGCAGGCTGGCTTTCACTTTATGAGCGCGGCTCGTAAGCACCGCGTTTTGCGTGGCTTCGGCCCCGGTTCCGGCCGTCGTAGGGACGGCAAGCACGGGAACGCCGGGCCGATGGAACGGGCGCCCGCGGCCGATCACTTCCAGATAATCGAGAGCTTCTCCCCCATTGGCCAGAAGTCCGGACACGGCCTTGGCCGTATCGATCGCGCTTCCGCCGCCCAGACCGAGGACAACCTCCGGTTCGAACGAACGGACGCGGCCGACGAGCTCGTCGACCGCCTCCACGGCGGGCTCGCCGCGAACGACGGCTTCTTCGACCTCGAGCCGTTCGCCGTTCAGGGCGGAGCATACGGCTTGGACCGTAGCGCCATCCGCCGCGAGTCCGTGATCCCGAATCAACAGGACCTTTCGGCCGAAGGCGGCGGCCAGTTCGCCTGCCCGTGCGGCCGAGCCGCGGCCGAAAACAATCCGGCCCGGAATGGTCCACTCAAAATTCATGAAGATGTCCTACCAGGAGCCGGCTTCATCGGAGGGGAAGAGGCTCCTGTGCTTTTGGCCCTGCCGCGGCTGGGCCATCAGGTCGGCTACGGCGTCCTTCCAGGCCAGGTAATGGGCCGTCTTTTGATGGGCGGTGAAGTCGTCCGGCGTCCGGTAGACCTCGTAGAGAAAAAAGCGCCCGGGCTCGCTCTCGTGTTTCAGGACATCGAAGCGGAGGTTCCCCGGCTCGCGGCGGGTGTGCTCGTGGTTGGCCTTGGTGGCTTCGACGAATTGTTCCTCGCTTTCCGGCTTGACCCAGATCGTCACACATGCGACATACATCGACCCCTCTCCTTTTAGCGGAACGACGACAGCATCTTCTGAAAAGCCGACTTCTTCATCATCGACTTCATGTCCTGAAACTGACGAAGGAGCTGGTTGACTTCGCTGACCGGCCGGCCGCTCCCGCGGGCGATCCGCAGACGCCGGCTGCCGTTGATGATCTTCGGGTCGGCCCTTTCTGCGGCCGTCATCGAGCCGATGATCGCCTCGAAGTGGAGGAGGCGCTTTTCGTCCATCTGGGCCCCGGCCAGCTTCTTGAACGGTCCGGCCTGAGGCAGGTGGCCGAGTAGCCCCTCGAGTGAGCCCATCTTTTTAATCTGTTTGAGCTGGGATCGGAAATCGTCGAAGGTGAATTCCTGCTTGCGCAGGCGCTTGGCGATCTCCTCGGCTTCCTTCAGGTCGGTTTCTTGTTCGGCTTTTTCGATCAGGCCGAGGATGTCGCCCATCCCCAGGATCCGGGAAGCCATCCGGTCGGGATGGAAGACCTCGAGCTTGTCGAATTTCTCCCCGACGCCGATGAACTTGACCGGAACGCCGGTCACGGCGACGATCGAGAGGGCTGCGCCTCCCCGGGCGTCGCCGTCAAGCTTCGTCAGAATGAGCGACGTCAGGCCGATCCGCTCGGCGAAGGCCTTGGCGCTTTTCACCGCATCCTGGCCGGTCATCGCGTCCCCGACGTAGATCGTCTCGACAGGTGAGAGGGCGTCCTTGACGTATTTCAGCTCGTCCATCAGCTCGTCGTCGACATGGAGACGCCCGGCCGTGTCGACCAGCAGAAGGTCATAGCCGTGATTTCGGGTATGAACGAGAAGGTCGGCCAGGGCTGTCTTCGGTTTGGCCATAGCCTGGGACGTCATCTCGTAGAACGGGAGATGGAGCTGACCGGCGATCGTCCGCAGTTGATCCTGGGCCGCCGCCCGCTTGAGGTCAAACGAGACGAGGAGCGGATTCTTCCCCTTACCCACGGCCCATTTGGCCAGCTTGCCGCAGGTCGTGGTCTTGCCGCTGCCCTGGAGGCCGACGAGCATGAAGATCGAGGGCGGAGCGGAGGCGAAGGTAAGGGGCTTGTCCGTCGTCCCCAGAACCTCGGTCAGCTCGTCCCGGACGATCTTGATGACCTGTTGGGCCGGGGTTAGGCTTTCGAGAACCGCCGTATCCAGGGCTTTGACTTTGATCCGGGCCTCGAAATCCTTGACGACTTTATAGTTGACGTCGGCTTCCAGGAAGGCGAGGCGGATTTGTTTCAGAGCCTCATTTAAATTGCTCTCGGTGATCTTGCCCTCCCCGCGGAGGAACTTCATCACCTTCTGGAGCCGGTCGGACAACTGGTCAAACATGGGACTCCCATTATAGGGGAAGAACCAGGGAAAAGCAAAAAGAGCGAATCATAGGGAATATAATCAGGTGGGGACGGTTGAAGACCTGTCCCGAGCATTCTTCTTGTATCCCCGGTGCACTCTTCTTGCTATAATGAGTCGAAGAACATGCTGAAAATCGGGATTACCGGAGTTCGCGGGATGGTCGGGCCGTCCATGACCCCAACGTTGGTAATGGATTTCGCCTCGGCCTTCGGCGCCTTCCTCGACCGCAAGCCGGTCGTCCTGGCCCGGGACACCCGGATCCACGGCCCGATGCTCAGGTCGGCCTGCGTTTCGGCCCTGCTTTCGTCCGGATGCGACGTCATCGACCTCGGGGTCTGCCCGACGCCCATCCTCCAAAAGACGGTCCGCCGAATGGCCGCCGGCGGCGGCCTGGCGATCACCGCCGGCCATAACGACATCCAGTGGAACGCCCTGACGTTCATCGGCCCCGACGGGACTTCCCTCAATCCCTTCCAAGGGCAGGAGGTCCTGGATCATTATCATCTGGGCAATTTCGAGAAGGCCGCGACCGACGATCTCGGCCGGTTAACGATTCCGCCGGAATCGGCCTTCATCGAGCCCTACTTTAAGGAGCTTCAAGCCTTCGTCGACGCGGCCGCCATCCGGGCGGCCCGATTCAAAGTCGTGATCGATGCCTGCGCCGGGGCCGCCGCTCCGTACTTGGAACGGTTCGCCGAAGCCCTTGGCTTCGACCTGATCCCCATCAACAACGAGCCCAATGGCTTTTTCCCGCATGACCCCGAGCCGCGCCCGCGGAACGCCGCTCAGACCGTTTCGGTGGTCAAGGCGATCGGCGCGGAGGCCGGCTTCCTCCTCAGCAGCGACGCCGGCCGGGTTTCCCTGGTCAGCGAAACGACCGAAGCCCTTTCGGAGGAATTCACTTTCCCCCTGATCGCCGACGCGCTCCTCTCCCGCCGCCCCGGCCCGGTGATCACGACCTATTCGACGTCCAGGATGATCGAGGACGTCGCCCGGGCCCACCACTGCCCATTGATCCGGACCCGGGTCGGCCCGGCCCATATCTTTCTCGCCGTCGGCCAGGAGGAAGCGGTTCTGGCCGGCGAAGGAAGCGGCGCCGTCGCCGCCCTCGACTTCCAGCCGGCCTTCGACTCCTTCCTCTCGATGGGCCTCGTCCTGGAGACGATGGCCCGAACCGGAAAACGTCTGTCCGCCCTCGTCGGCCAGTTGCCCCGATATCATATCGTCAAGGAGAAGGTCTATTGCCCGACCTCTCGAATCCATGGAGTGATCGGCGAGCTGGCCAAAACCTTCCACGGCCGGGATATCGACACCGGCGACGGCCTCCGGGCCGAAGACAAGGACGGCTGGATCCAGGTCCGCACCTCCGGCACCGAGCCGATGCTCCGGGTCATCGCCGAGGACAAGTCCAAGGAGCGGGCCCGGGCGAAAGTCGATAAAATCCTCCAGGCCGTCGAGCTGATGATCTGATGAAGAAAAACGCGACCCTGAAAATCAGCATCTCCGGCGCCCGGGGCATCGTCGGCGACAGCCTCACGCCGCAGCTGGTCGCAACCCTGGCTCAGGCTTTCGGGACATATGTCGGGGGCGGGCCGGTCCTGGTCGGACGCGACGCCCGCGCGTCCGGGATCATGTTGAGCGAAGCCGTGATCGCCGGCCTGCTTTCGGTCGGCTGCCGGCCGGTCGAAGTCGGCATTCTCCCCATTCCCTCGTTCCTGTTCGTGACCAAGGCAACCAAGTCGGCCGGCGGGATCGCCGTAACCGCCAGTCACAATCCCAAGCCCTGGAACGGCCTGAAATTCATCAGCCGCGAGGGGCTTTATCTCACCCCTCAGCAGACCGAGGATTACCTCGACATCTACCACCAGGGCGCGTTCGATTTCATCCCATCCGGAAATTATAAAAGCGTTCAGCTCATGGCCGACGCGGGCGAAGCCCATCTCAAACGGCTTCTCAACCGGTTCGACTCGGCGGCCGTCCGGCGCCGCAAATTCAAAGTCGCCCTGGATTGCAATAACGGAGCAGGGGCGCCGCTCGCCCCCCGATTCCTCAGGGAATTGGGCTGCGAAGTCATCCCCTTGTATTGCGAGCCGAACGGGGAATTCGCCCACGACCCCGAGCCGACGCCGGAGAACATTCCCGATGTCTGCGCCGCGGTGAAATCGGCCGGGGCGGACATCGGTTTCGTCCAGGACGCCGACGCCGACCGTTTGGCTGTCGTCGACGAAAAGGGCCGACCCATCGGCGAGGAGCTGACCCTCGTTTTGGCCGCCCGCCACGTTCTAGCCGGGAAAAAGGATCCATCGTCTGCAACCTCTCCTCGACGAGGGCTCTGGACGATATCGCCGCCGCCCGCGGAGTAAAAATCTTCCGGACGAAGATCGGGGAAATCAACGTCGTCGAGAAGCTCCTTTCGGTCAAGCCGAAAGCGGTGATCGGGGGCGAAGGGAACGGCGGGGTCATCGACCCCGAAATCCACCCCTGTCGGGACAGCTTCGCGGCGATGGGCCTGATCCTGGAAGCCCTGGCCAAGGGACGGCGGCCTGTTTCGTCGCTGGTTTCGACTCTCCCCCGCTACGTCCTGATCAAGGACCGGATCGAGGGGTCGGCCGAGCGGGCCCACCGCCTCATCGCCCTCCTTAAAAAACGATACGAAAAAGCCGGCGCCATAAGTCTTCTGGACGGGTTGAAGGTGGACTTCGCCGACCATTGGATTCATATCCGCCCGTCCAACACCGAGCCGATCATCAGGGTCCTTGCCGAGGCCAAAACAGAGGCCGGGGCTAGAAAAGCCCTGGAATCGCTTAAAAGCGAAATTTCAAGCTGTTTGAAGAAAATCTAAGCTAACCTGCATTATGCACGAGTCGAGATGGCCGCAGATGCGAGGCGCGGAGGGTGAAGCTGTGCTAGTCGCACTGCGAACCCTTCGCAACGAAGCAAATGCGGCTATATCGGCTCGCCCGAAGGGTAAAAACTCGTTTTTGTATCTCTAAAAAAAAGAAATATTTGATTAAAAATTTTTATGGATAATGCAGGTTAAGATATATCTTTGTGGTTGGTTAATATCTTGACAGGTTCAAGCCTATGGGGTAACGTTAGGAAGTCTTTTTCGCAGAAAAAATAAGGAAAACGAACAAATTCAAGGAGATAGGCATATCTCCCAGGAGGCAGGAATGGCCCCGAAAATCGATTTTGAAGAGATCAACAAGATCATCAAGCTTCTTGAAGATAAAAACCTGGCGGAATTCGAGCTGGAAATCGACGGTTTTAAGATCAAGATCGGCCGGAACGCCGCGACGCCTACAAAGGCCCCGCCCCGGCGGCCGCCGGTTATGCCCCGGCTCCGGGCCCGGGAATCCCCCCGGAGGCCACTCCGGAAACCCGGAATGACGGTCACGCCGTCGTCTCCCCGATGGTCGGAACCTTCTACCGGGCCCCCTCCCCGAGCTCTCCCCCGTTCGTCGAAATCGGCGATGTGGTCAAGAAAAAACAGATCCTCTGCATCGTCGAGGCCATGAAGCTCATGAACGAAATCGAATCCGACGCCGACGGCGTCGTCAAAGAAATCTACGTCGAGAACGGCAAGCCTGTCGAGTTCGGGCAGAAGCTGTTCGCCATCGTCCCCCAGGCCTAAGGCGATATGTTTTCGAAAATCCTGATCGCCAACCGCGGGGAAATCGCCCTCCGGATCATCCGGTCGGCCAAGGAGCTGGGCATCAAGACCGTGGCCGTTTATTCGGAGAGCGACCGGACGTCGCTCCACACGATGCTGGCCGATGAGAAGTACTGCATCGGGCCGGCCAAGGCCCAGGACAGCTACCTGAACATTCCCAACATCCTCAGCGTCGCCCAGATCTCCAAGGCCGACGCCATTCACCCCGGCTACGGCTTCCTGGCCGAAAACGCCCGGTTCGCTGAGATCTGCGAGACCGAGGGGCTCACCTTCATCGGCCCGCCGCCGTCGATCATCCGGATGATGGGCGACAAGAACCGGGCCCGCCAGGAGATGATCAAGGCCAAAGTGCCGGTCATCCCGGGAAGCGACAAGATCCTCGAGGACGCGGCCGAAGCCAAGAAAACCGCCAAGAAAATCGGCTACCCGGTCATCATCAAAGCCTCGGCCGGGGGCGGCGGCAAAGGCATGCGGATCTGCCGCAACGACAACCATCTCGAGGAGCAGTTCCCGATCGCCCAGAACGAGGCCAAGATGGCCTTCGGCGATCCTTCGCTCTACATCGAGAAGTATATCGTCGGGGCCCACCACATCGAAATCCAGGTCATCGGCGACAGCCACGGCAACATCATCGCCTTCGGCGAGCGGGAGTGCTCCGTCCAGCGGAAATACCAGAAGGTCATCGAGGAAACCCCCTCGCCCTTCGTCGACGAAAAGCTCCGGAAAAGGATGATCAAGGCGGTCGAGGACGCGGCCAAGTACCTTGGCTACGAAAACCTGGGGACGTTCGAGTTCCTGGTCGACGAGGACAAGAAGTTCTACTTCATGGAGACCAACACCCGGGTCCAGGTCGAGCATCCCATCACCGAGATGGTCTACGGCATCAACCTGGTCAAGGCCCAGATCCGGGCGGCCGCCGGGGAGAAGGTCAACTTCCCCTTCGCCCTCGAAATGAAAGGCCATGCCATCGAGTGCCGGATCAATGCCGAAGACCCGAACACGTTCGCCCCCTCGCCCGGGACGATCGACTTCCTGGTTCTTCCCGGCGGCGAAGGCATCCGGGTGGACTCGGGCGCTTACGGCGGCTGGGTCATTCCGCCGACCTATGACTCGCTGGTGGCCAAAATCATCGCCTACGCTCCGTCCCGGCTGCTGGCCATCAAGAAGATGCAGACCGCCCTGGAAATGACGACCATCGTCGGGATCAAGACCAACATCCCCTTGCATCTCGATGATTCTAGCCAACTCGGACTTCCTGGCCGGCACGTACGATACCCAGTTCCTGGAAAAGCTATTGGCCCGCAAAAACGGCGCCTGAGCCGCCCTCGACCGGAATCTTGGCCGGGCCGATTTCACGGATCACGCCCGCAGCGTTTAAGCCGCCAGTCGCGCGGCCGTTGAACAAAAATATCCCCCCAAATCGGGCAACCTTATTTGTCCTCGTTGCATATACTAATCGTGAGGAATCCATGATGCGGATATTGACCCGGATCGAAGAGATCTTCCTTCTGGCTATTTGGCGCCTGGGTGAGAATGCCTACGGCATCACCATTCGGGAGGAAGTCGAGCGGGCGACGGGGAAGAAATGGTCCCTCGGCGCCACCTATGCCCCGCTTGACCGGCTACGGAAAAACCGCTACGTCACAACGCTCACGAGTTCGCCGACCCATGAGCGCGGCGGACGCCGCAAGATCCTTTATCGCCTGACCCCCTCCGGCAAAGACGCCCTGGCCGAGAGCCGGAAAATCAACGAGCGGACGTGGGTCGGCGTCCCGGCGTTCGAATTCGACAAATCCCGATGACCAAACCCTCCGCTCCGCCCCGGCTCGCGATCCGCATTTTGGAGCGGATCGTCGAGCGGGAGGACGAGTTCGGGGCGGCCGGCGACCTCGAAGAACGCTACACGTATTGGGAAAAGGAAAAAGGCCCTTGGCTTGCCAGGCTGGATTGCTGGCGGCAAGTCCTGGCCGCTCTCCCCGGTTATTTAAGCAATCAACTTTATTGGAGTCATCAAATGTTCAAAAGCTATCTCAAAATCGCCCTGCGCAACCTCTGGAGACACAAGGGCTATTCCTTGCTCAACGTCGCCGGCCTGGCCCTGGGCATGGCCTGCGCCCTGTTCATCCTGCTCTGGGTCCAGGACGAGCTGAGCTTCGACCGCTTCCACGCCAACGCCGGAAACCCTCTTTCGCGTCGAGCAGGATCAGAAAAGGCGGCCAGGGGACTTTCCACGTCAACGTCACGCCCTATGGCATGAGGGACGCGCTGATCGCCGATATCCCCGAGATCCGGGATGCCGCCCGGATCGCCCCGGACGGACGCTGCTTGTCCGCCAGGGGGAAAAGGCCTTTTACGAAAGCCGCGTCACGGCCGTCGATCCGGCTCTTCTTGACGATGTTCTCCTTCCCGATCGTCCGGGGCGATTCCGGCGACGGCTTTGGCGGGCCCGGATCGATGGTCATGACCGAGATCTGGCCAGAAAATATTTCGGCGCCGACGATCCGATCGGCCAGTCGCTGATCATCAACAACCGTTACCCGGTCACCGTCAAGGCCGTCCTGAAAAACGTCCCGGCCAATTCGACCCTTCAGTTCGACGGCCTCGTGTCCATGGAATTCCTGAAGAATATGGACATGGACATCAACGACTGGAACGCAACGAGCATCCCCACCTACGTCCAGCTCCACGAAAACAGCGAAGTGGCGGCCGCCGATCAAAAAGATCACCCGGCTTGTTCCGCGACCGGACGCTGGCCGGCTAGCGGGGCAACGCGGACAACTGGGCAAAGATTCAAGGCCGATCCGGCGCAATTGAAGCGATATAACGATTATGTCGGCCCGGACTTCATGATCAAGCCCATCGTCGACCTGCGGCTTTTCGGCTTTTTCGGCTTCGACCGCATGCCCCAAGGCCTGCAAACCATCACGACCTTCGCCGCCATCGGGCTGTTCGTCCTGCTCATCGCCTGCATCAACTTCATGAACCTGGCCACCGCCCGCTCGGCCAACCGGGCCCGGGAAGTCGGCCTGCGCAAAGTCGTCGGCGCCTTTCGCCGCCGCATCGCCGCCCAGTTCTACGGAGAATCGATCCTGACCGCGATCCTGGCCGGCTTGGCCTCCTTCGCCGTCGTCGTCATCCTCAGGCCGGGTTTCAACGCCATCGCCGGAAAAACGCTTACGCTGGCCTTGCTGTTCAGCCCGAAATTCGTCCTCGGCTCCCTGGCCGTGATGCTGCTCACCGGGCTCGTCGCCGGAAGCTATCCGGCGCTTCTGCTGTCCAGCTTCCAACCGATCAAGGTGCTCCGGGGCAGAGCCAAGGACGGCGCCCGGGGGGCCGGTTTGCGCAAGCTCCTGGTCGTCGTCCAGTTCGGGCTGTCGATCACGCTGCTCATCTGCATGGCCGTCGCCTCCCGGCAGATCGATTTCATGCGGAGTAAGAAGCTCGGCTACGACAAAGACCAGCTGATCTATATGCCTCTGCGCGGAGAAACCCGCAAGAGCTATGCGGTCTTGAAAGAGCGCCTTTTGCGCGACCCGAACGTCCTGGGCGTAACCGGAACGTCCCAACAACCCTCCAGCGATCGGCTCTAACGGCTGGGGGGCGACTTGGGACGGCCAGGATCCCAACCAGCGCTTTCTAATCGGCTGCGAATTCGTCGATTTCGATTATCCGGAGACGATGAAAATCGAAATGGCCGCAGGACGCTCTTTCGACCGCCGCCACCCGACGGACGAATCCAGGGCCTTTTTGGTCAATGAGGCCGTGGCCAAGCTCATGGGCCTGGACGCCGCGGACGCCGTCGGCAAGAGCTTTCGTTTCTGGGGCATGGACGGCATCATCGTCGGCGTGATGAAGGATTTCCACTATCAATCCGTCCGGGCTCCCATCCAGCCGCTGGCCATGGCCATGGACGGGAGCGATCCGGCCGACGGCATCGCGCCGTTTCCTTCGCCGTCGTCAGGCTTAAGGCGGGCGACATCCCCGGCGCGATCGCCTCGGTCGAGGCGGCATGGCGAGGGGTCAATGGCGCGTATCCCTTCGATTACCGCTTCTTCGATCAGGACTTCGACCAGATGTACCGGGCCGACGAGCAAATGGGGGCGATCCTCAAGATCTTCTCCTTCCGGGCCGTGGCCATCGCCTGCCTGGGTCTTTTCGGGCTGGCCTCCTTCACCGCCGAGCAAAAGACCAGGGAAATCGGCGTCCGCAAGGTTCTCGGAGCCTCCTCGCCGGGGATCGTCGCTCTGTTGTCCAAGGAGTTCTCCAAGTGGGTTATCATCGCCAATGCTCTTGGCCTGGCCGGCCGCCTACCTGGTGATGCGCGACTGGCTGCAGCCGTTCGCCTATAAAGCGCCCTTGCCTGGTGGCTGTTTGCGGCGGCCGGCCTGGGCACGCTCGCCGTCGCCCTGCTGACGGTCGGATTCCAGGCCCTGCGCGCCGCCCAGGCCAACCCCGTGGAGGCCTTGAAGTACGAATAGGGCGGGCAGCGGCCCGCTGCGTTGGTCTTATCCGTCGACCGGTCAGCCCCGGCGGTAAATCCGGACAGTGAATGCGCCGGAGTTGTCGCCCGTCACGTTTTCGTTCGGGCCGAGAAACAAACGGCCGTCGGCCGGGATTTTCGCCGGACCGATCTTTCCGACAAAAAACGCGACCCCGTGTTCTTTGATCGTCTTTTCCTTCGTTTGCGGGTCCTCGATGACTTCGACGTCCTGAAGGACGCGGCCGACAAGGCAACCGAGGTTTTGCTCGGGGATCGGCTGCTGCATGAGGCGGATCTTGAGGCCTTCGGGACCGCAGTCGGCTTCAGGGTTGCCGGCCTGGAGGCAGATCGTCCCCGAAGCCTCAAACCAGAACTCCTGGTCGACGAGGACGTCCAGACCGGCGTCCGTCCAGCCGGGACCGCCCGATACCTCGATGGTCTTCACCAGGACGAAATCGTCCGGCCGGACCGGATCGGGGATCTCCTGAACCTGAACCAGGGGCAATCCGCCGGCCAAAACGCCCGCCAGCCATCCGGCGACGATCGCGCGGATCATGCGCCCTCCAGGACATCAAGCATGGCCTGATGGATCAAGCCGTTGCTGGCGCAAATTTCCGGCCGGTAGATATCCGCCGGACGGCCTTGAAGGTCGGTGATCTTCCCGCCGGCCTCGGTCAGGACGATGAGGCCGGCAGCCGTATCCCAGGGCTTGAGCTTCAGCTCCCAGAAGCCTTCAAACCTTCCGCAAGCGACATAACAGAGATCGATGGCCGCCGAGCCGCAGCGGCGGACGGCCTGGGCGGCGATTAGGAACCGGTCATGAGCTTCGATATTGGTCCGCGACTCCCGGATGTCGTAGGGAAACCCGGTCGCGACCAGGCTCCGGCCGAGCTCGCCGATCGACGAGACCCCGGACGGGTTCGCCGTTGAGAAATGCCCCGCCGCCGGCCTCGGCCGTAAACATCTCCCCGCTCATCGGGTTGAAGACGACGCCGGCGACGATGATCGCCCTTGTGCTCCAGGGCGATCGACACGCAAAACCAAGGGAACCGGTGGGCGAAGTTCGTCGTCCCGTCCAACGGGTCGATGATCCAGCGGAACTCCGCCCCGGACAGGTTGCGGAGCCCTTCCTCGCCCAGGAAGTCGTGGCCGGGAAAGAGGGCCGTCAATCGGTTATGGATCAGGGCCTGGCAGGCGGTATCGGTTTCGGTGACGAGGTCGATTTCCCCCTTGAACGACACGGCTCCCCGCCGGTAAAAATCCCGTTTCTGGATGTCTCCGGCCTCCCGGGCGACGTCCCGGGCCGCCTCGAGGAAATCGGGTATACGCGGCCATGCCCGGATATCATAAAGGATGCCCCGCGGTGAATCAAGAAAAGAAGGACCGTCCTTTAATGAACTTTCGAGGCGAGCCGTCCGTATAAAAGGGTGATTTCATCGTGACAAGGCGCTTATCATGAAAAACAAGAAAAAGCTTTGGATCATCGCCGCCGTCGCCCTCATCGGGATCATCATCCTCCTCAACCTGTCCTCCCGAAGGGAAAAATCGATCAAGGCCGTGACCGAAATCGTCGCCCGGCAGAACCTGACCTCCGTCATTTCCGCCTCCGGCGAGATCAAGCCGAAAAAAAACATCAACCTTTCCGCCCAAATCCCCGGGCGGATCATCAAAATCGGCGTCCAGGAAGGCCAGGAGGTCAAGCGGGGCGACTTTCTTCTCGCCCTCGATCCCTCCCAGTACGAGGCCAACGCCGAGCGCGACCGGGCTTTCATCCAGACTTCCCAAGCCGAGCGGATCAAGGTCGTGGCTCAGCTGGCCAAGAACAAGAGTTATTACGACCGGCAGAAAAACCTCTTCGACAACCAGCTGATTTCCAAGGACCAGCTGGAACAGGCCAAAGTCCAATGGGACATCTCCGAGGCCTCGCTGCAATCCATCGACTTCCAGATCGCCCAGGCCAGGGCCTCCCTGAAAAGCACCCTGGACAACCTGTCCAAGACCGTCTTCTCCGCGCCCATCGACGGCGTCATCACCAGCCTCAGGGTCGAGGAAGGCGAAGTCGCCATCATCGGGACGATGAACAACCCCGGGACGGTCCTCATGACCATTGCCGATTTGTCGGTGATGGAAGTCGAGGTCGAAGTCGACGAGACCGACGTCATCGGCGTCCGGCTGGGACAGCCGGCCGATGTCGAAGTCGACGCCTTCCCCAACCGGGTCTTTAAAGGCACCGTGACCGAGATCGGGTCTTCCGCTCTCCAGAAAACGAATATTTCCGCCACGGCCCAGGAGTCCAAGGACTTCAAGGTGGTCGTCACATTGGATAATCCTTCGCCCGAGCTCAAACCCGGCCTGTCGGCCAGCGCCGACATCATCACCGCCGAAAAACAAAACGTCCTGACCGTGCCGGTCGCCGCCCTGGTCGTCCGGGATAAGGTCATTGCCGCGGACAAACCCGCAGCCAAGGGCAAGGCCGAACAGGAAGAAGGCGTCTTCCTGGTCGAAAACGAGCGGGCCAAATTCGCCCCCGTCCAGAAAGGGATCATGGGCGAGCTGACGATCGAAATCGTCTCCGGGTCTGACCGACGGCCAGACGATCGTCTCGGGGCCATACGACATCCTCCGGACGCTCAAAGACGGCGACTTGATCAAACCGGACGTCCCCAAGGAAGAAACCGAAAAAATGAGCGGCTCCCCCGACATCGTCATCAAGGTCGAAGACCTCTGCAAGATTTATGAGCTGGGGAAAACCCAGGTCAAGGCGCTTTGCGGCGTTTCCTTCGAAGTCCGGAAAGGCGAGATGATCGCCATCATGGGCCCGTCCGGTTCGGGGAAGTCGACCCTGATGAATCTGATCGGGTGCCTCGATACGCCCACCAGCGGCTCCTACACCCTCAACGGCCATCTCGCTTCGGCCATGACCGAAAACGACCTGGCGCACGTCCGCAACCGCGAGATCGGATTCGTCTTTCAGGTCTTCAACCTCCTCCCCCGGGCCACGGCCTTCCGCAACGTCGAATTGCCGCTGATTTACAAAGGGATGAAGAAGAAAGACCGGGAGGAAAAAGTTCGGGCCGCCCTGGCCGAAGTCGATATGCTTGAACGAATGGATCACCATCCGCCCGAGCTGTCAGGCGGCGAGCGCCAGCGGGTGGCCATCGCCCGAGCCCTGGTTAACGAACCGGCCCTCATCCTGGCCGATGAGCCGACCGGCAACCTCGATTCCAAGACCGGCGGGGAAATCTTGAGGATCTTCCACACGCTTCACGGCGAAGGCCACACGATCATCCTCGTCACCCATGACCGGAGCGTGGCTGAGCAAGCCGGCCGGATCCTTCATCTCCGCGACGGTGGACTCGAGCGCGAAGAGCGGCGAGGAGCCTGACATGACCTTCCCTTCCCGAATTCAAGGGGTGTTCTTCAATCCTGCGGCGACGATGGCCGACATCGCCCAACGGCCGAAGCCGATCGCCGCGATCCTCATCCTCGTCCTGGCTTTGACGGCGGTTTTCTCCTTCGTGGCCGCCCCCTACGCGGCCAAGGACGGGCTGGAAATCCTCAAAGACAACGTGAAAATGAAGGAGCGCCTCGGGGCCGAGCGCTTCGACAAGATGATCGCCGACATGGAGAACCCGAAGCCGGGGAAGGCCGCCATTCGGTCGTTCCTGGTCTCGCCCGGTTTTCACGGCCGTCATCTTCGTCATCCAGGCCCTGTTTCTTCTCATCCTGGGCCGGATGGCCTCCTCGGAAGGCGCATACCTGCCCATCCTGTCCGTGCTTCTTTACGCCAGCCTGGTCAACGGCCTCCTGGGCAACGCCGTCCGGACATTTCTGATCCTCAGCCGGAAATCGGTCATGCAGACGACCACCAGCCTGGCCCTGCTGACTCCCACGGCGGACATCACCTCAACCGCCTACATCCTCCTCAGCCAGGTCGACCTGTTCCAGCTGTGGATGTTCGGCGTTCTGGGGTACGGATTGTCCGCGGTATTCAAGGTCCCGGTGAAAAAAGGCCTGATCCTGTCGTATTCCTTCTGGGCCCTGAAGGCCGTTTTCAATATCGCCCTGAGCTTCCTGGGCAAATCCTTTATGGGGTAAATCCGGCCGGGGCCCAGGACGCGTGAAAAACGCGGATCCCGAGGTTCCGGATTTCTTCCGGAACGGTTCGGTCGGTCGTCAACCGCAGGAGGGTTTCTTTCCCGCCGTGGCTTGAAACGGGGATATCATACGAACGGACGAATTCCCCAGCCGGCGGAATGAAGCGATCGATCAACCGGCCGTCGATTTCCAGGGCCACCTCCGCTCTCGTCCCGTCCGGCCCTTCCGGCACATCCATCAGGATTTCCAGCCGCCCGTCGGTCCAAAGCGGCGGCAGCCGGAGAAAGGCTTCGGTCCCCGTCCACCGCCAGGCGGCTTCGGCCAAGTACCAGCCGCCGGCGACGAAGCTTTCCAATCCGTAGAGGAAAGGCTCGGACGCGGAAGCCGGCGCCCAGGAAAGCTCGAAAACCTGAAGGCCCAGCTCGCGCGGGTCGTCGTTGAGCTTCAGTTCCGCCGGAACAACCGCCCGGTCCGTCTCAATCGTCAGCCGCTTCCAGGGGCCCGGCGCGGGCATCTCGACCAGGACCGTCCTCTCGAATTCTCCCCCCGCGCTGGTAAAGCGGTCGATGTCCCGGCCGTCGAGCTTAATCGAGATGACGGCCTCGTCGCCGGGCGCCAGGGCATTGGGGTGAATCGCCGCTTTTAAACGGAGGGTCATCTTCCCGAACAGCGACAGAACGGCCGTTTCCGACCTGCGGCCCATCCAGTGCCAGGCGTCGGCCTCGTTCCGTTCCTCGGGATACCAGCCCTCGACACGAACGGCGGTCCGCTTCGGCTTGAGCTCCTTGAGGAAAACGTCGAAATACCGCCCCAGGCTGAGCTGTTTCAGCCGGCCGGAGCCGATCGCGCTGTCCCAATGAAAGCGCTCCCCGCCCACGCCGATCTGGGGATCGAGCGTCAGGACAATGCCGGGCGAGATCGCCGCCGCCTCGGGATCGAGAAGGTTGAAATCCCGCGGAACAACGGATTGGTAAAAAATCGTCCGGTAGTCCTTAAAGACATAGGGAATAAACGGAAGGAAATTCCCGTCGAAGCGAAGGATGGTCTGCCCGGGATCACGGCTTTCGCGAATCCTGGTCACGGCCTGCCAGGATGGGCTGACGTGGCGCCGCCTCATCTCCAGGACCGGCGAGGTCCACACGACGGAAAAGACGACGGCTGCCGCAGCCGCACCCCAGCCGGCGAAAGCGAGAGGCGTCGTCCGGACGAAGGCCCGGTCTTTTAGGCGCGGCGGGACGAGGCCGGCCCCGGCCATTCCGGCAAAAAGCGGAAGAAACGGGAGGACGTAAAGCGGCGCGGCCAGCGGCGTCATATAAAGCACGGTAAACGTCATAACGGGCAGAAAGGCGAGGGCCATCCAGCCCAGGGCCCGCCCCCGTTTTCGGATGACCAGGGCGATCAGGCCGGCGACGGCGAACACTCCGATAAAAACGGCGGCCGGTTTCGAGCCCCACGGTTCCAAAAAATATCGGCCCAACCGGTAGCCCCATTGGCTGTTGAGGCCGGGGGCCAGGAACGTGTCGATCGTGGACGTGTATTGGGTATGGGCGCGCAACGCCGTCCGATAAGCCGCCCAGCCGGTGTCCAGGACAACCGGAAGATAGCAAAGAAACACCCCGGATACGGCCAGACCGGCCGCGACGAAAACGGGCTTCCATTTCCGCCGGGCGAGGTAGGCCAGGGAAACGGCAATCAGCAGGGGCGCGGCGGCGAACAGGATCGTGACCCGGACGCCGAAGCCGAGCCCCAGCGCCAGGCCGGCCCCGGCCAGGGCCCGGGGCGACGTTCTCCCCATCATGGCCAAGGCCAAGACCAGCAGACCGGCCGCCATACCCGGGACGTCGCTCCGCGGCGCGCCCAGATAAATCATCACCGGCGGAACGGCCAGGAGCAGAGCCGTCGCGGCCGAAGCCGTCCGCCGGTCCTCGAAAAGCTCCCGGAAAAAGCGATAGGCCGAAGCCCCGAGGATGAAAGCGAACAACAGGCCGACCAGGCAGAGCGCGGTCTTGTCGTCCAAACCGAACAGAAGAGCCCCGCGCCCGAGGAAGATGTAAAGCGGGAAGCCCGGCGGATGGGGGCTGTGGCTGGGAACGTCGTAATCGTGCAGACCGCGGGCAAAGAGAATCTCGTCCCATTCCCAGAGAGAAGCCGGCATGGACCAAAGGCCGACGAGGAGGGCGATGAAACCGAAAAGGAGGGTCAGCCGGAGGTCAAGGCCTCGTCCGTCGGAATTCGATTTCACGGCGGAATTATACAATGAGAGGTTGAAAGTCCCTATGGCTTGACTATCTATTTGTACACGTGTATATTCCGCATTTAGGAGAATTATCATGGCGGTTCACGACGATACCTTGGCGGCCGCCCTCCGGATTTGCCGGGAATCCGGCCGATGGCTTTTCAAAATCAAAGACGTCGTCGGCGCCCTTCCCCATCTGAATCCCGGAACCGTCCGAACCCATGTCGGCAGCCGCTGCTGCGTCAACGCGCCAAAAAATCACCCTCATAAATGGGATTACTTTCGGCGCACAGGACGGGGCGAATACGAAATCTACCCGGCCTACCGGCAAAGCCCAACCAAATCGCGCGCCGCGAAAGGGCGTATCGCGGAGGAACCAGCCGTGTATGCCCGGACCGAATCCCTCCGGGATGTCATCCATGTTGTCGTTCGCCGTTCTTCCGGCTTTTATGTCGGCGAAACGATGGAAGTCGCCGTCGTCAGCCAGGGACGATCGCTCGATGAGCTCTTGGCCAATCTCAAGGAAGCGATCACCCTCCACCTGTCGGGGGAAAATCCCGCCGCCCTGGGGCTGGTCAGACACCCCCGGCTGGCCGTGACCTACGAGGACCCGGACGCGATCGATGGCCAGGCTTAGACGTCTATCTGCCAAGCAGATTCTGAAGATCCTTCATCTCTTCGGTTTTGACGTCGTCTCGATCCGGGGCAGCCACGCCAAGCTGAAACGGGAGATGGAAAGCCGGCCGGATCAGATTCTAACCTTACCTCTTCACCGGGACTTGGCGCCCGGCACCGTCCAGGCGATTTACCGTCAGACCCTCCGCTTCATCCCGGAAGCAGATCTCAGACCGTATTTCTTCGGATCCGATTAATCTTATTGGCTCTCTTCCATATTGTGTGGGTAGAGATTGGAGGTTATGGCGGCTGGAGCGAACATCGTCCGGATTAGGCTTTTCTTGATGCCGGGTTGGGAAGCCGGACCTTCTGGAGAGAAACCCTTTTCTGGGTTTCGCTCCAACATGTTTGCTTCGTCTCTCTGCCTCTCATCCAAGGTAGACAGCACTCCATGACCAATGCAAGCGTTGACGCACGCCACGACTCCAAACACATAATCTCCTAAGAGAAGCCCAGGCTAATCAAGAAAAGCCGTTACCCTTGTCGACGAAGTCGACGTAGGGCCTGCGCAAGGCTTAGGAGATCCGGACGCGTGAGCGAAGGCCGCCATATTCTCGGAAACTCCTACCCACGCAAACTGGAAGAGATCCATCTTATTTCTCTACGGCTTTCGCCGCATATTCCTCGATCGCCGCCTTGACCTTTTCGACCGGGAGATACGTTATTCTGGAGATGTCCTCGAGGGAAACTCCATCGAGCGACAGGCGATAGGCCGTGTGCTCCAGGCGCTCGCCGACCTCAATGATGTTTTTGTCGTAATCGTAAAACCGCAAGACCTTCTGCTTCCACGGCTGCTCGCGGAGGTCATGAACGAACGCAAAGCCGCCGGCTTTCAGCTCTTGGGCGAGCTTCTCCAGGTCGTCCTCCTCGAAATACAGCTCGAAGGCGTTCGAGCCCGGGACGATCTTCTTGTCGTTGATCAGCGCCTTGTAGTGGTCCCGCTTATGGATGGCAAAGCCCTGGAAAGCGACATTTTCGCCGAAATCGGCGACGACCTTCTGCTTGAGGACGGTCTCATAGAGGTTCCGAGCCTTAGCCACGTCCTCGACGACGATGAGCGAACAGATGAATTTCATGCCGTTTCCTTGAAGGGAAGATTAAAGGCGTGAAATTGTACCACACCCTCAGATAAAGGCCTTGTGTCGCCCGCGGAATATCGATAAATTAGAGGCATGGCCAAAGAAGGACCGCTCCAAGGAACGCTGGCGGAGACGCCGTTCCCCCGGCTTCTGGTCGACGTCTGGCGGCAGGAGCGGACCGGCCGCCTCCTCGTCCGAAGCGCGAAAGGCGAGCGGGCGTTCTTATTCGACAAGGGCCAGATCCTCGTCGCCCAGGACGGGACCGAAGGCAAGGACTTCCTGGCCGCCCTGATCCGGAAGAAAGTCCTGACCGAGGAACAGGCCGGGCGGGCCGAGCGCCTGGCCGAAGCCAGCAAGATCACCCTCCTCAAATCCCTCAGCGAGCTCGGATTGATGTCCCCCATCCCGTTGTGGAGCCTGGCCGAATCGTTTTTCAGCCGGAGGATGTACGCCCTCTTCGATTTGGAGGAAGGAACGTTCGTCTTCGACACGGAAAGCATCCTCCCGGGCGGCCAGCGTCTCGGGATCCTGCCAACGCCCGACCTGGTCCTGGAAGGGATCCGGCAGATGCATAACGACGGCCTGATCGCCCGATACCTCCCGGGCGAGGAGGAGGCGATCCGGACCTCCGCCCCCTATTTTCTCCCTCTGCTGAAATTCGAAGCCCCCGAGCGCTACGCCCTCCAGCTGCTGAACGGAGCCTGCTCGATCAGGCGGTTCCAGGAATGGAGCGAGCTCGGGGCCCGGGAAAATCGGAAGATCCTGTTCGCCTTTCGCTGCCTGGGGATCTTATCGCCGGCGGAATCGAAGACCTCCGACCTCGGCCCTCAGGCCTCGCCCGGCCTCGAGCAAGGCCGGATCCTCGAAGCCCTCAACGAGAAGTGCGCTTTCATCTTCAAATTCGTCTCCAAGGAAATCGGCCCGGTCGCCGGCTCCGTCCTGAACAGGGCCCTGGACGAAGTCCGGCCGTCCCTGGGCCCGATGTTCCAGAAAATGGCTCTCCAATACGACGGCCGGGTCGAGGTCGACGCGGCCCTCCGCTTGAGCGTCGAGCATCTCCCGGAGGACGTCTTCCGGACGATCGTCCAAGGCTACGACGAAATCCTCACGGCCGAAGTTCTGGCGGTCAGGAAAACGCTCGGGCCGGCTCAGGAAACCAGCCTCGTCCGGAGCCTGGAGAAGATCGGATGCGCTTGAGCCGGAAACAGGTCCTGGCCCTGCTCCTCTTCATGACGATCATCGTCGGTTACTTGATCATCCGCCTTGCCCTTTCCTGACTCGTCAGCAATGCAGGAACAACCCCGTCTTGTCTTTCTTGTCGGCCCGACCGGGGTCGGCAAAAGTGCCGTCGCGCTCCGCCTGGCCGAAGCGCTGGACGGCGAAATCATCAGCTGCGATTCCATGCAGGTTTATCGCGGCTTCGACATCGGCACGGACAAGCCGACCGCAGCCGACAGGGCCCGCATCCCCCACCACCTCATTGATGTCGTCGAGGCCGGAAATCAGTTCAACGCGGCCGACTTCGCTTCCCTGGCGGTCGAGGCGATCGCCCAAATCCGGGGGCGCGGACGACGGCCGTTCGTGGTCGGCGGGACGGGGCTCTATTTCAAAGCCTTGGAAAACGGCCTCTTCCCCGGGCCCGGACGCGACGAAGCGATCCGCCGAGCCCTCGACGAGGAAGCCCGGACCTCGGGCTCCGAAGCCCTTTGGGAACGGCTGGCCCGCGTCGATCCCGATCTACGCCGCTAAAACCGGACGGCGCGACCGGGTGAGGATCGTCCGGGCCCTCGAAGTCCAGGCCATCACCGGAACGCCTCTCTCGGACCATTTTCGCGCGACCGAAAGCCTGCTCCGAGGCGAGCGGCCGTTGAAAATCGGCTTGAACCGGCCGCGGGAGGAACTGTACAGGCGGATCGAAGAACGGGTCGACCGGATGTTCGCCCACGGCTTGGTCGAGGAAACCCGGACACTGCTGGCCCGGAACGTTCCGGACTCCGCCCCGCCGTTTAAAGCCCTCGGCTACAAGCATGTCCTCCGGGTTCTCCGCGGCGAAATCGATCTCGACGAAGCCGTCGCCCTGACGAAAATCGACACCCGGCACTACGCCAAGCGCCAGCTGACCTGGTTCAACAAAATGCCGGAGGTCCGGTGGATCGATCCGGACGAGACTGAACCTCTCGCACTTTTTACCGATGCTTTGAAGGGAGCCTGAGCCGCCATGGACCGAACGATTCTCGTCCATCTGACCGTCGGCCGGAAAGGGCAGGCGGATGCGGCCGAGTCGATGGCTGAGCTTGAAAGCCTGGCCAAGGCAGCCGGAGCGCAGGTCGTCCGGAGCGTCTTCCAGACGCGAGCCGCGGCCGACGCCCGGACGTTTATCGGCCAGGGCAAGGTGGAGGAGCTCAAAGCGCTTCGGGCCGAAACCAAGGCCGACCTGATCCTCTTCGACCAGGACTTGAGGCCCTCCCAGCAGCGAAGCCTGGAAGAAGCCCTTGAAGCCCGGGTGCTCGACCGAACCCAGCTCATTCTCGATATCTTCGCCCGGCGAGCCCGGAGCAACGAGGGCAAGCTCCAGGTCGAGCTGGCCCAGCTCTCCTACCTCCTCCCGCGGCTCACCGGAAAGGGCAAGGCCATGTCCCGCCTCGGCGGCGGGATCGGAACCCGCGGTCCGGGCGAAACGAAGCTGGAATCCGACCGGCGCCGGATCGAAATCCGGATCGTTAAGATCAAGCGGGAGCTCCGGGCGGTGGCCAAGCGACGGTCCGGCCAGCGCCGCAGCCGGAAGGAAAGCCTCGTCCCGACCGTCGCCTTGGTCGGATATACCAGCGTGGGAAAGTCGACCCTCTTCAACCGCCTGGCCGGGGAAACGGCCTTCACTTCGCCGCAGCTGTTTGCCACCTTGGACCCGCTGGTCCGGCGGACATCGCTTCCCGACGGCCTGCCGTATTTCCTCAGCGACACGGTCGGATTCGTCAAGCACCTTCCCCCGGCTCTTCTCGCTTCGTTTAAAGCGACCCTCGAGGAGGTTCTTGAAGCCGACCTGATCCTCCATGTGGTCGACCTCTCGGCGGCCGCGGCCGAGGCCCAGGCGGCGGCGGTGGAGAAAATCCTGGCCCAGATCGGGGCCGGAGGCATTCCGGCCATCCGGGTCTTTAATAAAATCGACCTTCTCCCGGACCGGGAAACCCTGTTGCTCCGGAACGAGTTCCCCGGCGGGGACTTGGCCCTCTCGGCAACGACCGGAGAAGGCCTTCCCGCCCTGAAAAACCGCATCCGCTCTTTACTTTTCCGCGACCTCCGGCTATTTTATATCCGCATCCCTCACGGACGGGAGGACGTTTGGGCTTCGCTTCCGAAACGGGGATTGATCTTGCAAAGGAGAGAGGGCGCGGATTATCATGAGGCCCAGATCATGGCCGATCCCGCGCACATCCTCGACTTGACGGCCTACCTCGTCACAGGAGAATCGACGTGATCAAAAAAACGGCCGGTTTGCTGGCCGCCATCCTCGCGGCTGCCGCCTGCGCGACCTTGGCCCCTCCCCTGACCCCGACGATCTATCTGGAAAATCCTCCCGGCGGAATCACGGCCGCTTTGAGCCTGGATGACCGGATCGCGGTCGATAAAGTCTGGAACCTCCTCCGGCTGGAGCAGGCGGACAAGGCCGAAAAGGAAGTCCTCAATCTCGGCGAATCCCATCCCTTCTTCTGGACCGCCCTTGGGTACGTCGCCCTGATCCGAAACGACGTCGTCGAAGCCGAAGCCGACTTTCACGCCTCGCTCCGCTTTTCCCCGGACCCGGTTACGTCCCACCTCGGCCTGGGCCAGGTTTACCGCCGGATGGGCCGGCGGGAGGATGCCCTCAAGTCCTACATGGAAGTCCTGAAATACGAGCCGGCAAATCCCTTTGCCCTGGCCGAAGCCGAAAAGCTTCGGGGCTCGATCGTCGAGGCCCTGACCCTCGACGCCGAAGCGGCCGCACGGACCGGAAATGCGGCCGAAGCCAAAACGGCTTATCTCAAGATCCTCGAGTACGCCCCAAAGCTTCAATCCGCCCACCTCGCCCTCGCCCGTTTATTCGCCAAGGAAAAGAACTTCCCGAGTGCCTTGTTCCACTTGGGCATCGCCTCGGAAAACGACCCGAACGACCAAGCCGTTCTCAAGGAATACGCCGACACGCTCTTCCAGATGAACCAGCTTTCCAAAAGCCTCAGCGCCTACGAGCGGCTCCAGTCGCTTGAGGCGGCCGACAAGGCGGTCGCCGATCGCATCGCCACACTGAAGGCCAAGCTGGGAGTGGTTGACCTGCCCGACGAATATCGGGAAATCCCCGACCTCGAGGCCGTAGCCAAGGAAGATGTGGCCGCCCTGATCGGGGCGAAATTCTCCGACCTCTGGGCCGACACGAGCTTCCGCACCCCGGTGCTGGTCGACGTCTCCGCCTCCTGGGCCCGCAATTTCATCGTCAAGGTCGCGGCCTTCGGGATCATGGAAGTCTACTCCAACCACACCTTCCAGCCGAAAAAAACCGTGACCCGGGCGGAGTTGGCCGAAGTCGTCGTCCGCCTCGTCGATTACCTGAAAAAGAGAGGCCGGACGGTCGTCGTCCAGATCCCGCCCGAGCGGATCCAGCTGCCCGACGTCCCTCCCGAATATCCCTACGCCGCGGTCGATCATCCGGGCCGTATCCTATCAGCTCATGGACGTATTCCCCGACCGGAGCTTCCGGCCGGACCGCCCGGTGACCGGGGCGGAAGCGATCCGGGTCCTCGACCTGCTGGCCGGGCTGTCGAAAGAGCAGGCTCGATGAAGGAACCCCGGGATCTGGGGACGGAAGGACTGATCACGTCCGTTTTCACCGTCCCCAACTTTCTCAGCGCGTTCCGCATTCTCCTCGTCCCGATTTTCGTCTGGTCGATCCTGGAAGGACAAACGATCGAGCCGGTGGTCATCTTTTTCATCGCCGGGATTTCCGACCTGTTCGACGGATTCATCGCCCGCCATCTCCACCAGCGGAGCCGGTTGGGGGCGATCCTGGACCCGGTCGGGGACAAGCTCCTCATGGCCGCATCTTACATTCTCCTGGCCCTGCCCGGAGTCGTCGGTCCCAACCGGATCCCGGTCTGGCTGACGATCATCGTCTTCGGCCGCGACCTGATGATCGCCGGCGGCGTCTTCTGGGCATATCTGACCTTCAGGATCAAACCCGTCCTGCCGATGTTTATCGGAAAGCTGACGACGGCCTTTCAGATCGGAACCGTCTTCCTGGTGCTTCTGACGAATTATTTCGGGAAACCGGCCGCCTGGATGGCGATCTTTTTCGGGATAACGGCCGGACTGACCTTGGCCTCTTGGTGCCTCTATTTTCTCCGGGGCCTGCGGATTCTCCGGGAGCGCCGCCCCGACTGACCGGCCCTGGGCCGGCTCAGCTCATCGATTTGTCGATGAACCCGCGGCGGAGCGTCATCCAGATGATTTTCAAGTCCAGGGCGAGGGACCAGTTCTGGATATAGTAGAAGTCGTGCTCGAGGCGCTTTTCGATCGACGTCCCCTGCCGAAGCCCGTGAACTTGGGCCCAGCCGGTCAGCCCTGATTTCATCTTGTGCCGGAGCATATATTTCGGAATATGATCGGTGAATTCCTTGACGAACTCGGGCCGTTCCGGTCGGGGGCCGACCAGGCTCATGTCGCCCCGGAAGATATTGGCCAGTTGGGGCAGCTCGTCGATGCTGAGCTTGCGGAGGAATCGACCGATCCCGGTGATCCGCGGGTCGTCGGGCGTGCACATCACCGGGCCCGTCTTGACCTCGGCATTGGTGACCATCGTCCGGAACTTGTGGATATTGAACCGCTTGCCGTCGAGGCCGATCCGCTCTTGATGGTAGAAGACGGGCCCCTTGGACGTCGCCTTGACGATGATGGAGACGACGAGGAGAAGGGGGGAGATGATGACCAGTCCAAGCCCGGAAGCGGCGAGGTCGAAAGACCGCTTGAGGACCCGGCGGGCGCCGCGCAGCGGCACTTCGTCGATCGAGATCACCGGGAACCCGTCCAGGTCCTGGACATTGGCCTTCAGCGTCAGGAGCTGGAACAAGTCGGGGATGAGCCGGACGTTGACCGGATACTTATTGACGACCTGGAGCGCTTCCAGGATTTCCGGATAGTTTTTCAGATCGAGGGCGACGTAGACTTCGTGAATGCCCTGGGCCTCGATGACCTTGCCGAGCTCGGAGACCGGCCCGAACACCGGGACGCCCCCGTTGACCGGGAGGAGCATGCCGGCCGGCTTATGATTGTCGAGGAATCCCTTGACCACGAAGCCGAGGTCCTTGTATTGGTAGAGCTTCTGGGCGACGGCCACGCCCATCTCCCCCGCCCCGACGACCAGGACGTTGCGGAGGTTATAGCCCCGGGCGAAGCGCCGCTTCATGAAAAAATAGATCTGGTTTCTGAGGAACGAGATCGTGAGGATCACCCCGACGAAGTACGCACCGAGAAAGAGGTGGGAGAGCTTCACGATATTCATCCGGAACAAGGGAGCCGCGCCGGTGGCGTAAGCGTTGAAGTAGCTGGAAAGAAGGATAACCGACAGGATCGTCAGGGCGGCGTTGATCGTAATCGAAAAGAAATCGTCGATCTTGGTTCGCCGGAGACGGCTCTTGTAGAAGCCCTGGAGAAAGAAAATGCCCAGGTGGATGGCCAGGAAAACGGGCAGGACGACGAGGTAGGAGCTCCAGGTCGGGATTCCCTTGGCCGGGTTCACGGGAATGAAGTAGGAATGGAACCGGAAGGCGAAAGAATAAATAAACGTCGCCGTGATGGCCACGACGTCGCTGGCGACGAACAAGGCCGAGAGTCGGGCCTGGTACCTGCTGATCACTTCGGTTCCTTGAATTCCCGCCACAGGGCGGCGAGGCGGCTTTCCATCTTCTCTCGGAAAACATCCCGGGAAAAGCCCAGGGCATGGGCGCGAAGAGAGGCTTTATTAAAAGTCATGCCCCGGCATTTGTCAAGGGCGGCGGCCAGGCCGGAGGGGGTCGGTTCGGCGAAATGGAGGCCTGTTTTTCCAGGGATGACTGTCTCGACAGCCCCCCCGCGCCCCAAGGCGATGACCGGGGTGCCGCAGGCCTGGGCCTCGACGGCCCCGATCCCGAAATCCTCCTCCCCGGGCATGAGCAAGGCGATCGCTCCGCGGTAGAGACGGCGGAGATCCTCGCCTTCCACAGACCCCAGGAATTCGACCGAGGGCCCGGCCGAAGCCTGGAGGCGTTTTCGGTCCGGACCGTCCCCGACAACCTTGAGGGGATAGGCTCTCTGCTTGCAGGCCGCCACGGCCAAATCGATCCGCTTATAAGGCACGAGGGCGGTCACGACCAGAAAATACGTTCGCTCCGTTTCGGTCTCCGACGGGGTAAAAAACGCGCAGTCGACCGGAGGATGGATGACTTCCGCCGACCGCCGGTAATACTTCTCGATCCGCCCGGCCACCGCCTTGGAGTTGGCGATGAACCGGTCCACCCGGGCCGAAGCGGCCACATCCCAATTCCGCAGCCGGTGGATTATGGGCGGAACGATAATGTTGGCCGGAAAGGCTAATTTGCCGGGCCCAAAATAGGCGAAATACTGATTCCAGGCGTAACGGACCGGAGAATGGATATAGGAAACATGGAGGGCGTCGGGGCTGGGAATAATTCCCTTGGCCGTGCAATGGGAGCTCGAAACGACCAGGTCGAACTCCTGGAGGTCGAAAAGCTCCGCAGCCAGAGGGAACAGAGGGAGATAATGGCGATAGCGCTTGCGGATAAACGGGAGGCGCTGGAGGAAGCTCGTCCGGATGACCCGCCTCTCGATCTCCGGGATCTGGCTCCCCGGGAAATGGAAGAGGGTGTAAATCGGGGCGTCCGGGAAGATCTCAGCAAGGACCTCGAGGACTTTTTCGCCGCCGCGGCGGCCGGTAAGCCAGTCGTGGACCAAGGCGACCCGCGCGTTCTTCATGATAAAGATTATAGCCCCTTCGCCGCGGCCAGGTCCAGATAGAGCCGCTCCGTCTCGGCGACCATCCGCTCCAGGGTAAACGCCGGAGGAATATCCCTCCGGCCGGATTCTCCGAGCCGGCGGGCTAATCCGGGATCATCCAGGAGCCGAAGGATGGCTCCGGCCAAAGCGGCCGGATCGGCCGGAGGAACAAGAAGCCCGGTCTCTCCGTCACGGATGATTTCCCGGGTTCCGTCGATATCCGTGGCGACAATGGGACGGCCGAGGATCGCTGCCTCGATCAGAACCAGGGGCAGGCCTTCCCAGAGCGAGGGAAGGACAAAGACGTCGAAGAGAGACAGCCAATCAAGGGCGTCGGAGCGCTCGCCGGTCAGGATCATCCGTCCGGCCAAGCCGAGCCGGGCGACTTTCGCCTTGATTCTGTCCTCGAGAGGGCCGCCGCCCACGACGACAAACGTCGCTTCCGGCCGTTTTTTCAGGACGGCCGCGGCCGCCCGGACGAAATATTCCACGCCCTTCTGTCGGTGCAAACGGGCGACCGTGCCGACAACCGGAGCGTGGGGTTTCAAATGAAGTCGGAGCTCGGCGATCCGGCGAATGCGCTCTGCGTCCGCCTCGGGGCCCGCGAGGGCGACGCCGTTTCGAATCAAGCGCAAGCGGTCCGGCGAAGCAAGGCGATGCTGTCCGGCCGCGGCCAAATCGGCCTCGGAAACGCAAACGACCGCCGAGGTCGTCCGGCTCATCGCCCGCTCGAGGGCGACATAAAGCCGGCGAAGGGCCGGATTGCGGTAATGGAGATAGTGAATCCCGTGGAGAGTGTGAACAACGACCGGAGTACCCGCTTTCCGGGCAGCCCGCCGACCGAACAGCCCGGCGATCCCGCCGTGGGTATGGACGACGTCAAATCGGCCGGAAGTGATAAGGCGGACGAGGTCCCGGCAGAGGATCGCTCTCGGACTTTTCCCGAACCGGGCCGGAAGATAAACGAGGCCGAGCTTTCCGACTTCCTCCTCCAGCGGGCCGCCGCTTCCGGCACAGACGGAGATGTCGAAGCGGTCGCGGTCGAGATGACGGGCCAAGGCCAGGAGAACCGACTGCCCGCCGCCAAGCGACGGCTTATCGATCATCTCCAATACGCGGAGCCGCCTCATGTCGGCCGTCCTCCGGATTTCAACAAAGCCCGGTACGCGTGCCAGAGAACCCGCCCCTCCTCCCCTCGAAACCGGCCCAAAGCCTTTTTCAGGCCGAGACTCGCTCGAAGGTACATCTTCAGAAAGAGAAGGGAACCACGGGAGGCGTGCTTGGCGTAATAGAGCATCTGGCTTTTGCGGTATGCGAACCGGCTTGCCGCCGGGCGGATCCCGGTCGTCGCCCCGCCCTCGTGAAAAACGCGGGCGCTCGGCAGGTACAAGAGCCGGCCGCCGGCCGCCCGCAGCCGGGCGCAGAGATCGATGTCCTCGAAATAGAGAAAGAACCGCTCGTCGAATCCGCCGGCCGTCATCGAACGCCGACCGCCGGCAGAGGAGACAGGCCGCGCTCAGCCAGCCGACTTGCCGGGGCTTCGGATTCCGGCGGAGAGCCCGTTTGTAATAAGGATTCAGGAAAAGCTTCTGGAAAAGCTGGCCGAAGAAGTCGACCCGGTCGCCGAAGGATACCTGAACCCGGCCTTCGCCCGGAAAGAGAAGCGGCCCGGCCGCGGCCACGCCCGGATCGTCCCGAAGCGCCTTAAGGAGAACGGCGGCGGCGCCGGGCTGGAGAATCGTGTCGGTGTTGAGAAAGAAAAGGAATTCCCCCGACGACTCCCGGACAGCCCGGTTATTGGCCGCGCCAAAGCCGGGATTTTCCGGATTCCGGAGAATCCTGAGGGACGGGAAAGCAGCCGCGGCGTCGTCCGGGCCGCCGTCGGTCGAGGCGTTGTCCGCCAGAATCACCTCGAAGGGAATTTCCGTGAGAGTCGAAAAGACCGCGTCCAAACAGGGCGTGAGGTTCAGTCGGTCGTCGTGGTAGACCAGGATCACGGAGAGGACCGGCGCGGTCATCCCCGGCTTTCTTCCCCGCCGCCGGACGAGGCGGAGGCAAACAGCGGGCCCTCTTGTTTGGATGAAAGCGGCGGCGGAACGAGGAGGGTCCGGCCGCAGACGTCCAGGATGACCCGTTCGATGTCCTTGACCTGGCGCTCGCCGGAGAATTTTTCCCGGACGGTCCGGAAGCCGTTTTTCGTGATGGCCGGGCGGAGCTCAGGATGGTCCAGGATGTCCGAGAGGGCCTTGGCCAGGACATCCGGCTCGCGCGTATCGGCGAGAAATCCGTTTTCTCCATGCTGGACGATTTCCGGAAGCCCGCCGGCCCGGATGGCCAGGACCGGCACGCCGGCGGCCATGGCTTCCAGAGCCGCCCGGCCGAACGAGTCGACGACCGAGGCGACCACCACGATGGACAAGGTTTGGAGGATTTCGATCAGGTCGGTCCGGAAGCCGGCGAAGAAGACCCGTCTGGTCAAGCGGTTAAGGCGGATGAACCGCCGGAGGTCCGCCTCATACCGGGCGTTGGCCGTGGATCCCATGAAGATCAGCTTCAAGTCGGGGTAGCGATCGGCGAGCAGGGCGAAGGCCTGAAGGACCTCCATCTGGCCTTTCCCCGGATACAGCTTCCCGATGATCCCGATCGCCCGGCTGCCGTCTTCGAGGGCAAACTCAGCCTTGATGATGTGCCGGATTTCGGGGTCGCCCGGCCGGATCGTCAGGCCGTTATAGACGAGGACGATTTTGTCCGAGTCGGGAAAAGCCGCCCGGGTTCGCTCGGAATTGACAATCACCCGGTTCGACCGGTCCAGGATGAACCTGGTCAGGGCCTTGGCCCCGCGGAGATAATGGAGAAACGCCTGCTCGCCGGACAGAATCTCGTGAATCGACCAAATATGGGGAAGCTTGGCGCGGCGGGCGGCCAGGGCCCCGCCGAACATCGCCGAGGAATTGGAAAAGATGACCTCGGCCTTCCTCTCCCGGGCCAGGGCGATGATCCGCCGGACCGCCCGACGGTTCAGGGCCCAGGCGACGGGCTGGCGCCAGACTCGGGACTTCTCGGTCACCCACCATTTCATCGGGACGACGTCGACCGCCACGCCCGTACTTTTCGGCCGCCTGACCGAGCGGGCCGGGCCGCGGGAGGATGAGCGACGGGGTGAAGACTTTCCGATCCAGGCGCCGGAGCGTCTCCAGGAGCCAGAGCTCGGCTCCGTTGAGCTCGGCCGAATGGGAAACGAACAAGACGGAAATCATAAGTCCCCCGCGGTTTTCTTGTAAAAATCGAGCGTATCCAGCGCCGTCCGCCGCCAGGTGAAGCACGCCGCCCGGACGAATCCTTGTTTCCGAAGCTGTTCCCGCAGCAACCCGTCGTCCAGCAGCCGGAGAGTCGTCCGGGCGATGTCTTCCGGGTCCTCGGGATTGAAGTATAAGGCCGCGTCGCCGCCGACTTCGGGAAGGGCGGCCACGCCGGAAACGGAAGCCGGAAGTCCCGAGGCCATGGCCTCTAAAAGCGGAAGTCCGAATCCTTCGGCCAGCGAAGGGAAAACGAGGACGGAGGCCGAGCGGTACAAGGCCCGGATCTCGAGGTCGGTCAAATACCCGGATCGCCGGACATGGGCGGCGAGCCGACGCCGCTCGATTGTCCGGGCGACGGCGGCTTCGCCTCCGCCGGAGCGGCCGGCCAGAACCAGCGGGATCGGGCCGTGCTTTTCATGGATCAGGGCCAGGGCTTCGATTAAAGCCGGGACGTTTTTTCGCGGCTCGAGCGCTCCGACAAACAGCAGAAATTCGCCCTGAAGGTCGAGCTTCCGACGAATTCCCTGGATCTCGTCTGGGGAAGGGTCCGCGGCGAGAAGGCTGTTCGCGCCAAGATAAGTCACTTTAACTTTTGCGGGATCGAGCCCGAACCTTTTCCTGATCGCTCCGGCGCTGTATTCCGAGATCGTGACGACGCCATCGGCCGTTCGAAGGGAGTCCTCCGCCCGGTCGAGGAACCGGGCCCGGGCTTCCCGGTCGGCCTTATCCGGCTCCTCCATGAAAAATAAGTCGCAGACCGTGACGATCGACCGGCCGGCGGCCGGAAGCCGCAGCGGCGTGGGCGAATGCGTCAGGTCCAGCTTCCCGCCGAATACCGGATCGAGGCGCGGCCGGCCGAACCGGTCCCAGGCCGCGTTCACCAGCCGGACCGGCCACTTCTTGTCGGCAAACCGCATTTTGGCGAACGGCGGGATCTTGTCCTTCGGAAAGCGGTCCTTCCAGGAGGCCGAGAACAGGCAATATTCATTCTCCCGATCCAGGGCGGCCAGCTCGAACAGCAGGTTCTTGAAATAAACGCCGACGCCGGTTTCCTGCTTGAGGAAAGGGCGGACGTCGAAGCCGATGCGCATTTTTTGTAAATGTATGCCATCCCTCGTATCCTGTCAATCAGACATGCTCTCATTTGCGTCCGCCGGTGCGGCGTGTTATAAAATGACTTAAGCCGAAAAGGAGTTTCGTCATGTCCTTCGATGAGATCGCCCGACGCCTGGATCAATACCGAAACGAGATGATCGACCTTCAGATCAAGTTGGCCTCCATCCCGGCCATCGCTCCGTCCTCCGGAGGCGAGGGCGAAGCCCGGAAAGCCGAATTTCTCCTCGACTTTCTGAAGGACGCGGGCTTCCAGGACATCGAGGTCATCAAAACCCCGGACATCGACGCGCCCGCCGGATACCGGCCCAATATCCTGGCCTATTACCGCGGCCGGAGCTCGGCCAAAACGATCTGGATCATGACCCACATGGACGTCGTCCCGCCGGGCGAAATGTCCCTCTGGCGGGGCGACCCGTTCAAGCCCTGGGTCGAATCCGGAAAAATCTACGGCCGCGGAGTCGAAGACAACCAGCAGGACCTCGTCGCCTCGATTTTCGCGGTCAAGGCCCTTCAAGCCCTCGGGCCTCAAACCCGCCTATGACGTCGGCCTGGCCATCGTCGCCGACGAGGAAACCGGGAGCGGCAAGGGCATCGGGTACGTCCTGAAAAAATCCGACGCCTTCCGCAAGGGCGACCTGATCATGGTCCCGGACGCGGGCATCGAGGACGGGACGGAAATCGAAGTCGCCGAGAAAAGCATCCTCTGGCTCAAATTCAAAACCATGGGCCGGCAAACCCACGGCTCGACGCCCGAACGCGGGATCAACGCCTTCAAGGCGGCGTCCTATCTCGCCGTCGAGCTGGACAAGCTCTACCAGGCCTTTCCCGCAAATCAAACCCGCTCTTCGATCCTCCGATCTCGACTTTCGAGCCGACCAAAAAAGACGCCAACGTCCCGAACATCAATACGATCCCGGGCGAGGATGTCTTCTACCTGGATTGCCGGATCCTCCCCGTCTATCCGCTCGAAGACGTCGAGGCGTGGATCCGGAAGGCGGCCGACGGAATCGAAAAGAAATTCGGCGTGACGATCACCTTCGAGCACATGCAGCGGGCCGCGGCCGCCCCGCCGACGCCCCCGGACGCGGCCGTCGTCAAAGCCCTGAAAAAAGCGATCAAGGCGGTTTACGGCACGGACAGCCGGGCGATCGGGATCGGCGGCGGAACCGTGGCCGCCTATTTCCGGCGGGCAGGCTATGAAGCGGCCTGCTGGTCGAAGGTCGACGAAACCGCCCACCAGCCCAACGAGTACTGCATCATCGACAACATGATCGGCGACGCCAAGGTCTTCGCCCACATCATGATGCAGGATTAGTCCCCGAGCCGCCTCCCTCTCTCTTATTTTTTCTCCCCGTCGTTCCATTTCCTTCCGCCCAAAACGATGACCGGCGTCAAGATCCCGAAGATGGGCGCTAAATTCCACCATTTCATTCCGGATTCAGCCCATCCACCGAACGCCTGGATCGCCCAGGCTATCCCGGCGAAGAAGACCAAGTAGATGGGGATCATCAATAATCCGTAAGCTTTGGCCGGATGCCGCCAGGGAGCGAACCAAAAAGCGAAAAGGATGCCGACGGCAGCCAGAGCCAATCCCGATCCGGCTGGAATTGACAACCCTGTTTCGAATAAACTCTAATACGCCCATGTTCGACCAGCCGAAAGCCCCCCTTTCCGATTCCTCGGGCCCTTCGCCCGAGCTGCCGCGCGTGCTGGGCATCTTCAGCGTCGTCGGGATCGTCGTCGGGACGATGATCGGTTCGGGCATCTTCATCAACCCGCCCATCGTCGCCAGAATGGTGGGCACGCCCGAACTCATCATGGCCGTCTGGATCGTCGGCGGGCTTCTCTGCCTGTCGGCGGCCTGTCGCTGGCCGAGCTCGGGGCGGCCCAATCCGAGGCCGGCGGCATCTACGTTTACCTCCGGGAAACCTACGGGAACATGCTCGCCTTCCTCTTCGGCTGGTCCCTCTTCCTGGTCATCGGCTCCGGGTCGCTGGCCACCTTAGCGGTCGGATTTTCGTCCAAGTACCTCACCTATTTCGTCGACGGCTTTCGTCCTTCCAGGAAAAAGTCATTTCGGTCTCGATCATCCTGATCCTGACCCTCGTGAACGTCCTGGGCGTACGCAAGGGCGCGGAGCTGATGAACGTCCTGACTGCCGTCAAGTTCGTTGCCTTGATCGGCATTTGTTCGCTCGTCTTTTTTTACGCCGGCGGAGCGCCGGAGAATTTTCCGCTCGACGCTCGCCTCGGCCCGGCCGGCGGGCAGCACGGTCGGCAATTTCGGCGTCGCCCTGATCGCCGCCCTCTGGGCTTACAAAGGATGGGAAAACAGCACGTATAGCGTCGGCGAAGTCCGCCGCCCCCAGAGGACGTTTCCTCTCGGCCTCCTCATCGGCACGGTCGTCGTCGTCTTTCTTTATCTGGTCGCCAACCTGGCCTACCTCTATGTCTTTCCCCGCGGCTGAAATGGCCAAGTCCGAGCATATCGCCTCCGATGTCATGCAAGCCGCGGTCGGCCCGCTGGGGGCTTCCGTCACTCCCATCATCATCCTGATGTCCATCTTCGGGACGGCCAACAGCCACGTCCTGACGGCTCCCCGGGCCCTTTACGCCATGGCCAAGGACGGGTTCTTCTTCAAATCGATGGCGAGAATTCATCCCCGCTATCGCACGCCCCACATTGCGATCATCGTCTTCGCTCTCTGGGCCTGCCTCTTGGCCGCCAGCGGAACGTTTGAAAGCTGCTGAGATTCGTCATGTTCGGATACTGGATCTTCATGGGCCTGGCCGTGGCCGGGGTGATGGTCATGCGCAGCAAGGACCCGACCGCCCCCGCCCCTACAAAGCCTGGGGCTACCCGGTCACTCCGATCCTGTTCATCCTCGGCGTGGTCCTGCTGACGGGCAATTCGCTCGTCAAAACCTTCTGGAATTCATTTGCCGGATTGGGCCTCATCGCCGCCGGTATTCCGATCTATTACTTCTGGAAATCCCGCCGGAAAGGAAACGCCGGATGTTGAACCTCGACCTCATTCAAACCGTCGCCTTCGCCGGGGTCGTCCTGTTCGTCGGGTATGCCCTGTGCCGCTGGATCCGGCCGCTGTCCCGGTATAACATCCCGGCCCCGGTGGTCGGCGGCCTGCTGATCGCCCTGGCCGTCCTGGTCGCCCGGCAGTTCGACGTGACCCTGCTGACCTTCGACACGACGCTCCAGACGCCCCTGATGATCGCCTTTTTCACGACGATCGGATTCGGGGCGAGCTTCTCCCTGTTGAAAGTCGGCGGGCCTCAGGTCGTTCTGTTTTTCATCATCGCCACCGTCGCGGCCGTTTTTCAAAATCGTCATCGGCGCGGGCATCGGCCGTCCTCTTCGGCCTTCATCCCCTGTTCGGCGTCTTAAGCGGCTCCGTCACCTTGACCGGCGGTCCGGCCACCGGCCTGGCCTTCGCTCCGCTGTTCGAACAAGCCGGTGTCCCCGGGGCGGCGACCATCGCCGTGGCCGCGGCCATGTTCGGGATCGTTTCCGGAGGGCTTGTCGGGCGGGCCGGTCGCCACAAGGCTGATCGAAAAACATAAGCTGCGCAAAGCCCACGCCCCCAAGAGCGAAGCGCCGGTCGTCATCGCTGAACAGGTCGTCGAGGACAAGCTCGCCGAGCCCAAAGCCGAGGCTCCGGGCGGAGAGGACAAGGAAGCTTACGTCCTTCTAAAAAGCCTGGTCATCCTTCTCGTGGCCATGTGGATTGGATCCTGGGTCAGCAAAGGCTTCGCCGCCATCGGATTCACCTTCCCCGCTTATATCGGCGCGATGTTCGTCGCCGCGGCCATCCGGAACCTGGACGATTTCACCCATTGGTTCGGGCTCTCCCAGAGGACGCTGGACGACCTCGGCCATGTCGCCCTGTCCCTCTTCCTGGTCATGGCGCTCATGACCCTCAAGCTCTGGGAGCTGGCCGGTCTGGTCCTCCCGCTCTTCGTCGTCCTGATCGGTCAGATCGTCCTGCTTGTTGCCTTCTGCCTCTGGCCGGTCTTCAAGCTGATGGGGAAGGATTACGAGGCCGCGGTCATGTCCGGTGGATTTTTCGGCTTCATGATGGGAACGACGGCCAACGCCATGGCCAACATGAAAGTCCTCGTCGACAAGTACGGGCGGGCGCCCCGGGCGTTCCTCGTCGTCCCGATGGTCGGGGCGTTTTTCATCGATTTCACCAACGCCCTCATCATCACGATCTTTCTCAACATCATGAAGTGAGGCCGCGGCCGCCGGCCGGCTCGCGTCCTCAGGTGAAGATGATGTGGCCGCCGGCCGCGATCTCGTAGAACTTGCCGACGTTGATGATCGAGTCCACCTGGGGGCAGAAATCCTCTTTCTTCAGCTTGAACATGTCGACCGTGGCCTTGCAGGCATAGAGCTTGCAGCCGGCGTCGGCGACCATCTCAACAAACTCGGGAACGGGCGGGATGTCGATCTTATCCATGGTCTTATTCATCATGGACGTAGCCATGGCCGACATGCCCGGGAGGACGCCCAGGAGGCTGGGCATATGCATGCCCGGGTTGCCGACCGTGGCCACCTTGATCTTGCCCATCCGCTTGGTGATGACCGTGTCCAGGCCGAAAAAGGTAAAGAACAGGTTGGCTTCGATGCCTTCCATCCGGGCCCCGTTGGCCATGATCAGCCCGGGATAAACTCCGTCCAATCCGCCTTTGGAAATGATGATCGAGACTTTCTTGATTTTGTCTTCCATGGTCACTCCTTGAATAATCGGCCGGCGGCCTTCAGACGCAGCCCTCGGGTTTTTTCAGGCCGGCGATCTTGGCCGCTTTCTTGGCCGGGCCGCCGGGAAACAGGTCGTAGAGCTCCTTGGTGGTGACGACGCCCGACTTGTTGAGCCGGCGGATGCTCGGCGCCTGGCCGTTTTCCTTGAATTCCTTCTGCATGAACTCGATCACCTTCCAGTGGGCGGGGCTGAGTTCGGCGATCCCCTCTTCCTTGGCTGCGGCGATGGCGAATTCGCGGCTCCACTTGGAGAAATCGGCCAGGAAGCCTTCCGTGTCGACTTCGACGGTAACAGTTCCGAACGTCTTTTGAGGCATGAAACTCTCCTTCGCGCTCTCTTGGGGATTTATGCTTGACCGCCCGGCGCATTGTCCGGGCGTTTTTTTCCAGACATCTTCATCCGGGAAGGGACGAACGGGATCTTCCGCCCCCGAAGCAGCAAGTGCCAGTAGATCCAGCGGAAGGCCAGCTTCCCCCAGTGGTTGAGACGGCTGGGCTTGAGCAACGGAAGCGGGCCGAGAAAAGGAAAGGGGAACCGGCCCGGGAGGGGCTCGGTTTCATAGTTGAAGTCGATCAGGATGGCCTTGCCCTTGCCCATTTCAACGAAACAATTGGCGTGGCCGTCGAAGGCCGGCTCGAGGGGCTTGCCCTCGATGGCCCGAAGGACGTTTTCCGTCAGGATCTCGGATTGGAAATGGACGACCGAGCCGGCCTTGGAGGCCGGGACATCGGTGGCGTCGCCGAGGGCGAAGACATTCGGGTATTTCTTCGCCCGGAGAGTGTTCGGGTCGGTCGGGAGGAAGCGGAACTCATTGCCCATCCCCGAGCGCTCGATCATCTCCGAGCCCATGTTCGTCGGGACGGTGACGAGGAGGTCGAAGGCGACCTCGCGGCCGTCATAACAGACCAGCTTCCGGGCGGCCGCGTCGACCCGCTCGGCGCTGAAATCGGTGACCATCCGGATGTTCTTCTTTTCCAGGAGGTCGCCCAGAACCTGGGAGGCGACCGGCTTGGTGAAGGCGGCCGAAAGCGGCGTCACGTAGACGATCTCGACCTTGTCCCGCTTGCCGTGGCGGCGGAGGCAGTCGTCGCAGAAGAAGGCGAATTCCAGCGGGGCGACGGGGCACTTGATCGGCGTCTCGTTGACATGGACGACCAGGGTTCCGCCGGGGAACGTTTTGAGCTTCGCCGCCAAGGCTTCGGCCCCGTCGGGAGTGTAGAAGTCGAAGATCGTGTCCCGCCAGCCGTCGAGCATCCCGGGCGTCTCGGACGGGACGATTTCCGCCCCCGTGGCGACGATGAGGTAGTCGTAGGGGAGCTTCCGGCCGTCCTTCAGGATCACTTCGTTTGTCTCCGGGCTGATCCGGTCGATCTCGGCCATGACGAATTCGACCCCTTTCGGGATGAATTTCGATTTGGGCTTGACGATATTCTTTTTTTTCAGGAATCCGAAGGGGATGAAGAGAAATCCCGGTTGATAGTAGTGCTCGTCGTCACGGTCGACGACGGTGAGGGCCCACTCCTCCCGGGAGAGGCGCTTGCGGAGGTGATTGGCCATGACTGTCCCGGCCGTCCCGGCCCCGAGAATCACGAGGTTGCGCATCGTCTTCTTCCTTAATCCGATTTCCGGAATAACGATTTATTCCTACCAATTTTATCGGATATCTTGGACGAAAACAAGGCCTTTATGCAAGATTTATTATAATCGATTCTCTTCCCGTTTGTGTAGGTAGGAGTTCTCGAGAATATGGCGGCTTTCGCTCACGCGTCCGGATCTTAACGGCTTTTCTTGATTGGCCTGGCTTGGCGGCGAAGAACTCGCGTCCCGGAAGACCTTCTTACGGTTCAAGGCGCGGGACGCTCAAACATCTTCGCTCGGCCGGCTTCTTCCGAGCCGGCTTCCCAACCCGGCATCAAGAAAAGCCTAATCCGGACGATGTTCGCTCCAGCCGCCATTACCTCTCATCTCTACCCACACAATATGGAAGAGAACTTTTAATCAAAAAAGCACCGAAACGGGAGGCCCCGCAGGGCTGCGACCGATTATTTTCTGGGGAACCAGACCCGCATCTCCCCCGGGCCGCGGTTGGCCCAGGCGTAATACGGGATCAGGGTGACCTTCCGGCCGGTCGGGGGCTCCGACGACTGCCGGCGCGGCCAACGCTTTCTTCTTGAGGACGACCACCCCGTTGAGGAGGTCCGGCTGAAACTCGGGAGTGAAGACAACCGCGTCGGCGATCGCGAGATCCAGGGCCCGCCCGTCGTTGTCGATCGCCTCGGCGCAGTAGACGACCGGCCCGCGCTGGAAGGCCGCCCGGCCGGAATCGGCCGCGACCGAATCATGAGCGATCACCCGGCGGACAGGCATCGGCAGGGTCAGCTCGACCGCGTCCCCCTTCTTCCAGGTTCGGCGGATGACCGCGTATCCTTTGTCGAGCTCGATCCGGACCGGACGGCCGTTGACCGCCAGGACCGGCTTTTCCTCGTTCTGGTCTAGAAACCGGTACAAGTCCGTCGGGACCGGCTCGTTTCGGGCCCAGCCGGGAATCCGGACTCTCAAGGCGAAGGCCGTTTCTTTTCCGGGGCCAGGACGATCTTCACCGTTCCCTCCCAGGGATATTTTGTTTCCTGGGAGAGGGCGACGTTCGTCCCGGCGACTTTGACGGTTCCCTTATTGGCGATGAACAGGTTGACGTAGAGAGCGTCGTCCTTGACCGCGTAGACATAACCGGGGACGGAAGGCAGGAAGCGGGTGATGTTGGGCGGACAGCAGGAGACCTCAAACCACGGCGACCGGCCGATCTGCCCTTGGTAGAGCTCGGACTTGCCGTCGGCCTCCAACGGGTTCTGGTAGAAGAACGAGACGCCGTCCAATCCCACGCCCGAGATCAACCCGTTGTACATGATCCGCTCGAGAACGTCGACGTATTTTGCGTCTCCGTGAAGAAGGAACAGCCGCTGTTGCCAGAGGGCGTTGCCGATGGCCGCGCAGGTTTCGGTGTAGGCGCTCTGGTTGGGCAGCTCGTAGGCATCGCCGAACGCTTCGGACCCGGCCCGGGCGCCGACCCCGCCGGTCAAGTACAGCTTCTTCCCGACGACGTTGTCCCAGAGCCGGTCGATGGCCCGGACATATTCCGGGTAACCGCCCAGGGCGGCCACGTCGGCCATCCCGGCGTACATATACATCGCCCGGACGGCGTGGCCCACGGCCTCATCCTGGTCCAGGACGGGCTTGTGGTTCTGCATGTATTCGTCCGAATCATAAACGGCGAAGGGGTCTTCGGGGGCATGCCGTTGACCTTGGAAATAATGCCCTCGCTCGTCCAGGAAGAACTTGGCCAGGTCGAGATAGGCCCGGTTCCCGGTGACCCGGAAGAGCTTGCTCAGGCCGATTTCGATCTCCTGGTGCCCGGGGAAGGCTCGCCGTTTTCCCGGCCCGAAGGTCGCGACAAGAAGGTCGGCGTTTTTTATGGCGATATCGAGAAACGACTTTTTTCCGGTCGCCTGGAAATGGGCGACGGCCGCCTCGTACATGTGGCCGACGTTGTAAAACTCGTGACTGACCCGGAGGTTGGACCAGCGCTCCGCCCCCGAACCGGGAGCCGGATGCTGAGGGTCGATCGTCCGGTTGGTGAACAGATATCCGTCCGGCTCCTGGGCCTTGCCGATGATCTCGATGAGAGCGTCCAGCTCGGCCGCAAGCTTCGGATCGGGCTTGAGCATCAGGGTGTAGGCCGCCCCTTCCATCGCTTTAAAGACGTCCGAGTCGTTGAACCGCCGCCCCTCGTAGGCCCCCTTCATCAAGCCGGCGGCTTTCCGGAAATTGTTCACCCGGCCGGTCTCCTCGTTCATCTTGAAAGCGAAGGGGACGGTCACGGCCCGGTTGGTCTCGATCCTCGGGGCCCAGAAGGCATCGTTGACCGAGACGGCCGTGAACGGCACGGGCCGGATCGGATAGTCGGCGGTTTCGGCGGGAAAGAACGCCGCGCCGGAGAGAAACAAGAGCGCCCGCCGTCATAATCGCTCTGCGCATCGGAGCCTCCCCTCGTCGTAAATTCTCTCGCAAACCGCCTCAGCGAACCGCGATCTCGTAAAGCGACACGCTCATCGGCGGGAGATCGAGGGTTCCGCCGAACGGGACGCCGGCCGTTGCGACCGTCTTGACCTCCGGCTCCCGGCCCGGCACGTTTTTCGACAACGGATCGGGTCCGGTGATCCGGAAAAGCTTCGCCTTTAGCCGCAAGCCGCACGCCCTTGAACGTCAGCGGAAGGCGCTGCCGCTCGGCCGACGGGTTGACGACCGCGACCGTCAGAATCTTCTTCCCGTCTTTCCAGGCCGCGGCCACGTCCAGGGGGGCCGGGGCGCCGCCGATTTTCAGCGGGATCGTTCCGAAATGATTCCGGTACAAGGCCAGGACCTCTCCGGTCGTGTCCAGGACCGCGGTGGTCTTATTGGTCTTGATCGCCCCGATGACGTTGACCGTTTGGGCATAATTGGCCATGAAGAAAACGTCGGTGTTGCGGAAGAATTCGTGCAGGCCGGCGGCGATGCCCAGGGCGTCTTTCAGGAAATACTGGGTCCCAAGCTCGCCGTAGACGTGCGGCCCGTACCAGTAGTTCCATTCGTCGAGGACGACGGGGATGTCCTTTCCCTTCATCGCCGGAATCGTCGGCCGGTATTTGCGGTGGGCGTCGGCGATCCGCTTGACTTCGGCCGGGGCCAGGCCGGCGTGGCCCATCACGCCCGGGCAGGGACTGGACGTAGAAATGCTCGCTCATATAGTCCATGAACTCGGCCGAGCCGGCCAGCATCCCCTCGCTCCAATTCCCGACGGCCCCGACGGCGATCAGCTTGATCGCCGGATCCTTCTCCCGCATCGCCCGGGCGAACCGGTTATGTTTCTTGACGTAATCGGTCAGAGGGCATGTGGCCGAGCTGCCAGTTGCCGTACATCTCGTTGCCGATCGACCAGTAGACGACCTTCCAAGCGGCCGGATGGCCGTTCTTCGCCCGGAGCCGGCCCATCGGCGAGCTTTCCGGGCCGTTGACGTATTCGACCTGCTCGGCCGCCTGCGTTTCGTTGCCCTGGCCGGAGTTGACGGCGATATAGGGATCGGTCCCGAGGAGCTCGCAGAAGCGCATGAACTCATGGATGCCGACGTCGTTGTGCTCGACGCCCGTCCAAGCCGGGTTCTTTCGCGGCGGACGCTTGTCCGGGTCGCCCAGGCCGTCTCTCCAATCGTAACCGCTGACGAAATTGCCGCCCGGCCAACGGTAGACCGGGGCATTCAATTCTTTGAAAACTTTGAGGACTTCGGGCCGGAAACCATCGACGTTATCGGCGGGCATGAGCGAGACCGTCCCGACGCGGAAAGCCTCCAGGCCGCCGCTCTGGATTTCCAGCCGGGCGTTTTCCGAGGACGCGCCGGCCTTGAAGGCCAGGGGCACGGTCTTGTAATCGGTGCCGAGGGAATCGATCGCGACGGTTTGCCGGTCGCCCGGGGCCGGGCCCCAGATCAGGGAAACGCGGAGAGGCAGGGCTCCCGGGTCGGCGGCGGCCACGATCCGGCCGATGTATTCCCGGCCGGCGACGACCGCCAGGTTCTCCTGGACGATGCCCCCGGGAATCCCGTCCCCGGTCATGCGGATTTCGGGCGCATGGACGCCGACATACGGCAGAATGGGATTCATCCGGACGTTGCGCGGATCGCCGACGGCCTTCCAGGGCGACTCCTTGTCTCCGACGGGAAAATAGAACTTCCGGTCCTCGAGCATCTCGGCCCAGATGCCCTGGTAAATGCATCGGCCAAGGTGCTCGATGAATTGGCCATAGATGTACTTGGAGATCGGGGCCAGGGTTTTCGCCCCGTCGATTTCGGCCCGCGGCCGGACGGTCCGGGCCGAAAGCATTTCCAGCGACAGGTCGTCGAACCAGGCCGTCCCGGTCGCCCTCCCCCATCCGCCGAACAGGCAATTGACCGAGACGCCGTCGTTGGCCTCGGTGTCAAAGACGATCTCGACCCGGGTCCAGTCCTGCGTTCCGCTGACGGCCGGAGTGGCCACCTCCAGCCCGTCCAGGTTGAACAGCGCCCCGCGGCCCGTTCCGGGCTTGACGTTATCGGTTTTCACCCAGCCGCTCAGCCGGTACTTGGCAAACGGCCGGACGAGGATATCGGCCTGAAGGTAAGCGTCGGCCCCGTCGGTCGAGGAAATCCGGAGGCTCCGGCCGCCGGTGTGAAAGACGCTCTCGTCCGCGGCGAACGCCGCCCTCCGGCCGTAATTGACCGGCCGCCAGCCTTTGGGCAGGCCGTTTTCGACGTCCTCAAACGAGGCGTTCACGAGGATGTTCGCCCCGGCTGCGGGCTTCTGCGCCGGCGCCGGGACAACCATCGCCGCGATCAAAATCTACTAGAATACGCCAGATATCGATAGCTCCATGTTTTCATCTCTCTCCCTCCTCGACCAACGCCGATTTACTTGATCTTGATTTCTTGAATCCCGCTGGAAAATTTCTCCGGCAGGAGCAACTCAATTTTGAAGGCCTCCGTCCGGGCCGGGATGAACCGGACGGTGTTATACGCGTCCTTCACGACACCATAGTGATCCTTGGTCCGCACCGGTACCCATTGTCCGCCCGTCCGGGTGAACGCCTTCCAGGAAACCGGAAGGCGGCACTCCCCCGTCCCGGTATCGTCGAACCAGTAAACGGACACTTCGGAAACCGTCGTCGGCGACGGAAAATCGAGCTGAACCCATTCCGCCGTCCCCTTTTTCGGCCACCAGTGGGCATAGCCGGTCGCATGATCGATCGAGCTCTCGGGCTCGAAGAGATTGTTCACCCCAACCAGGCCCTTGGCCCCGTCGGAAGCCGTCACGGTGGACATCGAAGCCAGGGTCGGCTCGGGCGTCGGGCGGACGATGGTTTTATCGGCCGCCAGCCAGACGGACATCTCGCCCCGGCCCCGATGAGCCCAGGCATAATAGGGAATGAGGGTCAAGGGGACTTCGGCCGCGGTTTCCCGGCCGGATTCCATCCGGAACGCGGTCGCCTTTCCGGTGACGACGGTCACGCCGTTCAAGATGTCGGCCCGATGCTCGGCGGCGAAAGGCGCCTCGGAATTGAGGAGGAGATTGGTGACGGACCCGCCGTTGTCGGAAAATTCGGCCGCATAAACAAGCGGGCCGCGCTCGACCGCGATCCGCCCCGCGTCGGCTTTGACCTCGGCCGAGGCCCGGACGCGGCGGATGGGCATCGGAAGCGCAAGCTCGACGCACGTCTCCGTTCGCCCAGGTCCTTGCGACCGGGGCGTATCCTTTATCGAGCGCGAAAGCGACGGGCTCGCCGTTGACCTTGAGAACGGGCGGCTCGGCGGTTTCGTCATCGTAGACATACAATCCGCCGGGAAGCGGCCGGCCCTGGGCCCAGCCGGGGATCCGGACCATCAGGGTCAGGTCGGTCGGCTTTTCCAATCCGACTTCGATCTTGACGTTTCCCGACCAGGGGTAGTCCGTGGTCTGGGTAAGGGCGATCTTTCCATTTTCGGTCCCGATGTCGGCCGCGCCCTGGGTGAACAGATTGACATAGACCTTGTCGACGGAAACGCCGTAAGCGAACCCTCCCATTTCGGCGATAAACCGGGCGACGTTGGGAGGGCAACAGGCGCAGTTGAACCAGGGCGTCCGTTGCGTGTCGCCGCGCGAAGCCAGCGGATTGGGATAGAAGAAGAGGTCGCCGCTTATCCCGTAGCCGGAAAGAAAGGCGTTCATCGCCGCCCGTTCGAAGAGATCCATATACTTGGCCTCGCCCGACCGGCGGAACATCCGGTGATTCCAAAGGGCAAAGGCGATCGTCGCGCATGTTTCGGCGTAGCCGGTCTCGTTTCCCAGCTCAAACGGCGGACCGAATCCCTCGATCCCGCCGGCTGAGCCGATGCCCCCGGTCAGATACAGCTTCCGGGTGACAACATCCTCCCAGATTTTATCCAGGGCCGGCCAATACGCGGTCTCGCCGGTCAGGGCGGCGACATCGGCCACGCCGGAATAGAGGTAAGCCGCCCGGACGGCAGTGCCCGACGGCCTCGTCCTGTTCGAGAAACGGTTTATGGTCCTGGGCATATTCGCCGTACAGGTCGTGGCCCGCGGCGTTGCCTCGCTGGTCGACGAAAAACTTGGCCAGGTCGAGATACTTCTTTTTCCCGGTCAAGCGGTACAGCTTCACCAGGCCGATCTCGATTTCCTCGTGGCCGGGGACGCGCTTGATCTGCTTTTCCCCGGGGCCGAAGGTCTTGACGATGAAGTCGGCGCTCTTCAGGGCGATGTCCAGCAGGTTCCGTTTCCCGGTGGCCTGGAAATGGGCGACGGCCGCTTCATACATGTGGCCGACGTTGTAAAGCTCGTGGCTGTCGTCGAGATTGACCCAGCGCTCCGGGCCCGACATCCGGGGCGGATTGGCCGGATTGATCGTCCGGGCGGTGTAAAGATATCCATCCGGTTCCTGGGCGGCGGCGATCTTGGCGATCCAGACATCCAGGTCCTTTTCGAGCCCGGGGTCCGGCTTGAGCAACAAGGCGTAGGCCGCCGCTTCGATGACCTTGTACACGTCGGAGTCATCGAAGGCATAGGACGTCTGGAGCTTCCCGCCGGTTGCGCCTTGCAGGGCGGCCGCGGCCAGCTCGAAATTCTTGATCCGGCCGGTTTGCTCGCTTTCCTTCATCTCGTGGCGGATGGTGACGGCGACATCGATCGCCTGGCGCTCCGCCCAGAATCCGCCGGTGAGGCGGACAGAGGTCATCGGGACGTCTTGGATCGGGTAATCGGCCCTTTGCGTTTTCGTACACGCACACAACACAAGGAAAACGGACATCGCCGCCGTCCAGCGGATGAGTCGCTTCATGGTTGAACCTCCCGAGAGAGACATTCGCGATACCTCCCGGCTCCCCTCGTTGAAGAATCCTATCACAAACCCAAACACGAAAAATAGTCTCCATGGACACGTCACCGTGATAATCTATAATCATATGAATAAGACTTCGCGATCGCCGGAGGCGTCAGGATGAAATCAGCATCACATCACCGATTCTCGCTCCTCGTGTTCGCCGGCGTCCTCACAGCCGCCGTCCCGGCGGCTCAGGCCGCGGGCGTCCCGCCGAACGCGGCCGGGCGGGTTCAAGTCGAAGGGACCGCCATCCGCCTGGCCTATGCCGGAGAGACAATTTTCGATGGGACGATCGAAAACGCCGGCTCGTCTCTCGAAACCCGGACCCGGATCTTTCAAGCCGGCGAGAAAATCGAGCAGGTCGTCTACATGTTCGGCGGCGCGGACGGGCCGATTCGCCTAACCGGGAAGATCCGGGCGAGTGAAGAAGCCTTCCCCTGCGAAGTCGACCGCCGCGACCGGCGCGGGTCCGGGCCGCTTATGGTCCGCCACGTCTCCGGCCTCAGCCGGAGCCTTCTCAACCGGGCCGTGTACGACCGCCGGAGCGATTGGGTCCTGTCGGTCGATCCGACGGCCAAGGCAACAATCCGTCCGGCCGCGGCCGATGGCGGAACCCTGACCTTCGACCTTGAGGCCGAAGGAGGCGAGATCGTCCTGCGCTTCCGGCCGCGTTATTACAACAAGCATCGGGGCCTGGTCTTTCTTCGAGCCCTGGACCTACTGCGCCGTGGAAAGAATCCGTGGCCGGCTGGATCTCGTGGTTCGCCTTTTTTGACCGGATCACGGAGCAGGATGTCGTCGAAACGGCCGCGGCCTTCGCCGCCGCCCTGAAGTCGTACGGGTACGATTACTTCCAGATCGACGACGGCTACCAGCAGATCCAGGGCGCCCCGGAAAAATGGCTCAATCCCAACGCCAAGTTTCCCGCGCGGCCTCCCCTATCCTGGTCGAAACGATCAAAAAGCGCGGCCTGATCCCCGGCATCTGGACGGCGGCCTCGACCCTGGATTTTCCCCCGGTCCAGGAACATCCCGAGTGGTTCGTCCGCGACGCCCGCGGCAATCCGGTCAAGGGCAATTGGGTCGGCTGGGTCCTCGACGCCTCCAACCCGACCGCCCTCGACCGGATGGTTAAGCCCCTGTACCGCGGCTTGATCGACCAGGGCTGGCGCTATTTCAAGCTCGACGCCCTCCGGCATCTCCGCTATGAGGGATACAACGCCAACCGCGATTACTTCGAAAAAAAGCGAATCGATCCCGTGGCCGCGTTCCGCCGCTATGTCCAGACCGTCCGGGACAGCCATCGGCCCGCAGAGCTTTCTCCTGGCCTGCTGGGGCATCCGGCCCGAGCTCATCGGGCTGGTCGACGCCTGCCGGATCGGCGACGACGGGTTCGCCTACGCCGGGCTGTCCCAATTCAACTCCTGGAACAATGTCGTCTGGCGCAACGACCCGGACCACATCGAGCTCGACGCCGACGGATACCGCTCGACTCTCGTCACGACACTCACCGGTTCGCTCATGATGCTGACCGACAAGCCCGCCCTTTACGGAACCGAGGCGATCGAGCCGGCCCGGCGGACCGCTCCCGTCCTCTTTACCCGCCCGGGCCAGATTTACGACGTCGATCCGTCCCGGTCCGCCCTCGTCGCCAAAGCCGACGCCGAAGTGAGCGGCAGCGGGCCGCGGCCCTTCGACGCCGGTTACACGCCGGCTTGTTTCCTCTATTCCCTGGAGATCGACCGGCCGTTTGAAAACTGGCTGGTCCTGGGCCGGACGGGCGGCGACTTCGGCGAAATCCGCCTGGCCGACCTCGGCCTGGACCCGGCCAAGGAGTATTACGTCTTCGAATTCTGGTCCAAGAAGCTTGCCGGGTGCTTTAACGGCGTTTTCGCCCCGGGCCCGCTCGATCCCCGGTTCCGGTCGCAAGCCTTCATCATTCGGGAACGCAAGCCCGGTCCCCAGGTCATCGCCACCAACCGGCACGTGACCGGCGGCGGTCCCGACCTGGAAAACGTTCGCTGGGACGGAGGAATGCTCACCGGAAAAAGCCGGGCCATTCCCGGCGACCCTTACATCCTCTATCTCACCGAGCCGGACGGCTATCAGCTCGACAAGGTCGAGGCCGAAGGAGCCGCCGTGGCCAAAATCGACCGGGACGGCCGATTCGTCCGGGTCACGCTCTCGGCCGAAAGCGACAAGATCATCAGCTGGATCGCCCGATACGTTCGAACCTGAAAGAGGCCCGACGAATGGATAGGAGGCACAAGATGTTCCGAAAAACGAGATGGTCCGCTTTTCTAGCGATCGCCGTGTTGGCCGTCGCCCTTGGCCCGGCCCGACTGGCCGCCCAGACGCCGTCGTCCGTTCACCATCGAGGATTACTTCAAGGTTGTTTCCCTTCGAGTGGATGACTGGTCACGGGACGGGCGCTGGGTGGCCGCGACCCTGAGCCGGACGGAAGACCGGATCCCTTCCGATAATAAACGCTATGGCGACCCCACCTATGTCGCTCCGCCGCTCCCTTCCACGCTCGTCGTCATCGATGCCCAAACCGGAACCCAAATCCGCGTCTTCCCCGGAAAAGAGGCCTATCGGAGCCCGACCTGGTCGCCCGACGGAAAAAAGCTGGCTCTTTTCCTCTATCGGAATCCGGGCTTTCAACTGGCGGTCTGGAACCGGGAAACGCAAAAAATGGAAAAGGCGCCGTTGAAGCTGTCGAAGGCCATCGCTTCCAACTCCCCTCTCGTCTGGACGGAAGACGGGACGAAACTCGTCTTTTATGTCCGGGCCTCGGACTGGGAAGAAAAGAGCGCCCGGGCATTTGCCGCGGCAGCCACGGAGGCCATCCGGGTCTATGATTCGGCGAAGCCGTTTCTTCCCTGGGACGAGGTCAACCGGCGGGGCCAGCTGGTGATTCCCGTAGCCGGCGAAATCGCCTCCGGAAAAGTCATTGAGATTCTTCCGGAAACCCCGCTTCTCTCCTCCCGGCTGACGGCCGACGGCCGGTCGTTTGTCTTCGAGCGGGACGTCACCGAAAAGACGAACTACGACGTCATCCGCGGGACAAGCAACCAATTGGAGGTCGTCCCGCTCGCCGGAGGAACGCCGCGCGTCATCCTCAAGCCGGCCGCCTCCGCCCGGTCTTTGACCTGGGCCAAGAATAACGACCAGTTCGCTTATGTCGAGAAGGGCGATGTCTTCGTCATGGGTTTGGAGGACAAGGAGCCGCGGCGGTTGACCGGCGAAAAAGAGCCGGCGGAAAAGCCGGCCGCGGACAAAGCCCCGGAGGCCAAGAAAAAACGGACGTTCGGCCTCAGCCGATTTTCCCCCGACGGCAAGACGCTTCTCTGCACAAGCACCCGTCCCCAGCCCGAGGAAACAAAAGATCAACCGGCCAAGCCGGTCGCCGATCCGCCCCGCCAGTATTGGCTGATCAACATCGTCTCCGGGTCGCAGGAAATGGTCTACGAGCTTCCCGAGAAAGAGGAGGACCGGCCCAATCTCCAGCTCGTCGATTGGAGCCCCGACGGGAGATATGTTTATCTCAGCACGTCGGCCAAAGATAAATATGACCGGGGACTCGTCCGGCTCGACCTTCGGTCGAAGGCGATGTCCGACCTCGTCCGCTCCACCCGGCTCACCTCCCGGTGGCGGATGGCCGAAGACGGCTCCCGTTTCCTTTATATGGAATCCGACGGCGATCAACCCGACGATCTTTTCGCCGCCGACCCGGACTTCCAGAAACCGGTGAAGCTCTCCGATCTCAACCCCGAGCTTCGGGCCAAGGCGCTGAGCCGGACCGAGCTCGTGACCTACCGGGATGCCGACGGCAAGACGCTCTATGGAGTCCTCTACTACCCGGCCAACTTCGAAAAAGGGAAACGCTATCCCCTCATCACCGAAGTGTATGAATCCTATTTCGACAACGGATTCAATTCGACCCTGAACATCTTCACGTCGGCCGGGTATGCCGTCCTCCACCCTTCGGTCAACCTCATCACCGGGTACCCCGGCGAGGCTTGGGCCAAGGGCGCCCTGGCCGCGATCAACAAAGTGATCGACATGGGAGTGGCCGATCCGGATAAACTGGGCATTCAGGGAACAAGCTACGGCGGCTATGCGACCGTTCTTTTAATCACCCAGACGGACCGGTTCAAAGCGGCCATCAACAATTCGGGGAAAGTCGACCTCCTGAGCTTCTACACCCAGAGCCCCCGCCTGGGGATTCGGAACACCCACGCCCCGGAGAAGAGCCAGGACCGGCTCGGCGGAACGCTTTGGGAGTACCCGGAGCGATATCTCGCCCATTCGGCCATCCTCCAGGCCGATCGGATCAAAACGCCGCTGCTTTGCATCACCGGCGACCTCGACCCGAACGTCGAAGCCGTCCAGTCGCAGGAAATCTTCATCGCCCTCCGCCGGCTGGGAAAGACGTGCGTCTGGCTGAATTATCGCGACGGAGCCCACGGCGGGCCGAACACCAACGAGGAGCGGAAAGACATGTACCGCCGGATGCTCGACTGGTACGACACCTATCTGGTCAAAGGCGGAAAGTAGGGTTCTTCTTATTCGTGAAAAAGTTAAGCCGAGGTCAGGAGGGCGTTGAAGAGAAGCTTGAACGTCCCGTGCGTCTGGGCCCGGTTCTGAACGCGCAGGGGCAGGAGGACGAGCCGGCCTTTGCCGACCCGGACTTCGGCCGCCCCGACTTTTCCGGCGATGTAACGCTCGCCCTGCAGCCAGCCGCTTCTTAAGATTTTGTCCGTGGGGAACATGAGGGCAACGGCGTTCGGCGGAGCGTCGAAGGCCGGGACCGCGTCGAGGACCATCGAGCTGGAGAAATACGCGTCGGCTTCGGCCGGCATTCCGTAGGCGATGGGGACGGAATTGTCCACCAGCACGCGGAGGACGGACCCGGGGCAGAAGAAAGTCTCGCGGTTCAAACCCTGGAGGGCGTCGCGGAACGGGGCGCCGAATCTGTCGATCGCCATCTGGGTGCTCCGGCCGAGGGTGACAATCGTCCCTCCCGCCTCGACGAAGGCTCGGAGGGCCTGAAGGCCCGCGTCCTCGATCCCGCCTTTGTACTCGGGCATGACGTTTGCGGCTGTTTGTCCGGCAAGGATTTGAGCCAACCCCATGTCCGGAAACACGACCACGTCGAGGTCCTTTAAGCCCGCCCCGGACCGGATGTCCTCGGGGTGGAGTGTGCGGAAGGGGAATTCGTATTGTTCAAGCACCCAGCGGGTCCAGCCTTCGTCCATATTGCCGCCCCAGGGCTGGTAAAGCCCCGCCCGGGGCGCCCGGATCTTCATCGCCGGAATCGCGGGAGCGGCCGGCAAGGAGCGGGCTTCGAGGCCGAGCTCCCCGACGACCTTGGCCACGAGCCCGGGCAAATCGGCGCCGCCCGAAACGACGATGGCTCCGGGAGCATACGCTTTTCCGTCCGCCTCGAACTGTTCGGTCAGCCAGGAAATCTCCGCGCCTCCCTTCAACAACCGGTTGACCGCGACCAGCGAGTCATTGGCTTCATGGCCGATGACATACATCGGCCCTGAACCGGTCACCCGCCCGGCCGGGACCGCGATCGTCCCGAGCTTTTCCAAGTTTGCCTCGAATGGAGCTTTAACGAAGATCGTCTCGACGCCCATCTGCATGCCGAGGGACCAGCCGGCCGCGTCATAGGGCGGCCGCGGCTGCATCCCGGGGGCCGGGGCGATCTTCGGGTAGTCCTGGGCCTCGAGCATGTCCTTGGCGTAAGCCCGGAACGGCTGGGCCATCAGGATGACGTAGTCTCCGGCCTGGTAATCCTTGCCGTCCGCCTGGAATGGCTTGGCCGCACGGTGGACTTCGACGCCGCCCAGGGCCAGGGTTTGAAGGAGCTTGACGGCCGTCGGGCCGTCATGCTGGGAGGCGGGAACGACAACGGCGAACGGATCGCCGGCCCGTCCGGCTTCGACCTGGTTTTTGCCGGCCGTATAAATCGACTTGAGGATCTGGCCCCGAAGGTCGGCGGCCGATTCCAGGAGCCCGAAGGCGGCGATATAATCGTAATCGACGATGTCCCGCAGGGTCCAGCGCCCGCCCAGCCAGGGCCGCTGGTATTGGGACCGGAACTGGATGTCCCGGGGCGCAGGCATCGGCCGGTTGGGATCGCGCTCCTCGCCCCGGCCTCCGCGCTCGCCCCGTTCGGCCGTAGCGGCCGGCGCCGGCGTGGCCTTGGGATCGGCCTTCTCCTGCTCGACCGCGGTCGCGGTCCGGACTGAGGCCGCTTCGGTCAGCATCCCGATCATGTTATGCCACCAGCCGGCCCAGCCCATCGCCCCTTCCCACCAGTAAGTGTAGGTATCGGCGGTGATGACGCCGGTTTTGCCCGCCCGCTCCAGGGCTGCGGCCTGGGCGTAACCGAGGATCCCGGCATACCGATAGATGAGCGGATCGACATTGGGATTGATGGGGTCGTTGGCCGGCATGACGAAGAGCCGGGCACCGGAATTGCCCATCTGGTGCATGTCCAGCCAGACTTCGGGGAACCACTCCTCGTACATGATTTTTCCGAGGAGCCGGGTTTCAACCTGGGTAAACATGAAGGCGTCCCGGTTGTTGTCGTGGCCGGTGTACCGGTGATAAAGCCAGGGCATCGAGGAATTTTCGTAGGGGGTCCCGAGCGTCTTGTAATACCAGTCGGTGACCATGATCTGCCCGTCGGGATTCAGGCAGGGAACGAGGAGAAGGACGACGTTGTCCAGGATCTTCCGGGTTTCGGGGGAATCGTCCGTGGCCAGGCGATGGACCGCCTCGATCGACATCTGGGTGGCCCCGACCTCGGAGGCATGGATGCTGCAGGTGACGATGACAAAGACCTTCCCTTCGCGGGCGAGGCGGTCGGCTTCGGCCTCGGAAGCCACGGTCCGCGGGTCGAAGATTTTCCGGTTGATCCGTCGATAGCGGTCGAGGTTCCGGAGGTTTTCCGGCGAGGAAATGATCGCCAGGAGAAAGGGATTTCCGTCCGTCGTCTTCCCCGGCTCCTGGAGGATCATCCGGTCCGAGGCCCGGTCGACCAGGCGCATATAGTCGACGATCTTGTCCCAGCGGGCCAGCTTCTGCTCGGCCCCGATGGGGAAGCCGAAAAATTTCTCGGGCGTCGGGATCGTTTGGGCCCAGAGGGCGGCCGACAAAAGGACAAAAAGAATTCCGGCGGTCAGGGTGCGTCGGGACATGGGGAACCTCCTCCGATCCGGGATGCGGAAACGAATTCATATCACTCCCGGACTCGCCAGAGATCTGTCTCGATAACCGATGATCCAGTTGAGGTCTTAGCGTCGATCGGTGATTCCCCCTGTGGCTATGACTCCGCGTCGAGATACCTGGAGTCCATTCAACAAAGGGAATGCTCGCCGATGATCTTCAGGAAGATGGCGTTGCCTTCTCCGATGAAAGGGATACTAGCTCGCCGAGCCTGTCGTGGCGACCCACTCGCGCAAGAATCGGATGCCGCTTATCCCGTTCATCGATGGCCTGAGCCGTGATCGATATTTCCGGCGTAGACCGTGTTTCTCCCGCTTGATATCGGGGAAAATAATAGCGGTCTCCTTCGGGACTGTGAAAGACGCTCAAGATATTTTGTTCGGAAAAATGAAGTCCCGAAATCCAAACCGATGAAGCTGATGCGCCATTTTCGTCATCCCGATTCCCTCCTTCCGCTCGCTGCACCGGTTCGGAAGTTATCCCTGGAGAACATTCAGGATCGCTACCGTGGCTTTCTCGACGAGGCCTGTCGCCCCAATTTGCCGTTCTGAACCGAATGGCCGATAAGCGAAACCCCTGCTCAAGGGAAACCGGTCCGCTCTAAAAATCGTATATAATCAAGGAGAGGAGAAAACCCATGGCCGGCGAAGAAGCGATCGTCATCCACATGCTGGAAAAGAAAATCGTCCGCAAATTCCGGGACCAGTGCGCCACCGACAAGCGTCAGGCGATGACCCTGGAGTCGGCTGGAGTGAAAAATTCGGGACTCCGAGGGCGCCTGGCCAAGAAGCTGGTCAAGCGCGGGATCCTCATTCCAACCTCAAACGACCGCTTCTACCTGGACGAAGAGGCCGCGGAACATTACTTCCGGAAAAAGAAGGTCGCGATCATCGCCGCGATGGTCACCGCCATCGCCCTGGCTCTCCTGATCGCCTATTTCAAAAAATAGCCCTCGGCCAGGGCACGGCTGGCGTGCCTCCGCAGCGAGGCTAGGCAAGTCCCACACGAGCTTTTGCGATCGCGGCGGGAGGCTTCCACGGCTATTGAGATTCCACTTTGACAGTCATCAACGCGCGATCATCAGATTTATTTTATGATCGTAGGCACAGCCCCGAAGGTCCAGCCCTGCCGGTGACGGATGACGGCCTTCTTGACGAGCGTCTTTCCTCCGGCCTCGAGCTTGACGGTATATTCGCCGGGATCGACCATTCCGCCGTCCGCCGCCGTAGCCGTATTCCCCCGCGGGCTGGCCCTGCCGGCGGAGCCGCATCCCCCAGCTGGCCGTGTTCATCCCGGCCTCCCCTTTGCCCGTCATTTCGGCCAGCGACGGTTCCGGCGGCGTCGCTGACCGTGATCTTCACCGGCCCGTCGGCTTTCGACTTCAGATAATAATGAAGGATAACGGCATTAGGTTCGTTGGGGGAGAAAAGATGGCTGTCGCCCAGGAGCTGGTAATTCCCGGCGACGGTGTAAACCCGCTGGGTCCGCGGCTCGATGTCGAACAGGTAGACGTCCTCGGCCGGAAGGCCCCTCTTCATTTCCTGGAGAGGGGTGATGTCGGCGATCCAGGCCCCGCGGCCGTAGGTCGCGACGACAAGGTCGTTCTCCCGGGGATGAATGACCATGTCGGTGACCTTGACCCAGGGCATGTTGTTTTTAAAGGGAACCCAGAGCGACCCGCCGTCGATTGTGACATAAACGCCCTGCTCCGTTCCGACGAACAGGAGGCCGGGATTTTTCCGGTCCTGGACGACGACGTTGAGCGGTTTGTCGGCGGGGAGGTTTCCGGAGATTGAGGTCCACGTCTCGCCGTAATCCGTCGTCCGGAAAAGGACCGGCTTGAATTCGTCCAGTCGCAGGCCCGTCTTGGAAACGAAGCACGTCCCGGCGTCATGGGGCGAGGGGAAGACCCGGCTCACCCAGTAGCGGGCCGGGGCGCCGGCCTTGTCCAGAGCGGCGGTCCGGTCGAGCCAGGTCGCCCCTCCGTCCCGGGTCACCTGGACTTTTCCGTCGTCGCTCCCCGTCCAGATGACCCCGGCTTTGACCGGCGATTCGGCCAGGGTCGTCATGGTACAGAAGGTGATAAAGCCCTCGCCGTGCTGCTTGGCGTCCTCGTTGGTCGTCACATCGGGGCTGATCTCCTTCCAGTGGTCGCCGCGATCTTCGGACTTGAAAACGACCTGGGCCCCGGTGTAAACCACGGCCGGATTGTGGGGCGAAAGGGCGATGGGCGCCGTCCAATTGAAGCGCAGGGCGGGGGCGCCGGCCGGCCGGCGCGGGGTGATGAGGGTTTGGGTTCCGTTTTTCTGGTCGAACCGCCACATCGTCCCCATCTCCCGGTTATTGAACAGCCAGCGGGAATCGGTCGGGTCGACGCAGTTGTACATGCCGTCGCCGCCGCCGACCGTCACCCAGTCCGACAGCGTGATCTCCCCGGCCCAGCCGTTTGACGGGCCCTTCCAGGAGTCGTGGTCCTGGAGGCCGCCATAGATGTTATAAGGATCCTCCATGTCCACCCCGATCGCGTAGAACTCGGTCAAGGGCAGGTTATACGCATGATGGCAGGTTAAGCCCCGGTCGTAGGAGATGTTCACTCCGCCGTCGCTGCCGAAGATCATCCGCTGGGAATCCAAGGGGTCGATCCACAGGCATCGCCAGTCGCCGAAGGCCTTCTGCATGACTCCGTCCGAAGGCCAGTCGAGGCCTTTCCACGTCTTCCCGCCGTCGTTGGTCGAGGCGATCGAAACGCCGGTGATATAGACGGTGTCGGGGTCATTGGGGTCGAGGCGGAGCTGGTTGAAGGCGTAAGGCGATTTGTTCAAGGCCGCTTCGAAGCCGGCGTTGATCTTGCGCCAGGTCGCCCCGCCGTCGTCGCTCCGGAAGACCTCGTTGCCCAAGGTCCGGGAGGGGGGCGTCCCGCCGCGGCGCTTGTCCTGCTCGGCCTCTCGCTCGGTCGCCGCCCGGCGGTTTCCGTTTTCGACGACGGCGCAGAGGATCTTCGGATTCTTCTGGTAGACATCCAGGCCGATGCGGCCGATCCGGCCGGTCGGAAGCCCCCCGGCCAGCCGAATCCAATTTTTCCCGCCGTCCGTCGTTTTATAAATCCCCGTCCCGGGCCCGCCCATCTCGTAATGCCAGGGCAGGCGGACCTTCTCGTAGGAAGCGGCGTAGAGCGTGTCCGGCTCGGACTCGACGAGGGCCAGGTCGACAATACCGATCCGCTCGTCGAAATAAAGAACCTTGGCCCAGGTTTTGCCCCCGTCGGTCGTCTTGAAGACGCCGCGCTCGGCGTTGGTCGTGAAGAGATGGCCCATCGAGGCGACATAGACAATATCCGGGTTTTTCGGGTGGATGATCACCCGGGCGATGTGGTGCGTATCGGCCAAGCCCATGGGCTGCCAGGTCTTGCCCGCGTCGACGGATTTGAAGACGCCGTTTCCGGGATGGGAGGAGCGGGCGTTGGCCGCCTCGCCGGTCCCGACCCAGACGATATTCGCATCGGTCGGGGCGACCGCCACGTCGCCGATTGAAAGCTTCGACTGATCGTCGAAGACGGGTTCGAAGGTCGTTCCGGCGTTGACGGTCTTCCAGAGGCCGCCGTTTCTCGCCCCGACGTAGAACGTGTACAGGTGATCGCGGGCCGGCACGGTCGGGACGGCGAAGGCCGTGACCCATGACCCGGCCCGGAACGGACCGAGGTTCCGGTACGTGAGATGCTTGAGAATGCCGGCCTCGAAGGCCGCCTGCCCGGCGGCGATCGCGGGCGCGAGCAGGACGATCACGACCGCAAGAGCGAGCGTTTTTTTCGGCGAAATGAACATGGGTCCTCCTTCATCAGATGGCGGGATCAGCGGAAACCGAACGATTGCTTTTTTGAGGCGCGCGAGAGAATTTTGCGTCCAATCCAAGAGCGATCATGGGCTTGCCTGAGGCATCATATCGCATCTGCCCGGAAAATCCAATGGTTTTGCGTTAACGTACACGCTTGACAAAAGGGCCGGTTTTTCATTTAATAGACACCCCGGTAAACGGGCCGCCCGAATTCCTTTACGATAAGGGGAGCCGGCATGTCGAAAAGATCAGTCTACGGCCTCGGCCTCGATTTCGGGACCAACACGGTCCGGGCCCTCCTCGTCGACGTTTCCAGCGGCAAGGAGACGGCCACGGCGGTCGTGGCCTATCCCTCCGGCCGGGACGGCATCATCCTCGACCCGAAGAACCCCGAATTAGCCCGCCAGAATCCCGATGACTATCTGGTCGCGGTCGAAGCCGCCGTCCGTAAAACTCTGGCCACGGCTCGGCGGGCCGACGCATCCTTCTCCCCCGCCCGGGTCGTCGGCCTCGGCGTGGATACGACCGGCTCGACCCCGCTCCCCGTCGACGCCGAAGGGGCGCCTCTTTCCCGCCGCAAGGAATTCCGGCGGAACCCGAATGCCATGGCCTGGCTCTGGAAAGACCATACCGGCTTTGCCGAGGCGGCCGAAATCACCGCCCTGGCCGCGGCCGAACACCCCGAGTACCTGGCCAAATGCGGCGGGACGTATTCGTCCGAGTGGTTTTTCAGCAAAATCCTGCATTGCCTTCGGGTCGATCCGGAGGTTTTCGACGCGGCCGCAAGCTGGGTGGAATGCTGCGATTGGATCCCGGCCGTCCTCGTCGGGCGAAACGCGGCCGGAGCGGATCAAGCGCGAGCCGCTGCGCCGCCGGCCACAAGGCCATGTTCAACAAGGCCTGGGGCGGACTTCCGGCCGCCGATTTCCTGGCCCGGCTCGACCCGAAGATGGGCGAGCTGCGGGCCCGGCTGTATGATAAAACCTTTACCTCCGACGTTCCGGCCGGGGGATTATCGGCCGAATGGGCAACCCGTCTCGGTCTGCCCGCAGGACTCCCGGTAGCCGTCGGGGCGTTCGACGCCCACCTTGGGGCGGTCGGGGCCGGCGTCTCCCCCGGCCGGTTCGTCAAGATCATCGGGACCAGCACGTGCGATATTTGCGTTTGGCCCAGCGACCAGCCGCTGGCCGACGTTCCGGGGTTGTGCGGCATCGTCGACGGCTCAGTCCTGCCCGGGTCTTTCGGCTTGGAGGCCGGACAATCGGCCGTGGGCGACATCTTCAATTGGTTCGTCAACGAAATCCGGCCCGGCGGGCCGAAAAACGGATCGCACGCGGAGCTGACGAAAAAAGCCGCCCGGCTCAAGCCGGGGGCTTCCGGCCTCCTGGCCCTGGACTGGAATAACGGCAACCGGACGGTGCTCGTCGACCAGCGCTTGACCGGGCTCCTTCTGGGACAGACCCTTCACACGCGGCCGGAAGAAATCTACCTGGCTCTCATCGAAGCCACGGCTTTCGGAGCCCGGACGATCATCGAGCGGTTCCGGGAATACGGCGTCCGGATCGACGAGGTGATCAACTGCGGCGGCATCGCCGAAAAGAATCCGCTGGTCATGCAGATCTACGCCGACGTCACCGGCCTGGAGATGAAGGTCGCCCGGTCAGCCCAGACCTGCGCCCTGGGGTCGGCGATGGCCGGAGCGGTAGCCGCCGGACCGGCGGCCGGCGGGCATCGCGATTTCCCCTCGGCCCAGGCGGCGATGGGCGGGCTGAAAGCCCGGACGTTCAAGCCGAATCCGGCGCGCCACGCCGTCTACGATGATCTCTTTTCGATCTACCGGAAGCTTCACGATGCCTTCGGGACGAAAGCGTGGACGGGTTCGCTGTTTTCTGTTATGAAGGACTTGCTGGCGGTCCGGGACCGTCAGCTTGGTTGAGGGAGGAAGCGACATGCTCGAAGATCTGAAAGGAAGCGTCTGGCAGGCCAACCTCGAGCTCGTTCTCAAAGGCCTCGTCGTTCTCACCTTCGGCAACGTCAGCGGCTTCGACCGGGCGTCCGGCCTGGTCGCCATTAAGCCGAGCGGCGTGTCCTACGACGCCCTCAAAGCCAGGGACATCGTCCTGGTGGACCTCGACGGAAAAGTCGTCGAAGGCAAGCTCCGGCCGTCCTCCGATACGCCGACCCACCTGGCCTTATACAAAGCCTTCTCCGACATCCGAGGCATCTCCCACGGCCACAGCCCGGCGGCCACCGCGTTCGCCCAAGCCGCAGCCGAGATCCCGTGTTACGGGACGACCCACGCCGACCATTTCAACGGGCCCGTCCCGGTCACCCGGTTCCTGACGAAAAAAGAAGTCGCCGCCGGATACGAACAGAACACCGGAGCGGTGATCGTCGAACGGTTCGCCGAGGCGGAGATCCAGCCGCTCGAAATGCCCGCCGTTCTCGTCGCCGGCCACGGCCCGTTCACCTGGGGCCTCTCCCCGTCGTCGGCCGTTCGAAACGCCGTCATCCTGGAAACGGTCGCCCACATGGCGATCCAGACGCGGATCATCCGCAAGGACGCCCGGGTTCTGCCCGGATACATCCGGGAGAAACACCACCAACGCAAGCACGGCCCGGAGGCCTATTACGGCCAAGGAAAGGAAAAGCCATGATAAACGTTCCCACCGTCAAGCTCGGCCTCGTCGCCGTCAGCCGCGACTGCTTCCCGATCGAACTTTCCCGTAAACGCCGCCGCCTGGTCGCGGCCGAAGCCAAAAAGCTGGGCCTCCCGGTCAAGGAAATCCCGACAATTATCGAAAACGAGAAGGACGCCCTGAAAGCCCTGGACGAGCTCCAGGCCGCCGGGGCAAACGCCCTCGTCCTTTATCTCGGCAACTTCGGGCCCGAGGGGCCGACGACCATCCTGGCCCGGCGGTTCGACGGCCCGGTGATGTTCGTCGCCGCCGCCGAGGAGACCGGCGACGACCTGGTCGACGGCCGGGGAGACGCCTACTGCGGCCTGCTCAACGCCTCTTATAACCTCGGCCTGCGCAAGCTCCGTCCCTACGTCCCGGAATATCCGGTCGGGACGCCCGACGAAGTCGCCCGGATGATCGCCGGGTTCGTGCCCATCGCCCGGGTCATGCTCGGGCTGCGCCGGCTCAAGATTTTCTCCTTCGGGCCCCGGCCCCAGGACTTCCTGGCCTGCAACGCTCCGATCAAACCGCTCTACGACCTCGGAGTCGAGATCATGGAAAACTCCGAGCTCGACCTCTACGACCTCTTCCTGAAAGCCAAGGGCGCGCCGGAGATCAAGGCCGTGGCCCGGGACATGGCCAAGGAGCTCGGCGCCGGCAACACCTATCCCGACCTGCTGGAGAAGCTGGCCCAGTACGAAGTCGCCCTGACGGGATTCATGGAGAAAAATCTCGGGGCTTCGGACTACGCGGTGTTCGCCAACAAGTGCTGGCCGGCCTACGAGTCCTACTTCGGTTTCGTCCCCTGCTATGTCAATTCCCGCCTGGCCGCACGGGGGATTCCCGTTTCCTGCGAGGTGGACATCTACGGCGCCCTGAGCGAATACATCGCCGTCTGCGCCACCGAGCTTCCGTCCACCCTGCTGGATATCAACAACACCGTCCCCGCCGACATGTTTAAGAAGAGCAAGAAGGCCGTGGGCGAGTATAAGCCCACCGACCTGTTCATGGGTTTCCATTGCGGGAACACGCCGTCGGTCTGCCTGATGAGCCCGGGCCTCAAGTACCAGCTGATCATGCATCGCCTCCAGGAGCCCGGGAAGAAACCGGACATCACCCGGGGAACGCTCGAAGGCCGGATCAAGCCCGGCGACGTCACCATCTTCCGGCTCCAGTCGACGGCCGATACGGTCCTCCGGTCGTACATGGCCGAGGGCGAAGTCCTCGACGTCGACCCGAAATCGTTCGGCGGGATCGGGGTGATCGGGATCAAGGAAATGGGCCGGTTCTACCGCCACGTCCTGATCGAGAAACGGTTCCCCCACCACACCGTGCTGGCTTTCGCCCCGGCCGGCCGGACGCTGTTTGCGGCGATGCGGATGCTCGGGGTCGAGGACATCAGCTTCAACCGCCCGGCAAGCAGGCCGTATCCAACCGAAAATCCGTTTTAATCGGGGGCGGGACCTGAGGTGTCGTCGATCTCAGTCGACGCGAAGCACGATGATCATATGGCTTTTTAAAAAAGAATCGTCCGCCTCCCCGATCGCATAACCCGCTTCCCGGGCGAACTCCAGGATCTTTTTTCTCGACAGGAAATGTCCGCCGCCCCCGAGTTTCGACGGATCGGGATCGACGATGACAAGCGACCCTCCGGGCCTGAGATATTTTCGCGCGTTCCGCATCCACTCGACCGGCTTGGAAAATTCGAAAAGGCAGTCAAAGACGACGAGCATGTCCAACGCGGCGACAGGGAAGAGCGGGTCATCGACCGCGCCCAGGACGGTCGTGATGTTCGTAACGCTTTTTGCCGCGCAGGCCGCTTCGATTTCCTTCAGGGCTTCGGGATCGATGTCGTTGGCGTAAACACGGCCCGCATCTCCCGCCTTCTCGCTCAGCTTGAAGGTAAAATAACCATAACTCGCGCCGGCCTCGCCGACGGTCATCCCCGGTCGCAGCTTGATGACCTCCAAAATTTTTCCGGGCTGAAGATCCCGGTCGCGGAGCCGATCGAGGGCCTCGCGGCCGCCGGAGCCATGGACTTCCTGGCTCTCGACGGGCAAGATCGCCCAGGCAGCCCCGAGCCCGATAAGAAGAAGAAGATTCACTATGCAAAATATCCTCATGGCTTTTTACCTCGCCGTATCTCGATTTCCGCCGGTTTACAATTTGCCGGAATCATGCCAAACACGACGAGATCTCTCCGCTTGAGATTGGGAATATTCGGGGCGCAAATGTCCGGGATCATCGCAGCCCTGTTCGTTTTCGGACGTTTCGTCCAGCCTTTCGAGGCCGCGAAGATTGGGGTTTTCCCCAAGCTGATTGCCTTTCTATATGGCGATATCCCGGACACACGCTTGGCATACATCTTGCTAGTTATTTCCCGTTAGCTTTGACAAAGAAGGAGTCGCCTATGAAAAAAGCTCTCGTTTTCGGAATGATCCTGGCCGCCGCGGCCTTCGGAACATCCGCCCTCTTCTCCCGGACGGCCGATGAAGCCACGAACACGGCCATCCGCCAGGCCGCGCTCGACTACATCGAAGGCTGGTTTGAAGGCAACGCCGAACGCATGGACAAAGCCCTTCATCCGCAGCTGGCCAAGCGGCTCCTCGCGGTCAATCCCCAGACCGGCAAGGAACAGTTCACCCATCTCACGAAGGACCAGATGGTTGCGTACACGAAACAGGGAGGCGGCAGCCGCGTCCCGGCCGATCAGCGCAAAATTAAAGTGACGATCCTCGACCAAACCGATACCATGGCCTTCGTCCGGAGCGACTGCTCCCAGTTCATCGATTTCCTTACCTTGGCCAAGGGCGAAGGCGGTCAGTGGAAGATCGTCAACGTTCTCTGGGAGAACATCAAGAAATAATCGGTTTAAAGTCGAACCAGTCGACGCTCATCAACAGGCCGTCCGGGCCGGAGAATTGCAGCCAGACGGCATGAACGCCCTTCACGTCCTTGACCGGACCGGATAACGTTTGCCAGGCGAGGCCGTCTCCCCCGGCAGGCACGTCGACTGCGGCGATCGCCGGGCCCCATGGCTTGTCGATCCGGACCGTAATCCGGCCGCCCGGACGTTCGCCGGCGACGCGCACGGTCCACGCGCCCGCTCCCTGGCCGAAATCGACATATTTAAATGCCGCGGTATTGCCGTTTTCGATTTTTGACAGGATCTCGCTTCCAGCGGCGGGATCGTTCTGGATGCGGACATACCCGGTAAGCAGACAGGCTCGTTCGGCCTCGAGCCGGGAAAAGGCGTCGAGCGGAAGAGCCGCGCCCTGGGAAGTCATCTCCACCTCGGGAATGAGGCCGTCGGAGGTGAAGGCAATCGGTTCAAGACAGGTCTTGCGCATCATTTTGGACGCGTGCGTCGAGCGGTGATAAAACACATACCAACGGCCCTGAAATTCGGCCAGCGATCCGTGGTTGTTCCAGACGAGAGGGTCCGAGCCGGCGTTATCGATGATGATGCCGCGATAGACGAAGGGCCCCCAGGGAGAGGCCGACGTCGCGTAACCGAGGCATGTCGGCGTGTTCCGCCGGCTGATGTCCGCAAAGAGAAGATAATAGATCCCGTTCCGCTTCACCATGTGCGCGCCTTCGTGAAAGAAGTGCTCTTTTTCGGAGGCGATTTCGCGGGTCGTCGCCGGGTCGACCGTGCGCAGGTCCGGCGATAACCGGGCGATCTTGCAGGTGAATTGGCCCCAAATCAAATAGGCCCGGCCATCATCGTCGATGAAGCAGCACGGATCGATCTGGGAAAGCCCGGGGAGCGGCCGCCCTTCCCGGAAGGGTCCCGTGGGTGAATCGCCCTCAGCCACCCCTTCGACCTCTCCCCCGCCGGAAAGGCAATAGAACAGGTGATAGACGCCGTTTTGGTATTGGCAATCCGGGGCATAGAGATAGGCGTCACTGTAGGGGATCCGGTCTCCGCTTCCCCGCGAGGCGAAAATGTTCGCGTCGATCCTCCAGTGGACGAGGTCGCTCGAGGACAAGACGGGGTAGTCCCACGAGCAATAATAGCTCGGGCTTTCGTCCCGGGAGACATAAACATACATCCGGCCGTCCTTCCAGACATGGGCGGCCGGATCGGCCGTATAGAAACCGGGCGGCGTGATGGGATTTTGAGCCCAGAGGGCGCCGGAGAAAAGCAGGCCGGTCGTCAAAATGACAGCCGCACGGCCGAATGCTCTTCTGATTTTTTTGAAAGACATGCGCCGTTTCCTCTCTCCGGCGGAATAGTAGGCCAGGGACGAGAAGGCTGTCAACCGGAGTTTGCCTTTTAAAAATCGCTTCTTTATAATGGCGGCTCATGCCCAGATCCCGCAAAGATCAGCTCCCCCGGGCGATCAAACCCATTAAGCTGGGAGTCGCCCTTATTCCCGTTCTCTTCCTGATCCTGGCCCTGACCGTCACGATCGTCATCCTGAAGCAGGACGCCCACATTCCCCTCATCGCCGCCGCCGCCGTAGCCGCCGCCGTGGGGATCGCTCACGGCCATCGCTGGCCGTCGATCGAGGCCGGGATGGTCCACGGCATCTCCCTGGCCATGGGCGCGATCCTCATTCTGATGGTGGTCGGGATGATGATCGGGACGTGGATATCGGGCGGGATCGTGCCGGCCCTGATTTATTACGGCCTCCAAATCCTCTCACCGGGCATCTTCCTCGTGGCCACCCTCATCATCTGCTCCATCGTCTCCCTGGGAACGGGCTCGTCCTGGTCGACCGCGGGAACCGTGGGCGTCGCCTTGATCGGCGTAGGACAAGGGCTGGGAATCCCCATGCCCATGGTCGCCGGGGCCATCGTCTCCGGGGCCTATTTTGGCGATAAGATGTCCCCTCTATCCGATACGACCAACCTGGCTCCCGCGGTGGCCGGGACCGACGTTTTCACCCACGTCCGGCATATGGTTTATACGACGGCCCCGAGCTATGTGATCTCGATCATCCTTTTCGGCCTGCTCGGGATGAAATTCGCCGGAGGCCAAATCTCGTCGGATAAGATCGAAGTCATCTCCCAGACGATCCGGTCCAATTTCCACCTCAGTCCTCTCCTGCTCCTCCCCCCTCTCCTTGTCATCGTGATGGTCATTTTAAAAATTCCGCCTCTTCCGTCCTTGATCGGAGGCACCGTCATCGGGGCGGGTTTCGGAATGATCATGCAGGGCCGCACGCTTGCCGAGATCGTCACGACCGCCAAGTCCGGGTTCGTCTGCGCTTCGGGAGTGCCCATGGTCGACGATCTCCTGACCCGCGGCGGCTTGAGCAGCATGATGGACACCGTGGCCTTGATCATGTGCGCCTTAAGCTTCGGCGGCATCATGGAAAAGACGGGCATTCTTCAAACCCTGGCCGAAGCCTTGCTGAAAAGAGTCCGCCGGGCCGGCTCGCTTGTGGCCACGACCATCCTGAGCTGCATCGGGATGAACGCGATCGCCTCAGACCAGTATATGGCCATTGTCATCCCCGGCCGGATGTACCGGTCGGCTTACTTGAAGTTCGGCCTGCACCCCAAGAACCTCTCCCGCTGCCTGGAAGATTCCGGTACGTTGACCTCGCCACTCATCCCTTGGAACAGCTGCGGGGCCTTCATGGGGGCGACCCTCGGCGTCAGCCCTCTCCTTTATCTCCCTTACGCTTTCTTAAACCTGATTAATCCGCTCGTCTCGATTTTTTACGGCTACACGGGAATCACCATCACCAAGCTGAGCCCCGAAGACATCAAGTCTCTCGAGGAGCATCCTGAGCGGGCCATCTAACCTGTTGTGAATAACCCAGGTTATACCTGGATCCCCCGTCCGGCTTTCCCGAACATGACGATGGCATGCCTCTTGCATCCTATTGATCGGTAGCATGCGAGCGAACGGGAGTCACAGGGAAAAATGTCTTTTCTCTGCCTCAGCCCGGTTATCGTCGTCTTCCGGGAAGACGGCATAAACCCTGTCGCCGCAAAAGAAAGTTTCATGATCGTAAATATTCTTGCCGGTCGGGGAACCGGGACGCTTTCCCGGTCAACCCCTTGATGGATAATCCCGGGGCTCCGCGGAGCCCCGGGACGGCGTTTTCTGAAGGAGCCGCTTTTTGTCGCGAACGGCCTTGAGCAGGCCGCGGGCCAGGTCACGCAGCTCGTCATTCTCGAACCCCTCCCCTTCCAGGCGGGCGCCGTCCGTTTCCATGATGCACCGCAGGGTTTTCGTCGTGCGGGCCCGGGAGATCCGCCGGTTCGACCGATCGCGCTCCATCCAGGTAAATTGAACGATCATCACCGGGATTTGCCCGCCCTCCGGGAGGACGATCGAAACGGAAAGGTCTTTATTGGTATCGTCGTCGTCCTCGCCGATAAAGAATTCCTGGCGGATGAACAGTTCGCCGGAGCGGGCGGGCATGGTCCGGACTTCCTCGTAGACTTGACGGAAAATGGCGGAAGCGTCATCCGAGCCCGAAAGCGAGGCCGAAGCCATGGCCGCGGCGCAAAGGAGGCCCGCGACCGCTCTTGCCCGTCGCTTCCGGATTCGGTGCCGGCGTTCAATGAAAGACACGGACGGTTTTCCTTGTTTCTCTCGAATCGTAGGCCGGCGCGGCAAAGCTGTCAACTGTTTCCCAAGCGCTTTGACAAAAGGCAGTTGCTGGCACGTTTATTGCAATTGTTTGTGATGGACAAGGAGAACGAACATGGTACGTGAAAGAGAAACGGCTCTGATGCTCATGGACCTGTGGGCCTTCGCATACACCCAGAACCCCTGCCGCAAGACGAAAAACGAGTTCGAGACCGCCTGCCGCCTGGGCGATGCTCTCGCCCTGCCTGAAGTCAGAGTGTTTCGGGAGCTCGTGTACGGGCTCGACCACGAATTAGTCGAAATGCAGGCAGATTAAACGGTCCGCCCTGGCCTCCGGACAGCCGGCCGGCCTGTCCGAAAACGAACGAAAATCGTCTCGAGATCGGACGATTATCTATAAAATCCCAATTTCGGCCTCTTTTTCGGGCCTTACCAGACGACTTTGTCGATCCTGACGTTCTTATTATTCGTTTTTTCGTACCCGATCGTGGAGGCTTCGCCGTGCCCGGGCAGGATGATCGTTTCGTCCGGGAACGATTTGTATAAGCGAAGGATCGAACCGGCGGTCGCATCCTTGGAGCACAATCGGCATTCCATGTAGCCCGTTTCGTGATAAAGGATGAGATCCCCGGGGATCAGGACGTTTCCGAAGGCATATGTGACGCTTCCCCGGGAATGGCCGGGCGTTTTCAAAGCCCGGATATCCACCCCTCCCAGTTTGAAGCCTTGGCCGTCCTCGATATAAATATCGGGAGGCCCGATGACCGCGTAATCGAAACCCATCAACCGGGCCATCTCCGGGCTCTTGCTCCAGGCCTCGACAAGGGCAGGCCCGAAAATTTCCTTCCAGCGGGCCATCCATTTCAAATCGTCGAAATCCTCCCGGCTCAGGCAGACCTTGGCCGACGGAAACGCCTTGCGCAGAGCCGGGAGACCGTCGAGATGATCAGGGTGCCCATGGGTTATGAAAATATACTTCAGGTCCAGGCCGCCGCTTTTGATTTCGGCGACCAACGCGTCCATCGGACCGCCGGCGTCGAAAACGGCGGCCTCCTTGGTCGCGATGTCGTAAACGAGATAGCGCAGGAGCGGGATGCCGCTTTTCTCGGGGGAGGTGATGATGCGATAGGGCGCTTGCTCAGGCCCGCCGCCGACGCCCGCCGACAAGGACGAAAGCCACAAAGACAATAAAAACGTTGATTTTATTTTCATGCGGTTCACCGTTGGCCGGAAGGATACGTCCCCCGAAGAGAGTATGTCAAATGTCCGGGAACGAATCCCCGACGAAGAATCGGTCCTCAGACGGCCGGGTTCAGAACGCCGGACCGGAGGAACTCCAGGATGAAGGCTTGCTCCTTGGCCGGATCCTGATCTCCGTGCAAGATCAGGTCGGAAACCATCCCTTCCAAAATATCCCGAACAGCGTGGAGGCGACCAGTGAGCCGTTCCGAAACGCTTCTCCAGATCCGGACGGATATTTCCCCGCAGACAAGCGGCCAGCATCTGTTCCATTTCCTTCCGGCTCTCGATATGCCAGTTCATATGCTCTTCGATGTTCTCGTGAACGACCAGATGCTGCTCGCGAAAGTACATCTTGAGCAGCTCTTTCTTGGAGGTCATGATGAGAAAATAGCCGTGGATAATGTCTTCCAGGATTTGGGTTTTGTCCCGATTCCCGCCGAGAAGGACTTTAAACATATCATTCAGGGTCCGGTAAAGCCGTTCGTACAGGCTCATGAAATTTATTATTTTTCTTGACGTACTTATACAAGCGTCGGCTTGGACAACCCGCACTCCCGGGCGACCATATCCATGGAGGTTCCCAGGTAGCCGTGGGTGATGAACAGCTGTTCGCTCCGCTCAAGGATGAACTGACGGATGGCGTCCTCCCGGCTCAGGAGCCGGGCCGGGTCCTTCATCACCCCCGTCGCTGGGGTTCGGGATTTCTTGGGCATGCGGGTCTTCCTTGCCGTTTCTTTCATCAAAAATATACCCGAAACGAGAGAAAAACGAAATGCGGGTAGCTGCCGAATTCGGAACCCAGGACGGGGACCTCGCCTGTGTCGCCGAAGAGCGAGGTCTGCGGCCCGCGGCCGAAACCCAGGTAGGCGCCCGCCCCGAGATAGATATTTTCCGAGATGTTGTATTCCGCTTGGGGCGAAATCGCCAGGGAACCGTCGGACAAATTCCAAATGACGAGTCCGGAAGCGGGGATCAGCGGCGTCACTTGATAATTCACCCCGACGGCGACATAGTGCCGGCCCATCAGATACGCGGTCCCCCGCGTATAGGCCGGCCGGAGAAATAGTCCGGGATAAGCCCCCGGCTCCGAGCCTCCCGCCGAGTTAAAGTGATATTCCAGGAAGGCATAAGCGCGCCCACCCAGGCTGCGGTCGATTCCGGCCGTGATTCGGGTATAGTCCGATTCTTTCGGCTTCTCCCGATTCAAAGCGCCGGGAACGACGTAAGCGGCTTCAAGCCAGATGCCCGACCCTCCCAGGGAGCGCGCCAGATCGATACCCACCAGCAGATCCTCCCGAAAACCCAGAAGGAGAAGCGACAAATCGGTTTTGAGAACGTTGACCTTACCCCTGGTGAAAAACGCGCTTTGATTGAAGGCGAAATCCCGGCCGAAGACATAGCCCGTGTCGAGCTCGCCCAGAGGACCCAGGGGAATCCGCAAGCGGACGGCGTCCACGCCGATCCGCTCCTCCTTGTCCAGCTCGTGGAACGAGAACGGGGCGATAAGATCGGTCGGGTTGACGACCCGGCCGCTCCCCCAGGCCACGGGCTGGCGGCCGACGATCAGGTCTCCGAATCCCATCCGGAGCGTCATCGATAGACGGTCAGAGGTTGTGATGCCGAGTCCGACGCTCCCGACCGGCGCGCCGGAGGACGGAGCGAGGAGCGTCCGGAAATCGGACACCCGATAATGGCCGCTCTCGGGGGTGAGGACGAAGGGCGAAGCCTGAAAGAAAAGCGAGTCCTGTACCCGAGGCGAAATATCATGGCCGCAAAAAGTTACGAGGGCCGACGCCACATATCTCAGGGCCAAGCGGAGCCGGAATTGGGACATCCCCAACGGCGGCTGGTCCGCAGGCCCGCTTTTCGGTTCGGGAAGGAAGAAGGCGACGGAATAATTTCCGAGATATCCCGCCAAGCTGAAGATCGGCGGCGGCACGGCAAAGCCGAGGCCAGCGCAAGAACGGCCGACAGCGCCCGCGCCACAACGGAAAGCCATCCCTTTTTCATCGGCGTTCTCAATTCCGCGTTTCGTCGCTTGCGACCAAACCGTCACGGATGACGATGACCCGCCGGGCTTTCTCCACGATCATCCGGTCATGGGTCGAGAAGATGAAGGTCATCCCGTGCTCATCGTTGAGATGGCGCATCATGTCGAGCAGGTCCGCGCCTGTCTTTAGAGTCGAGGTTGGCCGTAGGCTCGTCGGCTAGGATCATCAGCGGCTGCGAAACCATGGCGCGGGCGATGGCCACGCGCTGCTGCTGGCCTCCCGACAACTTGCTGGGGTAGCGATCGGCATAGTCCTCGAGGTCCACATTCGCGGAGAATCTCGTGGACGCGCCGGTGGCGTTCCTCTTTGAGCACGCCCTGGAGGAGCATGATGTATTCGATGTTCTCTTCAACCTTAAGGACCGGGATCAGGTTTTAAGCCTGAAAAATGAAACCGATATGATCGCGCCGGAAATCCGAGAGGGCTCGCCGCCGCTCATCTCCGAGACGTCGTTGCCGTCCAACCAGACCTTGCCCGATCGAGGGTTTGTCCAGGCCGGAAATAATATTCAGCAACGTCGTTTTGCCCGAGCCCGACGGTCCGACGATGGCCGTAAACTCCCCGGCGTGGATGGTCAGGTCGATGCTCCGCAGAGCCGGAACTTCGACCCCGTTGTCCTTGTAAGTTTTCTTCAATCCTTCGGTCTCGATAAGATGCCGGTGTTGAGGGTTCATCTTGCCTCTCCTTCACATGGTTCTTTTCATGGCGCTTGTGACAGACATCCGGGCGGCGTAGCCCGCGGGTACAATCCCACAAGCAGGGTGAACAGGAGGACCCCGATCCTGTAAATAACTTATTGCTTGAGCTGCATGACCGGGTAAATGAGCTCCTTAATGGTCACTCCGGCGAATTCCACGCCCTGATAATCGATGCCCGGTCCGGGAAACGATCACGGTGACGATGAATCCCATGGCCGATGCCGAGAGCGACGCTTAAGAGAGCCAAGGAGCCCGCTTCCAGAACCAACAGCTTCGGATCCCTCCGGGCCTCGTCCCGACGGCCCGAAAGACGCCGAATTCGAACATCCGCTCGTAGATCGACATAAACAGGGTGTTGACGATGCCCAGGGCGACCACGGCGAAGAGAAGAACTCCTAAAATCGCGCTGGCCATCGTGGTCATCTCGTAGACCGATTTCAACGCGGGGAAGAGCTTCGGCCATCCGAGGGCTTCGTTCCCCTCGGTCGAATACTTCGCCCAGAAAGGATGAGTCTCGTCCTGGGAAACGAGGGGGTCCGCAAACGCAAGAGAGATCTCATGCACCCGGTTCTCCAGGCCGAGCATCGCCTGGGCTTTTTCGATCCGAACGAAGGCCATCCCGCCGTCCAGGTCGTCGCTGTTGAAACGATAGATGCCCGAGACGCGGAATAGATCCTGGGAAAGCTCCCCGCTTCCGGCTTGGGAGACGGTGATCACCACTCGATCGCCCAGGCCGACCTCCAGGAGCTCGGCCAGCTTGCTGCCGATGACGACATTCTGCGGATCGTCTCCGGCGAAGTATTCTCCGGCGACGATTACGTCGTCCATCTGGCTGAGGGAGCGCTCCGATTCCGGCCGGACCCCGACGAGGAGGACGGGGTCGACGTTGGTCGTCGAGGTGATCATGCCTTGGCTCATCGCCCGCGGGGTGAACGCTTTCACCGCGGGATCGTTCGCCAGATCGGACATGACCCGGTCGCTGTCGGAAACGATTTTCTCAACGTCCTGGGTGAGAAGATAGTCTTTGCCGTGTATCTGCCCTGCCCCGGTAAACGAATTCGTGGCCGAAGCGACCATGTTATCGGCCATGCCGAGGTACAGCGCGTCCATGAAGATCAGAGCGGCCAAGCCGATGGCGATGGCGATGCCCGTGATATATGTCCGCCGCTTATTGCGGAACGTGTTGCGCCAGGCAAGTCTCGAATAGAGGCTCATGGTCGTTCTCCTAATAGGTGCGGATGGTTCGGGCCGGTTCGGTCCGAGCGGCTTTCACGGCCGGCATCAGGCCGACCAGAAGGGCGGAGAAAAAGACGATCACGGCCGGGAGGGTCACCGTTCGCAGGTTGACTTCGCTCGTAAAGCTTTTAAACTCCATCCCTCCGAAGGAGACCGGTTCGGCCATGATGGAAATCTCATGATGGGCGAAAAAGGAGTTGATGGCCAAGCCGAAACCGGAGCCGATGACGATGCTCGCCGCGGCCAGGAGCAGGACCTCGCACACGATCAGGGTGAACACTTGCCGCGGCCTTGTGCCCAGGGCTTTCAGGATGCCGTATTCCCGCCGCCGCTCCAGAACCGACATCAGGGTCGTATTCAGGACGCCGAACGCGACGACGACGATCAGGATGAGGAGCATCATTTCGTGGCCTTTGCTATCGGCCAGCATGGCGTTGTAAAAGCTTTTGGCGAACTCCTGCCAGGGCCGGATTTCGATCGGAAAAGACTCCAGCGATTTCCGGAGAGCGGCGTTAAGGTTCAAGACGCTCTTCAGGGAACGGGAGATGACGACGATCTCGTGAACTCCGTCCTCAAGGGCAAAAAGCTCCCGGGCATCATCGATATGAAGATAGGCCGTGGACCTGTCGCCGGCCAGTTCGCCGGTTTCGGCCAATCCGACGAGCCGGTACATCTCGTTAGCCAGCGAACCGTCCGCGGCCTGGGAGACCAGCACCACCTCGTCTCCAAGCGAAGCTTTGAGATTCCGGGCCAAGCCCGGACCGAGGATGATCTCCTTGGCGGATTTTTCCGAAAAAGACCGGCCCTTGGTCGATCTTCTTATTGAAGAGCGTGGCCTTGTCCTCCCGAATCGGATCGATCCCCAGAATCCGCGTCGCATCGGTTCTTTCCCCAACCGAAGCCAGGCCGGCCGCGATGATGCGGGGCGACCAGGCTTCGGATTCCGGCGCCCGATCGATCACGATCCCGATATCGCGGGCGTTCGGCATAAGCTTGTGGAGGAGAGGGACGGTCCGAATATCCCAGGGCGTGGATCTGAATGTGTCCCAACCGGTTCCGCGTAAACTTGCCGACGATGTCATTGTATGTGCCGTCGATCATTCCGAGGCCGGCCGAACACAAGACATAGCCCCCGAGCATGGTCAGGACGGTCAATAGGGATCGCCGCTTTTGGCGAAAAATGTTGCGGAAGGCCATCTTCAACATGAGCGCACCCCTCTATTTGCCGGACTGCAGGGCCCGCAGGGAAAAAATGTCGTCCTTCAGGGCCAGATCGAACTGGATCTCCTTGTAGCGCAGAACGGTCTTATAGCCCTCCTTCGTCTGGGGAACCATATCCATGACCGAGGGGACCGTCCGCCGGCCGAAGGTTTTAACTTCGCCGTAGGTCATGATCCGGGCAACCTTGCCTTTCTCATCGTAGAATTTCTGCCAGACCGGAAGAGTCGCGGCTTCGTCGACGGCGATGATGATCTTGTCCCAAACGACGGCCACGCCCGGCTTGGGCCGGCATTCCAAATAGAGGAACCCCTTCTCGGCTTCGGGAGGGGTCATCATCCGGAAGAAGAAGTCTTCGACGAAGGTGAACTCCTTAACCAGGTCGTCGTTGGTGAAGTCCGAACCCATCCAGGAGCTCATCATCATCGACGGCGGGATCTTGATCACCTTGTCGGTCTTGGGCAGGTAGTTCCACATCTCGTTGCCCAGGCGCAGGGTTCCGACGCCCGCCTCCTTCTTCGGCTCCAGGATGCGAATGAGCGTCTTCTTCCTGGCCCAGGGTCCAGCCTTTCAGGACGAGGGTTCTCCGCCAGTCGGGGGTGATGACCTCCATCTCGATTTGGGCATAGCTGGAATCGCTCCGGTAGAGATCATCGATCTTGCGGGCGAGTTCCCGGGCCCGGGGATCCTCCTGGGCTTGCCCGGCAAAGCCGGCCAGGATCAGCGAAAGAACGACGACGAGCAGAAGGACGATTTTCTTGATCACGGCGGCCTCCCTGACCTCAATATTACCCTTGGTTCTATATATTAACCGTATAGGTAATTATATTTACTCCGAGTATTCTAAGGCGCGCGTCCGCTCGTGTCAAGCTTTTTTCCCATTCGAGGTAAAAAAAATCCCGGGGCCCCGAAGGGCCCCGGGAACGTGAACGTGAACGTTATAAGACGGGAGCCGGCGCGGGGATCTTACTTGATCTCCGCCCCCGTCATCGGGTCGATCAGGTTGATCCGGTGGACCTTGCCGAGCTTGTCCAGCGGACCGGGCCACTTGTCGCCGCCCTTGTTGCACGGCTCAAAGTCGCCGACGATCATGACGACCAGCTTATCCGGCTGGATGTACTTCTGGGCGACTTCCTGGACCTTGGCCTTGGTCACGGCCTTGATCTTGTCCCGGTAGGTCTTGAAGTAATCCATCGGCTTGCCCTGCATCTCCAGATTGGCGAAGGCGTTCATCACCGCCTGGGGCATTTCGAACTGGCTGGCGAAGCTGTCGATGAAATAATTGACCGCCATTTCCATCTCGGCCTCTGTCACCGGATCCTTCCGGATCCGGTTGAATTCCGCCTCGATCAAGGAAATGGCGTAGCCGACCGTGGAGGACTTGGTCTGGACGTAACCCGAGAATGTCCCGGGAAAACCCCAGCGAGTGGTGAAGCGGCTGCCCTGGTTGTAGGACAGGCCTTCATCCGAGCGGACTTTGGTCGTAATCCGGGAAGTGAAGCTTCCGCCGCCGAGGATGAAGTTCATGACCTGGACGGCCGGGTAATCCGGATTGGTGTCTTCGATCCCGAGATGGCCGAGGCTGATGTAGCCCTGGTTGATGGCCTTCTGGATGAAATAGACGCCGGGCTCGGCGGCCGGGAACGACTTGGAGAAAGCCGGAATCTTGACGTCCTTCCCCTTCCAGGGGCCGATGATCTTGTTGATTTTCGCCGTCAGCTCGGTTTTCGAAAAGTCGCCGGCCGCGGTCAAGATAATGTTTTTAGGGTTGAAGTATTGGGCGTGAACGGCCTTGAGGTCGACCGGGGTTACGCGTTCGAAAGACGCCTTGGTCGCCTGCGACGTCAGGGCGTGCTTTCCGTACAGGATCTTCTCGTATTCCCGGCTCAGGACCCCGCCGGGTTGGTCGTTGGCCTGGCGGAGCTGCTCGATCGCCCGGGCCTTGGCCAGGTTGAACGGGCCCTCGCGGAACTCGGGATTCATCAGGACGTCGAAGAACATGGCCAGCCCCTCGTCCAGATCCTTGCTCAGGACGGACAGCGTCAGGGTCGAGGTCCGCTCACCGACGTTGAAGCCGAGGGAGCCTCCGAGAAAATCGATCCGTTCCTCGATGACCGTCCCGTCCTTGGTCTTGGTTCCGCCCCGGATCATCGTCCCGCTCATCAGGGACTCGAGGCCTTCTTTGCCGTCGGGGACATAGAGGCCGCCGAAATGGACGATGGCCGAAAGGCTGACCATGGGCAGGGCCCGGTCTTCCTGGATGTAAGCCCGCAGGCCGTTGGCCAGGACGGAGCGGAAGGCCTTCGGATCCGGCGGATCGTATTTCAGGACGGGATACTTGAGGTCGCTCGGCTTTTGGACCTGGGCCAAGCCGGTGGCGGCCAGGAGGAGGCTGACGGCGAAAATCAGGCTGAGTGTTTTTTTCATCGTCGTTCTCCTTACCGGCCCATCTTCCGCGTGTAGATGGCGGTCAAGCTGTTGTCCTTGACAAAATACTTGGCCGCGACGCGCTTGATGTCTTCGTTGGTGACCTTCTTGATCGCCTCGATGTCTTCGAGGATCGACCGCCAGCCGCGGTGAAGCTCGGCCCGGCCGACGGAGCTCGCCAGGCCGGAGGTGGAGGCCAGGCTGCGGACAAAGCCCGCCTCGCTGCGGTTCTTGATCTTCTGGATCTCGTCGGCCGTTACGCCTTCCTTTTTAATCTTTTCGACTTCGGCCCAGATTTCCTTCTCCAAATCCTCGGGCTTGACGCCCTTATCGAGGCGCGGAGAAGCGCTGAACTGGAAGGCGCCGACATACCATGAGGCCCGGCTGGAAGCCGAGGCGTTGACGGCCATCTGCTTTTCCTGGACGAGGATCTTGTTCAGCCGGCCCGTCCCGCCGCCCCCGCCGCCGCGCGGCCCGCCGCCTCCGCCCGCGCCGAGGATCCCGGCCAGCACCGAGAGAGGCGCTGCGTCCGGATTTCCGGCCATGGGAATATGGAACCGGATCTGGAGGCTGGTGGGCGCGGGCCCTTCGCCGTACATCCGTTTTTCCGAATACTGAGGCGGCTCCAATGTCCGGATGGGCTCGACATCGGGGCCCTTGGGGATCCGGCCGAAATACTTCTCGGCCATCTCGACGACCTTGGCCGGGTCGAAGTCGCCGACGTAAATCGCCACGGCGTTGTTCGGGACATAATACTTGTTGTGGAATTCGACCAGGTCGGCCTTGGTCACCTTCTTGAGGTCATCCATCCAGCCGATGACGTCCCAGTGATACGGGGAGGCGGCGTAGAAGGCCGCGTCGACCTGCTCACTGAAGAAATAGCCGGGGCCGTTCTCGCTCAGCCGGCGCTCTTCCATGATGACGTCTTTTTCCGAGTAGAATTCCCGGAAATAGGCGTTCTGCATCCGGTCGGCCTCCAGCAGCATCTGGAGCTCGACCTTATTGGAAGGCAGCGTGACGTAGTACCCGGTGTTCTCGTTGCCGGTCGAGGCGTTGAGGCCGGTGCCGCCGTTTTTCATGTACAGGCCCCAGAGGTCGTCCTTGATGATGTACTGTTTCTCGGCGAGGATCAGCTCGTCGGCCTTCTTCTGCAGGGCCGCGATCTTGGCCTGGTCGCCGTTGGTTTTCCAGTACTTTTCCCGGTAAATCTGGTCCATGACCTCGTCGATCTGCCGGTCGATGGCCGCATCCTTCTCGAAGTCGGTCACACCCATGATCTTCGTGCCCTTGAACATCAGGTGCTCATGGATGTGGGCGCTTCCGGTGATGCCGGGCTTCTCGTTGATCGAGCCCACTTTGTAGTAGATGTGGCAGACGACGCGGGGCACGCCCGGTTTGGGGATCATCAGGATCTTCATCCCGTTCCCCAGGGTGTGCTCCTTGACGTTCAGGGTGATCTCCCCGGCCGTCACGAAAGCGGCCAGGACGAACACCGCAAGCGAAAACGTCAGGAATCGCTTCATTCGGTTCCTCCTCCTCAAAAGTTGGAAATGTCGGGAGTCGGCCGCAGCGGCCGGAAAATGAGAACACTCCTCCCGCATTTTAGACGATAGGAGTCCGGGGTTCTTCCTTATTCGGTTTATTCGGGGGCGGCCCAGAAACTCACTTTTAAGTTATTGACTTTTCGCTGGCCATTGAGTATATACATTGTATCAACAGGAGATATTATGGACGCTCGCCTTCAGAAATGGGGAAACAGCCTGGCCGTCCGGATTCCCAAAGTGTTCGCCGATGAGATGAAAATCGGGGAAAACGCGTCCCTTCATCTGGAAATGAAGCAAGGCGCCCTGCTCATCACCCCAGCCCCGGAAGCCCGTTGGAGCCTGGACGCCCTGCTTTCCGGAGTGACGGAGGCAAACAAACCCGGCGAGTGGGAAACGGGCGAAAAATCCGGGATCGAGGAATGGTGAAGCCGACGTTCGATTCGAATTACGTTCCCAGTCGGGGCGATGTCGTCTGGATTACGCTCCACCCCCAAGCCGGACATGAACAATCAGGGCGCAGGCCGGCCGTTGTCCTATCTCCCCGACCCTATAATGATAAAGTCGGTCTGGCGCTGATGTGCCCTATAACGAATGCGGTTAAAGGCTACCCCTGGGAAGTCCTTCTTCCCCCCGGCCTCCCGGTGTCGGGAGCCGTATTATCCGACCAGGTCAAAAGCCTGGACTGGCGCATCCGGAAGACGGAAATATTTTGTTCGTTGGCTCCCGCGACTGTCGCCGAAATCCTGAATAAGCTTTCTGTTCTTCTGGCTTTCAAGGAAACTTGCACGTAACTATCTGTTTTTAAATAATTTCCTGAGGTCCGACCCCAAGAACTATTTTATTTTCTTATAGATCAGGGCGGCGTCGACTTCGTGATAAGTGAAGGAGACGACGGACCCGTCGGCGGATTCCTCAAAGGTCAGGTAAATGGTCGCAACGACCCGAAAGAACCGTCTCCCCTGCTCATCCGGCGGGCGAAGCTCATGCGTTTTCTGTCCCGGGATCGCCAGGGCCAGAGCGTTGTTCTTGATGACGATTTCCAGGGTTTCATTCATCTTTTCGCCGTAATACTTCCCGAGGTATTTCTGAAGCTTGTCCAAGGGAATTTCCGGAGGAAGGGAAAGGCCTTTCTTTGGAAGCTCAAAACTCATGGTCCCCTGTCGAAAAGTCATGGCGACGATCCCATGGTCGGGATGGCGGAGGAACGAAACTCCAGCGAGAGGAGAAACGACCAGGGCATGAAATCCCTTCTCGTCAGGCGGACGAAGTTCGAGGGCGCCTTGACCCGGGATTTCCAGGAAAAGGCGGCCGTCCCGCGCCGAAATCGTCCAATCCGCGTCTATGAAGGCGCCGAAATTGGCGACATATGTGCCGGCCTCGGCCGCCGCGGCCTTTGTCTCGGGGCTTCGAGATATCCATGAATCCCGGAGAACCGCGGCTTTGGCGAGAGCTCTCTCGACGCAGCGGGCCGAGAACGCATCCAGCGTTTTAGCCGCTTCTCCTTCCTTCCCCGCCCGTCTCAAGTCGGAGGCGGCCTTGAGAACGTCAGGAAGCTCGACGGCGAAAGCCTGTTCCAAGGCGTCGAATTCCGCCCGCGCCGCCGCGAGCCGGGCCGGCCGGTCGGCGTTGACCAGGTCGGCCAGGTCACGGAAGATCCACCAGTAGGAATCGGCGGCGTACCGGTCGATCGGGGCCGAATCCGGCGGAACGACTTTTTTTCCCGCGGTCCCGGCCTTCGTCAGGATCGCCGGGAGCTCCGCGCCGTGAACGAAGAACGGAATATAAATCCCGCTCGAGGGAACGGAAGCGCACCACCAGAAAACCGGGAGTTCGCCGTCGGCCGCCGGAAGGGAGACAACGCAGGAGCTGGCGGTCACATCCAGGTCCAGGCTCGGGTTAGTGGATCGGTCGCGAGCGATCCGTTTCATCCAGGACTCGTCGACCGCCCCGGTTTTTTCCTTGAGCAAGCCGAGTGAACATCCGGCTCGAACCAGGGCGCGCCCGCGGGCGAGCTGCTGATCGGATCCCTCAGCCAGGTAGGCCTTCGCAAAATCGAAGTCAGATCCTGCGCCTCCCGGCCACCAACCCTTCTCCCGGGCGTAGGATGAAATATCGGAGGAAGCCAGGTCCAGGGGGCCGGACAAGCTCAACGCGTTGGAAATCGAGGCCACGCCTCTGATCGATTTTCCGGGCGGCCCAGCGGGTCCCGGCTGTTTCCAGGATCCAGGACTCCTTCGCGTCGGCGATCAGGTAAGAGTTGTCATACGCGCCCGCCAGCCCCAGGCCTGGGAGCCCGGCGCCGAACTGGCCGTATTTTTCCGTAAGGGAGGCGATCGTTTCAACCGCTTCCCTGGCCGTCCGGCTTCTTTCCAGGCCGAGCCGGACGAGGTCCATCCCCGTCGGCCCCGGCTTCGGGCCGCGGCCTTCCTTCGCGGCGGCGATCGCCTCCTGAAGCGGCTTGGTGAACACGCCCTCGTTCCCGATGACGACGCCGAATTCGTTGATGCCCTCCTCGTATCCCCAGCACCAATAGGGCCCGGAGCCGAGGGTGGCATACGTTTCCCTGACTTGAGGAACGGAAACACGGCCAAGGTCAATCGCCGCGCCTTCGGTCCATGTCCGTCGGGGATGCAGGGCCAGGGGCTGGCTGTCAAAGACGGTTCGGTCGCTGTTTTTCCCGAACAGGACGTGACCTCGGGCGGTCGCGTCCCGGAGGGCCACCCAGGTGTCACAACCAAAGACACCCGGAAGGGACGGGACAATCAGGATCAGAAAGAGGACGAAAACGATAAGAATTGAATTTCGATTTTTCATTGTTAGCTTCCTACATTAAGGCCGCGATGATGAGACAGATGACAGTGATCGCTAAGATGACCAGCTTTTTCATTCTCTATCTCCGTGTTTTATTCCGAAAAAATCCCCGGAATTCATGATTAAAACTCACGGCGGGCATAAAACCGCCTGGAAAGGGAAAGCGAGACGAGGAAAGGAACGATGGCGAGAAAGGCCGCAGCCAGGAGGAAGAGCGGCGTGCCGAGGGCTCTCCGCAGCGTACCCAAAGACGCAAGCAGGAATCCGCCGGGATTCTTCGTCGAATCGGCATCGAGTGGGACCAGGGACAATAACGAGATCCCTGAAATCGCAAGCAGCGTTCCATAGAGAACAAAGGAAACGGTCCCCCGGCTGAAACCGGAGCGATGGACGAAAACCAGGAAGAGAGAGAGGAAATGGGAGCTCATGATCAACAAAAGAACGACCGCTTCGACTGAAAGGAGAGAAAGCCGATCCGGCCCGGAGGTTTGTGTGCGAAAAACGGAATTGATCACGGCAATCAAGCCGAAAACAATAAGCGCTCCTAATGAGTGAAAGAAACCCAGAAGAAATCGGGCTCCGACAATCGTCGATCTTTTAATCGGCAGGCTGAGGTAGAGGATTTCCGTTTTATTCCGATCCTCGAGAAATAAAATTTGGTAGACATTTGACAGGGCGAGAAAGCTGCCTAAAATGATAATGAATTGGCTCCCAATGAAAGGCTGCAAGACATATAAAACAAAGATCGTCCATTCGGCCAAAAGAAACCACCGAGCCGCCAGCCAATCTTTCCGAATGAGCTTAAGCATGGCCGTTTCCTTTGGTCATGTAGAACATGATGTCCTCGAGGGTGGCCGCCTCGATCACCGCGTCCCGGCCGAGACGCCGGCGGGCATCCCCGGCCGCGGCCGTCAGGGCGGCAACGCCATAGGTCCCCTGCCGTATCCCCTTGAATAGGTCCCGATACTCGGCGGCCAGCAACTCCTTCCCGCCTTTAACAACGGCCCAGGCTCCGAGGATTTGATCCCGGGGCAAGGAGAAGACGATTTCCCCGCCCCTGATGAACGTGATGAAATCGGCGATCCGCTCGAGGTCGGAGGTGATATGGGTCGAAAAGAGGACCGATTTGCCTTCGTCCTGGATGAAGGCCGAAAGCCGTTTGAGCAGCTCGCTCCGAAACACGGGATCGAGGCCGGAGGTCGGCTCGTCCAAAATCAGGAGGTCGGCCTTGTGGGAAAGGGCGACGGCCAGGGCGAACTTCATCTTCGTCCCTCGGGAGAGCGTTTTAAACCTCTTCCCCAATGGGAGATCGAACTCATCGGCCAATCGCAGGAACGAGGCATCGTCCCAATCCCGGTAGAAGGGGGCGACGGTCTTGCGAACGTTGGCCAGGGTCAGATGCTCGTGGAAGAACGGCGTGTCGTGGACGAACCCGATCCGGCTCTTGATCTCCATCTCGGCGGCGAGGTTGTCCAGGCCCAGAACGCGGATGTCACCCCCATCCCGGCGGATAAGGTTCAGGATGAGCTTAATGACCGTCGTCTTCCCCGCTCCGTTGGGGCCGATCAGTCCCATGATGTATCCGCGGGGCAGGGAGAAGGAAACGTCCTTCAGCCGGAAGCCGCCGTAATCTTTGGACAGGTTTCGGATGTCGAGAGCGTATTCCATTTCCGTCCCCTTAAAATTCCTTCCTTCGAAACAGGGCCAGGCTGATCTCAAACGAAGCGGCGGAAAACAAGGCCAGGAGGGCCAGGCCGGCCAGGAAAGCAGGAAACGGGCCGAGCACTGATTGCAACGCGGCGATCCCGTCGGGGATCAGCCGGATGAGCTTTTTGATTATTTCGATGTCGACGGATCTCCGAAAGACCATCAGGAGAACGCCGACGACTTGGAGGACGACGAGGAAGACCAGCATCCCGGCTTGGCCCAGGCGGACAAACAGCGGCATCATGATCCCGAAATAGGCGGCGATGAAGGATAGGGAAAGAAGGACCATCTTCGGTCCCAGGACAGTCGCCGCCGAGAGCTTCGTTCCCGGGACGACGATGATCAGCAGGGATCCGGCGGCGTACATGAGGAGCATCATCGCCCAGCTCGAGAGAAAGCGGGCCCGCAGGTATTCCCGGCGGGTGACCGGAAGGCTGAGGGCGAAGGTCTCCGCTTTGAACTTGTCCTCCCGGCCGAAGATGATGAACGGCACGATGGCATAAAGGAAGCCGGCAAAGATAGGCAGGATGATTCGTTTTGTTGATCCTCGAACCCAGATAACCCAGGTAGAGGGGATAGAGAATCCCCATCCAGAGGACGAACTTCTTATGGAGAATCAGGTCCTTCCGGATCAATTTAATCATGGGAAGCTCCGGGATTCAGGAAGATCATGATGTCCTCGATCGAGGCCCGGTCGAAGACGGCCTTGGGGAAAGCTGCCCGGGCCGCGGGGATATCCGCGGTCAGAGCTTCCACGCCATAAGGGGATTCGCGGAATCCGCGGAAAAGCGGCTTCCGGGCGGTCTCGAGAAGCTCGGGTCCGCCTTTAACTACGGCCCATCCGTCCCGGACTTCATCGCGGGTCGAGGAAAAAACGACCGCGCCGTCCAGAAGGAGGGTGATGTAATCGGCCGTCCGCTCCAGGTCGGAGGTGATATGGGTGGAGAAGAGGACCGATTTCCGGCCGTCCTGAATCACGCCGGAAAGCCGTTCCAGAAGCTCTCGGCGGAAAACCGGATCCAGGCCCGAGGTCGGCTCGTCGAGGACAAGCAGGTCGGCCTCGTGGGACAGGGCCAGGGCAAGAGAGAACTTCATTTTCATCCCGTGGGACAGGGTTTTGAATTTCTGAACGGGATTCAGCTCGAATTCCTTCATCGTCGATTGAAACCGCCGTTCATCCCACGTAGGGTAGAAAAGCGCGGTTGCCGCGGCCAGGTCTTTGAGGCGAACGTCCTCGACCAGGGCCGGCGTCTCGTGGACGAATCCGATCCGGGCCTTAACCGCTTTTTCCTCGGCCAGGGAATCCAGGCCGAAGACCTTGACCGTCCCGCCCTCCCGCCGGACAAGGTTGAGGATGAGCTTGATGACGGTCGTCTTGCCGGCTCCGTTGGGGCCGACGAGTCCCATGATCGTCCCCGGAGAGACCGCGAACGTCACGTCTTTAAGGGCGAATCCCTTATAGCCCTTGCGGAGGCCGATGATTTCCAGTGCCGCGGACATCAGAAATTCTCCTTGAATAACAATCGAAGCATTTCGACCATCTGCTCTTCGTCGATTCCCATCAACCGGGCTTCGTCGACCGCTCGGACCAGGGCCTCCTCGACGACTCTTCATTCTCTTCTCGCGAAGGAGCTCCTTGTTCTGGACGGCGACGAACGTCCCCTTGCCTCCCACTGTATTGAGAAAGCCTTCGGCTTCGAGCTCGTCGTAGGCTCGCTTGGTCGTGATCACGCTGATCTGGAGATCCTGGGCGAGACGCCGGATCGAAGGAAGCGGGCTCCCCTCCTCCAGGTCACCGGACAGGATCTGGGCTTTGATCTGCTTGCCGATCTGCTCGTAAATCGGATCGGCCGAGGAATTGGAGATGATGATCTTCAAAGCCGGATCTCCTTCCGTTCATTCCGTATCTTGTGTCTATACTGTATATGTATCACAAGCACAGTATAGACATTATTTTCTTTTTGTCAAGACCTTTTTCTAAGGGGTCGGACCTCAGGATTTATTTTATTATGAATAAGTTAAATAATTCTTGGAAGGTTTTCTCTCTGGAAGTCGATATTTTTCATCGAAACAAGCGTTCTTTGGATCGCGTTTTTTCGGCTTTTTCAATCCCTCAAAAGCAAATATTCCAAAATCCTTATAAGCCTCTTTTTAGCTTTATAATTACGATCAAAGGGGAAATTTTCTGGTAAAATCGGAATCAACATGATGAAATTAAATAGGATCGCCTGGGCCGCCCCGAACTACTGAAAAGAGGTCCATCATGAAAACTATTTCGAATACAAACATTATTCTCATTCCGCTTCTTATCCTGGCTTGCTTTCCGGCAGGCTGTTCAGGCTCCCGTTCCGATCCCCAGGCCACGCTGGAAGCGGCCCGACAGAATATCATCAAAGAATTTTCCCGGATCGACCTGGAAATGAAGCGGGCCGCCGAACGGCTGGGGGCGGCGGGATTGACCGGCTACGATGCCCGCTCGGCGCTGGAAGACCTTTTCAATGCCTTTCCTTATGCCGTCGATTGCGCCGCGGTCGATTCCACCGGCCGGATGGTGACGATCGAGCCCGCACCCTTCCGTCATTTCGAAGGCAACGACATCAGCGACCAGGAACAAGTCAAGCGGATGTTGGACCGCCGCATACCGGTCCTGAGCGGGGTGTTCCGGACGGTCGAGGGAATCGAGGCCACCGATGTCGAATTCCCCGTCTTCGGGTCCGATGGGGCGTTTCTCGGCTCGGTCAGCCTTCTCTTTTCGGCCGAAAAATTCCTGGCGGCCGCCCTGGCCCCCGCAGCTGGAGTTAAGCCGGCCTCCGTCTGGATTATGGAAACCGGCGGCCGAATTCTCTTCCATCCGGAGAAATCCCGGGTCGGGACGAATTTCTTTGCCTGGGAACGGCTCCGGACGGAGGACGATCTGCGCCGGCTCGCCGAACGGATCGCTTCAAATCCCGACGGCGAGGAGCCGGCCTCGGCGCGGTTTGGACGAGCGCGGTGCTCTACGACACCGCCTGGCGATTGATCCTCTTCAAGGAATACGAATGAGGGAAATCAATCCTTATGCAGGGCTCGGACCCGACGTACAAGTTTCGATAGTGTAGGCTACAGTTCCGCCTATCATGCATCCTGTTGTCACCCCCGTCACTGCGCCGCCGCTGTATACAGGTTCCGTCTATGGTACTCAGGCCCGGGCACGGGACCAGCGGTGCACACGTGGTCGTTCACGTGTGTTACAGTGAATGCCAATCTGGCAATAAAAAGTTCCGCTCTCCGGACCAGTCCCGCTGAAACACCCAAACGGCGCCATACCGGCGGCGCGCGCCCCGGCACTCAAGTCCATTACCATCGGTTTTTCGTAACGCATTACTCCCTCTTTTCAGCTCGGGAATGAGAATAATTTAGCCCTCGGGGATTGTCAACACCGATTAAAGACGGACCGCGCCGGCTCCGGCGGCTGCTTAAGACTGAAAAGTGGCTGAATAAGGGAAAATAGCATCCGCCCCGCGACTGGTCGTCTTCAAGCAATATGAATGAGGGAAATCAATCCTTACAATACAGGACTCGGACCCGACGTACAAGTTTCGAGGGTGTAGGTGACACTTCCGCCGCTCTGGCATCCGGTTAACACACCCGCCACCGCGACGCCGCTGTAACAGTTTGCGTTCGTGCTCCCAAGCCCGGGCACGGGACCAGTGGTACAGACGGAGTCGTTCACGTGTGTTACACTACCGCCAGTCTGGCAAAAACCAGATCCGCTCTCCGGCGCACCCCCGTCGAAACACCCAAACGGCGCCCCGGCGGCGCGCGCCCCGGCGCTCAAGTCCATCACCATCGGTTTTTCATAACGCATAACTTCCTCCCTTTCAAGTCGGGGATAAGAATAACTTTGCTCCCGGGGATTGTCAAGTGGCTTACAGGAAGCCGTATTTCTTCCCGTATTCCATCATCTGGGCGACGTAATCCTCGGGCAGCGAAATCTTGATGTCGATGATTTTGCCGTTCGCATCCGTGACCGGCGTGTAGACCGGGTTGATGAAGCCGGCATAGGGCGCCAGGTTCAGCTTGGCGTACCGCGCCAGGACTTCCGTGTGGAGCACGGGTTCGATCTTGACGCCGTAGGTCTCGATGAGGCTCTTGGCCGCCTCGTAATCCCCCTCGCTCGTGATCCGCTGGACCTCGGCCAGAAGCTGGCCGTACAACGCCCGAAGCTTCTGGTAATCGTTGATCACAAAGTACGTCTTGCCGTCTTTTTCGATTCGGCTGACGACGTTCTCCGGAAGGCCCTTCTCGTAAACCCAGTGGGAGACCATCGCCCGGCTCCGCATGTGGGCCTGCTCGATGTTCTGGCCGGGCTGGATCCGGGTGACCTGGGTCAGGAGCCCGTTGCGGATGTTGGCGTCATACTCGGCCTTGGCCGCGTCCTCGTTGGGCAGAAGCCCCAGCTCGACGACTTTCGGGTCAATCATGTAATAAAGGGCGAACAGGTCGGCCCGCGCTTCCTCGACCGGGGAATGGTAATTTTTCAAAGCTTCGTTGCTCACCCCGGGGAGAAGCTGCCCCGAGCCGTGGCCCAATACCTCGTGGAAATCGGTGTGGAGGTTGCCGGCTTGGCCGCCGTATGTCTTGCTCCGCTCCAGCTCCTCGGCCGAAGAGGTAAACTCCTGGCCGAAGCCGGAGGTCAGGGACGATTCATTGTAGGCGAAGGTGATGTTTTCCAGGGTCACGGATTTGCTTCCGTGGTTGACCCGGATCCAATTGGCGTTGGGCAGGTTGATCCCGATCGGGGTGGACGGGTAGCAATCGCCGCCGAGCATCGCCGCGGTGATGACCTTGGCGGCTACGCCCTTCACTTCTTTTTTCTTGAACTTCGGATCGACCGGCGAATTGTCCTCGAACCACTGGGCATTGGCCGAGATGGTGTCGGCCCGCTTGGTCGCCTCGAGGTCCTTGAAGTTCACCAGGGACTCCCAGGTGGCTTTCCGCCCCATGGGATCGTTATAAACCTCGATGAAGCCGTTGACGAAATCGACCCGGGAAGCGAGATCCTTTACCCAGGCGACATTATATTCGTCGAAATCGTTCAAGTCGCCGGACCGGTAATACTTGACCAGGGCGTCGATCACCTTTTTCTGCTGTTCGTTCTCGGCCACGCCGGCCGCCTTTTCCAGCCAGAAAACGATCTGGGCGATCGCCGGGCCGTACATCTTGTCGATGGCCGCGACTTCTTCGACGATCTTGCCGTTCTTCTTGACGACCTTCGTATTCAGGCCGTAGGAGATCGGGGTCGGGTCTTTCTTATCGATGATTTTCTCGTAGTATTTTTCGACCTCGGCCTGGGTCACGCCCTCGTAGAAATTGACGGCCGATTTAGCCACCAGGTCCTGGCTCGAATCCTGGGAGACTTTCTTGGCGTCGACGGCCGGGTCGAAGAGAATCGGGGTCAGGAAGGCGATGAAGTCGTCGAGCGACTGCCCCGCGGTCAGCGGGAAGGCGGCGCCTTCCGCCCCTTTCACCAGCTCCGCGAAATACGCCGGCTCGATCTCCGGCAGGAACTTGTCCGTCGAGTAATGGTGATGGATGCCGTTGGAAAACCAGACCCGCTTGACGTAGGTCATGAACTTGGCCCAGCGCGGGTCGTTCCGGTCGCCCTTGTACTTTTCGACGATCGCGTCCAGGGTCTTGCGGATCGTCAGGTTGTGCTTGTAGTTCTGGTCGAAGACGATGTCCCGCCCGCAGAGGGCCGCTTCGGAGAGGTAGTAAACCAGCTCTTTCTGGACCGGGGTCAGGGCCTCGAAGCCGGGGACCTGGTAGCGGAGGATTTTCAGGTCGGCGAACTGATCGATCTGCCAGCGGAATTCCGGAGCCGCAGCCGCGACCGGCTCAGGCTCGCTCTTTTTACACCCCGTGACCAGGGCCACGGCGGCAATCAGCACCAGGGAAACCAGGACGCGTTTTCCGGACATGGGGTCCTCCTTGAGGGCGGAAATGAAGGGTAAGGAATCACCGCCAGAGCATACCAAAACGGCCCCCTTGAAGGCAATCCGGCCGTATTCGCCGGCCGTGAACGGGGCGATCACGTCTCCTTAAACACCCATTTCTTGACCATGGAAAAGACCTCTTCCCGGCGGATGGGCTTGGCGATGTAATCGTCCATCCCCGAGGCCAGACACCGATCCCGGTCCTCTTTCATCGCGTCGGCCGTCATGGCGACGATCGGGACGTTCTTGTAACCGCGGTTTCTCAGCACGGTCGTGGCTTCCAGGCCGTCCAGCTCCGGCATATGGAGATCCATGAAGATCAGGTCGTATCTCTCGGGTTCGGCGGTATACTTCTCGACCGCCTCCTTTCCGTTGCCGGCAACATCCAGCTGATAGCCGGCTTTGGTCAGCATCACCTGGGCCAGCCGCTGGTTCATCAGGTTGTCTTCCGCCAGCAGGATCCTGACGGCCCGCTTGGCTTCCTCGGCCAGGGCGTGTTGCGTCAGGATCACCTCGTCCGGCTTGGTTTCTCCCGTTTCCCCCGCGGCCTCGGACTCGCCGATCAGCCGCTTGAGCATGGCGATCATCTTGGACCGCTGGATCGGTTTGGGCAGGAAACCGTCGAATCCCGAATTCTTATAAATTTTGATGCGCCGCGAAATCGAGGAAGAGAACGCCATGATCTTCATCTGGGAAATCCGGCAGTCCCCGTCTTCGCGGATCATCCGGGCGACCTCATAGCCGCTGATTTCGGGCATCTGGATGTCCATGACGACGACATCGAACGGATCGCCGGCGGCCGCGGCCGAGCGGATGGCCGGCAGTGTTTCGGTCGATTTCAAAAGCGTCTCGGTCCGCATTCCCGCGGAGGCCAGGGAATGGGAAAGAACGACGAGGTTGTTTTCGTTGTCGTCGACCAGCAGCGCCTTTTTCCCGACAAGAGCCTGGACCTGGGGTTGCCGGACGAAGATTTTCTCCGATTTGTCCACCCAGGCGGTGAAATGAAAGGTGCTCCCCCGCCCCAGGACGCTCTCCGCCCAGACGTTGCCGTCCATCATCTTGGCGATTTCCCGGCAAATTGCCAGGCCGAGACCGGTCCCTCCGTATTTCCGGGTGACGGACCCATCCGCCTGCTGAAAGAGCTCGAAAACGACCTCGAGCTTGTCATTCGGGATTCCAATGCCCGTGTCCCGGACCGTCGCGTGCAGCTTGATTCGGCTCTCGGTCTCCTCCTCGACGTTGACGGCCAGCTCGATCTCCCCTTCCTCGGTGAACTTGGTGGCGTTGCCCATGAGGTTGAGCAGGACCTGCCGGATCCGGGTCGGGTCGCTCCGGATGAATCCGGGGACGGTGTCCCCGATGTGGCAGAGGAGCTCGACGGGTTTGTTGCCCAGGCGGGGTTGAGTGATATTGCAGACATCGAAGGCGGTGATTTCCAGGTCGAAATCGATGTTTTGAAAAGTCATCTGCCCCGCTTCGATTTTGGAAAAATCCAAAATTTCGTTGATCAGGGACAGAAGGGCTTCGCCGCTCTTGGTGATGTTCCGGACGAACTCGACCTGTTCTTCGGTCATTTCGGTGTCCAGGAGCATGTCGGCAAACCCGACGACCGAATTCATGGGCGTGCGGATCTCATGGCTCATCCGGGCCAGAAACATGCCCTTGGCCTGGCTGGCCGCTTCGGCCACGGACCGGGCCTGCTCCGCGGCTTCATTGGCCTTCTTGAGGGCGACCATCGCCTCCCGCAGCGCCTCCTCGGCCTGCTTCTGTTCCGTGACGTCCCGGGAAATGCCGAACGTTCCGATGACCTGCCCAAGGCTGTCTTTGAGCGGCATCTTGGTCGTGGACACCCAGGTGTCCCGGCCGTCGGCCCGGGTTTCCTTTTCGACCAATCCGATGATCGACCGGCCGGTCCGGACGATCGCCTGTTCGTCCTCGAAGGCCGGCCTGGCATGCTCGCCGGTGAAATAGTCGAAGTCCGTTTTCCCGACCGCATGGGCAGGATCGCCCAAACCGAAAGCCCGGGCATGAGCGGCGTTGATCCGGAGAAAACGGCTGGCCCGGTCCTTGAAATAGATGTAATCGGGAATGTTGTCCATCAGGGCATTGAGGAGATTTCGTTCCCGGTCCAGGATCTCCTCGGCCCGCTTTTGGAGGGTGATGTCCCGGGAGATGCCGAAGGTTCCGGTGATCCGCCCCTCCTCGTCGCGGATCGGCATCTTGGAGGTGGACACCCAGGTGTCCCGGCCATCGGCCCGGGTTTCTTTTTCCACCAGGCCGATGATCGGCCGGCCGGTCTTGATGATGTCCTGTTCGCCGTCATAGGCGGACTGGGCATGTTCCTTGGTGAAAAAATCAAAATCCGATTTCCCGATCGCTTCGGCGGGATCGCTCAATCCAAAGGCTTGGGCATGGGCTGCGTTGATCCGGAGGAACCGGCTGTCTTTGTCCTTGAAATAGATATAATCGGGAGAATTGTCCATCAGAAGCTTAAGGAATTCATGCGCCCGGCGATACTCCCCGTCTTTGTCCGGGACCGGGGCTTTTTTGCGGGTTTTGATTCCGGCTTGTTTCTTTTGAACCGATAACGAGGACCGCTTTTCTTTCACGGAGACATTCTCCTTACGATCACGGTTCAACGAGCTAGCCTGCATCACCCTCCGCGCCTCGCATCTGCAGCCATCTCGACTCGTGCATAATGCAGGCAAGGGCAAGAGTATTTCGCCATCCGGATGATGTCAAGGTGATTTTTTGCGGAACCATATGGACTTTTTTTGGCCAAACGGAGAACCGATCAGACGGGCTTCCGCGGTTGAATTGACAGAGCCGGACGCAGGCGATATATTTCAAAGCCTGCAAGGTCGAGTTTTCTGGAGGTATAAGCATGCGTCATCGAGCTCTCATCCTTCCGGTCGTTACGCTTCTCCTTGTCCTTTCGTCCATCCCCCTTCAGGCCGCAGACACCCATCCTTTCTCGATCCATGACATGATGGCCATGGACCGGATTTCAGACACCCAGGTCTCGCCCGACGGGAAATGGATCGCCTTCAACCTCCGGGAAACCGACCTGGCCGGAAACCGCGGCCGCACGGACATCTGGCTCGTCGGGGCCGACGGGAAAGGCCTTCGCCGCCTGACGACCAATCCGGCCGCCGATTACAACGCCCGCTTCTCGCCCTGCGGAAAATACCTCTTCTTCCTCTCGACCCGCTCCGGCTCCTCCCAGGTCTGGAAAATCAAGGTCGACGGCGGTGAAGCCGAGCAGGTCACCCGCCTTCCTCTCGACATCGGCGGACTGGCGATGTCCCCCATCGGCGGGATGCTGGCCGTTTCAATGGAAGTCTTCCCCGGGACAAGTCCCGAGGCGACCGCCAAGAAGCTCGCCGCAATCGCCGAGGACAAGGCCAGCGGCCGGCTCTACGACAAGGTCTTCATCCGCCACTGGGACACCTGGACCGACGGCCGCCGCGCCCACGTCTTCGCCGTTTCGACAAAAGACGGGAAGGCCCTGGACTTGATGCCGGCCATGGATGCCGATGCTCCTTCCAAGCCTTTCGGCGGCTTCGAGGAGATCGCCTTCACCGCCGACGGCAAAGGCCTGGTCTTCACCGCCCGCGACGCCGGGCGTGAGGAACCCTGGTCCACGGATCTGGATCTTTACTACGTCCCGGTCGACGGCTCGGCCGCGCCCAAATGCCTGACGGAGGCCAATAAGGCCACGGACACGATGCCCGTCTTCTCGCCGGACGGAAAAACGCTCGCTTATCTGGCCATGGCCCGGCCCGGATACGAAGCCGATCGTCTCCGCCTCGTCCTCAAAGACTGGCCGGATGGAAAGGACCGTTTCCCGGCCGAATCCTGGGACTTCTCCATCGGAGGGATGTGCTGGTCCAAGGACGGGACGAAGATCTTGGCCACTGCCGGAAACGTCGGCCAGACATCCCTCTTCTCAATCGATGTAAAGACGGGAGCGGTCGTCACCGTCATCGAAAAAGGGACGGTGGCCGGATTCGGCCAAGCCGAAGACCGGATCGTCTACGAACATAACACCCTGACCATGCCGACTGAGATTTTCTCCGCAAAATCCGACGGCAGCGACGTGAAAGCCGTAACGTCGATCAACGCGGCCAAGATCGCCGCCGCCCGGATGGGCGACTTCGAGCAGTTCTCCTTCAAGGGCTGGAACAACGAGACGGTTTACTGTTACATCGTCAAGCCCGTCGATTTTGACGCGGCCAAAAAATATCCGGTGGCCTTCCTCATCCACGGCGGGCCGCAAGGCTCATTCGGCAATAACTTCCACTACCGCTGGAACGCCCAGGCCTACGCCGGGGCCGGTTATGCCTCGGTCATGGTCGATTTCCACGGTTCGACTGGTTACGGCCAGGCCTTTTGCGACGCTATCCGGGGCGATTGGGGCGGCAAACCGCTTGTCGATCTCCAGAAAGGGCTCGAAGCCGCCCTCAAACGGTATCCTTGGATGGATGGAAACCGGGTCGGGGCGCTCGGCGCCTCCTACGGCGGCTATATGATCAACTGGATCGCCGGGGCCTGGCCCAACGGCTTCAAGTGCCTGATCTGCCACGACGGAAACCTGGACGAGCGGATGGCCTACTACGACACCGAAGAGCTCTGGTTCCCCGAGTGGGACCATATCGGCACGCCCTGGGACAATCCCCAGAGCTACGAGAAGCACAATCCGGTCAACCTGGTGAAGAACTGGAAGACGCCGATGCTCGTCATCCACGGCGGACTGGATTACCGTGTCGTCGACACCCAAGGGATCGGGACGTTCAACGCCCTTCAACGCCGGGGCATTCCGAGCAAGTTCCTCTATTTCCCCGACGAGAACCACTGGGTCCTCAAGCCGGCCAATTCCATCCTCTGGCACGATACGGTGATCGCCTGGCTCGACCAGTGGCTGAAGAAGTGAGCGCCTTAAAAATTTCCCGCGCTCGTACCCGGGTCACTGACATTGTTTACGTAAGAGAAATCTTTAATTTCGGATTAATATTTGCCTTTTAAGGCGTTCTCCATAACCCAGATTTCGCCTAAATGTGGAGAGCCGATTTTAAACACGACTCTTTGACCATCCGTGAGATGCATTCCGAAACTATTGTACTTTTCGAGTCGTATTCTATTCGTTTTGCCGGGCCGCCGTCACGAGAATGTACCAAAACGAGACATGGGAACGCGGCGGTTAATCGTCGGATCGACCTGACGAACGATTTGCGACAGAACGAGGCCCCGGGAATCTGGCGTCCAAACGCATTCAAGATATGGCGTTCCGGATCATCGCCAACAAACGCGTTCCTCGGCCTTCCCATCTCTAGTGAAACGATGACAACTCCTTCCGAATCAAACTCCATTCTTGCCCCTCTCTCCCTGCAACCAAAGCAAAATATTTTTGATCAGGCAGACAAATGATACCATGAACTCGATCCATAATGAAGCATATTTCAACCTCTTCCTTCGTTCCCCATTAATTTGAATAATCGAGGATTTTAATCCCTTTGGTGCGCCAGAAATTTGACATTGATACTCAAATTTCTCGTTAGAAGCGAATATGTATTTATAAAAAATCGAATTTTCGCTTGTCAATTTCTTCGGATTTAATCGTTTCTTGGAGATTCCACCTGCCCGTCGCGAGATCGAGCGTTCGCTCCCGCCTTTCTCGGCCCGTATCAAGCTTAACTGAACGTCTGCTATTGAGCCATTTTAAATTCATCCTATACGCAAATTTGGAGCGTTCATCGATACCAAACTCGCGATAACGCCCATCCTCATAAAAATAAACGCATAAGTATTTGATATGCGCCATAGTTTGATTAGGCAGTCCCTCCATATCGCTGACGACGTAAGCCAGCGATCGGCCGTCAGCGATAAGTTGAATCCATAGGGCAGTTCTCATAAAACCGGGAATGACGCCACCAGGTTCCGTTACCCGCCCCGTTTCCGTATCGAAGCCGAAGGAATGGAGTTCCTCGTTATTATTCGTCTTCACAAAAGAAATTTCATTACTCAAGGTCAATCCCAACGATTGATATCGCCGACATCCTGTCGAAGCAATTCCACTTCTTCTCCAAAATTCCTCCTTTCATCAAAAGCATAAAATCCCATTTTCCCGTGTTGTTTCTAAGAAAAATAAGCAGTCAGCGTTGCCGTCCAACCAACCAAGCGGATGGCCCAAAATCGGAAAGAATCTCTTTCTCCGCTATGATTTCGAGGAAGAAAAGGAAAGAGAGTGAAATTCGGCTTACCAGACGAACGTTCGTCTTTCTTCGCGGGACCTGTCTCGCCATCGCGATCCATCTCCCTTCCGAAAAGAAAAATATTCACCCCAAAGCATCCGCTTTCATAATCGAGGCATACATCCCATCATTGAGGAGACAAACCCATGAAGTATTCAATCTGCTTCACCATACTCGAATAATAATTTTCGATCCATCCGAGTCCAGTTAAACAATCGCTAAACTCCCCTCTCTTTTGAATGGGTATGAATTTCGAATTCATTGTGGAAAAATCATATACATGGAGTTCCGGATACTCCAAGATTCAAATCTTAGAGTAATACGTTCACCTAAATAGCCAAATGATTCCATCGAAAACAAGCTGTCTGTCACGTTATTCCGGCCAATATTTTCGGGTGGATTGACGACAGAAAGGAGAAGAAGAGAAAAGACAAAAATCCCGAACCACCAGATCTGAAAACCAAAACGAACAGAATCTCGCTCGAGCGGTTTCCGCGCAAACAGAGCTGCGATTTTGTCCAGCGCTTCCCGAACAGTTTCGGTTTGCTTCGGATACCGATCTACGACGAGGAAAGCGAAAGCAAAAACAACAGAGCCAAGAGAAAGCGAAACAAAAAACAAACGCAAAAAAACAAGACGAACCAACGAACACAAAACAGCAAAGAGAACCAAAAAACAAAACGCAACACACAAACAGCAAAACAACAAAAAAAAAACAAACAAACAAAAAACAAAAAAAAAAAAACAAACAAAACAAAAAAAAAAACAAACAAAAAAACAAAAAAAAACAACGCGAACCACCAACAAACGAACAAAACAAAAAAAAAACAAAAGCAAAACCAAAAAAACACAAAAAACAAACAAAGCAAAAAAAAACAAACAAAAACCACCACAAAAACAACAACAAACCAAAACAAAACCGAAACCGAAACAAACAAAAAAAAACAACAAAAAAAAAACAACCACAAAAAAAACAAAAAAAAACAAAGAAAACCACAAACCGCAACAACAAAAAGCAAACTAACAAACACACCGCGAACAACAAACAACCAAACACCGCAACACCAAACCGCGCAGCAAAACCAAAAAAAACGAACCAACCTCAACAAGCAAAATTTCCACGGTTCTTCTAGCTGCGAACTAGAAACAACAACACACACAAGCAACAAAGAACAAAAAAAAAAACAAGCAAACGAAAAACAACAAAAAAGCAAACAAAAAAAACAAGAGCACAAACAAAAAAAAAAACAAACACAAAACAACAGAACCGAAAAACAAACCAAAAACAAACAAAAACAAAAACGCAAACAAACAACAAAAAAAAAACAACACACAACAACCGCAAACCAACAAAGCACAAAACCAACGAACAACAACAACAGAGAAACAAAAAACGAAAACAAAAAGCACCGAACGAACAAACGAAAAACACACACCAACAAACGCAAACAAAACAACAAAAAAACAAAACAACGCAACAACAAACCACACAAAACAAACAAACAACAACGAAAAAAAAAACGAACAAAAAACAACACAACAAAAAAACGCAACGAAAACAGCAACCAACAACAAAACAACAACGAAAACGAACCAAAACGAGCAACAACGAAAACCAAACGAAAAAAACAAAAACAGACCAAGAAACAAAAAAACGCGAACGAAAACACAAAAAAAACAAAAAAACCAAACCACCAACAAACACAAAAACAACCACGAACACAAACACAACCACAAAACCAACGCAACGCAACCAAAAACGAACAAACAACAAAAACAAAAACACAAACGGAAAAAAAAAAAACCACCGCACCAAAACGAAAACAACCACCACGACAAAAACCAACAACAAACACAAAACAAAAACAAAACCACCAACCGGAGAGGAAAATCCATCGTCCGAACGCTTTCCGAACAACGTCGAGCAGCGATACCAGCGCCAATAAAGCCCGCGTTCCCAGCTCGATCTTAGAAAAGTCGAAAACGTTATCGATCAGCCAGCTCAACCGTTCGCTACCACAATGATCTGGAGATAACCTTTGATGCCCGGACCGAAACCACCAAGAGAAGCGATCAGCGAACACCAATCGAATCAAAGCGTTTTCAGTTCATGGAAACATCGAACAAGCTGGATCGCATAGCAGCGTCCAGCTCTCGCGACGACATCCCGCAGAACAGAGCCAAACCGAAGCCGTTGCTCCAATCACCAGAAAGAGAGCCAACCAGTGATGACGAACCGAGCGGTCGGGAACCAAGCCACATCGCAGCATTATTTTCGTCGAATTGAAGTCGAAGCCAGGAAGCGGAGCCAAGAACTCTCCGGATGCGCTTGCCCCGAGGAGAAACTAGCCGTCCCGGAAACGCGTTTTTAGCCTATTTTCCTGAAGAATTTCTTCAAACAGCGACCGTCAAAACGAACAGATAAGAACGAGCGAAGAAAACGGTCCGCCTGAATTGAACAACCATGGCGTTCTCCGAAGCTCAGCCAGAGATTTTCGCCTGCGGAAGAAACTCATCTCCCGAGATATCCTCACCTGTTTTCAGCTTCCTCTCTGAACTTGATGATTGCTCAACAATCGCGATATCCCAAATGAGCGAGCGGAGAGAGCGGATATATCAGCCACTGCGGTAGGATCCGTCATCGAACAACTCAAGCCCTCGACGATGCCTTTTGCCATGTGTATAGCCGGAGCGATAGCCATTCTCTGCCGCCGGTTATATCATCCAAGCAACCAAAGCTTTCCGCGCATCGCCGCCTAAAGCGCAAACGTTCAGCCGCGAAAGCGATAGGGAATCCCGAATTCATCCGTCTCAAGAGTCGATTCTCCCAAAATTACATCATAGAGCGTCCGCGCATCACCGACATTCCCGGATTTAGTTAAACACGCGCCAAGCCAGCTTGAAGCCGTTTGTTGTTTCCGCCCCCGAGCTTTTATAGCCGCCTCCTGTAGAGCTCCGCAGCTTTCGAGAGTCATGATCCCGAAATTCCTTTTCTTCTCCAGTCTAAGAATACGTTCGATCTCTCCGTCTTCAACCGATTTCCCTTCGACACCATCCACGCGATCCCCAAAAAACCAAGCGCGAGTCGCGCCACTTCCCAACAAAACAATCGATCGAAAACCCCCGCAGCGAAACGCATTGATCGGAATCAAAAAGCAACCACCAGCTTTTCAATTCCTCAAGCACGAGAAGATTTCGCCATCTCCATGCCGCCCGCTTGCGCTCGTCACGCGCGTTCTCAAACAACTCTCGTTCCTACGAAACATTCTCAACGTACAATCGCAGAGAAGCCGCAACAAACGTATAAAAGAGCGATGAACGCCGAGAGCTTTTCAACTTCATACGGAGAAAATACCCCGCCCAAATTATATCACCTCGCGGGACCGGATGTCACGAAAATGTCACGGCTTCAATCTTGATCTATCCGACGAAAGGCGACGATCTCTCGCATTTCCCCCGCCGGCAATAAAAGCGGCCACGTCCCGGCCGGCCGAGGCCAGATCGGCCTTCCGGACGTACATCATGTGACCGCATTCGTAGAAAGCGAATTTCACCCGGTCCTTGAATTCTCCCCGCGGATCGAGGTGGGCAAACGTATAGACCGCTCCGAAGTAATCGCAGGCGGCGTCGTAATATCCCTCAAGAACCAGGACCCGGAGATAGGGATTCTGGGCCATGGCCGTCCGGAGCATGTCCCCCACACCCGGAGCGGACCGTCCGAAAGGCGAGCCGGACGGCTGGCCCATCAGCTGGGCGATCCCCTTCCAAGGCATGACGTCGCCGAAGACGTTGTAGACATCATCGGTGACGAAGCGGAGCTCCTGCCGAAAATACTTGTTGGCCATGATTGTGAACGGGCCCATCCAGGCGTCCATGGCCGGGTCGGTTTCCTGATTGTCCCCCGCCGCTTCCTTGTCGATTCCTTTATAGCGGCTGTCCAGGCGCCCCACCGTCCGGTTCTCGTCGCGGAGGAGCTCCTTACGGAAACGCTCCCGGGAGACGCGGAGGTTGGTCTCCCGGAGATACGCTTCGGACAAACCGGTGAAGCGGGATGTCTTCTTGACGGCCGAAGCCGTTTCCGCCGCGGTCATGAGGTTCCCCTTGACCAAAGCGTCCGTGTACTCGCCCAAGGCAAAGGCCTCGGCCAAGTCCAGGACTTCGCGCAGGGGCTTGGCCTGGAGGTCGGCCGGGAGCTTCTTATGGTACCAGGCCGTCGCCGTATAGTGCGGCAGGATGGTCGCATTGGACAGATCTTCACCCTGCTGGACGCCGAGGGTCATCGTCGAGACGAGGATCGTCCCATCGATATAAATGCCCTGCTCCGACAGATAGCCGGTTAAGCCGGCCGCCCGGGTAGTCCCGTAGCTTTCCCCGATGACATACTTGGGCGAGTTCCAGCGGTCGTTGCGGTGGAGATACAGGCGGATGAACTCACCGATTGATTCGATGTCCTCCATCACCCCGTGGTACTTGTGCGCATCCTCGCCCGGCATCATTCGGCTGTATCCTGTCCCGACCGGATCGATGTAGACGATATCGGCAACATCCAGGATCGTATGCTCGTTGTCGACCATCCGGTAGGGAGGCTTCGGGATCCAGCCTTCCTCCTCGTAAGCGATGACGCGCGGACCCGTGAATCCCAGATGCATCCAGACCGAGGCGGAGCCCGGGCCGCCGTTGAAAGAGAAGAGGATCGGCCGCGACTCGCGGTCGGCCACGCCGTCCTTGGTGTAGGCGATGTAGAAGATGTGGGCGGTCGTTTTTCCGTCCTCGCGGATGGGCATCATCCCGCAAGCGGCGGTGTAGCTCAGCGGCTTTCCTCCGATCATAATCGTATGCTTGGTGATGACCGGGGTTTCAGAAACGATCGGGAGACCAACGGAAGGTTTCGTTTCGGCTGGTTTGGCCGCTTGTTGATGCCGATCTTGAGCGGGCGGTTGCTGGGGAGCGGCAGACTGGCGTAATACAAGAATAAAAATGATAAGGGCAGGGATTTTTTCATGATGAACGTCCTCCTTATGTTTCCCCAGGATTTAACACAGGGGACGGGGATATTGCAAGAGGTCTACCAGCGATCGACGTGGCACATCACGGCGGCCGGCCGGCGCTTTTTCGGCGGCGGAGAGTCGGCCGGATATCCCAACGGCGTGAACGCGACGGGGACAACATTATCCGGGAGCCCAAGGACTTCCCGGGCGGCCTTCGGGTCAAAGGCCGCGATCCAGCAGGTCCCCAATCCTTCATCGGCCGCGGCTAGAATCAGGTGGTCCGTGGCGATCGTCGCATCGACTTCGGCCGCGTTCCAGCCATCGTATTTTCTTTTCCAGCCTTCGCCCGGAAGGGCGCAGACGGCCAGAACCAACGGGGCTTGGACGAACCACTCCCGGCCATAAATCCGGCGAAGCTCGTCTTCCCGGCCTTTTGTCTGAATGACGATGATTCGGAAGGCCTGAAGGTTGGCGGCCGTGGGAGCCAGGCAAGCCGCTTCAAGAATTCGGGAAACCTTCTCCTCCTCGACCGGACGGGGCTCGTAGGCCCGGACGCTGTACCGTTTGCGGATGAGCTCTTGATATTCCATTGCCTTCCCTCCTGTCGTGAATAAAACAGGTAAAACCGCCTTCCCTTTTCCCCGGATTTTTACAACCCCATTCCTCTTTCCGTCTCACGCCCCTTGTCTCTGTGCGCTCATCTTCGCCTTTGCCTTGCGCCCGCCCTTTTGTTTTCCCTGTTCGTTTCCGCCCCTCCCGCCTTCCCGTCGTGCCCCCGCCCCTCTCCCCTTTCGCCTCTCCGCCCCGCTCGCCCTCTTCTCGCTTCTTCTCTCCCTTCTTCTCTCCCCCTTCGCTCTCCCCTCCCTTTTCTCCCCCCCCCCTTCCCGCTCCTCCTCCCCGCTCTCCTCCCCCCCCCCCGCCTTTTCCTTCCTTCCCTCTTTCCCCCCCCTCCCTCTCTTCCTTTTTCTCCCCCTCCCGCGAAACCGCCCCAGGAGAAGCTCCGGGGGCGGTTCTATTATTGAGGTACGGTGAAGGCTGTGGCAACCGCCGGCGCGGCTTCCCCCCCCCCCCCCCCCCCCCCCCCCCTTATCGTTTCCGGTCGATGAAGATCCAGGACAGGAAGTTTCCCAGGCTGAGGGCCAGGGTAAGGCAACCGATGATTCGCATGACCAGAACGCCATCCCGGTCGCCCCGGGTGACTTCAGGGATGAACTGGGCGATGATGACCAGGGCCAGGCCCAGGCACAGGGAGATGATGGCGATCCTCAAGGAAAAGGTCTTGGAGCCGGTGTCCATCTGGAGGAGCTCTTTGTTGGGCAGTTCGACGCCCTTTTCCAGGGCGGTTCTCTGAAGCCCGATGATTTCTTTCATGATCTGCTGTTTCCGGATATGATTGAGGACGAGCCAGATCAGGACCAGGATGACGCCGATGGTGACTAGGGGCATGGGATTCTCCTTCGTTTCATGATTATTTCGTTTCATCCCAGTGGTCGGTCCAGGAGTCGCTTTTGTTTCAGCCGGCCGTCTGAAACTTTTCGGCCCCGGCGGCGACTCATATTTTGATAGGAGACCGAAAGAAGGACCGCCCATGCCGCTTTTCGACCCGGACCGCCTGGTGGAAGACCATAAAAACCTGGTCTACCGCCTGATCGCCCGGTTCGTCCCGGAAGCGGCCCTCCGGGAGGAGATCTTCCAGGATGTGTTCCTGAATGTCTGCCGCAGCCTCCCGACGTTCAAAGGCGAGTCAAAGCTGTCGACCTGGATCGCGTCCATCGCCATTCATACCTGTTATTCCCACGTCCGCACGCTCATCCGGGACCGGAAAACGACATCCCTCGAGGCGTGGCTGGAAGAGGGGGATGAGTCCGTAATCGCCGACCGGTCATCTTCGGACGCGGCCGGACGGGGCGAATCCCGCGGATCGCTCGACGCCCGCCTCGACCGGCTGCCGCCGAAATACAAGGCCCCCATCCAGCTGTTCTATTTCGAAGGTTTCACATACGAAGACATCGCCGCGGCCCTGAACATCCCGATCGGGACGGTGAAAACTCACCTGTTCCGCGGCTTGAAGCGGCTGCGCGAAGACATGCAAGGAGAGCCGTCATGACGCCCTGCCCGACCGAAACAATGAAGTGGGATTATCTCAACGATGAGATGGATTCGGCGGCGGCCGAGACATTCGCCCTTCATTTGGAAAGCTGCCCGGCCTGCCGGGCCGAGATGGCTGGGCTCCGGGCGATGGCCTTCGAAATCCGGTCGCTTCCAAAGCCGGAAGCGCCGGCCAGGCTGTCCGAAGCGGCCAAAGCGGCCCTGGCGGCCGGACCGGCGCCGGCGGAACGATTCCGCTATTCCCGCTGGTTCAGCCTGGCTGCCGGCGGAGCCCTGCTCGTTTCCGCGCTCGTCCTGTCTTTCGTCTTTCCTCTTCGCATCCCGACTGAATCGATCACCTCTTTCTTCCGCCTTCCGGCCGAGCTCCCCGTCTCCGAAACCGCGCTCGAACTTATCGGAAAGATCGTTGCCTTTCTTCCCTTGCTCCTCGTCCCATCAATTCTTGAGAACGCCCGTTACCTTTTCCGCCGCAAGCATAAAAATCCACCGAATCGCTTGCGGCTGTTTTCAATCTGAAAAGCCGTATGGGATCGAGTTTCCACGGGTGTCCGATTACGGACAAAGACCGTTCCCGCTCGAACAGCCGAGACTCTCCGCGGCGCTGTTTCCCCTGATTCGGCGGCCTTTCCATGGCATGTATCTTGCTGTAAAAATATAGCGGGAGAGGTGAGTCCATCATGTATGCAAGCGAGTTGAAAATCGCCTGGCGATCCCTGCGCAAAAACGGCTTTCACTCGTTCGTCAGCCTCTTCGGCCTGGCTTTCGGCTTGGCCTGCTGCCTGCTGTTGATCCTCTGGATCCGCGACGAGCTCAGCTACGACCGCTATCACCCGAACGCGGGCCGCATCTTCAGGGTGGAACATGAGGAGGTGCGGGACGGAAGCGGCGCCCGCTACGCCCGGACACCCGCCCCGCTCACCCCGGCCCTTCAGGCCGAGTTTCCGGAGATAGAGCGCATCGTCCGGTTCGGGTCCAATGGCTTCCAGCTCGCGTACCAAAACCGCCAATTCATGGAAGAGATCTTTTTCGCCGATCCGGCGATTTTCGAGGTCCTCGACTTTCCTCTTCTCAAAGGCGATGCCCGGACCGCCCTTTCCGATCCCTCTCATCTCCTGATGTCCGAGACTGCGGCCAGAAAATATTTCGGCGACGAGGATCCGATCGGGAAAATCGTCACCGCCAAAGATTACGGGTCGTACACCGTCATGGGCGTTTTCCGGAATATCCCCGCCGCATCGCACATGCATTTCGACTTTCTGGGGCAATTCGAGGGCTACGCCGGGAGGACGCTCCGCCAATGGGGCGTCTACAATTATCACACCTACATTCTCGGGAAACCCGGCTTCCGGCCTGACGCTTTCGAGGCCAAGCTTCCGGCCTTCGTCAAGGCCTATCAGCCCGACATTCCTTCCACCTCCCAATTCCGGTACGTGCTCCAGCCGCTGACCCGGATTCATCTCTACGGCCGGGCGCGCGGCGAAATCGAGGTCAACGGCGGGGCCGCGTCGATCCCCGTTTTCTCGGCCATCGCTCTGCTGATCCTTCTGATCGCCTGCTTCAACCATATCCAATTCGCCCTGGCCCAATACGCTTCCCGGATGCGGGAAGTCGGCGTGAGAAAAGCGGTCGGGGCGAGCCGCCGGGACCTGGCCTTCCAGTTCCTCCGCGAGTCGGTCTTGATCTCACTCGCCGCTCTCGCGCTGGCCTTCGTTATGGCCGAGCTCCTTCTGCCGGCCTTTTCGGCCCTCTCGGCCAAGTCGTTTTCGGCCGGTTTCCTGCGCCAACCCGGTCTGCTGGCCGCCGGTCTCGGCCTCGGGCTTCTGACCGGGATCATCGCCGGAAGCTACCCGGCCTTCGTCTTATCCTCGGCGCCTCCGGCCCTCGTGCTCAAAGGAACCGTCGGGGGAAAGCCGCGGAGGGCGGCCGTGCGCAACGGGCTTGTCGTTGTCCAATTCGCCGCTTCGATCGTCTTTCTGATCGGGACTCTTGTCATCGCCCGGCAGATGCGCTTCGTCCGGACGATGGACCTGGGATTGGACAAGGAGCGCGTGATCGCCCTCCCCGTCCAGGACGAATCGGCCCTGGACCGGATCGAAATCCTGACGGAGAACGTCAGTCGCCTGCCGGGCGTCGCTTCCGCGGCCGCCGCGTCGTTTCGTCCGGGCCCGAGCGTCTGGCGGCAAAACTATTGGCGCGAGGGCATGGGGGCGAACGAATATCCGACGATCGCCTGGCTGGCCGTCGACGCGGGTTTCTGCGCGACATTGGACATCGACCTCGCCGCCGGAAGGGATTTCTCGCGAGAACGCCCGTCCGATCGCGGCGCCGCCTATCTCCTCAACGAGGCGGCCGTGCGGGAGCTCGGCTGGGTCTCGCCGGAAGCGGCCGTCGGGCAGGCCTTTAAAATCGTCGACAAGGGAACCATCATCGGCGTCGTGAAGGACTTTCATTTCGACTCCCTTCACAAAGACGTCGAACCGCTGGCCCTCTGCATCTACAAACCCGGTTTGGAAAACCTCTATGTCCGGCTCCGACCGGGCTCGATCGCCGCGACCTTGGAGAACATCCGGGGCGTCTTCCGGGAGATGGCTCCCCGCCAGGAATTCGCATATGCCTTCCTCGACGAGGAGTTCGACAACCTCTATCTGGCCGACGCCCGCCTCGGCCGCGTCTTCGCCGCCGCGGCCGCGGCCGCGATCGTCATCGCCGGCCTGGGGCTTCTCGGACTGGCGGCTCTCGTGGCCCGTTATCGAACGAAAGAGATCGGCATCCGGAAAATCCTGGGAGCCTCGTCCATCCGCCTGATCGGCGATGATGACTGGGGATTTTTTGCGATGGATCCTGGTCGCCGACGTCATCGCCATGCCCGTCGCCATCTTCGCCATGAGCCGCTGGCTCCAAAACTTCGCCTTCCGTGCGCCGATCGGGCCCTGGATCCCGTTGGCGGCCGCCGGATTAACCCTGGGATTGGCGATGCTCGCGGTCGGCGCGCAGGCGCTTCTTGGCCTCCCGGGCCAACCCGGCCGATAGCCTGCACTACGAATAAAGCGGAGCCGCCCCTTTGGCTGCCCTGGATCCCGCCCGATCTCACCAGATCCCCGGGATCAGGCGATAGCGCGTTTTCTCAGTATAATCCTTGTAACCGGCCAGGTCCCGGAGAAGGACCTTCTCCTCGTTCAGGATTCGGACGGGGAACATCGCGGCGGTCAAGGTAAACGGGATCAGGGCCCAATAGCTTCCCAGGGCAATCGGGGTGAACAAATACAGCACCGTGACGCCGACGTACATGGGATGACGGACGACCGCATACGGCCCCGTGGTGATGACCTTTTGATCGGGATCGACCTCGACGGTCCGAGAGAGAAAGCGGTTTTCCCGCATCACCAGGATGAAAACGGCATAGCCGATGACGACCATGACGTCGGCGAGAACGACGAGAGCCGCGGGGACGAAGGACCAGCCCCAACGGCGGTCGAAGCCGACGGTAAGAAAACCGGCGATGAACAGCAAGCCAACGCCGACGACGAATTTTTTTTGAACCGTTTCCTTTTCTTTCGTCCTCATCCGGCGTTCCATGACCTCCGGATTTTTCTTCAGAAAAACGATAACGGCTCCGGCCATCACGAAAAAGAGGAGTCCGATATAAACCCAGGCCTCCCAGAAGCGCAGTGTCCCGGCCGGGAGAAAGAGCGTGAGGCCGAGGACCACGGGCATTAGGAGAATGCGGGTGTAGAGGATCGCTCTTAATTTCTTCTTTTCCATAACATACCACCGAGCCGCCGGATGTCCGACATGTTTTCTCCTGTTGTCGAATGCAATAATTAAACGAATCACCAATCGGGAATGTTGCTAGCTTACAATCTTCGCGCTCACGGGCCGCAAAGGAAATCTAAGGCTTGCTTTCAGTCATTCTGATATACTACATATTTGAATGGCAAGGAGGTCCCATGAGAAAGTATTTTCCGGCTATTCTCGTCACCGTGGGACTTCTTCTAGCGGCCAGGCCGACGGCCGCTTGGGGATTGCAATTCGATAAATCCGAGTACGCGGCCCGGCGGGCCAAATTGATGGACCGGATCCCGGACGGGGCAGCCGTCATCCTCGGCGCCCAGCCGATCACCGGATACAATCCCTTCGTTCAAAACAACGACCTGATGTATTTTTGCGGCGTCGAAATTCCCAACGTTGTCCTCGTCGTCGACGGCCTGAACCGAACCAGTACGCTTTTTTTCACCCTGTCCGAATCGGCTGCCAGAAACGAAGGAATCAGCCTGGACCTGGTGAAAAATCCCAAGGATGCAACGGGGATCGAAAGCGTCTTTCCCATCGAGCAGCTCTCCGCCCATCTTTCCCGCCTCGCCTCCCGGGCGCCCGTCCTTTACACCTCCTTCAAGCCTGAGGAGCTGGCCCGGGAATGCTCCAACGAGAAGTTCGGAACTCTTTTTCAATTTATGACGACCAACGTCTGGGACGGCCGCTTGACCCGGGAGCTGCAGTTCGTCCAGAACCTTAAAATCCGATTCCCCCAGGTCGAGGTCAAAGACTGCTCCCCGATGATTTGGGACCTCCGCAGCCTCAAGTCGCCGGCCGAGATCGAGATCTTACGCAAGGCCGGGGCCCTTGGCGCCCGGGCTGCCCTCGAAATGATGAAATCCTGCCGGGCCGGCGTCTATGAATACGAGCTCTCGGCAATCTTCGAATACTTCTGCCGGAAAGCGGGCGCGGATATCGCCTACAACGTCATCATCAGCTCGGCCGAGAATCACCCGTACCTTCATTATTACAAGCACGACCGAAAGCTCGCGGACGGCGATTTTCTCGTCGTCGACGCCGGACCCGACGTCGGCTACTACGACGTCGACATTTCCCTCTCCTTCCCGGCCAACGGCAAATTCACCCCGAGACAGCGCGAAATCTACGAGGATGCCCTGGCCGTTCAAAAGGAATGCCTGTCCCTATACCGGCCCGGAGTGACGGCGGCCGAGGTTCAGGCCAAGGTCCGGGAGAACCTGGCCCGAAAAGGCCTCAACATGGACAAGGAGATCTTCAAGATACGGTCCATGCAGAGCGGAATCAGCCACGACGTCGGCCTGGCCGTGCACGATGTCGTCGGGCCGTCCAGCCGCGGACCGCTCCGGGCCGGACAGGTCTTCGCCTGCGACATCTACGCCGTATTTCCTGGCGAGAATCTCGGCGTCCGGATCGAGGATACCGTCGTCATCACCGAAACGGGCTGTGAGGTCCTCACCAAGGGCATCCCGCGCGAGATCGCGGAGATCGAAGCCCTGATGCGGCAACCCGGTCTCATCCAGGTTTTGAAGGAAAAAGGATTATATTGATATGCGTGGAGGATTCGCCATGAAAAAACGGTCGCTGGCGCTCGTTTTATCCCTGACGGCCGGACTCGGCTTATGGTTCGGCTTGACCCGTCTCCCCGCCCAGACCACGGGAGATCAAATCCTGGACGGCATCGGTGAGACGGCCTTGATCGCCCGCTATGTTTTCGATGGAAATACGGAAGACCGGTCCCGAAACCACTTCCATGCCACAGCCCTCGCGGGCGAGCCGGCTTATCCCGAAGAGCGGCCGTTCGGCAAAGTCCTTTCGCTCCCGGGCGGCGCGCTCCGGATCCCCGGCCGGGCATTAGCCGGGATTGACACTCTGAGCGTCTCCTGTTGGGTCAATCTCAGCTCCGCGAATCCCGGCCAAAGATTATTCGATTTCGGGCGGGAGACCGGCCGCAGCCTCTATTGCGAGTTGACCGGACCGGACGAAGCCGCCGGCTTTCGAGTCGGCATCACCGCCGGCGGTCCTGAAGCCGGGCAGGGATTTTCGTCGAAGGCGTCTTCCGCCGGTCGCTGGTTCCATGTGGCCGTCATCCTGGACGCAGCCCACAGCACTCTGACCGGCTATGTCATGGGCCGCGAAGCCGGCCGGGTGGAAAACCTGAAAACGCGCCTCGAGGATATTTTAGACCGGAATCATCCGGAAGAAAATCGGCTCTTTATCGGGCGGGCGTTGGGCGCCGAAAAACCGGGCCTGGAAGCCAAGCTTCGCGACCTGCGCCTCTACAATATCGCCCTGAGCGAAGAACAGGTCAGAGCGATCGCTTTCGGCGCGGCCGGAGGCATGGGCGGCGGACGGCGGAGAGCGGTGGAGCCGACGGCCCCGACGCTCCGCTCCCTGGTCCTGGGCCTGGGATTAAAGAACGTCCCCGATATCGCCGTGGAAACGGCGGTCGGCGTCCTGCCCCGTCTGCCCGTTCAAATTCCCGGCGTCTATGAAGGCGGCGTCGCGGGACCGGCCGTCCGGGTCATCTGGCCTTCGCCTGTCGACAACAGCGCGGCCTTGAATCCCGGAACTTATACCCTGACCGGGACCGTGCCGGGGACTTCGTTCCAGCCTAAAGCCATTGTGACCGTCAAGCCGGCGAAAGCGGCCGGCCCTCCGGTGAAACCGGAGCGGGCGCTGGAACCGTTCCCGCTGGGCCGCGTCGTCCTGAACCGGGATGTCGACGGCCGGGACACGCCGTTCATGAAGAACCGTGACAAATTCCTCACCACCCTGGCCAAGGTCAATCCCGACAACTTCCTCTATAATTTCCGCGACGCCTTCGGCCTGCCGCAACCCGCCGGCACTGTTCAGCTGAGCGGCTGGGACGACCAGACCACCCGGCTGCGCGGCCACGCCACCGGCCATTATCTCTCGGCCCTGGCCCAGGCCTATGCCGGGTCCGCGTACGACAGCGCTCTGCAGGCGAACTTCCTGCAGAAAATGAATTACATGATCGACACCCTCCACGATCTTTCCCAAAAATCGGGACGGCCCGCGGAAGCGGGAGGGCCGAGCAACGCCGATCCTCGTCACGGTCCCGCCCGGACCGGGAAAACCCGGCTACGACTCCAATTTGAGCAAGGAAGGCCTCCGCCACGACTATTGGAATTGGGGAATCGGCTTCATCAGCGCCTACCCGCCGGACCAGTTCATCATGTTGGAGAAAGGCGCCACCTACGGCGGGACCAACGCCCAGATCTGGGCCCCCTACTACACCCTGCACAAGATCCTGGCCGGGCTGCTCGACTGCTTCGAGGTCGGCGGCAATCCGAAAGCCCTGAAAATCGCCGAAGGGATGGGGACCTGGGCGCTCAAGCGGCTCCGGGCGGTGCCCGACGCCACCCGCATCGCCATGTGGAGCAAGTATATCGCCGGCGAATACGGCGGCATGAACGAAGCCATGGCCCGCTTGTTCCGCCTGACCGGCAATCCGGAATTCCTGGCCTGCGCCAGGCTTTTCGACAACACGAATTTCTTCTTCGGCAATGCCGGAGCACCAGCATGGCCTGGCTAAAAACGTCGACACCATCCGCGGCCGCCACGCCAACCAGCACATCCCCCAGATCACGGGGGCCTTGGAGACCTATCGTGGATCCGGGGATCCCGCCTACTGGGCCATCGCCGAAAATTTCTGGTCGATCGCCCGGGATCATTACATGTACAGCCTCGGCGGCGTGGCCGGGGCCAAGAATCCCCGCAATGCCGAATGCTTCACGATCGAGCCGGATACGCTGTTTGCCAACGGTTTGTCGATGGACGGACAGAACGAAACCTGCGCGACCTACAACCTGCTCAAGCTCAGCCGGCAGCTCTTTTTCAACGAGCCCGACCCTCAATACATGGATTACTACGAGCAGGGCCTTTACAACCACATCCTGGCCTCGGTGGCCGAAACGAACGCCGGAAACACCTACCATATCCCCCTCAACCCGGGGGCGCGGAAAAATTTCGGCAATGAAGACATGGACGGCTTCACCTGCTGCAACGGCACGGCCCTCGAAAGCAATACCAAGCTCAATGACTCGATCTATTTCCGGAGCGCCGACAACCGGGAGCTCTACGTCAACCTCTACGTGCCTTCGACGGTGACCTGGACCGAGCGCGGCGTGACCGTCACCCAGAGTCACGAATTTTCCTTATGCCGACAGTAGCACCCTGAAGATATCCGGCAGCGGCGCGTTCGCCCTCAAGCTGCGGGTGCCGGCCTGGGCGACAAAAGGATTTTTCGTCAAGATCAACGGCCGCGAGGAAAAGGTCGAAGCGAAGCCCGGCGCTTACCTGACCCTGCGGCGCGATTGGAAGGACGGCGACACGGTCGCCTTGCGCCTGCCTTTCTCTTTCCGCCTCGAACCGGTCATGGACATGCCGAATCTCGCCAGCATCTTCTATGGCCCGGTTTTGCTGGCCGTCCAAGAGGAAGCGCCCTTGTCGGCCTGGCGGGCCGTCACTCTTAACGCGGCCGACATCTCCCGGTCGATCGGCGGCGACCCGGCCGCCTTGCGCTTCACTCTCGACGGCCTGGCCTTGAAGCCCTTTTTCGAAAGCTACGGAAATCATTCCGTGTATTTGGATGTCACGCTAAAATAATTGCCGCCTCGCATTAGGCCGTCGGCGGCCTGGCCTTCAAGGGGCCAGGATGGTCTCCCTCTTCTCTTGACGATACGTACTTTTAATGGTATCTATAACGATACCTTTGGAGGTACCGCCAATGACGAAAATACCATACATCATTCCCGTCACTGATCTCCGCCAAAATGCGGCGGGAGTCATTCGCAGAGTGAGAGACTCGAAGGAGCCGGTTTATATCACTCAAAGGGGAAGAACCGCGGCCGTCGTCTTGAGCGTGGAGGAATTCCGGCTTGCAGAGGAAGGGCGCGCAATTCTCGAAGCCCTAGCCCGGGGTGAAAAGGATATCCGCGCCGGCCGCGGCCGAGATCTCGAGGAGGTTCTGGGCCGAGCGGTGGAAATCCTCGATCCTTCGAGCAAATGAAGATTCGTTTCACGCAATCGGCTGAAGCGGATTTGTTGTCGGCTCTCACATATATCCGGAAGGACAAGCCCTCGGCCGCACTCGACCTTCTCGACCGAATCGCCAGGCGACTTCGCAGGCTGCATCGCTTCCCCGAATCAGGGCGAAAAATTCCCGAATTCCCCGATCTGCCTCATCGCGAGATAATCGTCGTGCCCTTCAGGTTCTTCTATCGTATTGAAGGCAGGATCATCTGGATCGTCGCCGTCTGGCACGGAGCGCGCGTGCCGGACCACCCGCGTGCATGATCGCCGATGAAGATTCAAAGCGTCTCCTCAACGGAGCCCGGCGGATTGTTTTCGGATGGGCCTTTTGGATGAGATGGAGTGACGATTCTGATAAACTCTAGGGCATGAGTCCCACCGCTGCCCGTCTTCCAAAGGTTCTCCGCTTCGTCCTTCTCATCGGGATAGCCGCCGCGCTGACGTCCATCGGCGGACTGGCCCGCCAAGCCCAAGCCCCGCCCGCCTCAATCCAACCGCCGGTTTCCGGCCAGACAGCCCAGGCCCAGCCCGGCGCCCAAACGCGCCCCAGTCCGGCAATCAAGACGCCCCTCCCCCAAGCTCTCTTGACCCTTATTGCGAACGAGATCTCCGGACAGATGGCCTTCAACAATCTGATGCGGTTGGCCGGAGCGCCCTGGTTGCGCGGCGTCCAGGAGCTCCGCGAGACCATGTCGGAGACAATCGAGCTCGAGCGCCTGGTCCGTTCTTACGGCATCGCCACCGTCGAGGCGGTCAGATATCCGCCCGCCAAGCCCGATTCCACCTTCGATTATCCGTTGGAGGGAGAGCTCTGGACGCTCGAACCCGAGAAGACGGCTCCTCGCCCGGATCGGCGCCGACGCCGCCCTCATCTCGCGCGGCTCCAAGACGGCCGATGTCAGCGGCGAGCTCATCTACGTGCCGGCGCTGACGCCGGAGGAAGCCAAGGCGATGCGCGACGCCGGCCCCACCGAATCCACGCGCGGCAAGCTGGCCCTGGTTTGGGGCCTGAACGCTGACATGACCTCGGCCCTCGACGCGGCCGGGATTGTCGCCGTCATCACCTTCAACGCCCAGGACCGCTACCTCGACCCCGACCAGGTCATTTATTCGGGCGTCTCGCTCGACCAGGCCAAGAACATCAAGCTCGGATTGGCGGTTTCCTGGCGGCAATGGTCGGAGCTGCTGGAGGACGTGGAGCTCAACCGCAAGGTCGTCCTGCGGGCTTCGGCCAAGGTGGAGAAGTTTCCCGACCGCTTCGAGATGATCCACGCCTGGATCCCCGGCACGGAGCCGGATAAAAAAGGGGTGATCTTCACCTCGCATCTGTACGAGGGCTACCTCAAGCGCGGCGCCAACGATTCGATGGGAGGCGTCGCCGTCCAGCTCGAGATCCTCCGGGCCTTGCACCTGCTGATTCTGACGGGAGCCCTGCCTCAGCCGCGCCGGACCATCCACTTCCTCTGGCCCAATGAGATCTCGGGCACCAACGAGTTCATCAAGCACAACCCGGGCTTGGTCGACAAGCTGTCCGTCAATATCAACATGGACATGGTCGGCGAAGCCCTGCGCAAGAACAATTCCTGGCTGACGCTCAGCGAATGCCCCGCTCATCTGCCATCCTTCTACGACGGCCTGGCCGCCTCGGTGATGAATTATGTCTGGCGGACCAACGATATCGTCTATCTCAACGACGGGCCGCGCGGCCGGTACCGCGGCCAAAACTTCCCCATCCCCATGTGGGAGAAGAACGGTTCCCGCGACGCCTTCCGCTTTTACATCCACAAGGCCACCGGCGGAAGCGATCACGTCTGCTTCGTCGTTCCGGCGGTCGCCGTGCCCGCGGTGGAGCTCTTCACCTGGCCCGACCAGTGGTACCACACCGACACGGACACTCCGGACAAGGCCGACCCGACCGAGATGAAGCGGGTGGCCTTCATCGGCGCCGCCACGGGGTGGGTCGCGGCCGCGCTGGACGACGCTTGGGCGGCGGATCTGGCCGATGCCGCCTCGGCTTACGGCTACCGGCGCGTCGCCGAGCGCGACCTGCCGCGGGCCTTCGCCAAGCTGGACCGAGCCGAGGCCGGAAGCTTGTCCTCCGAGACGGCCCGGGCCCTGAATCTGGTCCGCTTCGCCGCCAAGCGCGAGATGGGAGCCATCGGCTCGATCGACGTAATCTCGACCGGCTCTTCCGCGGCCAGGGCCACCGTAGCCGCCAGGCTGAAACAGTGGGAGCTCTACGCCGCTGCGTTGAGAAACCAGGTCCTGGGATATGCGGCCGTCCGGGCCAAGACGCTCGGAAAGCCCGCGCCGTCCGCGCCCAAGGCCGCTTCCGGTAAGGACGCCCTCAAGATTCCGGCGATATCCCCCGCGGTCAAGGGCAAAGAGCTATCGCTGGGCTCGATTCGAGCCCTACGTGAAATACTTGAAGGACCATCCGGACACCGCCAAGATGGTCCAAGAAATGGGGCCGGCGGCCTCGATGCTGCTCAACTTCGTCAACGGGCGGAATACCGTGGCGGAAATCGCGGCCGACGCGGCGGCCGAGCTGGACGCCGACGTTTCGGTCGACCGGGCCTTGGCTTATCTCAAGCTCCTGGCCGAGACGGGCTATATCGTCTTCGAGCGATAATCCGGGGGGATCTTTGGCAATGTTTGATGATCGGAGAAGCAAAAGAGTCGTTATTGTTGCGCATTGCTTACTCAATCAGAACTCAATCTCCGATGGGACAGCCGATTTCCCAAGTCAATTCACTGAGCTTTTGGATTTGATTGTTTCAAATCAAGTCGGGTTGATCCAATTGCCATGTCCCGAGATAGCGTGTCTCGGACTTGACAGAAGTGACAAACAGGGGGGAAAAAGACCCTTGCTGATGGAAAATACAAGAATTAGAGACTTGATGAGCAAGACAGGCCGCGTGAAGTTGCAAGACAAAGCCGAAGAAGTCGCAACACTCATACACGAATACCAGACTTATGGCTTCAAGGTATTAGGCGTGATCGGTGTAAATCGCTCGCCGAGCTGTGGCGTAGAAACCACAACAAAAGATAATGATGAAGTCGAAGGGCAGGGAATCTTTATTGAGCTGATTTCAGAAGCCTGTCATCGCAGAGGCCAAACTGTAAAAATGATCGGAGTGAAAACGAGCGAGACAGAGAATTCCGTAAAAAGGGTTCGGCAATTGATCGAGACGGTTGAATAGACCGGTTATTCCGTTTTCAGAAAAGATACCGTCTCCTTGACGCTCGAATAACCCGTGACCTTTTTCAGGACGGTCCCCGTCGGAGAGATAAGAACCAGAGTCGGATAAGCCTCCACGCCGAAACGCTTGACCACGTCCCGGCGGACGTCGCCGTCCACCTTGACCGAGATAAGACTTTCGGCCGCGGCCACGACTTCGTCCGCCGTATAAACCCACTGATCCATCGACTTGCAGGGTCCGCACCAGGTTGTCTCGAAATCAATGAACAGCGCCACTCCGCGGGCTCGGGCTTCCTTCTCGGCGGCCTCGAAATCGTGTCCGAAAGCTACCGTTTTACCCGAGCGCGGCGCGTTGCGGTCGGCGGCCATGGTATCGGCTTTGGCTTTCTCCTCCGCCCGAGTCAAGCCGGGATTGAACGGCTCGATGACGATTTTCCGTCCCGACGGATGAATCTCGACCAGCCGCCAGGCCTTTTCGCCCAGCCAGGCATGCCCGGCACAGGAACTCGAGTTCTCCATTTCGAAGAGCGACTGGACGCTCCGCCGCCGGGGCCAAAGACCAGGCGTCCTCGCGATCGAATACGCCGTCCATTTGGCTCTCAGTCAGGAGGACCAGGGCGTCCGCTCCGCCGGCCCGGAAAGCGCCCTCCATCCAACCGGCGCGGCTATAGCGCAGAACCCTCTCGGGGACCTCCGCCGCGGGATCCTCGACGTACCAGAAAGACAGCGGATAGGCATTACGGACGGCCCGGCCATCGGGGCCGGTAAAGGGAATCTCGAGCACGGTTTCGAAGGACGACCAGAACTTGCCGCGTGTTTCGGAGGGCTTGGTCATAAGCGGCGTTTCATCGGCCAAGTCGCCATTTCCGTTCCGGTCCAGGATCAAAGTGTCGAAATGGACGGCGTCCCGGCTTTTGGCCAGGCGGATGCGGAACGGGGAAGCCTCCGCCGGGCCGAGCTTAAGAACAGTTTCCCATCCGCCGGAGGACTCGGTCAGGGACAGCTTTTCGCCCTTCGGGCTCCAACGCAGGGAAGCGCCGTCGCCGGGAGCTTTTGGCTCAAGTCTAATTTCGATGCGGGATGGGACGTCCTGACTATCCGGAGGGACAATCGCCGCCGCCGGCCAAACGACGCCGACCGCTACTCCAAGGAGCAGGAGGGCCTTGCGTTTTCCGATCATCGCGATCTCCCTTCAAAACGACTTCACGTAGAAGCACGATTCGCCTTACGTTATCACCGACCAGTCACCAAATCCAGCACGGCCTTGTCGCCGATCTCCCGGGCCAAATCCATCGGCGATTTCCCGGCGTTGTTCTTGAGAGCCGGGTCGGCCCCATATTCGATCAGGGACGTGATTTTCTCCTTCAATGACGGATACACCGACTTGAGCTTCAGGGCTTCCATCAGGATCAGGTGAAGAGGCGCGTTTCCGTCGCGGTCACGGGAATTGGCGGCCCCGCCCTTTTCGAGAAACAGCTTCATGTAGGATTTCCAGACATAAAAGACGGAGGCGAGGTGGAGGGCGTTTTTCCCCTCCCCGTCAGTCACCGTCAGGCTTGCGCCCCGAGCCAGGAGATCCTGAGCGATCTCTCCATAATAGGTATTGCCCAGCATCGCCTGCAGCGGCGTTTTTCCGTTTCCGTTTTTAATGTCGATGTCGATCACCCGTTTCATGATCGCCAGCGCTTTTTCCCGATTCCCGTAGGTCGCGGCCAAATGAAGCGGGGTATCACCGTTTCGGTCTTTAAGGGAGGGGTCCGCCTTATGGGAGAGAAGCCAATCCACCACGGGAGCCGGGCCGAAAACGACGGCCAGGGCCAGGGGGGAGCTCCCTTCATCGTTCAGAGCGTTGATGTCGGCTCCGGCGGCCGCGAGGGCTTCGACAATGGATGCGTGGCCGAACACGGAAGATAAATGCAACGGCGTGTTTCCGCCCTCATCGCGAACGTTGACCTTCGCCCCTTGATCGATCAGATATCGGGCCGTTTCCAGGGCGCCGTACCGGGCCGCCACATGAAGCGGCGTCCTGCGCGCGCGATCGGATCGCTCGAGCCCGTTTCGGTCTGCGGCCAAGAGCAGTTGGACTTCATTGACGTCGTTTCTTCCGGCCGCCCCGTGCAAGTCCTCCCGGACTTCCGCTCCCAGGCCGGAATCGATCCGGACGAGGAAGCCATCGGTGTCCCCGCCGTTGAATTTTTCAAAGGCCGCGCCGGCGCTTGTCGGAAAATCCTTGGACAAGGTATAACCGGCAACAACAAGATCTCCATTTCCATCCGTTGTCGCCTTGTTCCAGCGTTCGTTCCGGCTGCCGCCGATGAACGTCGAGGCCAGGAGCCGGGTCAGCTCTTTATTCATTTTCAAGGCGTAGGTGTCGTTCCCTCCGTTCGGAGTTTCATCAAAGGCGCCCGGCGTCGTCGGAAAGTCCCGAGGCTTCGCCCAACCGACCGACAGGATGTCCCCCTCCGGGCTTTGTTCAAGGGTAAGGCAGGCGACTTCTCCGCCGCCGGAAGGGAACGTGCCCGGAAGAACGGTCAAGGATTCGAGCTTGGACAGATCCGGACTGAAGCGGGAGATGAACCCTTGATCTTCATGCTTATCGAACGTCCGATAATACGCGCCCGGAGTCGTCGGCAGGGCGCTCCCGCCGTGACCGCCGACATAGACATCGCCGTTTTCATGGATCAACAAGGACATGACAAACGCATCGGGCAGGACCGCGGAGGCCGTAAGCCGGGACAAGTCCGGCGATATTTTTACGACGAATCCGCCGAGTTCGCCTTTGAAGGGCGAGGCATTATTCATCAAAGGAAAGTTCGCCGAAAGGGTTACTCCCGCCACGCAAATCTCGCGGCTCCGGGGATCGATCCTCAAGCTCCGGCAAACCCCGTCATCCGCGCTTCCCCCGATGAACGTCGAGGCCTCCAGCGTTTTCAAATCGGCGTCCAGAATCGAGACAAAGCCGTCTGTTCCGCCGCCGTTGAATTTCGCGCTGAAGGCCCCGGGCGTGGTCGGGAAATCGGGGGACGATGTTTTTCCGGCGATGACGATCCTACCGTCCCCGTCCAGGACGATTTCCGGGCTCATCCAATCATTTTCCGTCCCGCTTCCCCCCAGAAACGTCGAGGCCGCAAGCGTTTTCAAATCGGGATCCATTTTCAGGATGAAAGCGTCTCCCTCTCCGCCGGCGTATTTCGGGGCATAGGCGTCGGGCGTCGTGGGGAAGTCAGGGGAGCCGGTGTAGCCCGCGACATAAAGAAAGCCCCGCCGGTCATAGAAGATGGAATATCCGCATTCCTCCCCTTCGCCGCCGATCAGCGCGGAAGCCAAGAGCCTCTTCAGGTCCGGGGCAAACTTCATGACGAACATGTCCGATTTTCCCCGGAGGGCCGGATTCGAGAAGGGCGCGGTCTTGGGAAAGTCGGTGGCCGTGGTATAGCCCGTGACATAAATATTGCCGGCATCATCCCGGGCGACGGCCGAACAGAATTCCGTCCCATTCCCGCCGAAGTAGGTTGCAGCGTAAGGGCGGGCCGCCGCAGGACTTTTCTCTTGAACCGCGGCAAGGGATCCCCAGGCCGGGATGAATGAAAGCCAAAATAAGAGGAACAGCCTGGTCTCGATCGTTGTTCTGAGCGAAGATTTCATTTTGTGTTTTCTCCTATCGACCCGTCTTTTTCGGGCGGAATTCACCCTTCATGTTAAGGTCTCTTTTTTCGGCCGGACCGTCCGGCACGGCCTTTATTGAATTCGGTTTTCGGTTATCAGGCGTTCGATTTCTTCATTCATCTCCGGATAGAGAAACCCGGCCATATCAAAATATCCCTGGGCCATTTCCGTCTTGCCCGCTCCCAAGAGCTGCTCACCGACGGTTCTGAACCAGAGGGCGGCGTCCGGCCTGATTTTCAGGGCCAATCGCAGGATGGTCCGGGCTTCTTCGCGCTTTCCATCGAACCAAAACCGCGCCCCCAGCGAGACCAGCTTATCGCTCTGGAACTTCACGCCGCCCCCGGCCAGGGACTCGAGAACTCGGGCATAAACGGCCGTCCACCCGCCGCGCGCTTGGGCCTGCTCGATCGAAAAGTCCAGGACGCCGGGATTCGGGATTCCCGTTTTTTGCCAATACTGTCTGGCTTCCAAACCCATCCGCCCATCCTCCATCCAGAAGCTGGAAAGCGCCGTCGTCCCGGCCAGGACGATCATCGCCGGGGCGAGAACGAGCCCGATCCGGCGTCGTCCCTGTTTTGACGCCCGGCGCGGATCCAGGATCGAGGCCAGCCGGCCTTGAAGACCTCCTCGGCCCGAAAGCGCCAGCTCGGGATAGGATTTCCGGTCCAGAGGAGCCGCGGACACGGCCATCTTCAGAAGCTGCGCGGCGTATTCGGACGGTTTGGCGCCGAGATCGAGTACCGCGTCGTCGCAGGCCAGTTCCCTTTCCCGGCGGAGGTTTTTCAGCGCGGCCCAAGCCGCGGGATGGAACCAGAGCAGCGCGGTCGCCGCCCGAGCCAGGACTTCCGTCCAGAAATCCCTTCTGCGGACGTGGGCCAACTCGTGCTCCAAGACCAATTCCAGAGCCGGCCGCGGCCATTCCTCCGCCCCGTGAGGAAGAAAAATGACGGGCCGGCGCAATCCCCATGTCCAGGCAAACGGCAGTCCCGGACTTTGGACGATGCGGACCGGGCGTTTCAGGCCGAGGCGGTCGAGGGAAGCGGCTAAGGCGGCGCGGACGGAAGCCGCCGGCGCCTCGGCCCGGGCAGCCCGGCGGGAGATCTTCCGTTGAGCCGCGGCCCACCGGCTCACGCTCCAAACGACTCCCGCACCCCAGAGGAGGAGAAGGACGTTCCCGCCCCTGGTCGCCGACATCAGCGTTCCGACCGCTTCATCTGTGCCGATGCTCCCGGCCTCGGCCGTGACGCTTCCGGGGACTTTGACCAAGGCATCCAGGGGAGCGGTCCGGGGATCCAAACGAAATCCCGGGCTGTGGGGAAGGAGCGATACGTGGACCGCCGCAGGGACGAAAGAAAAGGCGGCCACCGCGAGAAATCCAAACAGGGCGATGCCCCAAATCCTGGCCCGCGCCTCAGCGGATTGGCGTTTCGCCAGGGTCGCTAAGAGAGAAGCGGCCAGAAAAACCAAAGCGCATTTCAAAGAAATCTCAAGGAACCGATTGATCATTTCCAACGACAGGACCGGGCCGAGAAGATGGACGAATTTCGGGTCGATCATCGGCCCTCTTCCCGGGCTTTGCGGATCAGGCCCACGATCCGGTCAAGGTCTTCCCCGGACACATTCAATTCGCTTTTTTTAGAATGGCCAGAACCGCCTGTTCTTCCTCGTCCCGGTAAAACGTGTTTAAAAGATGGTCCAGATTCTTTGCCCGGGCCTTTTCCTTGGAAATGGTCGGCGAATAGACAAACTGCCCCTTGACGACGTCGTGGATCAGGTATCCTTTCGTTTCCAGGATGTTCAGCATTTTTCGGACCGCCGGATTGGAAAGCTCCACGGCGAGCTCCTCCATCACCTGGACGGCGGTCGCCCGGCCGAGACGATAGACGATCTCCATGATCTGCCGTTCCCGGGGATGAAGCTCAATCAACGCGCTGGTTCTCGTCATCTTAAAAATCCGGCTTGCCTCGTCCGACTTGTTCATTTGCTAACATGTTAATGTATTAACATTTGTTCGGGCCGCTGTCAAGCCGAAATATTTTTTCCCTGCGGAATCTCATGGCCGGCAATTAGGATGCTATTTCTGCGCCAACACAAGCGTTCGTGACAAAAAAAGGATTATTTCCGGTACAAATCCCCGCCCTTGTCGTCATAGATGATGAAGGCCGGGAGGTCGTTCACTTCGATCCGGCGGACGGCTTCCATCCCCAGGTCGGCGAAGTCGATGATTTCGCTTTTAGTGATGTACTCTTTAGCGATGAGCGCGGCCGCCCCGCCGATCGTCCCGAGGAAGAATCCGCCGTGGGCCTTGCAGGCCTCGATGACCTTGGGTGAGCGGTTGCCCTTGCCCAGGGTGATTTTCGAGGCCCCGGCCGCCATGAATTCCGGCAGGTATCCATCCATCCGCTGGGCGGTCGTCGGGCCGAAGCTGCCCGAGGCCATGCCCCGCGGCGTCTTGGCCGGCCCGGCGTAATAGATCGGGTGGTTTTTAAAATAATCGGGAACGCGGCCTGTTTCCTTGAACATTTTCCAGAGCCGGGCATGGGCGATGTCCCGGGCGACGATCAGCGGCCCGGACAAGCGGACCATCGTTCCGACAGGAAGGGCCGAAAGATCCTTGAGGACGGCATCGATCGGCCGGTTTAAATCGACCGCGACTTCCGGCCTCCTCCCCCTGTCTGGAATCCCTATCAACAAACGGGCCGGATTCTTTTCCAGTATTTCTAGAAACAATCCGTTTTTCGTTATTTTTCCTTTGCAGTTCCGGTCGGCGTTGCAAGACACCCCGATCCCCACCGGGCACGAACCGGCGTGTCGCGGCAGGCGGATAAAGCGCGTTTCATGGGCCAGGAACCGGCCGCCGAACTGCGCGCCCAATCCGGACTCTTCGGCGATTCGGGCCAGCTTTCCTTCCCACTCCTCGTCCCGGAAAGCGATCCCGGTCTTCCGGCCCCGCTTGGGAAGGCCGTCGAGAAATCCGGCCGAAGCCAGCTTGACCGTTTTCATCGTCATCTCGGGCGAAATTCCGCCGAGGACAACGGCAATCCGATACGGCGGGCAGGCCGCCACGCCCAGGGCTCGAACCTTTTCGGCTAGAAACGCTTCCAGCTTGCTTTCCTCAAGAAGCGCCTTCGACTCCTGGAACAGCGCGGTCTTGTTGGATGATCCGCCGCCCTTGGCCATGAAATAAAAATGGTATTCCGATCCCTCGACCGCCTGGAGATCGATCTGGGCCGGAAGGTTCGTTCCGGTGTTGATTTCATCGAAAACGGACAGCGGGGCCATCAACGAATAGCGGAGATTCTGGAGCTTGTAGACATCGCCGAGGCCGGACCGAAGGGCCGCCTCGTCCCGTCCATCGGTCACAATCCGGTTTCCCTTATAGCCAATCACCTGGGCCGAGCCGGTGTCCTGGCAGAGCGGCAAAACGCCCTCGGCGGCGATGGCCGCGTTTCGCAGGATGGCTTCGGCGACGAATCGGTCGTTGTCCGAAGCCCGGGGATCGTCAATGATCGCCCGGATCCGCTTCAGGAAAGCGGGCCGGAGGAAGAAGGCCAGGTCGGTGAACGCCTCAGCGGCCAGCAAAGTCAGTCCCACGGAGTCGACGGACAGGGCCTCCCGGCCGGCGCATTTCACCGGGCGGACAAAGTGTTTGGAAATCAACCGGTATCGCGTGCTGTCGCTCATTCTTCGTACCCCTGCAAGTAGTCTTCGATATCGATCATTTCCTCAAATCCGGCCGACGATTTCTGCCCGACCAAGCCCGACGATGTAGTACTCCTTGGTCCGGGAGTCGAAGTGGTATTCGTGGAGAAGCCGGAAGTTTTCGATCTCTCCGGCCGACTTGACGTGGGTCCGGGTTCCGGTGCAGGGCATGGCGTGCTTTCCGATGCGGATCCGGTTTTCGCCGCAGGCGGCGATCGGCTCGTTCTGGGCGATGACGTCCTTGACCTTGCGCTCGAGTTCCTTGAGGTCGATGTTGGGCCGGTGGGTGAAGTTGAGGACAAATCCCTGCCGGACATCCGAGTGAAGCGGCGGAAAGGGGAAGTGATAGTCCCGCTTCAGGATGGAGCAGGTGATGTCCTCGGCCGAATGGGCCATCAGCCGGTACTTGATCGTCCGGTCGACGATCTCCTTGATCGCTTGGGGGAACGGGCCGAAAACCGTCGGCCGGGCGACGATGATCTCCTCCCCGATTCCGAAGAGGACCTGGGCGTTGTAGCCGAGGGCCTGGTAGACGAGGTCGAAGTGCTCGATGATCACCCGGCGGCCGTGGCTGACGGCCTTGTGGATCAGCTCGGCCAATTCGAATTTCTGGTGGAAGGCCAGCTCGTAACGGACGTCGATATGGAAGGTGTGCCCGGAGAACGCGTCGTCGGGATCGAAGCCGATGAGCGGCGTTGGGCGGACGTTGATTCCTTCGTCGTCGTTGGTCAGTTCCAGCCCGGGAAAGAGGCCCTTGATCAGAGTCGATTTGCCCGAGCCTTCCGACCCCAGGACGCCGATCACCAGGTCGGTCGGGGTAAGGTATTTCTGGGACAGCTCGGCCGCGACCAGGTAGAGGCGGTTGCGGCCGCGCGGGGCGTAATACGTGGCATAGATGAGGGTTTCCCGATGGACCGTCCGCTGTGGATTGGACTTCATCATGTCCCCTCCTGGGAATCGCCTCAGTAAGTCAAACCCAGCAAAGGCGCATGCTGCTGGGCGCCGTAGATGTCGGTCTCGCCCGGATGGCCGGACGGGATCGGCCGCTTGATCGTGATCTTGAGGGCCTTGGCCGGCTCGAAATAGACGATCTTGAGGATGTCCTCGATCCGGCAGCGGTACAGGCCGGCGATTTTCCGCTTCGTCACGATCTTTCGGCGCTTGAAGAGCTCGAAGCCCTCGCGGTCCTTGAAGATGATATCCAGGGTCAGCTCGTAGGGGCCGGAGTTTTTCGACCGGATGACTTTGGCTATGGATAAAATGCTGTGTTTCATGGTGCGGCTCCCTCGCCTCAAACGCGGACAACCTTGACCGGGAACAAGTCGCTGCCGGTCACCGGCATCAGGTGGTAAACGGAAAACTCGAAGATCTCCCCCATTCTGACATCGGAGGGCGAAAAAGGAAAGGCCAGGTTGCCGGCCGTTGAGATCCGGCCGGGATAGCCGTAATGGAGGAGGGTCGAGCGGGTGATGCTGCAGAGCGAATCGGCCGCTTCCGGCGTGTCGGCCACGGCTTCGATGACGATCCCGAGCTCGTGGCTTCGGACCTTCGGTCTCGGGCTCCAGGGCGCCCATGACCCCGTCCTTGCCGTAGACGTGGAATTGGATCCGGCCGTCGATCTTTTCGGCCTTGAGGATATCGCGGACCTGGCCGGTGACCGCTTCCAGAATGCCGTCGATCTGCTTGATCATGATCGGGTCGCGCGTGCCGGCGATGGACACGGTCCGGAATCCCGCCCGCCGGACGCCTTCGAGCTTGACGTAATACGTCGGCGTCGGGACGTGACGGCTGCCCCGGACTTCGACCCGTCCGCCGGGAAGGGCGGTAAAGGTGCAGGCGGTCAGATCCAGCTCGCCGCCGGGGCCGGGAAGATGGTAGGGATCGGTTTTTTCGTAGAGCGTATGAGCGGCCGTCGATTCGGGGGTGAATTTCCGGGCCGGATTGAGCGTTTCAAGGATGAAGGAATCCTCGCGGAGGATTCCCAGGGCGCAATCGGCGCCCGATCCGGGCGTGGCGGCGATGGCCGCGCACTCGAGGATCTTGCCCATGTGAAGGGCCAGCCCCTCATCGAATCCCCGCATGATCGGGAGAGCGGCGAAGACGGCCGGGTCATAGCACCGCCCGGCCAGGACGACCTGGCAGCCCTCGGCCAGCGCTTTCTGGATCGGCTCGATGCCCATCTGGGCGACGACGTTCACCGATTCCTCCAGCGTTTCTTCGGTCAAGGTCGGGACAAAGGCCAGGGGGACGATCTCGCCCTTCCGGAGGTGTTTCCGGACGCGGGCCTTCGGGATGTCGGCGTAGATGATCCCCATTTTAAAGGACAGCTTTTCTTCCCGGGCGATCTCCCGGATGATCTCCTCGCACCAGTCGACGTGAGGCCGGGCGCCGCTTCCGCCGCCGGTGCCGATGACGACGGGGATGCCCCGCCGCACGCCGGCGGTCAGCATGAAGCGCAGGTCCCGTTTCACTCCCGAGCGGTTGGTGAAGGCCTTTCCCGCCCCGAGATAATACGGGCCGGGATCGGTCGAGCCGGCGTCGACGCCGATCAGATGCGGCTTTCTGGCCAGGCCGGCCCGGAACGATTTTTCCGGGAAGCCGTAACCGAGGATGGCGGTCGTCGATAGGACGCGAAATTCTTTTTGGCGGGGGGCCATGGTCATTCTCCTCCCCGGCGGGCCTTGAGCACCGCCAGGATGCGTTCCATTTCATTGCGGACGATCATGAAGCCCTCGTCGAAGCCCATGCCGGGCTTGGCCAGGAGCCGTTCGGCTCGAGCGGCCACGGCCGCGTGAACGCAGGCCCGGGCCGAGACGTCGGACTCGTTGCAGGTGCCGCCCTGGTAGGCTTCCATGCCGTGCGTCCGGCAGTAGAGGACGCTTTCGATCGTGTTCTGGATCCCGCCCAGGTCGGGGGTTTTGATCTGGACCATGTCGCAGCAGGCGGCGTCGGTGAAGTCCCGGACATCTTCGAAGGTGTTGCACCATTCGTCGGCGACGATCTTGACCGAGGATCCGCGGCGCCGGAGATTCTCCCGGATCTTGCCGAGAAGCTCGATCTGGAGGGGCTTTTCTTCGGCGTCGACTGGGCCCTCGATGTACAACGGGAATTCGGCCGCGTCGGCCTGAAGAGAGGCCAGGTAATCCGCCACCTTGCCGGGATCGAGTCCGTAGATCAAGCCGATCGTCCCGTAAACGTCGATATGGAGCGTCGGGCGATAGGACGGATCGGGCCGGAAGTCCCGGATCCGCTGGGCCAGCCAGCGGATGTATTCGCGGAGGAGCTCGCCGTTTCGGCCGAGCTTCTCGTCGACGTTATTGATGAGGGCATGGGGCAGGACGTCCACGCCTTTAAGAATCATCTTGTCGGCGTTGTTGTACCGGTCGTCCCCGGTCTGGCCGAAGATGGGAACGGGCTCGGCGATGACCGGAAGACCGTACTCCTGGCAGACCACCTCGGCCATCAGCCGGTGGAGGTCGAAGGCCCGGGCTTGGAGCAGGGCCTGCGACAGGCCGTAGCGGACCGCCGTGTGAAGCCGCCGGCCGTCGAACTCGAGGTTTTCGAATTCCGCGGCCATGCTCCGGAACGAACCGATGTCCCGGCCTTCCAGGAGCGGGCGGATGCGCGTTTCGAGCAGCGGCAGGTAGTCGGCCGCCAGGAAGAGGGGGTCGCGTCCGCCGGCCCCGGAATACTGGACCGCGGCGCAATCGCCGCCGGCCACGGCCCCGTTTTCGAGGATGAGAAGAATCGACACGGTCTCCCCGGCGATCCGGACGGATTTAAAATGCGGCGTGGCCGGCGCCCCGGTATAGAAGAATCCGTCGTGGCCGGCCCCGTCTTTGATCGCCCGCTGGTCGTCGAAATAAAACGCGGACGACCCGGGCACGAACAACGCTTTGGTTATTTTCATTTCGGCCTCCCGATTAATTTGCTTTTGCTGATGGCGTAGATGTCGTCGGTCACCATCTGGAAGGTGACCGCCCGGCCTTCGGCCTTGGCCCGCTCGGCCAGCCGGTCCTTGTGGAAGGACATGATGTCGTCGGTCAGGGGCAGGTTCCCCTTGGAGAAGAGCCGGATAAAGCCTTCATTGTCGCGGGCCGGAAGCACCCGGCCGCGGTTGTAGATGCTGGGAGCGAACGGAACGTCGAGCAGGCCGCCGGCGAACGCCCGGCAGATCCCCTGGATCGGATCGCCGCCCGAGGCGTTTTCCACCGCCTCCATCAGGCAGCGGACTTCGTTCCGGATGAGGTCTTTTTCCCGGCGGATGATGTCGTTGTCGGCGCAGATTTTCTGGTCGGTCAGCATCGACAGGATCTGGCGGGTCGCCTTGAGGCCGGAAGCGTTGGCCTCTTTGGTCGGAATGCCCATGGCTTCATGGGGCGTTTTGACGATGATTTTTTCCACTTCGGCCGCGGCGGCCACAAACGACCCGAGAGAAATGACGGCGAAGGCCTTGGCCTCATCCTCGGGGAAGCCGCCCATCCACTGGTGGAAGACGATCGTCAGATCGAAGTCCTTGAAGCCGGCCTGGTTGAAATACTCCTCGGCCAGCTCCCGGAGCGAAGACAGGGCGGCCAAATCCTGGAGGACATTCCCGCCCTGGCCGTAGCCGAGGGTGATGGACTTGACGCCCTGCTCGAGGGCCAGGAGCCCTTCGAGGATGGCGACGGTATGGCCGATGAAGGGCGGGAGCAAGGTGCCTGTCAGCGGACCGAAAGGCTCGCGGTTGATGGAGATGCCGTTTTCTTCGTAATGGCCGACCAGCCGGTCGACGTAACGCCAGGCCCGGAGAGAATCGCCGAGCTCGACTTTCTTGGCGTAAGGGATGTTGTAGGAGATCCCGCCGCCTTCGTAGCTGGTGAAGCCGCCGGCCAGGGAGATTTCGGCCAGCAACCGGGCGTCGGGCGTTCCGTGCCGGACCTGGATCGGCTTGGTCACCGCCTCCGTGACCCGGCGACAGCCGGCCAGGCCGTGGTTCACGGCCGGGAAAGCCGTTCAGAAGCGAATGCCCGGCGGCCGTCGATTTCTCGATGCCGACGGCCGCTTCCGCATACCGGTTCTGCCGGGTGTAGGCATCGATCGTCGTCGGGAGGAGGTCGGCCGTGCCTTCGGTTTCCAGGAAGCGCAGCAGCCGGATATGGTCGTCGATCAAGGCGACGCCGGCCCGGGGCTGGATCAGGGTCTTCCGTCCGGCCTTGGCCTTGCTCATCGCCCGGGCGAAGTTTTTCGCTTCAGGGATGCCCCGCTGATAACGGAGGCCTTCATCCAGGTCGACGTTTTTTCCGGTCGGCCAGGTCTCGAGAACCGCTTTCCGTTGAGCCAGGAAGTCTTTCCAAGCCATCGGTTCGAATCGCATGAGCTTATCCTTTTCCGGATGATGCGGGCCCGGAGAGCTTCCGGAGCCCGCCGACGGCCGTCCGGGCGGCCTCTTGCGGAAAATCCCCGGCCAGGTTCGCCAGCAGGGGGATGAGATATCCTTCGTCGGCGTAGGCCTCGGGGGAAACGGGGAGCAAGGGTTGGGAGTCGACGTCGGCGCTTTGAGGAGCGCAGGCTTCAAGAAGCAGCGAAGCGCTCGCGGTTCGGGACAGGTATCCACCCGTCCCGACTAAGCGGTTGAGGCGGCGGAGGTCTTTGCCCCTCTGGACGAAAAAACCGCCCTGGGGTGTATAGACCCTGTTGAGCGTCCCGGCGTGGCGAATAGCGGCCGCCCGGACACAGGCGGCCGCCATCATCGCGTCGAACTCTTCTTCCGTGGGGTTTTCCGGCCGCGACTCAGGGGCTGCCGCGACCGCATGGATATAGGAATCAAAAGCCTCGACGGGGCGGCCGAGGGTTGAAAGCCGCGAGGTGAGGAAGGTCCGCTCCGATTCCCAGAGGGCCGCGGCCGAGACGCGCAGGCCCAGGTCGCCCTCCACCGTCCGCTTGAGCAGGGGCTCGTGAAGACCGCGGAGGAGGATCGAGTCGCCGCCGGTGAAGGCCTCGGTGTGGGAATAAAAATCCGTCGTCGCCCCGCCCATGTCGATCATCCCGAAATCCGACCAGCCCGGCTGAGTGGCGCCGATCTTTCCGGCCAGCTCGAACACCGCCAGGGGCGTCGGCCAGGGATCACGGCCGATTTCCCGGACGACTGTCGACAAGCCTTTGCCGTCGACGATCCGCTCGAGGAAGATTTTCCGGATGACCTCGCGGGCCGGCTCGATCTGGATCGTTCCGACTTCGGGCATGACGTTATCCGTGGCTGCGGCCGCTTTTTTATCGAGAAGGGCGAGGACCTCACTCCGGACTTTCCGGTTTCCGGCATAAAGTATGAACGCCTCGGTCGCCGAGCGACCCAGACGCTCGGCGTTGCGGAGAACGACCGCGGAATTCCCGCCGTCGGTTCCGCCGGTAAACAGGATGATGTCCGGGCGGAGCCGTTCCAGGTCCTCGATCTCCTCGGCCGAAAGCTCGTAGGCGTAGGTCCGGACGACCTTGCCGCCGGCCGAATACGCGGCCATCCGGGCGATCGAGAGGGTCAAGTCGGCCGTCAAGCCGAGGGCGGCGATTTTCAGGCCGCCCCGGGCCGAGGAGCTGAGGTAAACCGGAAGCCCGTCCGAAGAGCCGCGACCGGCCGCCAGCTCTTTGCGGATATGGGCGAAGCCCTCGGCCAGGTTGTCGACGGTCGTCGGCGTTTCCGCCCGGGCCAGCAGACGAAAAGCCCCCGCCTCCAGGGCGAACACGGCGCCCTTGGTATATGTCGACCCGATGTCGACCGAGGCGAAGGCGGGAGAAGTCATTTGCGGCCCGTCTTGGCGATATCCGACCGGAGGAGCGTGACGACTTCGGCCAGGTCGACCTGGGGTCCGAAGACGCGGTTGAAACCCATGTCCATAAACTTCTTCTCGATATCGGCGAAGGGCGTCTTCCCGACGACCAGGTTCCCGCCGACATAGAGGAGGATGTTGTCCAGGCCGCGCTCAACGCACTTGGCCCGGAGGCCTTCGCAATCGATCTCGCCGTGGCCATAGAGCGAGGAGACGAGAATGGCCGCGGCATCCGTCTCGACGGCCGCGTCGATGAATTCGTCCTGGCTGACCATCACGCCGAGGTTCGTCACTTGGAACCCAACTTCGGTAAAGTAGGCGTCGAGGATTTTGTTGCCGACCGAGTGGCAATCGGCCCCGATGACGCCGAGAACGATTTGGGAGGGATTCATCGGCCGTTCCTTTTTTCCTCGTCCAGAAGCGACCGCAACCGCTCCTCGACGTGGAGGAGCGAGCCGCGCTCGATCTGGTAATCGAAGGGGATGATGATGCCGCCCCGCTCAGTAAAGGCTTGGAGGGCGGCCAGGTGCTCGCGGTTTTTCTGGAGGGAGTAGCCGGCCGGGACGATGATCGCGTCGAGCGAGGCGATGAAGTCGTCCAGGCGGTCCAGTTGCGAAACGAACAGCGTCTGGACGCTTGTGGCGGGGATATCGAAGGTCCGGAGGTGGTCCAGGATGATCGCCTGGAACCGTTTCGATTCGCTGAGGATGCCGATCCGCTGGGCCGGGGTCAGGCGGGCGAGGCTGACGATGGACGTCCGAGTCGGAGCTACAGCTACCTGGACGGCCTTATCCCGGACCTCGGGAAAGCGATCGACCAGCTCCTGGAAATGCGTTGTTGTGGTCAGGACGAGGTCGAAGATCTCGAGCCGCGAGGCGGCCCCGGCGTCCTCGAACAAGTCGTCCAGGTCGATCCGGGCCAGGTTGACGTTGGGGATCAGGAGGAATTGGCGCTCGAAGATCTTCAGGGTTTCGGGATTGCAGTCGACCGCCGCCACGGAGAGGTTCCGCAGGCTGTCCTCGCGGCCCAGCAACCGGAGGTCGAAGAACATCCGGATGTCCTGGGCGGAGAACTTGAGGCGGCTGAGCTGATCCAGCAGCTGGTCGATCAGCCGGATGGCCTTGTCCTTCCGGTCTTCGACAGGAGCGACCGCCTCGGCGGCGACAAACGAGCCGCGTCCGGAAAAGGCCTCGACAAGCCCGCGGCGGACAAGCTCTTCATAAGCCCGCTTTACCGTTCCCCGGGCGATCCCGATTTCCTCGGCCAGCTCCCGCTCCGGCGGCAGCTTTTCACCGGAGGAAAGAAGGCGATTTTTAATCTGCTGGTCAAAAAAGGTAATGATCTGTTGATAAGCCGGAGGAGCCGAGGGGCTTTTATCCAACCTTATTTTTTCCATTTTTCCTCCCATGGTCTATTCCATTTTATATTGGACTATTCCTTATATAGACCTTTGCCAATGGCTTGTCAAGGGCTTTTTTTAATTGGTCTGTACCTTTAAAAATTAAATATGGAAAACGATCCGGCCGGGGAGTATAATATTTTCATGCGTCGTCCTTGGATATCCCTCCGGGCCGGACCCCCCTCCCCTTCGTCGGCTCGGGAAATCGTCGAAACGGCCGAGAAAATGATCGCTTCGAATACGGAAGCCGCTGCGGCCTCCGGTCGTGATTACCTGAATCTGACCTCCACCAGCCCGTTCCTCCAAGCCCTGAGCGAACCCGCACTCCATAACCGTTGGGCCGAAACCGCTTTCGCCATGATCCGCCTGTCCGGATATTCCCTTCTGGACATGTTTGAAAGTCGGGTTCGGGAAAATCCGGGGAAAATCCTGTTCCAGGACATGTCCTCGGCCGAGCCGGTCCATTGGACCTACGAACAAGTCGGCCGGCGCCTGCAGGAACTGGCTGGAGCGTTTTACGCCATGGGGGAGGAAGACGGGACGGAACCCCGAGTCGCCGTCTATGCCGAGAACAACGTCGAATGCGCCGCCGTCGACCTCGCCTGTCTTTTCTACGACGTCCTGGATACCCCGATCAACTCCCATTTCAACGTCGACAACCTCGTCGAGATCTTCAACGCCCTGACCATCACGATCGCCGTTACCGACCGGGAGGACCGGCGGAAAATTCTGGCCGAAGTCCGCCGCCGGACGGCCCGGCCGTTCCGCATTCTCACCGTCGCCCCTTCCGGGAAGCCCGAGAGGACCCGGCGACGGCGTCCTTCTCGAATACGTCAAACGCCAGCCGCCCAGACACCTCGAAGCGCAGCTTTCCGCCCGGCGCCGCCGGCCGGTCAACGAAGTCGTGCACGGTGATGTTCACCTCCGGCTCCACGGGCCGGCCAAAGGGCGTATCGTTCTCGAATTACAACCTGACGGCCAAGCGGTTCGCCCGGGCAGCCGCTCTTCCCGACGTCGGCGACGACGAGGTCTTTCTGAGCTTCCTCCCCCTCTACCATACCTTCGGCCGCTACTTCGAGATGCTGGGAGCGATCTACTGGCGCGGCACCTACGTCTTCGCCGGAAATCCTTCGGCCGAAACGCTGTTCACCCTCTTCCCCAAGGTCAATCCGACCGGATTCATCAGCGTTCCCGTCCGCTGGACCCAGCTCTACGAGCGCTGCCTGGAAAAGCTCGAGGAAACATCGGGCGGCGATCACCGGGGTGTCATCCGCTCGATCGTCGGGCAACGGTTGCGCTGGGGTTTGTCCGCGGCCGGATACCTGGATCCCCGGGTCTTCCGCTTTTTCGAGCAGGCCGGAATCCACGTCTGCAGCGGATTCGGCATGACCGAGGGGACGGGCGGGATCACGATGACACCGCCGGGCCGATACGTCGACAACACCCACGGCCTTCCCCTGCCCGGCGTCCGGCTCCGATTGGGCCCGGATGACGAGCTCCAAGCCTCCGGTCATTACATCGCCCCTTACCTGGAAGACAAGAAGCCGGGCGACCTCATCCCCTTCCCCGAAAATCCGGAAACCGATTACTGGCTGCGGACCGGGGACATCTTCCGAAAGATGGCCAACGGATATTACCAGATCGTCGACCGGATCAAGGACATCTATAAAAACAACAGGGGACAAACCATCGCCCCGCGCAAGGTCGAAGACAAGTTCATCGGCGTTCCCGGCATCAAGCGGACCTTTCTCGTCGGCGACGGCCGGCCCACCAACGCCCTCTTCATCGTCCCCGACCGGGGCGACGCCGTCCTGGCCGCGGCCCTGGCCGCCGATAACGGCCGGGAATATTACCGGCGGATCGTGACCGCGGCCAACGCCGACCTGGCCCCCTACGAGCGGGTCGTCAACTTCGCGGTGATCGACCGGGACTTCGATGCCGCCTGGGGCGAAGTCACGCCCAAGGGTTCCTACAACCGGAAAAAGATCGAAGAGAATTTTTCCGGCCGGATCGAGGAGCTGTATCGCAAGCCGTACCTGGACCTTCCCGGCCCTGGCGGCACCGTCCGGATCCCGCTATGGTTTTTCCGAGACTTGGGCATCCTCGAGGATGAAATCGCCCGGGACGCCCGGGGACTCTCCGACCGGAACCGGAAGCTGCGCCTGCCCTTGCGGCCGGCGGACACACCCGGGACCTGGCGAATCGGCGATCTGGAATATGAAATTCGCGGACAAGTGATCGACCTTGGGCTTTTCGCCCGGCAGCCGATCCTCTGGGCTGGAAATCCAGCCCTGGTCCGCTTTTCCCCCTGCAAAGAGGGATGGGACCTGCCCCTCGAACCGGCGACGGACCGAGTCGTCCTTCCGGCCCGTCGTCCCCGCGTTCAGAAAGAGAACGAAGTCGGGAAGCCGGACAATATCCGCGACACCCGCTTGCTCCGTCTTCACGAGATCCTGGCCCGGGTCCTGTTTTCGGTCCGGGAACCGGAGAGCAAGGTCCTCGACGAGCTGGAAAAGAATTTCCAGGAACCCGACCTCAGGATGGCAAGCCTCATCCGCAGCCGGCTTCGGTCCTTGTCCGGCCATCCGAACGAAAACGTCCGCTGCTGGGCCTACCGGCTCCTGCTCCTGGACAATCCCAACGTCGATTACAGCCGCCTCCTGCCGGCCTTCGTCCATTCCGGGAAACCGTTTCTCAACGCCCGGAGCATCGAGGAAATCGTCTCGGCCAAGATGGGCAAGGGCCGCCTCGATTCCCTCCGCCGGCGGATGATCGCCTACCGGGAAACGATGGCCTGGCCGGCAAGCCCGGTCACCCGGCTCCAGTTCGAGCGGATCCTGCAACTGTTCGCGGACATGGCCCGCGTCCATCCCGAATTTTTCGTCCCGGTGCGGGCGGAGCTTTCGGCTTGGGCTCTGCACACCGCCGACCCGCGCTTGGCCGCCGCGGCCGAAGCGCATCTGGCCCGGCTCGAGCGGGACATGGAAAAAGACGGGGGAAAGAAACGCGCCCGAACGTTGAAGAAGGAAGACCGGCTGGTCTTCGAGGAGGGAATCTCTCCGTCAGAAATCCGCCGGCTGAAGAAGCTCCTGATCGGAACTCCCTTCCTTCACGAATCCATCCGGCTGGCCTACGGGCAGGAGGATTTCGACCCGAAAGACATTCCCGCCGGCGGGATCTGGATTTCCCGGATTCCCGCGTCCACGCCCGGTCCGGATTACCGGGTCAGCCTGAACGCTTCGTCCGGCCGCTCCTACGGCTTGAAGCTCCGGTTGAAGGGCCGGCCTTGGACGGAGCGGGAGCGGCGGGCCATTTTGTGGTCGGCGACCCTGGCCGACCATCCCGGAGAAGTTCGCTTGTTCGCCCCGCTGGGAGCCATCCGGCCGAAAGAAGGCGCCGTTTCCCGGCGGTTTGTCGGCGAATTGACCGTCTGGGAAAAGATCCGCGATTTCGCCGGCCGGAGAGCCGCCGGGTCGCCGCCTCCTGAAACGGCGGTCTGGCGGAAGCTCTACATCGAGGCCATGTCCGTTTTCTTCCGGGCCTGGAAGATGAGCGGCCGTCGGATCGTCCCGGGCCCCGTCTCGCCGGCCAACGTCGTCGTCCCCGAGCTCGATTACCGGGACGATACGGTCATCGTCGGCCTCGAGGATTGGGCGCCCTTCCGGAACACGCTCTCGCTCATCCGGCCGATCGTCGACCATTTTTATCGCCGGGCCGCGGCCGATTACCCCTGGATCGGGGAACAGCTCGAGCGCGAATGGATCTTCGACGCCTGCTACGACGCCTTGGGCCGGGATGAGGCGGGCGCCTTTTTCGCCCGTCTCCAAGCCGACCTCAAAGTTGCGTCGCCGGCGGCCGCCGGTGACGCGGAGCTGCCCCGGCTTCTTTCCGAGTATCGGACGCGATTCGATAAAAGCTACCAGATCCCCCTTCCCGGACTCAGCGCCGTCCGGGCGTATCAGGAATGGGAAGCGGCTAAATCCGACGGCGGATTCGAAGGACCGGGAACGGAAAGTCCTCGACCTCCACCGGAAATACGACCTCGGGCGCTTCCCGGAAATCGTCCGCTATCACCTTTACCGGCAGACCTATTTCGCCGGAAAAAGCGAAAAAGCGGAGGCGTCTGTTCGACCGCCTCCTCGGCCTGATGGCCGAAAATCCGAAAGCTCCGGCCGTCCGCTTCGTCGAGATCTCCGACCTCCAGGCCGCTCTCGACGACGAGCGCGACCGGACCGTCTTCAGCCGGATGATCTTCCCCCATCTCGATCCGGATCGCCGCCTGGACGTCGTCGTCGAAGGCGAGGAGGGCGCGGAACGGGTCGTCGTTCGGAGCTTCCTCCTCGACCGCCGGGGCGAAACCTATACCTTCAGCGAAACGACCGATCCGGTCGACATCGGCCGCCTCTATCGGCTCTTCTACAAGGAAAATTTCCCCAAGGTCATTTCCCAGCAGGACCGCCACTTCGTCCTTCAGGACGCCCAGGACCAGATCGTCGGGGGGCTGTGCTACCGGATCATGTCCCGGTCGGCGGTCTTTATCGACGCCGTCGCCGTCACCTCCCGGCTCAAGTCAAGCGGCCTGGGCGGCGCGGTCGTGGACGATTTCTGCGGGCGGATGGCCGGCCAGGGCTATAAGACCGTCCTGACCCATTTCTACCTGCCGGGATTCTTCCTCCGCCGCGGCTTCCGCCTGGACAAGAAGTGGGGCGCCCTGGCCAAGTCGATTTGAACCACCTCCCCCCTATGCTAATCTGTCGATATCTTAACGGGGGAAAACTCTGATCCACGCAAAATGTTGTTTCTTGTTGGGTGCGGCCCTGCTCGCGTGTTTCAGTTGCGGAGGGAAACGGGAACATGTTGAGAGAACGATCATCGATGGGGTGGAGATCGTAAAGAACGATCTCGAGCCGTATGCGGAAGGACGAAATCGTTCTTTGACTCTGGAAGAAGTGTTTAGAATCGACACGGAACGCGACGATATCGCGAGCCACGGAATCGCCCACGTGAGGGGTTTTACAGTCAATTCCGAAGGCGAATTGTTTTGTTTGATGGATGTGAGAGGAGCGGAGAATTTCGTTTTCAAATTCGACGCGAACGGACGGTACGTGGCTTCCTTCGGCTCCCGAGGCGAGGGGCCCGGGGAATTACAGCAACCAACTCATCAACCTCAAGCAGGATCTCGACCGGTCTTCAGTCTGGAGCCGGAAACGATGCCTCACAGAAAAAAGCATCGCGATGCAAAAACTTGATCCTGAGTCACCCATCCTTGCGCTTTCTGATCGCGGGTGAGCCATCCATCCGCAAAGGAGCCCGCCCGGTCTTCCGGCTGCGGCCGAAAGAACGATTTCTGCAAACCCATCCCTTTCTCTTCGACGAAAAGCCCGAGCCGATTCTCATCTCGCTCCAGAAAGATCCATGAAGACCAAAGTAAATTTCCTGCTTTTTTCGGCGACAATGATCTTGCTTCTTTTCGCCTGCCGAAGCGATCCCGAAAAAGATCCCGATCGGACCCCGACGCTATTGGAACTCACGAGCTCATATACGGAAATCGTTGTGTTTTCCGCTAAGGTTCCCGGCTATTGGGCGAAAAAACCGGATAATGGTACGCGGCTCTTTCTTTATCTCTTCTCTCTCGACCATTCATTCAAGAAAGGGGATCTCTTGACGGTCGAAGGCGCTTCAGGGAATGCGAATGCGGCCATCTTCAATGAGGAATATCGAACCTACCTGAACGAATTCCCGACGATCATTTTCGCCGCTTGGAAAGCCGAGAAATATAAAATGGATCGAGATCGGTTTCTCCCCCCCGAGGAGGAGGGGATAAATGACCATCGTCAGGAAATATTTCTGTCCGGCTGGACTCTTCGTTCTCCTCCTTTTCCTCATCGGATGTCCCTCCTCCTGGAAAGACAGATCCTCAAGGATCGGACTCGATATTAAAGTGTGTTCGGACGCGATGATGGTCCGCACGCGACTCGGCAATTATCTTACAGGCTATCTAGCGGAGGAGATGTCGAGTACCCGGACACGTGTCATTTTTATTGCCATGGAACTGACGAAATTCGAAATAAACGAGCGATTGACAGTGAGCGGAAGCTATACGGACGACTCCGTACGCGTTGCGTACGGAGATCGCCTGCCGGCGAACTACGGCGTCTTCACAGTCCAAAGGGCATCACCCCCAAAGATGGAGAAAGCGTCCGATTCATACCGACCCGATAACGAATTGAATGAAATCTAGTTTTTTAAATTTACGGTAATCTAAACAACGAATTGACGATACGGGACATGAGGCAGGCCGCGAAATTGAGCCCGATCGAGTAACGAAGGTTAAGCGCTGAAATCGCCGGCCGCCTCGGGCTGGTAGAGGACCTTTTTGATCTTGATTCGCCGGAGGCCGCCCGGAACCTTCCATTCGACGACGTCGCCCTTGCGGAATCCGATCAGCGCCGTCCCCAGGGGGACCAGGACGGAAATTTTCCCCTGGCTGAAATCCTCGGCCATGGGATAAACGAGGGTGTATTCGTTTTCTTCTCCGGAATCGAGGTCCTGGATCCGGACTTTCGAGTTCATCGTCACGATATCGGGATCGATTTCTTTGGAGTCGACGATAATCGCCCGCTCCACTTCCACTTCTAGCTCCTTGAGCAAGGCCCGGTCGGGGTCCGCACCTGTCACTTCGACGGTAACCAGGGCCATCAACCGGTCATAATCCGTTTTGGTCAGGTGAATGTTCTTGCCCATGGAAGACTCCTTGTTGGGGAATGCGGGTGATTGACGGAAAGGCACGCCGGCAATTTCAATATAAGGCGGAACCGGAGATATAGCAAGTATGGTAAAATCGGAAACGATCAGGCTCACGATGAAAATGAAAAAAAGACCGCCCGCGCTGAAGGGGCAGATCCAGATTTACACCGGCGACGGGAAGGGGAAGACGACCGCCGCCCTGGGGCTGGCGTTTCGGGCCGCCGGGCGCGGATACCGGACCTATTTCGGCCAGTTCATGAAAGCCCGGCCGTCGGGAGAGCGGGCCGCAGCCCGGAAGCTCGGGGGCGGATTGATTACGTTCGCGCTGTTCGGCCGGCCCGGATTGATTCGTCTTAAAGGACGCCCGAATCCGGAAGACATCCGGCTGGCCAAGCGAGGGCTGGATCTCTGCCGGAAGGCGATGCTCTCCGGCCGATACGACCTCGTGGTCCTGGACGAGGTCAACGTCGCCCTTCATTTCGGCCTTCTGGACATTGCCGACGTTCTTGCTTTGATCGATCAAAAACCGCCGTCGGTCGAACTCGTCCTGACCGGACGCCGGGCTCCGGCAGGCCTCATGAAACGTGCCGGACTTGTGACCGAGATGAAGCCGGTCAAGCACTATTTCGATATCGGCGTCGCCGCCCGCCGGGGCATCGAAGAATAATTCGATTGGGGTCGGACCTCAGGATCTTCATTGATTAGTAGAACATAGTCCTTGAATAAATCTAACTCGCTGATAACGAATTATTTGCTGAGGTCCGACCCCAATCCATATCCTAACGGTTGACCCGGACCCCGCAAAGGGATAAAAATTCCCTTTTATAGAAAGCGCGGGAAGGAGACGATCATCATGAAGCGTCGTTTGATCCTCGGACTCACCCTCATCGCCATCGCCGCCGGAATCGCCGCGGCCCAGCAAACGCCCTGGCTATACCGAACCCTTCTCCCCCGCGAACAAATGGACCTGATCGTGGGCGAAGCCTCGGGCGAAACCGCCCGCCGGACGATCATGGACATCAACGGCTACAACCGCGAGCGGTTCGATGCCGAATATACCGGAAATTTCTGGGAGACCCAGGTCATCGCCAAGGCCCTGAAATCCTACGGGTTCACCGATGCCCAAATCGTCACCTACCCGTCGGGTGAAGCCTGGCGCGGATTGAAGGGCGAGCTTTGGGAGCTCTCCCCTTTTCGGCAGAAACTCGCCTCATTCCAGGACGAAGTGGCCATGCTCGTCAACGGCAGCCAGCCGGCCGACGTGACGGCCGAGCTGGTCTGGGTCGGAAGCGGGACAAAAGCCGAGATCGATGCGGCCAAAGTCGAAGGGAAGATCGTCGTGACCGAAGGAAGCGCATCGGGGGTTCATAGCCGAAGCCTGCCTGAACCAAGGCGCCCTGGGCGTGATTTCCATCGCCATGTCCCGGCCTTATTTCGATCCCCTGCAGATGCCCTGGAGCGGCTTGCGCGGCCGGCGTCCGCCCGCAACCGCCGGGACCGCTGCGCCCGAGGCCGAGGCTAAACCGAAATTCGCTTTCCAGCTTCCCGTCCGTGAAGGCGATTATCTCAAGAAGCGGCTCCTCGCCCGCGAAAAAATCACCGTCAGGGCCGTGGTCGACAGCAAAATGGAAAAGGTCGACCTGGAAAACGTCATTTGCTCTTATCCCCGGCTCCGATCCGGCGGCCGGCGAAGTCATTCTTTCCGCCCACCTCTTCGAGGGCTTCGCCAAACAGGGCGCCAACGACAATATCTCCGGCAGCGCCGGGATCCTCGAAGTCGCCCGGACGCTCAAGCCCTGATCCAAGACGGCCGCCTGCCCCGGCCCAGGCGGTCCATCCGCTTCATCTGGGGACCGGAGTTTTCCGGCATCGGCACGTTGGGTCCAGGAAAACGCCGCCGTCATGGAGAAGACCCTCTGCAACATCAACATGGACATGGTCGGCGAGTGGCTGACGAAGAACCAGGCTTTCTTCTGCCTGATGCGGACGACGTACGGGAATCCGCACTATATCAACGACGTCATGGAAAACTACTACCGCTATGTCGGCGAAGGGAATCGCGAGCGCATCCAGAACCGGAGCCGCTCCTACCCGGTTCCCGTCCGCATCGTCAGCCCGTTCGGCGCCGACGAACCCTTCACTTATGCGATCGAAACCCACTACGGCGCCTCCGACCACGAAGTCTTCAACAACTGGGGAGTCGGCGTTCCCGGAATCATGATGATCGCCTGGCCGGACCGCTGGTACCACACGACCGGCGACGTCTCCGATAAGTCCGACGCGACGCAACTGAAGCGGGTCGCGGCCATCGGCGCGGCCGGCGCATATACCGTCGCTTCGGCCGACGACGCAATGGCCGTCAAGATCGCCGCCGAAACAGCCGCCAACGCCGTCCGCCGCTTGGGCCAAGCGCTCACCGTGGGGATCGAGCTCCTGAACACCGCCGAGGCAGCCACGCTGGCTTCCGCCTACGGCGCGGCCCGGGGACAGATGGAAGCCGCCGTCATCAATGAAAAGGAAACGCTGGACAGCGCCCTCGAGCTGGCGTCCGACAAAACCGCGATGGCCGGATACCTGGCCCGAGCCGGACAAACCGTCGACGGTGTGGGAGCCGCGGAATTCGCGGCCTTAAAGTCTCATATGGAGTCGATCGCCGGAAGGATGAAAATCGCGCCCGTCAAGCTCGTGATGACGGCGCTTGAAAAGAAAGCCGCCGGCCTCATCCCCCGCCCGACGGCCAAGGTCAAGGAGAAGGGATATAACGGATATTCCGGCTCATCGAGGCGGTGCCGGCCGAGGTCAAGGCTAAATATCCCGTCGGCCGGGAGGGCGAATTCGCCGTGACCAATACGAGCGAGCTTCAACTCCTGGTCAACGGCCGGCACAGCGCCCTGGACATCAAAAAGCTGCTCGACGCCCAATACGAGGCGCCTTCGTCGCTGCAGGGGATCCTGAATTACCTCGAAATCCTGAAAGCCGCCGGGCTTGTTTCTTACTAGGGCTTTGATAACAAATAAATTGCTGAGGTCCGACCCCAGATAATCTCACCGGCGGGACGCGATTATCAGGCTCTCGAGCACCTTGCCGTCTTTGCCCGTAACGGTGACCCGGAGTTCCGTGCGCGTCGCTTCAACCCGGGCGATCTGATCCTGGCCCAGGGCCAGCACCGGGAAATCGTTCCCTTCCGTCCCGGGCTTAATCGACATCAGGCGGTGGAAATGGCCGCCGATGACCAGGTCGATTTTTCCCCCGTTAGCCAGGGCGGTCCATTCCGGCCCGCGGTCTCGGACCCAACCCCAGTTCGGTTGGTGGAGAAGGATGACCCGGAACGGCGCCTCGGCCGCACGCTGATCGGTCAGCAGGTGGGTTTCCAACCAGCCGATTTCCTGGGCCCGGTACGATTCGACCTTGTTGAGCCCGGCATAAACATTCGTCTCGTCGGACTTGTCTTCACCTGTGTCCAGGATGATGAGATGAAGCGGGCCGTGGTCGCGAACGTAATAAAACCGCCCTTCAGGCGTGGGGAAATAGTCAAAGAAACGGCGGGCGAACGAGCCCCGCATCTCGTGGTTTCCGCGGATCTGCAGGAGAAGCTTCGAACCGGCCAGGGCCTTGTCGGCCGGGCCGAGCCAGCGGCCGAGAAGTTGGTCCTCGCTCTCCAGGCCATGGAAGGCATCGCCTAAATGGACGAGAAAATCGGTCTTGGCCCAGTCTACGGCCTTGAGCAAATCGTTCACTCGGGCCGTATCCTCATGGGTGTCGGCGATGGCGCTAAAGGCAACCTCGGCTTTCGCCCGGTCGAATGTCGTGAACGTCCGCTCCGGGCTTTCGGCCGCCAGCCCCTTCTCCGGCCAATAAGCCTTCATCTTGACGACCCGGGTGGCGACGGCCTTGTAGGCATACGCGCGTCCCGGTTCGAGCCCTTCAAGGTGGACGGTATGGAGCAGTCCGATCGGCAGAAAGCCGTGAGCGGCATTGTCCGCCTCCCGGCTCATCGCTTCGCCCTTCAGCCCATAGACGACTTTGACATGACAGGGCGTATCGGTGAGCCAGACGATCGTCGCCCCCGTTTCGGAGAGCGAAGAGAGATACGGCCCCGCCATGATGACCGGCTTCGTGTCGTGGACGACATACGGCTCGTCCTGGGCAAAGGCCGGGAGGCCGAAGGCCAAGCCCGCGGCCAGGATCCCAGCGGCGATTAAAATACGGCGATTCATCATAGGAGTTCCTCCGCCGGGACGCTCGCTCCCGGGCTCTTCGAATCCGCGGGGTTTATTCTATTTCTTTCGAAAGCCTGCGACAACAAGCTCGAAGCCTTCGTTTCGGGCCGCATCAGCCAGCCGGAGGTCCGCCGTCGAGAAGACGACTCCGCGGGCCCCCGCGGCGCAAAGCTCGACGGCCGAAGCAAGATGCAGGGCGTCAAAGCCGCGGAGCGCGTGTTTTTCGGCTAGGTCGCCCGCCCGCCGGGCGAAGACCGGAGTGACATTCAAGACAAAAAAGGAAGACCAGTCACGATCCAGGGCGGCCTTGATTCTCCCCAGGGATTTCTCGGATATTCCCTTTTCCCGGCGCTTGCGGGCAAAAGCCGCCCGCGCTTCGGCATAGGCAAGAACAGACGTCGCGACGAAATCGGCGGCTCGGACGCTTTCAAAGACGGCTTCTGAATCCGTCTCCTTCACATATAGCTTGACCAGGTTGGACGTCTCCAGGTAGAGAATCACCGCCGGTCCTCGATGACGATTTTCGAAACATCCTTGCCGGTCGCTTTTTCCGGAACGGCGGCCCCTTCGGGCTTTCCTCCTGCCCAACTTGCCCGGTCTTCCCTGACCAGCTTCATCAGGCTGGATATCTCTCCAGACGCGGCCGCCGGGATGACTAAGGCGACGACTTGTCCCCTGTCCGTAATTTTGAGAAGATCGCCGGCCTTCACCCGTTCAAGATAACGGCTCAGGTTGTTTTTCAGCTCCCGGATTCCAACCGTCATGACAGCCTTCCTTCCGAATCTTATGTAGCCACATTATCTATCATAATAGCTACATTGTCAATTCGCTTCATTCCCTGTTTCCGTCCAAACGGAAGGACGTTTGAACCGCCGGTATTTCTCATTCCGGGCTGAGATTGATCTTCGGCCCGGCGTCCGCTATCATCGCGCCTGGACCGCCATGAACAAGATGCTCACGATTGCCCTCTCCCTCGCCGCCGTTCTCTCCGCTCCGGCCGAAACCCGGATCTACAGGGAAAGGACCGGCCAAAAAACCGTCGTCCTCAACGTCGTTAAGGAAGCGGTCGCCTCGGGGTGGGTCATCACCGCGACCGCCGGGGAGGGCGCCCCGGCGGAATCCCAGGTTTATACCCTGGATAAATCCGAAGCCACGATTGCCTGGTCTTTTATCCGGCCGGGAGAAAAAACCGATATCCGGGCGATCCGTGAAGGAGAAAAAATCTTACTTACGGGACTTCATGAGGGCGAAGCCATCCGCAAGGAATTTGACGCCGGCTCGCTCCCGTGGAATCAGGCTTTTCAGTTCGGGTTGGAATCCTTCGCCGCCGCCGGGGGAACGCCGGTCAAATTCTGGGCGATCGGAACGTCCGGACCCGTCGCCATGAGCATCACCAAGATCACCGCGGAAATCAAGGCCACGGAAACGATCCGGATCCAGGGGAAAGCCGAAACCGCCCGCCATGTGCGCCTTTCGCCGTCCGGATTGAAGTCCCTCCTCTGGCACGGCGATTACTGGTACCGGGAATCGGACGGCGTTTTCCTCCGCTATATCGGCCGAAGCGGGCCGGCCGCTCCCCTCTCCGTCATGGACCTGGCCGCCAAATAAGAAAACGACGACCGAAAAGGCAAGGAAGTAACGGGTCGCCGGGCGGAAATAATTCCAAACGCTCATTTTTAAACAAGATCCTGAGGTCCGACCCCAGTCATTCCAGCCGGTTTTCTTGACTTTTCAGGCGGGGAAAGGCAAAATACCCCTTCCAAACCCTTGCTTTATAACGACTTCATAAGCGCAAAGGGAAACCGTTTCTGGAGGAATTTTTCATGACTTTACTCGAACAGCTCAAGGAAAAAGCCAAAGCGAATCCGCGCCGCATCGTCCTGCCCGAAGGCGAAGAACCCCGGACGATCAAGGCCGCGGTTCAGATTCTCAAGGAAAAGCTGGCCCAGGTCGTCCTGGTCGGAAACCGGGAGAAGATCGAGGCCGTGGCCAAGGAACAGGGCGTCGACGTGACCGGAATTCCCTCGATCGACCCGGCTAAATCCCCGAAGTTCGAGGAATACGCCCAGGCCTATTACGAGATCCGGAAAGAGAAAGGGATGACGATCGAAGAAGCCCGCAAGCTCATGGCCGACACCGTCTTTTACGGAACCATGATGCTTCACAAGGGCGAGGTCGACGGCCTCGTTTCCGGCGCGATCCACTCGACCGGCGACACGATCCGCCCGGCCCTCCAGATCATCAAGACCAAGCCCGGGATCAAGATCGTCAGCAGCTCCTTCGTCATGATCGTCCCCGATTGCGAATACGGCGATAAGGGCATGTTCATCTTCGCCGACTGCGCGGTCATGCCCGCCCCGACCGATGCCGAGCTGGCCCAGATCGCCATCGCCTCGGCCGAAACCGGCCGGGTCCTCTGCGGCATGGACCCCAAGGTGGCCATGCTCTCCTTCTCCACCTACGGCAGCGCCAAGCACGAGCTCGTGGACAAGGTGAAGAAAGCCACGGCCATCGCCAAAGAGATGGCCCCGGGCCTCAAGATCGACGGCGAAATGCAGGCCGACGCGGCCATCATCCCGAAGATCGGCAAGTCCAAGGCCCCCGATTCAAAGATCGCCGGCCAGGCCAACGTCCTCGTCTTCCCCGACCTCCAGTCCGGCAACATCGCCTACAAGCTCGTCGAGCGGCTGGCCAAGGCCCAGGCCATCGGCCCCATCCTCCAGGGCATCGCCAAGCCGGTCAACGACCTGTCCCGCGGCTGTTCCGTCGAAGACATCGTCCATCTTACGGCCATCACCGCCGTTCAGGCCTCCGGCCTGTGAGCGGTCACGCATAGACTGAGAATAGACAGGAGAATCCCATGATCGTCCTTTCCCTGAATTGCGGCAGTTCGTCGGCCAAGTACCGCCTCTACGACTACGACAAGAAAGAGACTCTGGCCACCGGGATCGTCGAGCGCGTCGGCATCGGCAAGAGCTTCATCCAGCAGGCCGGCCTCGGCCGCGAACCGATCAAGTTCGATCACGACTGCGCCAACCACAAAGACGCCCTCAAGCTCATCATCGACACCCTCCTCGACCCGAAAGTCGGGGTGCTGGACGACCTGAAGAAGATCTCGGCCGTCGGCCACCGGGTTGTCCACGGCGGCGAGAAGTTCAAGAAGTCCGTCATCATCGACGCCGATTCCCTCGAGACATTCAAGAGCCTCTACAGCCTGGCCCCTCTCCACAATCCGCCCAACGTCCTGGGCATCGAAGCGGCCATGGAAGTCCTGCCGGGCATCCCCCATATGGCCATTATGGATACGGCCTGGCACCAGACCATGCCGGCCCACGCCTACATGTACGCCCTGCCCTACGAGTGGTACGAGAAATACGGCGTCCGCCGCTACGGCTTCCACGGCACCTCGTTCCTTTACGTGGCCAAGCGGGCGGCGCTGCTTTTGGGCAAGGACCCCTTCAAGACCAACCTCATCTGCCTTCATATCGGAAACGGCGTCAGCGCCAATGCCATTAAAGACGGCGTCTCCTATGACACGTCCATGGGCCTGACGCCCTTGGAAGGCCTGGTCATGGGCACGCGCTCGGGCGACCACGACGCGGCCATCGACCTGATGATGATGGAGAAGGAAAACATCGCCCCGTCCAAGATGAACGACCTTCTGAACAAGAAGTCGGGACTCCTGGGGATCACGGGCAAGTACACCGACCGCCGCGACGTCCAAAACGCGGCCGAAGCGGGCGACGCCCGGGCGGCCCTGGCCGTCGAGCTCGAAGCGTACCGGATCAAGAAATACATCGGCGCCTACATGGCCGCGATCGGCGGCGCGGATGCGGTCGTCTTCACCGCCGGCGTCGGCGAAATGTCCGACCTCATCCGGGAGAAGTCGCTCGAAGGCTTGGAATTCCTGGGCATCAAGCTGGACAAGGCGAAAAACAAGCTGGCCAAGACCCGCAACGCCGAAACCGAGATCTCGGCCGGCGATTCCAAGGTCAAAGTCTTCGTCATCCCGACCGACGAGGAGCGTGTCTTCATCGAGGACGTGATCGCCCTGGTCGAAAACAAGTACGACGAACACACCCGCTTTGCCTATCGCTTCCAGTCCCCCGATTACGTCAACTCCCAGCGGGAGCAGGATTTCGCGGTCGAATGCGCGAAGAAGCCCGGCCTGGCGAATATCCAGGTCAAGCCGAAGAAATAATCCCTCATTCCCAAAGGCTCAAGACGAAGCCCCGTCTCTCCGGAGACGGGGCTTTTTTTTTGTCCGGACATCGCCGGAGCCGGGATTTTCTGCTATCATGAACGCATGAAAGCCGCCTTTCTCACCGGCGTCCGGAAGGTCGAAATCCGTGACACCCCGATGCCCGCGATCCGGAAGGGAGACGACGTCCTTCTCCGGACGGCCGTCGCCGGGCTCTGCGGCAGCGATCTTCATTATTTTATCGCCGACCGGGTCGGCAGCGAGGCGGTTTCCTACCCGGCGATCGTCGGCCACGAATGCTCGGCCGTCGTCGAAGCCGTCGGTCCGGCGGTCAAGCGCTTCAAACCCGGCGACCGGGTCGCGGTCGAGCCGTCGATTTCCTGCGAAGAATGCGATCAATGCCGGTCCGGGCGGCCCCATACCTGCCGGAATATCGGATTTCTCGGCCATCCGGGCGAGCGGGACGGCTGCCTGGCCGAATTCTTCGTCCTGCCCGAGCGGAATCTTTTCCCGATCCCCGACACGATGTCCATGACCGAGGCCATGCTGGTCGAGCCGCTCTCGATCGCCCTTCACGCCCGGTCCCTGGCTGGAGGATGGATCGGTCCGGCCGCGGCCGTCCTGGGCACCGGCCCCATCGGTCTCTGCCTGGTCCAGATCCTCAAGGTCGAAGGCTACGGAAAAACCTATGCCACGGACCGCTCGGACGCCCGGGCGAACGCCGCGATCAAGGCCGGGGCGGTCTGGTCCGGGAATCCCGAGCGCGAGGATGTCGTCAGCGGAAATTCTGAAGCGCGAGCCTCACGGCCTGGACGCCGTCTTCGAAGTCTCCGGCGACCCCGAAGCCATTGCCCAAGCCTATGACCTGGTCAAGCCGGGCGGCTGGATCTATCAGATCGGCATTCCCTTAGCCGAGCGGATGTCCTATCCCACGGCCAAGCTACGGCGGAAGGAAATCTCCGTCCGGCACGTCCGGCGACAAAACCGCTGCATCAAGCGCGGCTTGCTTCTCATCGAAGCCAAGCATCTGGAGGTGGCCTGGCTCGCCACCCACGCGTTTAAAATCGAAGAAGCCGGAGCAGGCCTTCGCCACGGCCGCCGACCGGACCGACGGCGTTCTAAAAGCCTCAATCGTTTTTTAAACCACGGATCTCTTTTCCGCCTTTTTTAATCACGAGGAACGCTTTACCTGATGCGTCTTTCCCGAACGATACCGAAGCCCCGATGAGCGGCTGGACGAACTCCGCTTCCGATCGCGGCTCGAAATCGCGCTCCAGGCCGGCCGCCTCGCGGAGGTCGGTCATGAGGCCGCCGTCTTTCTCCCAAACGCAGGTAAAAAACTGCGACCGGTCGGCAAAATCCACCCGGACATAAGTCAGCCAGTTCCGCGGCCGGTCCACGGTTCCGAGCGCTTCGACCGCTTTGACCTCGCCGAAACGCGTCTTTTTCCCGCCCCAATAAACCGAAGCCCGGCGCGTCACCGGCTCGAGGGGCTCGCCCCAGGCCGCGGCCAGGGCCGCGAAATTGCCGGCCAGGGCATCGGCGATCATGGCCTTCGCCTTCCGGTCGAAGGCGGCCGTTTCTTCGGGCTTTTCATTTCCCGAGGCGGCCAGGACGGGGACCAGCGAAGCCGCCGAATAGGAGATCTTCAGAATGTCGTTTTCGTCGAAAGCGGCCTGGACCGTCTCTCCGGTTTCGAAGCGATAATTCCCGGCCCGGCCCTTGAGCAGATTTTCATCCAGCGGGCGGGCGGTTCCGATCATGATTCCCAGCATCCGCTGGGCGAAATCATCCGACCTCTTGGTCGAGACGTTGCAGGAAACCACGATGACCAGGTCGTTTTCCAGGTCGAAGCCCATGAAGGCGTTATAGACGCCGTTGCCGCCGTTATGCCAGATGAGGGTCGAACCCGATTCTGATTTCTGATTCACCCATCCGTATCCGTAATAGGACGCACCGTCCGGATACTCCTTGACATGGGGAGCTAAATACTTCGTCCGGACCGCTTCTGGGAAGATCGCGTTAGACTTCAGGGCCAGGTACCACCGGTGCATATCGCCGACTGTCGAAAGGATCCCGCCGTTGCCCCGCAGGTGCCAGCCGGGTCCTTCGGGCATCCAGGGACGGTCCATGGCCGTGCCCCAGCGCTCCCCGTCCCGGTAGCCGACGGCCAAATCGCTTTTCGCGAAACCGGGACGCAGATATCCCGTCCGGGTCATGCCCGCCGGCCGGAACAGGTTCTCCTGAAGAAAATCTTCATAACCCTTGCCGGAAACCATCTCCACAATGATGCCGAGAAGGCTGAAGCCGACGTTGGAATATTCGTAGCGGGAGCCCGGGGCAAAGAGGAGCTTCGAGCCCATGGCCCGCTTGACGAAATCTTCCGGGCCGATCGGCTCATAATCGTCTCCCAGGGCGCCGGCGAAGCCCGCCGTATGGGTCAAGAGCTGATGCAGGGTGATTCCGGCCTTGTCCTGGGGGACATCCTTGAAATATTTCGTGATCACGTCGGTCGTCGAAAGCTTCCCGGCCGCTTCGAGCTTGAGAATCGCCGCCCCGGTGAACTGCTTGGTGATCGAACCGATGGAAAAAACGGTCGCTTCGGTCTCCCGGACCTTGTTTTCCCGGTCGGCCCAGCCGTATCCCTTGGCCAGAATGACTTGATTTCCCTTGGCGGCCAGGGCCGAGCCGGAGAATCCGTTGGCTTCGGCCCGTTTCATATAGCGGTCCAATGTTTGGCCGAGCTCGCCGACGATCTGTTCCCCGGCCGGGGGGCCGGAATAAACGAACGCGAGCCCGCAGGCGATCATCAGCCCGAGGGCGCAAAGCAAACGGGTTTTATTCATGGGTGGAATCCTCCAACGATTGATCACCCCTATAATGCCCCGGACCGGCGGTTCGTTGCAATCACCGGGGAGTTCAGCGCTTGAGCCGGCGAAGCGGCAGTTGTTTCGCAAGAATTTCGAAATGACGGTCATTATCGATTAAGACAAGATCGTGATCGAGGCAGTGGGTGGCGATCAGCAGATCGCTTAAGGGAAGTGAAAGCCCCGCTCTCTTTAAAAGACGGCCATGTTTTCCCGCCCGCTCGAAAAACGAGGCCGGCATGTCGAGGAAGCGCAAGCCTCCGAGAGTATCCAAGAGGAGCCCGCTCTCCCGGTCCCCTTTCGCTCCCGTCAACAATTCGGTCACGACGATTCCGTTGACGACGACACGATCGTCCTGAATCAGGGTGTCGATCAAATCCCCGAGAGAGAATCCTAGATCGCGGAAATATTCCACCCAGACGCTCGTATCGATGAAAAAAGCGTCGCTCAAAGAAGATCCTTGTCCCGCAAAGCGGATAGGTCGACGTCTAGATCCAGTTTTCCCCTTAACCGCGAGAAGCTCGGTCGCGCTTGGCCTTCTTGAGCATGTCTCCGTCGAGCGCGGTTCTGATGAGGAGATGTTTTGTTGCGCTTCGCCAGTCGCTTTAGTCAAATTTTCAAGTAACCCGTCCGGAAGATTCAAGGTGATTCTCATGCATATTACCTATACATACTATATATATGTATTTGTAATATGTCAATGCAAAGCTTTTGACCTCTCGCTCCTGGAAGACTTTACCATCAGAAGGAGAGACGGAAATTCGAAAGAGATTTATCCCGCCCAAGGCCGAATTTTTTCGATCAAGCTCACGCCGCCCGGACGCAATTCCGAGCGGCTTCAGAACCCGAGATGCTCCGTCCGGCGGATGATCTCGTTCTGGAGGTCGGCCGAGCAATCCAGGAAATAATCGCTGTAGCCGGCCACCCGGACGATCAGGTCGCGGTATTTCTCCGGGTGGGCCTGGGCCTCGCGAAGGGTATCGGCCGTGACGACGTTGAACTGGATGTGGTGGGCGTCCATCTTGAAATAGGACCGGACGAGATGGCCGAGATTGCGTAAGCCCTCCTCGTCGGCCAGCAGCTGCGGGGTGAATTTCTGGTTGAGGAGCGTTCCGCCCGGTCCGGATGTGGTCGATCTTGGCCGCGGACTTCAGGACGGCCGTCGGGCCCTTGCGGTCGGCGCCCTGGACGGGCGAGATGCCCTCGCTCAGGCTCTCCCCGGCCTTCCGGCCGTCGGGCGTCGCCCCGGTGACCTTGCCGAAGTAGACATGGACCGTCGTCGGCAGGAGGTTGATCCGGTAGCGGCCGCCCTTGGTGTTCGGCCGGTTGTCGATCGCCCCGAAATACGCCTCGAACACCGCCCGGGTGATGTCGTCGGCGTAATCGTCGTCGTTGCCGTATTTGGGCGTTTTATTGAGGAGCCGCTGCCGCAGCTCCTCGGCCCCGGCGAAATCCGCGTCCAGGACGGCCAGGAGCTTTTTCATCGGGACGGTCTTCTTCTCGAAGACATGGAATTTGAGGGCGGCGAGCATGTCGGTGATCGAGCCGAGGCCGACGCCCTGGATGTAGTTGGTGTTGTAGCGGGCGCCGCCGGCGTGGTAATCCCTGCCCTTGCGGACGCAGTCGTCGATCAGGATCGAGAGGAACGGCGCCGGGCAGGACGGTCGCGTACAGCCGCTCGATGATCGCGTTCCCGGCGATCTTGACGTCGACGAAATGCCGGAGCTGGGTCTCCCAGGCGGCGAAGAGCTCCTCGATAGGTTTTCGCATTTCGCCGGATCGCCGGTCTTCGGCCCGAGCTGCTTTCCCGTCCGCGGGTCGAAGCCGTCATGAAGCGCCAGCTCCAGGACTTTGGGCATGTTGAAATAGCCGGTCAGGGTATAGTTTTCCTTGCCGAAGGCGCCGGCTTCGACGCAGCCGCTAGCGCCGCCGTTTCGGGCGTCCACGACGGATTTGCCCTGGCGGACGAGCTCCTGGACGATCGCGTCGGTATTGAAAATCGACGGCTGGCCGAAGCCGGTTTTCACGATCCGGAGAGCCCGCAGGAGGAAGGCGTCCGGGCCTTTCTTGGAGATCTGGACCATCGAGCTCGGCTGGAGCAGCCGCATCTCCTCGATGACGTCCAGGAGAAGGAAGGACATCGTCGTTGACCGCGTCGGAACCGTCGGGCTTGACGCCGCCGACGTTGATCAGGGCGAAATCGGTATAGGTCCCGCTCTCTTCGGCCGTGACGCCGACCTTGGGCGGGGCGGGCTGGTTATTGAACTTGACCCAGAAGCACTGGAGGAGCTCGCGGGCGGATTCCTCGGTCAGGGTTCCGTCGGCCAGCCCTTTCCGGTAAAACGGATAGAGGTGCTGGTCGAGGCGCCCGGGATTGAAGGAGTCCCAGGTGTTGTATTCGGTGATGACCCCCAGATGAACAAACCAGTACATCTGGAGGGCTTCGTGGAAATTCCGGGGGGCATGGGCCGGGACCCGGTCGCAGACTTCGGCGATCTTGAGGAGCTCTTTTTTCCGGGCCGGGCTTTTTTCCTTGGCCGCCAGCTCCCGGGCTTTCTCGGCGTGGCGCTTGCCCTGAACGATCAGCGCCTCGGCCGCAATCCGCATCGCCCGCAGCTCCTCGCGCTTGTCGAACGCTTCCGGATCGGACGAGGAAATCGAGCTTGAGCGATCTCGGCCTCGATATCGGCGATGAAATCGAGCATCCCCTTTTTGTAGATCTTATCGTCGAGGACGGTGTGGCCCGGGGCCCGCTGCTCCATGAATTCGGTGAAGATGCCGGCCCCGTAAGCGTTCTTCCATTCGTCCGGAAGCTCCTCCATCATCCGGTCGCGGATGGACCGGCCCCGCCAGAAGGGGATGATGTCCTTCTCGTACATCTTGATGGTCTTCTCGTCGCATTTGAAAGACGTTTTGGGCCGGGAATCGAGAATCCGGAGGTCTTCGACGCTGTGACAGGTGACTTCGGGATAGGTCGGCGTGGCCTTGGGGGCATGGCCGCGCTCGCCGACGATCAGCTCGCCGGCGTTGAAGCAGAGGCGCTTCTCCGGCCATGATGTGCTTGAAGGCCAGGGCGTGGGCCACGGCCGGGGACGACTTGGCCGCGTCCGGGCTTTTATAGAATTCGGTGATCAACCGGGCCCGGTCGCGGGAAATCGACGGGATCGCGTCCAGGCTCTGTTTCCGCAGCTTTTTCACTCGATCGGTCATCATGATCAACCTCCGAAAGAAACGTTGAATCCGGCCCCGGCGAAAGCTTTCCGGATGTCCTCCAGCCGCTCGTCCGAGGGCGGCTCGAACAGCCGGAAACACGACTGCTTGTCGAGGTTCCGGTATTTTTCCTGGCCGCCTCTATGGTATTTCAACAAGTCGATCCGCTGGATCGAAGACAAGGTTTTCAAGAAGGCGATCGAGGCGGCGACATTGTCCTCGCCGTCGTTGACTCCGCCGACCAGCGGGATCCGGACCCGGATGGGTTTGCCGAGGCGGTCGAGCCGTCGGAGGTTTTCCAGGATCGCATTGTTTCCGGCGTTCGTAAAACGGCGGTGGGCCGGCTCGTCCATCAGCTTGAGGTCGTAGAGAATCAGATCGGAAAGACCGGCCGCCCGGGTCACAAGATCCGCCCCGGCCTGGCCGGACGTATCCAGGGCCGTCGAAATCCCGCGGAATTTCAGCTCCTCGAGAAGGGCCAGGGCGAAAGCCGGTTGGGCCAGCGGCTCGCCTCCCGAAAGAGTGACGCCGCCCCCGGACTGTTCGTAAAATAAGCGGTCGCGCTCCGCCTCATCGGCGAGAGCCGTGACCGTCGTCCGCCGACCGACGATTTCGAGGGCTTCGTAGGCACAGGCTTCGACACAAAGGCCGCAGAGATCGCATCGATCCCGGTCGACGACGACCGGACCCCGTCCGGGGCCCGGCGACAAGGCCTTCTTGGGGCAGGCCGCTACGCAAGAATAGCAGGCCGCGCAACGGGCCGAACGGGTGATGAGCTCCGGCTTGCGGTCGATGCTTTCGGGGTTGTGACACCAGAGACAGTGAAGAGGACAACCCTTGAAAAAGAAGGTCGTTCGGATCCCAGGCCCGTCATGGACGGCAAAGCGCTTGATATCGAAGATGAGCCCGGTGACAGAGCCTCTTCGCGATACCACGTTTTTCTCGCCCATTTCATTTCCCTATTCTATTTAACTACAATTATTTACCTGTTCTTATATCTAATATATCACCAGGCGCCTTTTGTCAAATGCTTTTTCTCTGCGTCATCGCTTCAGGCGGGGAACTCTTTCCCGTACGAAATGCGCGACGGAATTTCCCCGGCGACAAGCCATTAAAATAGGGTGATGCAATTGCCTGAAGATCTCATCACTTTGAGTAAAATCGAAGGCGAGAATGAAGGCGGAAAACGACATGACCCGCACCCGAGCGCGCGGCCGGAAAGCCCTTTCCTCGATCCTCGTCAAACCGGCCGGGCCGGACTGCAACCTCGCCTGCGGCTACTGCTTTTACCGGGACAAAGCCCGGGTTTTTCCCAAGACGGCCGTCCACCGGATGAGCGAAACGATCCTTGCGGAAACCGTCCGGCAGCTGCTCGAGCAGAAGACGCCGGAAGTCTCCATCGGCTGGCAAGGCGGAGAGCCGACCCTGGCCGGGTTGGATTTTTTCCGCAAAGCGGTCGAGCTCGAAAAAGCGTACGGCCGGGGGCAAAGCGTCGGCAACGGGCTCCAAACCAACGGCCTTCTCCTCGACCGCGAATGGGCCCGGTTCCTGCGCGAATACCGGTTTCTCGTCGGCCTGTCCCTGGACGGGCCGCGGGAGATCCACGACCGCTACCGGGTCAAGGCCGGAGGTCAGCCGACTTGGGCCGAGGTCGTCGACCGGGCTAAGCTCCTTCTGGACGAAGGCGTCGAAGTCAACGCCCTGGCCGTCGTCAACGCCGAGACGGTCCGCCGTCCGGCGGAAATCTACGGCTTTCTCAAGGATCTCGGCCTTGTCCATATGCAGTTCATTCCCTGCCTTGAAACAGATCCGGTCGATCCCGCATCCGCGGCCCCCTTCTCCTCCCCCGGCGAGGCTTACGGAGATTTTCTAATAACCGTCTTCAACCTATGGATCGGGGACTTCCGCGACGGGAAACCGACGACGTTCATCCGCCTGTTCGATTCGCTGTTTTTTCTTTATGCCGGGCGCAAGCCTCCCGACTGCACCCTTTTACCCGAGTGCGGGACGTATCTTGTCGTCGAGCACGATGGGAGCGTCTACGCCTGCGACTTTTTCGTCGAGGAGGGCTGGAAGCTCGGAAACGTCCGGGACGGCCGGCTCGAGCATATGCTGAATTCAGCCCGGCAAACGGAGTTCGGCCGGCAGAAGGCGGAGCTGCCCGAAGCCTGTCGGGAATGCGAATGGAAGCTTTTATGCCGGGGCGGCTGCCCCAAGGACCGGATCCGCGATCCCCGGGATCGCGGTTCGAATCATTTCTGCGCCGGGATGCGGGCGTTTTTCGCCCACGCCGACCCCGTCTTCAAACGAGCTCGCCGCCGACTGGAAAGCTACAACTTAGAACCGCAGAACGGACACACGCTCCATTCCGGCTGGGCCGGCTTGCCGCAGGCCGGGCAGGCGGCCGGCTTGACCGGCGGGGGCGTGACAATAACGGGCGGCGGAGAAAGCGGCGCCGGCGGGGCAGGGCGCGAAGCCGGTATCACCGGCCGGCCCGACCGAACGATCAGGTAAATCACCAGCCCGATCCAGTGGAGGAAAAAGACCAGCAAGGCCCAAAGGATCGCCTTCCATCCCCCGCTTCTTGGCGTCGCCGATAGACCCAGATGATGACCCAAATCCAGAAAAACAGGAAGAGCGATGCCGAAAAATCCGGCGACTCCGGCCCAGGGCCAAACCCAGGCCCAGGACCAATCGCGGTCGAAGAAACCGGACCGCAGACCGTGGCCGACGCCGTCGCCTACCCCGAGGGGAACCCAAATCAGAAACCGGAGGATCCCAACGAGAGCCAGGACGGCGAAAACGACGAGAATGACGCCCAGGGTTTTGGCCGAAGACGATTTCATGTTTGTTCTCCCGCTTTAATAAACGAAAACGGGAGGAAAAAGTTCATCTCAGGACGAGGTTCTCGATAAAGAACTCCATCATCCGGGCCTGGTTGAGGCCGGTATGGCCGAGGTCGGGCCCGACCTGGACATCGAAGCTCTTGCCCGCCGTTTGGAGGGCTTTGATCAGCTGCATCGAGTTGGTCGGGTGGACGTTATTGTCGGCCGTGCCGTAATAAATCATCATCCGGCCTTTCAGGTCCTTGACATACTTCATCGCCTCGGCGTTCTCGTAGCCTTCCTTGTTCTCCGCCGGGATCCACATGTAGCGCTCGGTGTAGATGCTGTCGTATTGGAGCCAGGTCGTGACGGCCGACTGGGCGCTGGCCGCGGCAAAGACGTCCGGGTGCCGGAGCAAGGCCATGGCCGAGGCATACCCGCCGTAGGATGTGCCGAAGATCCCCACCCGTTCTTTATTAAGATAGGGCCGGTCCCAGAGGGCTTTCACTCCGGCGGCCTGGTCGTCGATTTCGACGATGCCGAGCTTCAGGTAGATGGCGTCCAGGGCTTTTTTCCCCTTGCCCGCGGCGCTCCGCGAATCGAGGGAGGCCACGAGGAAGCCGTATTCCGTGAGCGGATTGGGCGTGGAGAAGGTCTCCCGGGCTCCGTTGGTCTCCGGGCCGGCGTAGACGCTGACAATCAGCGGGTATTTTTTCGAGGGGTCGAAGTTCGAGGGGAAATGGAGAAGGCCGTAGAGGTCGGTCGTCCCGTCGCCCGCCTTATAGGAGAACAGCTCGACCTTTTTCAACGCAAGCTCGTCGAATTTCGTCATATCGCTTTTGGCGATCTCGGCGACGACTTTCCCCTTGGCGTCGACCAACCGGGTGAACGGCGGGACGTCATGGGTCTGGCAGGCGTCGAGGAAGATATTTCCCGTCGGGCGAAAGGTCGATCGGCGTGATTGTAAGCCGGATCGGTCAGACGGACGTCCTTTTTCCCGTCGAGCCCGACGCGATGGAGCTGGAGTAACATATAGTTGGCCCCGTCGCGGGCCATGTACCACAGGACCTTGGCCTTCTCGTCGACCCGGACGATGCCGGCCACCTCAAAGGGATGGGCGGTCACAGTCGCGAGCAGCGTTCCCGCTAAGGTCATAAAGGTAGAAATTCTTGAACCCGGTCCGCTCCGAGACCCAGAGGAAGCGCTTCCCGTCGGCCAGCCAGGTGATGTCCGGGGAATTGTCGACCCAGCCGGTCGGCCACTCTTCCCGGAGGATCGTCCGGCACTTGCCGGTGGCGGGGTCGGCGGCCGTAAACTCCATGATGTTCTGGCGGCGGTTGGTCCGGTTGAAAAGAAGCTCGGAGGAATCCTTCGTCCAGTTCACCCGGTAAGCATAGTGCCCCATGACGTCGTCGGTGAACGGTTTGCCGTCCCGGACGTCGATGGTCGTGATCTTTTTCGTCGCCGCGTCATAGATGAAGATGTCGGCGATGGGATTGGGCTGGCCGGCTTTGGGATAGGCTTCGATGTCGGCTTTGGAATAGAGCTTGGTCTGATCCATCTGGAGGATGTAATCGGGAACCTTGCTCTCGTCGAACCGATAGAAGGCCAGTTTTTTCGAATCGGGCGACCACCACATGGCCGTGTTCTGGCCTAATTCCTCGCCGTAAACCCAGCTGGCCGAGCCGTATTTGATCCGGCCGGAAACGTTGCCCTCGGTCGTGATCGCAACCTCATTTTTCCCGTCGGGATCGCAGATCCAGATGTTCCGGTCACGATAGAAGGCCTTGACTTTCCCGTCGGGCGAGAGAGTTTCGGTGAATTGGCGGCCGCGCTCCGGACCGCCGACGCCCCGTCCCGGCCGCTGAGGCCCCGCTGGCTGGGCCGGAGCCGGACCGACTTCGGTCAGCTTCTTTTTCTTGACGTCGAAGCGGAAGATCTTCCCGTCCCGGGTGAATTCGAAGGCCGCGCCCTCGTCTTTCCAGGTCGCCCGGACGGTTCCGGGCTTGACCGCATCCCGCATCAGCCCGCTGATTTTAGTGTATCGTTCGTACCCGGGATACGTTTTGATCCGGTCCTGGGCCCCGGCCAGCCCGGCAGCCAGGAGGAATGTCAAAAGAAGAAGCGATTCTCGTTGCCTGTTTCTTGATCATCGGATGGTCCTCCGCTTCTTTCGTTACTTCGTCGAAAATTTATGAATGGTCATCGTTTTCAGGGTTTCGCCCGGCCGCAGGACGGTCGAAGGAAATTCCGGGCGATTGGGCGAATCGGGGAAGTGCTGGGTTTCGAGGCAGAAGCCCCAATGTTTACCGTACACCCGGCCCGATTTGCCGGTGATGGTCCCGTCCAGGAAATTTCCCGAATAGAACTGGATTCCGGGTTCCACCGTCGTGATCTCCATGACCCGGCCGCTTTCGGGCTCGAAGACCCGGGCGGCGAGCGGCGATCGTCTTGCCGCCCCCGGTCAGGACATAATTATGGTCGTAGCCGCCGGGGACGTCGGCGATCCGGGCGCCGATCGCCGTCGGCGCTTCGAAGCTCATCGGAGTTCCCGGCGACGGGAGCCAGAACCCCCGTCGGGATCAAGCCCGCGTCGACGGGCGTATACCGGTCGGCAATTAGCGTCAGCTCGTGGCCGAGGATGTCGCGCGTCCCGCCGGCCAGGTTGAAATAGCTGTGATGGGTCAGGTTGACGACGGTCGGCTTGTCGGTTTTCGCCTCGTAGGAGACGATCAGCTCGTCGTCGTCGTTCAAAACATAGGTCACGACGGCCTCGAGAGTTCCCGGGATATCCCTCCTCGCCGTCCCGGCTGAGATAGGTAAACCGGACGCCGACGCCGGACGAGTCGCTGACCGGCTTCGCCCTTCCAGAGGACCTTGTCGAATCCCTTCACCCCGCCGTGAAGATGGTTGGCCCCGTCGTTGGTCGCCAGCGTATAGGTTTTCCCGTCCAGGGCGAACTTCCCCTTGGCGATGCGGTTTCCGTACCGGCCGACGATCGCCCCGAAATAGGGGCTGGCCTTGAGGTAGCCGTCGAGGGTCTCGTAACCCAGGACGCAGTCGGCGAAAGCGCCGTTCCGGTCGGGCAGATCCAGGGACACAAGCGTCGCCCCGTAGGTCATCAACCGGGCTTTCAGCCCGTTGGCATTGGTCAGGGTGAAGATGTCGACGGCCGAGCCGTCAGGAAGCGTTCCGAAGGGAGCTTGAACGACGCTCATGGAGGCTACTCCTTTGCCGGAATCGGCGACCGGAGCCGCCTCTGATGCCGCCGGAGCTTCGGCTTTCCGGCAGGCCGAAAAGCTCGAAGCTAAAAGCAGGCCGAGAACGAGGGTGAATGTTCCGATGGACTTCGTGCGCATGGAAGATCCTCCTCCGCTTGTCGCGCCCGCGCGCCGCAGATTAAACGGATACTAAATATCAGATTTCGGGGATGAAAACAAATCAGGCGGGAGGAGATCGAAGATTGGTGCGGAAGGGGGGATTTGAACCCCCATAGCCTTTCGGCCATAAGCTCCTGAGGCTTACGCGTCTGCCAATTCCGCCACTTCCGCACTCAGGAGGCAGTGTATTATAAGAACTTTCGGGCTCGTAATGTAAAGGGCGGCGTCGGATCCGGCTTGACAATCGCCTCCCGCCCCCTTATCTTACAAGCACATGGCGCTTTCCCCCTCGATGTTCGGCGTCGTTTTATCCCCTCTCACAAGCATCCAAGACTATTTTAGCCTGCATTATGAAACAAGGAGGTTTCATGCCCTCAAAAGTTCGTGACCAGATCGTCGCCCTCAGCCGGTTTCAGGGCGGCTCGCTGCTGACGACTTCGTTCTTCCTCGACATCGACTCGGCCAAGCGGACGCGCAAAGAGATCCTCCTGGACTCCCGGAGCATGATCGCCGGGGCCCGGGCGGACGTGGCCGCTCTCGACGCGGCCCGGGATAAAAAAGCCTCGCTGGAGAAAGACCTGGCTGCCATCGAAGCCCACGTCGGCGGCAATCTGGCTTCCCCGGCCCCGGGCCTGGCGGTATATTCTTGTGCCGGCGCCGGATTCTGGGAAGTCATCGAGCTTCCGGAAGCCCCCCAAAATCGGGTCGTCATCGACCGGAATCCCTCGGTCCGGACGGTCAACCGGATTCTCGCGGGTCTCCGCCGCTTCCTCATCGTGATCCTCGACCGGAAGGAAGCCCGCTGGTACGAAACATACATGGGCCGGATCGGGCCCCTGGGCAGCCTGTCCTCGGACATCCCGAAGAAGGCCAAAAGCGGCGTCACCGGCCAGGAGACCAAGCGGATCGAGCGCCACGTCGACGCCCTCGTCCACGGCCATCTCAAACGGGCCGCCCAGATGACCGTCGATATCCTCAAGAAAAACGGCTTCGCCGGACTCTGGGTCGGCTGCGCCGACGAGATCTACGGCGACTTCGCCACTCTCCTTCATCAACCCGCGAAGGAAAAGATCAAAGGCCGGCTCAAGGCCAAGCCGTTCGACCCGCTCGATAAGGTCCTGGCCGAGGCCGCGGAGATGGAAAAACGCCTCAAAGTCGAGGAAGAGGAGCCTCTCCTCAAGATGCTCGTCGGCGAAATCGAGAAAGGACGCCAGGCTAAAGCCGGGCTCCGCGATTGTCTGGCCGCCCTCAACAAGGGCGAAGTCCAGACGCTCGTCGTAACCCGGCACCATTCCGTGCCGGGGAGGTTCTGCCCGCGCTGCAACCTGCTTTATATCGACGAGCTTAAATGCCCCGCTTGCGAGCGGAAGACGGAAACCCGGCCGGACATCATCGACGAAGCGATCGAGGCGGCCCTGCACCGCCACTGCGACATCAGGTACGTCAGCCTCGCCTTCGCGCTTGGACCACTACGGGAAGATCGGCGCTTTCCTGAGGTTAAAGCCGCCCCTGAGCCGGTATAAAGCGTCATCGTAAACGAAAGAAAGCCCCGGCGGCTCGGCCACGAGCGGAGCCCGCGGGGCGGACCGCGGGGCGGATAAGTCGGATCAGGCTTTCGTCTTCTTCTCCCGGAATCTCACTTTTTCAAAAAGACTGTAGACGACCGGGATGACGAACAGCGTCAGGAAGGTCGTCGAAACGAGCCCGCCGAGCAGGGTGACGCCCAGGGGGCCGCGCATCTCGGAGCCCTGGCCGTGGTCGATGGCCATGGGAGAACGCCGAGAATGGTCGTCAAGCGCCGTGAGCAGGACGGGCCGCAGCCGGGTGACCGAGCCCTGGAGGATCGCCTCCTTCTTTTCCATGCCGCCCCGGCGGAGCTGGTTCGTGTAATCGATCATGACGATGGCGTTGTTGACGGCCACGCCCGCCAGGAGGATGATCCCGATCCAGACGGCGAGGTTGATCGGTGTGCCCGAAGGCCATCAGCCCGAGAACGACGCCGATCATGCACAAGGGGATCGTGAACATGATGATGAAAGGATGCAATCAACGACTCGAACTGGGGGCCATGACCATGTAAACCAGGAGGAGGGCCAGGGCAAAAACCCAGCCCAGCGTCCCGAACATTTCGGTCATCTGGGAATAAGACCCGCCGATTTCGACGAAATACCCCGGGGGCAGCTGCTGGTCGAGTCCCTTGCATCCGGTCCTGGACATCCTTGCACCACGCTGCCCAGATCGCGGCCGGCGATGTTGCCGATCACCGAGATCGCGGCGCGACTGGTTGTCGCGAGTGATCTGAATCGGCCCGGTGCCGGCCTCGATATCGGCCACCTGGTCCAGGGAAATCGTCGATCCCGGAAGGCGTCGAAGATCGGGATGGCCCGGACCGCGGCCAACGTGTCCCGGAACTCTTCTCTAAAGCGGACCCGGACGTCGAACTCTTCGCCGGCCTCGCGGTAGCGGGTGGCCACCTGGCCGAGGGTCGCGGTCTGGACCGCGGTCTCGACTTGGGCGACGGACAGCCCGAAGCGGGCGGCCTTGTCCCGGTCGATCTTGGATATGGTACTCCGGCTTGGATTGGGAGAGCGTATGGGTCACGTCGCGGAGGCCGGGAATGTCCTGCAGCCGGGCGACGATCCCGTCGGCGATTTCCCGCAGCTTTTCCAAGATCCTTGCCGAACAGCTTGATCTCGACCGGGGCCGCCGCCCCGCCCATCATCTGGGCGCCCATGTCCATGGCTTCGAACTTGACGCCCTCGAGCTTGGGCATTCGCTTGCGGATTTCCTCGAGGACCTGGATGTCGGTAAGCTCGCGTTCTTCGACCGGCTTGAGGCCGACGAAAAATTGGGCTTCATGCGGGCCGGTCGGGCTTCCCCCGAAGCCCTGGTCGGCCGCGTTTTCCTCGGCCGAGGAGCCGACCTGGGTCGAGGTGATCCGGACTTCGGGCCGGCGGCGGATGACCTCTTCGATCATCGTCACGACCCGGTTGGATTCCTCCAGGGAGGTGCCGACCGGCATTTTGACGTTCATGACCAGCATGCCCCGGTCCATCGCGGGCATGAATTCCGTCCCGAGGATCGGGAATCAAGGCCAGGGAGACGGCGAACAAACCCAGCGCCCCGAAGATGACGGTTTTCCGGTGATGGAGGGCCCATTCCAGGGCCCGGCGATAGTCCTTTCGGGCGCCGTGAAATCGCGGCCGATGGTCTTTTTCATCGCCCGGGCTCGTCGTCTTTCCGCTGGAAGAGAACGGAGCCCATCATCGGAACGACGGTCAGGGCGACAAACAACGAGGCGACCAGGGAAAAGGCGACCGACAAGGCCAAGCCCGCGGGTCAGCATCCCGGTCAGCCCCTGGCAAAGGCCATGGGGAGAAAGACGACGATCGTCGTCAGGGTGGAGGCGGTGATGGCCATCCCGACTTCCGAGGCGCCGAGCTTGGCCGCCGTTTTCGGGTCCTTCCCTTCCTGGACGTGGCGGAACATGTTCTCGATGACGACGATGGCGTTGTCCACCAGCATCCCGATACCCAAGGCCAGGCCGCCGAGGGTCAGGAGGTTCAGGGTGTATCCGGCGAAATAGAGGGCGATGAAGGTGGTGATGATCGAAAGCGGAATGGCCACGCCGATGATCAGGGTCGGCCGCCAGTTCATCAAGAAGAGGAAGATCAAGGCCACGGCCAGACAGGCCGCCCTGCCAGGCCGTTGTCATGGTATCCTTGCGTGACGCCCTGGATCATCTCCGACTGGTCCATGATCTGCAGGAACTTGATGTCCGGGGGCAGCGTTTTCTTGATGTTTTCGAGCTCGGCTTTGACGGCCTTGCCGACCAGGGCGGTGTTAGACCCGGACCGCTTGCTGACCATGAGGAAGACGGCTTTTTCGCCCTCGATCCGGCCGATGTAGCGCGACTCTTTCAGCGTGTCTTTGACCTCGGCCACGTCCCGGATATAAAGCGGCTGGCCTTTGGCGGTGGCGCCGATGACCGTGCTCCGGACGTCGTCCAGCGAGGCGAACTCGCCGATCGTCCGGACGAGATAGTCCGAGTGGCGCTCGACCAGGTGGCCGGCCGGCATATTCATGGTTGCCGGCCATGAGGGCCCCGAGGACCCGATCGAACGACAGGCCGTACGAAGCCAGGGCATCCTTGTTCACGTCGACCAGAATCTCCCGGATGTCCATGGAGAACGCCGTGGCCGCGGCCACGCCGTCGAGGCGCTCGAAGCGCCGGGCGACCTCGTCCTCGACGAGATCCTTCAATTCGGACGTGGGCCGGTTTCCGGCAACGCCCCAGAAAATGACCGGGATCTGGGACATGTTGAACTTGACCACGAGGGGATCGCTCGCCGCCGTGGGCAGATAAGCCTTTATAAAGGCCGATCTGGTCGCGGAGGTCCTGGGCGGCGAAATCGAGGTTGGTCCCCCACTCGAATTCGACCTGGACGGAGGACGTTCCTTCGGATGTGGTCGAGGTGACTTTCTTGACCCCGTTGACCGAGCTGACGACCTGCTCGATGGGCTTGGTGATGGTATTTTCGATGTCCTCGGGGGAAGCCCCGGCATACGTGGTGATGACCGAAACCGTCGGATATTCGAGGTCGGGGAAGAGGTCCAAACCCAGCCTCGAGAACGAAATCGCGCCGACGACGACCAGGATCAGGGCGATCATGGCCGTCGAAACGCGGCGGTTGACCGCAAATTCGGGGAGCTTCATCGGATTTACCTTTTAATTTCGACCGGGCTGCCTTCGACGAGGCCGTAGTTGCCCTCGATGATGACTTGCTCGCCTTCCTTGAGACCCTCGACGACTTCGATCATGGTCGTGTTCTTGAGGCCGAGGACGACCGGCCGCTTGACGGCCTTGCCGTTTTCGACCACGTAGACGAAGGAGTCGGACAGGACGGCTTTCTGGTTGACGGCCAGGGCGTTCTCGTGGGAGTTGACTTCGAAGATGACCGACCCGAATGTGCCCGGCCGGAGCACCAGCCCGGGATTGTCGGCCATGATCTCGACCTGGAATTTCTTGGACAGGGAATCGGCGGCCAGATTCACGACGGCGACCGTCCCCGTCGCCTCGGCCGATCCGGCCTTGACCACGGCTTTCTGGCCGTGGAAGATGCGGGCGATATCGTTTTGGGTGACCTCGACGACGATCTTGACCCGGTTGTAATCGACGAGGGTCACCACGCCGCCGGCCGCGCCCATCCCGCCCATCATCGGGTTGATGACGTCCCCGACTTCGGCGTTTTTGGAAGCGATGATTCCGCTCCAAGGCGCGAGCATCACGGCCTGGTCAAGGGCGTGCCGGGTGAGGTCGACCGCGGCCTTGGCCTGGGCGGCTTGGGCCTGGGCCGCTTCAGCGGCCAGCTTGACCTGTTCATACTGGGTATCGGAGACGGCCTTTTCGGCCGCCAGCCGGTCCATCCGTTCCTTGTTCCGGGTGGCGTTCTTGGCGTTGGCCTCGGCCACCGCCGCTCCGGCTTCGGCCTGCTGGAGCTGAAGACGGATGGACGCGGTGTCGAGCTCCGCCAGGAGCTGTCCTTTCTGGACGGACTGGCCTTCCTCCACAAGGATCCGGGCGACTTTGCCGCCGTTCTCGGGAGTGATGTTGATTTTCCGGCCGGCTTCGACGACGCCCGTATAAATGAGCTTCTCCGAAACGCGCTGGCGGGCGACGATTTCGACCGAGACCGGCATGGATCCGACGGACTCGGTGACGGCCGCCGCGGCGGCCGGATCGGCGGCCGTTTCCGCTTTCTTGCAGGCGGCCGGGACAAAGAGGGCGAGGACGACGATCAGGATGATGAGGCTGATTTTCTTGAACATGATGACACTCCGTTACTTGACTTCTTCGGTATAACGATCCGAGCCCTTCCCGACCGACTTTTCGATCTGGGCCAGAGCGACGGCATAATCGTACAAGGCTTGGATTTGGTTGGTTTTGGCCTGGGAGAGGGCCACCTGAGCCGAGCTGACATCGAGGTTCGTGGCCAGGCCTTCGCTGTAGTTCAGCTCGGCGATCCGGACGGCTTCCTGGGCCTGCTCGACGTTCTTCTCCTGGGACAGGAGGGATTCGCGGGCCTGGCGGAGGGCCAGGATGGCTTCCTGGACTTCGAACTTGACCGATTCGATCAGGCCTTTTCGACTGTATTCCATCTGCAGAAGGGTGGCCTTGGATTGGGCGACCTTGGCCGAATTGGCGAAGCCGTTGAAGACGGGGATGTTCAGGATCAGGTTGATCTGGTAGTAGTCTTCCCAGCTGTTGGATTTCAAGTTCAGGAGGTTGGACCAGTAATTATAAGCGCCGCCGACAGCCACGGACGGGAGCGCAGCTCCCCGGCTCAGCTTGACCATCTCCGCCGCCATCAGGGTCTGGTATTGCATCTGGTTGATTTCCGGCCGGCGGGTCAGGGCTTCGGCGATGTTCTCGTCGGTATTCGCTTCCACGTTCTGGAACGTCAGCTCGCCTTTGAATTCGACGGGCTGGGCCAAGTCGAGGCCGAGCAGCATCTTCAGCCCGATCTCGGCCGTGGCCAGCGAATTCCGGGCCCGGATCAGCTGGGGCTTGAGGTTGGCCAGCTGGACCTCGGACCGGAGGAGGTCGAACTTGGAGGCCATGCCGACGTCAAAGAGGTTCTTGACGTTCGTATAATGCTTCTCGGCCAGGCCGACGCCTTCCTCGGCCACCGTGACGAAGGAGCGGGCCAGAAGAAACCCGTAAAAGCCCTTCTTCACGTTGAGGACGGTTTCCTCCCGGGATTGGCGGATCGGATTCCCGGGTCGCGTCGAGATTGTATTGGGCCGATTTGTACCCGGAAATGAGCCGCCCTCCGGTGTAGAGGGGCAAGCTGAAATTCAGGGCGAGGGTGTATTTCCGGGTGAAGTCGAACTTGACCTTTGTCGGCGGCTCGCCCGGCATCATCGACGGAAATTCGATGGTGAAGACCTTCTTGTCGAGAACATCGGTCCCTTGGATGTTGAGCGTCGGGAAAAAGCCCGCAAAGGCCTCTTTGACGGCGGCGGAAGCCTGTCCTTCCTTGGCCTGGTTGGCCAGGTAGAACGGATTCTGCTTGAGGGCCATGCGGAGACTGTCCTCCAGGGTCAGGACGAGCTTGTCCTGGGCTGCGGCCGAACCGCAGACGGATACGGCCAGGAGGGTCAGGGCGGTCAGGAATCGGATTCGGTTCATGGATCTCTTCTCCTCTATCTCTAAAACGCGGACCTATTTCCCGGATGAAATCCCGTGAAGGACAAACGTATAGATATCTGATACGTCTTTTTCCAAATCGGGTTTTGCTTCCCGGAAGAATTTATCGTGTTGATAGCCCTGGATCACCGCTCCGAGGAAGCGCATACCCGATTCCAGGTGCATCGGGCGGAAGACGCCGGCCGCGATCCCCTCCTGGAGGAACGCTTCCACCCGGCTGTTCACGGCCTGCCGGGCTTCCAGGAGACGGCGGATGAAGGCCCGCTCCGGAGCGGTCGCGGGGTTTTCCTCCGCTCCGGCCATGACGTGGATCAGGCGGAAGAGGGAGCGGTCGGCTAAAAACGCCCGGGAAATGTTTTCTTTATCGGCTTGATGAAGGATGACCTCGCGGAAAAACGCCTGGACCTTGGCCTCCGGCTTCAGCGGCCTTTCCCCGATCAGCCGAAGGCGGTCGTCCAGATCTTCGACGAAATGGATCAGGAGCTCGAAGACCAGCTCCGTTTTGCCCCGGATGTACTTGTAGAGGGTCGCCTTGGAAAAGCCGGCTTCAGCAGCCACGTCGTCCATGGATGTGGCGCTCAGACCTTTTCGGCAGATGACGGACTCGGCCGCATGGAGAATCGCCTCCCGGTTCGAGCGGCGGCGCTCGATCTCCCGAAGGTTCCGCTTCTCCGATAGAGAAGTGTCCGTCTTCTTGGGCTTCATTTTTTAAACCTGCCAGTTTAGTGGTTAAACCCGCGAGTATACCGGGGCAGAATAGCAGGAGAGAAAGCGGTTGTCAAGAGAAATTTGGCAAAGCAAGGCATTCGATTTATAATGATTTTTCATGGCAAGACACGCGCTCGCGAGGGCGGCCGGGACGGGCGTCTTGATGCTTCTCATCGGGGCTCTTCTTCCGGCTGGACCCGGCCGGTCCTCCCCCGATTCTTCCGAAATGAGATGGGTTGTGAAGATGACCGTCTCGGTCAAAGGCACTTACGAGCTGGAATCCCGCTCCCGGGCCAGCGGCCGTTACGCGATGAAAATCACCTGGACGGGCGGGCTCGAGTGGGACGGGGACGATTACATCCTTCTCAAGGGCAAGGGCAAGCTGGCCGAGTGGACGGCCGAGGAGTCCGCAACGGCGCCCGGCGGGATCCGGATCCTGACGACCGACGATTTCGACGAAATCCCGGAGCTCAACGTCGCCTACGCCCTCATGCACAGCGGCGGCCTCCACCTGAGCTTCATCCTCCGGGGATTCAGCGTACCGCGTTCTTTCTCCTCCAACAACCAATTTTATCTTCACCTTCCCGCCTCGGCCGAGAACGAGGAGCGACCGGACGGGGTAAACTACAACATCTTCGTCACCAGCGGATCGAACGCCATCGTTCTGGACGATCCCGCCCTCGCAGAGGGGACGCAGGAAAAGACATTCCATTGGACCTGGGTCCGGCGCTCCGCCTCCACAGAGAATATTCGGGGATTTTTCGAAACGAACCGCCACGAGGCGGAAGTGACGGTGGTCGTCAGCCCGGTCAAATAGAAATAAATAATATTTTGGTTCTCTTCCAGTTTGTGTGGGTAGGAGTTTCCGAGAATATAGCGACTTTCGCTCACGCGTCCGGATCTTAACGGCTTTTCTTGATTGGCCTGGCTTGGCGGCGAAGAACTCGCGTCCCGGAAGACCTTCTAACGGTTCAAGGCGCGGGACGCTCAAACAACTTCGCTCGGCCGGCTTCTCTCAGGGAGGTGCGTATTTAGGGTCGTGGTGTGTGTCAACGCTAGCAATGGTCATCGCGTCATGTCACATTGGAAAGGGAGCAGGGCGGGCGGGACTCCCGCCGCCCGTTGAGGGAAAACCCGATATTGGGTTTTCCCTCAAGAGATCCGGCTTCCCAAGCAGGCATCAAGAAAAGCCTAATCCGGACGATGTTCGCTCCAGCCGCCATAACCTCTAATCTCTACCCACACAATATGGGAGAGAGCATATTTTAAATTTTTTATGAATAGTCTATGTTAAGCGCGGGGGTGATATTTGTCGTAAACCCGGCGCAGGCGTTCCCGGCTGACGTGGGTGTAGATCTGGGTCGTCGTGATCTGGCTATGCCCAAGCATCATCTGGACGGAGCGGAGGTCCGCCCCGTGCTCCAGAAGATGGGTGGCAAAAGAATGCCGGAGGACGTGGGGATGGACCTTCGGAAGCAGTCCGGCCGCCTTGGCGTAGGTCTTCATCATCTTCCAGAATCCCTGGCGGGTGAACGGCCCGCCGAGCCGGGTGAGGAAAAGCGCGTCCGCGTTTTTTCCGCCCGCAAATTCCGTCCGGGCTTTTTCCAGATAACGGGCGACGGCCTTGGCCGCCGATTTTCCCAGGGGAACGATCCTCTCCTTGGCTCCTTTGCCCCGGCAGAGGATGTATTCGTCTTTCAACCGGACATCGGCCGGCCGGAGCGAGACGAGCTCGGTCACGCGCAAGCCGGAGGCGTACATGACTTCGAGCATCGCCCGGTCGCGGAGGCCGCGGGCCTCGGCCTTGTCGGGTTTCTCCAACAGCGTCTTCACTTCGGTTTCCGATAAGCACTTGGGAAGAGCCGACCAGGACTTCGGAGCCGTCAAATGAGCGGCCGGATTTTTATCCAGGCGGCCGTCGACCAGAAGAAACCGGTAAAACGACTTGAGGACGGAGATCCGGCGGGCCAGCGACCTCGCGCCCAGACCGGCCTTGCTTTCGCTCCGGACAAAGGCCGTCAGGTCGGATTCCCTGGCGTCCGCCCAGGGCCGCTTTTCCCGGGAAAGAAACAGGAGAAACCGGTCGAGGTCGCGGCCATAGGCGGCCCGGGTATTTTCGGACAAGTCCCTTCTCGACCGACAGAAAACGGAGAAATTCGGTCCGGATTTCGTCGGCGGACGGCGCCGGGATCATTCGAGGAAGGACAGGTTCTCCCGCTCCCGGCCGATGGACGTCAACGGGCCGTGGCCGGGAAGGACTTCCAAGTCGTCGGGGAGCGTCATCAATCGTTCGCGGATGGACCGCTCGATCTGCTTCTGGTCGCCGCCGGGAAGGTCGGTCCGGCCCACGCCCTCAAAAAAGAGCGTATCTCCCGAAAGAAGGAACCCGTCGGCCAGAAGGCTGATGCTTCCCGGCGAATGGCCGGGCGTATGGATCACCCGCAGCACTCCGCGGCCGATGAGAATCTCGTCGCCGTCTTTAAGAAACTTGTCCGGCGGGCGGGGAATCTTTGGCTCCGAGGAACAGGCTCAGCTCGAGCTGGTTAATCCGGGGCTGGCGATCCTTGTCGCCGGCATGCATGTAGAGGGGAACGTCGTACTTGTCCTTCATGTCCCGGTTGGCCCCGATATGGTCGATATGGCCATGGGTGTTGAGGATCCCCATGGGCTTCAGCTCTTCCTCGGCAATGACCGGGAAGATGCGGTCGGCATCCGCCCCGGGGTCGACGATCAGGCAGTCCTTGGTTTCCTCATCGTAGATGAGATAGCAGTTCGTCTCAAGAGGGCCGACGACGATCATCTGGTATTTCATCGCTTCATTCTCTCTTCGAAGGCCATCATAGGGGGAATCCTTCTCCCCTGTCAAGCCGGCGGTTTTCGGGCCGGCGGGAGATGGGATATAATGCCGGGCGTGTCGAACGCCCTTCCCTGGCAGCTCGAAATCGCCCGCCGGTCCCTGAAAAAAAAGGAAAAGATCGACCTGATCGAAAAGCGGGTCGCGGTCGGGCCCCGCGACCTCTGCCTCGACCTCGGCTGCGCCCAAGGGATCCTGAGCTGGTTTCTCCGGAAAAAAGGCGGCCGCTGGGTCCATACCGACCTCGATTTCGAAAACCTCAAGACCAGCCGGGAGCTTCTCGGCTCGGGATTTGTCCAGATGGGGGCCCCCGCGCTCCCCTTCAAATCCGGCGCGTTCGACCGGCTCTTTTGCCTCGATTTTCTCGAGCACGTCGACGACGACCGGGCGACGGCCGCAGAAATCGCCCGGGTGCTGAGAGCCGGGCGGGACGCTGGTTCTCATCGTCCCCCGGACAGGCCCGTTCATCGTCATGCAGAAGATCCGGCCGGCCGCCGGCCTGAAGCTCGAATTTTACGGCCATAAGCGGGAGGGCTATACGCTGGCCGAGCTGGAAGAGCTCCTCGGACGAGCCGGCCTCCGGATCACCCGGCAGACGACCTATTCCCGGTTTTTCACCGAGCTGCTCGAACTGGTTCTCAACGCCGCTCTACGTGAATTTCTTTTCGGCCAAGCCCGAGGCGAAGCTCCGGGACGGCCACATCCGTCCGGCCACGCCGGGGGAATTCGCCGCCCAAGGGAAAGCCTTCAAGCTGTATAAAATGGTTTACCCGCTGTTCTGGCTTTATTCCAAACTCGATACTCTGCTATTTTTCCAGCGCGGGTACGCCCTGATGATCTGGGCGGAAAAACAAACCCCGCCGCCCGGCAAGGAGACATAACATGGCCATCACCCTGGATGGAAAAAGCCTGACCCTGGAGAAGCTCGTCCGCATCGCCCGCGGGCGGCGAACCCGTCGAAATTGCGCCCGAGTCCCTGGCCAAAATCAAAGCCTGCCGGGCCATGATCGAGGACAAGATCAAGGCCGGCGAGATCATGTACGGCATCAACACCGGGATCGGCGAATTTTCCGAGGTCGTCCTCAACGACGAACAGGTCAACCAGTTCCAGAAATACCTGATCTACAACCACGCCGCCGGAATCGGCGACCCGGCTCCCGTCGAGCATGTCCGGGCGGCCATGGCCGGCCGGATCAATGTCCACGCCCGCGGCCGCTCGGGCTGCCGGCCCGAGATCACCCTGACCTTTGCCGAAATGCTCAATAAGGGCGTTACGCCCGTCGTTTGCCAGAAGGGCTCGGTCGGCGCCTGCGGCGACCTGGCGCCCATGTCCCAGATCGCCCTCCTCCTGATGGGCGAGGGCGAAGCCTATTTCCGCGGAGAACGCCTCCCCGGCCGGACGGCCATGGAACGGGCCGGGATTCCGATCCCCGGACTCCAAGCCCGCGACGGGCTGGCCGCGATCAACGGGAGCAACCTTCTGACGGCCATCTCCGCCCTGACACTGTACGACATGGACCGCTTCCTGAAACAGGCTGAAATCGCGGCCACCATGACCATCGAAGCCCTGATCGGCAACCTCAAGCCCTACGACGTCCGGCTTCACGAGGAACGGGGATTCGCCGGCGCGATCCGCTCGGCCAAGGCGATTCTCAAATGCCTCGACGGAAGCGACCTGGCCACGGGGAAGATGAAGACCAAGGTCCAGGACGCCTACTCGATGCGGTCCACGCCGCAAGTCATCGGGGCGGCCCATGACGCCCTGGCCCACGCCCGCCGCCAGGTCGAAATCGAGCTCAACGCCACCGCCGACAATCCGATCTTCCTGACCGAAAACAAGCTGACCCTGACCGGGGCCAATTTCCAGGGCTCGCCGGTCGCCCTGCCCATGGAGATGGCCGGCGCGGCCCTGACCATGGTCTGCGTCTTGAGCGAGCGCCGGCTCAACCGGCTGACCAACCCGGCTCTGAGCGTCGGCTTGCCGGCCTTCCTGACGAAGGGCGCGGGCCTTTTCTCGGGCATGATGCTCAGCCAGTACACGGCCGACACGCTGATCGTCGAGCAGCGGATCCTCAGCGCCCCGGCCTGCATCCAATCCATCCCCGCGGCCGCCGACCAGGAGGATTTCGTCTCGATGGGGATGAACACGGCCCTGAAGAACCTCCAGATCCTGGACAACGCCTACGGCATCCTGGGCATCGAATTCATGGCCGCGGCCCAGGGCCTGGATTTCCGCGAGTTCACGCCCGGGACGGGAACGCGCGCGGCCAAGGCCGTCGTCCGCAGGCACGTCGCCCGTCTGGACGAAGACCGGCCCCTCAACGTCGACCACAACAAAATGAAAGCCCTGGTCAAATCGGGCGAGATCCTGGACGAAGTGGAAAAAGCCGTCGGCTGCCGCTGGGATAAAAAGACTGGACAGACCCCGGGTTTTCCGTTACCCTGATTTCGAGGGCTTTCTTCGCGGGGACAAAACGCGGTGGATCGCTTGAATTCTCTTCTTTTCGACGTCGCCGTTCCGGCAGCCGTGCTGGTCCTCTGCCCCCTGGCCGGCTGGCTTCTCCAGCGCTATGTCTCCCGGAAGCTCCGGGCCGCCGCCCAAAAGACGGTGTCCCGCTGGGACGATGTCCTGATCCATTCCCTCCGGGGCGTCATTATCGTCTGGTCGCTTCTGGTCGGCCTGTCGATCGTCCTGACGTTCATCTCCCTGCCGGCGGCCGTCTATTTCTTCATCAAAAAACCCTGCTGATCGCCGCCATCGTCTCCGTGACGGTCTGGGCCGGCCGGGCCGCCGCCGGCTATGCCGACCTTTACATCGTCCGCATCGCCGGCGTCGTCCTCGTCGATCTTCAAGACGCTGGCCCTCATCATCGTCGGCCTGGTCGGTCTTCTGATCGTCCTGGACGAGCTCGGGATCGCCATCGCCCCGATCATCACCGCCCTGGGCGTGGGCGGCCTGGCCGTCGCCCTCTCCCTCCAGGATACCCTGGCCAATCTCTTCGCCGGCCTTCATATCCTCATGTCCCGGAACATCCGGTCCGGGGACTACCTCCGCCTTGCCTCGGGCGAGGAGGGATATGTCCAGGACATCACCTGGCGGAACACGACCCTCCGGGAGCTGAGCGACAACCTGGTCATCGTCCCCAACAAGAAAATGACCGAGACGATCCTCCGGAATTTCTCCCTGCCCGGCGAAGGAAACCGGCTGTTCTCGTCGACTTCAAGCTGGCCTACGGGACGGATTTGAAGGCCGTCGAGAAGATGATCGTCGAGGAGGCCCGGGCCGTCCTCGGGACGTCGCCGGGCGGGGCGAAGGGCTTCAGCCGTTCGTCCGCTTCAATCTCCTCGGAGACTGGAACATCGGCGGGACGGTCATCCTCCGGGTGACCGAATACACCCGAGCAATATCGGATGAAAAGCGTGCTCATCCGAAAGCTCCGGGACCGCTTCTCCCGGGAAGGCATCGCCGATCCCATCCCGGCGCGATCGACCGATCCGCACGTCAGCAGTTCCCGGTCGCACCGCGCCGTAAAGGAGGCTTCGATGATGTGGACGAGCGAAAACCTCAAGGACGTCGTCCGGGAGAAGGTCGGAGGCCACAAGTTTATTGTGGTTTCGAACCGGGAGCCGTTCATCCACGTCTTTGGAGACGACGGAATCCGGTGCCTGACCCCGGCCAGCGGCATGACCGTCGCCCTCAATCCGGTGATGATGGCTTCCGGGGGGACCTGGATCGCGGCCGGGATGGGAAATGCCGACCGGGAGACTGTCGACGCCCGGGACCGCCTTGCCGTCCCGCCGGACGACCCGCGTTACACTCTCCGCCGGGTCTGGCTGACCAAGGAGGAGGAAGAGGCCTATTACTACGGATACTCCAACGAAGGGCTCTGGCCGCTCTGTCACATCGTCCACGTCCGGCCGATCTTTCGGAGCCGGGGATTGGGAGGCCTACAAGCGGGTGAACGAGCGGTTCGCCGACGTCGTCGTCGAGGAGCTTGAGGGCGACCAGGGCTTCGTGTTCATCCAGGATTACCACTTCGCCCTTCTTCCCCGCCTGATCAAGGACCGTCGACCCGACGTCATCGTCGCCCAGTTCTGGCATATCCCCTGGCCCAATCCCGAAACCTTCCGGGTTTGCCCCCAGGCCAAGGAACTGCTCTGGGGTTTGCTCGGCAACGACATCCTCGGATTTCATATCCGCTATCACGGGATGAATTTCCTCGACTCGGTCGACCGGTTTCTCGAGGTCCGGATCGACCGCGAGCGGATGTCCGTCTTCAAGGAAGGCCGGGAAACGATGGTCCGGTCGTTTCCGATCAGCGTCGACTGCCGAAGCCATCGAGCGGCTTTCGGACTCGGACGGGGTCCGGGCCGCGGCCGAGCGCATCCGCAAGGATTTCCGGTTCCGGGATAAGATCCTGGCCGTCGGCGTGGAACGAATCGATTACACCAAGGGCATCCTGGAGCGATTCCAGGCCGTGGACCGGTTCCTGGAGCTTCAATCCGGCCTACCGGGGGAAATTCGTTTTTCTCCAGCTCGGCCCGCTGTCGCGGATCCATATCCCCGCCTATCAGGAATACAACGACGCCCTTTACCGGAAAATGATCGAAATCAATGAAAAGTGGCGCGACCGGGACTGGCAGCCGATCCATTTTCAAAAAACGCATTTCGAGCCCCCGGACGTCCTGGCCCACTTCCGGGCGGCCGATGTCTGCCTGGTCAACGCCATCCACGACGGGATGAACCTCGTCGCCAAGGAATTCGTCGCCGCCCGGACGGACGAACGGGGAATGCTCGTCCTCAGCCAGTTCACCGGCTCGTCCCGGGAGCTGGAAGACGCCCTGCTCGTCCATCCCTACGACATCGACGGGATCGCCGAGGCTCTTCGCCAGGCGATCGAGATGGACGCCCGAGGAAAAAGCCGCCCGGATGAAAAAAATGCGGGAGGTCGTCCGAGTCAACAACGTTTACCGTTGGGCCGGAAAATCATCGAAAACATGAGGAGGCTTATCTGAACCATGGCCGAACCCTTCGTCTTCCGCCTGCAGCTCACCCAAGTCGAGCTCCTCGGCCGGCGGGCCGGCAACATCACCGAGCTCCGCCATCACTTGAAGAAAATCCCGGATTCCTCGATCTATTACCACACCCATCATCGCCTCCGGCAGCACGTCATCCGGTCTCCCGAACCGCCCAACGACTTCTCCTATTGGATCACCAAGGCCCTGGGCCTGGCGAAAATGGGAGAAGCCTTTTCCAGCCTTCCCTTTGCCTCCTACCGGAGCATCGGCTGAAATCCGGCAGGCCTTTCTCTCCCCGCTCGACGCCTTTCTCCTCGAGGAAAACGGGCACCGGCCCCAGGCCCCGGCCGGAACGGAATTTCATTTTCTCGACGGCCGGACGTTCCTGCTTCCGACGGGGCTGGAGGCTCGGACGCCGGAGGAATTCAAGGAGGTCATCGGCCGGACGCCCATCGGCTCGATCCAATATCACGTCTTCGCCCCCCGGCTGGGCATGGCTCCCCCGGAATACGATTTCGCGGCCTGGTTCGAAGCCTGGGGCCGCGAGGACATCGCCCGGGATATCCGTCGGCTGGATCCCTATACGATGACCCTGGAAACCCTCCGTCTCAACATCCTGAAAAAGGTGGCCGATCCATGTCGCAGCTTGAAGACTATTCCCCGATCGTCGGCGCCGACCGGATCGACGTCCTTCGGGCACTTGGCGCCCGCCTTTCCGGCCGGGTCATCCAGAACATCAATTCGACCGCCGTGGGAGGAGGCGTGGCCGAAATCCTGACCCGGATGACCCCCTTGCTCAAGGAGCTCGGCGTGGACGCCCGTTGGGACGTGATCCGCGGCAACGAACGCTTTTTCGCCGTGACCAAAGCCATGCATAATGGATTGCATGGCGTCCCCTCGCCGTTCACGGAGGATGACCGCCGGGTTTTCCGGGAGACCAACCGGGATAACCTCGACCATGTTCAGCCATGGGGGGATTTCGTTTTCATCCACGACCCCCAACCGATCGCCCTCATCGACCAGATCGACCGGGACAAGCACCTCTGCGCCTGGCGCTGCCACATCGATTTCACCGATCCCCAGCCGGACATCTGGCAGTTTCTCAAAAGCTACATCGAATCATACCGAGGCCGCCGTCTTTTCCGCCCCGGCGTTTGCCCGCCCGCTCAGCATCCGCCAAGTCCTGATTTCGCCGTCGATCGATCCGCTGGCAGACAAGAACAAGGAGCTTTCCCAGGAGATCATCGACGAGGTGTGCTCCCGCTTCGGACTGGACCGGTGCCGGCCGATCGTCACCCAGATCTCCCGGTTCGACTATCTCAAGGATCCGGTCGGCGTCGTCCGGGCCTATAAGATGGTCAAGCGCCATCTCGACTGCCAGCTCGTCCTGGCCGGCGGAGGGGCGACCGACGACCCGGAAGGGCAAAAAGTCCTGGACGATGTCCGGAACGAAGCGGCCGGAGATCCGGACATTTTCGTCCTTTTTCTGCCCCCGGGCAGCGACATCGAAATCAACGCCCTCCAGCGGGCCTCGACCGTCATCCTGCAGAAATCCCTGAAGGAAGGCTTCGGCCTCACCGTCGCCGAAGCCCTTTGGAAAGCCAAGCCGGTCATCGCCGGGGCCGTCGGCGGCATCCCGCTCCAGATCACCCATAAGTTTTCCGGGATCCTGACCTATACGATCGAGGGAACGGCTTTCTGGATCAAGCAGCTTCTGAACACGCCCCGGTTCGCCTCCCGCCTCGGACGGAACGGCCGGGAGCATGTCCGGGCCAATTTTCTCATCACCCGACACATTCGGGATTACCTCCTGCTATTCCTGTCGCTGGAGCGGCCGGGAAGCCTGATCACTTTATGAAAAGGCTTGTCCGGGCCGCCGGAGAAAGCGCACCCCTTCTCCTGTTTCTGGATTTTGACGGGACGTTGGTTCGCCTCCAATCGGATCCGGAGAAAGTCCGGATCACCCGGGCCGGGAAAAGATGCTGGCCGGGCTCGCCCGTCGTTTTCCGACGGCCGTCGTTTCCGGCCGGTCTCTCAAAGACATTCGGATCCCGGGTCAATCTGCCGGGGCTCGCTTGGGCGGGAAACCACGGCTTGGAGGTCCGGCAGGGACGAACGGTTTGGCTGCATCCCGAGGCGAAAAGGACCATCCCGGTCCTGAAGAAAATCCTCCGGGAGGCCAAACGCCGGTTAAAACACATCCCGGGCGTTTGGATCGACGACAAGGGACTCAGCGCCAGTGTTCACTTCCGCCGGGCCCAGACCGCCCGCGCGCCGGAAATTCAAGGGATCCTCAGAGAAATCGTTCCGACCGGATCGGGAAGGTTGAAGTTGACGGAGGGGAAAAAAGTCTACGAGATCCGCCCGGCCGTCGCCTGGGACAAGGGGAAGGCGGTTCTATGCCTTATGGACCGGCTCGATCCACAGGGACGGGCGACGCCTGTCTATCTTGGAGACGACCGGACGGATGAGGATGCCTTCCGGGCCCTGGCCGGGCGCGGCCTGACCGTCTGCATCGGCGGAAGAAGGCCGACAGCGGCCCAATACCGGCTTCCCGACGTGGCCGCCGTCTGGCGCTTTCTCCAGGCCCTCTATCTGCTATAATGACTTTGATGGACATCTTTCTTACCGCGGGCGCGTTCCAAACGCTCGGCGCGGTCCGCCGGATCGCCCCGGCCGGGGGAAGCCGGGGCTTTCTCCTGGGACACCGGCGGGGAGATCGGGTCTACGTCGAAAGCATCCTCCCCTCCCCTTCGCCGGCCTGGCCTACTCTCGAGGCTTTTTACGGTTTGGACGCCGACCTCGGGAAAAAGATCATCGGGTTTTACCTTTGCGGCACGGCCCGGACGGCCGGGAAAGCCCTTCTCCGGCCTTTCGGGACAGGCAAAGTCCTTGTCGAAATCTCAGGCCCGGAAGGTAAGAATCCGCGCGTCTCGGGAGCGGAGATCGATTACGACGGCCGATTCTTGTTCCGGAAAATTCCGGTCGTCCTTGAACGCCCGGTCCGCTGACCGGACGAACCCCCGTTTATTTCAGCTTCTTCTGGACCGCGGCCAGTTCCGTCTTCGCCTCTTCCTTGTACATCGCGTCCTTGGACGTCGTCTCCGGCAGGTCGAGACACTTCTGGAATTCGGCCGCGGCTCCGGCGTAATTTTTCACGACCAGGAGCGTCCGGCCGAGCTCCAGGTGATGGTTGATATATTCGGGCTTGATCTCGATGGCCTTCTTCAGGGCCGCCAAGGCTTCTTCGTTGGTGCCTTTGGGCATCTTGCCGTACAAAATGCTCCCGAACATCCGCTTGGCTCCGCCGATGTCGGCGATCGTCCGGTGCCACCGGCCGAGGGCGTGATGGGCGCCGTCATTCATCGGATCGAGCTCGATGGCTTTCTCGATCTCGGCCTTGATCTCTTTCGACATCGCGATCTTTTCCTTGTTCCCCAGCCCCAGGGCGTACATGCCCAGGGCGGCCGAAAGCTGGAAATGGCCGTTGGTGTCGTTCGGATTGACTTCCACGGCCTTCCGGGCCAAATCGGCCGCGTCCTGGTAGTATTTTTTCTGCTTTTCGAGCCCGCCCTTCTCCTTAACGTCGATCAGATCGCCGACATCGACCATCGCCGAGGACGCCTTCCAAAGCGCCTCGTAATTGCCCGGCTCGAGCTTGACGGCGGCCAGGAAGGATTCGAGGGCCTTCGCGTCGTTTCTCTGGGCCTGGGCCTCATCCCCGGCCTTGATGAGGTCGGCGGCGGTCTGGGCGGTGGCGGGGACGGCCAGGACGAGGGCCAGGGCGGCGGTCAGAAGAAGCAGTTTTTTCATTTTTCCCTCCGTGAAAAGCAATACAGGTTTATCTTTTTAGGGGAGGCGTTGTCAAGGCCGGAAAACTTTTCCGGCGCCGGCCCGTAAAAAAGGGTGAAGAACGAAAGGAAACCGCCATGACCGATCACGTGAAAATTATCGGGATCCTGTGGATCATTTTCGGCGCCCTGAGCCTGGTTGGCGCCGCCTTCATGTTCATGCTCCTCACGGGCATCTCCTTCATCCCCGATATCGATCCGCCGGCCCAGGGCATCCTCCGATTCGTCGGATTCTTCATCGGATCGTTCCTGGCGGCGATCGGCCTCCCGAAGATCCTCGGCGGGTACGGATTGCTTAAGGGGTACGAATGGGGCCGGATCCTGACCCTGGTCGTCTCCTTCCTCAGCCTGCTCAATGTCCCCTTCGGGACGGCCCTGGGCATCTATTCGATCGTCATCCTGATGAATAAGGAAACCGCCGCCCAGTTCCAGAAATCCGAACCGCCGCGAGTGACTTCTTAACGGAATTTTTTCAGGCCGGCCGGGAGAACCGCGTCTCCACCCCGGCCTCAAAGTCGAGCATGATCTTTTCCGCCCGGAGGCGTTCGTCTTCCATGAGGGCCGGCGGGAGATTCCGGGGAACTTCGATCGGCTCGCCGTACACCGCGGCGATTTTCGTGAAGGGATAGAACATCTCGAACCGGTCCCAGCTGTGAAGGATCTTTCGCCGCTTGGCGGTGAAGGAAAAGGGAACCAGGGCCGCCCCGGTCTCGGTCGCCAGCTTGATCGCCCCGAGCTTGAATTTCCGATCGGGGCCTTTGGGGCCGTCCGGGATGATCATGACCTCCCCGCCGGCCTTGAGCTCGTTCATCATCTCAATCCAGGCGGTTTTCATCGGATGCGACCCGGAGCCTCGGATGAGCTTGTATCCCCAGCCATCCATCAGCCGGGCGACAAGCTCTCCATCCTTGGAGGGGCTGACAAGGGCCATGATCCGGCGCTTCCGGAAAAAATACGGGACGACGAAGATCTTCCCGTGCCAGATCAGGAGAACGACGGGGCGGCCGGCCTTGCGGAGAGCCCGGTAAGCCTCGTCGCCTTCGATCCTCCAGCGGCAGAGCTTCATCCACAAGCCGATCAGGGCTTTCCCCGGGTATTTGATCAGCCAGAGCTCGACGCGCGCATTTTCTTAATAATTCATCGGTCTCATCTTATCCAAATCGCCGGCTTCAAACAACGCTCTTGACTCCCCCTTGGAAGTGTCCCGGCTCGCGAAGGACAAACGCAAAGAATTTATAAGACGGGACACTTGCGATAATCCAGCATCATCCCCAGGCCGAAACCGGCGGCGTTGATCAGGAGTCCCAAGGGCAGGGAAAACGGCCACGTCGGCAAGCCAAGGGAGATCACCTCCGAAGCCTCCAAGAAGGTCAGGACGGCGAATCCCCCTCCTCCGCAGACACTCAGGAGCCCGGCCCGAGGATACCGGCCCCGGAGGAAGATCATCGCCAGTCCGGGGATAAAAAAGCCCTCGGCCAGGATTTCCGAGGACAGGCCGATCGTCTTGAGAACGCTCCGAAGCTTCAAGGCCACGAGAAACGCCGCCGCGGCGAGCAGGACGGTCGCCATCCGGCCCCAGAAGACCGGACGATCCTTCGCCCGGGGATGAACCTGCTCGATCACATCCCGGCTCAAAACCAGCGCCCCGGCGTTGATCGCCGTGTCCATCGTCGAAAGAATCGCGGCCAGGACGGCGATGAAGACGAGGCCGCCGAGGGCAAAGCCCCCCGTGCCGGCGATCGCCGCCACCAGCGGCCGGTCTCCGGTCCCCGCCGGAAAAAGGGGAAAGGCTAAAAGTCCGATCGCGACGACGAGCAAATAGAGCCCCGACAAAGCGGCGGCCGTCGCCCCCAGGCCCATTCGAGCGGCGGCCGCGCTTCGGGCCGCCCGGATCCGCTGGAGGGCGATCGGGGAGATCGTCCAGGCCAAGGTGAAGGACAGAAACATGAGGCCGTTTTTCCCGAAGTCGTGAAAGAGGTCGAAGTAGCCGGCCTTCCCGGAAGATTCGGCCAGGGCGGCCGCTTCGGAAAAGGAGGATTTGCCCGCGGCCGTAATGAGCAAAGCCGTCATTCCGGCCAGAAGCAGGAGGCATTGCAGGACATCGGTCCAAACGACGGACCGCAGCCCTCCCAGGGCGGTATAGACCAGAACGACCGCCGTCCCGACAGCAAGAGCCAGGCCATAGGACAGGCCGATAGTGGATCCCAGAAATAGCCCCAAGGCCGACATCTGGGAAGCGGCCAGAAGGGCCATGTACCAGACGAGAAGGCCGGAAGCGAGATGCCGAACCGTCCGGCCGTAGCGAAGCTCGACCAGGTCGGACCAGGTCAAAACCGGCAGGCGATGGAGGCGGGGAGCGAAGACGACCGCCAGGATGAGGACGGTCGCCACGGCCGGAAACCCGACGATCCAGATCGCCCCAACGCCGGTCCTGAGGGCTTCATCGGTCGATACCAGAATGGAGGTCGCCCCAAACCATGAAGCCGTCAGGGAAACGAAGACCAGCCCCCATGGAAGCCGCCGGCCGGCGAGAAAAAAATCCTCGGCGCTTTTCATCCGCCGGGTAAAACCGAGCCCGACGGCCAGAAGCAGGCCGAGATAAGCGGCGAAAAGAAGGAGATATCCCGCGGTCATTCCCCGGTTTATACCAGAAACAATCCGGACCGTCCATGATATAATATGCGGACGATGGAAAGGGAAAGAAGGATTTCCAGGGCGCTCCGAGGCCTCCGGCGGGTCGTTTGGGCCGGTTTTCTGCTCATCCTGGCCGCCGCCGTCCCGACGCCCGCCCAGGACGCCGACCGGGAGATTCTCGTCCGGACGGAACAGACCCTGGCCGCCCTCGATTCCCTCCAGGCCGATTTCGAACAGTCCTTCCATTCCGCCACCGTTTCGACTCCCCTCCGGGAAAAAGGCCGGCTGTATTATCAAAAACCAGGCAAGATGCGCTGGGAATATCGGGGGGGAGCGGACAGGTGGTCGTCCTGAGCGATGGGATCCTGGAAACCTACGATCCGGAAGAAAACCAGCTTCTCCGTCAGCTTCTTCCCGCCAGCGAAGCCAACAACGCGATTTTCGGCCTGGTGACCGGCCAAGGACGTCTGGCCGAGACTTACCGGGTTGAAAACAGCCCCTTCCCCGGCGCGGAAGGCCCCGTCCATCAGCTGAAGCTGACCCCTATCGAGGAGGGCGAAACCAGCTACATCCTGGTCGAAATCGACGCCCGGACGCGCCTGCTCCGCCGGGTCATCATCTTCGACTGGGCCGATAACAGGAACGAATTCGTCTTTTCCCGACTGAAAACAAACCCCCGCCTGGGGCCCGGCTTATTCTCTCTCAAGGTCCCGGAGGGCTGCGAGGTCATCGATGACACCGCCCCCCGGAAGCGCTGAACCTTTCCCCCCGGAGCCCGTATAAATGATTGAGGATAAAAAGGCCTCCGGGCTCGACGACCCCAAACTCGTCCGCAAAGCTCTTCGCGGCGACCGGGGAGCGTTCGAGGCGATCATCCGGAAGTACCAGCAGCCGATGCTCAATTACGTGAGCCGGATGGTCCGGGAGCGAGAAATGGCCTTGGATGTCAGCCAGGAAGTTTTTCTCCGGGCTTACGCCTCGCTCTCCACCTACCGGCCCGAATACAAGTTCTCGACCTGGCTGTTCCGGATCGCCTCCAATTATCTCATCGATCATTGGAGGAAGAAGAAAATCGTCGCCGTCTCGCTGGACCAGCCGGTCGATGAGGGCGAGGATGGGTGTTATCTTCAGGTCGCCGACGAATCGGCATCCGTCGTCCGCGAGCTGGAGAGGAAGGAGCTCCAAGCGAGGCTGGAAGCGGCCATGGACCGGCTGCCGGCCCACCTGAAGGAGCTGTTTGTCTGGAGACATGTGAACGGAATGAGCTATGAAGAAATGGCCGATATCAAGAAAATCCCGGTCGGGACGGTAAAGAACCGGGTCTTTCAGGCCAAGGAAATTATGCGGGCTTTACTCGAGGAGTCGTCATGCCCTGTCTGACCGTTCATCGCGTTTACGATTACCTGGACGGCGCGCTTCCGGCCGAGGAATCGGCCGCCGTCGAACGCCATCTCGAAGAATGCCCGGCCTGCCGCTATGCCCTGGACGCCCGCAAGCGCCTGGCCGAAGCGGCGGAAAGCCTTCCCTCGTTTTCCATTCCGGACGATTTCGCCGCCTGCGTCATGGCCAAGCTTCCGGCCGCCCCGGCAAGAAAGCTCCGGCTCCGGCTGGTTTGGGCTACGGCCGCCGCGGCGACGCTCGTCTCGGGATTAGGGTTAGGCGTCATCCTCTCGGGTCAAAGCGTTCTCGTTACCCTTCAAAAAATCGGAACGGCCTTCGGCTCTTATCTCCAGGGCGCGCTCAATTTCGCGGCCAAGGGATTGAAGCTCCTCACGCTCGCCGGGAAAATCATCGAAACCATATCCGGCCAGGTTTTGGCCACCCTGCGCTCGGTCGCCGACATGATCGGTCCGGAGGGCCAGGCGGTCCTGGCCGGGGGCTCGCTCGTCATCGTGATCACCGGAGGCATGCTCCTCCGCCGCCGGCAGATCTTATCGGAGAGAACCCATGACAAATAAAAAAGCGACCGGGATTGCGGCCGCCTTATTCATCCTACTTGCGGCGGGGCTGGGAACCCTCCTCGCCGCCCAAGGGGAAACGAAGGTCGGCTATAAGAAAGACATCATCATCGCCGCCGGGAGCGAGCAGGAGCAGCTGATCGCCTGGGGAGGGACGGTGAACCTCGAGGGAAAAATCCGCAAAGATGTCCTGGTCGTCGGCAGCGAAGTCACGATCAGCGGCGAAGTCGGGGATTCCTTCGTCGGGATCGCCGCTCGGGTCGTCCTCAAACCGACGGCCGTGATTCACAAGGACCTCATGATCCTCGGCGGGACCCTGATCCGCGAGGAAGGCAGCCAAGTCAAGGGCGACACCGTCTATTTCAAATCCGAGGACCTGCGCGCCCGGTTTCTCAAGGGCGGAATCGGCGGGTTCTTCGGGGCCGGCCTCATGCCCTTCATCATGATCCTGAAAATCGTCTCTCTCTTCATGTGGGCGATCCTGATCGTGGTCATAGCCGGCTTCTTCCCGAAAAACCTCACCCTGGCCTCAGCCGAGCTCCCCCGCACAGTCGGCCCCGTCCTTCTGACCGGCCTGGTTTCGGCCGCCGCATATACGTTCCTGATGGTTTTCGCCGCGTTCCTCAGCATCATCCTGATCGGGATCCCGATTCTCATCGCCCTGGCCTTCGCGGCGATCGTCATCAAGGTCTTCGGCCGGGTGGTCGTCTATTTCGTGGCCGGGCAGATGGCGGCCAAGGTCTTCAACAAGACGTCGATTTCCCCGATGGCGGGCGCCTTCCTGGGCTTGGCCGTGGTGTCCTTTATCGGATTTATCCCGGTGTTCGGGGCGCTGTTCTCCTTCTTCCTCAGCCTATTGGCCTGGGGAATCGCCCTCCGGACCAAGTTCGGGATGACCGAGAACTGGTTCAAGAAGACTCCGCCCCAGAACTTAACCTGGATTATGCAGGAAAAACTCAAATTTCGTATCTTTATGAATTAAAACAAAAATAAGAATTTTAAGAATTTTTATGAATAATCCAGGTTAAAACCGGTAGTTGAATTTCGTCCAGAGGTCGCGCTCGAGCTGCCGATAAGCGGCGACGGCGTCTTCGGCCGCTTTCACCGAGTAGGCCGTCAGGAACGCCCGGGCTTCGGCCGGATCTTTTTTGAAAAGGGCCAGGGCTTCTTCTTCAATTTTAGCCTGATCGGCGAAGAGCCTTTCCTCCATCGGCTTCCAGACCTTGGCGATTTCTTTGCTCATGTCCTGCCAGCGGAGGTTGGCCAGCTTCGAAATCTTCCGGAATGTCCACCAGGCGCTCTCGTCCTTGTAACCCCAGCGGCCGTCGACCATATAGGAATCGGGCATCCGCGTGATCCCGCAGTAGAACGGCGTATGGGGGGTCGTCGCCGGATTATCGTACCCCAGCCAAACCACGCCGCCGATCGGGTCAGGCAACCAGCTCCGGGATTGAGTGATCTGGACGTATGTGGCGGCTGGAGAGGAAATCGTCCGTTCCCGGACGATTTTCAGGAGGCCTATGAGATCGGCGTTGAGATACGGCCCGGCCACGGGGCTGGTGATTGTCTTGCCTTCGCGGTCGACGGTCGTGACGGTCCGGGTCATATCGAAGGCAGTTCCGTCATAGGCGTCGCGGAAGATCGCCAGCAAGTCGGGCACCGTGACTTTCTTTTCGGGCTTGACCGAAAAGGGGTAGTTTTCCGAGTTGGGATCGAGCTTGAGAGACGGAGCGAGAAGGCTCAGGGCCCGCCATTCCCTCCGCCGGCAGCCGAGGCTGGCCCGGCTCCCGGGATTGTAGGCATAAGTGAAATCGAAGGCCTCGCCGCTTTTCGGATTCCACCAGCCGTATTCTGCGGCAACGGCGGTAACGTTGGCCGAGGCCGCGACGAAGTCCTTGTTCTTGAGGTCGAGCTTGCGGATGCGCCCGGCATTGGCCGAGACGCCGATCTCGTCGTCGGGGATTCGGACGGCGGCCCAGACCGCGCCTTTCTTCCCCTTCCCCGGACCGTAGATCTCCAGGAACCAGACTTCCTTCGGATCGGCGAACGTGAAGCATTCGCCCCAGTCGTTATAGCCGTAAGCCTTCGTCAGCTCGTCCAGGACCCGGATCGCCTCCCGGGCGGTCTTGGCCCGCTCGAGACAGAGGCGATAGAGCTCGGGGGCGTCCAGGATTCCCGCGTCGCTCACAAGCTCCCGCCGTCCTCCGATTGTCGTCTCCCCGATCGCCAGCTGGACTTCGTTCATGATCGGGTATGCGGCGTTCAGGAAACCGTACGTCTGGGCGACCTGGGGGATTTCGCCCGCGTCCAGACGTTCGGGATCGTCGGGCTTTTTCGACCGCTTCGGCTCCAGATAAACTTTGGCCGTCGACCCGGCGGCAAAAGTCCGGCCCGGCTCCATCGTCATCCAGGTCCGGTCCGTTCCGCTGTCGCAGGAATGGCTGGTCATGGTTGAACCGTCGGCCGAAGCGAGCCGGCCGACGAGCAGGCTGGTGCAGTTGTCGAACGGATGGGTGTCGATCTCGGCGGCCAAGGCGGTCAGGGCAAGAAGCAGGCCGAGGGCAAGGCCCGCGGTTTTCATCCGTCGGTTCATCGCGGTCTCCTTTACGGGTTCGCTTCGGGCTGGGAGAGATTGTATCACGGGTCAGCGGATCGTGCGGTAGACGGCTTCGGTCTGGCGGACGACATCCATCCAGCTCGGCCGCTTCCTCATCCGGGCCAGGGCTTCGTCGCCGAGGGCCTTCCGCCGCTCCGGCCGTTCGACGAGCTCCCGGAGCTTCGCGCCAAAATCGGAAAAGTCGGCCGTCCGGAACAGTTGGCCGTCCACGCCGTTGCGGACCGCCTCCCGATGCGGCACGATGTCGCTGCAGAGGCAGGCAAGGCCGTAGCTCATGGCCTCCATGAGGACGATGGGAAAGCCTTCCAGGTCGGACGGAAGGACGAAGAGCATGGCCTGGCTGAGGAGCTCCTCCTTGAGCCGTCCGGTCGCATACCCGGTGAACACGACGTCCGGGGCTCCTTCGGCGATATCCTTCAGCCGCTGGACATAGGCGGGACTGCCCCCTTCGCCCCCGGCGATCACGAGCTTGATTTCGCCGGGAAGGAAACCTTTCTTCTTCTGCTCCCGGAAGGCCCGGACCATCCAGTCGGCCCGTTTTTCCGGGACAAGCCGGCTCATAAACAAAATGTATCCTTTCTCTTTAAGGCCGAATTTCGTCCGGAGGATCTCGGCCGGAACCGGCGCCGGCAATCGGATGCCGTGGGAGATATGAATCGCCTCCCGGCCATATTTATTATGGATATAGTGGCGGAGTTCCTCGGAAACAACAATCGTACGCTGGGGGAACCGGACGGAGATCCATTCCCCCGCTTTGAGGGCCAGTTTCGCCGGCGTTTTCCACTTGTCCGTGGCCCAGTCCAGACGATGGATTGTCGCGACCGTCTTCCGGCCGAACAGCCGGGAGAGGATCGAAAAAATCGACGGCCCGATGGCGTGAAAATGGATGATATCGGCGCCTGAAACGACGGCGTGAAGGGTGCAGAGGAAGCTGTGGACGGCGGCGTCGAGATGCTTGGAATGGATCGTCGGGACATGCAGGAGGCGGACGCCGTCGACGACCTTGAGGTTCTTCGGCGTATACCAGTCCCGAACATACACCCGGACGTCATGCCCGGCCGAGGCCAGGCCGCGGCTGAGCTCGTCGACATGCTTTTCCACTCCCCCGAACGTCGCCGGGATGCCCTTCTGACCGATCAAGGCGATTCTCACGTTGTCTGTTTCTCCGGCCGGCCGAGCTTGCGCCGGGCGATCCAGGCCAGGGGTTTCCGGATGTTCTTTTTCATGGCCGGGCCCGCAGTCCCGATCATCCAGCAATTCTTCGGGCAGGTCCGAACCTTCTCCCGAATTTCCGCGGCCTTCGGCGAATTCCAGATCTCAACGAAAGGCCGGTCGCGGAGGTTGCCGAACGAGTCCAGCCAGGCGCTCTCCTCCATCCCGTTGCACGGCCGGATCTCGCCGAACGGGTCGAGAAAAAACAGATCCGTCCCCGCCCCGCAGGGGAGGAGCCGTTCCCTCCCCCGGACGTAGGCGATCAGGCCGTGGTTGAAATACGCCCGGAACCAGCTCTTGACGTTCTTCTCGCGAAGCTGGGCCGCCATCAGCTCGGCGAACGCCTCGGCGACCCGGTCCGGGTCCCGGAAGGCGTTGTCGGCCGTGTGAAAGTAATAGGAATTGTGAACGGCCGCCGTGGCGAATTCCAAGCCGAGGCCCCGGGAGAGCCGATAAAGCGCCAGCAAATCCCCGGCGTTCCCGTCGGAAACCGTGATCCCGAATCCGATATCCCGGACCCCGGCAGCCTGGAGCTCGAGCAGCGTCCGGAGCCCGCGGTCGAAGCCGTCCGGCCGCCCCCGCAGCTCATCGTTGACCGCGGGCAGGCCTTCCAGGCTCACCCGGAATCCGAGGCGGCGATGGCGGCGGGCCAGGTCCAGGATCCGGTCCGTGTGATAGCCGTTGGTCGAGATGACGATTCGACCCGCCTTCTCGGCCAGAATCGAAACGATTTCCTCGAGGTCGGCCCGGAGGAACGGCTCCCCGCCGGTCACGTTGCAGAAGGAAAGCCGGGGAAGCTTGCGAAGGAGGCCGGGCGCGAATTCCTCTTCCGGCCGAGTCGGGTATTTCCAGGTCCCGCACATCCGGCAGCGGTTGTCGCACCTGTAGGTCACGACAATCGCCGCTTCCATGTCAGGCCTTTCCCCGCAGGACCGAGGCGTAAATGCCCATGAGCCGGCGATAATGGTCGGCCGGAGAAAATTCCGTTTCGACCAGCCGCCGGGCGTTCCGCCCCATGTCCCGGGCCCGCGCCGGGGACCGGAAAAGAAGCGTTGCCTTTTCGGCCAGGTCGGCGGCGTTTCCGGATTCGAAGGTCAGACCGGTTTCCCCGTCCCGAACAAGCTCGGGAATTCCGCCGATTCGGGCCGCGACGACCGGCTTCTCCAGGGCGAAGGCCTCCATCACTGCGTACGGCTGGTTTTCATACCAGGCGGAAGGAAGGACGACGAACATGGAACTCCTGATGACCGGAATGAGGGCTTCAGCGGGTTTATAGCCCAACAAGGAAACGTTTGTCAAAGAACGCTCCCGGATCTCCGCCGCCAGGGAGTCCATCAGCGGCCCTTCCCCGGCGATTTTCCAGGACATCCCGGTTCGCTCGGCCGCGTCGAGCAGCGTGGCCAGCCCTTTTTCGGGAGAAAGGCGCCCGAAATAGAGAGCGCCCTCGCCCGGCGAGCCGCCGCCGGGCTCGAATCCGGCGACCGGAAGGAAGTTGGGCAGATGGACGATCCGGCCGGAAAATCCCATCTCCTCCATCTTGTTTTTCAGAAACCGGCTGGGAGCGAGAAAGACATCGACCCCGCGGTAGAGCCGGAGCAGGCGCTGGTGAAGGACCATTTCCACGGCGGCAAGCAGGCTTTTGCCGTAGGACCCCTTGGCGCATCGATGAACGAAACAGCGGGAGAACCTCCCTCCGCGGCATTCCTCGCATGGCCGGCCGTCGCGGGCCAACGTATAAACCGGGCAGACCATCTTGTAATCATGGAGGGTCATCACCACCGGGAGACCCCGCTTCTTGAGAAGCGGGATGATCGCGGGAGAGATCTGGTGATGGATATTATGGAGATGGACGAGGTCGGGGCGGGTGGCGTCGAGCAGTCGGGCCAGCTTCGTCCGGGCCTCGGTAGAATAGAGGAGGCGGGCCGCCGCCCGGATGTTCCGGATCGGCGAGCCGGGATGCTCATAGTCGATCTCCGAAACGAAAAACCGGGAAAAGGACGTCTCTCGGTTTTTCGGATGGCTCATGGAGAAAAATGAAACACGGTGTCCCTCCGCTTGAAGCAGAGCGGCGGTGTCGAAAAGCGTCCGCTCGGACCCGCCCCGGGGGTAGAAATATTTATTGACGAGAAGGACGTTCACGGTTGGAAGATACCCATCCCGTCCAGGGTTTCCCGGAGAAGGGCTTTGGCCGTTTCCCTCATCCGGCCGACGCGCTCAAGGATCGCCGGGCGGAACCGGCTCCCCTGCCCCAGAATCTCGTCGGCCAAGGGGCCGAGGACCTCCGGCCGGACTTCGGCGATGTCCACCGCATAGCGCTCCAGACCGAGCATCCGCATCATCCCGGAGCTTTTCGGCTGGTAATTAAGGGACAGGACGGGTGTCCCGCCGAGAAGGGCGAGGATGGCCGAATGAAACCGAGTGGCCAGGAGAAGATCCGCCCGGGCGCAAAGCCGCTGGATCGCCTGCGGCGAGACAACGTCCGGGAAATCGACCCAGGCCAGGCGTCCCGGAGGGATCCGGCTTTTCAAGGCGTGATAAAGCTTCAAAGACGCCGGCCGGTCGTTTTCGAACGCGCCGGGCCCGCGGGATTGGGGAAAGAGCAGGATCGTCCCGCCCCACGTTTGATAAATCCGGGCGGCGGTCTCCTCGAGGCCGGCGAAGTATCCGCGGCGTCGCTTTTCCTTTTCCGCAGCCGACGAAAGCTCGGGGAAATCCCAATGACGCACGGTGATGGCCGTGACCGGACGAGGGAGGCCCTGAATATCGTCACCGCCGTCTTCCGGAGCGAGGAGAAAAGCCAGGTCCGGGCACAGGACGAATCGGGCCGGATCGAATTTATTCCCGAGGGCGCGTTCGAGAAACCGGAGGGAGTTTTCCTCCCGGACCAGGACTCTTTTCACCGATTTGTCCGTCACGAGGTTCGCCAGCAACCGGGACGAGCGGTCGTCAAATGTCGGGCCGAAAGATTGGGGAAAGAGGACGACCGGCTTTTTCAAGAGGCAGGCCAGCTTCAGGTGGAAGAGGTTCTGGAGAAACATCGGCCCCGGGCCTGAAGGGCGGTTGGAGTAGAAATATCCGCCGCCCGAGCCGATGACGAGGTCGGCCCGGGAAGTTTCCCGGATGAGGTCCGTCTTCGCCCGGACGCGGACGAGGGAGGCGAGGCTTTTAGTCCATCCCGCCGGGCCGCCGGAAAAAAGGCTCGGGACATCGTACAGGGCGGGGATGACCTGCAGACCCAGCGGCTCGTACAGCGTCCGATCGGCCTTGGCCGTCCGCGAGGTCAGGGTGATTTGAACTCCCGGGACCGCTTGGCGAAGCCAGCAAACCTGGGCCAGGACGATGGCCGCGTCCCCGGAATTGAGGACGGAATGGGTGTTGACGATCAGGATGCGTCGGGGCGCGCTCATGGCCGGAAGGCCGGGGAGATCAGATCTGCATGATCTCTTTTTCTTTGGTCGCGGCGATCTCTTCGATCTTCTTGGTAAAGTCGTCGGTCAGCTTCTGGAGCTCTTCGAGACCTTTGAACTTGTCGTCTTCGCCGATCTCCTTCTCCTTCTCGAGCTCCTCGATGAATTCCTTGGTCTCGCGGCGGAGATTGCGGAGGGCGGTTTTTTCGTCCTCGAGCATCTTCTTGACCTTCTTGACGATCTCCCGGCGCCGTTCCTCGTCCAGGGGGGGCACCGGAATCTTGAGCATCTTGCCGTCGTTGATGGGGTTGAATCCCAGGTCGGCCGAGCGGATGGCCTTGTCGATCGCTTCCAGAACGGATGCGTCGTAGGGAGCGACCGTGATTAAGCTGGGATCGGGGATGCCGACCCGGGCGGTCTGATTGACCGGAGTCATCACCCCGTAGTAATCCACCTTGATATCTTCGAAGATCCCGAGGTTGGCCCGGCCCGTCCGGAGGCGGCTGAGCTCCTTCCGGAAATGGTCCAGGGAGGCCTTCATCTTGCGATCGAGATCGTGCAGAGCGTCCTTGACCATATCGACCTCCAGGTTAATAAACGGTCGTCCCGATGTTCTCGCCCATAACCGCCCGAAGGATATTGCCGTGCTTCTTCAAGCTGAAGACGACAATCGGGAGCTTGTTGTCCTTGCAGAGGGAAATGGCCGTCGCGTCCATGACTTCGAGGCCCTTTTTCAGGACCTCGATGTACCGGATCCGCTGGAACCGCTTGGCCTGGGGATTCTTCAGGGGATCGGCCGAATAGATGCCGTCGACTTTCGTTGCCTTGAGGATCGCCCCGGCCTTGATTTCCAGAGCCCGCAGGGCCGCCGCAGTGTCCGTCGTGAAATAGGGACTGCCCAGCCCGGCGCTGAAAATGACGACCCGGCCCTTCTCCAGGTGGCGGAGAACGCGGCGCCGGATGAACGGCTCGGCGATGGCCCGGATTTCCATGGCCGAAACATGGCGGGTGTGGACGCCGATCTTCTCAAGGGCGTCCTGGAGGGCGATCCCGTTCATGATCGTGGCCAGGAGGCCCATCTGGTCGGCCGAGACGCGCTCCACTCCCTCGGACGTGCCCCGCACGCCGCGGAAGATGTTACCGCCCCCGATCATGATCGCGATCTGGACGCCGCAGGCCTGGACGTCTTTGATTTCCTGGGCGATGGATTGGGCCGTCGCGAAAATCGATGCCGAAGGACATCTTCCCCAGGAGAGACTCCCCCGAAAGCTTGAGCAGAACGCGGTCGTAGGCGAGTTTCGACACGACCTGCCTCCTCTCGATTATTTCGTGATCTGGTACCGGGTGAACCGGCCGATCTTGGTGTTCTCCTTGAATTTGCTGATGAACTGGGTCAGGAGGTCCTTGACCTTCATCTTGTCGTCGCGGATGTAGGGCTGCTCCAGGAGACAGGTCTCCTCGTAGAACTTGGTCAGCTTGCCCTCGACGATCTTCTCGACGATCTCCGCCGGCTTCTTGGAGTCCTTGAACTGTTCGCGGATAATCTCCCGCTCTTTCTCGAGGATGTCGGCCGGGATGTCGGCCGGGGCGACGTATTTCGGATTCGCCGCCGCGATGTGCATGGCGACGCTCTTGACCAGGTCCAGGAACTCTTCATTCTTGGCCACAAAATCGGTTTCGCAGTTGATTTCAACGAGGACGCCGATTTTGCCGTTGGTGTGGATGTACGCCCCGATCCGGCCTTCCAGGGCGGCCCGCTCGGCTTTTTCCGCGGCCCGGGCGTAGCCCTTCTTCCGCAGGATTTCGATGGCCTTTTCCTGGTCCCCGGAAGCTTCTTCCAGGGCCCGCTTGCACTCCATCATGCCGATGCCGGTGCGCTCGCGTAATTCTTTAACCATATCCGCCGTAATATCCATCAGGAACTCCTTATGTCGTTTCGTCCGGGATCGGGCCCGGTCCCGCCCCCCGAGGGTCTCAGCCGAGGTCCAGGGTCGATTCCTCGGCGGCCGGGGCTTCCCCGGCCTTGTCCTCGAGCATCGATTTTTCGATTGCCGACTTCTTGCCGTCGAGGATGGCTTCCGAGATCTTGCCGGAAAACAGCTCGATCGCCCGGACGGCGTCGTCGTTGCCGGGGATGGGATACGTCAAGTTGTCGGGATCGCCGTTGGTGTCGACGATGGCCACGATCGGGATCCCCATCTTCCGCGCTTCCTCGAGGGCGATGGTCTCCCGGGAGGAGTCGATGACGAACATCGCCCCGGGGACGCCTTTCATATTCTTGATCCCGCCCAGGTTCTTGCTGAGTTTGCGGTAGACTTTCTCCATCTTGGATTGCTCCTTCTTGGAGAGAAGGTCCCAGCGGCCGTCTTCCCGCATCTCCTCCATCTCGACCAGCTTGTCGATCGAGCCTCGGATGACCTTGAAGTTCGTCAGAAGTCCGCCCAGCCAGCGCTGGTTGACGTAGCTCGACTCGCATTTGAGGGCCGCGTCCCGGACGATATCCTGGGCCTGTTTCTTGGTCCCGACGAACAGGATGTCCTTGCCGCCCTCGGCCATGACCTTGACGAAGGCCAGGCTTTCCTTGAAGACCTTGATCGTCTTCTGCAAGTCGATGATGTAGATGCCGTTCCGCTGGCCGTAGATGAATTCCTTCATCTTGGGATTCCAGCGCTTGGTTTGGTGCCCGAAATGGACGCCCGCCTCCAACAATTCCTTCATCGTGACTGAGACCACGGGATCCTCCGTTAACGCTTGTGGTACTGCGGGGCCTTGCGGGCGCCGAGCAGGCCGTATTTTTTCCGCTCTTTGATCCGGGAGTCGCGGGTGACAAGGCCGGCGGCCTTGAGAGCCGGTTTGAGCTCCCGGTTGAATTCGATGAGGGCCCGGGTGATGCCCAGCCGGACGGCTTCAGCCTGGCCGTGGACACCGCCGCCTTCGACCCGCATGAAAATGTCGAACTTGTCCTCGGTCGACGTCAGGGCCAGGGGCTGCTTGATCTTAATCCGGTGGGACTCCATCCGGAAGTAGTCGTCGAAAACGCGGGGGCGCTTGTTGACGAACAGGGTAAAATCGCCTTTGCCGGTGCGCAGGAAGACCCGGGCGATGGATGTCTTCCGCTTGCCTGTGCCGTAATACTGAATGAGACTCACTGGGTCGGCCTCCTCGATTAGAACCGGTATGCCACGGGATTCTGGGCCGCGTGGGGATGCTCAGGGCCGCGGTAAACTTTGAGCTTCTTGTAAACCGCGCGCCCGAGGGTGTTCTTGGGAATCATGCCCCAGACGGCTTTCTTAATGACGTCTTCGGGCTTTTTCGCCATCAAGTCCTTGAGGATCTCGGTCTTGATTCCGCCGGGATAACCCGAGTGGGAATGGTATTCCTTGAGCTCGGTTTTGCGGCCGGTGACCGCAATTTTTTCGGCGTTGACGACGATGACGAAATCGCCGGTGTCGACGAACGGCGCGTACTGCGGTTTCGCCTTGCCGCGGAGCAAAATGGCGATCTGCGTGGCCAGACGTCCCAGGACTTTTCCGTCCGCATCGATCACCCACCACTTCTTTTCGACGGCATCCTTTTTTGGGACAAAAGTCTTCATCGGCATAAACCTCAACATGAGAGAATAGGAAACACTGACTACAGGTTTCGCTCTTATAAAATGATGGGGTAGGATACCCTATCCCGGCGGAGATGTCAAATAAAAAATCCCGCCTCCCCGGCCGGGCCGGAGAGGCGGGATGGGAATCGCGTCCGATCGAAAAAAGATTATTTCTTCAGCTCTTTTTCCAGCTTCATCCGCTCGACGGCCCGTTTCTGGGCTTCGGTGAACTTCTCGCCATAGCGATCGGCTTCGGCGAGGTACCGGCTTTCCTTCTCCGGGAAGATCTTGGCGTGGACGTTGATGTAGAGCATCTTCATATAGGCGAAGGAATTGGCGAACGACGAATCGAGCTCGATCGCCTTGAGAAGGGCCGTCTCGGACTCGGCCGCGGCTTCCGCCTTCTGGGGATCGGACAGGAAATTCTGGAGCTGATACGCTTTGTTGAACCGGTTGACGCCGATCGTGTAGTAGAGCTCGGCGCTGTTGGGCTCGATCGCCTTCCGCTTCGCATGGTATTCAAGGGCCCGGTCGAACTTGTCCTTAAATTCGGTCACCGGGAGGTTGTCGTAATAGTTGGCCATGTAAGCGTAGCCCTGGACCGCATCCGGGTCGGTCTCGATCCGGCGGAGATACATCTGCTCGGCTTTCTGTTTGAGGTCCTTGTTTTCCCCGGCGTACCGCTTGTAGAACTCGGCGGCAATGTAATAGTTGTTCATGTTGCCGGGCTCGAGATCGATGATCCGGAGGAACAGCTGCTCGGCATTGGCGACGTCGCGGAGCTTGTCATACATGTCGGCCAGCGAGTAGATGATGTCCTTATTGTCCGGGTCGATATCATAAGCCTTTCTCAGGGCTTCCAGGGCCTTCTCCCCGCGGACCTTGTTGTCTGCCGACTCTTTGCCCGGCTGGAAGATGGACTTGTAGCTTTCGCCAATGTAACGGTAGGCTTCTTTCAACTCGGGATTGTTCTGGACGGCCAGCTCGTATTCCTCGATGGCCTTCGTATACTTCTTCTCGTTGAAGAGGGCGTTGCCCCGGTTGAAATGATGATTTCCGCTCAGGTACTTGACGTTCAGCTTATCGCAGGCGACGGAGGCAACGACGATCGCCGCCGCGAACAATCCGATAAATAAACGCGAAGCGCGTATCCTCGACATCTTGACCTCCTAAGGACAAGCGTCCTTTGATAGGAATAGACCCAATTTATAAACGAATACGGGCTTAAAGTCAACTCTGGCTCGGCCCGGATTTCAGAGGTTGGGGCCGCGGAGGAGGATCCGGACGGGGGTGCCTTCGAACCCGAATTCACGCCTCATCCGCTGAACCAGGAACTTCTCATAAGCCGGAGCCATCGGCTCCCGGGCATTGGCGAAGGCGACGAAGGTCGGGGGGAGGACACTCTTCTGGGTCATATACTTGATCGAGAAGCGGTAGCCTTTCTTGGTCATCGGCGCGTTTTCAGAGTTCAGGACCGCCACGAACTTGTTGAGAAGGGCCGTCCCGATCATTTTTTGTCCGTTTTTAAAGACCTGCTCGGCCAGGTCGAGGATCCGACCGACGTTTTTCCCGGACAACGCCGAGACCGGAACGACCGGGGCATAATTCACGAAGTCGAGGCGGCTCCAGAGGGCCCTCTCAACTTCCTCCATGACCACATCATCCTCCCGGACCAGGTCCCATTTGTTCAGGGCGATGACCAGCGGCTTCCCCGATTCCAGGGCCAGGGAGGCCACCGTTCCGTCCTGGCGGGCCGGAAATTCCGCCGTGTCCAGAACCAGGCAGAGGACGTCGGCCAACGGGATGTTCTTCCGGGCCTTGATGACGCCGGCGCTCTCGCGCTCGTCGCCGACCTTGCCGAACCGCCGGATCCCGGCCGTATCGACGAGGAGGTAAGACTTCGCACCCCGCCGGATGAGGACGTCGGTGCTGTCGCGGGTCGTCCCCGGAATCTCGCTGACGATCGCCCGCTCTTCGCCGCAGAAACGGTTGATCAGCGAGGATTTGCCGACGTTGGTCCGGCCGATGACCGCGATGCGGAGCGGCCGGGGCCCGGCCTCCTCCTCCCCTTCCGAGGCGGGCGGAAGGAGGTCGGCGACGGCCGACTCCAGGGCCCCGATCCCCAGCTTGTGCTCGGCGGAGATGAAGAGAAGCCCGGGAGCGCCCCAGCTTGTAATATTCGCCGAGCTCCGGCCTTTCCGACTCGGTGTCGATCTTGTTGACGGCGACGAGGAACGGCCGGCCGAGCTTCCGGAGGGACCGGAGCAGGTCCTCCTCGACGGGGAGCAATCCTCTCTGCCCGTCCAGAAGGAGCAGGACGACATCGGCCGACTTGGCCGCGGCCCAGGCCTTGGCCTTGACCTGAGCGGAGTACGGCTCGGCCGGGGAATCGAGGAATCCGCCCGTGTCCACGAGCTCGACCCGGCGGCCGGCAAGACGCGCTTCCCCGGCGATAAAATCCCGGGTCATCCCCGGGAGCGAATGGACGAGGGCCTTTTTCTGCCGGAGGAGGCGATTGAACAGGGTCGACTTCCCGGCATTGGGATAGCCGACGATCACGACCCGGGGAAGAGCCTGGACTTCGGTCATCGGGGCGCCTCCGGTTGCGGTCAATTTCGACCGGCGATGAGAGAAAAATCGGGAAGCGATGGGGCGAGTCGAGAGCGATATGCCCGGCAAGGGTCTCCCGCTCCTCGCCGTCGACCAGGAGAAACACCTTTTTCACGGACTTGAGGTTTTGAGGCCAGGGAGTCGACGACGGCGTAGACCGTCGCGATTTCGGCCGTCGAGCCCGAAGGATGCCGGTCGGCAAACTCCCGGGAGAAATCGACGAAGGCCGTTCCCTCCTTGTCGACATAGACCTGGAGGAGCTTGGTCTCGGGCGGAACGGCCGACAACAGTCCGGTTTGCGAGCCTTTGATCAGCTCGCAGCAGGATCTCCCGGGCTTCGGCCGCAGGCGAAGCCGGGTCGGCGAGAATTTCCCGCTCCTCCGGGATGAGGGATTCGCTGTCCTCGCCGACAAACAAGAGGGTGACCTTCGCTTCGGCCGGATGTCGGCTGAGGCCGCGCCTTCTCCCGCCGCCGGCCCGGCTGTGATCGGGGCCTTCTTAATCGATCTCCCGGTCCTCGCTCAGAAAAAAGAAGAGGGCCAGGCCGATGGCCAGGACGGCCAAAACGGGGATCAGAATGGCGTGCGCTGATTTCGGCATCGGACGGAACTTACTTCTGGGGGAAGAGCCTCAGGTAACGGACAAGGCCCCGGTGGATCGATTCGGCCAGGCGCTGCTGGTAAAACTCGTCGCCGAGCTTCCGTTCCTCTTCCGGATTGGAGATGAAGGCGAGCTTCGACCAGAATGGCCGGGCAGGCCACGCCCTGGAGGACCTTGAACGCCGCCTGCTTGATCCCCCTGTTTTCCAGCCCGAGCTCGAGGTTAAGATCCTCCTGGACCATCTCGGCCAGCCGCTGGCTCTGCCGGACATAGGCGGCTTGGGCCATGTCCCAGAGGATCATCTTAACCGCGTCCTGGGCCTCGTCGGCGATGCGCTTTTCCAGCTCCTCGCCGGTGTTTTCAAGGTAGGCCAGCTTCCGGGTTTCCTCGTCCGAGGCGTTCACATTCATGAAAAAGGTCTCCGCCCCGTGCGACTTGCTTCGGACTGAGCCGTTGGCGTGGATGCTGATGAAGACCTGGGCGTCGTTGTTGTTGGCCACGGCCGCCCGGCTTTCCAGGGAGACGTCGAGATCCTTGTCCCGGGTCAGGATGACCCGGAAGGGCATGGTTTTCTCGATGAGGGCTTTGAGCTTGAGGCTCACGGCCAGAGTGACGTCCTTTTCCAGGGTACCGAATTTTCCTTTAGCGCCCGGTTTCACTCCTCCGTGTCCGGGGTCGATGATGATGTTACGGAGGGGGCGGAAGACGAGGATTCGTTCGCCTCCGGTAAAAGCGTAGGGCCCGGCGATTCCGGCCGTGAGGGCGGCGGCCAAAAACAACGAAGCCGTCCGCAGAAAGAAATCGCGGGCTGAATTTCAAGGCATGCCATAACAGATGTATTTTAACATAAATAAGCGGAGAACCAAAGTAGAAGGAATGGTGGAGGCGGCGGGAATCGAACCCGCGTCCGAAGACATTCAGCGGGAAGAATCTACATGCTTATCCTCTTCTTTAATCTCGCCTCGCGGTTCCCGAAGAGGAAGGGGCCGCTCGGCCAGTCTCGATGTTGTTTCGCTCGCCGGGCTCAAGACCGACCCGGCTCGCTATCCCACAGGTTGGCGCTCCGGAGGCCCCGTGGGAGAGGGCCTGGGGAACGGCTGCCTAATTACTTAAGCAGCGAGAGGAAGTGTGTTGGCACTTACTTGGGTTCCACCGTTTAACGAGAGAGATGGGATCTCGGCATGCATCTTTCGCCTCATTATCTCCGTCGAATCCATACGCCCCCTTGAGAAAGAGTTTTGGACGGATATGAATATAGGGCTGGGAGGAGGTGAAGTCAAGTTCCACATTCTATTGACGCTGGACATCTCTTTCCATAAACTGTTTTTTCATGGCCGAGACGAATCCGAATCATCCGCCCCCGCCGAAGGCACAGACGCCGGCGGACGAGCCTCTTTCATCCTGGAAGGAGATCTCGGCTTTCCTGAACGTCGACGTCCGGACCTGCCAGCGTTGGGAGCAGTCTTTCGGCTTGCCGGTCCACCGGATAAAAGATTCCACGCGGTCCCGGGTTATCGCCTATCCAGGGGAAATCGAGACCTGGAGGAAGACCGCGTTCCGGACGAAAAACGTGACAGCCAACGGCGACCCAGCCCCGGTCGAGAATCACACCGAAAAGGCCGGCCGGAGCGGATTTAGAAATTTCATTCCGGCCATTGCCGGGCTTGTCCTCCTCGCGGCCGCGGCGTACATCGTTATTCCCTCCCTGGACCGAAATCCCGCGGATTTCAGGATCGACGGCTCCAGGTTGATCGTCTGCAACAAGCACGGCCGCAGGCTCTGGCTATTCGACACGGGGCTTGCCCGGCTTCGCGGGGAAGAATACTACCGGGAACGCTTTCCGGCAAAAAAGAGGATATCGGTTGAAGGACACGACTTCACCGGCTTTCCGTTTATCATCTTCCTTGACCGGGATGGGGACGGCCGGAACGAGGTCCTCTTTGCCCCCCAAGCAGCCGATGACATGAACGTTGGGATTCTCTGCCTCTTCGACGACCGGGGATCCCTCATCTGGAGATTCGACTGCGGGAAGGACGTCATCGTCGGCGGCAGGCGTTATCCGCCGGGCTTCGTCATCAACATCCTCGAGGCCCGGGATGTCGTCGGAGACGATCGCCCGGAAATCGTAGTCGGATCCCATGCCTTCATGGAAGCCCCGGCGCAATTGGTCGTCCTCGATTTTGAGAAGCGCGTTCTGGGCGAATACTGGAACTTCGGGCAGCTGGCCGATTACGAGGTCGTCGACACCGACCGGGACGGGCGTAAGGAAATCGTCGTGGTCGGTACCAACAACGAATACGACGAGGGGGTTCTCTTCGTCCTCGATCCGAAGGACATGAAGGGAACCTCACCGCAAAGCGAAGCCCGGATGTTCTCCGGAATGCCGGAAGGAACGGCCCGGCATTATCTTCGTTTCGCCTCAACAGAGCTTGATCCGGTCTTGTTCTCGCGGGGGATGGTCACCATGATCCAAAAATTCGACGACAGCTTCCTCCGGGCGGAATCATGCTGGGGCCTGGTCTATTACGATTTCGACGAAGCGCTGAATCCTCCCCAAGTCACCCTGACGGACGCTCTCAGCCACGCATATCGCACTGCCTTCCAAAAGAATCCGGTCTCAACTCCCCTTGACAAGGCGGCGTTGCGGCGGAAGCTCCGCGAAGGCGTGCGGTACTTCGACGCGCAAAGCAAGACCTGGGTCAGTCAAAGGCCGGGGTCGTCCTGAGAGCGGCGCGCCCCCGTCCGAACCGGCCCCGTCTCCCCTGATATCGTTCGCCTTCTTTACCCCCACCGCCCATCCGCTCGCCCTCCTCGCCGGCTTGCCAAACTGCCGTTTCCGGCCTATATTGTCAGTTCTTAATAATTCCTATAGGCATAGTATGAATCGCCGCATCTTCCTCGGGACCCTAGGCGCCTCCACCCTGCTGTCCCGATTCGGTTTGAGCCAGACCGGGCCGGCCGGCCCCGAAGGCGGATTTTCCCTGATTCTTCACGTTGACGAAATCCCCGATCCGCCGTTCGGCGACGACGGCCGAAGCCATCTCGGCGTCGACGCGCTTCTGGCCCTCATGGAAAGACGGAGGCTTCCGCTTTATCGCGCCTCGGGCCAGGGATCTTCGGCCCGGACGACGGGACTCATCGCCCCCGACGACGTGGTCCTGATCAAGGTCAACGCCCAGTGGAAGTGCCGGGGCTGCACGAACAGCGACGTCGTCCGCGGCCTGGTTCACCGGATCCTCGGACATCCGGACGGCTTCCGGGGCGAAGTTGTGATCCTCGACAATGGCCAGGGGCGGGGCAGTCTCGCCTGCGATATTCCCGGGTACGGGGACAGCGAGGTCCGAGCCAACGCCGTGGACGAGAGCCATTCCTTCCTTTACCTCGTCGATCACGTGTTCCACGACCCGCGGGTTTCCGCCTTTCTTCTCGACCCGATCCGCTTCACGTTCATCGGCGGCGACGACCACGAGACCGACGGCTACCGCCGCTTAGAAAATGTCTCCTATCCCTGTTTCACCACCCCCGGCGGGCGGCGGGTGGAGCTGCGGGAAGGGATTTGGACGGGGGCCGGATACGGCCAGAACCTCAAGGTCATCAACGTCCCGGTCCTCAAGCACCACGACAAAGGCGGATCCGAGATCACCGCCTCCCTCAAGAACATGTACGGGCTTCTCTCGATCGAAGACGGGGTCGACAACGAGTTCCGGCATTACGCCGGATTGGGAGAAACGGCCGGGAAGATGATGGCTTCGGTCCGGGCGCCCGTTCTCAATATCATCGATGCGATCTGGGTGTCCCACAAATCCCTGGATGGCCGGCCGGTCGAAGCCACCTGGCAGGCCGACACCTTGCTGGCCTCGCAGGACCCGGTCGCCCTGGATTACTGGGCGGCCAAGCACGTCCTCTACCCGATCGACGAAAATCCCCGCCATCACCCCGAACATGAGGGCATCCGGCGCTGGCTCACCTCCGCCGAACGGACCATCAACCGCCGCGGCGGCCTGTTCCGGCCGGAGCGGGGGAATTATTCCGGCCTGGTCACGAGCGACGAGTCTCGGATGATCGTGGTCAGCTCAACCGCCGAAGGCGCGCTCCGGGACCGGATCCGCCCCTAGACCTATTTCCAGAGGCCGAATCCGGGGGCGACGGGGCTCTTATATAACAGGCCGTGCTCGCCGGTTCCGTTGTCGTTGTAAACTTCCTGAATGATGGCGAATTCTCCCCAGATGTCGGGCCCGATCTCGTCACCCCCTGGAGTGTACCAGACGCCGTTCGTTTTAACGGCATCCGCGGGAACGGCGACGATCTTGCAGAAATAATTCCAACTGTATTCCTCGCCATCGCTTCCAAGATATGTCCCGGATTGATGGTTCGTCGTCCATGCTCCGGAACCGATGTAGGAAGGGAAGCCGAAATGGCGGTCGAGCTTTCCGTCGCCGTCGCAATCCTTATTGGAAATCCAGGCATCGTTCCATTTCATGATCAGGTTGTCGGCCCGGTACGGCCAGCACCACACCCCGACAACCGTCGGATTGATTGCCAGGTAGGCCGCATCGTCTCCCTCGTAAGGAGGAAATCCGTAGCCTCCCAGGTAAGCGTTGGCATAGGATCCGCTGAACATGTGGGCTTGATAATTGTATCCAAAAATATCGTAGCCCGGAGTGATCGGCTGACCCGCAAGATAATGAGACGACGCATACACGAGAACGCCGGCCTGGAGCGTGACACAGTCGGCGGACTTGCCGGCTTGGACGGTTTTCTGGGCATGGCCATCGGCCATCAGGCCGATCATCAAAACCAGGGCGGCGAACACCATCGAGGATACGCGCAACAATTTCATTGAACCCTCCTTTTTTCGGATGGGGGCATTCCCCTGCCCCATGCCGAACGAATATCTTTTAAATATTCTCCTGAAAGTTATTTGTCAAGAGGGATTTCGCGATTCATCCTCGCGGCAAACCATTCCCCTCCGGCCGCGGGGAACGGATTGACAAAAGCCAACTGAAGCCTTATTAATTCATCAAGGCTTTCAAGGAAAAGGGGAATGTTCGCCCATCGCCGTTTAAAAACACTCGTTGTCTTTTCCTTTCTGCTCATCGGGACGATGTCGGGCTTGTTTGCCGACAACAACCGCTGGTCAAGGACGGGACCCGACGGCGGAGACGTCGGCAAGCTGGTGATGGACCCGCAATCCCCCCAAGTTCTCTACGCCCTCATGGTCGGCGGCGGGCTCTATAAAACGACGAATGGGGGCGCCTTATGGACGTCGATCTCGGGAATCCTGACCGAAACGCTCGAAATCAAGGGCCTGGGCATCTCTCATCAAAACGGCTCCCTGCTCTACGCGGGGACCTCGGCCGGCTGTTACCGAAGCCTGGACGGCGGCGGAAGCTGGGAGCGGGAATCGTCTTCCTTGGATATCCGCAGTCTGGCGGTTTCCCCGGAAAACGATCAAACCGTTTTCGCCGGAACTTCGGCCGGCGTATACAAAAGCGAAGACGCGGGCCTGAGCTGGATTCAAACGCTCGCCCTTCCCACCGTCAACGTCCTCAAGTTCGCCCCCGGCCAACCGGAGAAGCTCTATGCCTTGGGTTATCAGCTGGGAATCAGCGCCGACAGCGGCGAGACATGGTCGACCTCTTCATCCTGGGGAGAGACGTATCCGCACGACTTGGCGATCGATCCCGGCAACGCCTTATGTCTTTATGTCCTCAATACCTATGGACTTTATAAAACGACGGACGGAGGAATCCGTTGGGATAAGCTCACGAATTATCTTGCCTGGTCGATCGCCGTCAATCCCGCCGATTCCTCGGAGCTCTACCTGGGCTATCTCAGCTCGGACCCCGAGAACTTTTTCTGCAACACCCAAAGAAGCTCCGACGGCGGGCAATCCTGGCCATTGTTCGCGCTGGATCGCTTCAGGATGCTTTTCGACCCGACAAATCCCGATGTGATCTATGCCGTGGCCTGGAAGAAAGGCATCTTCAAAAGCACGGACGGCGGCCTGACCTGGGTGTTCAGCTCGTCGGGCATCGGAAAGCTCCCGGCCGGACCGTTGTTGGCCGTCGCGCCGGCCGAAAGCTCATCCTATAATCGAACGCAGAGCACGGCTGCGGCCGTCTATGTCGGATGCCCGCGCGGCGTTTTGAAAAGCACGGATGGGGCGGTGAGCTGGCAGGAAGGAAGCACCGGCGTCGGGAACAACAACATCAAAGGCGTCGACGCGGGGAATGCGGGGGGAAACGACCTCCTGGCAGGGACCGAGACGTTCGTCGAGGGAATGGGCTTTTCCCCGGGCGGAGTCTTCCGGAGCGACGATGGCGGCGCAACATGGACTGGTCTTAACGAAAACCTCTCGTCGAAAGACGTGAGACGCGTCATCCGGGTGCCTTCGGCGCCGACGGAAACGCTGTATGCGGCGACCGCGGGAGGAGTCTTCGTCAGCGCCGACGGCGGGGCGAATTGGACGGGAAAAAACTCCGGTCTGATCTCCCAGGATATCAGGGACCTCGTCTCCGATCCCGCGAATCCGCAAATTCTATTGACCGCGACGGCCTCCGGCGTATTTCGGACCGACAACGGAGCCGAAACGTGGACGGCCTCCGATCTGGCGGCGTCCACTCGCTGCCTGGAGGCCGGTTCCCAGAATCCCGCCACATTCTTCGCCGGAACGGTCTCCGGCTTCTTCCGTTCCGAAGACGGAGGAGCGACGTGGCAAAACCGGTCGGTCGGCCTGGGGAGCGTCACGGTCACGGCCATCGCCGTTAATCCCGGCGACACGGCCAAGATCATCATCGGAACGGAGGCCTCCGGCGTCTATCAAAGCCTCGACGGCGCCGCCTCCTGGACTCCGTTGAACAACGGATTGACCTCTCTGGGCATCGTCGACGTGGCCTTCGCTCCGGGCGCCCCGGAAACGGTCTTCGCCAGCGCCGGCGCCGGCGGACTTTTCGCGATGACCATCGTTCCCGCGCCAATCATCGCCCTGGATAAAACACGCCTCGACTTCGGCGCCGGTATCGGGGGCCCCGCGACGGCGACACAATTCGTCCGGATCAGCAACGCCGGAGACGCCCCGTTGAATTGGACGGCCGTCGCCTCTTCTCCCTGGATCAAATTTTCCCCCGACGCGGGAATCGACCAGGCCGAGCTCAGCGTCTGGGTCGATCCCGACGGGCTCGTCCCGGGGACGTTCACGGAAACGATCTCCATTCAGGACCCCGCGGCCGTCAATTCCCCCCTGACGATCTCCGTCACGCTCCATCTGTACGAGGCCGGAACGACCCTGTCGCCATTCGGATTCTTCGACACCCCAACCGACGGGACGACGGGCTTGTCCGGTTCAATCCCGGTCACCGGCTGGGCTCTCGATGACATCGAGGTTCAGATCGTCGAGATTTACCGCGATCCCGTCGGCAGCGAACCGGCCGGATGGAACGGCCTCGTCTTTATCGGTAAGGCTATTTTTGTGGAGGGGGCCCGTCCTGATGTCGAGCTGGCCTTTCCCGGATTTCCTCTCAATGATCGAGCGGGCTGGGGGTATATGCTTCTGACGAATTTCCTCCCCGCCGGGGGAAACGGAACATTCACCCTTACGGCGGTCGCCGTGGATCAAGAAGGGCACCAGACTGATCTCGGGCGGCGGATGATCTCCTGCGACAACGCAAATGCCATTCTCCCGTTCGGGGCGATCGATACACCGGCCCAGGGGGGAACGGCCTCGGGAAGCCCCTATTTCAATTTCGGCTGGGCTCTGACGCCGATGCCCAATTCAATTCCGGTCGACGGGTCGACAATCACGGTCTGGATCGACGGATTGCCGCTCGGCCCCCCATCATACAATCATTACCGGGCGGACATTGCGACGCTATTTCCGGGGTATGCGAACGCCGGAGGGGCCGTAGGAGTGTTCAGCCTCGATACGACGGTTTACGCCGACGCGAAGCATACAATCGCCTGGAGCGTCGAAGACTCGGCCGGAAACACCGACGGAATCGGCAGCCGGTATTTTGAAATTTGGAACGCCGGAAGCGCAACGCCATCGTCGAGCGGCGGAAGGAGTTCAATCGAAGAGCTCCGAGGTTTGGTTTCCGACAAGGTGAACCCCGTCAATGTCCGCAAGGGATATCGCCTCAACGGGCCAAGCGAGCAGGTCGATCCGGACCGCGAAGGGGCCTTCAGAATATCGCTTCCCGAATTGGAAAGAATCGTCGTTTCCCTCGATCCTCGAGGCGTGGGGGAAGCCGGTCTCCAGTCTGACGCTCACACCCGACCGTTCGAAGCGTATCTCTGCGTGGGAACGGATCTCCGGCCTCTGCCGCTCGGGACGACGTTCGATTCCAAACATGGAATTCTTTATTGGCAGCCCGGGCCGGGGTTCATCGGCGATTATCATTTTGTTTTCATAAACGGAAATCTCGGGACGAAGACGTTCGTCACTATCCGGATCGATCCGAGCAAGTCGCCCTGAGGTTGAATTTAGGGATTACGAGAAGGGAGATCAGGCCGGTTTCGGCCGCGGATTCATCGCCCGGAGTCCGTTCGCGGCCGGCAGGCGGCGAAGAGCTTCTCTTTCCGGCTGCGGCTGACGTTGACCCTGGCGCCCGAAACGAGCAGGGCGACGACCTGGTTCCGAGCGTCCTTGACCAGCTTGTCCAGGCAGCGGAGGTTGATGATCGCCGATTTATGCACCCGGAAGAACGATTCGGCCGGCAGCCGTCGCTCCAGGTTCTTCAGGCGTTCCCGGTAGAGGTAAGACGCGTTCCGCGTATGGAGATGGACATAGTAATCCGCCCCTTCGATCCATTCGAGGTCCTTGACCCAGACGATCTTATGGGACTCCTTGTCGTCGACCAGAAGGCGGTCGATCCGGGAATCGTTTCCGCCGACGGCGGGGACCGGAGATTCTTGGGTTCCGCCGGCCTCCCAGCCCGAGACGAGATCCCGAAGCGAGGCGCCGAACGCCGAGGCCGATTTCTCCCGAAGGCGGGTTTTAATCCCGGCCAGGGTGGACATGAAACGCGGCCGGGCGAACGGCTTCAAGACATAATCCAGGGCCCTCACTTCGAAGGCCCGGACGGCGTACTCGTCGTAAGCCGTCACGAAAATGACGAGCGGCCAAGCATCCGGCGGGAGCGCCTTGAGAACGTCGAACCCGCCGACCTCGGGCATGTGAATATCCAGGAACACGACATCCGGCTTTAAGCGGGAAATCTCCCGGATCGCGTCGCGACCGTTGGCGCACTCCCCGATGATCCGATAATCGGGATCGGCCTCGAGGAGAATCCGGATCCCTTTGCGGCAGAGCGCCTCGTCGTCGACGATCAGAGCGGTGATGGGTTTCACGGCCGGCCGGCCTTCTCAAGGGTGAGGACCTCTTCGGCGTAAGGGAGAATGATCGAAGCCCGAACACCTCCTTCGGGAGCGTTCCGGACCTCGAGGGTGAAATCGCGTCCGACCATCAGCTCCAGGCGCTTTTTCGTCGCCCGCAAGCCGAATCCGGTCTGCCGGTCGAGCGCCCACCCCTCGGGCAATCCCGGGCCGTCATTGCGGATCGAGAGAACGAGCTTGTCCCCTTCCCGGCGAACATCGATATCGATTTTTCCCGGCTCAACGCTTCGGGCGAGACCGTGCTTCACCGCGTTCTCGACCAGCGGCTGGAAAATCAATCCCGGGATCATGGCTTTTTGGACGGCCGGATCAACCGTCGTCCGGACCTCGAGGCGGTCCCTGAACCGGATTTCCTCGATGGCCAGGTAGTCGCCGACGGCGGCCATTTCCGAGGCGACATTCACCCATTGCCGGTCATCCATGTCGATGGACCGGCGCAGGAGAGAGCCCAACCGGACCGTCATTTCCGAAGCCGGCTCCATTTGCCGGTCCAGGATCAGAACGTTGAGCGATTGCAGGGCGTTGAACAGAAAATGCGGCTGGAATTTCATCTTCAAGGAGCTCAGGCGCGCTTCGGCCAGGGATTCGGCCAACCGGGCATGGTCGATGTCCTTCTGCCGCAGCTGATGGAAAAACGTCAGGGCCTGATGGATGGCGACGACGGCCGCATAGAAAATAATGTTCCGCCCGAGGTAATCGATTTGCCCGAGGACCAGGCGGAAGGTGAAATCGCCGAAATAGAGGCCGGAGTCGGGCTCGATGAGGGCGTGAACGAGAAACTGGCCCAGGCTGAAGAGAAAGCAAACTGAAAAATGAAGAAGGATGAAGCGGGCCGGCCGATCACCGGTCCAGGGCCGCCGGCGAAGAAAATGGAGGATGAGGGCCAACAGGGCCGCCCAGGGCAGGAGGGTGGCGATGATAAACCAGGAGACCAGTTCCAGAATCCTGCTCCAGTGTCCGGAGGGATTGCCGGAACCCGATTTACCCGCGAGAGGCGTATCGCTCAGGAAGAAAATGTTGGAAAGAAATATCGAAACAAGGGCGACGAGGACTAAAACGGCCAGTCTTCGGTTCGCATGCGTCATGAGGCGTTCCACCTGTGCTTCCGCGGATTATTATATCCCAGCCCGCGGTTAAATCGTCCAGGCATACCCGAGCTTGAGGAAAACTGTCCGGTCCGATTTCACCAGGCCGAGAGACGGATCGCTCCTCGCGTTGTCGCCGTATCCGAGGAAAAGGACCGTGCGCGGATTAAGCTTATAGGAAAACAAAAGCTGGGTGAACAGGGTTTTGCTCCGCTCCTCGGTGACCGAAGCGTAAAGCGCCGGATTCCGAAGCACGTCCATATACTGGAGAATGGCCCGGATGAAGATTTTTCGGCTGAACTGGTAAACGAACGAGGTGTCCAGGGCCTCGACCCGGAAGAGCCGACCGCCCTCCACGTCAAGGGTCAGGTATGTGTAATTCATGTTCAGATTGAGGTGCCGGTTGGGACTGAAGGAAATTCGGGGGGCGAAGAAAAATTCGGCAGCCGGGCGGTCGGCCTCATAATCGATCTTATCCTCCCAGGCGAGGGTGCCGCCCAGGGAAAGCGCGCCCGAAGGATTGGACTCGAAGCCGAAGCCTTTGAAATCCTGGTAAAGCCGTTGGCCCTCGTAATTGCGATCCCGAGCAGCCGAAGTAGGAATAAACCGTGGTATTTCCCGGGCCTTGAAGGTAACCCATGATCTCGAACGTGCGCAGCATCAAGCTCCCGTCTGTTTTCTTCATTTGACGAATGGACGTGTTCATGACGGCCCGGTTGAGAAATCCGGTTCCGTCCCCCCACCAGGTCAGCCCCCCGCCGATTTCTGCCTTGGTGTAGCCGACCTTGGGGATGTAACCGAGATCGGCCCGGAAATCGCCGCCTACATCCTGGTAGTCGGCGAAGAACCGGTAATTGCGGGCGCTATGGACGTAATGGACGAGCCACATCATATCGGAGAACGGGCCATCCGGCTGATCGAACGACTTCCCCCAGGGATCCCGGGTATCGGGTCGACGAGCCCAGGGCCTGGGCGATGATCCGGTCCTGTTCGCCGAGCCGGAGATCCGCGTCAAAACCGAAGACGCGGTTGAAGTAATCGTCCCCCTCCCGGTCGGTGGCCAGGGCCCCGATCGTGTACCGGTTGCCGAAGTCATGGCTGTAGCGCAAGACCGAAGAAATGTTGGGGAGGAGAGAGAGGCGGAAAAGGAGCGCTCGGGGCCGGGGAAGACGAGATTGGTGATCCCGTCCTGCAGGCTGTACAAACCGAACGTGTTGGCCCCTTCCTTTCCCGTCAGCTTGAATCCCCACCGCGGATCCCGGATGGCCCGCGTATAAATCGGTTGCTGCAATCCCTCGATCTCGACGTTGGACAGAGTTTCGAAATAGTCGGCGCCTTCGGTGAAGAAGGGTCGCTTTTCCTGGAAAAAGAGGGCGAAGGGTTGATTAATGTCCAATTGCTGGGCGTCGGCTTCGACCTGGCTGAAATCGGGATTGACCGTTCCCTGCAAAGTCATGTTCGGCGTCAGCCCCCACTTGGCCGTCAATCCGAACTCCGCCTCCTTGTTCCGGGTCTGGAAGCCGCCCCGCGGCCCATCGGGACGGTCCTCCGTCCGGACCGCGGTCAGGGTCGGCGCAATCTCCACGGCATTGCCCGGGACGGCCGAAGGAAATCCCTGGATCTTGATCATCTGGCTTTGGCGGGAATTGTTGTTGCGGTCTTCCGGGAAGACGCCGATGGTGCGCTCGACGCTTCGGGGGAAAATCCGGTATGCGGCGAAACCCCATAGCCGGGGGCCTTCGGTTTTACGGAACCGGAGCTGATCGAAAGGAAGGACAAACTCCACGACGTATCCCTGATCGTCGATCCGGCCGGCGCAGTCCCAGATGGCGTCCCAGCTCGCGTCCAGGTTCTCGTTGAGACGAATGTAGTCTCCCTGAACCCCCAGCGGATTCGCGGCGAACTCGAAGTTGCGCCGCTCGTCGTTGAACGTGTCGAGCAGGAACACGATCCGGTCATCGGACATGATCCGGTCGCGGTCGGAGTAATGGGCGCGAATCAATTCCGGTTGGGGATCGAAGCAGCGGAACGCCACCATCAACGCGCTCGCATTGGAAATGACGAGACACTCCGTCCGGACGGGAGGAGCGACGTTCTCGCCGGGCGCGACTTCATAGCCAAGCTCGATGACGAGGGCCGAAGCCCACGTTTCCTCATCGAGGACGCCGTCGACTTTAATCGTTTGGGCCGTTTCCGGAACGGTGAGCGGAGATTTGGTTTGCGGAGCGGCCGCTTGGCTTGCGCCCGGACCGGCCTGGAGCCCGGAGAAGAGCCCGCAAAGGGCCGCCAGGATCATCATCAGGAGGCGGGAAGTCATTCGCATATTCATCGTCGTTTTCCCTTGATCGAAATCCGGAGCGGGCTCCGCCGACGGAGGCCGCTCGCGGCCCGAGAATCGCTCATCCCGGGGAAACGATCAATCAAAGATCAGGAAAACGGCGAAACGATGCAGGGAACGGCTCACAGCCTCCAGAGATAGGAGGCCTTAAAGAAGAAGCCGCGGCGGGCTTCCCGGAAACGGTCGGAGGGCCGGTCGACGCCTTCGAACCATTCGGTTTTCTCGTACAGCGACCCGTAACCGACATGGATCACCGTGCCGGGGATATAAGTGAAAGAAGCCAGAAAATCGGTGAGCATCTCTCCCCGGAAGGCGTTGTACTCGACAATGCTCCGAAAGAAGAGATATTTGTTGACCTGGTAGGTCAACCGCCCCCAATAAATATTGTAGACGTAGATTTTTTCCTTCGTCGAGCTCCGGAACAAGTCGGCGTACGTCCAGGACAGGGACAGGTTAAGGTTTTCCGACGGCTGAAAAACGGCCGAAACCGCAGCCCGTTTGCCATATCCCTGGAATGGGTCGGCCGCATAGCGGATGGCCTGGCCGGTCCGGAAGGTAAGCTTGAGCTGCAGATTCTTGGTCAACTGGTTGCGGCCGACGAGCGTGAGACCGCCGGTCTTAAACCGGCGGCCAAGATAAATCTCGCTCGCGTCTGCCCAGAGGAGATTGATGGTGGAATTTCCTTGGAGCACGCCCGTCAGCCCGACGGACTTCTCGCTTTCGTAAAGGCCGCTTTCGTGATCCTTGAGAATCGTGAGCCCCAAGGCGGGTTGAATCCGCCGGATCCAGGCGACCTTGGGATAAAAGCGGGGATTGACGGCGAAAACGGCCGAGGTCAAACCGGTCCGGGTCAGGTATCCTGAGTCCGTCTCGAAATTCGAGGAGATGTCGTGGACCGAGGCGCTGAGGCCGAGCGTGCTTGTATCGTGATAATACTCCAGGCTGAGGGCCCGACCGGCCGTCCTTCCTCCGCCTTCTTCAGCCCGGGTCGAGGACCCGAAGCCGTGGAAGCTCATCATTCCGGCTTTACTGACCCGGATTTGCCCGTCGGCCCCCGCAACCAGGTTCGATCGGCCGTCATGCGCCCGGCTCGTGTAAAAAAGGCCGAGGTAGCCGTCCTGGCTGGTCGTCCTCTTGTAGCGGAAAATCGCGAACGTCGCATCTTCCGGGTCGCCGGCGAATCCCGGATCGGCCGACGGCGCCGCGTCCACGGCGAAAATCGAGGCGATCGTGTCCTTCAGGCCCACCTTCCCGCTGAGTTTGAAACCGGCTTTCGGATCGACGATCGTCCGCGTATGGACGATGGCTTGAAGCGGGCCGGTCGTCGTCGCTCCGACATTGAACTGTTCGCTTCCTTCGAGAAAGAACGGCCTTTTTTCGGGAAAGAACAGGTCGTACCGGAGGTTGGCGTCGACCTGGCCGGCGTCGGCTTCGATCTGGGAAAAATCGGGATTGATGGCCCCGTCCAGGATGAGGCTGGGCGTGATCCCGAATTTTCCGGTCAGACTGAGGTCCTTGGAATCCGGCGAGCGCCGAAGATCGCCTTCGTTCCGGGCGTAGCCGCGGCCGAAGGTGAAGGCCGGCAGAAGCTCCAGAAGGGTATAGCGCTTCAGCCCGATGTATTCCATCGGGGCCATCTGGGTCAGGAACGCATACCCCCGCGCGGGATCCAAGGGCGGGTAAGCCCCGTGTTCCTGGCGCCGGTTGATCGTCCGCTCGAAGAAGACCGCCATGACGACCCGTTCGCCGGCGGCATAGCGGATGCTTTTCAGCGGAATCCGCATTTCGACCGCGTAGCCCTTGTCGTCGATCCGGCCGGCGCTGTACCAGACCATATCCACGCTGAAATCTTCCTTGTTGCTGGCGAACCGACTGTCCCCCTGAATGCCCAGGGGATTGACATAAAAGCCGTAGAGGGACTGCTGGTCGTTAAACGTATCCAGGTTGATGCAAACAAAGTCGTCGTTTATGACATCGTCCCTCCGGGAAACCGCGGCCTTGATCTTGTCGGGCTGGTCGTCGTAACAGCGGAAGGCGAAGTAGAGGTTCTCCCGGTCGTAGGCCATGATCGTGACGGTCTTTTCGGGCTGTTTCTTCCCCATGACCGGGATGAAGATCTCGAAATCCGTGACGCTCGGGGCTTCCGACCAGACGGAATCATCCAGGAGGCCGTCGATCACGGGGGGGCGGTCGGTCTTGAGCGGCTTGAGGAGAGCCTTCGCCGATTCATATTGATCCCTCGCTCCGGCAAACGGGACGGCCAGGACTATGATGAAGAGAAGGGCAAGAATTCGTTTGGACATGGGCGGTATTCTCCCTTGTCCAATACGGAATGTCCAGCCCGAACGTTTCTCGGCGGAAAAGCAACCTTTCTGTTTTCATACGCGTATATATTATCGGAATCCGTTATTACGATCCGCAAATCCCGGATTCCAGGAGCGGCCGCATGAATCTCATTTCCCGGGCCGAGGAGCTCATTCTCCTGGCCATTTTAAGCCTCGGGGACGAAGCCTATGGGATCTCCATCTTGGAGTTCCTTGAGGAGAAGACCGGAAATCCCTGGTCCTTTGCCCAGATCTACGACCCCCTGGACCGGCTGACCCGCAAAGGGTATGTCCGGAAACGGCAAGGCGAATCGACTCCGGAACGCAGCGGAAGGCCTAAAAGTTTCTATAGGCTGACCGCAGAGGGTCGGGCGGCCCTGGTTGAAATCCGCCAGGTTCAGGACGCCGTCTGGGCCTCGATCCCCGAGAAATCGCTGGTTTGACGCCGCCGCTATGACCGACCCGCATATCCCGCCCCCTCCGTCGGCCGAACGCCTGGCCGCCTGGGCGCTGGACGAACAGGAGCGGGAGGCGCGGTTGGGCGACCTCGAGGAGCGTTTCCGGTATCTCGCCCGAGAATACGACGGGATGCGGGCCGGAGCCTGGTACCGATGGCAGACCCTCCTTCTCGTCATCCTGGCGATCGTCAATAATGCCAAATGGAGCTGCATCATGTTTAAAAATTATCTCAGGACCGCGTTTCGGAATATCCAAAGATACAAAGGCTATTCCTTCATCAACATCGTCGGTCTGGCCTTGGGCATGGCCAGCTGCATCCTGATCCTCCTGTGGGCCCGGGATGAGCTTTCAACCGACCGGTTTCACGACAGGCTGGATTCCCTATATACCGTCCACACGATCCTTCATTTCGGCAATGAAGTCTCCGAGATGTCGGGATCGGTCCCGGCCCTGGCCCCCGCCCTCAAGACCGAATATCCGGAAGTCGCGAACGCCGCCCGGGTCAACAACGGCCAAAGCCAATTCGTCCTGGCCTATGGCGACCGGCAATTCCGCGAGCTCTTCCAGATGGCGGACCCGGAGATCTTCCGCATCTTCACCTTTCCCTTCGTGGAAGGCCGGATCGAAGATGCGTTTGAGGATCCGCGCGTCCTCGTCCTTTCCGAGAGGGCCGCGGCTAAAATCTTCGGGAGCGAACAGGCCGCGGGCAAGGTCCTCACGGTGAACAACAGCGAGGAATTCCGGGTCGTCGGGGTGATGAAGAACATCCCCCACAATTCCAGCCTTCAATTCGACATCTGGGCTCCGCTGGAAAATGCGAACCGTTGGAATCGGCCCGGGTACACCGGCACCTGGTACAATCTCGCCTTCCGGACCTACGTGGAAACGGCCCCGGGCACGGATATCGAGGCCTTCAACAAGAAAATCTTCGACCGCATTCACCGGGAAAATTCCGAGGAAATCTCCGAACCGGTCCTTTATCCCTTCGCCAAGGTTTATCTCGAGGACTGGGGCCGGATGTCCGCCGTCCGCGTTTTCTCCCTGATCGCCTTCGCCATCCTGATCATCGCCTGCATCAATTTCATGAACCTTTCGACCGCCCGCTCGGCCCGCCGGGCGAAAGAGGTGGGCTTGAGAAAAGTCGTCGGGGCCCGCCGGCCGCAGGTCATGCGCCAGTTTTTCGGCGAATCGCTGATCTTCACCTTCATGTCTCTCGGCTTGGGATTGGCGTTGGTCATTCTGTTTTTACCCGTCTTCCGCAATTTTGCGGCCAAGCCCCTTCCGTTGAAAGATCTCTTCGACCCCGCCATGATGCTGGGGATCCTGGCCATCTGCCTCACCACGGGCTTCCTGAGCGGCAGCTACCCGGCCCTGTTTTTATCGTCGTTCCGGCCGGCCGCCGTCCTCAAGGGCGGCCAAGCCTCCGGCGCATCCGGGAGCGTGTTTCGCAAGGTCATGGTCGTCCTTCAATTCTCACTGTCGGTCGTCCTGATCATCGGGTCGGTCGTCATCTTCAGCCAGGTCCGCTATATCAAGCACAAGAGCCTGGGATTCGACAGGGAGCACCTCCTGTATGTCCCGATCGAAGGCCCGCTTCTCGACAGCGTCGTCCCCCTGAAAAACGAGATCCTCCGTTTTCCGGGCATCCGCAGCGTGACCGCCTCGTCCCACTCGCCCACCGGGATTTACAACAACGGGCACGGATGGGACTGGGACGGCCGCGACCCCAATGTCGACCCCCTGGTGACGTACTTCGGCGTGGACCCCGATTTCCTGAAGACGTTCCAGATGGAACTGGCCCAGGGAGAGTCCTTTCTTCCGGTCGAGGGCCACGCCATGACATCCGTGCTCATCAATGAGCGTTTCGCCGGCATCATGAACCTTCCCAGCGCCGTCGGAGCCAGGCTCGCCCAGCCCGGACGGCAGCTCCGGGTCATCGGCATCGTCAAGGATTTCCACTTCACGCCCGTCAATCAGGAGATCGGGCCCGTCATCATTTACTATGACCCGACCTATAAAAGCATGCAGAAGTACCGGTATATGTTCATCCGGCTAAATCCCGGGCCCGTCCCCGACGCCCTGGCCCATATCGAAAAAACAGTCAAGGCGTTCAATCCCGGATTTCCGTTCTCTTATCGGTTCCTGGACGACGACTACGACCAATTGTACCGGTCGGTCGAGCGGGAAATGAACATCGTCCGGGTCTTCACGTACCTGGCCATCCTGATCAGCTGTTTGGGGTTATTCGGCCTGGCGGCCTTCACGGCCGAGCGCCGGACCAAGGAGATCGGCATCCGCAAGGTGCTGGGCGCTTCGGAGACGGGCATCATGGCGCTCCTTTCCAAGGAGTACGCCAAATGGGTTCTGGCGGCCAACGTCATCGCCTGGCCGGTCGCTTATTTCTTGATGAAATCCTGGCTCCAGGATTACCCCTACCGCATCAGCCTGGGATTGCCGCTCTTTCTCCTGGCGGCCGTTCTCTCGGTCCTGATCGCCCAGCTCACGGTAAGCTTCCAGGCGCTCAAGGCCGCCCGAACCGACCCCGTCAAGTCCCTCCGTTACGAGTAAGCGGCCGGCCGCTATTCCTGCCGAAGGCTGTGGACCGGGCTGGCGTTTGCGACCTTGAGGATCTGCCGGCTGACGGTCAGCGCCGCGGACGCCAGGATGATCGCTGCCGAGAGGAGGAACGCCGAAAGCGGCGGCGAAATCCGATAGGCGAACGTCCTCAGCCAGGCGTTCATCGTGAAATAAGCGATGGGCGCGGCCAGGACCGCAGCCAAGGCGATCCAGCGGGCGAAATCCCCCGCCAAAAGGGCCGCAAGGCTGGGGACATCCGCCCCCAGGATTTTCCGGATCCCGATCTCTTTGATCCGCCGCTCGGCCGAGAAGGACGCCAGGCCGTAGAGTCCCAGGGCGGCGATAAAGACGGCGATCAACGTGAACCAGCCGAAACCCTCGGCCAGGCTCTGTTCCTTCTTATAGATCGCATCCAGCGTGTCTTCGAGGAAGGCGTACTGAAAGGGAGTGTACGCGGCATACCGATTCCAGACGGCCTTGATATCGTCAAGCATCCGCGGAACGTCGGCCGCGTCGATCTTCAGCGACATCGTGTTACGGCGGCTTTCGGGCACAAGATTCAAGCCCAGCGGGGCGATCGGAACGTTCAACGGATCGAAATGGAAATCTTTGATAACCCCGACGATCGTCCCGTCGATTTTCCAGAACCCGAAGGGTTGCCCGATCGGATCGGCCAAGCCCAGGCGCTTCACGGCCGTTTCGTTCAAAATATAAGCGTTGTTTTCATCCGTCCCGGGGCTTGGAGAAAACGCCCTCCCCCGCACGACCTCGAGTCCGTAAAGGTCGAGAAATTGACGGTCCACGCCCAACCGGTAAAAGAAGGGCTTGTCCTCGGGATTCCGGCCCTGCCAATCCGCCTGGTTTGACCAGCCGATGCGGTTGGGCAGGCCCGTCGATTCGGAGATCGCTTTGATGCGGGGGTTGGTTCGCAGGCTCTGCCTCACGGCCTCGATATTCCGGGACACCCCGGGATCGCCGCGAAAATTCAGGGTGATGATATGCTCCCGCCGGTAGCCCAGGTTCTTGGTCCGCATGAAGTCCAGCTGGTCGCGGACGATCAGGGACCCGGTGATCAGCGTGGTTGAGATCACGAATTGGACGACGACGAGCGTATGGCGAAGCGGCGTGGCCCCCCCGTCCGGGCCGAGGGATTCCGCTTCAGGGCCTTGACCGGAAGGAAATTGGATAACACCAGGGCCGGATAAAAGCCGGCGAGCAGCCCAATCCCCGCCGCAAATCCGACCGCAAACAACAGGCTCGAGGGCTCGATCAGGGTGCGCAGCGGAATCGTCGAACCGACCAGGCGGCGGAAGGTCGGCAGACCGAGGAGAACGAGCAGTACGGCGACGGCCAGCGCCGCGCCGGCCAGGATCAGGGCCTCGCCCAGGAACTGTCCGATGAGCTGGGGGCGCCCGGCTCCGACGACCTTGCGGACGCCGACTTCCTTGGCCCGGAGGGAGGAGCGGGCCGTGGCCAGGTTGACGAAGTTCGAGCAGGCGATGATCATGAGGAACGCGGCGATCGCCGAAAGGATATAAAGGTATTTCACGTCCCCGTTGGGCTCCAACTCGCCGTTGTAGTGTCCCCGAAAATGGATCTCGGTCAGGGGCTGGAGGTGAAAGGTATACGTATTCTTTCCAAAACCTTCAAACGAGTAGCGTTGAAGCTTTTGGTCGACGACTCCGGGGTCGGTTCCGGGACGCAGCCGGAGATAGGTTGTGAACGGATTATTGAACCAGCCGGTCTTCCAGTCATTCCGCCCTTCCCAGAGGATATCGAGAGAGCTGTAGGAGGCCAGCAGGTCGAAGGTCAGATGGGAATTCCCAGGCACGTCCGCGAGGACGCCGGTGACAAGATAGTCCCTGTTTTCGCCGATCCGGACGGCCCGGCCGATCGGATTCTCCTTCCCGAAATACTTTTCGGCGGTCGATTCCGTCAGCACCACGGAAAAGGGCTTGGACAAGGCCGTCGCCGCCTCGCCCGCAACGAGCGGAAAGGTAAAGACCCGGAGGAAGTCAGGGTCGGCGTAAAAGAATTTCTTTTCGATGAACGGCCGGTTTTCGACTTGCACGACGACTCGCTCTCGCGTTATCCGGGCGACGTCGACGACCTCGGGAACCTCGCGCCTCAACGTCTCGGCCAGGATGTGCGGCGAGACAACCCACCATTCCGTCCCGGAGGCGGAATTTCCCGGCTGATGGTTAACGATCCGGTAGATATCTTCAGCCCCCGCGTGGAACCGGTCATAGCTCCGTTCGTATTTGACGTAGAGAAAGATCAACAGGCTGCTGGCCAGGCCCACGGCCAGGCCGAGGATGTTCAGGATCGAATGAAACCGGTGCCGGGCCAGATGCCGCAACGTTGACTTCATATAGCCATAAAGCATGAGGACTCCTCGGAATGATCCCTGCCGAAGGAAAGACCCGGGAGGAAGAAAAAAGGTTGCCCGGCAACCCGCCGCGATTTTGGATTATAATTCCCGGCGTGAAAGCGGCGGAAACACGACAGGACCTGCGCCGGTACGACATCGATTGGCTTCGCGTCTTCGTCATCGGCTTTCTCGTCCCCTTCCACACGGCGATGATTTTCGATGATGGCGCCGATTTCTATGTCAAGAATTCCGCTTCCAGCCGTTTCCTGACTGAAGCCGCGAATCTCCTCGGCGCGGCGGGCATGCCCCTCTTATTTTTCGTGGCCGGAGCGGCCGCCTGGTTCGCCCTGAAAAATCGCCGGCCGGGCCGCTTCATGAAAGAGCGGGCGCTTCGTTTGCTCGTCCCCCTCCTCGTCTCCATGCTGACGCTCGTTCCGCTCATGGGGTATCTCGGACGGCTCTTCCATTTCCGGACCGGGGAGTCGTTTCCGGCTTATTACCCGCATTTCTTTACCTCCGGAGGCGGCGATATCAGCGGCTTTACCGGCGACCTGTCGCCGGGGCATTTGTGGTTTGTCCTGTTCCTCTTCGTCCTGACGACGGCGGCGCTCCCGCTTTTCGCCTGGCTCAAGGGCGCCGGAGGCCGGCGGCTTGCGGCCGGGGCGGCCGGCGTCCTTTCCCGGCCGGGAATGATCCTGCTCGGAATTCCGGTTCTCCTCGTACTCGACGGCCTGCCGGAGCTTGCCGGCCGCAATATGGTCGGCTTCTTCTTTTTTCTCCTCGCCGGATTCCTCTGGATGTCCGATCCGAGGATTCAGGAAAGCACCGACCGTCAGCGTCGTCTCTTTCTTGGGATCTGCCTGATCGCCGCCCTCTTGTTTCTGCTTTTGCGCCGCTGGGGAGAGCGGCAAGTTGGTTTCACCTTGGGCGCGCTGGCATTCGACCTGATCCGCGAAACATATGCCTGGACCGTCCTCCTGGTTGTGCTGGGCTTCGCCCATCTCCGTCTCAACCGAAACGGCGGCGCGATCCGGTATCTCGGCCCGGCGTCCTACCCATTCTATATTCTCCACCTGCCGGCCGTCGTCGCCGTCGGCTACTTTGCGGTGCAATGGGACGCCGCTCCCGGAATGAAATTTCTAGCTGTTTCGGCGGGCGCGCTGGCGGTCACGCTTCTGGCTTATGAGCTGTTGGTCAGACGGATCCCGGTTGTCGGGAAGCTGCTGGGGGGCGGGAGGAGCTCCCGTCCAAAATCATGATCTCGCGCCTTATTTCGTTTGTATTCTTTCGCCGGCTTGCTGCTGACTCGCTTGCGCTTCATTCCTTAAAGCGACCAGCTCGTCGATCAGCATCCGGACTTTCATATTCTGAAGCTTCCGCTTCCCGGCCGTCTGGTAGGTTCCCGCTTCACGGACGTAGTGAGCGACTTTTTCGGAATTCATGAACGATTGGATGTATTCGTCGGCCAGAAGCTCCGCCTCCAGGCCATCCATCGACGGACTCTCGATGAGGACGTGGGAATCGCGGAGAAGCTTCGTCCGCGTTTCGTTGATCTTCGCGGAAGCATATTCGGGCGGCGGACCCAATAATTGTTTCGCGTCCGCGAGCGCTTCGTTCAAAAGCCCTTGGCCGTCCTTCAGCCGGTTGCGGGCGAGATAATATTTCGGAAGATCCAAGCTCCCTTCGGAATTCAAGAAGGATTGAAAGAGACGGATCGCTTCGCTCAATTTTTCCCGGGACTTTTTCGCCTTGACGAGAATGCTTTTCGCAATGTCGCCGTCGCCCATGGTTTCCTTCCTTTATTGCAATTTAACACCGCAACGGCCGAAACGTCAAATTCGAAATCACCTCATCCGGCTTGCGGAGAAAGGGCATCCCTCTTAGAATTGAGTCGTGAAAAAGGGAAGACGGTCGAAAACAGCGGTCATCATATTTGCGATCGCGATCCTCGCCGTTCCGAATTTTTCCCAAGTCAAGGAACGCGAGCTCACCCACGAGGTCGCGGTCACCGCGGTCAATGTGGCCGTCACGGTCCAGGACCGGGCCGGCCGATATGTCGCGGACCTGAAAAAGGCCGATTTTTCCGTTTTCGAGAACGGAGCGAAGAAGGAAATCACCTACTTCCAGCATTCCTTCGAAGCGCCGATCAGCCTGACGGTCCTTCTGGACGTGAGCGGAAGCATGGCCCTTCAGGACCGGCTCCAGGAGGGGCGCGAGGCTCTCCATCTTTTCGCCGGGGAGCTCCTTCGCCCCCGGGACGAGATCTCCCTGCTGCTTTTCGCCGACGGCAACGTGGAGGTCGCCGTTCCTTTTACGCACGACCGAACACCCTTTTTCGAGGCCTTGGCCGGGGCCGAGGCCTACGGTCAAACGGCCTTGAACGACGCCATCGCGGTTTCCCCGGAATTCGCCGATAAAGGCCGGAACGACAAGCGGGCTTTGCTCCTCCTGACCGATGGGATCGAAAACGGCAGCCTCATCTCGGCCGACCAGGCCCTCGAAATCGCCCGCCGGGTGGATGTTCCGATCTACGTCCTGGGGTACAAGATTCCGGCGAGCGAACAGATGCTCAAGAAATACAAGCGCTCCGAGGCCCTGACCCAAACCGGGATCATCGAGACGCTGACCCGATTCTCCGAGGCCACGGGCGGACGGGCGTTCTTTCCGACGACGCCGGGAGAGCTGGCGGTCGCCCTAGGGAGCCTCCACCGGGAGCTTGGCCATCAATACATTTTGGGGTATAGTACGAATCAGAATCCCCCGGACGAATACAGAAACATCTCGGTCGTCACGTCCAACAAGAGATATCGCGTCCGGGCGAGAAAAGGGTATTAAACGGAGGTCGACATGAACAACGGACGAAACACGGTTCTGATCGGGGGCCTGATCCTCGCGATCGCATTTCTCGGCCCGGCCTGCGCGACGAAGAAGATGGTCGTCGAGCAGGTCGCCGCGATCGACCAAAAAGTCGAGGACGTCGAGACGTCCGTCGAGGAAAGCCAGAAGCGGATCAAGCAGCACGACGAGCAGCTGGCGACTATCGGCTCGTTAATCACACAGCACGACACTCAATTCAAGACGGTGGACGGCAAGATCGACGAGATTCGCCGGGCCTCCCAGGGCAAGCTGATCTATCAGGAAACGCTCCGGAACACCGAGGCGAAATTTTCATTCAACAGCTATGAGCTGAGCCCCGAAATCAAGGGGATGTTGGACGTCTTCATCGAGAAGCTCATCGCCGAGAACAAGGGCGTCTACCTGGAGATCCAGGGGCATACCGATTCCACGGGTCCGGCGGAAGTCAACCTTGTCGTCGGCCAGAAGCGGGCGGCCGCGGTGATGGAATACCTCTATAAGCAGCACCACGTGCCTCTTCATCGGATGCAGGTTATCAGCTTCGGCAGCAGCTCCCCCGTCGGCGACAACAAGACGGCCGAAGGGCGGGCCATGAACCGGCGGGTGGAGATCCTCGTTTACGAGTAAGGAAGACCCCGCGGGTCATCTCATTTTTTCGGCGCCCTCCCGAGCGTGTCAAAAAGAGGCTGAACGGGGATCACCGGTTGGATTTCGTCCGTTAACGTGACGGCCATCAGGCGGACCTTTTCGTTGTTCGGCATTGTCAATGTTTTCGCGTCCGCGGGCAAGTCAATGGAATAAACGAACAGGTAAGAATACATATACAAATCGTTTGTTCCATCAGGCAGATGGCGATGCGAGGAAAACCAGGCGACGGGAGCTCCTTTGGTAAAACCGGGGACGAGGCCGGCGTACTCTTGAACGGTCCGCATCCTCGGCTTCGAGGGAGCGCCGGCGGTCTGTCCGCTTCGGGCCGGACCGCCCTGCGGGGTTGCCGTTTGCGGAACCGGTTCCTGCCGGACATTCCACTTGCGGTTATCCCATTGTCCGATATAGCCGCCCCAGTCCTGGATCGTCAAGGCGACGGGCTTGCCGTCGACCTTGAATATGGTTTCCTGGTCTCCGTCCGCGGCCGCGAGCAGAATAAGCCGGGTAAATTTGCCGGTCGGGAGCGGGATCGTCTGACCCCGGCCGACGACCGCGTTCGGCCCCTCGAGGGGGCCAAGCACGAACGGAATTCCACTGAACGTGATCTCGGAAGGAAGCTTCTCGGCCGCCAGTGTCCGGCCGGACGCATCGAATCCTCCCGCGGCTTTAGTCCCGTCCGTCGTCGCAACGGCCGCATCATACGGTAAGGGAACGGAGAGCGATCGGGGCGCCGCGGCGAGGATCGGCGCCTGGCCGAATTTCAGGGCGAAGCTGCGGATTCCAAACGCCGGCATGTCCGTCGCAAGCATCCCGTTCCTGACCGAAGCGTCGCCAAGGGGAGTTTCCGTTCCCGTGACTTCGCGGGCGGCGATGACCGGGGCGGCGAACTCCGCCAAAACCTCCGGGACCGCTTTCCCGTCCATTTCGACCAACCGGACGACGATTTCGTCGCTCTGCTCCGCTTTTTTAAGCGCCAGGACCCGGACGCGGTCGTTGTTGAGGCTCATCAACGAAAATGTCTTGCCGAGCTCCCCGTCATGCTTCGGACTCTCGAACGCAACGAGCGGCTGATTGAGACGGAAACCCTGCCAGTCGGTCCGGCTTTTGCGGAAGTCGCCTTCGTGGCCGGCGATTCCGTACGCGAACTCATGATGGCCCAGATCTTGCGTGCCCTGGTCGGGATAGCCGCCCTGGACTCCCGGCGTGCGGACGAGAGTCAACCGCAGGGTGTTGTCGTTGGGTTTATCGGACGCGTTTTTGCAATCCGTCAAAACCGTCACGCCGAAAGATCCGGCTTGGTCGGTGAGATCGATCCACTGGTGCGAGGCGACTTCAAACTGCCGGTCGAAGTTCGTGGGGCGCTCGATCGTGCCGAGGTCCCAGTTGTAGGTCGCGAACCGATTCGAAGCGGTCAGGGGGAAGACGGCCTTGAGATGGGATTCTTTCGTCATCCAATCCATGGCCAGGCCGAATTCCACGCGGTTTCCGGCATCTCCGGCCGACAGGCGAATCGTCTGGACGAAGGTCGAGCCTTCGGCTTTCCGTTCGATCGCCAGGGCGACGCGCGCCGGGCCGTTTTCGAGAATCCGGACCTTGGCCGGACCGCCGACATACGCGCGCGGGGCGGCGATCTGCTGGTCATAATCCATGTTCCAGGCCGGCCAGTTCTTCGGATTGTCGGTCTTGATCTCCAACCGGGCCGGAGCGGATAACAGTTCCTTGTTCAGCTTTTTATCGAAGATGCTCGCGATGTCGCCGTTGCGGTCAAGCTTGACGGAATAACGCGCGTTTTCGAGCGAGGAATCGGTCACGTTGAGGGTCGAAGCAGCCGGAGCATCGGCCGGTTGAACATCATAAACGGCAAAGCCGACCGAGGGGACTTTCGCCGTAAACACGACTTTTTGGCCGGCCGTCAATTGGGCCGGAACGTCCGCTCCATCCGGGCCGATGACGCGGACGGCCTTGGGCGCTCCGCCCGGGAAAGCAACCGCCGCCTCGACCACATCCTCGCGGGAGATATTCAGAGGATTATAGACGACAACGGCCGCGCCTTTGGTCTGGGTATTCATCACCGAGGAGACCGCGCCGGCGGCGCCGGTCAAAACGCCGGCAAACTGATTGGCGGCCAGGATCTCATCATTCCAGGAATATTCATACGCTTTCGGAATGCTCGTCCCGGGAATGATATCGTGCATCTGGTTGGCCATCACCAGGGCCCAGGCATTGTTGAGCCGTTCGAGCGGATAAGCCGGTCCGCCCAGCCAAGCCGCGGCAACCGAGGCCCGCTCGGCATTGTCGGCCAGGACTTCGTTCATCCGGTTCCAGCGTTTCATGTACGCCTGGGACGTGAGGGACCCGGCCGAATGGTTGATGAGCTCGAGGTCGCCCTTATAGCGGGGGAGCTTGGAGATCTTGTCGGGCTTGATGTCGAGAAACATCTGCTCCGAAGTGGCCGAGATCACCGTTCACCGGGCCGTCGCCCACGGTGATTTCGTTCGGCGCCGAAGCGGTTGCTGTTGCCCTTGAGAAGCTTGCGCCGGCGCTTCGGGCGAAGATCCGCGCGGCCCGCGCTCGGCAAACGGTTTCGGTTCGGCGATTTTCCCCTTGGTCACGATGGCTTCGAGGAGCTTCACCGAGGATTCCTGGGCGGCGCCGCCGGTGTCGCCGGTTCCGAAGTACATGTAATCGGCGAAAATTCCGGTCACTTTTCCGTTCAGGGCGATGCGCGCGGGCCAATCGACGAGCGGGCGGAACCGCCGCTGTTGCTGCGGCGTCAGCGGTTGATTGGGATCGGGCGTTGGGGGAGCGGGCGGCGTTTTGCTCAGGTCATAAGTGATCTGGCCGCCGTAGCTTCCGGGATTCAGACGCGGCGATAACGGACTTGCCGTCCGGGCCTTCCCAAATGCCGACATTGAACGGAATGCCTTCGGGCGTATTTTCGGGCGAATCCGGCCCCCCGACGTGGGGCGCCGGCTGCCAGCTCGAAGAAAGCTTTTGGGTCGAAAAGCCTTGAATGCCGCAGTGGGCCAGGAGGCTGGGCAGAGAAGCAGGGAATCCGAAACAGTCCGGAAGCATGTATTCGGCGCTGGTCTTGCCGAACTCCCGCCGGAAGAATTGCGTCCCGTACAGGAGCTGGCGGACGATCGATTCTCCCGAGGGGGAATTGACGTCGTTCTCGTCGAAGGACGATCCGGACGGGAACCAACGACCGGCGGCGATATAGCTTTTAACCTTTTCGTACTCCGCGGGATAATACTCCTTCATCATGAGGTAACGCCGGGCGCCGCTGAAATTGAAGATGTAGTGCGGGTACTTTTCGATGAAATCGAAATTCACCCGCATCGTTTTCGTGATGTAGTCGCGGATCGTCGTCGGGTAGTCCCACCGCCATTGCGTGTCCAGATGGGCATATCCGACGACGTAGAGCGTCGGTTGCTTGGAGAGATTGGGGGTCTTGGCCGTCTCTTTCCCGCCGCACCCGGCGGCGACGACAATCAGAAGCGATATGAGCAGTAGAGGCGTAAATCTGAGCTTGGATTTCATGAGCGACCTCCTCGAGAAAGAGCAACGCGACATTCACCGTAACTTAATTCAACTTGCCGCGGGAAGTCAAAGAAGAGCAGAGCGAAGTCCATGTGCGGGACGCGGCGGGATACAGGCAAATATCGAGAAAGCGCTTCCAAGCCGCCCTCAATCTATTCTTTATGGCAGGGGGAGGGCCGGGGTGATCTGAATGACAATAGTATTCTTCGTATTCGTCCTTCGATCGATCATCACGAATTGATATTCGCCCAGGAAGCCCGGGCCCGGCTGCCAATAGAGAACACCGTCTTGTGCGTCGAAGGAAGCACCGATCGGAAGCGGCCGGAGCTCTCCGAGGACCTGTTCGTAGGCAATATAATTCCGATCGACCGGAGCGGCCTTGCTCAGGATGCGCGCCCCGCGTTCAATCCGCTCTTCCGCATTCTCGAACGCGTCTTTCTCATTCAGATAAATCGCGACTCGGGTGACCTCGGGAATTTTAATCCGAATGAGGCCGTCCGATTCCGGAACAACGAGCTCCGCCGGAGTTTCGACGGCCATCCCCCGCTTGACATAAACCATCGCCCGAATATCTTCGGGAATTCCGGCGATTTCCTCCGCCTTGCGAATTGCGGGGCCGGAAACCCCATTCGGATTTGCCCCTCCCGCTAGGTTCTGAATCCTAAAGTATCGGCTTCCGATCCCATCCACATTCCCGCCCGAATCCTGGACACTCCAGGCGATGATATGCACGCCATCCGCAACCGTTGTCGAATTGAGGGTATAGACCCCGACCGCCCCGCCGGAATTAAAATATCCAGGAAACAACGTCGAGATATCTCCCCGGAAATGATTGTAGCTCGGATGCCCCGCCAACGGCGCACCGTCCAGCCAGACCAGGAGGGTCGACCCATCAATCGGGATCGAATTGGGCGGGGGCGTCAGGGCCCAACCGAAGTTGTAGAACGAACTACCCGAAGCCGTCCCGCCCTGGGTCGGCGTATCAATCGCTCCGAAGGGCAAGATCGCTGTCGTGTTGGCCACGGTGATTGATTTCTTCCCCAGGAAGACTTCGTTTCCTTCCAAATCCGTCGCGTAGGCCAGAAGCGTATAGGGTCCGTCGCCGAGGGGCAGGAAATTGGTCAGCAGCATGTAACCCCAGCCCGCCTTGTAATGCAGGGGATTTCCCGGATAGGCCGCTTCCACATCATTCCGCGCCCCTTCGACAAAAACCGCATCGCCGATATAAGCCCGGTCCGAAGCATCCGTCCCCCGGTAGATTTTGACAGACTGCAGGCCGATATTGTCCAGGGCCCAGCCGGTCACCGGAATCGAGGAGGAGACCGTCGTCTGATCGATCGGAGTGTCAAACGACCCGAACGGCAGGCCATTGGTCCCGAAATCGTAGACCTGGTAGTTGACGGTAATGACTTGGGGATTATTCGTCGCCGCGGGATCCGAGACCGTAACCGTCCCCTGGTAGACGCCCGTGGCGAGGCTCGTGTCCGCAATCCCGATGGTCAACAGCCCGGCGTTGGTCCCGCTGCCCGGCGTAACCGTCAGCCATCCGGCCGACGGAGTCGCCGTCCAATTCAGCGTCCCCGATCCCGTGTTGCTCACCCGCGAGGTCCCGACCGGCGTCACCGTCGCATTCCGCTCCGCCCCGAAGTTGAGAACGGTCCGAGACAGTCCGATTGTCGGTGCGGTCGCCCAGCCGATGGCGAAGACGTTATAACGCCCGTACCCTTCAAGTACGCCCCAATCATATCGACTGCCGCCATCGATGTAATATTCCTTGGAGTCAGCGGATGTGTAAAGGGGGTTGGCGTTACCGATTCGGGGACCCGCGACGGTCGTGTATCCCGTCTCACCCACGTAATCGTGGCCAAAGACGGGCAGGATTCCCAGCCAACCATCCGAATTTACGCTGACTGGATTGTTCAAGCCGGCAAAGTTAGAGAGTGCAACGGTATTTGTCTCGCTCTCCGCCGGACAGCCGGCCAGGATATCCATGAACGACTGCGGTATGGCCCCGCCCGATTGAGGCTGCAGAATCTGCAGAACCTCATAGAGGCTTTTATCGCCATGGCCCTGGGCGATCAGGTTATCGATCAAGTAGCCGGGACTCTCGTTGCTGAGCACAAACGTGGAGGGCAAATCGGTAATCGCCCAAATGATGGTTAAGACGTTATAGCTTCCTCCGCCCGGCAGGCTGCCTGATCCGGCATCAATGTAGGACGCCGGACCCCGAGCCATGACGAAATTCGGCGCGGCCGAGCCGATGGCCTCGCCTTGGAAAGTCGTGAAGCCGGCCCGGCCGTAGTGATCCTTGCCGTATATGGAGGCGACATGGGCCGTGCCGTCGCTGTTGATGCAGATGGGATTATTCTCGAAATCGGCAAATGTGGTTAACGGCTCGGTGAGGATGTCACTCCCAGCCGGGCAGGCCGCCAGCGCATCCATAAAGGCTTTGGGGATGGCGCCTCCCGACATCGGCTGCAGCAGCTGCAGGACTTGGTAGAGGGACTTGCTTCCATGGCCGGCGGTGACCAGGTCGTCGATCAGGCCCCCCTCATTGCTGAGGACCACTGTCGTCGGCACGGCTGGGCTGGCCCAGGCGATGCCGAAGGCATAGTATGGGTTGCCCGCACCTATGTATTTTTCGGGTAGGATCGCGAGTGTATACTGAACGTTGCCGCTCCCGGACCGGGCGCCCGGTATATCGCGGAAGCCGGCATGACCCGAATAATCGGAGGCGAAAACAGCATTTATGCTGAGTGTTCCGTTAGAGTTGACGCAGACCGGATTGTTCGCCCCCGCGAAGTTACTCAAGGCCGTGGTCAAGACCTCGCTGCCCGCCGGGCAGGCGGCCAATAAATCCAAGAAACTCTGCGGGATGGCTCCGCCCGAATTAGGCTGCAGCAGTTGCAGGACTTGGTAGAGATTCTTACCGCCATGGCCGGCGCCGATCAAATTGTCGATCAAGCCGCCCTCGTTCGTGAGCACGAACGTGGTGGGAACATTGACCACGGTCCAAATGATGGCCCAGGCCTTATATAGACGAGTCGTTTGAGAATAGTATTGGAAGGTGCGGGATTGGCCTAGGGTCGTGGTGAACAGGGGGGTGGCGGTGCTGATTCGGCCGCCCGGGATGGTTTGATAGCCGGCCCGCCAAGCGAATGAATTCCACTCCGAGTTATTGGCGTAGATATTCCAGAGCGCCACTTCCCCGGTATCATGGATCCCGACCGTGCGGGTTTCCCCGGCATATTGGCTTAACTGTTGAGTGAAGATCTGGCTGCCCGCCGGACGGGAAGCCAGGATATCCAGGAAGGGCTGTGGGATCGCCCCGTTGGAAAGCGGCTGGAGAAGCTGGACGATCTGGTAAAGGCTCTTGCCGCCATGCCCTGCAGCGATCAACTGGTCGATCAGCCCGCCTTCATTGCTGAGCAGGACGCTGTTCACGGTCAGCTGGGTTTGAGCCGCCAGGCCGCCGGCGCATATAACAAGCGACAGGACCGATACGATGAGCTTGAATATAAATTTTTTCACTCGGACGAGGATAATTTCCCCTGGGGAAAATGTCAATTCGCGCCAGGCCTTCGCCTTCTCGGCCCGTTAAAAACGAATATCGCCCGATTAAAGATTGAAGGACCTTGAATCCCGGTTTCACGATGCGGTCGTTTTCCTCTCCTCCAGATACACCCAGCGCTGATAGGCGGCCCCCAGCTCTTCTTCAAGCTCCGTCAAGCGCGCCTTGGCAGCGGCGACTTCGCCGCCGGTATTGCGGTAAAAGCCGGGATCGGCCAAGGCTTGAAAAAGCCGATTCTTCTCGGCTTCGAGTTGTTCCAGCCGCAGCGGCAGAGCTTCCAGTTCCCTCTCTTCCTTGAAGCTCATCTTGGCCGTCGTCGGCCGGATTCTGGGCGGCGGTTTGGGAGAGGGTTTCTTCTCGGTCAGGATCAGAGGAATTTCTCTCTGACGAAGCCAATCATCGTACCCGCCCACGTATTCCTCGACTTTTCCCTGACCGCTGAATACGAGGGTGCTGGTCACGACGTTGTTTAAAAACGCCCGGTCATGACTGACCAACAGCAGCGTTCCCTTGAATTCGAATAGCAGCTCCTCCAACAGTTCGAGCGTCTCCACGTCGAGGTCGTTGGTGGGCTCGTCCAGGACGAGGACGTTGGCGGTCCGGGTGAACAGACGGGCCAGCAGCAGACGGCAGCGCTCTCCGCCGGAAAGGGACTTCACTTTCGCCCGCGCCTGTTCGGGCGTAAAGAGAAATTTCCGCAGGTATCCGATCACATGCTGGGGCGTACCGTTGATCGTGACCGTATCGTTGCCGTCGGCGACATTATCAAAGACCGTTCTCTCCGCGTCGAGCTGATCGCGCGTCTGGTCGAAATAGACGACATCCAGGTTGGTTCCCAGGCGGATGGTTCCCTGCATGGGAGCCAATTCGCCCAGGAGCAGGCGCAGCAGCGTCGTCTTGCCGCAACCGTTGGGGCCGATGATGCCCACCCGATCCCGGCGCATGATCGCGGTGGAAAAATCGCGGATCAATGGTTTCCCGGGGAATTGATAGCCGACATTCTCCGCCGCGATGACCAAGTCGCCCGAACGCTTCCCCGATTGCAGGATCATTTTTACGCCGCCGGGCTGTTCTCGCCGCTGCCGTTGCCGGGCGCGCATTTTCAGCAGGGAATTGACGCGGCCCTGATCGCGGGTGCGGCGGGCCTTGACGCCCTGGCGAAGCCAGGCTTCTTCGATCGACAGCTTCTTGTCGAAGAGCTGGTTTTGTTTCTCTTCCATCGCCAGGCTTTCCTCTTTGCGGGTCAGGAACGTGGCATAGTCGCAGGGCCAATCCAGAAGTCGGCCTCGGTCGATTTCAATGATCCGGCTGGCCAGCTTTTGTACCAAACGTCGGTCGTGGGTGACGATCACGATCGTCCCGCTATAAGCGGCGAGGAAGTCTTCCAGCCAGATGATCGCGTCGATATCCAGATGATTCGTGGGCTCATCAAGCATCAGGATGTCGGGCCTTGCCACCAGCGACCGGGCCAGCAAGGTGCGCCGCTTCAATCCGGTGGAGAGGGTGGCGAAATCGGCTTCGGCCGGCAGCTGCATCCGGTCGATGATCAGGTCGACCTGACGGTGGATTCCCCAGCCATTTTCGGCGTCCAACTGCTGTCCCAGCCGGGCCAAGCGCGCCATGAGCTGAGGGTTGTCCCCGTGTTGCTCGGCCAGCAAGGCGCCGGCGTGATGGTAATCGGCTAAAAGACGGCCTTGGGCCGCCAAACCGGAAGTCACGATATCAAACACCGGACCCGTGATGCCGACGGGGATCTCCTGGTCCAGGCGAGCCGTCGCGATGCCTTGGCTGCGGGAGACCGCGCCGCTATCCGGGGTGATCTCGCCGTTGATCAGCTTCATCAGCGTGGTCTTGCCGCTGCCGTTGCGGCCCAGCAGACACACCCGTTCGTTGCGTTCGATATTCAGGTTGATATGATCCAGCAGAAGGGCGCCGCCGTAGCTGATACACGCGTCCTTTACGCTGAGCAGGGCCATCAGCCGATCGCTTTCATGATTCCCGTGATCCGCGGTCTCGATTTCATTTGTATCGCACTTGGCCCGTGGGGCGACGCCGGCCGGCTCGGCCGCCCCTCACTCCGGCCTGAACCTGCGGCCTTCCTTCTTGCACAGCCTCTTGGCGAGCCTCCGGCCATCGATGCCGCAGGGCGGGAGTCCGCCGCCCGGGTTGACCCACTGCCCCACCATCTCGAAGCCCTCGAGGCCTTCGATGGTCCTCGGGAACTTCTTGCCGAAGGATACGGAAGTAGGCAGCCAGCCCTCGTAGCTCCCATGCCAGTTGTTCGTGTAGCGGATGAAGGTCTTCGGCGTCGCCAGGTCGGTGACCTCCACCCAGGAGGCAAAGCCCGGTATTTTGCGGTCGACAGCGGCGATGACGGAGTTGACGACGGCCTTCTTCTCAGCCGCGTAGGCCGCCGGGTCGCTCTCAGCAAGGCGGGTCCAATACTCGTCATTGTGCGTCTCGATCATGATCGAGGCCGACGTCTTGCCCGCGGGAGCGAAGGTCGGATCGAAATTGAAGAGTCTGAGGGTCAGCCCCTTCACGGTCAGGGCCCCTCCTTCAAGAATGAGGGGCTCATCCAGATCGAATGTCTGGGCATGGGGCATCCCGGAGCAGTCGTGCCCGAGGCCAAGCCCCAGGAAGAGCAGCGAGGGATAACGCTTCTGCGACTCGAAAGCTCGGTCCAGGGCACAGCCTTTGTAGGCCCCCGCGAGCAGGCGGTCGAGCGTGTCGCGGCCGTCCGCCGCGGACACGATGTAATCTCCCCGCGATTCACCCCAGGTCCCGGCGAGTCCTACCGCCCTCGCCTTGCCCTGCGCGGCCTCGACGATGATGCGGTCGACTTTCGAGCCGTAACGGATGCGCCCGCCGAGCGCAAGGTACTTGGCCTCGAGGGCGCGGGCGAAAGCGAGGGAGCCCCCGATCGGGTAGCCCGACGATTTCTTGGCCATGAAGCCGATCATCATGAAAAGCGCGCCCGTTGGAAAGAATTTCATCGCCTCGCCGAAGAGCACCCGGAAGGCGGAGCGCAACCGCTCGCTTTTGAGGTTATCGACGAGGCGCTGAAGCGGAACCTTCATCCATTTGGAGAAGATCGAGAGCGACGGCGGGCATCGCCACGGCCAGGGAGAGCATCTCGCGGAGAGAGAGACGATCGAAGGCCGCGGGCATGTCGGCCTTGGCGACCGCCTTGATCTTGGAGGAAAAGAGCTTGGCGAATTTGCCGTCCTCCGGACCAAGCCGGAGGATCTCGGCCTTGAGGCGATCGGGATCGGTGTAGAGGGTGAAGGTGTCGCCGTCGGGCAGACGGGCCATGACGTGTTCGTCCCATTCGATGTATTTGAGATCGCCGGCGCCCAGCTCTTCCCATATGAGATGGAGGTTGCTCGTACGGCCCGAGCCCATGAGCCAATGGATGCAGCCGTCGAAGGTGAAGCCCTTGCGCGTCCAGGCGGTGCAGAGCCCGCCCGGCTTGTCGTGAAGCTCGTAAATTTCCGTGTCGAATCCGTTGCGCTGAAGATAGCTGGCAGCGGAGAGTCCGGCGATGCCGGCGCCGATCACCAAGACTTTCTTGTCCATTTGTCGCTCCGATTCGGCCGTTTCGAGCGACTAGTATAACACTTCCTCTTTTTCTCTACCGATCCATTCGTCGGGAAGGCCCCCGTATTATTTCTCGACGATATACCGGACGATGCGGGGATAGTCCTCTTCCTCCTCGAAATAGAGCCGGCCTTCTTTGTCGACAGCCCAGGGAATACCGGAAACAATCAGGCGGCCGATCTGCCGGCCGCCTTCGAAGACATCCATTTCGTGACCGGTTTTCGCCATCGGTTTCCGGATCGTCACATACGTTCGTTCCCCGGCGCTCTGAATATAGGCGGCGGGGAAGAGAAACGCCCGACCTCTAGTCTGCGTCGGCGTATCGGCCTTTTCAAAGATGTCGCTTTTCCCTTTTAAAACGCCGACCAGCCGGCCTTTCTCGAAAATGGAGATTTCATACCGATGCGGATTGAGGATGTAAACGCGGCCCGACTTTGATGCACTGAAGAGAATAGGAGCTTTGAGAAAGGGCATGTCTTTGTAATCGGAGAGCGCGGCCGGCACCTCGAAGGGCTCGCCGAACGATTGGATCAGATTTCCGTCGGGGCTGTAGACATGGAGGATTTTTTCTTCGCGGAGACCCAGGACGATGACGTTCTCGTCGCCGGCGTTGCCGATCGTGGTTGCGTTGAAATCCAAGGGAAAATACCGGATGAACTTGCCGTGGCGGTCGAAGACCACGACCTTCCTCATTTCGTTCAGGAAAATGAGTCCGTTGGGGCTTACGGCCATGGCGTTGATTTGGGTCAGCTCGGCCGGACCCTGGCCGGCCGGGATGGAAAAGGCCGATAAGAATTTGCCGCTCGATTCGAAAATCCGGACCATCTTGTCCTTTGAGTCAAGCAGATAGATGCGGCCGTCCGTGTCCAAATCGATCCGCGAGACGCTCGCGAAGATTAAATTCTCGTCCCCGTCCTCGATCCCGATGGTCAGATCGGCCTTAAGCTTAAGCGGAGCATCCTGCCCCGATACGAGCGTGGCCGCAAATGCGGGAATCAAAGCGAAGCAAAAAAGAATGACGGCAAGATGCATGGATTTCATGATCCTCCCCTCCTGCAAATTGATTATCCCTTCATTATACGCCGGTCGCCGCAATGAATGTTTAAAGGCGGGGGGTTGGTCTCGATAGGTCGCCGGATCGGCCGGTCCGGGGAGCTTAAAAACGGATGGCTTTCCGAAGCGCCGGGAGATAGACCCGCCCGACCTTGATGGAGGTCGCATTCTTGTCGGTCAGCTTGAGGATGTAATCGCCCCAGAACCATTTGGATATTTTGGCGATCTTGTCCAGGGCCACGATATGGCTTTTGCCGACCCGAATGAATTCGGCCGGATGAAGAAGCTCCTCCATCTCCTTAAGCGTTCCGTCGTACTCGAATTCCTTGTCGTAGGTGCCGGCCAAGACATACTTGAGTTCGGCCCGAAAGTAAAAGATTTTGGCCGCCGGCAGGACCAGGATATCCTCGCCGGACTTAACGGCGAAGCGGGACAAGTACTCCGGGAATATGAATTTTTTCAGCTTATCGAGGAGGACGGCATCGAATTCCCCGGCCGGGGCGGCGACGCGGGCCAAGCTACGGGCCAGCCGTTCCTTGGATGTGGGCTTGAGCAAGTAATCGACCGCATTCTCGTCGAAGGCCTGGATCGCGTACCGGTCATACGACGTCACGAAAATGACCCGCGGCCGATGGCGGACGTTCTCCAGAACGGCGAATCCGTTCTGAACCGGAAGCTGGATGTCCAGAAAAACGAGGTCTGGGCGGACATCGTCGATCAGCCGAACCGCAGATTCCCCGTCCCGGGCCTCGCCAACAATCTCGACCTGCGGAAAGTCCCGGAGGAGCGTCTTCAACCGCTCCAGGGAGGGAGCTTCATCCTCGACGATCACCGATCGGATGGGCATGGGGAATTCCTATCGTAACGGTCGTTCCGGCCTCGGAGCTGCGGATGGAAAATTCCGCCGCCGGCCCGGCAAAAAGACGAAGTCGTTCCTCGACGGAGGGAAGCCCGAAGCCGGAGACGCGGGATTGCTTGGTCAGTCCGACGCCGTTATCGGCCACCGTGATCCGGATTCCCTCGGCCGCGGCGAAAGCCGTGATCGTAATCCGCCCGCCGTCTTTACGCGGTCCGAGGCCGTGGACAACCGCGTTTTCGACAAGGGTTTGAACGACGAGCGGCGGAATCCGGACCGAAAGGATATCCGGCTCGGCCTTGATCTCGTATTCGAGGCGGGCTTCCAGGCGGACTTTTTCGATTTGGAGGTACCGCTCCACGAGATCCAATTCCTCGGCCAGGGAGATGGGCGCGCTCTCCGGAAGGCCGAGGATTTTACGGTAGATGTCGGAGAGATTGAGAACCACGGCCTCGACTTTCCGGGGCGACCGCTCGGCCAGGTCCAGGACCGTATTGAGCGTGTTGAACAGAAAATGGGGATTGATCTTGGATTGGAGGAGGGCCATCTTGGCCTCCACCTGAAGGGTTTTCAAGTGCTCGATTTCGGCGACTTTCGCTTTCCAGTCGGCATTGAGCTTGCGGTGCAGATGAATGACGGTATATGCCGAAACGATCAGCGCTCCGGCCAGGAGGTTGATGACGATCGCATAGATGTGGCCCTTGTCGACGTCATGGGCCACCTGGGGATTGCAGATACGCCGGATGATCGGAGGGACGGCTTCCAAGCCGGCGGCGACGCTGACGGCGGCGGCCAGGATGAACCCGGCGACGATGACGGGCCGGCGGCCGATCCGGCGGCGGACGCCGCGCTCATAGAGAAGGAATACCAGGCTGCCGACGACGCCGACGACGTTGACGACGGAGAGGGAAAACATGAGGGTGAAGACGTAGCCGTGGAAATTCGACTTGGGGGATGACAGGAGGAAGGCAACACCCATGCCCAGCAATTGCCAGGCGGCTACGGCCGGAATCCAAAGGTTCTGGAAACGGCGGGAGGGTGAAGGATCGGAGAATCGTTTCATCGGAATGCCGGCGCCCGAACCAGTATAGCAGAGCGGTTACCCCTCGGGAAGAAATTCCCCGGGCCGCAGGATGATCCGGCGGCCCGGGCTTGGCGATTTCTCGACTGCCTCAGAACGTGACGACTTTCTGTCCGGATTGAATAGCCTCGGTCAACGGCGTACCCATGTAATTCACTTCGAAACCAAGCGCGGCCAGCTTTTTGTCCACCCCGTACTGCTCGGCGCACCATTTGCAGGCTTTGAGGATCACGCCGGTCTCTTTCAGCTTTTGGACCAGGGCTTGCACCTCCGCGTCTTCGGACGTCAGCTTCTCCGACGGCCCCCAGATTAAAAGCGTCCGTTGCGTCCAGGCCTTGGCGGACACGGTCAAGTACGGTCCGACCATCTTCGTGAAGACGTCCTTTTCGCCGGTCGTCCAGACGAGAAACAAGCTTTTTTCGCCGGTTCCGGCTTGTTCGCCGGGATTTCCAGGGAGAGCCCGGACGGCGGCAAAGGCCGAGACCGCTGCGAAAACGACAAGGACGGCGGCTGCGATTCTTTTCATGAAACACCTCGCGATGAAAATTGAATTTGAATCCTCGCCGGGATTCAAGGCCAGGATAACCGGATTCCCCCATCGGATCCCACGATTTTCCGATGAACCGCTGAACGGAAGGAATAAGACGCCGAATGCTCGGATCGACCGGCAAATCAGGAGGGCAGCCGGCCGAGCCGGCATCCCTCACTCGTATTTCAGCGATTCCGACGGCCTGGCCCGCGCGGCTTTGACGGATTGAGAGATCACGGCGAGCACGGCGATGGCGGCGACGCTTCCTCCCGCCGCTAGGAAAACCCAGGGGTCGACGGAGATCCGCAGGGCGTAGCGACGGAGCCACTGACGGGCGATCTCATAAGACAACGGGATCGAAATCGCCCAGGCGATCAGAACGCTCGCTAAAATATCATTCAGGAAATCCCTCACGATACGGCTCGTTGAAGCGCCCATCGCTTTGCGAATGCCGATCTCTCTGGTTCGCTGCTCGGCCAGGAAGGAAACCAGGCCATATAAACCCAGACAGGAGATCAGGAGGGCCAAGCCGGCCGTGTAGACGACGAGCGTCCCGGTCACCTGGTCGGCTTGATAAAGCCGGTCCAGGGACTGATCCAGAAACCGGAAGACGAAGGGATCGTTGGGAACGATTTTACGGACTTGGGCTTCGATGGATTCGAGGATCGGGGCGGGATTCCCGGGGCGGATGCGAATGAACATTTGCCCGGCGTCGCGCGCATAGATCAGGGCAAAGGGCCGAACGGGGGTCTGCAGGGATTCCGTGTGGAAATCCTTAACGACGCCGATGATGGTCCCCTCGAGTCTTTCGCCAAGAGGCATCGATATTTTCTGCCCCAGCGGACGGGTCATTCTCATCGCCTTAACCGCGGCTTCATTGATCACCCAGGCTTTGTCGAGATCTCCGGGGAAATCCCTGGAAAAAAACCGTCCTTCGGCCATCTTCAATTCCAAGGTCTGCTGATAGTCTTCGTCCACCCAGCCGATCCCCATGTCGAAAATCTCGTCGGGCTGCTTCCCCGGCCAATCGGGACTGGATGAGCTTTCCCAATTCCCCATGGTGGGCGTGCCTATGGTCACGCTCACGACGTTCGGATTTTGGGAGAGCGTCTCCTTGAGAACCGCGCTTTGTCCGGAGAGCGCACCCTGCAATTCGAGCATCACAACGTTCGTCTTATTGAATCCCAGGTCCCGGTTCCGGATATAGCGCATCTGGCTGTTGAGAACGAGGACGGAAACAATGAAGACCGCGGAAAGCGCCAGCTGGCCGACGACGAGGATCTTGCGGAGAGACGCGCCTCGCGATCGGCCGCGTCGACCTTTGAACACGGTTACAGGGGCGAACGAGGAGAGCAAGAACGCGGGATAGCTGCCGGCGAGCAAGCCGGTGAGGAGGGTCATCCCGAGGACGGCGACGGCCAACGGCCACGTCAACCGCATCTCCACGGGAGCCATCAACAAGGCGTTGAGCCGGGGAAGAGCGATTTTTACAAAAACGGCGGCCAGCACAAGGGCGAGGAAGGCGAAGATCGTCGATTCGATCAGGAATTGTCCGATGAGCTGGGAGCGGCGCGAGCCGAGGACTTTCTTGATCCCGATTTCTTTGGCCCGCTTCTCGGCCCGGGCCGTCGAAAGATTCGTGAAATTGATGACCGCGATCAATAAAACGACCAGGGCCAGCGCCGAGAACACATAGACGTACAGGATCCGGCCGCCTCCGCCCAATTCGTGGAGATGAATTTCGGTCAGCGGCTGGAGTTTGAGCGTGTTATGCCAGTCGGGATGACGGGCGTCCAGGACACCGGCGATTTTGCGGCCCACGTCCGCCGGATCGGCGGAGTCGCGAAGCCGGACGAAAATGGGCGTGGTTTTGACATCCCATGATTTCATCCAGGCCGGGGCGATTTCATACGAAAGAAGATAATCGAATTGAAGCGTCGAATTTCGGGGAATCTTGCCCAGAACGCCCGAAACGATAAAATCCCGCTTCCCGTCATTCACATTCAGCGTTCGGCCGATGGGCTCGTCGTTTCCGAACAATTTTTTTGCCAATTCCTCGGTGATGACGATGGACGATGGGTCGGATAACGCCGTCCGGGCCGCGCCCTTCAAAAAGGGAAAGGAGAACATCTCAAAAAATGCCGGTTCCACGTAGCCGCCGTCGGCCGTCGTACCCTTTTCCGAGCTAGAGCTAATCTTCGTCCCGGACCTTAAGGAGAAGATCGTGGCCGCATCGATTTCGGGATAGGTGGCATGAAGATGCGCGGCCAAAGGGGCCATGAGGGTCGAACCTTGAAAATTCAGTTTTTCGACGGAGAAGATGACCCGGTAAAGCCGGTCGGCCCGCTCGTGAAACCGGTCGAAACCCAATTCCTGGCGAACCCAGAATAGGATGATCAGGCAGCAGGCCATCCCCAAGCCCAACCCGGTTATCTTGATGAAGGAATGGGCTTTGGCTTTCCATAGGTTGCGGAAGGCGATCCGGAAATAGCTTTTGAACATTGTGTCGCTCCAAATGACGATGTTTTTTAAATATCCGGGGAAGGAAGCGGCCACTTGCCGCCAACAGGCCCGCCGGGCTTTCCGAATGCCCCTCTGTTCCGCCAGGTAGCGGTAATATTCTTCGATGTCCCCGGCGGCGCCGTAATCTTCCCCCCAACCGCTGAAGTGCTCCAGCAAGAGGAGGGCGAGCCGGGGCGGGGAAAACGCTTTTTTCAACCTATGGCCTTGCTGACCCCTCATCGGGTCTCCTTTCATATATGTATACGCTTCGCAGACATTATTGGTATCATGTCCATAAAATTTATTTTTTCTTGATCCGGCCGCATAAAATTCGGGGCCGGGAGAAATGATTATCGCCCATCAGAAATATTCACTTTATGTTGATATTCGGGGAGAAGCGACCTATATAGACTACAGAGAAGCAACTCGACCGTATTTGTTTACGTATTTCTCTATGGAAATATAATCCTTGCTTTAGGAAAGGACGGGACGATGAAAAAGAAACGCTCGATTGGAATCTTCGTCGCGGCGGCGGCCGTTTTCCTGGTTTTTTCGTCCGTCGGGAACGATCCTGCTTTTGCCGGACAGACAACCGACGAGATCCTGGCAAAAAAATACGCGAACATCCTGGGAAGTTATTCCTATGAGGGAACCGACGCGGTCATCGAAATCGTCATCCGCCAAGGCGCCTTATGGGCCGATGACGGCGACGGATACCCGGTCGAGCTCAAGCCGGTTGGCGATTCCCTTGAAGAATTCGGAGGCGAGGATGCCAACAACGGCCATTTCGATTTCAAATTTATGAAAGATGAAACCGGCGTATATACGAAATGCCATATCGTCGCCGCAGCTGCCGGCTTGGACATCTACGCTATTAAAATCAAGTAAGCCGGGAATCCGTTTCCGACGCACGCTCAATCTCGATTTTAGGCTGCGGAAATGGCCCAGGACGCCGCCCGGCTGTTGTCCCATGGCGCTCTCCACATCTTTGGCGGCGACCCAACATGATGATGACGCCCACCGGACCTGCTCCGGCACATCGTACCACTGGCGAAGCAATTCATGGCCGGATCCTATTTAATGAGGCGCAAGGTCAGCGAAGGCAAAAAACGAGATTGGATCTACAAATCCATTGCTTGATTGACCTCACCTAATCGAGAATCCCTCTAAACCTCAGCTATAATCAATTTTTCTTTTTAATCCATTCCGTAATTGTTTTAGCAAGGTCATCCTTGGAATTGGTGAATGCGTGATCATCGGTGAAAGCTGCGATGGAAACATGGGGAGCCTTCAATTGTTTAAGTTTCCTATACAACGGCAAGGCATTTTCTTCCATTTTTCCAGTCGTGTCATCCCAACCGACCATGAAAAGAATTTCTTTGCTTTTTAGCAGATCAGCGTTTTTTACCAGGTCAAAATAATCAACGCTTTTAATCAAATCGTCAACAAAGGCAGACAGATCACCTTCGATTTTGGCTACCCCCCCCTCTCCCGATTGACTTCTTGTCTTTTCTTCAAAATTGCTTCTGAATTTTTGATCTCCGCCAACTTCCTTAAAAATCGAAATATCGCGATCCGCATGGATATCACTTTATTCACTTCAGGGTAATGCAAGGCAGCCGTCATTGCAGCCCCTCCTCCCAGACTGTAACCCGCAACGATAATCTGCGAGGTATCAATTCCATATTTCTCAGAAACGTTTTTCTGTTTCAGAAAATGAATGGCTTCAGAGATATCCTCCGCGGAATTTTTATTAGAATAATATCCATGGCTGCCCCAGGTTCCGCGAAAATTAAATGCCAACACATTTATCCCATCTGCCCATATTTTCGGAGCGAGTCCCAACGGACTTTCGGCATTCCCCGGCCAGCCATGTAGCAGAATTACGACCGGACCAGGTTTCGTCGCCGAACACTGATAAAAAAATGCATTTAAAAGGCTTCCCTTACTGTAAAGCTCAATTTTAACTGGTTGTATCTGAGAAAAACATCCGATACATTCATCATAAAAAAAAGAAAAGTAAGGAAAATTTAAAGGTTTTCATTTTTCACTCCTCCAGATGAATCTCCCCGATTAACCACACGGGCAATTTACTTCTGGCCGAGCGGCAATGTCAATTACAACGAAAATCGACGCCCGAAAAGCAATTTCAGACGGAAATTCCTCTCGCGCAGGCCCAAAGCACACAGGCTCCCGCTCCCCAAGATCACGAAAGATTAAAAATATTCCCCGCTCTCTTCGCGGCCGCACTCATGGAGACATCATCTGTCTCTAGGAGTGCGGCGGAGCGGCCACCATTGATCAGCGACAAGTATAATTCCAGGCGGGAAGAATACTTGACGTTTATCAAAATGGCGCCCTCAAGCAAAAAAGTCACGCCGGAGAGCTTGGCATATTCTTTGAAGAAATAAAAAACCCAGCAACTTCCCACTCTCCCACTCGGCGCCCCGAGCCGTACCTTCGGCACCGGAGGGATTGGCTTCCGTGTTTGGTACGGAAACGGGGACCCGAACCACCAAGCACATGATATAATAACGCCAAATTCGATTTTAACGGGCTGCGGATAATGCCCTACGTCCCTATTTGCCGCCCGAAATGCCGAGGGCGAATTTGAAGACATCAAGGACACCCAGCTCCCCTGCAAATTTGTTGATTTTTTCGTCGAACGCCTTCTGCAAGAGTTCGCCGTTCTCCGGCTTGTATTCGTTAAGAAGAAAACCTTCGATCGGGCTGATGAACTCGAGGTGAGGAAGGTTCTCCTTCCGGTCAATATCCAAGGCCCCGCCGCCCGTGACGGTAATCATCCAGGTCCCGTCGGTAAGCTTCCGGTAGATGCTCTTGCCGGAGCGGAATTTCGGGTCTCTCCAATCGATCGTCGCCGGTAGAAATCCCCTGACGTTTTGGAGGGCGAGGATGTCCGGGGCGAGCTCGGGCGCGGTTCCCGAGTCGAACACGCGGCGAATAAAAAGCCGGTTGTCGAAATAAATGTAATCGACGAATACCTCCTTGCGGAGATTGACCTCGACGGGAATCTCGGCCAGGACGCCCTCCGAGTTTTTGAGAATGACAGAGCACGTGTTGTTCTCGACCTTGAGCTCGGTAATAATGGTCCGGGCCAGGACTTCGTTGTAATGCGCTTTGAGTTCGTTGAACGAGTCCACGGCCCGGTTGTATTCATCCAGAACGCTTTGATATTTCCGGGTGACCTCGACGACGCCTTCCTTGTAGTAGCCGGCCAGCATCTTCATCTTGAAGAACTGATAACCCAGAACGACGAGTACGCAGAGAAGCACGCCCCAAAAAACCATGGTCACAATCGAACGGATGGAGCCTGCCGCGGACCCAATTTTTCCCAGTTTGCCCATCGGATGCCTCCTCCTTTGGAAAGAGACCAACGGATCGACTCGGATTCTATCAAAATGACTGCCTCTCCTCAATGAAAAAACGGGGGCCCGATTCCGAGCCGCGGGAATTCAAGCCATTGACGCCCGTCCCGCGCCGCGCATATCATGAGCTTCATGATGGGGAAAGCCGAACCTGGAGGCGATGCGGCCTGTCCCGTGCTGTCCGAAAAACGCATGAAACTCACTCCCGAGGATATCGAAGCATTGGGAGTTGCCAAAAGACGATTGGAGCATCCCAGCCTGGCCGTGAAATTGACCGACACCCTGGCCTGGCCGCTTAAAAAGGGTTTGGACAAGTTGCCGCGCAAGTTGGCGGGAGTCGTCCAGGCGGCGACCCGAAAATCTATCGAGAAAGCCCTGTCTTTTGCGGTGGCGACGATGCGGGGCAAACGCCGATATCGGCATTCAAGGGTGATCCACAAGATCGCCGTGATGACCTCCGGCGCAACGGGCGGCGCTTTCGGATTGGCGGCGCTCCCGATCGAATTGCCGATATCGACGATCATCATGCTGCGCTCGATCTCGGAGATCGCCAGAAGCGAAGGCGAAGACCCGAATTCGCCGGAAACAATGTTGAATTGCCTGCAAGTATTCGCCCTCGGTGGGCGATCCAAGGAAGATGATGCGGCGGAAAGCGGATATTATGCCGTTCGAACGGTCTTGTCCAAGGCGGTCTCGGAGGCGGCGAAATATCTATCCGAGAAGGGCTTGGCGACAAAAGGCGCTCCTATCTTGGCCAGAATGATCTCCACCATCGCTTCTCGCTTTGGTGTTGTCGTGTCGGAAGAAATCGCGGCCATGGCCGTTCCGGCCGTGGGCGCCATAGGGGGGGCGCTCATCAATACCATCTTCATGGATCATTTTCAAAGTATTGCCCAAGGTCATTTTGCGGTCCGCAGGTTGGAGAGACGATACGGCGCTGAATTGATAGAAGAGGAATATCAAAAAATAAGGACTAAAACTCGCTTAACTTAGGATATTCGAGCTTAAAGGGAAACAGGGATTATCAGGTTTTAGTACTGCGCTGAAGGCTCCAAATGTTTCACAAACGCCGGCCTTAAATCCGCTCAGGGTCGCGGGGCGTCTTTCATTTCACAGAACGTCACGGTAAAGGCCGTCCCATTTGTCCGGTCGCGTTTGATCGTCCCTTCGAGCTGTGCTGACGAGCAATTTCGCTATTTGAAGACCGATGCTTTCATCCCTTTTCTGCCCTCCGGAAACGCGTGCTTGAGGGAGTTGGAAATCAATTCATTGAGAATCAGCCCGCACGGGACGGCCGAGTTGAGGCCCACACAGACCTCCTCGAAATCCGTTTCCATCCGAACTTGATTAACATCGACCAGATAGGCTTGGAAAAGTTGGGCGGCCAAACTCTGGACATAGGTGCGCAGGTCGATTTCCGACAGGTCGCGTGCTGCGCTCGATCTCGGAGATCGCCAGAAGCGAAGTCGAAGACCCGAATTCGCCGGAAACAATGTTGAATTGCCTGCAAGTATTCGCGCTCGGGGGCGTATTTTGGCAACGGCCCCAGAAGCTTCTTGGCGTCATAGAGCACTTCATCCAGGAGGGCCCGGCCGTCGCGGAGGAGGTTTCGGGCCAGATAATACGGCGAGACATCCGCAGCGTCAAACTGCCGGGCGACAAGCCCCGCACCATTTTCATCAACACACCGGGATTGCCGCTCTATCTCCCCATAAAAAATTGTATAATCGAATATGATGTCGAGGATGACTCGCCCGAGCGGGCCGGAAATGAGCGCGATTTTTGGTGTTATTCATCTGGACGGCCGCCCCGCTTCTCCCGACTCTCTACGGATCATGGCCGGCCGGATGACCACATGGGGGCCTGATGGAATCCATACGAGCTGTTCGGGTTGCGTGGGCTTGGGTCACGCCCATTTGATCGTCACTCCTGAGTCCGAACATGAAGCGATGCCCTGGACCGATCGAAGCACGGGGATGCTTTTCACGGCGGCCGCCCGTCTCGACAACCGCGATGAATTAGCTGATTTATTCGGAATTCCCCTTTCGAAGCAGGCGACGCTCTCAGATGGACAGCTGGTCCTGAAAGCCTACGAACGCTGGAGTGAAGATGCCCCGGCCCATCTCTTTGGCGACTGGGCTTTTGCCGTCTGGGACGAAAAAAACCGGCGGATGTTCATTGCCCGGGATCATCTGGGCAATACGGGCCTCTTTTACTTCCACAGGCCTCCGTTCTTTGCCTTCGCTTCGACTCCCCGGGCCATCCTCGCCTTGCCCGAGGTTCCCGTGAAGATGGACGAATGGCGGCTCGCCCGCTACCTGGCCCTCTTCCAGGGAGAGGAGTCCGAATGGTCCCGGACATACTGGGAAGACGTTCGCTCTCTTCTTCCGGCCCACAGCTTGATCCTGAATTCCCGGGCCTTGAGTCTCCGGAAATATTGGAACGTCGCCGACGCCCCGGCCGTCCGCGCGGCGTCCGATAACGATTATCTGGAAGGATTCCTGGCCCATTTCCGCCGGGCCGTGACCGTGCGGCTGAACTCTCGCCGGCCCGTTGGAACCCAATTGAGCTCAGGTCTGGATTCGAGTTCTGTCTCGGCCCTGGCCGCGGAATCTCTCGCGGCCCGGGGGCAGACCCTGCCGGCCTTCACCTCCGTCCCCTTATATCCGGCGGCGCACCTCGCCCCGGGGATGCTGGTCGACGAATGGCCGTTGGCCCACGCCGTGGCCGAAAAACACCGGAACATTGAACACATTCCCATTCGGGCAGAGGGGGCCTCCCCTCTCCGGGCGGTGCGGGACGGCTTCGACATGTTCGGTCATCCGCTTCATGCGGTAGCCAATCTCTATTGGATCCTGGCAATCCATGATGAGGCCCGGCGGCGGGGACTCGGTGTTCTCCTCTCGGGGCAACTCGGCAACGGCGGAGTGTCTTGGAGCGGCGGAAGCACCAGGATCCTTTTTCTCTTCGCCCGCGGACGCTGGGAAGAAGGTTTTCGCGCCCTGCGTTCTTACCGAAAATACCGAAGCGGTTCTTGGTCTTCCACGCTCCGCCGCCAGGTGTTGGGCCCGCTTCTGAGCCCGGGGCGAAGAGCGGGGCCCTTCATCAGCGGGGACGATTCCATCCATCCGGATTTCGCCCGGAGAGTGGGATTGGAGAAAGCCCTGAAAGCCGCCCGGCGCAAACCGGCCAACTTCCTTCCCCGCTCCCCCTCATGGGAACGGCGTCGGATCATCGAGATCAACGCTCCCGGAGGCTTTATCCATCATCACCTGGGCGCGTTTTTCGGAATGGAAATCCGCGACCCCACCGCCGACGTCCGTTTGATCAGGTATTGTTTCGGTCTCCCGGAAGAGCTTCCCAACCGGGACGGCGGGGAACGCATGGTGCTGCGCCGCTCCTTGGCGGGGATCCTCCCCGAGGACGTGCGGGTAAGCGCCGTCCGCGGAAAGCAGGCCGCCGATTTAGCCCTGCGGCTTCTGGCCCACCGGGATGAAATGGAAGACGAGCTTCAGATGTTGGAATCCCGTGAAGCCGTTGCCGCCCGCGTGGATTGCCGCGTCCTGAGGAGGGTGTGGCGGGACCTCGGAGAAAAGGCAACTCCACGGGCTTCTGGGAGGGCGGCGTCGGCCCTGTTGCGAGGCATCATGGCCGGCAGGTTTATCATGGATTCGATGGAAAGCTGAAGCGGCGAGAAGCCCAGACGTCCGCAGTTCGATTGGACAGGCCGGCTCTCTTTTATATATATTTTCATCGTGAAACCGTTTCCTCAACTCCAACCGAAGCAACGTCCGATTGATTTCGTGATTCAAAGCCTTCCCCGGCCGATCACAGAAGATCCCGCCACCGGATGGGCCCGCCTGGTTTGGTATCTCGGTCCAACGATGCACTTGGAGGAACTCTGCATCCATAGCGGGGTCATGAGCGCAAACGTCGCCCCCCATGAAATTCACACCCACGATCACGAAGAGATGCACATTACCCTTTCCGACAATATTCAATTCACCTTCCGCGACCCCGATTCTGGGGAAAAGCGGACGTCCGCTCCTGAGAGCGGTTCGCTTTTTTTTCTGGACTCGACAATTCCGCATAATTCCCAAAATTCCGGCGATGAACCGGCCGAGTATCTGCATATCAGATGGCGTAAAAGCCCACCGTTCGCGAACGGCAAGGCAGGGCTGCACTTTCTTTATCGCCGGGGCGCCCGCCAGGCGGCCTTATCGGACGAAGAGCCCGGAACAATCGAAGTCTATTCCGGTCCGACGCGCTTTCTTCCCCGCTTGAACGTGCGCTATCACAAGCTATCATCCGGCAATGCGATCCCGTTGCACCGTGATGACCATGAGACGTTGATCGTGCTCGTCGAGGGTTCCCTTGAAATCCTGGGGAAGACCGTCAACGCCCCGGGCTTTGCCTTCATGGGAGCCCGCATCCCGCATAACTTGAACCATCGCGGCTTCATGCCGGCGAGGTTTTATGGAATCGAATTCCACCATGCCTGACCGGAGCCGTGACGGCGCGGCTGGCGGTTTGCTGATGGACGATGAGCTCTTTTCGGGCGATCCATACTTCTACCAAGCCTACGGACTCAATTTTTCATCTGAAATCCGTTTTCCCCAGTGGCCCGCCGCTCCTGCTTCCGGAGCGGCCGATATCGAGATCCGGCATGGCGTGATTTTCGGCCCAGACTACGTCCCGCCGGACTCCGTGCGGATTGAAGCCTCGCCGGGCAGGATCCTTCTCCGCGGGTCGAAAAGCGCCACGATTCTCATCTCAGAAGGCAAGACCATAACGGTCGAACGGCTCCCCGGGGGAAATCCCGGCGTGATCAGGCAAATGCTGCTGGGATGGGCTCTGGCCGGGATATTCCACCAGCTCGGGCTGCTTCCCCTCCACGGCAGCACGCTCTGCCGCGGAGAGTCGTGTTTCACGATCTGCGCCGAATCCGGGGCCGGCAAGTCCACCATGGCCGTCGCTTTTCTAAATGCCGGATTTCTATACTTGGATGACAATGTGGCGGTGATTGATTTTCAGGATGACGGCCCCCGGGTAGTCCCGGGAATACCTGAAATCAGGGTTTGGGGCGACGCTTTACGGAACATCAAATTCGAGCATACGATTGCGGGTCCGGTAAAACCGGCCTTGAATAAAATCGCCGTCCTGGCCCGGACTAATTTCAAGAAGGTCCCTTCCTCTTTAAAGAAGATATTCATCCTGCGCCGGACGCAGAATTCATCCCTCGTTTTCGAAAACCTCACGGGCGCGGCCAAATTTCAGGCTCTTGTGGAACACGTCTTTTGTCTCCATTCCATGGGGGATACCGGAAACCGGCTTCGCCTTTTTCATTTGTTGCAGACGCTTGCGGCCGGAGTGAAGGTGGAGGAAATCCGTCTTCCCGCCGAGCCGCCGCGGCCGGAGGAACTCTGCCGCATCATTCTCGATTCTCACATGAATCAATAGGAATCATTCAGGCCCCGACGATGAAAATCGTTTTCGCCAATGAGATGGGAGGGGGATGGGGACATATCCTTCGCCTCAAACCGATCGCGCGGGAATTGACTGCCGACGGCAACAGGGTCGTTGTCTTTTGTCATGATGCGGCTAAAGCCCGCGTCGCCATGGAGGGGCTCGGCGTTGAAATCGAGCAAACCCCGGCCTGGATCATTCGCAAAACCGGTTTTTCGCTGAACTTCGCACAATGCATCTGGGGCAACGGCTACTGGGACGAGGCGCTGTTCCGATCTCATTTCGCATGGTGGATGGAGCGCTTCCGTGCGATCAAGCCTGATTATGTCCTTTCGGATTATGCCCCCACCGCCCTCCTGTCCGCCTTGACCTCCGCCATTCCCCGCGGGATTATCGGAACAGGGTTCACCGTCCCTCCGGCCGCAGTCCCGATGCCCAGCCTCCATCCCTGGCTTTCTCTGCCGGAGATGCGTCTTGCGGAGGCGGAAGCGATGCTCGTGGAAAGGCTGCGAAGCGTGGAGGCTTCGATCGATTCCGTCGCTGACATTTTTCGCGGCGCGCAACGCTTCTTGACGATCTTTCGCGAGACCGATTCTTATGAAAACCGGGTGGAAGATCGGTATTGGGGGCCGATTCTGGACGGTGGAACTGAGGCCGACTATCGCTGGCCGGAAGGAAGCACGCCCAGGGTATTATTCTATATGAGCATGGCCAATCGCTGTCTCAAGGATTTCATCGATCATATCGGAAGGCTCGGACTATCCGCGATCGGATACGTCAAGAATATGCCCGAATCCGAACGGCACATGATGGAATCGCCCACGATCCGCATCCACGCTTCACCGATTGATCTTTCACGAGCCGCGTCCGAATGCGACCTGGCCGTCACGCACGGAGGCCTGACGACGACTACCCGCCTGCTCCTTGCGGGCAAGCCCTTGCTCCTTTGTCCGGAACAGCTCGAGCAAACCCTCCTGGCCTACCGGCTGCAAAAGCAGGGGCTATGCGAATTCGCAAGCTTTTTCGACAAAAGCGAACGTGTCCGGGAAAAGTTCGACTGCACGGCCGCTTCGGCCGGCCTTCGGGAAAAGGCCGCCGCCTTTTCCGCAAAATACTCGGGATACGATTCACCCCGAACGGTCAAGGAGATCTCGAAGACATGTCTGAACAAAGCGGAATGACCGGCAGAGAAGAACGATTAAGCGCTGACGGCCTGCGGGTCTACCCGCAATCGGCACGGCTTGATGTCAGCAGCCGGTGTCAGCTCCGCTGCCTGCTCTGCCCCGTCCGGCACCGGAAGGGAAGGCCATTCATCGGGAGCGGGATTATGCCGGCCTCCCGCTTCATCGAATTCATCGATGAAAATCCCCAAATCCGGGCCATCGAAATCGGAAATTCGGGCGAAGTGTTTCTCAATCCTGAGCTGCCCGCCATGTTGAAATACGCGCATGACAAGGGCGTGACGATCACAATCAAACAAGGCTCGAACCTCAATGACGCCTCCGACGAAGCCTTGGAAGCCCTCGTCAAGTACGGCGTTGCGCTTTTGAAAGTGTCGATCGACGGATCGACGCAAGATACGTATCAAACATACCGGGTCGGGGGGAACCTGAGAAAAGTCCTGAACAACGTTCAAAAGATCAACGAGTTGAAAAACCGGAGCCGAAGCGGCCGGCCTCGATTGATCCTCCAGTTCATCCCCTTCGAACACAATGAACACGAGATCGGCAAGATCGCGGTCTTGGCCAAAGCCCTGGGCATGGAACTCTTCATCAAGCTTAATGTCTTTAAGGGATTCCTCCCGGTGCGCGATCATGAAGCCCTGACGCGGATGATCGGATTTCACGATACGGAGTCGTTCCGGGAAAAGACCGGCAAGATTTACATGCGCAACATCTGTCTCGAGATCTGGAGGTCTCCGCAGGTCAGCTGGGACGGTCGGCTGCTCGGTTGCAGTCACAATGTGAGCGGGGTGTACGCCGACAACGCCCTGGGCGGAAGATTCGCGGAGGAGATCAACAACGGCGCAATGCGATACGCGAGACAAATGCTCATGGGAGCAGCCCCCGCCCGCGCCGGAATTCCTTGCGCCTCATGCGAAGTGTTCTTGGATTTTCAAAAATTCGACCAATGGTTCACTCTCGAGGAGATCGTAACGGCGATGGGACACCGGCAAACGAACGATTTCGATATCGACGAAGAGTGACATCCCTCTTCCGGGGATTTCAGAAGAGGAAAGACGCCGCCGCACGAAGTCAGCGGTTATTTAGGACGGTCGCCGGGAGGGCTCCGTCGAACTTTCAACTGTACATTACATTATCAGTGCCGACGGAGGTAAAGGTCAATCCGGAGGCCACTGTAATATCGATTTCCTTCACCGAAGGCTTTTCCCATTTCGGAAGCGATTGACGAGGGCCCTCTTCTTTCTGATCTTTCTTATTTTCCATTTGCAAACCTCCCGCTCTCTCGTTATAAGATACGGTATAAATTCTTAAATAGCAAGAGGCGCTTGGGGTCAGAGGGGCCGGTCATTCGACCTTGATCAAGCCAAATTCTTCCACGGCCTGGATGAATTCGATGACATCCCTCCGGCAGATTTCCCTGTCGATATCGTATCCGGCGGCCATCTCCTCGCACAAATCCCCGACTGAACGGGGTTGATCGAGAAGGGCCAGGGTGCGGCCTCCGGTTTCGTTTAATTGGAAGCATTTGCCGGTCTGAATATTCATCGCCACGATTTCCCGGTCGATGCTGCCGGCGATGACATCCTCGTTTTTCTTCACGATCGTCGCGAGTGTTATTATCATGCCAATCTCTCCCTTTTAGGGATCAGACCCGGCCACGGGCAGGAAGGCGCTCCGCCGGTTATTTAACGCGCGGAATAGGAATCTCCGGGCCCGGCGGCTGAGCGGACGTTCCTCCCCCGGACGAAGAGCGTTCCGGTCCCGGAAATCCGTGGAAGGCCAAAGCATGAAGACAGAAATCCTCTCCGCCAGGGGAGTATAGGGAAACAGCCGCCTCAAGTCAAAAAAAGATTTGGCGGGGCGTTTATAGTTATTTTAGTACTGCGCTGAAGGCTCCAGCGGCGCTCTTCAATATTCAACAACTCGGAATTCTGATGAATTCTATTTAAATAAGAGGAGAAAAATGATTCGGAGCTTGACGACGGCGACGGAATCATCCGGCTCCGTTCACTTCATCTTATCGCCGACGATATCCACGCCCAGGGATTCGACAACGAAACGACACTTCGAATAATTGCCTTCGGTATCTTTCTGAAAGGTGATCTTAATCAGCCCGTCATCGGGTTCGTCGAAAGTGAATTCATCGACGGTATTCGTCACCGCCTTCAGCTCCCCCGGCGAGGTGAAGCCGTACTCGATCCAAAAGGCGCCGTCCTTTACATAGAATTCAAAGATTCGAGAGCCGCCGCCCATCGCGCTTAAGTCGAATTCATATTTGCCCAGGAACTTCTCATAAACCTTTGTCGGATCCTGGCCGGCCGCGCTTTGGGCCGCGAATCCGGGCAGCGCCAGAAGGACGGCCGCCAATCCTCCAATCAACGCCAACCATTTTCTTTCGGACAACATTTTGAACATGCTCATCTCCAAATCATCCCGCCCCTTGAAAGCAGGCAGGATAAAATGCCGCCTTCGTAAATACGCACGGGCGTAATTAAAGGTTTCGCTGGGCCGAAAAGCGTATCCGTTGCGGTGGGATTTGAGTGGCGGGGCCGACGAGACTTGAACTCGCGACCTCTGACGTGACAGGCCAGCGTTCTAACCAACTGAACTACGGCCCCGCCTAATAGGCCGCAAGATTATAGCCGGGCTCGGCTTTTTTTTCAAGAGCTCCTCGTATCATATTGATATTCAACTATATAGCCAGGGGAAGCGCATCTCGATAAACCGGCCGTCCGCCGGGAAAGCGATTTTTTGGAATAATTGCGCGCTCAGATTTGCGAACAATTAAATCTGGAGGAGAATAATATTACATCTTTTCCAACGCGGCGATCCGCTCCTCGATGGGCGGATGAGTGCTGAACAGCTTGTTCAGCGAGCCCTTGAGGTTTTTCAAAGGATTGACGATGTACATATGGGCCGTGGCCTTGTTGGCCGCCTCCAGCGGCTCGGGATCGGCCGAGATCTTCCGCAGAGCCGAGGCCAGTCCCGGCGGATAGCGGGTCAGCATCGCTCCCGAGGCATCGGCCAGGAATTCCCGCCGCCGCGAGACCGCCAGGCGTAAAAGCTGGGCGATCAACGGTCCGAAAGCGGCGAAGACCAGGCCGACCACAAGAAAGATCGCCCCCGCGCCGCTTCGGTCTCCCGAGACTTTCCGGCCTTTCCCGCCCCACCAGACCGACCGCATGATCCAGTCGCCCAGGAGGGCGATGACTCCGACCATCACCACGGCCAAAGTCTGAAGCCGGATGTCATAATTCTTGATATGGGCCATCTCGTGAGCGACGACGCCCTCAAGCTCCACCCGGTTGAGCTTTTCCAGAAGGCCGGTCGTCACGCAGATGACCGAGTGCTCCGGATTTCGCCCCGCGGCAAACGCGTTTGGGGCGGTGTCATTAATGACGTAGCAACGCGGGGCGGGGATTCCGGCGGCGATGGTCAGACCCTCGACGACATTGAAAAGGTGGGGGAATTCATCCTTCGTGACGGGGCGGGCATGGCTGATGGCCAGGGCGATTTTATCGCTGGCGTAATAGCCGGCAAAAGCCGAGATCCCGGCGAATACGGCGGCGAAGATTATGCCTCCCTCCCCCATCCCGGTAAGCTGCTCGAACACCCAAGCCAGGAGGAAGATCAGGACGACGAAAAAGGCGATGATGAAAATCGAACGCCGCTTGTTGCTCGCGATCTGCTCGTACATCGCCGGGTATCGTTTCGGAGAAGGCGGCCGTGAGAGCCGCCCGGACTTAGAACTGGACCTTCACCGGCTCCTTGGCCGCCGGCTCTTCGAGCTCGAAGTATTCCTTGGTCTTGAACTGGAACATCCCGGCGATGATATTGGAAGGGAAAACCTGCTGTTTCGTATTGAACTTCATGACGATGTCGTTGTAGAACTGCCGGGCGTAGGCGATCTTGCTTTCTGTTCCGGCCAGCTCTTCCTGGAGCATGAGGAAGTTCTGGTTGGCCTTAAGCTCGGGATAAGCTTCGGCGACTGCGAACAGAGACTTCAATGCGCCGCTGAGCATGTTCTCGGCCTGGCCCTGGTCCTTGACTCCGGAGGCGGAAATGGCCATGTTCCGGGCCTGGGTCACCTTTTCGAACACCTCGCGCTCGTGCTTGGCGTAGCCCTTGACCGTTTCGACCAGGTTGGGGATAAGATCGTACCGGCGCTTGAGCTGGACGTCGACCTGGGCCCAGGCGTTGTCGCAACGGTTGCGCAGGGTCACCAGGCTGTTGTACAGGCCGATGACGTAAAACACGACAACCGCGATGATAATCAGGAACAATAACAAAGCGGGCATCTTAGCCCTCCTTGAGAGGCGTTCCTCCAAAGGATAGGCCCAGCCCCGGGAAAAAGCAAGAAGTTGTCAGCTCACCGCCCAAGTCACCCGGAAAAAGTCCGCCGCCAAGGCTTGAAAACGCGTTTTTTCGATTGACTTGCCCCTCTTTTCCAGATAAAATCCATGTTCTCCCGAGTCCCTTATCGGGGTGATCACCGCGGCCATTTCATAAAGGAGGTTTTATCGAATGGCAACCCTAAAAGAAGTTTTCGCAGGGAAAATGGTTCCCATGCGCGAGAGGATCCAGAAGATCCTCAAGGAACACGGCGAAATGAAGATCGCCGACTGCACGATCGCCCAGGCCTATGGCGGTATGCGCAGCGTCAAGAGCATGGTTTGGGAAGTCTCCGCCCTCGATCCGAACGAGGGAATCCGCTTCCGCGGATTCACGATTCCCGAGCTTCAGGCCAAACTGCCCAAGCTCCCCGGCACGGAAGAACCCCTTGTCGAAGGCCTCTTCTACCTGCTGCTGACCGGCGACGTCCCGACCCTCGAGGACGCCCTGGCCCTCGGCGAGGAATGGAAACAGCGGGCCAAGCTCCCCGACTACATCATCAAGGTGCTCGAATCCCTCCCGATGGACTTGCACCCGATGACCCAGTTCTCCCTGGCCATCTTGGCTCTCCAGAAAGACTCCGTGTTCGCCGCCCGCTACCGGGACGGCATGAACAAGAAGGATTACTGGGATCCGATGTTCGAAGATGTCATGAACATCCTCGCCAAGCTGCCCGAGATCGCCGCCCGCATCTACATGCGCTGCTACAAGGGCGCCAAGTACATCGCCCCCGACCCGAAGCTCGACTGGGCGGCCAACCTGGCCCACCAGATCGGAAACGACAAGCCGGATTTCTATGACTTGATGCGGCTGTACCTGGACATCCACAGCGACCACGAAGGCGGCAACGTCTCGGCTCACACGAGCCACCTCGTCGGCTCGGCCCTGTCGGATGCCTACTACTCCCTGTCGGCGGCCATGGACGGCCTGGCCGGCCCGCTTCACGGCCTGGCCAACCAGGAAGTTCTCCGCTGGATCATGGACACGATGAAAGACCTCGGCGGCGTTCCCAACGAGGAACAGCTGTCCAAGTACCTCTGGAACACGCTGAATGGCGGAAAAGTCATCCCGGGCTACGGCCACGCCGTCCTTCGGAAGACCGATCCCCGGTATGTCGCCCAGCGCGAATTCGCCCTCAAGCACCTTCCCGACTACGACCTGTTCCAGGTCGTCAGCTCGATCTACAAGGTCGCCCCGGACATCCTCCTGAAACACGGCAAGGCCAAGAACCCGTGGCCGAACGTCGACGCCCATTCCGGCGTCCTCTTGATGTACTACGGCATCACCGAGTACGACTTCTACACCGTGTTCTTCGGCGTCAGCCGGGCCCTGGGCACCATGGCCCAGCTCATCTGGAGCCGGGCCCTCGGCCTGCCGCTCGAACGGCCCAAGTCCGTCACGACCGAGTGGGTGGAAAGCCAGATCAAGGCCGCCGCGGCCGCCCCTGGCTCTTCTCCGAGTTTGGCGAAGTAATTTTCTGTAACCGTAAAAGGCCGCTCCCTCCGGGGAGCGGCCTTTTTTTTCGACCGGTCGACCGCAACCGGTCAGCGCGATTCGCTCACGCTTCGTTCAAGAGCTTTTCGGACGAACTGATTCAAGGTCAGCCCCTGCCGAAGGGAGGCACGGGCGGCCGCGTGGTGGAGCGCCGGCGGGACACGGACGTTAAACGTTCCACGATATGATTTCTGGGGGGACTTCCCTGCGTTCAAGCAAATTTTCTCATAATCGTCGACGGCCTCGCGAAACGCTTTCTTCAAATCCGCGACCGACCGGCCTTCGAACGTGATCAAATCGTCGATCCCTTCGATTTTCCCGTGGAAAAAGTCGTCGTGGGATTCATAATGGACCGACCCGGCAAATTCGCGGTAAACCATGACGTTCTTCATTTAAGCCGTCCTTTCGCCCTAAGACATTCCTCGATCGCATCCAACTGATATCTTTTTAAAATATCAGAAGGATGCGGTTTGTGAAGCCGGATTAAATGTCCAGTAGCTGTCTGGATGAAAATCACCCTTGAGCCGGAGGTCGCCCCGGCCGCAAATTCCCGGTAACCGAATCGTTCCAAAAGAGTTCTCAGTTCGCCAAACGTGAAATCCTTTGGTTTAGACAGAAATCGCGCTAACAGCTTGTCGCGCTTGCTCAAAGAATATTACCTCGCTGGAAAAGAAAATGCAACTGATATTCAGTTGCTTTCTGTAGTTTTTACGAAAATATCGCTCGCTCAGGGAAGGACGTTCCCCGGTCCGGGTTTTTTCAGTTTCAGGGCAAAGAAATATTCAGAAGGTCTGCTTTAACTTCAATCCACGCACTTTTCCGTGAAGACCGGAACTACTGCCTCGCCAGGCGGAAAACCTTCATCAGGTCCATCACGGTCTCGGCTTTGAAGCTGACCGTGCGGGCGTCCTTGCGAACCGCTCCGGGAATCCAAGTCGCGTTCTGAGCCTCGGATTCCAGGATATAGGAGACATCCAGGGTGTAAGGCGGGCTAAGCTTGTAAGGTTTGAAATCCTTCAGCCGCTTCAAGGCCGCGCGTGACGCCATCCAGGATCATCTCCCGCCCCTTGCTCGGATGAGACGCCGAGCTCGGCGTTCCCGATCCCTTCCTTCACCATGACCGTTTCCACCTCGCCGAAAAGCTCCCGGGCCTGGGCGGCGATCGCCTTGTCCCCCGAAACGAGGACGACCGGCACGCCGAACATCCCGGCAATCAACCCGTTGATCCCGGCTTCCGGCATCTGGATTCCATTGATCGCGACGTAAAGGAGCCGGGAGGAAATCATCGTATGGTCGAGGATGGCGTCGGGCGTGCCCGCCCGGGCGTGGTAGCCGATGAAGATGACGGCGTCAAACGTCTCATCGATCCCTTCCATCATGCTGAGCGGGCCGGCCGACCAGTCGCGGAGAAGCTTCGCTTCGAGATGGAGAGCATCAGGGAGAATATTTCGGCCCGTCCCATGGGCGTCCCGGACGACAACCTCCGTCGCCCCGGCTTTCAGGGCTCCGGAGACGGCCGCAGAAGCCTCCTCGGTCATCAACCGCCGGAACAAATCATAATCCTTCCCCGAGGTCGATGTTTCGTCCCAATTGACGAGCCCGCTGACGCCCTCCATATCGACGGAAATGAAAACCTTGAGCTTCTTGGCCGGCGGTGCTTGGCGCGGCGGCGATCGCCGGGAAAAATCAACACCAAGGCCAGGAGGCCGATCAACGCCATTTTTTTCATCTCCTCCCCTCCCTCGTTTTCCTCTTCCGCGGTTCCACCGCCGGAAGCTCGAGCGCTTCCAGCGCCGAAACGACGCGGATCATCGCTTCCGTATCCAGGCCGCAGTATTCTTCGAGCTGTGTGCGGACCCTGGCGCGTTCGTCAGGTTCGACTTTGCCGAACGTGATCCGACGGTATTCCCAGGCCGCCTGCCCCCCGTCGCAGATCTCCAGGTCTTCGTATCCCGTCCCGCCGGTCACGGCCGGAAGGACGGATTTCAGCGAAGCGCTGCCGAGCTGGTCGGGATGGTAATACGCGAACGACCGGAAAGGGAACCAGGAGATCGACGAACCGCCCGCCCGTTTTTTTCCACCAGCCCTTGAAATCCGGAACGACCTCGACAGACGCCTCCACGATCCCGCGCTCGAAGGCGGCATTGTAGCAAATGACGGGTCCGGTCTCGCCGAGGCGCTCTCGAAGCAAAGCCAGGAATTCGGGCCGCGGGTCGACATTCCCTTCGGCAAGGTAGGAAAAATGATCCGGCGCGGCCCCGGCCGCGGCAACGACGTGGAGGGAAAACTGGAACGGGACCTGTTGATACGGCCGCGTCTCGTCGAATTCCGGGACCGCGGTTTGGAACGTCTCAAAATCGAGAAAATAGCGGGGATAGGAAAGCTTTTTCAAGAACTCCCTGATTTCGAACGGCTTCACGAAAGGCAGCCCCGAGCGGGCCGCTTCGATCTGAATGTTTTGCTTTTCTCCGATCTTGAAGGGAACAAAGACACCAAGATCCTTGGCTTTCTTGAGCCCGACCCCCGGCCCATCGTAAAGCGGCATTTCGCCGATCTTGATGATTCCGCGATGAATGAGCTTGAACGCCTCATCTTTATTGAAGCCGTTCACTTTAAGCGGATTATCCTGGGGAAGGAATTTCCAGCAGACGTCATGAAGCGGGCAGACAAACGGGGCGTCGCAATGCGGGCCGATCGGCACGTTCGGAGTGGACGCCTCCTCCAACACCGCGAGAAGGCGCTCCAGGTTCGGTTCGACGTTCTTGAATTCTTCGTCGACGGCTGCGGTCACGTCTTCCCGGGCAAACAATCGCTCCGCCTCGATCGGGCCGCGGCGGACGTAGGTGTTATCGATGTGCATGAGAAAACATTTCCGGATTTTCAGCCCGTCGCTTTCGGCCGCGAACCGCTGGAGCGAGAGATCGAGGATGTTGACCGGCTTGACCTCGGTTCCGCTCTTGACCTCGACGATATCCCAGGCCTTCTCTTCGACCGGAACGAGGATGTCCGCCCGGGCAAATGAGCCGCGGGCCCCGAAGGCCGCTTCGTAGAGGGGAACCCGCTTTTTCATCGCCTCGCGGGTCCGGGCCATCAAATCACTAAATTTCCAGGGTTCGCCCTCGATTTCCAGACCTCCGGGGAAAAGCGTTTTCGCCAGGTCGCCGACTTCGTGGCCCTGGTCGAAAATAGCTTGGGTGGCCGCATCGATCGGCGGGATGGATTTAGGGTCCTTGAAATATGTCCAGAATAGCTTCCGGCATTGCAACCCGGCCAGGTATTTGCTTTTCGAGATCAGCCGCATCGGAGTCAGCGGGACCGCAAGGTCCCCTCCGCCCGATAGCGGGCAAACAGGCGGCCCCAATCGGATTCTTCGAGCCAGCGGCGGTAGATCCTGCCTTCCTTGAACCGCCAATGGATAACGTCGTGATAGAAGAAGGAGTAGAAGTTCCCCAGGTAGAGGACCGGCGGCCGGGTCAGGATCTTCTGCATAAACTTGGTCGGGCCGAACCAGGTCGCCCAGCCGGCGAATTTATGGAAGCACATGCCCACCTTGAAGCCCCAGCTTTCGGCGCCCGCCGCTTCGTCGCCAACGAGGGCGATCTCGCGTGGGTCGCCGACGCCGAGCCCGTCCTCGTGAGCCATCCGGATATAGGGGATGCTCATCGGGTCGAAGCCCATCAGGCGGGCGGCCACCGCGTCGATCGCGACCTGATCAGCCCCGGCCAGGAGGACGTCCTTCCGGACGGGCTCCATGATCCGCGGCCCGGGGCCGTTGCCGGCCGTCGTCCCGTCCATGATGCAAAACAATCCCGGATGGATCTCCCTTTGGATGGCCAGCAGGTCCACCAGGGTTTCATGGATGCGGGTGTGCGTCTGGTGGCGCTTGTGGTTGAGGAGGCCGCCGAAGGCGTTTTTCATCGCTCCGGTCGTCGTGGTGTAGATGTGGCACTTGACGGTCGGGAGATGGACGATGTTCCGGCCGATGAAAAAGTCCGGAATCCTCAGGTCGTCACCGTAGATGTCGCCGAGAGCCCGCAGCCGGGCTTTCGGCTTGAAGGGCACCCACCGCATGTCCTCGTCCTTGAAATTGAACCGGACCTCGATCCCGTGGGCCTGGAAGATGGGCTTGTAGCCGTTCAGATCCTCGCCTTTTAAGGCATCGGTGACCTCGGTCTTGTTCTGGACGCAAACCAGGTCGGAAAACCCGTGCCGGCGGAGAGCCAGGATCGTCCCTTCCAGCTGCCACGGCGTCGTGTTGGCCGAGGGAAACGGAAAATGCCAGCTGATATTGTCCTTGAGGATGACCGGCGTCCCGGGTTTCAGGCTCTTCGGCCCGTCGGCCAGCTCAAACAGCCGGACCGTATCGTCCAGGACGGTCTCGGGACGCGTCCTCAGAATCGCCACTTTGGCTTTCGTCACATCGGTCTCCTCCTCGCCGCGCCCGGGCCGGCGGGGAAGCCGATTATATCACGCCCGCAACGCCGCGGCCCGGGCCGGGGTTTTGTTCTCGAGCGGGCCTATCCGCCCGAGCGCCGGGAGTGAGATGGCGTTCCGACCCCGTTTTCCTGTACAATCATCTCCCTTCGGGGCGATTGCCGTGAAAGGATGACGCCGATGAAAACACTGCCCAAGGCTCTGGGGATCGGACTGATCTTCGCTCTCTGCGCGGGAAGCCTTCCCCTGGCCGCTCAATATACCGAGGAAGACTGGCTGCCGAAAGTCCGATTCGAGCTTCTCCGGGAGCCTGGATGTCGTCGGTCTTCGGCGACATGTTCCTGGTCGCCGAAGCCAACGACGACATGCACGCCTTTTATTACGACAACCGCTTCACCTGGATGTACACCCAGGGCCAGATCAAGTACTGGAGCGTCGAGGGATTGGACGACGGCTTCCCCTCGCTGAAGCGGACGTTCCCCTTCGAACTCAAGGCGAGGTTTCAGTCCCCCTGGTTTATGGTCACGTTCGGCGTCGGTTTCCGGATGTTCTCCAGCCAGGTCGACCAGCCTCTTCCGATCGAATACGTCCGATCGGTCGACACCAACGAGGGGTACGCGGACTCGGTTAACTTCGATAATTACCGGCTCCGGGTCACCGGGTTTTGCCTCCCGATCACCGCTTACTACAACATGACCGAAGGGCGGGGGGTGGACGCCGGGCTGTACATCGGCGTCGGCCCGTTCTTCGCCAACGCCCTGTACGAAAAGACATGGACGGAAGGGTTCGAAAGCATCATCAACGGGGACCGGACGACCATCGCCCCGACCATCAGCCGGGCCTTCCGAATGGAAGGCAGGGGCTGGGGCATCATGTTCGAAGCCGGAACGCGGCTCGATTTTAACATCAGCCGCCCCTTCGCCCTTTTTATCGAGGCCGGGTACGCCTATCACGTCGTCTTTTCCCTCAGCGGCGAGAGCCGGGAAGTGAACGGATCGACGGTCGAGACCTGGGATGGGAAATGGATGATCCGGAACGAAGACCTTGACCGCGGACTGGGATACCGAAGGAACGGAGATCGAGCTGATCGACAACCGGCCGACGGCCGGGGCGGACGTCAAGTCCTCGGAAACATTCAACCTGAACGTCTCTGGCGGGGTCGTCAAGCTCGGCTTTTCGATTCGATTCTAGTCCTCCTGTCTCGTCCTCCGGCCGGCTTGACCCGGACGGACGCGTTCGATAAGATGACGGGCGGATCGACCGGCCCCGACGAGGCCGGAAATTCCGAGGAGGTCCTATGACCGACGCCAGCTCCTACAGCCCCGGAGTCATGAAGTACGTCAAGGAAGCCGAAAAGCTCATTGCCGAACGCAACGAACAGATCGCCCGGGCAAAGACTTGGAAATTCGACACGATCGCCGTCCACGGTCTCTATACCCTCGAAGAATCCTATAGCCGCAATCAGGGCGCGGTCATCGAGCCGCTCTACCTCTCGACCTCCCAGCATTACCGCGACTCCGACGAGCTGGAGGCCGCCCTGGCCTATCTCGTCCCGACCTGGTGCTATACCCGGATCGCGAATCCGACGACCTACTACCTGGAATGGGTCCTCGCCCTCCTCGAAAGCTACAAGGCCGGCGTGGATGCGTCCTGCGTCCTCACCGCTTCGGGAATGGCGGCCATCTCGATGGCCGTCGACCCCCTCCTGGTCCGGCAGAAGGACAACGAAAAGATCAATTTCGTCTCCTGCATCCAGGCCTACGGCGGGACATTCCAGCTCTTCAACCTACGGAAAGCCCAGGAACGGGGACTCGAAGTCCGTTGGGTCTGCAAGCCCGAAAAGATTGAGAGCTGGGCCGAGAAAATCGACGAAAACACCCGCTTCCTCTACATGGAAGCCCCGAGCAATCCCCAGCAGTCGTTCTGCGACGTGAAGGCGGTTGCCGACTTGGCCCACAAATGGGGTATCCCGTTCATCGTCGACTCCACCTGCGCCACGCCCGCCTTGATGCGGCCCTTGGCCCACGGAGCCGACATCGTCGTCCACTCCCTGACCAAGTCCATCACCATGAGCGGGACGGCGATCGGCGGCGCCCTGATCAGCCGCAAGCCGATCACGACGAAGGTCGTAAACGACCATCCTCTCTTCAAGGACAGCTACGCCGAATACGTGAAGTTCCTTCCCTACCGGGACAACGGGCCGGCCGCCTCTCCGTTCAACGCCATGATGGCCCTGAATGAGCTGCGGACCCTCAGTTGCCGGATGGACCTGGTCAGCTCCAATTGCCAGAAAGTGGCCGAATGGCTGAGCAAGCACCCGAAAGTCTACCAAGTGGATTACCTCGGCCTTTCCTCCCATCCGCTCCATCCCCTCGCCAAAAAATATATGACCCTGGTTGACTCCAACGACGGAACCGGCAAGGAAGTCAACCGCTATGGCCATCTCATGGGCTTCCGGGTCGACGGCCCGCCGGCCAACGCCCGGAAAGTCTATGACGGATTCAAGATGATCTACCGGGCGACCGACCTGGGCCGGATCAAGAGCATCGCCACGATTCCGGCCGTTTCGACCCATCAACAGCAGGGCGAGGAAGCCCGCCGCATGGCCGATGTGCCGCCCCAGCTCATCCGGCTGTGCGTCGGGGCCGAGAATCCGGACGACGTGATCGCGCGACCTGGAGCAGGCCCTGAAGAGGGTCTGACAGGCAAACCGGCCGGCCCGCCCCACCGCCGGGCGACGGGTTTGTAATTTCCCTTTCAATCGTCTAGAATCGCGGATGATGGAACGCATACGGATCAACGGCGGACCCGACCTCTCTCTCCGGGGGAACGTCCGCGTTTCCGGTTCGAAAAACGCGGTCCTTCCGGCCATCGCCGCCGCCCTTCTGACCGAGGATTATCTCCGCCTGACCAACGTCCCCCTCGTCCGCGACGTCTATTCGATGATGACCCTCCTGCGGGAGCTCGGGGCGGAAACGGACCTCAAGGAAAACGCCCTCGAAATCCGGGCCCGGAACCTCCTCCGGGAAGAGGCCTCCTACGACCTGGTCAAGCTGATGCGGGCGTCCATCCTGGTCCTCGGCCCGCTGGTCGCCCGGTTCGGCAAAGCCCTGGTCGCCCTGCCCGGCGGCTGCGCGATCGGCTCCCGGCCGATCGACCTCCATATGTCCGGTCTCCAGAAACTCGGGGCCGACCATCACCCTGGAACACGGGTATATCAAGGCCGAGGCCCCCCGTCTCCAGGGGACCGAGATCCACTTCGAAAAAACCACCGTCGGCGGCACGGAAAACCTGGTCATGGCCGCCGCCCTGGCCAGGGGGGAAACGATCCTCCGAAACTGCGCCCGTGAGCCCGAAGTCCAATGCCTTTGCGAGCTCCTGGTCAAAATGGGCGCAAAAATCGAGCGGCATCGGCGAAGAAACGATCCGGATCATGGGCGTGGACAGCCTGGGCGGGGCGGCCCACGAAATCATCCCCGACCGCATCGAGGCCGGGACCTATATGGTCGCCGGCGCCCTGACCAAGGGGGACATCGTCCTTCACGGCGTCCGCCCCGACCATCTCATCACGACGATCGACAAGCTGCGTTATTCCGGCGCCCATGTCGACATCCTCGGAGCCGACCAGCTCCGGGTCGTCGGGCCGTCCGTCATCACGCCCCAGGACATCACGACCTCGCCGTTCCCCGGATTTCCGACGGACATGCAGGCCCAGTTCATGGTCCTGATGACCCAGGCCGCGGGCACGTCGATCATCACCGAAACGATCTTCGACCGCCGCTTTCAGCACGTCAACGAGCTCCTGCGCCTGGGCGCCTCCATCGAAGTGACCGGGGACAAGGCGATCGTCCGCGGCCCGACGCCGCTCTCCGGCGCCGAAGTGACGGCCTCGGACCTGCGGGCCTCGGCCGGGCTGCTCCTGGCCGGCCTGGTGGCCGGCGGAGAGACCATCGTCAACGAAGTCGAGCATATCGACCGCGGGTACGAGGCCATCGAAGCCAAGCTCCGGCAGCTGGGCGCCCGGATCGAGCGAATCAAGGATTGAGCGGCGGCCCGCCCCGACCGGGCGGAGGAGGACCACCATGAGCGACTGCATCTTCTGCCGGATCGCCGCCAAGGACATCCCGGCCAAAGTCATCTACGAGGACGACCGGATCATCGCCTTCGACGACATCCGGCCCCAGGCCCCGGTCCACACCCTGATCATCCCCAGGGAGCACATCGCCTCGCTCAACGACCTTCAGCCGGGGCAGACGGATCTTGTCGGGCACATCCTGGCCAAAGCCCCCGGAATCGCCGAGCTTAAAGGAGTCAAGGCCTCCGGTTACCGCCTTGTCATCAATACCGGCCCCGACTCCGGCCAGGACGTTTTTCATATTCACGTCCATCTCCTCGGCGGCCGGAAGATGCGCTGGCCGCCCGGATGACATGGCCTATCTCATCGACGGCAACAACCTCCTCGGGCACGTCTACGCCGGATTCCATCGCGACCCGGCTCACCGCTCGGCCCTCGTCGGGAAGCTTCAGGCCTTTCAGCGTCAGACCCGGACCCGGGTGATCCTGGTCTTCGACGGGGTCGCGCCGGACGGATTTCCCCGACCCGGGGAAGGAGAAGTTTTCGGTTCTTTTTCCCCCGCCCGGAGAATCGGCCGATTCCCTCATCGTGGACTATATTGAGCGCCGGCCCGACCGCCGCAACCTGTTCGTCGTCAGCTCGGACCGGGAGATCCGGGCGATCGCCCGGGAGGCCGGGGCGACGTCTCTGCGCTGTGACGAATTTTATCGGGAAATGAAGAAGAGCCTTCGCGAACGCCGGAAAGCCCGGGAGATGGACAAGGACGAGGAAGCCGCCTCGGCCCTCGAAGTCTCGCTGTGGGCGGAAGCCTTCGCCCGGAAAAAAAAATGAAAAAAGGAAAGTCGCGATCATTGGGACGGGAAGGTTGGGGACTTCGCTGGGAAACGCCCTGGCCCGAGCCGGATTTGAAATCGCCGGTCTTTCCGACGCGGATGTCGCGGGCCGCTCGAAGGGCGAAACACATCATCGGCCGGGGCCGGGTGACCGGGGATCCGGCCGCGGCGGCCGCGGCCGCCGACATCGTTTTTATCGCCGTCCCCGACGGCGCGCTTCCCGCGGCTGTCGCCCGGCTTTGCGCCGCCGGATTTTGCGGCCGGGGCAAGACGGTCTTCCACACGAGCGGATTGGAGCCGGCCTCGCGGCTTTCCGGTTGGCGAAACGGGGAGCGGCCGTCGGCTCGTTCCATCCGGCCCAGTCTTTTTCGAAGCCATCCACTCCCCCGTCCCATTTCCGGGGAACGGTTTTCGGGCTGGAAGGAGACCCCTCCGCCGTCCGGACGGCTAAAGTCGTTGGTCCGGGCGTTGGGCGGACGCTCGATCGTTCTCGCTTCCAGGCAAAAAACCCTCTATCACGCCGCCTGCGTCCTTGCCTCCAACCTCCTGCCGCCCCTCGTCGAGCTGGCCGTCGAGACCATGATGGCGGCCGGTGTGCCCGCACCGGATGCAAAAAAGGCACTTCTCCCTCTTGTCGAAGGAACTTTACGGAATGTCAAAGTCTTTGACGCGCCGGAAGCCCTGACGGGCCCTCTCGCCCGCCTGGATTTCGGGACAATCGAACGGCAATTGAAGGCTTTGCGGCGCGTCCCCCGGGCCCGGGCGGCATACCGGACGGTCGGGCTGGCGTCGCTGGAGCTTCTTAAAAAACGGGGCGCCGCGGCCGGCTCGATCAAACGCCTTCGGGCTCTGCTGGAAGAAAAATAACTTCTTCTTCCAACTCCACGCCGAAACGTTCTTTCACCTTGGCCTTAAGGACGGCGGCCAGCCGCCTGACGTCAACCGCCGTGGCTTTTCCCCGATTGTAGAGAAAATTCCCATGCCCTTCGTAAACCGCCGCTCCGCCGATCGTTATCTCTTTGGCTCCCGACCTGTTCGAGGAGCTTGCCGGCCGCGAGCCGCTTTCCATCGGGGCCGAGGGGATTTTTAAAAAAGCTCCCGGCATAGGCCATGTCCCGGGAGGGATGGCGTTCGGCCCGAAGAGCCAGGTAGGAATCCATGCAGGCGGAGACGGCCGCGGCCTCGCCGGAAACGGCCCGAAAGACCGCGGAAAGGACGACTTCGCCCGTTCTTTTCAGCCGCGAATCCCGGTAGCCGAATTCAAAATTTCCAGGGGTGACGGCTCGTTTTTCGGCCCCGGCGGCGTCCAGGAGAAGGGCTTCTTCGAGAATTTCCCCGACGGACCTCCCGAAAGCCCCGGCATTGCCGTAAACCGCTCCGCCCACGGTTCCGGGAATCCCGGCCAGGAATTCCAAGCCGGAAAGCCCGTGCGTCCGGCAAAGAGCCGTCAGGTCTTCCAACGGAGTCCCGCCAAGAGCGGTCAGCCGGAGCGAAACCGGGTCGAATTCGAGTCCCCGGCAAGCGTTCCGGATTATTAAACCTCTGAATCCGGCGTCGTCGAAGAGGAGGTTGAATCCGCCTCCGATCACGTAATATCTAAATCCGGATCTCCGGGCGACGGAGATGACCTTCCGCAGCTCATCGAGGGTGACCGCCTCGAAAAAGAAGTCGGCCGGCCCGCCGATTTTAAAATTCGAATGGTTTTTAAGGACGACGCCCGATTTCGGGAGACCGCCCTGTCTCAGTCTCAATCAACCGCCGGATGTCCGTCATCAGGCGCATTTTATCCCCGCCGTCTCCGGGATGCAATGAAAAAGCGGTTGAAATGGCACGAGGGTTGCATCATGTAACCCCTGGAGAAGCTTCCCGGGAGGGGGTTTCGGGAGGAATTTGACACCGCCGGAGCGGCTGGGATATGATGAATCAAATTTTTTTGAGGAGTCCAACATGAAAAGGATCCTTTTTCTCACCATTTGTTTCTCCCTTTTCCTCGGGGGAACGGCCTTTGCCCAGAGCGCGGACGAGGTCTACATCAAGGCGATGCAGGCCAAAGACGCGGCCGAAAAGACCAAGCTCCTCAAGGAATATGTCTCCCTATACGCCGGCAAAGGCAATAAATACGACAATTACGCTTACGCCTACCTTTGCCTCCTCCAATACCAGGCCAAGCAATACGACGCCGATACGATCAGCCTGGCCGAAAAAGCGATCGCCGCCGGCGGGATCGACGACATGATGAAAGGCTCTCTGCTCTTACGCCATCGCCGACATCAACCTGAAAAGCGAACCAATTCGATAAAGCTAAAGCCGCCGCCCAGCAGGTCATCCAGCACGCCAACGCTGCCAAGGGCAAGGAAGCCGAAGCGGCCAACGCCAAAACATGGACCCTGACGATCGGCCAGGCGCATTACCTGACGGCCCAGGCGCTGGAAAAATCCGGCGACATCAACGGCGCCCTCGAGGCCTATAACCAAGCCTACAAAGTCACCAAGGACGGGGCCGTCCTCGGCGAAGTCAAAAAAATCGGCAAGGGCTTCTACGATGCCGGAAAGTTCGTCCGAAGCCGAACCGGTCTTCCGCTTACCTGGCCGGAACCGGCAAGGACCAGGAAAGCCTGACCATTCTCGCCCAGATCCTGAACAAGCAGGGCGGCAGGCCGAAGCCATGCAGATGTTCAAAGACATGTACGCCAAGAACAAAACCGGGGCCATGGCCTACAATATCGGGATCATGCTGGCCAACGAGGCCAAGACCAACCCGGCCTTGACCGAAGACGCCGTCGACTTCCTCCTCGACGCCAGCTTCCTCGACCCGAAACGGCGAAGCAGTGCCAGGACATCGCCCGGTCGCTGTTCTTCGGCCAGGACAAGGAATGGAACAGCCGGATCAAGCTGGCCGAAGAAAGCCAGGCCCTCATCAAGGATTGGACCGACCACCATCAATAAAAAATTCGGCGAAAAGAGCGAAGAAGAGCTCACCCCCGACGAGAAGCCGCGAGTACCGGAAGCTCAAAGAATTGATCGACAAGGAAACGGTCACCCTCAACAACCTCGCCGCCGCAGATGAAAGCCGGCCCGGGCAAGTTCGACGCCCTGGTCGCCGCGGCGAAAAAGCGCACCGGCAAATAACCGGGACGGTTCGCCTCCCCGTCGCTCCGCCCCGCAATCCGCCCTCGGCCTCCCCCTCGACGGAGGCCGTGCCGAGGGGGATTTTCTTTCTCCGGTCGATTTCGTTAGAATGAAGCCCATGGGTGGACCCGATATCGCCGCGACCGTCGCCACGTCTTCGGGCAGAAATCGCCTATCACGAAAAAAAATACTACGTCGACAACGACCCCCAGATTTCCGACCCCGAGTTCGACGCCCTGATGACCAGGCTCCGGCGCCTGGAGGAACGAACATCCCGAGCTGATCGTCCCCGGAATCCCCGACCCGGCGCGTCGGCGGAAAGCCGGCCGAAGGTTTCCCGACCGTCCGGCACCGCCTCCCGATGATCAGCCTGGATAACGTCTTTTCGGTCGAGGAGTTCGAGGAATTCGACGGCCGGGTCCGCAAGCTCCTTCCCGGCCGGACCGTCTCCTATGTCGCCGAGCTCAAGATCGACGGCCTGAGCGTTTCCGTCCTTTACCGGGACGGGCCGCCTGGTCCAGGCCGTGACCCGGGGCGACGGCGTCCAGGGCGACGACGTGACCGGCAACGCCCGGACGATCAAGAGCCTGCCCCTGACGATAACGACCGGCGGGACTATCGAAGTCCGGGGCGAAGTCTACCTGCCGTTCGCTTCGTTCCGGGAAATCAACAAGGCCCGGGAGGAGCGCGAAGATCCCCTGTTCGCCAATCCGCGGAACGCCGCCGCCGGTTCGATCCGGCTTCTCGATCCCCGGGAAGTCGCCGCCCGGCGCCTTGACGCCTTTTTCTATACGCTGATGATCGACGGCGAGGAGACCCTGGCCAATGGGACAGCCTGACAGACCCTCGAAAGCCTCGGGTTTCAAAATCAATCCCGCATTCGCGGAGATGCCCCGGGACCGGAGAAGTCGAGGCCTACTGGCGGGAATGGACGGAAAAGCGCGATACGCCCTCGACTACGACGTCGACGGCGTCGTCATCAAGGTCGATGAAACGGCCGACCGGCGGGACCTGGGCTTCACGGCCAAATTTCCCGCGCGGGGCGATTTCCTTCAAATTCCCGGCCCGCCAGGCGACGACCCGGCTCCGGGACATCATCGTCCAGGTCGGGCGGACGGGCGCCCTGACTCCGGTCGCCGTACTGGAGCCCGTCAAAATTTCGGGGACGACCGTCTCCCGGGCGACGCTTCACAACGAAGACGAAATCCGGCGCAAGGATATCCGGGTCGGGGATTTCGTCCTGGTCGAGCGGAGCGGGGATGTGATTCCCCGAATCGTCGGCCCGATGAAAGAGCGCCGGACCGGGGCGGAAAAAGCATTCGTCCCGCCCGAATGCTGCCCGGTCTGCGGATCCCGCATCCACCGGGCCGAGGATGAAGTCGTCTCCCGCTGCGAAAACCCCTCCTGCCCGGCCAAGCTCCGGGAATCGCTCCTTCATTTCGCCGGGCGCCGGGCCATGGACATCGAAGGACTGGGCGAAGCGCTGGTCGACCAGCTTCTCGAAAAAAAGCTCGTCGCGGCCCTTCCCGACCTCTACGCCCTCCGGGCGGAAGACCTGGCCGGCGCTCGAGCGGATGGGGCCGAAAAGCGCGGCCAACCTCACCGCCAAATCGAACGGTCGAAAACGCGCGACGCTCGGCCGGCTCATCTTCGCCCTGGGGATCCGGCACGTCGGCGAAAAAACCGCCCGGACGCTGGCCGACCGTTACGGCGATATCGAAGCCCTGGCCGCGGCTTCGGAAGAAGAGCTGCGCCGCATCGAGGACGTCGGCCCGGTCGTCGCCGAAAGCCTGGTCTTTTTCTTCCGCCAGCCCGAAAACCGGGAGCTTCTGAAAAAGCTGAAAGCGGCCGGGCTGAATTTCCGATCCGGAGAAAAAGGCGCCGGAAGGCGGGCGCCCGCTGGCCGGGAAAACGTTCGTCCTCACCGGAACGCTCGGCAAGGCTTGACCCGGGACGAAGCCCGGGCGGCGCTGGAAGCCCGAGGGGCGACGGTGACGGATTCGGTCTCGAAAAAAACGACGTATCTTGTCGCCGGAGCCGAAGCGGGGTCCAAGCTGGAGAAGGCCCGGAAGCTCGGGATTCCGGTTTTGACGGAAGAGGAGCTGGCCGCCCTCTTGTCGTGATTACTTCTTCTTCTTGGATCCGAAGATATCCGAAGTGAATAAGCCCTTGCCTTCTTTCTCTTCGCTCTTGCCGCCCATGGATTCCAGCTCCTGCTTGGCGGCCTGGTGGCTGGGCTCGATTTCGAGGGCCCGTTCGAACTGTTTCTGGCCCGGGTGTCATTCCTTCCTTCTTGTAAAGGATGCCGAGGCCGACGATGCCTTCCGGATTCCACGGCTCGAGCTCGATCGCCCGGAGGAAGTTTTTTTCCGCTTTCTTGCTGTGACCCGCGGACCTTGGACTGGGCCAAGGCCAGAAGCAGGAAATAATCCCCCTTGTTGTCGTTCATCCGGACGGCTTCTTCCAGGTACTGGATCGCTTCTTCATACCGGGCCTGGCTGTACAGCGTTTTGCCCTGGCGGAACCGCGTGTCCGCGTTTTTACCGGGATCCTTGTCGGCCTCGTCGGCACCGGCGGCGGGGGTTCGGGAGGAGCGGCCGCGGCCCCGGGGGTCATCAGGGCTTTATAGGATTTCGTGATGCGGTCGAACAGCTCGTCGATCTGCGTTTTCAGCTGCGGGTCGAGATCCCGGCCGAACCGGTCGGGATGAAATTTCCGGGCGAATTTGAAGTAGGCCTTCTTGATCTCCGCTTCGTCGGCCTGCTCGCTGAATTCCGAAGAGCTGATAGTGATCGAGGCTTCCCCATCCGCTTCCGAAGCTCGACGGCTTCGTCGAGGCTTTCGTCGATTTCCCGGGCGGTTTCATCCACCGCCGGCGGAGCCGCCGGAGCGGGACGCGGCTGTTCGGGCGTCCGAGGAATGGGCGGTTGCGGCCGGTCGGACCGCCTCGGCCGCGGCCTCGGCGCTTGTCATGAACATCGACGGACGCCGGCGAGGGGGCGGCGGCTAGGCGGCTCGGGAATCGTCGACGGTCGGGGCCGCGTCTTTGAAATCCGCCAAGCCCGAGGCGATACAGGAGGAACATGGACTTCCAGAACCAGTTGGGATCGGAGGCGTCCCAGGTCATGATATATTCGATGTTGGCCGACCCGTCCAGCCGGTTCCAGAGCGCTTGTTCCCGCTCATCGATGCCGGCCGCGAGCGGGCTTTCCTTGGCCACCATGCGTTTTCCCGGAAAAAAACGAATGGATCGCCGGATGGAAGGCCATCGCCCGGACGCCCTTTTCGATCAGAAGGGGCAAGGCTGACCCTCAACTGAAATTCCGCGTCCAGATACCGCTCCTGGGGCTGAAACGAGAAGTCGCCGTCGAAAAAGACGAAACATCCGAGGGTGACGGCATACATCTGGGCCAGAACGCCGTCATAAAGCGCCCGCTGGGTCAGGACGCGGTTTTGGACCAGGGACTTCGCCCGAGCAGCATGTCGGGCCGGACGTATTTGGGGATGCCGGCGAAGACTTCGGGAGAGATTTTTCCCGTCCGCAGAAGAATTTCGCCGAGGCGTTCCTCGGACACATTCGTCTTGGCGATAGAGAAGCCCGCCGTCCTGGAAGATGAAGCTCTTTTCGATTCCCGGTCCGGGAAAACGTAAGACACCCGGTCTTTTTGCCGAAATAGATGTCTTTTAGATAGAGGGCGATATGGTTCACTGGGCCTATTCTATCGAAAAAAATAAAAATATCAAATTTGGCCGGCCCGCCGGTTTGTGCTAACTTTGAAGATATGAAAATCGCCCTGGCTCAAATATCGCCCGTTCTGGGAGACGTCGCCCGCAACCTCGACCTCCACCTCGAAACGATCGAAAAGGCCCGCCGGGCCAAAGCCGACCTACTGGTCTTTCCCGGAGCTGAGCCTCACCGGCTACAAGCTGCGCGACCTCGTCGCCGAAGCCGCCCGCGAATCCCCGCTCTTCACGGAAGTTCAAAGCCCTTCGGGACGCCGGCCGGGCGCTTGCCCTGGTCCTGGGATTCGTCGAGGAATCGCCCCGAGGAGCGGGGCCTTTTTTACAATTCCGCGGCCTTTCTCCATAAGGGGTCGATCTATCACCTCCACCGGAAAGTGTTCCTTCCCAACTCGGGCATGTTCGAGGAGCTGCGGTTTTTCGCCCGGGGCCGGACGTTCCGGGCCTTCGGCACGCCCTGGGGCCGGGCCGGCCTGCTGATCTGCCGCGATTTTCTCCATCTCAACGCCCATTACCTGCTGTTCGCCGACGGCGCCGAGATCTCGATCACCATCAGCGCCGCCCCGGGCCGCGGTGTCGCCGGCGAAAACGGATTCGCGACCAGCCGGATGTGGGAGGTCATGGGCGAAACGGCCGCCCGCCTGACCACCTCCGTCGTCGTCTATTGCAACCGCGTCGGGATTCGAGGACGGGGCGGATTTCGCCGGAGGGTCGTTTATCTTCGGACCCGTTCGGGAAACCTCGTCGCCCAGGCCGCGTTACGCCGAGCCGGATTTCCTCCTGGCCGAGATCAATCCCGACGATATCCGCAAGGCCCGCCGGCCGCGACCTTCAAACGGGACGACCGGCCTGAAGTCACCCTGGCCAACCTGGAAAGGATCGTCCACCGCGATGAAGATTAATCCGGCGTTCGTCGAAAAAATCCTGACCTCCTTCCTCCGGGAGGAATTAGGCAAAACGGGCTTTAAAAAAGGACATCCTCGGCCTTTCGGGAGGCTTGGATTCGGCCGTGTGCGCAGCCTTGGCCGCCCGGGCCCTCGGGCCCGAAAAACGTGATCGGCCTGATCATGCCCTACGGCAAGGGTTTCGGCTCCGACCTTGGACGACGCCCGGCGTCGTCGCCAAGTCCTTGAAGCATCGACGCCCGGACGATCGACATCTCCCCGATGGTCGACGCTTATTTCAAAAAACACCCGACAGACAAGCCGTGTGCTCAAGGGCAATAAGATGGCCCGGGAGAGAATGTCCATCCTTTACGACTGGTCCGCCCGGGAAAAAGCCCTGATTCTGGGGACAAGCAATAAATCCGAGCTTCTGATCGGCTACGGGACGATCCACGGCGATCTGGCCTGCGCCTTCAATCCGCTCGGGCGACTTATACAAAACCCAGATCCGGGCGCTGGCGCCTCATCTGGGCTCCCGGAACGCATCCGGACGAAAGCCGCCTTCGGCCTGCCTCTGGTCGGGCCAGACGGACGAAAGCGAAATCGGCCTGACCTATGCCGAGCTCGACGAAATCCTCGAGCATCTCGTCGAAGGCCGGGAATCGAAAGACGAGCTCGTCGCCCAAGGATATCCCCGGAGTCCGGGTCGAAAAAATCATCCGGCTGATCCGGCAGCTCGGAATTCAAACGGCAGATGCCCCCCATCGCCAAAATCTCCGCGCGGACGATCGGGCACGACTTTCTCTATCCCTACGACTGGAACAAGTAAGCCGATGGACGCATTTTGGCCGGAACGCTGTATCTCGTCTCGACGCCGATCGGCAACCTGGAAGACATCACCTTTCGGGCCGTCCGGATTCTGCGGGAAGTCGACTTCGTCGCCTGCGAAGACACGCGGCAGACGCTCAAGCTCCTCAACCGCTATGAGATTAAAAAGAAGCTGATCAGCTTTTACGAATCCCGCGAAGGCCAACGCATCCCCCATCTTCTTAATCTCCTCAGAGAAGGCCGCTCGATCGCCCTGGTTACGGATGCCGGAACGCCGGGGATCTCCGATCCGGGTTTCCGCCTGGTTCGGGAGGCGGTCAAGGAAGGCCTTCCGGTCGTCCCGATTCCCGGTCCGTCGGCCGTGACCGCGGCTCTGGCCGCATCCGGCCTTCCGACCCACCGGTTTCTGTTCATGGGATTCGCGCCTCCCAAGCGCGAAGCGCTGAAAAAAACGCTTCGGTCCCTTCAGGAAGAAGAGGGGACGATTATTTTCTACCTCCCCGCCCGGAAAATCGACCTTGTTCCTTGAAGCGCTCCAGAGAATTGTTCCCCGGACAGGCAGGTCGTCATCGCCCGGGAAATGACGAAGATCTTCGAAGAATTCCTCCGGGGCACGCCGGCGGAACTCATCAAAATCGCCGGAGCCGGGAACTTAAAGGCGAAGCCACGGTCCTTATCCAAGGCGCCGGAAAATAACGGCTAAATATCATTAAATTGTTATAATTCTTTTATTTATATTATTTTTATATATCTAAATATTTTTATTCATAATTCTTGACACATAGACACTTAGATCTTATATTTTTGTTGTATTACAAGCCCGTCAGGGCGAATGATTTCATATTGGAGGTTTTTAATGGCTATCATCAGATGGGATCCCTTTCGGGACGTGGTCACACTCGGGAAAAGATGAACCGGCTCTTCGAGGACTCTCCCGGCCCAGAAGGGAAGGAGAAGACATGATGACGAGTAATTGGGCGCCGGCCGTCGATATCTACGAAACGGCCAACGAGCTTGTCCTGACCGCTGAAATGCCCGGGATCGAAGAAAAGGACATCGAAATCAAAATCGAGGACAACACCCTGTCGCTGAAAGGCGAACGCAAATTCGAAAAGGAAACCAAGGAAGAGAATTTCCACCGGATCGAGCGGTCCTACGGCTCGTTCTTTCGGGCGTTCTCCCTCCCCAACTCGGTCGACACCGGACACATCCAGGCCGAGCATGAAAACGGCGTCCTGCGGGTCGTCATGCCTAAAAGGCAGGAGCTGAAACCCAAGACCGTCAAGATCCTGAAAGCCGAAAAAGATGGATAAAAGACGACAAAAGTAAGCGGACTTGAACTATCCTCAGGCCTGGGCGACGGTAAGCCCCGGATTTCGGCCGCGCCTCCCCGGCGAAGAACCCGGGCGCATTCCCCAATGGTCGACCCGGTCGTGAAGACGTCGTCGACGAGAAGGACGACCTTCCCTTGACGATGTTTTTCCGGCCGAGGACGTAAGCCCCCCGGACATTTTCCGTCCGCTCCCGGTGTTCCAGAGATGTTTGGGGAGGCGTATTTCGGATTTTTTTAAGGGCGTCGGGGGCGAACGCGATTCCAGCCCGCCTCCCGATTTCCCGGCCGATTTCCTCGGCCTGATTGAAGCCTCGCTCCCGACGGCGCCTTTTGTGGAGAGGAACCGGGACGATCAGGTCGATCCCGGTCCAGAGATTCCTCGTCCTTTTTTAGCGTTTCGTAACGCCATCTCCCCCAAGACGCCGGCCAGCGGCCGGTACCGCCGGTATTTCAGGAGCAACACGGCGTCCTTGAGGACGCCCCGATACCGGCCGGCCGATCGATGCCGGCTAAAAGAGGGCGCCGCGACGGCGCACCGGCCGCAGGCATGGGGCTCGCCCGCTCCTTCGAAAAACCTTCCGCAAGACACAGGCAGGACGACGTCGATGCGGTTCGATCCGGTCCAGGCAATCGGCGCAGAGAATCCGGTCGCGCCGGTTTTCGAGAAGCGCGCCGCAAGATTTGACAGAACGAGGGGAAAAAGACCAGCCCGGCCAAGTCGGCCGAGGTCGGCGAGAGGACGCGGCCAGGCCAAAATCAGGCCGTTTCGGACTCGCTTTGTTCCTGGCAATCGATGCAGAGAGGCGTCCAGGGAAGCGCCGCGAGGCGCTTTTTGCCGATTTCCTTTTGACAGCTCTGGCAAATGCCGTATTCGCCCTTGGCGACCCGTTTCAAGGCGCCGTCGATCTGAAGGAGCTCGTCGCGCTCGGCATTGGACAGGCTGAGGAGAAATTCCTTGGTGTAGGAGCTTTCGGCCTTATCGGCCAAGTCCTGGGCGATGTCCGTCTCGATCATCTTGCTCTGATCCTGGGCTTCGCTCAGTTTGTGATGATTTCGTGCCGGCGGATCATGAAGATCTTTTTTGACGACGTCCAGCTCTTTTTTATTCACGACGCTTCCTTTATTTGGCATAAGATCTTCCTTTCATGAGTGATGCGCCGCGGTAGATCTGCTCCAGCAGAACCGCGCGGCAGAGCTCGTGGGACATCGTCATCCGGGACAGGGAAAGCTTGAGATCGGCCCGCTCCAGAAGCCGCGGGCGCCAAGCCCAGAAATCCGCCCACGACGAAAGCCAGCGATCTCGTTCCCGAGACCGCCTCGGCCTTCGATAAACCGGGCGAATTCGTTCGAATTCATCTCTCTCCCGTTATCCAAGAGGCAGACAATATAATCATCTTTCAAGCCGTTTTTCAAGCCCCCGGGCTTCGATTTCCAAAATTTTTTCCGAATCCTTCTCGTTCAGGCCGCGAACGGTTTCGGTTTCGACGATTTCGCAGGGCAGAAGGCCGGTGATGCGTTTCAGGTAAAAGGCCTCCAGCCGGCGGATCTCCTCGGATTTCGTCCGCCCCGGCCACAGAACCCTGACTCGCATTCCCGCCTCGCTCCGGGAGCCGGCGGCTCAGACCGTCAGACTCGGAGCGTCGCCCCAGAGCTTTTCCAGGGCGTAATAATCCCGGGCCGCCGGGGAGAAAACATGAACGATGAACCAGCCATAGTCCATCAGGATCCATTCCCCACGCGAGGCGCCTTCAACTCCGATCGGCCGGAGGTTTTCGGCCTTGAGATCGCGTTCGATCGTCTCGGCCAGAGCCGCCGTTTGGCGGGAGTTCATCCCGGTCATGAGAAGAAAATATTCGGTAAACGAGGCCGCGGCCCGGAGGTCGATGACGACGATGTTTTCGGCTTTCTTGTCCTGGGCGGCCTGGATCGCGGTCCGGACGCCGGGCGGCAGCTGCCGCTTGGTGAGCGCTTTGGGTTTCGCCGCCGACGCGGATCTGGGCTTGGATTTTGGTCGCTTTGATCATTTCTCCCGTCCCTGATAAAGTTTGGCCGACTTGATCCGGGCGGCCACGCCGCCGGGAACAAGGCCCTCAATCGACCGGCCGTCCCGGACCAACCGCCGGATGTCCGTGGAGGAAATTGGCAAGGCCTCGATCCGGAAAAAAAGAATGGTCCGCCCGGCCCGGAGGCGGGCTTCGGCGTCGGCCGCGTTCCGAACGGCGGCCATCCGGTTCCGGTCATTCCGGTTCCAGAACGGCCCGGGCAGCCCGAAGGCTCGCTCCCGGCCGGGTCATGACAATGAACATGCACTGGTCGAGAACCCGCCGCCATTCCCGCCAGGTTTTGATTTCGAGAAAGGCATCCGCCCCGAGAAGGAAAAAGAGGCGGGCGTCCGGGATAGAGCTTCCGGATTTTCGCCAGGGTGAAGACGGAATAGGACGTCCGGGGCGACGCGACTTCCAAATCGGCTGGCCGCGAGACCGGGCCGGCCCCGCAAGGCCGACCGAACCATCGCCAAGCGGTCAGCCGCGGGAGCCATCCCGGGACGCCGCTTGTGGGGGGCGTTTTGGAGGGAACGAACAGAACGCGATCCAGGGCGAAGCCGCGAACGGACTTCTTCGGCCGCCCGGAGATGGCCGCAATGAATGGGATCGAACGTCCCCCCGAAAATGCCGATCCGCAACGGACGCGTCATTCGGCCGCCGTCCTCTTTTTCGATGAAACGGGTTTATCCGATTTTAACTTAACGATCGCTTCGTCCATGGCCGCGACCAATTGCCTCAAGCCCTCCCCTTTCATCGCCGAAATGGCGAAAAACGGGGATTTTTCCGCCGCGGCGAGCTTTTTCACGGACGCTTGAGGCGGCCCGCATCCTCCTCCCGGAGAAGGTCGATTTTATTGGCCACGATGATCTGGGGCCGGGCCGGCCAGCCCTGGCATCGAAGGCCGCGATCTCTTTGCGGACGATCCGGTAGTCGGCGACAGGGTCGCGGCCGGAGTAAGGCGAAACGTCGAGGATATGAACCAGAACCCGGGTCCGCTCGACATGCTTCAGGAACTGGATCCCGAGTCCCTTGACCCGTGTGGGCGCCCTCGATCAAGCCGGGAATATCGGCGACGACAAAGCTCCGGAGGCCGGCGACGTCGACGACGCCCAGGTTGGGAATCAGCGTCGTGAAGGGATAATCCGCAATGACCGGCCGGGCCGCCGAAATCTTCGAAATCAAGGTCGACTTGCCGGCATTGGGGAATCCGATCAGGCCCACGTCGGCGATCATCTTGAGCTCGAGGACGAGGTCTTTCTCCTCGCCCGGCCGGCCGGGCTCGTGCTCCCGGGGCGCCTGGTGGACAGCCGTGGCGAACGACATGTTCCCCCGGCCGCCCTTGCCGCCCTTGGCCGCGATATAGCCTTGCCCGGGCTCGACCAGGTCGCAGAGGACCTGACCCGTGACCGCGTCCCTGACCATGGTGCCGACGGGGACGTTCATCTCGAGGTCGGCTCCGCGCTTGCCGGATTTGCGGGCGCCCTGGCCGGGATCGCCGTTTTTCGCCCGATTGACCGGATGGAAACGGAAATACGAGAGCGTGGTCAGGCCCATCTCGGCGACCAAGCAGGACGCTTCCGCCGTTTCCGCCGTGCCCGCCGTCCGGCCCCCCTTTGGGGATGCCTTTTTCGTGGCGGAAGCTGACCGCGCCGTTCCCGCCCCGGCCGGCTTTGAGAAAGACGCGGACTTGATCAATGAACATGTTTATTAATGACTGATCTGTCTCCCCAGCGGGGAAAACGAGAATTTAGAAGTTGAGCGGTGTCGGATTCAGGCCGGATGGACCGAAACAAGTTTGCCCCTCTCGCCTTTATCTGTGAACCGGACAACTCCGGTGATTTTGGCGTAAAGGGTGTCGTCCTGCCCGCGGCCCACATTGGGGCCGGGTTTGAACGGTGTGCCGCGCTGCCGAACCAAAATCGAGCCGGCTTTGACCACCTGGCCGCCGGATTTTTTTACTCCAAGCCGCCGGCCCGCACTATCCCGGCCGTTCCGCCCGACGCCGCTTCCACGTTTTGTCGCCATCGATCGTCTCCTTTACTTTTCCGCTTTCTTGGCCCGGGCTTTGGGCTTGGCGGTTTCGGCGGCCTTCTTGGGTTTCGCGGCCTTGGCGGCCGCGGTCTTCTTGGCAACCGGTTTTTCTTCGACCGGCTTTGCGGTTTTTCGACTTTCACTTTCGGTTTGGGAGCCGCGGGAGTCGAGGCGACGACCGGGGCATGGGTCACTTCCAACTCGGAGGCCGGCACCGTCGTCCGATCCGGGAAGACCTTCAGAATCTGGATTTTGGCCAGAGTCTGACGATGGCCCCGCGTCCGGCGGAACTGTTTGCGGCGTTTCTTCTTAAAAACCAGCACTTTATCATCCCGGAAGATCTCCAGGACGGCCGCCTTGACGACCGCGTTGGCAACGAGCGGCGTCCCGACGAGCGTTTTTTCGCCGTCGTCGATCAGGAAGGACCTCTTCGAAGAGGACCGTACCGCCGGCGCCGGTTCCCAGCTTTTCGACATGAAGCATGTCGCCTTCCTTGACGACATACTGCTTTCCGCCTGTTTTAATAACTGCGAACATTGTGTAAGTCCTCGAATTGGAGTCGGATTCCGCAAAAAGGGAGCCTAACTTTAACATGGGCTTGCGTTTATGTCAATCAGGAAATGCCCTGGCCTGCTTGACAAGACACAAACCGGACCGATATCCAATATAAGTATTTGCAAGCAAATAAAATAACTTCAGCATCCGGCTCGGACTGACACGAGTCATGGAGGAATGCAACCTTGGACTTACGGGCGGCACCGTATTCAAAAGCTTCTCTCATCGATCAGAAACAGAAGTCAATGGGTGTGTCAACCCTATGAAGGGTCATGGAGAGATGCAACCTTGGAAGAGGGGCAGCGACAGATCCCCGCTGTCGACCCTGGAGATGCGGGGCTGGAGCGATAGAGCGAGTCCACCCAAATACCAGTAACGGTTATCGTGGTGGGTGTCCGGCACACTAGGAAGGGTCATGGAGTAATGCTACATTGGAGGGTGAGCAGCACCGGTTCTGCAGGATGCAGAACCGGTGCGTTGAGAGGGAACCCCACCAGGGTTCCCTCTCAACAGGTCTGGGCGGTGCAGGATTCGAACCTGCGACCACCGGCGTGTAAAGCCGATGCTCTAACCGCTGAGCTAACCGCCCGCAAGCGGGCAGATTATACAACAAATAAGGATCCTCAGAAGGGCTCGGAATTTTCCCAGCTGTCGATCGACAGGCGCCCGTCCAATTTTTCCGGGATTTGCTCCTTCAGTTCCTTTTTGGGGAACCCGAACGGGATGACCGCGGCGATTTCGAAGCCTTCCGGAACACTCAGGAATTCCTTAAGCCCGCTCCCGTCGTAGGGGGTGTATGTGCACCCGAACAAGCCTTCGGCCGAAAGGGCCAGCATGACGTTCTCGATGCACATCCAGACCGAAGCCAGGGGGTTCAGGTCGAAAAGGCCCCGGCATTCGGCCGGCGGCTTCATCCTGTAGCAGACGACGAGAAGCTCCGGCGCCTCAAGCATCATTGTCAGCTGAACGGGCAGGGAGCGCCGATAAACCGATTTGAGCTCTTCATCGGCAAAAGGAGCAATGAACCGTTCGATCTCCTCCCGGCTTTTGATATCCCGGGCCTTCAATCCCTGGCCGACGGCCCGGGCCCTTTTCTCCTTGTCCCGCAGCAGGAGGAACCGCCAGCTCTTGAGGTGAGCGTTGCAGGGAGCTTGAAGTCCGGCCGTCAAAACCCGGCGGATCGATTCCCGGGGAACCGGTTCCGGGGTGAACTCACGCACCGTCCGCCGCCTCGAAACCGTCTCGTAGAATTCCATTCTTCATTCCCTTTCATCATCGGAGATTCGAAATCGGAATTATTTCGCCGAAATTCCCGTTTTCATCAAAAGGAGAACGGCCAGGGATGCCTCGGCCGTTCCCAGGAAAAAGTAAAGACGGAGGAATCCGGCGAGAGTGAGCCGCATCACGGCTTATTCCAAATAATATCCCGATCCGATCACCCAGCCGAACGGTTCGAAGTGCTTGACGTAGGACCGTTTCGGATAATGGGCGGTGTCTCCCAGTTTCGTGAACAGGTAGTCGACATAGCCGCCGCCGGCCAGGCCTTTTTCCAAGAAGGCCTTGACGTAAGCGAATCCTTTGGCATCCTTGTCCGCCAGCCGGTTCCGCCCTTCGGTATCCTTCTGACCGTGGAGGACGATGTTGACGCCGGCCGTGGTGTCCGCCCAAAAATATCCGTCCGCGCCGTACCGCAGCTCCCGGAGGAGGTCGGCCCCCAACAGTTTGGCCTTTTCCAGCGTCAACTCGCCTTTCTGGTGCTTCCCATAGACGGCCTGGAGCAGGCTGACGGCCGTTTCGACCTGGGATTTGACCAACAGATCCCGGTCTTCGGATTTACCGGCCTGGGCCGAAGCCGGAACAACTGAAACCGCCGCCAGAAACAGGCCCGCCAGAACGATCGAAAGCGCTTTGTTCATGATTCCTCCTCGGGAAGCCGTCACCCCGGATCATAAAGCCGGACCTTGGGCCGGTCAAGGGGATTGCCGGGGGCGGAATTCCTTTCTTTGACTTATTTCCCCCGGGGTGATATACAATTCTTCCGGGAGGACTGTCGTGGCCAAAGCCAGAATCCTCGTTGTCGAAGACGAATTCCTCGTTGCTCATGATATCAGCAATATGCTGATCGAGCTCGGGTACGACGTCCAGGCGATCGTCTCATCGGCCGAGGACGCCCTCGCCGTCATCCGTAATCGGGCTCCGGACCTTATCCTCCTCGATATCCGGCTCAAAGGGCCGATCGACGGAATCCAGGCCGCCAACATCATCAAGGAAGAATGGGCCATCCCCTTCGTCTACCTGACGGCTCACGCCGACGACCTGACTCTCTCGCGGGCAAAAAGCTCCGATCCCCTCGGTTACCTCCTCAAGCCGTTTGAATTCCGGGAGCTCAAGACCGTCATCGAACTCGCCTTCTACAAACACGAAAAAGAGCGGCAGGCGGCTTTCTGGGCCATCCACGACCGTCTCTCCGGCCTTCCGAACAAGTTCCTGTTCCTCGACCACCTCAGCAAATCCATCTATCTCGGGGACCGCCACCACAAGCGGGTCGGCCTTCTGGCCTTCGTCGTCCTGCCGGCCGAGCCGTCCGTCGACGGCGTCCCGCTCGGACCGATCGATATCGTCCCGGCGGTGACCGAGCGGCTCATGCGCATCCTCCGCAAGAGCGACACCCTCGCCCGCCTTGAAAGCGGGGAATTCATTATCCTCCTCCCCGATCTCGAGACGGAGGAGCAGTCCCAGATCGCCGAGCGCCGGATTCTGGGCATTTTCGACGATCCCATCAACCATGAAGGGCATGCCGTCCCGGTCATCGTTTTTTCGGGCGTGACCATGACCGACCAGACCGGCCAGGATCCGGAAGCCTGCTCCAAAAATCCCTGGAAGCCCTGGCCGAGACGCTGAAGAACGCTCAGGCTTGAAATGAAAAAGCTGCAAATCCTGGTTGTCGAAGACGAAAGCCTGGTGGCCAAGGACATCGTCAACATGGTCCGGGGCCTCGGCTATTCCGTCCCGGCCGTCGTCTCGACGGGCGAAGAGGCGATCGTCATCGCCGAGAAAACCCGGCCCGACATCATCCTCATGGATATCGTCCTCAAAGGCCGGATCGACGGGATCGAGGCCGCCCAGTACATCTGGGAAAACTACTCCCTGCCCGTCGTCTATCTCACGGCTTACGCCGACGAGGCAACCCTCCAGCGGGCCAAAGTCACCGAGCCGTTCGGATACATCCTTAAACCGTTCGACGAGCGGGAGCTTCAGACCACGATCGAAATGGCCTTCTTCAAGGCCCAGATGGAAAAGAAGCTCCGCGAGCGCGAGCGCTGGCTGTCGACGATCCTTCGCTCCATCGGCGACGGGGTCATCGTCACCGACCAGAGCGACCGGGTGACCTTCATGAACGGGGTGGCCGAATCCCTGACCGGCTGGAACCAGTCCGAAATCCTCGAAAAGCCCCTGGCCGGCTTCCTCCGAATCCCCGTCCAGGGCAAGCCGGCGGCCGGAGAAGCCCGGCCGTCATCACGGTCGACGAAAGCATCCTGACGACCCGGGACGGCACGGCCATCCCCATCGAGCAATCGGTCTCCCCGATCCACGGCGAGAAGGAAGAGACGTTCGGCCGCGTCTATATTTTCCGCGATATCCGGAGCCGAAAGAAGGCCGAGGAAGAGCTCCGGGAAAGCTACGCCCGGCATCAGAAAGCCCTGGCCGGGTCGATCCAGGCGATCGGCCTGACCATCGAAATGCGGGATCCCTACACGGCCGGCCACCAGCACCGGGTGAGCAAGCTGTCCACGGCCATCGCCTCAGGAAATGGGCCTCGACGACGCCCGGATTGAGGGCGTCAAGATGGCCGGTGATATTCACGACATCGGAAAAATCTATGTTCCGGCGGAAATCCTGAGCAAGCCCGGAAAACTCAGCGAGATCGAGATGTCGATCATCCGGACGCATTCCCAGGTCGGATACGACATTCTCAAGAATATCGAGTTCCCCTGGCCGATCTCCCAGATCGTCTACCAGCACCATGAGCGCCAGGATGGGACCGGGTACCCGAACAAGCTCAAGGGAGATGAAATCCTTCTCGAATCCCGGATCATCAGCGTCGCCGACGTGGTCGAGGCCATGTCCTCGCACCGTCCCTACCGGCCGGCCCCCGGCATCGAAAAAGCGCTCGCCGAAATCCAGCGCGGCCGGAGCCTTCAATACGACGCCATTGTCGTCGACGCCTGTCTCCGCCTGTTCCTGGAAAAAAGCTTCGTTTTCGATTAATCCGTTCGATGGGCAAACGACCCTCAAATCTGGGAGCCTGGTTTGCCGCCGGATTTTCCGTTGCCGGGCTTGCGGGCTTCATTTTCCTGTTCGCCCGTCGGATGGACATTTGGGGATGGATTCTGGCTCCCGTGATATTCGCGGTCTATCAAATCCCGGCGGCCCTCCTTTACGGACTCTGGAAGAGACGGCGAGCCGAAGCGCTCCCGAAGCCGGAGAACGCTCCGTCGCCCGCGCCTGAAGCCGGGCCGCCGCCATCCGATTCCGAGTGATTCTCTATCGCCCAGGACGTCTAGTGTCCCGTTTCATAAGTTCTTTGCCAGGATGATCGAGGAAACGGGACACTTCCAAGGGGGAGTCAAGCTCCCCCTTCGGCGCTTCGCTGAACCCCTAAGGGGAGCGTCGCCGCCCCCCTCAATCTCCCCCGGCGGCGTCGCGTCATGAAAGACTTGGAATTTAACAAGATATTTCCGAGACGCGACACTAGTCCATATGGGTGAGGAGCGAAAGAAATCCAAACAAATTCCTAACGGCTATCATGGGGTGTGCCCCGATTCGCAAGGCTCGTGTGGGATTTGCCTCGGCTCGCTCCGCAAGCTGGGCATCACCCTGGCTCCGAAACGTCGCGTAGGATTTGCCTGGACTCGCAAGGCGAGTAAGGCTTCAGAGGGTGAGCAGCGAACGAAGCCCAAACAGAAATCCGTAACGGCTATCATGGTGTGTGCCCCGACTCGCAAAGCTCGTGTGGGATTTGCCTCGGCTCGCTCCGCAAGCTGGGCGTCATCCACCCTACGGAGGGTCATGGAGGGATGCCACAGCAGAGGGTGAGCAGCGACCGGTTCGTGCAGGATGCAGAACCGGTGCGTTGAGAGGGAACCCTCAATTTGGGTTCCCTCTCAAGGAAGAACGCCCCCGACGGGATTCGAACCCGTGTTGCTGCCGTGAAAGGGCGGTGTCCTGGGCCTCTAGACGACAGGGGCGTAAAACCGATATGAGCCGAGCGGGATTCGAACCCGCGACACCCGCCTTAAAAGGGCGGTGCTCTACCAGCTGAGCTATCGGCCCCTAAAAACGAGCACTAGTTATAGCCGAATCGGCCCGGGGAGTCAAGGAAATCATCGCCAGAAAATGGAAATCCCCCTATCCCCGGAGGGCTAGGGGGAGTATGATCTCGGGAGGTGCTAGAGGATCAGACGGTCTCGAATTTCGAGATAACCCAGCGTCCGCGATGGACGAGACCAGCCGCTTCGTCTTTCATGGTGTACTTTTCCATGAGGAGCTTGATCCGCTTTGCCTGGCCGTCCTTCATCACTTCGATTTCGAGGTCCTTGGCGGCGATCTCGCCGGTCAGTTCCCGGATATTGGGAAGCTGTTTAATGCCAAGGGAAAACGCCATCTTTTCCTCTTCCTTGGAGGCCGCTTCCTTAGCGTCGTTGTACTGTTTCACGAGGGAACGGTTGGCGGTGTAGGCCTCGTCAAACTTTTTCTGGGCCTCGTCCTGTTTGATCTTGGCGGCGGCTCGGGCGGCGCCTGAGCGGGCGGCGGTATAGGCGTCCTTGGCCGCATTCAGGGTGTCCTGGGCATCGAGGGCCGGGCCTGAACTCGCCTCCCACTGCTTTTTCAGGTCGAGTTCCTGCTGGTTCATTTCCCGAAGCGTGGCCGGGATGATCCGTTCTTCGCTGGCTTGAACGATCTTCCAGCTGTCGGCCTCGATTTTCAACGGGTCGACGGCCATTGAGGACATGGTCTGGATGTCGTTCATGCTGATGGCATTAAAATAGCTCTTCAGCAGGGATTCTTCGGGTTTCGAAGAACAGCTCTGGAACGTGAACACGAGAAGACAAAGCCCAAGGACATAAATGATCTTTTTCTTCATGATTCCTCCTCCCGGCAATAGGTCGGCATTCTCACTATCAGGATTTTAATCTAAGTCCCAACGAAAAGGCAAGCCCTTCCGCATCTCTCCGGTTCTTCCGGCAACCCCCGGATTCGTTTGAGTCCGGCTCTCTCTTGTGCTATAAAATCCTTTCTTTATATCTCATCCCCCGATTCAGGGAGGTACTTATGCCGTCCAAGGGACTTGTCGCCGCCGTCCTCAGCCGCCACCGACACGACCGCGCTCGCCTTATCGACGTCCTCCGGGACATCCAGGCGCAGGCCGGGTGCATATCGCCCGCAGCCGTCGCCGAAATCGCCGGCGGGCTCGGCCTTTCCACCGTCGAAGTTGAAGGTGTGGCGACCTTCTATCATTTCTTCTCGGCCCGCCCCGCCGGGACCTATGCCGTCTACCTCAACGACAACATCGTCTCCGTCATGAAAGGCCGGGCGGCGGTGGCCGCGGCCTTCGAAAAAGCCGCCGGCTGCGCGTTCGGGGAAACGACGCCCGACGGCCGGATCGGGCTCCACCGGACCTCCTGCATCGGGATGAACGATCAGGAACCCTCGGCCCTTGTCAACGGCGTCGTTTTCACCAACCTGACCCCGGCCAAGGCCCGGGTCATCGTCGAAGGGATGAAGGCCGGGATGGACCCGGCGGCGATGGTCGCTTCCTTCGGGGACGGAGCCAACGCTTCGAAGCTCGTCCGGGCCATGGTCAAAAACAACATCCGGAAAGAGGGCCCGGTCGTCCTGGCGCCCTTCCGCTCCGGGGCGGCCGTTAAAAAGGCCGTCAAGCTGACCCCCGACGGTGTCATCGCCGAGGTCAAGAAAGCCAACCTTCTCGGCCGCGGCGGGGCCGGATTCCCGACCGGGCTCAAATGGGAGTTCTGTCGCCGGGAAAAAGGCGAGGCCCATTATGTCGTCTGCAATGCCGACGAGGGCGAACCCGGGACCTTCAAGGACCGGGTCATCCTGACAGAACGGCCCCACCTCCTGTTCGAAGGCATGGCCGTGGCCGGATACGCCATCGGAGCCAAGGAAGGGGTGCTCTACCTCCGGGCCGAGTACGCCTACCTCCTGCCGTATCTTCAGAAAGTCCTGGCCGACCTCCGGAAGAAGAGCGTCCTGGGAAAGAAAATCGCCGGAAAACCCGGATTTTCCTTCGACATCACGATCAGACTCGGCGCCGGCGCCTATATCTGCGGCGAGGAATCGGCCCTGCTCCAATCGGCCCAAGGAGAGCGCGGCGAGCCGCGCGACCGACCGCCCTTCCCCGTTTCATCCGGATACCGTTTCCTCCCGACGACGGTCAACAACGTCGAAACGCTCTGCGCGGCCGCCCGGATCATGGAAAAAGGCGCGTCCTGGTTCAAAGAGATGGGGACGGCCCGCTCGGCCGGAACAAAGGTCCTGAGCGTCTCCGGCGATTGTAAAAAGCCCGGCGTCTATGAAATCCCCTTTGGTCTGACCATCCGCAAGCTCCTGGAAATGGCCGGCGGCTCGGATGCCCGGGCCGTCCAGGTCGGCGGGCCTTCCGGGACGTGCATCTCCCGGGGCCAGTTCGACCGGGCGATCGGCTTCGAGGACCTGGCCACGGGCGGATCGATCATCGTCATCGGCCCGCAACGCGACCTGTTTGAAATCGTCCACAACTTCATGGAATTCTTCGTCGAGGAATCCTGCGGCTGGTGCGTCCCCTGCCGGGCGGGAAATCCGCTTCTTCTCCGGAAGCTGGAAAAGATCATGGCCGGGAAGGGCACGCCCTCCGATATCGCCGAGATGGAAGCTTGGGGCAAGACGATCAAGGCCATGAGCCGCTGCGGCCTCGGACAGACCTCGCCCAACCCCATTTTAACGACAATTCAAAACTTCCGGGAGATGTACGCATCCAAGGTCGACCAGGCCAAGGCCTTCGTGCCCGAGTTCGACCTGGCCGAGTCGGTCAAGGCCGCTTCGGCCGTCACCGGCCAAAAATTGATCTCCCACAACCCGGAGACCCGCCATGAGTAAGAGCAAGCCCGTCATTAGCTTCACCGTCGACGGCAAGAAATGCCAAGCCGTTCCCGGCCAGACCATCCTGGCCGCGGCCCGGGCCGGCGGGATCTATATCCCCTCCCTCTGCTACTGGGAGGGCATGAAGTCGGCCGGCGCCTGCCGCGTCTGCACTGTCCGGGTCGGCGGCCGTTACATGGCCGCCTGCACCCAGCCCGCGGCCGAAGGCATGGCCGTGGAAAACGACGTCCCCGACCTCCAGGATATGCGCAAGGCCCTCATCGAGATGCTGTTTGTCGAAGGCAACCACATGTGCCCGACCTGCGAAAAGAGCGGGAATTGTGAGCTTCAGGCTCTCGCCTACCGGTTCCAGATGCTCGCCCCCCGCTTCCCCTACCAGTTTCCCGTCCGCCACGTCGAACCGGCCGGCAAAAAGATCCTTCTCGAGCACAACCGCTGCGTCAAGTGCCTGCGCTGCGTGCGGGGCGTCCGGACCCGGGACAACAAAGCCGTTTTCGGGGCCTTGAAGCGGTCCCGCGACAAGAAAATCGCCGTGGACCCCGCCCTGGCCTCGGCCCTTCCGGAAAAGCAGGCCCGTCAGGCTATGGACCGTTGCCCGGTCGGCTCGATCCTGAAAAAGGAAGTCGGCTTCGTTGTCCCCATAGGCAAGAGGAAATTCGATAAAGCCCCGATCGGCAGCGACATCGAGAAGGCCAAAGGCTGAGGAGGAGACCATGAGCAAGCCCATCATCGCCACCGCCTCGCTGGCCGGCTGCTTCGGCTGCCATATGTCGTTCCTGGACATCGACGAGCGGATTCTCGCCCTCGTCGACCTCGTCGAGTTCAACAAGTCGCCCATCGATGACATCAAAACGTTCACCAAGCCGGTGGACGTCGGGATCATCGAAGGCGGCTGCTGCAACAGCGAAAACGTGGAAGTCCTCCGGGAGTTCCGCAAGCACTGCAAGGTTCTGATTTCGCTCGGTGAGTGCGCCATCATGGGCGGCCTGCCGGCGATGCGCAACGGCATCCCCGTCCGGGAATGCCTGGAGGAGGCGTATTTCCACTCCCCGACGATCGACCCGGCGGATCCTCAGATCATGCCGGGCGACGAGGACCTGCCAATCATCCTGGACAAGGTTTACCCCCTGCATGAAATCGTGAAAATCGACGCCTACCTCCCGGGCTGCCCGCCCTCGGCCGACTTGATTTGGAAGGCCCTGACGTCGCTGCTGGAGGGCAAGCCGCTCGAAATCCCCTATACCCTCCTGAAATTCGACTAAGAGGAATCCCATGGCCAGAAAAATCGTCATCGAACCCGTCACCCGAGTCGAAGGCCACGGCAAAGTCACGATCCGCCTCGACGACAAGAACAACGTCTCCGAAAGCCGCCTCCATATCGTCGAATTCCGCGGCTTCGAGCGCTTCGTCCAGGGGCGGCCGTACTGGGAGGCTCCGGTCCTCGTCCAGCGCCTATGCGGCATCTGTCCGGTCAGCCATCACCTGGCCGCGGCGAAGGCCATGGATCAGGTCGTCGGCGTCGAAGCCGACGGCCTCTCCCCGACCGCCGAAAAGATGCGCCGGCTCATGCATTACGGCCAGATGTTCCAGTCCCATGCCCTCCACTTCTTCCACCTGGCCGCGCCCGACCTGCTCTTCGGGGCGGACGCCGACCCGGCCACTCGCAACGTCATCGGCATCATCCTGACGAACCGGGAGCTGGCCACCCGGGCCGTGCTGCTCCGGAAATACGGCCAGGAAGTCATCCTGGCGACGGCCGGGAAGAAAATCCACGGGACCGGGGCCATTCCGGGAGGGATCAACAAGAACCTAACGATCGAGGAGCGAGACGCACTTCTCAAGGGCCCCGCCCCCTACGACGTCGACACGATGATCGACTGGGCGGAAGAAGCGGTCGAGTTTCTGAAGGACTATCATTCCAAGAATCGCGACCTCATGGACGGCTTCGCCGCCTTTCCGAGCAACCACCTCAGCCTCGTCCGCAAGGACGGCGCGCTGGACTTCTACCACGGTGCCCTGCGGGCCGTCGACGCCGACGGGAAGCGGATCCTCGACGACGTCGACTACCGGGACTACCTTAAATACATCGGCGAGGAAGTCCGGACCTGGTCTTACATGAAGTTCCCGTACCTTAAGTTCCTGGGCAAAGCCGAGGGCTGGTACCGGGTCGGGCCGCTGGCCCGGTTGAGCGTCTGCGACTTCATTCCGACGCCGCGGGCCCAGAAGCAATTCGAGGTCTTCCGGGCGTATACCGGCGGCAAGCCCAACCATATGTCGCTGCACATGCACTGGGCCCGGCTGATCGAGCTGCTCCACAGCGGCGAAGTCATCAAGAGCCTTCTGCTCGATCCCGACCTGCAAAAAACCGAGCTCGTCCGCAAGGGCAAAAAGCGCGACGAGGGTGTGGGCCTTATCGAAGCGCCCCGGGGGACGCTGTTCCACCACTACCAGGTGGACGAAAACGACCAAATCTCCATGGCCAACCTCATCGTCTCGACGACGAACAACAACGAACCGATGAACCGGGCGGTCGGCTGGGTGGCCCAAAACGTCATCAGCGGGAAGACGGAGATCACCGAAGGCATGCTCAACCGGGTCGAGATCGCCATCCGGGCGTATGACCCCTGCCTGTCCTGCGCGACCCACGCCCTCGGCCGGATGCCCCTGGCCGTCGAGCTTTACAACGCCGCCGGGGAATTAATCGACCGCAAAACGCGGTGAGAACGCTCCTCGTCGGGGTCGGAAATCCGGGCCGCCGGGACGACGGGCTCGGACCTGCCCTGGTCGAGCGGCTGGCAGGCATGCGCCCGCCGGAACGCGCCGTTGTCGACATCACGGCTTCCCTCGCCGCCCCTTCTTCGGCCAGGCCGGTCGAAGCCTTCTGGACGTACCAATTGAACATCGAAGACGCGGCAACCGTCGGCGATTACGACCGGGTCATCTTCGCCGACGCGGCGCTTGATCTCGCGGCCCCGGCCGGCCTCGCCCCGCTCGAACCGGCGGCTTCCATCTCCTTCACCACTCACGAAATGTCTCCCGCCTCGGTCCTGGCCCTTACGGAAGAGCTTTACGGGAAGGCCCCGGCGGGATTTCTCCTCAAGATCCGGGGCACGGAATGGGATTTCGCCGAAGGCCTCTCGGCCGAAGGGGAACAGAGCTTGGCCGAGGCCGAGCGGATTCTCGGCGAATTTCTGAAAAACGACTAAAGCTCCGCTATAATGAAGCCGGCGGTTATCAAATGACTAAAAAAGACGTCTTCGTTCTTCAGGACATTCTCCTCGGCAACGCCCAAACGGCCGCGGCTATCCGCCGGGAGCTCGAAACGCGCGGTATTCTGGCCGTCAATCTCCTGAGCTCCCCGGGCGCCGGGAAAACAACGCTGCTTGAGGCTCTGGCCGACCGTTTCAAGGGCCTCGCTCGAATCGCCGTGATCGAGGGCGACATCGAAACCGAGCGGGACGCCGAGCGCATCCGGGCCAAGGGCGTGCCGGCCTGGCAAATCACGACCGGCGGGGCCTGCCACCTTGAAGCCAAGATGATCGGGAAGGTTCTCCCCGAAGTTCCGACAGACATCGACTTCCTGTTCATTGAAAACGTCGGAAACCTGGTCTGCCCGGCCGGATACGACCTGGGCGAGCGGCTCCGGATCGTTCTCCTGTCGACCCCCGAGGGCGACGACAAACCGAAAAAATACCCCAAGGCCTTTACCACGGCCGACGTCCTTCTCCTGTCCAAGGCCGACCTCCGGCCGTATCTGCCCTTCGACATCGAGAAGGCCAAAGCCGAGGCCTTAGCCCTCAATCCGAAGCTCCGGGTGTTCGTCGTCTCGGCCGTAAGCGGCGAGGGAATGGACGAGTTTGTCGCCTTCCTTCTCAAAGCCCGCCGGGAGATCGTCTCTCGTGCATGAGCTTTCGCTGGTCGCCTCGATGTTCGAGACGCTGCTCGATCAGGCTCGCGTTCATAAGGCCAAGCGCATCACCGGGGTGAAGATCCAGGTCGGGGCCTTAGCCGGGGTTGTTCCCGAGCTTCTCGAGAGCGCCTTCGATGCCTACAAAAAGGGGACGATCGCCGAAGAGGCCATTCTGACCACGGTCAAACCGCCGTTCACCGTCCGCTGTCGGGCTTGCGGCAACGAATCCGTCCGGGACGATTTCGTTCCGACCTGCCCGGCCTGCGGCTCGTCCGACCCGGAGATCGTCCACGGCCTGGAGCTCATCCTCGAAAAAATCGAGATGGAGACGGACGACCCGCCGGCGACGGCCTAACGATCGATTCATGGGGATGGACGGAAAACGCAATTATTTCTTTTTCGCTTCCTTCGAGAAACGGTGAAATTTCGGCCTGATTTTCTCCCGGAGCGCATTGAGAATGAAGGCCGCCAGGGCCAAGGCGGGCAAAGCAATGAACAAGACGGCGATCCAATTTTTGACAATCAGGAACAAGAAGCCGAAGGTTACGAACAAGAAGATCAAGAACCGAATGTTCAAGGAAAGGGCCGGCTTGTCCTCCCCATCGAGCGTGATCATCTTTCAGGCCGGTTCCTTCGCCGCCGCCGGATCCGGCTCGGACTGTTTGTTTTCGGCCTGAGCGGCCAGGGCCGCCAATCCGCCGATGGCCCCAAGGTTCATCGATTCCAGAGCCGCAGCCGGGACGATGATGAGCGAGCCCTTTTCCTTGAGCCCTTCGAAGAGCATGTTCATCCCCCGAAGCTGCAGGGCAACGGGGTCGTTCCGGTAATTCCTGGCGGCGATGGAGAATTTCTCGGAGATCTCGGTTTCGGCCGTCCCGAGGATGATCCGGGCCTGCCGCTCGCGCTCCGCCTGGGCCTGCTTGCTCATGGCATCGGCTAAAGCGGCGGGGATGACGATATCCTTGATCCCAACGGTCTGACAGGTGATCCCCCAGGGATTGGTGTGTTGGTCGAGCGAAACCTGCAGGTCTTCGGCAATCTTATCCCGGTTCTGGAGAAGCTCGGCCAGCTCGTGCCGGCCGATAATGTCGCGCAGTCCCGTCATGGCAATGTAAGAGATGGCGCTGACGAAATCCTGCACCTCCAGAGCCGCCTTCTCCACGTCCCAGACCGTCCAGTAGACGACGGCATCGACGTTCACCGGGACGGTGTCCTTGGTCAGGGTTTCCTCGGCCGAAAAATCTGTCACCCGGACTCTCTGGTCGATGTAATTGACCACGCGGTCGAGGATCGGAATGAGGAGGAACGGGCCGGGGCCTTTCAACCCCCGATATTTCCCCATCCGCAGGACCACGGCCCGCTCCCATTGGTCGGCGACCCGGACCATGGCTGCGAGGAAGGTCGCCAAAACAAAGCCCGCGGCCGCCGTGACCGGGCCGATGGCTTTTAATACGAACAAGGCGATGTCCGCGCCGATCAAGATCGTAAAAACGGTCACGGCGATGGAGTTGACCCCCGTTTTCGTTTCGATGCTCAGGCTCATGATCTCCCTCCTTTAAGCTCTTTGATCTGATGGATGATTTCTTCCGAATCAAAGCCGTAGCTGTAAGCGATGCTTAAAAACTCCCGGCAAATCGACGTCAGCTTCTCGTGACGCTCGCGGTCGGCGATCTTGAAGTCGAGGGAGCCGATAAACGTCCCCGTGCCCTGCTGGGTTTCGAGAATATTCTGGATTTCCAGCTCCTTGTAGGCCTTATTGACCGTATTGAGATTGACCTTTAATTCGACGGCCAGGGCCCGAACCGTGGGGAGCTGTTCTCCGACCTTGAGGATTCCCGCGGAGATGCCATAGCGGATCTGGTCGATGATTTGGCGGTAAAACGGCACACCGCTCTTGGGATCGAGTATGAAATTTATCATCCCCGAGGCCTCCTTTTTGTTGTCCTATTTAACCATTGTCTCATTGTCTTATTCTTATAGTACATTATTAATATAATTCAATATTTCTAAAAGTCAAGTCCTTTTCTTTAACCTCCATTTCCCTCATAATCTCCCGTAGAGTGTGAAGGAGAACCCAATGAAAAAGGCCCTTGTTCTCATCCTTGTCGGTCTCTTGGCCGGAGCTGCCGCAATGTATTTTTTTGGCCCGGCCCGTCTCCCCAATAAGATAAAGCCGGCCGAGCCCACCAGCTTCGTCCCGGTCACTTCCCGCCTCGATTCGGGAGGCGACTTGTACGGCTACCTCAGCACGGAGCAGCTCATCCGGTCGATCGAAGGTTTATTCGCCCAGCTCTCTAAGGCGCTTCCCATCGAAGCCGATAGCAAGGAAGCGGCGATCCTTCCCTTCATCTTCAACCTCATCGACAAGTCCGGGATAAAGGAAATCTCCGGCCTCGGCCTGAGCAACGTCTCCCTCCCCGGCGGGCTCCAACGAACCCGCATGGTGGTCCATCACGACGCCGAGAAGAACACGGGCTTGATCTGGCAAACCGCCCCCGCCGGGCCGCGCACCCTTTCCGAGATCAAGCTCCTTCCGGCCGACACCGCCTTGGCCGCGTTCGGCGAATTCCGCCTGGACACGGTCTGGGCCTGGATTAAAAAAGAGTTGGAGGCCTCGGGCCTTGCCGACGTCCAGAAGTTCGCCGGCCAGGCCGAATCAACGCTGGCCGCCCAGGGCGTCGACCTTCCCAAGCTTCTCGGATCGCTCAGCGGATCCATCGGCTACATTGTCACCCTGGACAAGGCCAAAACCATCGCCCTGCCCGGCGATGAATCGGGATCGACTATCCCCGAGCCCGGCCTGGCGATCGTCATCGGGACTAAGGATTCGACCTTTTTCGACCTGCTGAAAGCCAAGCTTCCGATGGCCGCATTCACGGAAAAAGACGGCCGGAAAACGCTTCAGTTTTCCGCCATTCCCGCGCCGATTCCGCTGGAACCCTGCATCGTGATGAGCGAAGGATTTGTCATCGTGGCCACCTCCCCCGGCCGGGCGGAAGCCCTTCTCCAGGCCCGGGCCGGCACCGGCGGCCTGGCCGGCGAGGCCGAATTCAAAGAGCTTGCGGCCCACGTCCCGGCCCGCGGCAACGGATTCGCCTACCTCTCTCCCCGGCTCTTTCAAATCTATGTCGACCTGATCGAGAAAGCGGCGACCGCCAAACCCGAAGACAAACAAATCGCGGACGCGCTCTTCAAATCCATTCCCCGCGACCTGAAAGCCCTCTCTGTGATGGAACGCCGGTTCGACGGAATCGTCTGGACCTCCTGTCACAACATGTCCCTGACGTCGATGGTCATGGCTCCGATGACAACTGCGGCCGGCCTGGCCGCGGCCGCCGCCGGCCCCGCTCTCGCCCAGGCAGGCGACAAAGCCAAGGTCAACAGCACGATGGCCACGCTCAAAACGGTCGGCCTGGCCATCGAAGGCTTCATCGTCGACAACGCGAAATCCCCCCAGGCCGGATCGCTGGCCGAGCTTCAAACGATCCTGGCGCCCATGTATATCAAGGAACTCCCCTTGAAAGACGCCTGGGGCAACGATCTCCTTTACAAAAAGACGGGAACCGACGGATACCTGATCGCCTCCCCCGGCAAGGACGGCGTTTTTAAAGGCTGGGATCAGAAAGGCGAATATCCCGCCGGCCAATTCGACGAGGATCTTATCCTCTCCGCGGGGATCTTCGTTTACGGGCCGGGAACGAACTGACCGGGAGAAGCGCCCCGGTCCCCGAGAGCGGCCTGGAAGCTTCGCAAGAAGGCGTCGAAGTCCGTCCTGAAGGTTTCGGAGAACGCGGCCCCGGACCGGCGCCCGCGCATCAAGCGGCGGAGATACGCTTCGAATTTTTCCTCGCCGTAGGATTCGATCAACGCCTCGACGAGACAGGCGAATTCGGAGTAGAGAAAGGCGCTCCGGTTCTGAACGTCGAGGGCCGCTCGGTCGCCGCGTTTTTTTCCGAAATCATCCGGCGGGAAAAAATTCCCCCGCCGGATAAGGTCGAGGGTTTCGGCCTTGCCCGGATACCAGGACGTCCCCATCTGGCCGGAGCGGGAAACGGCCAGTCCTTCCTGAAGCCACCGGGGGAAGGTGAAATAGGCGGCCACCGGCTTCATGTGTTGAAAGAGGAGCGCGTGCGACAGCTCGTGCTTCATGTAGATCTCCAGGGAAATGCGGCCTTCCCTGGCTTCTTGCAGCGCCCCCGGCCGGATGATGATGCTCCCGTTGGGATAAGTGTAAAACCTGGTTCGAGACAAGGAGCGACGGTCATAGTCACGATCATCACAAAAGACGAATATTTTCGGTTTCCGCACAAAGGCCAGGCCGTGTGTCCCCTCGACCTCAGACAGCCATGCGTCGACGGCTTCTGCCTCCGCAAAGCGGGCCTCCCGCTGGACATGAATCGTCGTCCCCGCCGTGTCCCGTTTCGAAAATCCGGGAAAAAAGGGAGCATAAGCGAATAATTTTCCCCAGAAGAGCTGATAAACGATCCCTCCGGCGAAAAGCGCGAGGACGGCGGCCGCGGTAAAACGCGTCTTTTTTTTCATCGTTCAACCCTATCATACCGTAAAACGGTTTTTTGGCGGCTGTCCGGGGCGGGCCCAAGAAGGAAGGAAATGAGAAATTAAGAGATTTCGCCGGTGAGATAAGCCTTCATCCGCGGGTCTTTCGGCGCGGCGAACACTTCGGCCGCGGGACCATGCTCGACCAGCTCGCCCAGGTAGAGAAAGGCGATGTAATCGGCGATCCGCCGGGCCTGCCGGAGGATGTGGGTCACGACGATGACCGTGTAATCCGCCTTGAGCTGGATCAGGCGCTGTTCGACAATCCGGCTTGACTGCGGGTCGAGGGCGGAGGTGGGCTCATCGCCCAGGATGATCTCGGGCTCGACGGCCAGGCCCCGGGCCAGGCACAGCCGCTGCTGCTGGCCGACGGACAACCGCGAAGCCGGATCGTTGAGGCGATCCTTGACCTCGTCCCAGAGTCCGGCCGCTTCGAGCTGCTTCTGGGCGATTTCCCGAAGCTTCGCCCTGTCCCGGATGCCGTGGATTCTCGGCCCATAGGCGATGTTGTCGAAAATCGACATCGGCAGGACCTGCGGCTTCTGGGACAGCAGCCCCATTTTCTGCCGGATCCGGGTGACTTCGACCTTCGGGTCGTAGATATTCTCGCCGTCGACGAGGACCTGGCCTTCGATTTTCACTCCGTCCACGCCGTCGAGCAGCCGGTTGAGGGTTTTAAGCAAGGTCGTTTTGCCGCAGCCCGAAGGTCCGATGATGGCCGTGACCCGGCGGTCCGGGATGTCGAGGGAAACATCCTTGAGGACTTGCTGCCGGCCGTACGCCACACTCAAGTTCCGGATGGAGATATGCGTCTGTTCGCTCATGGGCGTCCTAGTGAATCGTGTTTTTTCGGAATTTGCGGCTGAACCACCGCGAAAGAAGGCTGACCACGAGAATGATGATCGTCAGGATGGCGGCCGAAGCATAAGCCCGCGCTTGAACCTCAGGATACGGCGTGCCGAGCTGGAAGAAGATCGCCAGGGGCAGGGTCGCCGCGGGCTCGAACAGGTTCCAGGGGATCCGGTCGGAAAAGCCGGCAGTGAAGAGGACCGAGGCGGCGTCGCCGATGCCCCGGCCGAAGGCGATCAGGATCGCGGTGATGATCCCCGGAAGGCATTGCCGGACGATGACATGGAAGGCCGTCTCGAGCTTTGTCGCTCCGAGCGAGGCCGAGGCGTCGCGGAGCGAATGGGGCACGAGCCGGACGACTTCGTCCATCGCCCGGGCCATGATCGGAAGCTCGAGGAGAGCTACGGTGATGATCCCGGCCAGAAGCGATGTCCGCAGGCCGACCATCATCATCAGGATGAACCCGAACGCCCCGTAGACGATCGAGGGGATCCCCCAAAGAACATCCAGGGCAAACCGGGTGAAAACGGCCAGCCGCGATTTCCGCCGGGAATAGACGTTGATATAAAGGACGACGGGCAGACTGAGGATGAGGGCCAGGAGGGTCGCCCCGCCGGCCAGCTCCAGCGAGCCGACGATCGCGTTGAGGATCCCGCCTTCTTTGCCCAGGTAATAGCCGCCCTTGGGCGTCTGGGTGATCATCGCCAGGTTCAGCGCCGGGAAATCCCTTGACGACGACCGTCCCGATGATCAGGAGAAAGCTCCCGGCGACGATGACGGTCGAGCCGATCATCAACGCCTTGAAGAGCGTTTCTTCCGCTTTCCGTCGCCGGAATCCCATCACTCCGCCTTTCGTTCCGCCCGCATCAGGACGATCCGGGCGATGACGTTGAAGATGAGGACGATCAGGAGCAGGACCAGGGCGGCCAGCATCAACGCCCCGTCGTACAAGGGAATCGACATCATTTCCCCGTAGTTGTTGGCCAGGAGGGCGGGCAGCGGGTAGGCGCTGTCGAACGGCGATTTCGGGATCACCGGGATGTTGCCGACGACCATCAGGACGGCCATCGTTTCTCCGAACGCCCGGGAAAACCCGAGGACGACGGAAGCCAGCATCCCGGCCAGGCCTTTTCGCAAGACGACGTGCTTGACGGTCTCCCATTTCGTCGCTCCGAGCGAAAGCGACGCATCCCGAAGCGACTGGGGCACCGCAGCGAAGACTTCCAGCGAGACATGAATGATCGTCGGAAAAACCATAATCGCCAGGACAATCGCCCCGGCCAGCACGGAGTACCCGGAAGAATATTTTCCGAACAGAGGGGCGATCTTGGCCACCAGCGGCACGATCATCAGGACGCCCCAGACGCCGAACACGACCGAGGGGATCCCGGACAGGAGGTCGACGACGGGCTTGATGATTTCCCGGACTCGCCGGGGAGCGTATTCGGAAAGATAAATCGCGCAGAGAAGCGAGATCGGGACAGCCAGGATCATCGCCGCGAAGGTCACCCAGAACGTCCCGATCAGAAAGGGGTAGAGCCCGAACTCGCCTTTCAGCGGATGCCAGGACGTCCCGAGGAGAAGCTCGCCGAAGGAACGAACGGCCAGGATGCTCCGCGACTTGCCGTAGAGACCCAACAATATCAGAAAGACGAAAACTCCCGGAACGGCGGTGAGAAATAACATCGCCCGCCGGGCGAAGAGGTCTTTCAGCAGCCGTTTGGCCATCGTTTTTATTTCAGCTTCTCGAGCCCCGCCTTGAGCTTGTCCTCGCCAAGCCGGATATACCCGGTCTCGGGAACATATTTTTGCCCTTCGCCGAGAATCCAGCGGAGGAACGCGACCGCCGCCGGCTTGGTCGGCCCACCCTTCGAGACGAAATAGAGATCCCGGGCCGGCGGCGAGGGATACCGCCCATCGGCGATGGCCCGAGTCAGGTCGTCCCGCGTTTGGTAGAACCGCTCAGCCGGGTCGATCGTTCCGTTTCCGTTAAGGTCGATAGGAACGGCGATGAGACCGGCCACAGGGACCAGCGTTTTCGGGTCGTAGGCGAAATTGACGTTATTGAAGCCGATGCCGAGGGAATCCCGGCGGACGGCGTCGGCCAGTCCCGGGTCGCCGTAGACGGCCACACCGGCCAGGTCTTCCTGCCGCTTTCCAAGGAAAGCCGCCCAGGTTTCGGCCGCCCCGCAGGCGTCCGAGCGGGTGAAGACATGGATCGGCGCCGGAGCCTTGATCCCCAGCACGACAGCCCAGGTCGTCGCGGTCTTGGTGATCCAGATATCGACAAAGGCCTGCCGGGTCAGCCCCTTTTCCAAGATCGTCTTGAGGTAGGGGTTTTTCGCATGAATCATCGGGACAACGGCATCTTTTGTGACGGCAAACGGCTTCGCCCCTTTCTCGATTTCGACGGGATGGATGTCGCGCGACACCATGCCGAAATCGACCATGCCGGCCAGGGCATCGGCGATTCCCTTGCCCGCGCCGCCGGCTTGAACGTCGATTTTCACCTTCGGATAGATCTTCTGGAATTCCTCCGCCCACTTGACGACCATGGGATAGAGGGCCCAAGCGCCGGAAATCGAGACTCGTCCTTCGGGAACAGGCGTCTGGGCGCACCCGAGGGCGGAAGCGGAAAGGACGAACGCCGCGCTGAAAATCAGGCTTATCGCTCTTTTCACGGAAAGCTCCTTTTAAAATGATGCCTGGAACTGGACAAGGAGGGCCTTGTTGACCGTCTGGGCCCGCTCGTTTCGCGAATATTCATAATTCACCTGAACCTTTGTTTTATCCGCGAAAAACCAGTTCAGGCCGGCGGTATAGACATCCACCCGGTCGTTCCCGGCATCCCGGTTTTTATCGAACGTGTCGAACATCGCCGCGACCTGCAGCTTCTTGGGGAGGACAAAATACGCTCCCCGGACAAACCAGCCGAATTTGTCGGTGGCCTCGTCGACCGCCCAGATGACTTCCCCTTTCAAGGTCGCCCGGCCGAGCGACACGGCCGCATCAAGGCCGGTCCGATCGCGGGTCGTCGCCGGCGTCCCGGCCGCGGCGCTATAAAGACCTCGGTAAAGGCTGGCTCCGAGACTGAGAAAGTCGAACGGCTTGACCCGGATCCGTCCGGCGAAATCCTTCTTGTCGTTCGTGTCCGCTTTATTGGCTCCGGCCCCGTTGAAGAATCCGAGGCTGTAATCGAAGATCGAATACCTGCCGGTCAGCGTCGCCCCCACGTCCCGCCCGAACGTTCCCAAGTCCCGGCCGGGGGCGAGCTTCTCGACGGGCTGAGCGTAATTGATCATTTCCAGGTCCGACGCCGATGTCGTGCTTTCGAAACCGAACGGGACGTAGAACTGGCCGAATCGCAGCGTCGCCGCTTCCGAGAACACGGCGTCGATCTGGGCCTCGACCAGGACGGGCGAACGAACGGCATCAATCATGAATTTACCCTTCAAGGATTTGGAAAGATCGACCAAAAGGCTGAACCGGGCCCGGCGAACGGAAACCGAATCCACGCCGGCCTCCTGCTTTTTCCCCAAAACTTGAATGACCCCGGAAAGCTTTGCGGCCTTGCCCGCCGTCACCGCCGGCGGAGCGGCGGCCTCTTGAGCGAACGAGAAGGAAGTCCATGACAAAACAATCGCCAAAGCAGCGATTTTGCTCAGATTCACCGGATACTCCTAATTAGATGATATAGTTTATTGATCATATCAATTATTCTTTCAAAAAATTATTTTTCCTTTTCCTGTAAGGAATTATGCTTTTTTTCTTCCCAAGCTAGAAGCGCCTGCCGGGTGCTTTCGGCTACGTCGGCAAATGAAGTTCCTTCGAGAATCTCGGCGATCGCGTCGCGATTTTTCTTCCAGAGCCAACGAAGGCCGCAGAAATTCTCCCTGGGACAGACCTCATGAGCGGTGACGCTGACGCAATCGATCGGGGCCAAAGGACCATCCATGACCCGGATGATTTCGGCCACGGAGATCTTTTCGGGCGGTTTAGCCAGGACATATCCGCCATTGGGGCCTTTCCGGCTTTTTAAAAAACCGGCCCGTTTGATCTGGAGAAGGATCTGTTCGAGAAACCGCGCGGGGATATCCTGGGCCTTGGAGATGTCCCGGATATGGAGAGGATCCTCCCCGTAATGGAGCGCCAACTCGAGCATCGCCCGGCTGGCATACTCGCCTTTTGTCGATAGTCTCAATGACTTTTCCTAATAGTCGACCGTGTCAATCGATTATCTGATTTATCATGATTTTGGGCTCATGTCAACATTCTCTGTGATAGAATGTCCCCCGAGCGAAAAACATGGTTTTTCGGTGGAGCGACCTTCCTTTTCGGCGAAAAATCCTCATCCTGATTCTTGCCAACATCGTTCTCGGCGGCCTGTTCGTCCTCCTGATCGGGACGCGGCTCGAACATCGGACAATCATTTCCTTGGCCGAAACCCGGGTTCGCCACGACCTCATCTCGGCCCGGACGGTCTACGCCTCGATTCTAGAGAACATGATGACGGCCGTCGCCTCGGCGGCCGACCGCGACGCGATACGCCTGCGCATCGACAATCCGTCGGATCCCGCCCTCGGAGCCATCCTCGGCCGCGTCGCCCAAATCGGCCGTCTCGATTTTCTCACCTCTGCAAACGCCGAAGGCCGGGTCCTCGCCCGGTCGGATTCGAACGCTCCGGTCGGAGACTTCCTCGATCTGGATCCTTTCTTCAAAAAGATTCTTGCGGGCGAACGAATCGTGGCGACCCGCCGGATCTCCCCTTCAGCTCTCCGAAAGGAGAGTACGTGGCTGGAAGTCCCCGGCCCCGCTCTCGTCCTTGTCGCCGCCGTTCCGATGCGCGACAAGGCCGGGCAAGTGATCGGGATACTCTACGGGGGCCGGCGGATCAGCGGCGACAACGAGATCGTCGACAAAATCAAGGCCACCGTGTTTGAAGGCGTCTCGTCGGGCGCGGGCGACGAAGGGGCTGTTTCGATTTACCAGGACGACATCCGGGCGGCCACGACGCTGGTCGATGCCGAAGGAGCCCGGGTCACGGGGACCAGGGGTGATCCGACCCTCCTCCGCGACGCGCTCCGTCTCGGCCGGCCCTGGACGGGACGGGCCCGCGTTTTCGACGAATGGTACATCGCCGCCGCCGAGCCGCTCGCAGACCACGACGGGACGCCCGCCGGGATGCTGATTCTCGGCCTCCGCGAGCGGCCCTTCATCGCCCTGCGCAACGCCTTGAGCCTGAAATTCGCCTTTCTTGGCATCCTTGGCGCGCTCGTTCTCCTGTTCCTCCTGATCCGTCTGACCGGCCGCCTCGTCCGCCCGCTCGGCGAGGTGGCCGCGGCCGCCTCCCGGGTCGCCCAGGGTGACTTGAATCTCCAAGTCGAGGTTAACAGCCGCGACGAAATCGGGGAGCTCGGGGCCGCCTTCAACCGGATGACGGCCGAGCTTCGGAAGGCCAAGGCGAACCTCCTTCAGTGGACGTGGACACTCGAGGGCCGGGTCGTGGAACGAAACCAGGCCCTCCGGAATATCCAGGATTCGATGGCCCGGTCGGAAAAGATGGCCTCGCTTGGCCAGCTTTCGGCCGGCATCGCTCACGAAATCAACAATCCCCTCACGGCGATTCTTCTGAATGTCCACCTCCTCCTCGAACGGGCCACCCCGGACGATCCCCAGGCCGCCGCCCTCCGCCTCATCGCCGAAGAGACGGAACGGTGCGCCGAGATCGTCAAAGGCCTCCTGGATTATTCCCGGAGGACGCCGCCGGAACGAACAGCCGTCGACCTCAATGCCCTCATCGAGCGGACGGTCGGGCTACTGTCCGGACAAGCCTGGGCCCGCAACGTCCGGATCGTCCGGGACCTCGACCGCTCCCTTCCCCCGATGCCCATGGAAGGGACGAAGGTCCAGCAAGTGTTCTGGAACCTGATTCTCAACGCCTGTGAAGCCATGCCCGCCGGCGGAGAGCTCGCGATTTCCACCCGCCGATCGGCCGACGGCCGGGAGGCTGAAATCATGTTCGCCGATTCCGGGCCCGGGATCCCGGACGAAATCATCGGCCGCATTTTCGACCCGTTCTTCACGACCAAGCCCTCGGGGACCGGGCTCGGGCTGGCCGTCGCCGCCGGGATCGTCGAGCAGCACGGCGGGAGGATCTCCGTCCGGAGCGAGGCTGGCCGCGGCGCGGTCTTTACGGTACAATGGCCTTTACCGGAAACGGAAAACGGGAATAAAGGAAGCGGCCCATGACCGAGGCGAAACGCAGGATCCTGGTCGTCGACGACGAGCGCAGCGTCGCCCAGGGCATCGCCTTGGCCCTGGCTTCCGATGACGTCGAGATCGAGACCGTTTTATCCGGTGAGGACGCCCTGATCCGCATGGTCGCGGTTCGTTATGACCTGATCATCTGCGACTTGATGATGCCCGGGCTGAGCGGGCTCGACCTCCTCAAATCGTTTCGGGAATACCGCCCCCATACGCCGGTTCTCATGATCACCGGATACCCGACCCACCGGACGGCCGAGGAATCCCTGAAAATGGGCGCCGTCGCGTACATCACGAAACCCTTCACCCCGGCGGACATCCGGGCCGCCGCGGCCAAGGCGCTCGCCTCGGCGGGTTCTCCTCCATGACGGGGACCTTTCTCCGGCCGGACGGCTGCCCCGTTTGCCGCGGCCGGGATATCGCCCTCTGGAAAAAAGGGAATTTCGCTTACGAGGGCCTCTCTCCCGAGCAGATCAAGATCACGGACAGCGAATACGGCAAGATCTGGAACCTCTCCGCCTGCTCGACCTGCGGCCATATCTTCGCCGATCCCGCCCCCGCCCCGGATTTTCTCTCGGCCCTGTACGGGCGGGTCGAAGATCCGTTGTATGACCAGGAGGCTGAGGGCCGAACGCAGAATTTTCTCCCCATCCTGGACCGGTTGGACGCCCTCCGGCCCGAACGCGGACGGCTCTTCGACGTCGGCGCGGCCACGGGCATTCTCTGCGACGCGGCCCGTCGGCGCGGCTGGGATGTCGACGGTGTCGACCCGAGCGCCTGGGCCGTCCGCTTCGCTTCGGAAAAACACGGGATTGTCCTCCGCGAAGGCGGATTCGAAGACATCGCGATCCGGGCCGCGTCGTTTCAGGCCGTGACGATGGTCGATTTCATCGAGCACACGCCCCGGCCGGCCGCAGCCGCAGCCAAGGCCTTTTCGATCCTTGCACCCGGCGGCATCCTCTGCCTCGTCACGCCCGACATCCACAGCCGGTTGGCCCGGTTGTCCGGGCGGCGCTGGTGGCACCTCCGGCCGGGACACGTGGCCTATTTTTCAAAGGAAAGCCTCCGTGTCCTCTTAGAGGAGGCCGGGTTCCGGATTCTGGATCACCGGCGCTACGCCTGGACGTTCAGCCTGCATTACCTCGTGTCCCGCCTCAAGCCGCTCCGGATCTTCACCCGAATCCGGGCATCTTTTTTTCTTCGCCGGATCCCGATAAAATTGTCGCTCGGCGATTCGTTCGAAATCTACGCCGTGAAGGACGGAACTGCGTGAACGCCTATCTTCGGGCCCTCCGGCTGGAGCGCTGGCCCCGGAGCCTGGCCATTTTCATCGGGACGGCCGTTTTCGTTTTCCTCCACCGGGACGAAGCCGCCGTGTTCTCCGCCCTGGAGATCGCCTGGCGGCTGGCGGCGGCGTTCCTTCTCACCTGGGGCATCTCGACGGCCAACTACGTTCTCAACGAGATCGTCGATCGCCCCTTTGATGTTCATCATCCAACCAAGCGGCTCCGGCCCCTCGTCAGCGGCGAAATCCGGCAGCGCCCCTTCGCCGTGATCGGCCTCGTCCTTGCGGCCGTCTGCCTGGGCGCGGCCGGTCTTCTCTTCAACCGGACCTTGTTCCTCGGCCTGCTCTTGCTCCTGGTCGCCGGCGTCATTTATAACGTCCGCCCGATCCGGGCCAAGGACATTCCCTTCTTCGACTCGATATCCGAATCGGTCAACAATCCGATCCGGTTCATGATCGGCTGGTCGGCCTTGGCCGTGATTGGGGAGCTGCCGCCCCTGTCCGTCCTCGTCTGCTGGTGGGCCTTCGGCAATTTTCTCATGATCGCCAAGCGGTTGTCGGAATTCCGCTTCCTCAAGGACAAAGCCGGCGAATACCGTGTTTCCCACCGGAAGTACACGCGGACATCCCTGGTCGCGGGGATGACCGCCAGCGCGGTTATCTGCCTGCTAGCCTTTCTCTATTTCGCCTGGGATTACCGGCTTCAATCGTTTTATGCCATCGCCCCGTTCCTCCTGTTCTTCTTCGGTTTGATTTTCCGCAAGACGCTCCGCGAGGCCGAAGTGATGGAAGAGCCGGAGCAGCTGTTCGTCCGGCCGAAATACGCCCTGTACGCGATCTTTCTTGTCGCCCTGTTCGCCCTCGCCTTTTTCAAGGACGCCGTCGGGCGCTGATCGGCCGTGGCGCCGCGAAAATCCGTTCTCCTGGTCGCCACGACAAACCGCGGAAAAGCCCGGGAAATCGCCGCCGCCTTTTCAGCTTTCCCCCTCCGCGTCCTCTCCCTTTCGGAGGCCGGGATCGACCTTCCGTGCCCCGAGAAAGGATTGACGTTCGAAGCCAACGCCCGGGAAAAAGCCGAATTCTACAGCCGCCGCAGCGGTTGCCTGACACTGGCCGAAGATTCCGGCCTCGAAATCGAAGCCTTGGGAGGAAAACCTGGCGTTTACTCCGCCCGTTTTTCCGGACCGGCCGCGACCGACTCCCGCAACGTGGCCAAGGTTCTCCGCCTCCTCGCGGCCGTTCCCCGGAACCGGCGCCGGGCCCGATTCGTCTGCGCCATGGCGCTGGCCCGCGACGGCCGGATTCTCGAGGTCGTCCGCGGAACCGTCCGGGGGACCATCGCCCCGGAGCCGTGCGGCAAAAACGGCTTCGGGTACGATCCCGTTTTTTATTATCATCCCCTTCGCCGGACATTTGCCGAAGTTTCCCCGACAGAAAAGAATTCCGTCAGCCACCGGGGCCGGGCTCTGGCGGCAATGATTCGCCGGCTCCCCCTCTATCTCGGCTCGTGAATATTACAGGTAAAATAAGGGAGGCCCTTCCCCTTTCGGGGAAGGGCCTGAATGCAGGAAATAACCCGCAAGGAGGGAGCGCCGAACCCTAGACCATCAGCCGGTCCTTGAACTTGAGGAACGTTTTCTCGCCGATTCCCCGGACCTTCATCAGGTCTTCGATCTTCTTGAACGGGCCGTTCGTTTTGCGGAATTCGACGATCCGCTGAGCGACCTTAGCCCCGACGCCGGGCAGCGTCTGCAGCTCGTCCGTCGTCGCCGTGTTCAAGTTGACCTTCTCCGCGGCGACTTTATCGCCGCCTTTTTTTTCGGCCGTTTGGGCAGTCCCGGCCAGGGCCGGAAGAACCAAGAGGGCCGCGATGACGCTGAGCGCCATGCCTTTCGCCAATAAGCTCTTCATGTCGAGCCTCCTTTCGTCCTAGATATAAGCGGCCGGCATGCCAAATTCGAAAGGATTTTAATTTATTTATAATGTAATACTTATTAAAATAATCGTTCGACTTGAGACAACCTCGGTAGGCGTTCCGCGACGCGCGCGTCAACGATAAGCGACAACAGGAATCATCCGAATCAGCCAGGTCCCGCCGCCCGGTCAGGCTCTCGGATGGCTTTTGCGGTAAACGTCGAGAAGCTGCGGCAGGTCGATGTGGGTGTATTTTTGGGTCGTCCCCAGGCTTTCGTGGCCGAGGAGCTCCTGGATCACCCGGAGATCGGCCCCGCGGCCGAGGAGATGGCTGGCGAACGAATGCCGCAGAGAGTGAGGGCTGATTTTCCGCCGGATCGATGTTTGCTTGATGTACTTCGCCACCAGCCGCTCGACCGATCGGGTCGTCAGCCGCTCGCCCCGATAATTTAAAAACAAGGCGGCTTCGTCGAAGCGCTCTCCGAGCAGGGTGGGACGCTTTTCGACATAGGCGAGGAGGCATTCGGCCGCGGTCCGGCCGAACGGCACGATCCGTTCTTTTCGTCCCTTGCCCCGGACCCGGACGAGCCGTTCGTCCAGCCCGACGTCGGCCATATCGAGCCCGACCAGCTCGCTGACCCGGATACCGGACGCGTAAAAAAGCTCGAAGATCGCCCTGTCCCGAGGGCCGAGCCGGGATTTTTTATCGGGCAGGTCCAGAAATTCGCCGATCTCACCTTCGGAGAGAAAGCCGGGAACGGGGCTGTCGAGCTTGGGGCGGGTCACGATCTTGGCCGGATTGTCTTCGCAAATCCGGTTCTTCAGGCAATATTGGAAAAAGGACCGGACGGCGGCCAGTTTCCGAACGACCGAAGTTTTCGCGAGCCGCCGGTCATGAAGCTCGGCCATCCAGCCTCGGAGAACGACGTTATCGATGCCCGACAGGCGGATTCTCCGGCCCTCGAGATAGACGGCCAGCTGATGGAGGTCCCGCCGGTAGGCGGCGATCGTATGGGCCGAGGCATTCCGCTCGTGCCGGAGATACTCGAGAAATTCGTCGATGTCTTTGCGCATAAGCCGAAGAGCCGGTTATCCCGGCTCGAACTCATTGTAAAGGAATACGGCGGCGAAAGGTATCCTTCCGGGTCCCGGCCCGGCTGTCGTCGATGACAAAATCCCCGGCCGGACTGACCGCGGCATAGAGCTTGGACAGCTTTTCGACGCTCGGAACGGACCGACCTTGCTCGTACCGGGCATATCCGTTGATGGATTTTTCCCCAAGGCGGGCGGCAACCTGAGAAAGGCTCAAACCGGCCCGGAGCCGGGCTCGTCGCAAGAGCAGGGCCGTTAAAGCGGCTTCGTCGGAGGCCCCGATCTCAAACTCGCCCGTCGGTCCGGGATAGACGTCCACCGAAAAGCCGGGGCGGTCGACAAGCGCCTCCACGGCATCCGAGATCATCGCCAGAGCGTCCACGCACGTTTTTCCCTGGGTTGTCACATCAAGAACCGGGATTTCAACCGCCCACAACTTCCCGACTTTAAACACCCGGCCCGCAAACCTCATGGCCTTCCTTTTTCCGCTACCCTTAAAATTGCGTTCGTCGTGTACTCATTAATCTCTCGATGCCGGGGAACCGGCAGTTCGAGCTCGTTACAAGCCCAAATATCATGACGGCCGCCCCGACGAATGAGCTTCCATCCAGCCTCCCGGAGCCTCGATTCCAACTTCTTGCGTCGCATCGTTAATATACACGTTTATGTGTAATTGTCAAATCACCTGCATTATTCACAAGTTAAGGAGTACGCCTTCCAAAAAGAAAAGACGGGAGGAGAGGGCGTTTTTCTCAAACCGCCCGCGATACGGATATGGAAAGAAGCGGCTTACCGGCCGGATTTGAAGGCGCAGCCGACATGGGCACCGTCGCAGAATGGCTTGTTTTCGGAGGCGCCGCAACGGCAAAGGGTGACGCGGTTTCGGATCTCGTAGACCGTTCCGTCAGCTGATTCGACGGGGATTCCGCCTTTGACCCAAAGCGGGCCGCTCGCCCCGGACTCCCGGTTTTCGATCAGTCCGATAGAAGGAGAAAGCTCCGGTTCGATGGGCTGCCCGGTCTTCTTGTCCCAGGCGACGAGCGAGCCGGACGGGCAATCGCAGGATTCCTGAACGGCCAGGTCGCGGTTTTCGGATTTGTCGGACGCTTCGGCCAGCGTCCAGGCGTCACCGCCGCGATGGCAAAACCTGGCCAGGGCGCAGATTTTCGCCGACCAGGTCAGGTCGACCTCGGGCCCTACGGTTTTTTCGGCCTCGTCCAGGTAAGGCGCGTTCCCCGCAGTTTCCTTCCCGTCGAAGCCGGCTTTCAGGTGGGTGCCGTCACAAAACGGGGCGTTTTTTGTGGCCCCGCACCGGCACAGGGCGTAGCTCGCGGCGACCGGATATTCCCGTCCTTTTTCCCAGCGCTCGGGCTCCCCATCCGCGCCGATGACGATCAGGGCCTCGGCCAGGGGGACGCACCCGGTCACGATGTACGGGCCATTCCTCGTCACCTTGATTTTCCCCTTGGGGCGGTCGTCGCTCATGAATTCACGCCTCGCTTCTTATTATAACCTGCCCAATTCACAAGTCGAGATGGCTGCAGATGCAAGGCGCGGAGGGCGAAGCTGTGCTAGTCGCACTGCAAGCCCTTCGCAACGAAGCAGATGCGGCCATATCGGCTTGCCCGAAGGGTAAAAACACATAACCATCTTTCTAATAATAACAAAAAAAATACAAGAAAAAATTTTTATGAATTGTGCGGGTTAACAGGGTCACGCCCAAGGTGTCAATAATTTTTCGAGGAACGATCGCCGGGTCAAGAAGCCGCGGGCTCTTCGCCGGAACCCGAGGCCGGAGCCGGTTCCGGCTCTTTCGGCTCAGCGGTAAGTTCTTTCTCCGGTTGAGGCACCGGGACGGCCGGGTCGCGCCAGCCGCAGATTTCGTCGACGCAATATTTGTACGTCCCGTCTTTTTTCGTCGATTTCTGAAGGATGAACGATTTGCCGCACTTGGGGCAGGGCTCCTTCAGGGGCTCGTCCCAAGTCGCAAACCGGCACTTGGGAAAAGAGCTGCAACCGTAGAAAAACTTCTCCCGCTTGGTCTTGCGCTTGAGGATCGTCCCGCCGCAGTCACGGGGACAAGGAATCCCGGTATCGACCTTTTCCTTCTTCTTGATGTATTTGCACTTCGGATAATCGCTGCAGGAGATGAACATCCCGTAACGGCCGATTCGCTGAACCAGGTTCGCTCCGCAGGTCGGACACTTTTCCTCGAGCGGGACGGGCTCCTTCTTGTACAGGTCGTCGGAATAATCGCATTCCGGGTAGCCGGAGCAGGACTTGAACCGGCCGAACTTGCCGCCCTTGTTGACCAGCTGCTTGCCGCACTTCGGGCATGTTTCGTTGATCGGGATTCCGGTCCCGGCCACGCTTTCGACCTTGGCCCCGACGGCCAGGTCCTTCTCCAGGCGCGCGTAGAAATCCCGCATCGCCCCGACCCAATCCAGGGTCCCTTCGCTCACCTGGTCCAGCTCCTCTTCCATCAAGGCCGTGAACTCGTATTCCATCAGGTCGGGGAACAGCTTGACCAGAAAATCGGTCACGAACATCCCCAGGTCCGTCGGGACGAACTTGTTCTCTTCCTTGATGACGTAGACCCGGCTCTGGAGGGTGGAGATGATCGGGGCGTACGTCGAAGGGCGCCCGATGCCCCGGGCTTCGAGCTCCTTCACCAGCGTGCCCTCGGTGAACCGGGCCGGCGGCTGGGTGAAGCTCTGCTTTGGCTCGAGCTCGGCCAGCTTCAGCGTTTCGTCCTTCTTGACCGGAGGGAGCTCGTCTTCCTCGTCCTCTTCCCGCTTGGGATAAAGCTCCCACCAGCCCTTGAACTTGACCACGCCCCCCTTGGCCGTGAACAGAAATTTTTCGCCGGCGGAGATATCCAGGGCGGTTTCCTCGAGGATCGCCGAGCTCATCTGGGAAGCCAGGAAGCGGTTCCAGATCAGCTGGTAGAGGCTGAACTCCTCTTTCTTGAGATACGGCCGGACCACATCCGGGGTCAGCTCGGGTGACGTCGGCCGGACGGCCTCGTGGGCGTCCTGGGCCTGGCTTTTATTGGCATAGACCCGCAGTTGGGCCGGGACATGGCGGGGAGAATACGTTTTGGTTATGTACGTCCGGGCCCACTCCTGGGCCTCGGCCGAGATCCGGACCGAATCGGTTCGCATGTAAGTGATGAGGCCCATCGGGCCCCGCTCGCCGAGGGGCAGTCCTTCGTAAAGCTTCTGGGCGACGGACATCGTCTTTTTGACCGGAAAGCGGAGAAGCCGGAAGGCTTCCTGCTGGAGGGTGCTGGTGATGTAAGGCGGGGCCGGATTCCGCTTCTTTTCCGTGACGGTAATATTCCGGACGACATATGCGGCGCCCTTAAGGGCGTCGACGATTGACCGGGCCGAATCGCCGTCGGCGATCTTGGCCTTTTTCCCGTCGATTTTGGACAGGGTCGCCTTGAACCGGGGCGGCAGGGAGGCTTCCAGGTGGGCGAAAATCGTCCAGTACTCTTCGGGGGTGAAGGCCAGCCGCTCCCGCTCCCGCTCGACGATCAGCCGGAGAGCAATGCTCTGGACGCGGCCGGCGGAGAGGCCCCGGCCGATTTTTTTCCAGAGGAGAGGGCTGATTTTATAGCCCACGAGCCGGTCGAGAACGCGGCGGGCTTGCTGGGCCTCGAACATGTGGAGGTCGAGATCCCCCATATGTTTGACGGCCTCCTCAACGGCATGTTTGGTAATTTCCTGAAGCCGGACCCGGTAGATGGGCTTCTTCTCGCCGTCGAACAGCGATTTCAAGTGCCAGCAAATGGCCTCCCCTTCCCGGTCGGGGTCGGCTGCCAGAATGATCGTCGTGGCTTCTTCGCCCGCTTTCTTGAGCTCGGCGACGACCTTGCTGCGCTCGGGGATGATGATGTACTGCGGCTCAAAATTGTTCTCGACGTCCACCCCGAGCTTGCTTTTCGGCAAGTCCCGCACGTGGCCCATCGAAGCCATCACCTTGTACCCGGGACCGAGATATTTATTGATCGTCCGGGCCTTGGCCGGCGATTCGACGATCAACAACGCCTTGTCCATCACATTCTCCTCACATAGCGCTTCCCGGGGATCGCGGCGGCGACGCCTTTGATCTCCAGTCCCAGCAATATCGTCAGGAGCTCCGTTACCGAAAGCTCCGTTCGTTCCAGCAGCTCGTCCACATGGGCCGGCGTATCGGGAGAGAGCAGCTCCCGCACGGCCGCCTCGTCGTCGGAAAGAAGCGGCAAAGGCGCCGTCTCTCCCGCCCGTTGGGCCAGGAGGGCCTCCCGAAGCGGCGGCGGCAGCTCCTCGGCCACGTCTTCCCAGGTCGCCGTGAGCTTGGCCCCTTCCTTGATCAGCCTGTTGGCCCCGCGGCTCAGCTCGGACGTCGCGTTGCCCGGGACGGCCAGGACTTCCCGTCCCTGCTCGAGGGCGAATTCGGCCGAAATCAGCGACCCGCTCTTTTCGGCCGCTTCGACCACAACCAGGGCCCAGGCGAGGCCGCTGATGATCCGGTTCCGCCGGGGAAAATTTGCCGCCAGCGGCTCGGTTCCCAGCGGAAACTCGGAAATCACGGCTCCCTTGCCGGCGATCCGGTCGAAGAGCTTCCGGTTCGACTTCGGGTAGGGCACGTCGAGTCCGGATCCGAGGACCGCGATCGTCCGCCCTCCGGCGAGGGCGCCTTCGTGGGCCGCGGCATCGATCCCGATCGCCAGCCCGCTGGCGACGGTGACGCCCCGCTCGGCCAGGTCCCGAGCCAGCCGCTCGGCCATTCCCCGACCATAAGGCGTCGGACGGCGCGAACCAACCACGGCCACCGCCGGGCTCTCGAGGACATTCGGCCGCCCGTAACAATAAAGGACGCAGGGCGGGTCGAATATTTCCCGAAGAAGGGGCGGATACGCGACGTCCCCAAGAGTCAAGAGAGAATATCCTTTCTCCCGGGACCTGTCAAATTCTTTAACCGCCCGGTCCAGGAGCCCGGATTCGGTCAACCGGGAGGCGATATGAGGCGGAATCCCGAGGGCGGGCCACTCCCCCACGGGGATGCGGAAGGCCTCGACGGGGTCGGAAAACAGGGATAGGACCCGTTTAATCCAGACCATCCGGTCCCAAAGGGCCAGATTCAGGGCCAGAAAGGCAACCTTTGGGGAGAGAGGACCGGTCAAGGGGCGGTCTCCCCGGGAAGAAGCCCTGAAAAGCGGCATGGCGTCTCAAGAGACGCCCCCGTTCGCTTTTTTCTCAGAAAAAGTTACTTAATAATCGATTTGTATTTCTCGAAAATCTGCTGCAGCTGGAGTTTGGTTACAATATACCCGCTGATGGTCATCGAGATCGTGGTCCGGAGGGGGTCGTTGGTTTTGAAAAGGATGAATTCCCGGACATAGCCCACCCGCCCGGCCAGGGAGAATTTCACGGTGATTTCCGCTTCCTTGCCGGCCGCCACCTTGATCGGGAAAACGGCCGGTTTCCCCTTCGCCTCAAAGGTCGCCCCCGGCAGGGAGCACTCGAATTGAAGCTCGAGCTCTCCGCGGTTGATGACGACGACCTCGGTTTCCAGGGATTCGCCCTCGACAACCAGCCCCTGGTCGTGCATGTACCGGTTCAAGTCGATTTTCGGCTGGGGAGGGACGTCCACGGCCGCCTCGATTTTAAGTTGCGCGCGGCGGTTGGACGGGTCGTTGGACTCGACATAAATGTACTTGATCACTTCGCCGGCGTACCCGGCGGAGCTGAAGGTCACCTTGATGACCCCGGCCGCGCCCGGGGCGACCTTCTTGTTCGAAACCAGGACGGCGGTGCAGCCGCAGGAGGACTCGACATTGCCGATCTGAAGGTCTTCGTCGCCTTCGTTTTTAAAGGCGAACTCATAGGCCGCTTCCTTGCCCTGCTTGATTTTTCCAAAATCCCATTTATCCGTTTTAAAGACGATTTTCGGACCCTTGGCCGCGGCGGCAAATGATACGGCGAAAACTGCGGCAAGGAGGACGATCGCCAAGCCTTTGACAACGTTTCGTCTCATGAAATCCTCCCTAAAGTGAGAATGTACATCTTTTCCCCTTTCCCGGCAAGTTGCCCGAAAACCCCCGGAGATGGTATAAAGACGTCTGATTTTAAAGATATTTTCATTTTTGGATGGGTTGCGCATGAGAAGATGCCGGCGTTCTCTCGTCATCGCCGCAGCGGCCCTGGCCGTCTGGGCGGCCGCCGTTCCCGTCGCCTACGGCCGACTGAGCGGGCAGGACCCCTCCCGGGACAAGCGTCAACCGGCAACGGCCGACTTTAAGCCGCCGAAACTCTGGGAACGGGTGGAGATCACGCTTTTCGGCGGCCTGGGAATTCCCATCGCCAAACTGACGACGATTCACTATACCGAAACGGCGTCGGCGGCCGGCCTGGCGGCTACGGCCGAAAACCGGATCCAAACCGCCTCGAAATCCGACATTTTCTTCGGAGCGGGGGCAACGTTCTTTCTTCGGAGCGGCATCGGCCTCCAGGCCGGTTTCGGCTATCTGAAATCCGACCTGGAGATCGAAAACGCCTTCCGCTACGCCGCCCCGGGCACCTCCCGCATTTCTTACGCGGCCGCCGATACGGGCCGAGGCGAGCTCACCGCCGTGCCGATATTTTTCTGCCTGTTCAATAAATTCGAGGTGAAGATCGGGGCCAAAGCACTCCGGGCCTACGTGACCGCCGGCCCGGCGTTTTTCCTTAACTCCGTCCTGGCCGAAGTACGCGGCGGAGCGGCCTTGATCCAAGCGGACAAGGCCGATGCTTTCCTTATCCCCGTCGCGGTTGCGGACACGACCTGGGTATCGTTCGGAGCGACGGCCGGCCTCGGCCTCGATCTTCCGCTTTCGAAATCCCTGGCCCTGACCGTTGAAGGGCGGTATTTCTACTCCCAGAAAAAAAACTTCGCCTGGACCTGGACGCCGGGCGTCTATAACGGCGTCTTCGGGGAAATTTCCGGTTTCGATTTCGACTCCACGACGGCCGCCCGATATGACCGGGACACGACCCGTTTGACGATCGACCCGTCGCTCATCCAGGTCGCCTGCGGAATTAAGATCATTTTTTAAAGCTCTCTTCCATATTGTGCGGGTAGAGATGTGAGGTTATGGCGGCCGGAGCGAACATCGTCCGGATTAGGCTTTTCTTGATGCCTGATTGGGTAGCCGGACCTCTTGGAGAGAAAACCCAATATCGGGTTTCTCTCCAACGGTCGCTACGCTCTCTGCCTCTCACTTCCAAGGTGACAGCACTCCATGACCAATGCTAGCATTGACGATGCCTCGCTCGCCGTACGAGCCAAGGCAAGTCCCACATGAGCCTTGCGAATCGGGGCACACACCACGACTCTAAATACGCATTATCCGAAGAGAAGCCGCAGGCCAATCAAGAAAAGCCGTTAAGATCCGGACGCGTGAGCGAAGGCCGCCATATTCTCGGAAACTCCAACCCGCACAAGTTGGAAGAGCACCTTTTCAAAATCGTGGTATACTGGCCTTGATGACGGATAGGGGTGCGACATGAGACATCGACAGACCCGTTTCCTCGTCCTCGCCTCGCTGGGAATCTGGACCCTCGCCGCAGCCGCCTTCGGCTCGGATACCATCAAGCTGAGAGTGACCGCCGAGACCGCCAATATCCGGGTCAAGCCGTCCATCGGCAGCAATATCATCCGGCAATTCCCCGCGGGCGCGATCCTCGAAGCCGAGCAGAAAGAAGGCGAATGGTACTTGATCAAGCTCGATCCCGACGACGCCGGCAACGTCACCGGCTATGTCCACGAAAGCCTGGTCATGCCCCTGAACCAGGTTCCGGCAGCCGCGCCTCCGGTCGCCGCAGTCCCGCCTCCCGTCGTCAAGGCCCCGGAGACGAAACCGGCGGTAAAAGTCCCCGCGCCGAAAACGGAAGTCGTCACGACGGCCAGGGATAAACCGGCCGTCTATGAGGTCACGGACGAAATCCTCGCCGACGCGGGGGCGGAAAGCCCCTTCTCCCTCGCCGTCTGGGGCGGTGGCGGCCTGACGCTGGTCGGCGACCTGAACACGGGCGCCAAGGGTTTGGCCGATTTTTACGAAGCCCAGACCGGCGGAAACGCCGATAAGGCCGTCTCGCCCGTCCGGTCCGGCCTCCAACTCGGCGGGGAAGCGATGGTCGCGATCGCCCCGGGATTAAAGATCGCCTTCGGAGCCGAATACATTTGGGCCTCGCGGGAAAGCGCCCTGACGCTCTCCGCCGATCCCCTGAATCCCTCCACTCTGACGGTCAAACCTGGATTTTCCGCACTTCCCGTCCACCTGGCCGTCGTCTATTATCCTTTGAACTATCTATATCTGAAAGCCGGAGTCGGCTACTATTTCGCCAGGACTGATTATCGCTACGCGTTCACTTACGGCGAAATTCTCCGCGATTGGCAGGGCGAGGCGACCGCCGGCGGCGCCGGCCTGCTGGGAGGAATCGGCTTGGACCTGTCGCTCGCCCGCGGCCTGGGCTTGACGGCTGAGCTCTGCGGCCGGTACGCCGTCATTACCGGTTTCGCCGGGAGCGATTCCTACGCAGATGAAAATCTCGACGAGCCCTACGTCGAGGAAGGGCGGTTGTACGCCTACGACGCCCGGACTTCGAGCCAGACGGCCTATTCCTTAATCTTCATCCGGGGGAAAAAGCCGGCCGAAAGCGGGGTTGAGAATGCCCGCGAAGCCAAGCTGGACCTGTCGGGAATCTCGCTGAAAATCGGTTTCAAATATAAGTTCTGAACAAACGGTAAGCGAAAGACAAAAGAAGGACCCAGGGGACAGGTCTTCGACCTGTCCCCACCCGGTTGATCTGGCGCTTTTGAAAATCAGAGATTTTCAAAAGCGCCAGGTGATACGCGTGGAGGCCGCGGAACAGCGGCTTCACCTTGACGACTTCAAATCCAGCCTCGGCCGCCGCCGTCTCAAAAACCCCGGGCTCGAGCATCTTGATGTTCGTCCGGCTTTTCCCGAACACCCGGCGGAGACGGCGCTGAAAGACGTGGAGGCCGTTGGCCCGGTAAAACGAGACCACGACATAGCCGGCCGACACCCGGCGGAATTCCCGGAGAATGGCTGCCCGTCCTTCGGGCGTGTGGACGTGGTGAAAAAACCGGATGGAAAAGACCAGGGCGAAGGCTCCGGAGCGAAAGGGCAGCCGGCCGGCATCGGCCGCGACCGTCCGGTAGAAAGGGGTCGTCCCGGCCCCGGCCGCGTTTTCCGCCGCCCGTCGGGCCATTTCGACCGAAAGGTCCGCTCCGACGACCGCAAATCCGCGGCCCCGAAGAAAGGACGTGAAGCGGCCATAGCCGCAGGGCAGGTCCAGGGCGGTGCCTCCGGCCGTATCCGGACGGACGCGGTCGACCATATTCCGTATCAGCTTCATTTCCCGGGCATGGACAAGACGCTGGTCGAGGCCGCGATAGCGGCGTTGTTCGTAATCGCGAACTCCGTCCCTGGTAAATTTACTCAAAGAGGACATAGCGGGGACTCCCGTCAAGATAAATGCTTTCGCCCTCCCGGTCCTTGGCCGAGGATTGGCCGTCGCGAGCGAGGACGTCTCCGACCGTCCGGCCGAAAGACCGACGGCCCGGACCTCCGACCGTCCAGGCCAGAGCGAATTCCCGGCCGTCTTTCCGGAAATGATAGATTTCTTCGGACCGCCCCGGCATCCCTCCGGCCGGCGCCGCCTCTTCTTTGCCGAGGAACGTGCTCCCGGAGAGCATGGACACGAGGAACGAATAGGCGAAGAACGAAGGCCGCTTTCTCCAGGGCGATTCCCGGGTATCGACAAGGCCGTATCCTGGAGCGGCCAGTTGCCACCAATACGACCCGGTCGATGAGGCCCGAGGCGAGGGCAATCACGTAATACCGGACGAGGAAGTCGGCCTGCGCGTCTTCGCTGACATTGGGCTTGCCCGAGGCCGGCGACCACGGCCCGGTGTTTTCCAGGGGCCAGTTGAATTCCGTGATCCAGGCCGGCACGGGTCGCCGGGACAGGACGTCGGCATAAGACCGGAACAGGGCGATCTTTTTAGCCGCCGTGAAGCCGTACTGGGCGTTTTCCGGAGCCCCGACCCGGTCGACATAGAGAAGCGAGCTGATGACGTCGAAGTCCACGGCCCGAAGGACGGGCGGGTAAAGGTGGAACTCGAAATCAATGACCGCCGGCCCGATGAGCTTGACCGACTTCGCCCCGGATTTGTTCCGGGCGGAAACGGCCGCCCGGGCCAGGGTCAGGTACTCGTCGTGATCCCAGACGCCCCACTTGGTCCGATTCCAGGCATGGCCGACTTCAAAGTACGGGCAGACGGGCCCGATCCGGTCGAAGGCTTCCGTTCAAAAACGCCGACCACCCTCCGGGCGCGCAGACGTCCTCGCGTTTCTGGAGGAGGGCGGCGGTCAGCCCGAATTTTTCGTTGCGGAGCCGGAGGGCGAAGTTCTCATACCGGACAAGCCGGTCCTTCTCCCAGGACGGCAGGCGGAAGAGGGTTTGACGGGCGCCGCTTTCCCGAAGGAGGTTGATGACTTCGTCGGTCTCGCCCGGCCGGTCAAAACGCGGGGAAACCGCCAGCCCGAACATCTCCGGCTTGATTTCGACCGGGCGGCGGAAGCTCTCCCGGCGATATCGCCGGTACCGCCAAAAGAGACGCGGGCTCCAGCCGGCGTTCAGCCCGACAAGGGCCAAGTACCCCGGCCAGCGACGGAGGTGGTGCTTCGTCCGCTCGGACCGCGGGGCGACGTTATGCGGCTGGTCGGCGAAGGCGTTCCATTCGAAGGGGAAGCTCATTCGCGCCTCATTGAATCCCGAGCTTCCGGGCCAGGGTCCGGAGGCGGAGAGTCTTTTTCAGGGCCAGCCATGTTTCGAATGACCGCTTGGCCACTCGATACGACAAACCAAACCGTTTTCTGGGGAATCCGAGGCCGGCGGCCTCGGCGTATCGGTCGAGGAAACGCGCCCGGAGGCCGGGCGGAACGCCCAAGCGGACGAGGTTCCGGGCCCGGCCGAAACATCCCGGCAAGCGGCGCCGAACCCGGTTTGTGTCGAGAAATAGAAACCGGATATCCGAAGGGGTCGCGCCTTCGACGACGAGAATGTTCCCATCGGAAAGGTCGCGATGGATGAGCCCGGCCCGGTGGAGCCGCTCGAGAACGGGAGCGATGGTATCGATCAAACCGGGCAAAGACGATTCCGGGCCGGCCCGGAACACGTCCCGTATTTCCCGGCCGCCGCGGACTCGTTCGGCGATGAAAACGCTTTCGGCGGCGATCCCGCCGCGCCGCCGCTCGAAGACGGCGATAGGTCCGGGGGTCCCGAATCCGCATTCGCTCAAGGCCACGGCTCCCGTCCAGGCCCGCATCCCCTTTGAAGGGAGAATGAGCGTTTTAAGCTTGTGGAATCCGCGCGCTCCGAAAACCTTGACGACCGCTTCGACCTCGGGTGACAGCCGGACCGCCGTGATCCTGTTCCGGCCCTCGTGGAGGGTTTCGGCCGAGGGGGAGCGGAGGATCGCCGGGAAGCCGCTCACAACCGCGTTCAGAGCCGGGCCGTCATGAGCGGCCGCGACGAAGCCGCGGTAGGGAGGGATTTCGAGCGAACGCGATTCAAACATCGGCCAGATTAATTTACCAGATTCTTCGGCGAAAAGGCCATCCCGAATCTCTTTCGGGCGATTTCGACCAGGCGCAAGGCGACGGCCTCGGGGGTAAAGTCGCGGCGGACGAGAGCATAACCCGCCCGGCCGATCCGTTCGCGGCGCTCCGCGTCCTGGGCCAGGGCCAGGACGGTCCGGGCCAGGGCATCCGGCGAGACTTCATCCACAAGGACGATGTTGTCGTTATGGGTGAAAAATTCCTCAACCGCCGGTGTGCGCAGGGTGACGACCGGCCGGCCCAAACCCATCGCTTGGTAGATTTTATGGGGAACGACGCGCCGGGCTTTCTCGGTCGGACCGAAGATCCCCAGGCAAATGTCGGCCGCTTCCACGGCCCTGGCCAGGGCGGCAAGCGGCAAGCGGCCGGTGAAGGTGACATTCGTCGCTCCGGCCGCCGCCCGCTTGGTCGCGGCCAGCGTCCGCCCCTCGCCAATCAGCCGGATCCTGATCGGCGGATCCGAATCCTGGAGGAGACGGGCCGCGCCGGCGACGATTTCGGCCCCGTGAAGCGGCAGGAAGGACCCGAAGAAAAGCACCCAGATTCCGCTTTTCGGAGGCCGGCCGGAAGGCCGGGCACCCCGGACGGGCCCCGGGCGGAAGACGTCGTCATCGTAACCCAGCGGCAGGACCTCGATCTTGGTGGGATCGGTCCCGTACGTCTCGCTGTAATAGGCTTTATGGGCAGCCGTGTCGGCCAGGACGAGGTCGGCCAGATGGAAGGCCGCTTGATCGATCTTGAAATTCCACCAGGCCTGGGGAGTGCCCCGGCGCACCCGGCCCCAATCGACGATTTTCGTCTCGAAACGGGCGGCCAGGGGGTCGAAAATCAGCGGGCGGGATTGGAGGACCGAGAGAAACTTGGCCAGCGGGACGTCCTTGGCGCAGAACTCCGGGACGAAGAGGCACCGACCGCGGGAAGCCCCACCGGGCCGCCAAAATCCTTGTCGTCCGGCGTCGAGGAAAAGAAGCGGGTACCGGGCCCAGGCCTTGAGCGTCCCTCCAGCCCGGCAAACGGCCGTTTCGACGCCAAGCCGGTCCAGGCCTTTACGGAGAACGGCGTTGCGCTGATAGCCCGGAGTAAAGCCGCCGATGAATTCGAATCGCACGGCCTCTTTGTATTCCACCCGTCGGGATGTTGTCAATCGGATTGACGGAAACCCGGCGGCGGGGTATTCTACCGCTAGCGGACCGAACTGAGAGGAGACTTCCATGGCCCTCGATCCTTTCTTGCTCGAAATCCTCGCCTGCCCGGACTGCAAGGCCGAAGTCAAGCTGACGGCCGACGAAAAGGGGCTCAAGTGCGGCCGTTGTCACCGGGTCTACCCCATCAGGGAGGACATCCCGGTCATGCTGATCGAGGAATCGACGATCGAGCCCGGCCGGGCGGTCAAAGAGTGAGTTGACTCCCCGTTCCATCCTTCTTGTCCGCTTTCGCCGCCTCGGCGATATCGTCTTGACGACTCCCGCCGTCGCCCTGCTCAAGCGCGGTTTCCCCGAAGCGTCCCTGACCTATGTCGTCGAGGAGCCCTATCGCCGCCTGATCGAAGGCCATCCCTTGATCGACCGGGCCATCGTTGTTCCCGTGAAGCAAAAGCGCCCGGACTTCATCCGGTTCATCCACTCCCTTCGGAAGGAGCGGTACGACGCCCTCTTGGATTTTCACGGCGGCCCGCGGGCCTCTTGGATCGCCTTGTTCGGAGGCGCGCGGCTTAAAATCGGCCATGCCATCAAATCGAAGGGCCTGCTTTATCATAAAACCGCGCCCCGACGGGGAACGGACGCCCCCATCCATTCCGTCGAAACCCACGCCGGCCTGGTCCGGGCCCTGGGGATGGAATTCGGGAAAGACGACATCCCAGCCCTCTCTCTTCCGCCCGCAACGCCGGAAGAAATCGTCCGGATCGACGCCCTGGCCGCCGAAATATCCCCGGAACGCGCCGGACGAATCCCCCTCCCGCTCGTCGTCCTTCACATCGGCGCCGGAAACGCCTTCCGGGATTGGGGAGAGGAAAATATCGCCTCCCTGGCCGCCCTATTCCTGGAGATCCCGGGAATCGCCGTCGCCTCGATCGGCGGAGCAGGCGACCAGTCGAGGGAAAGCCGGCTCGCCGAGCGCCTTTCGTCCCGCCGGTTTTTCCCTCTCTGCGGCCGCCTCGATTTCATCGAGATCCGCGAGCTCATCGGCCGATCGGCCCTCTTCGTCGGCCCCGACAGCGGGCCGATGCACCTGGCCGCGAGCACCGGCACTCCCCTCGTCGTCTATTTCGGCCCGACGCTTCCGGCGGTGTTCGGCCCCTGGCGCCCCGGCCTCAACTCGGCCAACACCGTCATCCTTCAGACGGAATTGGACTGCCGCCCCTGCCGGCAGCACGAATGCGTCACCGGCGATTTCCGCTGCCTCCGGGCAATCACCCCGGACGCCGTCTTTTCCGCTTCCCGGCCCTTCCTCCACCCGTAATCCCACATTTTCGCGATGTCAAAACGCCAGGACCGGGCAGGCATTCTGGGGCACTTGTCGCCTTCCTGTCGGCCGTGATATGGCCGAGACGAAGCATCGTCCGGTTTAGGGAACATTCTTCGATCTCGTGCTTCGGATGCCTTCTCCCATGATAGCTATGCCCATCGAATTTGTTGCAGCGTCCTATGGCTTTAACCGTAAGGAAGTCTTCCGGGACGACTAGTTCTTCGACGCCAAGCTAGACTAATCGAGAAAGCCCGTTAAGAACCGGACGCGTGAGCGAAGGCCATATCGATTGCCGAGGAAGACGCGATACGAGCCAGCCCGGTCCACGGCGTTTAATCCGCTGAAAATAAATGCTATACTGCGGGCTTATGAGCTCCTTTTTCCGCCGTCTTTTCGCCGGCCGGCCGGCCGGAGACATGGTCCTGGTCTGCGCCCTGGCCGCCTCGCTTCTATTCTCCCAGATCTCGATCAGCCTGACCCAGGGATTCCTGGCGATCGCCCTGGCCGCCTGGATCATCCTCCTCATCCGGAAAAAACGGCGCTTTGACGTTCCGGTCTTCTTCTGGGCCCTGGTCGTTTATGCCGCCCTCTCCCTCGTGTCCTCGGCCGCCTCGGTCAATCCGAGGATGAGCTTTTGGGATTCGCGCGAGCTGCTCCTCATTCTCGCCGTCCCGGTCGCGCAGGCTGCCGTCCGCCGCCGGGAGGACCTCCGGCTGCTCCTCGGGGCGGCCCTTGTTTCGGCTGCGACGAACGGCGTCTATGCGATTTTCTGCCGGCTCACGACGGACGTCGAGCGGGTCGACGCCTTCATGAGCCATTACATGACCCAGGCCGGGATCACGGCCCTGTTCATTTCCTTCGCCCTGGGATATCTCTTCGGCGGTTTCGGACGGCGGCCGAACGCCTCCTCCGGAGCCACGGACGTCAAGCTCGTCGGGGCCGAGCGAGCCGTCTGGGGCATGGCCCTGATCCTGGCCGTGGCGGCCAATCTGCTGACGTATACCCGGGGAGCCTGGATCGGCATCGGGGCCGCCCTCGTTGTCGCCTTGTTTCTCTGGAAGCCCAAAGCCCTGATCATCCTGCCGGTCGTGGCCGCCCTCGGTTTTCTGGCCGCTCCGAAATCGATCCGGGATCGCGCCCTGAGCATCTTCACGATGCGCGACAACTCGAACATCGCCCGCGTTCAATATTTTAAGACGGGGATGAAAATCATCGGCGATTATCCCCTGTTTGGAACCGGTCCCGACACCGTGGACATGGTCTTCCAGAACGAGAAATACGGCCTGGGCGAATACGCCAAGCACAACGTCCATCTTCACAGCAACGTCATTCAGATCGCGGCCGAGCGCGGGATCGTCACCTTGGCGGCCTGGCTCGCGTTCGTCGCTCTGGCCTTCATCGGCCTCTGGCCGTTCCGGCGGAAGCCGGACTCGCCGGCGCCTCCCGACTCGGTCTTGCTCCGCAAAATCGGGATCGGGGCCCTGGCCGTGCTGACCGCCCTGTTCGTCGCCGGATTCTTCGAATACAACTTCGGCGACTCCGAAATCGCCCAGCTCTTTTTAGTCTTGATCTCCCTGCCTTTCGCGGCCAAGCGCCTCGAAAAGGAAGCCCATGACCCGGCCCAGGCCCACTGAGGATCATCATCCGGAACCGGCCGCCGCGAACAGGCGGCGGCGCCCGATACGGGTGATCCTGGTTTTCGTCTTGGCGGCTTATGCGGCCTGGATCGTCTTCCAGGTCGTTTCCTTTAAAAGATACGTCACCCCGCCGGAAATCGTCCGAGCGGAGATCCTTACCCCCGGAAGCGCGGTAATCCAAGGCCGCACGGGGCCGCCCGAGCCCGTCGAGCTTCGCGGCGCCTATCATCTTCACACCCGCCATTCCGACGGGGCGAAAACCGTTGCCGAGGTCGCCGCCGCGGCCGAGAGGGCCGGCCTGGATTTTGTCATCCTCACGGATCATGGAGCTCCCAATCTTCCGTCCCTGGAGTCCCAGGGGAAAATCGGCCGGGTCCTGGTCATCGCCGGAACGGAGATCTCCTCCAGCCGCGGCCACCTGGTCGCCCTGGGATTCAATCGGCCTTCCCGCCTTTCTCCCAGAATGCCGACCTGGCGGTCCGCGAGGTCCGATCGCTCGGGGGTTTTACCGTCGTCGCCCACCCCTATTCCAAAACGCGCTGGTCCTGGGGCGAGCAAACGGAATTCGACGGGATCGAGATCATGAACGTCGACGCCGACCTCCGGCGCGGCTGGGTCGGGTCGCTCCTTGATCTTCCCGCGCTCTTCCTCAAACCGGAGATGGCCCTGCTCAAGATCCTGGATCCTCCGACCGAGACGATCCGGAAATGGGACCAGCTGACCGATTCCTCAGCCGGCCCCATCTCAGGCTATTACGGCGTGGACGCCCACCGCTATTTTTTCGAAACCGGGCTGAGTGTCCTGAATATCCACGTGCAATTGGATTCCCTCGCCCCCGTCGACTTCGCCGACGCGTCCCGGGCGATCCTCGACGCCCTCCGGCAAGGACGCTTTTACAGCGCCGTCGAAGGCGCCGCCGACCCGACCGGATTCCGCTTCCGGCGGAAGGCGGAAACGGCTCCCCAACCGTCCTCCATGTTCAAACCCCTTATTCCTTCGCCCATGAAACGCGCCTCCTTCACAAGGGCGCAGTCGTCGCCCGGGCCACGGGGACGAACCTCGTCTACGAAGCCCGCGACCCGGGCGCCTACCGGGTCGAAGTTTACCTCCGGGAACGGACGCCGCTCCGCCCCGACGTTCCCTGGATTTGCAGCAATCCCATCATCGTTGGAAAGGATATCCCATGACGTCGATCTCGCTCTCCCTCCCCAAAGCCCGCCGGGCGGTCCGGGGATTCCGCAACCGCCGGGTCCTCGTCCTCGGCGACCTGATGCTCGACAAATACATCTGGGGCAGCGTCTCCCGCATCTCGCCCGAAGCGCCCGTCCCGGTCGTCGAAGTCCACAAAAGCACCACGGCCCTGGGCGGGGCGGGCAACGTCGCCCATAACCTCCAGGCCTTGAAGGCCGCCCCGCTCCTCGTCGGCGTCGTCGGCGACGACGAAGAAGGTCAGTGGATCAAGAAAAACGTCCCCGACGGCCGGGGCATCTTCCTCGACCCCGAGCGCCCGACGACGGTCAAAACCCGGATCATCGCCGAGCACCAGCAGGTCGTCCGGGTGGACCAGGAAAAAAAGCAGGCCATTCCCCCGGAGATGGAAGACCGGATGGTCCGCTTTATCAAGGAAGAAACGCTATCGCCGGGATCATCGTCTCCGACTACAACAAGGGGATCGTGACCAAGTCGATGATGGCCCGCGTCCTGGCCTTTGCCGCGCGAAGCCCGCATTCCGGTCTTCGTCGATCCCGAAGGTCGAGAATTTCGCCCTCTTTACCCCGGTGACGTTCATCTCCCCCAACCACCACGAAGCCGAACGGGTCGTCCGCCATTCCTGCCGGACCGACGCCGAGGTCGAAAAGGCCGGCCGGGAAATCATGGAAATGATCTCCTGCCGCTACCTGATCATCAAGCGGGGCGAGCAGGGGATGTCGATCTTCGAGCGGGGCAAAAAACCCATCCATATTCCGACGATCGCCCGGGAAGTGTTCGATGTGACCGGAGCCGGCGACACGGTCATCGCCACGGCCGCCCTGGCCGTTATCGGCGGAATGTCGATCAGGGAAGCGGCGGTCTTGGCCAACGCCGCCGGCGGCGTCGTCGTCGGGAAGATCGGAACGGCCGTCTGCGCTCCGGAAGAGCTCCTGGCGGCGATCGAAAACCTCTGAGGAGCCGGGGAACGGCTTATTTTTTCAGAAAGCCCGAGGAAATCGCCCCGACAAGCTCCCGGATCCCGTCTTCGACGGTGATCCCGGCCTTCCAGCCCAGGACCCGCTCGATCTTATCGAAGGCCACGCGGACGTCCCGCATATCGCCGTCGAAGCTCAGGTCGGGAAAGGTCAGCTCGAACGGCGGGGCGTATTTCTTGATCAAGTCGGCAATCTCGGCTTTTGAATAATTCGCGGCGTTGGACCCGACGTTGAAGATTTGACCGCGCACGCCGTCCGACCGAAGCCTCCAGGGCGGAGACCAGGGCCCGGACGACGTCCCGGATATGGACGAACGAGCGGTTGAATCCCGGCTGATAGACGGCCAGCTTCTTTTCGACCACGGCCTCCCAGACGAACTGGTTGATGATGAGGTCGAACCGCGTCCTCGGCGACGGGCCGAAGAGGGTGGCAAAACGGAAGAGGATCGGGGCCGTCCGGGCCCCGGCCGACCGGGCGGCCAGATACCGCTCCGCCTCGATTTTCGTCTCGGCGTAGATCGATTGAGGGAACAGCGGCGACTCTTCCGTCACCGGGCGTCCGTCGGGCGCCAGGCCATAATTGCTGTAGGACGAGGCGAAAAGGAACCGCTCCGCTCCGGCCTGCTCGGCCGCCTCGAAGGCGTTGCGCGTCCCCTCGACGTTGCAGCGAAAGGCGGCCTTGCGGCCGGCCCGGTCGCAGGCCGGGTACCCGACGATCGCCGCCAGGTGGACGACGGCGTCGACGCCGGCAAAATGCGGAGCGAGCGCCTTCCGGTCGCAGACGTCGACGCGGTGAAAGGCGAAGGCCGGATGCGGCAGGTAGGCCAGGAGGGAATTGCCTCCGTGGACGAGCGAGTCGAGGACCGTGACCCGGCGGTTCGAGCGGAGAAGCTCCTCGACCAGCAGGGACCCGATGTATCCGGCTCCGCCGGTGACCAGGACGTGCGCTTGCCCGGACCGGAGCTTGGCCGTCGATGGGGCGCTTTTTCGCGCGGATTCCGGGAGGACGGCATCCGCTCCGGACTTTTGCCCGCCATTCTTCGAGAAGGTCGGCGAGCGTTGTCTCCAGGTTGAAACGCGGCTTCCATCCGGTTTCCCGGGCGATTTTGGCGTGGCTTCCGGCCAGGAGCGGAATATCGGCCTTGCGGAAACGTTTCGCGGTCGACGTTGAAGCCGATGTCGGCGGACGATTTATTCTGGAGCATCCGGAGGATGACCCGAAGGGAGGGGGACTTGCCCGAGGAGATGTTGTAGGCCTCCCCCGCTTTTCCTTTCTCGAGAAGCAGGGCGTAGGCCCGCACGACATCCCGGACATCGGAATAATCGCGCCGGACCGCGAGATTTCCGACCTTGAGGGCCCCTTTTGTTTTTCCGGCCGCCTCGATCACGGCGATTTGGCGAGCCCAGTCCGAGCAAACGAAGTCCGGGCTCTGGCCGGGGCCGGTGTGGGTGAACGGCCGGGCGATGACGATCGCGAAGCTTCTCGCTCCGGACATAGAATCCGGCCATGGCCTCGCCGCTGAGCTTGGTGAATCCATACGGGCTGGCCGCGCCGGTTCGGGCGGTTTCCCGAAGCGGCATGCTCTTCGGGACCCTGTTTTCCATAAACGTCCGACGAGCTGACGAACAGGATCCGGGCCGAAGGGGCATGGAGACGAACGGCCTCAAAGAGATTGAAGGTTCCAAGGATGTTCGTTTCGATTGTTTCTTTCCGCTTGTCCCAGGACGCTTTGACCTGGGAAATCGCGGCCAGGTGAAAGATGCGGTCCGGCCGAGCCGCGGAGACGGCGGCGGAAACGGCCGCGGCGTCGCGCAGATCCAGCGGGATGAGCTTCACCCCGGGCGAGGCGGCGGCAAAATCCGGGCAATCTTCCGGCCGTTCGGGAAAGCACGTCCCGGTGATGTCCAGGAGCCGGCCGGATTTTTTCCGCCGTTCTTCCTCTTCGAGGAAGGCGATGAGATGGCGGCCGGCGAATCCCGTCGCTCCGGTGATGAAAACGCGCAGGGGTTCGGCCGGGCGTTTCTTGGCGGCGGGCATCCTCACGTCTCCTGGGCCGGGACGCCGTCAGACCCGGGCCCGCCAGTAATCGAGAAGGTCCTTCAGGGTTGTCTGCAGCGGAATTTTCGGAGCCCAGCCGGTCTTAGCCGCGAATTTCGAGACGTCGGCATAGAGGATCTGAACGTCGGACGGCCGGAGGCGATCGGGATCGACCCGGACTTCGACCTTGGCCGGGCTGTGGGACAGGAGGATCCCGAGCATGTCCTTCATCGAGATCGTCGTTCCGGTGCCGATATTGTACACGTCGCCCGGATCGCCTTTTTCCAGGGCCAGCCAGTAGGCCCGGACGGTGTCGCGGACGTCGGTGAAGTCGCGCTTGGCTTCGAGGTTGCCGACCCGGATGACCGGCTCGACCTGGCCTTTTTCGATCCGGGCGATCTGGCGGGCGAAGTTCGAAGTGACGAAGACGTCGCCGCGGCGGGGGCCGGTGTGGTTGAAGCCCCGGGTCCGGACCACATGGAGGCGGTAGCTCTGCCAGTACTGATATCCCAGGAGATCCTGGGCGACTTTGCTCACGGCATAGGGGCTGAGGGGCCGGAGCGGATTGGTTTCCTTCATCGGGACTTCGTCGGGATGAACCATCCCGTATTCCTCGCTCGAGCCGGCGATCTGGATGCGGGGCTCGAGCTTCTCGGCCAGGACGGCCTCGAAGAGGTTGACCTGGCCGACGGCGTTGATCATGAACGTTTCGGCCGGCAGGCGCCAGGAAGCCGGGACGAAGCTTTGGGCGGCCAGGTGAAAGATCCGGTCGGGGCGGGCCTCGGCCAGCATCTTCCGCAGCGAAATCATGTCCTTAAGGTCGGCTTCGTGGAGATGGACTTTCCCCTCCCGGACAAGATGAGCGATGTTGTCCATTCGGCTCCGCCAGCGGGCGATGCCGTGGACCTCGATACCGGGATGATGGGCGAGGATGTATTCGGCCAGGTGGCTGCCGGCGAAGCCGGTGATTCCCGTGATTAAAACGTTCATAAAGCTTTCCTTCCCATGATTAAAGGGCGGACTTGATTTGAAGCGCCAGCTGGCCGGACGACAAGGTCCGGCGCTCTTCCTCGATCGAGGCGAGCATCTCCGGAGTGACATCCCCGGTGATGTAATTACCGTCGAAACAGGCCGCGCAGAACCGGCCGAGGTTGGGATTCTCCATCTGGACGGCCTTGATCAGGTTCGCCTGGGTTTGGTAGATGACCTTGTCCGCCCCGATCCGCTTGGCGATCTCGTCGAAATCGCGATCCCGGGCGACGAATTCCGTCCGGGTCTGCATGTCGATCCCGTAAACGCAGGGGAAGCGAAGAGGCGGTGAGCAGGAAGCGAAATAGACGTTCCGGGCCCCGCAATCCCGGACCAGCCGAACGATGGCCCGGGAGGTGTTGCCCCGGACGATGCTGTCGTCGACCAGGAGAACGTCCTTGTCCTTGAATTCGGAGGCGATGGGGTTGAGCTTGTACCGGACCGTGCTCTGGCGGTCGTTTTCGGCCGGCATGATGAAGGTCCGGCCGATGTACCGGTTCTTGACCAGGGCTTCGCGGTATTTCAGGTCGAGCTTCCGGGCAATCTCGATGGCCGCGTCCCGGGCCGAATCGGGGATCGGGACGACGACGTCGATCGACAGGCCGAGCTTGCGGATTTCCTCGGCCAGGAGCTCGCCCATGTGGACCCGGGCCCGGTAGACGTTGACCCCGTCGATGACCGAATCGGGCCGGGCGAAGTAAACCCATTCGAAGAGGCAGGGGGAATGGGGCTTGACCGAGATCCGCCGCATATGGACCTCGCGGTTTTTGTCGATGAACAGCGCCGAGCCGGGCGCGACGTCCCGGATGTCGGAGAAGTTCATGATGTTGAGGGAGACGCTCTCGGAGGCGACGGCGTAGGACGGGATGACCCCGTCGCGGCGCTGGCCCCAAACGAGCGGCTTGATCCCGAAAGGATCGCGGAAGGCGACCATCCCCTGTCCGGCGATATAGGCGATCACGGAATAGCTCCCGACGACCTGCCGGAAGACCGAAGCGACGGCCTGGAAGACGATGTCCGGCGTCAGCTCGGACGGGTTTTGGGCTTCCAGGGCGACGGCGAAGATGTTCAGGATGCTCTCGACGTCGTTATCGGAGTTCAGCATCCGGCGGTGCTTCTCGGTCAGGTGTTTTTTCAGGGCGCCGTAGTTCACCACGTTCCCGTTGTGGGCCATGATGATCCCGAAGGGCGCGTTCAGCTGAAAGGGCTGGGCGTCCTCGCCCCGGCCCCCGCCGATCGTCGGGTAGCGGGTGTGGCCGATCCCGATTTTCCCGGTCAGGCGCTCGGCGTGGACGGCGCTGAAAATGTCCCGGACAAGGCCGTTGCCTTTCTTGGTGTGGAATCGGTCATCGAAGGTGATGATCCCGGCCGAGTCCTGGCCCCGGTGTTGGATGGCCAGCATGCCCTGGTAAAGGTCGCGAAAGACTTGTCCGTTTGCCCAGATTCCTATAACGCCGCACATGGATTCACCCGGCAGGGATTATAGCAGAATCGGAATAACCCGGCCATTAACCGGGAGCGGTCCGGAATATTTTCCTCATTATCAACAAGATAGAAAGTCCGGGCTTATCCGCGTTTTTTCTCGAGGCCCGATATCTCCGCCTTTCGCCGCTCGAACCTCTCTTTATCCTCTTTCGATTTGGCCAGGCCGACGGCCTTTTCCGCTGCCTTCACGGCCTCCTCCTTCCTGCCGTCGATTAGGAGCAGGTCGGCCAGGCAGGCCCAGGCTTCGGCGTCATCCGGAATGAGCCGGACCGCGGATTGAGCCGCATTTAAGGCCGAGGCGAGGTTTAATTTCTGCCGGGCCCAGAAGGAGGCATAGTAAAACAATTGCCTTCCCTCTCCGGCAATCGTCTTCGCATATTCCGGCCCGTAAACTTTTTCGGCGCGGGCGGGGAGATTCAACCCGGCATAAGCCCAGGCGATCTGGGAACGATCCATCCAGTCCAAGTCGGGGATTTTTTCCTTGAAGGCGATGGCCGGAAGGATGAATTCCGGCGGCTTTTCTTTTCCTTCCAGAAATCGATATAGAAATCTAAGCCGTGCGCGTCATCCTTGATTCCCGGAAGGGACGCCGGTCCGAAGAATCGTTCCACTTCGGCGAGCCGGCCGCTTTCGTCCAGTAATTGGGCCGCCCGCCATTTGCTGATCGCCGGGATGGCCGGGTCGGAAACGGCTTTCACCAACGCCGGGACCGCGCTTTCAAGATTTTCCTTCCGGCCTACCCAGAAGCTTCCGTACTCAAAAAGATGCGACAGGCGCTCGGAATGGGAATCGGCATAGGCCGGACCGAAAACGGCCAGGGCCTTTTCCTTCTCGCCGGCCCGGTAAAGCGCGGAAGCGGAGGAGGAGCGGAAATGAAGGCTGTCCGGCTCTCTTTGAAGGACGTTCTCCAGGGCGGCCAGGGCGCTTTCCCGGTTGGCTTTCCGCGCCGTCCAGAAGCTGAAATAATCATAATATTCCTGGGTCGTCACGGCCAGACGACGAAACGGCTCGGGACCGTAGACGGCCAGGGCGTCTTCCAGCCGGGGCGGGTCATAAGCATACACTTTCGCCGCCGCCGCTCGGATCGCCAGGTCGTCCGGCCGCATCTCGAGGGCCAGCCGGACGGCCGGAAACACGTCGAGCTTGTCCTTGGTTTTCGACCTCCAGTAATCGGCGTAATCCAGGAGCGACCTGGCCCAGGCCCGGGTTTGAGCGGCCATGAAATCCGGGCCGTAGGCGATTTCCGCCGCAGCCAGATCGTTCGCATTCATGTTGATCTCGGCCTGGTTTTGAGCCGCCGCGACGGGGGAAAATTCCGGGACCCGTTTCACCGACCCGTCGGCGTAAGCCCGGATCTTATCCGACAGCTCTTTGATCACCTGGCCCCCGTATCCGTTCGACCGCCGCCTGGCCAAAACGCCGGCGATGGCGGGATCCGGAGGGATCCGGTCCATCATCAAGTTCAATAATTCCCGGTCTTCTTTTTCGTCCATGATCAGGCCGCGGGTGATGGTCAGGCAGGCGTCGCGCAAATACGGGCCGTCCGGATGCGTCTTGATGTATTCGCAGCAACGGCCGTGATTCGATGATTCCGGAAGTCGCCATGGGGGTCCGCACGAGCTGATACTCGGCCGTCTCCCGGCAGGAGACAAGGGCGCCGGTGTCGCTTTTCATCATGATCGTCCCGTCGGGGTCGAGCGAAGCGGCTTCCCGGAAAAACGCCAGCGCTTCCTCGCGATTGTCGCGCTCCTGCTCCTTGAGGCCGAGCTTGATCCGGATCTCCGGATTCCCGGGCTCGGCCGAAAGCCGGCGGGAGAGCTCCCGGACCGTGTCCTCTCCCCGGACCGCGGCTTGGAGACGGGCGAAATACGCTTCCGCCGGCGGCAGGTATCCGGCCAGCCAATCCCGAATCTGTTCGTCCGGGTCGAGGATCAGGACGTACGGCGTCCTTCTGACCCCGAAGGCCTTGACCATTTTTTCGCCGTCAATTTCGTTCCGGGTGACCCGGAGAAGAACGAAGTGCTTATCGAGATATTCGGCGTAGGAAGGATTATTATAAACCTGCTGACCCAGCAGGATGCAGTTCCCTCAGCCGGTTTCGGTAAAGAAGTCGATCAGGAGAAGCTTGCCCTCGGCTCTGGCCGCGGCCAGGGCGGCATCCACGGAGCCGGTTCGCCACTTCAACGCTTCCGCGGGCGCAACCGAAACGGCAAGACAAAAGATGACGGCAGGGAAAAAGAATTTTTTCATCGAGACACCCCTTGCCGCCGATTATGGCCGATCGAAGTTCGGCCTGTCAATTTTTTTATCTGTTTTTATCGGGGTCGGACCTCAGGATTTCTGGCCTTATCAATAAGATCAACGCGTTTACGGCATTTTTCTTCTTAGAATCCCCCTTTATAAAGTCAAAACAGTAACTTTGTCGGTTAGCCGGCGTTAAATTAATATGGATCCGGTAGATCCGGCTGTGAGGAGATCGACCGATGAAAATCGCGCTGGCATTGATGACGGCCCTGGCCTTCTTGGGAACGCCGTGCGACTCCGGCATCATTCAACCCGAGCCCGCTTTAACGGCTTTTTCAGCCGAGGATCTGAGAGCCGACTTGCTCCAAATCCGCTCAGCCCTGGAAAATTCGCATCCGGCGGTTTATGGATTCACGGATAAAGAATCGTTCGAGCGACTCTACGAAAAGCAGATCGGATTGATCACCGGACCGATGACGCTCGGCCAATTCTATTCGATCGCCGCTCCCCTCATCACAGCCGTCGGCTGCGGCCATACCCGGTTGATCACCCCGCCCGCATACTGGCAAAACGCGCCGGCGCGCTTTTTTCCTCTCAAGATCAGATTTTTCGGCAACCGGGCTTTCGTGACCGGCGCGTCCGAGGCCGCCGCCCGCCTTCCCGCGGGAAGCGAAATCGCGGCCATCAATGGGCAAACCATCCCGGAGATCCTGGCCGTCCTCAAATCCCTGACGTCCAGCGACGGCGCGAATGACGGGAACAAGACCTTCAGGCTCAGCGCGGCGTTCGCCCCGATTTACGCTCATCGGTTCGGCTTTCCCGAGGAATTCGTCGTCGAGGCGCGGCTTCCCGGCCGGAACGAACCCGAAACGCTCCGCCTCCGGGGCGTTAGTTACAATCAAATACCGGCTGATCCCCCTAGGAATAATCGTCCGACCTCGACGGGCGATCCCAATCTCGATTTCGAAATTCTCGAGGACCCGGCAGGGACGGCCATTCTGACGATCCGGAACTTTTCCTATTACCAGGCGGTGGATAAGTTCAAGGCGTTTATCGACGATTCCTTCACCCGCATCCGCGCCGCGGGCGTCCGCAATCTGATCCTCGACCTGCGCGACAACGGCGGCGGCGATCCCTTCTGCACAACCCATCTCCTCGGCTACCTGGAGCCGAACCCCATTCCGTATTTCGCCCGGGTCTATCCGGGCGGTTACGCCCGCTTCGCCGAGCCCATCCCCCGGGCCGCCGGCGCCTTCGAAGGGAAGCTGTTCGTCCTCATCAATCAAGGCTGCTTTTCCTCGACGGGCCACATCACCGCCCTTCTCAAGGAGCACGCCATCGGGACCTTGATCGGCTCCGAAACCGGCGGAACCTACGAATGCAACGACGCCTCCCGGGAAGTCCGGCTGAAAAATTCGGGCTTGGCCGTGACGATCGCCCGGATGACATTTACCGCGGCGGTCAAAACGCTGCCCCGTTACCGGGGCGTCCTCCCGGATTACCCGGTCGAACCCGGCATCGCCGACTATCTTTCTGGCAAGGATCCAGTTTTAGAGCGCGCCTTCGCCCTGATTAAAAAATGAGATCTCTTCCAACTTGTGGGGGTAGATAGTGAGGGTTATGACGGTCGGAGCGAACATCGTCCGGTTTAGGTCTTTCTCGATGTCGTGCTTGGGAAGCCGGCTCGGAAGAAGCCGGCCGTGCGAAGATATTTGAGCGTCCCGTGCCTTGAACCGTAAGAAAGTCTTCCGGGACGCGAGTTCTTCGCCGCCAAGCCTAACCAATCGAGAAAGACCGTGAAGAACCGGACGCGCGAGCGAAGGCCGTTATATTCTCCGAACCTCTACCCACACTAAATGGAAGAGAACCGATAATGAGGATTATTTCCGGTCTTTGTAATAATTCTCGTAGAACGATTTGAACTCGACGCTCTTTTCCTTGATCCGCGTCCACCAGTCCCGGTTGTCCATATACCATTTCACGGTCGAGACGATCCCGTCTTCGAAATCGACCTCCCGCTTCCATCCTAAGGCCTTGATTTTATTAATGTTAACGGCATATCGCGTGTCGTGGCCGAGCCGGTCCGGGACGAACCTGATCAGGTCCTTGCGAAGCCCCGACGAGCTTGACGATCCGCTTGGCGACTTCGATATTCATCCGCTCATCGTTGGCCCCGATGTTATAAGCCTCGCCGATCGTCCCCTTGCGGGCCACCAGCTCGATCGCCCGGCAGTTGTCCTCGACGTGCAGCCAGTCGCGGACGTTGCGGCCCTTGCCGTAAAGCGGGAGATTTTTCTCTTCCATGGCGTGGGTCGTGAACAGGGGGATGAATTTTTCCGGGAACTGGTACGGCCCGTAGTTGTTGCTCGGCCGGACGATGAGGACCGGCGAGCCGTATGTCGTGTGATACGCCTGGACCATCCGATCGGCGCCGACTTTGCTGGCGGCATACGGCGAAGAAGGATTGATCGGATCGGTTTCCTTGAAGAAGCCCGTCTCCCGGCTTCCGTAGACTTCGTCGGTCGAGATATGGACGAAGAACTCGACCTGGGGCGATTTCCGGAGGGCTTCCAGGAGCACATAGGTCCCGTAGACATCGGTCAGGACGAATTCGCCGGCGTCGACGATCGACCGGTCGACGTGGGTTTCGGCGGCGAAGTGGACGACGCCCTGGACGTGCTCGAAGATCCCGGACACAAGCCCGGCGTCGCGGATGTCGCCGTGGACGAACTCATGGCGAGAGTCGCATTTGAAGTCGGCCATGTTCTCGGGATTACCGGCATAGGTCAGCTTGTCGAGGTTGATGATCCGGATCTCGTCGTGCTTGGCCAGCATCATCCGGATGAAGTTGCTCCCGATGAATCCGGCCCCGCCGGTGACCAGGATGGTTTTGCCGTTCGAGCTTGCGCTCCGGGACGGGTTTCGTCTTGCCGATTTGATGTTTTATTTTTGCGCGGGACGCGGCTTTTCGGATTTCTTCATATGGGCTTCTCCGCTGACTTATTCCGAAATCGACCGCTCCGGGATCGGCCCGGGCTCAACCGTCTTTCCGCTCCCAGTCGTAGGGGATTTCGCCCGAATGGGGGTCGAGCCGCTGCTCGTCCGGATTCTTGTAATCATACGGCTCGGTCGGGACGTTGACGACGATGGACTCCTCCGGACTCGTGCAGATCCAGCCGTGATAAACGCCGGTCGGGATGTGGATGAGGAGCGGATTGTGCACGCCCATGTAGAACTGGTTGATCTCGCCCTTGGTCGGCGAGCCCTCCCGGGCGTCGCAAAGGGCGACTTTGACCATCCCGTGGACGCAGGCCATGTTGTCGGCCTGCTTTTCGTGCTTATGCCAGCCCTTGATGACCCCGGGATAGGTGGTGGTCATATAGGCCTGGCCGAATTTCTCGAAGAATTCGTCGTCGGCCCGGAAGATTTCCATCAACCGGCCCCGCTCGTCGGGGATGACCTTGAGCTTTTTAACGATGACGCCTTGAATCATTTGACTCCCCCATCGGCCGGCTCATGGGACAGCCGGACAAGATACTCGCCGTAGGCGTTCGGGATGGCCGCGGCCAGGCGGCGCAGCTGCTTTGCGTCGATATACCCGGGTGGTAAGCGATTTCCTCCGGACAGGCGATCATCAGCCCCTGCCGGTCCTCGACCGCCTGGACGAAATTGGCCGCCTGGAGGAGCGATTCGTGGGTTCCGGCGTCGAGCCAGGCCACGCCCCGTCCCATCTCTTCGACCTTGAGCTCGCCGCGCCGCAGGTATTCCAGGTTGAGGTCGGTGATCTCGATCTCGCCCCGAGGCGACGGTTTGAGGGCGGCCGCGTATTCGGAGACCCGGCCGTCGTAAAAGTACAGGCCCGGGACGGCGAAATGCGACCGCGGCTTGGCCGGCTTTTCTTCGATGCTGACCGCCCGGCCGCTCGGCGTCGAATTCGACGACGCCGTACCGCTCGGGGTCCTTGACCGGATAGGCGAAGACGATCGCCCCTGATTTGCAGCTGGGCCGATTTTTTCAGCTGGCCGGCCAGCCCGTGGCCGAAAAAGATGTTGTCGCCCAGGATCAGGCAAACCGGCTTCCCGGCCACGAATTCGCGGCCGACGAGAAAGGCGTCGGCCAGGCCGCGCGGCTTGTCCTGGGCCTTGAACGTCGAAGCGACAGTCCCCACTGCCGGCCGTCCCCGAGCAGCTCGCGGAAGGCCGGGAGCGACTCGGGCGTGGTGATCACCAGGATCTCCCGGATCCCGGCCAGCATCAGCATCGACAGCGGATAATAGATCATCGGCTTGTCATAAACCGGGAGAAGCTGCTTGCTGACCGAAAGGGTCAACGGGTTGAGGCGGGTGCCTTTGCCGCCGGCCAAGATGATGCCCTTCATCGAACCGTCCTTTCCTCGAAATACCTCCGGATTATAACATATTAGATCTGATTATTGGGGTCGGACCTCAGCATCTTATTTATATTCAATTGTTTAAAAGAATTCGGTGCGGGCTCGACAGCCGCCCCGAGGCGCCGGGGATCCTTTGCGCTCGGAACCCAGGTTCGATCGACGACCAGGCGGATCGTCGCCCTTCCCCCGTACCCGGCCGGGAGGGGAAATTCCAGGACTTTCCGGCCGGATTCCGTCCAGACCGCCTCGCCCAGAAGGACCTCATCCCTCAACAAGTATTTTCCGATCGAGACCTTCACCCTCACCGGGCGCTCGGCGGCGGCGTCGGGATGGGAGATCCGGACGGGAAGGCGCAGGGTCCGTCCCGTCACCTCGACCGTCCAAGCCGCCTCGTCTTTCGTCCATCGGAACGGAGTTCCGTTTTCGTCCTGTTCGGGGCGATAAAGCCCGAATTCCTGGGAAAGCCCGAAAGCCTCCGATTTAGCGGCGATGGACAAGCTCCGGCTGGAATCCCTGAAGCTCGAAGCGCCGAAGACGATGAGAAGGAGGAGGAGGACAAGGAGCAAAAGCGCCGGACGGCCGAGGTGAGGCGTGGCGCCGCCTTCTTGCCTCGGGCCCAGGACGACGACCACGGCCGCCGCCAGGCAGAAACAAAACATCGTTTCGAAGCTCTGGGTGAAGGAATGGAACAAAGCGTTGACGAAAAATCCGGTCAGACCGCCGACCGCGCCCAGGAAGAGCCACCGGTCCGAACCCCGGAGAATTCCGGCCAGGACCGCCCGCCGGATTTTCCAAGCGAGCCCAATCCATACCGCGATCCAGGCGGCAAGGCCGATCAGGCCGGTCTCGGCCGCGGCTTGGAGGAAGAAATTTTCCGCCGAGTCCAGGCGTTGATACCCTTCGAATCCCGCCGGAGCCGGAGTCTTGTCCAGTTGATAGTAATCAGGGAGCACGACGATAAACGCCCCGACGCCGACACCGGACACAGGATAATCCCGGGTCATCGCCAGGGCGTGTTTCCAGAGGAAATACCGTTCGGGCGAAAGCAGAAGGAGGTCCCCGGTCGCCGCGGCCATCCGCGTCCGGTCCTTCAACCGGACAAACAGCCGGGAGCGAAAAAAAAGCCCGCCGCCGGAAACGAGAAGCACGATCGCCGCGGCCGCCATCCATCGCCGCCGCAACGTCCGCTTCTTATGACCCGCACCCGCCTCGCGGGACGCGTCGTCCGTGCCGGCCGGCAAACGAGTTCCGTCCTTTTTTCGGGAGACGAACGCTCCGACCGCAAACACCGCCATTCCGGCGGCAAACGCCAGAACGGAGGACCGGGCTCCGATCCAGAGAAAGGCGACCGTACCGAGGCCCGCGACGGCCGCCGCAGCCGCCGGCCACCCGCCCGCCTTCCCGATCCCTTTCGCTTTCGCCCAGCCGTCCACGGCCGCGGCGAAGACCATCGGGATCAGGATCGCCAAAACGGCGCCATAGGCATTCGGGTCGATGAACGTTCCGTTGATCTGGCCCAGCTTCACCCAAAAATCGGTATTCCCCAAGCCCGGCGAGGCGAAATGCTGAACATAGCCGAAGACGACGGCCAAGCCGAGGCCGAGACTCGCCGCTCGGAGGACGGGCTCGACACCGGCCCGGGTTTTCATCGTTTTCGCCGCGATCGCCAGGAAGGCGAACGGGAGGAGATATCCGGCCGCGCTCATGACCGCGCCCCGGCGGGCCAAGGCGGCAAAAAGACCGTTGGAGTTGGTCATCCAGTCAAAGACGCCGTTTCCCCAAACAGGGTAAAAATTCGCCCATCGCCAAAACGCGACTCCCGCCGATATCACGATGACCGCGGCCGCAAATCCCAGCGGCCTTCCGACCGCGGCCGGAAGCGACGCTTCGCCATCCGTTTCGCTTTCCCGGCGGACGACCGCCCGCCGCAGATTCCAACCCGCGGCCAGGAACAAGAAGAGGATCGCCGCGACGCGGACGTAGAAGACGCCGTGGCGGGACTGGAAATAATAAGGCCAGTTGTTGGCCGTCAGAAGCAAAAAAACGAAGGCCGCGAGGCCCCAAGCCGGGCGAAACGCGGCCGCGGCCGCGATGAGAATACCGACGGCCAGGATCAGCCCGCGGAGGCCGGGCTCGGCCGGGCCATACGCCGATAGAAACCAGGCCAAAACGGCGGCCGAAAGAAGAAGGATCGCTACCCGCGGCGCTTGGATCCCTCCCGTCGTGTTCGTCATGGTCCCTTAAGGGGATTTTATCACAAGAAGGCGGGTGTCTTGTTGCCCCGCTTCGCGATTTCCCATAAGATGAGGAGGGGCACAGGCCGATGGAAAACGACAAGGAAATCGTCGTCTGCAATCTTTGCGGGAGCGCGCAGCCCCGCCCCTATCTCCGGAAGCTTCAGATGACGATCGTCAAGTGCCGTCGCTGCGGCCTGGTCTACGTCTCCCCCCGCTTGACCGAAGAGCACCTCTTCAGACGGTACGGCAAGGATTACTTCGAACGGGAGTACCTGCCGGCATTCGGAGCCGGGCCCGATTCATATTCGCTTAAGACGGCGCTCGACCGGTTCGAGCTCTTCCTGGAAATCCTGAAAATGTCCGCCCTTCCCGGCCGGAAGATCCTGGACGTCGGGGCCGGCGGCGGGTTTTTCGTCAAAGCGGCCGGCCATATCGGCTTCGAAGCGGAAGGCCTCGAGCTCTCCGAGGAGGCGGCCGCCTACGGCCGGAACATCCTCGGCGTCCCGGTCCGGACCGGAACGTTCGGCCGGATCGATCTTCCGCCCGGATCGTTCGACGCCGTCGTTATGTTGGACACGCTCGAGCATCTCCAGGATCCCCTGGCCGACCTGATCAAGGCCCGGTCCGTCCTCAAGCCCGGCGGGCGCCTTATCCTCCATACGCCGGATTTAAGCAGCCTCAGCCGGCTTGTCCTCGGACGGAGCTGGGCGGTTTTTTCCCCTTTGGAGCATCTCTATTATTTCCGCCGCAAGACCCTCGCCGCCCTGCTGCAACGAGCCGGGTTCCGGCTCGTCGGCATCCGCAACTTCTCCCGGTTCAACCTGGATTACGCCCATGACAAAGACGGACGCCGCGGCCGGACCTGGAAAAAACGGCTGGCCCGGTGGGCTCATTCGCCCTTCTGGAAGAAAATGGAGACCTACGAGCGGAAAGAGCTCATCCGCATGATCGAACGCTCCAACGCGGGCCGCCGGCCGATTTTATCCGATGACCCGCCGCTGGACGTTCCGGTGTCGGCGGCCATCCGGTTCCGGCGCCGTCTTATCGCCGCGGCCAAGCGGCTCTTTCGCGGCGACCAGCTCCTGGCCATCGCGATCAAGGACTGATCCGGATCCTGGAAAATTGACAGGTTAAGGCCGGATATGATGAAATTCCGGGCAGGTTGATGTCCAGGATTATCTAAATGACCCGGAAATACGCCAGTTTTGCCGTACTGCTCGTCTCCGACGCCTTGGCCGTCGCCCTGGCTTTCCTCTCCGCATATCTCCTCCGGACCGAAGTCCTGATCCGCGTCTTCCCCGAATTTTTCTCCGACCGGCTGCCGGTCGTCTTCGACATGTTCATCAACCGCTGGTACGTCATCTTCATCCTCTTGGGTCGTTTTCGCCTTCGAGGGCCTGTACACCAAGCGGCACGCCTTCTGGGAGGAAACCCGCCTCCTCCTGAAAAGCACGACCATGGCCTTCGGCCTGATCATGACGGCCATCTTCGTCACCCAGGAATATTTCCCCTTTTCCCGGCTGATCGTCGCCCTGGCCTGGCTCCTGAGCTTGTTCTACCTTCCCCTCTTCCGCCGCACGACCAAGTCGGTTCTCTTCCACCTCGGGATCTGGAGCAAGCGGGTGATCATCATCGGCTCGACCGAGGAGACGGCCAAGGTCATCCAGGCGATCAAGTCCGACGTGACGATGGGCTACCGGATCGTCGGCTGCCTGACCGACGACCGGAACCGGATCGGCGAAAGTCTCTCGGGCGTCCCGGTCCTCGGCCATTACGACGACATCGAGACCTGGAAGGAAGACACCGCCTTCGAGGACATCATCGTCACGTTCCCCAACATCCCCAGAAACATCCTGATCCATCTGATGAAATCGTGGGAAGGCGTCAGCGAAACCATCCGCTACATCCCCCAGACGGGCGACCTGATCACGACCGGCATCGAGATCGAAAATATCGGCAAGATCCTCTCCCTGGTCGTCCGGAAAAACCTTCACAAGCCGTGGAACATCCTCCTTAAAACGGTCTTCGAATACATCCTGGCCCTGCTCCTCCTGGTGCTCACCTCCCCGCTGCTCCTGGCCGCGGCCATCGCCATCAAGCTCAGCTCCCCCGGCCCCGTCTTCTTCCTCCAGAAGCGGCTGGGACGCAAAGGCCGGACCATCACCATCGTCAAGTTCCGGACGATGCGCGATCGACGGCGAGGCCCGCCTGGCCGAGATTCTCAAGGCCGATCCGGAAGCGGCCCGGGAATGGGAAACCTTCAAAAAGCTCAAGAAGGGCGATCCCCGGATCACCCGGGTCGGCGCGTTCCTCCGGCGCCACAGCCTGGACGAGCTTCCCCAGCTCCTCAACGTCCTGGGCGGGACCATGAGCCTGGTCGGACCGCGGCCCTACCTGGCCGAAGAGATCGAAAAGGTCAAGCCGTTACCCGCCCTCATCTTCGAGGTCAAGCCCGGGATCACCGGGATGTGGCAGATCAGCGGCCGATCCGACATCCCCTTCGCCGAACGGCTCCGGATCGACGAGCATTACATCCGCAACTGGTCGCTCTGGATGGACATCATCATCCTGTTCAAGACGTTCGGGGCGACTCATCTCCGGCCGGGGCGCGTTCTAATGCCCCTTGAGATCATGCGCATCGGGATCGACGTCCACGCCGCCGAACAGGACGGGTCGGGCAACTGCACCTACATCCGCGGCCTCGTCCGGGGGCTCCTGGCGGTCGACCGGGAAAACGAATACGTCTTCTATGCGGTCACATCCCGGCCATCCGTTTTACGCCGCCCTCCGCCTCGCGCCCGGGCGTCCGGATCGTGAAAACCGGAGCCCGCTCCGCGTTCCTCCGGATCCCGCTTCTTCTCGCGGCCGCCTCCGTACCGCGACCGGCTCGACATCCTCCATGTCCAGTACATCGCCCCGCCGCTCCACCGCGGCCGGCTCGTGGCCACGATCCACGACCTGGGCTTCCTCCGCGTTCCCGGGACGTTTTCGAAATTCTTCATCCGCCGCTCCCGCCTCCTCGTCAGACGGACCGCCCGGCGGGCCGGCCGAATCATCGTCGGGTCGGAATGCTCGCGCCGGGACATCCTCGAAACCTACGGTCTGCCGGAAAACCGGGTCGCGGTCGTCCCCTACGCCGTCGAACCGCGATTTTTTCTCCCGGGAAACAAGGACGAGGACCCCGGCCGGGCCGCCGCCTATGGAATCAAGCCGCCCTACATCCTCTGCGTCGGGCGCTTGAATCCGCGGAAAAATCTTCCCGCCCTGGCCCGGGCTTTCGCCCGTTTCAAGACCGGAAAGACACCGTCCCCATCAGCTCGTCATCGTCGGCAAGAACGATTTCCGGACGGACCGGACGATGGCCGAAATCCGGGCCGCCGGAGAAGCCGAGATCCATTTCACCGGATTTGTCCCGGACGCGGATCTTCCGGCCCTGATCCGGGCGGCGGAATTTTTCGTCTATCCGTCGCTTTTCGAGGGTGTCGGCCTTCCGGTCATGGAAGCGATGGCCGCGGGAACGCCGGTCATCACTTCGGCGGCGACCTCGATGCCCGAAATCGCCGGCGGCGCGGCCCGGCTCGTCGACCCGGAGAACGAAAGCGAAATCGCCGCGGCCATGGCCGAGCTGGCCGACGACCCGGCCCTCCGGGAAAAGATGGGAAGCGACGGCCGACGCCGGGCGATGGATTTCACCTGCGAAGAAGCCGGACGCCGGACGCTCCGGATTTACACCGAGCTCAAAAGCAGCCGTTCGTAATCCTCGGTCACGGCGTCCCAGTCGTACCGCTCCCGAGCGATCCGCCTCACTCCGCTTTTCATCCGGGCCAAGTCCTCGGGGCGAGCGAGCGTCCGGCGGATCTTTTCGGCCAAGTCGGCCGCGTCGTCGTCGAAATAATCCGCCTCCCCGCCGCAGACTTCGCGGTTGAAAGACACGTCCCGGGCCAGGATGGCGCAGCCGGCCCCCATGGCCTGGAGAAGGCCGGGATTCGTCCCGCCGGCTTCGTTGCCGTGGACGATACGCGAACGCGTTGGTCAAAAGCTCGTTGACAACGCCGCGCTCATAGACGAATCCGGGAAGAATCACTCGCGGGTCCGACCGCGGCCGCCGCCGGCAGCGTCCGGACATAATCGGTCTCATAGGACGCCCCGCCGACGAGGACGAGTTTTTTGTCCGTGCTCACCCGGGAAAACGCCTCGATCGTCAAATGGACGTTGTTTTCCGGCTCGAAGCGGGCCATCTGGAGAAAATACCCGCCCGGGACAAGCCCGTATTTCCGCAAGGGCGAGGGATCACGGCTTTCGACCAGCGGCGCCCCGTAAGCGATAAAATGCGTCTCCCGGTCGAACACCCGCCGGTAATACGCCTGGATTTCCAGGGAATCGCTGATCAGGGGGATCTTTTTTAGGCGGGTGGCCTTTTTCGCCGCCCACTTGAAATACCGGGCCCCGAGGCCCGCGCCATTTGTCCCGCTCCCATTCCAAGCCATCGGTGTGGACGACGACCTGTTTCCCGGCCAGCCGGGCGATCCAGAGAAGCGGGCTGTTGGCCGTGTTGAAGACGAGGCAGACGTCGGTTTTGCGGAAGGCGGCGTGGAGAAGAGAAAGGGCCGTATGGGACAAGGTTTCCAGGGACCGGGCCGGGAGAGCGGGGCGATAGACGAGGGTCATGCCTTCATATGTCCGCAGCCGTTCCGGATAATAGCGCGACCGGCAATAGACCCGGACGTCATGTCCGCGGAGGACCAGGCGCTTCCCGACCTCTTCGGCGCAGGTTTCGAAGCCGCCGTAGCGGGCCGGAACGCCCCGCGTTCCGATGAAGGCGATCTTCAAACCCATGGCGCCCTTCCTCATCCTTTCCACAACCGGCGGAGCCGGCCCCGGATCCCGGGCGGAAGCCGGCGGCCGAGCGTCCCGCCCAGCGCTTCAGCCGGCCGCGAGAAGCCGGGCTCGGTCGATCCGGCGCACACCCGGATGATCTCTTCGCGCGACGGGCGGCGAGGCAGGGCAAAGTCCCCGGCCAGAACCCGCCCGCACCAAGCCGATAAGCGGCGCGACCGTATTTTTCCAGAGAAATCGTTCCCGAAATTCGGCCGTCCGGGCGCGATCGCGGCCCGTTCCGCGGCATTTCCGGCAAGCTCGACGATCGCCCGGGCCAGGCCGGCCGACATCCCCGGAACGGACGACGCGTCCCAGCGCCTTGTTCTCGACCAGCTCGGCGAACACGTCGCCCTCGGTCCCGATGATCGGCAGGCCGTATTTCAGGTAATCGAGCATTCGCGTCCGGAAGGCATAGCGGGTTTCGAAGTGGGTTTTATGGATGGAGACGCCGATATCGGCCCGGCGGAAAACCGCCCCGCGGCGGTCGTATTCGATCCAGCCGTCGTTGAATATCACGGCGTCCGGCCGGAAGCCCCAGCTCGGCGGCAAGCTTTCTGGCCGCGGGGACGGCGTCCATCGCCGGAACGACGGGATTGGGATGGCCGGTCGCAAGGAAAAGGAGCTTGAGCCGGGGATCGGATTCCCGGGCGATTTTCAGGGCCCGGAGCAGCGTTTCCGGATCGTACCAGGACGAAAGCACGCCGCCCCAGAGAAGAAGGATGTCGTCGTCGGCGATTTGCGGGAAGAGCGACCGAAATTCGGCGGATGGTTTCTCCGAGCGCAACCGGATCGGTTCGTCGCGCCTTCGATCCCGAAGGGAACGACGCTGAGGAGATGGTCCAGTCAGGCCCCGGCGTCGAGGTCGGCGGCCCGATCCGGCCGAGGGCCAGAAGACAACCGGTGACCAGATCCTTTTGCCGGTCGGAAGCGACCAGAAAATGGTCGCCCCGCCGCAGCAGCCCGTTGAAAACGCCCAGGTCGTGAAAATGGACGGCTTCCCGGTCGCGGAGGTTTGGGATCTTCTTTTGATGGATGAACAGGTTTTCCAGGACGAAGGGATCGTAAATGTCCGCGACGAGCGGGCCGAGTCAAGTCCCCCAAGCCGGGAAACTTCGAAAGGACATAGCCCTGGACGACGATGATCCGGGCCGCCTCGGCCCGGGCGAGAAGCTCCTTCGGCCGGTCGACGGAATAAACGAATATCGTAAACGGCGCCCGGCGAAAAAAGCGGCGTCCGCTTCGCCCGGCTTTGGATTCGGGCACGGCCAGCTCAACCTCAAACCTGCCGGAAAGCGTCCGGGCCATCTCCCAGGCGCGGATGCCCGGCCCGGCCATCCGGGCGCCGACGACGTCGTCGCTGACGAGCAGGATGTCAGGCATCGGAATTCTCCCCGTTTCGGAAAAACAAGCCGAGGATCCTCCAGAAGACCGCCGCCGCGGCGATTTCGAAAAGAAGCGCAGCCAGGGCCAGGACAAAGGGATTTCCCAGGAAGCCCGGAGCGCCCTTGGAGATCCGCGCCCATTCGGCCAGAATCGTCCGCCGGGAATACGTCCGGAAAATCGCCGTCGCCGGGAGCGGGACGGCCGTCGACCAGGAGCGCGCCTTGGGGCAGAGTCGGCCGGGATTCATCCAGACCGAAGGACCGTTGGCCTCCGACGCCGTCGGCACCGAAAGGGTGAAGGAAAAACGCTTCCCCTTGGACCGGGCGACACGGCGGAACTCGAACGGATTGAAAAGATTGTCCCTTAGCTTCGATCCTGAAACCCGGGCTTCGGCGATGGGACTTCCCGCCGGCTCCCCTTCAAACAGGCGGAAAATCACGTCGCCCGGCGGGGCCGTCAAATAAGTTGCGAGAAAGACGTCCACCCGGCTGAGACCGTTTCTTCCGGCGATGAAGGATTGCCCGACCGTCCGCTCCCCGAAGATGCGGGGCGAAAGCCGGGCGTTTGGCCAAGCCTCGAGGTCGAGGGTGTCATGCCGGGGAACGGCGACCAGAAAGACCTGGGCCAGGACGAAAACGACCAGAAGAATCGGGCGGATCACCGCGTTCCCTCCCGTTGTTCCAGGTCCTTTTCTTGAAAAGCCAGGGGATCGTTGATTTCCCCGGAACCCGCGGCCGGACAGGTCTTGCAGCACTCCCGGGCGAAAACGCCCCGGCCGACGTCCTTGCGGAACCTGACGTAATCTTTTCGGTTCCACATCGTCGCAAAATCGTCCTGGGCCAGATTTCCGACCGGACGCTCCCCGTAGAAATACGGACATGGCAACACATCCCCGTTGGGCGCCATGTAAATATAGCTCTGAGGAATCACGCAGGTCCGTCTGCGCCGGCGGGCCGATTTTTTCCGCGAGGCCGAATCCTTTTCCGCGGCCGGGCTTAATGAAAAGTTTTCCGGGATCGTATTGAGATGGAATCCATGGGTCCGGCATTTTTCCCGGATCAAGTCCAGGTATCTGTTGGCCAGGGGCTTGTCCAGCGACAAGGACTGGTCGCTGATTTCCGAACCCTGGTAGACAACCACATGCTGGAAGGCCACGCCGTTCGCCCCGAGCAAATGGACGAAATCCAGATAATCCGAAACGTCTTCGATATTCCAGCGCATCAAAACACAACCGAATTGGATGTAGGGAGAAGATGACTTTCGTTCTTTCTTATAATCCCGCAGATATTTGATGTTCTCAACGACGCGGTCAAAATGCGCTCCAACCCGGATCATCTCGTACTTTTCCTTGAGATGGCTGTCCATGGAGATTTGGATGATGCCGATCCCGCTGTCGACGATTCTCCGGGCGACTTCTTCATCCATCAGCGTGGCGTTGGTCGTCAGAAGGGAGCGCGGGATGCCGTATTCCCGGGGAAAGCCGAGAATTTTCAGCAATTCCTTCCGTTCGGCCAACAAGGGTTCGGCGCCGCAGGAAAGCCCGAGGGATTTGATGCGATCCGCCCACGGACCGACGATTTTAACCAATTGGTCATAAGACAGCCGCCGACGCGCCTCGACCGGAATGGATTGAAATTGGAAATAGCACATTTTGCATTTCAAATTGCAATAATTCGTCAGGTCGACTTGGACGTTGAATATTCGGCGCTCCGGCTTTACGGCCCGGGAAATCCTTGCCGCCATCCGGCCGACGAAAGCAGCCGCCGCTCCCGGGCCCCTGAGGGCCGCGGCCAGGAGCCGGCGGCGCCGGGACTCCGGGGGGAGGATTTTATTCCGGATTTTAAAGTACCGGGTCAGCCATTTCCAGCCGTGACCGGACTGGATCTGCGAATAATAGGCTTGTCTCTCCCCCAGGGTGGTTTCGAGATCCCCGATCCGAAGGTCTTTTTCCCGCTGAAGATCTTCGAGCCGCCTGATATTTGCTTCGTTTTGCCTGACCGTTTCTTCAAGGGACGAGGCCCGGGCGAGCGCTTGCTTGAGCTCTTCCTCGAAATCGTCGCTTTTCCGCTCGGGAGAATTCGAATTCATATCTCGCTTGCCCTAACCGGTAGAATGATCCTTGCTCCCCCTAAATATGGTATAAGACAAACCCTTAAATAGCAACACAAAACACGGTCTGAAGTGCAGACATAAGCCGACCGTCTGCCCCGGAAACACGGGAAGAGATCCTAAGGGGATGGGCTTTGCGACCCGTCCCCTCCTCTTTTATCTGGACTTGATCGTTACCGAAATATTTCGCTTTGTTCCCGTCTCCCGGTCGATGATAACGAAGGTATACTCGCCCAAGAATCCCGGGCCAGGCTGCCAGTAAAGCACGCCGTCGACGGGATCGAAGGATGCCCCGATCGGGAGCGGCTTGAGCTCGCCGAGAGCCAGCTCGTAGGCTTCATAATGGGTACCGGATACGGAATCGGCCGACGCTGCCTTGCTCAGCATCCGCGCCCCGCGGGCGATCATTTCGGACTGCGTCTCTCCCGCTTCGGCTTCCTTCAGGTAAATCGCCGCCCGGGTGACCTCAGGAATAGCGATCCGGATCGCGCCGTCGGCATCGGGCAGAACCATTTCGACCCGCGCATCCGCGGCCATCCCCTGCTTCACATAAACCGGATTCCGTCCGTCTTCTCGCATCCCCGCCACGGTCTCGGACATCTTTCCGGCCGATTCAAACAAAACCAGCAACCCTGTTGCTCCGGCGCTCGACCCTCCGACCGCATTCTGGATCGAGAAGTACCGACTCCCGATCCCGTCCACATGTCCCGCCGAATCTTGCACGCTCCAGGCGATCGTATGCACTCCGTCCGTATAGGCCGTCGTATTCAGGAAGTACAGCCCGACCGCTCCGTTGGAGTTCACGTATCCGGGGAACAGCGTCGCAATATCTCCCCGGTAATGGTTGTAGGAGGGATGGGAAAGCGGCGAACCGTCCACCCAGACCAGGAGTGTCGAACCATCCAACGGAATCGAGTTGGGCCGGGGCGTCAAAGCCCAGCCGAAGTTCATGAACGCGCTCCCCGAGGCCGTTCCGCCTTGCGTCGGGGTGTCGATCGCCCCAAACGGCAACACGGCGTTTTCATTATCGCAGGTGATCGTCTTGGACCCGAGAAGAACCTCGTGGCCGCCCGTGTCCGTGGCGTAGGCCAGCAGCGTGAATGTCCCGTTGCCGCCGTTGGGCAGGAAGTTGGTCAAGAGCATGTAGCCCCATCCCGCGACCTCGTTCTGGGGATAGCCGGGATAGGCCGCCTCCACATCCTTCCGGGCCCCTCTCACCAGGATGGCGTCTCCGACGAATTCCCGGTCGGACGCGTCCGTCCCCCGGTAGATCTTCACGCCGACCATCCCGATGTCGTCCAGGACCCAACCGGTCACCGGAATCGAGGAAGCGACCGTCGCTCCGTCGGCCGGCGTTTCAAACGCCCCAAACGGCGGGGCGTCGGCCCCGTTATCGTAGACCTGGTAATTCACCGTGATGGCCAGAGGCGAGTTGATCGCCCCGGGATCGGCGACCGTGATCGTTCCCGCGTAATTGCCCGGAGACAGACTCGTGTCGAGGATACTTATCGTCAGCGTCCCCGCCCCGGTCCCGCTGACCGGCGTCACGCCGAGCCAAGCCGCCGATGGCGTGGCCGTCCAATTGATGACTCCCGTCCCGCTATTGGACACAACGCAGGTTTCGGCCGCCGTCGGCGTCCCATACTGCTCCGACCCGAAGTTGAACGCGGTTTTCGACAGGGCGAGTGTCGGCGTGCCGGCGATGATCGCAAAGACCGCGTTGCTGGCGTCCGTCGGGATCCCCGACGGGGCCCCGCTGATCAGGACCAGACAGTTGACCGAGAGGGTGCTCGGCACGATCCAGGCATAGGTTCCCGTGTTGGCCGTCGAGGAGACGATCGTCGTCCAGTTGCCGCCGTTGTTCGTCGAATACTGAAGCTTGACGTTGGCCACCGTCCCGGTCGTCGTCCAGGTGATATTGTGGACCGTCCCTTCGATCCAGCTCTGGCCGCCGTTGGGCGACGTCACGGTCAGCGTCGCCGCGGCGTCGGCGCCCGTCCCAGTCAGGTTGAGGACATAGGGATTTTCGTTGCTGTCGTTGTTGGCGATCGAGATCTGGGCCGCTTTGGCCCCGACCGAGGTCGGATGGAACCGGACCGTAAACGTCTTCGTCCCCGCGGCCGCGACCGGCGAGGTCGGCTGGACGGCGATCGCAAACTGATCCGCGTTCGTTCCGGTGATCGAAAGCGGCAGTCCGCTCAGCGTCAGGGAATCCGTCCCGAGGTTTTCGATCGTGAAGACCGCATCGGTATCCGTCCCGACGATCCTCGACCCAAATCCGTGCGTTCCGCCCGTAGCGATATCCGTCGTCCCCTGCTTCAGGTTGATCTCCGGCGCAACAGGCGCCGATTCGCTCAAAACTACCGAGAGGGCCGTGGTTCCTCCCTCCGTCACGTTCACCTGCGAAGCCATCGCATGAGTCAAGGCGTTGTTGTACCATTCATCATAGTACCGCCCCCATTCCCCATTGGAGTCATAAATTTTAACCTTGTAGTTGCCGGGAATGAGCCCCTTGAACTCCACGTATCCGCCCGCGTCGGTCGCAGTGCCTATCGTCACCCGGGTCTCCGTGACCGGATCATAGAGGTAGACCGCAGCCGGCACCCCCTGTCCGAGACTGTTCGTCACTTGGACAGTAATGGTCCCGCCGCCGGCGGCCAGAACCGCGTTGATGTTCGGCGTCGTCCCGTCCTTGACGACGTTCACCGACCCCGCCGCCGCAAACGTCGTCTGGTTGTTGTAATACTGCGACCGCAGTCCGCTCCCGGGGTTGGGGCTCGCGTCGAACAACACCTTGGTCTGGCCCGCCCGCACCAGCACCGAGTATGTCCCATTCGCCCCCGTCAACACCGTTCCCGTCGGCCTCAGATAATCATGGCTGGCTGCGTCGTAGGGGATGATCCTGATTCCGGAGACTGGATTCCCTCCTCCGTCGGTCACCGTTCCGCTGATGGTCCCGCCTTTTTCCAGGACCATATTGATCCCCGTCGTTTCGGTCCCGATCGTTACCGGGACGTTCGTCCCCGTTTCCAGCGTATAGACGTTGCCGTAAAACTTCTGAGGATACCCCGATAGAGAATACATCAACCGGACATTCCCCGCCGGCAGCCCCTGGACCCGGTAGTCTCCGTTGGCGTCCGTCTCGGCATACCACAAACCGTAGAATCCATTCTCCATCCAGGCCGTGACGGCGACTCCCTCCAACGGCGCCCCGCCTTCCGCCATCACGCGCCCGCTCACCATCCCTCCGGGGTTCAGCTGCGCGTTGATCCCTTCGATTACGTTGTTCAGCGTCACTGCCACCGAACCTCCGGCATTGAAGCTCGGCTGGTTGTTATACCATTCGATAAGGTAGTTGCCCGTCGTCGCCGTCGGATCGAACAGGATCTTGTAGCTCCCCGCAACCATCCCGCCGATCCCGTACTCCCCGGCCGCATTCGTCCACCCCCGCGAGATGTAGACATTATTCAGGTCATAAGCGCAGACCCGTACATCCGGAATCGGCGCCCCCAGAGAATCGGTGACCGTTCCATGGATGAACCCCGAGGCCGCGATCGTGAACACCGCATCGCTTTGATCCGGAAGCGCCTCTCCGGCCACTCCGCTGATTTTCACCAGGCAGGTCGTCGACACGGTGTTAAGCGCCGGGTCGGTCAGGCTGCCCGAGGTCCAGGAAATCGCGCCGTCGTTTGGCGTCGAGGCGACGATCGTCATCCAACTCGCGCCGTTATCCGTTGAATACTCGATCTTAACGTTGCCCACCGTCCCCGTCGAAGTCCAGGTGACGTTATGGGTCGAGCCCAGGATCCAGCTCTCCCCGCCGTTGGGGGATGTGACCGTCAGCGTCCCCGCGGCGTCTCCGCCCGTTCCCGTCAGGTTGAGGACATAGGGATTCTCGTTGCCGTCATTGTTGGCAATCGACATTTGGGCCGTCTTGGCCCCCGGCGATGTCGGATGGAAACCGACCGTGAAGGTCTTCGTCCCGCCGTTCGCCACCGGCGAAGTCGGCTGCACGGTGATCGCAAACTGGTCCGCATTCGTTCCCGTGATCGAAAGCGGCAGTCCGCTCAATATCAGGGAGTCCGTCCCGAGGTTTTCGATCGTAAAGACCGTGTCGGTATCCGTCCCGACCGTCTTCGACCCGAAGTCATACGTTCCGCCCGTGGCGATATCCGTCGCCCCCTGCTTCAGGTTGATCTCCGGGGCGACAGGGGCCGTCTCGCCCATGACCACCGCGATCGCCGTGGTTCCCCCTTCCGTGACGTTGACCGGGGCCGCCCCGGCGTAGGTCAAGGCGTTGTCGTACCACTCCGTGTGGTATCGGCCCAACTGATCGTTGGAGTCATAAACTTTCACTTTATAATTTCCGGGGATGAGCCCCTTGATCTCAAGATACCCATTGGCGTCGGTTGCCGCTCCCGGCCTCATTCGCGTCTCGGTGCCGGTCTCGGTGTTATACAGATAAACAGACGCGACCACGCCCTGCCCAAGGCCGTTTGTCACCTGGACCGTAAGCGTCCCCCCGCCGGCCGCCAGCGTCGCGTTGATGTTCGGCGTCGTCCCTTCTTTGATCACATCCACCGACCCCGCGGCCGCAAACGTCGTCTGGTTGCTGTAAAACTGCGAACGCAGCCCGCTCTCGGGTTTCGCGCTGGCATCAAAGAGAACATGAGTCTGGCCCGCTCTCACCTGGATGGAATACGTCCCGTCGGCCGCCGTGAAGGCGACGTTTCCCGGGGGCCTTAAATAGTCATGGCTGGTCGCGTCGTACGTAAGCACCCGAATGCCGGAAACGGGATTCCCCGCTCCGTCGATGATCGTCCCGCTGATGTGACCGCCTTTTTCAAGGACCATATTGATCCCCGATGTTTCGGCGCCGAGAGTGACGGAAACGGGCGTGGATTGCTCGAAGCTATAGCCGTTTCCGTTAAACTTCGCCGGATATCCCGTAAGCTCGAACATCAGCTTTATATTCCCCGCCGGCAGCCCCTTGACCTGATAATCCCCATTGCCGTCCGATTCGGCAACCCAATATCCGGAAAGGCCATCCTCCGTCCAGGCCGCGATAACGACCTCGGCCAAGGGCGCCCCGGTTTCATCCGTCACCCGGCCGCTGATGATCCCCCCGGCCGCCAGCTGCGCGTTGATATTCGCCGTCGTGTTGTTCAAGGTGACGGCGATAGGCGCGGCCGCATTGAACGTCCTTTGGTCGTCATACCATTCATAAAGATTGTTCTGCGTAGAGTCGGCGAAAAAGACGAGCTTATAGCTCCCCGCCGGGAGCCCGGCCATCCAATATTCCCCCGAGGCGTTCGCCAAACGGGTGACGATGCGGACGTTATTCAAGTCAAAAGCTTGCGCATACGCATTAGGGAGGGGTGTTCCCGCAAGATCGGTGATGGTTCCGGTGATCGCCGCCGACGCGGAAATCGCAAAGTTCCCGTCGCTTGTGTCCGGGACCGCCTCTCCGGCCACTCCGCTGATTCGGACCAGGCAGGTCGTCGACAAGGTATTGAGCGTGGGGTCCGTCGGGCTCCCCGACGTCCAGGAATACCCTCCGGTATTGGCCCTGGAAGAGACGATCGTCCTCCAGCTCGCGCCATTATCCGTCGAGTATTCGATTTTGACGTTGCCCACCGTCCCCGTCGAGGTCCAGAGGATGCCGTGGGTGGATCCCAGAAGCCAATTTTCGCCGCCGTTGGGCGCCGTCAGGGTCAGCGTCCCCGTGGTAACGAGTGTCGGCGTGGCCGTGGCTTCGTCACTGTTCCCGCTGTCAACAGCGTTGAGGTTTCCCGCATGGACGTCCGTCCGGGTTTGGACGACGAAATAATAAGGCGTCCCGTTGGTCAGGCCGCTTACCACTTGCGAAGTCGCGGCTTTGTCCGCGGTCTGGGCGTAGAACGTATACGGCCCGCCGGCCGTCGTCGCGTAAAAGACCCGATAGCCGCCGGTATCGCCGGTATACGGAATCGGAGTCCAGGTGACCTCGGCCGAAGCGTCACCAGGGGCCGCCGATACTCCTGTTGGGGCGATCGTTTGCGTCACCGCCCAGTCGGCGTCCTTGGCGTCCAGAAATGCCGTCAATCCGGCGTCCGCGGAATAAAAGGCGTTGTAGCCGATATTCGTCGTCGTCGAGGTCAAACTCGTAAGGCCGGTCAGCGAAGTCGGAATGCTTCCCGACAGCTTGTTGGAATGGAGATCAAGGTCGGTCAAATTCGTCAAGTTGCCGATCTGTGGCGGGATTTCCCCGGAGAGCTGATTGGAGTGGAGAATGAGCCATTTCAGCTTGCTCAGATTCCCCAATTCCATCGGAATGCCGCCGGTCAGCTGATTGGAGCGGAGGACGAGATATTCCAAATTAGCCAAGTTTCCGAGCTCCATCGGTATTCCACCCGTCAACTGGTTGGCTTGGAGGCCGAGATAATACAGTTGGGTGAGATTGGCAAGCTCGGGGGGAATCGTCCCCGTCAACTGGTTTGTATAAAGGCCGAGATAAGTCAGATTTGTTAGGCTGCCGAGTTCCGCCGGAATGCTTCCGGAGAGCTGATTGGAGCCGAGACGAAGCTGCTGGAGCGTTCCGAGGCTGGCGAGCTCCGCCGGTATGCCCCCGGTCAGCTGGTTTTGATCGAGGCCGAGATAAATGACATTGTTGAAATTTCCATATTCCGCCGGAATGCTTCCCGAGAGCTGATTCAAGCCGAAATCGAAGTGTTGCACATTGCCGAGAGTCGCGAGCCCCGGCGGAAGGCTTCCCGTCAGCTGGTTGCCGTAGAAATCGAGTTTGATCACACTGACGAGGTTGGCCAGCTGCGCCGGAATGGTCCCCGAGAGCAGATTGGTAAAGGCCCAAAGCTCCGTCAAATTGGTCAGATTGCCCAGTTCGGGCGGAATGGCTCCCGTCAGCTGATTTTCATAAAGGCCGAGCTTAAGCAGGTTGCCCAGGTTCCCGAGCTGCGCCGGGATGCTTCCGGTCAGCTGGTTTTTATAGAGCCAGAGTTCTTGCAAATTGCTAAGATTGCCGAGGCTGGATGGAATGGTCCCCGAGAGCTGACTATCATAAAGGCCGAGCTTAAGCAGGTTGCCCAGGTTCCCGAGCTGCGTCGGGATGGCTCCGGTCAGCTGGTTATGATAGATCCAGAGCTCCTTCAACTGACTCAAATTGCCCAGCTCCGGCGGAATGCTCCCCGAAAGCGGGTTATTAAAAAGCACGCAATATTGCAGATTGTTCAAATTTCCCAATTCCGCCGGGACACTCCCCGAGAGCTGGTTCCCGGAGAGGTTGAGGGTGACCAAGTTGCTCAGGCTGCCAAAACTGGCCGGAATGCTCCCCGAGAGCTGGTTGGAATAAAGAATGAGCTCTTGCAGGTTCGTCAGATTCCCCAAGCTGGCCGGTAGAGTGCCGACCAGGTTATTGCCGGGTAAAGACACGTTCAGGACGTTCGTATTCGTACCGTCGGTGGTAACGCCAAACCAGGTGTTTTCGGTACCCGGCAGGGCAAATCCGTCGGTATGAAGAGGGGCCGTCTTCCACCCCGTATTGTTCGTCCAGGAATCCCCGTTTGTCGCGTTATACAGATCGATCAAGGCCGCCCGGTCGGTCCCGGAAACCGCGGCGAGGACGATCGCAAACACCGTGTCGCTCGCGTCGTTGATCGCCGATACGGCGGCATCGCTTACCCGGACCAGGCCATTCGCCGAAACGACGATCGGCAAGGTCCAGGAAAAAGAATTCGTATTGGGCGTCGAGGCGATGATCGTCGTCCAGTTTGATCCCATTATTCGTCGAATATTCGAGCTTGACGTTGGCTACCGTCCCCGTTGTCGTCCAGGTGATGTCGTGAATCGAACCTTGGACCCAGCTTTCCCCGCCGTTGGGCGATGTAACTGCAAGCGTGGCCAGCGTGTCGGCATAATAGATTTTGGCCACGAAAGCGTTTCGCCGCCATTAGGGTCAGGCTGGGCCCGACGATGACCGGAAAAGTATCCGGCCCGGAACTGGTGTCTCCGACGATATATGCATTTCCCGAGGCATCGACGGCAATATCATAGCCGTAGTCAGAGCTTGAACCGCCGATATAACCGCAGTAAACGAGGGCCGAGCCGGAGTCGTTTACCTTTGCCACAAAGGCATCATCTAAGCCGCCGTTATAAGTCAGGTCAGGCCCGCCGATGACCGGAAAGGTCGCTTCGGTGGAACTGGTGTAGCCCGTGACATAGGCGTTATACAAGCCGTCAACCGCAATTCCCTTGGGATATATCTGTCTCATCGAGCCGCCGATATAACCGCAATAATCGAGCCCCGAGCCGGAGGAGCTTACCTTGGCCACGAAGGTATCGAACGAAAAATCATGCGGAATCGCCATTGAAGGTTAAGTCCGGCCCGACCAAGACCGGAAACGTAGTTTCGGTCGAGGAGGTATGTCCCAGGACATAGGCGCGCCCGGCGCCATCGACGGCGATACTATCGCCGTCATCGCTTTTCGACCCTCCGATGTAGCCGCAGTATTCGAAGATTCCGTCCGTGTGGCTTATCTTGGCCACAAAGGCATCCTAATAGCCGCCGCTGTAGGTCAAGGACGGGCCGGACAAAACCGGAAATTTGTTATCTCCCGGAGTCACGCTCGGGGCGGAGTTGGTCGTCCCCGTCATATAAGCGCCGCCTTCGTGGTCGACCGCGATGTCATTGGGCAACATCATCTCCCGTCCCGCCGATAAAGCCGCAATAATCGAGGGCCGTGCCGCCGGCATTGACCTTGGCGACGAAGCCATCGTAACTGCCGCCATTCCAGGTCAAGTCCGGTCCGCCCGAGACCGGAAACGTGGCGGCGCTGTTGGTCGCGAATCGTATCATGTGACATAGGCGTTTCCCGAGCTGTCGACCCCGATGCCGCCTGTATCGCCGAGGTTAGGATATATCCCCCCCTCGTCACCTGAGCCGCCGATGTAGCCGCAATAATCGAGGGCTGTACCGGCGGCGTTGACCTTGGCTACAAAAATATCGACGTCCGCCATTATACGTCAGGTCGGGGCCGACGAGGACCGGGAAGCCCATGCTTTCGGTGGAGATCGTCGAACCGATAACATACGCGTTTCCGGAGCCGTCAACCGCGATATCATTGGCGTGTCTCCCTCCGAGCCGCCGATATAGCCGCAGTAAACAAGGGCCGTTCCGGCGGCGTTCACTTTGGCCACGAAAGCATCATAATTGGCGTTATACGTTAGGTCGGGACCGACGAGCGACCGGAAAGTCCCCGCGGAGCCGTCTGCCCCGTGACATAAGCGCATCCCGAACCGTCGACCGCTATTCCGTATCCATGATCATACCCGCTCCCGCCGATATAGCCGCAATAAACAAGGACCGCCGGATCAAGAACGAGCGGCTTTGTCCGGTCATACTCCCCGACTTCGAATCCGTAGACATAAGATTTAACCGCGTCTTTCCCAGGGTTGAAGCCGGGCTCGTCCGTTGCTTGCACTTCAAGCGCGTAACGAAGCCCGACCTCCAACCGCTTCCCATTCGTTTCCTGATACCCGACCGGGCGATCATCCTCGAAGCCCCCCGCCGGCGTTTTAACCACCAACCGGCCTTCGCTATTCAAGGCCACGTCGTCGGCTCCGCGATAGGCCAACCGGACCAATGAAGGATCCGCGCCGGGAGCGACGATAAATTCATACTTCATCTTGTCCACCGTGCCGTAATAGGCGAGGTCGATCCCCGGCCAGAGATTCTTGTAGACGATCCGCGAGTAGGTCGGGAGCCCGGCCTTCCATTCCTCCGGTTTCCCCTTGAAGTACGAAACGATTGCGCCGGTCTTCTCCTCTCCCGAGGGCCGAACGTCCGCAGTCGCGCCCACAAAATCCAGTTTCACGGCGGAGCGCCGCGGTCCAACGGTGCTTTCGCTTTTCGCGCTTTTTTCATTCAGAACAAACGTCAGGCCCTCCGACGTAAAGTAAACGGCCTTGTCTTTGCCCTGAAGATAATAGTCCACCCGCTCATCCATCTGGCCCCGATTGGGGATAAAATAAAGCGGCATTTTGCCGTAATTCGGTTCGACCGTGAGCGCGCCCGGGGCCGGACTCTTCTTTGAAAGAGATTGCCCTCCGCCGGCGACCGTGTCGGGCGCGGATATCGAGACAACTCCCATAAATAGCATCGACAGAATAGGGACCAAGGCCAGACGTAAAAAGAGCCGTCCGTTATGATGTTTCATCGCGTCCCTCCTTCAAATTTTCAATCAGAATATAACAATTCTCATTTATTGTGTTTTTTTGAGGGAATCCCGTTCAGCGCTTCCTTTCCCGCCTCTCATGATAAGGCTCGATTGTCAGGAGAATATGCGCTTTTTGTCAGGATTGGGTTTTGGTCCGGCGGGGTTCAAACCAGGTTATTCGATCTTCTTTTTGCCTTGAACTCCGGCAAGATAGTGTTTCCGGATTTCTTCCGCGGAAAGAGCCCGCTCTTGAAACGCCACGCCGTCGACTGACCCTTTGAATCGATACGCGGGCTCGCCGTAATACAGATGCATCCCGATGTTCAGCGGTTCCGTCGACCGGGCGGGAATCGTTTGGGTGATGGGTCCCGTTTTCAGCAAAGCTCCGTCCAGGTAAAGACTGGCGCTTTGGGAAGAGTAAACCGTGCCGGCCACATGATACCAGGTGTTTGGGCGCAGCACCGTATCGCCGATAATGCCCTCGATACTCCAATCCCCCGAATCGCCATAGAACGTATGACTATGCCGGATCCCCCATTGGAGCCGGCCCTCCGGCGTCAAGCCCAGACTGCAGCAGACGCCTTCATAGGTGAAGTTGCCCTTCGCGGCGATCACTTGGGTAGAGGGATCGAGATCCGAGAAATTGATCCAGGCCTCCAGGGTCAGCTCGTTGAGAAAATCCGGAGTGGATTCGGCTTTTGTCGCCGGGAGGACGTTCTCCATGACCCACACTTCGGGCTTCCTGGGGCCGGCCTGGAAGACGACGCTCTTCCCATTCGGGTGAAGGCTCAATCCGGACGATCCGTCCCCGAACGCCATGTCGGAAACCAGAACGCCGATATTTTTCGTCTCTGAATTTCGCGGGGACGTTCGCCAAAGCTCCAGCCGAAAAGCGTGCGGGGAGATTTCGATCGCCTTGGCGAACAACAAATGCGCCCCGTCCGGCGTCCACGCCAGCCCGCCGCGCCGGATGGTTTCCCACCCGCTCAAGCGAAGGATCTCGCGGGCGTCTCGGCCGTCGACCGCGACGATCCCAAGCCCGTCGAAAGATCCGCTCCCTTTCCGGGATCGAGACGTGAACGCCAATTCCTGTCCGTTGGGAGAAAGGACCAGGTTGGTGACGTCTTCTCCCGGGGGAAGGCGATGGATTTCCCTTTCGCTCCCCGTGGCCGAGTCGCGTTGCAGGATGCGGGAAGCCCCGTCGGCGAAAGCAAAGCCGGCGCGAGCGAGGAAAAGGAACTTCCCGTCGGGCGCCCACGGACCCTCCAAAGTGTCTGCCTCGGGATTGCTCGACAGGATGGCCCTGGTCTGCCCGGTACGCGCTTCGATTGCGTAGAATCCCATGTGGCGGAGATTCTTGTCGAATCCGGAAACAAGAATTTCCTGTCCGCCCGGCACCCAGCGCGCGATCCTCAGGCGCTCCAGGTCGTGCGGGACCAGGTGCTCACGCTCATCCCCCGTCGCGAGCGAACGAACGCATAACGTCCAGCGGTCCGCGATTCGATTCGAGAAGTAGGCCAAAGACGTTCCGTTGGGAGCGTATAGGGGAAGCCGATTCCGTCCGGGGAAGCGCTCGTTGATCAAGGCCGGCGGGGACATCAATCGGGAGGCCGTCGGATCAAGCTCGGTGACATAAACGTCCGTCCCGCCGCTTTCGGCTCCATAATAGAACGACCCGTCCCGGGTGAAGCCGAGCGGCTCGACCGGCCCGAGTTCGGGACGGATCAGGACGGGCGGCTCCAAGGGCTTGCCGTCAACAACCCGGATGAACCAAGCACCCCATTGGCCGGCGCGGTCGCTGTTGAAGAGGACGCCGCTCCCGTCCGGCACCCAACCAAGGAGTCGATCGTCGGCCGGGTGTTCGACCAGCGGGATATCCCGACTCCCATCGGCCGCCAGAAGAAAGACATCACGGCTTTCCGCATCTTCACTGGGAGGATAGTCGTAGGCGATGAACCGGCCATCCGGAGCGATGCCGCGAGGCTCGCCCCGACGGGAGCCCAGCGTCTTCAGAATTCGCGGAGAGCCGTCCGCAAGCGAGATCGAAGCGATCTGGAAGACATCGCTCCCGCCGGCTTCGGCTTTGATCGCCAAGACGGCAACGATGCGGGCGCCGTCCGGGAACCAGGCGCCGGGCTCGATCGAGCGCAGATGTTCGTCACGGTAAAGGACGCGGAGCCCGGTACCATCCGTCCCGATCAAACAAAGCTCGCCCGAGCCGTCATCGGTCGTCCGGCTGAACACCGCCTGCTTGCCGTCAGGGGAAATCATGGATCGGCCGGGCGCGATGACGCCGACATCGGTTTTTTTGGTCAGATCACGCGTCTCGCCGGAAGCCAAGTCGCGGAGGGCGAGGACGCCGGCTCGGCTGGTGAAGGAGAGGAACCGCCCGTCCCGGGAAGGGGCGCCTTCGGTGTTCACGTCGGACCCCGACCAGACCCGGCGCACAGCCAGGGGAGGCGGTTGGGCCGGCCGGCTCAGCCCGGCCAGTCGCGCCTTGGCCGCGGCGACCGTTTCTATTTGATCGGCGAAATCCCGGACGACCCGATCATAGGCCTTGCGCGCCTGCGCGTCGCCGAGCTTCTCGTAACACTGCCCCAGGCGAACCAGCGCTTTCGCGGCCACGGCGTGATCGCCGCCGTCAGCAAGCTGCCGATACTGGGCGATCGCGCCTTTCAGGTTTCCATCGACCAATTCCATTTTAATCGCGGCCTGAAGGGCCACTTCCGCCTGGATATCCTTGGTTTGACCTGCCGGAAGGCCGGTCGCGGACGCCGCCCCGAGCAGCAGGACAAAAATCACCGGCTTGACGAGCCTCATGCGGAGCCCCTCCTGCCCCTCATGTTACGGCGCCATTGTAAGGCGAGTATACGCGTTACTGTCATGATTCGGTTTGATTCAACCGTCAAAGCGATATCCCAGCCCCCGGACGCTGACGATATAACGCGGGTCGGAAAGCTCCGGTTCGACCTTTTTTCGCAAGGTGACGACATGGTTATCGACGACGCGATCCGTGACGAATGTGCCTGGCCCCCAGACAAGATCCAGGAGCTTTTCCCGGCTCAGGACTTTCCCGCTGTTTCGGATAAACGCGGCGAGCAGCTTGAATTCAAGAGCCGTCAGACCTACGGATTTTCCGGCCCGCCGAAGTTCGCAGCGTTCGAAATCCACTTCCGCGTCGCCGAACCGGTAAACCGACACCTCGTCTTTCGCGGCCCTGCGGAGCAACGCCTTGACCCGGGCCCGCAGCTCGCGCGGGCTGAAGGGCTTCGTCACGTAGTCATCGGCGCCGGTTTCCAGCCCCAGAACTTTTTCGGCTTCCTGGGTCCTGGCGGTCAGCATAATGACGGGAGTTTTTATCCCGCCCCGGCGCAGCTCGCGACAGACCTCGAAACCGTCCATGCCCGGGAGCATGACGTCGAGCAGGATCAGGTCGAAGGATTCCTTCCGCGCCCGGTCAAGAGCGCTCTCGCCGTCCGATTCGATCTTCACCTCGTATCCCTCGTTCTTCAGGTCCAGCTGAAGGCCGAAGGCGATTCCGGAGTCATCTTCCACCACCAGAATGCGTTTCATACGGTTTTCTCCAGCGGCAGGAAAATGGTAAAGGTGCTTCCCTTGCCGGGTTCGCTTTCCAAGCGGATTTCGCCGCCGTGATCTTCAATGATCCGATGGGCCAAGGCCAGGCCGAGGCCGGTCCCCTGGATGCGGGCAGTCTGGGAACCGGCTCCGCGGACAAACCGCTTGAAGATTTCCTTCTGCTCCGCCGCCGGGATGCCCATGCCCTGGTCCCGGACACGAATGGCCAGGCGGCCCCGTTCGCGTCCCATCTCGACCCAGACGATGCGGACGTCCGGCGAATACTTAACCGCATTGTCGAGCAAGTTCCGCAAGGCCAAGCTGAGGGTCTCACGGTCGGCCCGGACGGCCGGATACTCCCCGGCGACGTTCAGCTCGAGGCGAAAGCCCAAGGCGGCGGCCTTCTCCCCGAATTCGGCCGTTACCTCGTTAACCAGGGCGACGGGGTCGAGCGACTCGAAACGGTAACGGAACGTGCGCGATTCGATCCGGCTGAGATCCAGGAGCGCTTCGACCAGCCGCTGCAGCCGCTCGCTTTCGCCGGACAAGATCTCATAGGATTTCTGCCGCTGCTCCGGCGTGGGAATCCTCCCCTGGGCCAGCATTTCCGAAAGTTGGCGGAGCGAGGTGAGCGGCGTCCGGAATTCGTGCGACACCGCCGATACGAACTCGGACTGAAGCCGGGCGACGGCCCGTTCGCGGTCGATGGCGCGCATGATGAAATAGGAACCGGCCAGCAGCACGAGGGCCAAGACCGCAAACGCCGCATACAGGAGGCGGCGACGGACGGCGAGGCCCGCGGCATCGGCGCCGGGATCGGAGCTCGTCGCGTGCAGGCTCCAGGGTAATCCCGTAACCGAGGCCATCCGGACGGCTTGCGGTCCGCTCGCATTGAACTCGCCGATCAACACTTGCCCGTCCGCATCGATTAAAGCGCCTTGAATCTGTCCGCCGGGCAAGGCCTCCGCGTATTTCGAGGCGAGATATGCGGGCCCGGCCAAGACGGCGGCCAGCCGCTCCGGCGTCCCGGTCCAGGAAACCAGCACCGGCCGGCCTCCCATTTTAAAAATCCGGCGCCCCTTTGTCTCCGGTTCGGCCGTCCATTGCTCGTAGATCGATTCCGCCGCGGCCGAGACCGAGAGCGCGTCTTGATCGCGCTCCGTCAAGGGATCGGCCCCCAGCCAGCGCTTCGCCTCTTCCCGATAATATTCCCAGGCAGGCCGGGACAAGCTCCAGCGGCCGCTCCAAAGAGCCGCCCGAAGAAGCGATGCTTCCTGCCGCAGCTCTTCACTCTTTCCGGTCTCATCGAAAATCGTGCCTCGCGCTTCACGGGCCAACAGCTCCGCCGGCAGCCCCTGAACGGGCGTTCGGCCGAGCAACAAGAGCTCGCCGTAGATACGGAGGGCGTCCTCATTCCGGCCCGTTTTGCGGAGAGTTCGTCCCAGACGCAGCAAAGCCCCGGCTTTTATTCCGGGGTTCGGCGATTGGGAGAGCTCCCGAAAAACAGAAGCCGCCCGGACCGGATCGTTTTGCTGGAATTCCAGGGATTCGCCCTTGGCGAAGGCCGCGGTCGACAGATCAACGCTTTCGGGAACCGCGGGAGAAAAGAGCAGGCCATCGACCGGAAAAGCATCGAAGGTATTTTTTGTCGCTTGCAGGACCACAACGCCGTCCGGGGGATCTTTCGCTCCGGGACGGGCGACAAAGCTTAAATAGCTCTCCAGGTCCGCAAGATTTTGCTGAAGGGCAACGGCTATTTGGCCCGCGGCGAGTTCCAAGCGTTCCTGCCGGCGCTGACCTTCCAGCGCCCGATCCTGTTTCAGAAACTGCCAGCCGAGCCACCCCAGGGCCCCGCCGAGGACGAGCATGAGGCAGAGAAAGACCGCGAGGGTGCGGCCGGGCGCCCGGCTCCAACGGACTAATCCCACAGGTTGCCTCCGACTAGGCGGCCGGCGGCTTTCCGGCCTCTCCTGCCGTTATGGTATTCAACAACCCCTTGATTAGCAATCTTCTTGGCCGGGACGCTGCCACTTTCGGCTACGCATCCTCGGCCGGGAATTCAAAAGCGCGGACGGTTCAGGTCCACGATTGTCACCAATCATTCTGGAAAGAGAGACTGATTTATCTGGACTTTATCGTCACCGAAATATTTCGCTTTGTTCCCGTCTCCCGGTCAATCACGATGAACTGGTACTCGCCTAAGAATCCCGGGCCAGGCTGCCAGTAAAGCACGCCGTCGACGGGGTCGAAGGATGCCCCGATCGGAAGCGGTTTGAGCACGCCGAGAGCCAGCTCGTAGGCTTCGTAGCGCGAATCGGTCGACGCTGGCCTTGCTCAGCATCCGCGCTCCGCGGGCGATTATCTCTGATTCCGTCTCGACGGCGTCCTTTTCGTTCAGGTAAATCGCCACCCGGGTGACCTCGGGAATCGCGATCCGAAGCGAGCCGTCTGTCTCGGGCAGAACCATTTCGACGGGTGCGTCACCGGCCATCCCGCGTCGTATAAACATCGGGCTTCGGGTGTCTTCGGGAATGGCGACGATTTCCTCTACTGAGCGGATTCTGGGGAAAGACCGTCCTTGGGAGCCGGTCTTGCCGTCGCCGGCCAAGCCCTCAATCGACGACGACGCCGCCGGACTCGCCCCCCCCGAGTTCAAGATCGAAAAATACCGGCTCCCGATCCCATCGGTGTTGCCGCCGGAATCAGTCACCGACCAGGCGATCGTATGGACGCCGTCGGCGTATCCGGTCGTGTTGAGCGTGTATACACCCACCGCACCGTTGGAGTTGGCGTATCCCGGGAAAAGCGTTGCGATATCCCCACGGTAATTGTTATACGACGGATGCCCCAGGGCCGCTCCGTTCACCCAGACATTGATGGTCGATCCATTCGTCGGAATCGAATTCGGCTGCGGCGTCAGGGCCCAGCCGAAGTTGAAGAATCCCGTTCCCGAAACCGTTCCTCCCTGCGTCGGCGTATCGATCGCCCCAAACGGCAATATCGCGTGGACGTTGTCGCAGATGATCGTCTTGCTGTCCGAGCAGAACTTCATGTCCGGTCAGGTCTGTGGCAAAGGCTAAAAGGGTAAAGCTCCCATTTCCTCCGTTGGGAAGGAAGTTGGTCAGGAGCATGTAACCCCAGCCGGCTCGCGTATTTTGGGGATAACCGGAATACGCGAGGGCCACGTCCTGCCGGGCTCCTTCCACAAATACCGCGTCCCCGATATACACCCGGTCGGAGAAATCCGTCCCCCGGTAGATCTTCACCGAGGACATCCCGATATCGTCCAGGGCCCAGCCCGTCACCGGGATGCTCGAAACAACCGTCGATCCCTCGAGCGGCGTTTCGAACGTCCCGAACGGAGCGGCGTCTCCGCCGGAGGCGTAGACGTTGTAAGTGATGGAGATCGTCTGCGGCGTGTTGGTCGCGCCCGGAGCGGCGACCGCGACCGTGCCCGAATAGCTTCCGGGGCTCAGGTTCGTCCGGGCGATGCCGATCGAAAGCAGGGCATCCCCCGTTCCGCTCGTCGGGGAAACCGAGATCCAATCGGCCGAGCGCGTCGCCGTCCAGGCGAGCGTCCCCTCCCCCGAATTCTTCAGGATCGACGTCCCACCCGGAGTCGCCGGGCCGTTCTGGATCGCGCCGAAAACGAAGCTTTTATCGGAAAGGGAGATCGTCGGCGAATCGGCCGGAAGCGTGACCGTGAAAGAAATGGTCGAGCCGACGGCTCCGACTGCGGAGATATTGAGGCCGCCGGCTCCCCCGGACGTCAAGAATGAAGACGGATTCGTCGCGTCGTTGATGGCCGTGCGCCCGGCGCCGCTGCTGAAGGCCGCATTGTTGACGGTCCCGTTCGCCGAGAGCGTTCCGTCCGGCCGGTAAAGGTAGACCTCGTCGGGCGGGCCGTCGGCGTTCCCGACTTCGGCCGTGTTGATGCGATAGACCAGCAATCCTTCCCCGGGAAGGGACGATTCGAAGATTCCCGTTCTTCGCCGGTATTCCACGATGAAGTATTCCGTCGCGGAATTGGGCGACCGGATCTTGTAGCAATTTCCCGAGGACGACGTCAGGGGATTAAGCGTATAGGTCCCCGAGGTCGTGATCTCCGGGATGGAGGCGATCCAGGTCCCATACCGCCATTTCATATAGGCGCCCATGTGCTGGGGCGGATTGCGGTTGTTTTCCATGACGTCCCAGCCGCCGACCGGCTGGATGCCGTTGCTCGTATAGTGATACAAGTCCGGCGAGCCGAGGCAGTGGAACATCTCATGGCAGAGGACGCCCACATTGAACATGCTTTGGAGATGGAGGCTGTACGTATAAACACGCTTGCCGTTGATATAGGCCGTTTGGGAATACAAAGACCATTGATGAGGCCAGAGGAGGGAACTCCAGCCCGTCGGCGAGCCGTAAACGACAAACGTGAGATTGTCCACTCTTCCGTCCCCGTCGCCGTCGATCACGAGACCCGCCGGAACCTGGGAGGCGATGGCGGCGACGGCGTTCTTGATCAGGATGTGCTCCCGATCCCTTCGCTCGGTTCCGTTGTTCCCTCCCTGGTAGCCGATCGTATTCGTCGCTTCATTGTACGGTTGGTAGTATCCGCGCGGTTGGACGTCCTGATAAGGAGATGACCGTCGTTGACGGCGTGGGATAGATGGATGTCGAAATGGACAGGGTCGAATACGAGGCCTCCCGGAAATAGCCGTACATCGAATTGTCCGACGGGCCCGAGGCGTTCAGCATATTGGTAAAAACCGAAGGCGCATCGGTGAATTCGTTTTCACCGGAGAAGCGGATAAAAACGGCCAGGTTGTTGAAGGCGCCGGACCGGGGGGCCTGGGGCTGCAACCTCTCCGGCCGGGAGCCGAAGGATGCCGTTGCGAAGTTCGCGGATCTTTTGCGGGGCGAGCCGCAGCCCCTTCGCCAGACCGGCCTTCTCGGATCCGACCGGCCGGCGACGTGGGCCGAGGCTCTGAGGTCACCGTCCGGGTCGGGTTCGGCATAGACATACCAGCCGGTCTTCGGATTCTGGACGATCGTGTATCCGGCCGCGTCGTGAAGCCAGTTGTAAAATTCGTCTCCGCTGGCCAGGCATTTGAGAAGATCGCCGTTGGGCTGGCGGAGCTCCTGGGGGACGTTGATTAAATAGGCCGCCTGAGCGGCGCCGGCGAGAATCAGCATCAGGCCGATTGAGACGAAAATTCGTCGACCGGCCCGGACTATCGATTTCAACACGGCCCTCGCTTTCAGGGCGTAATCGTCACCTTGATCGTCCGCTTCGTCCTTGTTTCCGTATCAACGATGACGAACGTATACTCTCCTAAAAATCCCGGACCGGGCTGCCAGTAAAGCACGCCGTCGACGGGGTCAAAGGACGCGCCGATCGGAAGCGGCTTGAGTTCGCCGAGGACAATCTCATAGGCCTCGTAGCGCGCATCGTCGCGGGCGACCTTGCTCAACATCCGCGTCCCGCGGACGGTCATCCGCTCCTCGTCTTCGCCCGCCTCGGCTTCGCTCAGATAAACGGCCACCCGGGTGACTTCGGGAATCGTGATCCGGATCGCTCCGTCGGCCTCCGGGAGGACCATTTCCACCCGCCTGTTCACGTCCATCCCCTTCTTGGCGAAGACCGGCATCCGGGCGTCTTCCCGCATCCCTAAGGTTTCCTCGGCCGGCCGCATCGGCTGCGTTGAAGCCGCCGCTGCACCCGGAGCGGCCAGATTCTGGATCATGAAGTACCGGCTCCCGATCCCGTCGGAATGACCGGCCGAATCCGTCACCGACCAGACGATGGTATGGCAACCTTCCGCGTATGTCGTTGTGTTAAGGCTGTAGACGCCGATCGCCCCGTTGGAATTGGCGTATCCGGGGAACAGCGTGGCGATGTCCCCCCGGTAATTGTTATACGACGGATGCCCCAGGGGCGCCCCGTCCACCCAGACTGTGATCGTCGATCCGTTGGTCGGAATCGAGGCGGGCATCGGGGTCAAGGCCCAGCCGAAATTGAAAAAGCCCGTCCCCGCGGCCGTCCCGCCCTGGGTGGGCGTGTCGATCGCCCCGAACGGCAACACCGCGGCGGCGTTGTCGCAGGTAATGGCCATGGTCCCGAGAAGGACTTCATGACCGGTCAGGTCGACGGCATAGGCCAGGAGACTGAAGCCTCCGTTTCCTCCGTTAGGCAGGAAGTTGGTCAGCAGCATATATCCCCAGCCCGCCTTGCAGTTTTGGGGATAGTTGGGATAGGCGGAAGCCACGTCCGGACGCGCCCCTTCCACAAAGACCGCGTCCCCGATATAAATCCGGTCGGAAAGTCCCGTCCCCCGGTAGATTTTGACCGATTGCATCCCGATATCGTCCAGAACCCAGCCCGTCACCGCGATTGAAGAGGCGACCATCGCCCCGTCGACCGGGGTCTCGAACGCCCCGAACGGCGGGCTATCCGCGCCGTCGCCATAGATCGTATAGGCCACGGTGATGACCTGGGGAGTGTTGGAGGCGTTCGGGTCGGAGACCGTCACCGTTCCGGAATAGGTCCCCGGGCTCAAGTCCGTCCGGGCGATTCCGATATTGATGATGCCGTTTCCCGTCCCGCTCGTCGGGGAAACCGAGATCCAGTCGGCCGAGCGCGTCGCCGTCCAGTTCAACGTCCCCGTGCCCGTGTTGGTCAGGGTCGTCTTTTCGGCCGGGGTGGCGGTCCCGTTCTGGATCGCGCCGAAGACGAAGGCCTGTCTCGAAAGCGCGAGCGTCGGGATGCCGGAGTGGTTGACGATCACCGGGCCGGTGGCGTAGAACCGATTCGTGTTATAGCCGTCGGTGACGACGGCGTAAAGATAGTACGTCCCGCCCGGGACGCTCGGCGTGTTCCAGACGGTGCTCCCGCTCCCGGCAGGGGCGGAGATCCCCGATTGGATGAGCGTCCCGTTATACCCGCTCCGGTCGGTGTCATAGTAGAAAGACACCGTCGCGCCCGGTCGGCGTGTCCCCGTCCTCCATCGTCCAGTCGATCGACGAACGACGAGTCGACCCGCCAGTCGGCGGTGATCTTGACGTCGTCATAGAAGAACGCCCGCCCGTCGGGAAATTCATGCGGATCGATCCGGAATGTGTCGACGGTCCCGGTCCAGCCGCTGTGGGAGGGGCTGCCTCCGCCGTCCTCGAGGGGCACGGTCCGCAGGTCGGCCACGATCTTGTTCATGACCCAACGGCCGTCGGGCAGCGGGGTATGGCGGATGATGATGTCCTGGGTGACGTTCTCCCCGATCGCATGCTCGTCGGTCCGCATGTACATGACCCGGGCGACGGAGCCGTCGTTGGTGCTGTGGACGCCGGCGATCCCCATTTTGGCGACCAGGTTATGATACCGGGACGTGTCGATCTTGTAGGTCGCCCCGCGGAAAAAGTAATTCAGGAAAAAGACCGTCGGGTCGCCGATCAGGCCGGAGGGAATCGCCGCTTCGCCGTAAAAGACCTGGTTGCCGTTGAAGATGTTCCCGGCCAAGTCCTCGTAGTTGATCGTCTGGATGGATTTGGTCGTCAAGTTGACCGTGTGGTCGACATCCGAGAGCGCGTTAAAATCCCAGGGATTGCCGGCGACGATGGTCATGAAGTCCTGGTTGCTTCCTTCGGCCGAGGGCGTGTCGATCCGGAAGATCGGCTGTTCGTCGACCGCGTAATAGCCGGCCGAATAGGCATACGTCGTCGACCCGGTCGGGGCGATGGCGACATAATAATTCCCGGCCGCCAGCCCCCCGGCGATGAATTCGTAGGACGCTTCCGGAGACATTCAAGGCCAGGATGCCGAGGTTCCCGTTGCTTGAATCCCTGTCGTTGTCGAGGTAGATGTCCACGTTGCCCGAGCCCGTCCAGGTGATCGTCTTTCGGTACGTCGTTCCGTTCTCGACAAGCCGGATCCAGTCGATCTTGATCTCCCGGTCTCTCTGGGACATGGGATCGAAGAAGAGCGAATCCTTGAGCCCGGCCCAGGCGGTTCCGTTCAGGAGGCCGAGCGTCGGGATGTCGACCAGGTAGATCCGCCATCCCGGAGAGACGACAAACGCGTTGGCGTGAGACACCCCTCCGTAAATCGTGTTTTCCGACCACTTCAGCTGTCCGAATCTCAGGTTGGGATCGTAAGGGCCCTCGAGATACATCCGGATGGCGAAGACGCGGTACTTGTCGGCATTGATTTTATAATTCGAGCCGAACTTGCCGATTCCGGCCGAGCTCGGATAATCGGAATCGAGGATGGCGATGTTCGGGTCGGAATATATCTCCGGAAAGTTCGGGTCATAGACCGGCGTGGACCGGGCCGAGAAGACGCCCCCCGTAAAAGATATGTCGGCCAGGTTGGAAGCGGGAAGCTCGACGGTGTTGAAGATCCGCCAACCCAGGTCGGTCCGCTGATTCATGTCCCAGCGGTCGGCCAGGACCTCGGTCGCGTAATCGGGCGCGGCCCGGACAACGACTTTGGCCGCCGGGGCCGTGACCGTGATCTGGCCAAAAGCCGCCGACGATATGACGAAAAAGAGGGCGCTTGAGAACAGGGAGAAAATCGGGCGGCCAATGCGGGAAAAACTCATGAGACTCCTCGCAAAAAACTTCGCCGATAATATACAGCGTTAAAAAGAAATGACAACATCCCCCGCAGGGGGGAATAATGAGGGGGATATTCGCCCGTCCAGGGGGGATTAGCCCTCGGACCCCGATCCTTCATTCCGGCCGCGTTTAGGCACAATGTCGACCACGACGTCCACAATCGGGCCTCGCCCGGCGCCGTCGGTTGCGGCGAAATGCAGGATGTGCCGGCCGAGGAACCCAGGCCCCGGCATCCACCAGAAGCGCCCCTCCCCGTCCAGCGTCGAGCCGACGGGCAGCGGCTTGTCCGGGAGCTCTCCCCAGCCGACAATCCGCGTCCCCGGAGGGACGGCGAATTCGATTTTGATCCGTCCCAGCTCCTCGATCTCGAAGACCGTCCGGCCGCCCCGCGCTTCGAGCCCGAGCCGGCCGCTGGGAATTTCGGGAAGCCGTGCTTCCGCCGGCGCGCCTGAAGCGGCCGCGGATCCGCCGACGTTGACCACGTCGAAGTAGCGCGAGCCGATGCCGTCCGCCCGGCCGGCGGAATCCGTCACGCTCCAGACGATCGTGTGGGTCGCGTTCGAAAGGGTCGTGGTATCGAGATTATAAACGCCGACGGCCCCGAGCGAATTGGCGTATCCCGGGAACAGCGTGGCGATGTCCGCGCGATAGTGGTTATAGGACGGGTGCCCCAGGGGAACGCCGTCCACAAAAACCCAGATGGTCGAACCGTCGATGGGGATCGAAGCCGGCGGCGGAGTGAGGGCCCAGCCGAAATTGTAGAAGAGGGCGCCCGAAGCCGTCCCGCCCTGGGTCGGCGTATCGATCGCCCCGAAAGGCAGGACCGCGTTGGCATTATCCACGTAAATCGTTTTCTCCCCGAGCCGGACCGCATGACCGGTCGTGTCCTCGGCCACGGCCACGAGGGTGAACGTCCCGTTGCCTTGGTTGGGGAGGAAATTCGTCAACAGCATGTACCCCCAGCCGGCTTTATCGGCCTGCGGGTAATCCGGATAGGCCCCTTCCACGTCGGGCCGGGCCCCGCGGACGAACGTCGCCGCCCCGAGAAAGACCAGTCCGTCGGAACCAGCCGACCCAGCCGGATCGGAATCGACGGGATACCGCTTGATCGAGACCGAAGCGAGACCGATATCGTCCAGAGCCCAGCCTGACACGGGGATGCTGGAGGAAACATTGGACTCGTGAAGAGGCGTGTCGAACGACCCGAACGGCGCTTCATCCTCTCCCTGGGCGAAAACGTCAAACCGGACGCTGACCGTTTGCGGCGCGTCGGCGGCCAAGGGATCGTTGACCGTGATCGTCCCCGAATACGTCCCGGGCGCAAGGCCCGCCCCAAGGACGCTGATCTGAAGAACGCCGTTGCCTGTCCCGGATCCGGGCTGGACCTGGAGCCAAGGCTGGTTGGAGACGGCCGTCCAGGCGAGCGTCGTTCCCGCGGCCCCAACGTTCGAAACGAGAACGGACTGGGCCGGCGTGGGCGTCCCGCCCTGGGAGAAGCCGAAGAAAGCGACGTCCGGCTCAGCGACAGGACGGGCATGTCGGGGGCAACGGCCGAGACCATCACGGCGTCGGAAGCCGGGCCCTTGACGTTGGCGGAGTTGACCGCCCGCCACTTGTAATAATAGGTTCCGCCGTAAGGCGGCCGTGCCGTCGTCGTAGACAAACGTCGTCGTCGTCCCGATCGCATGGGCGTCGTCGGCCGTAAAAACGGCCGTCGCGCTCCGATAGACTACGAAATGGTGGAAATTACCCCAGTCCGTCCAATTCCATTTTTCCCCGCTCCAGATTTTCCCGGTGATTTCGAGTCGGGCGCCGGACGCGCCATAGGACCCGGAGAGCTCGACGACCTTGGGCGGGCGCATAAACGACCGACAGGTTGGTCGAACGGGCTTTATCCCGGACTTGGCTGATGAAATCGCGCAGGGCGATTTCCTTGTTCATCCCCTTGATCCGGTGCTCCCCGGATGTATCGGTCCAACGCCAGAAGTTGATGAGGTGCGGTCGATACGAATAGGCCCGGAGGTACTGGGCCAGGATGACCGCCGACGAGCTCTGCTCCACGCCCAGGCCGATCGGGTATGTTTCCGGGTCGAATTCCAGGATCCCCCAGTTGGCCGACATGGCGGAAATCGCCGGAAAAACATGAAGCGTCGTCCGGGCGAACCATCGTCGGGAACTTGATGTCGTAAATGGAGGCCCCGACCGAAGCGACGGGAGCGACTCCCGCCACCCAGAGCGGCGAGGCCGAGCTGTAATACCTGGGGTTGAGGACCGGATCATCCGGCTTTGTTCCGAACATGTAATCGGCCGCGATTTGATGGGAGTACCACCGGTCCGAGGGAATGCCCTCATCGACCGCCCAACCGGCCGCGTCCTGGGCCAGGTGGTGAACCAAGGTCTCCCGAAAGAGGTGCCACAGGTCATAGAACGCGTTGCCGAGGGTCATCGTCCGGGGAGGGTCGAAGCCGCCGGCAATATAATGCGTCCCCGACGACGGCATCATTCCGCCCTGAACGTAATCGGCCAGGGCGATTCGGCCCGGGTCGTTGTTGATTCCGTCCGCGGGAACCGAATCCCAATCGTCGGCCAGCGTCCAGTTGAAGTAGCGAAGGTCCCAGGTCGTAAAAGCTTGGCCGAAATCGGCGTTGAATTGGGCCAATCCGGCCGCTCCCTGGTATTTGGCTCCGCCGCCCGACCATCCCTGGCCGGCGTAAATTCCCGTCGCGTCATCGTACAGGCCCTGGTGGGTGATCCAGTCCCGGAATTCCAAGACGGCAAACGGCGAATAATCGCAAAACCAGGCCTGGGGACCGGTCGATTCATCCATCCGCCGGAAGCTCATCTCTGCTTCGCCCCAGCCGCTGACGGCGACAAACGTCTCCGGATTCTCGTCCATCTTTTCCTTGAGGTATTCGAACGTCGCCCGGGATTTGGCTTCGAGGTTGGCCCGCATTTTCCGGGCATAGCGGGAAAACGTCCCGAAAATATATTTGCTCATCGCTTCGGACGAGACGACCTGGCCGGGCGTGCCCATGTTGTTGTCGTTGAACCATTGGGTGTTCCGGACATCCTCGGTTTTAGCCGCGGTATAAACTCCGAGGCTCCGGGCAAGGCCGGAACAGACGACCAGGTGAAATTTGACGCCCTTGGCTTTGGCCGCGGCGATATAGCTGTTGACCGTTGTCTTGAAGGCCGAAATCCCCGCGTCCGCATCGGACCAATCGGAAACCCAGGCCAGGGAGGGAGCGACATGGGTGACGCTCAGCGACGGCCAGGCGTAAAGGCCGAAGGGGAAATTGGCTTTGATATAATCAACCTCCGTCCCGTCGGTCGGGCGGTGCTCGATACTGATGACGAGCGAATTGGCGTAGGTCGGCTTGGGAAGCTCGGTCTGGCCAAAGGCCGGGGCAATGACAACCGCCAAGACGATGATCAGGCCGGCCGCGATCAATTCCGACGCGCGTTTTAGGGCATCATGTTTCAACATCTTTTTCGACCCTCTCTGGACGATCTGCTCGGAACCTCGGATTCCGGCATCTAACTGAGTATAAAGTTATTTCCAAGGAAGTAAATAATCGCCGGCGATGAATTTACCGGCCAACAGGGGTGAGAGCGGTTTTTATTGGGCTTTGAACGGGACGCTCAGCGGCCCGGCCACGCCCTTGGAATTTACCGCCCGGACGCGGAAATAATAAGGGATCGTCCTCGGCCGCATCGCCGGATGGGGATGCCGGCTTCCAGACCGTCGATCCGGTAATCCGTGGTTTGGACCAAGAGCTCCCCCTGCGCTTCCGGCTGGCCGGCGGCGACGTACCGGAAGACTTCAAAATGATCGAAGTCGCCCCAATCCGTCCAGACATAAGAAGCGTCGGCCCAGATTCTGGACGGGATCACGATTCCGGCTTTCGTCCCGCCGTCCTGGAAGACGGCGTTTGCCCCGGTCACCCGGGGCGGATCGTAGACGACGGTTAAATCCGGCGACTTCGCCCGGTCGCGGATCAGGCCGACGAATTGACGCAGGGCCGCTTCCTTGTTCAGGCCCTTGATCCGGTGCTCCCCTGTCGCGTCCCACCACCGCCAGAAATTGATGAGGGCCGGACCGTAGCGGTAAACCTTGAGGTATTCCTCGAGGAGTAACTCGACGGAGCTTTCGGGGACGTTCATTCCGGCCGGGTAGGTCTCCGGGTCGTATTCCATGACCGCCCAGATCTCGGCCATTGAGGCCAGATCCGGCAGCACATACTCCGTCGTCCGGGCGAAGCGGTCGGGGAATTTGATGTCGTAGACGGTCGCCCCGACCGAGCCCCACGAGCCGATGTCGGCCGTCCAGAGCGGCGAGGCCGAGGTGTAATAGCGGGCGTTCAGCGGCGGGAAGCCGGCGTTCGTCCCGAACAGGTAATCGGCCGGGATCTGATGGGAGAACCATTTCTGCGGCGGGATCCCCGCTTCGGAAGCCCAGCGGGCCGCGTCGCGGACGAAATTGTTGACCATCGCCTCGCGGAAGAGGTTCCACAGATCCCAAAATGATTTCTCCGGGCTGCATGACGCGCGGCGGATCGAAACCCCCGGCGATCGTCCGATCCGCCGGCCTCATCCCGTCGTGGAAGTACGCGGAAAACGGGATCCTTGTTGGGATCGGCCGGCCAATGATCGCTCAAGCTCCAATCGAAATATTCGAGCTGCCAGGTCGTAAACGCCGTCCCGAAATCGGCGTTGAATTGAGTGAGGCCGGCCGCGCCGCGGTATTTCGCTCCGCCGCCACTCCCAGCCCCAGCCGCCATAGTTGCCGTTCGTCGTCATACAGGCCTTCATGGGTGATCCAATCGCGGAACTCCAGGACGGCAAACGGCGAATAATCGCAGAACCAGTCCTGGACCGAAGCGAGGTTGTCGATCCGCTTCCAGCTCAGCTCCGCCTCGCCCCAGCCGCTGACGGCGATCAAGGTGTCCGGGTTCTCGTTCATCCGCTGTTTCAGGAAGGCGAACGCCGCCTGGGATTTGGCTTCGAGATTGGCCCGCAATTTCCGGGCGTAGCGGGACAACGTCCCGAAGATGTGGTCGGTCATCGCCGATGGAGCGGCGACCTGGGCGGCCGTGCCGAGGTTCCTGTCGTTAAACCACTGGGCGTTGCGGATGTCCTCGGTCTTGGCCGCGGCATAAATCCCGAGGTTTCGGGCCAGGCCGGAGCAGACGACAAGATGGAGCTTGACGCCCCGGGCCTTGGCGGCTGCGATATGCCCGTCGACGGCCGCCTTGAAAGCGGCGATCCCGGCCTCGGCCTGCGACCAGTCTGAGTCCCAGGCCAGATTCGGAGCGACATGGGTGATGCTGAAGGAGAGCAGGGCGTACAGGCCAAAGGGGAAATTGGCCTTGATGTATTCCACTTCGTCCGCATCAGCCGGATTGTGCTCGATGCTGACGATGACTGTGTTGTAAATCGACGGCTTGGGCAGTTCCTGGCCGGGAAGCGCGGAGACGGCGAAGACAAGCGAACCCGCGACGGCGGCGGCAAAACGGTGAAAAGGCATCACGTCCCCTTTCCGGGCCGAATCAGAAGCTCCGGCGAAGGCCGGCCGGCGGCATTTTTCACGTTGACCGCCCGGACCCGGTAATAATAGGTCTTTTTCCGGCCCGGGCGGTTTTATCCCGAAAGACCGGGTCGCGCGTTTTTCCGACAGGTGGGCCGGGTCCGACGGGAACGCCGGGTTGATCGCTCCGATAAATTTCGAACCGGTCGAAATCGCCCCACTTCGTCCAGGTCCAGGAGGCCTGGGCCCAGATTTTTTCGGGAATCGCGATTTCGCCCGGCGTCCCGAGTCGCCGAAAGCGGCCCCGACCGGCGGGGGGACGAAGACCGTGCTCAAATCCTTGGTCTTGGCCTTGTCCCGGATCGCGGCGACGAATTCGGTCAGGGCCTTTTCCTTGTTCATCCCCTTGATCCGGTGCTCCTTGGTCTCGTCCCACCAGCGCCAGAAATTGATCAGGTAGACGTTGTATTCGTACACCCGCAGATATTGCTTGAGGATGTCCGGCGACCGGGCTTTCCTTGACCTCCATGCCGACCGGATAAAGCTCGGGGTCGAATTCCATGATCGCCCAGATCGTGCGACATTGCCGAGATCGCCGGGAGATGTGCTCGGTCGTCCGGGCGAACCAAGTCGGGAAACGGACGTCGTAAATCGTGGCGCCCCGGATGGCCGTAAGGGGCGATGTCCGCCGTCCGCAGCGGCGAGGCCGAGGTGTAATAGCGGGCGTTTTGGCGCGGCGTCGCCCGGCTTGGTCCCGAAAAGATAATCGCCGGGAATCTGGTGGGAGAACAGCGGTCGGCCGGGATCCCGGACTCCGAAGCCCAGCGGGCCCCGTCGCGGACGAAGTTTCCGACCATGGTTTCCCGGAAGAGGTTCCAGAGGTCCCAGAACTTGTCCCCGGGCTTCATCGTCCGCGGCGGATCGAAACCGCCCGGCGACGAAGTGCGGCCCCGCGCCGGGCATCATCCGCCGCCGGCGTAGGACGCGTAGGGAATGCGCTGGGGGTCGGTGTTGACCTTGTCGGAAAAATCGGGGTCGTAATCGTCCTCCAGGCTCCAATCGAAGTAACGGAGATTCCAGGCGGAGAAATCCGTCCCGAATTCGGCGTTGAAGCGGGCCAGGCCCTCCGGGCCCTGGTAATCCCGGCCGCCCTGCTTCCAGCCTTCGTTGCGGTAGGGGCCGCGCGCGTCGTCGTATTCGCCGGCGTGCTGGATCCAGTCCCGGAATTCCAGGACGGCAAACGGCGAGTAATCGCAGAAAAACGACTGGACCGCCTTGTCGTTTTCGATCCGGCCGAAATTGAGCTCCGCCTCGCCCCAGCCGCTGACGGCGATCAGGGTATCCGGCTCGGCCGCGATCAGCTTCGGCCAGGAAGGCGAAGGCCGCCCGGGCTTTGGCTTCAAGATGCGTATCGGACCTTGCGGGCATAGCGGGAGAGCGTGCCGAAGACGCTTTATCCTCGATGGCCGCCCGGCCGGGAGAGTTGCGGCGGCCGGAGCGATGGTGTTGTCGTTGTACCACTGGCAGTTGCGGACGTCCTCGAGCTTGGCGTCCTTGTAGATCGTCCGGTTCCGGGCCAGGCCCGTGGACAGGACGAGATGGAGCTTGAAGCCGCGGGCTTTGGCCGCGGCGACGTAGGCTTTGACGGCGGATTTGAATTTAGCCAGGTTGGCGTCGGCCGCGTCAAGCGGCGCTTGCCAGGGGATGTCCGGGGTCATGGTCGTGATCGAAAACGACGGCCAGGCGTAGAGGCCGAAGGGGATGGCTTTTTTAATGTACTCGGCCTCGGCCGCGTTCCGAGGGCTGAGCTCGAGGCTGATGACGACCGAATTGCGCGGCGTCGGAAGGGGCAATTCCTGGGCCGGGAGAGAGGGCGCGGAGGGCCGAGAGGCCATGACAAAATGAGCGCGCCCAGAATGCGGCGAATCGTCTCGAATCTCTGTCATTGTGTTCGCTCCTTTCGACATGGAGCATCCCCCGTATTTTACCCGGAAACCGTGACAAAACGAACAAGGGAAGACCCCAAGCGTAATTTAATCTGCGCGCGGTTCATGATAAGATGAAGGGCTGAGGGACATCGAGGGACAGGATGGCAAGCGCTACGCGCAATCGTTGGGTCAATCATTATTCCATTCGCCTTTGTTTTGCTCTCTTGCTCTCTTCAGCGGAGGCGTCGACGGCGGAGCAGGCGCCCCGCTATCAACAGGCGATCCTCATCGTCCTGGACGCCGCCCGGCCGGACCATTTCTCCTGCTACGGCTATCCCAAGCCGACCACCCCCGAAATCGACAAGCTCGCGGCGCGCGGGGCGGTCTTTCGAGACGGCCTACGCCCAGGCAACGGAGACGCGGGCGTCGCTTCCCCGGATGTTGTTCAGCCGGTATTTCATCCCCGAGATTTTCCCCAACCACCATTCGATCCCCTACGCTTCGCCCGGCGACCTTTTCCGGAAAAACGACGACCAGGCGATCTCCCTGCCCCGGGTTCTGGAAGCGAGGGGGTGGCCACCGCGGCGATCTCGGCCCACGAATGGATCACCGAGCAGATCGCCGTTCGCCCGGGAATTCGCCTTTCTTTTCGATTTGCAGTCGACCATTCGCTTCGACCCGAAATACGGGTATCCCCGGGCCGACAAGGTCGTCGATCAGGCCATCGAGTGGATCGGGAAAAACCGCCGCCGCGATTATTTCCTCTATCTCCACGTCATGGACACCCACTTCCCCCATCTGTTCGAGGAGGACGCGGCCTCGTTCTACGGGCCGGGCCGGTACGAGGGAAACGCATTTCATGAGACCGGGGTGGTGCTGGACCCGAACCGGGAGCATGACCGCGGCCGACAAAAAATACCTCAACGCTCTCTACGACGGGGGGCTCAGGTTTGCCGACCGGGAAATCGGCCGGCTGGCCGCGGCTTTAAAGAAATGGGGGCGGCTGGATGAAACGCTGATCATCGTGACGGCGGATCACGGGGAGTATCTCCTCGATCGCCCGGGATACGCCAACCACGGCGGACGATGGTATGAGCCGCTCGCCCGGATTCCGTTGATCGTCCATTACCCGGCGAAAGTCGGGTCGGAAAAGAGGGACGGGCCGGCCGGGGCGGTGGATATCGTCCCCACGGTCCTGGGGCTTTTCGGGATTCCGGTTCCCAACGGGAAGTCGTTTGACGGGGCGGATTTGTTCGGGGCGGAGGGGCGGAAAGCGCGGCCGGTTTTCGCGGACGGCGGCGTGCGGGACGGACGGTATAAGCTGGTCTTCAAGGCGTCGTCGGCGGCGGCCCTGGGGAAAGAGGCGACGGTCGACGTGAAGAAAGCCGGCGTGGAGCTCTACGACGTGGCGGCCGACCCGAAGGAGACGCGGGATCTTGCGGCGGAACAGCCGCGGGAGGCGGAGCGGCTGCTGGCGATGTTCCGGGAGAAGCTGAAGCCGTTCTACGAGCGCCACGCGGCGGCAACGACCCGCGAGCAACCCCGCTTTTCGTTCGCCGTCTCGGCCCCGGCGTTCGGCAAAGACACGGCCGTCCCGATGGTTCCGGTCGAGGAGAATCCGGAGGCGCTGGCCCGGATCGAAACGCCTTCGGGATGGCTGGGCCGGGCGTCCTGGGACAACAGCTGGCTGTTCGCCAAGGCCGGGGCCAAGCCGCTCCGGATTTCCATCCCGATGCCGAAAGGGAAATATTTCGTCGTCGCCGACGTCTGGGGCGCGGCCGAGATGGAGATTGAAGGCCGGGTGGACGGGCCGAAGGTTGTGATCGGCGCGGCCGCGGCGGGAGCGGGGACTGGCGGGCCCGGCGGGGTTTTGCGGCGGGGGCCGAAACCGGTCGATATCGGGGAAGTGGATGTTCTCGGCGAGCGGTTCGCCGCGGTGATCCGACCGACGGGAAATCAGGGATGGTTCGCGGTGCGCTATATCGGCTTTGATCCGATCATCAACGGGAAGCGGGCCGGCTCGATCGATCCGGAGCGCGAGCGGCGCCTGCGCTCGCTCGGGTATATCAAGTAGGGGCCGCCCCTACATCACCCCTACATCAATTACATCAATCGCTCTTTCCAGCTCCGCGGCGTCAGCTCGTTGATGATCTCGACCTCGAGATAATAATCAAACGGCTTGGCCCCCCGCGTCTTGATCCAGTCCGTCATCTCTTCGAGTCCCCGGCGCAGGGTTGTGCCCGTCTTATAGCCGAGGAGCCGGCGGGCCTTGTCCGAGGCGCAGTTGGCTTCCTTGACTTCCTGGGGCCGCTCGGGGAAATAGATCGGCTCGAGCTTGAAGTGGAGGATGTCGGCAATCGTCCCGGCCAGCTCGTTGATCGTGACGAATTCCTCGTCCGGGCCGATGTTGATGACCTCGCCGACGACTTCCGGATGGTCGAGCATCTTCATCAGCGGATCGATGCAGTCCTGGACGAAGGAGAAGCAGCGCTTCTGGTTCCCGTCGCCGTAGATGATCGGCTGCTTGCCCTGGAGCATCCGGTTGATGAAGATCGAGGCGACGTTGCGGAAGGGGTCGTCGTATTTCTGGCGCGAGCCGATGATGTTGTGGGGCACGGCGATGACGTATTCGAAGTTGAAGATCCGGGCCATGAGCCGGACCATATCCTCGGAAGCGACCTTCGAGAGGGCATAAGGATCCTGCGGACGCGGGGCCATGTCCTCGGTGAACGGGGTGACGTTGGTCCCATAGCGGGCCATGGAGGAGAGGAAAACGAAGCGGCGGCCGCGGTTTTGGACGAAGGCCGAAAGGACCGTCGAGGTCGCCTGGTAGATCGAGAGGTTGACGATCGACGGGGAGAACACGCTCAGCCCCTCATAGGGATAGGCGGCGGCGTGATAGACGACATCGACACCCTTGGTGAGCTCGCGCATGGCCTTGATGTCGGTGCAGTCGGCCTTATGAAACTCGCACCCGGCGGGGACGTTGTCCTGGTATCCGCCGACAAGGTTGTCGCAGCCGACGACGTCGTGTCCTTCCTTGATCATCGCTTCGGCCAGATGGCTGCCGAGGAATCCGGCCGCGCCGGTCACGAATATGCGTTTTTTCATGCGGGTTTTCCTTTGATCTTTTCGATTAAGTTAACACACCGCGGCCCCTCTTGAGAAGTCCCGATTTTGCGGATATATTCATAGCGATGAAGATCGTCCTCTGCGCCCACAACTACCACCCGGCCCGGGGCGGGGCGGAGCTCGTCTGGAAAAACATCGCCGAACGCCTCGTCCGGCGCGGCCATGACGTCCGGGTCGTGGCCACCAACGCCCGCTCGACCGAGGATTACTTCGTGCCGGGAAAGGGACGCGATTTGTTCGCGGCCGGGACGGAGAAGGTCGAGGGAGTGCCGGTCACCCGGGTGCCTTTTACGCGGTTCGGGGCGCGGGGGCTGAACGTGTTGCGGTCGATTTCGACGCGCGTTCCCATCCCCGGCCACGCCAAATGGCGGGCCCTGTCCTGGGGGCCGCGCGGCCGGCGCTACGGGGAAGCGGTCGAAGGGCTGGCCCGGGAGATCGACGCCGACTTGATCGTCGCCGGTCCGTTCCCGACGTTGGTCGTCGACCATGCCCGGCGGGCTGCCGGGCGTCTTGGAAAACCGCTCGTCGTCATTCCCTGCTTTCACACCGAGGATAAATATTCCTTCGATAATCCGCTTTACTATGCGTGGCTGAAGGACGCGGCGGGAGTGGCTTGCTTCACCGACCTGGAAAGCGAGTATCTGTCCGGTAAAGCCGGGATTCCAGCGGAGCGAATCCGGACGGCGGGCATCGGCTTGGAGGTGGAGGAGCGGACGTTCTTGCCGGACGGCGAAATCGGAGCGGCGCGGGCCGCAGCCCGGGAAGCCGTGAGGGCCCGGCTCGGCCTGACCCAGCCCAACCTCGTGCTCTTCTTCGGCCAGCATGTTCCCCACAAGGGAATCATCCCGCTGATCGACGCGATGGAAAACGTCTGGAAGGATGAAGCGCGGGCCGCGGGAGCGGCCGGCGCGGCGGCGGATCTCGTCATCGCCGGAAATCCATCCTCCCACACGCCGATGATCATGTCCCGGATCGCCGTTCTGCCGGAGAAATTCCGATCCCGGATCCGGGTCCTTCATTCCGTCCCGGAAAACGAGCGCACGGAGCTTTTCCGGGCAGCCGATATATTCGTCTCGGTCTCGCCGTTCGAGTCGTTCGGGATCGTGTACCTCGAGTCGTGGCGGGAAGGGACGCCGGTTATCGCCTGCAACCGCGGGGCCTCGTCGCGCCTGGTCGAGCCGTTTCGGGACGGGCTGCTGGTGAGAGACGCCGACGCCTTCGAGCTCGCCGGGGCGATTCTCACGCTGCTTCGGGACCCGGAGCTCCGCAAGCGGATGGGGATGCGGGGACGGGCGAAAGTGCGCGAGCGCTTCGACTGGGAAAAGATCGCCGGTAATTATGAAGCTTTTTTCGCCGAGATCGCCGCATCGCGCGATCGATAAGACCGACACGTGCGTGTTGTTTTCGGCCTCACACACGCATTTGCGTTAAACAACACCCGGCGATCACCTTAATAAATACGGCTGAACCGAGCCCTAAGAAAAATCAAGTTTTTCAGAACTCCTTCGACTTAATGATCGCCATGAGCGGAAAAGAGTTCGTCCGGTCGGTCATGAGGATTAAAAGGAGCGCTTTTACGCGTAAAGAAGCGGCCGAAGCCATCGGCAAGCAGGGCCCCGCCCTGAACATGGTTCTCCAGAGGCTGAAAGAGGGCCGATGGGCCGTTCCCTTCTCAAGAGAATTTTTTGTGATCCCTAAGCAACCGGGCGAGAGTTCCGAGATGCCAGACCCCATCTGTTTTGTCGACGATTGGGCCCGGTTTCTCGGAGCAAAATATTATATCGGCGGCCTTAGCGCCGCCTCCCTCTTCGATGCGGCTCCCTCACCGCCGGGCACAATCCAAATTTTCATGAATAAGATCGTGAGGTCGGTTGAAGCGGAGGGCCTCCGATTCGATGTGTTCTACAGAAAGGAAATCCCTGGAGATCTCATCGAACGACACAAATCGCCGTATGGCTGGTTATCTATGTCCGGGAGCGAGTTGACGATGTACGATCTTTTGGCATATCGGGGATGCTGCCCCTCCCTACCCCAAGCGGCGGAAGCCATCGGACGTCTGGCCGACACGTTTAAAACGTTTCGTCTAATCAAATGGCTCCGGAGGATTGGCCGCCTGGCCGTGCTCCAGCGTCTCGGTTGGATCCTGGATCATCTCGGTCGGACGGAGAAGGCGAGAGGCCTCTATCTCTTCTTCGGAAACAAGCGCTTGAATTGGCGGCGTCTCGATGTTCAACGGCCTCCCCGGGGACCGCGGGACGAACGCTGGAAGATCATCATCAACATAGACCCGGAGCTTTTGCGACCCAAGCCCCGTCACCCCTCACTTTTTTAGCCCCCATACACGCATTTGCGTTAAACAACTCTCGGCGATTCTGGCCGTCCATCGCCCCCTGCCCAAAAAGGACCTTAATAAATGCTTATTTTTATTGTAATAATTGAGGCAACAATGACCCCGGAAGCGGAAATTTTAACTTGCCGGCCGGATGTAATTTATCGCAAATGGGTGTGTGGGGACGAATTTTGCACACCGGTGCGCGGGCTCCCCCGCCTGCCCGGGAATCAAGGCTTGAGGCAAAAAAGGGCGAAGGCGGCCATTTCTCTCGCTTTAAGCGGATATCTAAAAGCATAAATCGCCGCGCGCAGGGCGAATCCCCCGGCGGCGATCAGCCGAAAAAGAAAGGCCTCGGCGGCTCCGCGATCCCTTCGGACGAATTGAAACAGCCGCTCAAGCCACCGGGTGTTGATCCCGTGAAGAATCGTCTTGGCCGTGACGCCGTGGTAGTGGACGACCCCGATACCCGGTAGAAAATAAAGCGGTTTCCCCGGCCCGGGTCATCCGGAGCCCCCAGTCGATATCGTCGGCATAAAGGAAATAGGACTCGTCCATGAGCCCGATTTCGCGGACGACGCCGGCCCGGACCATCAGGCACGCTCCCGAAAGCCAGTCGACGAGACGGGCTTCCGGCGCACGGCAAGACGAGATAAAGACCGGTTCTCGACAAACAGCGGGCGGGCCGCTGCCGGGAACAGCTTGAAAGCGAACGAGAAATACGAGAAGGCCGAGCGGGCCGTCGGGGCAAAGCCGCCCGGACCCGTCTGCGGCCGGCCGTTCGGAAGGAAGAGACCGGGCGCGGCCCCGGCCGCATCGGACCGCTCGTCAAGGAAATCGGCCAACCGGTCGATCGCGCCGTCCCGGATCACGACGTCGGCGTTGAGGAGCAAGAGATAATCCGGGGACGGCCGCCCCGCATTCCCGCGTCCCTCGCCCAGCGCCCATTTGAGCCCCTGGTTGGTCCCCGCCACGAATCCGGCATTGCGATCGTTTCTCAGAACCGTCACCCCGGGGAATTCGGCCGCGACCATTTCCGCCGTCCCGTCGGCCGATCCGTTGTCGATGACGACCACTCGACAAGGGTGGCGTTTCGTCTCCGCTGCGATCGACCTCAGGCACTCCTTGACATGGTCCCGGACGTTCCAGGCGGCGATGACGACCGCGACATCTGTCATGTCGTCCTGTCGATCTTGGCAAATTGCCGGGCGTAATACGCGAAGTAAATCCCCGTATCGAGCCGCGGTACGTTGTCCGTATTCATCCCGGACCATTGCGGAGGATTGAGCTTCAGGATCGCCTCGACCTTTGCCGACGCCCCGGAGCCCTTCCACGTCCTTTTGGCCGCGGCCCGCTTGTCTAGAATATCCGGGAGCGTCAGGATCAACGACCCGTACGCCCGCACGTACGCCCACGCCTCCGCGTTCCGCCTGTGCTTGATGAGCGAGAGGATATTGATAAGGTCTTCTTTCATATAGGACCGCAGGAAGGCCCGACGCAATCGCCCGTCGAAATTCTTCAGGACGAAACGGAGGCGGTTTCGGGCGGCCAGCTTGAGCTTGCGCTCCATGTTTTTCCAGAACGCGCTGAACTTGTGGTAGACGAGGGCCTTGGGCGCGGCGTTGATCGTCCAGCCGGCCCGGCGCATCCGGAAGCTCCAGTCGGCGTCCTCATAATAGGCCCGGTAGGCGGCGTCGAACGGCGCCGGCCGCCTCGATCGCCGCCCGGCGGAGGAGGGCGGCGCTGACGCAAGCCGAGGGGACCTCGATCACGTCGTCCAGCTGGCCGATGTCGACATACCCGACGAAGTTGTCGCTCCCCCAGCCTTTCGTCCGGACATGATTTCCGATCCCGTTGATAAAGCCTCGCAAATAATAGAGCTTCATCATCGGGACCACGGCGGCTGCCCGCGGCGAGGCCTCCATCACCCGGACCATCTCGGCGGTGAAGCCCGGCGTGAGCTCCACATCGTCGTTGAGGACGAGAATGTACGCGCCGGCCGTGGCGGCGATGCCGTAATTGACGCCGCCGGGATAGAAGAGATTTTTCGTCAGGGCGTGAAGCCGGACCTCGGGAAATTCCGTCGCGGATGATGTCGAGCGTCCCGTCGGTCGAGCCGTTGTCGACGACATGGATGTCGAGCGGCCCGACGGTCTGGCTTCGGAGCGAGGCCAGGCACTCGCGGATATGGGCCTTCCCGTTGAGCGTCACGATGACGACGGAGACGGGAGGCGAGGCGGAGACAGCGGGCGAGCCGGCAGGAAGAGAAGAAGGAAGAGCACCAGGCGGCTCGCCGACGGCAATTTCGGCGCATTCCATCAGCCGGAGAAAATCTCCCAGCATCCGCCGGGAAACGTCCGCCCGGTCGGCGATGCGAGCCGCGATCTCATCCACGGTTCCCGGGAGCGCTTCCCAGAGCATCGCTCCGAACGCGTCGGTCGCGACTTTGTTGCCGCCGGCGTGGACGAAGAAATATTTCCCCGCGCCTTCGTCGACAAGACGGAAGTGCGGGCTCCGGCCGAATGTCTTCATCTTCACGGCCGGGCCCGGATGACTCCGTGGAGATGGCCGGGCTTCCCGTCGGCGAAATCGAGCGGAAACGTGGATACCCATTCGATGGCCTCGAAACCCGCGCTTCGGACCATCATCTCGAAGCAGAGCCGGTTGGGCAGCCACCAGGTGAAGGCCTTTTCGTTGCCCACGAACACGGCCCGGGGATCGGGCGAGGGATCATCGTAAATGGCCGTCGCCAGCAGCGTTGTCCCGCCCTTTTTCGTAACCGAGCGGAGGCGCCAGAGAGCCCGGACCGGGTCGGTGAGGTGGAGGAGGACGCTCCCGCAGAAGACCAGGTCGAATGTCCCGACCGTCTCCGGGGAAAGGTCGTAAATGTTGATTTCCTTCCGGACGACGGACGATTGGCGCCTGGCCTTGGCATAGAGGAACGGGTCGCGGAGATAATGTTCGGCCGCGGCCGGAGCCAGGTCGGATTCGTATTTGGGAGCGAAGTCGTGATCCATCCAGCGGGGCAGGTCGGTCGCCGTGACGGCCGCGCCGCGCCGCTCGAATTCGAAGGAAAAGTAGCCGCTGGCCGCGCCGACGTCGAGGACGGTTTGGCCGCGGAGGTCGGCCGGAATGCCGTACCGGTCCAGGTAGGGGCGATGGTCGTAAATGCCCTTGGTGAAGACGCCGCCGCCCAGGTCGACGGTGTGGTACCAGATCAGGTCGTCGGGATTTTCGTTTTGCTTCATAGGCACGGGGTTATTATATAATACACGGGGCAAACGAGGGATGGCAAAAAAACTCTTTCAACCGCGGAATCTTCTGATCGCCGGCCTCGCCCTTCTCTGGTTCCGCAACGCCCCGCTGGCCGTCCTCTTTCCCATCTGGGCCCACGGCGACGAGATCGGCCATCTCGACTACCTGATGAAAATCGGCCGGGGGCACCTGCCCCGGCCCGACGAGTACATCGAACCGGCCGTCTTCCGTCTGCACAAGGGCCATTACGACGGACGCTTCATCTCTCCCGATAAGCATATGGCCTTCGTCATGCCCAAGGATCTCGGCCTGGCCGCCTACTCATACGAGGCCCCGCAGCCGCCGCTACCCTACCTCATCCTCGCGGCCTTCCGGCTGCCGATGAAGGCGGCGGGAATGCCGCTGCTGGCCCAAGTCAGGGGATTGCGGCTCGTTTGCCTCCTGGCGGTATCGATCGGGCTTTTCGTTCTGTTTCGCGCCCTTCGCCGAAGGACGGACCTTGGCCTCTTCTGGTACGCCCCGCTCTTGTTCATCCCTCTTTTGAGCCAGGACATGTTCCATGTGCTCAACACGGACGTGTTCGCCTTTCTGTTCGGCTGCGGGGTGTTCTGGGCGGCGATGAGACTGTTTGAGCGGCCGGCGGCGGCGGGGCGCTGGGCCGTCCTGAGCGCGGCCGTCGTCCTGGCCATGTGGACGAAGGCCACGTGCGGTTTCTTTTTCGCCCTTTGGCCGATCCTGGCCGTTGTCCTTGTCCGGGCCGCGCCGAAAGGAAAAGAACGGCGCCGGATCGCCGTCCTGGCCGCGGCGTTCTTCGCCGCCGCCGTCGCGCTGTCCGCGCCCTGGTATGTCGCAAACAGCGTCCGGAATTCCTATGTTTTCGGTTTCCAGTTCAACGAGAAAAACGACCTTTCGTATAACCGATACCAGGCGCCGCCCCTGCGGCGGAAAGATGTGCTCGAATTCAAGAACGCCTTCGGCCATACGTTGCTGCGCGGCGAATTGACCTGGAAAGGCGCGTGGCTCGACGGCTTGCCCCAGCCGTGGAACAAGATCTTAACCGAGATTCTCTTCTGGATCATCTTTGCCGTCGGGCTGTTTACGGTTTTTCTCCCGGTTTCTACGGCGGCCAAGACGTCGACAGGACCATATTTCGTTTTTGCCGCCGCCGGGGCCGGAGTGATTTTGAGCCTTTTCGTCCTGCATTTCACCTGGGGCGGAATCCCCTTCTATCATGCCCGGTATGCCTTCGCCGGGCTGTATCCGATTCTTCTCGATTTTCGCCGCGGGATGCCGGCGCCTGATTCCCGAAGACCGGATCGCTCTCGTCCTTCCGGCCTTGGTTCTCCTGGGATACAACGCGGCGTACACCTACCGCGTTGTCGTCCGGGTCATGGCCCCCAATTAAAAAAATGGCCTGTCCGGGACAGGCCATAATATTTTCAAATAAATAGGGGGATAGTTAACCTGGCCCCGAATTATCCCTCGATTTACTTATACTCCCACAGGAAGATCGAATTGCGGTCGGGCGCGGCCGCGGCTTTGCGGGAATGGACGGCGAGCCGGCGGAAGAAAAGCGCGTCGCCGATCACCCAGCCCTTGAACTTCGGCACGACTTCCCAGTCCTCGCGGATTTTGGACGTGTCCCCGACGACTCCGGCCTTTACGCTCAAACCCTTGGACTTTTTCCAGGCGCTCCTGGCCATTCCGGTCCAGGCCGTCGGGAAACCTCCCCGCCACGGCGCCGAGACGGCCAGGACCGAGTCGGCCGCCTCCGGCTGGATCAACCCGACATACCGGCTGACCGCATCCGAAGTCGGCAAAAGCTTTTCGTCGACGAGAAAGATGTAGTCTCCGCGGAGCTTCCCGGCCACGCCGGCGAAATCGCCCTCGACCATCCGGACTTGGGGGTAATGGGAGGCCAACCAGGCGGCCGTGTCGTCCCGCTTCTCGAAATTCCAGACGGCGATCTCGAGATCGAAGTCGACGATCTGCGTCAGGAGCGTATCGAGGCACGGGCCGAGGAAAGCCGGCTCCCCCGTCGTGGCCACGACGGCCGAGACAAACGGCCGGGACAAAATCTCGCGGGCCACCCGTTCGACGCGATCGAAGGCGTCGGTCCTCCCGTCTTTCTCGAGAATCGGCTTCAATCCGTTCTTTTTCAATTGTTCTTTCATCGCTTTCTCCAGCCCGTTCAAATATCCCGCCTCGGCCGGCTTTGTTTTTGTCGCAATCCAATACCGCCGGTAAAACGGGGCCGACAGCTCGGCCGCCTGCGGCTGCCCCGCCCAATACCGGTCAATTGCTTCGGTCGCCCGCGGCGCTTCCATCCGGAGGAGAAACGAGCTCCGGAACGCCTGATAGGCCAGCCAGGTCGAAAGGGCCCCGTATCCGAACGATGCGGCGGTCAACCCGGCTCCTTCCAACGCCGCCGCGATTTCTTCTTCAAGCGGCAGGCCGTGGGTTCGGTGTTCGACCAGCATCCCATGCTCGATGCCGTACTGCCGCAGAATCTCGGCATTGAGCAGCGCTTCGGCCTGCTCGACGCCCGGGCTTTTTGTCGGACAGCTCACGAGGACGACCCGGGAAGAGATCCGGCCGAGCTCATTCAAGAAGGCCGCCCGCTCGGCCTTCGGGACGTGTTCCAGGACATCGAACGCCGAAACAACATCGAAGGACCCATCGGCAAAGGGGAGGTCCGTGCCCGAAGCTTTGATGAACCCGGGGAGGCCGCAATCGGAGACGTCGGCGACCATAACATCCGCCCCTGTCCCCGCCAAAATCTCCGCGGCCGGGAGCCAGAATCCGGTCCCAACCCGGTCGGCCGCGGCTCCGCCGACATCAAGAACGCGGAGGGGTTGTCCCAATTCCTCAACCAGCAGTCGCAAAACGGCATATCGCTGCAGCTGGTCGTAGGTCCAGGGGAAAGAGGAGGGATTTTCAGCAGTTTTCATGAGCGGCTTCCGTGAAACAGGAAATCGGGAAACAGATTATCCGTATCCGGATATCAAATCATCTACTCGTAATGTGTCCACATTCTGATGATTTTGACTGTTTTGATTTCGCCGAGAACTTGATAGACGATCCGATGCTGAATATTGATTCGACGGGAATACAAACCGTCGAGATCTCCAATCAGCTTTTCAAAAACGGGTGGAGACTCATAAGGATTCCGGGCAAGGAGAGCCAGCAATCTTTCGGTTTGCGGCTTCAGCCCCGAAAAAGCCAACTTTTTCGCGTCTTTTTTCGCTTGAGCGGAAAAGACGATTTGCCACCTTACCAATCCAGTTTCTTGTGACATTTTTCAACGGGAGTTCTCATTCCCTTCAGCAAGGATTTCTTCATACCGGGGATCGACTCAAGATAAAGCGTTTCTTGGATCGCTCGCCAATCCTCTTCGGAAACGAGAATCGCCGAATTCCGCTTGCCCGCAATTTGGACGGGCACGTGGGAATCCGCGACATGATCGAGAAGGTTATACAAACGCTTCCGCGCTTCAGTCGCCGTCATTGTCGTCATCGTTCCTTTTTTCATACGTACGTAATAACGTACGCTTAAATTACGCCTTTGTCAAAAAGAGAAAAGCCCCCTCAGCGCTGCTGATGACGCTTCAGGTCGAAGTTTTCATCAAACACCAGCTTACCTCTCATCGATTTAATCTTTTCGGTTTTTTCCTGTTTCACAGGAGGAGACGTCGTCCGCCGGAACTTATTCTCACGTGAGCTTTTCGATTTCATCTTTCCCCTCCCCCGCAATAGTCTCGATTATAGTGCCCAGCGTCCAGCCGGCCTTGATCTTGATCAGGCCGAAATCGCGGATGCGGCCGCCGACGACCTGGAAGGAATACTGCAGCTCGTGATGGTCGTAGGCGACGCTCAGATTCTCGTTGTAAACCGAGGCCGAAAACAAATATTCGCCGCCGAATAACGGCAGGTCGGGGACGACAAACCGGATGACGCCTTCCCGCGGGAAAGAGGCCGCGCTTCCGCCTCAACCTCCCAACCCGAATCGATCGTGTTGGGCCCGCTGATCAGCATTTTATACGGCGTGGCGATGGCGATGCCGAAAACCGGCCGCCCGGCCGCCTCACTCTCCTCCAAATGCGACCGGTAGGCGATCCGCGCCTCGAACCGCTCGCCCTGGGCGAACGTGCTCTTCTCCCGGCCCGCTTCATCGACGAACGTCACGCCGGTGATTTCGACCTTCCGGTTTCCCCAGCGCCGCACCGCCACGCCCGAATTCAGCAGCCGGGCCGCCTCGTCGACCGATTCGACGTGCTCGATCGCGCCTTTCTTGCGGCCTTTCCCTTCTCCGCCATTTTCCGCCCGCTCCTCGGCGTCGAGGACCTCGCCCTTCCGGACCAGCTCGTAATACTTGCCGACCGCCTCGTCCACCGGCCCGACAAACGCCGCCTTGCCGCGGCTCAGGACGAGCGCCCGCCCGCAGATCTGCCCCAGAAGCGGGAGGTCGTGCGAGACGATAACGATCGTCGCCCCGCGTTCCTTGAATCCCAGGATCTTCTCGAAGCTCTTCTGCTGGAAGACCTGGTCGCCGACCGAGAAGACTTCGTCGATCAAGACGATCTCGGGCTTGAAGAAGATGATCGTCGAGAAAGCCAGCCGGACGAACATCCCGCTCGAATAGTTCTTGACCGGGCTGTCGATGAACTTGCGCAGCCCGGCAAACTCGACGATCTGGCCGAAGTTGGCCCGGATCTCCTTGCGCGGGACGCGGTAGAGCGACCCGGCCAGGAAAATATTCTCCGCGCCGGTCAGCTCGGGATTGATCGCCGCGCCCAGCTCGATCAGCGGGGCGACCGTCCCGCGGCATTCGATCGTTCCTTCGGTCGGGGGGATGATCCCGGCTATGGCCTTGAGGAGGGTGCTCTTGCCCGCCCCGTTCCCGCCAAGAATCCCGAATATTTCGCCTTTCCCGATTTCGACCGAGACGTCCCGGAGCGCCCAGAAATCGCGTTTCCGCTTGCGCCTGATGAGATCCTGGAAAGCCCGGATCCCGCCCTGGCGAAGGCGAACGCCGCCCCCGCCGCCCTCGAGGTTGAGGCGGTATTCGACCCCCAGCCGGTTTACGCTGATCGCCGATAATTCGGGGCCAGGTACGGAATTCATCGCGACTCCCATAATTCTGGGACTACGGAATCTCCCGTAGCCGGAAATGCCTCCGAGAAGCCGCATAGCGGGGGGGGCCCGATTAGGGGGAACTTGACGGTTCCCGCTCAGCCGTCGCTGTGGCCTCCATCCGAGGTATCGGCCGCCGTAAACCTCGGGACGGGTCCCCTGGGCCGACGCTAGGACCCGGGAACTAGGGAGCGCTGGCAGGAGATTTCCGGCTACCAGAGATTCCGCCCCGATTTCAAGAGAAGTCGTAAACAAAATATTTCTCCCGGCGCGAAAAGACCCACAACCCCAAGGCCAGCGTCACGGCCGCGATCCCGGCCGCGACCGCCGCGATTTCCCACGCCGGCAGCGTCCCCGCCCACACCGGCTCCCGAATCAGCCGGACGAACAAATAAAACGGATTCCATTCGAAAATCGGCCGCAGCCGTTCTCGGCAGCACCTCGAGAGGGTAAATGATCGGCGTCAGGTAAAAAAACGCCTGGAACAAGATCCCGGCCGCGTTCTGGACATCCCGCACCTTGACCTGGGCGGTCGCCAGAAGCAGCGACAACCCCAGCCCGAAAGCAAAGTGCAGGACGACCGCAACCGGCAGGAACAGCAGGCTCCAGCCCATCTTCACCCCGAAAATCGGCATGAACACAAGCAGAAGCCCCAGCAAAATCCCATGGTCCACGTACCGGGCCAGGACGTTGGACAACGGGAAAACGATTTTCGGGACATAGATTTTCTTGATCAGGGACTGGTTATTGACCACCGAGCCGATGGCAATCACCGCCGTCTGCTGGATCATGAACCACGAGGTCAGCCCGCTGAAAAGGAAAATCGTGTAGTGCGGGAGATTTTCGAAGCGGATGATCCGGGAGAACACAAACGACAGGATCAGCAGCGAGAACAGCGGATTGAGGACCGTCCACAAAAATCCCAGCAGGGAATCCCGGTAGCGGAGCTTAAGCTCCGTCAGGACGAGATTCCAGAGGAGCTCCCTGTACTCGCTGATTTCTTTTAATCGCATGTCCGTTTTCCGGATTCTATCACGGCCTTCTCACTCCGCCAATAAACCCTCCAGCCCTTCGCGCATCAGCAATTTCGCGTCTTGCGGCCGCCCGCGAAATTTTTTTCACACTCCAGGATGAGGGCCGCGCAAAATCAAGTGAAACGCCGGGACGATCTCAGTCCACAGGGTAAACACCAGCAACAGGAATTCGCCCATGATCGCCGCGGCGACCAACTTGCGTCCCGCGCCCTTCTTGATCATATCCCCGAAATCATTCAATCCCACGGCTAAGAGAAAGAAACCCGGCAGGATCACCGGGAAGAAATATCGTCCCTGGCCCAAAATTCCATGCGTTCCGTAATACGCCCACATCCCGATCGCTTGGAGCGCGACAACCGCGACCGCCAGGACGATCCATCTCGTCCGAATCCCGGCCGCGCACGTCCTCCCCGCCCAACTTCCAACTCCCCCGGGCTTCCCGCCGCCCCACCATTCTTCGCTTCCCCCTCCCCCGCCTTCTCTTCCCCGCCTTCATCTCTCATCCTGGCCTTGGCCCATTTCACCAGCCGGACGATAAGCCCCGCTCCGGCCACGACCAGCAGAATCCGCCATGCCCAATAAATCGCTTTCGACACGCCGAACACCAGCCAGCCGAACTTGAGCAGCAGCCCGTCGGCCGTAAAGCCCCAGAACATCCGGGCGAATCCCGAAAGATCCAGGATCCCCGCCAGCGACGCCGCCCCGCCTCCCGCCGCCAAAGCTTTTACGCTGAGATAAATCCTCTCGGCCAGGAACGGAGATCTCAAGGCGGCGAAATAGACCGCTAAAATCGCGCCAATCGCCCCGATCAACATCCACGGGACGACCGTTTGCCAATTTTCCCGCCGGACAAACAAAACGGCCGCAAGAATCGCCGCCGGCACGAGGACAAAAGCCGAGCGGTCGGTCAAGACAGCAACGATCGGCAGGAAGACGACCAGGGCCGCCAGCCCTAGTCTTCCCACCGTCATCCCGCCCCTTTTCCCCGCCGCCCCCCGCCTCCCTTCCTTTGTTCCGGCGAGCAGCCTCGCCGCTCCATAGAAAAACGCCGCACACAGCAGGACGACAAACGCGTCCGGCGATACCGCCGTCCCCATCAGCCAGAATTGGGGAAGGAAAAAGACAAGATAAAATCCGAGTCTCGCCCCCTCCCCAAACAATCCGCCCAATATCTCAAACGCTTTCCATAAAAGGAAAAACGTCCCGATCAGAAAGATCGCCGAGGCCGCCCGGGCCAGGTAATACAGCCGCTCCAGTCCCCAGCCCGCCACCGGCCGCATCGCCGTTCCCGCCAACCGGTGCCACAGGTCGAAATTCATCAGCCGCGCCCGGAAATCGCTCGAGGTTCCCATCCCCTCCATGAGAAATTCGACTTCCGAGAGGGACCTCGGCAACGGCTGCGGCCGCCCGATCCCGACGAGCCGCCACCAATTCGCCCGGTCCATCATCCGCAGCACGCCGCTCTCCACTGCCGCTCTCTCCGCTCCTTCCCCGCTCGCTCCGCGGGCATAGAACACCGCCACGGCGAAATGCTGGGGTTCATCGGGATTCTGGAACGGCGGGACGATGACGCCGAGCAGAAACAGCGCCGCCGCGGCGAACAGGAGGGCCGCTTTGCGCGACATTTTATTCAGGGGCTACTCGACGGACTCTTTCTCGAACACCTTGCCGATTGTCCGGACAAAGATCCCGAGATCCATGACCGGGCTCCACCGGGCAATGTAATACAGGTCGTATTCCAGCTTGACCCGCGAGCTTTCAAGGGAGGCCGCGTACTTATAGTTCACCTGGGCCCAGCCCGTCAGCCCGGGCTTGACCGCGTGGCGCAGCCGGTAAAACGGGATTTTGCCGGCCAGCTCCTCGACGAATCCCGGCCTCTCCGGCCGCGGCCCGACCAGGCTCATATCCCCGCGGAGCACGTTCCAAAGCTGGGGCCATTCGTCCATATGGATCCGCCGCAGCCCCCGGCCGACTCCCGTGATCCGCTCGTCGTCGATCTTCGCCCAGACCGGGTCGCCGTTTTCGGCGTTTTCGACCATGGACCGGAACTTGATCAGGGAAAACGGCCTCCCGTCCTTCCCCACCCGGTCCTGGACGTAGAAGACCGGGCCCTTCGACCCGAGCTTCACCGCCGCGGCGACAAACGGCCAGAACGGCAGGCTCACCGCCAATCCCAGGGCCGATAACGCCACATCCCCCGCCCGCTTCAAGCCTCGCCAGACGGGATGGGCCGCCGCCCGGCTCCCCGGCAGGGCGAGAAAATCCCTTTCGCTTGCGATCGCGCTCAAGGGAATTCTTTTATCTTTAACTTCAGCCATTTTTTCAGACGCTATTCTATCAAATATATCCCTTGATCTTATAAACACCCATCGCCGCAAGCTCCCTCAAAGCCGTGAAAAAATCCCTCGTCCTGTTGGCCGCGCGAAACAAAATATCGTTATACACCTTATCGCTCGGCCGGTATTGCGGCACGGTCGACTTCATCTCGCCCCGCAATAAACGGCGCCGCGCCCTCCCGCGAAATGACGACTTCCTTCTTCACCGGCGGCTCGCCCGGCACGTCTGACGGCACTTCGACGACCGCTTTCCGTTTCCCGGTCGCCTTGTACGCCGTCACCAGCCGGAAGTTTGTGAACCCGGCCTTTTTAAAGCACAAAGCCGCCCGCTTGGAATGAAGCCGCGAGGTGACGATGTTGATCGGCGTGTCCTTCCCGATTTTCGCCCCTTCGACCTTCTGAATCCCGGCCGGATGGTCCGAAGTCGCATTGGACCCGGGCTCATATATCCCGTCTCCCTCGGCCATGCCCAGCCACTTGGCCGCCTGAACATAGGCTTCAGCCTCCGAGAGGGCCGCCCCGCCGCCTCCGGTGAAAACGATCTTTTTCCCGTATCCGTCCAAGTAGAGTTGAACGGCCGTATAGATCCTCTCCCAGCCGCCCTCGTACGGAAGGTTGGCGCTGTTCACGCCGTTTCCGAGGCAGACGATGTACTCGGCCTCGATGGGTTTTTCGGACCGCATGCACAACCGGTCGAAATAGAACGGCAAATCGAAAATTATCCAGACGGCAAAGAGCGTAAGAATCGCCGCGCAGAGAATCGCATAGAAGCGGACGACGCGTTTCAATCCTTTTCCGATTTTCAGGCCCATCGGCTATTCCCGCTTGAGGACGACATTCATTACAGATACGACCCGAACCGGTTTTCTATCCTTGTTCATCGCGTTGACAAATTCGAGGCGAACCGCCGCGATCTTTCCGGCCGCCGCCGCCATCGGGATCCGATAGGTTTTCGATTCAGGCGTCAGCTCGTAAACGGAATATTGCCCGGCGAGCGATGTTCCGGATTCATCAAGCGTCAGAACGCCGGCCAGGATCCGGGATCGTTCGCCCTTATCTTCCGTCCCCGACGCCGCAAACTCCAGAACGCCGCCGCTGCGCCCCAGAACGATAAAGGGCGTCTCGATGAACACGTTGCGGTTGATTTCGATTCGATCCGGATCTTTCAGCACCCTGGCCCCGCTCCTGCGGATCATCTCCCTCAGGGGAACGTTGAGATTCTCGGACAAGGGTTGGTAATAAATTCTCCCGACTTCGGTTTTCGCGGGGGCCGCGAATTCATATTTCTCGGTCAACACCTGTCCGCCGCCGAGAACGGCATACCCGGCCAATCCGACGCCGATCAACAAGACGCCGAAAACGCCCAGCCGCTTGAGGCGCAAAGATTCCTCATCGCCGACGCTCCCCGCCTCCCGCTCCCGGCTCGATCGCAGATAAATAAAAATGCTTCCGGCCGCGATCAGCAAGGCCAGCCCCGCAATCGCCGCGGCCGGCCCGGCCAGCCCCAGCCAGTGAAATTCGATGATTTTCAGGAACATGCGATTTCCGCCTTTTTATCCTCATCCGGCGCAAGATAGATCGATGCGATCAAGCTCAGGGAGATCCAGAAAAACAAGCCCGGCTTCGCCCCGAGGGCGATCGCGTCGGCCAGCCCGAAAACGGCCAGCCCGACCTGGCCGACCGCCAGCCCCTGGGCCGCGTCCTTCATCCACCGGGGCTTTTTCGACTTTTCGACCCGCATGGTCATCCAGCCGGCGCCGAACAGGATCGCCAGATATGCGGCCAGGGCCGGGATTCCCAACTCCGCGGCCGTATGGATGAATTGGTTATGGGCATGGGCCCTGATCATAGCCGACATCCTCCCGGAGCCGCAGCTGATCCATCCCGACGCCGAAAACCGGCCGCTCCCTGACGGCTGCGATTCCCGCCGCCCAGAGAGAATAACGGCTGCTCACACTCCGGACCAGCGTTCCCCGAAGGCTTCCATCATTCGGCAGCGACGGCCGGCCGATCTTGATCCAGAATATCGCGACCGCGGCAATAATCCCGGCCCCGATCGCCGCCTTCAGCCACCTTTTCTTCCGGCCCAGGATCGCCAGACAAAAAAGCAAGGCCGCCCAGGCCCCGAAGGAACGGCCGTAAATCACGGCCGCGAGGGCCACGACGACCGCCGTGATACTCAAGAATAAAAATAACTTTCGGTATCTTTCCCCGTCCTTCTCATACTTTTTCGTCAATTCGGGTATCATCGCCAATCCGAGCGGGAGAAAAAGCAACAACGTCCCCCCCAGGGGATTGGGATTCACGCCCTGTTCCGCCCGCTCGATATTCAAATCAACTCTCGGCAAGGCCGAAAATACCTTGTTCGAATCGATCCCTCTCGCGCTCACGACCGCCGTCCGGCCCAACGTCCCCACCAGGGCGATGATGATGCTCGCCGCCAGAAAAGCCGCGATTCCCAGCTTGATCCGCCCCTCTGTCTTCGCCGCGGAGACGACGGCATAGAACACGACGATTCCGTAAACCAATCCCGCCGCCTTCGCGACGCTTCCCTCGATATCGGCAATCCCGAGCATCGAGAAAAACGCCCACAAGGCTAAAACCGCGATCGCCCCGTCAAGCGGCGTCCGCCTGAACCATGTCCGGCCCAGCAATCCGCTCCCCAGCCAGAGGACGGGAATCGCAAGAAGCGCCCACATCCACCGGCCCCGGGGAAAAACGAACAAAGGACCCAGCAAGACCGCGATAATCAGCGGCCCGAAATCAGACGAAAGGATTTTTTTCAAATCGCCCGATCTAATCTGCTTTTACCAGTGATTTATAGATACGCCATCCCCGTCGGGTTTATATGTGGGGACGATTTCCTTCAGCAGCGAGATCATCTTATCCTTATCGCAAATTCCGGCTTTTGCGCAAATGACGAGCTCGTCGATCGTTTTCCAGAGCATGGCCGCGTCCAGATCGCTCGAATTCTTCGCCCGGAACATCTTTCTCGTTTTCGGTCTTTTCCGAGTCCTCGGCCGAACCGATCAGCTCCTCGAAGAGCTTCTCCCCGGCGCGAAGCCCCGTGTACACGATCGGGATGTCCACGTCCGGCTCCAATCCGCTCAGCCTGATCATGTCCCTGGCCAGATCGTCGATCTTGACCGGATTCCCCATGTCCAGGATATAGGCCTCGCCGCCCTGACCCGTGGCCGCGGCCTCCAGGACGAGAAGCACGGCCTCCGAAATGGCCATGAAATACCGCTTCATCTCGGCATGGGTGACGGTCACCGGCCCGCCCTTCCGGATCTGCTCCTTGAAAAGCGGGATGACGCTTCCCCGGCTCCCGAGGACATTGCCGAACCGGACCGAGATGAACTTGGTCCCGTTCATGGAGTTGAGCACCCGCAAGAGCTCTTCCCCAACGCGCTTTGTCGCCCCCATGACGCTGGTCGGATTGATCGCCTTATCGGTCGAAATATTCACGAACCGCTCGGTCCCATAGCGCATCGCCGCTTCGCCCATAATCCGGGTGCCCCGGATATTGGTCTTGATCGCCTCGTCCGGGTAATGCTCGAGGATCGGGACGTGTTTCAAGGCGGCGGCATGGAGGACGATTTCCGGGCGCAGGCGCTCGAAAACCCGGGTCATCTTGGACTCGTCGCGAACGGAGCCGACGACCGGCATCAGGTTGGGAACGATCCTCTTCAAGTTGTTCACGGCGTAAAACAGCTCGGTTTCGTCGTTGTCCAGGAGGATCAGCTTGGCCGGCTCGAACTGGGCGACGGTTTTCGCCAGCTCTCCGCCGATCGATCCGCCCGCCCCGGTCACCAGGACGCGCTTCCCTTTCAAGAACTCCCGGATCTTTTCGAAATCGATCTTGACCGGATCCCGGCCCAGCAAATCCTCGACCTCGATATCCTTGATATCCGTCAGGGAGACTTTTCCTTCGATCACATCGTGGATCCCGGGAAGGACTTTCGTCCGTTTGTTCTTGCTCGTCTTTCTGACCAGCTCGACAATCTCCCGGATGTCCTTGGAATGGGCCGAGGGCAGGGCGATTAAAATCTCATCGATCCCGTTGCCTCCCAGAATCTTCGGGATATCCCCGCGATTCCCCAGGACCCTGACTCCGTGGATGAACACGCCCTGTTTGGACTCGTCGTCATCGATGAATCCCATAGGGAAATGGGTCGATTTCCGGCTTCCCAGCATCTCCTGGACGATTTGCGCCCCGGCCGAGCCCGCTCCGACGATCAGCACCCGTGTCTTGTTCCGCGCGTCAGCCCGGTTCTCCGGTACCTGTACTCGCGAAAGATCCGCTTCGAAACCCGCAGAAGTCCCAGGGTCACGATCGAAAAATTATAATCCAGCAGGAGAACGGAACGCGGAAAGCCCTGGAGGTCGGCCAACGGCTTGATGAAGAAGATGATGACGGCATACAACAGAAACGCGAGAGTCAGCGCCTGGAAAAGCCTCAGGGCTTCCTTGAGACCGAAAAACCTCCAGGTAATATTGTACAGTCCGAATATGGCCAGCAGAGAGATTTTCGCCGCCAGGGCGATGGCGATATAAATCCACAAGTCCTTTCCATAAGTCTCGGGAATATACCCGTCGTAGCGAAGCCAGAACGACAAGTACATCGAAAGGGAAATCAGGAAAATATCGGCTAAAAAGAAAAACGCCCTTCTCTTGAAGGCTGTTGTTTTCAGCAGCGACCGGACAGTTATCGACGACCGGTCGCCTTTATGATTTCCCATGACTCTCCAACCCTTGGCTCTCGACGGCGGATAATATACGCCTTTATTAGGATTTATTCAAATCGCCGGCTTTACTCTGGAGATGATTTCGACGATTCGCTCCAATTCCTGGATCGTCAAAGCGCTGCCGCTGGGAAGGCAAAGCCCCCGATCAAATAACTCCTCGGACACGCTTCCGCCCCGAATCCGGCAGCCGGAGAAAACGGGCTGGAGGTGCATGGGCTTCCAGACCGGCCGAGCTTCGATATTCTCATTCTCGAGGGCGGTCCGGATATCCTCCCGAGTGGCCCCGAATCTCACGGGATCGACCTGAATGCACGTCAGCCACCGATTTGCTTTCCCATAGGCGGCTTCCGGCATGAACGTGATTCCGTCGAATCCTCCGATCGTCCGCTCATAGATATGAAAATACTTTTCTCCGGGCTTCGACCCGCTCTTCGATGACCTTCAATTGCCCGCGGCCGATCGCCGCGACGATATTGCTCATCCGGTAGTTGTATCCGATTTCGGAATGCTGGTAATGGGGGGCTTGATCCCTGGCCTGGGTGGCCAGGAACTTCGCCTTTTGGATCAACTCGCCGTCGGAAGAGACCAGCATTCCCCCGCCGGACGTCGTGATGATTTTATTTCCATTGAATGAAAACACGCCCATGCGGCCGAATCCCCCGGCTTTCTTTCCCCGATAGTCCGCGCCCAGCGCTTCGGCCGCGTCCTCGATGATCGGGACTTCATAGCGCCGGCAGATCTCCTCGATTTTCCCATAATCCGCGCACTGGCCGTAAAGATCGACGACGATGACGGCCGCCGGCTTTTTCCCCTGCCCGCTCGACGCTTTTCAGCTCCTCTTCCAGGAGGTTCGGATCCATATTCCAGGATTCCCGGTCGCAATCGATAAAGACGGGCTTCGCCCCAACATATGTGATCGCGTTTGCCGAGGCGCTGAATGTCAGCGTCGAACATAGGACCTCGTCTCCGCGCTTTACGCCGAGAAGGATCAGGGCCAGGTGAAGGGCGGCCGTCCCCGAGGACAGAGCCGTGGCATGGCCGATTCCGGCATACTCGCACATGTCCTTCTCGAATCCATCGACCATCGGGCCGAGCGGCGCGATCCAATTGGAAGCGAACGCTTCGGAGACGAATCGTTCTTCGTGTCCGGACATATGGGGAGGAGAAAGAAAGATCCGCTTATGATCCTTCATGACAATATCTATCTCCGAGATAATTTTTTTATATCAATGCGTTCCGATTTATTCCACATCACTCATTAAAAATATTCGTAATCTAAATTTTCGCTGCTGATATCAAACTTCGGAGAACGCTTATGAATAAACGCATGCATTCCTTCGATTCTATCAGGCGAATTGAAACATAATGTACAGGCCTGCTTCTCAATCGCCATGCCCGCCGTTATCGCGAGATCGGCCCCGTGGTTGATCACGATTTTGGCTTGTCTCACCGAAAATACCGATCTCTTTAATATTTCTTCCGCGGTCTTGATAGCTTCCGGAATCAGGTCCTCAGGATTGAACACCTCGTTGACTATTCCTATTCTTCTCGCCTCATCCGCATGGATAAACTTGCCCGTAAAGATCATTTCCTTCGCTCGACGGCTGCCGACGGCGCGCAGGAGACGTTGCGTTCCGCCAAATCCCGGTATGATTCCCAGCGTTACTTCCGGAAGACCAAGTTTCGCCGTTTTGCTCGCGTATATGAAATCACAACTCAGGGCGATTTCAAGGCCCCCTCCCAAGGCATACCCGTTGACCGCCGCAATCGTAATAATTTTTCCATGTTCGAGAAGAAAAGTGACGCGTTGCCCAAGGCCGAGATATTTGAACATTTCTTTCGAACTCAGCCCGTTCATTTCCTTAATATCACCACCCGCAATAAAGGCTTTTTCTCCCGATCCGGTAAGAATGAGAGCGCGAATCTTCTCTTTTTCAGCGGTGACTTCGATAAATTCTTTCATTTCCAACAAGGTGGCTTGATTAATTGCATTCAGCGCATCAGGCCGATTGATTGTCAGGATTCCGACGCGATCGATTTTCTTGAACGACAAATTTTTCATATGCCTGCTCCTCGCTTCTTCTTCAGCATCCAATGTATCGCGCAATCACAAGACGTTGAATTTCCGATGTTCCTTCCCCGATCTGTAAAAGACGCTGATCGCGATAGAATCGTTCAATTGCATATTCCTTCATCAAACCGTATCCGCCGTGAATTTGAACGGCTTCATCCGCGACTTCGCGCGCTATCTCCGAACAATAGAGCTTGGCCATGGCCGCTTCCTTTTGGAAAGGCTGATCATGATCAATCAGCCAGCATGCTTTATACAATAAATTCCTGGCGAGTTCGATTTTTAAGGCCATATCGGCCAATTTGAATGAAATGGCCTGGAATTTAATGATCGGCGTGCCGAATTGGACTCTCTTTTTCGCATAATCCATCGCCAGCTCGTAAGCTCCCTGGGCGCAGCCCAATCCCATGGCCGCGATCGATAATCTGCCTCTATCCAGAGTCGCAAGCATGATATGAGATCCCTCGCCCACTTTGCCGAGAATATTCTCAGCCGGCACTTCACAGTTGTCAAAATGCATCTCGGACGTATCAGAGGCCCGCCACATCATTTTCCCATGCAGCGGTTTAGCGACGTAACCTGGGGTGTCGCGATCAACCAGAATGCAGGAAAATTCCTTTTTTTCGTTTTTTTTGCCGCTTACGGCTTGGACAGTAACACCCCTACTTATTGAACTCGCCCCGTTCGTAATAAATGTTTTTGATCCATTGATAATCCACTTTGAATCGACAAGGTTGGCGGTCGTCTTGGTATTCCTGCTATCCGACCCTGCATCAGGCTCCGTTAATCCAAATGCCCAAATCGCATCGCCCGTGCAAAGAAGCGGAACATATTTTTCTTTTTGCTTTTTATTCCCATACATGAATATGGGCGTAACGCCGAGCGAGTTATGGGCGGCGATCGTCGCCGCCTGTGAACCGTCAATCCGGGCCAATTCCTCGACGGCGATAATATAGGATAAATAGTCGGTTCCGCCGCCATTATATTCCGTGGGAATCGTCATTCCAAAGAGACCGATTTCGCCCATTTTTTTTGTGATTTCCAATGAAAATTCTTCACGTTCATCCAATTCATGGGCTTTGGGTCGAATGACATTTTCGGCAAATTCGCGAACCAAAGATCTTATCGACTCGTGCTCTTCCTTCAATAAAAATTCCATAATATCCTCCTAAAATAATGTATATCCTCGATCAACATCCAAGTAAATAATATTGGTATATATATCTTCCCTTCTGTTAATAGTCATAATAAGGATACCTATTATATGATTTGCCAATAAGAAACAATAAATACGATATAATCCTGCCCGATGTAATAATTTCGATCATCAAAACGCGATAACGTTCTACGTACTTCCTCGATTCGGTTATATTTTAGCGTGAATATTGGGAACGACATGATTTTCGATAAATATCAATTTTTTGTCTTTATTTTTGGCCTAATCCCTACCACTCGCGTAGGCGCTCCGACATTAATCGTCCAAGGCTCAATATTTTTCAACACAATCCCACCGCTCCCAATAATGGCCCCCTCACCTACGACGATATTTGGATGGATTACTACGTTAGCCCCAATAAATACATCTTTCTCTAATATGATTGTTCCTCGAAGGACACATTGTTCGGAATCGGGAATAAGCGGGCTTATTCTATTTCCCTCTCCATAATGATGTGTTCCCGTAATAATTCGGCTTCCCGTGGCAATTCCTACATAATCTTCAGTAATCAATTCGCCGCCTCCAATAACGCTAATAAATGAAGCAAAATGATTCATTTTCCCGATTTTTATTCCTTTTCCGCCATACATAAAAATAAAATCATCAATTTGAGAGCCATCGCCGATTTCAACGACCTCAGGCTTAACAATTTTGGCCAACGGATAGATCTTGACCCCCTCCCCGCAATACTTCAATAGACTCAAATCAGTTAGCATCATTCCCTCGTTATTTTTATTATCCTTCATTTTTATCCTCGCTAATTTCATCATTATTTTTACCTTACTTACTTCCCATAAACTCTTCCATGGTCGCATGCCCCGGTTGATTTATGCCCACTGCCGTTACGACAACAATAATCGTTTTAATTAGGATATGTATATCTAAACAGATCGACCAATGATCGATGTACCAAAGATCACATCCGAATTTTTCTTCCCATGTAAGCGCATTTCTTCCCATAACTTGTGCCCAACCCGTTATTCCAGGGCAAACGGAATGTCTACGAGCCTGTTCTGGAGTATAACGTTTTAAATATTGTATTACTAATGGCCTTGGCCCGACGAGACTCATCTCTCCCTTTATAACATTCCATAGTTCAGGAATTTCGTCTAAACTCGCTCTGCGCAAATATTTACCAAACGAAGTAATTCTTGCTTCATCGGGCAAAAGACAATTATTTTTATCCCGTTCTCCGGTCATGGTCCGAAATTTATATAGGACAAATATTCTCCCATTTTTTCCAGGTCTTCTATGTTTAAATAAAACTGGTCCTCTAGATTCAATCTTAATTAGTATGCTAATAACAATAATGATCGGAAAGAGAAATATTAATCCAATTATGCTGATCCCCAAATCAACGAATTTTTTTAATATATAACTATGGTTGATCGTTTTTAGAATACATTG
>CAWANZ010000006.1:0-89091 GCA_963783665.1 Candidatus Aminicenantota bacterium | reverse complement strand
CGACGGCGGACTAAAACCGGGGATTACTTTCGAAACAGAGCGGAACCCGGGATCGACTCCTTCGTCCCGCCCGGAACCTGCCATTCGACGATCAAGCCCCGGTCGCCGGTCTTGTTGAAGTAGCGGACCGTGACCGGATGAAAGCCGGCAGACAGGGCGATGTCGCCTTTCCGGACGATCATCCCATGAAGGCCGTCGTTGTCGACGACGAGCGTGTCCCCCACCCAGAGCCGGCTCCCGTCGTCGGAAGAGACAAAGAAGGTGGTGATGCCGTCCTTTGGAATCCGGACGAATCCGCGAAACTCAAGACCGTATTTTTCCTTGGCCGGGACAGCCATCGATTCGAACCGCGGAATCGATCCCGAAGACGCCGGCTTCATTTTGGCAAAATCCGGGAGCGTGTCCCACTCGCCTTCATAATAAGAATAATTCAAGCCGGGAAGAGCGTCGGCGGCCGCGACACCGGGCCGGGGAGAAACCTTGGTAAACGTCGCTCGGGCCGGCCCGCTCACCGGGCGGCCGCCGCGGAAACATGCGGCGGTCACCACCGCCGTCCCGGTCAACCGGATGGGCCCGGCGATGCGCGGGGATGCGGCGGTTGGAGCTGTTCCGTCAAGGGTGAACCGGATATCGACATTCTCTCGGTCGGAATCTACAACGACTTCCAGCGCCTCGGTGAAGATCTCGCTTCCGGACGAAATCCGGGGCGGCTCGGCCACATCGGGCTTTCCTGTAACGTCCAGGACGACGACGGAGATATCGGCGTCCGGGGCCGCGGCCGGGACGGCGATCGACAGGGCACCATCGAGGGTATCGGTTTTCAGGGACTTTTTAGCCGGGTCGGAGAGAAGAAACGCGTTTTGAGCGGGGCTGAGCAGGCCGGGGACGACAAGCCGCCCGTCTTTCGGCCAATCGAAGACGTGGAGATAGATCCGGGTGCCGCCGGAAACGGGCTTTTGCGTCGCCCGGCCGAAGGCCAGTGATTTGAACGGGCTGGCGGCCGTTCCATGGATCGCCTCCCCGTTGATTTTCATCCAACGACCGATCGCCGCCAGGCGCTCGAGACTCGGCTGCGGAAAGAGGCCTTCGGCCGTCGGACCGACATTGAGGAGAAAGTTGCCGCCCTTGCTGGCGATGTCGGCCAGCATGCGGATCAGGTCCCGGGACGATTTCCATTTTTGGTCGGCCTTGTTGTAGCCCCAATTGTCGTTCATCGTCATGCAGGTTTCCCAGTCGAGGCCGGCGACACCGGTCGCGGGGATCTGTTGCTCCGGAGTTCCGAAGTCCCCAGCCGAATCCTTGCTTTCCGAGAATCCTTCCATGCCCGAACGGCTGGCCCCGACCCGGTTATTGATGATGATGCGGGGCTGGAGGGCGCGGACATATTGGTAGAGGTCGCGGCCGCGCTCCTCGGTCCAGGTCGCTTCCCACTCGCCGTCAAACCACAGGACGCCGATATCCCCGTAATTGGTCAGGAGCTCCTTAAGCTGGGCCTTCATGTAGAGGACGTAATTTTCGAAGTCCCGGCCCAGGGCCGGGCGCGTCTTCTCTTCCCACGGCCGCCGAGGGAAATAATCGGGATGGTTCCAATCCATGATCGAATGATAGAAGCAAAGCTTCATCCCGAACTTCTTGCAGGCCGCGGCCAGCTCCTTGAGGATGTCCCGCTTGAAAGGCGTCGACATGACGTCGAAATCCGTCTTCTTCGAATCAAACAATCCGAAGCCGTCATGGTGCTTGGACGTGATGACGATGTACTTCATCCCGGCGTCCTTGGCCGTCTTGACCCAGGCCTCGGCGTCGAATTTCGCCGGGTTGAATTGCCCGACAAACTTGTCGTAAACCTCCAGAGGAATCTGGGCCGTATGGCGGATCCACTCGCCGTAATTCGTCTTGCCACCCCACTCCCCGGCGGGGACGGCGTAGAGCCCCCAATGGATGAAGAGGCCGAATCGGGCGTCCCGCCACCATTGCATTCGGACATCGTGTTCGGCCTTGGTTTCGGCGGCAAGCGCGGAGCCGGCGACGGCGGCAAGGATAGATAAGACGAGCAGGACCGGAATCAGGCGTTTGGACATGATCTCCTCCTGAAGGCGCTCGAAGAGGGAGCTTCGGTTCGGTCGTAAGGCAGAATATCTCTGTCCGAAATCGATTGTCAAACGCCCGGCCGCGGGCTCACCCCGAGAAATAAATGTACGCGGCGATGATCAGGGCCAGAACAATGACGGAAGAAATGACGTCGGCCGCGTTCCAGCTGGCCCGCGATTCCTTCTTGTGTTCCGCGGTGACCGTCCCGTAGGTCAGCCCGGAAATCTTCTCGTAAGACGGCGCCGCAGTCGAATAGCTGACGACGTACATGACGAGAACGCAAACAAGGAAGATAATCAGGCTGTAGTACTGGAAGAAAATGTTATTGACAATCCAGAGGAAGGACCCTTCGGCATAGGAGAATCCCTGGCTGAGTTTCACCGGAGTATCGACCGCTAGGCGAAAGAGCCCGAGGGCGAAGCCCGAGCCGAGGGCGGCCAGGCAACCCTTGGCATTCAGCCGTTTGTTGAAAACGCCGAAAAAGAAGACGACGAAAATGGGTGGGGCCAGATACGATTGGACGCCCTGGAGGTAATCATAAAGCCCCCGGCCGCCGCGGATGACCGGAATCCAGAGCAGTCCGATCAGGACCATGACGCCGGTGGCGACGCGGCCGACCCAAACCAGCTTTTCCTGGGTCACTTTGGGTTTCAGGCGCTGGTAGAAGTCCATGGTGAAGAGCGTCGAGGCGGCGTTGAAGGCCCCGGCCAGCGAGCTCATGAGGGCCGCCAGCAACCCGGCCACGACCATGCCCCGCACGCCGACCGGGAGGATATTGGCCACAAGCATGGGAAAGGCTTTCTGGGCGTTGGCCCGGATCAGTTCGCTTCCGGTGCCGAAGAGCTCTTGCTGGAGGGCCCCGTTCTGCCCGCTCTTGGCCAGGGCGAAGGCGATCATGCCCGGGATGATGAAGATGAAAACCGGAAGAAGCTTGAAGAAGGCGGCGGCGATGCTCCCCCGGCGGGCCTGGCGCTGATCGGGCGCCCCGAGGACGCGCTGGACGATGTACTGATCGGTGCACCAGTACCACAGGCCGATGATCGGGGCGCAGAAGAGCATCCCGATCCAGGGGTAGTTGTCGTTAAAGTACCAGGCCATCCGGCCGGCTTCCTTGACCGGGGCCCAGGTCCCTTCGATTCCCGCCGGGACGAGCGGCTTCCAGAGGTTGAACATCTCGCCGCCGGCGATGGCCCGGAGCTGGTCCCAACCGCCGAGGGCTTTCAGCCCGAAATACGTCACCAAGCCCGCCCCGATGATCAGGATGAATGTCTGCAAGGCTTCGGTGTAAGCGACGGCCTTGAGCCCGCCCATGACCGTATACAACCCGGTGATGACGATGACCAGGATGGATCCGATCCAGAAGCTGTCCAGGCCCAGGACATTGACCTCGGGAAGGAGGACGCTGAAGACGATGCCGCCGGCGAAGATGCCGACAGCCATCTTGGTCAGGACGTAGGCAACCAGCGAGATGAGCGACAGAACCGTTCGGGCCGCGGGCGAAAAGCGCCGCTCCAGAAACTCCGGCATGGTGAACACGCGGGAGCGCATGTAGAACGGGACCATGACCCAGCCCAGGACGAGAAGGCACCAGGCGTGAAGCTCGTAATGAGCCATGGCCACGCCGTCGGTCGCGCCCGACCCGGCCAGGCCGACGAGGTGCTCGGCCCCGATATTCGAGGCGAAGATGGAGGCGCCGACGATGAGCCAGCCGAGGTTTCGGCCGGCCAGAAAATAATCGTCCGAGGTTTTCTGCTTCTGGCGCATGACCTTCCAGGCCAGGCCGAGGATGATGGCGAAATAGATGAGGATGATGATCCAATCGAGAGGTTTGAGCACGCCCATGTCCCGTTCTCCTTAGTCCATGGATTGGCTGCTTTATATCATAGTCATCGGGGTCAAAACAATAGTTTATTTTCCTTCGGGATGAATAATAGGCCAGTATGTAAACGTACACGCATTAGTTAGGCCGAATCTTGATACAGGTTCCGCAACCGGGCCAGCTCGGCTTCCAAGTCGCGGCGGACGGCGGCGTAGGCCGGGTCGGCATAGAGGTTATGCCTTTCGACCGGATCCTGTTCGAGGTCATAAAGCTCCCAGGCATCAATATCGTTATAGAAATGGATGAGCTTGTAGCGCTCCGTCCGAACGCCGTAATGCCGCTTGGTCATGTGAACGGCCGGGAACTCAAAATAATGGTAATAAACCGACCGGGGCCAATCGGGGACCAACCGGCCGGAAAACAGGGGCAGAAACGACCGGCCCTGCATGTCGCCGGGTTTCGGAATCCCCGCGGCATCGAGAAAGGCCGGGGCGAAGTCGAGATTGGAGAGAAGGCGATTTTCGACCGATTGCGGCTTGATCCGGGCGGGCCAGCGCATCACCATCGGCATGCGCAACGATTCCTCGTACATGAAGCGCTTGTCGAACCAGCCGTGCTCACCGAGGAAAAATCCCTGGTCCGAGGTATAGACGACAAGGGTGTTTTCGGCCAGGCCCGTATCCTCAAGGACATCGAGGACCCGGCCGACACTCTCGTCCACCGCGGCGATTGTCCCGAGGTAATCCTGGAGGTAGCGTCGGTATTTCCAGCGGACGAGGGCCTCGCCTTGGAGGCCGGCTTTCTTGAACGCCTCGCGCTTGGGGCCGTAAGCTTTTTCCCAGGCCTCCCTCTGGCCGGGAGTCAAGCGGTCCGGAGCCGGGCCGAGCTTAAGGTCGGACTCCAGGGTCATATGGTCCCGGATGGTCATTTCCTGCTCGAAGGCGGCCCGCGACCGCGTCGCATAATCATCAAACAGCGTCGGCGGCTCGGGGAAGGCCGTGTTGTCGTAGAGAGACAGATGCCGCTCGGCCGGCTGCCAGTTGCGGTGGGGAGCCTTGTGATGGAGCATCAGGAGGAACGGCTTGGCCGTGTCCCGCCGGGATTGCAGGAACGCCGAGGCCTCCTCGGTCAGGAGATCGGTCACATAACCCGTCCGGCCTTTTCGTACGCCCATTTCGATCAATTCGGGATTGTAGTACTCGCCCTGGCCGGGGAGGATGTTCCAATAGTCGAAACCGGTCGGGTCGCTTTTCAGGTGCCATTTGCCGAGGAGGGCCGTTTCGTAGCCGGCGGCTTGAAGAATTTTGGGAAATGTCGGCTGGCTCCCATCGAAGACGTCTTCGTTGTCGCGAACGCCGTTCTGATGGCTGTGTTTCCCGGTCAGGATGACCGCCCGGCTGGGGGCGCAAATGCCGTTCGTGCAGAAGCAGTTTTCGAACCGGACGCCTTCGCCGGCGATCCGGTCGATTCCCGGCGTTCGGTTAAGACGGCTCCCATAACAGCCGACCGCCTGGGAGGCATGGTCGTCGGCCATGATGAAAACGATGTGAGGCTGTCGCCCCCCGCGACAGGATTGAAAGAAAGTCCCCGACAGCGGCAGGCCGAGGGCGGCCAAGCCGGCAGATTTGACGAAGGCGCGCCGTTTCACCGGAATTCCCACTCCGGCTTATAGCACGGGGGAATCCGGCCGGTCAATCCTCAGGACTTGAAGATCCGCTCGATCTCCTTGGCCGCGTCGGCCAGGGCCTGCTTCACTTGGGGCATCTTTTCGGCACCGGCCGCCCGGGCTCTCTGCCCGATCGTTTTGCCCAGGTCACCCAGCGTCCGCATGACGTCCCGCATCTCGTCCTTAAATTCGGCCCCATAGCATCCCCACCAGTTTTTCATTTGGGTTTTGATTTCGGCCGTTTCCTTGGACTTTTCCGAGAGAAACGCGAGGCCGGTTTCCGTGATGGTATAGACCTTTTTCCCGTCCTGCTGCACGGATGTCACGAATTCCATTTCCTCAAGGTACTGGAGAGTCGGATAGACGGCCCCCGGGCTTGGAGCATAAAATCCATTAAATTGGTTTTCCAGCTCGCGGATGATCTCATATCCGTGACGGGGCTTGTCTTTCAGGAGGTCGAGAATCAAAAATTTGAAGTCGCCTTTATGGAAAATCCTTTCTCCCCGGCCCCAATAGCCGAAATTTTGTCTGTGCTGCATCATATTCTCCTCTTCAGATATATTAAGATATACTTAAGTTATATCTAGATATAAATTAAATCCAAAGAAATGGTTTGTCAAGAAATTTCTTTAAGTCCTGGGGTCGGACCTCAGGATCTTGTTTAATTAACCAACATTACAAAAATAATCAGAAGAGCCTTTTCCAGAAGAAATAACCCCTGCAAGGCATAAATCAAAGAAAATAAATCAGATGCTGAGGTCCGACCCCAATGACTCCTACCGGAGTACCATATACCCCAGCTCGACATGGGTCGGACCGGAGGATAGCGGGATGACATGCGCGCCCCGCTCGACACTGAATAAGCCCGCCAAGGTATATTCTTCCAGGCCGGTCCTCTCTCTTCCGGGCGCTTCCACTCTCAACCGGGCGACCTTGGAAAATTCCGTCGCTTTCGACAACACAATCCGCATCGGCCGGCGGTTGTCCATGTCGATTTCGATCGACTCGAACGTTCCGGCATCAAGCGTCAGCCACAAACCCAGTTGAGCCACATACACCCGGGAACGGAAGGAATCCGCCGGAATCAGGCGGACGATCGAGCCCTCGATTTCGACCCGGCCGCCGAAGGCCAGCCAGCCGAATTCGGGATGCCGGACCAGGTAAGCGGCACTATTGAGGGCGTGACCGAAGAAATTCGGCGCGAAATCTCCCGAAATCGGGTCGTGCTTCATCGTATCCGGAAAGGCGTGGAAAGCCGCCGAGGCGAATCCCTCTTGATCGATGTTCGTCAAGGTACCCATAACCCCGCCATAGCCAACCCGCAACAGATAAAAATCGCGGGGATCGTCCCGGTAGGCGGATAAGACGGGAATAGCGTTCAAGCTCGAGCCGTAATGATGAATCTGGCGCTCGATGCGGCGGATCTTTCCGCCGTAGAGAAAATCCCAATACCGCCGGGCGTTGCCGTTGTATCCCCAATTCGGAACCGTCGGCATGTAACCGAGGATGGCCTCAAGCGTCACCCGGGCCTTTTCGATTCCGCCGAAATATTTCGTCCAAGCGTAGACTTCCTCCTGGCCGGTGGAATCCCAGGCCATTTCGCTGCCGAAGGGATACGCTTTTTTTAGCCAGATCTCGGTCCGGGATTTCATCTTCGCTTCTAGGTCGGCCGCCTCGGCTTTCCAACCCTCGCGCTGGAGATCTTGAAGGATTTCGAGAAAGACCGTCCCCTCCATCTGGCCGTACTGGGTGTAATACGGGGCGAATTTCATCATCGCCAGGACGGTCTCGTAGGCGTTCCGCAGATACCAGTCCCAGGGATGATTTGTGACAAGGCCGATGGAGTTCCGGGCAAGCCGGTACATCGTCCAGTGAAGGGCGGCCACGTGGGGATAATTATAAGAACGGTCCAACCGCTCGGTGTCTTTCTTTTTCCAGCTCGTCCAACTACCCCAATTGAAGTCGGTCCGGTAAAACCCGGCCGGCATCTCATCCGGCTGGTAATAGAACAGGCTTTTCCGGACGCCGTACTTGGTCGGGCCTTCGGCGATTTGGAGCCCGCCCCAGAGGACCTTGTCGATGAATTCCTGATACTTCTCGATCTGGGCTTTGTCCGGGCGGCCGAAGAGCTTCATCGCCCCGGTCAGCCACGACGAGCCGCCCTCGTCGCCCAGCCCGGCGACCCAGACCCGGCTGTCCTGGGTCGACGATCCGGTTCTCCTCCCGGTCGTAGGTCATGACCGACGGGCTGCGCTTGAAGGGATCGTTCGGGTCGACGAACCACTGCTTTGTCGTCAGGAACCGTCCCAGGTCGTCGACGGCGTCTGCCTGAGATTTGATCAGGTAATAATGGATCGCCTGGACCGTGCCGTCTTCATACGTAACGGAAAGGCGGGCCCGCCCCCAGCTCTTCGCCCGGAGTGTAAACGCCTTCCAGCCGCCGGCCGTGTCGGGATTCGAGGAGACCGAGATCGCCCCGGAAGGCTCGACCGCCCAGGTTTTAACGGGTTTCGGATACTTGAGAAACAACCTGCCGTCGATATCCGAGGGAAGCACATAGCCCGGGATCCCGACCGCCACCGGCCTCTCGGCCGCAATCAGCGTCTCCTCGATCTTCCGGATTTCCGGAGCCGGAAGGAAACGGACGCCGTACGTCCGGCTTTCGCCGGGGGCCAAGACGCAATCCGTCGGCGGATTCCAGGGCTGGGCATCCTTCCATTCCGATTCGGAATAAGCCCGGCTGTGGACCAGCCATTCATAGAATCCTTCGAACGTCTGGGCCCGGGGCGTGAGATCGGTGAAAACCGGGCCTTTCTCCTCCGGCCGGAAAGGCGGGTTCAGAATCGGGGCGTATGCTTCAAACGGCGTCTTGCCGTCAGGGACGACGAGAAGCGCCGGCCCGGCTCCGCTGAGACGCGTCACCTGGAGGTATCCGGCATCGGCACCGATATAGGGGTCGGAGAACGAGCAGACGACGTGGGCCTCCTCAAGCTCCCGGTCGTTGATGGCGTTGTTGAAGACCATCGGGATCCCCAGTCCCCCGACCCGGACGGGCTCCCGGTCGGATTGCTGATTTCAAACCGCAGGATCAGCCGGTCGTTTTCGACGAGCCAGGTCCGGACGACTTTCAGCGGAAAGCCTTCTCCAAACGACGGCCCCAGGTCGGCCGAGGCCAGGACGGGGGCCTTGACCGGCAGGGCCGAAACCGGCTTTCGGGCGGCCGCCGTGGTGAAATTCTTCCAATCCCCCGTATCCTCCAGGCGAAGCCGGAGGTTGATATCCCCCAGATGGTAGAAGCCGTCGAAACAGCGTTCGGCCAGCAATCCCCCCGGGGTGAAGTCGAATCCGGCGGCGCCCAGCGGCTTAAGGGCAGCCGCGGTCTGGGAGGACCGGACAAGCTTCAGGATGAAGTCGGGTGTTTCCCGGGTGAGGAGGCCGGAATCGAGCATTCCGTTGGAGCGGAGTGTCCTGGCTCTCCCCTGTCCTTGTCCCTGGGCCAAAAGGACGATCGCCCCGGCCGCCGCGACCAAGGCCGCGGTCAATATAATCGCGACGCCGCCGAACCGTTTGATGTGCTCGATTTTCATGACACCCGCGCCTCCTTCTCGTTCTGGGGTCGGACCTCAGCATCTTATTTGTTTTCACTAGTTTTTAAAAGCAGGTCGGCAGACACACAAATATTCCGAGGTCCGACCATTCTCAAAAACGGATATCTAAAAGAAAATAAATCAAATGCTGAGGTCCGACCCAAAGAAGCAGCATCTTATTTCCAAAGAAGAAAAAATGATACAATTTCTCCATCTTTTTGAAGAGAGGCCGCCATGTCCCGACGCGCAATCCTCGCTCTCGGATTCGCCGCCCTTCTCGTCTTTCTCTCCCCGACCGTTTTCGGCTCCACTCCGCCGATCCAGGAAGCCGACGAAAAGGAAAGCGATCCGCTCGTCCTGCAAAAGCTCGAGTGGTTCCAGGACATGAAATTCGGCTTGATGATGCATTGGGGACCGTACAGCCAATGGGGCGTAGTCGAATCCTGGTCGATCTGCTCGGAGGACGAGCCCTGGTGCGCCCGGAACATCCCGGATTATGTCGAATACAAACGCCGCTACCAGGAGTTGCCGAAAACGTTCAACCCGGTGAAATTCGACCCGGCCGATTGGGCCCGGGCGGCCAAGCTGGCGGGCATGCGTTACCTCGTCTTCACGACCAAGCACCACGACGGTTTCTCGCATGTTCGATACGAAGCAGACCGATTACCGGATCACCGGACCGGGAGTTCCTTTCGCCGCGCATCCCAAGGCCAACGTCGGCCAAGGAGATCTTCGACGCGTTCCGGGCCGCAGGGCTTCGGCATCGGAGCCTATTTCAGCAAACCCGATTGGCATTCGCCCGATTACTGGGCCCCGGAATGGGCCACCCCCGACCGGCACGTCAACTACGACACGAGCCGCTACCCGGAGCGCTGGGCCCGCTTTAAGGACTTCACCTTCAGGCAGATCGAGGAGCTCATGACCGGTTACGGCAAGGTCGACATCTTGTGGCTGGACGGCGGCTGGGTCCGGCCGTATCCGGTCCTCCCGCCCTCTCTTCGGAACATGATCAAGCAACCCGCCAACCAAGACATCGATATGCCAAAAATCGCAGCCATGGCCCGCCGCCACCAACCGGGATTGATTGTCGTCGACCGGGCCGTGCCCGGCCGGTACGAGAATTACCGCACCCCCGAGCAGGAAGTTCCGGAAAAACCCCTGCCCTACCTCTGGGAAACCTGCATGACGATGGGCCGCTCCTGGTCCTACGTTCCCGATGACGTGTACAAGTCGACGAACAGCCTGATCCATCTCCTCGTCGACATCGTCTCCAAGGGCGGCAACTTCCTCCTTAACATCGGTCCGAGCCCCGAGGGCGAGCTCCCGGCCGAATCGCTCGCCCGGCTGGCGGAGATCGGGGCCTGGATGAAGGTCAACGCCGAGGCGATTTACGAAACCCGGCCGATCGCGCCTTACAAGGAGGCCGGTATCTGCTTTACGGCCAAGAAAGACGGGACCGTCTACGCCTTGGTCCTAGCCGGGGAAAACGAGCTCACGATGCCCTCCAAAATCATGCTCTCATCGTTCGCCCCCGGGCCGGGGGGGCGGATCGAGCTTCTCGGCAAATCGGGCGCGCTCCGCTGGGAAGCCGTCGGCAAGGGGGCGCTCGTCGCGATCCCCGCGGCCGCGCAAAAAACGCCTCCCACCCGCCACGCCTGGGTGTTGAAGATTACAAAGCCGGCCGCGGGCCGGTCCTAAAGGAGCGGTCGGCAAGGCGGAAAAGAAAACGACCGGATGCAAGGGATTTACAGGATGAAAATGAGAATGATCGCTTTGCTTTTCGGCACGATGGTTGTCGCTGCCGCCGGACTGATGTCCCGGACGGCTTCCTCCTGCCCGGCAGGCGCGGCCGGACCGGCCCTTGGGGCCGAAGGTTCCGCCGGTCCCTGGTTGCAGGGCTGGTCGCGAACGATCTCCGGAGAAGCGATGGGCTACCATTCGCCCTACCGGGACATCTCCGCCGCTTTGATCGCCCGGGCCACCGACGGGACAATGACCGTGTCCTGGGAGACCGCTCCTGTGCCCGCGGATTTCGAGGACGACGCGGCGACGTTCATCTGGATGTGCGGATTGGCGACCCAAAAGGGCGCCCACCGGTTCGAGATGAAAATCGACGGCCGCCCGTTCCTCGCCTTCAGGACGGGCAAGGACGCCACGGAAAAAAATTGGACCCTCTCCGGTCCGGAAGGAGCTTCGCTCCGCTTCGAGACGACCTTCGTCGATCAGTTCGACGAGCTGTTCGGCTTCATGTTTCTCCGTTTGCCGAAATCCGTTCTCGCCCCCGGACGCCCCGTCCGGATCGACGTCACCGGCGAGAACGGCGGGAGCCGCGACTGGTTCATGATGTTCCCGACGGAATTGACCTCCTGGGTCAGGGCCGGCGGCGAGGAAGCCCTCATCCGGGACAAAGACGGCGTCCGGCAGTCGATCCGCCTGGAAATCAGCCACATCGCCCCGGCCGCCAGGGCCGAAGTGAAGATCTCGGGAACGACCCTTCGGGAAGACCTCGTCCTCGGCTATAACCGCTTCCAGGTCCCCGCCGATTCTGTTTCCGCGCCGACCGACGTCCCCATCGAAGTGAAAATCGGCGACCGGCCGGCCGAGCGCTTCGCCGTCCGGCTGAATCCGGTGGTCCGGCGGGAGCTCTGGCTCCTTCCCCATTCTCACAACGACATCGGCTATTCCGATCACCAGGCCGTCGTCGAAAAGAACCATTGGGCCTTCTTTGAGCAAGCCATCGAGATCGCCGAGCGGACGGCCGCCTATCCCGAAGGGGCTCGGTTCAAATGGAACAGCGAGGTCCTTTGGGCCGTCGATTCCTATCTCCGCGGGGCGTCTCCGGAGAAAAAAGCGGCTTTTGTCCGGGCGGTGAAGTCCGGCCGGATCGGCCTCCAAGGTTTGTACGCCAACGTCCTGACCGGGATCGCCCCGGCCGAAGAGCTCGACCATTTCCTCGACTTCTCCCGGCAATTCTCCCGGGCCGAAGGGCTGGCGATCGACGCGGTGATGGTCACCGACATCCCGAGCTATTCCTGGAGCCTGGTCCCGGTCCTGGCCCAAAACGGGATCAAGTATTTCTCCAGCGGGCCAAACTACATGCCCCATCTCCCAGACGGCGGCGACCGCATCGGCAACGCGATGAAAGCCTGGGCCGACAAGCCGTTTTACTGGGTCAGCCCTTCGGGCAAGGAAAAGATCCTCTTCTGGATGGCCGGGCGCGGTTATTCCTGGTTCCACGGCTTAAACATGGGCTCCCTGACGGCCGACAAGTCCAAGCCGGTCCTTGATTATTGCCGGGAGCTGGCCGAGAAAAGCTATCCTTACGACATGGTTCAGGTCCGTTATACGACCGGGGGCGACAACGGCCCCCCGGACCCCCGTCTTCCCGATTTCGTCAAAGACTGGAACGAACGATATGTGTCGCCCCGTTTCCGGATCGCCACCGCCTCCGAGATGTTCGCAGAATTCGAGAAGCGCCACGGAGCCAAGCTCCCCTTGGTCCGGGGCGATTTCTCGGTCTACTGGGAGGACGGCGCGGCGTCCACGGCCCGCGAGCAGGCCCTCAACCGCGAAGCGGCCCGCCGTCTGATCACGGCCGAAGCCCTTTGGGCGACGATCGCTCCGGAGAAATTCCCCAAAAAGGACTTCGACGAGGCCTGGCGTTACGTCGTCCTTTGGGATGAGCACACCTGGGGCGCGGCCGACAGCGTCAGCAATCCCGACGGCGAAAACGCCCGCAGCCAATGGGCGTTCAAGAAAGCCTATGTCGAGGAAGCCGACCGGCGCTCGGCCGCCCTGGCGGCGGAGGCGGGCCGGCTTTGGTCCGGCTCAGGCGGACCGGCCGACGCGGTCGACATCTTCAATCCGACGGGCTTCAACCGGCAGGAGGTCGTGCTGGTTCCGAAAGCGCTGAGCCCAGCCGGCGATTCCGTCCATGACGCGTACGGCCATCCCATACCTTCGCAGCGGCTGATGGACGGCAGCCTGGCCATCCTGGCCGGGCCCGTTCCGCCGTTCGGATCAGCCCGGTACCGGATCGAGAAGGGCGAGCCCGCCCCGCCGAACGGCGGCCGGGCGACGGCTTTTCCGCTGGAAAACGAGATACTGAAAATCGAGATCGATAAAAAGACCGGGGCGATCCGAAGCCTGGTTTGGCAAGTGACCGGCCTTCCCGACCTCGTCGACGCCTCCGGCGGTCGCGGTTTGAACGACTATCTGTATGTCCCCGGCCGCGACCCGAAAGAAGCCCGGGGAGTCGAGTCCGTCCAAATCCTTCCCGGCGAGCCCGGGCCGCTGATCGCTTCGGTCGTCGTCGTTTCCAAGGCCCCGGGCGCCCGGGAGCTCCGCCGCGAGTACATCCTGACGGCCGGATCGGACCGGCTCGAGATCCGAAACGTTGTCGACAAGGAGAAGGTCCGGGAAAAGGAAAGCGTCCACTTCGCCTTCCCCTTCCGCATCCCCGGCGGGGAGTCCCGACTCGACCTGGGCTGGGCTCAAATCCGGCCGGACGCGGATCAGATCGCCGGTTCGAACCGGGACTTCTTCAGCGTCCAGAACGCCGTCGATGTCTTCAATAAGGATTTCGGCGTGACCTGGGTCACGCTGGACGCGCCCCTGGTCGAGATCGGACGGATGACCGACGAAACGCCCGGGCCGGGAGGGACGCGCCGCTGGCGGGAGGAGACAGGAACGTCCCAGACGCTCTATTCCTACGCCATGAACAATTACTGGCACACCAACTACAAGGCCGACCAGGAAGGCCCCGCGACCTTCCGGTTCGTCATCCGCCCGCGAGCGGCGAACGATCCCATCGGCATGACACGCTCGGGCATCGCGGCCGACCGGCCGATGATCGCCCTGCCGGCGGCCCCCGCCGCTCCCTTCGGCTCACCCCTGAACCTGCTTCCCGGTCCGGTCCTGGCCACCGTCCTCCGACCCGCGGCCGACGGCTCGGCCGTCATGGTCCGGTTGTACAATCCCACGGACCGTCCGGTCGAGGCCCGGCTGCGAGGCCGTCTGCTTGAAAACGGGACCGCCTATCGCAGCTCGCCATTCGAGGAGCGGGGCGAGCAAATCGAGGGAGGACGGGTCGCCCTTCTTCCGTTCGAGGCAACCCTGGTCCGGATCGAGCGACGGGAAGGGACTTGAATTTGCGGTCTCTTCCCCCTAAAATACATCCATTCCGCCGGAAAGGAAGGCCGTCATGAAAGACGTCAAAGAAATCCTCGCCGCCAAGGGTTGCGACATCTGGTCGATCTCTCCGAAAGCCATGGTCTTCGATGCCCTCAAGCTCATGGCCGATAAAAAAATCGGGGCTCTGATGGTCATGAACGAAAAAGGCAAGGTCGAAGGCATCCTGACCGAACGGGATTACGCCCGCAAAGTCATGCTCTTCGGCAAATCGTCCAAGGAAACTTCGGTCGCCGAGATCATGACTCCGGCCGAAAAGATGTTCACCGTCAGCCCGGCCAACACCGTCGAAGAATGCATGGTCCTCATGACCGCCAAGCACGTCCGGCATCTCCCGGTCTGCGACGGCGGGAAATTCGCCGGCTTGATCTCCATCGGCGACGTCGTCAAGGCGATCATCTCGGAAAAGGACGCCTTGATCGAACAGCTCTCGAACTATATCGGCGGGAAGTACATGTGATTCTCGTCTTCGCCCTCTACTTCCTCGCGACCTTCGCCCTCGGGCTCTGGCAAGCCCGGAAAACCAAAACCCAATCCGACTTCGTCCTCGGCGGGAAGAAGCTCCCGGGCTGGATGCTGGCTCTCTCCGAGAGGGCGACCGGCGAGTCGGCCTGGCTGCTCCTGGGCCTGACCGGATTCATCTACTCCACGGGACTGTCAGGCATCTGGACCGGCGTCGGATGCCTGGTCGGCATCTCCGCGGCCTGGATCATCCTGGCGAAAAAATTCCGATCGGAAGCCGAGACCTACAACGCCATGACCATGCCCGAGTACTTCGCCGCGAAATATGCGGCCAAGGCCAATCTGATCCGGATCCTCTCCACGGGGATCATCGTCTTTTTCTTTGTGTTCTACGTCGGAGCGCAATTTGCGGGAGCGGGAAAAACAATCCAGCAGACCTTCGGCTTCAGCCCCATGTGGGGGATGATCATTTCAGCTGTCGTCATCCTCGGATACGCCACGTTCGGCGGCTTCGTCAGCGTCGTGGCGGTTGACACGCTCCAGTCCATCCTGATGCTGATCACCCTGATCGTCACCCCCGTCATCATTCTGATCAAGGTCTTCGCCTCCCCCGTCTCGTTGAGCCAGGCCTTCGCCGCGGCCGGTCCGGGCTTCGGCTCGCTGACCGGAGGATTAACGGGCTTTGCCGCCGGCCTGATGATCTTCAACAACCTGGCCTGGTTCTTCGGTTATCTCGGCGGACTGCCCCAGCTCAACGCCCGGTTCATGGGCATGAAGGACGATCGCAACGTCCGCTCCGGCCGAAACATCGCCGTCGCCTGGACGATCATCGCCTACGGCGGCGTCGTCGTCATCGGCCTCGGGGCTCAGGTCCTCTACGGACCGAACGCCGTCGCCGACTCCGAAATGATCCTCCCCTTCCTTCTCAACGACATGTTCCCCGGCTGGCTGGCCGCCCTTCTGTTGGCCGGCGCCGTCGCGGCCATGATCTCGACGGCCGAGAGCATGCTCCTGGTCGCCGCCACCTCGATCAGCGAAGACGTCTATAAAGGCATCCTTAAGAAAGGCCGGGCCAAGGACCGAACCCTGCTCCGGATCTCGAGGGTGGCGACCGTTTCGGTCGGCATTCTGGGATTGGCCCTGGCTCTTACGACGAAAGATCTGATCTATTCCATCGTCAGCTACGCCTGGGCCGGCATCGGCTGTTCCTTCGCTCCGGCCGTTCTCTTATCCTTCTATTGGGACCGGTTCGGCGCCCCCGGCGTCGTGACCGCTTTAGCGGCGGGCCTCATCTCCACGATCGTCTGGATGCTGGCCGGATGGGAATCCACGCTCACCGCCCGGGCTTCGACGTTCGTGATCGCCATCACCCTGGCCGTGGCCGTGACGCTGCTATCCAAGAAGAAGGAAGCCCCCACGCCGGCCTGATCCGGACAATTCTCTATTGCGGGGGAGCGTGCAGATAACGCTTCACTTTATTCGAGGGCGTCTTTTCGAAGGGAGTCGTTTGCTCCTCGATCTTCCGGATGTGGGACCAGGCGGGAAGCCGGCGGTTGACGTCGGTCTGGATGCTCCGAAGGAGAGCGGCGACGGCTTTCGCCCGGGCCGGCCCGTCGGGAACAATTCTCGGCCGGAGCGCCTCGAGCTGTTCCCGGTCCAAGGCCACGGACGCGGCCACGACGCCGCCGACGTCTCGAACCAGGGACTCGCCGACATACGGCTGGATGTTGAGGAGGCTTTCGATCGCTTCCGGAAACGTCTTCTTGCCGCTGGAATGGACGATGATGTTCTTCAGCCGTCCGCGGAAAAACAGAAAACCCCGGGAATCGAACGCCCCGATATCCCCGGTTTTCAGCCACCCATCGGAGGTGAAGGCGGGCGCCCCGCCCGTTGAGGGATAATATCCGGCCATGACGTTCGGCCCTCTGACCTCGATCTCACCCTCCCCCGTATCCGGATCGGGATCGGCCAGCCGGACCTCGACTCCGGGCAACGGCCGGCCGCATGAGCCGGAGACAAAGGCCCCCGGCGGGTCGCCTGTGACCAGCGGAGCCGCCTCGGTCAATCCGTATCCCACCGTGTAGGGAAATTTCGACTCGTCCAGAAAAACGGCCGTTTCCGCCGAGAGGGAGGCGCCGCCCATGCAGAACATCCGCAGGCAACCGCCGAAGGCCTTCCGCACTTGCCGGCCGAACAACCGCATGAGCAGGTTCCGCGTCGGACCGAAGCGGGACAGCCGCCGGACCAGGGCCCGCCGGACCAGCTCGGGCTGGATCCGGGTCTTGTAGATCTTCTCGATGATCAAGGGGACGGCGATCATAATCGTCGGCCGAACCGCGCTCATGGCCGGGCGCAAAACGGCCCCGGCCGGGGGCTTGCGCAGATAAGCCACCGAGGCCCGCTTCATGACCGGGATGATCAGGCCGAGGGTGCATTCCGTGGCATGAGCCAGGGGCAGGACGGACAGCAGCCGGTCGGATTCCACGACCCGGCCGCACATTTGATCGATGGCCATGGCATTGTGGACCAGGTTTCGATGGGTCAGAAGGACGCCCTTGGAAAAGCCCGACGTCCCCGAGGTGAAGATCAAGGAAGCCGGATCGTCCTCATCAACGGCCGGGAGCCCGGCCTCAGATGACCTCGCTTCGTCGCGCTCCGCCCGCCCCGGGGTTTTGCTTACGATCGTCAAGTCCTCCAGTCGGATCACCAGGCCGGGAGGCGGCAGCTCCCCTTCCTCCACGATGGCCTGGAACTTGGCCGAAACGAATGCCGCCCGGCTACCGGACATCGCCAGAATCCGGCGCACGTCCGGCCGGGGGAATTCATGCATGATCGGGACGGCCACGGCCCCCATGGACGTTACGGCAAAGAACGCGGCAGCCCAATGAGGATGGTTTTCCCCAAGAAGGGCCACTTTGTCCCCCTTGTGCAGACCATTGTCCCGAAGGAGACCGACAAGGCGGGCCACGCATTCCCGAAGGTCGCCGTACGAGAGGGGCGACTCGCCGACAAAGCCGAGAGCCGGCCGGTCGGACGGACCGGCAAAGCTCCTCTCCAGCATCGCCGTTAAAGTGAGGGGGGCAAAAAGCGGCTGGAATTCGGGGCCGGAAACATGACTCCCCTCGGCGACTGCTTTTACAGAAGACATGAAGCTGTGTTCATTATAAAACAATTACGCGGAAAAATCGCCGGGGCGCTTCGGTAGGCCCGCCTGAGGTCAAGGGAAGAATACGAGAGTCAGGACATTCTCCCGGTTTTCCATACGGTATTGAACCCGGTTGGTGACTTCCCGGATGAAGAAAATGCCCAGGCCCCCGACCTTCCGCTCCTCAAGACCGGCTTCGGTGTCTGGTTCCTCCGCTTTCAGGGGGTCGAAGGCGGCTCCTTGATCTCGGATGACGATCTCCAGGGCCGGTTCTCCCGTCATTTCCCAACCGACCTCCACCGGGCCTTCGGCCCCATGGTAGGCGTGAAGGATGACGTTGACCAGGGCTTCTTCCGAGGCCAAGCGGATCCGGCCCCGGGCCTGCTCCGAAAAACCCGAAGCCCGGGCTCCGGCATCGACGAATTCGAGGAGCTCGTGCAAACCCTCCATCCGGGCTTGGCGTCGAATGTTCGGCATGACGGTTCCCTTACAGCCTCTTACCGGACTTCCAGCTTGACGCTTTCCGAATGGCTGTTGAACTCCGGCGCGTACATGCATTCGATATGGGCCATCCCGTTCTGGTAAGAGCCGCGATGCTGGATCCGCAGCTCGTACTCGAAAACGTAAGTCCCCTTCGGCAGGTAATCGATGAAGAAATGACTGGCCGTGTCCTTCGTCGCTTCATAGTAGGCCAAGCCGTCCTGGAACCGGTACTGGGATAGGACGTTGACGGGCTCGAGCCCCGAGCCGCGGTGATCCTTCATGTGGACATATTCCATGTCCCGGTCGGTCCGCAGCTCGATCCGGACCACCAGCGGTGTCGCCGACGGCCAGCGGCCCGCGGACCGGCTCGATTTCCGGGCCTTTTTTAGTCAACCGCTTGACGAAGACCGACTTCTTGAGCCGCAGGGGGTTCTGCTCGTGCGGGGTGATCTTGGAGATGTCTTCCATGTATTGCCAGTGGACGCCGCCCCAGGCGATGCCCTTGTCCGTCTTGCGGACTTCGATTTCCCCCATCGCCGCCTTGATGTCCGAAGCCGCATATCGCTTCTCGTAGAATCCCGTCCCGGCTTCCACTTTTTCCGGCTCGACTTTTTCCCCGCCCAAAGTGACTTCGACGATCGCGTCGGAAGCCAGGAAGTCCGTCCCCCGGAGGATCAGGCCGTAGACGGCGTCGGCCGTGGCCTTGGTCGTTTTCCAGTCCCGGGTCTGTTTCTGCTTCAGGAGCCAGATCCGGCATTCCTCGACCGCCGCCGCGTCGCCCATCACTTCGTCGAAGGCTTCGATCATCATCGCCTGCGTTTCGATCGGAGCCCGGTACCACGACCAGGACAGCTCGGTCTCGGCCCAATACCGGCCGAGCTCTTCGTCCACTTTGCTCCGCTCTTTAATCGAGCGCATGATTTTCTGGGCGGTCATCGTGTCGCCGAACCGGTTCAAGCCGAGGGCCAGGTGGGCCTGGCTTTGACGGTTATCGAGCCTCAGCCAGTGCGCGGCGCCTTGGCTCAGAAAATAGTCGAGGGCCTTCTTGGACGCGGCCGGGATCGGCCGATCCTTCAGGTAGAAGCTCCGGGCGTACAAATACAGGGCGATTGACGGGCTGAGGTTGTTCTCCTTTTCCCGCTTGTGCTCGAGAATATCCCGATAATACTCCTGGATCCAGGCATCCAGGCGGCCGAGCGCCCGGACCGCCGGTTCCTGGGACACGCCCTCGACGCCGAGATGTTTGAGACGCCCGAATCCGGTCACGATATAGAGGGTCAGATAGTCGTTGGCCGGTCCGCCGGGGAACCACGGCCAGGCGCCGTCGGAACGCTGCATCTCGGAAAGCTTGGCCGTAGCCCGCCGGAGGCTCGACGGTCATGGTGTTCTCGTCGAAGAGCAGGCCGATGTTGCGCTTGGCCTGGCTTTCGCTCTTGGCCTCGACGACCCAGGGGGATTCCTGGAGAAGAATGCTTTTCAAATCTTCGTTCTTTTCCAGGTTGGATTGGAGGGCCGGGGTTCCTTTCCATAAATCGAAAATGCGGCGGATCTTCGGATCGGAGCCGGCTATTTTTTTCGCCAAGGCGTTGGCATACAGACGGTTGAAGACCTGCTCGGAACACTCGTAGGGATATTCCATCAGATAAGGCAGCGCCTGAATCGCATACCAGGCGGGATTGCTGGCCATCTGAACGGTCAGACTGAGGTTGCGCAGGGTCGTCGAGCCGCCCGAAGCGGCCAGCTTTTCGAACCTGAATGTCCTTCTTCCCCGCGCCGCTGATCCACAGCGGAATCGATTCCCTCACCATCAGGCTCCGGCTCAGGACCGGGACCATCCCTTCCTCGCCGTCGGAAAATTCCCGGGTCGCGGCGACCGCCTTGAATCCGACCGTCTCCGCCCCGTCGGGGACGGAAATCGGCCAGGAAAAGGATCGCGACTGTTTGGCCGGGATTTCAAACGCCTTTTTCGTCGCAGTATTGGCCAGGGCCGCATCGAGAGACTTTTCATTTCGCGGATCGAAGAACCGGAGCTCGACCTCTCCGGTCGCCGCCGCTTCGGTCATGTTCGTGACTTTGACCGTGTATTCCAGGGAATCTCCCTCGCGCAGGAACCGGGGCGGATTCGGCTGAACCATCAGCTCCTTCTGGGTGACGGTCCGGGCTTCGATCGAACCGCTGACCAGGTCCGGCGTATGGGCGAAGCCGAGGAACCGCCATTCGGTCAGGGCTTCGGGCATCTTGAATTCGAGGGTGACCGTCCCGTCCGGGCCGGTCAAAAGATGCGGGAAGAAAAAGGCCGTCTCATCCAGATTTTTCCGGGCCTGGACTTGGGAGAGATCGACCTGGGGCGCCGCGGCGGGCGTGGCTCGTTCCCGCCCTTATCGCCCAAAACACCGCCGATGACGCCGCCCGACCACGCCGCCCTCGACTCCAGCTTGGCTTCCTGCATCGCGGCCATCGGAGCCGGGACGGCTTCAGCCGACATCATCACCCGCCGATCGCCGTAATCGAAGTCGAACAGAGTATCCGTGACCATTTCCGGGAATTGGGTATAGACAGCCGTCTCGTAGGAACGGGAAGGATTGAGGTTGTCCAGGAACGAGCGCAGAGTCTCCGGCCGGTTGGAGAAGGAACTGCGGACGAAGGAGAAATCCGTTCGGAAAATGCCGGCGACCGCCGGAAACGCATGGGGATAGAATTGGTCGAGCGAGACGTCGTAGAGGGCCGCGACCATTTCCGCCGCCTTCGCCTCCGCTTTCGGTCCCGTGATCTTGAGCGACCACGTTTCGTCCTGGCCGGGCCGGAGCTTGGACCGGAAGGAGCGCCATTGCAGCTCCAGCCTTTTATTCGACCAGGGGACATACACCCGCCGTTCCTCGCGATACAGGCGGTTATCCTTGACGATCGCGGCCGAGACCATGAAGCCGCCCCGGGAAGATTCGCCGACCGGGAAGCGGATGACGGCCTGGGTGTCGGTCCCGGTCGTCCAGGAGCGCTGGAGACGGCGGCCGTTCTGATAAACCTCGATTAAGACCGGCCCGCGCTCGTATCCGGTTCCCCAGAGCATCTCGAACGATTCGCCGGGTTCGATCGACGTCGCCCGGGAGGCCACGTGGAACGGGATCCGGACGGGAAAGGCCTTCGCCGACGGATCGAGAACGAGAAAGACAAACCGGCTTTCGACCGGAGTCCCGAAGCCGTCCCGCGTTTTGAGGATGGCCCGGTACGCGCCCGGCTTCAAGTCGAAGGACACTCTTTGGGGAGAGCTATCGGAAGCGGCCGCGGCAAATTCTTTTTTCGCCGCGGACGGGCCCTTCCGGCCACTGCCGCCAGTCGGCGGCCCGGGACGCCTCGCTGGAGCCGAACAGGTCCCGCGGGACCGGACGGTCGGGGCCTTTGAGAGCGTAAACCTCGACGGTTCCTTTGGCCGCGGCCGGTTTTCCGTTCAGGGTCGTTGCGGTCACGGACAGGACCACCGGTTTCCCCGTGTCCTGCCAATCCGCGCCGCGAAGATCCGCTTCGATCGCCGTATAGCCGACGCGGACAAATCCCGTCGCGCTCCGCGTTTCCCCCGTCCCGTCGGTCACGTCGGCCTGGACGGAGTAGGAGAAAACCGGCTGCGAGGCCGGCACGGCCTTCGGGTCGGGCCGGGCCGGAAAGACGATTGTGAACTTGCCCGCTTCATCCGTCCGCATCGTCCCGTGGGCGATTTCCTGCGACTCGCTGCGGGAGGGGAAATACCACCAGGACGGATACCGGACTTCGCGGACCACCCGGAATCGGACGAGCGCCCCGTCGATCGGCGCTCCGGTATAAGACATCGCCTCGCCCGGGACGCCCACCTCGTCATTGAGGCGGAATTCCCGGTCCGGGATGTCGATCTTCACCTGGAATTTCGGGCGTTTGTATTCCTCCACCCGGACCGTGGCCGAGCCCTGCGGGTTTTCGGTCGAAATCGTCATCGTCCCCGTCAGGCGGTCGGCCGGGGCGGTGAACACGCCGCTGAAAGATCCGAATTCATTGGATGTCAGGGAAAGGGTAGCGACTTCCTGGCCATTGGCGTCGCGGAAGACCGCCCGAACGCTCTGCTTGGGCAAAGCCCGGTATTCGCCCTTATTCTCGTCCGCGCTCAGACACAACCCTTTGAAATGGATCATCTGGCCCGGCCGGTAAAGAGACCGGTCGGTGAAAAAGATCGTCTGGCGGTAGCCTCAGCTCTCGGCTCCGCGACGCCCCGGCCTGGACCTGCGTCTCCACGACCTCGGTCCGTCCGGCCTTGCGGGCGACCAAAACCCGGTTGCGATACGAATCGATCCCGGGCAGGGAGAAAGCGCCCTGGGAGTCGGTCTGGGCCGTTCCTTTCTTGAGAAAGACGTCCTTGTCGTAATCCCACTCATAAAGGAGAACGTCGAATCCGGCGGCCGGGTCGCCTGAGTCGTTGCGGACGACAAAGCCCTCGATCGCGCCGCCTGCATCGACCGTCACAAGGCCCCAATCACTGACCCAGAACGATCCCGCCGAAATCTTATTCCTCTTGCCCCGGGTGAAGTCGGGTTCGACCGAGGCCATGAGACGGTAGAATCCCGGCTCAAGCGGCGGGAGCTCGATGGTTTCCCGCCGCTCTTTGTAGTCGGACGTCGGCGGGAGGTCGGCCTTCCAGGCGGCCGCGGCCTGCCGGCCCAAGATCCGATTGACCTGGGCGTCGTTCATCCAGAACAGGCTTTCGCCTTCCTTGCTCGCCAGCAAACTGTCGAAATCGTCCTTGACCGCCCGGAAATGAAGGGCGGTGATGTTGCGGTAGCTGACCGCAAGGCGGGAGGGTTTTCCCGGCGGAACCACCCGCTCGTTTCGAACGTCGTAGTCCCGGGAGGTGATCTCGGTCATCAGGACGTCGCAATTTTTCCCGCCCAGGGAAAGCGGGTGGGCTTTCCGGCCCCGGTCGGCGACGGCATAGGCCTGGACAAGATCGCGTTGGCTCGCGATTTCCCGGGCTCGGAGATAATCCGCCTGGCTGGAAAGAACCGAAGCGGGATGCGCCTCGGCGATTTCCTTGAGGCGGGCGATATACCGTTCCGGGCCGGACTCGCCGGCGGCCAGGCTCTTCATCAGCTGGAGGCGGTGGAGGTCGGCGTCAAGGAACACGTCCGCATCCGCATCGCCGCGATGGAAAGCCAAAAGCTCCTGGTAAAGGCGCACGGCCCGGAGGGTCGGCGAATCGGCATCGGTCGTTTCCGGCTTGAAGCCGAGGAATTCGTCGGCCGGGCCCAAGGCCGGGGAATCCGCCTCCAGGACGAAGGCGTCTTCCGGCGCGGAAGCCGCCCGTTCCCCCGAAGCATAGAAATCCAGCGCTTCGAAGGCGACAAAATCGAACAGGGTCGGCCGCCGGCCCGCCGGCTGATTGCCGGGCGCGAGGAAGTCCCGGTAAACGGAAACCGGAATCTTCTTCAGCAGCGCCGCATCCTTGAGGACGTCCTGGTAGAGCGTGTCGATCTCCCGCATGATCCGGGGAAGGTCCCAGGTCGTGAAATCCTTCTCGTCGATTCCTCCGGCGGTCGCGTCGCGTTGGAGGAACCGCCACTCGTTGCGGGAAAAGTAATGCCGGAACCATTCGGCCAGGACGACCCGGAGCAAGCGTTTTCATCCCGGCCGGGGCTTTCTCGATCTCCGCCCGGAGGCGGATCACCCGGGCTTCGGGCTTGTTGCCCTCGACGACCGATTCCAGGACCAGCTGCCGGGTCAGGGCCTTCAGCGCCTCCCCTTCCCGTTTCTGCTCGATGGAAATCTGGACGATTTCTTTCAGGTGCTCGATGGCCGTGCGGGGCAGGCCGTCGCGGTCGGCGGCCTCGACCTTCTTCCAGAGCTCGGCGGTGGAAACCTTCGGCAGATCCTGAGGCGGTTTGGCCGTCATGATCCCTCCCGGAACCGTGAGTAGAAAAGCGATCAAGGTGACCGCGAAAATCGCTCGTCGGGCTGGCGCGTTCATGACGCCTCCTCTTGCCGGCGGATCGAGCCGCGAACGGCTCCCTTCCTTATACACGCGGGGCTGACACTGTATTCCATTATAACTCAAAGCAAGTCGACCGGGTCTCCAACGGAAGAAAAACCTGCCCCGATGGCCCGAGATGCGCTATAATTTCCCCTTCATCGGAGGATCGAACATCATGTCGAATCGCCGGAACACCGCCCGCTTCATCCTTGTCGCGGCCATCCCGCTCGTTTTCACCGTCGCCCTATTCGCCCAGACCCCGGTCTCCTTGGAAACAGGCTGGAAATTCGTCAAGGGCGATAACCCCGCCTTCGCCGACCCGGCCTTTGATGATTCGAGCTGGAGCCCGATTCGGGTCGACCGCATCTGGGAGGCGCAGGGAAACGATCCCTATGACGGATTCGCCTGGTACCGTGTTCGCATCGTCATCCCGTCGAAAATCCGGGACGAGGCCCGGCTCAAAGAGGGCCTCCGGATCGCCCTGGGGAAAATCAACAATTACGACCTGTCCTTCCTTAACGGGCGGCTTTTCGGCCGGAACGGGAAAGTCGTCGCCCCGGGAACCGCCCCGGACGACGACTACATCAAGGAAGACAAATCGCTTTACGACCTTTTCCGGACATATGTCCTGTCTTTCGACGATCCGCGGATTCTTTGGGATAAGGAAAACGTCCTCGCCGTCCGCGTCTTTGACGAGGGCGGACAGGGCGGGATGTTCGACGGAGAGCACAACCTCCGGGCCGTCGGCTTCCGGGACTATCTCAACCTCGACTACGCCTCCTCGCCGTTTGTTTTCTCCCGGACGGACTTGGGGAAAACCCTCGTCCTGACGAACGCCTCGCCAAACCGGACGTTCCGGGGCACGCTGATCATCCTGGCGGTGGCCCCTCTGGATGGAAGCCAGATACGGCGGAACGAGCATCCGATCGAGCTTCCTCCCGGACAGAAGAAGGAATTTCCGGTCCGACTCCCGAAGCTCGAGGAAACGGTCACGCTGACATACGAAATCATCTCGCCCGAGGACGCCGACCGCTGGGAATACCGAGACGGCGCGCCGTACATCCTGACGCCCGAACCTCCGGCCGCCCCTCGCCTTACCGGACCGAAAGTCGTCGGAGCGCGGCCCGGCCGGCCGTTCCTGCATTCGCTCACGGCCACCGGCCGCAAGCCGGTCACGTTTGCCTCCAGCGAGCTCCCCCGCGGGCTTAACCTCAACCCCCGGACAGGATTTATCACCGGCCGGCCGGAGAAAAAGGGAGACTTCGACGTCGAAGTCATCGCCACAAACGCCGCCGGCGAAGACCGGCGCAGGCTCAAGATCATCATCGGCTCCGATATCGCCCTCACTCCGCCCATGGGCTGGAACAGCTGGAATGCCTGGGGAACGGCCGTCGACGCCGAGAAGGTCAAGGACAGCGCCCGGGTTTATGTCGATAAAGGGCTGCGCGATCACGGTTGGACGTATATCAACATCGATGACGGTTGGGAGATTCCCAAGGATGACCCGCGGCCGAAGCGGAGCCAGGACGGGACGATCGTGACCAACGAAAAATTCCCGGACATGCGAGCCCTGGCCGATGCGATCCACGCCTTGGGCCTCAAGTTCGGCCTCTACAGCTCCCCCGGGCCCTGGACCTGCGCCGGGTACACCGGCTCCCACCAGCATGAAGCCCAGGACGCCAAGTCCTATGCCGACTGGGGAGTGGATTACCTCAAGTACGATTGGTGCTCCTACGACGAAATCGCGGTTAATTCGACTTTGTATGAATTGAAAAAACCATACCGGACGATGCAGAAGGCCCTGGCCGCAATCGACCGGGACATCGTCTTTAGTCTCTGCCAATACGGCATGGGCAAGGTCTGGGAATGGGGTGCGGAAGTCGGGGGAAATCTCTGGCGAACGACCGGTGACATCACCGACACCTGGGAGAGCATGCGGGACATCGGATTCGCCCAGACCGCGAACACCAAATTTGCCGGGCCGGGGCATTGGAACGACCCGGACATGCTGGTCGTCGGCTGGGTCGGCTGGGGGCCGAATCTCCGGCCGACGGGCCTGACGCCCGACGAACAGTATACCCATATCAGCCTCTGGAGCCTGCTGGCCGCCCCGCTCCTTATCGGCTGCGACCTGACCCGGCTGGACGCCTTCACCCTCAACCTTCTGACCAATGACGAAGTCCTGGCCGTCGACCAGGATCCGCTGGGAAACCAGGCCGCTCCCGCGCTCACCGCCGGCGATATCCAGGTCTGGGCCAAGGAGCTCGAGGACGGCTCCGTGGCGGTCGGCGTTTTTAACCTCGGGGACAAGGCGGCCGCTTATACCCTCGAATACAAGACCGTCGGCCTCAAGGGGACGACTCGGGCCCGGGATTTGTGGCGCCAGAAAGAGCTGACCACGAACGGCTCGACGCTCGACCTGCGCATCCCGTCCCACGGAGTCGTGTTATTAAAGCTTCACAAGTAAATCATTTTTGATATAATTCCGCCAAGAAGAGAGTTCCCCTCAAAAAGGAGAGGACCATGGCCAAGGCGAAAAGCATAACCAAAAAAACGCCCTACAAAGCCCCGCGCCTGATTTCGTTCGTCGAGCGCGTGCACAAAGGTCGCGGATATTGCGGGGCCGGGAGCAGCGACGGCGAAGCCTGTGGAGACGGAAACGCCCCGGGCTATTGCACAAACGGCACCGTCCACACCGATCCCTATTGCAGCATCGGAAATCTCGCGACGACATGCGGAACGGGATCCGGCGGGGGATCAAGAAGCTAAGCCTCTTCTCCACCTTCCGCTCTCGCTTCGCCGGGAAGTCAACTTGTGATCATCGCCTTTCAATGACGGGAAATTCCAATCCGAAGAAAAAGATCGTCTGCCTGATCACCGGATATTTTAATTTCGATCTCGACGACGGCGGCACCGTCAGCCTGGCCACGCTCCTGGGAAGGATGCGCCGAGACGGCTATCCGACCGAGCTGATCTGTTTAACGGACAGGCGCTTCGCGAAAAAGCGCTTCTCGTCGAGAACGCGCTCGAAAAATTTCAAAGTCGTCTCTAAAACACGCGACAAAATCATCTGCCGCCTTCGAAACAATCCGTTTCGGCTGACGATCTATCCGCGGGATATCGACATCCAACGCGCTAATCGTCACAAGGACGCCGCCGAATTCGAAAAAATCATCGGCCTTTGGCGGAGCATTCTTTCCTCAAAGAAACCGGACGCCACCCTGACAACCGAAGACGACGTCTTTTCCATGACGGCCGGCTTGGAACGTTCCCCAATTCGACTGCACCGGATCAGCTCCGCGAAAATCTTCGAACCGGGCCGGCTCGCTTATCCGGACCTGTTGCGGACGCTGGCCCCAAAATTCAGGTTTTTTTGTGGAAGCGGATTTATCAATCGAAAGCTCCTGTCCGACTATGGCCAAAAGAGCTTCGACCTGCCTCCCCTGATCGATTTCGACCGCTATCGTCCCCAAAAAGCGGGCCGAGCCAATCCGGGTTTCATCACCCTGATCAACGGCGCTCCGCACAAAGGATTGATCATATTCTTGAGCCTGGCGAAAAACCTCCCGAGGAGGAAATTTCTCGTGAGGGGCCGCCGGGCCCTCATTCAGCCATATCTTGAGAAAAATGCCATCTCCAACGTCATCATTGACGATAGAACCGAGGACATCTCGTCCATATATAGAAAAACGCGTATCCTCCTTGTCCCCTCCTTGTGTGACGACGCCTTCGCCCGCGTCGTGACCGAAGCGATGATCAATGGAATCCCGGTCATCGCCAACGATGTCGGTGGGATAAAAACCGCTCTCAACGGGGCCGGATATTTAGCCGAGGTCAATCTCAAGAAAAAGGATAAACCGGATTTCACGACGAATCCTCACTATCATTTTCCCCTGATTGAACAGTACTTAGAATTCATCGCCCGCCTGGACGATCCGAAAGAATATGCCCGGGCGGTCAAGCGGTCGCTAAGGGCCGCCCAACGGGCCGAGCGGATCCAGGACAGCCGCTACCGGGAATTTCTGAAATGGATTAGACTGGGATGCCCATGAGCAGCGAAAAAAAAGAAATCCGTCACACCGTCTGCGTCAACCCGGCGACCGGCGAAGTCATCGGCCATCATCCCGAGGATCACCCGGACGACCTGAACGCCCTTCTGGAAAGAGCCCGGATCGCCCAGAAAGGCTGGGCCGCGGCCGGCTTCAAAGAACGGGCCCGGCATGTCTTCGCCATCCGGGACGCCATCGTCGCCGGGGCCGACCACATCGCCGAGGTCATCTCCAGGGATAACGGAAAAACGCGAATCGATGCCCTCAGCACCGAGGTCCTGCCGGCGGCGATGTCGGCGGCATATTACGCCAGGAAAGCCAAGAAGTTTCTGAAGCCGAAAAAGATCGGATCGGGCAATATCCTTTTCTTCAACAAGAAATCCCATATCGAGCGCGTGCCGTACGGGGTGATCGGGATCATCAGCCCCTGGAATTATCCCTTCGCCATCCCCTTCCACGAAATCGTGATGGCCTTGATGGCCGGCAATGCCGTCCTCTTGAAAGTCGCCACCCAGACCCAGCAAGTCGCCAAGCTCATCCGCGACGTCGTCGCCGCCGGCAATCTCCCTGAAGGCCTTTTCCACCTGGTGAACATCCCCGGAAACGTCGCCGGCCAGGCGTTCATTGCCGCCGGCGTGGACAAGCTGTTTTTCACCGGATCGGTCCCCGTCGGAAAGAAGCTGATGGCTGCCGCCGCCCCGCGGCTTCTCCCCCTCTCGCTGGAGCTGGGCGGAAACGACCCGATGATCGTCTGCAAGGACGCCAATCTGTACCGGGCCGCATCCGGGGCCGCCTGGGCCGGGTTTTCCAACGCCGGCCAGTCCTGCGGCGGCGTCGAGCGGGTCTATGTCGAGAAAGAGGCGTACGCCGAATTCGTCGCCCAGCTCGGAAAAATTACCGAAGCTCTTTCATTCGGGGCGGATACGGATAGCGGGGTTGAGGTCGGATCGGTCACGACCAAGGGGCAGCTCGACACGATCCGGGAACACCTGGAAGACGCCCTGGCCAAGGGGGCGAAACAAAGCTTTTCCTCGAAAAACAAAAAGGGCAATTCCGACGGGTTCTTCTTCCCCCCGACCGTCCTCGAGGGGGTCGACGAATCCATGGTGACCATGCAGACGGAAACGTTCGGGCCGATCGTCGCCGTCGCCTCAGTCGATAGCGTCGAGGAGGCGATCGAAAAAGCCAACCACTCCCATCTCGGCTTGACCGCTTCGGTCTGGAGCCGGGACCGGAAGAAGGCCCGCAGGATCGCTTCCCGTCTCGAGGCCGGGACCGTCACCATCAACGACCACCTCATGAGCCACGGGATGGCCGAAACGCCTTGGGGCGGCTTCAAGGAATCGGGCCTCGGCCGGACGCATGGCTATATCGGCCTGGAAGAGATGACCCAGACCCGGGTCGTGGTCGACGATGTTCTACCCGGAGTCCAGAAGAATATGTGGTGGTACCCCCACAATCGCTCGGTTTATGAAGGATTGAGGGGGGCCCTTCACCTGCTTTACGGGAAGACACTCTCGCTCCGGCTCAAAGGATTGGCCAAGCTCCTACCCGTCTTCCTTCGGACCTTCCGCAAAGACTAGGGAGAGCCGGTTCCCTTTTTCCAAACGAGTCGCGGGGATTGAGATATTCTCCCGGTTGAGAACGTCTCTATTTCCGAAAGGGAAAGTCTTTACGATTGACTCGAACGGTGAGGGTATGATATGGCTAGCCATATGAAGACAACCATAAATATTCCCGATAGCCTCATGGAAGAAGCCAAGAAGGTCGCCCGGAACGAGAAAATTACTCTTAGAAGCCTCATTGAAGAGGGCTTGAGAAAAAGCATCGATGAGCGTCGCGGCCGGGGGAGGCGCGAGTTCAAGCTCCGCCGGGCCGCGTTCAAGGGAAAAGGGCTGCAGCCTCACCTGGTCGGGGCTGCCTGGGACCAGATCCTGGATATCAGCTACGAGGAGCGAGGCGGATGATCGCCGTCGACAGCAATATTCTGGTCTACGCCCATCGGGAAGACTCGCCCTGGCATTCCCCGGCTTTTGAATGCCTCAGGGATTTGGCCGAGGGCAAGGATCCTTGGGCCATCCCGTGGCCATGCCTTCACGAATTCCTGGCGGTCGTCACCCACCCGAGGATCTATTCGCCTCCCACCCCTCTTGGTCAGGCTCTCGATCAAGTGGACGCCTGGCTCGAGTCCCCCGAGCCTGGCCGTTCTGGCCGAAGAGACCGGCTATTGGGAAAAGCTCCGAAACATCCTCACCGCCGGGCGCATCGCCGGCCCTAAAGTCCACGATGCCCGCATCGCCTCAATCTGCCTTCAACATGGTATTCGCGAGCTTTGGACAATCGACCGCGACTTCAGCCGATTTTCCGCTCTCCGGGTCCGAAATCCCCTAGCCAAGTAAAAATATATTTAAGCAAAAATCCTTCTCCATCCGTTATTAAAGTGTGAGATTGGTGTGGATCAATCGGCATGAGGCTGTTTAAATGGCCTCATGTTATTCATGTCATTATAGTTAGGAGATTATCCTGATGAAAAAATCGCTTTGTATCGCCGCCGGCGCAATCCTTTTAGCCGCTTTGTGCTGTCTGCCGGCGGCCTTCTCCGCCGAACAAGCTCAATCGGATCCGAAATCCTATGACCTGACGACGGCTGCGACCGGACAAGGCTGGAAAGTCATCAACCGGGCCGCCGCGGTAGTCGAAGAGGGTGGCCGGAAATTCCTCCGGCTCGACGAGCGGGCCGGCGACGGAGAGGTTTGGCTGGACGGCGTCTCGTTCACCATCGGGACAATCGAGTTCGACGTCCGGGGAAAGGACGTCTTTCAGCAAAGCTTCGTCGGGGCCGCGTTTCATGGGGTCGACGACAAGACGTTTGAAGCGGTCTATTTCCGCCCATTCAACTTTAAAGCCGAAGACCCGGCCCGCAAGATTCACGCCGTTCAATATGTCTCCCATCCCGATTACACCTGGCAGAGACTGCGGGCGGAGAAACCCGATCAATACGAAAGCACCGTCTCCCCCGTCCCTGACCCCAATGGCTGGTTCCATGTCCGGATCGTCGTCGCCTCGACGCGCATCGGCGTCTACGTCGACGGCGCTTCCACGCCCTGCCTGGTCGTCGACTCCCTGAGCGGCCGCCGGACAGGGTCGGTCGGCCTGATGGTCGGAAACGGCTCGGGCGGGGATTACGCCAATTTCAAGATCACGCCGGCCGCATCCGATCCGACCCTCCCTCCGCCGGCCACCGCTCCCAAAGCCCCGGCCCCCATGAATATTTTCCAGGCCGCCCAGGCGGGCAATCTGGCCCGGGTCAAAGAGCTGGTCGAAAAGGATCCTCAGGCCGTCAATGCCAATGCTCCGGGCAACCAATCGGTCCTATTGATCGCGGCCGGTTCCGGGAAGCGCGAAGTCGCGGAATACCTGATCGGCCGGGGCGCCGACGTCAGCGCCGAAACGAATTTCCACCTTCGGCCGCTTCACGCGGCCTGCGGCTCCGACGGGCCGGTCGAGCTCGTCCGGCTGCTCGTCGAGAAGGGCGCCGACGTCAACGCCGTGGCGAAGTATTCCGGGAAGCCTTTGGACATTGCCTTGGAAGTCGGGAACGCGGGAATCATCGAATACCTGAAATCCAAGGGAGCGGAACCCACCCCGCTGACATTCGAAACCTTCCGCCTCGCTCCCGCCCTTCATCGGATCGCCTACCCCTGGGGGATGAGAAACAACGTCATCGTCTTCTCCGGTCCGGAGGGAATCCTCCTGATCGATTCGGGATTCACGAAGCTGGCCGTGCCCGAGTTAAGAAAGACGATCGGCGGGCTTGCCGCGGGAGACATCAAGTTCCTCATCAACTCGCATCCTCACGGCGATCACGTCGAAGCGAATTCCGTCGCTCCGGCCGAGGCCAAGATTATCAATTTTAAGAATCTCGGCGGCCCGGAACTTAAGGACCGGATATCCCGAAGCGATAAGCCCTTCTGGAAAGACGGAGACCGGGAGCTCGCGGCTCCCTATCTCCTGACATTCAACGGCGAAACGATCCAGATCATTCCCAACCCCGGCCTGCACTCGGCGGAGGACATTCTCGTTTACTTCCCGAAGTCGAACGTCCTGGGCATGGGTGACTTGCTCCTGGCCGGAACATGCCCCGCCGTCCAGGATCCCATCGCCTACGTGAGCTTCCTGGACACCGTCCTGGCCGCCTTCCCGGACGGAACGACGTTCGCCAGCGGCCACGGCCCCGATCTTTCGAAGGCCGGCTTGAAAAAGTACCGCGACGATCATGGCCGCGATGATCGCGATCGTCCGGAAGAATCGCGAGGCCGGGAAAAGCGCCGACGATATGGTCCGGGACGATATCCTCAAGGCCTACAAAGCGGAATACTCGTTCCTCGATTGGATCGGGCCCGACTCGTTGATCCGCCGAGCCGCGGCCGTGTTGAAGTAAGCGGGAATCAGAGGGCGTCGATATGCGCCTGGAGAGCGGCATGCCAGGCATCCAGGTCTGAAGTCGGCGGCCGCGTTTCCTCGCCGAAAAGAAGGTCGACGAGGTAGCGCGGCTTTTTCCCGCCGATCCCCGAGGCGACGACACACGACACGCAATAAACCGCGACCTCTTCGGCCGGAAGCTGGGCCGCGCGCTTTTTCATCCAGTCCGTGACCTCGCCCGTGGGAATCTCTCCCCAGAAGGAATCGCCGCAGCAGACGCCCTTCGTCCGGGTCGCCTTGGGTTCGACGATCGTGATGTTCATCCGCCCAAGGAGCGTCCGCACGGCCTCGTGAATCCGCGGCTGATCCCGGGTCGGGCAGGCGTCGATGATGGACATCCTCCGCCCGCCATAGTCGGGAAAAGGAAAATCCCGGCTCTCGGCCAGAATCTCCCAAACGGACACCGTCCGCGTCAGCGGGTAATCGAGCCGGAAGCGCTTGTCGCAGCCCGGACAAACGTTGATGAGCTCGGTTTCGATGGCGAATCCGGGATCCTTGCGGCAACAGACGGGCCAGAGCGTTTCGTCGCTTAAGATCGGCCGTAGATACCGGCCGAGGGCCTCGGCCAGGTGCGGCTTGTAAATCATCAGGGCGCAACCCGGAGCGAAGCGTCGAACGGGAACGTCTTCATCAGGCGGTCATTAAACCGCAATCCGGGCTCGAATTCAACGGTGGCCGAAACACTGGATTCCGCGATTGACGAATGTATGCTTATTTCATATAATATCATATGGAGTAAGTCATGATCCGAAAAACCATCGTCATGGACAAGCACCTTCTTTATGAAGTGAATCGGTTCGCCGAAAAAGACCAGCGGGATTTTTCGAACACCGTCCGGTACGCCACGCGCATCGGCCTCGTCGCCTTGGAAAATCCCGACCTCACCGTCGGGGAAATCAAAGATATCCTTGAAGCCCGGCTCGACGCCAAGGCGAAGCGCGTTTCACCGCTCGATCCCGACGACCTATGACCCTCCTCGAAACCGCCAAGTTCGCCCATCTCCGAAAGAAAGTCAGGGATGAGGACGAACGTGAAGAGTTGAAAGCGGCCGTTCTCGCCGTGCGCGCCCATCCGGAAATCGGGAAAAAGCTTAAAGGCGAGCTCGGCGATTTGCGCTCCCATTCATATTCCGTCCGCGGGCAAGCGCGGCGCCTCGTCTATCAATGGGAAAAGGGAACGATCACTCTTTACTCTTTCGGCCCCCGCCAGGGAATTTATAAATAACCGAATGAAAGGTCTGCCGGGGACGGGAATCGAACCCGTACAGGGCTTTCACCCCGAGGGATTTTAAGTCCCTTGCGTCTGCCAGTTCCGCCACCCCGGCGGGTCTGATTTCAACCCGCCTGATTATAACAGAGGTCACGCAGGAATATAACCGACATTGGATCAGGGCAAATACAGATCCGGCATCCCGGACGGTTCTTGCGGCTTGCTTTCCGTGCCCCTGAGTAACAAGCGGGCCGGACCCTTCAGCCGCACCTCGGCGTTTAGCGTATCGAAATCCTGCTGGCCGATCCATCCCCGCTGAAGCATCTTGGCGGACACGTCGGCGAAATAGGCCTGCAGCCCGGGACGCAGGCGCTGCTCCGCGTCAAACGAAGCCATGAAATGCTTGGGCTGCGGGATGATGCTGGCCATGAAGATCGCTTCGGCCAGGGTCAGGTCGGCGACATCCTTGTCGAAATAAAAGCGCGCCGCTTCCTGGGCGCCGTACACCAGCGGCCCCCATTCGATGATGTTCAGGTAGATCTCAAACATGCGCTCCTTGCTGACCAGGCCGTTCTCCTCGATCATCCAGGTGATGATCATCTCCTCCAACTTGCGGGCGATGGTCTTTTGGCGCTTGAGAAAGAGGTTCTTGACCAGCTGCATCGAGATGGTGCTGGCCCCGCGCACGAACCGCTTTTCCAGCAGGTTGGCGGCGATCGAATCTCTGAAAGGCTCGAGCAAAAAACCGTGGTGTTTGAAAAAGGCGCCGTCTTCCGAGATTAAAACGGCGTTTTTCAAGAAAGTCGGGATCTGTTCGAGGCTGCGGAAATCGGGATTTTCGGGCTCGACCATGAACGACCTCACCGCTCGGCCCTCTTCATACGCCGTATAGAGAAAAGGAGCGTTGACGGATCTGAAGTCGACGCGGCCGAAGTGCTCGATCCGGAAATCGCGTTTTTCCAAGCCGGAATCGAGGGTGAGCGTCTCGGGGCGGCTGAAATCGATAAAAAAATTGAAATGGTAGGCGAGGTCCCCGCTGGTTTGAATACCGGCAAGTACGGTGAAAAGTCCGGCGGGCAATGAACTGAATAAATCGTTTGCCTTGAATTCGGTTTCATCGAGAGTCAGGGTCAGCTTTTTGGCCGAACCGATTTGGAACTTGAAGTAGGGATGGAAGGAAAGCCGGTTGAAAGAAACCTTTGTGGCCTTGTCCAACTCGATATAATCGGCCCCGATGCCCAGGACATATTCAATAGAGGCGTTCTGCAATTGGACGTCTTCGGCAGCGATCTGCGGGTGGTTCAGCGTCAGGCCGCTGACCGCCAATAACCCCTCCAAGCCCAGCACACCGCCCTTGCGCCCCCGGCTATGCAGGCCGATGGCCAGGGAATCGAAATCGACCTTCAGCCCCCACTCCCGCTCGACGAACGGAAGCACAGCCGGGCCGCTGCTCAGCTTGGGCAGCAGGCGCAGTTCCAATCGCCTTTCTTCCCTCTGGATCTCTCCGGCCAGGAGGTAAACCCATTTTTCCCCTTGGTCAAAAACCTCGAGCGTTGTCTCAAAGGTGGAGCCGAGAATAGCCAGGCGGGGAAAATAGAGGGACTGCCGGACATCGCCGAAAACGGAATGAAGGGTGAGGCGTTCGATCTCCAGGCTGTCGGGGATGCGAGTGAAATACAGGTCAAGCAGCCGCGCCGCCCTTGCCCCCAAGTCAGGGGCCGGGCCCGGAAGGACCCTGGTCCCCGGCAGGGGTGCGCCCTGGCCGACGGGCCGGGCCTCGAGCGGGCCGGAAGCGTCTTCTCGGCTCAGGTCGAGGTTCAGGTCGCTCAGCGCCAGGCGCTTCAGCCGCACCCGGCCGCTGAGCATCTTCAGGAAGTGAATCTCAACATAGCATTTGTTTATGGTCGCGGTGAGGTCTTTTACGGCGGCTCGCAACTGAATGTCTTCCAGATTGATGCCGGCCAGGCCGCTGAAACTGGCCGAACCAATGCGGAGGACATCCCCGGCATGGGTTGCCTGGAAAGACCGAATGCGGCTGTCAATAACACGGCGCAGGATGACATTGCGCAGAGAGAAGAACAGAACGCCGAGGATCAGGGCTCCGCCCAGCAGGGCGGCTACGCCGATACGCAGCGCTTTATGTTTGTGGGTGCGAGGGACTCTTACCGCCTTCTTTTCCAATAATAACCGCCCCCTCCGAACAAAAGGACCAAGACGACGATAACGATGATGAGAGTCGTTGTGCTCATGATGATATTCTCCTTTTACTTCACGGCCTTATTGACCGCGCGCTTCACATCCTTGACCACGCCTTTGATTTTGCCTTTGAGCTCATCCCTCTCCCCCTCCCGCTTGAGCTTCTCGTTGCCCGTCAAGTCCCCGACGGCTTGTTTGATCCTGCCCTTGCTTTTGTCAATCATCTCGCCCATGTTCTCCCTCCTATCAGTTGCCGTATCTTGTCGCCATGATCCTTGCGACTCACCTTTCCTATTGCAGTTTCCGTGCCAAAGTATCCGTTTCACAAAATTCATATTTTATAGGGAAAAGGCGGATTTATTGGTGAAAATGAGTCCGAAGCATCGGTTGAGGCCATAATTCATTTGATGACAGAATCGATTGTCCTGGGAAACAGCATTTTTCTAATCCGGCAGGATTTTAGCAAGCGGGCGGTATCATCGCCGGAAGGAAGCTTCCGGAGAATGAGTCGCTTTTCAGCTAAATTTGAGCCGGCCTGCGGGCGAGGAGCTCGGCGATGGCTCTCTCGATCACCGTGTCTTTCCCCCGGGCAAGGTCGGCCAGGGTCAGCTCAACCGGAATGTCGGGAATGACGCCGACGCCCTCGAGGGATTTGCCCTTCGGCGTTCTCAAATCGGAATGCGGATACTGGAGGAGTCCGCCCGTCGGGAGAGGCGCCTGGGTGCTGTTGAGGACGCCCCCATAGGACGTATGTCCCAGGATGATCGCCCGGCCCTTCTCCTGCATGGCTCCGGCAAAGACTTCGCTGGCGCTTCCCGACCCGTCATCGACGAGAATCGCGACCAGCCCTTTGTAGGCCGATTCCCCGCTCCCTTCGTGTTTCCATTCCCGTTTTACGCCTTCCCTCGACGTCTCGACGGCCAGAAGCCCCGGTTCGGCGCAGAGCCGCATCGACAGGTAATCCACCCCCGGATTCACGCCGCCCCGATTTTGCCGGCAATCGACGATCAAAGCATCCGAGTCCCAGAGATCTTTGACCGCGGCTTCGAGCTTGGCTTTCAGGTCGAAGGCCCATCCGTCGAATCGGATATAGCCGATCCGGGGATGGATCCGACGGTGTTCAAAAACCGATTTTCCGAGGTTGGCCGCCTCCCGGTAGGGAACGGACCGCGGAAGCGACGCGGTGAGCTCACGGCCGTTCTCACCGAGAAAGACGATATCGACCGGTTTCTCGCCGGGGCCGGCCAGGGCCCTTCGGGCGGCGACGAGAGCCCGCATGGTCTGTTTTCGGACCTCATCCGGCGTCGGAAGCGGAAGTCCACCCGCTTTGACCAGGACAGACCCGGAACGCAATCCGGCGCCCCAAGCGGGCGAATTCTGGACGATAGAGGCGACGGCGATCTGGCCTTCGGCGGCGCAGAAGGCGAGGCCGTCCGGAAACATCCGGGTTTCAGGGGCGGGTTTCGCCCCGGCGAACTTCTGGTGGGGGGCAAATACGGCCAAATGGCTGCGGCCGAGCTCGCCCAGCATCTTCCCGAGAAGAGCATGAAATTCGCCGCTCTTATTGGCTTGAACGGCCAGCGGCCGGTATTTCGCCCCGATCGCATTCCAGTCCTGCCCGCCAAACGTCGGGTCATAATACTGGTCCCTGACGGTTTCCCAGACGAGCTTGAACGTCTCGGCGCGGATCGCTTCAGGGATTTCCTCGTTCTCTTCATACGGCTTCGAAGGAATCGAAACTTGCCCCGAAGGCGGGGCGGATTGCTCCCCCATCAGGAAGGGGAAAAGGAGCCGGCCGAAAAAAAGAAAAAGGCCGCCGATGAAAAGAGCGCGGATTTTCATAGCTCGTCTCCTCCCGGGTCATTAAGGCGTCGCAAATAATACGCCGCTCCGAGCACAATCGTTTGCTTCCCTTGACAGTCCATTTTCTTCCCCATATACTCCGTGGCAGAAAATCGATGTCCGATCCATCGAATACGAAGAAGGGTCCCGCCGCGGCGTCATTCCATCGAGAGGACCTTTTTAAAGCCGTGTTGAGCACCGTCAGTGATGCCATCACGGTGATCGACAAGGATTTAAAGGTTATCTTCCAAAACGAGGCCGTCCAGAAGATCTATGGAGTCAAGATCGGCGAGAGGTGCTATGAGGCCTATCGCGGGCGCCAGGAGCCTTGCGAAAATTGCATCATCTTGGATGTCATAAAAAACGGAAAACCCAAGAAAATGCTCCGGGACGTCCAAATGCCGGACGGAAATGTCCTCTGGATGGAGGTCTTTTCGGGACCTTACAGGGATAAGGAAGGTCAAAATTATCGGCGCCGTGGAAGTCACCCGCAACGTGACGGAACAGATGCGGCTTACGGAGACCTGCATCACTCTCCGCCGGGAGATCGAGCGCCAAGCCCAGTTCCATAATATCATCACCCAGTCCAAGAGGATGAAAGCGATCCTTCGGCTCATCGAACGGGTCGCCTCCACGACGAGCTCGGTTCTGATCACCGGGGAATCGGGGACGGGAAAAGAGCTGATCGCCCGGGCCATCGTCTTCAATTCGGATCGAAAAGACAAGCCCTATGTGACGATCAATTGCGGGGCGATCCCGGAAAACCTGCTGGAGTCGGAGCTGTTCGGCCATGTTCGAGGGTCTTTCAGCGGGGCCGTCAGGGACCATCAAGGCTTCCTCGAGGCCGCCGACGGCGGCACGCTCTTTCTGGACGAAATCGGAGAGATTTCTCCGGCGGCGCAAGTCAAGCTGCTGCGATTTCTCCAGGAAGGGGAAAACCGCCGCGTGGGGGACACCGCGGTCAAGAAGCTCGATGTCCGGATCATCGCGGCCACGAACCGGAATCTCGACGAAGCCGTCCGGGATGGAATATTTCGGGAAGACCTTTTCTTCCGCCTGAACGTCATCCCTATTTTTCTGCCTCCGCTGCGGGAAAGAAAAGAGGACATCCCTCCCCTGGCCGCTCATCTTCTCCAGCGTCTGTGCGACGCGCATTCCCGCAACGTCACCGGGCTCTCGTCGGAAGCCCTGCGGGCCTTCATGAATTACTCCTGGCCGGGAAATGCGAGAGAGATGGAAAACGTGATCGAATACGCTTTGCACCTCGCCGACGACGGGAATCCCATCCGCATGGAACAGCTCCCCCCGAAGTTGCTCGCCGAAGAGGCGCCCTCATGGAGCCCCCACGATATCGTCTCCATCGAGGAATATGTCAAACAATCCATCCTCATCCTGCAGAAGGACCATTCCGAAGAGCAAATCGCGGAAATCCTGGGGATCAGTCGGAAGAATCTGTGGGAGAAGCGGAAACGCTGGGATCTCGAGAGATTGGGCAAAGAACTAACTAGCCCGCTTTCGCCTGTTACCGTTGGTAACATCCGACGATATCGCTTATTACCTCCGGTAACGCCATCCTCGATTTCGTCCTCTTCATCCGGCCGAGCTTAACGGCCCTATATCACACAATATCAAGAAGTTACAGGCCATTTTCGTTTAAGTCTTCATCCCGGTCATCTCGTTGGCATGCTTCCCGCATTAATAACAAGCGAAGTTTAAAAAAGGAGAAAGAAAAAATGAAAGAAGACAAAGATCAGCCGAGAAAGGCCAGCACCTGCTTGGAGGATGCCTCATACGCGGAGAAGATGCAGAAGATCATGGGCGAACAAGGGATCGGCTCTCTCAGTGAAGAGAGGATGAGATCGTCGATGACGACGCGCCGCGAAGTCAAAGACGGCAGCCCCGAAGAAGCCAAAGAAGGAGGAAGGCGTGATCGAATCCCTGATGAAGCTTCACAAATGCGCCGATTGCTCCATTCGGTGCAAGGCGTCGCGGAAGCCCCGCTCGCTCTTCGCCCGCATCCATCGTTGGCACGCGACCTGGTGGCCCGGTTGGAAGCTCTACCAAGCGGAGCTGAGAAACGGAAAGAGCCTTGGATAAATCGATACAGGAGAAATGAAAATGAACACGACAAGAAAAGAATTAGGCAAACGCCTCGAGGAGATCGCTCTGGCGCTGGCCTTGATCATGACCGGAGCCTTGTGGCTGGCGCCCAAGGCGATATTCCCGGAGGGCACGTGGCTGGCGGGAGCGGGCTTGATCCTGCTCGGACTCAATGCCGCCCGAAGAATCCGCGGCCTCAAAACGAGCGGCTTTGGCCTCGTCGCGGGTCTCATCGCCTTGGCGGCCGGGGTCGGTCGCATCATCGGCCAGGACCTTCCGATCGTGCCCGCACTGCTGATTGTCCTCGGGGCCGCCCTGATCGTCAAAACCGCGACCACCCCCGGAAAAACCGAAGAAGGCCCCGGCGCCTTTTGACGTCCCCGGAGATATCGCCATGCACGCCTTGGATCCCAGGATGTCCGGAATCGTGATTTTAGCCTCATCGGCCGTGTTCGTTATCCTGAAGCGATGGACGACGGGATCCTTCTTGAAGGGCAAACCGGAGGGAGGCTTCGCTCTTTGGTTCACCCACGTCTTCAACCTCTTTTTTCTGGCGGCGATAATCCCTGCTGTCGCGATTCTGATGGTGGCCAGGAAATGGGAGACTCTCGATCCGACGATCGTCAACCCGGGGCAGATTCCGCTGCATCTGGGCCTCGAGACGAGCGGCCTCCTGCTTTGTCTGGCGGGAAACATTCTGATGGGCTGGGCTCTCGTGACGATGCGGGGACATTTCCAGGTTCTGGGCACTCTCCCCCAGCCGACGGATCGGTTGGTTGTATCCGGACCGTATCGGCTGGTGCGGCATCCGATGTATGCCTCGGTCTTAGGCCAATCGTTGGGTCTGGCGTTCCTTACGCAGTCGTTGGCGATCTTCACGCTCTTCTGGATTTATCTGAAGCTGATCCTGAGCCTTGTCGCTTTTGAGGAAGAGGGGCTGCGGCGGGCGTATGGAGAACAATTCGCGGCCTATCAAAACCGGGTTAATAAACTCATTCCGCTGTTCTTTTGATAGAGGGAGATTCGAATATGGACAACAACGACCTTTCCGTAACCGGACCGAGAGCTTCGGCCTTCACGGAGCTCGAGGCATCCGTCGCTCAGGCGCTCGAAACCTATTCCAACGTCCACCGGGGAACGGGATACAACTCGATGGCCTCAACTCTCCTGTACGAACAAGCCCGGAACGCGATCCTGAACATCTGCGGCTTTGACAGAAGCCGGTACACGGTCATCTTCGGCAGCCCGGCCCGGGCTGCCGCCCTCGAAGCCGCAGTTCGCCCCGGTCGGGCTGTCGTCCTCTCCAGCCGTGACCTGGGCCTTCCCCTGGGCCTCAGGGCCGTGATCATCCGTTCAAGCGCGGTTCCGAAGGGCGTCCCGTTCCAAACGGGCGGCGGCACAGTGAGGATCGCCTCGCGTCGGTCGGTCGTCTGGGAAGGCGCGCCGGACCGTTTCGAAGCCGGGACTCCCCCCGTCATCAATGCCGTCGCGTTCGCCCGGGCCCTCGAGCTCGCCCAACGCTTCGGACTCCCCTCCTTTCAAGCCATATCCGCCGGAGGCGGTCTCCCCGCGCGAGATCCTGCACGAGGACGATCTTCTCGAATTCTCGGGCCGCAAGCTGCTGGGGCAGCTCCGACGGATGACGATGGGGCGGGGCCGCTTGGTGCCGACCGCCGATGGATTTTCGCCGTACATTCATATCGACAATGCCGCAAGCACTCCGACTTTCCAACCCGTATGGAACGCGGTCCGCCGGGCCTGGAGACTTTCCGCGGACCGGCAGGCCGAGCTCATCGCGGCCGTCAAGATCCAGTGTGCCGGATTTTTTGGAGCGCCGGCCGACCGCTACGACCTGATCTTCACCTCGAATACGACCGAGGCCATCAACGTCGCGGCCAAGGCGCTGATCCCGGACGCCGCCCCTGGAGCGTCTCCCCGAAGGCGAAACCGTGGTGCTCAACACGTGTGCGGAGCACAACTCGAATGATCTCCCCTGGCGATTCGCCAAGGGCGTCACGCTGATCCGGACGCCCGTCGACAACGACGGGTTCCCGGACTTGAAAGAAATGGAACGCCTCCTCCGGGAGTACAACGGGGACCGGGCCCACGGACGGAAACGGATCCGCATCGTGGCCGTCAGCGGCGCCTCGAACGTCCTTGGGGCGTGCCCCGACCTCGGCGAAATCGGCCGGATCGCTCACCGCTATCAAGCGCTGATGTTCGTCGACGCGGCCCAGCTCGCGGGCCATCGGGCGATTCGAATGGCCGCCGACGGTCTCGACGGCCTGGCCTTTTCGGGCCACAAAATGTATGCGCCGTTCGGCGCGGGCGGCCTCATCCTGAGGAAGGGGCTCTGGCTCGCGGGGAACGAGGCGTTCGAAGCCGCGCGGGAGTCTGGAGACGAAAACGTCGCGGGCGTCGCGGCTCTGGGCAAAGCGATCGATCTTCTTGAACGGGTCGGGATGGACATCGTCCATGAGGAAGAGCTGAGGTTGACCCGGACGGCCCTGCGGGAACTTGGGGCCGTGCCCGGCATCCGGATCTACGGGGTCGCCGATCCGGATTCGCCGCGTATCGATCGGAGGCTCGGCGTCATCAGCTTCGAATTGAAGCACGTTCCCTACAATCTCCTGGCCAGGGAACTGGCCGAGACGGCCGGATTCGGAGTCCGGGCGGGATGCCACTGCGCCCACATTCTGGTCAAGCGACTCCTGCGCATGCCTCCGATGCGAGAAGCCTTGGCGAACTTCGGAATGAAGATTGTCCCCGGATTCACAAGGTCCATTCTGCCCGGCCTGGCCAGAATCAGCTTCGGTCTCGAAAATAGCGAGCCCGACGTCCGTCGCCTGGCCCGGGCGCTCGAAACGATCTCCGGCCGCCGCCCAGCGCTCGTCACGCGGTTCTTGGCCAAGACCCATAATGCGACACCGATATTGATGGATAGCAAAACGCGCAAGCGCTGGATGGAGGCTATCGAAAGAGAGGCTTCGTCCGTCTTTGGGACCGTCCCGGCCGGACGTACGGAAAATCTCCCGCAGTCCCCGGCTCTTTGGGACCGGATTCCTTCCGGAGGCATGACCTCTGGGCTGCCGGAAGGACGCGCTTGAACTGAAGTGTGCGTTTCCCGTAGAATCGGTTGTCGAAGAAGGAAAAATCCTATGCCCGGAACATTCTCCGCCGTGCTCGCTTCGCTGGCCGCAAATCCGCGGATCCTTCGGGCCAAACCCTCGGTCAACCTCTTTCTGCTCCGGTACATCCGGAAATTCAAGCCGCGGCGGATCGGCAACGATCTCATCCTCCATTCGCATCTCCCGCCCCTCAACAGCCCCGCTTATGCCCGCTTTGTCGATGAGCATATCTTAAAGAAGAATCCGGGCCCTTCTCACGGCCAAATCGGCCTGACGAACGCCTGCCCGCAGCGCTGCGGATTTTGTTACAACCGCGACCGGACCGGCATGCGGATGGACACGCCGACCATCCTAAAGACGATCGAGGCGCTTCAGGAGATGGGCGATCGTCTGGCTCGGCTTGACCGGAGGCGAACCGCTCCTTTGTCCCGACCTGGCCGCCGTCGTCGCGAAAGCGGCCGATAAATGCGCCGTCAAGCTGTTCACGACGGGTCTCGGCATCACCCCGGCTCTCGCCGCCAACCTGAAGCGAGCCGGGTTGTTTTCCGTCTCCGTCAGCCTCGATCATTGGGAAGCCGAAACCCATGACCGCGGCCGGGGCTACCCGGGCGCGTTCGCCGAAGCGCTCCGGGCGATCGAGATCTTCAAATCCGCCGGCCTCGACACCGGCGTTTCGGCCGTCCTGACCAAGGACATGATCCGGACGGGACAGGCCGGACGGCTTCTGGATTATCTCGGGACGCTGGGGATCGACGAGGCCTGGCTGAGCGAAGCCAAGCCGTCGAGCCGGCCGTTCTGGAAGGAAGACGGCGTCTGCTCGGAAGCGGATCGTCGCGCCCTGGTCGAGCTTCAGGATCGGTCCAACCGGAACGGCGGCCCCGTCGTCAATTATCTCGGGCATTTCGAAGGGCCGGAGAATTTCGGATGCAATGCCGGCACGAAAATGATCTATATCGATGCCTTCGGCGAGGTGTCGCCGTGCGTCTTTACCCCGACTCTCCTTCGGCAACGTTCGCCGGCAATCGGTCGGGGACATCTGGGCCGACATGCGGGCGCGATTCCGGCCGTCCTCGACCTGTTTCGCCAACGCGAATTTCCGGCTGTATTCCAAATATGACGACGGCCAGCTTCCGCTGCCTCCCGCGGCGTCGCGGGCGCTGGTCAGGGAAGCGTCGTTTTCCCCGCCGTCCCGGGTTCACCGGATGCTGAACGGCTTGGAGGAGGCCTCCCGATGAAAACGGGAACGGTTAAATTCCTCGGCCTGGCGATGTTCCTGACATTTGCCTCAGTCGGCCTCCTCTTTCTCCTGGCCCCAGAGGCCGTCCTCCAGGGGATCAACGCGCTCGGCCGGAGCCTTGGGATGAACGAGTCCCCTCTTTGGGGCGCGGGTTTCTTTTCGGTCATGGCTTCGGCCTACATGGCCGTCGTGACCGTCCTCGCCTGGCGGATATTCCGCTCCCCCGACCGTATCCGCATATCCGCTGCTCCTGGCCCAAGCCAAGGCGGCAAGCAGCCTGTTCTCCCTCGGCGCTTTTCTTTTTCCACAGGCCCGATTTCATCCTTCTGCTCAATGGTATCGTCGACGGCGCGCTCTCGCTCCTGGTTTTCTGGATTTTCCGCAGCATCAAGCTCAGGGGAAGTACGGCGAGATCGTCTTGAACCTTCGCTTGACGGCCGCGGAAATCCATATCCCCCGCCGCCTGCGGGAGGAAAAATTCCGGCGGCTTTTCTCTCTCACGGCCCAGGCGTTTGAGGTCGAGACTCCCCGTCTCAACGGCTTATCCTTTATCGAGGCCCGGCGGGAGTACGCCCGGTTCACAGCCGAGCAGGCCGAGCGATGCCTTGAAAACGACGCCTCTTCGGCCGAGGCGAAAAAGCGCCTTCGGGACTCGGCTTTCGCTTTCGGACAAGAGCTCCGCCGGGACCTCGGCGTTCGTTCCGCGGCCGAGGTCATGCGGGCCGGCCGGCTCCTTTACCGCCTCCTCGGCATCGATTTTCAAGGCTCGACTTCGGGCGGGATCGTCATCCGCACGTGCTTATTCTCATCCTATTACACGTCCCGGACATGCGGGTTCATCTCCGCCCTGGACGAGGGAATTCTGTCCGGGCTTGCCGGCGGCGGCCGGCTGGAATTTTCCGAGCGGATGACCGACGAACGGCCGTGCTGCCTGGCGCGGTTCGAGTTTCCGGCGGGGCTCCGGTGAAGCGGATCATCGTCGTCGGGAGCGGCGCGGGCGGCGCGGCCGCCGCTCTCAAGCTCCAGGGCCGGTTCGATGTCACCGTCCTCGAGGCCGGCCGGGAGTTCAAACCGTTTTCCCTGAGCCTGAAGTTCCCGGAACGGGCGAAGAAAGCGGGCCTCCTTTTCGATCCCCGGGAAATCAGCCTCCTCTTCCCGGCGATGCGCATCGATAAAGCCGGAGACGGAATGATCCTTGTCCGCGGCCGGGGGACGGGAGGAACGACGACAATCGCCACCGCCAACGCCCTTCGCCTGGACCACGATTTAAAAAAGCTCGGGATCGATCTCGACGATGAGTTCGAGGAGCTTAAAAGAGCCGTCCCGATTTCAACCGCCCATCAAGCCCGCTGGCGCCCGCAAACGGTCCGCCTTTTCGATGCCTGCCGGGAGCTCGGCCTCGATCCGCTCCCGACGCCGAAGATGGGACGTTTCGAAAGCTGCCGCAACTGCGGCCGGTGCGTGTTGGGGTGCCCCTTTGGGATCAAATGGGACAGCCGGGTTTTTCTCCGCGAGGCCGAAGCCAAGGGAGCCCGGATCGTGACCGGGGCGGAAGTTGAGAGCCTGGTGATCGTCGGGAAAGAATCCCGGGGCGTCATGGTCAAGCAAGGCCCGCGCGCCGAAATTCGTTCCCGCCGACGGCGTCGTCATCGCCGCCGGGGGATTAGGGACTCCGGTCATCCTCCAGAATTCCGGCATCCCCATCGAGCCCCGTTTGTTCGTCGACCCCGTACTCTGCCTTGCCGCATCCGTCCCGGACGCCGGTCAGAATACCGAGTTGCCGATGCCTTTCATCGTCGAGCGGGAGGGATACATCCTCTCGCCCTACTTCGACCATCTGAGCTATTTTTTCAATCGAGATTGGAAACCGCCCGGAAGCCGCATCCTCAGCTTGATGATCAAGTTGGCCGATTCAAATTTCGGCTCGATCGAAGGCCGAAAGGTCCAAAAACGGCTGACGCCGGAAGACCGCCGGAGGCTGTCGGAAGCCGCGGATCTCAGCGCCGAAATTTTCGCCCGGCTGGGAATCCAGCGGGGAGACTTGGTCCCAGGGACGTTGAACGCCGGCCATCCCGGAGGCATGCTGCCCCTGACCTTGGCCGAAGCGCGGACGCTCCATCACGACCGCCTTCCGGGCAACGTCTACGTCGCCGACAGCACGCTGTTCCCCGCATCGCTCGGCCGGCCGCCCATCCTGACCATTATGGCCCTGTCGATGAAGATCGCCGAAAAGATCGTCTTATAAAGAGCGACGCAATATTGACTCATGTCCGCGGCCGGGATATCCTCGCTTCGCGAGAAGAAATACCCATGATCAAAAAAACGATGCTGGCCCTCGTCCTGGCCGCGGCTTTACTCGGTCCGGCCGTTCCTACCGGCCTGGAGGCGCAGGAAAATCCCCTGATCGGATCCTGGAAGCGCCACATGGAGCTCAAGGAAAGCTCGGCGTTCGGCCTGGAGTGGGTCTCAGTCGGGCCCGTGATGAACGGCGCCCGGGCCGCGTGCGTCCAGGGCGATCCCTCGCGCCCCGGCACTTTATACGCCGCATTCGGGCCCGGCACCCTGTGGAAGACGACAGACAACGGCTTGACCTGGAAGTCGATCTTCGAAAACCAGTCCGCCCCCGGCATCGGCGACGTCGCCCTCGCCCCGTCGCGACCGGAGACGATCTGGCTGGGAACCGGAGTCGATCTCAAGAAACCGCGCAACTTCACCATGCCGGGAACGGGCGTTTTCCGTTCCGACGACGGCGGGGCCACATGGCGCAATCTCGGGCTTCGGAATTCGGACCATATCGGCAAAATCGACGTCCATCCGGTCAATCCCGACGTCGCTTTCGTCGCCGTCCACGGCCGCTATTGGACGGCCGATCCCAACCGCGGCCTTTATCGAACCCTCGACGGCGGGCTCACTTGGGAGCATGTCCTTTACGTTAACGAGCGCACCGGCGCCAACGACGTCGTCATCGCCCCTTCGGATCCGTCGGTCGTTTATGCCACAACGTGGGAAAACTATCCCGGAGTCTCCGGCCCCTCGAGCGGAGTCTGGAAAAGCGAGGACGCCGGAAAAACCTGGCGTCGGCTCGGCGGAGGACTGCCGGACGGCCCGAAGACGGGCAGAATCGGGATCGCCGTTTCCGCGGTCAATCCGGCCAAGGCCTATGTCCTCGTCGACAACTTAAACAAGGGCGAGACAAAGGCAGCCGAGGTCTACAGGACGACGGACGGCGGAACGACATGGTCCCGGACCCATGCCGCGGACCTCTTCATCTTCCCCAGCATTGGCTGGTATTTCGCCGATATCTATCTTAATCCCAAGGACGATGAGGAGGTTTACGCCCTGGGCGTCCGGATCGCCCGCAGTCAGGACGGCGGCCGGAACTTCAGCCTCCTCGGCGGCGACGTTTATCACCTTTTCCCCAATCCGGCCGAAACTCTCCATCTCGACCACTGCGAGCTTTGGATCGATCCCGGCAATCCCGACCATCTTGCGGTCGGGAACGACGGAGGCGTTTACACGAGCTTCGACCGGGGGAAGACTTGGCTCCATCACAACAACATCCCCGTCGGCGAGTTTTATGATGTCTCCGTGGACAACCAGAATCCCTACATGATCTACGGCGGGACGCAGGACGATGCCTCCGTCTTCGGACCGGCCCGGGAATGGGACACCTCGCTTCGCCGACGGCTGGCGCTATGTCTGGCTCGACTCCTGGTCGGGCGGAGACGGTTGCTATACGTTCGCCGATCCGGAAGACCCGACACCGTCTATTTTTCGTCCCAGAACGGAGCGGCGCGCCGGAAAGACATGCGGACCGGACGCTCCGTCTCCATCATGCCCCGCCTGCCGAAGGGATTTGCGGGCCGAGCGGAATACAATTTCATCACCCCGTACTTCATCTCCCCACACAACCGCTTCACCCTGTATCACGCGGGAAACTATGTCTTTAAAAGCCCCGACCGCGGAGATTCCTGGAAGCTCATCAGCCCCGACTTGTCCCGGTCGGCCGATCCGCGGCGCCATTCGACGGCCGCCGGGGCCATCGCCGAATCCCCCCTCGAACCGGGCGTCCTTTTTCTGGGCACGGATCGGGGCGCGTTTTGGATCACGCCGGATGACGGCGGAACATGGCTTGAACGCTCTGCGGGCCTTCCCGCAAACTATATCCGGAGCATTTGCCCGTCGAGGTTCAACCGAACGCGCGTCTATCTGACCGCTTCGGGCCTCAACCAGGATGAGGTTGGCTGCCGGCTTTTCGTGAGCGAAAACCTGGGCCTGACCTGGACGTCGCTCGCAGCGGGCCTCCCCGACGAGGTCGCCTACTGCATCGTCGAGGATCCGACGAACGAGAACATCCTCTACGCCGGGCTCCTGCGCGGCGTCTACGTATCGGTCGACCGGGGCCGGACCTGGGCCCTGTTAGGGCCGAATCTTCCGGCGGCGGCCGTCTCCGACCTCGTCATCCAGGAACGGGAGATGGACCTAGTCGCTTCAACCTACGGCCGCGGGATCTACGTGATGAACGTCAGGCCCATTCAGGACATCTTCGGAAAAGGGGCTGTCGCGGCGGACACCCTCTTTGACCCGCCGGCCGTCTGCCGGCCCTGGACAAACGACACGCATCGCGACTCCAGCCTGAGAACCTTGGAAAAAGTGCCTCTCACCTTCTACCTGACAAGCCCGAGAGACGTCACCTTGAGCGTCCATGACGCCAAGGGTCTGGAAGTCAAATCCTGGCGTCTTTCGGGGAAATTGGGATTCAACCAGCTCCGCTGGGACCTTGTCGTGAAAACCGCGGACAGCCCCGAGGCTTACTTCTACCGGTACCAAGAGTTTGCCCCGGCCGGGGAGTACGAGCTCCGGCTGACGGGAGAGGGCCTCGACCTGCGACGCAAGCTCAAGATCGCGGAGAGGATCGAGCCGCCCGACTGACCCGCCTCTCAATCCATTCTGGAATAACGAGAGTACTCTCGGGCATAATATCCGTCCTGCTCAACCAAGTTAACTCCGTTAATGATGACGCCCATGCATTCGAGCCGATGAGCTTCAAACTTATTCTTAGCCTGCCTCATCGCCGCCAAGGGCGTTTGCCCACCCCGGCAGACGAGGATGATCGCGTCAACCAAAGACCCCAAGGCCAAGGCGTCTGAAACCGCGAGAATCGGAGGCGTATCGAAGAGAACATAGTCGTAACTCCGCTTAAGAAACACGAGGAGCTCGATCATTTTTGTCGAAGAGAGAAGCTCGATCGGGTTTGAGGGGTGCGGGCCGCTGCTGATAAAGCTGAGGTTCGGTATTTGCGTCGGCACCGCCAAATCCGCGGGATCAATCTCCGAGCTTAAGAACCGGGTTAAACCGGGCCCTCCATCTTGGTTGAAAATGCGGTGCTGTTTCGGTTTTCGTAGATCAGTGTCGACAATGACGATTTTCAATTGCGCCGCGGCCAGGGTGACGCCTAAATTGGAAACCGTCGAAGATTTTCCTTCCCCGGCCAACGGGCTGGTGAATATGATGGACTTAACATTATTCACGGGAGTGGACACCAGGAGCGTCGTTCGAATGGAGCGGTAGCTTTCCGCCTGGATCGAGTGGGGCTTACGCGAGGCAATAAGCTCAATCTTGCCCGGAGAACGCTTTTCATCGGAGGTGATCGGTGTTGGATTCTCAGGGGGTCTTAAGTCGAGCGCGGTTTTTTTTCGCTCGGCTTTTCTCTTCTTGGGCGCGGCTCCGCCCCTGATCATTTGGGCGATTTTTTTGAATTCAGCGACCGGACCTTTCGCCTTCGCCTCAGCTTCGAACGAGGGGATCGAACCCAATGTCACAAACCCCGTCGACAACGTGACGTCTTTCGCTGATTTCACGCTTTGATTCGCGTATTCAAGCCCCAAGGCTAAACCGACCCCCCCCGCCAAACCGAGCATGAGGCCCAGAATCATGAATTTCCGAGGATTCGGGAATGTCGGGATCAGCGGAGGATCCGCTTTATCGACGATCCAGACATTAATGGCCTCCAAGCCATTGAGCCGCGAACTCACATCGGTTTCGCTTTGCCTTTGCGTCAGCGTATCAAGCAGGGTTTTCTTGCTTTCGAGCTCGAGCCTCAAGCTGTTGTAGTAAACGGAATCGCTGCTGTTTTTATAAGCCTCGTTTTTAAGAGCATCAAGCTCCCTCTGGATGGATTGCTCTTGTCGGAGTGCGGCCTGGTAATCCGTAAAAGCGATGCGAATCAGATTCTGGGTTTCGGTCTGAAGAGCCGTCGTCGCGGCATCGAGCTCCGATTTCAAGCGCTTCATTTCCGGATACTCCGGTTGGAGGGAGAGAAGCTTGGTGGCGTATTCCCGGCTGAGGGCGGAGTATTGCGTCCGCAGCCCTTGAATGATCGAACCGACCGGAGCATCAGGAATTTCTCCGAGCGGTGCGGATTTGATTTGGTTGTAATAATTGAGCTTATTGATCCGGTCGATCGTCGCGGCCGTCAGAGCCGTGTTGAAATCGGCAAGCTTGGCCACGGTCGGGCTTTCGGCAGCCGTAAGAGGAAGGAAGTCTTTCTTCAAGCTGTACTCGCTGAGCTGTTTCTCGCGTTCATCGATCTCGGCCCGGACAGCCGCGATCGATATCCCGAGCGCTTCCTTCGACCGTTCGGAGGACGCCGACCTTTTTTTAACGATCATCTCCACATATCCGTCGAAGAGAGCGTTTAAAACCAGGGCCGCGATTTGCGGATTGCGGTGATTGAATCTGACATACACCAATCGCGTCCCGGTGACGGGAGTAACGGAAACGCTTCTCACGAAACTTCCGATCAGCTTCTCCCGGAACAAAGGGTTCTCCGGATTAAACCATTTTTTTTCAAGGAGCGCCGGGCCAAAAAATTCGGGATTTTCGTTCAATTTGAGCTTTTTTATGGTTTCAGCCGCCAAGGACCGGCTCTGAAGCAAAAACACGTGACTCTGCATGTTGTTCCCGGCCCCCAGAGTCTGCTCCTGTTCAAAAGGCAGAAGTTTGGTTTCGTCATCGATCCAAACGCTTCCGCTGGCCGTGAAAATCGGCGTGACTAAAAAGCTGAAAGCGGCGGCCCCGGAGAGAACCAGAAAAATGAAAAGAAAAGAGGTCCATTTCCACTTGAGGAGAATACGCCAATATTGTCGGATCAGGTCCAACGGGCCTTTTGCGTTTTCGAGATGAGTTGGAGACATGTTGGTTTCCCGCGTCATCCCCCGAGGTCAAGGGACGATGACGACATCGCCTTCCTCGAGGAGGATATTAGGAGCTTTTCCCTTCATGATCAATACCAGATTCACCGGAATTTTTATTTCTTTCCCGGTCTTTTTGTCTTTCCGGATAATCTTGATGCGCCGAGGGCTGGCCCACTCTGTCAGACTACCGGCTTGGGTGATGGCTTGGAGAACCGTGAGTTTTTTCGAACCTAAAAATGAAATTACCCCGGGCGTTTGGACTTCTCCATAAACAAACACCGTCAGGGTCTGCTCGATCGGGATTGTGATCACATCTTTCGGCAAGATCAGGATATTGGATTCTTGTTTCCCGCTCACGGTCAGGTCGTCAAGCTTGATTGATATCCGGGTTTGTCGGCCGTCCTTTTCCTGTCGAATGATGAAGAGGTCGTTCGTGGCCATTGCCGTCAGCCCCCCGGCTTTGGCGATCATCTCCAGGAGACGCGTAGGTCCAACCAGCTCATACTCGCCGGGGCGTCCGACGGCGCCGAGAACGGCCGCTTTTTGAAATTCCTTGACGACCACCGTCACATGAGCATCCTTGGTAAAGGATTTATTGAGGATCTCCGTCAGCCTCTGTTCCAATTCCTGAGTGGTCAGACCCTCGACCTCGACCCTTCCGATCAAGGAAAGATTGATCGAACCGTCTTCAGAAACACGGACGGTTTTATTGAGTTCAGGCGCTTCAAGAACGGTGATCTCCAACAGGTCCCTGGTTCCGATCCGATAATCCATTGGCGGCAGTGGGAGTTCCTGCGGGAGCATGGACGGCACCCCCCGCGAATAAGGAAGAAACCAATAATACGATTCCGGTAATAATCGGCTTGGGAAAAAGGAAAGCGCGCCCCTGTTCATGGATTTATCCCTCAGTCTTCTCATTTCTTTCTCCATTCTACCATGTTTCCATCAGCGGGATAACGGGCTCGCCGACATCCCCGGATTGCCGGAGGAAGAGCCGTAGATCAAGCTGAATGCGATGATATATCGGCGGAAGGCCGGCTCCACTTGCTCCGATTTTCTCAGGCTGAGACTGGTCGTCAATTGAAGCCCGAGGAATTCCCGCAGACGAAGTCCCAGTCCCAGAGTGTGAATATCATATTTGATCGGATCGACATTGGAAGGGCCGCCGCCTTCAAGCCGTAAATAGTCGTTTCGGCTTAACGCAAGATCATAGGTCAAAGTCATTCTTCGAGTCAGGGCCTGAGAGATTCCTGCCCCAAATCCTGTCTGAAAATAATATCCCAATTCCGAATAGACGGAAAATTGAGTGCTTCGAGAAAATTGGGCACGGAGTGTCGTATAGCGGCTGAGATTGATCGAAAGGCCCGTATTTGCCGACCAGCCCTTCGAAATCTTTGAATCGAGGATCCAGAAGATCGAAGCGCACATATCCCAAATTGACTCGGCCTTGAAAGCCAGGCGCTTGCCCCCCTCCCTCCGGCGGGGGAACAAATTCGATCCCGCCAAAGATGCCGTAACTTCTTAAACTCCGGTCTCTCGCCTGGGCTTCTCCGAGCGTATAAGATCCATATTCGGCATCTATGAAAACTCTCATTCTCGAGATTTGCAGAAGGTAGGCCGTCAAATTCAGATGCCGTTCCGTACGATTAAGATTCTGCCGAATATCGATGCCGCTGTCCGACGGATTTTCATAGTCATGGTCGGCGAACCTGAATAGCACGGAGAAAGCCGTCCCCTCGGAAAGCTGCCAGAAAGCCAATCCTTGGAGATTGCGTTCCTTCCGTCTGACATAAAGGTTGACTTCCGTATTCAGACGTTCCCGGGCGTTGATCAAGCCTGCTCCGGCCATGAAATAAAACCGATCCATTACGAAATGGGCTCGCCCCTCAAAAGAATGATTCCAAGCCCGTTCCTCTTTAGTTTTAAGAAAGAACACATATTGAGGGGTTTCGGCGATATCCAGGACGATTCCTTTTTTCAGAGGAAGGTAAATATGCACGTTCGGGATGATGCTGAACGTATAATCGGGCACCCTGTCGCGCAAGCTCCCGAAGTAGATATCAGAATCATAACCCAGATTGCCCAATTGAAATCCGAAGTCCCCTCGGAGGGCGCCCATTTTCCAGCGAGCGGCGTCCACAATTCGTTCCAGATTAGCCCCCAACCACGTGCTTCCCCACCCAAAAGACCGGCCTGGCGATAAAATTAAAACAATGATCGCGAAGGGCAAGGCCAGGACGCATCTTCGAATATCAGTCTGCGCCCTAATTCGTCTGGCCATGAAACCGCACTCAATTACTTTTCATAAAACTCCCGGATGGCTTGAGCCACATATTCGATCTGCTCATCCGTCAATTCCGGATACATCGGCAGAGAAAGAATCTCTCCCTGGCCCTGATAAGCGACGGGGAAATCGGACGGCGTATGTCCCAGGTAACTATAAGCCGGCATGAAAGGCAAGGCCACTGGGTAATGAATCCCGGTAGAAATTCCCTTGGACTTGAGATAATCGGCCAGTTCCTCTCGCCGGGGAACCCGAAGGCAATACACATGGAAGATATGGAAAGCCTTGTCCCGGAGCTCGGGGCATTTCACGGCAGAGACCCCCGACAGAAGGGCATTGTATTTGATTCCATGATCGTGCCGGGCGCGGTTCCAGTCGTCGATATGGTTCAGTTTGGCGTTGAGAACGACGGCCTGGATCGCGTCCATCCGGCTGTTGATTCCTTCGATCTCATGATGGTATTTCTGGAGTGAGCCGTGGCTCGCAAAAAGGCGGGCTTTTCGGGCAAAGGCGTCGTCGTTCGAAATGATCGCCCCCGCGTCTCCGTACGCCCCAAGATTCTTTCCGGGGTAAAAACTGAACGTCCCGGCCAAGCCGAATGATCCGGTGTTCCGGCCGTCATACGCGGCGAAATGCGATTGGGCGCAGTCTTCGATGACGGGAAGGCCATGCGCGTCACAGATCGCCCGGATGGCCTCGATCGCCGCGGACTGCCCATAGAGATGGACGGGGATCACGGCTTTCGTCCGGGGAGTGATTTTTTCCTTGAGCTTTGAGGGATCCAGGTGGAAATACTCATCGATATCCACGAACACGGGCTTGGCGCCCGTCTGGGTGATCGTTTCCGAGGTGGCGATGAAGGTATTCGCCGCCGTGATGACTTCGTCTCCGGGGCCGATCCCGAGGGCTTTCAAAGAAATATAAATCGCGTCCGTCCCGTTGGCGCAGCTGATGCAATGTTTGAGACCGAACTTTTTGGCGTAAGCCTGCTCGAACGCCTCGACGTATTTCCCGCCAATGAAGGCCGTGTTGTCGATGACCGCCTGGATGGCCGGATCGATCTCGGATTTGAGAGATTTGTACTGGGTTTTAAGATCCACGAAAGGAACATTCATCGGGATTCCCCTAATTTAACTAAATAAATTACTCGAATAACCGCGGACAGAATATGTCAATTTTGCCGAAGAAGTCAAGATCGGTGAAGCCTTGTCAAAAGTCGAACCTTGATATATATTGGGCCGCTCGGGCGCATCATTTCGTCCGGGACAAGGGATTGAAGAATGGGTTCTCCGCAAGACACAACATCGGCCGTCGGCCGGCGCGCCTTCATCGTCGATCGAGAAGCCCTCATTCTGGTGACCGGAGCAAACGGTTACATCGGCTCAAAGGTCGTCCGGGCTCTTCTCGAGCTCGGTTTCAAGACGGATTCGCTGCCTGACAAGGCCGACCAGCAAGCCGGTCAATCTTGAAAGCCTGGCTGCGGAATTCGGCGATTCGAGACTGGAGATCATAAAAGGAAATTTACTATCCCGCGAAACCTGCCGAACGGCCGTGGAGGGCGTATCCGTCATTCTCCATTTGGCCGCCGGTGTGGAAAAATCTTTTGCCGGCTGTTTCCTCAATTCCGTGGTGGCCACCAGGAATTTGATGGACGCCGCCCTTAATAATCGCGCCCTGTTGCGGTTCGTCAATACCAGTTCCCTGGCTGTGTATTCGAACGAGAAAATTCGACGCCGGGGCTTATTGGACGAAACCTGCGAGGTCGAAACCAAACTGATCGAGCGGGCCGAGGCGTATACCTATGGGAAAGTCAAACAAGACGAGCTCGTGCTCGAATATGGACGGAATTACAACCTGCCCTATGTCATCGTCCGGCCCAGCGTCGTTTTCGGTCCCGGGAAAGCCAAAATAACGGACCGGATCGGAACATCAACGTTCGGGTTATTTCTCCATTTGGGTCACAGCAACAGGATTCCTCTGACCTATGTCGATAACTGCGCCGACGCGATCGTTCTGGCCGGGTTGGTCGAGGGAATCGAAGGTCATGTCTTCAATATTTCCGACGACGACCTCCCGACCAGCCGCCAATTCCTTCGGCTTTATAAGCGCCGGGTCCGTTGGTTTCTTTCGATCCCGATCCCCTATCGCGTCTGGTACGCCTTTTGCGCCCTTTGGGAAAAATACTCGATATGGTCCGGCGGTCAAATCCCGCCCGTCTTCAATCGCCGGGGATGCGCCGTCTCCTGGAAGGGGAATCGCTACTCGAATGAAAAGGCGAAACGCCTCCTGGGATGGCAGCCGCGAGTCCCGATGCGGGAAAGCCTCGCGAGATTTTTTGAATACCTTCGGAGCGTGGAGAGCCATCGAAAATGATTAAAATCGGCATCATCGGCTGCGGGAAGATGGCGGATCAGCATGCGTTCCAAATTTTGAAAATCCCCGAAACGGTCATCATTGGCGTGTGCGATCAGGAACCGCTCATGGCCAAGCAATTGGCCGAGCGGTTGAACGTCAAAGGCATTTTCACGCGCGCGTCGGACATGCTCGAAGCGACCTTGCCCGACGTCGTTCACATCACGACTCCCCCCCAAAGCCATGCCGCCTTGGGCCGCCTGTGCTTGGAATCGGGAAGTCACGTCTATATGGAAAAACCGTTCACCTTGTATGCCTCTGAAGCCGAAGATTTATTCGCTCTGGCCGCACAAAAAGAGCTGAAAATCATCGCCGGTCATAATGCCCAATTCACGCCGGCCATGATCCGGATGCGGCAATGGGTTAAAGATGGGTACCTCGGCGGCAAGCCGGTTCATCTGGAATGCCAGTATTGCTACGACTTTTCCGACGCCGGATATGCCCGGGCCCTTCTCGGAGACAGCGATCATTGGGTGAGACGACTGCCCGGTTCCTTGTTGCAGAACATCATCAGTCATGGGATCAGCAAGATTGCCGAGTTTATGGCCGGAGATCGGGTCACGGTCGTCGCCCGCGGATTCACCAGCCGTTTTCTTGAGAGTATCGGCGAGCCCGATATCGTCGACGAAGTCAGAGTCATCCTCCAGGATGAAGAGTCGACAACCGCCTATTTCACTTTTTCCTCTCAAATCGGCCCCGCCCCCCATCAATTCCGGGTGTACGGCCCGAAGAATTCCCTGATTGTCGACGATGATCATCAAGTCGTCCTCAAGCTCGATCATAAGGAATACAAGAGCTACCTGAAATACTTCATTCCTCCCCTGAAATTTGCCCGGCAATACAAGAAAAATTGGAGGAATAACCTGGGTCGATTCCTGAAAAGAGACTTTTTTCTCCCGAACGACGCGGCCCTCGGGACCATTATCTCGAAATTCTATGATGCCGTCGCCGGCCGGGCGCCTCTTCCCCTCTCGACCAGAGAAATATTACTGACGGCTAGAATCATGGACGAGATCTTTGCCCAGATCAAGAGCCAACGGAAGAATCCTTAACCTCATTCTCGTCAAGTCCGATTTTCTCGGGAGATCCTTCAAGACGAATGTCCTGGGAAGACGAAGAGACGGTCAGAAACAAAAGAATGGCCGTCAAGGGGCTTGTAAACGTCTGAATGGAAGACTCGGTAATATTGTGGACGACAGACATGATCAGGCAACAAATCCAAAGAACGGCCCAATCGTAATCCCGTGACATTTCCCGATGGGCTTTCCGGCACGACGATAACAAGAACATCGAAACCAGAAATATTCCGACAAATCCTAGTTCGAGAAGAACATCCAAATATCCGCTGTGGCCTTCACTGATTTTAAAATGCTCTCTTGTCCGTAGGAGTCCAAAAGCTTCCAAATCCGTTCCCCAGAACGGGATGCCGCATGGCCACCGGAACGAGGGCCATCCATACGACCGTCCGGTCCGTCAAAGTGGAATCGCGGCCTAATGTGGAAGCCAAGGATCCGACGGCGGAACCCTGGGTAAATATCGACACGACTCCGCCCATGATGATCAACGCGACCAAGGCCATCAGGATGAACGATCCGATCGGCCGGCTTCGTTTCCTGAGGAAGAGCAGGCCCGTATAAACAAGAAGTCCCGCCGCCAACGCACCGATGGCGGTCGCGGAGTACACCTTTCCTCCCGGACCTCTCATCAGGTAAACGGTCATGGCCGTTAAAAATATTTCCGTATAAATCAGCATCTTACCAACCGGAGGTTCATGTTTTTGCCGCCTCTTCACCCAAGTCCAAAGGATGAAAAAGAGGGAGAGGATGCACAAGCGGCCGAGACCGTTCTTCTGAAGCGCGACTCCGATCCACATTTCTTCCCCGGACCAACGCGAGTATTCCCGGCCGAGATGCGGGAAAAATTTAACGAGCATCAGTGAGTAGGGGGTCAGAATATAGATCATTCTTCGGAAGATGCTTTCCATCGCTTTTCGCGGGAACGGCTCGGAGAGGACAACGAAGGCCATGAGAACCGCCTGAAACTCCCGGACCAGCCGGACAAAGGCCGTTCCGGGGATCACCGACCAAAAGAGGCTGATGAGCATAAATCCCAACAAGATCATCAGCCAGATGTGGGCCCGCGCCGCCCGTCCCAACGGAAAATGTCTGCGGATCAAGATCGCCGTCGCCCAGATGAAAAGTGCGATTAAAAATGCGCGGTCGATTGGACTCGACTCCGCCGTCCCCCCGAGGATGGAAACCATATGGCCAATGGTTTGGAAGCGACATAAAGGATCCAAATCGTCGGGATCCATAAACTCCGGGTAACATCGGGCGACTGCCGGCGTTCCAAACGAAGAAGATAAGTCACATAACCCGTAAAGATGAATAACGCGAGAATCGGCGGCAATTATGCCTCCCTCTCTTTTTTCATCGAGGACCAACCCCAGGCCTCGTTCTTGACGATCGGGTAACAAGCCCCCCCGGATGATGGATGAACAAAAGACCGCTAGAACCGATCGAATTTCGGCTTGATCGTTACAGTGATCGGGATGCGCGCTATTCCCTCCTGCCCGTCATCCGCGAAGAAGACCAAATCATACGTCCCCAGGAATCCCGGCCCCGGGGTCCAGGCAAAAACGCCTTGCGCCTCTCTCAACGTTGATCCGATCGGCAGGGGGTGAAGCTCCCCTTCGACGAAGAGCCCGCCGTTCAGACTCCGGGCTTTCAGGAAACATATCTCCAACCGGTCGACTTCTCCCATCTCAAGATGAATCGTCCCGGAACCGTCGGGTTGAAAATAATTCCACTCCGAATCCGTACGAAATCCCCTGCGCACCGCCACGGTTTGAATCGGGACGAGGGGATTGCCGGCAGTCTCGGTCGACGGCGACGTTTCCTGCGGTGGGGCAAGAGAAACGGAATCGAGGGAGGTAACGCCCGTGTTGAAAATCTCAAAGTATCGGGATCCGATCCCTTCCGCATTGCCCGCGCTGTCCGCGACGCTCCAGGCAATCGTATGGATTCCGTTTTCATAGGAGGTTGTATCCAGAACAAACGCGCCGCTCGCTCCCGATGAATTCGCCAAGCCCGGAAACAAGGAGGCGATGTCCGCCCGATAGCTTCCGTAAAGCGGATGCCCAAGAGGCAATCCGTCGACCCAGACCGTAATCGTCGAACCGTCCGGGGGGATGAGATTCGGCAACGGCGTCAGCGCCCAACCAAAATTGAGCGAACTCACACCCGAGGCTGATCCTCCTTGCGTCGGCGTATCGATCGTGCCGAACGGGTTCACGGCATGAAGGTTATCGCAATAGATCGTCTTCGCTCCCAATTGGATGGCATTTCCTTCCGAATCGAAAGCAAAAGCGTGAATAACGTATTCTCCGTTCCCGCAGTTCGGCGGCAGGAAGTTCGTCAGCATCATATATCCCCAACCGGCCTTGTAGTTCTGGGGGAGATCGGGAAAGACACCGGGGATATCGGGTCGGGCGCCATCGGTTAGAATTGCGTCTCCCACATAAGCCAGGCCGTTCCATGTGTCCTGTTCCCCCGGGAGCGGATCGCGATAGATTTTAACGGCCGTCACGCCGATATCGTCCAGGGCCCAACCCGTCACCGGAACCGCCCCTCGAACGGTCGATCCTTCCACAGGCGTTTCGAACGCCCCGAACGGAGACGAGGTCATTTCCGAATCGTGAACATTCAAAGTAATGACGACAATTTGGGGAGAGTTTGACGCCCACGGATCGGAAACACGGATATATCCGGTATAAAGCCCCGGGGAAAATCCTTCGGAATTGATCCCGACGAGAATCTTCCCGTTGCCCGTCCCTTGGATGGGGGAAATCCGGAGCATTCCTCCGGGTCTCGGCCTCTTCGGCTGTCCAATGCATCGTCCCTGGCCCGAGATTGTTAATGAGAACGGTTTGGTCCGGGGTTTGTTTCCCACCGGTCGTGGCGGCAAACGTCAACCGGCTCCGGCTCAAGCTGATTTTCACCGGTGGAGACTCAACGATCATGAACACGGCGTTGCTCGTATCGGCCGGTCCAGTACCCGCCGCACTTACCCGGACCAGACAGCTTGACGAGATCACACTCGGTACTGTCCAGATGATAACTCCACGTGTCTGCCGTTGACGACGTGATGGTATTGTAGCTCGCTCCATTGTCCGTCGAATACTCAATTTTCACATTGCCGATATCCACGGTCGAAGTCCACGAAATTTTTTGGGAGGATCCGACAGCCCAGGCTTCCCCGCCGTTGGGCGAGGTCACGGTCAAGGCCTTATTTCTCATAGGATGGGGATAGGCGTAAGGCGTATAAAATGCCGTCCAGACGTTCGTGGCCGTACACACGTAAAGAGTCCCCGAAATCGGCGTCGCCGGATTCTTACCGACCATTCCGGAAAGGTTCGTCGTGCTTTGGTTCGTCGCCCAATAGCCCACACCGACGGTGCAGGTCGCCGGCCGATTCGCCAAGGTCCCCCAACCAACCCCGACGGTTCCGTTGAACGACGGATTTCCGTTCCAGAATTCGCGATTTTCTTTGGGAACTCCATACAACGGCGGATTGTCGTGATCCAGGGGCCCTCATTTACGATCGTAGGGGCACGTTCCCGTAAAATTCCGTCTGTTCAGAAAATAATAGCTGTCGTTCGGATACTGAGGCTCCGGAATTCGTCGTCGGATTGGCGGAATCCGGGGCCTCATCCCTCGACCTGGATATGCCAGGACGGGGTTGTGCTAGATTGTTCTATAAAGAGCAGGAGTTTGCCGCCCCGGTGATCCATCAAGCGTCATCCCCGTAGATGTCAGTTGATTTGATTCCCGTATACCTCTCCGCCAAAACTGCTGTACATGATCGCCCGCGGAATGATTTCCATGAATATCCAATAGGGGAAACGAGGCCGTCCAAGTCGTGACGGTGTTGTATCGAAAGGCGTATCGATTCCCGTATTGACAATCCATAATAATCTCGACCCCGGTGAAGGTATTGTCCTCAAAATACATGATTCTCAGAATGTGCCGAGCATATTGGCGTTCCAATTGTTCCACCAGATACTGGATTGAGCGCTCGGTCCCCAACAGTTTCGGATGGGATATCCGAAATTATCGAATATATTGTTGTCAACGACTCCCATGATTCCGCCTGATATGGAGGGCTTGGGGTCCCAGCGCATGGTTCGGACGCCCCGGTGAATGTATTGTGGTCGATTCGGCATTCTGGTCTGGAAGACGCTTCTCGTGTTCCTGCGTCCCATCGAGAAAAATTCCGATGGCTCGAATTAGCGAGATCGAAAGTGAAATCCGGAAATCGCGGAATGGCTGGATTGGTCGCAAAGTCCGTCGGACGTGTATACGATCAAGTAATGCGTTGAGATTTCCGATCCCGCTGGTTATGACGGTGCTTCCCGCCCCGGCTCCGATCAGGGAGAGGCTTTTGGTGATGATGAGTTGACTGCTCCATGTCGCCTTACCGGAAGGAACGACGACCGTATCTCCCGGCTGTGCCGCGGCGATCGCCTCGCTGACCGCGGAATAGGATGCATTAGCGGCGGCGATCATCTTGGCTTGAGCCATCAGTCTCCAGAGGAAAGGCGGCCGCGAAAACAAAGGCAACGAAAATCCATTTTAAAACGGCGGGAGATAGCCGCGTTATCCTATCCGGTAATGAAGATTGTCGAGCGCTCCATCCTTCTCTCCTGGGCAGACTTCTTCATTTTCAACCTTAAGGTCCTGACGATTATACTTAAATTCATCTTTTTTTCAAATTGATTTTAGCCGGATTTTTGAAGGAAAAAAGGACAATTCCGATTTTCGATCTCGGCGGGGGGAGTGAATTCCGCGCCGATTCCGCCCAAAGTCGCTCTGTTTACCCGCCGATATATTTGGCTTTCACCGGATGGATGTTGACAAGGGCTAAAAGCTTGCCGAGATGATCGCAATCCTTGACCAGAAATTTTAGGAAAACTTCGAATCCCACCACAGGACTCAGAATAAAAAGAAACGGCAAACTCATTGTATATACGGCCGCGGCGACCGCCGAAATGATCACGGACTTGGGTTTGGAGGCGGCCGATTGATAGGCCATCTTCCCCCTCAAGAGCGCCCGGTTGATCTGGACGATCATCCTCCATCGTTCAGGCGCAACCGTTTCCCATACAGGGGCCTCCTGGTTCCAGGTGAAAACATGTCCCCGCGCGATCATCCGGCGGAAGAAATCACGGTCTTCGCCTCCGCTCCCGAAGGCCGGAAGAAACCACTCCCGGTCCTCATCGAAGAGGGTTTTTCTGAGGAGCGCATTCCCCGTTCGCGTGTTTGTCCATCCGAGGACTTGGCCAGTCGGGTGATTCGGACGATCGAAGAATCGACCCCGGACGACCCATGAGGGCGGATGATCCGTAAAATGAGGGAAAACCGGCCCCAGAACGCCATCGCAATGATAGTGTTGAATGGCCCTAAAATGGTTGATCAGCCAACGGGAATCCGGAAACTCATCATCATCGATGAAGCCGAGGAATTCGCCGCCGGCCTTCTCGACCGCTTTGTTTCGAGCCAGGGCGATATTCTGTTCGGGCTCGATATAATATTCTATTTCAATATTCGACCGTCGGGCTCGCCCGTCAACAACCGGTCGCGCCGATTCGGAAGAATCGTTATCAACAACCACGATCGAGAAATCGAAGAGGTTTTCGGTTTCTTGTTCTTCCAATTTCCCGAGAAGACGCGCGAGCATCTCCGGTCTACGGAACGTGCAGAGGCACACCGAGATATGCGGCTTGGGCGGCATGAAATCAATCCCTCTCCCAATCAGGCTCGAGAAAACGCATCCTTATCCTCTGATTTGATGGATTTTTATGAACAAATTTGATATCGTTTTTCATCGTTTGTCAACATGAGCCTTCACCGCATCCGGAGCATGACGACGTGTCGAACATTCCTTTGTTTTTTCGACAGCCGCCCCGCGTTCTAATTGAAAACAGAAAGGATGATGACAAAATCCTTGACCCGAACCCACCTCTGAGATAAAGATTGAAGTGCTGGCTACCTTTTTGAAGGGATCCGAGATCATCGCGGAAGGAGAGAATGTCACCCCGAACCTTGAGAAAGGCGCCCCCCCCCGTAAAGGCGGCATGGTCCCCACGTTGAGCAAAGGAATTTATTTTAATTTCAGATCATCTCCATGATTTTTAATTCGGTCGCATTCGTCGTTTTTTTTGTTGTTGTTTACATCGTCTATCGTGCCCTCCCCCATCGTGGGCAGAACATATTTCTTCTATCCGCCAGTTATGTGTTTTTCGGTTTGTGGGATGTGCGGTTCCTCTTTCTCATCATTTTGACCACCGTCCTGGACTTCACTTGCGCTCTTCTGATCAAAGAGGGGACCATCGAAAGGAAAACGCGCTTCCTCGTTTCGACGTGGATCATGATGAGTGGTTTTGTCTTTCTGGTCATCCCATGGAAAAACGGGGACAGCTCGATCGCCCGGTCTTCCGGTTGGATTCCTTTTTTAATCGTTACATTTTTCGTGATCGCGGCAAATCTCCTCATTGGGAAAATTGGCCCATTCTGCACCGAACGGAAAAAGAAATTTATTTACATCGCCGGTCTTTCGGGCAATTTGGCCATTTTGGGATTTTACAAATATTTCAATTTTTTCGTCGAGAACCTCGATGGCCTCTTCCGGAGCCTTGGGATGAATCCCCTGGGACTTCATTTGAATCTGATTTTGCCGGTAGGAATTTCTTTTTATACGTTCATGTCGATGAGCTATACCATCGACGTCTATAAAAACAGAATCGCGCCGGTGAAGTCATTCACCGACTATGCGCTTTTTGTTGCCTTTTTCCCGAAGCTTCTGGCCGGGCCGATCGAGCGGGCCGCGAATTTCCTACCTCAAATCCAAAATCCGCGCACGATCGACAAGGACTCCTTGGTCCGCGGCGCGCATCTGATTTTTTACGGGCTTTTTAAAAAAGTCGTTATCGCCGACGGGATCGCGCCTACAGTCCAGAGCGTCTTTGGCGCGTCTTACCAGATCAGTTGGACGGACGCGATGATCGCCACTCTTCTTTTCACTTTCCAAATTTATGGAGATTTTTCGGGTTATTCGGACATCGCGACGGGCCTTTCGAGCCTCTTGGGATTCCGTTTAAGTAAAAATTTCAACCATCCCTACTTTTCTAGAAATCCCTCCGAATTTTGGGGACGATGGCATATTTCTCTCTCGTCTTGGTTTCGAGACTATGTCTTCTTTCCCTTGGGAGGACCTTATGGCAAGACCGTTCGATGGATCCGTAACGTTCTATTGACTTTTTTTGTGACCGGACTTTGGCACGGGGCCGCCTGGAATTATATCGTCTGGGGTTTGTATCATGGAGTCTTACTCTGCTTGTATCAAGCAAAAACGTTGGTATTCGGCGCAAGGAGAAAGAAACGGACCAGGAGCTCATTATTGAAAAGTTCCAGCATTTTGCTATTTTTCATCCTCACAAGCGCGGGCTGGGTCATTTTCCGTTCAGATTCGCTGACCCAAGCCAAAAATATAATTGAAGTGCTGGTTTCCGGCTTCAAAGAGATCCAAATGAATGCCGCTCTGCCGACGTATGCAGCGATTCTTGGACTTCCGATTTGGATCATCCTCGAATCGATAGGAAATAAATCCCGAGGCAAGCGCTTCGATGAGGTGCTGCCTTGGCCGGTATGGACCGCGCTCTATTCAACCATGATTTTTCTTTTTTTCATGAGTCTTGTCGGTGCCCCTTCGGAATTCATCTATTTCGTGTTTTAAAAGCCCATGAGAAAAAAGTCTTTGAAATTCCCCCCGGTTTTATGGATCCTCGTCGACCTGATCCTGATCGATCTGGCCATCAACCTGATATTCGCCTACCCTAAGGATCCGCGGAACATCGCTCCTTCAAAATTGCAGCAGTACTTCGAATATGGAAGGTCGATCGAAGGCAAATTGGCGCGAATGACGCGGACGACAGACGACGAATCCGCGCCGATCCTCACAAAGGGGTGGCTGGACGATTTTGACGATGAGACGGGCATCCGCGATTTCGGCGATTCAAAGCCGATCGTTACGGTTTACGGGATGTCGCACGCCGTCATCTTGGCCAGGGAAATGGCTCAAAGAGACGATTCCCTCATCATTCGGCGAATCGGCGCGCCCGGAGGCGTCCCGAGTTGGTCCTATGCGGCGTATTTATCCGACAGCCAGCAACGTCATTCCGACGTCGTCGTCCTCGGAATCATGACCAGAGGGATTCCGCTCATCTGCACGACTTCCGGCGCGACAAATCATTTTGATTCCGTCCATCCTTACACCTATCCGCGCTTTTACTTGAGAAACGGGCGACTGGAAGCTGTCAGGCCGCCATTTGTTTCATTGAGCGGATACAGGGAATACTGGTATGATCAAAGTAAATGGACCGCCTACCTCGCCTGGTTAAGAGAAAACGATAAATATTACAATCGGTTTTTATTTAATGAAACCCTAGGGGATCATTCGAGCATCTTTCGAATGCTTCGCCGTTCCATCGCGTTTTCGATGACTAGGAAAATGGAAGCCTCCGTCTATGATCGTCAATCGGGTTTCAACCCCGATTCCGAGGAGATGGGCATCCTCCGGGCCATCATCGTCGAATTTTCACAAACCGCGAAACGAAATGGCTCGATCCCCATCATTTATATCGTGAACAATGTCTTCATGAGCGATCATCTGTTCAAAGCCTTGGAGCCCACTCTCCGGTCGAACGATATTCTCTACCTGAGCTCCCATGAACTCTGCGACCCCAACAACCCCAAGAACTATGACTCCAGCTCGCACTTCGTTCCGTCCATCAATACGGAATTATCAAAAAAAATGATCCGGATCATCCGGGATCATTTTCCTTGGAAACGAACCTCTTAAACGATTTCCCCGCCCCGATTCGGGTCAATCGGGGGAATGGGGGCTTTTTCGGTTTCTTTAATCAACACCGACAGGAACTTTCCGCCTATGATTTTTCGGCCCAGGGCGTTCAAATGTCCGCCGTCGTTTGTGTATTCGGGCCGAAGCGAGGCGCAGGCTTTATCGGTCGCTTCGCAATCCGCCAGATCGAAAAGGGAGTTTCCAAATTTTTCCCGGAGCCTGGCGTTGAACGCATTTCTGCGGATATTGTCCGCTTCCGACCGGATCGTCCGCCCCATTATCCTTTGGACGGCGGCCGAGAGCCCGACCGGGTCGCTTTTCAAGGGCGATGTCACCGTGAGGAATCGGACCCGGGGAAATTTCTTTTCCAGTTCAGCCCGTCGTTGGGCATAGCAGGAAAACACATCATCGATGTTTGTTTCGGCGACAATGTCCACATAGCAAAACTTGAAAAAAGCCAGGTCGACTCGATCCCCCAAGCCGTTTTCCATCAACCGGGTGAACTCATCGATTTTGGACCGCGGATCCCCGTTCCGCCCGATCAAGGAATGTCCGAACAAGGGCTTGTCGAAATCCGTCGGGGACGAAGTCTCTCGAATATCGAGCTTCGCCTCCGGAAACGGTTTCAAGATTTCTTCGAGGCCTTCGAGGAGATCCCGCCCGACCGATTGATGGCCGAAAAATATTTTCGCTCGGGAAAGCTTCGCCCATTGAGAAGGGGAAACATCATTTCTCATTCAGGGCTCCAGCTTCTGAATAACCCGCGCCGGATTGCCGGCGATCAGGCTGTCGGCGGGCATGGAACGCAGGACGACCGCGCCGGCGGCGACAACGCTCCCCGCCCCGAGGGTCACGCCCGGGCCGATGATGACACCGGCACCGATCCAGCAACCGCTCTCGATCGTAATCGGTTTTGACGTCATTTCGCCGCAGCGTCGGGTATGGGGTCCGTTTTCATGTGATCCGGTGATCAAGGTGATCCGCGGCCCCATGGACACGAAATCCCCGATTGTGACGTTCGCCGGCGAATCGATAAAAAGTTCCGGGGTCATGATCACGTAGCGGCCGAATGTGACATGACGGGGTTGGGAGATGAAAACCGGTTTTCGAATGACCGTAAAGGGGCCGATTTTCGCCCCGAAGAGCCGGACGAGCATGGGTCTTAAGAAGCGATCGGCGAGATAATTCGTCGGTAAAATCCTCATCAGGAAATTCAGAACGCTCGTTCTGTGAACCGGCGTTAACCGGTAGGTCAAATCATGGAGCTTCCAGGGAGCGCCGCCGAGATGCTTGATCTTCATATTAGAACTACCTCCGGGACCGGAACAACGCCGATCGGGGGCCAGTGAAGATAACGAGTCGTGGACCGTTTGATGTCGATATCCCGATAGATGCCGCGAACTTGGCCGACCGTCAAGCCCGTGAACGGGACGACGGCTTCGGGGCTGAAACCGTGGTTCTTGCCGAAGAGGCAGATGTCCATGACCTCATAGGGCACGGAAAAATAAAATTCGTCTTGGCCTTGGGGCAGAGAATAGGTGTCGGTTGTCGGCGGCCGGCGGATGATCGTTTCAGGCAATCCCAAGTGCCGGGCCAATTGGTAAACTTGGGTTTTATATAAGTGGGCGATGGGTTTGATGTCCGCCGCCCCATCCCCCAATTTGACGAAAAACCCCTGGTCATATTCCAGCCGGTTCGGCGTGCCGGCGACGGCATAGTTGTTTTTATCGGCCGTGTAATACTCCAACATCTTCCGGATGCGTTGCTTGAAATTCGTGGCGGCGACGATCGCCAGGTAGGAATTCAAGTCAAGCCGGGCTTTTGTCTCCACGCCGTCCGGGGAGCGGACGACGATCGAGAAGAGGGTGAAGGCTTTTTCCTCGGTCCGGTTGGAAATGACGATTTTGGATTTCCAGCCGCGGCCATAAGACGGAACGGCTTTCCGGACGGCTTCATCATATTTGTCATAAAACCCGACGGCTTCGAGAATGGGCGTGATGTCGATGAGGCTCGTGGAAATCTGCAGGTGGTTTGCGATCAAGAGGCCGAGGTCCGTGGATTCTGAGGCCGAATGGCGTTCCGGCATTTGAAGCCCGAGGACCTTGTCGTTCCCCACGGCGCGGGCGCAGAGCGCCGCCGTGACGCTGCTGTCGATACCGCCGGAGAGGCCGAGAACCAACCCTCGTCGGCGGAGTTTTTGGGAGAGGGCGTCGCGAATGGAAGACGTGATCGTCTCCACTTCGCGTTCGCAATCAAGATCGAGCATTTCCGGCGAAAACGGTCGATCGGTCTTCATGGCAACCTCACGGCGTTCTTCGGTCGATCCGGATATTCCACCGGATCCGCTCCGCAGTCGGAGTCGGAGCACTTTTCAGATACTGTTCGAACAGAATGTGGGTCGATAAAACGCCGGCAACGGCCATCCCCTCGATTTCGCCGGCGGCGGCCTTTGATTCCATTTTCTGGAAGAGTCCGGATACTTTCACCGGATCGAACAGGCCGATGTCCGCGATCTGTTTCTCGGACAGAAGATGTCGATATGATTCGGAGTTTAATTGGCCGAGAAACGCTTTTTGAATCGGCGCCCGATAGGGCTGCTTGGTCCGACGCGTGATGGAGGAGGGCAAAACGTCTTGATAAGTTTTTTTCAGGATGTGTTTTTCGTCCAACCCGAGGATTTTCCAGATGGGCGGCACCGCCGACATGAAATCGACGATCCGGTGATCCAGATAGGGCGGCCGGATTTCCACCCCATGAGCCATGGCCATCCGATCCCCTTGGGAGGATAAAAGATATTGGCTCATAAAAATCGTTTCCTCCAGATACTGCGCTTGGGAGAGCAAATCCCGGCAAGAAAAATCTTCCGGGAGAGTCTCGACAAGCTCATCGATCGCCGAGTAACCGAGCAAGTCGGATTGAAGACGCTTGGAAAAAAGGCGTTTGATCCGGCTCGTGTTGTTCCATCGGCTCAGGTGGGAAAACAACGGATTGCGGAGAGCGGTGGAATCCTGGAGGATGAATTGCCGAAAAACCTTTTGTCCCCTTGAGGTTCGGAAAATCTGGGGATAGAGCTGTTCCAAAAGCCGGGCGCGCCGCGGGGAATCCGGCCGGCGCGAAACGAAACGGCGGACCAAGGCTTCCCGAAAGATATCATACCCGCCGAACACTTCGTCCGCGCCCTCCCCGGTACAAACGACCTTGATCCCCTGTCGTTTGACGAATCGGGAGAGCAGGTACATGGGAACAGGCGCCGTTCGCAGAATCGGCGTTTCACAGTGCCAAACCACGCGAGGAAACGTTTCCGCGATCAACGCATTCGAGGCGGTCAGTTCGTGATGGTCGACGCCAAGAAAGGCGGCCATCTCGTTCTGGAAGGGACCTTCATCGAACTCCCGGTCTTGAAAACGGAGGCCGAAGGTCCGGACCTCCCGGTTGAAATGCCGGACGATCAACGCGGTCACGCCCGAGGAATCCAATCCCCCGCTGAGATAGGATCCCACCGCCACATCGGCTTGAAGACGGATTCCGGTCGCATCCTTGAGCAATTCCAAAATCCGTCCGGCGATTTGCCGGGGAGACTCCCGGAGGAGGGCTTCGGGAGGCCGATAGGGAAAATCCCAATACCGTCGAAGCCGCGGCTGCCGGGCGTCAAGCGTCAACGTATGGCCGGGCTTCAGTTCATGGATATTCCGAAAGAGCGTCCGACCCGGCAATGGCGCCCAGAAGGTAAAGACCTGATCCAATGCCTGCTCATCGAGCCTGGGGGACGGAAGGAGATTTGAAGCGAGCAGCGCTTTGACTTCAGAGGCGAAGAGCCAATAGCCGTTATGCTCGGCATAATAAAGAGGACAGATCCCGAACCGATCCCTGGCGAGGAGGAGGGTCTGTTTAGGTCGATCCCAAACCGCGAAAGCGAATTGCCCGTTGAAACGATCGACGCAGTCCGGGCCGTCTTCCTCATAAAGATGAACGATGACTTCGGTATCGGTATGGGTGTAAAACCGATGGCCTTTTTGCTCCAGCTCGGCCCTCAACTCCCGATAATTGTATATTTCGCCGTTGAGGACGGTCCAGACGGTTTGGTCTTCGTTGCCGATCGGTTGGCCGCCGCTCGTCAGATCGATCAGGCTCAAGCGGGCGTGTCCGAGCCCCATGTTCGGATCGAGATAGATCCCTTTTTCATCCGGTCCCCGGTGATCCAGGGCTCGGACCATGGGTTCGAGGTTCTCTTCAGAGATCCGGCCTTGACCCGGCATAGTCCAGATCCCGGCGATTCCGCACATGGCCGATCAGCCCATCTTCTTGCGGTCGAGGAAAGCGCAGATCCCTCCGATCGTGTCCAGGTTTTCCGGAGTCAATTCGTCGTCTTCGACTTTCAGGAGGAACGTTTCTTCCAAAAAAGAGATCAGTTCCAGGACGCCCGTCGAATCGATGGTCCCCGAATCGCGCAGGGATTCGTCGATAATAATCGGCTTTTCCTCACCGAAAAGAAACGTTTCGGTGATGAAACGACGAATCTCGGCTTCATAGGTCAACATTCCGACCATCCTTCCCTTCGGCGACGAACGCCCGATTTATGACTCGTCCACTATAACAGTTTTTTAAGGCCGATGTCAGCCGGGATGATATTCCCGGGTCGGGACCAATATGGGTTCATTTCGTCGACCGGATTGTAACTAAAGGCAGGCCTATACCGCAATCATCCCTCCCGATGATTCAAGCGGGGAGAACGGGCGTTCCCGTCTCACCTCTTGGGGGGGGCCGACGCCTTCTCCCGATAGATTTCCAGGCCACGGGCCAGATCAGGTTTGCCGTTACTGTTATGCGGAATCGCCGCGACGATCCGTAATGACGTGGGAATTTTGTATTTCGGCAGTCGGTTTGCGCAATACCGCAGGATCGCTGAGACGGGGTCAGCGGATTCCCCAAGGGGTACGACCAATCCCGTCAGGCGTTCGTCCGGAGAAGAATCCGCCAGGCCGAAAACGAGGCATTCGCTCGCCCAACCGGACTCGATAATGACATCCTCAACTTCTTGAGGATTGATCCTGTGACCGCCGACTTTCACTTGACGATCCTTGCGGCCGACGAGGAACAAATATCCCTCGTCGTCGTAATAACCGAAATCGCCGGTGTGATATCCGTTCTGATCCAGGACGGCCGCCGTCGCGCTCGGGTCCTTGTAATAGCCGAGCATGATATTGTCGCCGCGGGCCACCAATTCGCCGGTTTCTCCCTGTTTCAGGGCTTCTCCCTCAGGGGACCGAATCGTAATTTCAACTCCGGCGATGGGTTTTCCGATCGAGTCGATTTTGGATTTCAAAGCGACCGGCGGCAGATAGGTCAGGCGGGCCGACGCTTCCGTCGCCCCGTACATGACGAAAAGCCGGGTCTGCGGAGGCAATCGTTCAAGGAGCTCGCGTTTGATCGATCCCGGCATATGTCCGCCCGCTTGGGAGCAATACCTGAGCTCGGGCAATTGATCCCGGTATCGTGCCAACGGAGACTTAAATAACAGATGGGCATACGTCGAAGGGACTCCGGAAAAACCCGTCACGCCTTCGTCTTTCATCTGTTTCAAAACCGAAGCCGTATAGGCGAACTGGTTATTGATCACGATCCTCCCGCCGACGGCGACGTGGGTGTTCAACAACGAAAGACCCATGACATAGAAAAGAGGCAGGACGACCATTTGGACGTCCTTCGACGTCAACTCCAAATATTCGACGATCGCCCGGGTATTGGCGATGATATTGGCGTGGCTCAGCATCACGCCTTTCGGTTTCTTGGCCGTTCCGGACGTATAGATGATATTGGCGCAGGACTGCGGGCTGATGTTCAATTCCGGGTTGTGATCCGGTTGTCCGGAGAGAGCCTCGGTGAATGACATCACGGTTCCGCCGGCGGGAGGCGGCGATAAACGCGGATGGATGACATAGAGACGTCGGATCCGCAGCGAGGAGAGATCGAGGGAATGAACCGTCGCTTCGAATTTCCGAGAAACGATCAGGACTTCGGGCTCCAATTCCCGCAGCAATTCGGAGTAACCTTCCGGTTTCAATTCCGTATTGAGGGCGACCGCCATCCCGCCCGCTTTCAGAATCCCATAATAACAGACGATATATTCCAAGCTGTTTTCGCTGAGGAAAACGACACGGTCGCCTTCGTGGATCCCGTCCTTTAGGAGCTGATGGGCCAGTTGATTGGCCATCCGGTTCAGGCGAGCATATTCCACCCTGTTTTTTTCGTGGATGACGGCGATTTGATCCGGAAAAAGGGCCGCACTCCGTTCAAGAAAATGGTGAATGAGCGAGGGAGGAGTCTTCCCGAAAGATATCGGCCATCATCGTCCTTTCGGACAATTCTCCTTTGTTCCCGTCAAGTTGTCAAATGCGCAAACCGCCCCGGCTATTTGATTTTCCGATGGCTTTCAGCGGAATGGTCGGCCTTGGTCTTTTTATGGAAAAGTCGGGTATAATTGACTCTGAATATTTTTGAATAATCGAGCGGCGGTTGGGAGGGAGTCAACCATGGATCACAAGCTCGAATTCCGGCGCCAATTTATTTTAACTCAAATCCCGCTCCCACCGCCGGCCGGCTGGATGTGTTTGCAGGTCGACCCCTATTGTCTTTATACCCACCCGGATCTTGAAGTCCATCAGGCGCGGGCCGGGGCCAGAAGTCTCGTACTGATCGGTTGTCTGTTCGATCCGGATGGACCCGAAAAAGGGAATGCCGACATCGTCAAAGATCTGTTGATGGCATCCGCAGGCGTCCGGGAACTTTTCGCATCGATTAAACGGTATGCGGGACGATACGCGCTCCTCTATCAAGACGAACAAGACGTTGTGATTTTGCATGACGCCCTGGCCTTGAGGGAAATCTATTATGTTTCCGGCGACAATCGGATTGTCTGCGGATCCAGCCGAATCTCGTCGCGAAATACGCGAATCCAGAAATCGGGCCGAGGGCTGATGTCGATTTTCGCAAATTCTACGAAAGCCATTCCCGCGACTCAAGATGGGATCCCCGATGCAAATGGATCGGCGATGAAACCTATTTCGCGGGTGTGAAACATTTGCTTCCAAATCATTATCTCGATATCAAGAAACGTCAAGCGCTTCGTTATTGGCCGGACAGACCCATCCCGCGGTTGAGCCTGGATGAGGCCGTATCCCGAAGCGCCGAATTTCTTCAGAATATCCTTCGGGCCATGGCCCATCGGCACAAGCTCATGATCGCCGTCACGGCGGGAACGGACAGCCGGACCATCCTGGCGGCCTCCCGGAACATCGCCGACAAGGTGTACTACTATGTCAACAATTTGTATTCAGATGAGCGCTATCCGGATATTACCATTCCTAAACGGATGTTCGAGGGGATCGGGATCCCCTTCCATATCCACGAAGTCCCGAAAGGTATCGATGAAAATTTCCGACGGATCTTCCTGAACAACGCCTTTTTCGCCAGCGATAGGATCCTCCCGGCGATTTACAATGTTTATTATAAGAAAATGAGCGACTTCGTCAATGTCCTGGGAATAGGCGAAATCGGCCGCACCCGGTATGGAAAAGAGCCGAAGAAGTTGAACGGCTTTCGCCTGTTTTACAGGCTTGGGTACAGAAGCGGCCGTTACGTGGCAAGGATAGCCGAAGAAATTCGGGCGGAATTGTCGCCGGTTTGCCGTTCCTCCGGAATCAATCCCATGACCCTGTTTTATTGGGAACATACGCTGGGAAATTGGGGTGTAACCGGAAATTCGGAATCCGACATCGCCATCGAGGAGATCAACCCGTTCGACAGTCATCAGCTTTATGAGATTTTTCTGGGTATCGACGCCCGCTTCGTCAAATACACGCGACCTGTTTTTTTCAAGGAACTGATCCGCCGCATGTGGCCGGAATTATTGGAGTGGCCGATCAATCCTCCGTTCACGATCCGGGACAAATCCGCAGCCGTATTGAAAAATACCGGCCTCTTCGAACCGTTGAAAGAATTGAAATATCGGGTCCACTATTTTAAATATCTCGCGGACACAAAGCGGGCGCGTCGAAAATAACAGATCCGGAATTCAAGAAAGCGACTTGAGGCCGAGCCGGTCTTTAATGGCTATAAGGCAATATTCCTGCTAAAATGGGCGGGCGGCACAGGGAGAATTGACGAGCCGGAAATCCAGCCTGCCGTCAAGGGCGAGAGATCAAGGACAATCATCGAAAAACACATGCCTCGAAAAAATAATATTCGGCCTCAAGACTATTTTAGTCATTTCGAAAACGAAAATTTGAAAACCCTCGCCATCCGCGGCGGAGGCATGATGTTCCTGGTCGGAGGGTTGAGCGTCGTATTTCAAATCGGGGGCGTGATCGTTTTGGGCCGGCTGCTCTCACCGGAGGATTTCGGTTTGGTGGTGATGGCGTCCGTGATCACCAATCTCTTCTTTGTTTTTCAAGATGTCGGATTGGCCGACGCGACGATACAGGCGTCCGAAATCAACCACGAGCAGATCAGCACGCTGTTTTGGATCAATCTGTCGTTCAATACCCTCATCACCGTCATCCTGGTCGCCCTTTCGCCGCTCGTCGCGAAGTTCTATCATCGTCCCCAGCTCACGGCCATCATGATGATCTCTTCGGTCATTTTCATCTTCATCGGGTTGACGACCCAACATTCGGCTTTGTTGAAAAGACGCATGATGTTCCTCCCGGTCAGCCTCATCGCGATTACCGCTTCAATTACGAGTACCGTCGCGGCCATCATTTTGGCGAAGTTCGGCTGGGGCTATTGGGCCCTCGTCGCGAAAAGCATTCTCGGTACCCTGATCATCTGGTTGCTGACGTGGCGGGTGTGCCGATGGCGGCCCGGGTTTCCCCAACGGAATTCAGGTGTCCGTTCCCTGTTGAAATTCGGATCAAATTCCGTGGGTTTCTACATCATCAATTATTTTGCGACGACGATGGATAAAACCCTCATCGCAAAGAAATTCGGGGCCTTGGAGGTCGGTTATTACGACCGGGCCTATTATATGGCCACCACGCCCTCCTCCCAGCTCACCCAATCGATTTTCCATCTCGCCGTTAGTACGCTGAGCAAATTACGCGACGACGCGGCCCAATTTCGGAAATACTATCTTAAAGCCACCTCCGCCGTTTTATTCGTCGGCATGCCCCTCAGCCTTTTTATGGTCGTCACGAGCCGGGATCTGTTCTTTCTTCTCCTGGGGCCACAGTGGACTCAAGCCGCGAAGATCTTTTCGATTTTGGGATTAGGCGCAGGGATGAATATTCTGTATTCAACCAACGGATGGCTTCATGTGTCATTGGGTCGTTCGGATCGGTGGATGCGTTGGGGATTCGTGGGATCATCCGTTCTGGTCCTGAGCTTCGTGGTCGGTTTGTTTTTCGGTCCGATCGGAGTGGCGGCCGCTTACGCAGCGGTCATCAATCTGCTGACGGTTCCGGCCATTCTCTACGCGGGCAAGCCGATCGGGCTTCAGCTGAAGGAACTGATTTCCGCCGTCGGAAGAATCGTCGTCGCGGCCGTTGCGACCGGGCTCATCGTCTCTTACACGAAGAGCCTTTTTCCCGTCGAATGGACGATTCTCTTTAGATTCGGCCTATCGCTCTTGGCGTTTTCGATGATCTACCTGGTCCTGATCATCATTCTTTACCGCGGGACCCGCCCCATCCGGGAGATGATTTCGCTGGCTAAGCATATCCTTCCGGATAAATTCTTTAAAAAGAAGGAAGGACTCTCGGCCTGACATGGGAATCCGACGGCAGGACATCGCGGTTCTGATATTTTATTATGCCGGTTATTCACGAATCCGAAACCTCCTTTTCAGGAGCCGGGGAAAAGCCGTCGTCCAATTCGTAACTTTTCATGATATTCCTCCGGGGATGGAGAAGCGATTCGAAAATCATCTTCGTTTCCTCAAAAGAAAAACGAACGTCATTAGCTTCGGCGATTTCCTGGACGGCCGGGTCTCCCTTCGCCAAACCAATATCGTCATTACATTCGACGATGGATATCGGAGCTGGGCGACTGTCGCCGCGCCTCTCTTGAAGAAGTTGGGCATGGCGGCGACGTTTTTCGTGTCCTCCGGTTTTGTCGGACTTTCCAAAGTCGAAGAAAACGATTTTTTGCGAACCCGTCTCTATTTCGATCCCGCCATCAATAGTACGACTGGCGGCTTGAGCCTTCAGGACCTTCGCCGTCTCGCGGATCTGGGTTTTTCCATCGGCGGACATACCCTGACCCATTGTCATCTGGGGCAAATTCGAGACTGGGCGGAGCTGAAACATGAGATCGAGGAGGACAAACGGAGATTGGAGGCCGCGACCGGCCGAGAAATCGAATTCTTCGCTTACCCGTTCGGCGAGTGCCGGAATCCGGAACTCGATCTGGCTCGAGCATTGGAGGAATCGGGATATCGGGCCGCCGTCACCACCGCCTCCGGCCTCAACGGGCCGGAACTCAACCCGTATTTATTGAACCGGGAATTGACGGGGGTCTCGTTGACGCGCCAAGCATTTCGGGCTCGGGCCTACGGAAACATCGACGCGGTCCTGTCCGCAAAACGGGTTCTCAAACGCTTGGCCCGAAGAGCGTGAGCGGAAAATAGACGGATCGGAATTTGGAGCCCCCGTCAGGCCGAGTGCTTGATTTTCGACCAACCCTCGTTAAAACAACGGACCACATAATCCTGTTCTCTTTTCTTCAACCGGTAATGCGTGGGAATGACGAGGGTCCGGGCCAAAAGCCGTTCCGTTGCCGGGCAATCGCCTTCATATCCATAACTCTTCGCCGCTCCCGCGACGACATCCGCATATGGTTTGGCGGTCCCGATTCGTCGACCGAATAAATAGGCGGCCATCCGATCCCGCGAATCGGTCGAAGGAAAAATAATTGGAAAATTGTAGCGGTTTGAATAGGCTCCCGGGCTTTCCGGCCCCAACATCGAGGCGTCCACCTGGAGGGAATCCCTATAATAAGCGGCGATATTCCGTTGTATTTTAACCTCGGCGTCCAGTCCTTCGAGACGCCGACGGATCAGGTTGAGATCGGAGCGGAAGCCTTGACTCAAGTTGATGGGCGATTTGGAGGCGAAATCGACGTTCTGATTGTAAAAGCCCCAAATGCGATAGCCCGCAAATCCCCAAAGGGGCTTGCTGCGTAATTTGGCCCGAAGGAAATTTACGGCAAGATGGGCGACTTCCTTCGCCTGGGAGGGGGATGGGTCCGCCGCGACGATTTGACGGAGGCGATCCTGGATCTCGGTCCGGGACGAATAAAGAGCCCCGCCTTCGCCGGCCGACAAGTATTTGCCGAATCGGAAGCTGAAGACGGCTATCTCCCCCGCCGATCCGGACGGACGGCCATCCTCGAACCGGCTGCCGAGCGATTGGGCGCAATCTTCGATGATCGGCTTGCCGTTCATCGCGTCCTTTAGACGGGACATTTCACATGTATTTCCGAACAGATGAACGGCGATCAGGGCTTCGATACGGGGACTTTTTTTGGCCAGATCCTCGGGCGATATACAAGCGGTCCGGGAGCCGCAGTCGATGAAACACGCGGTATATCCCACCGACTGGATGGCTTTAAAAACGACGGGGCAGCAATAAAGCGGAACGCCGATTCGGGCCCCGGGCTTCAACCTGAGGGCTTGGAGGGCGGCCATGATCGCGATCCGGGCCGATCTTGTCGGGATGCATGGACCGAGCCCCGGGATGGAAAACGGTTCGTTGGAATCGGAAGTCCCAAAGAGGGCCGTCAAGCCGCGGAAGATGTCGATCCAGCGATAATCCCAGAGCTCGACCGGCATCAATCCCGGCATGGGGAATCCTCCGCGCCGTTTGCTTCCCGAGGGGGAGGAATGATCAGCTTATGATGTTCGGCATCGACGATGTCGCCTCCGCTGCGGAGACGGGCCGCCAGGGCGTAAAGGCGATAGCGGACCGGATGAAGAGGATATTTCCAAATGAATCCCCGCTTCAATTCGGCGCCGAAACGTTTTTTGAACTGGGCGAGCGCTTCTTGTTTGGAACCCTTCTCCGGATCGATCCGGGCGCCCATAAAGTCATAGCGCCGAACACCCATTGATCGGAATAGACGAATGGCTTCCCAATAGAGCAGCTTGTTAGCCCCCGGATATTGATCGGGCGAGTTCCCGGCGTAGATCGCGTAGGCGCAATATTCACTGAACGCGAAAACGACGCAGCTTTGGACGACACCGTTATAAACGGCAGCCAGGATGATTCCGTTAGAACCGAGTCCCTTCACATAACGTTCGAAAGAATCCAAATTCATGAACGGGAGTTTCGAGCGTCGGAACGTATCCCGGACATGGCGATGAACGTCATTCAATCGGTCAAAGTCGGTCACGATTTGGACGCCGTTTTTTTGGGCCGTTTTGATGTTTTGGCGGGTGATTCTGTCGATATTCTTCCAGAGCATGTCCTCCGTCTTGTTCAAATCGATGATATAACTGCCGTAGGGGGCCGCCACCCCCCCGGCCGGGTAGGTCCGAAAAATGGCGTTGTTGGAGGCGGGGATGATCAGATCCGCTCCTTGGGTTCGAAAATATCCCATCGCTTCCTCGAGGAAGTTTTTCTCTTCCGGAATTTCCAGCTTCTCGCTTACGATAATTGTTTCCGTCCGAAAACGAACCATCCTTAAAAACATTTTTCGGATGAGGGTATACGGGAGGATGCACAAAAGTTCCCCGGTTTCGGACACCCCTCCGAGCCAGCCATACTCGTCCCCCACAGCCTTTAAAAAAGATTCGCAGGCAAAAATCGACATCCCCGGCTGCCATCGGATGGGGATCGGTTTTACGTTCATTGTCTTTTCGGCTCCTGTTGTTCGAACAGCCGCGGGACCGTTCCGGCGGACTTTCCGAATCGCCGCCGGGTTATTATAGTCGACTCAGCGCTTTTCGATAATACTCCCGCAGCCAGGTCATCTGTTCTTTTCGTCGAAATCGGACGAACTCCTTCGAGACGGGCTGGGGCGCTTTGGTCAGGAGAGCCCAAGAATACCCTGCCAGAAGCAGAAATCCGGATAGGAAAAACGGCTTTCCCTTCATTTGATAGAACGAGCGCAACAGTTGCCAAAGAGGATGGACGCCGAGCACATAATCTCCATAGCCGCTCCGGAAGGTATATTTCAGGAAATGCGGCCCCGCTTTTCCCATGGGGCGGAGATGAAGACAATATCGTTCGGGGAATGTCTCGGTTTTCCATCCCTTCATTCGGGCCGAGACGACGGCCGTCAAATCGATGCCGCCTTCTTTCCGCGGGATATATCCGCCGATGGCTTCGAAACACTCCCGCCGGAACAGCTGGCAAGCTCCGGACACGTGTTCCTTCCTCGAAAACCGATAGTTATATTGAGCATCCCCTCTCGAAACGGCGTACCCGCCACGCCGAGCGACGCGTCCTGGGCGAATTTCTTCAGGAGAAAATCAAAATACGCGGAGTCGAAGGCGATATCGGCATCCAAACTTCCGAGGACATCGTAGCAAAGCCCCCGCATTTTTTGATAACCGGCCTGGAAGGCCAGGACTTTGCCCCCGAAATGCCGCTCGGATCGCGCCGGCATCCGGACCAGTTCGATCCAAGGATAGATGCCGGCATATCGGGCGACGATCTCATCGGTCCCATCCTCGGATCCGTCGCTGACGATTGTCCATCTGACCGGTAAAACGGTTTGACCGACCACGGACAGGATCGTCTGTTCGATGAAGGCCGCTTCATTGCGGGCCGGAGTGATCAAGACATAAGGAGGAAGCTTCGTTCCGTCGGGAGGTCGGTTCGCTATGCCGGGATCGCTGGTGGGCATGGCGTCATCGCTCCGCCGATTCCGAACGATTTCGAGGAATCACGGAGCTGATCTCCTTGAACGTGGTCAGGGCGATTTTATTCTCGTCCAAATAGGCTAGAAGCAACTCGACGGTCTTGAAATCGACGAGGTCCTTGGTGTGGCCGATCGCGACAAGAGGACGGAAGACCTGCGGATTTTTTTGATCCTTTTTAATTTCCCGATCCAACATCCGCTTGAGTTCTTCGATCGTCAGCCGGCAGAAATCGAACTTCAAGGGGTGGCGGAAACGAAGGTAATCCAGAAGTCGGTACCACCGGGCCGAACCGGGGCCGGGACCCGACGGACCTTTCCGCTGCAGCCCGATTCGCTTATTGGTCAGGATTTTCCAGGGAGGGACCATTCGGGTGTAAATGGGATACTCCGTCAACGCCCCTTGAGGATCGGGGACGTTCACATCGGCCGAGAACGGCCAGGCGTATCCGTTCGCGAGAGCCCGGCGGTAATTCAAATCGTGTTGATGCTGGCGGCCCCCTTTAAAGACGGAAGAATCGACCTGAACGCCCCGCTCGGCCAAGACCGAGGCCGCGGTTCGAGCGGGCTGGAACAGCCAATTGCCCGCCCGGAAAGAATGCGGCTTGAAGGAGGGATCGCCTGTGGCTTTTCTGTAGATAAGCGATGGAACGATCGACAAGATGAAGGATCCGGTCCCGGGGAAGGACACAGAGGTTGTATTCGTCGTAATTCATGAGCCAGCGGCCGTTCTCGAAGCGGGCCTGATACCACTGAGGGTGCATGTGGAGCCCGATTTCGAACCCGTCCCGATAATATTCCCGGATCTGCCTGCGGACGAGCTCGACGGCCGGATCCGTCTTCGCGGATTCGATGATCTCCAATTCCGCCGCCTCGACGAAAAGGACGAGCCGCGCGTTCCGTTTTTTAAAAAGCGTTTTCAGGGCTTCGGCCGGCTCGTAGACCAAGTCCTTCAGAGAACCCTCTCCATTTCCGTAAATTTCATAGTCGATGGTGAAAACGCACTTAATCATGGCGGCGATCCGGGACCCCCCTTTTTTTTATATCGTAAAAGCTTTTTATTTTCAATGCCTTTGTTTTCGCGGCCGCCTTTCCTCTGGAAAGGCTTAAATTTTTTCTAAAAAGCACAATAAATGAACATTGTATATATAGTTAATACAATTAGTTGCGTATTTTTGCTATTTTCTCGTGTCATTTACGTACATATTATTTCCATGGACAATCAATTTGAATATTTATAATTAATTTATTTATGTATTACTTACTGATAATTTTTTAGTTTGGCATCTATATATGCAATATATTCATCTATAATAAAAGGAATATACTATGCAATTCACAAGTACTATCAACAAAAAGTCAATTATTCGTAGCTGTTTTAATCTAAAATCAGGATTTGTTTCACTCCTCCTCATGGCATCCGTTATTTTGATTTCTACGAATGTGATCGCTTCCGACACACATACTGCAGCCAATGCTTCCTATTCCGCGGTCAGCGAGGCGATCGCCGCGGCACAGCCGGGAGATACGGTCGTCGTTCCCCCCGGTCAGGCGACTTGGGCCAGTCAACTCATCATCACAAAAAGCCTCTCCCTGATCGGAGCCGGGGCGGGAAGCACCGTCATCACCAGCGGGATCGGAAATCTCGACGCTTACTTGATCGTTTATCGTCCGACGGACTTTGCGGCCAATCCAGCCTTCCGCGTCTCCGGTTTTACTTTCGATCTCGCGAATTCGAGCCATGGAATTTTTCTTGACGGGACGAGGAACACGACAAGCGTCCTCCAGACCAGAATCCGAATCGACCATAATACATTTACCGGGGTGCCGAACCATGCGCTGGACCCCAAGCCCTCCATATCGGCGGAATCATGGGAGTCGTCGACAACAATTCATTCGATAATTTCGCATATCCCATTCGCAACTGTTGGGGACCGAGCGCCCAATCCAACATCTGGTGGAACAATTGGAACGCCAATATGCTCGGCACTTCCGAGAATATGTATTTTGAGGACAATATCTTCACCGGGGTCGAGAGTTATCATGGATTGTCAATACGGGAATCGATATGCCTTTCGATACAACACGGTCACGACTTGGACGGCCTCGTTTCCCCTGTTGGATATTCATGGAAACCACTGCCGCGCGGGGATCATGTACAGCAGTTTCGGCGGAGAGGTCTATGGGAATCAAATCAACTCCACCTCTGGGATGACTCTTGATGGATCACCGGGGCGGCAAACTCCTGCTCTTTATGAACAATCAGCAGCTTACTCCGGCGATCCTTCTGGCACATCCAGGTCCGGGATGAATGCGCCGGATTCCGACAACCCGACCACCAATCCCGAGCCTCAATATCCGAATGAGCGCTATTATTTTCTTAACCGACAGAATCTAACCGGGGCGGCCCCGCTCGATCGTCAACGGCGGCACATATCAGATAATCCGCCGCTGATCGGCGTTCCCAAAGAAAACCGCGAATTCTGGAACGGAAATCCATCGTTCAACGGAACCGTCGGGGTTGGTTGGGGGACCTTGGCGAATCGGCCGGCGACCTGCACCGTCGGTGTGGGCTATTGGGCGACGAACCAAAGCACGACGAACCTTTCCGGAATGGTCGGAAAGAATCCGGCGACGCCGATTTCGGGGACTCTTTACGTGTGTACGGCCACGAACGTCTGGACGGCGTTTTATACGCCTTACACCTATCCCCATCCGCTGAGAAGCGAAACCACGCCCCCCCCCGCGGCCACGATCACCCTGACCTCCCCCAACGGCGCGGAGAACTGGGCCGCAGGATCGGCGCACAACATCACCTGGTCCTCAACGGGAACCGTCGGGAATGTCAAAATCGAGTACTCGACGAACAGCGGAACCAGCTATTCCTCGATCGTCGCCTCCGCGACGAATAACGGAAGTTACGCCTGGACCGTGCCGAACACCCCTTCGGCGACCTGTCTTGTCCGAGTCAGCCAGGCTTCAACCGGAACGCCCATCGACGCGAGCAACGCCGTATTTTCAATCTCAGCCTCGGCTACCGCGGCGACCATCACCCTGACCTCCCCCAACGGCGGGGAGAATTGGGCCGCGGGGTCGGCGCACACCATCACCTGGTCCTCAACGGGAACAGTCGGGAATGTCAAAATCGAGTACTCCACGAATAGCGGAACCAGCTATTCCTCGATCGCCGCCTCCGCGACGAATAACGGAAGTTACGCCTGGACCGTGCCGAACACCCCTTCGGCGGCCTGTCTCGTCCGAGTCAGCCAGGCTTCAACCGGAACGCCCATCGACGCAAGCAACGCCGTATTTACGATTTCGAGTCAACCGACCATCACCCTGACCTCCCCCAACGGCGGGGAGAATTGGGTCACGGGGTCGGCGCACACCATCACCTGGTCCTCAACGGGAACCGTCGGGAATGTCAAAATCGAGTACTCCACGAACAGCGGATCCAGCTATGCCTCGATCGCCGCCTCCGCGACGAATAACGGAAGTTACGCCTGGACCGTGCCGAACACCCCTTCGGCGGCCTGTCTCGTCCGAGTCAGCCAGGCTTCAACCGGAACGCCCATCGACGCAAGCAACGCCGTATTTACGATTGCGAGTCAACCGACCATCACCCTGACCTCCCCCAACGGCGGGGAGAACTGTGCCGCGGGGTCGGCGCACAACATCACCTGGTCCTCAACGGGAACCGTCGGGAATGTCAAAATCGAGTACTCCACGAACAGCGGATCCAGTTATGCCTCGATCGCCGCCTCCGCGACGAATAACGGAAGCTACGCCTGGACCGTGCCGAACACCCCTTCAGCGACCTGTCGCGTCCGAGTCAGCCAGGCCTCGACGGGGACTCCGATCGACGCGAGCAACACCAACTTCACGATCGCCTCTCCGTCCACGGCGACGCTCTCTCTCAGCCGGAACTTCCTGACATTCGGAGCCTCGACAGGAGGGACAAAGACTCCCGACCAGACGGTCCTCATCAATAATGTGGGACAGGGAATCATGACCTGGACCGTAGAGGGGAGCGGATCGCCCTACTTCCTTCAAATGACCCCATCCCAAGGAACCGGAAACGGGATCCTTCAAGTGGGGATTAACGCCACGGGCCTTCTCAAAGGGACATATTTCGGGTACATCAAAGTCTATGCGGCCGGGGCGGCGAATTCGCCCCAAACAATCACCGTGAAACTGAAAGTGCATAATCAGGGCACGACCGCCGCATCCTTTGGATCGGTCGATACCCCCCTTGAAGGTTCAACCGTCATGGGTTCGTTGCCGGTCACCGGATGGGCTCTGGATGACGTCGCGGTTCAAAGCGTAAAAATCTACCGGGAACCGTTCGCGGGCGAGCCGGTCGGTCCGAACGGCCTGGCCTTCATCGGCGATGCGATCTTCGTAGACGGCGCCCGAAACGATATCCCCGAAAACTATCCCGATTATCCTCAAAATAACAAGTCCGGTTGGGGTTATTTGCTGCTGACAAATATGCTGCCTCCCAACCAGGGGAACGGATCCTTTAAGCTTCATGCCGTCGCCCTCGATATGGAGGGAAATGAAATCGATTTAGGCACGAAGACGATTTACTGCGATAATACGAACGCCGTGAAGCCTTTCGGGGCTATCGATACGCCGGACCCCGGCGGGACCGCTTCAGGAACGAACTTCAACAACTTCGGCTGGGCGTTGACCCCGGCGCCGAACACCATCCCGACAGACGGCTCAACGATCACGGTTTGGGTCGACGGCGAGCCCCTGGGACATCCGATTTATGGCTATTATCGAGCCGACATCGCTACCTTATTCCCCGGGTATATGAATTCCAACCTGGCGAGCGGTGTTTTCGAACTGGATACGACACCCTACGTGAACGGCGTCCATACGATCGATTGGGGCGTGACGGACTCCGCCGGAAACGCCGACGGTCTCGGATCGCGGTTCTTCAATATTCTCAATACGGAGGGGACGCAAGGACTGAACGGCGCCTTGGCGAACGATCTATCGGGAACTCCTTCGCTCAGCGCCCTCCTGGAAAAACCGGTCGATTCTCAAAGGTTGCCGATTCGCAAGGGACTCGGGTCCGCGTCCAACAGGGAAATCCTTTCCCCCGATCAGGATGGAACGATTCGAATCGAGATCCGGGAAACGGAACGAATCGAAATCGACCTGGGAATCGCCCCGACCCTGAAGGGCGGACTCGTCGTCGGAGGGAAACTCAACCCCCTCCCCATCGGATCCAGGCTGAATTCGAATAAAGGCACGTTCTCCTGGATGCCGGCGGCCGGCTTCCTGGGCGAATACGATTTGGTGTTCCTCAAGGAAGAAGCTGAAGGAAGAGCGACCCGGATTTCGGTAAAAATATTGATTAGGCCGAAGTTCGAAAAGTAATAAGCGGAAGCCAGCCGGCCGGGTAAAACAGGCCGGATTATTGACTCATGTCCGCAGCCGGGATATCCTCGCTTCGCGAGAAGAAATACCCATGATCAAAAAAACGATGCTGGCCCTCGTCTTGGCCACGGCCTTGCTCGGTCCGGCCGTACCGGCCGGCCAGGAAGCGCCGGAAAATCCCCTGATCGGATCCTGGAAGCGACACATGGAGCTCAAGGGGAGCTCGGAATTCGGCCTGGAATGGATCTCGGTCGGGCCGGTGATCAACGGCGCCCGGGCCGCGTGCGTCCAGGGCGATCCCTCGCGCCCCGGCACTTTATACGCCGCTTTCGGGCCCGGCACCCTCTGGAAGACGACGAACAACGGCCTGACCTGGACGTCGATCTTCGAAAACCAGTCCGCCCCCGGCATCGGCGACGTCGCCCTCGCCCCGTCGCGGCCGGAGACGATCTGGCTGGGAACCGGCGTCGATCTCAAGAAGCCGCGCAATTTCACCATGCCGGGAACGGGCGTCTTCCGTTCCGACGACGGCGGGACGACATGGCGGAATCTCGGACTTCGGGATTCCTGACATATCGGCAAGATCGACGTCCATCCGACAAATCCCGACATCGCCTTCGTCGCCGTCCATGGCCGCTATTGGACGGCCGATCGAAGCCGTGGCCTTTATCGAACGCTCGACGGCGGCCTCAACTGGGAGCACGTCCTGTACGTTAATGAGCGGACCGGCGCCAACGATGTCGTCATCGCCCCTTCGGATCCGTCGGTCGTTTATGCCACGACGTGGGAAAACTATCCCGGCGTCTCCGGCCCCTCGAGCGGCGTCTGGAAAAGCGAGGATGCCGGCAAAACCTGGCGCCGGCTCGGCGGAGGACTGCCGGACGGCCCGAAAACGGGGCAGAATCGGGATCGCCGTTTCCGCCGTCAATCCGGCCAAGGCCTATGTCCTCGTCGACAATTTAAACAAGGGCGAAACGAAGGCCGCCGAGGTCTACAGAACGACGGACGGCGGAACGACCTGGTCGCGGACCCACGCCGAGGACCTCTTCATCTTCCCCAGCATCGGATGGTATTTCGCCGATATTTATCTTAATCCCAAGGACGATGAAGAGGTTTACGCCCTGGGAGTCCGGATCGCCCGGAGCCGGGACGGCGGCCGGAGCTTCGGCCTCCTGGGCGGGGACGTTTACCACCTGTTCCCCAATCCGGCCGAAACTCTCCATCTCGACCACTGCGAGCTTTGGATCGATCCCGGCAATCCCGGCCATCTCGCCGTGGGGAACGACGGAGGCGTTTACACGAGCTTCGACAGGGGAAAGACCTGGCTCCATCACAACAATATCCCCGTCGGCGAGTTTTATGATGTCTCCGTGGACAACCAGAATCCCTACATGATCTACGGCGGGACGCAGGATGACGCCTCCGTCTTCGGGCCGGCCCGGGAATGGGATCCTCGCTTCGCCGACAGTTGGCGTTATGTCTGGCTCGACGCCTGGTCGGGAGGAGACGGCTGTTACACGTTCGCCGATCCCGAAGATCCGACCACCGTCTATTTTTCGTCTCAGAACGGAGCGGCGCGCCGGAAAGACACGCGAACCGGACGCTCCGTCTCCATCATGCCCCGCCTGCCGAAGGGATTTCCGGGCCGGGCGGAATACAATTTCATCACGCCATACTTCATCTCCCCGCACAACCGCTTCACCCTGTATCACGCGGGTAACTATGTCTTTAAAAGCCCCGACCGCGGAGACTCCTGGAAGCTCATCAGCCCCGACTTGTCCCGGTCGGCCGATCCGCGGCACCATTCGACGGCTGCCGGGGCCATCGCCGAATCCCCTCTCGATCCGGGCGTTCTCTTTCTGGGCACGGATCAGGGCGCATTTTGGGTCACGCTGGACGACGGCGGAACATGGCTCGAACGCTCTGCGGACCTTCCCGCAAACTATATCCGGAGCATCTGCCCGTCGAGATTCAGCCGGACGCGGGTCTATCTTGCCGCTTCCGGCCTTAACCAGGACGACGTCGGCTGCCGGCTTTTCGTGAGCGAAGACCTGGGCCTGACCTGGACGTCGCTTGCGGCGGGCCTTCCCGACGAGGTCGCCTACTGCGTAATCGAGGATCCGACGAACGAGAATATCCTCTACGCCGGGCTCCTGCGCGGCGTCTATGTATCGGTCGACCGGGGCCGGGCGTGGGCCCTGTTAGGGCCGAATCTTCCGGCAGCGGCCATCTCCGACCTCGTCATCCAGGAACGGGAGATGGATCTCGTCGCTTCAACCTACGGCCGCGGAATCTACGTGATGAACATCAGGCCCATCCAGGACGTTTTTGGAAAAGGGGCCGTCGCGGCGGACACCCTCTTTGACCCGCCGGCCGTCCGCCGGCCTTGGATCAACGACTCACATCGCGACTTCAGCTTGAGGACCTTGGAAAAAGCGCCTCTCACCTTCTACCTGACGAGCCCGAGAGACGTTACTCTGAGCGTCCACGACGCCAAGGGACGGGAGGTCAAATCCTGGCGTCTTTCGGGAAAAAAGGGATTCAACCAGCTCCGCTGGGACCTCGTGGTAAAAACCGCGGACAGCCCCGAGGCCTTACTTCTTCCGATACCAGGAGTTCGCCCCGGCCGGGGAATACGAGCTCCGGCTGATAGGAGAAGGCCTCGACCTGCGGGGCAAGATTAAAGTAACCGAAAGAACGGAATCGTCCGAATCATAAGCAAGAGGAGGGCCATGATGAACAGAAGATCTTTTTTCAAATCGGGACTGGCGGGGATCGGGGCGGCAGCCTTGACGAAAGACGCCTGGGCCTTGAAGTATTATCCCCTGCCGTCGGATAAAAAATGGGCCGTCCTTTACGGGACATGGTGCGGGACTTCCCGTGACGCGGCCGTTTGGATCTCCGAAGGCCTGGGAGGAATCGCCGATGTCTTCGACGTCCGGGAACAACCCGACCTGAGCCGTTTCGATTACCTCGTCATCGGCGGCTCGATCCGGGGCGGAAAGATGCCCAAAGAGCTTCAGGATTTCGTCTCGCAGCGAAAAGGACGCCCTGAAGTCCAAAGTCCGGGGATTGTTCGCCGTCTGCGGCAATATGCGGAATCCGGTCGGCCCCGAACACACCAAACAGTTCATCGACGACCATCTGGCGGCCTTCTGCGGCGCGGAAAAAGTCGCGTCCAAGGTCTTTCTTGGCCGCATCACCAAATCGTTGATGGAACCGCCCGTCGCCGAGCAGATGAAGAGCATGGAAGACTACGACAATCTCAAACGCGAGGACTGCCTCGCCTTAGGCCGGGCGATTCTGGCCTCTATGAATTGACTCCGGCTTCGAGGTTCTGTTTTTTCCAGAACGCACGATAGACCAG
>CAWANZ010000005.1:0-337140 GCA_963783665.1 Candidatus Aminicenantota bacterium | reverse complement strand
TTTGGTAGTTTTGTTAAGAGAAGAAAAATGTTGTTTATTTTTTGGAAGAAAATGTTAAAATAATAATGACTTCATATGGTTATCATGAGTGAACCAGAGAACTGGCTCATAGACTTCACGGCAACCTGCCAAGCGGTAAGGTGCTTCGACCAGCAAAGCATAGCTTTGAATGATAACGAACGGGGCAAAGGCTCTTTGTTGCATTCAATTGCGATAAAGAGCCTTTTTATCGCTTACCTTTTTTGAAAAATTAAAATAAAGGAGAGATGGGATAATGAGATATAAAACGGCCTAGCAAGAACTTATATAGCTCGATCTAAAAGTGGAGAAGAATTCTTAAAACATGTTGTAGGAATAATAGAACGCCAACTGAAAGAATGGGACGACAGGTATGAAGTAATTGTTATGCAACTTGTAAACTATGAAATGTTTGTAACGAATGAAGAACAATACTATCATGTAACAATTCCTGAGCAGGAAGTACATTTATTTCAAAAGAGTGGACCATTTATACTTGATCGAAAAATATGGAGGGAGTTAAAGAAACAAGGACTTCCAATTGTAAAGGGGGATGGGAACTATATTGATGTGGTTTTGTAATTTCGTCTGACGAACAATGCTATTTAGAATTTCAAGGATGAGAATTGATTCAAAAGTCGAATCAATTCTATTTTTTAATTTAACAGAGTGAAAATAAATCTCTTATGCACGCTTAGCGGCTTCGTTTAACGAACGCATACGGTAGCAATTTTTTGCTGTTTCGCCCAGCTGGTCAAGAAGATTATAGTTTGCGTAAGCACCAATTATCGCTCCAATGTGTGGCCGATTTCATAATAAAGCCTGACCGGCTTCTCTTTTTCCTCGATCGTGATTTTCAGAGAGCCTGAGAACGGGAGCGGGTAATAAAGGTTCCCGCCGGTCCCGCTGATGTAAGAAAATTCCGGACCCCAGGGCGGCGTCGTCCCGGTAAACAGGGCCGAAAACGGAAGCTCGATCCGGGCTTGCGTTTCGCCGTCAAAATAAAAACGGACCGGCGCTTCGAGGTTTGGATTGGCCGACCAGAACCGGGTGATCGTCCCCGGCCCGGGCAGGTCCGCCAGGACGTGTTCCTTGCGGCCGACGTTGGTTTCGGTCCGGACATATTGGCCGACATCCCGGTTGGCAAACCAGGCCTCGCCGCCTTTATGGCTTTCGCGGTCGTAGCTGGAGGCTGAGGCCTGTTTGAAAAACGGTTCGGGCCTTTCGGCAAGCGTTTGGAGGTCAATCATTTCCCGAAGCAGGGATTGAACCGAAACCGGCGACGGAGCGGGGGAGCAGGCGACGATTCCGAGAAGGGCCGGGACGAGCGCGTATGCCCGGCGCCGCAAACGCGTATTCATGACAACCCTCAATCCCTTCGAAGGGGCGGCTCGAAGGATGCTATTTCATCCGATGGGCGTCGCCGTCGCGGCGGGTCACCTGGATTTTGTCCAGGTGCTCCAATACGGCGCAGGCGTATTTCCGGGAGACCTTCAGGATGTCCTTGGCCTCGGCGATGGTGATGGATTTTCTTATTCCGAGGTATTGAAGGACCGATGTCCGGGCTTTTTCGTACGCCTCGCGGTGCATCGTGACCTTGGGATCCAGGCGGACGAGCTTGCCCTGCTGGATGAGGGCGCCCATGATCTTCCGGAATTGGCTGAGGGGGAGATTGAGGGCTCGGCAGACGTCGTCTTCCAGCGGAGGTTCGAATCCCGCCCGCCGGATAGCCGCCTCGACCTTGTCGGCCAGGGCCTGTTCCTGGTCGGCGAATTTCGCCTGATGGCCGGGCAGGGCGATTCCGCTTGCGACCCGGACGAGCCGTTTGTGCCGGACGAGCTCTTCCAGGACGGCCCGGGCCGCGGCTTCGCCCGCTTCGGTCGGAAGGGCGGCTTGGAACTCGGCCGGGGTCATGGCCGGTTTCTGGGGATTGGCGGTGAAGAATTTCTTCGGCCGCTTCGGCCGCCTTTTCGGCGAGTCGGCCGAAGGTGTCGGCGGTTAAATATCGGTCGCCCTTGGCTTCGGCGATTTTCGAAACGCCCCGGAAATCGTGAGCCGTTCGATGGATTCCTGGATCCGGTCCAACAGTTTGCCGAGCCGGAGGGAGATTTCGGCCGGGATGACGGGGCGAGCCCCGGCGTTTGACCGCGTTCTGAAAAACCGCGTCGTCCAGCGTCCCCTCGAGTTTGCGGATCCCGGCCAGGGCCGCTTCGTCGAACCGTTTGTGGCGGGCCGGCGCGGTGTCGAGGACTTCGCCGCCGCCGATCGTGTTGACGGGCGAGAACGTCCGGATGATGTACCGGTCCTGGTAAAGGGCGGCCGTCGGGGATTCGAGGACGAATTGGGCCAGCATCGACCCGCCGGGGGCGAGCTTTTCCTTTTCCAGGAGGACGACCCGGGCGATGACTTCGTCCGTCCCGATGTGGAAGCGAACCCGGTCGCGCGTCTTGAGTTCCTTGGGGGCATCGGGGAGAAGCTCGAGGCGGGCGTCGATCCGGGTCGTCGGGCTGGATGAATCCGGGAGCGGCCAGGCATTGGCCGCGGCGCAGAGCGTCCTTGTCCAGGTCCTGGAGGTTGACGGCCGTCCGCCGGCCGAGGCTCGAAGATTCGCGCTTGGAGTGATGGACTTGGACGCCTCGGACGCGGGTTTCGAGCTTTTCCGGAAGGACTTCGACGTTGTCGCCGGTCTTGACCTGGCCGGAGAGCACCGTCCCGGCGACAACCGTCCCGAATCCCTGGCGGATGAAGACCCGGTCCAGGGGCATCCGGAAATATCCGCAATCCTCCCGAACGCGGACGCGCGATCCGATCGCCTGGAGCGCGGCGGCGAGCTCCTGTAGGCCGTCTCCTTTCAGGGCGGAGACGGGGATGATCGGCGCCGTTCTCGAGGAAGGTTCCCTTGACGAAATGACGGACGTCGCGCGCAATCTCCTCGATCCGGGCCGCGTCGACGAGGTCGGATTTGGTCAGGGCGATGATGCCCTCCCGGGCGCTAAAGAAGGCGGAGGATGTCGAAATGCTCCCTGGTCTGGACGGAGATCCCCTCGTCGGCGGCGATGACGAACAGGACCGCATCCACGTTGGACGCGCCGGCGACCATCGTCTTGACGAACTTTTCGTGGCCGGGGACATCGATGAAGACGATCTGGCGTTCGGACCCGGGCAAGTCGAGGAAGACGAACCCCAGCTCGATCGTCATTCCCGCGCTCTTTCTCTTCGGGGAGGGTGTCGGGATCGATCCCGGTCAGGGCCCGGACCAGGGCGCTCTTGCCGTGGTCGATGTGGCCGGCCGTGCCGATGATGAGATGGGATTTTTCGGAGTCGATCATGTCCGGATTAAGAAAAGATCCCGATGACGGCGTCGCGGGTTTCGGCGTCTTCGTCGGGGGCGACGGTCCGGAAATCGAAGAGGACGCCCCGTCCTGGATCCGGGTGAAGACGGCCGGGCTTGCCGCGCCGGAGCTTCAGCCCGATTTCATCGGCGCTTTTTCCCGCGGCCCGAAGACGAGAGGAGCTTGGTCGGGATCAGTTCGACGGGACGGCGCCGCTTCCGACCTGGGAGCCGCCGTCGACGACGGAAAATTCGAATTCGGGCGGAAGAAGGGTCTTGGCCAGGGTCTTGGCCGTCCGTGTTGCCCGGCGCTCGAGCTCGCCGAGCGGTTCGACAGCATCCGGTAGATCGGGTGACGCTCGTTCGAGGGTTTCGGGCGAAAGGAACAGCTTCAGGGTGGCTTCCATGGCCGCCAGGGTCAGCTTGCCGCAGCGGAAAGCCCGGGCCAGGGGATTCTTTTTGATCCGGGCGATCGAATCCGCCCTGCCGACGATCAGCCCCGACTGCGGGCCGCCGATCAGCTTGTCGCCGCTGAAACAGGCGACGTCGACGCCGGCGGCGACGCTCGCCCGGACGAGCGGCTCCGTTGCCAGCCCGTAATCAGCTCAGGTCGACGAGCGCGCCGCTGCCGAGGTCGTCGATGACCGGGATGCCCCGTTCCCGGCCGAGCGCCGTCAATTCCTCGATCGACGGCTCGGAATGGAAGCCGAGGATCCGGTAGTTGCTGTGATGGACGCGGAGGATGGCCCCGGTCTCCGGCCCGATCGCCTCGGCGTAATCCCGGAGATGCGTCCGGTTGGTCGTCCCGATTTCGCGGAGGATCGCCCCGCTCATGGCCATGACTTCGGGCATGCGGAAGGATCCGCCGATTTCGACCATCTGGCCGCGCGAGAGAATGACTTCTTTGCCCCGGGCGAGCGTATTGAGGACGAGCATGGTCGCGGCCGAGTTGTTGTTGCAGATCGTGGCCGCTTCGGCGCCGGTCAGCTCCGCGAAGAGGCCGGCGACATGCTCGTCCCGCTGTCCCCGGCGTCCGGAATCGATGTCGAGGGCGAGGGTGCAATAACCCTGGGCGGTCTCATTCAGCGCGGTCCGGGCGTCTTCTGAGAGCACCGCCCGGCCGAGGCCGGAATGCATCAGAATGCCGGTGGCGTTGATCGCCCGGCGGAGAGCCGGGGCGAATTTATTCGTCAGGGCGGCGGCGGCCGCGGCCGAAATCCCTTCCGCGCCGTACTCGGCCGTCCGTTCCGGCGAGAATGCGAGGCCCGGGCCTTGTCGAGCGCGCCGCGAAGGGCGGTCAGGACGGCTTCCCGGCCGAAGCGGCCGATGAGCGGTTCCATGTCGTCCCGTCCGAGAAGCGCAGTCGACGGAGGGGAGATTTCGGAGAAGTCTTGTTTCACGTGTCGTCCCTCATGTCAGCGAGCCCCTCTAACTTATGGGAGGCCGCCGGGATTGTCAACTTTCCCCGGGTATTTCAATCCCCAGAGAGCCCGGATCTCGTCCATGGTCCGCATGATTTCGAGCGATTCGTCCAGAGGCATCCGGGGGCTTTCGGTCCGGCCTTCCCGGAGGGCCCGCATGACTTCGGCGGCCTCGTAGTTGTACCCGTTGCCGGCGTAGGGGAGTCGGATCGTCCGGCCGGTCTCGATGGCAGACGGTTTCTCAGCCGCGCTCCCCAGGGGATGGTTCGCGATCCGCCGGGCCAGTGATGCGGCCCGGCCGCCTGTCCGGCCGCGGGGGAGAACGGGCCTGGTGATCGTCAGTCTTGTCCGGCCGGAAAATCGGGGCGTGGGCCCGGATCCGTCCTTCCGAGCCCATGACCGTTAAATCGGTCGGCAAATCGGCGACGAGCGAAAAATGGAGGACGGCGATTTGGCCGCGCGGGAATCCCAGGACGACGCCGGCCCGCTCGTCGACGCCCGGTTTTCCCGAGCTCGGCCATCGAGCCATCCGGCAGGGCTTGCCGAAAAGGATAATAGGCGATCGAGAGAGGATAGATGCCCAGGTCGAGAAGGGCGCCGCCGCCCAGCTCGGGATTGAACAGGCGGCCGGCCGGATTGAAGTGGCGCGGGGAAGCCGAAGCTCGCCTCCATCATCCGCGGCTCGCCGATGGCCCCTTCGGAGAGCAGGCGTTTGAGCTCGATCGCCGCGGGCAGAAACCGCGTCCACATCGCTTCCATTAAAAAAATGTTTTTCGGCCCGGGCGGCGGCGATCATCCGCTCGGCCTGGGCGGCGTTGATGGCGAACGGCTTTTCGCAGAGCACCGCTTTGCCCGCCTCGAGGCACAGGATCGTGTTTTCGGCATGAAGGTTATGGGGCGTGGCGATATAAATCGCGTCGACGTCGGGATCCGCGGCCAGGGCGGCGTAGCTCCCGTGGCGATGCGGAATCCCGAAGCGGTCGCCAAACCGGGCCGCCGCTTCCTCCGTCCGCGAGCCGACGGCGGCGACCTCGGCGTCCGGGAGGTGCCGGAGTCCCTGGACGAACGATTGGGCGATCTTCCCGGTGCTCAGGATCCCCCAGCGGATTTTCGGCGAAGTCAGCGGAGTCATTGGCGCCTCCCTGACAACCGGCGGGCGACGAGGCCATATTCCTCCTCGTTCGGCCGGAAGACTTTTTCGACGGCAAATCCCGAAGCGGCCAGGACGGCCCGGAGGGTCTGGAGGGGAATGCGGTCGCGAAGCGGAGGCCCGTGTTTGGTTTTCTTTTTGAGAAAATCGACGATGACGAGGCGGGACCTGGCGGCCATGTGTTGCCGGATATTGCCGAGATAAGCCGTCCGGTCGTCGACTTCGTGAAAGACATTCGCCAGGAAGTAGAAATCCGCCCCGGCCGGGAGCTTGGCCCCGGCCGCCGGAATCAATCCGGCCTCGACGTTGGCCGCCTTTTTTCGGGAGGCATTTTTTCTCAGCTCTTCAACCATGAGCGGGGCGACATCCAGCCCGAAAACCCGGCCCTTCGGGCCGACGATCGCGGCGGCCGGAAGGGCGAAAAATCCGGGGCCGGCGCCGATGTCGACGAACGTCTGTCCGGGCCGCAGTCCGATTTTTTCAAGGATCGGGACCGGGGGGAAGCTCCTGGCGGCGTTCGGCGGACATCAGCCGCTTGAAATCGGGAAGCTTCGAATTTGTGGGGCATCCTCTCTCTCCTCGGAACATCATACCAAAAAATCGGAAATTCGGGGCCAGGTTACTCAAATCCCGGTTTATCCACCGTAAGTGGATTGTAACGAATATTTGCATCGGGTGTTTTGTAGAAGTGGGAAATAGGGCAGGATTCGCCAGAAAACCAAATGGCACAAATCATGCTCGACACATAAAGGAAGATCATGTCATTTTTATCGCTAAAACAGGATTTTACATGAATCAACTTTTCCGGCTCACGCGATTTTTGATTTTAGCCGTTTTCCTGGCCGTTTTCGCCTTCGGCGCTTCAGCTCAGTCCGAGCTTTCGGATTATTGGGAAAAAGCGGACAACGAGCGCCAGCCCCCGGACCAGGTGATGGATGCCCTCGGGATCAAGCCGGGAATGGTCATCGGGGAAGTCGGGGCCGGTCGCGGGCGCTACACGGTCCTCCTGGCCTCCCGGGTCGGCCCGGCCGGGAAAGTCTATGCCGAGGATATCAATTCGAGCAGCCTCGATTATCTCCGGGAGCGGCTGAAAAAGGCGGAGATCTCCAATACCGAAGTCATCTTGGGGGAAGTGAACGATCCCTCTTTTCCCTGATGGCGCCCTGGACGCGGTCATCATGGTCCTGACCTACCATCATCTTGCCCAGCCCGTCGAACTTTTGAAGAATCTCATCCCCTCGCTCAAGCCCGGGGCGATCGTGGCCATCCTCGATCCGGACGCCAAGAAAGATCCCGGCATGCGCGAGAGCGAATATACGTCCCGATCGAAAATCCAACAAGAAGCACGCCAGGCGGGTTTCGAGCTCGTCCGGACCGAGGATTTCCTTCCCAAGGATAATTTGTTCGTTCTCCGTGTGAAAAACGCCGCTTGACTTGAGCGCGCGGCCGCATATATAGTCCGGGCATAGCGGGAGCGGACGGGCCCGTCCCAAGGGGTCCGTCTTACCCGGATTTCGAGGAGGAGGAGAGTCGATGCGCAAAACCCTGATTCTGGTCCTGGCGGTTGTTCTCATCGTCGGCGTGACGGCCTGCAAGAAAAAAGGCGAAGAAGCCGCAGCGGCAGTCGATCAATACGCTTCGCTGGGCAAATATGCTGAAGTCGGCCCGGTGATGGATAAGTTCATCGGCTCAAGCGAGAAACTCGCCGATGCGATCGGAAAAGCCACCTCGGCCGACGAAGTAGCCGCAGCCCTGGACGCCGCGACGGCGACGCTGACCGAGATCGGCCCGAAAATGAAGGCGATTGGGGAAAAGTTTCCCGAGTTCAAAACCCAGGACAATCCCCCGGCCGAGCTGAAGCCTTTCATGGACCGGATCGAAGCGCTCATGGGCAAGATGATGAGCGCCATGACGGGGAATGCCGCCCAGTTCCTCCAGGACCCGAAAGTCGTCGCGGCCCAGGAACGGTATAACGCGGCGCAAGCCTTGATGCAGTAATTCTCAACGGGAAAGAAAACCCAGTACCTCGAAGTGCGGCGTGTGGGGGAAGAAGTCCGCTCGCGACAATCCGCACCGGCCGGTATCCTGAAGCGGCCAATCCCCGGATGTCCCGGGCGAACGTGGCCGGGTTACAGGACATGTAGATCAGGTTGGGCGCGCCGAGGGCCGGGATGAGCGCCAAGCTGTCGGGGCGAAGCCCGTCCCGGGGAGGGTCGAGGACGACGAGGTCGGCGCCCTTGAGCTCTTCCCGTCCGAGCGATTTTTCCACCAGCCCGGCGATGAAGCGTGATGTTTCCAAGGCCGTTGCGGGCGGCGTTGTCCTCGGCGTTCCGGATATTCGGAAGCCTCGGAATCGATCCCGACGACCTCTTCGACCGTCCGGGCCAGGAAAAGCTCGATCGCCCCGGCCCCGCAAAAGAGACCGACCGCCTTCTTCGCCCCCGTCTCGGCCGCCCGGGCGGCGATCTTTTCGTAGAAAACGGCCGCCCCGCGGGGATTGGGCTGGAAAAACGAGCCCGGTCCGACCCGGAACGATAATCCGGACAGCTCTTCTTCGATGCCGGCCGCGCCGGCCAAGAGCGTTTCCCTTCCGTATTCGACGAGGTCGGCATCGCGGTCGTTTTCAACCCGCCAGACGCTTCGAACCGCCGGAACTTCGGACATCATCCGCTCCGCCCACGCCCGCTCCCCGGGAAGCTCTCCGCCGCGGGTGACAAGGATGACCATCACTTCGCCCGTCGCTTTCGCCTCCCGGAGCACCAGGTTTCTGAAAAATCCTTTTTTCGACATCGGGTCGAATCCCGGCCGGCCGTCGGCCTCGGCAAAGGCCGCGGCCGAGGGCAGGATCCGGTCGGCCGCCGGCCCGAAGAGGGGGCAGGTCTGGAGGCCGACCGTCCGCTTGCGCGATTTGCCGAGGGGAAGCGAGCGTTCCCGGAGGCCGAGGCGGAGGTCGCCGCCGAGGCCGGAAAAGGCGAACTCCATTTTATTCCGGTAACCGAAGAGAACCGGCGAGGGCAGAAACGGCTCGAGGGCGGCGATCGAGCCCGGGGGGCCGTTTTTCTCCAGGACGCGGCGAAGATATTCCGACTTCAGCTCGACCTGCTTCCCGTACTCCAGATTCTGGAAGGCGCACCCGCCGCACAGGCCCGAAATGGGGACAGACAGCCTGCGTTCGCCAGGGCGAGGGTTCCAACATCTTGGTGATTTTCGCCGCGGCGGGTTTGCGGCGGAGGATCCGGGCCCGGACCTTGTCCCCGACCACCGCTCCCGGAACCCAGACGATCCTTGTCCTTGGCTTTTCCGACCGGCCAGCTTTTCGGGAAGGCGATTCCGGTGATCTCGAGGTCGGTTTCCGGGGCCTTGAATTCCCTCAGCATTTTCTTGAAGCGCTTTAGCGGGAAGCCGACGACGTTGTCGTAATCGCCCTCGAGCTGTTCGACAAACGTCTCGCCGACGTCCTGGATGGCGTAGCTGCCGGCCTTGTCGGCGTAAGCGTTCCGGTCGAGGTAGGCCTCGATCTCTTCCCGGCCGAAGGGCTTGAATGTGACATACGTCGTCTCGTAGCTGACGATGACGCGGTCATCGGAGGCCCGAAAGAGGGCCACGCCGGTCAGAACCCGGTGGCGGCGGCCCGAAAGCCGGGCCAGCATGGCCGCGGCCTCCTCCCGGTCTTTCGGTTTGCCGAAGATCTCCCGTTCCAGGCAGACGATCGTGTCGGCGGCGATGATTAAAGCCTCAGGGAAGCGGGCTCCGATGTCCCGGGCTTTGAGCTCGGCCGCTTCCCGGACGAAGACGACGGGATCGGACCGGTCGAGGACGGTTTCGTCCAGGCCGCTGGGGACCACCCGGAATTCGCGGAAAATCCGTCCGAGAATTTCCCGGCGGCGCGGGGATTGAGAGGCCAGGACGACATCCATGGCGCCCATGATAGGCGCCGGCCCCGGGACTGTCAAACGAACAAACCGCTTGACACGCAGCCAGGAAATGTATAAATATACGATCGAGATGAATAAGAATACAAAAACAGTCCGGCAGGCGGCGATCCGCGGGATTCTCGCCGACCGTCCGGCCTCGGGTCAGAACGACCTCACCCGGGCCCTCCGCAAGCGCGGATACCGGACGACCCAGGCGACGATTTCCCGCGATCTTCGGGAAATGGGCCTGGCCAAGACCCGGATCGCGGGCGGGGATTACGCCTACTCGGCCGAACCGTCCGGCCGTCCGCCGGCCGCGGCCGTGGAGAAAAGCCTGGCCGTGATGTTCCGCAATTTCGTCACGGATGTCAGGGATACGTCCCATCTCGTCCTGATCAAGACGCACCCGGGCAACGCCAACGGCGTTGCGTCCCTTCTCGACTCGCTCGAACGGCCGGGCATCCTCGGCACGGTCGCCGGCGACGATACCGTTCTCGTCGTCGTGGACACCGATATTCGTCGGGCCGCCCTGGCCCGCGAGTTCCGAGCCCTGCTCCAGGGCTCATAAATCTGAATTATTCATAAAAAATCGGCTCTCTTTCCTATTGTGTGGGTAGAGTTGAGAGGTTATGGCGGCCGGAGCGAACATCGTCCGGATTAGGCTTTTTCTTGATGCCTGCTTGGGTAGCCGGCTCGGAAGAAGCCGGCCGAGCGAAGATGTTTGAGCGTCCCGCGCCTTGAACCGTTAGAAGGTCTTCCGGGACGCGAGTTCTTCGCCGCCAAGCCAGGCCAATCAAGAAAGGCCGTTTAGATCCGGACGCGTGAGCGAAGGCCGCCATATTCTCGGAAACTCCTACCCACACAAACTGGAAGAGAATCCGAAATTCTTGGGATTTGTATTTTCTTTTGTCTTTATTAAGGAGAAAAATCATGTCGAAAATCGTTCTCGCCTATTCCGGAGGGCTCGATACCTCCGTCATCCTGAAGTGGCTGGCGGAAAAAGGCCATGAGGTCATTGCCTTGGTCGCCGACGTCGGCCAGGCCGATGATTTCGAAGCGATCAAGGCCAAGGCCCTGGCCACGGGAGCTTCCGCCGTTGTCGTCTCCGACCTCAAGGAAGAGCTTGTCGTCGACTATGTGTTTGCCGCGGTCAAGGCCAACGCGGTTTATGAAGGCCGCTATCTTCTCGGAACAGCGCTCGCCCGCCCGTTGATCGCCAAGGCCCAGGTCGCCGCGGCCCACGCCGTGAAAGCCGATATCGTCGCCCACGGGGCGACAGGAAAAGGCAACGACCAGGTCCGCTTTGAGCTGAGTTATGCGGCCCTGGACCCGAAGCTTCGCGTCTATTCGCCTTGGAAGGACCCCGATTTTCTGTCGGCCTTCGAAGGGCGTCCGGACCTTCTCTCCTACGCCGAAGCGCACGGGATCGAAGTCAAAGCCTCCCGGGACAAGCCGTTCAGCGAGGACGCCAACCTGATTCATGTCAGCCACGAGTCCGGCGTCCTCGAAGACCCCGCCGCCCCGGCCGATGAGCGTGTCTTCAGCTGGACGGTCAGCCCCGAGCGCGCGCCGGATCGTCCCACCGTCCTTCGGGTCGAATTCAAGGACGGCGTGCCGACGGGCGTTGTCGATGAAACGCACGCCCGGACGGTCACCGGTTCGTTGGCCCTTTTCAGCTACCTGAATGAGGCGGGCGCGGTCAACGGGATCGGCCGGGTGGACATGGTCGAAAACCGGTTCGTTGGGATCAAAAGCCGGGGCGTGTATGAAACGCCCGGGCTGACCATCCTCCTGGCGGCCCACAAGGACATCGAGGGTGTGGCAATGGACCGCGAGGTGATGCGGCTGCGGGACACCCTCACGCCCCGATTCGCCGAATATGTCTATAACGGCTTCTGGTTTTCCCCGGAGATGGATTTTCTCATGGCCGCGATCAATAAGAGCCAGGAACTGATCGATGGGACGGTTCGCTTGTCCCTCTACAAGGGCAACGTCTCGATCCTGGGCCGCACCTCGCCCAGCTCGCTCTATGACCGGAGCCTTTCGAGCATGGACATCGAAGGGGGCTTCGACCAGACGGATTCCCGGGGCTTCATCGCGATCAACGCCATCCGGCTGAAAGCCCATCACGTGATTACGGCCAAGCAGGGGAGAAAAGTCACCGATTTCCTGAGGAACGGCCGGTGAACGTCTGGTCGCGGAGGCTCTCGGGTCTGCGGGACCCGCTGTTCGAGGCGTTCAACGCTTCGATCCATGAAGACCGCTTCCTGGCCGAAGCGGAAACGGCGGCTTCCGCCGCCTATGCCAGAGCCCTGGCTCGGGCTTCAGTCCTGACGGCGGCGGAACTTGAATTGATACTGACCGGCCTCGAAAGGGTTCGGCGCCGGATTGCCGAGGACGAACGCCTCGATCGGTTCGAGGACATCCATTCGGCCGTGGAGCTGCTTCTGACCGAGGAAACCGGGGACGCCGGCCTCAGGCTCCACACCGGCCGAAGCCGGAACGAACAGGTTGCGGTCGACGAGAAGCTGTTCCTTAAAGCCGAACTTCCGAAGCTTTCCGGGGGAGTCGCCCGGGTTCGGAGCGCGGCCGTCGCCTTGGCCTCGGCCTATCCCGAGGCGATCGTCCCCGGATATACCCATCTTCAACCGGGGCAATACGTTCTCTTCGCCCATTACATCCTGTCGCTTCTCGGCCCTCTCGATCGGGCCCAATCCCGACTCGATGAAGCTCTCCAGCGGCTCGATTTCTGTCCCTTGGGATCGGGCGCGCTGGCCGGATCGACCGTTCCCCTTGACCGGGAGGCCTTGGCCGCTGACCTCGGTTTTTCCGGGCCGACGGCCAACTCGATGGACGCCGTCTCGGACAGGTCGTTTGTCCTCGATGTCTTGTACGCCTTGGCCGTGCTTCACCTGGACCTGGCCCGCTTTGCCGATGATTTCATTATTTTCGCCACCCGCGAATTCGGGCTGATCGAAATGGATGATCGCCTGGCCACGTCCTCGAGCTTGATGCCCCAGAAAAAAAATCCCGACATTTTCGAGCTTGTCCGAGCTTCGTCCGGAGCGGCCGTGGGGAGATTGGTCGGCTTAATGACGACGCTCAAGGGGCTCCCCTCGACGTATAACAAGGACCTCCAGGCGGACAAGCGGCCGCTTCGCGAGGGCGTCGATGAAGCGAAACGCGTCCTCGATGTTTTCGCGGCCGCGCTGAAGCTGATCCGGCCGCGGGCCGACGGCCCGGCGGCCCAAGCCGACGCTTCGCTTCTCGCGACCGACCTGGCCGATTACCTGACGGCCAAAGGACTGCCCTTCCGGGAGGCCCACGGCGTGGTCGGCGCGGTCGTCGCCCGGGCGGTCGCCTTGGGAAAATCTTGTGACGCGTTGACCCTGGCCGAGCTGAAAACCGTCCATCCGGCCTTCGAGGCGGATGCGGCCGCGGTCTTTTCCGTCGAGGCGTCGATCGAACGAAAAAAAACGTCGGGCTCGACCCGGCCGGAGGAGGTTCGGAAGGCGATTAATTGCGAACGAGCTTGAATCGGACCGGGCGGGCCTTCTCGTTGCGCTCGACCGTCAGGGTCACGGTGTCGCCGATTTTGTAGCCCTCCAGCGCGGTGAACAGGTCGTCGTGGGATTTGACTACGGTCTTGTCGATGGCCGTGATAATGTCGTTGATCAGGAGGCGTCCGTAGCGGTCCCGGCTCAATCCTCGAAGTCCGGCCTCAAAGGCCGGCGTGCCTTGGTCCACTTTCTCGATCACGGCACCTTCGACCCCGGCCCGGCGGGCATAAGCGTCATAGACGAACGAAACGCCCAGGCCGGGACGAATGACCCGGCCGTACCGGATGATTTCGGGGACGATTTTGGAGATGGTGTCCACGGGGACGGCGAATCCGACGCCGATCGAGGTGGCTTGGCCGGTCGGATTATAGATCATCGTGTTCATGGCGATGAGCCGGCCGGAGGAATCGAGCAGCGGCCCGCCGGAGTTCCCCGGATTGATCGAGGCGTCCGTTTGAATCACATTCCGGATCAAGACGCCGCCGGCGCCCTCGATTTTTCGGCCGAGGGCGCTGACGATCCCTTTGGTCACGGTGTAATCGAAGCCGAACGGATTCCCGATGGCGATGACTTTCTGCCCGACTTCCAAATCCCGGGAGGTGCCCGGCGTGACGGGAAAGAGATCGGAAAGATTCCCGTCGAGCTTGAGGACGGCGATGTCCATGGACTCATCCTTGCCGACGAGCTTGGCCTGGCGCTGCTCCTGGTTGGGGAGAGTCACGAGAAATTCCACGCCGTCCTCGATCACGTGAAAATTCGTAACGATATGACCCAGGCGGTCCCAAACGAAACCGGAACCGGCGCCTCGGGGCATTTTTTCCTCGGATCCGTACCAGTAATCCCGGACGAGCTGGATGTTGGTGATATAAACGACCGAGTTGCGGGTTTTCTTGACGACATCGATCGTGTTTCGTTCGTCCTCGAGAAGCGGAGCTTGCTGGGCGAGGAGGCCGGGGACGGCGATGGCCGCGAGGAGGGCGGCCGGGCCGAGGATTTGTAAGATCGTTCTCGATTTTTTCATGTTCCGCTCCATTTTGCGCTTCATTATATCATTCTTAACGAGCCAAACGCTCTTTCGGTTTCGTCGCCGGCCCTCGTTTGACACCCCCCCGGCCCTATGGCAGGATGATGCCGAAATGTGCGAGTTCTGTCATCAGCACGGCGAAGGGAAAAAGTGGTACCTGGAGGCCCGGAATTATTCCGAGGATCTCCTGAGCGACCTTCGGCGACGGCGATTCATTGAGCGCTTTTTTGCCTCGCCCGATCATATCGCCAAGGGAGACCAGGCCCTCCGCCGGCTCGATTGGATTCCCAGGTTTTTCACTCGCGGCATCAAGCAATCGATTTCCGAAAAGCAAAGGATCCGGCATTTCGGCCAGGTCGTCCCGATCGAGGATATCGAAAAGATCCTGGAGATGACGACCTCGGTCGTTCGGTTGTCCTGCATGTGCCGCCACGTCTTCATGGGGCCGGACCGGCGCTACTGTTACGGCGTCAGCCTCGGGCCGAAGGGCGGGGAATTGCTGGACATCATCCGGGGGGTCGATCCGGCCTACTTGATCGGCCCTCAAACCGCCGGCTTGGAGCACCTCCCGAGGGAAAAAGCCCTGGCCTTTATGCGCGACAACGAAAAGGAAGGGCTCTGCCACACCGTCTGGACGTTCATCACCCCGTTCATCGGCGGCATCTGCAACTGTTCCCTCCCGAGCTGCATGGCGATGCGGACCACGCTGACCCGAAAGACGCCGGTGATGTTCAGGTCGGAGTACGTCGCCGGCGTCGATCCGGAGCGATGCAACGGCTGCGGGGCCTGCCGCAAGCTGTGTCCGTTCGGGGCGTTTGTCCCGGCCGGACGAAAGGAAAAAGCCCGGATCGATCCGCAGAAATGCTTTGGCTGCGGGATTTGCCGCAGCGTCTGCGCCCGGGATGCGATCGGCCTCGCGGATAGGGCCGCTGTCCCCGAAGCCGCCCTCCTGTGGCTGTGAAAGGAAAGGAGCCGTCATGCTCGATGTCGTCTTGAAGCTCGTCCTGGCCGTGGTCCTGGGCGGAATCGTCGGATGGGAGCGGGAATCCAGCCGGAAGCCCGCCGGCCTGCGGACCAACATTCTCATCTGCGTCGGCTCGACGATGATGATGGCCTTGTCGGACATCATGCTCGGGGCGGCTCCCGCGGGCGCGGCCGACTCTCTCCGGATTGCCGCCGGGGTCATCACCGGAATGGGATTCATCGGGGCGGGGACGATCATCCAGGCCCACGGCCATATCCGCGGCCTGACGACGGCCTCGTCTCTCTGGGCCGTGGCCGGCCTCGGCCTGGTCATCGGGGCGGGATATTTCGACGTGGCGGCGGTTTATACCCTTGTGTTGGTCGTGACCCTCCTGGCTTTTCCCACGCTCGAACGGCTGATCCCCCACCGGTCGGTTTTTCATTACCGACTCAAGGTTCCCTCAATCGCCTCCGTGGACGAGCTGCGGCGGGAGGCCGGGACGGCCCGGTTGAAGCTCGGAGAGCTGACGTTTCAAAAAGAAGGGGATACGGCCTTTCTCAGCTTTCACCTGGAGGCGAATATCTCCCACGCCCGGGCCTTCCGGGAGAAAATCCTGGCGGTTGGAGAAATCGTCGAAATCCGGACCGATTAACCCGAAAGATTCATCGCTATTCGGTACTCTTCCGGTTTGTGTGGGCAGGAGTTACGGAGAATATAGCGGCTTGCGCTCACGCGCCCGGATCTCCTAAGCCTTGCGCAGGCCCTACGTCGACTTTGTCGACAAGGGTTACGGCTTTCCTTGATTGGCCTGGATTGGCGGCGAAGAACTCGCGTCCCGGAAGACCTTCTAACGGTTCAAGGCGCGGGACGCTCAAACATCTTCGCTCGGCCGGCTTCTTCCGAGCCGGCTTCCCAATCAGGCATCAAGAAAAGCCTAATCCGGACGATGTTCGCTCCAGCCGCCATAACCTCCTATCTCTACCCACACAATAGGGAAGAGAGCCACATGGTCTAGTCGGCCATATTCCCGTTCGGGCCGAATCAATACTCGACCGGGGGATCGTCGATCGCTTTTTCCGAAGTCGGATTCCGGTGGGCTTTCCAAGTCCAGGCTTCGACCTTGCCGTCGATGGTCGCCCGGATGGTCCCGTTGATGGAATGGCCGCTGACCTTGCCTTCGAAGGAGAACGTGGTCGGCTTCCCTTCCACCGGGATTTCGAGCGTGAAGCGGACCTGGTCGCCCTGGATTTTGGCGTCTTTGACATCGATCGTATCCGCATCGATGACGGCGTTGCCCGTCGCGTATTGGTACTTCTGGACCAGGGTCGATTTGACGGTGGTTGTTTTGCCGTCGATCTTCATCGTCCAGGACCAATTCCCGCTGGAATTGATCGGGATCACCCAGAGATAAACGTCGTGGCGGATGCCGTCCACGTCCACTTCCGACGAGGCGTCGGGTTTCCAGTTGTCCATTCCGAAGTTATGCGAGACGACCCTCGTGCCCGGCTTGAGCTCCCGGAGGAGGCGGGGCCGGAGCTTGAGGTTGATCGACGTCAGGAGATAGAGGGAAACGACCGACGCTTCGCGGAAATCGGCCTCGAAAAGGTCCCCGGTATAGAATTTGACCTGGTCCGTCACCCCGGCGCTGGCGGAGTTGGCCTCGCATTCCCGGATGCGGGCCGGATCGAGGTCGATGCCGACGCCGCGGGAGCCGTATTTCTGGGCGGCTCCGATGACGATCCGCCCGTCTCCGCACCCCAGGTCGTAAAGAAGGTCGGTTTTCGCCACGCCGGCCATCTTCAGCATTTCGTCGACGACCGGGAATTTGGTCGGGACATACGGGACGTCCAGGATGCGATCCTGGGCCGACAGGCCGGCGGGGGCGAGGGCCGCCGCGGCCAGAAGGACGAGGGAAAGGAAGCGTCTTTTCATGGCGTGTTTACCTCGAAAAAACGATAACACAGGGCCCGGGCGAAGACAAGAGCGCCGGGAGCCGGAATCGGATTACGGCCGCCGCGGGGATTCAGGCGCGGGTTCCGGCGGGTCCTTCTTCGAAGCCCGACGTCTCGGCGATGATATACAGCGGCCGCCTTTTGACCTCCCGGTATTGCCGGCCGAGGTAAAGGCCCAGAATGCCCAGCGAGATCATCTGGATGCCGCCGATGAACAGGACGGCCAGAATCAAAGACGTCCACCCGGAAACGAGCACTTCCGGATGGCGAATTTTCCCGATGAGAACCCGCAAGGCCATGATGAACGAAGCCAGGGTGATCAGGAATCCGAGATAGGCGGAAATTTTCAGGGGTTTGTCCGAAAAGCTCAGGATCCCGTCAAACGCGAACCGGACCATTTTTTTCAGGGTAAACTTCGTCTTCCCCGCATACCGGCGGTCGCGCCGGTAGAGAATGCCGACCTGGGCGAATCCGGTCCAGCTGACGAGCCCCCGGAGATAGCGGTTTTCCTCACGGACGTTCTTCAGCGCTTCGACCACCCGGCGGTCCAGAAGCCGGAAATCGCCGGCGTCGAGGGGAATCCGGACGTCGCTCAGAAGGCGGATCAGGCGGTAGAAGACCTTGGCCGTCAGGAGCTTGAAGACGTTTTCCCCGCGGCGCTTTTCCCGGATTCCAAAAACGACTTTGAATCCTTCTTCCCATTTTTGAAGCATTTCCGGAATGACTTCCGGCGGGTCCTGCAGGTCGCCGTCGATGATGACGGCGGCGTTTCCCCGGACGAAATCCAGTCCGGCGGTGATGGCAAACTGGTGGCCGAAATTTCGGGAGAAGGAAATGACCTTGACGGAGGAATCGGTCCGGCTGAGCTCCTTGAGCAGGGCCGCCGAACCGTCCCGGCTGCCGTCGTCGATGAACAGGATTTCATGATCGAAGCGGGCTGAAAGCCCGGCAAGCACGGCCTTCATCCGCCGATAAAATTCCGGAATGACCTTTTCTTCGGAATAAATCGGGGACGATGATGGAGAGCAGGGCTTTGGAATCCATGTCAACCTCTTTTCCCCGGCCTCAGGGCGGCGCGGCTGGAGATCAGGGCGATCCCCAGGGCTCCGCCGACGGTCTGCGCGGCCAGGACGACGGTGTTTTGGAGGAGACAGGCGGGCACGACGATTTCCGGTTCGGCGCCGAAGAGTAGAAAGACTCCCGCGGCCAAACAACTGCGGCCCTCCGAATCCGGCAATTCCGGCATGGAAGAAATATCGCGGCGACCGTATAAGGAATAGCGGCCAGAATGACCGGAAACGGCAGAGGAGTTCCCGCGGCGACGGAGGCGAAATAGAGGGTCAAGGGATTGAGCACGGCCGCGACCAGGCTGAGGAGGAGAAAACTGCGATGGCCGGATTCCCCCGGAGCGAAGCTCCTCCAAGCTCCAGAAAAGCTCATGGACCTTCCCCGCCGTCCTCGAAAAATTCCCTTGGGAACGGGTGCGTCACCGGCCAACCTGCCCGGCAAGCCGGAGAAGAAACCGGTTCGGCCGGAACGGCCCGGCCAGGGCCGCGAACCCGAGCGTCAGGGATATTGCGGAAAGGGCGGCGACGATCAGGACGTGTTCCGGGGCGAGCGCTTTTCCGGATGAGAAGATAGAAGCCGGCCAGGCCGCCGAGGGCGAACATGGCCCCCAGGCCCAGGAGCCGGTCGACGAGAATGGCCAGTCCGAGACGCCCGAGCGGCCCGGGGCCGGCGGAAATGCGGCCGCTGTCGCCTTTCGGCCTCAAGCCGGCCATGACTCCGAACCGGAGAACTTCGGTCATGGCCATTGAGCCGGGAAGCCATTGGCCCACGGCCTGACCGACGAGATTGGTCCCCAGGACTTCGCGGAACGGCGCGTCGATCCCCAGGCCCCGGACCAGGAAATAAAAACGAATGGCGCTGAGCGTCAGCAAACCGGTCAGGCTCAGGACGATCAATCCGATCCAATGTCCTTCCCGCCGGAACGCTTCCGCGACGGGACGGAGGTCGAGATAGCCGAGCTTTTTCAGAATGAGGAGCGATCCGATTCCGATGACGATCATCGCCGTCATTTGAAAAAAGCGGCGTCCGACGAAGGCCCGAAGCTTCATGATGCCGCCTTTCTCATGATCCGGTCGATTTCCACCCAGAGGTCGGCTTGCCGGTAACGGGAAAGGGCGACCGCCCGGGCGGCCGAGGCCATCCGAAGGCGGAGGTTTTCGTCCCCCAGGCAAAGCGTGATCTTGGCCGCAAGGTCGGCGGAATCTCCCGTCTCGAAGGTGAATCCGTTCCGTCCGTTTTCGATGATGCTCCTGACGCCGGGAAGATCGGAGGCGACCACGGGCACGCCCGAAGCGAGCGCTTCGATGAGGACGATGCCGAACGCCTCGGACCGGTCGAGGGAGGGGAGAACGACCAGGTCGGCCGACCGGTAGACGGACGGAAGCTCGTCGTCGGCGACGGTGTCGTCGAACACAACGTCCGAGGCGAGGCCCAAGTCGGCGGCTTGACGGAGATAATGCGCTCCGAAGCTCTCCCCGGCCGACGATCAGGAGCTTGGCCTTGCGGGGATTCATTTCCGCCCAGGTTTTCAGGAGAAAACCGACGCCCTTGAAGGCGTGGGCGCGGTCAAGTCCGCCGACGAAAAGAACGACGCCCTCCGTATCCGGAATTCCGTATTTTGCCAATCGATTCCGGCCGGCGGCGGGAGTGAACCGGTCCGTATCGACTCCCGGGGGGAGCGCCGTGAATTTCTCCGGGAAGCGGCGGAGGGCGCCGGCGGCCGAGGAGTGTTCCGCGTAATCGAGAGAAGTGACGATCACCCGCTCCGCCGCTTTCAGAACCGAGGGCAAAAGGAATTTCTGGTATCGCCGACTGGGCCAAGCCCATCAGGCCTTTCCCGAAGTTATCCATCTGAAAATTCACGACGAGCGGAAGCTTTTCTTTTCGGATCCATTTCTTTAAAAGGATGGATTCCACCCCGCCGTAGAACGGATAATGCAGATTGACGACGTCGAAGCCTTCCAACCGGGTGAATAACTGGGGGAGAAAAGCGCTGTTCCGGAACCGGCCCAGGCCTTGAGCCGCTGAACGCGGTACGGCCCGGACAGCTCCTCCCCGCGGCTTCCGCCCGCGGGGCAAAAGACTTCGACCTCATGACCGAGCCGGCTGAGTCCCAGGGCATAGGCGCGGGCCATGTTTCCCATCCCTCCCTGGTAGGGGGGAAAGGTGGAAACGACGACGGCGATTCTCATCGCCCCGCCTTCGCCCGGAGCCGAGCTCGTTTCCAGGCGGAGCCGGCGGAACCGATTTTGTGAATCATCATTTTAAAGTTAATCCGGATTGCCGCCGGAAGCCCCGGATAAACGGCCTCCACAGCCGGCGGGAGGCAATCACGCCGAGATATCGCGGAAAGTAGAGAGGATTGAGCCAGTACGCCCCGGTGGCCAGCGTCGCGGCCAGATGAAGGCGAACTCTCTCCTCGGCCGGAAATTCCGGCGTCTCGCAGGGGGCTTCGGCCGCGGCCAGGGACAAGCCCATGAAGCTGGTCTTGTCCTCTTCACCGAACACCCGGCCGTGGTCTTCGAACCAGGTCCGAGCGGCCGTCGCTTTCTGGGGTTGAAACATGTTCCAGTAGATCCAATCCGGCTTGAGCGACTCGGGCCAACCGGATGGAATCCCGTTCGGCGGCGGCCGTGGCTTCGGGCAGGCCGACGATGAAGCAGGTGTAAAGGCGGAGGCCCTTGCCCTTGATCAGATGGGCCGCGGCGATGATTTCCTCCAGGAATTCGCCCTTGTGGATGGCGTCGAAGACGCCCGGGTTGCCGCTTTCGACGCCGATGCACACATGGTCGACGCCGATCGTCTTCAGAAGGTCGAGCATTTCCTCGTCGATTCGGTCCGCCCGGAGGTTATCGATCCGCAGCGGCAAGCCGAAACGGCCGGCCTGATAGCGCCGAAGAAAATCCTTGAACCGGTCGAGGTCGTACGTCGGGCAGTCGTCGACGATCCGGATTTCCCGGAGGTTCTTTCTGTTGCCGGACCGCTTCGGAGATTTCGTCCAGACAGGCCTGGATGTCGCGATAACGAACCGTTCGCGTCGAGAGGTGCCGGACCGAACAAAAGCTGCAGGCGAACGGGCAGCCGCGCGACAGCTGGACCGGATAGACCCGCAGGCGTTCGGCGCCGAAGGCCGAATCGAAATCGGGAATCGCAATATCGGACAGGTCGGGCGGGCTGGCCGTTACCACCCGGGTTGTCGGCTCTCCCGGGCGATCCAGGGCAATTCCTCCTCGAATTTCCGGTCGCACTCGCCCCGGAAGATCCAATCGCCGAAATGCTCCCGGGCCAGGCTCTCGGCGTAAAGCGTGGCGTGGGGACCTCCGAGGACGATGGGGAACCGAGGTTGATTCGCGGATTTCCCCATACAGTTTTTCGGGCCTGTTTCATGTGGGCGGTATAGAGGGTCAGGCCGCAGAGATGAGGGTCAAAATCGGAAATCCAGGCTTTGACCGGAGGAGCTTTCGGGGAATAGGAGTAATCCACGACCCGGACTTCGTGGCCCGCCCGCCGGGCGCGGGAGGCCAGCAAGGACAAGCCCAGATGCGGCCAGGGAGAGAGCGGCGGGCGGTCCGGGGGGTAAGGATTGACCAGCAGAATTCTCATGGCCGCAGTTTTTTTCGGGCGGCGAAGATCACGTCGGCGAAGATATCGCTGAAGCGATGGACCGGCCCGTAGGCTGCGAGCTCGGGTTCGACGATTCCCGGGACGATCCCGGTTGAAAGCCGCGCTCATGACCGGATTGAGGAAGCCGAGAGCGGTCGTCAGCGCTTCCGGCAGGCTCCCCCTGAGCTGATGATAAGCCCGGAGCAGAAGCGACGGCCGGCGGTCGACGGTCCGGGCGCGTTCTCGGTCGATCAAGCCGCATAGCGGCTGATGAAGCCGGCTCTCGAAATGGGCGGGGTCATAGATGCGTTGAAAAAAATACAAGGAGTCGCGCCCCGTCCGCTTGACGGCCCCGGTGACGCCCCGGATGGCCTGTTCCCGGAAAGCCGGGCCTAACGGAACGCTGAAAAGCAGAAGGCCGCCCGGCTTGACGACCCGGATCATTTCGGCGACGGCCTCGCCGTCGCCGGTTCCGGCCCTCGATGTGCTCGAGGACGCTCATGGCGTAAACGATGTCGTAGGTTCCCTCGCGTTCGGCCAGCCGCCGGGCGTCGCAGATTCCGAAGGAAACGCGGCCCCGGGCCCCGGATCGGATCGCCGCCCACATGTTCCGGTAGGGATCGACATTGAGCGGGCTGATATCCGTCAGGTGAAGATCGACGGGATATTTCCGGGCCAGATAGAATCCGAACAGCTTGGGGCTCCCGATGTCCAATAGGCGAAGGGCGCCGTGGTCCGCCGGCCGGGTTCCGAGGAAAGCGGCGATTTCCCGTTCCATGAAATGATACTCGGGGAAACGGGTATAGCTGTTGATGGGCTGGAGGACGGCCGAAGCGGCGACGCGAAATCCGGGAGTGAATCCGTTGCGGAGGAAGCTCGCCGCACCGGCGCCGAGGCCGAAACGGGCGAATGCGGCTTCTTGATACTTCATGAGAGAGGCGAGACCCTGGTCCCTCGTTAGCCTAATCAAAGCAAAAATCGATGTCAAACGCTTTCCCGTCCGAAGATCGCCCGGGTCGGGGGCTTTTCCCCGGCCGGGCCCTGTGATAAAAAGGAGGCAAACATGAGCCGCCCGAATGCGCCGTCGATTTCCGTCTGCATCCCTGCGTTCAACAACGAGCGCTTTATCGAGGCGGCGATCCGCTCCGTCCTCGGCCAAACCCGCGACGATTTCGAGCTGATCATCGCCGATGACCTATCCTCGGACCTGACCCGGGAGAAGGTCCGGGCGTTTTCCGACGGCCGGATCCGGCTCATCGAAAATGACCGGAACCTGGGGCACGAAGGAAACTGGAACAAGGTCCTGGCTGAGGCGAGAGGACGGTTTGTTAAAATCCTGCCGGGGGACGACCTCCTCTATCCCCGATGCCTGGAACGGCAGATGGCTGCTTTCGAAGACCCATCCTCCGAGGGGATCGCCCTCGTTTCCTGCGCCCGGGACGTGATCGATGAACAGGGCCGAAGGATTCTGAAGCGGGCGTTTCCGGGGAGAGAAAGCTTCGGTGCCGGGCCGGGAAGCCGTTCGCCGCTCGGTTCGGGCCGGAACGAACCTCATCGGCGAACCGGCCGCGGTCCTTATCCGGGCCGACCTGATCGCCCGGGCGGGCGGATTCAACGGGGAAAACATTTATGTGATCGACCTGGACTACTGGGCCCGTCTTCTTCTGCACGGCGGGCTGGCCGTTATTCGCGAACCGTTGTGCGGTTTCCGGGTGTCCCGGTCGTCCGTCAGCACGCGCATCCAGTCGACCCAGAGCCGCGATTTCCATCATTTTCTCGACCGGCTCGGCCGAAATCCCGCAATTTGGACTGACCGCCGGCGACCTTCGACGGGGAAAAGGAGGGCATCGAGTCAACGCCCGGCTGCGGCGGCTCGTTTACCGGCTTGTTTTTTCCCGGTCACGCGTTCAGCGGCCGGCCGGGACGATGCTCCAATAGGGAGCTTCGGGAGTCAAGATCATTCGGAAAACCGGGCGTTCCGGAAATTTTGCCGCGAACGTTTCGGCGGCTCCGGGAATGTCGTGGACGATGAGATAATCGTCCGACAAGTCGGGTTTGGCCCGCCTCCATTCGAAAACCCAGGTTCCCCGGTCCTTGAATTCCGGATTGGCGCGCCAGACCTCGGCGAAACGGGGGGCGATAATGACCGCCCGGGCGACGTCGGCGTCTTCGAGCGTCCGTTCGATCCCGGAATAAATGTCGCTCTGGATCCGGGCTTGGGCGTTCAAGGCGCCCCCCTGCCAGGCGATGAACGTCCCCATCGCCACGACCAGCCCGGCGGCGATCATTCCCGCGAAAACCGGAGCGGTTAACCCGCTCCGGGCCAGCCGGTTTTTCAAGGTCATCAGCCCCGCGACGGCGATGATCGTGAGGGGAACGGCGCACTCGGAATAGTGGATGGGTCCGACGATGTGAATCCCGTGGTTGTCGTGAAGCAGACCGGCTAAAAGGTTCAAGCCGACGCCGAGACCGAGAAGACGGTTCAACCGGTTTTTCCCGAGGCCGAAAATGACCGCGATGACCCCCAGCGGTCCCAAAAACCAGATGGACAGCATGAGCAGGTTATACCCGGTGTTGGCCCCGAAACGGTTCCAGAGGGATTCCCCGGCGATCGTATCGCCGGGGCCTTCCATGAAGAATCGGGGCGGAACGGCAGGATTTCCCGTAACCAGGCCGTTGTAGAGAAAGAATAAGGCGAGCGGAAGGACGGCTCCCAGAAGGAAGAAGCCCAGTTCCCGCTGTTTCCGGCCTTTCGCCCGAAACGCGCCTACCGCGAAATCGATGATGAGGGGGGAAAGCAGAGCGGCCGTCTCCACGGGACGGATGCAAAATGCGGACGCGGCGGCAAAGCCGGCCGCCGCCCAGAGCCCGGCCGAGGGTTTCCTTCGACCCAGGACAAAGAAAAGGATCGAAAGGGCGATCGCCCCTCGCGAGAGCACGTGGGCATGTGTCGTCGAGGATAAAAGAAAGGCCATCGGCGAGAAAAAAAACAGGAGAAAGGCGGCCAGGCCGTAGGCGGGGGAGAAGAGAACGGCGCAGACGGCGGCGACAGCCGCGGCGGCGGCCGCGGCAAACAAGACGAAGATGAGCGGCCCGGTTCCCGTTGCTTCCGCCACCGCCCAGGCGGCGATCGGGCCCGGCCAATCCACGGAGGTGACGGTCTGATTTCGATGGAAGAGAAAAAGAGTGGAATAAGCCTGAAAGGGCTCGGGCGCCGGGGCGGTGACCCGGCCGGAAGCGAGAACCTGACCGCCGAAACGGGTCGCGTATTCATCGTCGGTGATGGGATAACCCCGCAGGATCAGCTGGTGGCTCATCCGGGCCGAAACGGCCGCCAAGATGAAAAGGAGGACAAGGGATAGGATCCGTTGTTTGCGGTTCAAGGCCCCGATCTTAAACCAGGCTTTTTTGATTCCGGGAGTCGTTGCCGGGCTCAATCCGTAACCGAGGAGAAGGGCTCCGGGGATGAGGAGGAAGGCGAATCCCAGCCAGAAGGACAACTCGCCCGGGGAAGACGCGGTGAAGGGGGGATGAAAGGTCACCCGGAGGCCGAGGCGCGTCTGCGTCAATCCGAAATAGGCGGCGATCAAGCCCGCCCCGCTGAAGAGAGCGGACTTATGAGAGGCCGTGAGAAGCGGCCCACGGGAGATCTTCTGTTCCGGACGGCGGGAAGACATGCGTCCCCTATTTTATCGGGCTTCCGAAGGATGTCAAACGGCGGATCTCCCGGGCAAAAAACTGTTTTTAAAATGTCAATCTTCATTGTATAATGTCATCGATTACGGGCCTGTCTAAAAAGTGGACAGGCGGATCAGTCGATCGAGCGGAAGCGAAGGAAGCAGGGTCAAAGACGGATGTTATCGAAAAAGCTTCGTGATTCCCTTCCGGAGGGATTCCGGTTCCGGGAAACCGGCTGGTACCATGCCATCTCCGGGATCAACGAGAAATCCCACCGGATGCTTCTTTTGGTGGGGTTGATCACGGCCGCTCTCGCCTCGATCGGTTATATCCTCATCGACCTCAGCCAGCGCGAGTCCCAGTACCTCGTCTACTACCTGATCTGCCTGGCCGCGGCCGTCGCGCTGCTGTTCTTTTTTCTGAAATCCGGACGGACGGCGACGCTGACGATTCCCGCGGTGATCTTCCTCATCGCCGGATTCGTCCTGACCGCGTTCCTTCCCAGCTCCCGCGACCTCTACTTGCTGATTTTCCTGTGCTTCCCGCCGCTTGTGCTCCAGGCCCTGGGAATCCGGCGGGGGAGCTTCTGGACGGCGATCTTCTTCGTCACCGTCCTCCTGACGTTCGCCTTGAACCGATTCGGCGCCTTTGGGACTTGGAATATCACCCTGACGTTCCAGCAAATCATCATCGCCGTCATCATTTTCGGCATCGTCTTCGTCCTGGGTCTGGCCGGCGAGCGGCAAAAAGAGCACTACATCGATCAGCTGGTCATGCAGCTGAGCTACGACGTCGCGACGAAGCTGCCGAACCGTGAAGTTTTAATCCATTCCATCCCCAAAGACCGGCAATTCCTCTTCGCCATCGTACATATCGAGAACTTCGGCGAGCTGGGGACGATCTTCGGGTACGAGATGCTGGACGAGATCCTCCAGTTCATCTCCCGTTACCTCCAGCAATGGAGCCGGGAGTTCAACTATTCGCTTTACCGGCTGAGGGGCAACGATTTCGGCCTCCTGATTCCCCGGGCCGGGATGGATGGGCCCGAGGCCGAGGTCCTGCTGAACCGGATCTGCAGCGCCCTCCGGCGGGAGTTCATGGCCTGGGGGAAGCTGAATATCCATCTCAACATCAAGCTGGGGGCGTCCTTTGTTGAAGACGCGTCCCGGATCGATTTTCTTTCCAAAGCCGACCTGGCCCTCAAGGACGGCATCCGCTCCCACCGGGCCGTCTCCCTCTACAAGGGGGACGATAGCATCCGCGATTCGGCCATCGATTCGCTGAAACTCTACAGCACCCTGACCCGCAACCTCGAGGGCAAGACCTGCCGGGCCTATTTCCAGCCGATCATCGACACGAGCACCGGCGAAGTGGTCTGGTTTGAAAGCCTCCTTCGGCTGAAGGACCAGGATGGGTTTTACGTCTCGCCATACCCGTTCCTCTCCCTCGCCTCGTCGACCGGTCTCGATACCGATATTACCGAATTCATGCTGAAAGAGGCCTTTACGGCCCTCCGGAAAACGCCCTGCGATGTCTCTTTGAACGTCACCTTCAAGGACCTCCTTCTCCCGGAATTTGAAAAATCGCTGTTTTCCTACCTCAAGGACGCCCCCAAGTCCGACAAGCGGCTGATCCTCGAAATCATCGAACGGGACGAGCTGGTCGAAAACGAGGCCTGCCGTAACTTCCTCGAGCGCGCCCGGGCGCATGGCTGCAAGATCGCCATCGACGATTTCGGGTCCGGCTATTCCAACTTCAGCCGCCTGATCCAGCTCCCGATGGACATCCTGAAGATCGATGGAAGCCTGACCCAGAAGTGCCTCCACGACGAAAAGGCCCAGCACCTGATCCGCATCGTGGTCGAATACTGCCGGGCCAACAACATTAAAGTCGTGGCCGAGCACGTCGATAAGCCGGAAATAGCCAAGTTTCTGGCCAACTGCGGCGTCCACTATCTCCAAGGGTATCATTTCGGGATTCCCCAGGAATCGCTATCGGATCCGGCGATCATCGAAACCAACATGGAATAATCGGTCCCCGGGAACCTTTTCCCCCGTTTTGCGTCTTTTCATATGAATGCCTTTAAGGAGAGAGCCCATGCGCTTGAAAATGAACGCTTTATCGCTACTGACCGCCGCCCTCTTGGTCCTGGCCGCCGCTTCCGGCGCCGCCTGCGACTTCATGGACGACGGCGACTTTGACGAAATGTTCGGCGGCAAGCAATTCACCGAGCCGTTCAGCAAAACTCTGCCGCTTCGGGCCGGGGACCGGTTCAGCCTGAAAAACACCAACGGATTCGTCCGAGTGACGACCTGGGACCGGAACGAAGTCGAAATTTCGGCCAAAAAAGTCGCCCGGCGCCGCGAGGAAGACCTCAACCGGGTGAAGATCGAGGTTGAAGCGTTCGGCTCCTCCGTCCGGGTGGACACCATTTATGAAAAATTCCGCAACCTCCGGGTTCATGTCGATTACGAGGTGAAGGTTCCGGAGGGCGTGATCCTCGAAACGATCCGCTCGACCAACGGCGACGTCGAGCTCGCCGGCCGGTTTGCCGATGTGAAAGCCGGGACGACCAACGGCGACATCCGGATCGAAGGCGGCGATGGGCGCATCGAGCTGCACACGACGAACGGCTCCATCAGGGCTAAGAACATCAACGGAACGGTTGATGCCGGGACGACCAACGGCTCGATTTACCTGGACCTGGCTGAAGTCAAAAACGACATCAAGGCCGGCACGACCAACGGCTCGGTCAATTTGAAGCTGGGTGGCTCGGTCAACGCCGAGCTCCGGGCGAGGACGACCAACGGCGGCCTGACCGTCGATTTCCCGGTCACGATCCAGGGGACGATTTCTTCCCGCCACCGGATCGAGGGCCGGATTGGAACCGGCGGCCCGCTCATCGACCTTCACACGACCAACGGGGCGATCCGGATCAACAAGCTGTAAATCGCGCAGGCGCGGGGGGCGACCGAAAGTCCCCCCTTCATCCGATAAACGGGCGGCTGCCGCCCTCCGGACGGCCGGAGGCGGCCGCCGCCCCTTTTTTTTGGGGACGTTGATCTGGTTCAGAAAGACTGGTGACACCCTCTGTCGCTTCCGGGTGTGCTCCTGGAATTCCCGACCGGGGGTGCTCGCCGGGACCTAAAGATATTCGCTATCCCGACGCTCTGTTTTTCAGCGGCGTTCAATCTCGCCCGGATTTTCAGTTCAATGCGTCTTGCTTGGGTGCTTTTTTAGTCGCTTTCCCCCTGATGGATACGGCTTCGGGACGTGAACGCCGCCCCTATTGGTTAATAGGGGTTCCTGAAAACCAGAGCTATCTGCCACTTTCTATGGCTTCGCACCCCCCGGCCGGGAATTCGTGAGCATGGAGCGATTTGCGTTTTGTGAGTGTCACCAATCTTTCTGAACCAGTTTGGCCGTTTGACAAAGTCTCCGTTTCGGGTCTAGATTGTCATCAGAGAAGCGAGGGATTGGGAATTTCAGTCGCGGGGGCAAGATGATCGACCTGTTCGCTGAAGCGGGCGTCGTTCCAAACGTTCGGAAGGCCGGGCCGAGGATCTCCGCCGCCTTCGCTTTCGCCCTGGCCGGGCACGTCGTTCTTCTCACGGCTCTTTTAGTCGCCCATCCGCCCGGACCGTCCGGAGCTTCTCCCGAGCGGGAAACGATCCGGCGGGCCTTGGCCGAATTAGCGACCGAGAAGGGACCTTCCGACGCAACGTCGGAAAAGGCTCTGGAAGAAGCGGCCCAGACGATCGGCCGCTCTCTCTCCTTCCGTGACGAAGAGGATTTGCGAAAAAAGGTCGAAATCGTCAAAGCCATGATCCGGTCGTTTTTCCGGGCGGGCGGCGAGAAGGAAGGAAGCTACCTCGACCTCTCCCGGCTGACCCTCGATGAAATCCAGGCCAAGATCGAAGACGGCACGATCCGCCTGCCGGAAGGAGATAAAGCCTTCGCCGCGAAAAGCCTCGAGAACCGACACGAGCTCGAGATTCACACCCTGAACCCTGACGACGAGGCGGAAATTTCCCGTTTGGCCGTCGATAAAGCCGGAGGCTCTGCCCCGGCCGCTTCCCGCAGGTCCCCTCCGGAAGTCTATTACATTGACCCGGAGATTTATTATCGACAGAGTCCCTACGAGCAGATCCTGGCTTTTGGTCCGTCTTTGTTTTCGGTCACGCAGGATTTTCCGGAATTTGCCCCGCCGATCGAGGAAAAGAAATCCTCGAAGCCCCGCTCTCAAGCGGAGGCGGCGGCCCGGATGGAGGATTCCTCCTTGCTGACCATTTGGCTCGTGAGTGGGGATTCAGGATTCGTGATGGCGGATTCCGCGGACGCCGGAGATCCGTTCGATCCGGCCCGGGCGGCCGCAACGCTCGACGCCTGGATGGCGAAACCGGAGCGCGAGCAATTCGCCGATTTTCAGAGCGAATATCTCGACAAGGAAGATCCGGATTCGGCCGACCTGGCCCGGTTCGCCGGCGAGTTCGTCTCGGCCAACCTCAATGGCGTCTTCTATACGGCCAGCCGTTTCGCCGAGGCCTTCGATTCGCTGGAAGAGCTTTTCTACAAGCGGCCGATTTATGACGCCTTCCTGGGCTATGCCCGGCGCCATCCGGGGACACAAACGGCGGCCGAATTCCTCTTCAGCCTGGCCGCGGCTTACGATTTCGAGCGCCGAACCCTTCGTCTCCTGACCGAAGTCGAAGCCGAAGCCGCCGAGGTGTTGAGCGAAGGCGTCCCAAAACCGGGAGTCTTCGACTATCGGGTCAAGGCCTACGTTCTGAAAAAAACCGCCGAGAAAACCCGGGCGGCCTTGCTGAAAAACGGCGGACTTCAGGTTAACGACGCCTTGGTTTCGTACCGGAATGCTTCGCTGGCCATCTATCGCCATTTGACCGGCATGGGAGGCGAAATCCGCAACCGGGCGCTGTTTGCCGTCGGGGCGACGTTCTGGGAGGACGGCGAACCGGCCAAGGCGTTTGAAGCTTGGCGCAGGGTTGATCCCGAGTATGCGGCGCCGGCTTATCGATTCGTCAAAGCCTATCTCTACTTCAAGCGGCCGTGAATTGGGAGTAGCGGCTGAACGCATCGCTAAATTCCTGGCTTCCCAGGCCGGGACGGGGAACCAGGCCCTTCTCCGCCGGCACCTGCGCTTTCACAAGTGGACGACCCGGGCGAAGGCCTGGGCCGGGCCGAACGGTGGACGTTGAATGGATCGTCTTAAACGGGATTTGATACGCTGATAGGAGAGGCGAGGGGGCGGGAAAAGGAATAAGGAGGGGGACCATGAAGTTTACGTGTAGCCGAAATACCGCGAAAGCGGTTTCTTTTTTCCTGGCGGTGCTTCCCGCCGCACTTTTCGCCCATACGATCGTCTGGGGGAAAAGCCCTGTCCAGAAAACGAATCCCGCGATCGTTCGGATTCCAAAAGATCCCCCGGTCGTGCCGAGGAGTGCTCCGGTGGGATTGGAACTCGATCTGGTGATCGGCAATCAGCCGTCCGACGAGAACGCGCTTTTCAGCGAACTCATGGCGCTCCAAGTCTCCCCCGATGGAACGATCTACGCCCTGGACAGGAAAGACGTCAAGCTCAAGATTTTCGACGCCTCGGGACGTTTCATCCGGGCGGTCGGGAAGCGGGGACAGGGGCCGATGGAATGGCAAATGCCGATCTCCCTCTTTTTCGGAAAGAACGGAGTTGTTGTTGTCGGGGATTTCATGAATAACCGGATCAGCCGGCTGTCGCCTGCAGGCGAGTTCGGGGAAGAGAGCCCCATGGGAAAATGGCGTTCGTCGGTCATCCGGATGGATGAGCGGGGCCGGATCCTGCTCATCGTTAATGTCAACGAGCCGGAGCGCCGGCTTCTCCAGATCCATCGGTTCGATTCCTCAATGCAATGGATCGAGATGGTGGTGTCCTTCGAGGAAAAGAGGAAGTCTCCGCCGTATTTAAACCCATATCCCGAGACCGTGCGTTTCGACGTCCTGCCGAACGATAACGTCATCTGGGGTTATACGGGCACCTATGAATTTCATATCGTCGGCCCCGACGGGACCGTAAGGGCGGTGATCCGAAAGGAGCATGATCGGGTCAAGGTGACCGAAGCGGAGCGGGAAGAAACCCGAAAGGAATTCGCCCGGCCGGGCGTGCCTCCCGATCTTAAGCTCGACTTTCCCGATTATCATTCGGCCTTCTGGAATTTCATCATTGATGAAAGCGGCCGTCTCTATGTGACGACATCCGAAGAGGATGCTGAGGGGCGGACGCGGGTCGACATGTTCGATCAGAATGGCGGAAATTTCTCAAAATCTATCTTCCTCAGGGAGAGCGCCTGGCGGCGGTGAGAAAAGGCTTGTTTTATATCATCGAAAACGAAAATGACGAGGGAGTTCCCCGTGATCAAGAGGTATCGTTTGAAGTGACGAGGTTAACTGTTTGACACCCTTTTGCGGCCGGGCATATAGTGACGACGGAAAAAACCCGCATGCCGACCACCCGCGAAATTCGCCTGCCCGCCGCTCATCCCGACTTCCGGCCGCGCCGGCAGGGGTCCGGTCGGACTGTCACCCATCCCGGGACCGCGGTCCGAATCGGGGACGATCTGTTCGAGGTGATGTCGGCCACGCCCGTCGGGAGCGAATGGATCTATCGCCTGGAACCGTGGGAAGACGGCCAGGTCAGCCGTGTTTACGTGGAGTGGGGGAGCGCAGTGGAGGGACAATTCCTGGCCCGTCTCCGCAAAGACCGGATCCAGTCCCGGAAAAAATCCCTGGCTCTCGGCGGCCAGTTCCTGCTGGGCTTTCTTCCCGGAAAAATTCAGGAGCGATTGGCTCAAACCCTTGAATTTGACCCGGGGAGGGCGACGCGCTATTCGGCGATTCTGGAGACGCTGGTCCCGCTGCCCCCGGCATTTCTCTTTCTGACCCAGATTTGGGGAGCGGGGGGACGATTCGGTCCTTTCATTCCCACCTGGGCGGGATTCCTGGCTTTCGCGGTCACGATCGAGGGTCTCGTTCGGCTGATCATCAACGTCTCTTCGGGAGATCCGGTCGGAAGCCTTCCTTTAACTCTTCTGAGCCTCCGCTTTAAAAAAGAGGCCAGGGACGATGTGATGAGCGACACGTTCCTGCCCGCAGGCGATTTGCTTGAGGTCATTTCGCCGACGCCCAAATCCTGGTGGGAGCGGGCCGGGGGAATCACGTACGGCGCCGATCCTTTCACCCTTGTCCGGTCCGCGACGGAAGGCAAGTGTTTCCGGTACGTGTTCCAAAAAGGCGGTTCGGGTTTCCCGGCCGCCGATCCGGCCCTGGAACGCGAACGCAACATCGCCTCCGACCGGGTTTACGCCCTTGGACCGCTTTGGGGTTTCCTGTCCCGGGCGGACCAGGAGTCGGTGGCTTTCTACGGCCGCTATAACGCCCGGCTTAACGTCCGCCTCTCGATCGCTTTCAACTTCATTCTGTCCGGAGCGATGCTTTTTCCCGAATTGGTCCGGCTCGCGGTCGGCTCCCCGGGAATAGGAGATTTGGTTCGTCTCGCCTTCGGCGGGATTCTTTTCGGTGAAAGCGCCGTACGTCTTCTCCGCCACGTCCAGAGCGGCGAAATCAGCGGGAGCTTTTTAGGCGTTTTGATTAAGCCGTTGTTTTACCTGGCCGTCCAGGCCGGGCTGAGCGGAACCTTAAAACCAGGCTCGCGGCCAAAAGAGCCAGGATCGTCAGAACGCTGACGGCTGCCCCGAGGAGAAAGCTCCCCGGCAGGTATCGAATCTCCACTTCGTGATTCCCGCCGGGAACCACAACCCCCTTGAGTCCGAGATTGACCTCAATGACGGGCGCGGATTTTCCATCGACGCGGGCTTTCCATCCCGGATCCCAATTCCCTCGGAAAATCGCCAACGCCGGAGCCGCGGTCTTTGTCCGGTAGACGGACCGGCCCTGGTTCTCCCGGACGGCGACGGCCTCGCCGCCTTCGAAGGCCGAGGAACCGGCCAGCTCGGGGATGTCCCGGCTGACGATCGCCGTCGTCATCGGATCGAAATCTGCGGCTGCGAACGCCGCCCATTTCGCGGCCGGCGTTTCGGCCGTGATGTTCTTCCCGACAAAAGGGGGAACGTCCGGCCGGGGGAGAGTTCCTGGAGGACGATGGGAAAACCTTCGATCGTCCGGTATTCGGCGGGAAGTCCCTTCAGGGGATTGGGTCCGACAAGGAAATCGCAGCCGATCGAACGAAGGTATTTAAGAAGAAGCTCCTCCGGCCAGCCGGAGGCGGCGGCCCGAAGCGCCCGCTGGTCTTTGGGGTAGAAGCCGTAGAAATCGCGGTTGAAGACGTATCGGACGCCTTGGTTCATCGCGGCGAACGGATAAAGGCTCTGCCGGACAAATCGCTGGGCTTTTTGTCCATCGCCGAGCTTGATTCTCAAGTCGTCGGGCAGGACCTCCTGGCGGTAGAGCGTCGCCGGGCGGCCGGTTTCCGCAAGCAGCGCCGGAGGATCGAAGAAGGATTCCGGGACGACGGGATTGATCTTTTGGTTTCTCGCCAGCGGGTCGACGATCGCCAGGAGCAGGAAGAGGGGAACAAGGACGCCCGCCTTCTTCTTCGCCAGGCCGAAAACGCCCATGAGGACAAGAGAGACCGAGAGGACGGCCAATCCTGCATACAACGAGCTTTTCAAAGCCGCCGTCAGTCGCTCATCGCGGATGACGAAGATCCCGGCCAGAAGGCGGGCGAGGGCGGGGACGAGAACGGTGAATCCGGCGCAGATTCCCAGGCCGGCGATCCAGCCGTTCTTGATGCGCCGGAATTCGATTTTCTTCCGGACGAAATAGTCGTCGAAAAATCCGGCGGCGACGACGGCGACGACGAACATCGCTCCCATCATGTACTTCACCGGGTAGCGGATCGAGGACAGGAACGGAACGCGGATGAGGAGGTCGTTCAAGGGGAAATATCGACCGCTGGCCATCAGGAGGAAGATCGCCAACAGCCATCGCCAGCCGTGCCCGGCCCGATTCGTCTTGACCGCGATTCCGAACAGGAATAGGAGGAGGCCGGCGCTCCCGAGGTAGAAGCTGTAATAAAGCGGAGCGCCCTTGTCGAACAGGTGTCCCGACCAGAAATCCCCCGGACCCGGTCCCCGGTCGGCGCCCATGGCGTTCGGGAACGGAACGTTCAGAAGCTGGATCATTTCCAGCGGCCACAGGGACGTTTCCGCGGCCGTCCGCTCGGTCCGGCTCAGCGTCTCGAGCGAGGGGAGATACTGGACGGCCGAGATCAAGGCGCCCAGGACCAGGGCGAGCAAGATCGCGCCGGCCCGCTTGACGGGTTTTCCGGGGAGAAATAAGGCCTGGACGAGTGCCAGGACCAGGGTGATGACGACGGCTTCCGGCGTCCCGGCGAGAAGCTGAAGGGCCCAGAGGACGCCCAAGACGGCCGTTTTTTTGAATCCCCGGAAAGAATCCGAGAAGGCGAAGAGCAGGATCCACGGCGTCCAGGCGAAGGCGGCGATGTGGTTGTAGAATTCGAAATTCGAGAGAAAGATCCCGCTGAAGCTGAAAAGCGAGGCGCCCAGAAAAGCCGACGGCCGGCACAGCCGGAAGAACCGCAGGAAGCCGTAGAGCCCGACCCATCCGATCAGGGCGTGGATCAGGTAATGCCAGCGGAGAGCGGAGAAAAACGGGAGGACCAGATAAAGCCAGGTCGACGGATAACAAACTGCGTTTTTCGGATTGGCCAGGAACGGCTGGCCGTTTCCGTGGGCGTCCGTCCAAAGGGCGAAGTTTCCCTCGCGGAGCAAATCGGCGGCCAGGGCGCGCGTCGGGACTTCCAAGACCGCCCCGTCCCGCTCGAAGAACACGCCCCCCTGGAAGAAAAAGCCGCGGAACAGAAAGAGGAAGGCGGCCAGGAACAGGAGGATGAAGATCAGATCGGCCGGGTCAAAGAGCCGGCGAAGCGGGCGGGAAAGATCCAGGGCCAGACGGTCCGCCGCCAGTTCATTGTCCATCGGCCGAAGCATAATGCATCGCCGAAGAGGAAGTCAAAAAAAAGGGACAGGCCGTCGGCCTGTCCCTTTTTTCCTAAATTTTAAATGCCGGCGATCTTCATCTGAATGACCCGTTGAGGCGTGAGCTCTTTCTTGCCGTCAAGGAGCTTGCGGCAATAGTCGATGTAGGCTTTGTCGATCCCATGGATTTTAAATTCCAGGATCTTGTCCAGGGAAAGCTCGCCTAAACCGGACGAGCGGATTTCCTTGATATAAGCCGGCGTAATTCCGTGGATCTTGAATTCAAGGGCTCTCTCGAGGTCGATCTCCGGAAACCCCGCGGTTTTGAGGGAGTCGATGTATTCCGCCGTCAGTCCATGAATCTTAAGCTCGAGGACGTTCTCGGGCGTGATGTCGGCAAGCCCGAGCTTTTTAACCTCGGTGATGTAGACGGGGGTGATGCCGTGGATCTTGAATTCGAGGGCTTTCTCGAGGTCGATCTTCGGAAATCCGGCGGCCTTGAGGGCGTCGATGTATTCGCGGGTCAATCCGTGAATCTTCAATTCCAGGGCGTCGGACGGCGATAAATCGCCGAAGCCCTGGCTTTTCATGTCCTGGACGTAGGCCTTGGTGATGCCGTGGATCTTGAATTCCAGGATCTTGGAAAGCGACAGATTCCGCCAGCCGAGAGCCTGCAGCTCCCGGACGTAATCGATCGTCACCCGGTGGATGGCCATCTCGACCAGCCGGGAGGACGAGAAGTCGCCGAAGCCCAGCTTCTCCATGTCCTGGATGTAGGTCCTGTCGATATTTCCCAAAAAGAGGAAGATCAGCTTTTCGTCGTCCACCCGGCCGATGCGGCGGCCGGCCAGGAACTGGACGAAATCCGGATTGGGGACGAAGGAAAAGCTTCCGGACCCGCGGTCGCCGGTGAATTTTCCCGTAAAGGTGATCGATCCGGCGTCCTTGTCCCATTTGCGGGAGAAGTCCTTGCCGGGCTCGATGGCCGGCCAGTCTTTCCGCGGGATCGAATACGAGGTCGTCCATTCGTCGTCGTCCCGGTCGTTAAACGCGGTCAGCCGGAAGCGGATGACATCCGGGTCGATGGAGGCGACCCACAGGCCGTCGATGGCGCCGGCGGGCATGGCCGGGCGGGCGGGGAGGGCGGCCAGGATGAGAAGGAAGATTCCCAGTCCGATCGAGGTGATTTTTTTCATTGCCGTATCCTTTCTCCTGAACAATCGTTGTCCTTCATCCGGATAAACAGGCCTTGGGAAAAAATGGTTATGGCCGCCCGGCCTTGGATTTGCGGATGTAGATGTTGCCCTCGTAGCTCTGAAGGCGGACGTCGGTCCCGCCCTTGCCGATCCGTCCGAGCGTCCAATCCTCGAGCGCCACCCTCCGGCCGCCGGCTTTCTCAGCCGGCTCGGAGAGGCTTTTGCGCGGATCAACGGCGATGTCGAAATCGCTGAAAATCGAGCCCTGGTCGGTTTTCATCCGCACGGTCAGGTCGGCGTCGGAGGGGAACGTCACGTCGATTTTCCCGTAAACCGAGGTGAAGGCGAGGGGCAGGCCGGGAGGAATCCGGTCGAAGCGGCAGACGATGTCCCCGTCGACGGTGGTGACCAGGGCCGAGCCGGTCACCCGGTCAAGGCGGACAAGCCCGTTGAGGTTGTTGATTTCCATCTCCCCCGTCACTCCTTCGACCTCGATTCGGCCGTTGTCCTTGACGCAGAGTTTCAGATTGAACCGCCGCGGGACGAGGATCCGCAGGTCGATGGTTTTGGAGGCGGAGTTGGTCATCACCGTGACCGTGTTGCCGTCTTCCATCGCGCTTAACCGGGATTCTCCGGCTGCGACCCAGGTCAATCCCTGGGCGCCTCGATCCCCGTCGCCGCCGGCGGGGCCGGCCGGCGAAGCCTTGACGATCACCGCCTCGCCGTCGTACCCGTTGACGATCAAGCTCCCGCGGCCGTGAGGGATGATCAGTGTCCCGGGTTGTCCGGGCAGGGACAAGGGGACGGTGATCTGTTCGGCGGGCGGGTTCTGGCCGGGGACGGCGGGCGCCAGAAGAACGACCGCCGCGGCAACAAGGACCACAGTGCGAATCGACATGGCCTTTTCTCCCTTACGTCAGCTTCCGGATTGTCTCTTCGAGTCTCTGCCGGACGGAAAAGTACAGGGCGGGATCGGCGATCATTTTGCGGAAGGGCTCGGCCGCCCGCTTTTCGTCCAGGGCGAGACAGACATCGGCCAGAGCCAGGATCAGAAGGGGAGATTCCTGGCGCTCGATGGATTGAACGAGCGCCTCGCGAACCCGGGGATCATCGGAGCGGCGGGCCAGCGTCTCCAGGGCGGTCAATCGGACATTGGCGTTGGCGTCGGAGTTCAGGGCCCGGATGAGGGCCTCCCGGACCGTATCGTCCCAGGCGGCGGCGTCTTCGGCATAATGAACCGCGCTCATCCGTTCGGGGGCGGAGGCGCTTTCCATCTTGGTCAGGAAGATGGCCGTTTTCATGTCCCGCATCTCCGCGTTCAAGGCCTCCAACCGGCTCCGATCCGGCCGGGGCGTGAGCTGGTAGCCGATGAACCAGCCGATGACGACCAGGCTGATACCGAAGGCCCAGCGCGGGGCCAGCCCCAAGCCGGGCCGGCGGAATGGATTCCGGGCCGCCGCGCCATCGGTCTCGGATCGCCAGGCGGTTTTTTTCGCTTCCTCCAGAGCTTGGCGGAATCGGCCGGCCATGGCTTCGGAAGGCTCGGGGACGCGTTCTTCGGCCAGGGCGTCCCAGATCTTTTCGTATTCGGCCAGGCGGCCGGGATCGATCCCTTTCTTCTTCAGGGAAGCTTTAAACCGGGTGGCTTTCCCCGGCGGAAGGCTGCCTTTCAGAAGCTCCGAGACGAGGCGTTCCGTTTTCTTGTCGCTCATGCGGATTTCTCCAATACGCGATAGCTTTCGCGCAGCGTTTCCATGGCCCGGAAGACCCGGGCCTTGATCGTCCCCACCCGACAGTTCATGATCGCGGCGATTTCCTCGTAGCTCAGGCCGTTGAAGCGGCTCAGGATTAAGGTCTCGCGCTGAACCTCGGTCAGGCCGTTCATGGCTTCCCGCATCCGGCGGGCCTTTTCCATCCGCTCGTAATCGCCGGCTGTGTCGGAATCGTTTTTAATCTCCAGCTCGTCGACGTCGACGGCATTCTTAAGGTACTTTTCCTTGTGGTAGTGGTCGATCCGGGCGTTGCGGGCGATTTGAAAGAGCCAGACGGCGAACGTCCCGTCCTTGTCCCGGTAGCGGTCGCGATAGGCGAGGATTTTGCAGAACACGACCTGGACCAGATCCTCGCTGGCCTGGGGATCGGCGGTCATTTTATAAAAAAAGGCAAAGAGCGGCCGGTTGTACTTTTCATAGAGATCGGCCAGCTTTTCCAGGTCGCCGTTTTTGACCGCGGCCATCAATTCGTTGTCGGAGAGCAATTCCGTTCTCGCTTGCCGGAGTGGGGCGGGCTTCGCCCTTTTATAATAACATTCCGTCCGGGGAAAAGGTTATGCTCCGGGCCGGCTCCCGGCTTGACCGGCCGGCCATTTGGGCTACAATGAACCCAGGCCGACGAAAGAGGAGAGACGAACATGAAAAATCCGTGTTCGCGTTCCGCCGCCCGGTTTGTCCTGATCCTCGGGATCTCGACCGGAATGTTTGCCTGCGGCGGCGGAAAAAACTCGCCCGTCACCAAGACCTACCCCGAGGGTTTCAGCCTCGACCACCCCCCCGCTTGGTCCGCCCGCGTCCTGGACAAGGGCGTGATCCTCGTCTCGGCCGGCGATCCGGGAGTGGATCCGGCCTTCATCGCCGTTTACCCGTTCCTTCTCCCGTCGGCCGCGACCAGCCGGGCCTGGCTGGAGGAGAATCTGGGGAAACTGGGGGATTTCGTTTCGAATCCTGTCATCGGCAAAACCGCCCAAATCCGCCCGCTCCCCGACGAAACAGCGGCCCGCTTCGTCTTTCAATCGCGGCGGCGTCGCCTGCGAAGGGACCGCGCTTTGCTCGATCGACGGCAAAAGCGGTGTTCTCTATTTGATGGCGGCCAAAGCGGGGGATTTCGAGGCCCGCAAGCCCGGCCTGGTGGCCTCGCTTCGATCGTTCCGTTTCGGCCTGCCGGAAAAAACCGCTTCGACGCGTCCGGCCAAGCCGGCGGTTTCCTACGTTTCCTGGCAGGATCCGGTCGAGAAGGCGTTCAGCGTTGACGTGCCGGCCGGCTGGCAAATCCAGGGCGGGACCGTCCGACGGGCTTCAGTCGATATCGTCCACGTCATCCTGGCCGTGTCACCCGACCAGAAGGCTCTCGTTCAACTGAACGACGGCAATCTCCCGGCATTCGCCATCCCCAACCAGATGCTCGAGTGGACAGGCTTCCGCGAGGGCTCCTGGTATTCGCCCGGTTATGGCGTGCGGAACATGGTGATGCGGTATCAACCCGGGCTGACCTTCCTTCTCGGCTATCTCCAGAAGAATTATGCTCCCCGGCTTTCGTCGTTCCAGCTGGCGGAACAGAAGGATCGGCCCGATATTGTGATCGATTTCAACCGGATCTACAGCCAGTCCCTCGCTTATGGGATCGCCACCCAGCTTCACGCCGGCGACGCGACATTCCGGTTCGAGCAGGGCGGGGAGAAGGGTGTCGGCTACGGCCTTGCCGTCACCCAGGTCGTCCAATCCACGGCCAACGGCGTCGGGAATTGGTTCGTCCCGCTTCTCCTGGTCATGGCCGGGCCGGAAGCCCGGGCCGAGACCATTCGGGAGATCGGAACTCATATGTTCCAAACGATGAAGATGAATCCGCAGTGGGTGGCGAGCCAGCAGCAGCTCACCGGCGACGTTTCCCGGATCGTGGCCGAGACGGGTCAGGCCATTTCGGGGATCATCAGCGATGGCTACTGGTCGCGCCAAAGCGCCCAAGATGACATCTTCCGCAAGTTTTCCAACGCGACGCTGGGCGTCACCGACGTCGTCGACCCGGCCACGGGCGAGACGTACAAGGTCGAGGCGGGGCACAACTATTATTGGTCGCGCGGCGGAACAAACCAGGTTGCCGGGACCGCCGCTTATGACCGGCCGGACATCGATTTCCGGCCGCTGATCGAGTTTTGATGATCCATGACCGGAACGCATAAGAACATTCAGAAAAAATCCCGGGGCCGGTTCCTCCTTCGCACGGCGGGCGTTTACGGCAGCACGTCCCTGACCCTTCTGGGGGCCGTCAACCTTCTCAGCGCCCACTACGGCTTTTCCTTCAAGCTCTTCGACTCTCTCCTGGCTCTCCTCTTGTGCGGGCTTCCGGCCTCCCTCCTCTTCACCTGGTTTCATGTTTTTCCCGGCAGGCAAAAATTCCGCAAGGGAGAAATCGCCGCTTATGCCGGGCTGGCCGTCATCCTCGGATTCGCCGTGATCACGATCGTCGGCCGTCCCGGCCCGTTCCGCTTTACCTCCGCGACCCGTTCGATCGCCGTTCTGCCGTTCCAGAACATCGGCGACGATAAAAACGATCTGTCCCTCAGCGACGGGATCACCGAGGACATCATCACCCAGCTGGCCCGGATCTCGGACCTGAAAGTCATCTCCCGGACCTCGGTCATGGCCTATCGAAACACGGACAAGAGCCTGCCCCAGATCGGGAGGGAGCTGGGGGTCAGCTTCATCCTTGAAGGGAGCGTCCGGCGGCAGGGCGACAAAGTCCGGATCGTCGGCCAGCTGATCGACGCCTCCCGGGATGCGCATCTCTGGGCCGAAAACTACGACCGGCCCATGACCGACATCCTCGCCGTCCAGGGCGAGGTCGCCCAGCGGATCGCCCAGGAGCTTCGCGCCCACTTAACGCCCGGCGAAAAGGCCCGCCTGAAAAAGAAGAAAGAGGCGAAGGTGAATCCGGAAGCCTACGCCTTTTATTCCCGGGGCCGGGAGTACTACTACCGTTACACGCCCGAGGACAACACCCAGGCGATCATCCTGTTCCGGAGAGCGGCCGAGATCGATCCGGCCTTCGCCCCGGCCTGGGCCGGCCTCGGAGACGCCTTCGCCATGGGTTGGCGCTTCGGATCGGAAACGGCGTCATTCGAAACGGCCGTCGAAATGAGCCGGAAAGCCCTCGACCTCGATCCCGATCTGGCCGAGGCGCACAAAGCCCTGGGTCTGGCCTTGGAGTCCCTGGGCCGGGTCACGGAAGGGCTGCAGTCCTATTATGATGCCGTCGCCCTCAATCCCAACTATGCCCCGGTCGTGGCCAACATCGGCTCCATCCTCTCCTCGATGGGCAAGTTCGACGAAGCCATCCGCTGGCTCCGCAAAAGCGTCGACCTCCAGCCCGGGTTCGCCCGGTATTACGCTCAAGTCGGCCTCCAGTATTTTAACCTAAGCCTGGACGACGAAGCGCGGTCCTGGTTGAACCGTTCGCTCGAATTCCAGCCCGGTTTTATCTTCCCGGAAATGCTCCTGGCATCCCTGCCTCTCTATGAAGGGAAAACGGACGAAGTCCGGGAGAGGATCAGAAAAATCCTGACCGCCCGTCCCGGGGAACCCAACGCCCTGAATATCGCCGGCGATGCGGAGCTTCTGGCCGGACGATACGCGGCCGCTCTCCCGTTCTACAAGGAGCTCGTCGATCTCACCTCGCCGACCGGCGCTCCGGGCAACAAGCTCGGGTTCGTCTTTTTGAAAACCGGCGACCGGGCGGCCGGGGAGAAGATGCTGGACGCCAGTCTGGCCGGATGCCGGCGAAATTCCGGGTACAACGACCCGTGGTCTCCCCTTCGGTTCTATGAGGCCGAGGCGTTGGCCGTCCAAGGAAAAACGAACGAGGCCCTGGACGCGTTGGAGAAATCGGTCGACGGCGGCTTCGCCGAACGCTGGCTGCTGATTGATCCGCTCCTCGAAAACCTCCGTTCCGAGCCGCGCTTTGCCGAAATCAAGGCCCGCCTGGAAAAGCGCCTGGCGGACATGCGCGCCAAAGTTGCGGAGATGGACCTCGCAGGCAAATAACGAAATTCTTGGTTCTCTTCCAATTTGTGTGGGCAGGAGTTTTCGAGAATATGGCGGCCTTCGCTCACGCGTCCGGATTTTAATGGAAGAGAGCTTAATTCTTATTGCTTCAGTACTTAATAGTGAGCTCCTGGCCTTCTTTAATGGTCAGGGGCTTGGGGAAATAAGCCGTCAATCGACCGCCCCGGACCCAGACCTGCTTCAGGGGCACCGGCTTGCCGGCGACCGTGATGGTCGGGACCGCGCTCTGGCTCTTCGCCGGGCAGGAGAATTCCTTCAAGACAATTTCCCCGGAGGAGACGGCCAGCCGGACGGTCCCGGTCCCTCCCGCCGCAAACGATTGGGCATAGGTCCCCCAACCCGAACCGGCGCTCCAGAACGAGCGGAAATCGTCCGAATAAACCTTGGGGGCAAAACCTAGCCGCATTTCGGGGGCGGAGTATTCGAACCCGGACAAGGCCGGGACCAAGCCCCAGGACGACATCGCCCGGACGTAATGATGGCCGCATTCCAGCTCATCCCAGGGATTGCGGGCCAAACCGTCGTACCGGTCCCGCACACCCTTGACGACGGAGAGTCCTTCAGCTAAGAGGCCTTCATAGATCAAGTGGGAAGCGACGTGATATTCGATTCCCGTCCAGACTTCGTCGGAATAGACGAAGGGAAGCGGCGGACGGCCGCCCTTGGGCCAGGAGCAGAGGAGAAGGCCTTTCTCGTTGTTGAGGGCATACGTCCTCTGGACGTTGGAATGCTCCCGGAAATCCGTCACGAAGTTATAGCGGTAGATGGAGCCCAGGGCCGTTTTCAGCCGGTCCTCAGGCAGGAAACGGCCCAGGCCGGCGACCATGGCCAGCCATTGGCCGAGCAGCTGATCGGAAAGACAGCCTTCGCCGTACTGGTATTTTTTCTCCATGACCTGATCGTATTTCTGGACGTAGTATTCCCCGTTCCAGAGAAGAAGGTCGTAGGCCTTGCGGCCTTTTTCAAAGACCTCCCGGTACGTCCGGGCGGCTTCGGCGTCACCGACGGCCTGGGCCATTTTTTCTCCGGCCAGAAGCGCTCCGAGGTAAAAGCCGCTCAGCATGCTGTTTGGGCCGTAGAACTCGATGTCGTACGTGTTGTGCTGCTCGCCTTCCATGAGTCCGTCGCGGTCGGCATCCCATTGAACCCAAGCGTATTCGAGGGCTTTCCGGACCTGCGGCCAGATCCGCTTCAAGAAGGCCGTATCGCCGGAGAGCTGCCAGTCGCGGTAAAGGTTGATGATCCGTCCCATTTGGCCGTCGGCCGCGGGCTTGAAAGCCCAGAGCTGATTGGGATCGAGGGGGAGGGAGGTGCGAAAGACCATCCCTCCGTCGGATTTGATGTTGTTCAGAAAATCGGTCTCCCGCATCGACCGCTCGAGGGTCGGAAAGAGGAAAGCCAACGACTGTTCGTAGTTCCAGACGTGGCCGCAGTTGAGGGCGCAGCAGCCGCTGCTGTCGTTGCAGCCCTCGAAGCCGAAGAAGGCGCCGCCTTCCAGCCACAGGCAAGCCGGCGTGCGGATGATGGAGGCTTGGCTCGAGACGGCCTCCAGGACGTACGGCGGGAGGGTCGACTCGAAGAACGCGTCACGGAACCGCCGCGTTTCCCGCTCGAGCGGTTCGAGGTTGGCCGCCAGGTGTTCGGCCGCGGCCCAGGCGTCGGCGAACCGCTCGGCGTAATGGTTCTTCAGGAGGCTTCCCCGGCGTTCTCGGATGATGTCGAAATAATTCAAAACGTTCGGGAAATTCCAGGAGAGGATGAAGGGCAGCTCGACTTCCTCGAAGGGGGCCAGGGTCGCGACCAGCCCCAGCGTTCCGACGTCGGTGCGGTTGTCGGGCGAAGGATCGTCGGCGGCCAGGTCGGCCAGCCGGCCGTCGTCCCGGAAATCGTCCCAGAAAATCTGGAGGTCATCCCACCAGTCGCCGCGGACCCAGTGGGTCAGATAGGTGATGTCTTTCCAGGTGGTGGTCAAAGCCAGCGTCCCGAAGGCGGGCGTTCCCGGCTTGACCTTGTCCGAGGACATCACCAAACCGGAAAGGGCGTCTCCTTTGCGGATGAGGGCCCGGTTCGCTCCGAACTTTTCGGAGCCGACTCCCGCGATTTTCCCGACGCCGTCGAAGCCGACCGGATTGAGGATCGAGCCGGCGATGGTGGCCTTAACGGTTTTGCCGCTGAGATTCTTCAGCTTGTAGCGGAGGACGACGGCCGGGATGCCGGACTCTTCGGGCTTGAGCGGGATGAAGGGGTTGAAAGCTTCCAGGGTGATCTCGAGAGGGATTTTCTCGTCTTCGAGCGCGATCCGGGCGAAGGGGTATTCGCCGACGAACCGGGCCCGTTCCATCCGCGGCAGGCCGGGGACCGAGGTCCGGGGAACTCCGTCCTCCCCGATGAACGGCGGGGTCAGCGGCCCCTCCAGGATCCGGACCAGAGGAGCCCGGCCTTCCTCCTGGACGAAGAGGGCAAAGAAGGTGAAGGGAAGGTCGACGCCTTTGCTCGGGCGGTTGAAGATCTCCCAGTCCCGGAGGTTACCCCGGCCGCCCAGCGAGACGCAGCCCGTGCCGATTCCGCCAAGCGGGAAGGCGATTTCCTTAAGGGCCGCCCCTTCGAATACGCGTTGGGGGCCGAGCTTGAACAGGTCCCGGGCGGAATAGGCGGCCGGCGCGCCCTGGGCCGCGGCCGCGGCGGGAACAACACCGAGAAAAGAAACAAAAAGGCAGATAACGAGAATACGATGAATCGTTTTCGGCATGGCGAACTCCTCCCTGAGCGAGGGCAACTTCCCTATTTCATATTCGGAAATCCCGTCTCTGTCAATTCTTTGTATTGGTTCAGGTGTTTGGTGACGCTCTCATTTGCTTCCGGGTATGCTCTTGGAATTCCCAACCGGGGGTGTTCGCCGGGACCTCTAGATATTCGCTATCCAGACGCTCTGTTTTTCAGCGGCGCTCAATCTCGCCCGGAATTCTCGTTCACTCCCTCTTGCATGGGTGCTCTTTTAGTTTCGTTCCCCACGATGGATTCAGGCTCTGGCTCCGAAGCGTCGCGTAGGACTTCCCCTGCGGGTCGCTCTGTCGTGAACGCCGCCTGTTCGATATCCCTTGGTTAGCTATGTTTGCATAGACTAAGAAGGGTCAACGAGTAAGGCTTCTATGGAGGGGGAGCGCGGAGCGAAGCGACGGTTGAGGGGGAACACGATATTTGGGTTCCCCCTCAAGAGTGCCCGATGGCTTCACACCCCCCGGCCGGGAATTCCAGAGCAAGGACCGAGATGCGTTTCGTGAGCGTCACCGTCTTTCTGAACCAGAACATTCTCCCCTCTCGACGGCAGAGCGATTGACATCGCTTCGAAGAGGACGATATAGTTCCTCCACAAATATCCGAGGGAGAGACAGATGCGAAAAACACCGAGCCTCCTGGCGGGCGTTCTTTTAGCGGCGGTCGTCCTGGCCGTTTCGGCCGAGGCGGCCACGTTGGGCAACGTGACCGGAATCGCGGAAAAAGACCATCAGATCGAGCTAAAGACGGACGATGGGTCCGTGACGCGGATTATCTTCTACCGGCCGGATATCTTCCGGATTTGGGTCGGCCCGGGCGGCGCGTTCAGCGACCCGGCCGGAGACGAGCCGACTCCGATCGTCGTCTACAAGGGCCCGGCCATCGCGGTTGAGCTTAAAGAGGAGAAGGACTATTACCGGGTAGAGAGCGCCGAATGCGTCCTCCGGATCTTCAAGGCGCCCTGCCGGTTCGCCCTGTACCGCAAGGATAATACGACCCTGGTCTTCGAGGAGACGGAGCCGATTTCCTGCGGCGAAAAAACGACCATCCAGAGAATCGGACGGAACCGGGACGACTTTTTCTACGGCGGCGGGATGCAGAACGGCCATTTCCTCCACAACAACCGGGTCGTCCGGATCGCCTCGACGCCCGATTGGGAAGAAGGGGGCGCCCCCAACGCCGTCCCGTTCTACATGACCTTGAAAGGGTACGGAGCGTTTCGGAACACCTACGCCCGCGGGAGCTTACACGTTCGGTGAGCCGACGGCGACCTCGCATGCCGAGAACCGGTTCGACTGTTACTATTTTTACGGGCCGTCCCTCAAGAAGATCCTCGATGGATACACCCTGATCACCGGCCGGCCGTTCATGCCTCCGATGTGGTCCCTGGAATTCGGCGACGCCGACCGCTACACCGACGGCACCTATGAGTGCGTCTCCTACGCCGACAAGTATATCGACAACGACATTCCCGTCGGCTGGTTCCTGCCCAATGACGGGTACAAGCTGAACTTTGACCGGTTCCCCGAGGTCCAGAAAGAGCTGGCGAAGCGGAATATTTTCACCGGGATGTGGACGGACGAGAAGCGCGAGTTCGAGAAGATGGTCAAGGAATGGGGCGTGCGGCTGTTCAAGCTGGATATCGCCTGGGTTGGGCGGGGATACAAGTTTTCCCTCGACGCCTGCCGGCAATGCTACGGCTATATCGAGAACAACTCCGACGCTCGGGGCATCCTCTGGGTGACCCTGGGCTGGGCCGGCTCGCAGCGCTACACCATTATGTGGACGGGCGACAACACCGGCACCCTGGATTGGATCCGCTGGCACATTCCGACGGTCACGGGCTCGGGCCTCTCGGCCCAGAATGGAGCCACCGGCGACGTCGAAGGGATCTACGGCGGCGACCCGATCACGTATGTCCGCGACCTGCAGTGGAAGTGCTTTACCCCGTTCATGATGATCATCGACAACTGGGCCCGGGACAAGCACGAAAAGAAGCCGATGAGCTACGGCGATCCCTTCACGATTCACAACCGCAAGGCCTTGAAGCTGAAATCGCGGCTGATGCCCTACCTGTATACCTATTGCTACGAAGCCAACCAGACCGGTCTTCCGGTCCAGCGGGCGATGGTTCTGGAATTTCCGGAGGATGAGAACACCCGGACGGAAGAGGGCGGCCGGGCCAAGACGAAGTACCAGTTCATGTCGGGCGAATGGCTGCTCGTCGCCCCGGTTTACCAGGACACGTCCCGCTGGAGCTTCTACCTTCCGAAGGGGATCTGGACCGATTTCGAAAGCGGCGCGACCTATGCCGGCGGGAAAACGATCGAAAACTACGACGTCTCGAATTTCAAGCTTCCGGTCCTGGTCCGGGAGGGGGCGATCCTCCCGTTGTACCCGGAATCGTTCTACGAAAACCGCAAGCAACAGCGGCCGCGGGATCCGCTCCAAGTGGAGGTTTATCCCCATGCCTCCCAGGCCACGCGTTTTGTCCTGTTCGAGGACGACGGCCTGACCTACAAATTCCGGGACGGGAAATACAATAAGACGTCGTTTGCGGCCGACGCCGTCGGCGCGCCCGGCGTAATCACGGTATCCGTGGCCGGGTGCTTTGAAGGAAACGGATACGACGGCATGCCCGCCGCCCGGAACTACCGTTTGGCCGTGCATACGGCGAAAAAGCCGGCCGCGGTTTCCTGGGCCAAGGAAGGCGGAGCCGCCGCGGCGCTTAAAGAAGCGGCCGAGGCGAACGCCCTGGAATCAATGGATGAAGGCTGGTATTTCGAATCCGGCCGGGGCGGCGTCGTTCACGTGAAGATGAGGCCCCAGGACGCCCGCGGCCGGTTTTCGGTCGAGATTATTTCGCCTGGCGCTTCCGGACCAAGCCGTAAATGAAGAGGATCACCAGCGCTCCGACTACGGAGCCGATGAAGCCGGCATTTTCCCCGGGCCCGTAAAACTTAAGCCACTGGCCCCCGTAGGAGGCGACGAACGAGCCGGCGATCCCCAGGAGGATCGTGACGAGGAAGTTCATGTTTTCCTTGCCGGGATAGATCAGCTTGGCCACGAATCCGGCGGCCAGGCCCAAGAGAGCCGTCCAAAGGATGTTCATGCGCCCCTCCTAACAATAAATTCCCTTCGAAAATATTCCAAAGGAATCAGGGTGTCAAGCCGGGAGCCGCCAGTTGCGGACGAAAAAATCCCGGTTTTCGAGCAAGAGGCCGATGAAGACCGTTTCGAGCTCGATCATTTCCGCGTCGGAGCGACGGAGCCAATCCGAGAGCCAGGCGAAGCGGAGGGCCAGGACGAAGTCGAAAAACGACCGCCAGCTTTCCTCCGCATAGGACGCATTCTTCCTGAGGCAATCGAGCAAACCGTGGACGAAATCGCCGTTGAGGAAGAGGGGGTGTTCCATGCCCAGGCAGCCGACGAGCAAGGCGGCGTCGTAGATCTCGGGTTTCCAGCCGCAGAATTCCCAATCGACGACGGTTCGCACCCCGGTCCTCGACCAGACGATATTCAGGGGATGGAAGTCACCGTGGGCGAAGCCCAAGGGGAACGATTCTTCCTCCGGGAACAGGCGTTCCTCCAACAGCCGGAGAGCCGGCCGGAGGCGGTCACGCAGGGCGGGGTCCCGGTGTTCGATCTTACGTTCGAGATCGCCGACGAAAAGGCCGGCCGAAAAACCGTCATCGCGGCCGAATGAAGCCAGGCCGGCTTCGGCCGCCTTCAACCGGACGAGAAAATCGGCCAAGGCCGGTCCGCGCCATCCCTCCCCGGCATAATCGGGACGCTCGAGTCGGACGCCTTCGACAAACGGCGTCGTTTGCCAGAACGCGCCGTCGATTTCGGCGACAAACGTCCCGTCAGGAAGCGGCCAAGGAGGGATCACTTCAGGGAGCGCCCGGCCGAGGATGGTTTGCCGCCGGGCGATCTCGTTTTTCCGCTCGACGTTGAGGAAGCCGATCTGTTCCAGGCGGAACAACCGGCCCCGGTCATCTTCGATGACCGTCCGGTCCAACGTCCGGTCCGGGCTTCCGGCGGCGTCGAGGTCGGGCCGGGAGCGGGCATAGAGAATATTCCAACGTCCGAGGGCCTCGGAAATCGTTTCCGCGGCAAGGGTCATCGGCGGTCGATCCGGGCGGAGCCTGTCAGCAGGCGGTCAGGGCGCCCAGGGCGATCGAATAGAATTTCGAGTCCTCGGAATCCGAGCGCGACGTCAGGATGCACGGACAGTCCGCGCCGGCCACCAAGGCGGCGGTGGCGCCGCCGGCCAGGTGGGAGCAGGTCTTGAAGAAGACATTGCCCGTCTCGATGTTCGGGAAGAGGAGGACGTCGGCGTCGCCGGCGACCGGAGTCTTGACGCCCTTGATCTCGGCGCTTTCGGCCGAGACGGCGACATCGAGGGCCAGAGGGCCGTCGACGATCGCATTCTTGATCTGGCCGCGGTCGGCCATTTTGCTGAGGATGGCCGCATCCGTCGTCGGGATCATCTTCAAATTGACCTTTTCCACCGCGCAAATGATGGCGGCTTTGGGTTTTTCGATCCCCAGGCGGCGGGCGACGGCCAGGCAGTATTCAAGGATCTGGATCTTGGCCTCCAGGTCGGGGTAGGGGATGACGGCCGCGTCGGCGCAGACGATGAGCTTGCTCCGGGTCGGGACTTGGATGACGCTGACGTGGGACAGCAGTTTTCCGGGCCGGAGGAGCCCCTTCTCTTTGTCGATGATGGCCTTGATGTAATACGACGAATCGATCAGTCCTTTCATCAGGAAATCGGACTGGCCGGACTTGACCCGGGCGACGGCCAGGGCCAGGGCTTTGGCCATATCGGGTTCGTCGACGATTTCGAACGAGGCCGGGTCGACGTGGTTTTCCCGGGCGACGGTCTCGATTTTCGCTCGGCTCCCGGTGAGGACGGCGGAGATCAGCTTTTCCTTGACCGCCCGGCCGACCGCTTCGATCGTATGCGGGTCCTCGCCGCAGGCGACGGCCAGCCGCCGCATTTTTTGTCCCTTGATGTGATCGACGACTTGGTCGAGGGTAGTGATCATCGGATTCTCCTCAGGAAAACAAGATTAGGCGTAGATTTTGGCCTGCTCTTCGCCCGCTAGGATCCGGACGCCGGCCGCGGCCAGGGCGGCCATCTCGTTCTCCCCCGGGTAGACAAAGACCGGGCCGAGAAACGCGATATGGGACTTGATCAATTCGACGAACGGCGCGCTGTGCATCAGGCCGCCGGTCAGGATGATGCCGTCGACCTTGCCCTTCAGGACGACCGCGGCGGAGCCGATCTGCTTGGCCGTGGTTTTGGCCATGGCCTCGAAGACCAGGGCGGCCTGGGCGTCGCCTTCCTTGATCTTCTTTTCCACGACCCGAAGGTCATTGGTCGCGAGATGGGCGACCATCCCGCCCTTGCCGGCGATCTTTTTCTTGACCTCTTCCTGGGTGAACTTTCCGGAATAGCAGAAAGCCGCTAGATCGGCGGCCGGCATCGTCCCGGCCCGCTCGGGGGCGATCGGCCCGTCGCCGTTCAGGGCGTTGTTGACGTCGATAACCCGGCCGTGGTCGTGGGCCCCGATCGAGATCCCGCCGCCGAGATGCCCGACGATGAGGTTGAGCTCCGGGTAGGGCTTGCCCAGGGCGGCGGCCGCGAGGCGGGCCGTGTACTTGTGGTTGAGGGCGTGGAAGATGCTCCGGCGCTTGATCTCCGGAAAGCCGGTCAGCCGGGCCCAGTCGGCCAGCTCGTCGACGACGACCGGGTCAACGATATAGGCCGGGAGGCCGAACGGCCGGGCGATTTCGTCGGCCAGCAGCCCGCCGAGGTTGCTCGCATGCTCGCCCTGGACGCCGGCCGTGAGGTCTTCAATCAGCCGGGCATTGACCGTGTATGTTCCGCTCGGGATCGGCTTGAGGAGGCCGCCCCGGCCGATCACCGCGGCGAAGCTCTTCGGGTCGATCCCCCGGCCGGCCAAGGTCTTGAGGACGATGTCCTTGCGGAAATCCTTTTGGTCGACCATCTTCTTATACCGGCCGACCTCTTCGGTCGAATGAGCGATGTTTTCGGAAAAGATTTCCCGGGAACCGTCGTAGACGGCGATCTTTGTCGACGTCGATCCCGGATTGATGATCAGAAGCTGCATGAATTTCTCCTTGGAATGGGAACGCGGAGAACGTTAGGAACTACTATAGAAAAGCCCGGACGGATAGTCAATATGATCAAAACTGACAGGGCCGGTTTATCCGGCGGCCGCGGGCTTGATCTGGACGCTGACCGCTTTGTAGGCCGGCGTGCCGCAGGCGGCGACGTTGTTGATGGACGTGAGGACGTTGGTTTCGGGGAAGTAGGCCGCCGCGCAACCCGGGGTGATGGGATACGGGACGGCGTAATAACCTTCCAACACCCGGACCCGGCCGTCGGACCGGCTGGTTATTTCGACCATGTGTTCCGGGGCGATGCTTCGCCGGTCCATATCCTCCCGGTTCATGAAAAGCACCCGCCGCTCGTTGCGGATGCCCCGGTACCGGTCGTTCAGGCCGAAAATGGTCGTATTGAACTGATCGTGGCTCCGAACCGTCATCAGCAGAAGCTCGCCGGGCTCGGGTGCGACCGCTTCCAAAGGATGGGTGCCGAAATGAGCTTTCCCGTCGCCGGTCGCAAAAACGCGGTTTCGCAGTGGATTTTCGAGGTAATACCCCTGGGTCGAGGGTTTCAGTCCGGAAAGATCTTTAAAGGCGGGGATGACGTCCGCCATGGCCGTTCGAACCGCGGCATAGTCGCTTCCCAGCCGGGCCCAGTCGACGCCTTGGCGGTCGGCAAGGGCGGCCGCTCCGATTCCGGCGATGATCGAAGCTTCGCTTCGGAGGTTAGGCGACGCCGGCGGGAGACAACCATGGGAAAACCCGATCTTTCCCATCGCGTCTTCGATCGTCACATACTGTTTTTCGCCGTCCCGGATATCCTCGTCCATCCGGGACAAACAGGGCAGGATCAAAGCTGTCCGGCCGGTCACAAGATGGCTGCGGTTCAGCTTGGTCGAGATCATCACCGTCAGCCGCAGGCTCCGTAAAGCCTGATGGACGAAGGGCGTGTCGGGGACGGCGGCCGCCAGGTTCCCTCCGAGGGAAAACAATACGCTCGCTTTCCCTTCGGCCATGGCTTTGACCGAAGGGATGACGCTCATTCCGGGGCGGCGGGGAACGGCGAAGGCGAAGCGCTTTTCCAAAGCTTGGAGAAACGAATCGGGCATGTTCTCCCCGGCTCCGGACGTTCTCAAGCCCTGGATATTGCTGTGCCCGCGGACGGGGCAGACCCCCGCTCCGGGTTTCCCGATGTTGCCTTTGAGGAGCATCAGGTTGATGATTTCCCGGATGGTCTCCACCGAATTCCGGTGATGGGTGATCCCGAGGCACCAGCAGGCGATGGAGGTTTTCGCCTTCCGGTAGAGGTCGGCCGCTTCCTCAATCTGTCGGCGCTCGACCCCGCTGAGGGCGACGAGGCGATCCCAGGGAGTCTGTGTGACGAGCTGCCGATAAGCCTCGAAGCCGGCGGTTTGCTTCCCGATAAATCCGGAATCGAGAACGTTCCCGTCCTGCTCCTCAGCCTCCAGGAGGGCCTTGACGATCCCCCGGATCAGGGCCATGTCGCCGTTGATTTTCGGCTGAAGGAACAGATGGGCGAGGCGCGTTTGTTTCCCGAAATAGGTCCCCGGCTCCTGGGGGTCGGCGAAGCTCATCAGGCTCGCTTCGGGCATGGGGTTGACGGCGACGATTTTGCACCCTTTCCGGACGGCCGCCTGCAGGGCGCTTAACATCCGGGGATGGTTGGATCCGGGATTATGGCCGAAGAGAAACAGGCATTCCGCCTTCGGAAAATCGTCGAGGGTGACGCTGCTTTTCCCCGCCCCCACCGCGGCCATCAACGCTTTCCCGGATGGCTCGTGACAGAGGTTGGCGCTGTTGGGAAGGTTGTTCGTCCCGAAGGCCCGGGCGAGCAGCTGATAAAGGAAGGCCGCCTCGTTGGACGTCCGTCCCGAGACGTAGAAAACGGCTTCGTCGGGGCGGTCGAGCGATTTCAGCTCGTCGGCGATGGTTCGGAAGGCCATGTCCCAGGAGATCGGGCGGTAATGCGTCGCATTTTCTTCAAGGATCATCGGCTCCGTCAGGCGGCCCTGCTGTTCGAGCCAATAATCGGGAGTCAGGAGCAGATCCTGGACCGGCCATTTTTCGAAGAATTCCCGGCCGATCAGCCGGGAGGTTGCGCCGGAGCCGACGTTTTTCGCTCCGTTCTCGCAGAACTCAAACGGCGAGCGGTGTTTGTCCGGATTGGGCCAGGCGCACCCCGGGCATTCAAATCCCCCGACTTGGTTGAAGCGGCTGATGAGCTTGCGGCTCCCGTTGAGGCCGGTCTCCTTGCGGAGGAAGCTCAGGGCGTTGAGGACGGCCTCCATGCCTCCGGCGGTGGTCCGGGGCTGGTCGTGCTCCAAGCCGAGGAGGGCGGCGGCACTTGCATCCAAGTCGGTCGAGGCGAGGGCTCGGACCGAGCGGATGATTTCCCGGCCGAGCGATTCCATATCGGCCAGCCAGGAGATCTTCTTTTCGAAGCGGATCGATTCTTCGGGCTTCAAGATGTACTTCGTCAGCCCGCCGGCGGTCATCAGGCTGAACAGCGCCGGCAGCCGGACGTCGGGGATCTCCTCCCGCTCCAAGGCTTCCCGCATCTGCTTGTGCATGTCGACGATCAGCGGCAGGTCGGGTGTGAACAGCTCCAGCCGGCGCTTGTCGGTGACGATGTTCCGCTTCCGGTGGATCAACAATCCGCCGGCTTGGAGCGATTCCCAAACCAGGCGGCGCAAGGTGGACCCGCGGGCGGCGACAAGGCCGATGGCTTTTTCCAGGGGGATCGGACCCGGGCAGATTTGCAGGCTCCGCAAGGCCTCGTCCAGAGCGGGATATCCCGTCTCCTCGGTTTTCAGGACGGTCAGCTGTTTCCAGTCGTCGTTGACCAGGCCATTGAACGAGGCGTCGAAGAGCAAAGCCCCGGCCAAGGCGAGATGGAAAACCTGTTCGGGAACAGGGAACAACCGGCCCGAGACCGGATCGACCGCCAGAAGGAGCAACCGTTCGGAATAAAACGAGAGGGAATCGGATTTCATCGCCGGAACTATAAGCCGGGAGATGCGGATTCGTCAACGGGAGAAGCGGGCGCGGGCCTTGACTTCCGGCAAAGCGGCCGTTATTTTAACGGCGACACGGAAAGGAGCCCTCGCATGAAAAATCGGATGGTGCTCTCCCTCCTTCTCGTCCTGGCCTTCTCCTCCGTCCTCCTGGCCAACAAGACGTCGGTTACGCTGACCGGGCCTCAGGCCGTCGCCGCGGGGACAGAGGTCACGATTGTCGTCCAGGTGTCCCACAGCGCCAACGGCGCCGGTCATTACACCAACTGGGTTTCGGTCAAAGCGGACGGCAAAGAGATTGCCCGCTGGGATTTCTCCTCGGATAAAAGGCCGGAAGGCGCGAATTTTACCCGGGAAGTGAAATGGACCGTCACCGCCCCCGTGGAAATCACGTCCCAGGGCAACTGCATTCTCCACGGCGGCCGGGCTCCGGCAGTCCTCAAAATCGCCCTTAAGATTTTGTGAACCGTACGGGTTGTGAATTCTGCGACGGAGGCAAAGCCATGACCATCGGCGGCGTTTCGCTCATCCTGATCCTGGGCGTTTGCAACCTCATCCTGGTCCTTTTTCAAGCCGCTACCGGCTTGAGGCTCGTCAAGGTGAAATTCGGCGTCCATAAGAAAGCCGGTTTGCTTCTGGTCGTCTTCGCCGCGACCCATGGATTGCTGGCCTTCCTGGCCAACCAGTGAAAACCGGCATTATCTTTTTCTTGACACTTTTCGTCGGCCCGGAATAAGATTCGTTCTCGAGATTGTGCTCCGACTCCGACCGTGAAGGGAGAATGTCCATGAAAATCACGTTGACCGCCGTTTCGGCTCTGACGCTGTTCCTCCTTCTGTTTCCGGCCTGTTCCAAGACGGAGGCTCCGGCCCCGGCCGTCGAGGCGAATCCCTTTTTCACCGAGTTCGACACGTCGTTCCAGGTCCCGCCGTTCGACAAGATCAAGCCGGAGCATTACCTCCCGGCGTTCGAGAAAGGAATGGCCGAGCAGAAAACGGCGATCGATGCGATCGTCTCCCAAACGGCCGCTCCCGACTACGAGAACACGATCGTCGCCCTGGACCGGTCGGACAAGCTTCTCTCCGCGGTCAACCGGGTGTTCGGCGGACTGACCTCGGCCAACACCAACGACGAGCTCAAGGCCATCCAGAAAGAGATTTCCCCCCGCCTGGCGGCCCACCGGGACGAGATCAATCTCAATAAAAAGCTATTCGAGCGGATTAAAGCGATCTACGATAACCGGGCTTCCCTCGGTCTCGATCCCGAGCGGACGTATGTCCTGGAAAACCTTTACCTGGGCTATATCCGCAACGGTGCCGGACTCAACGACGCCGACCAGGCGAAGCTGCGGGACATCAACCAGCAGCTTTCCCGGCTGGGCGTCCAGTACAACCAGAACGTTTTGAGTGAAACCAACGCCTTCAAGATGGTGGTCGAAAACGAAGCCGACTTGGCCGGGCTTTCGGAATCCTCCGTCGCGGCGGCGGCCGCCGCGGCCAAGGCCGCCGGGCAGGACGGGAAGTGGCTGTTCACCACCCAGAAGCCGAGCATGATTCCCTTCCTTATGTTCGCCAAAAACCGGGCCCTTCGGGAGAAGATCTATACGGCCTATATCAAACGCGGCGATAACGACAACGAGTTCGATAACAAGAAGGTCCTGTCCGACATCGTCAAGCTCCGGGTCGAACGGGCCCGCCTTCTTGGCTACAAGACCTACGCCGATTACACCCTGGAAACCCGGATGGCCAAGAATCCGAAAAATGTCTACGACCTGCTCGACCGGTTATGGGCCGCTTCCCTGAAGGTGGCGAAGCGGGATGCCCGCGAGCTTCAGGCCATCATCGACAAGGAGAAGGGCGGATTCAAGCTGGCCGCCTGGGACTGGTGGTATTACTCGGAAAAGCTGCGCAAAGCCAAATACGACCTCGACGATACGGAGCTCAAGCCCTATTTCGTCCTGAACAACGTCCGGGACGGCGCCTTCTGGGTTGCCAACCAGCTCTATGGGTTGACCTTTGAACCCCTGGCGAATATGCCGCTGCCCCATCCCGACGCCCAGGTGTTCGAGGTCAAGGAAGCGGACGGCTCGCATTGCGGCGTCCTGTACCTGGACTTCCATCCGCGGGCCAGCAAGAACGGCGGCGCCTGGTGCGGCACCTACCGCAGCCAGAGCCGTCTGTTCGGCCAAGAGATCGATCCCGTCGTGACCATGGTCATGAATTTCTCCACGCCCTCGGGCGGCAACCCGGCCATGCTGACCTTGGAGGAAGTGAGCACCCTGTTCCACGAATTCGGGCACGCCTTGAACAATCTCCTGTCCAACGTCACCACGGGCACGACCTTCCGGTCGCCGGACTTCTCCGAGCTTCCCTCCCAGATCATGGAGCACTGGGCCACCCACCCGACGGTCATCAACCACTACGCCAAGCATTTCCAGACCGGCGAAGTCATCCCGGACGCGCTCGTCAAGAAGATCGATAACAGCGGCTTGTTCAACCAGGGCTTCGACAATGTCGAGTATATCGCCGCCTCGCTCCTGGATATGAAGTACCACACGATCACGGAGCCCCAGGACCTGGATGTGAACAAGTTCGAGAAGGATTACTTCGACTCGATCGGCCTGATCCCGGAGATCGCCAGCCGCTACCGGAGCACCCACTTCACCCATATCATCGGCGGGTATGCGGCCGGCTACTATGGATACATCTGGTCGGGAGTCCTGGACTCCGACGCCTTCGAGGCCTTCAAGGAGACGAGCTTGTTCGACAAGGCCACCGCCGACCGGTTCCGGAAAAGCGTTCTGGCCAGAAACGGCACGGCCGATTACATGAAAATGTTCGTCGATTTCCGCGGCCGCGAGCCGAAGATCGAGCCGCTGCTCAACAAGCGCGGATTGAATTGAGCTTTTCCATCGGGCCCCGGGCCCGGGCGGGCTTCCGGCGGCTCGCGCCGGTCCTGGGCCTCATGGGATGGCTGGCCGCCGGGCAGGCGGCGCTCGTTCCGTCGAGCGTCGCTTTCCGGCTTGCGGAAAAAGATCTCGTTCCGGAGGGCATCGCCTTTGACGCCCGAACCGGGCGGTTTTTTCTCGGCAGCATCCAGAAGGAAAAAGTCGTGGCCGTCACCACCGCCGGGAACGCATCGGATTTCGTTCCTTCCGGCAAGGACGGTGTCATGGAAATCCTCGGGCTGAAGGTCGACCAAGCGCGGCGGCGCCTCTGGGTTTTGTCGAACAAAGACATCGCCGATCGGCGTGTCTCGGCCGTCCATGTCTTTCAGGCCGATTCGGGAGAACTCCTCAAGAAGCTCGTCTTGGAGGGCCGTGAGCGCCGGCTGTTCAATGACCTGGCCTTAATGCCGGACGGATCGGCTTATGTCACCGATACGGAAGGTCATCGCGTTTATTGTGTCCCCCCCGACCTCGGCCGCCTTGACGTCTTCCTGGAATCGGAGGAATTGTTAAAGGAGGCCAACGGAATCGCCGTTTCGCCCGACGGCGCGATTCTGTACGTCGCATCGGCGAAGCACATCACGCTCGTCGACCTTCGGAGCAAGGCGATGCGGCCGATCGGCAACCCGACCGCCGCGGCCGATTCCGGAATCGACGGGCTGCTCTATCACCGCGGAGGCTTGGTCGCGGTTGTCAACGGTGTTGCGACCGAGAAGGAGATCCATCTCGCCCGGTTTGATTTGAGCCCCGACGGCCGCGAAATCCGGGGCAAGACGGTCCTCGACCGGGGGAATCCGCTGTTTAATATCCCGACCACGGCCGTTATGGCCGGGGATGACTTGTATTGCCTGGCGAACACTTGCCTGGGCGTCTATCTCCGCGGGCAGATGAACGACCCGAGCAAGCTGCAGGAGCCGACGGTCCTGAAATACCGCTTGGCCGAATAAGATTCGGCGGATCGCGGCAGGGAAATCCATGTCGGTTCGGGCGATTTGCTTGTCCGAAAACGGACCAGTGTTGTCCGCATCCGCACGGAAGGCGGAGGATCCCGGCTTTCTTCTCGGGCGGCAACCGATCCCGATTTCCTGGCATATTAATTGCTGAGGAACGCTCCTAAGGAGTTTTGCCATGAAATTTCCCAAGAGCTTCATCACTCCGGTTCTGGCGGCCGTTGTCATCCTGTCGCCGCTTTCGGCTTTCACGGCGGGCCAGGGCGCCGGTCCTCATTATCCGGGCAAGTCCTGGGACGTCGTCGCGAAGGCCGAGGATCTGGGATACTCCTCGGATCAATTAGCCGCGGCCAAGGCGTATGCCGATACCCTGAAGACGGCTGCGGTCATGGTCGTTGTCGGCGGCCGCGTCCTGACGCAGTGGGGAAACGTCGGTGAAAAATATCTGACCCATTCCATGAGGAAGAGCTTTCTCAGCGGGCTTTATGGAGCATATGTCAAGGCCGGGAAGATCGATCTCGACCTAACGATGGCCGCCCTGGGCATCGACGATCAGCCGCCTCTCTCCGCCCAGGAAAAGGGGGCGACCATCCGCGACTGTCTCAAGGCGCGTTCCGGGGTGTTCCATACCGCGGAGGCCGAAAACGAGGCGATGCACAAGGTCAAGCCGCCGCGGGATATGTTCAAGCCGGGGACGTTCTGGATCTATAACAACTGGGATTTTAACGTCCTCGGGACGATCTTCGAAAATCTCACCGGAAAAAAGATCTTCATGGCCCTGAAAGAGGATATCGCCGACCCCATCGGCATGGAGGACTTCGTCCCGGAGGACGGCCAAAGCTTCCGTTCCGACCGGTCAGTCCATGAAGCTTATATGTTCGTCATTTCAGCCCGGGATTGCGCCCGATTCGGATACTTGTTCCTGCGCGAGGGCCGCTGGGGGGACCGGCAGGTCATTCCGGCCGACTGGGTGAAGGAAAGCACCACGTATTTTTCCGACGCCGCCATTTATGGGGGAGACGGCTATGGGTATATGTGGTGGGTGGCCAAGGATCACAACCGGCTGCCCCATTTTCCAGGGGTCGAGCTGAAGGAAGGGACGTATTCGGCGCGCGGCGCCGGCGGGCATTACATCGTCGTCATCCCGGACCGGGACATGGTCGTCGTCCACCGGGTGAATACGTTCGAAAACAACAACGTCACGGGGGCCCAGTTCGGCCGCCTTCTGAAGATGATCCTGGACGCGAAACTAGCCTGAATTATTCATAAAAAATCACAATCTCTATACGTTGATAATGTTTTAAAAAAGATAAAAAAATTGAGTTTTTACCCTTCGGGCGAGCCGATATAGCCGCATCTGCTTTGTTGCGAAGGGTTCGCAGTGCGACTAGCACAGCTTCACCCCCCGCGCCTCGCAGCTGCGGCCATCTCGACTCGTGAATAATCCAGGCTAGGCTGATCAACCCGGCGAAGCAAACCGTAAAGCGGCGATTTTCCTCCCTGGGGATAACGTCAAAAGTAAAGCTTATGGAAAATCGATAGGCCTTTGGAATAAATGCGATAAATCTTGGTATAAGGGGGGCGAATAATTACGGAAAGATTATTTGTAGATGCCTTTTCGGTGGCCTACGCGGACCACGAGAATGCTGAAAGACATCTACTCGGGCTCGAGGTCCGGTCGTGAGAATATCGTCAGAGCAAACCGAAGGCGATCGCCAGGAAGCTCGGGCCGTTGAGACCGCCGTGCATGATGACCCCGACCCAGGAGTTTTTCGTCTTCTGAACGACGTAGGACTGGATGAAAAGCAAGGGGATCAGCGTGACCAGAAGCTGCCAGCCGAAGGCGAGGTGAAACAACCCCCAGCCCAAGCCGTGGACGATCCAGGCCTTTTTCCCGAATGCGATTTCCTGCCGGGGCAGGAGAACCCCGCGCCAGAGAATCTCCTCGCCGAGGATGTTCAATATCCAGAAGGGGAGCCAGACCGCGAGCAGCCAGTATCTCCCGGGGCCCAAAGGCTCGAAGGCCATGAACGGAGGCGTGGGATCATACGAGCCGGCGATGAGCTCAGCTCCTTTCATCAGCAAGCCGCTCGCAGCTCCGGTTAAGAGAAGGCCGCCGAGGGCCCAGATCAAATCTTTTTTCGTGAGGCGCCGAAACCGCATCCGCTCGACCCAGGTCGGCTTGTTTAAGCGACGGCCTTCGCTCCGTAAAATCAAGACCGCGGTTAAGATCAAGGGGACGAATACGCCGAGGCCGGCAACGAGGAACCAGAAAAATATCGGTTCCTGCCCGGTCACCCGGCTGAGATAAGGAATCACGAACGCCGTGGCCAGATAGAGGAGCAACGCCGCGGGAACGTAGACAGCAAACGATCCGAGCCAGCCGAGCTTTTTCATCGTCATCTCCCGGTCACGTACTATAAGACCGTCCGATGGCTTGGTCAAATCACCTCATGGCCGATATCACCCTCCCCCTATTGACAGCCCGCGCCGATCCACGCATATTCATGCTGGCGGAGAACCGTCGCATGGGAGAGAGGCGCGCCCGGAAACCCTTGGGTAGGGCGATCCGGGGAGGCGCAGGCCGGCGGAAACCGGTCGGAAGCGAGGCGAGGGAATGAAGGTCGAAGAGAAGGATGATCGTTCGAAGGAAGATGTTCGGCGAGAGATCGAGAAGAGGCTTTCCGAAGTCATCAGCAATGCTCCTTTCGGGGCCCATCATTATAAATTGCTCCAAGATCGTCGTCTGGTTTTTACCGGAGCGAACCACGCGGCCGACGCCATGCTTGGCGTGGACCACCGGCAATTTGTCGGGAAAACCATCGAAGAAGCATTTCCGGCTCTCATCCTGACGGACGTCCCCGAGGCCTACCGGACGGTGGCCGTCACGGGGTCACCCTACAAGGCCGAGCAGGTGGATTACGATGAGAACGGCATCCGCGGGGCCTTTGAAGTCCATGCCTTTCAAACCGCCCCCCATCGGATGGCCGTCTTTTTTCGCGACATTTCCGAGCGCAAAAAGGCCGAGACGGCCTTGCGTGACAGCGAAAAAAAGATGCAAAGCATCTTCCGGGCCGCTCCCACGGGGATCGGAGTCGTGGTCGACCGGGTGTTTACGGAGGTCAATCATCGGGTTTGCGACATCACCGGCTACTCCAGGGACGAGCTCCTGGGGCGGTCGGCGAGGATGGTCTACCCGAGCGATGCCGAATTCGAGAACGTCGGGCGGATCAAGTACGGCCAGATCGCCAGGGATGGGATCGGGACGTTGGAGACACGGTGGGAACGCAAGGACGGGACGGTTATCGACGTGCTGTTGAGCAGCGCGCCGATCGATGCGGCCGACCATTCCCGGGGTGTCACGTTCACGGTGTTGGACATCACCGAGCGCAAGAGAGCCGCCCTTGTGGAGCGGGCCGTTTATGAGATCGCCCGGGCCGCGGACGCGACAAACAACCTTGAAGATCTCTATGCTTCGATCCATGCCATCATCAAAGGCCTGATGCCGGCGGAGAACTTCTATGTGGCCCTCGTCGATGCGGAAAGAGGCCTGCTCAGCTTCCCTTATTACGTCGATGATTTCGACTCGTCGCCTCCGCCCCAAAAGCTCGGCCGGGGTTTGACCGAGTACGTGCTCAGGACGGGACGCTCCTTGTTGTGCGATGCGGCTCTTGACCAGGAATTGACCGGCCGCGGCGAGGTCGAGATGATCGGCACCCCGGCGGCCTGCTGGCTGGGCGCCCCCCTCATCACCGGCGGGAAGACGATCGGGATCGTCGGACTCCAACATTATTCCGACCCGAAATCGTACGGAGAGCGGGAAAAAGACGTCCTGGATTTTGTTTCCGGACAAGTCGCGAAAGCCATCGAGCGGAAGCAGACGGAGGAGGCCCTTCAGGCCTCCTGCCGGGAAAAGGAAATTCTCCTTCGGGAGATCCACCACCGGGTGAAGAACAATATGCAGATCGTCTCCAGCTTGCTCCACCTGCAGTCGGACCGGGTCACGGACGAAGAATCCCGGCGGACGCTCAAGGAGGGGCAGCTGCGCATCCGGTCGATGGCCCTCGTGCATGAGAAGCTTTATCAATCGCCCGACCTGTCGGAGATCGATTTCGCCGATTATCTCCGAAGTCTCATCACCCACCTCTTCCGCTTTTTTCATGTCGATGCCGAGCGCATCCGGCTGGAGACCGCTTTGGATCACGTCCTCCTGGACGTCAACGCGGCCGTGCCTTGCGGCCTTCTGGCCAGCGAGCTGATCACGAACGCCCTCAAGCACGCGTTCCCGATGGACAGGAAGGGTGTCGTCGAGGTCGGCCTCCGCCGGCGGGATGACGGCGCCGTGGTGCTCCGGATCGCGGACAATGGAGTGGGGATCCCCGAATCGCGGGATGTTTTTGGGGACGAGAGCTTCGGTTTGCAGATCGTGAACCTTCTTGTCGGCCAAATCGACGGGACGGTCGAGCTTGACCGGAAGAAAGGGACGTCATTCACCGTCACTTTCGGCGGGATGAAAGCCGCTCCTCGGCCTTGAAGTCAAAAACTCGATTTATTTCTTGTCCGAAGCCCCCGGCTTGACCAGGGGGACGCCGTTCTTGCAGAAGGGGCAGACGTCCGGCTCGAACGCCTCGATTTTGAGGGCCAACAAGCCGCCGACGGGTTTGCCTTCGATCGGGACGGCCCCGCCGGTCCGGTCGACCAGGACGTAGATGCCCCGGATCGCGCAATTCCGCTCCTTGAGGCAGGCCACGACTTCCTGGATTGAGCCGCCGGTCGTGAGAATGTCCTCGACGATGATCGCCCGGGAGCCGTCGATTCCCGAAAAACCGGACCGGAAAGACATTTTTTCCTCGACCCGCTGGCTGAAGGCGAATTTTTTTCCGAGCTTGAGGGCGGCCAGGAAGCCGATGGCGATGGCCCCGTAAGCGGGGGAGACCACGTATTCGAAATCCAGCCCCTCGGCCTTGATCTTGGCGGCCAGAAGGTCGACGATCTTTTCCAGGGCGGCCGGCTTCTCGATCAGCCGGATCTTCTCGAAATACCATTCCGAGTGCTTGCCCGAGGTGAGCTTGAAATGGCCCTGGAGCAGGGCGTCGGAATCCTTGAAGAGCTGAAGAATAGCGTCGTCGGTGATGGGTGTCATGTAATTCTCCCGGGGGGAATTATAAGGAGATCCGCCGGCTTTCTCAACCCGGAATATTCGCGGCCGGTTCCGCCGAAGATGTGCTAAAATACGCCCCGGTTTCGGATTTCGAGGCGAGGAGGTTCCCATGACCGGAACGTTGACTCTCGAGGGGAGCGGGTTCGAAGCGTTTCTGGAGCTTCATCGCCGGGGCGGGGATGATCGCCGCCTCCGTCATGACGATCCGGTCATTTCTACGCCGCCAACTTTCCCGTCTCCATTTGGGAAGGCTCGTTCTGCGACATCAGCGCCTTCTTCAACTGCGACAGCTCGGCCTTTTCCCCGATCGCCCAGTTCGGCGGCGTGCCGATGGGCTGGTTCGGATTGTTCGTCGGGCTCTTGGTCATCCTGGGAACGATTTTCCCCTCGCGTCGTTCGAGAAGACGAACAAGGCGATCGCGACCCTCAACGCCGTCGGCGTCCTGGCCCTCCTGGCCTATTCGATCTTCATCCAGAAGAGCCTCTGTCTCCTCTGCAGCGGCTATTACCTCTTTTCCCTGTTCAGCTTCTTCCTGTTTTGGAAATATGGGATCAGGAGCGACCGGCCCGGTTTCGGCGGATTTCTCCGGACATTCGCCTCGCCGTCGATCAAAATCGCGATTGTCGCGGTCGCCGGCCTGGCCGTCGGGGCTTACGGCTTCCGGCAATTCACCCTGGCCAAAAAGGGGGCTCAAATGGGCGGTGTTTCGGCGAGTATCGTCAAGCAATTCAACGATCTGGCCGTCGTCGGCGATCCGTCGTTCATCTCGCCGTACATGGTCGCCCAGGCGACGCCCCGCTGGGAAGACGCGCCGATCCGGATCGTCGAGTACGCCGATTATCTCTGCCCCGACTGCCTGTTCCTCCACCAGCAGCTGACCCGGTTGAAAGCCGAGTTCCCCGGAAAGATCAATATCGCCTTCCAATTCTTCCCGCTCGAGGCCAAGTGCAATAACGTCGTGGAGAAAAACCTTCATCCTGGGGCCTGCGATCTTTCGTTGCTGGCCGCTCATGACCCCGGCTTGTTTCCAGCCCTCCACGAGGAGATCTTCGCCAATTTCCAGGCGGCGAAAACACCCCGAATGGCGGGAGGACGTGATGCGGAGGTACGGCTTGGAGGCGGCCCTGACCTCGCCGGCCACGGCCGAAATTCTCCGGAAGATCATCGAAACCGGGGCCGAATATGAAAAGACCTCGGATAAATTCAGCCACGGAATCCGATCGACGCCGACCATCATCATCAACGGCCGGATGATCATCGGAACCCTGCCCGACGACCATATGAGAGCCATCTTCGCCTCGCTTATTTCCGGCGGAGCCCAGGGGCAGGGCGCCGGCAAGTTCATCGAAAACTGGGTCGAAACCAAGCCCGCGCCGAAGAAATAAACCCCCGACGGAGGGAAGGGAGCCGCCATGCTGAAAAATCATCCGAGAAGCCTCTGGGTCATTTTCCTGACCGAAATCTGGGAGAGGGTCGGTTTTTATACCCTGCATGGCCGTCCTCGTCCTTTACATGGACAAAACGCTGGGCTGGAGCGATTCCCGCAAGGGGACGTATTACGGGCTGTTCCTGGCCCTGTGCTATTTCGTCCCCCTTCTGGGCGGATGGCTGGGCGACCGGGTCTTCGGCCGCCGGGCGACGGTCGAGATCGGGGCCTTGATGATGGCCGCCGGTTACGTCGGACTGGCCTTATCCTCGGCCGCCCACGTGATCCCGTTTTATGTCGGACTGTTCCTGATCGGCTTCGGGACGGGGATTTTCAAGGTCAACATGTCGGTCATGGTCGGGAACCTGTACGCCGACAAACCCGAGCTCAAGGACGCCGGCTTCAACATCTTCTACATGGCCGTCAACATCGGAGCGGCCGTCGCCCCGCTGATCGCCACCTTCGTCGGCGTGACCTGGGACAACTACAACATCAATTTCTGGATCTGCGCGGCCGGCCTGCTCGTCGGCGCGGTGATCTTCCGGGCCGGGCTGGGCGCGCTTGGCGCCGGCCGACCTCCGGACGCGAGGGCAAGGCCGCCGTCGTGGTCGACGGCCGCCCCGATCTCCGCCGTCGAAACCCGGCAGCGGATCGCCACCCTCGTCACCCTGTTCATCATCGTCATCCTCTTCTGGGTGGCCTTCTACCAGGATTTCTTCGGCCTGACGCTGTTCGCCGAGCGGTCGACGAAAATCTTCAAGTTCCTCCGCCCCGAGACCTACCAGTTCTTCGAGCCGTTCTATATCGTCATCCTGACGCCGGTCCTGCTGGCTCTTTTCGCCTGGAGCGCAGCCGCGAAGAAGGAGCCGTCCACTCCGGTGAAGATTTTCCTGGGGATGCTGTTCATGGGCGCTGGCGATGCTGGTCATGGTCTTTGCCTCCCTGGCCGGCGGCGACAAGGACGCCAACAACATGTCGCCGGCCTGGCTGATCGGGACGTATTTCATCGTCACGATCGCCGAGATCCTGATCTCGCCCATGGGCCAGTCCTATGTCTCCAAGGTGGCCCCGCCCAAGATCGCCGGCCTGATGATGGGCGGCTGGATGGCCGCGATCGCCGTCGGCAGCTACGGCTCGGGCTGGCTCGGCAAGTCTTACAGCGATTTCGCCCACCATCAATACTTCCTCCTCCTGACCGGGCTTGCTTGCCGCTCTCCGCGGTCCTGGTCCTGATCTTCCTGAAACGTCTGAAGCGCTTCGCCTCCTGAGGAGTCCTCCGATGCTCATCAAAGAAAAAATCCACACAGGCCGCCGGCCTGCTCCGGGAATTCGACCTGGACTGCTGGCTGACCTTCACCCGGGAAACGTCGATCAACGGCGACCCCGTCCTGCCCTTTCTGGTCACGGGCGACCTGACCTGGCATTCCTCGTTCCTCGTCGGCCGCGACGGCCGGACCAAGGCCATCGTCGGCCGGTACGACCAGCAGATGGTCGACGATACCGGGGCCTACGACGACGTCGAGGCCGTTCGTCACCGGGTTTCCGGGAGCCTCTTCAGGCGTACCTGAAAGCGACGGAATCCGCGGACGATCGCCGTCAACTACTCCGAGGGCAGCGAAATCTGCGACGGGCTGACCCACGGCATGTTCCTGACCCTCCAGAAAACGCTGGCCGAGATCGGCATGGCCGACCGCCTTGTTTCGGCCGAGCGGCTCGTCTCCGCCCTGCGCGAGCGGAAATCCGCCGCCGAAATCGGGCATATCAGGGAGGCCATCCGCCACACGCAGGAGATCTACGCCTCTGGCCGCCCGTTCCTCGCTCCGGGCAAGACCGAGAAAGAAGTCGCCGACTTTATGTTCGCCGAAGTCGCTCCGGCGGGGATTGAAGCCGGCCTGGGGCCGGGAAACCTGCCCGGCCGTTTACACCGGACCCGACACGGCCCAAGCCCATTACAATCCGACCGGCCGGACGATCGAGCGGGGCCACGTCCTGAATATGGATTTCGGCGTCAGGGTCGAGAATTACTGCTCGGACATGCAGCGGACATTTTATATTTTGCGGAAGGGCGAGACCGTACCCCGCCGGACGACGTTCGCCGGGGATTCGAAACGATCCTCCGCTCGATCGAAGCCGCCCGGCGGGCGATGAAGCCGGGGGCGCCCGGCACTCGAAGTCGACGCCGCCGGCCGGGCCATCATCACGGAGGCGGGCTACGAGGAGTTTCCCCACGCGCTCGGCCACCAGGTCGGGCGCTTCCCCCACGACGGCACGGCCCTGCTCGGCCCGGCCTGGGAAAAGTACGCCCAGAAACCGTTCCGCCTGCTCGAGCCGGGGATGGTCTTCACCATCGAGCCGCGGCTCATGGTCCCCGGCACGGGGCATCGTCACGATTGAGGAGATGGTTGTCGTGCACCGAAACCGGGACGGCTTGGCTTTCCGATCCGCAGACCGAGCTGATCCTGATCCGGAGGTAAGGCCATGACGACAGTGTCCCAGGCTCCCCGGTTCGAACCGGCCGAGGCTGAGGAGATCGGCCGCCGGCAGTTTGGATTTTCCGGAACAGCTTCGGTCCTGCCCAGCGAGCGTGACCAGAATTTCCTTCTGACCTCGGCCGAGGGCGAGCGGCGGGTGCTCAAAATCGCCAATCCGAACGAGCGCCCCGAGGATCTCGACCTGCAGAATGCGGCCATGCTTCATTTGGCTTCGGGCCCCGATCCCGTTCCGGCTTCCCGCCTTTTTCCGGACGGCGAGGGACGGTTTATCGCCGAGGTTTGCGATAAGGCCGGCGTGCCGCATGCCGTCCGCCTGGTGTCCTATATCGAAGGCGTTCCCCTCGGGACAGTCTTTCCGCACACGCCGGAGCTGCTGGATCACCTGGGGCGAATGATCGGCCGGTTGTCCAACCGCTTGGCCGCTTTCGATCATCCCGCCGCCCGGCGCGATTTCTATTGGGATCTGCGAAACGGCGGACGGATCGTCCGCGAGTACGGGTCGTTGATCGCAGATCCCGAGCGCAGCGATCTGGCCCATGTTCTCCTCGGACGGGCGACGGCGATCCTCGAGCCCAGGTGGGACCGCCTGCCGCGAAGCGTCGTCTATAACGACGCCAACGATTACAACGTCATCGTCGAGCCCCTCGCCCCCGGGGGCGGACTGTTTCGCCCCGCGGCGTATCGCCGGTTTGATCGATTTCGGAGACATGGTCCGCTCAACGACGCTGGCCGAACCCGCCGTGGCCTGCGCTTACGCCATGCTGGGAAAAGACAATCCCCTGGCCGCGGCCCGGGCGGTCGTCGCCGGGTATCATGCCGTCCATCCCCTGGATGAGACCGAGTGCGAAGCCCTTTTCCCCCTGATCATTCTCCGCCTCCTGATGAGCGTGGCCATCTGCGCCAGGCAAGCCAGCCTCCGGCCGGACAACGCGTATCTCCGGATCTCCAATGACGCGGCTTGGGTTTTGCTCGATCGGCTCAGGACCGTCCCGTTCCGGTTCGCCGAGTACGCCTTCCGTAACGCCTGCGGGTATCCGGCCCATCCCGCGGCCGAGCGGATTCGCGATTGGATGCGGTTGACCGAGGCCTCGGGCGGATTCGCCCCGGTCCTGGGCTTTCCGCTCATGAGCGAGCCGAAAATCGTCTTCGACCTGAGCGTGGGAACGCCGCTATTTGCCAATCCCGAGGTCGTCGACGACACGGCGGCCTGGAACCGGATGATCTTCAACGAGATGGCCCGGAAAGGGGTGAAGGTCGGCGTCGGCCGGGCCGATGAGGCCCGGATCGTTTACACGTCCGAACGGTTTCGGCCCGCCGGCCGGCCCACCGCCGAAGGCCGGACCGTCCATCTCGGGATCGACCTGTTCGCCGTCGCCGGAACGCCCGTCTTTTCCCCGTTTGAAGGCTTCGTTAAATTCGCCCGGGACAACGACCAGCGCCTGGATTATGGTCCGACGATTATCCTCGAGCACCAGGCGGATGCGGTCGGTCCGGCCGGCCGCCCTCTCGTTTTCTATACGTTGTACGGGCACCTCAGCCGGGAATCCCTGGCCGGGATGCAGCCGGGCCGGATGATGAAGAAGGGGGAACGGATCGGCGCGATCGGCCCGCTTCCGGAAAACGGGGACTGGCCGCCGCATCTCCATTTTCAAATCATCCTCGACCTCTTCGATGAATGCGGCAACTACCCCGGGGTTTGCCGGGCGAGCGAACGGGAGATCTGGAGGGTTCTCTGTCCCGATCCCAACCTGATCCTCGGGATGGACCCGGCCGAGTTGGCCGATCCGGGGCTGGCTCCGGAGGCGATCCTGGCCGTGCGGACCGAACACCTCGGCCCTTCGCTCTCCGTTTCGTACCGCAAGCCGCTCAAGATTGTCCGGGGCTTCATGCGGCATTTGTACGACCACACCGGGCGTCTCTACCTGGACGCGGTCAACAACGTGCCCCACGTCGGCCACGGCCATCCCCGGGTCGTGTCCGCCGTTCAGCGGCAGGCGGCGGTCCTCAACACCAACACCCGCTATCTCCACGACACCCTGGCCCGGTATGTCGAGCGCCTGACCGCGACGCTGCCCGCGCCGCTTCGCGTCTGTTACCTCGTCAATTCCGGAAGCGAGGCCAACGACCTTGCCCTTCGCCTGGCCCGGCATTATACCGGACGCCGGGATATGGTCGTCCTCGGCGGGGCCTATCACGGGAATCTCTCGTCTCTCATCGAAATCAGTCCCTACAAATTTGAAGCGAAAGGCGGGCCGGGCCGGCCGCCGCATACCCAAGTCGCCGAGATGCCGGACCTGTTCCGGGGCCGCTTCCGCCTGGGAGATCCCGAGGCGGGCCGAAAGTACGCCGACGAGGTCGGAGCCTGTCTAGATCGCATCAAAGGCGAAGGCCGGCTCGCCGCCGGCTTCATCGCCGAGTCGCTTCTCAGTTGCGGCGGACAAATCGTCCTGCCCGACGGCTATCTCAAGGACGTTTATCGGCGGATTCGGGCGGCGGGCGGGGTCTGCATCGCCGATGAAGTTCAGGTCGGATTCGGCCGGGTCGGCACCCACTTCTGGGGATTCGAGACTCAGGGCGTCGTTCCCGACATCGTGACGATGGGCAAGCCGATCGGCAACGGCTTCCCCCTGGCCGCGGTCGTCACAACCCGGGCGATTGCCGACGCCTTCGCCTCCGGTCCGGAATATTTCAACACCTACGGCGGCAATCCCGTCTCGCTGGCCGCCGGAATGGCCGTCCTGGACGTGCTGGCCGAGGAAAAGCTTCAGGAAAACGCCCTGCACGTCGGGGCGGTGCTTAAAGCCGGACTGAAATGGCTCCAGATCGATCATGCTCTCATCGGCGATGTCCGGGGCTCGGGCTTGTTCCTGGGGATCGAGCTCGTCGCCGACCGGGTGACGCGCCGGCCGGCCCCCGGGCCGGCCGCCTATCTTGCCGAACGGATGCGGGAGGAGGGCGTGCTCCTCAGCGTCGACGGACCGGACAAAAATGTCCTGAAAATTAAGCCGCCGCTGTGTTTCACGACAGCCGATGCCGAGCTCCTCGTCGAGACGCTCGGCCGGATTTTCGCCGAAGACCCGCTCCGCTGATTGAGATAGGGAGGCCCCGATGAGCACGCGTTACAGCCGGGTGATCCGTTTGCGCCCGGAAAAATTGGCTTACTATAAAGAGCTTCATGCCGCGGTCTGGCCGGGCGTTCTCCGCCGGATCAAGGACTGCCGAATCGCCAACTACTCGATCTATTTAAAGGAGCTCGCCCCCGGCCAGATTTATCTCTTTTCCTACCTGGAATATGCCGGGACGGACTTCGAGGCCGATATGGCCAAGATGGCCGCTGATCCGGAGACGCAGCGTTGGTGGAAGGAAACCGATCCTTGCCAGGAACCGATTCCGCTCCGCTCCGGGACGGAATGGTGGAGCCCGATGGAGGAGGTTTTCCATCTCGACTGAGTCCGGCTATTTATTCTCGGCCGGAGGGTCGTTGGAAAAATGGGCGTGGACGATCTTCCAGGATTCTCCGTCGCGGACGAAAACGAACGTCACCGGGCCTTTTTGAACCGGGCCGGGGCCGGCCACGTCCCGGTCGAAATACCAGAAGGCTGTGGCCAGGGCCATGTCCTCCGCTCCGAGGACGTTGAAGCTGTTGAGCCAGAGGCGGTTGTCTGATACCTTTCCCCCGGGAACGAAGCCGAAGCTTTTCGAATGCTCCAGGAGGCCGTTTAGCCCTTGGATCCGGCCGGGCTTTTCCGAGGAAAAATACGTCATTTTACGCGAGGGCTCAAAAAGCCGGCGGACCAGGTCGAGGTCGTAAAGGTTCCAGCTTAATGTCCAAGCCGTGAGCGTGGATCCGGCCGATCCGAGGTCCGGTTCGGTCCTGATCAAATCGGCCAGCTCCGCTTCCGCGGCGATCGTCGCGAATGAGGCCCAGCTGTCGTCCAGGAGCATTTCCTCAAATATTTCCCGGGCCCCGGTTTTGTCTCCCTTCCAAAGACGGAGCATTCCCAGGCCGTAGGACCTGATCGCCTTCTCCGGGGCGCTTTCGCCCGGCCGGTCGCGGCCGAAGTCCTCCGTCGTGATTTCTCCCTTGAACATCATAAGCCTCTCGAGGTACGCCCCGTTTTCGAGCAGCTTCATTCCGCTTCTGACCCGGGCGAGGGCGGCCCGGGCTTCCTCCGCTTTTCCCGTCCGCCGCAAGGTCATATAGAGCCAGTCCGTGACGGCGACGACAGAGTCATCGTTTTTCGACCAGCGGAGGCAATCCCGGTAGGCGGCCTCGGCCTTGGCGAAGTCCCGGGTCAGGTAATAGGCGAGGCCGAGATGGTAGAAGATGTTGAACTGGGAGTTGGAGACGGGCGTGCCCGAGGGATTCGGAGCGCCATCGGGCTCGACTTCCAGCGGTTTTCCGGAAACAAGGGCGGCCGCTTTCTCGAAGTCGGCGATCGCCCGGCCGAACTGACGGATCGAGAGGTAGCGGTGGCCGCGGTGGCGGTAGAGACGATAAGAATCGGGGAACGTCTTCAATCCCTCGGAATAAACCGCGATCGATTCGCGGAAACGGCCGAGATAGGCCGTCCGGCGGCCCAGCCAGATCCAATTGTCCTCGCTCGGATCGGCGGCGAATTTCGCCCGGGCGTCCTCGAAGCTTTTGAGCGCGGCCGGCGAAGGCTCGGGAGCGACGAGCGTTCGTCCGAAAAGCGAGATCGCCTCGTACGCCTTGGGGGCGAAGGAGGAAACCGGGGAGGCTTGATCGCCGGTCGCGGCCGGTCCGGGCACCGCGGCGAGGCAGGCAAAGCAGCCGAGACAGAGTGCCGCGGTCCATCGATGCGCGTTCTTCATTGGATCTCTCCTTGCCGGCCGACCCCGGCCTTATCTTCGTACGCGGTCTTTCCTTTAAAGATGGTCATCAGGACTTTCACCCGGCTGATCTCCTCCACCGGGATCTCGAACAGATTACGGTCGAGGACGATCAGGTCGGCCGATTTGCCCGTTTCGATGGAGCCCGCCTCGCTTTCCAGGAAATTGGTCTTGGCTCCGTTGATCGTAACGCTTTCGATCATTCGCTTCAGGGAAACGCTTTCTTCCGGCCATAAGGCGTCCTCGTCCAATGTTTTTCCCGGTTCCCGGCGGGTGATTCCCATTTGAACGGCGACCAGGGGATTGCAGGGGATGGTCACCGGGTAATCGCTGCCCGAGGCGACAAGCACCCCGGCTTCGAAGAAGCTTTTCATCGGATATTCGGCGTCGGCTCTCGATTGCCCGAGATAAGGCACTTGAAGGTTGTGATAATAGCTGTCCTTGGCGAACCAGTACGGCTGGGGAATGGCCGTCACTCCCAGCTCCTTGAACCGGAGGATATCCCCCGGGGCGACCAGCTGGAGATGGGTGATCATGGGCCGCCCGTCGCGCGGGCCGTTTTCTTTCCGGGCGAAGGCGAGGGCGTCGAGCGTGACGGCCGCGGCCGCGTCGCCGATGGCGTGGACGTGGATTTGGAATCCGCGGCGGTCGAGCTCGGCGCAGACCCGGTTGAGATTTTCGGCCGTCCATAGGAATTCGCCGTGCGAGTCCGGGAGATGGGCGTAGGGCTCCTTCAGATAGGCCGTCCCGCCCTCAACGACGCCGTCGACGAAGATCTTCGCCGCCCGGGTTTGAAAAAGCTCGCCCGTCGTCCCGTCCCGCTCGGCGGTGAGGGCGGCGACCTGCTCCGGGCCTTTTTCCGGGTCAACGGAGAGGGAGGCGCGGAAGCGCAGGCGGAGGCGGCCGGCTTTCTCCAAGTCCTTGAAGGCTTCGATTTCGCGGCTCCTGGGCGTTACGTCGGCTTCATGGACCGTGGTGATCCCGAAGGCCAGGGCCATATTCTGATAGGCTTCGATCCCCCGGGCATATTCGGCCGCGGTCAATGGGGGGAAGATTTTCGACACCAGGCCGGCCGCGCTTTCCCGGAGGGTGCCGTTCGGATCACCCGTCTTGGGATCGCGTTCGATGATCCCGCCCGGCGGATTGGGCGTTGCCTTCGAGATGCCGGCCAAGGTCAAGGTTTTCGAATTGACCCAGATGCTGTGGCCGTCCTCGGACCCGAAGGCGGCGGGGATGTCCGGGACGACGGCATCAAGCCCGGCCCGGTCTGGTCCGGCGTTCGGGAATTCGGTATTGCTCCAGCCCCGCCCTCGGACAAACGACGCTCCGGGATGGGTGGCGGCGAAATCACGGATCGCAGTTTGAATGGCCTCGACGGTTTTCAAGCCGGTGAGGTCGACTTCGAAATAAATCCGGTACGCGCTGACGGCGTGGGCATGGCTGTCGATGAAGCCGGGAAGGGCGAATCGGCCTTGAAGGTCGGTAACGGCCGTTCGGCTCCCGATATATGCGGCCGCTCCGGCGTTGCTCCCGACGAAGACGAACTTTCCGTCTTTGATCGCGACCGCTTCGGCCGAGCTTGAGCGCCCGTCGACGGTGTAGATGACCCCGTTGTTCAGGACGAGGTCGGCGGGCGCGGGCGCGTTCCGGCGGGCACAGGAGGGAAAGAGAATGAGGCCGGCAAGGGCGAGCTGGAAAATCGAAAATAAAAATCCGGAGAGGGGACGGGTCTTTAGACCTGTCCCCTTGGGGCTATGCTTTGAGACGAGCTTTCCCATGCATTTTCCGGCTCTCATGCCTGCTTCACCCCAGAATCGAATGGGCAGCGGCCAGCTTATCGGGGATCGACAAACCCTGGGGGCAGTGCGGCAGGCACGTCCCACAGGCCTGACAGGCGTCGGCTTTGCGATCCAGGCCGGCATAGAGGGCCCGGGCTTTCCGAACGTCATGGTCATCGACAGCGTACCGTTCGAACCGCAGGATATCGGCGACCGGGACATGGCGCGGGCAGGCGGGCTGACACGCGGTGCACAGGCGGCAAGCCGTTTGATCGGCCCGGGCAACCATCATGTCGACGGCTCTGGCGTCTTCGGGCCGGAGCGGGCGTCCCGCTCCGGAAAAAGTTTCGGCGAACTCGGTGAGATTCCGGACGCGGATGACGGCGGCGTCCAGCAGCGTGGCGGTCGTCAACCAGCGGACCAGGGCGTTGTGGGGCGCCGTGCCTTCCGGCAGGCCGTCCATGAAGGACTTGTCCTCCCGCATCCGCCCGATGCCCCGGGCCGTTTTCATGGCGGTCGTCCCGAAGCCTTTCTTCCGGGCGAGCTCGAGGAAGGAGTTGATGTCCGGGTCGGGGCCGTAGGAGTACATGAGCTGGGCGTGCTCATACAGGCCGTCTTCAATGACCGCGGTTAAAATTTCGGCTGCGCTCTGCCCGCCGGGAATGCGCGGGTTGCCGGCGTATCCGTGTTGAGACAAGCAGAGATGCTTGACCAACCCTTCCTTTTTTAGGCGTTCAAAGGCCCGGACGAAGGCCCGGTTGTCCGTGAGTTCGGCCGCCGTCCGGTATCCCCAATGCAGCTGCATATCATCGTAATAACCCAGGCCCGTGGCTTTCAAGGTTTCTTTGACGAAAGCGACGTGCGTCTCCTCGTCGAAATGAGCGTTGTCCCGGTTGCCGCCGACGCGGTCCACGTTGACCTGGCAGATGTGGGCCTCGCGATTCTTGACGATCTCCTCCGGCGCTCCGCCCCGGGCCCAGACGTCGGACTTGTGCCAGTAATTCACCCCGCAGAGGATGGCCGCCTGCGTTGGCGTCGGAGCCAGGTCGCCGGCTCCGATGAGGATCGAAACTTCGCGGCCGCTGTAACCCAACTTGCGGCGCGGGAGCACCCCGACTTTGGCCGCGGCTTCGTGGATCGCTTCGCTCTGGCCGGCCTCGGCCCGGCCGGCGAGCCCGCCGGCGAGTCCGGCGGCGAAGGCCGCCGCGGAGCCTTTAAGGAAATCGCGACGGTTGAGGGAATGCTTGTCGGTCATGGGTTCCACCTCCCTTATTTTCCCGACACCCAAAACTTGGCCAGCCTGAACAGGTCGCGTTCCACCTCGATGAGATTGTAGGTATTCGGGAGACAGTCGAGGCAAGCGGAGTTCCGCAAAGCCTGCTTTTTATAGGCCAGGTTCCCCGGGTCGAAATAGATGTTCCGCGGCGCGGTTTCCTTGGCGTCGCCGATGGCTTTGCTGTTCTTGCAATAGTAGAGAAGCCCGTCCGAGCCGAGGATGGTCCCGGCCAGGTCGTAATGGCAGGCCAATTTCCGCTTCGTCCGGCCTTCGACCATGTCGGCCAGATGGCGATACCTCAAGGCGTGCTGTCCGAACCGGGCCTTGTCGCGACTCAGCCCCCGGAGGAAACGGACGAGGGCGGCTTGGTCCCCGCTTCCGACTTGGACCGTCCGGCCCATCTCCCGGTTGAGGAACCGCTCGCGTACCTCGCCCAGCGCGAAATTCACGGGGATCTTCTCGCGCTCGCTCCAGTCCAGCATCGACTCGAGAAAACGGACATTCAAGTCGGTGATGACGCAATTGACGGACAGATAGAAATCCTCCTTCGCCCGCATCTCCCGGAGGCGATCGAGCCCTTCCTTGACCCGGGCATAAGCGCCCGGCGTCCCGGTCACCCGGTCATGGACTTCGCCCGGGCCGTGCAGGGATACGGAGACCGAAAACCGGATGCCCCGCTCCCGGAAGAGACGGGCCAGCCCTTGAATTTGGAGGACCGTTTTCTCCGGCGGGAGGCCGTTGGTGTTGATCGAGACGGCCTTCAGCCGCGGAAACGTTTCGGTCAGCATGGCGGCCAGGGGGACGAGGTCCTCCCTGAGAGTCGGCTCCCCGCCGTTGATGTTGATGAATTCGAGCTTGGAAAATAACGGATCGGACAAGATCCGGCGGAACTGCTCCAGAGAGAGCTCCGTCTCTTGGGATGCCTGGGATTGGGTCCAGATGCCGCACATCCGGCAGCGCATGTTGCAGCGATACGTAACGTAAAGACAGAGCGCCCGGAGCTGAACGGCGTTCCGTCGCCGGAGGCCGGTCCAACGCAGGAGGAGGAGCGGCCGGACCAGCTTCAGCAGGGATGACAGACGCCTCATCCGGCCCTCCGGAGCTTTTGCCAGGCCTGGCCCAGCACCATCTTCTCTTCCTCGCTGATTCCCAGGAGGAAGATAATGGCCGCATAAACGAGGAGAAAGACCGAACCGAGAACAGGAATGGAGACGAACAGCCGGTCATCCGGGAAGGCGCGGGCGGCGAGGAGCTTCGTGAGGAGCAGGGCCACGCCCCCGGCCAGGAGAGGTTTCAACTCGTCGACCCGGAACGGATGATGGCCGAGCATGAGGTAAACCTGGACGCAGGTGATGATGTCGATGAGAGCCAGGGAAAGGGCCGTTCCTGCGGCCGCCCCGATGATGCCGAAGCGGGGGATGAGGATCAGGTTGAGGGAAATTTGCAAGGCCAGGAAAAGGGAGAAGTTGGCCAGATGCCAGCGGGACCGGCCGCTCATCGTCAAGACGGCTCCGGCGTGCCCCAGGGCCGAATGAAAAAGCCAACCGCCGGCCAGGATGGCGAGCGCCCCAGCGCCTTGAGCGAAGCGTTCGCCGAAAAGAATGAGGATCGGCTTAGCCAGGAGGATCAGAAGAAGGCTGGCCGGGAGGGTGAGGGCGAAGGACCATTTGGCGACGACTTTAAAAAGGCGGTCCAGGTCATCTCCTTCTTTCCGCTGATAATAATCGGCGATGATGGGCGCGAAGATGGCGTTAAACGACATGAAGATCATGTTGGCCAGCAGCCCCGTCCGCTGGGCCGCGCCGTAGATCCCGACGTTCTCGGACGTCCCGAGGATCCCCAGGATAAACGTGTCGGAGACGAGGAGAAGCTGGCCCAGCAGGGCGGAGAACAGGAGCGGCCACGAAAAGGAGAAAAGCCGGCGGCCTTCGTAGATCGGCCGAACGTCCTTCCGCTTCATGTCCGGGAACACCTTCCCCAGCAAAATCATGGCCAGGAGGAGGGAGAGAACGGCCGCGAGCCCATACGACCACAAAACGCCGGAAAGCATCCTCCCCAGAACCGACACGACCGCGACCGCGCCGGTGATCCTCAGGAGCGGTTCGGCGAATTCCGCGACATAAATCTTGTACTCCAGGACTTTGAATCCCTGAAAGACGGACAGGAGGATCGTTGCCAGCACGGAAAAGGGGGTCATCACGGCAAAGACCCGGAGGACGGGGGCGAGTTCCGGCCGGCCGAAGACACGGGTTGAGAGGAGTCCGGAAGCCAGAAAAAGCCCCAGACCGACGACCGTTCCGGAGACGGCTACAACCCGGGCCGAAAGCAGGATGATGCCCTTGACCCGCCCGGCGTCCCGCTGGCCGTGATACATGGACACGTAGCGGATCACGCCTTGGAGAAGGCCCAGGTGGGCGACGATTTCGGCCATGGTGAAGACGGTCAGGCCGAGGACGAAAAGCCCGAAGCGCTCGGCCCCCAGGTACCGGGCGACGATGAAATGAAAGGCGTACTTCAGCCCGCTTCCGACAAGGGTGCCGACAAAAACGATGCCCGCTCCCCGGGCGATGGACAACAGCGCCGAGCGGCGGAGCCCGGCCTCTCCGCCGGTCATCGTTCGTCCGCCGTCGGGAAAGAGGGATTGCCGAAGAAGAAAGGGGCGGGTCGGCCCGGCTCGCGGATCTGGCTTTGGGTTTTCATGCGAAACGCGGGACGATTATATATGGAGGGAGGGCCGTGGTGTCAAACGGCGGAAATTGGATTGACGGAATTTGATAGGGATGATATTCTTGCCCGGAAACGGAGATGAATTTTCGTGTACAGCAACCATCTGCAGGAAGTCATTGGCCACGCCGGTCGCATTGGTGCGACCCCGGCCGTCTCCTCCAGGGAGATGCGGGCTCTCCTGGAAAAAGCCGTCCTTCCCGAGGGATTAGAGCCCGCTGAGCTGATCGAGGTCCTCAACGGGACGACGGATCCGGAAAACCGGGAGCTGGTCAAGGATTTCGCCGCTCAGCACCGGCGCCCGCACGACCGGGAGGTCCTGCTCCTCCCGCCCCTCTATTTTTCCAGTATTTGCGAAAACCGCTGTTCCTATTGCGATTTTTCAGCCGAGGGGCGGCGCCTCTCGATCGACGAGTTTGCCCGGGAATTCGACGCCCTCCTGGGTTTGGGATACCGGAGCATCGAGCTCGTCAGCAGCCAGGACCCGGAGCTCTATGTGACACCTCCGGATTTCTCCCTGGACGCGCAGCGCTTCTCCATCGACGGCGCTGTCCGCTATTTCGAGCTGGCCCGGCAACGGCTGTCGGCCAACGGCGGCGGAATGCTGACGAGCAATATTCCGCCCCTCGATGTCGACAGTTTCCGGCGGCTCAAGTCGGCCGGGCTCGATTGCTATCTGGTCTGGCTGGAGGCCTTCAATCCCGTCCAGTACAAAAAACTGCATTCCCACAAGGGCCCCAAGTCCAACCAAGCCTTCCGGCTGGATTCTTTTGAACGGGCCTTCGACGCGGGCTTGACCCATCTGGCCGGGGCCTTCCTGAAAGGCCTGTACGACTGGCGGCAGGAAGAGGCGGCTCTCTATCTCCTCGACCGGCATCTGAAAAAACGAAACGGCCGGGGTTTTTCCATCATCGGCACTCCGCGCTTGAAAGGCGATTTTACGAACACTCCCCTGGTCAAGCCCTTCCAGGTTTCCGACGACGATTACGAGCTGAATATTGCCCTGGACCGGATTCTCTTCGATGGCATCCTCTGGTTGCAGACGCGGGAGTCGTTCAACCTGAATGCCCGGCTGATCGGCCGCTACGGCGCGGGTGTCATCCTGACCCTGACCAGCAGCACCGCTCCAGGGGGCTACGCCGAGCCGGCCTCGGCCCGGGCCCAGTTCCCCGTCCATAAACAGGGCTTGAATGACTCCGTCGCCGAGCTGGAGGGAAAGGGTTTCCGCGTCGTTTTCGATTGGACGGCGGATACGTTGACCTGCTTCCAGCGCCGGGCCGGGAGCGTTCCCGAAGCATGAAACGACGGCCCGTCGTTCTCCTGAAGCTCGAGCACATTGACAAGGATGTCGAGATCACGCCCCCCTTCGGGCTGCTTTATCTGGCTTCCGCCCTGGAAAAAGCGGGCTTCGCCGTCGAGCTCATCCACGAGGCCGGGACGCCGGAGAACCTCAAGGCCATTCTGTCCCGGATTCTGGGCCTTGAACCCTTGTTCGTCGGTCTCTCCATCCTGACCGGGCCTAGCGTCCTCCCTTCCCTGGCCCTTTCCCGGGAAATCAAAAAGCATTCGAGGATCCCGGTCGTCTGGGGTGGCGTTTTTGCGACGATGCTCCCCGAGGACACGGTCCGAAGCCCGTTTGTCGATGTCGTGGCTATCGGGGAAGGCGAGGAGACCGTCGTCGACCTGGCCCGGCATTTTAGCGGTCTGAATCCGGACGCAGCCTCGCTGATTAAAATCCGGGGGATCGCAACCAAGGCCGATGGGGCGGTGACGGTCAATCCGCCCCGTCCGTTTATTGCTGACCTGGACCTCTATCCTCCGGCTTGGGAACATATCGATATCGCCCGGTATCTGTTCGATTACGGGACATATTTCTACGAAATGGGTTCGCGGATCCCTCCGGGGAAAGCCGGGGTTGTGATGACCAGCCGCGGCTGCCCGTCCCGGTGCGGATATTGCTACAACCAGTTCGTCAACAAGCGAACGTTCCGGGCCCACTCGGTCGGGCACGTCCGGAAGGAAATCGAGCGGCTGAAACGGGATCACGGGATCTCCTCGGTGATTTTCCTCGATGACAACTTTTTTTCCGACCCGAACAGAGCCCTGGAGATCGTCGGGGGACTGGGGCTCCCTTGGTGCGCTTCCTTTCGAGCCGACTACGCCACCCGCTGGGGCGACGATTTTTTCCGCAAGCTGCGCGAGAGCGGCTGCGTGGAGCTCCGGATCGGAGCCGAGGCGGGGTCCCCGGGGATTCTCGCCCTCATGCAGAAAGACATCACGGTCGAGGACATCCGGCGGAGCGCCGAACTCTGCTTGAAGCACGGCATCCGGGCCCTGTATAACTTCATGATCGGCATGCCCGGAGAAACCTGGGCGGATATGTTGATGACCTTCCAGCTCATGGACGATCTCGAAAAAATGGGCGAGGGCGTCCATGTCGGCGGGCCTCTCGTCTACCTGCCCTGGCCGGGCACGGCCCTTTTTGACCTCGCCGTGAAAAAAGGCTTCCATCGCCCCGACCGGCTCGAGGATTGGGCCGTAAGCATGGGCGCCCGGCAGCCGGCCACTCCCTATGTCGACCGGAGGGCCAAGTTCGTCAATTACTACCGGATCCTGGCTTTCCGGAAGAACCTCGATAAGCTGTCGTTCGCCTGGCCGGCGAAGCTGCTGAGGTTTGCGGCCAGAAAACGCTGGGAAAAACGGGCTTTCCGTTTGCCCCTCGAATATTATGTTCCCCGCTTCGTCTTTGAGATCCTCCGGATCCTGGGGATTCGAAAAAACCTGCCCATGATCTATACTTAGCGCGGACCGAAGCCTGGAGCAAGAATCAAGAGTCGATCACGATGCTGCCTCACGAGGGTCATCTCCTAGCCGGGCTGTGGCTCAATCAATGGAGGACCCCCGAAGCGATCGAGCGCATCCGTGAAAGAAAACTGCGGCGGCTGATCCGCCACGCTTATGACAAGGTCCCCTTCTACCGGGCGGCCTTCGAGGACCGCAAGATCCGGCCCGAGGATATCCGGACGGTCGCCGACCTGGCCGCGCTTCCCCTGGTCTCCAAGCGCGACCTGCAGGGCCTCCGGGTCGAAGAGAAGCTGGCCGCCGGCCACCGTCCCGAAACGGGGAGGTCATTTTTGACCTCAGGGACGGCGGGAACCCCCCTGCCCGTCTTTTTTTCCCGGCGCGACTGGACGATGATCAATATCGGCCAGGCCCGGGCGTTTTTCGCGATGGGCCTGCGGCCCTGGCACCGGATGGCGTCCTTTGTCGGGAAAGCGCCGCGCCCGGAAACGGACCGGAAATGGTACGAGCGCCTCGGCCTCTGGCGCGGGCGGGACATTTCGAGCTGGGAGGCCCCCGAGGCCTGGATCGCCCGGTTATCCCGGTGGCGCCCCCAGGCCCTTGTCGGCTATGTCATGACTCTCAAGATCCTGGCCGAGTCCGTAAGGGGAGAGGGGCCGCCGCCCTGGTCCCCGCGGCTCATCATCAGCGGCTCGGGAGTCCTGGACGAATTCACCCGCCGCCTCCTGGCTTCGACGTTCGCCTGCCGGGTCATGGATTACTATGCGTCCTTCGAGGCCGGTCCAATCGCCTGGGAATGCCGGACGTGCGGCGCCTATCACCTCAGCGCCGACACGGTCATTGTTGAATCCCTGGCGGATGGACAACCCGCGCGGCCGGGCCAGGCCGGGGAGGCCGTGATCACCAACCTCCATTCGTACGCCATGCCGTTCATCCGCTACCGGCAGGAGGACGAGATCGTTCTTTCGGCCGGGCGCCCCAAGTGCGGGCGGGGGCTCCCGCTTCTGGACCGGATTCAAGGCCGGTCGGACGATTGCGTCGTCCTGGGCGATGGGCGGAAAATCCCTTCCCAGCCGTTCTATTATTCGATCGAGCCTGTTCCGGGCGTCAAAAGGTGGAAAGTGATCCAGGAAGACATCCAGACCATCCATATCGATATCGAACCGGGCCCGGAATTCAATGAGGATTCCCGCCGCCTGATCGAGCGCAACTTGAGGAAAGCGGTCGGGGAGGGGATGAGGATCGATTTCGCGATCGGGTCGTCTCTCCCGGTCCTTCCTTCGCAAAAATTTCGACAAGTCAGCTCCCGGATCGCGAGAGAGAAAGGACCATGCGCCCCCAGCAAATAGCGGACGTCGTCAGGCTCCAGCGGGCCCAGCGGCTAAGTCCGGAGAAGCTGCGGGCGGTCCGAAACGGCAAGCTCCGGGCGCTCATCCGCCACGCTTACGGCCATGTCCCTTTTTATCGGAATCTTATGGACGGCCTGAAGCTCAAGCCCGACGATATCCGAACCGTCGAGGACCTCCCGCGCCTTCCCCTGCTCTCGCGGACCATTCTCCAGGGCGCGTCGCGGTCGGATGTTGTGGCCGACAATATCCCTCCCGGCGACTGCATCTCCGCGACGACCAGCGGGACCACCGCGGAGCCCCTGAAGGTGTTGTACCGAAGGGAAGATTGGACGCTCATGAATCTGACCTGGGTCAGGGCCTTCCTGGCCGCCGGCCTGTCTCCCTGGGAAAAACGGGCCGCCTTCGTCGGCCGGAGGGAGCCGGCTGAGGGAAAACAGTGGTATGAGCGTCTGGGGCTCTGGCGGCGGCTGGATGTTTCGACCTGGCTTGACCGGAGCTCCTGGATCGAAGCCATCCGGAGCTGGAAGCCGGCCGCTCTCGTGGGATATGTGATGACCTTGCGCGTTTTTGCCGAATCGGTCCGGGAGGCTGGGGTAACGGATATCCGTCCGCGGTTGGTTTTCACGACCGGCGGGATGCTGGACGACGAAACACGGAGGATTCTGAGGGACGTCCTGGGGGCGGAGGTCGTCGACGTCTTTGCCAGCGTCGAAGGCGGCTGCCTGGCTTGGGAATGCCGGACCTGCGGCGGCTATCACCTCAGCGAGGACACGGTCATCGTCGAGGTCCTGAAAGACGGCCGGCCGGCCCGGCCGGGAGAATCCGGCGAGGCTGTGATCACAAATCTCCATTCCTGGGCGATGCCGCTCATTCGCTTTCAAACCGGCGATGATGTCGCACCGGCTGAGGCCGCGCCCTCGTGCGGCCTGAGGCTGCCCCTCCTGTCCGGCGTTCAGGGCCGGGTCAACGACTGCATCGTCTTCAAAACGGGCGAAAGGATCTCCTCCCAGCCGTTCTATTTCGCCGTCCAGGATGTTCCCGGCGTGAAGCGCTGGCGGATCACCCAGGAATCGATCGACCGGCTTCTGGTCGAGATCGAGCCGGGGGCGGGATTCGACGAAGCCGCCGAGAGGGAGATCGTCGGGAGCCTGGAACAGCTGGTCCGGGGCACGATGGCCGTTACCCTGTCCCGCGTCGCCTCGTTCCCTTTCAACCCGGACAGGAAATTCCGGCAAATTCGTTCCAAGGTAGCGGGGCGGGCATGACTGCCGCACGGCGGGAAAATCCGGCCGTCCGCGAGCCCGCGGCTCGCGAGGCGACCGGTGCCCTCGTTTCCAGGGAATTCTGGGACGATCGCAACGACGGCGTGAATCGGACTTCCCTCCTTCCTCGGCCGGACAAGGACTATCTCGACTTCGAACTGGATCGCTTTTTCCGCCGCCGGCTGGGAGCCGGGAACGGCAAGCGATTATTGGAGGCCGGTTGCGGAGCCTCCCTGTGGCTGCCCTATTTCGCCAAGCGGTTCGGCTGGGAAGTCGCCGGCCTGGATTATTCCGAAGCCGGCCTGGCCCGAAGCCGGGAGATCCTCCGCCGCAACGGCGTTTGCGGCCGGCTCTGGAAGGCGGATCTTCGGGATGGATCGGGCGAGGCCCGCGCCTCCTACGACGCGGTCTTTTCCCTCGGCCTCATCGAGCATTTCGAGCGTCCCGAGGGCGTGCTGGCGATCCTTAAAGAGTTTCTCCGCCCCGGGGGGCTTCTCCTGACTTGGGTTCCCAATACGGCGGGCCTGATCCCGCGGCTGAATCCTCTCCTGGACCGGAATTACCGCGGATTCTATCGCCGCCTGGATCTTCCCGCCCTCCGCGCCCATCATCGGGCCCTGGGCCTTGAAATCCTCGAGGGCTCGTACGTCCAGCTCCTGGACCTGAGCTTCCTGAGCTTGGCGCCCTTGCCGGGGTGGTTGCAGCGTATCCTCGGCCGGGCTTTTCGCGCTTTCGGACTCTGCTTGATCGCCTTTGAAAAAATCCTTCACCGGCCCATCCAATCGCGATGGTTGTGCGCCGGCATCGTCGTCGCGGCCCGCCGCCGGACTTAGCGGCCGCGGCGGCCAGCGCTTTTGACAAACGGGCGGGGGAGGCACTACGATGTCTCGGCAAGGAGTCGCGGATGTTGCTCTGGAAGCTGTTTTTCGTCTTCACCCGGGTGGCGCTTTTTTCCTGGGGAGGAGGGCCGGCGTCCTTGGCCCTCATGCAGCGGGAAGTGACGGCCGCCGGCTGGGCGACGTCGAGCGAGTTTGCCGACGCGGTCGCCCTGGGCAACGCCCTTCCCGGCCCGATCGCACCCCAGGTTTCGGCTTACGTCGGCTACAAGATGGCCGGATTCCCCGGCGCGGTGATGGCCGTGACCGGTACCGTCCTCCCGACGACGCTCCTGATGCTGGCCATGATCATTTACTTTTTCAAGATCAAGGATAGTCCGGCGATCGCCTCGATGCTCAAGGCGGTTCGTCCGGTCGTCGTCGGATTCCTGCTCTGGACGGCCTACGACATGGCGGCGGGCGTGTTCGGGGCGAAAAAGCTGGGTTGGAGCCCGGCGTTATCCTCCGGATGGGACAAGGTCTTGATCGTCCTGGCCGCGTTTGCCGTCCTGACCCTGACCAAAATCAATCCCGTCTGGCTTGTCGTCGGGGCCGCCGTCTTCGGCCTGGCCGTGTACTAAGATGAAGCGCCTGTCGGTTTTCTGTGGATCGAGCCCCGGCGCGGAGCCGCAATTTGCCGCGGCCGCCCGGGATTTGGGCCTGGAATTCCTGAAGCGCGACATCGGCCTCGTCTATGGCGGGGGCCGGGTGGGGCTGATGTTCGAGATCGCCCGGACGATTCACGAGCAGGGCGGCCGGGTGACCGGCGTCATTCCCAGGGACATGGTCGAGCGCGAGCTGGCTTACACCGCGCCCCGCGACCTGCGGATCGTCGAGACCATGCATGAGCGGAAATCCTTGATGGCCGAGCTTTCCGACGGTTTTATCGCCCTGCCCGGAGGGCTGGGGACGATGGAGGAATTCTTCGAAGTCGTCACCTGGGCCCAGCTCGGCATCCATCGCAAACCCTGCGGCCTGCTGAACGTCGCCGGTTATTTTAATCCGATTTTGAGCTTCCTCGATCAGGCGGAGCGATTGAAATTCCTCCAACCCGAGCATCGGGCGATGATCCTGGCCGACGCGGACCCGGCCCGCCTTCTCGATGGATTCGAATCGTACCGGCCGCCCGAAGCCGACATGGCCCGTTGGGCTTTGGACATGAGCAAGACCTGATTGACTTCATCGAGAGACACGGTTTATAGTTCGGGCATCAAGCGAAGGAAAATCGTGCATTCACCGGGAGAGGGGTGCAGGCGATGAAATGCCCGAAATGCCTCACGGATAATGCCTCCGAGGCCAGGTACTGCCAGGAATGCGCAACGCCCCTGCCGGCGGCTTCCGGGCCGGGCGTTGCGTTCACCGAGACCATGGACAACCGCTCGACCGAGCTGACCATGGGTTCGATTTTCGCCGGGCGATACCAGATCGTCGAGGAGCTCGGCCATGGCGGCATGGGACGGGTTTTCCGGGCCTTGGACACCCAGCTCCATGAGGAAGTCGCCCTGAAGCTGATCCGCCCCGAAATCGCCCTGGACCGGGACATGCTCGACCGATTCCGCAACGAGCTGAAGCTGGCCCGGAAAATCAGTCATAGAAACGTCGGCCGGATGTACGAGCTCATGGACGATCGGGGCGCCCACTTCATCACGATGGAATATGTGCCCGGCGAGGATCTCCGCAGCTTCATCCGGAGATCGGGACAGCTGACGGTCGGGAAAACGATGGCCATCGCCGCCCAGGTCGCCGACGGTTTGGAGGAAGCCCACCGGCTGGGGATCATCCACCGCGATCTCAAGCCGTCCAATATCATCATCGACCGGGAGGGCAACGCCAAGATCATGGATTTCGGGATCGCCCGGTCGCTGTCGGCCAAGAGATCGACCGGCGTCGGGGTGATGATCGGAACCCCGGAATACATGAGCCCCGAGCAGGTCGAAGGCCGGGATGTCGATCCGCGGTCCGATCTCTATTCCCTCGGCATCATCCTCTACGAAATGCTGACCGGCCGGGTGCCGTTCGAGGGCGAGACGCCGTTTGAGATCGGGGTCAAACAAAAAAGTGAAAGGCCGAAGAGCCCCCGGGAATTCAACGCTTCGATTCCGGAAGAGGTGAACCGGCTCATCCTGAAATGCCTGGCCAAGGACAAGGCCGCCCGGCCGCGGAGCGCTGCGGAGCTTCGGACCGAATTTGAGCGGATCCGGCAAAGCCTGCCGACGACCGAGCATCCGATCCCCTTGAGAAAATCGCGTGTCTCGCGGGAGATCACGGTTAAATTTCAAGCCAAAAGGCTGATCCTTCCCGCCGGCGTTCTGGTTTTGGCCGGCGTCGCCCTGATCGCCTGGCGTCTTCTCGTCCCGGGAAAAACCGCTCCGGCCTCGGACAAGCCGTCCCTGGCGATCGCCTATTTCGAGAACATTTCCGAAGATTCGGAGCTCAACGACTGGAGAACCGGCGTCCCCGAGCTCCTGACGACGGACTTGTCGCAGTCGAAATACCTGTCTGTCCTCGGCGGCGAGGCGGTCTATGGCCTTCTGAAAAAAAACGATTTGCTCGAGGCGAATAAGTACACCGAGGCCGATCTGCTCCGGTTGGCCGAACAGGGACGGGTCGGCTACGTCCTGACCGGCGGAATCATGAAGGCCGGCTCGAAGATCACCATCACCGCCCATCTCTATAAACCCCGGACAAAGGAACCGGCCAAATCGGCGAGGATTGAATGCGACGGCGAGGAGGACATTCCCAGGAAAGTCGATGAATTGACCCGGATGATCAAGGCCGAGCTCAACTTGTCGCCGCGGCAGATCTCCGACGATATCGACAAGAACATCGGCCAGATCACAACCAGCTCACCCGAAGCCCTGAAGCTGTACGTCGAAGCCCGGAAACGCCAAGCGGCGATGCAATATGCCGCGGCCATTCCCATCTACGAAAGGGCCGTTGCCCTCGATCCAGGTTTCGCGATGGCTTATCGGGGGATGGCCACCTGTTACAATAACAGGGGATTCATCCAGAAGTCGAGGGAATTCAATCAAAAAGCCCTGGACAACGCCGGCCGTATTTCTGATCGGGAACGGTTGCTGATCCAGGGCCGGGCCTATTATCTCTTCGAGAGAACCTATGACAAGGCCATTCAAACGTTTGAGGAAATGCTTCGGCTCTATCCCGATGAGTATATCGCGTTGAACGGCCTGGGAGTCGTTTATGCAAACCTCGAGGAGGATGAAAAAGCCCTGGCTTTCTACGAGAAAAGCTATGCGATCCAGAGGGACAACCTGAATCTGACCAATGTGAGCTCGGCCTTACAATCGCTCGGGCGTTACGAAGAGGCCCGCCGGATCTGCGAAGAATATCTCTCCGGCGTCTCGGACAATGCCCGCATTCAGGTTCACCTGGGCCGGATCGCCCTTAACCAGGGCCGCTACCCGGAGGCCGAGAAAGAGGCCGAAAGAGCCGAGCTTCTCGCTCCCGGCGATCTTGACGTCGCTTTTCTCAAGAGCGACCTCGACTATCTCCGAGGGCGGTTCGAGCCGGCCGAAAAAGTCCTCCGCGCCGCCATTGAAAACAATCCTCCGGCGACAATTGCCTTTGCCCGGATACGGCTGGTCCTGCTTTTTCAGGTCCAGGGACGATTCATCGCCGCCCGGGATGAATTCCAGCGACTGGTCGCCCTGACCGATGAGCTCAAGGTCGCGAATTTGAAGGCCTCTTCATTATACTTTTCATCCATGCTCGACGCGAACGATGGCCGGCCGGATCTTGCCCAGCAAAAGGTCGATCAGGCTTATCTTATCTTCAAAGAGATGGATCTCTGGCCGCGGATGCGGACGACCATGACCGAGAAGGGAATTCTGGCTCTGGCGGCCGGCCGCCCGGAGGAGGCGGCGAAAATCTCCGCGCGAGTTGCGGGAATTTATCGGAAAAAGCCTGAACCGCAAAGCCGTCCGGTTCGCCGATCTTCTCGACGGCCAAATCGAGCTGGAGAAGAAGCGCTATCCCCAGGCGATCAAGCTCTTTGAAAGCGCCGTAGCATACTTGCCCTTTCAAACCGGGATCACGGATGAATATGCGATTTTCCTGGATCCGTTGGCGAGGGCCTATGAGAAATCGGGGAATTTATCGAAGGCCCGCGAAACCTACGAAAAAATCACCGCCCTGACGATGGGCCGGTTCATGTTCGCCGGTGTTTATGTCAAGGCCTTCTACCAGTTGGGAAAAATCGCCGAACAGTTGGGCGACTTCGCCGCAGCCCGGGAGAATTACGGGAAATTTCTCGGCTTTTTGAAAAACGCCGATCCGGGCATCCCCGAGGTCGAGGACGCTCAAAAGCGGCTGGCCGGTTTGAAATAACGATCCCGCCCCGTTCCCTGAATTGACTCCCCTGCGGCCTCATGTAAGAATGAAACCGCATGATGAATCTGATTTCGGGAATGATCCGATGACCGAGGCGCCCGGACGTCCGCCCGCTTCGCCGCGCCTCCGCTATCCCTCCGCTCTTCCGATCTCCCGGCGCCGGGACGAGATCGTCCAGGCGATCCGCCGCCACCGGGTCGTCATCATCTCCGGCGAGACGGGCTGCGGGAAAAGCACCCAGATTCCCAAGATGTGCCTGGAAGCGGGCCGGGGATCGCGCGGCCGGATCGCCGTCACCCAGCCCCGCCGGATCGCGGCCGTGACGATCGCCCAGCGGATCGCGGAAGAGATGGGGGAGCGTCTCGGGCGGACGGTCGGCTACAAAATCCGGTTTGAGGACCGGATCCTCGCCCGAAACCCGGATCAAGGTCGTGACCGACGGCATGCTTCTGGCCGAAACCCAGGCCGACGGCCGGCTCCGCGAATACGACACGATCGTCATCGACGAAGCCCACGAGCGGAGCCTCAACATCGATTTCCTCCTGGGCATCGTCAAAATGCTCCTGGCCAAGCGGTCCGACCTCAAGCTCATCATCACTTCGGCGACCCTGGACCTGGAAAAATTCGCCGCCGCCTTTGACGGCGCCCCCGTCCTCCAAGTCGGCGGCCGGATGTACCCGGTCCGGGTCGACTACCGCATCCCTCCCGCCGATGCGAAAAAGAGGACCTCGATTATGTCGAGACGGCCGCCGAAGCCGTCGACGAGATCATGCGCCGGGAGCCGCCCGGCGATGTTCTGGTTTTCATGCCCACGGAGCAGGACATCCTGGAAACCTGCGAAATCCTCGAAGGGAAGCGTTATCCCGGCGTGACCGTGCTCCCGTTGTTCGCCCGCCTCCCCGGCCCTCAACAGGGCCGCGTTTACACCGTGCCAGGCCCGAAAATCGTCGTGGCCACCAATGTGGCCGAGACATCGCTGACGATTCCCGGGATCAGCTACGTCGTCGACACCGGCCTGGCCCGGATCTCCCAGTATCTACCGGGCGCGGGCATCAACAGCTTGCCGATCCGGCCGATTTCCAAAGCCAGCGCCGACCAGCGCAAAGGCCGATGCGGCCGGGTGGCCGAAGGCCTGTGCGTCCGGCTTTACGACCAGAAGGATTACGAGGGGCGGCCGCGCTTCACTCCGCCCGAGATCCTCCGCTCCAACCTGGCCGACGTCATCCTCCGGATGATGGACCTCAACCTCGGCCATCCGGCCCGGTTTCCCTTCGTCGACAAACCGACGGCCCGGATGATCGAGGACGGATTCGAGACGCTGGTCGAGTTGGGCGCGGTCCGCAAGCGCGGGGAGGACTACCATTTGACCGACCGCGGCCGGCGGATGGCCCGGATCCCGCTCGATCCGCGCCTCTCCCGGATGCTGATCGAAGCGGCCTCGGAAAACTGCCTCCGGGAAGTCGCCGTCGTCGCCTCGGCCCTCAGCATCCGCGACCCGCGGGAGCGGCCCCCGGAAAAAGCCGCCCAGGCCGATGCCTGCCATGCTCCGTTCCGCGACCCCGAATCCGATTTTCTGACCCTCCTCCGGATCTGGGACCGTTACCATGGCGACTGGCAGGGTCTCCGGTCCACCTCCCAAAAGCGGCGGTTCTGCCACGAGCATTTCCTTTCGTTCCCGCGGATGCGGGAGTGGGCCTACGTCCACGACCAGATCCTGGAGATCCTGCGCGAGCAGAAATTTCCCCTGCGGCCGGACCCAGGCCGTCCCGATGTCCAAGCCGTTGTCCGGGGCGATCCATCGTTCGGTGGCCGCCGGGCTTCTCTCGCATGTCGCCGTCCTCAAGGAAGGCAAGATGTATACCGCGGCCCGGGGTCGGGAGGCGATGCTCTTTCCGGGATCGTCGCTTTTCGGCAAGCCGCCGGCCTGGATCGTCGCCGCCGAGATCGTCCAAACGGCCCGTCTCTACGTCCGGACGGCGGCCCGAATCGAACCGGGATGGCTCGAGGGATTGGCGGGGGACCTCTGCCGGCGGGAGTACGGGAATCCCCGCTGGGACAAGAACCGGGGCGAAGTCCGGGCCGACGAACGGGTGACCCTGTTCGGATTGGAAATCGTTTCGCGCCGGGAAATGCCTTATGGTCCCGTCGATCCCGAGGCGGCCGGAAAAATCTTCGTCCGCGATGGGATGCTTTCCGGCCAGGTCAAGGAATCCTTCGGGTTCCTCAAGCACAACCTCGCCCTGTGGGCCCGGTTCTCAGGGCTCGAGGACAGGATGCGGCGGCGGGATATTCTCGTTCCCGAAGCCGAGGCCGTCGCGTTTTACGGCAAGCGCCTGCCCGGGGTTTACGACCTCAAGGGGCTTCGCAAGCGGATCGAAAAGCAAGGCGGGGATTCCTTCCTCCAGATGAAGGAAGAAGACGTCGTCAAATCCCGGCCGGCTGTTTCCGAAGTCGCGCTTTTTCCCGACGAGCTGAATTTCGGCGGCCGGAGAGTCCGGGTGGAATACCGCTTTATTCCCTCGGCCCCGGATGACGGGGCCACGGTCCGGGTCAACGCCGACCTTCTCCCGCATCTTCAAGCCGGAGTCCTCGAGTGGGGGATTCCGGGATATTTCCGGGAGAAAATCCACGCCCTGGTCAAGGGCTTGCCCCAGCGCTACCGGAAGGCTCTGGTCCCGGCCGCCGAGCGGGCCGACATCATCGTCCGGGAATTGCCTTGGACGCCGGATTCGCTTTACGAGTCGCTCTCCGCATTCGTCCGGAAGCGGTTCCGGTCGGACATTCCGGCCGAGGTCTGGGCGGCCGTCGACCTGCCGCTTTATTTGAAGATCCGGTTGATCGTTCTGGACGCCGCCGGGAACGAAGTCATCTCCGGCCGGGACTACGGGCCGCTCCTCGGCGTGCGGCCGAAGGCTCCCGAGGCCGATACGGAATCATTATCCTGGAAGAAGGCCTGCGAACAATGGGAACGGTCGGCCGTGACGGAATGGGAGTGGGAATCGATCCCGGCCTCCGTCCGAATCGGCGGCGGGGTATCGGTTTATCCCGCGCTCGAGCCCGGGGCCAAAGGGGTCTCCCTCCGGCTTTTTAAAACCGCGGAGGAAGCGGCCGCTGTTCATCCCCGGGGCGTCGAAGCGCTCCTTTCTCAGAAATTCGCCAAAGACCTGAAGTTCATGGACCGCATCCTCGTTCTTCCCGAGGAACATCAGCGGGCGGCCCTCTATTTTGGCGGCAAGGGGACAATCGAAAAATCCATGCTCGAGGCCCTCCGCCTCCGGGTGTTCCGGAAGGACGTCCGGACGCGAGCGGAATACCGGGATTTCGCCGATGGGCTGGTGAAAGCGCTCTTTGCCGACGGCGAGATCCTCCTGGGAGCGGTCAAGCGGGCGCTGGAAGGCTACCAGGGGGTGAGGGCCGACCTCTATACGATTTCCATGACCCACCAGGGGAACAAAGCGGTCGAGGGAATCGTCGAGACGATCCGGGCGGAGATGGATTCCCTGATGCCCCGAAATTTCGCCGAAATCCACCCGCCCGGCCGCCTCGATCGGCTGCCGGCCTATTTGGAAGCCCTCCGCATCCGGACCGAACGGGGGAAAAACAGCCCGGAGAAAGACCGGAACAAAGCGGCCGAGATCGCCCCATTTGCGGAAGCTCTGGCCGGGCTTCAGGAAGAGGCTCGGGACCTCGGGATCGGCCGAAACGCGGGCGGCCCTGGACGAAATCCACTGGCTGATCGAGGAATATAAAATCGCGGTTTTCGCCCCGGAAATCGGGGCGGTCGGACCGGTTTCGGCCAAGAGGTTGACCGAAGCTCTGCGCGATCTGCGGGCGAAAATCGAGGCCGAATGCCCGCCTCCGGCAAAATCCGGGCGTGGCGGGAAAGCTGCCGGTGAAAGAAACAGGCCGGCACCATCGGGACGGCTCGACCGCCGGGGAGAGCCTCCGCGCTTCAAACCGACGATCCGTTGACAGGCCCCTTGCGGCAAGGTCACCTTGCTTTCCTTAAAAAATCCAAGGTATGATTCTCTCAAGATGCGCGAGTCCCGCAATACCGGGACGGGAAGAGGACCGGATTGTCCCTACGGGAGAAATCAATGAAAAAAGGGACGGCCGAGAGATCGCAACCGGAGAGCGCCTTTCGCGGGGAGAAGGATATCCTCGCCACGATCTGCGAGACGAGTCCCGTCGGGATCATTCGCCTCGATCGGGACGGACGGATCACATTCGCCAACCCGCAGGCGGAGCAAGTCTTAGGTCTCACCCGCAGCTCCATCACCCAACGAACCTTCGACGATCCGGAGTGGCAGATCACCGGCCTTGACGGGGCGCCCTTTCCCGCGAATGAACTTCCCTTCAACCGCGTCCGGGAGTCGGGGAAAGCGGTCCGGAATGTCCGGCACGCCATCGCCTGGCCGTCCGGGAAACGGATTCTCCTGTCCGTCAACGGCAGCCCCCTCCTGGATGAGAATGGCCTTTTCGCCGGTATGGTCGCTACAGCTGAGGACATCACCGCGGAAGTCGCCCTGCAAGAGGACCGCCGGAAGGCCATGGAATCCCTGGCCCGCTCGGAGCAATTCAACAGGAGTCTTGTCGACACCCTTCCGGTCGGGCTTCTCCACCTCGATGGGGAGGGTGTCATCACTTACGAAAATCCGGCTCTCCGCCGGATCATGGGCGTCCCGGAAGAGGCTCCCTCGCCCGTCGTCGGAAAGCGGATCCAGGACCTGCCGCCTTTTGCCGCGATCGGCCTGGCGGCCGATTTCAGTCAGCTAATGCAGGGGGAAAACATTCAGCGGAAAAGCGTTCCCTGGCGGTCGTTGATGGGGCCGTCGCTTGTCCTGGATGTCACGGCCGTGCCGGTGTTCGGAGCTGGAGGGGAATTTTCGGGGGCTGAGCTGATGATTCTCGACGTCACCGAGAAGGCGGCGGTGGAAAAGGCCCTGATCCAAAGCGAGCGGCGTTACCGGGAATCGAGCGCGGTCCTGGAGACCATTTACGACACCATTCCCGACGTCCTCGGTCTCCAGGATAAGGAGCACCATGTCCTGCGCTATAACCGGGCCGGATATGCTTTCCTCGGAATCAAACCGGAGGAGATCAAGGGGAAGCACTGTTACGATCTCATCGGCCGCACGCTCCCCTGCGAGATCTGCGCTACGTCCGAATCGTACCGGACCCGGAAACCGGCTCAAATCGAGAGGTATTTTCCGGAAATCGACAGCTGGCTGGACATTCGCTCCTATCCGGTTTTGGACGAAGCCGGGGACGTTTCCCTGGTTCTGGAGCATCTCCGGGATATCACCTCGAATAAGAAGGCCGAGCTCGCCGTCAAGCAATCGGAGGAAAAGTACCGCAACCTCATTGAACAGTCTCATGATGCCATCTATCTGCTCTATGACGGCAAGTTCGAAATCATCAACAAACGCTTCGAGGAGATGTTCGGAATCACCCTGGAACAAGTCAATGCCCCGGACTTCCACTTCCTGGACATGGTCGCGCCGCAGAGCCTGGCGGTGATCGAGGAGCGCGAGCGAAAGATCAGGGATGGGGAGGAGCCCGACCCCGTCTATGAGTTCACCGCGGTTACCCCGGGGGGAAAGCAGATCGAGTGCGAAACGAGCGTCACCTATGTCGATTATAAGAAAGGCAAAGCGACCCAGGGGGTGATCCGCGATATCACCGAGCGCAAGCGGGTCCGGGAGCGGATCGAGGCCTCGCTCAAGGAGAAGGAGGTCATGCTGAAGGAGATCCACCATCGGGTGAAGAACAATCTCCAGATCGTCAGCAGCCTTCTCAATTTCCAGGCCTCAAAAATCGAGGACCCGCGGGCTTTGCGCGTTCTCCAGGAAAGCCGGAACCGGGTGAGGTCTATGGCCCTCATCCACGACCGGCTCTACCGTTCGGCCGATTTTTCCCGGATCGACCTGACCGATTACACCGTCAGCCTGATCAACCAGCTCTTCGTCACCTATCAAGTCCCGGAGGACAGGATCGAGAGGAAGATCGATGTCCGCGACATCCACATCGGCTTGGACCAGGCGGTTCCCGTCGGCCTTATTCTTAACGAACTTGTGACCAACGCGCTCAAGTATGCCTTCCCGGATAAAGAAAAAGGCCATATTGCGGTCAGCATGATCCGGAACCGGGAGGGGGATTGCGTCCTGACGGTCAGCGACAACGGAATTGGGATGCCCTTGGATGTGGATCTCACGGAGCCGCGGACGCTCGGATTGCAGATCGTCCAATCGCTTGTCGGACAACTGGACGGTTTGATGGAGATCGTCCGTAAAGGAGGGACGACGTTCCGGATTCGCTTCCCCTCGGGGGCATGAGGGGGCCCTCCGACCTCGACTGATCGCGGCCGCTCAACGCTGTTGACAGCTCCGCTTTTTCGGCTCATGATGAGATTAAGAGGAGGGCCCCCATGCAAAAGAAAGCATCCGTGAGAAGGGTGGAGTCCGAACCGGTCGAGGACCTTTACTCGGCGACCATTTACCTGAAAAAATTTCTTCAGGAAATTAAGCCGGGGATCTCGGCCTCTAAAAACAAAAAGGACCGATATAACTATGCGGTCGTCTGCCTCAAGGAAACGGAGAAAATCCTCGGCGGGATGTATCCGAAGATCAGAAAGAAACCGCCGTTTCTCAGGTGTCTCGGCGGATGGGTGATCATTCCGATCTTCACTCTCAAAAGAGGCCGGGCGACCCATCGATAAAATTGCCGGTCTCGCCCGCAATTCGATCGCCGCATAAGAAACCGCCGGGCCGGGGAAGAATCTCGTTTTTTTCCCTGACCCTGACCGACCGGTGCAACTGGCATTGCCGGTATTGTTACCAACGCCGGGGCCCGAAGGTCCTCGAAGCGAAAACCCTGGACAAGGCCTGCTCGGCGGTTTTCCCCTTTCTGTCTTCTTCCCCCCGGATCCAGTTTTACGGAGGAGAACCGCTTCTGGCTTTCGACCTGATTCGCCGGGCGGTCGGACGTTTGGAGAAGGAAAACCGCAATTCCCGGAAACGACTGAGCTTCACTCTGACCACCAACGGCGCCCTGCTCAATCCGGATATCCTGTCTTTCCTGAACGAACACCGGTTTGAGGTGATGTTGAGCTTCGACGGACCGGCCCAGGACCAAGCCCGGCAAAAGGGAAGCTTCCGATTTTTGTCGTCCTTGTTCGACGACCTTCCCCGTTACCCGGGCATTCGTCCCGCGACCAACAGCGTCTTCGGCCCCCGGACCGTAGGGTTGCTTTCGAGCGCGGTCGCTGATATCGCCGAACGGAACATCCCGAACATGCTCCTGTCGTTTGACACTTCGGTACCCTGGCCAAAATCCTCTCTGGACCGTCTGGCGGTCGAGCTTCGGTCTGTCAGAAAATTTTTTCTTCTCTCTTACCGCGCCTGGCGGACCGTGCCGCTTGTGAATTTCCGGCGCCCAGACGCTTCCGGCGTTTTCGGGTGCTCGGCGGGCTTGGGCCGTCTTGCCCTGGCGCCCGACGGGCGGTTGTGGGGATGTTATCTCTATGTCGATTTCTTTCGGGCTCATCCAACCCCGGCTGTGGCCCGGCGCTTTTGTTTTGGGACGGTCGGGGATTTCATCAGGGGACAAGGGGCCTTCCCTCCGGGCGTCCTCGCAAATTACGCTCGCGGCCGGATGGATCGGGCCGAAACGACTGAACGGGCTTGCCGAACATGCGGCCGCCTTGATCGCTGCTCGGTCTGTCCCCCCGCCGCCGCCATGGGAAGCCCGGATATCGGGAGGATCCCGATCGCCCTCTGCCGGATCAATCGGATATGGATCCGGCAGAGGGATTTGTTTTGGAAAGAGGCCGCGGAATCGGGGCTTTAAGGGCGGCCAGCTCGGCCCTGGCGTCGGTCGTTTCAGCCGAGCCGGGATCGGCCCCGGCCGACAGGCGGAGAAATGTTTCGAACGCGGCGGCGGCCTCGGCCCGGAGATTCTTCCGGAGATAGAGCTTTCCGAGGCGATAGGAGCTCAGGACATAGATGTCCCCGTGGCGGAGCCGGCCCGAAGTGAGGGCGAGGATGTCCCGGTTGAACTGAATCGCTTTGTCCGCGTCTCCGGCCGCCTCGGCGATCAGGGCTCGGCTTTCGAAAAATACGGCCTGATCGTCGACCTGGAAATGTTGAAAAGGCAATCCTTCGGCCGCCGTCCGGAAAAAGTCCGAAGCCGAAGCAAAATTTCCCTCTGCCCGGGCGATCGTTCCCTTCACGAGGTAATAATGTTTCAGGAGGTAACGACAATCGGAGGCGTCCACGAGACGCTTGAGGCGCTCGCCGGTCTCCCCGGCTTCGTCTGATTTCCCCAGGAGGGCCTGGATCTGCCCGAGCAAGCCCAGGGTTTTGGCCCGGATATTGATATCGTTCAATCCCTCAAACAACCGGCCGGCCAGGAGGACGCTTCTCTCGGCCGCGGTGAAGTCGCCCCGGCCTTTATATCCCGCGGCCTCCATCAAGCGGAAAACGCATTCCTCATCCTTGGAGTCCGCTTTTTTGGCGAGCTCGATCCCTTCGGCGGCCAGCTTCAGAAATTCTTTAAATCGCCCTTCCTGGAGCCGGAGACCGGCCAGCTGTCCGAGCCCGGGAAATTTCCAACTGATGTCGGGGCCCTTATAGATCTGAAGGTAGTCGGCCCCGGCGGCGGTCAGGTCGCCTTTCAATTGGCGGATATTCCCTCGGAGAAGGAGAAACCAGGGCCTTCCCGGCTCCAACAGAAGGGCTTTTTCGACTTCGGCCAGCGCCTCGTCATATCGTCCTTGGATCATGAGGACTCGGCTGAGCGAATCGTGACGAAGGACTTCGGAGAGATAGGCGCTGTCGGCGGGAAGGACTCGGGCCGCCTTCTCGTACTGACCCTGGGCCATGGCGATTTCGGAGAGGTTCACGTAAATCATGGGATTGAACCGGTCGAGGGCCAGAAGCCGTTCGAAACATTCCCTGGCCCGGTCCCATTCCTCGATGTTTCGATACAGGGAGCCGAGGTACAGATATCCATCCACGTCGTCCGGGTAAAGGGCCAGAAGGGTTTTGTAGTGATCGATGGCTTTCTGGATTGAAACTCCGAAAGCCGCTTCGTACAATCCCTTGAAAAGATGAAGATCTCGGGGAGAAGCCCGTCCGGCCGCGGCCAGGTTCAGGGCTTTTTCCATATGGGCTTTGGCCTTGGCTTGGGAGCCGATATAGGATTCCGTCAGCCCGAGGCCCCAATAAGCCCGGGCGAAATCGGGATCGAGGTCGATCGCTTTTTGATAGGCGCCGTAGCTTTCGGCGAATTTCCCTTCCTGGAAGAGCGTATCCGCTTCGACATAGTATTTCAGCGCTTCAGGCGAGGCCGTGGTGATCCGGTCGAGATAGCCGGCCGACTCCGCGGCGACCTGGGCGGGAGACAGCCGGAGGTCCATCTTGATCTTGAGGCTGATCAACTCGACCATGGCGTTGAGCTGATCGAAGTCTTTCCCTTCCGTTTGGGCGGTTCCGGCCGAATTCCAGGTGGTCGTATCAAGTAAAAGGGCGTTGATTTTAAACACCCCGCCGACCTTGGCGTAGTTCCCCGGAAGGATGTACCGGACCTGGGCCCGTTCGGCCACTTTCTTGAGATCGTCGGTGGAATACGTTTTGTTATCAGCCAGGCGAAGATCCCTCAGGATGTTGTTCAACCGGTCGGGGGTCACGACCCGCAGGCCCGCCGATTGCAGGAGGTCGTAGATGATCTGGTGCGGCAGAGTGATGCGGAGATATTCGAGGTCGGGATCCCCCGTGTTGTTATCGAAATAGACGACGGCTACGGATGCCCGGTCGCCCGGGGGCGGAGGCGGGGCGGGCGCTTTGCGGAGAAGGAAATAATAGAATCCGAAGGCGGCCAAGGCCAGAGCGGCGGTTGCGGCGATCACCCGGGCCGGGGAGCGGAGAAAAGGCTTGGTTCCTCCCGCCGCTTCTTGATGCCGTTCCTCCAGCATTTGGAGAACGCCGCTGGCGCCGGCAACGCGCTTCTCCGGATCTTTTTCCAGGCAGCCGAGGATCGTCTGTTCCAGGTGGGGAGAAAGCTTGGGATTCCAAGTTCGGGGGGGCTTCGGCTTTTCGTGGATGTGTTTTTCGAGGTAGCCGGCCATCGTTTCGGAGATGAAAGGCTTGCGGCCGGTCAGCATTTCATAAAGGATGACACCTAAAGAATAGATGTCGGAGCGGGCGTCGGCCTGGCGTCCGAGAGCCTGCTCGGGGGACATGTAGGCGGGCGTCCCGACGATCCGGTCCGAGGCGCTTCCGGCCGGAGCTTCGAACGTCCGGGCCAGCCCGAAGTCAGCCACCCTGACCCGGCCGTTGGGATCGATCAGGATGTTTTGGGGCTTGAGATCCCGGTGGACGATTCCCCGCTTGTGGGCGGCGGCCAGGGCTCGGCAGATCTGGCGGGTGATGGAGACGGCCGTCGCCTCGGTCAGGGTCCCGGAGGTGTGAAGGAGATGCTCGAGATTTTGACCGGGGAAATATTCCATGGAAATGAAGGTCAATCCCCGGCTTTCCCCGAGGTCGAAGATGCGGATGATGTTTTCCTGGGAAAGGGACCGGGCCAGCAACGTCTCCTTTTTAAACAGCTCGATGACGGCCGGGCTCGATGAGAATTCCGGGTGGATCATTTTCAAGGCGACGGTCAGGTCCAGCCGTTCGTCTTTGGCCTTGAAGACCCGGCCCATGCTCCCGGCCCCGAGCTCTTCGATGATCTGGTACCGGTCGGCAAATCGCGTTCCGGGCGGCAAATCGGAAAAGCCGGGCGGGGCGCCGGGAGGGGGGGATTCACCCGGATAGGTGAGCGTCTCCGGCTCTTCGAGCTTCGTCCCGCATTTGAAACAATAGATGTCGGCGGTAAAATTAGAAGCCTGGCATTTCGGGCAACTGTTTCCCCCGGGCCGGGTGGTCATCCGTTTTCCAAGTATTCCCTAGCTGCCCATAATATAGAAAGACCGGAGAGGGAAGTCAATTTATTGGTGGAAATACGGCATTTTCGCTATAATAACCGTCACTCTTTCCGGGAGAGACCCCCTTGGCTCGATTGTATGAATTCCAGAGTAAAAAGCTCCTCCGTGAGGGCGGGGTCCGCGTCCCCGAGGGAGCCGTGGCCTCCTCCCCGGCCGAAGCCCGGCAAATCGCCGAAAAGCTCGGCCGCCCGGTCGTCCTGAAAATCCAGGTCTGGGTCACGGGTCGGGCCGGATTAGGCGGCATCCGGTTTGCCGACACTCCGGCCGAAGCGGAAACGCACGCGGCCGCCCTGCTCGGGATGAAGGTCAAAAATTACGTCGTCGACAAGATCCTGGTCGAGGAGAAGCTGGACATCGAGGCCGAGTATTTCGCCGGGATCGTGATGGACGACGCGGCCAAGCGCCCTCTCCTCATCTTCAGCTCGATCGGGGGGACGGGGGTGGAGGAGATCGCCCGGCAGCATCCCGACAAGGTGGTCCGCCGGACGATCGACGTCCGCACCGGCTTGCGCGAATTCGAAGCCCGGAACATGGTCCTGCAAACCGGGATCACCGGCCCGGCCCTGGCCCAGATTGCCGACCTGCTGACCAAACTGGCGGCGATCGCCCGGGCTTTCGACGCCCGCTCGGTCGAGCTCAATCCCATGGTCCGGACGAAAGACGGCCGGATCCTGGCCGCCGACTGCCACCTGGTCGTCGACGACTACGCCGTTTACCGCCACCCGGAGCTGGGCATCGAAATCGCCCGGGAATTCGACCGCCCGCCGACCACACTCGAGCGGATCGCCTATAAGGTCGAGGAAAAGGACCATCGCGGGACGTTCTATTTCCTTCAGATGGCCGAAACGGCCGAAGAGGGAAAAGTCCTGATCGGCTTCCATGGGGCCGGCGGCGGCGGCTCGATGATGTCCATGGACGCCGTCCTGGCCCGGGGTTTCAGGATCGCCAATTACTGCGACACCAGCGGCAATCCGCCGGCCAGCAAGGTTTACCGGGCGGCCAAGGTCATCCTCAGCCAGCCGGGGATCAAGGGGTACTTCGCCTCGGGCTCCGGCGTGGCTTCGCAGGAACAATACAATTCGGCCCGGGGGCTGGTGAAGGCCTTTACGGAAGAAGAGCTGCGCGTCCCGGCCGTCATCCGCCTCGGCGGGAACTTCGAGGAAGAGGCGATCAAGATCCTGGGCGCTTACCTCCAGGACTTGCCCGGACGGGTCGAAGGCTACGGCCGCGACGACTCTCCGGAAAAGTGCGCCGCCCGGCTGGCCGAGATGATCGCCGAGGACGGCGGGCTTGTCCACGAGGTCCGGCCGATCGCAGAGCCTCTGATCCCGACGAGCGCGTATTCCTTCCCCACGCTGACCGGCCGGGTGTCGTTCGACCATTCCCAGTGCCTCCACTGCGCTTCCAAGGGCTGTATCGGAGCCTGCGCTCCGAAAATCCTGAAGGTTGACTCCGAGGGCCGGCCGGTTCTGGCCATCCCCGAAGCCGAAGCAAAAAAAGGCAAGTGCACCGAATGCCTGGCCTGCGAGATCTATTGCCGCTTCCACGAGAAGCAGGCGATTTTCATCCAGCTGCCGATCCCCGGATTGAAAGAATACCGCGACGGGATCATCAAGACATCCCGGGGAAACGGATAGCGCCATGGCCATTTTCGTCGACGAAAAAACGAGAGTTTTAATCCAAGGCATCACCGGCCGCGAAGGCATCGTCCGGGCCCAGCTGATGAAGGACTATGGAACCCTTGTTCTGGCCGGCGTTACCCCCGGTCGGGGCGGCCAGGAAGTTTACGGGATCCCGGTCTTCGAATCGGTCGAGCAAGCGCGGGCCCGCGTCGGGGAGATCGACGCCAGCGTCATCTTCGTCCCCGCGGCCCTGGTGAAAAACGCCGCTCTTGAAGCCCTGGCCGCCGGGGTGAAATTGCTGGTCATCGTCCCCGACCGGGTACCGATCTATGATGTCCTTGAAATCGCGGCCGCGGCCGAAACAGCCGGAGCGCGGTTTGTCGGGCCCAACACCCTCGGGCTTCTCAGCCCCGGCAAAGCCGTCCTGGGGATGATCGGCGGCCGGGCCCAGCGGGCCAAGGAGTGGTTCCAGCCCGGACCGGTGGGCGTCAGCTCCCGAAGCGGCGGAATGACCTCGGCGATCGCCTATTACCTCAGCCGAGCCGGCCTCGGCCTGAGCACGATCGTCCACGTCGGCGGCGATTCCATCGTCGGCTCCTCCCATCCCGAGGTCATGGAGCTTTTCGAAAAGGACCCCGAAACCAGGGCCGTGGCCATGTTCGGCGAGATCGGGACAACCCAGGAGGAACGGGTCGCCGATCTGATCGAACAAAAGAAGTTCACCAAGCCGCTGGTCGCCTTCATCGGCGGAAAAGCGGCCAAGTCGGGGACGCGCTTTTCCCATGCCGGAGCGATCGTCGACGGGAACCGCGGGTCCTACGAGAGCAAGGTCAAGCGCCTGCGCGAAGTCGGCGTCCACGTCGTGGATGCCGTGGCCGATATTCCCGTCCGCGTTTCCGAAATCCTGGGACGGAAAAAATAGCCGGCGGAACGTCCGGCCGGAGGAGAAGGATCATGCCTGAAACGAAGGAAAAGTGGCCGACAGCGATCACCGAGGTCAAGCCCAACCGGATCATGGCCCGGGGATATCTCATCGACGAGATGATGGGCAAGATCTCGTTTGCCCAGGCCGTCTACCTCGTCTTAAAGGGAGAGCTGCCCTCGCCGGCGGTCGGCAAGCTTCTGGACGCGATTTTTGTTTCCTCGATCGATCATGGGGCTTCTCCTCCTTCAGCCCTGGCCGCCCGGACGGTCGCTTCGACCGGAGCGGAGCTTAACGCGGCCGTGGCCGCCGGCATCCTGGCCATTAACCGTTTTCATGGCGGGGCGATCGAGGAAGGCCAGCGGATGTTTTTAGCCATCGCCGGGAAAGCCGACGCCGCCGGCGGTGACGAGAACGCCGCGGCCGCGGCCGTCCTGGACGAAATGAAGGCCAAAGGAAAGCGGGCTTCGGGCTACGGCCACCGCCTGCACACCAAGGATCCCCGGACGGCGAAGCTCTTCGGCCTGGCCGAGGGGCTCGGGCTGGCCGGCCGGCACGTCCGGATCGCCCGCTTGACCGAAGCGGTGTTGGCCGCCCAGACGGGCAAGCCCCTTCCGATCAACGTCGACGGGGCGATCGCGGCCCTGCTTTGCGACCTGGGCGTCCCGCCCGAAATCGGCAACGCCTTCTTCATGATCGCCCGGGTGCCGGGCCTGGTCGCCCACGTCCACGAGGAAAAGACCCGGATGAAACCGATGCGCAAGATCGACCCCGAGGGGTATGAATATGACGGCCCGGCCGAAAGGAAAATCCCATGAGCGTGTCCCAAGAGAAAATCCTCGAGCTTTTGCCCGAGATCGGGCAGATCGAAGATTCCGGTTTGCGGGATCTGACCCTGAAGATCTGGCACGAAGCGGTGAAGAAGGGCGGTTGGACGGAGGATGAGCTGGTCCGGATGCCGTTCACCCTGCTCCTCAAATCCGTGTCTGTAAGCCTGATCGATCACACCCGGGCGGTGACCCGGACGGCCGTGGGGATCGGCGACGTTCTTCGCCGGGATTATGGGACCAAAGTCCGGGTGGACCGCGACGTCCTTCTCTCGGGGGCAATCCTCCATGACGTCGGAAAGCTGTTCGAGTATTCCCTGGACAACGGAGCTTTCGTTAAAAGCAAGGCCGGCGAGCTGCTCCGTCACCCGATTTCCGGTGCGGCCTTCGCCTACAAGTTCGGCCTGGCGGAGGAGATCGTCCATATCATCGCCGCCCACTCCAAGGAAGGCGACGGCGGACGGCGGACGATCGAGGCGATCATCGTCAACCATGCCGATTTCGTCAATTTCGACGTCTTTAAATAAAGGAAGAAGACGCCATGGGCCAAACGTTCAGCGAAAAGGTCCTGAGCCGGAAAGCCGGGCGCGTCGTGCGGGCGGGTGAAGTCGTCACCGTCTCCCCGGATTACTGCCTGTCCCACGACAATTCCGCGGCCATCATCGGGGAATTCAAGAAAATCGGCGTTCCCCGGGTGAAGAACCCGGATTCCATCGTCATTATCCTCGACCACATCGTTCCCGCGGCCGACGAGAAGTACGCCCAGAACCATAAGACCATCCGGGAGTTTGTCCATGAACAGAACCTCCCGCACTTCTTCGACATCGAAAACGGCGTCTGCCACCAAGTCCTGCCCGAGGAAGGCTTCGCCCTCCCCGGCAAGGTCATCATGGGGAGCGATTCGCACACGACAACCTACGGAGCGTTCGGCGCATTTGCCGCCGGCATCGGCCGAACCGAGGCGGCCAGTATCTGGGCGACCGGCGAAATCTGGCTCCGCGTCCCCGAAACGCTCAGGGTCGAGTTTCATTGCCGCTTCCCCCAGGGTGTTTACGCCAAAGACGCCGTCCTCAAGCTCATCGGCGACCACGGGGCCGACCGGGCCAATTACGAGGCCATCGAATTCGCCGGGCCGGCGGCCGGGGAATTCAGCCTGTCCTCCCGGATGACCTTGGCCAACATGGCCGCCGAGATGGGGGCCAAGAACGGCTATTTCGTCCCCGACACCTTAACGATCGCCTGGCTTAAAGCCCGCACCCTCCATGAATTCGAGGTCATCGAATCCGATCCCGACGCCTCCTACGAAGCGGTCCTGTCTTACGACCTCTCGGACCTGGAGCCCCAGATCGCCTGCCCCCATACGGTCGACAATGTCCAGCCCGTGACCGCGGTCGCCGGGAAACCCGTCCAACAGGTCCTGATTGGGACCTGTACCAACGGGCGCCTGGAAGACCTCGAAATCGCCGCCCGGATCCTTAAAGGGCGGAAAGTCAGCTCGGGGACCCGGACCCTGGTCCTTCCGGCTTCCCGCCGGGTTTACCTGGACGCCCTCCGGAACGGAACGATCGAAATTCTCAGCGAAGCCGGCTGTGTCATCCTCAATCCCGGCTGCGGCCCGTGCCTCGGCGCCCACCAGGGGCTGCTGGCCGCGGGGGAAACCGTCGTCTCGACGTCGAACCGCAATTTCCGCGGCCGGATGGGGAACCGCGATTCCGAAATCTACCTGGCTTCGCCGGCGACGGCCGCGGCCACAGCCCTGGAAGGCAAAATCACCGACCCGAGGATATTCTGATGAGCACCGGACGCGTTTGGAAATACGGCGATAATGTGAACACGGATGTCATCTTCCCCGGACGGTACACGTACACCCTGATGCCGCCCGAGGAGATGGCCAAGCATGCCCTGGAGGACCTCGACCCGGAATTCGCCAAGTCGGCCAAGCCGGGCGACATCATCGTCGCCGGGAAGAATTTCGGCTGCGGGAGCTCCCGGGAACAGGCCGCGGCTTGCCTCCGGGCGGCCGGAGTGAAGGCGGTCGTGGCCAAGTCCTTCGCCCGGATCTATTTCCGCAACGCCATCAACCTTGGCCTGGCCGTTCTCCAATGCGAAGAAGCCTCCGATGTCCTGGCTTCAGGCGATCCCATCGAAGTGGATTTTGCCGCCGGGACGATCACGAGCGGCGCCCGGGTCTTTAAGTTCTTCCCGCTTCCGGAATCGGTCATCGGGATCGTCCAGGCCGGCGGCCTGATCGAGTACACGAAGAAAAAACTTGGGCTCTGAGCTACTTTCCGATCCGGTATTTTCGAAGCAAGTAGGTTCCTTCTTCGGTCTTTTCCAGGCATAAAAGGAAATCGCCTTGAAGGGCGATAGGGTCAGGCCGGGAAAGATGCTTCTCCGGCCATACCGGTACCGGAAGATAGAAGCTGTCCGTATAGACGCCGTTCCGGTCGAAGACGTCGACCAGGTCGCCTTTTCCCTTGACCCGGGTCGAGGTGACTACCCAGAGCTCGTTCCCATGGGGGAGAAGGTGGACGACGTCGGGCGCGAATTTCCCGGCGGGAGCGATGACGGGTTCGTTCCCAATCAACACCCCGCTCTTTATCCCGGCCTGTTCCTCCGGCGGTCGCTTCACCCTGGGATAATCCCGGCGGATCGTTCGAACCGGGGATCCGGAGGCGAGGTCTACGATTTTGACCGCGTATTCCTCGGCGTCGGCGTAGGCCAGAAGATCCGTCCCCCAGGCGGCGACCAGGTGTTTCCCTAGGGGGACCATGCCCGCGCCCCCTTCTTTAGCCTTGCGAACAAAGGTTCGGGTCGTGAACGAACCGACGGCCTTTTCCGGACCGCCTTGAATCGGAATGACAAGAATGGGATTTTGGTTTTCGAGGGTTGCTTCCATTCCCTTCATCTCATCGATGACTTGACGGTCCCGGCTCGTCATTTTAATAAAGAGCGCCCTTTGTTCATCGGCGTGAACGAAAAGAAGAGAGGCCCCGAGAGACGCCGTCGGCGTTTCGCCGATGAATGTCCCTTTGTCATCGAAGCGAATGATTTTTCCGGGATAAGCGTTGTAGACGACGAGGCCCGCTCCGGTCGGAGCGTAATCGGGGACAAAGCCGACTTCCCCCGGCCCCTGGCCCGGGCGGAAATAATTCCGGACGAATCTGCCCTGGGCATCGAACCGGAGGATTTGCTTTTCGTCGAGGATATAGATCGATCCGTCCGGCCCGAATTTGGGCTGGGAAGGGCGCTTGAAGTAAAAGTCCGAGCTATTTTCGTCGGTGATCGTCAGGACCGGGGTCAGCGTCAGAACGCGTCCGGCCGCCGGATTTTTCGGCCGGTCCGCGGCCGCGCTCTGGCCGGTTTCGGCGGAGAGGCCGGCGGTTACCAGGAGAACGGCGGCCAAACCGAAGGCGAGATAAATCCGAAATCCTTTGATGACCATAAATCCCCCTGTTCCCGGCTCTTTTCAAAGGGCCAGAGCTTAATTCCCGCTGATGATAATACGGTCTTCAGCCGAAAACAAGACGGGGAATGAGACGGCGCTCTTGTCGTATTTCTTGGGATTTATCGTAATCCAACCCTCTTCGGCTCATATCTAACAGGCCTTTCGCGGGATTCGCCGCGGCCGGCGTTCTGTGGTAAAATTTCCCGGCGTCGGCAAGGCGCATCATCACCAAGAGGAGTTTCCCATGGCGAAGTATCGAATCGCGATTCTCCCCGGCGACGGGGTGGGCAAGGACGTCATTGAAGCCACGATGCCTGTCCTCAAGAAGCTGGAGGTCGACGCCGAATACGTTTATGGCGACATCGGCTGGGATTTCTGGTGCAAGGAAGGGGACGCCCTGCCCGACCGGACAAAAAAGCTTCTCAAGGAAACCGACGCCTGCCTCTTCGGGGCCATCACGTCCAAGCCGAAAGAAGACGCGGCCGCGGAGCTTGACCCCTCGCTTCGGGGCAAGGGCTTGTCCTATTTCAGCCCGATCGTCCGCCTCCGCCAGGAGTTCGACCTTTACACGAACCTCCGGCCCTGCAAGGCTTATCCCGGAAACCCGTTGAATTACAAGGAAAACATCGACCTGGTCATTTTCCGGGAGAACACCGAAGGGATGTACGCCGGCGTCGAGTTCCGCCCCCTTCCGGACGCCGTCCGGGCAGCCCTGGCGACCCATTCCAAGTTCAAGCCGTTCGCCGCCGTCCCGGCCGACGAAATCGCCGTCTCCACCCGGATCATGACGAAAAAAGGCTGCGAACGGATCGTTCGGGCGGCCTTCGAATTCGCCCGGAAGAAAAATCGCAAATCGGTCACCCTGATCGAGAAGCCCAACGTCCTCAGGGAAACGGGCGGATTGATGCTGGAAACGGCCCGGGACGTGGCCAAGGGATTCCCCGACATCGTTTTTAAGGACGCCAACGTCGACGCCATCTGCATGTGGCTTTTAAAAAATCCGTTCGACTACGAAGTCCTCGTCGCCGAAAACCTTTTCGGCGATATCATCTCCGACTTGGCCGCCCAGCTTGTGGGCGGCTTGGGCTTCGCCTGCAGCGGCAACATCGGGAGCTCGTACGCCGTTTTCGAGCCGACCCACGGCTCCGCCCCGAAATATGCCGGGATGTACAAGGTCAATCCGATCGCCACGTTCCTGGCGGCCGAGCTGATGCTCGAATGGCTCGGCGAAACGGCCAAGGCCAAAGCCCTGGACGCGGCCGTCGCCGAGGTCATCAAGGACGGCAAGGCCCGGACCTACGACATGGGCGGCAAGACCACGACCCTGGAGATGGGCCAGGCCGTCGTCGCCAAGCTCTGAGCCGGGAGGGCATTGTGGCCCAGACCGTCATCGAGAAGATCATCCAGTCTCACTCCCGCGAGGAGGCTGCCGCCGGCCGGATCGTCTGGATGGACTTGGACGTCCGTTCGGCCCGGGACTTCGGCGGCCCCAATGTCGTGAAAAACTTCGAGCGGGAATATGGCCGGGAGCCCCTCGCCGACCCGGCGAAAACCGTTTTCACGTTCGATCTCTGCGCCCCGGCCTGCACCCTGAAGTACGCCGACAACCAGCAGGCCTGCCGCGACTTCGCCCGGGCCCGGGGCTTCCGCGTCTTCGACGTGGACCAGGGTATCGGATCGCATGTCCTGATGGAGGAGGGCCTGGCCCGTCCCGGCGGAACGGCCGTCGGAACCGACAGCCACATGAACATCCTCGGAGCGATCGGCTGCTTCGGCCAGGGAATGGGCGATGTCGACATCACCTACGCCTTCCGAACCGGCCGGACCTGGTTTGAAGTCCCCGAAAGCGTCAAGGTTATCGTCAAAGGCAAGCTTTCGCCCCGGGCGACGGCCAAGGACCTGACCCTTTACCTCTGCAAAGTCCTCGGGACGTCGAAGATCGCCCTCCGCTCGGCTGAATTTTACGGCCCGTCCGTCGCTTCGCTCGATCTTTCCGGCCGAATCACCCTGTGCAGCATGATCACCGAGATGGCCGGGATCATCGGCTTCATCCCGGAGGAGCTCCGGACTCCGGGATCTTCCGCGGCCGATTTCCCCTTGACGGGGATTCCGGCCGTCGCGGCCGACGCCGGCGCGGCTTATGCCGAGACGATCGAAGTCGACGTCGACGGGCTGGAGCCGCAGCTGGCTCTCCCGCCTTCGCCCAACACGGTTCGGCCGGCGGCCGAAGCCGGCGGGATCAAAATCGACTCGGGCTTCATCGGGTCCTGCACCAACGGCCGGATCGAGGATATGGCCGCGGCGGCCGCGGTGCTCGGCGGCCGGAAAATCAAGCCGGGCGTCATGCTCAAAGTTGTCCCGGCGACCCGCCGGGTTTATAACGAGATGCTCCAAACCGGCATTCTGAAAACGCTGTTCGAGAGCGGGGCGATCGTCCTCAATCCCGGCTGCGGCGGCTGCGCCGAAGGCCATGCCGGTCTGACCGGAAAAGGCGAGGTCGAAGTCAGCACCGGAAACCGCAATTTCCCGGGCAAGCAGGGGAAGGGGCCGGTTTACCTGGCCTCTCCGGCGACCGTGGCCGCCTCTTGCCTTGCCGGCGAAATCATTCCGGCGGAGGAGGCCTGACATGCGCGCGTCCCTTCTCCATGGCCGCATCTGGGTCCTCTCCGGCCCCGACGGCCGGCTCATCGACGACATCGACACCGACCAGATCTTCCATAACGCCCATCTGCACATCACCGAGATCTCCCAGATGGGGGCTCACGCCCTGGGAAATCTCGAGGGATGGAAGGACTTCCCCAAGAAGGCCAAGCCCGGCGATATCCTGATCGCCGGCCGTAATTTCGGGGCGGGCTCCTCGCGCCAGCAGGCCGTGGACTGCTTTGTCGCCCTGGGCGTTTCCGCGATCGTCGCCCCGTCCTATTCGGCCATCTATTTTCGCAACGCTGTAAATACTGGCTTCCCCGTTCTCCGGGCCGAAGGCTTGGACCGGGCGGCGGCCGCAGGGCGTCTCTGTTCGGGCGACGAAATCGAAATCGACCTCCAAACCGGCCGGGGGCGCAACCTGACCCGGAACGAGCCGCTGGGCCTCGAGCCGCTGAGCGGCGTTCAACGGGAAATTCTCGAGGCCGGAAGCCTCTTCCGGCTGAAACGGAGCTGATCTCCCGATGCGCTTGCTCGCGGTAGATACGACGACGGGAAGCGGGTCGGTCGCCCTGCTGGAAGACGGCCGGGTCCGGGCGGAAATCGGCGTCGATTCCTTCGGGACGCATTCGTCGCGGCTTCCGGCCTCGATCGACGTCCTCTTCAAAACTCTCCAGTGGGCGCCGGCCGAGCTGGACGGTTTCGCCGTCACCCCGGGGCCCGGATCGTTTACCGGCATCCGGATCGGCCTGGGCATGGTCCAGGCGCTCGCCTTTGCCTCCGGGAAGCCGATCGCTCCCGTGTCGTCGCTCCGGGCCATGGCCTGGAAGCTCCGCAACGACGGCTGCCCGCTTATCTGCCCGGCCCACGACGCCAAGAAAGGCGAGGTGTATGCGGCCCTCTATTCGTTCGAAAAGCCGAAAATGAAAGCCCTCATCGCCGAAGGGGCTTATGCCCCGGACCGGTTTGCGGCCCTTCTGCCCAAGGGCCGCAAAATCCTGTTCATCGGAGGCGGATTTCCGCTTCTCCTTGCGGCCCTGACCCCGGCCGGGAAAGCCCGGGCGATCTTGTCGCCCCGCACCCCGTTTATCGCTCCCGAAGTCGGGCTCCTGGGCGCCGAAATGATCGCTGCGGGCAAGGGCATCGGGCCGGACAAGCTCGAGCCGCTCTATTTGCGCCGGTCCCAGGCCGAAGAAGGCCGTTGATGGCGGAAACGGCCAAAGCCGGGGGCTTCCGCTTGCGGCGGATGGTCCGGGACGACCTTCCCGAAGTCCTCGGGATCGAGCGCCGCTCGTTCTCCAATCCCTGGCCGCCCTCGACCTTCGAAGGGGAGATCCAGAACGTCGGGCTGTCCTTTCCTCTTGTCGCGCTCGATGAGGGGTCGGGACAGATCGCCGGTTACTGCATCTACTGGGTCATCCGCGACGAGGTCCAGATCAATAATGTCGCCGTCCATCCGGATTATCGCCGGCGCCGGATCGCCGAGGATATGCTTCGGGGCATCTTCGCCGGGCTGGAGAAGCAGGGCATCCATTCGGTGTTGCTTGAAGTCCGGGCCGGAAACGCTCCGGCCCGATCGCTCTACGACAAGCTCGGCTTCAAGGTCATCGGTCAGCGGAAGGATTATTACACCCATCCGACGGAAGACGCCGTCGTCATGGAGCTCATTCTCGGCCCGGCCCGGTTGTGACGGCCGAGCGTCGTTGCCGCTAGGGGGAATCATGTCGCGGATAAATCAGCTTCGGCGGGGATGGCTTGCGGCCGTCCCTATGGTTCTGGCCATTCTCGTTCTCGCGTCTGCGGCCCGGCCGGGGGGGACAGTCCTTTTCCGGATCGATCGGGCTGACCTTGGGCGGATTCCGGCCGAAACGGCCGCCGGGCTCTTTGTCGTCCAGGAGCTTGAGACCGCTATTACTGGCTGTCGGCCCCGCCTCTCTTCCCGAGAGCCTGGCCGTTTCCGGAATCGGGGCCGGGATCCTTGATCGGGAGATCGAGGGCAAGTCTTATTTTCTCGTTAGAGCGAACCGGCCCGGGGACGGCGACGCTCTGAATAAGCTCGGGACAGCGGTCCCCCTGGAACGCGCGCACCTGGCTCTTTTACTCAATAGCCGGAGAGACGCGCGAGATCCTGCCGTCCGCTTTCAAGCTCAAAAGCCTCGATCTTGGCCGGACCGTCGCCTGGCGGGGGATTGAAGATATTCAGGCGGCCGGCGCCGACGAGGCCGCGGCCATCGTTCCCGATCCCCGGATTTTCGAGTGGGTCGCCCAGGTTTCCAAAGCCCGGTTGACCGAGACCATCCAGAGCCTTCAGAATTTCCAGACGCGCTATTCCTCGACCGCCGCCTGCGAGAACGCGGGAACGTTTCTCTATGACGCCCTTTCCCAGCTGGGCTTGGCCTGCGCCTACGAGACATTCGCCTTTTCCTCTTCCCAATACCAGACGCGGAACATCGTCGCCACCCTTCCGGGCAAAGTCGTCCCGGACAAGGTTGTCATCGTCTGCGCCCACTATGACTCCTACAGCAACAATGCCCGCAACCTCGCCCCCGGGGCCGACGACAATGCCAGCGGAACGGCCGCGGTCCTGGAAATCGCCCGGATTTTAACGGGGGCGCCCCTCGACTATACGGTCAAGTTCATCTGCTTTTCGGCTGAAGAATGGGGTTTATACGGAAGCCGTCATTATGCCCAACAGGCCAAGTCCCGGGGAGAAAAAATCGTCGGCGTCGTCAATATGGATATGATCTCTTTTACCGATTCGACCAATCCCATCCTGGAAGTCTATGTCAATCCGGACTCGAGCTGGCTGGGGAATCGATACCTGGAAGCGGCCGCGACATACGCGCCGATGTCGATTTCCAAGGTCAACGACTCGTCGGCCACATGGAGCGACCATTCGCCTTTCTGGGACCAGGGCTACAGCGCTCTGTGCGCGATCGAGGAGGCGGCCGACCGAAATCCCTTACTATCACCGGACGACGGACACCCTCGACAAGCTGAATATGAATTATTGCCTGTCCGTGACCCGGGCCTCGCTGGCCGCGACGGCCGACCTGGCCCGGCCGTTTACCGACCGTCCCCGGCCCCCGACAGGGCTCGAAGCCCGGAGCCAGGTCATCGGTTCGCTGTTCGCCGCGGTCAAGAGCGTTTCGCTCCGATGGGACGCCGGTCCGGCGAACGTCGCCGGTTACAACGTTTACCGGACAACAGCTTCGGGCGGGGGGTACGTCAAGCTCAACGCCGATTTGCTGAGCCAACCGCTCTTCGGCGAGACGATGCTGGCCGCGGGGACGACCTATTTTTACGTCGTCACCGCGGTCGACGGCCAGGGCTGGGAAAGCGATTTCTCCGACGAGGTCCGCGATGATGAGGATCACCATGCGCCCCGGAATTAAGCTCGGTTTGTGTTCGGTTCCCGTTTTCCTCGGATTGATCCTGGGCGCAAGCCCAACCATGTTGTGGCCGTCGGAGCCGGAGCGGACGCCGCGCTACGCCGTGTCGGTTGAGGCGGGGATGTTCCGGGCGAAACAGGCTTCTTTCCGGACGCTTTATGGAGGCGGACCGCTCGTCCTTTCCGTCCACCTCCGGGCCCGGCTTGCGGCCGGCTTGTGGGCCGTCGCCGGCTGGAAAACCATGAATGTCGAGGGGACGACGGCGATCGCCGGTCCTTCTTTCGAAGATGAAGGCTATCGATTGGAATTCGAGATGAACTCGCTCCAGTTCGGCTTGCGCTACGCTCACGAGATCGGACGGTTAGCCGTTTTCGCCGGGGCGGGCGGGAGCTCGAATCGGTATGAAGAGCGCTGGATGGATGTCGCCGGGCTCGGCGGAAGCGGAAAGAATTTGGGCTGGTATGCCGAGCTGGGCGGGGAATACGCGGCGGCCCGATTTCTGACCGTCTTTCTCCGCGGAGAATACTCCTCCATTCCGACGGGACGCGGATCGGCCCTGGAGCCGGAGGTTGACCTGGGCGGCCTTGAAGCCGCGGCCGGCCTGGCCTTTCGCTTTTAGCCGGCTTTCTTCGGGAGCCGGGCGAGCCACTCGCCGATCCGCCCGGTTATAAGCTGGGCCCCTTGGTCGACGTTGGACATGACGGCCACGACGTAACCGGAGTCGAGATAAATGTCGAGCCGGGAATTGATGCCGGGAAAACCGCCGCTGTGCCCGACGACGCGGCCGGCCGGGCCCCGCGAGACCGAAAATCCGAAGCCGTAACCGGCCGCGAGGTGGTCGGTCCACATAGCTTCCAAACCGGCGGCCGAAACGTATGTTCCTTTGACTAAAGCCCGGGCGAAGCGGTGGAGATCGCCGACCGTCGAAAATCCACCCCCGGCCGGACCGCCCTTGATGACGTGCTTATAGAGATTATTCCGCCAGCCGGTCGGGCTGGAGGGGTCGCGGCTGTACCCGATGGCCAGGTTTTCGACCGGAACGTCCATTTCGTAGCAGTCGGTGTTCTTCATCCCCGCCGGCTCGTAAATCGCCTTGCGGATATGGGCGAAATAATCCTCTCCCGCGACCTTCTCGATGACGACGCCGAGGAGAAACATGCCGGTGTTGCTATAACCGAAACGGCTGCCCGGTTTGAACGCCGGCTTTTCTCCCTTCAGGAGGGGTTTGTAGTCATCGAGCCTGCGGAAGAGTTCCCGGGAGCTCGAGAAATACGTCTGGTTGAAATAGCTGCCGAGTCCGGACGAATGGGTCAGAAGATGGCGGATCGTGATGGCCCCCGTCACTTCCCGGGGAAGCCAGGTTTCGTCCAGAAACTTGGCCAGCGGATCGTCGAGCGCCAACCGGCCTTGCTCAATCAGCCGCATGACCGCCGTCGCCGTGAACATCTTGTTCATCGACCCGAGGTTGAACTTGGTCTCGACGTTGTTCGGAACGTGAAAGGCCTTGCTCGCCTCCCCTCCGGCCATGGCCAGCAGGACGTCGTCGCCTTTGGCCAGCAGCACGGCTCCGGAGAACGCGCCCTCGGCGATGAGCCGGTTGACGAGCGCTCGCGTTTGGGAGACAAGCTCGTCTTGGGAAAGCGGCGGCTCTTGCTCTTCTGTCGGCAGGGCCATCCCCCCGGCAGCGAGGGAAAGAAAGAATAATGCCGCGGCGAAAAGAATCTCTTGATTTCATATTCACCTCCCGGCCTGATGCGGGTATTCCACCCGCTCATTATCCGCTTCTGACAAGGCGGAAAATTCAGCTTGCGGATTAGTAAAAACATCGTCATCGTCGAAAAATCGAAGGTGACGGCGAAGGGCCGGAAAAATCCGTGGGAAATCAATCCGCCCGAGCGAAAACCGTTCCGATCTTCGAAACCGGAAGGAAGAGTTCCAAAAAAACCTTGAATTCCCTTCCTTTGGGCCTGGCCCAGGGTCAGGTCTGCGATGAAGGGAAAGATGGTGATCGGGCCCCCTCCGCCCATGCCCTGGACGCCTTCCTTGGGGAGCTCGATTTTCGCTTCTTTGATCACGAACTCGAAACAGCTGAAGCCGCCACCGGCCAAGCCCGTATCGACGTGAAATAGATAAGGTCCGGCTCCGTTGACCGTTCCCCAGGCGAAGATGAAATGGTCTCCAACCAACCAAAACGGCATCCGGTGGGCGCCGGCCGAGACGGATTCCGTTTCGAAAGCTTTTGATGCTTCCGGCGTCCGGCGGCGGAGGATCAGCCGCCCGCCTCGGATAATCCAGGGTGAAGAGGAAGTGATAGAGAACGACGGTTCCGACAATTCCGTCGACTTCGAAGGGCGAATTGGCCCTCTCCGGAAGGACAATGGGGACGTTCCTCAGCGAAAAATCTCCCAGCGTGACCCTATCGGCCACGGCGCTGGATGAACCGGCTTGCCGGCCCCCAGCATAGGTCCCGGTTTCCCTCAGCCCCAGGGGCTTCAGGCCGCATTTTTCAGCGAAAGCCGGAAGGACATGCAGCTCCCAGGCTCCCGTGTCGATGAGAAATTTTCCTTCCCGGCCGTTGATCGTCAACTGGATGATGGGAAGGGGATCGGTTTGGAGAAACGGCAGAATGGAAACATCCGGGCCGCTTTCGATCTCGAATGGCGTCTTTCCTTCGAACGCTTTCAGCTTTTCGGCTTTGGGTTTTCGGCCGGCGGCTTCGAAGAAAGGCGCGGCTTGGGCATACCGGTCCCGCCGATACAAGACTTCGCCCATCAAGGCCTGGGGCTCCGCCTCCTGCGGCTTGAGGGCGATCGCTTTCTTCAGCCAGGCTTCCGCTTCATCCAAGGCGTTGCGGAGGAGATGAACCCGGGCCAATCCCTAAACATATCCCCGTAGGATGCGGGGTCTTTTTCGGCTGCTTGCGCATACAGGCGGCCGGCTTCGTCGAATCGGCCGGCGCGAAAGAGCGTATCGGCGGGGGAGACGTTTTGGGCGGCATCCTGGGGCAGGCCGGTCGCCAGGCCGGCGGCGAGCAGGACCGTGGCCAGGACCACGAGGATCGTCAAGCATTTCGAGCGTGTCATTGGTGAGAGCCTCCAAAATGAATTAATCAGGCTCTCATCCTCGGTCATTTTTGTTTCCGCGTCGTCCAAAACGAAAGATTTTACTTAAAAACTTAATTTCTATTCATTATCAATGAGTTAGAATGGTCTTAATACGAGAGATGAGACCCCCGGCGGGCCAGGGCGGCCTATTTTCCGGAGGAGTCGGATTCGGCGCTCTTTCGCTTGAACTCGCTCGGTGTCCGCCGGTCCGCTCCTTGAAAAAGCGGTTCATTAGAACGCCTTGGTTCCGAAGCCCGCGTCGAATGCGATGTTGAGGATATTGGCGACTTCCCCGGGGTCGGAAAGCCGTTTTTTCGCATCCTCGACCCGGTAATCGGCTACGAAATCGGAAAACGACTTCCCAACCCGACCGTTGATGATCCCGGACAGCTGATAAGGCTGCAGGCCCAGGCGCTCGGAGAGCGTATCCAGAGTCAGGCGGTCGTTGCGGTGGATCTTTTCGATTTGAAAGAGATAGGTCAACCGTTGAACGGCTTTCCCCGACTCCCAGGGAGCTAACGAATTTCCGTTCCCGCTCGATTATCCCGTTTCCGCCGTCTTCTCCGTGACAATCCCAGAAGCCCTCCCGAGAGGAGAAGGGCCGCGAAAATCGTCCCGATGAGGAACGCCGATACGGTCCGGTCCTTTTCCGGTTCGAATTCATCCACCCATAGCGTCGTCGCCTTCCAGTCGAAGGTCCAAGCCCTGGCCCGAGAGAATCGAAGCCAGAGCGTTATCCCAGCGAGAGCCCATAAACCGGTATTGCATCCTCGGGATCGAGAGGAAAGAACCTCCGGGCTGATGCGAAATTTCAACCCGCTGATCGCCTCGAACCGGGAAAGGATCTCGGGCAAGTTCGCTTGGCGAAGTCGATATCGACGCGCTCGCCGGTGAAGGTTTTCGAACGCAGGTTGTCGATCAATTGGCGCGGGGTGAGCCCGGCGTAGCTGCGCCGGGCGCCCAGCAGAGAAGCAGGTCGCGGCCAGGCGGCAATGGAAAACCTTCTGCTTTTCATCTCAACATCCGTGTTTTCAGTGTGTTCTTATTATAATCCAAATACGCGCCGGGAGCCCGGCGATTCGAAGATCCATCCGCCGGCCGAGTTCTTGCGCTCGGAATCTATTTGGTTCCGGCCGTCTTGAGGTTTTCCTCGCATATCCGGATCGCGTGGTTGAGCCAGATCTTTTCGATAAAGTTGATCGTCCCGGACAGGAGAGCTCTCAGGGCGTCGCGGCGGATCTCGTTGGCTCGCCGGTTGGACGGTTCGGCCTTGAGGACGATCTCCGTCAGATGAAGCGTCTTCTGGAATTCCCGCTTTTCCGAGATAACCCTGGCCCGCTCCAGGATCCGTTCCCCGCCGGCCAGACCGACCAGGTCGCCATACGCTCGGAAACCGGGGAGGCATACATCGTCGAGGGATTTTCGTCAAACCAGCCGACATATTCCTGCCAGATGCCGCGAACCGTCCACTCCACTTTACCGAAGGCTTGGGGAAGGCGATAACCGGCGGGAAAATGGACCTCCCGCATCAGAGTGGGCAGGTCCTTTCCGGCGTTAATCCCCTTCAAGGTCTCGTCGTATACATATTTCAAGGCGGCGAGAGAGCCGGCCGTCGTTTGAACGGCGTTTTTTGAGAGAAGCGGGCGCCGTGTCCCACGAGGAAGTATTCCGGGTCATAAGACAGGGCAAGCTCCAAAGCTCGGATATATCCCTTGACCGGGCGGATCATCGTCCCCCGGAAGGTCGAGTTGTTGATGAAATACTCGTAATAGTTGTCGCCGACGAAGACGGCCTTCTTCTCCGGAATCCAGATCACGGCATGGTCAGGCGTCTCTCCCGGCGTATGGACCATCCTGATGGCGAGGCCGCCGGCTTGAAGCGCTGCTCATCGGAAAAAAAGACCGTGGGCTCTTCCCGAGCGGCCGGCGTTCCGGCTTCCCCTCGGCCGGCATCTTTCCCGCCCACATGGCGTTCCGCCGGGCGAAAAAGCCCTTCAGCTCTTCCTGGTACTCGAAGTACCGCTTGTACTCGCGTTGGGCGACGACCGGGATGTCCCGGCCCCGGCGCCAGCGGGCGATGTCGTCGGAATGATCTTGGTGGGCATGGTCAGGAGATCGCTTTCAGAGGAAAGCGGGACGCAGGGCTTCGAAATACCGGGCGGCGGCCGCCCCGCGGGATCGATGAGGACGGAGCCCTCCGGCCGCGACGAGATAGGGTTCCGGCTTCCCTCGATCCGGTAAATCCCGGGAGCGATTTCGATGTAATCCGTATACGCAGCCGCCAGCCAGGATTTGAGCGGTTCGTCGATCGGGAGGACTTTCATCCAGCCCGGGGCCGTGTCCCAGGTGGTGTCGAAGATTGCGACCGTGACGTCGTTCAGCCGGGCCGCTTTTTTCTCGGCTGGAAGACGGCTGTGCTGCGTGAATGGATATCCGGCGGCGAGGGGCAGGGCCCTGATCCTGTCCGGGGCGATCCTCGCCGTCAGGACGGCGCTCAACACCGCCTGGTGAAGAAAAAGACGTCGGAGAGACGTCGTGCAGACGTCCTTTTGATAACGCTCGTCTTTCAAGCGCCCGGTCAGAAGGCGGGCCCATTCCGCGGCGATCCCGAGGTTGGGATTGAACGAAAACGATTCGCAATTATAGTAGGGTTGGATTTTCGTGCTGCCGACGACGGTTTCGATTGTCGGAAGCTTGGCGTAATCAATCCCGGTTTCTCCGTAGATCGGCTTCCAGTAGTCGTCCGGCGGCGTCTGGGGCGGCATCGCGATGGTGTTGGCCAAGGTGACGGGCCGGACGGCGGCGTCATGCCGGCCGGCCAGGTCGAGAGGCTCGAGGGGATTGAGAACCATCGCCCCCGGATCCAGCCAGATCAGCGTGGAAACCGTTCCTTTCACCCGCGTCTCGACCTGGGCGGCGGCGAAGGCCTTGAAGGCCAGGGGATAGGAAAGGAAAGCCGGGTCCATCTCCAAGGCCAGGACTTCGACGCCTTCCTGGCGAAGCGAAGCGCCCGGGAGCTCTTTCGGATCGGTCGTCACCGCATAGATTCGACAGGAACGGTAGGCTCCGCCCCATTGACGAACGCTTTTAATCAAGGCCTTGACCGCCTTTTCCTGCTCGGGAGCGGAAAAGAAGGTGACGATCGCCGCTTGCTCTCCGGCCGCGGCGAAGGCAGAACCGAGAAGGCAAAAGACCGCGAAAAGAGCCGCAAGTGTTTTTTTCATTTCAGACGATTCGCACGAGATTCAAGTCGATGTGACGTTTTTCCGTTCCGCGTTGAACGGTCAGGCTCACCGTTTTCCCGGCTTGTTTGAGATACCGGCGTAAGCTTTCCAGGGAAAATTCCTTGGCGTCACGGCCGTCAACCGTCAGGAGACGGTCCTCGACCGCAAGGCCGGCCGTCGCGGCAGGCGTCCCCGGCGCGACGTTCTGGACGACGAACGTCCGGAAGTCGGGGCTCTCGCAGCGGAACCAGAGGCCGCTCATGTCGTACTCGGAGGGCGCGTCGAACGCTTCGTTTTTCCGAAGGTTCATCCGGCCGCCGGCGTAATCGAGCGTGACGGTGAACCGGTGGAGGATTTCCGTCCCGATAATCCCGGCGAAGCCGGGATCGGAGAGGGCGCCGCTCTTGTCCGTGGCGAAGGCCACCACCGGTTCTTCGATCCGGACGGCACCGATTTCCAGCGCCCGAACCCGGCCGAAAATTCCCCGGCTGACGCCGCCGATGCCGTAGCCGGTAACCGTTTCCAGCCGCTTCGGGCTGCGTCCGGCCAGATCGTGCTCTTTCGAAAACGGGCTGTTGAATGTCGTCCCCCGAAGCCCCGTGTCCAGCATCATGAGGGCTTTCACCGGCTCGGCCAACCCGTGGAGGTGGACGTTGACCTCGACGAAGGCGAATTGGGCGTCCACGATCAGCGGAATCGTATGGCCGTCGGCCGGCCAGGCGAATGACTCGGGGCGATGGAACGTCAGCTCGCTTTTCTGATAGTCCAGAACCATGACCGTCCGGGAAATCCAGGTCCCTCCGATCAATCCATCCTTGCGCTTCCCCCAGAAGGGGTCCATGTCGTGGAGGGGGATGGTGATCTGGGATCCTCCTTCGAAGGAGAGCCCGCCGGCTTCGAATCGGCCTTTCTCGATGAGATGGCCCACCTTCGGGTTTTCTCCGGCCCCGCCCAGGGGAAATTCTCCGGAGAGAGGCATCCCGGCTTCGCGGGCGACGGATTCGTCGACCGCGACGAGGCCGCCGGCTCCCGTGTCCAGGATGAAGCGAAGCTCCCGGCCGAGCGACGGGATCCGGAGGGGAACGTAAGGGATGTTTTCGAAGATCTCGATCGGAATCCTTACGCTCTTCACGCCCTCCGGGAATTTCAGGATCGGTTCGGGCGGAGGCGTCTGGGCTTGGACCGCAGCAAAAGTGGATGCGGCCAGGATCAATGCCGGGATGAGGCGCGTTTTCATATTGGTGATTCTATTTCCCTTCGCCGAGAATCCGGCCGATGGCCTGGTCGAGCAACTCGGCGAAATTCTTGGGAAACCAGTGTCCGATGTTCGGGGTGATGTGAACTTCGCCGTCGAAGCCCAACTGAGCCCAATGGGCGGCCAATTCCTTCTGCCGGTCGATCCTTCCGTCCTGTTCCGTGGTCAAGAACGTCCCGCGAACGCCGCGCTTAACGGCGGCGAGAACCGCGTTGTCGCCGATGGTCTGGGGAGGTTCGAAGCACAGGACGACGAAGCCCCGGACCGGAAGGAGGTCGGAAAAGGCAAGGATGAGCGAGGCGAATCCGCCGGAGGAAAATCCGCCGATCAGCACCCGGCCGGCATCGACGGGGTATTGGGAGAGGATCCGGCGATAGGCTTCGGTCACGTCCCGGCGGGTCGTCTCTTCCCCCTGCCAGTGAAATCCCCGCATTCCGGCGACCTGAGTCGACTGAATGTAGGCCGTAAGAAATTCTTTCCGGAGGCGCGGCGATGTCCATTCGGGCTTGAGCACGGCGATGGATTCGCCTCCGCCATGAAGGGCGATGAAGAGGGGATACTTTTTCGCCGGATCATAGCCTTCAGGTTTCACGACATCGACGATCAGCGCGGCGTTCTTGCTGGCGGCATCGATCCGGGCCTGGTTTTCCTTGTGAAAGGCCTCGTACCGGGCATGCGATCTCAATGGCGCCCAAAGGTCGCCGTCAAGGTCCCATATGCCATAGAAGGCCCCGCGGCGGTGGCCCTCCTCGAGGGCGGCCATGGCCTTGTCGATGTCGCCCAGGGAAATTCGGGCCGTGGCCAGGTTGAAGGTGTTGGCCATGACGTTGTCCGGGAACCGGTCTAGGACGCTCTCCAGGAGAGCCGCAGCTTCGGCATATTTTTTCTGGTTGAAGAGCTCTCCAAGATAAGCCCGCATCTCCCGGTAATCGGCAAATTCCCGCTTCTCCTGTCCGAAAGCGGTCAATCCAGCCAGGAATATGGTCAGTAAGGAACAAAACCGCGACGATTTTTTTCATGATGGGCTCCTCGATCCGGCGTTACACTGTTTGGCGCATAAATCTCTTCGCGATCAATTAAGCAAGTTTTGTACCATTCCCCAGGGGATTTAAGTCAAATAGCTTAAACGAGTTAGCGGCTCTTTCCCCGCCGGGAAGCGGTTGTTTTGACAATGAAATTTACAAAGCAATCCAAATAGTGTCGCATCTCCTCGATAAACTCCGCAAGGAACTTATGAGACGGGACGCTAGGCCGAGCCCTCCTTTTTATCCAGAGCGGCTTGGATCTGTTTCTTCAGGGTTTCGAGCTTTTCCCGCTCTTTTTGGGATTTTGTCAGCTGAAGGGCCTTCTCGACGGCCGCCAGGCCTTCTTTTGGATTGTCCGTTACGACGCAGACGTCGACCAAAGTGCTCCAGGCTTTGGCCTCATCGGGCGCGACGGCACAGGCCTTACGGGCCGCCTCGAGAGCGGAAAAAAGATTCCGGTTGAGACTCTTCCAGTACGAGGCGTACCGAATCAAAGCCTCGGCGTCGGATTCGACGGTTTTTAAATAGGCCGGTCCGTAAACTTCTTCCGCCCGGCCCGGCTTGTTTGAGTTGAGAAAGAGGCGGGCCAGTTGCATCCGCGTCCACATGGTCAAGGACGGGAGGCGGGCCGCGGTCTCGATGGCTTGGGCGGCGCTTTCGGCGTTAGTTTTGGCTTCCCGGTTCCAGAAATCCGCATAGGCGGCCAGGGCCTCGGGATCGCTTTGGATGCCGGAGAGATAGGCCGGACCGTAAAACGCGAGGGCATCGTTCGACCGGCCGATTTTCATCAGGGATTGGGCGGCCTGCCGCTGGCTCATATAAGATTTCGGCATGGTCTGGAGCGATTGAATCAGCGCCGGGACGGCCTGCTCCAATCCGCTGTTTCTCTGAATCCAGAATGCCCCATATTCGAAGAGGGTGTTCATATTGCCCGAATGGCCGGCGAGGAACTCAGCCCCGAAAACGGCCCGGGCCCGGTCCTGGTGCCCGGTGGTCCACAAAACGGAAGCCGTGACGGACCGGTAATAGACGCTTTCGGGCTCCAATTCCAGAAGCCGGTCGAGCGCCTCAAACGCGCTCGTCTCGTTGGCTTTCTTTCGCGTCCACAAATTGAAGTAAGAGAACAGGTCCGCGGGACTCGTCTGCACCGTTTTCAGAAACTCCGGGCCATAGATTTCCAAGGCCTTGTCCATCTTCCCGAGAGAATTGAAAAGGACGGACGCCCGCCTCTTCAGGCCCTGTTTCCCGGGATTGAGGCCGAGGGCGAGGTCGATCGCCGCTTCGGCGTCCTTCTCGTTCCGCTTTTGCTCCACCCAGAATTCCGCGTATTCCATCAGGCTTTCAATCGTGGAATCGACCTGAGCGGCCAAGAAGCCGCTCCCGTATGTTTCCTCGGCCTTTTCCGGATTTCCTTTGAGGATTTGGAGCTGGGCGAGATATTTAGCCGTCGCCGGTAGGGATACGGACTCGGCCGTCCGCAGAGCGTTTGTTGAGAAACCCAGGCTCAGATCGAGGATCTTGTCAATCCCCTCCCCGAGTCCGATCATTCCTAAAAATTCGGCCAGGCGGTTGGCCAGCTCAGGGTCGTGAGGGAAACGCTCGATCATCTTTCCATAGATCTCTTCGCCTTCCTCGCCGATAAAAAGCATCCGCAACACATCGAGATAAGCGTCCCGGACCAGCGGGCTTGAGGGATATTTCTTGATGAAATCCCGGAGATGTTGATGATCCATCAGGCCGAAGGTCACCATGAAGGTCCGGGCGTACTGATATTCGGCCATTTCCTTAAAGGAAACGACCTCGCCGTTTTCCCGGCGCATCATCCTCGTTCCCTTGGGGTCCAGGGCCAGGGCTTTTTGGCTCAGCTCGAGGGCTTTCTCCCGGTCCTGACGTTCCTGGTATTTTCCGGCAAGCTTGATGAGCGGTTCGGGATTTCCCGGCTCCCGGGCATGGAGGCCTTCGAGCGCCGCCGCCGTGTCTTTTCCCTCCACAACCTTTAGAACGCTTTTGTGGAATTTCTCCGGAGATCCCGCGTATCCGGAAATCCAATCGAGCTCGGTCCCGTCCGGATTGAAGAAGAGGAGGAACGGCGTCCCTTTGACTTTAAATTGAGTAAAGAGCTTTTCGCCGGCGATGTTGCCCCGGACCGCCCGGAAGAGGACGAAATGCTCTTCAAGGAATTTTGCGTACGTCGGATTTTCATAGTACTGCTGACCCAGCAGTATGCAGTTCCCTCAGCCGGTCTCGGCGAAAAAGTCGAGGAGCAAGGGCTTGCCCTCGGCCTTGGCTTGGCTAGGGCGTCGTCGAGCGAGCCCGGCTGCCAATTCTGGGCCGAAAGTATGGCGGCCAGCGAAAACAACGAGAGAAAGACGATGGTTTTTTTCATTCGAACTCCCCTTGTTTAATTCCCGGCAATGCGCAAGTATGGTATCCGACAAAAAAAATGGATGTCAAATCGCGGCGCGCGACGTGTTGAAAAACGGGGCGATGGAATATTCCGTCCTTCCGATCGTCTGTGTTACGATGAATTTCAAATTTCATGAAAGGACAGGATAGGTGAAAAAAACCTTTTTAATCGCGATGGCCGTAGCGATGCTCACGGCTTGCGGACCGAAAGAATCCGGAGTCCAACGAACAGTCGATGAGAACGGGACGGAAATCGTCCTTAATAAGCTCGAACCCGAAAAAACAAGCGGATCACCGTCGACTCTCGAATTGACCGAGGTGTGGCGTCTCGATACGGGCGACGATGCGGTCGCGGAATTCGGGCTGGGCGATATCGGCGTATTCGACATCGACGGAAAGGGGAACGTCTATTTTGCCGCCGACCGGTCCAACGAGACGGCCGTCCTGAAGTTCGACGCGAACGGCCGCCCGGCCGCTTCGTTCGGCCGCCGGGGCCAGGGACCGGGCGAAATCCAGGATGCTGTGGCTCTTTTTGTGACCGGCGCCGACGAAGTCGCCGTCACCAACGCGGGCAATAACCGGCTGACCGTCTTCGGCCCGGACGGGAAGCTCCTTCGGGAAACGCCGATCTCTCCAGTGCACATCGCCGTCGCTCCGCTTCCCAACGGGTCGTTTCTCACCGTCAAGCGGATGGCCGACCCGAAGCCGGACATGCTCTTCGAGTTTCCGATCGAAGTAGTCGGACCCGACCTGAAAGCCCGGGCCAAGCTCGATACCGGTTTCATCGAGAATCCGATGACGGGGGAGCGGCTCCGGGGCACCTATCACATCCAGTCCTGGAGCGTCTCCCGGGACATGATCTTCACCGGTCACCAGGACCGGGGATACGATATCTTCGTCTTTGATTTTGACGGCCGCCCGATCCGGAAGATCCGGAAAGAATTCGCACCGATCCCCGTTCCGGAAGCCCACAAGAAAGAGTTTCTCGACCAGTTCGGTTCCCCCCAGATGAAATTCATCCAGGACAAGGTCTATTTTCCGGCCGACCGGCCGCCTTTCATCGGCTTCACCGCCGATGAAGCCGGCCGCCTCTACGTCATGACGTACGAGACGACGGAGCGACCCGGGGAATTCGTCTTCGATGTTTTCGACTCCGACGGGGCGTTCCTCCTGAGGAAACCGCTCCGCGTCTTTCAGGATTACAACGGGGGGTATTTTAAAGTCCGCAACGACCGGCTGTATTGTGTCGAGGAAAGCGAGGACGGTCAGAAAATTTTCAGGGCCTTCCGGATGACCTGGAAGTGAATCAGTAGAACACCTTCATCAGGCACAAGCCCTTGGCCGGGGCGGTCGGATTGGCCAGGGTTCGGGTTTTTGTCCGGAAGATGCTCTCGATGTCTTCGGGCCCGATTCTTCCCCGTCCGGCCTCAAGCAGTGTCCCGACAATGGTTCGGACCATGTACCGGAGAAATCCGCTCGCCTCGATCGTGAAGATCAGCTCGTCGCCCCGTTTCCGAAGCTCGGAGCGGACGACTCGGCGGACGGGATAGAGCTCTTTGTTGGAGGAAAACCCGGAAAAATCGCCCTCGCGGACAAATTTAGCCGCGACGGCTCGCATCTTTCCGGCGTTGAGCGGGTAGGGCCAGTGGAGGGCGTAGCGGACGTCGAACGGGCTGATCGCCTTGCCGGTGAAGATCCGGTACTGGTAGATCTTGCCCCTGGCATCCCGGCGCGCGTGGAAACCGGCCGGCATCCGCTCCAGGGTGAGAATCCGGATGTCGGAGGGGAGGATGGCATTGAGCGCCTTGAACAGCTCCGGGTCGCCCAGCTTGAGCTCGGCCTTGAAGGACGCCGTTTGGCCTAGGGCGTGGACGCCCGCGTCGGTCCGGCCCGCCCCGGCGACATCCACTTTGCCTCCGGCCAGCCTGGCCAGCGCGTCCTCGACCGTTCCTTGAACAGTCTTTCCCTTGGGCTGGCGCTGCCAGCCGAAATAATCTGTCCCGTCGTAGCTCAGGGTGATTTTATAATTTGTCACGGCTTATCTTCCGGCCGTCGCTGCTTCCCAGGCCAGCCGGACCGCTTCTTCCGGCGAAGTTGCCCGGATGACGCCCTGGATATCCCAGCTCCCAAGGCCGATGACCGTCTTTCCGTAAATCCGGCCGAAGGCGATCTCGCTCAGGGTCCCGTACTCGCCGTCGATCGCGATCAGGACGTCGGCGTTCATGGCCACCAGGGAATTGCGGGTATAACCCAATCCGGTGGCCAGGGCTACATCGATATGGGGATTGGCCTCGGCCGGGCGGGTTCCGGGGAGGATTCCGACGGTCAATCCGCCGGCGCTGTGAGCCCCGCGGGCGGCCTCTTCCATGACTCCGGCCAGGCCGCCGCAGACGAGGATCGCCCCGCGGCCGGCGATCATCCGGCCGACCTCATGAGCCTGGGAAAGCGCCTCGGCTTTGGCCCGGGAGCCGCCGATGACCCCGATCCTGACGCGAGAGCGGATATTATCCTGATTCATAGCGAAATGAGTTGTAGCACAGCGTCATTCCGAGGGCAACCCGGAAGAATAACCGGCGGATTGACATCCGCCGCAGGCGGCCCATATTCATCGCATGGGGAAAATAACAGAACCGAAGCCACACCGGGGTCTTTATCGCCGGTTTCATCGGGGCGGTTATCTCTGGCTTTCGCCGGAATGACGTTCTCTCGACTCCATTCATCTGTAAAATCGATTTGCCTCACGGCAAAATACGAATCTAAGCAAGACTGTGTCTCCAGCTTGATCGAAACCGTGAAATCCGAAAAATTCTTATTCCGACAGAGGAACAGGGCCATCTGGGCGTTGGGACAAATCGCCGATCAGAAGGCCTTGCCTTTCTTGACCGAGTTGAACCGATCGCTGCCGGAACAAAAAATCGATTACGAGCGCGGACTGTCCAAGTACGAAGTCGAGAAAGCGATCAAGTGGTGCAGAGGGGAAAAGACCAATCTCACGAGTTGGATGTACCGCAACCGAGAGAATTGGAAGTAATCCTTCCGGTTTACAGCCTTTCCCTAATTGACTAGAATGAAGGCGGAGTTTTGTGCTCCGCGGAAGCCCGAGGAGAAGAACCATGCCTGATTTTCTGACAATCAAGAGCCTCGGCGAGGCCGAAACCGCCCGGATCGAGGCGGAAATCGAAAAGCGGATCGAAGCCCGGAAAAAAGATGGGTTGTTGACCGACCGTGAAATCCGGGAGATCGAGGAAATGCGGCTCCGGCCCCTCCCCGACATCCAGGACGTCCAGGTCGTCTATGAAAATCATTTGTATGGAAAGCGCGGCTGACCGGGAGATTCCCCGGGGAGGATGCCATGGATGACGCAAAGCCTTCCGGCCCGACAACGATCGACGAGATCAAAATCGACTTCGACCATATCGACGTCGAGGCGATTATGGATCAAGTTAAACACGTCGCCGCCGCAAATCCCCTCGAGCCCCTCGCGCCCCCTTCAGCCGAGCCGCCGGTTCCTGCGCCGACGCCCGTTCCCATTCCGCCCCCGGTTCCTCCCGCTCCCGGCCTGAAGGCCGTCCTCAAGGATAAGCTCATCCGGGCGATGCGTCCCTTCGCTCCGGTCGTCCGTCTTCTGGGTCTGCCGCTTCACGAGGACATCCAGGCCACGCTCCGGCATTTGGATCAGACCAACCGGCGGCTGGACGCCCTGGCGACCGAAATGCCGGTCCGGTTCGCCGAAGTGGTCGCCGAGCTGGAGAGCGTCCGGAGCCGGCTGGACACGCGGATGGCCGACCTCGACCGGACCATGGAATACGTCAAGCTGCTCCATCACCTCGACCACAACCTCGTTGTCGAAATCACGAAGCTGCGGATCGAGTTCGAAACCCTCCGGAGCAAGGTCCTGATCCTGGAAAAGGACCTCGATACCGGCGCGCAGAGGGAACGGATCCTGGAAAAACAGCTTCTTTCATGAAGATCGCCTTCGTCGTCCAGCGCTACGGCCTCGACATCAACGGCGGGGCCGAGCTCCATTGCCGGTGGGTCGCCGAGCACATGTCCCGACACTGGGAGGTGGAGGTGCTGACCACCCGGGCCCATGATTATGTCACCTGGGCCGACCATTATCCGGCCGAAACGGAGACGATCAACGGCCTTACCGTCCGGCGTTTTCCCGTGCCCGTCCCGCGAGATCCCGAGCTTTTCGGCCGGCGCCAGCAGCTCGTTCTGAGGAAGAACACGCGGAAAAAGATGAGCTGGACTGGCTCGAGTCCGAAGGGCCGACGTCGCCCGGCCTCCTGCACTTCATCCGGGAAAATCCGGGCGGCTTATGATTATTTCGTCTTTTTCAGCTACCGCTACTGGCATTCCTACTGGGGAATCCGAACCGTCCCGGAAAAAGCGATCCTCGTCCCCACGGCCGAGCGCGACGCGGTCATCGACCTCCGCTTCTTCAAGGACCTGTTCCGCCTTCCCCGGGCTTTCATCTACAACTCCGAGGAGGAGCGGGCGATGATCCAGACGATCTCGGGAACGCGGCCATCCCCGGGCAGGTCGTGGGCGTGGGGACCGAAGTCCCGGCAGACGCCGACGCCGGCCGCTTCCGGAAAAATCACGGGATCGAAAAACCCTATGTCCTCTATCTCGGCCGGATCGACGAGAACAAGGGTTTCCCGGAGCTGTTCCGTTTCTTCTCCGGTTCAAGAAGGAGACGGGTTCGGACGTCGGCCTCGTTCTGATCGGCAACTCCATTCTCCCCATCCCCGAAGCATCCGGATATCCTTTCCCTCGGTTTCCGGCCCGAGCAGGACAAATTCGACGCCCTGGCCGGGGCCGAAGCGCTGATCATGCCCTCATTTTACGAAAGCCTGTCCATGGTCACCCTCGAGGCCTGGGCCTTGGGCCGGCCGGTCCTGGCCAACGGCCGGTGCGAAGTGCTTGCGGGGCCAGTGCCGCCGATCCAACGGCGGGTTGTATTACGACAATTACGCCGAGTTCCGCGAAGGCGCTGAAGCTGCTGCTCTCCTCGGCCCGCCTCCGGCAGGCTTTGGGGGATAACGGCCGCCGGTATTTCGAAGCCACACTACACCTGGGACATCATCGAAGGGCAAATATCTCGACACCGTCCGCCGTCTCGGCGAGGAGTCCTAATGGACGTTCATCAATTCGCCACATCCGTCTCCTACGGCGACGCCATCTCGGACGAGATGCTCGAAATCCAAGGCATCCTCCGGGAAAACGGCTATCGCTCCGAGATCTTCGTCCGCCAGTTCGATCCGCGTTCGGCTTCGGCCGTCCGGGACTACCGGGAATATCCGGGCTGGAGCCGCCCGGACAACGTCGTCATTTTCCATTTTTCGATCGGCTCGCCGGTGTCCAAGATGTTTCTCCGGATCCCCGATCGCAAGATCATGATCTATCACAACATCACCCCGGCCCTCTTTTTCCTCGACGCCCACCGAGTCCTGACCCGGGAGTGCTACAAGGGCCGGCTGGAAATCAACATGTTCGTCGATAAGGTCGACCTGGCCCTGGGCGATTCCGATTTCAACCGGCGGGAGCTGGCCGAGGTCGGGTACAAGAAGACCGGCGTCCTGCCGATCCTGATGAACTTCGACAAGTTCCAGGGACCGGCCGACCCGGTTTATAAGGCCTTGTTCGAGAAGAAAGATGACGACGCTCCTGTTCGTCGGCCGGGCCATCCCGAACAAGAAATTCGAGGACGCTGGTCAAAGTCTTTTATTTCTATAAAAAACACTTCAACCCGGAACTCCCGGCTGATCCTGGCCGGGGACTATCGCGGCCAGGACCGTTATGTGGCCGGGCTTCAGGCCTTGATTGCCAAGCTCCGGTTGACCGACATCCACCTGACCGGCCATCGTCGAATTTCCCGAGCTTCTGGCCTGTTACCGGGCGGCCGATTATTATCTCTCCATGAGCGAACACGAAGGCTTCGGCGTACCGCTCGCTGGAGGCTTTTCATCTTGGGATCCCGGTGATCGGCTTCGACGCCGGAGCGGTCGGGGAGACGATGAACGGCGGCGGCGTGGTCCTCCGGAAGAAGGATTTTCTCCATACCGCCGGCCTCATCGACGCGATCGAGCGCGATCTGGGGCTCCGCCGGCGCCTGATCGACGGCCAGAAGGAAGCCCTGAAGCCGTTCCTCCGGGAAAACGTCGGCCGGGTCCTTCTTCAAAAGGTCGCCGAGGTGGCCGCGCGGATGAGAGTCGACCAGCTGGTGCCCGCATTCCATCGCGGCGACGCGATCGGCGACGAAGCCTGGGAGCTCCGGTCGTTTTTCCGGGCCGAAGGACATCAGAGCGAAATCTACTGCCTGAGCCGGGACCGGGGGCTGGAGGGCGAATCGAAGCTGTTTTCCGAATTTCCGGCGCCGTCCGCTTCCGACGTCACGATCCTCCATTTCGCCCTGCCCTCGCCGCTTTCCGGGGCCCTGGCCGGCCTGCCTTCGAAAAAAGCGATCATCTATCACAACATCACTCCGGCCGAGTTTTTCGAAGGCGTCAACCCGGAATTCGCCCGGATCGCCCGGGTGGGGAGGGAGGAACTGGCCGCCTTGGCCGCTGCGTCGGACCTGAGCCTGGCCGATTCCGAATACAACCGCAGGGAATTGGCCGCCCTGGGTTTCCGGAACACGACGGTTTTTCCCTTGTTTGTCGATTTTGCGAAATATCTGCTCCCCGAGAACGCCCTACTCCGCGACCTCTACCGGGACGACCGGACCAACATCCTCTTTGTCGGGCGGATCGCGCCCAACAAGAAGATCGAAAACCTCATCAAAACGGTTTTTTACTACAAGAAATATATTTCTCCGCTCGTCCGGTTGATCGTCGTCGGCAAGACCAATACGTTCCCGACATACTATGCGGCCGTGTCCCGGATGGCCGACGAATTCTATCTCAAGCCCGGCGAGCTCCGTTTCATCGGCCATGTCCCGGACGAGGAGATGTTCGCCCTCTACCGGGCTTCCGACGTCTTTCTTTCCCTGAGCGAGCATGAGGGATTCTGTTTGCCCCTGGTCGAGAGCATGATGTTCGACCTCCCGGTCGTGGCCCTCGGGGCCGCGGCCGTCCCGTACACCCTGGGAGAAGCCGGGCTCCTGCTCCGCGAATTCCGCCCCGACAAGACCGCCGAGGCGGTCCACATGGCGGCCAAGGACGCGGCGCTTCGGGCAGCCCTCATCGAAAGCGGGCGGCGCGAGCTTCGCCGGTTGAAGGACTTTCCCCGGGAGGCCTTCCTCCGCGACCGTCTGGCCGCGCTTTGGAGGCGGAAATGAAAATCGCCTTCGTCGTCCAACGCTACGGCAAAGAGGTGATGGGGGGATCGGAGCTTCACTGCCGGATGGTCGCCGAGCGGCTGGCCCGTCGGGGCCACGACTGCACGGTCTACACGACCGCAGCCAAGGATTACGTCACCTGGAAGAACGAATATCCCGAAGGCGAGTCCGTCCTCAACGGAGTCGTCATCAAGCGGTACAAAGTCGAGCGGCCGCGCGACATCCTCTCGTTCAACGCCTATTCCGACTGGATCTTTTTCAATCCCCATACCCGGGCCGACGAGCTTCGGTGGATGGAGAAGCAAGGCCCGTTCAGCCTCGACCTCATCCTCGCCCTGGAACGGGAGGAGCGGCTCCACGACCGGTTCGTCTTTTTCACCTATCTCTACTACAACACCTACTGGGGCTTGAAGGCGGTCAAGGGAAATCCGCTTCTGGTCCCGACGGCCCACGACGAGCCGGCCCTGCGCCTGGACATGATGCGCGAGGTGTTCGAGCGGCCGGCCGGCTTTGTCTTCAACACGGCGGCCGAGCGGGCGATGCTCGCCTCCCGATTTTCCTTCGTGGGCAAAGCCCAGGACATCGTCGGGGTGGGCGTGGACATCCCCGAGCCGGCGACCTTCCGGGAATTCCTGCCCCGATACCGGAACCTCGACCCGTATATCCTCTATGCCGGACGGATCGAACCGGGCAAGGGCTGCGCCGAGATGTTCGACCATTTTCTGGCCGCGGCGCAGAGGTTCCCGGACCTGAACCTGGTCCTGATCGGCAAGCTCCTGATGAAGCTTCCCGACAGCCCCCGGATCCGCTACCTGGGATTCGTTTCCCCGGAGGAAAAGAACGCGGCCATGGCCGGAGCCCTGGCGACGATCCACCCGTCGCATTATGAAAGCCTGTGCATGGCCGTCCTGGAATCGATGTCTGTCCGGACTCCGGTCCTGGTCCAGGAGGGGTCCGACCCGCTGAAGCAGCATTGCCTGGATAGCGGCGGCGGGCTTTATTTTACCGGCGGGGGGGAGTTTGCCGCGGCCCTGGGCCTTCTCGTCAAGGACGCCCGGTTACGGGCCGTTCTCGGGGAAAACGGCCTGAGCTACGTTAAAAAACAGTATACGTGGGATTGCGTTATGCGAAAATATGATATACTTCTGGCGGAGGTTTCCGGGAACGGAACCCCGTAAGCCATGGCGTTCATCAACTATACGACAAACCAGCTGACCGTCAAGATTGTCTATTATGGCACCGGTTTGTCGGGAAAGACGACCAATCTCCGCTTCATCCAGGAAAAAATCGATCCCGCTTCGCGGAGCGAGCTGATCTGCCTGGAAACCGAGACCGAGCGGACTTACTTCTTCGACCTCCTTCCGATCCGAGCGGGATATATCGGCCATTTCAAGGCCACCTTCCAACTGATGACCGTTCCCGGGCAGGTGTATTACGAGGCCTCCCGGAAAAACGTCCTCGTCGGAACGGACGGCCTCGTGTTCGTCGCCGATTCGCAGATCCCGCTGCTGGATGCCAACCTCGAAAGCCTGGAAAGCCTCCGCCGGAATTTTAAGGAACAGAAAACCGACCTGGCCCTGTTCCCCATGGTTTATCAGTACAATAAGCGGGACTTGAGCAACCTGATTCCGGTTGAGACGCTGAACAAGCTCCTCAATCCCCATGGAGCTCCCCACGTCGAGGCGGCGGCCATTTCCGGCGTCGGCGTTTTCGAGACGCTCAAGGAAATCGCCCGTTTGACCGTCCCCCGGGTGCGGGAAAAAATCTTCGGCCCGGAAGGGGAGGATACCCTCCGGCCCGGCCGGAAAGATGAGCTCGAGCTGATTTAGGCTTGAAGGGTGACGAGCCTTCCTTCCCTTGCGGGCGGAATCGTCGTCGGTTTCCTCGCGATCCTCGCGCTTGTTTCGATTTATGCGGCCGCAGTCTCTCTCCGGGAAGGCGAGCGGGCGGCCGCGCTCAAGCTCCTGGCCGCCCGGGCCGACGATTTCCTTTACGGCAAAAAACCGAAGCCGAAACCGGCGCCCGCGTGGATGAGAACGTCGTCGAATAAGTAGGGAGGTTCCCATGCGCTTCATCGTCGCGACGATCATGCTGCTCGCTTCTCTTGTTCCCCAATCCGCCTTTGGTTTCTTGAAAGGACCGGCGCCTCAAGCCCAGGACCTGGCCAAGCAGGCCAACGAACTGCTGGATAAGGGCGATTCCCTCCACCGGGAAGACAAGACCGAAGAGGCCGCCAGGGCTTTCCTTGAAGCCGCTGCCCTGTACGAAAAGGCTCTCGCCCTCAAGCCGGATGATAAATCCTATCTCCAGAACCTCATGTACAGTCTCGGCCGCCCGGGCTATGTCCGGATTCAAAAAGCCGACAAGCTGATGAAAGAGAAACACGCGGCGGAGGCGGCCGCCCTGTATGAAACCGCCGTCGCGGATTACGAGAACGCTCTTAAGAAATATCCCGGGGAAAAGAACTTTCAACAGAATCGGCGGTACGCGAAGCGAAACGGCGGCACGGCCCGCTTCCAGCAGCTGCTCGAAACGGGAGGGCCGGCGCCCGTTTTCGATCTGCCGTCGGTGAAAGAGGGCAAGCTCAGCCTGTCTCAATGGGGCGGCCGGGTGGTTTTGATCGAGTTCATGGCCGGCTGGTGCCCGACCTGCCGGGAAAGCCTTCCTCTGCTCCAGGAAATCCAGAGCCGGTATGCCGGAAAACCGGTCCAGGTCGTTCTCCTGGCCCTGGATTTCGTCGATTCCTGGAAGAAAGGCGGGTCGGATAAATCGACGATCGAATTGACCCGGAACCTGACGATTCCCGCGGCCTGGGCCGATGAGGAGGTTTTCTTTTCTTATGGATCCTTCCCGTCCATCCCCGCTGTCGTTCTTATCGGGAAAAACGGACGGCTGCTTCGCCGGGTGGAAGATGAAGACCGAACAAAGGAAAAATTGATCGAGTTCATCGACGCCGCCCTCAAATGACGCGAACCATCCGGGCTTCCCGTGGATTCCAGGTCTTCGCCAAGCCGGCCGGTCCGGCCTGCAACCTCGCCTGCCGCTACTGCTATTATCTTGAAAAGAGCGGCCTCTTCCAGGACAGCGGTGTGCTCCGGATGCCGGATGACCTCTTAGAGGATTACATCGTCCAGCATCTTCAGGCCTCGCCCGACGAGGTGATCCGGTTTTCCTGGCACGGCGGGGAACCGACGCTGGCCGGCCTGGACTTTTTCCGCAAAGCCGTCGCCTTGCAGAAAAAATATCGTCCCGACAACCGGCAGGTCGCCAACGGGCTCCAGACCAACGGCCTTCTCCTGAATGACGAATGGGGGCGATTTTTGGCCGGGGAAGGATTTTCCGTCGGGCTGAGCCTGGATGGGCCGCGAGAGCTCCACGATCTCAACCGGAAAACGGCGGGCGGCGGGCCGTCCTTCGATTTGGCGATGCGGGGTTATGAGGTTCTCCGCAGACACGGTGTTTCCACCGATATTCTCTGTGTCGTCGGGGCCGGGAATGCCGGCTTCCCCGGGGACGTTTACGGATTCTTCAAGAAGATCGGGGCGGCCTATGTGAGTTTTCTCCCCCTCGTCATCCGGCGGCCGGACCTGCCCGGCGGCGTCGATCCCATGTCCGTTACGGCCGAGGCATGGGGCGATTTCCTCTGCGCGGTCTTTGATGAGTGGGCCGCAGGGGATATCGGGCGGATGAAGATTCAAATCATCGAGGAAGCGGCCCGAGTCGCTTTCGGGCAGGACCATTCGCTGTGTATTTTCCGGCCGGAATGCGGCGAAATACCGGTCGTCGAGCATAACGGCGATTTCTATCCTTGCGACCATTACGTAGACGCGGAGAATCGGATCGGCAACATCCGGCAAACGCCCCTCGTCACTTTACTGGAAAGCCCGGCCCAGCGGGCTTTCGGCCGGCGAAAAGTGGATATTCTCCCGAAAGTTTGCCGCGAGTGCGAAGTGTTAGCGATGTGCCACGGCGAATGTCCCAAGAATCGGTTTGTTCGGACGGTTGACGGCGAAGACAACGGGAACTATCTTTGCCCCGGCTACCGGAAGTTCTTCAACCATTGCCGGCCGTTCGTTGAAGCCGTCGCCGCCGAGTGGCGCCGTTCTCGTTAGCCCAGGGCCTGCTCGAAATCGGCGATCAAGTCTTCGACCGCCTCGATTCCGACCGAAAGACGGATCAAGCCGTCGGCGATTCCGGCCCGGCGGCGCTCTTCCGGCTCCATCCCGGAGTGAGAGGTCGTCGCCGGACGGGTAATCAACGACTCGACGCCGCCGAGGCTGGGGGCGACGATGGGGATTTTCAACCGTCCCAGGAATCGTTCCGCGGCTTCGACGCCCCCCGCCAGCTCAAAGCTCAGCATTCCCCCGAAACCATCGAACAGCCGGGCTGCCCGGGAGTGACCGGGGTGGCTTTCCAGACCGGGATAATTCACCCGACTTGTCTCCGGCCGAGACGCGAGAAAGTCGGCCAGAACCAGGGCGTTGGCGTTCTGGCGGGCCACTCGGATCGCGAGCGTTTTGAGCCCCCGATGGAGGAGGAAGCAGGCGTGGGGATCCAGGGAGCCGCCGAGAAGGTCGAGCTTATCGAGCGCTTTTTCGACGAGCGATCGCTTTCCCACGATCGCCCCGGCGACGATGTCGGAGTGGCCGTTGAGATACTTCGTCCCGGAGTGAAGGGAAAGGTCGAAGCCGTGTTCGGCCGGGCGGAAGTTGACCGGCGTGGCGAACGTATTGTCGATGAGGGAAATGAGCCCGTGCTCCCGGGCGAACGACACGACGGTTTCGAGGTCCGGAACTCTCAGGAGCGGATTGGAGATCGTTTCGACATAGATCGCCTTCGTCTTCGGCTTGAGTTTGGCGGCCCAAGTCTCGGGCCGCTCCGGGTCGAAAAAATCATAGTCGATTCCGAAATCTCCGAGGGCTTTAACGAAGAAATCATGGGTGCCGCCGTAAAGACTGTCCTGGGCGAGGAGGTGATCGCCGGCGGAAAGGACGGCCAGGAGGGCCGTTGTGATCGCGGCCATCCCGCTGGCCGTGACGAGGGCCGCCTCGGCGTTTTCCAGGGCGGCCAGCTTGCCGTGAAGGACGTCGTGGTTGGGCGTGTTGTTCATTCGGATGTACTTGATGTCACGGTGTCCGGCGTTCGGCTGGTATTCGTACATCGCCGTCTGAAAAACGGGAAGACAGACGGCCCCCTTGACTCCCGGCCGGATTTCCCCGGCATGAATGAGCTTCGTTTCGATTCGGTCTTTGCTTTCGGGCATGACGATACTCCTTGGATGATGGATCCCCGGAAACTAAAAAAACGAGGTTGGATCGATTTTATCCGCCCAACTTTTCCTTGAAGAAGGCCAGGGTCCGCTCCCAGGCCAGCGCAGCGGCGTCCTTATTGTAGCGGGTGCCGGTGTCGTTGAAGAAGGCGTGGCCGGCGCCTTCATACATGTATGTTTTAAACTCTACGCCGGCTTTCTTCAGGGCTTCCTCGTAAGCAGGGATCCCGGCGTTGATCCGGGCGTCATCGCCGGCATAGTGGAGGAGCATCGAGGCCTTGATCTTGGGGACGTCCTCCAGGGCTGGCTGGCTGCCGTAGAACGGCGCCGCGGCTTTGAGGTCCGGAGCGTTGACGGCGACTTGGTTGGTCACCCCGCCGCCCCAGCAGAAACCCATGCAGCCGACTTTTCCGGTCGATTGGGGATGCGTTTTCAAGTAGGCGACGGCGGCCGTGAAGTTCTTGATGCTGGCCGCCGGCTCGAGCTTCTGGAAGAGCGGCCGGGCCTCGTCGGGATTGGCCGGGGTTCCGCCGAAGGGGGAGAGGGCGTCGGGAGCGATGGCCACATATCCCTCCATGGCGACGCGGCGAGCGACGTCCTCGGTGTGCGGATTGAGGCCGCGGTTCTCGTGAATGACGATCACGGCCGGGAAACGGCCGTCCTTCTTCGGCCGGGCGAGATAGGCCTTCATCTCGACATCCCCCGCCGGGTAGGTGATCCGGCCTGTTTCGAGACGCGCGTCATCGGCGGGCACGATCTGGGCGAAGGCCGGCGTTCCCTTTAATAGCGGCAGGATCGCGGCGGCCGCCGCCGTCCCGCCGGCCAGGAGCGCCAGGCGGCGAAAAAACTCCCGGCGGTGCAAGCGGCCGTCCGCGTACTCGGCGAACAGCTCGGAATAGGCGTGTTTCATGTGCTTCCTCCCGTATCGATACTCGATGCCCGGATAATAATTCCGATAGCGAAAGGAAGTCAATCCGACGGCGTGTTCGATCGGCTCACTCGTAGCGCAGGCACTTGACCGGAGCGGCCGAGGCCGATTTCCAGGCCAGGTAGCCGACCGTTAAAAGAGCGATCGCCAAGGCCAAGCCCGAGGCGGCCAGGAAAACGGTTGGTCCCAGGGTCATCCTATAGGCGTAAGCCCGCAGAATGAAGCGGCCCGCGCCGTAGGATACGGGCCAGGCGATGAGATTGGCCAGAAGAACCCATTGGACGAATTCTCTTGTCAGAAGAACGAGCAGGCCCGTCGTCCCGGCCCCGAGAGTTTTTCGGATGCCGATTTCCTTGGTTCGTTGCTCGGCCGAATAAGCGGCCATCCCGAACAATCCGAGAGAGGCGATCAGGACGGCCAGGCCGGCGAAGACCAGGACAATTTTCCCGATCCGGCGTTCCGTCGCATAACGCCTGGCGATGCCTTCATCCAGGAAGTCGTAACGAAACGGCCTCTCGGGAACGAAACGCTTCCAGGCCTGCGAGAGAAATTCCATGACGGCCTTGATCGTTCCCGGCCGATAGCGGACGCTGACAAAGAAACCGTCCATCAAGCGAATCACCTTCGGCAGGATCGGCGTATGAAGCGATCCCCCATGGTAATCGGCCATGACGCCGATGACGATTCCCGTTCGTCCGTTGTATGAGAATTTTTTACCGATGGCCGAGCCGGTCCCAAGAAAACGCGCGGCTGTCTCATTGATGACGAAATTGTCGGCGTCGGTGGGAAATTCCGACGAGTAGAAGCGGCCTTCGGCCATGGTCAGCCCGAACGTCTTGAGATAATCGTAGTCGCCCCGGTCGTCATAGAACACCACCTCGTGCCCGGGATCCTTGCCCTCCCATCCCACGGCTGTGGTTCCTTCGTTCCCAGGTCCCGGGGGAAAACAGCGGCTGACGCTCAGAATGTCCGGATTTTGAAGAAGCTCCTGCTTGGCTGCGGCAAAATTTTCGTCGTAAGCTCCGTAGCCGGCAAAGGATACGACATTGTTCGCATCGAAACCCAGGTCTTTGCCTTGCATGTACCGCAGCTGGCCGTAAATGATCAAGGTCGAGGTCAGAAGGATGATGGTGAAGGCGAACTGACCCACGACCAGGACCTTCCGGAGCGCTCCGCCGCGCCGGACGCCGAGCCGAAGGGATCCCTTGAGGACCTTGGCCGGAGCGAACGAGGACAGAAAAACGGCGGGATAACTACCGGCGGCGAGACCGGTCAGGACGATAATGACCAGGAGACCGAGGATCGTCGGGAGCCGGAAAAGATCGGCCGGAGAGAAGACTTTTCCCGAAAGGCCGTTGAAAGCGGGCAGAGCGAGGAGCGCGAGGAGAACGGCCACGGCAAGTGAAACGAGGGCCGTCAGGAACGATTCGCCGAGAAACTGTCGAACGAGGTCCGACCGGGTCGCGCCGTTCAGCTTTCGGACGCCGACTTCCAGGGCGCGCGAACCGAACCGGGCCGTGGACAGGTTCATGAAGTTGATGCAGGCCAGGAGCAGGATGCAGACCGCGGTCAAGGAGAACACGACAACGAATATTGCGTTGCCGGGATTCGGATACTGGACGGCGAAGTTTTTGAGTCGCTGGGACCGGAGATGAATCGCGGCTAAGGGCTGGAAATCCAGCTCCAGCTTGGATTCTGGGAGGTGCCTTTGAACGATCCCCGCGGCTTTTGTCCGGAGATCGCCGGCTGTCACTCCGGGTTTAGTCTCGATGTACGTCGCGCATTGGCGATAGGCCCAATCGTCGAGGCCGGAGGAGCGCCATTCCCTCATGTTTTCCAAGGGAAAGGCGTAATCGAACTGAAGATGGGAGTTTCTGGGGATGTCCCGGATCACCCCGCTGACGCGAAGGTCCGTTTCGTTCATCTGGACGACTTGGCCGAAGGCATCCTTCTTCCCGAAGATTTTCCGAGCCAAGCTCTCGGTCAAAACGATGGAGAAACGGTCTTTCAAAGCCGATTTGGGATCGCCGGCGATAAACGGGAAGGCGAAGACTTCGAAAAATGCCGGGTCGACCGCGGCCAGCGTCGTTTCGGTGAACCGGTCCTCACCCCGGTGAAGGTTCCAGCCGGTCCACCCGCTCTGGACGCGGGTCGCTTTCAAGACTTCGGGATAATCCCGAACGAGCGTTTCCCCGACCGGCGCGGGGCCGGCCGTATCCCAGGAATCGCCTCCGCCGGCCCGGTCGACGCTGATGACGCGGAAGATCCGGCCGGCGTTTTCGTGGAACCGGTCATAGCTTGATTCGTCCTGAACCCACAGGAAGATCAGGATGCAGGCGGCCATCCCCACGGCCAGGCCGGCGATATTGATGAAGGAAAATCCTTTCTGCCGCCGGATTTTGCGCAAGGCGATTTTGGCATAATTCCAAACCAGCGAAGGCATGAAGCGAGGCCTCCGCCACGAAAGGGGGTGTCGGAGTCGGGAGGCGGAATGAGCTTTGGCGTATTCGGTTTCGAGAAGCTCCGGGCAACCGGCCGTATCCCGGGCTGCCGTAAAGGCCTCTTCCGGGGGCAGGCCGCGGGACGACAGCTCATCGAATTCATCCCGGATATTCGCCTCGAGCTCGGCGATCTCTCCATCCTCCAGGGCCGGATTCCGTTTTATGATTTTTTTCCACTCGCGGACGGCTTGCTCCAAGTCGAACATGGCGATGATCCCCGGATTACTCAGCCGCCTCGGCCGGGCTCAGGAGCTTCCGGAGGGTTTTTTGAAGGCCGCGCCATTCTTTTCTTTCCGCGGCCAACTCCCGGGCGCCCCGGTCGGTCAAGACGTAGTACTTTCGCATCCTGTTTTCCTCCGACATTTTCCATTCCGAACGGATCAATCCGTCCTTTTCCATCCGGTGAAGGACCGGGTAGAGCGTGGCGTTGGACCAGATCAGTGTGCCCTGGGAAACGGCCCGGACGCGTTTGATGATTTGGTAGCCATAGCTTTCGCCGGTTAGAAGAAGCGAAAGGACGATGGGTTTGGCCGAAGCGCCGGCGAGGCTTTTAAGATTCATGGAATATCTCCGTTGTCGACATATGTCGGACCATGACTTATGCGAGAAATATGCCAGCCAAAAAAAAGTCGCATCAGACGAAAGTCTGTCCGAGAGGGGCGAAAGATGTTCGAAAACGACAGGCTTTGTCCGATACAGGACAGTGCTCTTATTGTGGGACTTCGGTCAGTTTACTTGAACTGATATTTGATGTATCTTCAGGTGAACGATTCTCTACGAGGTGGCATTCATCATGAAAAAAAAGCAAATTTTCTATCGGGCGGCATTCTTTGGACTTCTCGCGTTCTCGATATTGCATTTCGACTCCCGGAGCGAAAAGTCAGGCCAGAAAAAACACTCTATGGCCGCCGCCGCTGGACCAACATCGGATCCAGGACCAGGATCTATGACTTGGGACGACTACCGGCCGATCCCCGGGCGCAATTGGGCCGACCCGGCCCTCAAGCCGGAAAAAGGCTTCAAGCTGGCCGTCGTCGGCATCGATTTTCCCGGCCAGCCGTTCGTCATCACCCTGCCGAAAGGCTCCGACCCCTTCGGCAACCCCCAAATCGAGCCGGTCGCCCGGGAAAAGGTTCCCCAGTTTTACGCCGATTTCTTCATGAAGCCGTCGGCCGTCAACCACGGCCAGACCATCAACGGCTATTGGATGGAGCAGTCGAGGGGGAAATTCGGCATCACCGAGGTCGAAGTCTTCGGACCTTACCGCCTGCCCAAGCCGATCTGGGCATATGGTCTGAACGAATGGGGCCAGAACGATTACACGCCCGACGGGACGAAGGCCGACAGCCGGATGGAGCGGGACTGCGACGAGATCTGGACGGCAGCCGTCGGCAAAGACGTCCGCAAAGACTACGACGCCGTTCTTCGCTTGTACGCGAGCTATGACGAAACCGGCGTCTGGCAGGAATTCGGGGAGATGAAGTTCAACTCCAAAGAAGACATCCCGCCGGAATGGGGCAACCCCAATCCGGACAAGCCCCGCTGGATCCCGACGCGATACGTCGAATGGACCAGCTGGCTGGCCGGCGCCCAACAATGGGGCTTGTCCTCCATGCGCCAGGGCGAAAACTCCGGGACCATCACCCATGAGCTCGGCCATTTCTCCTTCAGCCTTCCCGACCTCAACAACAATCCCTACGTCACGCCCTACCGCCGGGTCGCCGCCGGACCCTGGGACATGATGGACCGGGGCAGCTTCAACGGCCCGGGCGGTCCCCACCGGCGCTGGGTTGTGCCGCCGACGCAGGGCGCGGCCATGCCCGCCGGCTTGATGGTCAGAAACCGCCTGGAGAATAAGTTCATCACCGAGTCCGACCTCCTCATTCTCGGCCGGGCCGACCTGGCGGCATCCGGGCTTGCGGTCGCGGAAGTGACGGCCCGGGCGGTTGAGCCGCTTCCAGGAACGGTCACCGGCATCTTCGTCAGGTTCGACGGGGACAAGCCGGGCGACCTGACCCCGCCCGATGATCCGGCCGAAGAATCCGCTTTCGCCGGGAACCCCCAATTACGCCTTTTACAGCCTGGAAGTCGTCCAGCGGATCGGCTACGATTCCTTCACCCCCGACAACGGCGTCCTCATCGCCAAGAACAAGAGTGCTTGCGCGGCCGAAACGGCGGACCCAACGAGTTCAACAGCTACATCTGGGTCATCGACGCCCATCCCGAAGACATCAACGTGGTGGATTACGTCAAGCCCAACGGGGAAAAGGTGATGCGGACGGTCGCCGATTACCGCCAGCTCAACGACGCTCTCTTCCATGCCGGCGCGGATTCCGGAAGCGCCTTCGAATGGGAGGATAGCCCAACCGGCTGCATTTCTATGTCGTCGATGTGAGAAAAGACGGGGAGGGGATTTTGGTTTATACACTGGCCGTTCGGTCCCTGGACGGATGCGGGCCCGGCGAAGAGGGCCTGGATCTGTACCGGACCGGCGAAGCAAAAGGCTGCCGTCCTTCTACGACGGTCAATTTCGTCTTGAAGAACACCGGCGAAGCCGGCCCCGGCCGGGACGACCCCGCTTTCGGCTCAGACGTTTACCGGTTGTCCGTTTCCGTCGAAGGCAAGGGCTGGACGGCGAAGCTGCCGAACGCCCTGGCCGCGGTCAAGGCCGGCCAGATCCGGAAAAGTCGACCGTCTATGTCGTCCCGGGAAAACGGGGCCTCCGACTCGGCCAAGATCACCCTGAAGGCCGTGTCTGAAAGCGATCTATCGAAAACCGACGTCGTGACCGCGACAGTTTCCCGTTAGAGCCGAGGCCCGCGATCCTTTTTTATCGACTTTCGAAAACCGTCGGGGAACTGGATGTCCAGCCTGGTCACGATCCCGGCTTCGTCGCGGACAAACCGGACGATCCCTTCCTCCTCTTTAATAGCGAACCTGTCCCCGCCGAGTGGAATCAGCGAGTACGTCAGGCTTTTTTTATTGATCAGGCTCAGACGCCCTCCGGCGGACCGAAACCGAATCATTCGACCCGAAAGAACCCGCATAACAGGATAAGGCCTTATCCTCCAGCGTCACAGGATCAAGAAGAGCTCGATACATTTCCAGAGCCCAGGTCCGGGCCGTTTTTATTTCCTCGCCGGCATCGGAGGCGACGAGCGCCTTCATGGCTTCGACACAGGCTGCGTCTAATGCCTTCTCGGCGGGCACGGCGATGTGCGGCTCGACCCCCACGCCCTCCCAGCATGTCCCGGTGACCGGGCTGGCGACCCGGTAGGCCGAGATCGGCCATGCAGATCGACAGCTCGGGGAAGGAGAATTCTTCGATCGGATTGGCCGCGCCGCGCGACACTTCGCCGACCAGAATCGCCCGGCGGTGGGTTTTCAGCGAATACGCCAAATCCTCCGCGGCGGAAGCCGATCTCCGGCTGAGGAGGATATAAACCGGTATATCGGCCAGCCGGGACCCGGGCACATAGGGCATCGTCCAAATCTGGCGGGTGGATTGATCGATCTTGGAAAAGATATCCAACGTGTGGACGGATTCGGGGAAGAGATAGCTCAGGATGAGTGAAACGACATCGCTCCCGCCGCCATTGCGGCGAACGTCGATGATCAGGGCGTCGGTCCCGGCCAGCCAATTCATGGCTGCCACCGCGGTCTCGCCTCCCTGCTCTATTCCTTCGAAATAGGATAATTCCAGGTAACCGATGTTGCCGTGAAGACGGGCGACCTGAAGGACGCCGTTGTGATTGTAGCGGGCCAAGGCCTTCACCCGCCGCCGCTCCTCCTCAGAAGCCCCCGCTCCGGCGTTGATCGACATTTCGATCGGCCAGACGCCCAGGTGGAGGTCATGGGAGACGGAACGCAAATCGTCCGTCACCCGGCTGAGAAACTCCCTTTGTTCGACCAGCGTGTCGAAGGCGCCCTGCCTGAGCTTCCCTCTCAGCGATTCTTCCATCTTCCGAGCCAGTTCGGGATCGATGTAGTATTGATTCAGCTGTTGGATCACCTTCTCGATGACCGCGGCGCGCATTTTTGCATCGACAGTCCGATCCGGATGGTCGGTGGCTGGGCTTTGAGCGCGGGCGGTCGTCGGGATGAGGATGAGGACGCCGAGGGCCAGGGCCCGGACAATCGACCGTGCTTCGAATTTGCAGGATGTCATCATGGTCCTCCCGAGATTGAATTCCGTGAAATTCGCCTGACAGGCGCGGAGCCGAAATACCCAGCGAGGCCTTATGTCCCGGCGAACTATTATTACGGCGGGCGAAGGTCGCTTCGCGGCGCCGCATTTAGTAATACGTGAGGTGTTGCCTCATGGATGACACAGACGAGGCGAAGCGGCGGGATTTGATCCGGTCCGGGGAAAAAGGGAAAATGACCCAGGAGGAGTGCCATGAAATCCGCCGTAACGCTTATTGTTGCGATCGCCTGTCTGGCCGGATCCCTCGGAAAAGCCTCCCTCCAAACCCGGTATGAGCCGACCTGGGAATCGCTCGACCGCCGGCCGATGCCGACCTGGTTCAACGAGGCCAAGTTCGGGATCTTCATTCATTGGGGCGTTTATTCGGTTCCCGCCTGGCGGCCGCTCAGCGAAAAGAAATACGCCTCATATGCCGAATGGTACTACGCCCGGGTGATCGGCGACCTGGTCAACGGTGGGGACGCCTTTCACAAGCGCGTCTACGGCGAGGCGTTCGAATACCGGGATTTCGCCCCTCAATTTAAAGCCGAGCTGTTCGATCCCGATTTCTGGGCGGAGACATTCCGGAACGCGGGAGCCCGGTACGTCGTCCTGACCAGCAAGCACCATGACGGCTTCTGCCTCTGGCCGACGAAAAGCCCTTATAAAAAGGCTTGGAACAGCCTGGACGTCGGCCCCCGCCGCGATCTGGTCGGAGAACTGGCCCGGGCGGTGAGGAAAAAAGGCTTGAGGATGGGCCTTTACTATTCGCTGATCGAGTTTGAAAGCTCGCCCACGAAGCGGCAGCCATCGAAATATTGGCTGGATAAAAAGCTGATCGACAAGTACGCCATTCCCCGCGATCAATACGTCGACCGACATATTCTCCCTCAATTGAAGGAGCTGGTCCTGGAGTATCAGCCGGCCCTGATTTTCTCCGATGGGGGGGAATGGGATGAAACCGCGGAATTCTGGAAAACGCGGGAGTTTTTAAGCTGGCTCTACAACGAAGCGCCTAATCGCGACGAAGTTGTCGTCAATGACCGCTGGTGCCTGGGGATGCCCGGCAAGCATGGGGACTATTTCTCCAGCGAATACCAGGATGCCGAGCTTTCGGTTTCCCATCCGTGGGAGGAAAGCCGAGGCGTGGGCGGCTCTTATGGATTCAACCGGGCTGAAAACCTGGCGGATTATCGGACCTCCGCCGAGCTCGTTCACGAGCTGATCGATGTGGTCAGCCGGGGAGGCAATTTCCTTCTGAATGTCGGCCCGACGGCGGACGGCCGGATTCCGGTCATCCAGCAACAGCGGTTGGCCGATATCGGCGATTGGCTGAGAGTGAACGGCGAGGCGATCTACGGCAGCGCGGCGGTCAAACCCGGCCAATGGACCGGTCCGGAGGGCGTCCGCTTCACCCGGCGTGGAGACGAGCTTTTTGTGATCTGCCCGAAATGGCCGGAGGATCCCCTGGTCATCAAGGGAGATCCGGCCGGCCGGATCGTATCGGTTCGGATGCTGGGAAATAGCCAAAGCCTCCGCTGGGAAAGCCGGGCGGGAGAGGTGTCCATCCGCCCGCCGGCGGTGACGCCCGCGACCGTCCCCTGCGCCCATGCCTGGGTCTTTGCGGTTCGAATGGATCCGGCGCGGCCGGGCGGTTCACGCTGAATATTCGGTTCCGGGGCGAACCCGTACGGGCGCTTGACAGCGTCGCTCCTTCCCGTAAGAATAGCCGTTGGTCGTTCGATTTCGTCCGGAGGAATTCCCATGCGTGAGATTAAAGCGAAAGATCTATCGGTCGAGATTGTGGATCTCTGGATGAACCGGTGGTTTCTCCTGACATCCGGGACCATGGAGTCCTGCAATATGATGACCGTGGCTTGGGGCAGTCTCGGCTATATCTGGAACAAGCCGTTTGCCCAGGCGGTCGTCCGGCCTCAGCGGTTCACCCGCGGCTTCATGGACTCCTCCGATTCGTTCACCCTCTGCGCGTTCCCCAAGGCCTTCCGCAAGGACTTGAATCTCCTCGGCACGCTCTCCGGAAGAGACGGCGACAAGCTGGCCAAGACGCGGCTCAGCTTGAAGGCTTCAAAGCGGGTCGCTGCTCCATCCTATCAGGAAGCCGACCTCATCCTGGAATGCCGCAAAATCTACTTTCAGGACATGGATCCTGAGGGATTCGTCGACCCGGCGATTCACAAGAATTACCCGGGCAAGGACTACCACCGGATATATTTCGGCGAGATTTTATCCGTATTCATCGCCTGACCGTATCCTTTAACGGAACGGGACGGCGCGGAAAATATCAGGACGTATTTTTCATCGTACGAGATCGGATGCTTCAAAGCCCGGAACTCCCAGCCCGCGTTTTCGATCGCCGTCCGTGTCTCCTCGGGGTCGCTGATGCACGGATCGTGCGGCCCGCTTGTCTTGCCTTTTCGGATGTGGATATCGACGGCCGACACGGCCAGCAGGCCGCCCGGCTTCACGTACTCGAGCAGGCTTGACATGAAATCGCCCGGCTGGTCGAGATGGTGGTAGACCATGTTCAGGAAAACGCGATCGACTTTGTCCGGCAGGAGCGGGTCGTCCTCGCCGCCGAGAATCACGGAGAGCTGGGGAAAGCGCTCCCGGTTCTCCGGCGATTCCAGCTTGTCGACAAGCTCTTGTTCGATTTCGCTGGCGAAGACGCGGCCCTCCGGGCCGACGGTCCGGGCCAGCCGGAGGGCGAATTCCCCCGCTCCGGCCCCGATATCGGCGACGGCTTGGCCGGGACGGACGTCCATGAGGATTAAAAGGTCGTTATAAAAAAGAGGAAGGCGCTCGCGCTGCTCTTGAAGCTTTCGAAGCGCCTGGGCTTGCTGCTCTTCCAGCGTTCGGACGGGCTTGAGCGTTTCCAGGATCCCGGCGCTGACCCAGTAGATATCCCGGCCCGTCATGTAAAAAATGTATCGTCCGTCGGGCGAGACGGTGGGGACGAAGTTGGTCCCCGGCGTATTGATCGCGTCGCCGAGATTGAAGGCGTCGCTCCAGGAGCCGTCGGGATTCCGGAAGCAGGCGTGGAGATCTCCCTCTCCTCCCTGGCCTCCCGGCCGGCCCGAAGTGTCGAAGAGGATATAGCTCTCGTCGGGGGCGATAAAGGCATGGTCGGCGACAGTCGGCGCATTTACCCCGCCGCCGACTCTCTGCGGAGGACCGTAGCCCTCCCCGAGACCGGGGATAGACGATGACCGGCCGATCGGGGGAGACAAGCCCCGAGACATCCGTCATATAGAGGTTGCCGTTTCGAGCCGCCGTGACGCACATGCCGGGACCGTGAAGGCGCGGCTCGCCCCAGGATCCGTCAGATGTCCGTTCGACCACCCAGATGCCGTACTCCGCCTGGTCTGAGCCGGATTTCGGGCGGTTGGAATTGAAGAAAAGCTTCCGGCCGTCGGGCGTGAGGCCGGGTTCGCCTGATGGGAATCCCTTGGCGAAGGGCGCTTCTTCAGGAGCCGTCCAACCGTCGTCCCCCAGCCGGGAGACAAGGATTGTATTCCGCCCACCGTCTTCTCTCCGGGTGAAATACAACTCCCGGCTGTCCGGAGCGAAGGCGAGGCCGAATTCAAAGCTTCGGGCCGACGACACGATTCCGGGAGCGAAAAGCTCGGGTTTTAATCCCGGCGGCCTTTGTCCGAAGTACGGGCCGTGCAGACCCGTGTTTGTTCCGGGCGAAAAACGGAGCGCCTCCAGCGTTTCGGTGGCCGCATCCAGCTTCCACCCCCGGATCTCGCTCAGGCGGGCCTTGCCGTTTTCGTTTTTCGGATTCAGCTCGATCGATTTGGCGTAGAACGTTTCCGCCTTGTCCGGAGCACCGGCGATGAGGTGCCCTTCGGCCAGGCTATCCCAGGCGTTCCAGGATTCCGGGTGGGCTTCGGCATTGATTTCGAAGGAAGCCACCGCTTCCGCCGGCCGGCCGTTCCTCAGGTATTGATAGCCGAGAGTGATCATCGCTTTTTCGTCGGCGACATACTTCTCGTTGCCGGCGATCGTCTTTCGGAACTCCGCAACGGCGGCCTCCAGGCCGCGGGAGGCGATCAGGGACTCGAGCGCCTGGGCCGTCGTTTCCGACTGCGGGTGCCACACGCTCCGGATGTCGGCAAGGTCCATTCCGGCGACCGGAGACAAACTCGCCGATCCGAGCAGTAAAAGTATCCCTAACACCGAGCGGATTCTCATTGTTGGCCTGCCTTGAGCGACATTTTCATATCTTATCGAGCAATTTCCATGCCAACCCTGCCAAATTTCCTATGCCTGTTGGCGCCCGGGCCGGAGAGGAAAAACGGGCCAAATGGCCGTGGGAAGGTGTCCGTAATGTCCGAGAGCGGACAGTCAATTTTTATCCGCAACCTTTTTTCCGAACCCGCTGTCTCTTTGTAGTGAATATGGGATAATCTGAGATAAGGATTCGGCATGTTAAAAAACTACCTCCTGACCGCCTTCCGAGCCCTCCGTCGCCGGCCGGGATATGCGCTCTTGAATATCGGCGGCTTGGCCGTGGGAATCGCCTCGGCCCTTCTCATCTGGATGTGGGTTCAGGATGAGCTCGGCTTCGACGCCTTCCATCGGAACGTCCGAACACTTTTCCGCGTCGAAAGCGTCAACCCCCAACCCGATGGCTCGACCCGGCATTCCACCCGGACGCCGTATCCGATGGGCCCGGCCCTGGAGTCCGAGATTCCCGATTTTAACGGCGTAACCCGGGTGGGCGATCCCGGGATCCTGCTCGTTCAAGCCGGGGAAAAAAGCTTCTATGAGCAAAGCCTCCTGGCGGTCGATCCGGTATTCCTGGATATGTTCTCGTTCCCGCTCGACCGGGGAGAGGCGGCCACGGCTCTTTCCCGGCCCATGTCCCTCGTGATATCCCGGGAGATGGCCGAAAAGTATTTCCCCGGCGAGGATCCGATGGGGCGGACCGTGACGTTCAACCGGGAATTCGCCCTGACCGTCACCGGCATCATGAAAAACCCGCCCTCGAATTCCTCGCTCAGGCCGCATTTTCTCGTCCCCGTGGACCGGATGGAGGACCTGCGGTCGACCCGGGAATACTGGCCGAACATCGACCGGTGGGACCTGGCGGCGTTTACGACCTGGGTTCAGCTTCATGACCCCGCCTCGGCCCCGGCCGTTGCGGAGAAAATCGGCGCGTTGGTCCAGCGACGAACGGGCCGGAAGCCCAGTCCCTGGGCTTTGGAGCCGCTTTCGGGACTTCGGTTGGCGGCGTCACGCTCCCAGGTCCGGCTCTTCCTCGGCCTGGGCTTTTTCCTCCTCCTGGTCGCTTGCATCAATTTCATGAACCTGGCCACGGCCCGGGCGGCCAACCGGGCCAAGGAGATCGGCTTGCGCAAAGTCGTCGGCGCATTTCGCCGGAACATCGTCGCCCAATTCTATGGAGAAACGTTCCTGACGACGCTCCTGGCGGTCGCGGTGGCGGCGGGACTTTTCCTCCTGCTTTTCCCGCTTTTCCAGCGGATCTCGGGAAAAGAGCTCGAACTCGGGGCGATTCTCAGCTGGAGGTTCGGGCTCGGCCTGCCGGCGATCATCCTCCTGACCGGTATTCTGGCCGGGAGCTATCCGGCGCTCCTTCTCTCATCTCTCCGCCCGGTCAAGACGCTTCGGGGAACATGGCGGGCGGGAGCGCGCGCCGCGTCCTTCCGGCGCATCCTCGTCGTGTTTCAGTTTGCCCTGTCCGTCTTCCTGCTGATCGGCACCGGCGTCATCTCCCGCCAGGTGAGCCATATGCGGTCGATGAACCCCGGCTATGACAAGGACCGCCTCGTCTATATCACCCTTCGGACGGATGCGGCAAAAACCTATGCCGTCCTGAAGAACGAGCTTCGGGGAGATTCTCTCGTGCCGGGCGTGACGGCTTCGTTCCAGCTGCCCGTGGACAACGGCATGCAGGAATGGGGAACGCGCTGGGAGGGAAAAGATCCGGAAGCGCGGACCTATGTTTATTACGACGATGTCGACTACGATTATGTCGAGACCCTGGGCCTTCCTCTGGTCGCCGGGCGCTCCTTTTCCCGGGAGCACGCCGCGGACGCCGGCGGAGCGTTCCTGGTCAACGAGCGCATGGTCCGCCAGATGAATCTTGCCTCGCCGTCCGAAGCTTTGGGTAAATCGATGACGAGCTGGAACAAGACCGGCCCGATCATCGGGGTCGTCAAGGATTATCACTTCCAGTCCGCCCGGAGCGTCATCGAGCCCCAGGTCATTTCGCTGGGCCAGGACAAGCTGCGCTACGCCGTATTTCGAGCGGAGGGCGGCCGGATCCCGGCCGCGCTCCAGCGGATCCAGGCGGCCTGGACGAAGGTCAATCCCGGCCATCCGTTCGAATACCGATTCTTCGATGAGGCCTTCGAGATCATGTATCGGGCCGACGAGCGTCTCGGCGCCGTCCTCAAGACCTTTTCGGCGATGGGCGTCCTGATCGCCTGCCTCGGCCTTTTCGGCCTGGCTTCTTTTACCGCCGCCCAACGGACGAAGGAAATCGGAATCCGCAAGATCCTCGGCGCTTCGGCTCCGGGCCTTACGGTCCTCCTGGGAAAGGAGTTCCTCGCCTGGGTGGCGATCGCCAATCTCCTGGCCTGGCCGGCGGCCTATTGGGCGGCGAATAAATGGCTCGAGAGCTTCGCCTTCCGGCCGTCCTTCGGCTGGTGGCTGTTTCCGGCCGCGGCCGCGGGCACGCTGGCCTTGGCCCTGGCCACGGTCGGGTTCAAATCGTTCCGCATTGCCCTGGCCAAACCGGCCGATGCCCTCCGGTACGAGTAATTAAATTGGGGGCGCATGGCAATCGCCGACGATTTCAAAGGAGGCAACCGATGAAAATCTGCTCTTGCCTGATTCTGTCGTTGGTTTTTGGGTTCGTCTCAGCAGAAGAAACTTTAAAAATCAAATGGGAGCAAATGCCCGATTTGCCTTTGGCCCGGCGCAATTTGAAAGCCGTATGCTCGCCGTCGAAACTGCATGCCCTGGGCGGGTATGCCCAGCCCAGCCAGGGTCCGGAACCGTCCCATTTCATTTATGATTTTACGACAGGATCCTGGAGTGAAGGCCTCGCCATGCCCACGGCTCGCTCCAATTTTGCCCTGGTGGCCAAAGGCAACCGCGTGTTCGCCATTGGAGGGGATCCGTTTCTTGACCTGGGAGAAGTTTATAATGCCCTGGCGGATCAATGGAAACCGCTGCCTCGCATGTCTGTCAAGCGGCAGCATCTGTTTGGAGAGATCCGGGATGACAAGATCTATGTCCCCGGGGGAAAGCTCAGTCCGGAATACCCGGTGGAACAACGACTCGGCAATGTCTTGGAAGCCTTCGACATCAACACGAATACCTGGGAACAGCTGCCACAGATGCCGACGGCCCGGGAGAATCCGATGATCTCAGCCCTGGGTCAGAAATTATTCGTCATGGGGGGAATGGATCGGGAGGGGTCCACTCCCCTGGTCGAAATATTTGATGTCAATCAGAACACCTGGACAAAGGGGACTCCATTGCCAGAGACGTCTTTCTTTTCCGGCTCCGTTGTGTTCGACGGACTCATTCTGGTCTTGGGCGGAGCGGAAGCAGGAGACAAGGAGACCTCAATTTTGGTGTACGATCCCCAGCGTAATCATTGGGGACAAGCAACGCCATTGCCCTACGCGATCAAACTGACAGGATTCGCCATCAAAGGGAACGAATTGTACGTGGTGGGCGGATGCGACCCAACCTTTACGGCCGTGAAAACAGTGTACAAAGGCACGATATTGAAATAGGGAAACGGTAAGGAAACGGGGATAAGGCCCGATGTTCTTGTCAGAATTGCATCGCGTTGTTGCGTATCCCGATGAAGCCTTCGAAGCCATGTACCGGGATGGCGAGCGGCTCGAGAGCATCGCTTTCCGGCCACCCTTCGGCTTGCGGCTGTTTCCGGCCGCGGCTGCCGGCTGCTTCGAGGCTTCATTCGTGGTCGATTGAGGCAGTTTTCGAGCGCGCCAGGACCACAAATCGATTATTGACAGCCCGGGCCCGTTTGGTAGAATAGGCCCGGACCAAAAAGACTCCCGCAGAGGAGGCCAAAGTGAGACGATCCCCCGTGCCCATCGTTCTCGTTTTCGCAGCCGTCTTTTTCCTCGCCCTGGCCGCGTCCCAGGTGCCCAAGGCCGGTGACGCCGCGCGCGGGACGCGCAAGTACGGCGACTACCAGACACCGCAGTTCTGCGGCTCGGCCTGCCACACCGACATCTACCGGCAGTGGCAGCAGGCCATGATGTCCCAGGCCTACACCCACCACTGGGACGAGATCGAGTACTTCAAGCTGGCCGTGCCCCACGCCGAGAAGGACAGCGTCGTCGCGGGGGTCAAGGCCGGCTGCAACGGCTGCCACGCGCCCATCGCCTTCCTGGCCGGTGACGTCCCGCCACCCCTCCCGTCCAAGAACAGCCGGGCCAACGAATCCGTCTCCTGCGAGGTCTGCCACACGGTCACGGGGTTCGAGGGCGACACGCCTCATAACTTCAACTGGATTTCCGAGCCCGGCAAGACCAAGTACGGCCCCCGCGAGGGCAAAAACTCGCCCGAGCACAACATGGTCAAGTCCGAGTTCCTCAGCACGGCCGAATTCTGCGGCACCTGCCACAATGAGATGAGCCCCTACAACGTCTGGGTCAAGTCGACCCACCTCGAGTGGAAAGAGGGCCCCTACGCCAAGCAGGGCGTCAAGTGCCAGGACTGCCACATGACATACGCCCCGGGCAAGTCGGCGGCCATGGGCAACGCCTATCCCGACGTCCGCCAACACCTCTTCCACGGCGCCCACGACGACGGCAAGGTCAAGGGCACGGTCGAGCTCCGCATCCACCCCGACGTCCGGGAGGCCGTGCCCGGCGAACCGGTCAAATTCACGATCGCCCTCTTCAACCAGAAGACGGGCCACAAGTTCCCCTCCGGCTCGGTCGAGGACCGCATCGTCTGGATGCACGTCGAGGCCGTGGACGCCAAGGGCACTGTCTACCATCTCCCCGTCGACAAGAAGGGCTTCGCCGGCGAAGAATACACCATCGGCGCCGACACGCTCGCCTACCAGGACATGGGCATCGCCCTGAACGATCCCGACTTCAAGGGGGTCCAGCGGGACGGCATTCCCGTCGGCGACCGCATCTTCCGCATGGCCTACTTCGATCCCCAGGGCCGCATGACCATCCAGCAGTGGAACACGAAATCCCAGGGGACGGACTACCGGCTGGGGCCGCGCGAGACCAAGCTCGAGACCTGCACTTTCCGGCTCCCCGACGGTGTCGCCATTGGAGAGCTCAAGGTCACGGCCATCCTCAACTACCAGAAGCTAGTCAAGCCCGTCGCCGATTTTCTCGGCGTTCCGCCGGACGAAGCCGCGGTTGTCGAGGTCAACCGGCATACGACGACGGTCACGGTCGTCGACGACGCCCCTTGAGAAAGGATCGCCTCCCATGAAAAATATCCTGCGTACCGCCATCGTCGCCGTCCTGCTCGCCGCGGTCTCCCTCGGCAGTCTCCAGGCCATGCCCGCCTTCGCCCGCAAGTACAGCATGTCCTGCAAGACCTGCCACGCGCCGTTCCCCAAGCTCAAGCCCTTCGGTGAGGAATTCGCCGCGAACGGATTCGTCATCAAGGACAAGGACACGCCGCGCGACACCATCGATACCGGAGACGCGGACCTGTCCCTTCTCCGGAACCTCCCCATCGCCCTGCGCCTCGAGGGCTTCCTGGCCTGGAACAACGCCAACGTCCGCCAGGCGGATTTCCTCGCGCCCTACCTTCTGAAGTTCCTCTCGGGCGGGGCCATCGCCAAGAACATCGCCTACTACTTCTATTTCTTCCTCAGCGAGCGGGGCGAGGTCGCCGGGATCGAGGACGCCTTCGTCATGTTCAACGAGCTCTTTGGGTCCGACCTCGACCTCTACGTCGGCCAGTTCCAGATCTCCGATCCGCTCTTCAAACGGGAGATCCGCCTGCCCTTCGAGGACTACCAGATCTACCGGGTGACGCCCGGCGATTCCCGGCTCAACCTGACCTACGACCGCGGGGTCATGCTGACATACGGCTTCCCGACCGGCACCGACGTCACTTTCGAGGTCCTCAACGGCACGGGCATCGGCGAGGCCAACGTCTTCCGGGGCTTCGACGACGACCCCTACAAGAACGTCTTCCTTCGCGTCTCCCAGGAGGTGGCCCCGGCTTTCCGCATTGGCGCCTTCGGCTTCCTGGGTAAGGAGAGGCCCGACGAGACCGTCAACTCGGTCACGATGTTCGGCGGCGACGCGACCCTCTCGGTCAAGCCCTTCGAGCTCAACGTCCAGTATGTCGAGCGGCGCGACACCAACCCGTACTTCGCCGCCGTCCAGCCCATCGAGAAGGTCATGACCCGAGGCGCCTTCGCCGAGCTCATCTACCTCCCTCAGGGGGACGATAGCCGCTGGTACGGGGCCCTGCTCTTCAACTGGGTGGATTCCGCCCAGCTCGACCTTCGCTACTCTGCGGCCACGGCCCACGTCGGCTATCTCCTCCGGAGGAACGTCCGGGTGACGGCCGAAGCGACGTACGCCTTCCAGGGGCTTTACGGGGAACACTTGAGGTTGGGGACAGGCCTGATCTTCGGCTTCTAGTGTCGCGTCTCGGAAATATATTGTCAAATTCCAGGTCTTTCATGACGCGACGCCGTCGGGGGAGCTTGACTCCCCCTTGAAAGTGTCCCGTCTCCTCGATCATCCTGGCAAAGAACTTATGAGACGGGACACTAGGGCTTCTCGAGTCTCTCGAGCAGGGCGCCGGCAAGCGAACTTCGGAATCTCCCAATAATCGCCGATCCCCCGGTCGATCAGGCCGACCTCGAAGCCCGCTCCATGATCGTTCTCGCGGCTAAGGCCGCGGTCGAGAACGCGGCCTGGAGATTGTAACCCCCGGTATCGCCGTCGATGTCCAGGACCTCGCCGACGAAGAAGAGGCGGGGAACGAGCCGGGACTCCATCGTCTTCAGATCGATCTCGGCCAGCGATACGCCGCCGCGAGTCACCATCGCTTCCTGAATTCCCCCGAGGCGGCCGACCGCGAACGGGCATCCGGTCAGGAGCTCGATAAGGGCGGAGCGGTCTTTCCTGGAGAGGTGGGCGCCTGTCAGATCTCGGTCGATTCCGGCTAAAGTCAGGAGTTTGTTGACGAACCTTTCGGGGAGATCAAAGCCGGTCAGGACCGTCCTGATCCGCGCATTTCCGGCGGCCGATATGCGGTTCAGCAGGGTCTCTCTTGCTTTCTGCTGGTCGTTACTCGGGAGGAAAGAGACCCTCAGAGTATCCCCCGGACGAATGAACCTGGAGAAATCGAGGATCCCCGGTCCGGATAGGCCGGAATGGGTGAAAAGCAAGTCTCCCTTGTGCTGCCTGGTTTTCCGGCCGGCGCTGGTGAGAGAAATGATCACATCCGCGAAAGAAATCCCGGCCAGGTCCGAGAAACGGTAGTCCTTGACGGTCACCGCGGCGAGCGCCGGGCTCACGTCCGTCACGCTATGGCCCAAGATTCGGGCAAAAACATATCCGTCTCCCGTCGAGCCTGTGGCCGGATAGGTGAGGCCTCCGGTCGCAATGACCAACTGATCGGCCTGATAAGTTTCGTGTTCTGTCCGGATCGAGAACCCTTTGTCCCGGACGGAGACTTCCAAGACCGGGTCCTCGCAGCGGATCTCCACCCCGGCGGCCGCGCATTCCTTGACCAAAATTTCCAAGACCCCGGACGCCTTTCTGGACCGGGGGAACACCTTTCCGCCGGGCTCCGTCATGAGCGGCAATCCCCGTTCGGTGAAGAACGAGATTAAATCCCGGTTTTGGAAATTCATCAGGGCGGGTTTGAGAAACCGGCCGTTATCTCCATAATGGGAAAGGAAGGAGCCGACGTCCCCATCGTGGGTGAGGTTGCATTGCCCCGATCCCGAGAGGAGGAGCTTGCGGCCCGGGCGGGTCTTTTTTTCCAGGATCAGGATCCTTCGCCCGTTTCCCGCCGCCCTCAAGGCACAGAAGAGCCCGGCCGGCCCGCCGCCGATCACGATCAGGGCGCACTTTTCCCCTATGTCCCCTACGTTCAGCCCGACTTTTATGGTCTTCACGCGTCGCTCGTTCTCCGACAGCATAAGCCAACGTGCGCCCCGAGGCAAAGGGTAATGTTCCCGATGAGCAGGTCCGGATGCTTGATCGCCTCGCTTCAGAAGTGGTACATTGATCGCAAGTAGAACACCGAGGCAAGAGGATCTCGACATGGCCGCAAATAACAAAAAAACCGATTTTTGTGACCTCAGCATCCGCATTGGCGGCGAGGCCGGGCAAGGCATGAATTCGATCAGCAGCCTGCTGGGCAAGGCCTTTGTGCGCCAGGGTCTCCACGTCTTCATCAACCACGATGTCATGAGCCGGATCAGGGGAGGACACAATTTCACCCAGATCCGCATCAGCGATCGGGCGGTGAACAATCCTTCCGGCCGCATCGACATTCTGGTCTGCCTGGACAAGAACACGCTGGATCTCTACGAGGGCAGGGTGGACGGCCTCATCGTCTTCGATGAAGGGAAGTTCAAAGAGAATGCCCCTTCCGGACAGAAGTTCCGGCCCCTGCCTATGGAAAAGATCGCCGAGGAAAAAGGCGGCAGCGCCCGGATGGCCAACAGCGTCGCCTTGGGGGCGCTGGCCGCCCTGACCGGTCTTTCGCTCGAGCCCGTCCTGGAACTCCTGGGCGAGGTCTTTTCCCAGAAAGGCGACAAGGTCGTCCAAGCCAACAGGGAATGCGCCCAAGAAGGCTACGAGCGGATGAAAGACAAGCGCGAGGGATCACCGGTCTGCGCCCTCCCTGCCTCCGGAAAAGGCAGCCGGAAAAGAATGCTGATCACGGGAAGCGAAGCGATGGCCCTGGGGGCCCTGGCCTCCAACGTCAGATTCTACTCGGCCTATCCCATGTCGCCGGCCACCTCCATCATGGAGTTTCTGGTATCGAAAAAAACGGAGTTCGGGATCGTCGTCGAACAGGCCGAAGACGAGATCTCGGCCGTCAACATGGCCATCGGGGCGTTTTTCAGCGGCGCGCGGGCCATGACCGGGACCTCGGGGGGCGGCCTGGCCCTGATGGTCGAGGGCATCAGCCTGGCCGGAATGACCGAGACTCCGCTGGTGATCGTCGACTGCCAGCGCCCCGCCCCGGCGACCGGATTGCCGACCCGGACGGAACAGGCGGACTTGCTCTTTGTCACGCATTGCGCCCATGGAGAATTCCCCCGAGCCGTTTTTGCCCCCGGAAACGCGCAAGAGGCCTTCCATTTGATCGGCAAAGCTCTTTATCTGGCGGAAAAATACCAGACCCCGGTGTTCGTCCTGGGCGATCAAGCCCTCAATGATTCCTCCTGGACGACGGAACCGTTGGTCATGGACGATCTGTTCAACATGGCCCAGAGCCTCGTGTCCGAACAGAAGCTGACGGGCATGAAACCGTACGAATATGCCCGATATGAGATCACGAAGTCGGGGATCTCGCCGAGGCTCCTGCCGGGCACTCCCGGCCAAGTCGTCTACGCCGATAGCGACGAGCACACCGTGGAAGGCCACATCACCGAAAGCGCCGATGTCCGCCGGGCCATGGTCGACAAGAGGTTGCGCAAACTCGCCGGCCTGCAGGCGGAGATGGCGGGCCCGAGGATCTTCCCCGATGCCGACGCCGAAGCTTACCTCGTGAGCTGGGGATCGACGCTCGGCGCGGTCGACGAGACCGTTCGATGGCTGCGGGAGGAAGGCGCGAACTGGGGCTACATCCACTTCAGCGAGCTGTTTCCCCTTCCCGAGGATCCCATTCCCCGGGAGATATCGCGAAAGGCCCGCCTCATTGCGGTGGAGAACAACGCCCTCGGTCAATTCTGCAAATTGTTGAGGATGGAGACCGGTCTCCACATCGAGACCGAGATCCTTAAATACGACGGAAGACCGTTCACGCCGGATGAACTGAAGAAAAGACTGGAAAACGAGAAGGGATGACGGCCATGGATGACAAAGACCTGTTCAAGAGCCCGGATCCGATCGCCTGGTGTCCGGGGTGCGGGAACTTCGGCATCCTCAACGCCCTGAAGAGGGCCCTGGCGGAGCTGGAGCTGAAGCCCGAGGACGTGCTGATGGTCTCGGGGATCGGGCAGGCGGCCAAGATCCCCCATTACCTCCGCTGCAATACCTTCAACGGCCTGCACGGCCGGGCTCTGCCCGCGGCGGCGGGCGCCAAAATAGCCAATCACGATCTGGTCGTTATCGCCGCCGGAGGAGACGGGGACGGCTACGCGGAGGGGGGAAACCACTTCATCCACGCCATGCGGCGCAACCTCGACCTCACCTACCTGGTCCACAACAACCAGATCTACGGGCTGACCAAGGGGCAGGCTTCCCCCACTACGGACAAGGACATGATGACGGGGACCACGCCGGATGGCAATTTCCTGAGCCCGGAAAAGCCCTTGGCCCTGGCCGTCGCCGGCGAATGCAGTTTTGCCGCCCGGGGATTCGCCGGGGACATGGACCATTTGGCCGGCTTGATCAAACAAGCCATCCGGCACGAGGGCTTTTCCTTTTTGGAGATCCTCCAGCCCTGCGTGTCTTTCAACAAGGTCAATACCTTCGATTGGTACAAGAAACGGGTCTATGTCCTGGACGAGGCGTCCTACGATCCCACGGACCGGCCGGCCGCCTTCGAGAAGGCGCTGGAATGGGGCGACCGGATCCCCCTGGGCGTCATCTACCGGTCGGACCGTCGGACCTACGAGGATCTCGTAGGGTTGAAGGGTTCCCAACCCTTAAAAGAGCGGATCCTTGATAAAGGACGATTCGCCGATATTTTTAAAGAATTTTTTTAAATACGCGGGATCCCTGCTACGTCCAGGCGCTTCTTAACAGCCTTCGCTCCATCGCACGAATCTTGACAATATCTCATCAGAGCGGTAGTCTTTTTTTCATGTTGGCTGGGGAATATTTGTAAACAAGTAGGGAACCCGGGTTAGGCAACAAAGGAGATCCTCGTGCCGACTGTTCCGATTGAAACCGCAAGCCTTCTGGTGAAGATCGCATTCCTCGTGGGTGCCGTTACGGATGGCCTCGCCATTATTCCCATGCTGTCCCGTCGGGCCGGTGCGGCGATATTCGGTGGTGACGCATCAAAAGATAGCGCCGCTTACCGCTACGCTATGGGTATCGGGGCGGCCTTAATGGCGGGTTGGACAATTTTACTCCTCTGGGGCGCCGCCAACCCCATCGAAAGGCGAGACATCCTTCTCCTGACTGTGTTTCCGGTGATTACAGGTATTGTCTTGGCTACGGTCGTCGCTGCGCGCAATCGAGTTGTTCTTCCTTCTCGCGTCGTGCCCCTTTGGATACATCTCGGCATCGTGAGCATTTTCTACATTGCGGCCTATGTGCTTTCCGCTCCCTTTGCGCGTTGATAAGGATTCGGACATCATGTTGCCTCATCCGGCGCGCGATCGCGCTCCCTCCGGTCGCCGGATGCCGGGCGATTAAGTCGCGCAGTGCCTGTCAGCTTGAATTTAATGTCCATAAGGAGATCAGCATGAAATTAGTCGAAAGAGATGAACAAAGAATCATCGGGTTGAGTACGCGGACAACAAATACAAAAGAAATGAATCCGACGACGGGAAGGATCGGCCTTTTATGGAAAGAGTTTGATGATAAGGTTGAGGTTGACTACAAAAAAGGGAACCGCGTTTATGGGGTTTACTTTAACTATGAATCCGATGCGACCGGAGAGTATTCCGTCCTGGCCGGAACTGATCAGCTTGATGCCAAGACATCAGTTGCACTCGAGACAATCGTTATCCAAAGCGGAAAATATCTCGTTTTCACGGCCAAGGGTGACATTCCGAGAATCGTATTTGAGACATGGGGAAGAATATGGGAATACTTCTCGAAAAAGGATGCGGAATACGAGCGCTCATATACAACCGATTATGAGCACTATGTCAATCAAAATGAGATTGATGTTTATATTGCCGTCAAATGAGCACTTGAACAGCCGCTTTCCGCATGAGGACGGATTCGTCCTGGATCTCGCGCCGGGTGCGATCCTCGAGAGCCGCCCAATCGTAGAGCACGACGGAGAACGGCAGGGAGGAGGCGGCAAAAGCCGCGTTCATGCCGGTCAGAAGCGCGGGCTCGAGAGGCTCCTTAGTCATGAGGAGCAATTCCAGGTCGGAATGGCGGCGGGCGGTTCCCGAGACCCGTTGGCCGAAGGCCCGGGCGTCCGTATCGGGAACGAAACGCCCGAGGATCTCGATCACTTTTTCCAGATTTCCAGGCAAAATATTGATAGCAGGCATTTTAACTCTCTTTCTTTGGTAGGAAAAATATTATAACAGAAACGATAGGAAGATGACATGGCAAGGCCAATAAAGATATATCATAATCGCTTGCCCAGTGATGCATCGGCTTCAAATCCGCCGAGCTGTTCTTCGATTCACTCCTGAAAGTCGTTCGGGTGTGTTGGATCAACGAAGATCTACATCGTCAAGCCGAGGGAGCCGTTCTGACTGCCGGTACGAGTAACGCTTACTTCCAGTCCGGAAGCCTCCCCGGCGTATACGGGGCGCCGATTGAATCCAGCTTCTTTTCGATCGCCTTGACGTCCTCGGCCAGGATCTTTTTGAGCGCCTCGTAGACCGGGGCGAATTCCTCTTCGGCGATGGCGTAGGAGTCGCGCTGGGACTTGGTTGGGGCCGAGGATGAGCGGCCCTGTTCGCCTGCGATCCGGGCGATCCGGCTTTGAACCCCCGGGACGATGTCCTTGTCCACGGAGGCCGCCAGCTGGTCGCCGAACATCTGGACCTGGAGCATGTCGAGCTTCTTTTCCAGGGCTTTGATCGAATCGAGGATGTCCTGGTGGGGAACGGTCAGGCTTTTAAGCGAGGCCCGGTAGCTCTGGGTGAGCGTGCCCAGGTCCCGAAGAACGCTGGAGGCGGCTGTGACCGAATGGGACAACTTCCGGACTTTCTTCTGGAAGGCGGCTAACTCCGCCCGGTCGGCCGCGGGGAGCGAAAGCTCGCTCAGGGCTTTAACCTTGAAGGATACCGGTCCGGCCAGCTCCTTGACATTTCCGTCCACGCTCAGCGCCATGGAGACTTTATAAGTCCCGGGTATGACAAACGTGCTGGAAGGCCCCGAGGAGGCCGGGGAGGCCTGGGCCGGATTGGCCGGCGTCAGGGCCGGGTAGCGCATGTCCCAATTCGCCCGATTGATTCCCCTGCGGGCAGGTTCGCGAAGAATACGGATGACCTGGCCGTCCTCGTCGGCGATGGTGAAGATCAGATAGGCCGGCTCCTGATCGCGCTCGGCCTTCAGCTGTTCGACCGTGGGATAGGAGATGGGATCCGTGTCTTTCCTCTGCTCGGCCAGGCTTTTGGGAGCGTTTTTAAGGAAATAGGTGAACACCGCGGCCACCGGGGGATTGGGGACGGTGAAGTAGCTTTCGCCCTGGAAACCCTTGTCGCGAGACCCCAAGCTGCCGAGGGGCTGAGACTGGATGAACATCCAGGCGTCCTTGACCGGGAAAAGCTTTCCGTCCTGGGCCAGGGCGGCCGGGTCGACGTCCCGGAGGGGGGCGTAGTCGTCGAGGATGTAGAATCCGCGACCGAAGGTGGCCAGGACGAGATCGTTCTCGCGCTTCTGGACGGCCAGGTCGCGAACGGCGATCGTCGGCAGTCCTGCCGAAAGCCGTTTCCAGTGCTTTCCACCGTCGAGGGTCGCGAACAATCCGAATTCCGTTCCGGCGAACAGAAGGTCTTTCCGGACGTGGTCTTCGGCCAAGGCGTAGACCGAGCCGCGCTCGGGAAGGTCGGAGGCGATCGAGGTCCAGGTTTTGCCGAGGTCGGCGCTCTTCAGGATGTAGGGCTTGAAGTCGCCCCGCTTGTGGTTGTTGAAGGCGGCGTAGACCGTGGCCCGGTCGTGGTTGCTGGCGATGATGTCGTTGACATAGGTCAGGTCGGGAACGCCGGGGAACTTTTCGATTTTCCTCCAGTTGGCTCCGCCGTCCTCGGTCACTTGGATGAGGCCGTCGTCGGTCCCGGCATAAAGCAGGCCCGCGGCGACCGGCGACTCGTCCAGGGCGACGATATTGCCGTACTTGGAGGTGGAGGCGTTCTTGGCCACGGCGTCCATCGGCCAAATCCGGCCCATGACTTCCAGCAAGTTCCGGTCGATCTGCCGGGTCAGGTCGTCGCTGATGACCGTCCAGGAGTCGCCCCGGTCGTCGCTCCGGAAGACCTTGTTGGCCGCAAAATACAGCCGGGTGTGAAGATGGGGGCTGACGAACAGGGGCGAATCCCAGTTCCAGCGGTAGTCCGCCTCGCCCTTGCGCGGCTTGGGCTGGATGGCCATGCCTTCGCCGCTTTTCTTGTCGAAGCGGATGAGATTGCCGTGCTGGGACTGGGCGTAGATGATATTCGGATCCTCGGGGTCGACGGCCGATTCAAAGCCGTCGCCGCCCTGGGTCTGAATCCAGTCGGCGGTGACGATGCCGTGCTGGCTGATGGTCCGGGACGGCCCGCCCAGGCTGTAGTTGTCCTGGGTGCCGCCATAGACGTTGTAGAACGGCGCGTCGTTGTCGAGGGCGACCTTGTAGAACTGGGTCACCGGCAGGTTCGGCATGAATTTCCAGGTCTTCCCCCGGTCGAACGACTCGTATGCGCCGCCGTCGTTTCCGGTCAGGTAATAGCTCGTGTCGTTGGGATCGATCCAGAGGGCGTGGGCGTCCCAATGCTTGCTCTGATCGCCCAGGTCGGCCCAGGTCGCTCCGCCGTCGTCGGTAACCTGGATGAACACATCCATGGAATAGACCCGGTCGGGATCCTTGGGATCGCAGACGATTTCCTGGTAGTAATTGCCGCTCGAGGTGTAAGCGTTCCGCCGCTCCCAGGAGGCGCCTCCGTTTGTGCTTCTATAAAAACCGCCTCGGTCCTCCTGGGCTTCAACGATAGCGTAGAGGAGGTTGGGAACGACCGGCGATACGGCCAGGCCGATCCGGCCCAGGTCGCCGCTCGGCAGGCCCCGGACGATCTTCGTCCAGGTTTTGCCGGCGTCGACGGACTTATAGACGGCCGAGCCCGGCCCGCCGCTGATCTGGGTGAAGACGTGGCGGCGGCGCTGGTGGGCCGCGGCATAGAGGATGTCGGGATTGCGCGGATCGAAGTGGACCTCGTTGATTCCGGTGTTTTCATCGACGGTCAGGACCGGCGCCCAATTCTTGCCGCCGTCGACAGTTTTATAGACGCCGCGGTCTCCGCCCGAGCTCCAGAGGGGGCCGTAAGCGGCGACGTAAACGACGTCCGTGTCGCGTGGGTCGATGGCGATCATCCCGATGTGCTCGGAATTTTTCAGCCCAACGTGCTTCCAGGAGGCGCCGCCGTCTTCGGATTTATAGAGGCCGTCGCCGTAGGCGACGCTGCGCTGATTGTTGTTCTCGCCCGTTCCAACCCAGACGACACTGGGATTGGATGGATCGAGGGCGACGCAGCCGATCGAATACGACCCCTGGGCATCAAAAACGGGGGTGAAGGTCGTCCCGGCGTTGATCGTCTTCCAGACGCCGCCGGAGGCAGAAGCGACGAAGAATTCCTGCCGCTTGCCGGGCACGACGGCAAAGTCCGAAATCCGGCCCGAAGTGAGGGCCGGGCCGATCGACCGAAGCCGGAAGGCGTTCAACGATCAGGCCGGCATACGGGTCGGTCTCTTTCGGCGGGGCCTGTTTGCCCTTGGCTTGGGCGAAACCGGCGCCCGGCGGAACAAGGAGCACCGCCAGGACGAGAGCCATCGTGCCGATGAAGAGCTTGCGGGAAAGGGAGCGGGTGTTCATGTCGACCTCCGAGGCGGGATTGTGATAATCAAAGGACCGCCATCATACCGGAGGCCGCGCCGCGGCGTCAATTTGCCGGCCGCTGTTCAGCGCTTTTCCAGAATAAGCCGGCCGTTGCGGAAGTCCATGTGGACCCGGTAGGGCCAAAGAAGAGGATGACCCAGAAGCCCCGCCGTGTACCGGCCGGCGATGATATTCAACGTTTCCATCGAAAACTCATGGATCGTCTGCTCGGGAAAAACGAGCGAGTCGAGGGCGATCGGGATGCCGTCGACGCGGAGGGTTTGCTGAGGCCCTCCGGCTCCTTGAATTCCTCCTTGAATGATGCGCCCGGGATCGAGCTTCGGGCGGATGTGCTCTGCGAAGAACGGCTTGTCGGAGAGGCTGGTGGCCGCGGCCGAGTCCAGGATGTAGAGCGCCTCGGGGGCGCCGCCGACCGACGCGGCGACGACAGTCTGGTCGAAAATGTAGAGAGGGATGTCGACGGCTACGGCCTTGCGGTCAATCATGGCGGCGAGAAGGTCCGGCCGGTCGAGGGGATAAAGGATCATCTCCTGTTTGCCCGGATCGATCGTAACGTTGAAGCGTTTGAGAAAGCCCGTCCCGAGCAAGCCTTTCCTCTCGCCCCGGAAGGACTGGATATCGGCGACCCTGACCGGCACATCGAAAAATGCGACCGGGCCTATTTCGACTTTGTCGAGCACGGCGAACCGGACCCGGGCCTCCCGTGTGCCGACGCCTGTGGCCGTCGCGTTCCCGGTTAGAGAAAGCCCGAGCTCTTCGGCCAATTGCGGGCTGACCATCATGAAATCGACGAGAGCGGAATCGATATCGAACGGGTATGGGCCTTTGCCGTTGACCTTGAGCGAGACCATCCTGAGGCCGAAGCTATCGCGATGGGCGAGGGGAAGGTTGATGCGTTCAAAGCGGCCTTCCATCCGAAAAAGGTGCTTCCCGTCACGGCCGGAGACCTGGTTGATCGCGATCTCGAGCCAGGAGGGGATCGGTTGGTTGTCACGCTTGAAGCGTTCGCCGGCCAGAGACTTGATCCGGCGGAGCTCGTCGGTCCGCCCTCGTTCACTCACCGCCTGCCACAGGTGGCGGAGGGCTTCTTCATGGAAATCCGCGGAAAAAATCGCTCGTTCCAAGTGGGGGATGGCCGCGTCATTGCGGTTCCGGATGCGGGCGATCCGCCCCAGACCGAGGTGAGTTTCGGGATTTTCGGGGGCGAGGGCAACGGCTTTATTAAAAAGGGTTTCGGACTCTTCGACCCGCCCGGCCTTCAGCACGGCCAAGCCGCAGAGGGCCAAGGTCGGAGGGTCGATGGCGGAATTTTTCAGGAGGGCGGCGGCGAGGCGGTCGGCTTCTTGGAAAGAATCCGATTTGATCAGGGCGATCAGCTTCCCCGCATCCGGGGGCGGGGTCTTGGCCTGAAGGGCGGAGACAAGCCCTCCGATCCACAGCCCGGCGATTAGAATGAACGATATCGAACACGCGGATTTTTTCATTGGGTACCTCGGGAAGAATACGATCGGAGCGGGACGAATGTTTATTTGGGGGGGAACCTTTTTCGGAAGGTCCGCGTATTCCAGGATGGAAGCGTATTCGCCCGCCGGGAGGCCCCGATGTTCAAGAATTATCTTAAAATCGCCGTCCGGAGCCTGTTCCGGCATAAAATTTATTCTCTTATCAACATCCTCGGCCTAGCCGCGGGCATTGCCGCGAGCGTTTTGATCTTCCTCTATGTCCGCGACGAAAGAAGCTTCGACCGGTATCACGAGAAGGCCGATCGGATCTATCGCATCCAGGCCGACTGGTCGAACAAAGGGGACTCGAAGATCCACCAACTCGGAACCCCTTCCATCCTTGCCCGAACCCTCCGGGACCGCTATCCGCAGGTCGAGGCTGCGACCCAGTTCTGCGGCCCGCTCGGGGACGTCGTCCTCCGGTGGAACAATATCGGCGTTAAGGAATCCGACGTCTTTGCCGCGGATCCCGATGTCTTCCGCGTCTTTACCTTTCCGCTGGTCCGGGGCGATGCCGCGACGGCCCTGAACAATCCTGACACGGCTGTTCTTTCGGAAGCCCTGGCCGCGAGGATCTTCGGTCAGGACAATCCCCTCGGCCGCTCGATCGAGATCCAGGTCGACGGCCAGCAGAAGCTCCTTCAGGTCGCCGGGATCGCCCGGAACGTTCCCCGCAACTCGCATTTCCGGTTCGAGATGCTGATCTCGATGAAGACCTTGTTCAAGGGCGACGAGCCGGGCTGGACCATGAACAACTTCACGACTTACCTTCTTCTCCGGCCCGGGGTAACCCGAGCCCTCATGGAGGAGAAGCTGGTCGAGGTCGACAAGGTTTATTTCGAGGGCGGCCGGACGCACGCCCCCTGGATCTGGACGCTGGAGCCGCTCGAGCGCATCCACCTCAACGCCGACCTGGCCACGGGCAACCAGCCCAACGGCAGCGCGGCCTATGTGAAATTGTTTTCGGTCATCGCCGTCCTCATCCTCCTCATCGCCGGGATCAATTTCGTCAACCTGTCCACCGCCCGCTCCGCCCGGCGGGCCCGCGAAGTCGGCATCCGGAAGATCGTCGGATCGCTCAAGCGACAGCTCATCGGCCAATTCCTCGGCGAATCCGTCCTGATCGCCTTGATGGCCCTCGTGTTCGCCGTCGGAATCATCCAACTCGTCTTGCCGTTGTACCGGAACCTGACGGGCAGGTTCTTGGCCCTTGACTATTTCGGCGATCCGTTCGTCATCCCGTCGCTTGCGGGGCTGGCCCTGCTCATCGGAATCCTGGCCGGTCTCTATCCCGCCTTCTTCCTGACGTCGTTCCGCCATGCGGATGTCCTTAAGGGTTCGCCGCTCTCCGGCAAAAGCCGCCGGTCTCTCCTGCTCCGCAATGGGCTGGTTGTCTTCCAGTTTGCGATGTCGGTTCTCCTGATCATCGGGTCCCTGACCATCGGCCGGCAGCTCGAGTTTATCCGGAACCAGCGGCTCGGTTTCGAGAAGGAGCATGTCGTCGTCGTCCACAACGCCGATCTCCTTGGCTCGGGCTACGAGGCATTCGCGGAGCGCAGTCTGCAGAGGCCCGAAGTCCGCGGCGTTTCGGCTATCCGGTCGCTTCCCGGTTTGGGTACGCCCAACTGGGGGATCGGGGTCGAGGGTGTGCCCCGCGACCGGCCGCTCAACATGAATTTCCTGGTCTGTGACCAGGATTTCGCTTCAGTTCTGGACGTCCGCATGCTGGAAGGGCGCTTCCTGTCCAAGGAGTTCCCCTCGGACAAGGAAGCCGTGGTCATCAACAAGAAAGCGGCCGAATATTTCGGTATTCCAGCCCCCATCGGGAAAAAGGTCCAGATCTGGGCCTTCCGCAAGGCCTATACCGTGGTCGGGATCATGGACAACGTCTTTTTCGAATCTTTGCACAGGGACGTCAGGCCCATGGGCTATCTCCTGCCGGAAGCCACCCGCTCGTCCAGCCGTCCCTATCTTCTCGTGAGGGCCGCGCCGGGCCAAGCGCCGGCGATCCTGTCGCATTTGCAGACGGTCTGGAATTCGTTCTCCCCGGGACTGCCCTTCGATTTTAGCTTCCTCGACGAGCGGGTCGACGCCCTTTATCAGAACGACCGCCGCGCCGGACGCGTCATTACCCTTTTCTCTGTCCTGGCGATCTTCGTTTCCTGCCTCGGGCTGTTCGGCTTGGCCGCTTTCGTGACCGAGAGGAGAACCAAGGAGATCGGTATCCGCAAGGTCCTGGGGGCCGAGACCGCGGGAGTCGTCTGGCTCCTGACGCGACAGTTTGTCAAATGGGTCGTCCTGGCGACGCTCGTCGCCTGGCCTCTCGGATATTGGGCGATGAGCCGCTGGCTCGAGGGATTCGCGTTCCGGGCCCGACTCGGCGCCGAAATTTTCCTCATGAGCGGCCTGGCCGTGCTGGGAATAGCGACGCTGACCGTCAGTATGCAGGTCGTCAAAGCGGCCCTGGCCGACCCGGCAAAAAGCCTGAAATACGAGTAATCCGGCCGGAAAAACCCGCGGGAGCATTGGGCGTCGGATAGAGCCAGCCTGAGGATTGAACGCCCGAAATCCATTTCAATCGGATTGATAAAACGACGGCCGACCGCCGTCTATCCCATTGGTTCGACCTTTGCGCCATGCTCATTAAAACGTTCAGCTCCGCCCTCCAGGGCGTCGAGGCCTATGTCGTCGAGGTCGAAGTCGATATCGGCAACGGCCTGCCCGATTACATTGTCGTCGGGCTTCCGGACGCTTCGGTCCGGGAAAGCAAGGAGCGGGTCAAGGGCGCCTTGAAAAACTGCGGTTATGACTTCACCTCCCACAAGGTCACGATCAACCTCGCCCCGGCCGCCCGCAGGAAGGAGGGGCCATCGTTTGACCTGGCCATCGCCCTCGGACATCTCGTTTATTTGGGAATCATCCGGCCCGACTCGCTTAAGAACTACCTCTTTCTTGGAGAACTGGCTCTGGACGGGCGGATCAAGCCGGTCAAGGGCGTCTTATCAGCGGCCATCCTGGCCAAGGCCCGGGGATTCAAGGGGATCGTCGTTCCCCGCGACAACGAAAAGGAAGCGGCCTTGATCGAAGGGCTGGATGTGTTCGGGGTGTCGGATCTGCCCCAAGTCGCGGCGTTTATAATCGATCCGGCCAAAATTCCACCGTGCCGCTTCGCCCTGGCCGAGCTTCTCGAGGAGCCGCCTCCCGGCCCGGACTTTAGCGAGGTCAAGGGCCAGCACCACGTCAAGCGGGCCCTGGAAGTGGCCGCGGCCGGCGGTCATAACGTTCTCCTGATCGGTCCGCCCGGCTCGGGCAAGACGATGATCGCCCGACGGTTGCCGTCGATTTTGCCCGATATGACCTTCGAGGAGATCATCCAGGTCACCCAGGTTTACAGCGCCGCCGGGTACTTGAAAGGGAAGGGAGCGATCGGCTGCCGGCCGTTCCGGGCTCCGCACCATACCGTGACCGACGCCGGATTGATCGGCGGGGGCTCTGTTCCCAGGCCGGGCGAAGTCAGCTTGGCCCATCTCGGAGTTCTTTTTCTCGATGAGCTTCCCGAATTCCGGCGCAAAGTCTTGGAAGATCTCCGCCAGCCGTTGGAGGATGGAACCGTGTCCGTCGTCCGCAATATGTACAGCGCCACGTTCCCGGCGGCTTTCATGTTTGTGGCGGCGATGAATCCCTGTGACGACGTCTTTAAAGGATTGGGAAACAAGGACGGCGACTGCACCGAGTCCCAGCGGTCGAAATATTACTCGAAAATATCCGGGCCGCTGCTGGACCGGATCGACATCCAGGTCGAGGTGCCGGCCTTAAAGTTCGCCGACTTCAAGTCGAAAACCGAGGCCGAGCCGTCGGCCGCGATCAAGGCCAGGGTGATGGCCGCGCGCAACAAACAGAGGGAGAGATTCACCGGAACGAGCCTCTTTGCCAACGTCCAAATGGGGCCGAAAGAGATCCGGGCGTTCTGCCGGATCGGAACGGATGGGGAAAAATTGCTCGAGGCGGCGGTGGCCAAGCTGGGCTTTTCGGCCCGGGCCTACGACAGGTCGCTCAAGGTCGCGAGGACAATCGCCGATCTGGCGGGGGAAGGGGATATCTCTCCGGCCCATCTGGCCGAGGCGATTCAGTATCGGGCGATGGACCGGTATTATTAAATATTCAATATCCGGATTCCGGAAAAGGATCTTCTCTAGATATAAAAAAGCGCTTTGGACGAAGGATTGCCCTATCAAACGTTGATTTCGAGTGTCCTTCACAAATTCGCGAACGGCCGAGCCTCGTCTTCGATGATTTCGTATTTGATCAAGGAAATGATGTCGTTTTCGTCCGCCTCGAGGAGATACAGAAAATCGCCGTCGATGGCCATCGGAGCGTAATACTGAGGATTGTTTCTCCGGATTTTAAAAAGCGGCAAATAAAAATTATCGAGGTATCGGCCTTCGCGATTGAAGACATCCACTAGAATCCCCTTGTTTTTATCAAAAGTCGAGGTTACCGCCCAGAGCTTGTCTTTGTGCAAGAGAAGCCGGCAGAGGTCATTGTGATATTTCGGTACGGGATAGCCCTCGGGGATTCTTCCGGTCGGAAAATATTTCACCCGATCATACGATCTCCGGAAGCTCCGAGCGATTTCGCCTTTTTCAAGGTCAAGGAGAGCGATTAAATATTCAGGCGTTTGAAAGAGGAAAACAAACCGTTCGCCTTCCCGAAGCGGCATGAACCTGGAGACGGTGCTCATGCTTACGGCTCCCGGACGGAAATAGCGGGATTCGGTCGTAGCCAATAGTACGGGTGTTTCAACGATGTCTTCTTTTCCCGAAACGACAATCAACCGGTTTTTCGCTTCATAAAGACCGCTGGTTTTGGGCATATCGTCCCAAACGCGTTTCGTCATAAAGAGCTTTCCGTCGCGATACCCCAGCAGGTTGCTGAAGGGGCCTTTGGAGAATTTCATATCCTCGATCAATTTGCCGTCCAGGCTTATCCGGACGAGTTTCATGGTGTTCGAGGAGTAAAGGAGGGCGTCGTCCTCCCTGATCACGACACTCGTCAAGCCGTTGAGCTCTCCCGGCCCTTCGCCCCACTTGAGCAGGTTCTTTTGGAATTTGCCGGTCGGGTCAAACTTGAAGAGCTTCTTGGGCTCCTGCACGTAAACGGAACCGTCCTTGCCGGTAAAGATTTCCCACGGCTCGACAAAGAAGAACTTCCCCTCCTCATCCGTAATTCGCCATATTTGCTTAAGCCGAACCACCCGGCCGGCCTTGGGATTCAGGGGCTCTTTAGGATTCTCAATAATCTGAGGGTTGGCGACTACGGCCGACAGAAATATAGAGAGACAGGCGCCCGCGGTCTTTATTTTTAATTCTCGAATGCGCCGTTTCCTTGCCATAGGAGCTTCTCCGTCGGTTTTTATTTAGCCCTCTTTTTTTAATCTACGCCTCTCATCCCGGTATGTCTAGAGGACGACGGCTAGAGTCTATCAACCTAAGGAAGGGGACGAAGGCCGCTGATATGCCCGAACATAATCGACTGGGAAGCTAGCGGGAAGGACGGCCCGTCGGATGGTGACACCATCTTACCCCAGGTGTTTGTCAGTTTCTGGACCTGTTCAGGCTGGGGATCGAGCGAGAAGCAAAAAACGTGGGTTTTCGGCGTATCATGCGTCTATAGAGTGGATGAGAAAATGAGCAGGAGACACAGGTGACATCCGAAAACGACCTTCTCGGCATCTACCGGGCGACGGTTCGCCCCCTTTACGCCTATGTTTCCTGCCGGACGGGCGGGCAGAAGGCCCTGGCCGAAGACATCGTCCAGGAAACGTACATCAGGGCTTGGGAAACCTGGGGCCGCCGTCCTGCGCGAGAGCCTATGGCCTGGCTGAGGACGGTCGCCCATAACCTCCTGGTCAGCCATTTCCGGCGGATGCAGCCGGGCTCCCTTACCGGCCTCGGCTTCGAGCCGGCCGGCGAAGACCCGGATTTAAGCCGGCCGGAGGACGTCGCCCGGTTGCAGTGGGGGCTGGCCCGCATCAGCCGGAACCGGGCCCGGCTCCTGGAAAGCTTCTATTTTGAGGAGAGGCCGGTCCGGGATATCGCGGCCGAAGGGAAAATATCGGACCGGGCGGTGGAAGGCCGGCTCCGCCGGGCCCGCGAAGCTCTCCGCCGGCAACTGCTCCGTTTCGACAAAGCCGAAAGAGAGAAGTGACCATGAATCAAATCCATGAACCCGACCCCCGTTTTTTGGAACACTTGGAATGGCAATTGGCGTCCTCTCGGCGCCGCCGCGATGCCTTCGGCGAGCCGACGGACGATCTGCGGAAAAGGAGAAATATTAAAATGATCGGAATCGTATTGTGCTCGGTCTTGACCGGAGTCATGGCGACCGCGACGACGACCCATTTGCAGGACGTCGCCCAGGGACAGCCTCTTCCTGGCCCAGGCGGAAATCCAGCTCCAGCTGGCCGATTCCCGGCTTGAGCTCGCGAGAAAAAACCTCGATTTCCTTAAAGAGCGCATCGCCATCGGCGTAATCAAGAAGGAAGAAGGCGATCGGGCTGAAGGCGACGTCGCCCGGCTGGAAATAGAAAAACGACGTCTCGGGTTGGATTACGAGGAGGTTTTGGCTTCTCACGAAGCGGCCCGGAACGAGCTTTCGGCGCCCCTGGTCAACGGCCGCGACTTTGTGATCGAGCGCCTGAGCCTGAGTATCGAGTCGTGGGAAAGGACGATGGCTGAAAGCCGGGCCGAGGCGGAGAGGACCCGGCGGTTGGTCGAGCTCGGTCTCGTCCAGGCCGAGGAATCGCGCTTCGCCAAAGACGCCGAGGCCCAGTTTAAACGCACGATCGACGATTTGAAGAAAAAAATTGAGCTACGGGCTGCTTTTCTGAGGGGAGAGATTCCGGCCGAAAAGGTGGACCTGATGGCTCTCGTCACCGAGGCGGAATATAAGGTCAATCGATACGAAACCCTTGCCGCCCGTGCCGGGGAAGAATATGCCTCCACCGAAAAACGGCATCAGGTGGGAGTGGTGACTATGGCCGAACTCGACCGGGCCCGTTTCAATCTGGAATCCTATGAGGCGAACCTGAAATTTGCCCGCCTGGAGCTCGAGATCATTCAGGCGAATCTGAATAAATAGCTTCCCGGGATAAAATCCTCTTAACGCCCCGGCCACACGGCCGGGGCGTTTTCGTTTATGTCTCTCTTCCATATTGTGTAGGCAGAGATGAGAGGTTATGGCGGCTGGAGCGAACATCGTCCGGATTAGGCTTTTCTTGATGCGTGCTTGGGAAGCCGGACCTCTTGAGGGAAAACCCATTATCGGGTTTTCCCTCAACGGGCGGCGGGAAACCCGCCTGCCCTGCTCCCTTTCCAAGGTGACATAATGCGATGACCAATGCTAGCGTTGACACACACCACGACCCCCAATAAGCTTTATCCGAAGAGAAACCGCAGGCCAATCAAGAAAAGCCGTAACCCTTGTCGACAAAGTCGACGTAGGGCCTGCGCAAGGCTTAGGAGATCCGGACGCGTGAGCGAAAGCCGCCATATTCTCGGAAACTCCTGCCCGCACAAATGGAAGAGAACCTCCTTGTTTTCCCAATTCGGCCGATTTTGATAGAATCGCTCCCATCATGCGATTTCCGCGGCTTCAGGCGGCAGGATGAAAGCTCTGGTTACCGGGGCGACCGGGTTTATCGGCGGCCATCTCGTCGAAGCCCTCCTCGCCCGCAAAGACGACGTCTACGTCCTGGTCCGCCCGGAAAGCCGGGCCGGAGCGGCCGATTTTCCGGGGGCCGTCCCCGTCCAGGGCGGCTACGGCAATCCGGAGTTGCTCTCCCGGGCTGTCTCCGGGATGGATGTCGTCTTTCATGTCGGCGGTCTGATCTCCGCGCCGAACGAAGCGGCTTACGAAGCGGCCAATGTCCAGCCGACGGAGGCCCTGCTTTCGGCCTGTGTCGCCGCGGCTCCTTCGCTGAAGCGGTTTGTCTTTGTCTCCAGCATCAGCGCGACCGGACCGTCCCCGGCCGGAGCGGTCTTGGATGAGTCCGCGCCTCTCCAACCGGTTTCCGGCTACGGGCGAAGCAAAGTCCTGGCCGAGGAGATCGTCCGGACCCGATCCGGCCGGATTCCCTGGGCGATCCTCCGCCCGCCCAATGTCCTCGGCCCGCGGCAGAAAGAGCTGTTCACGTCTATTTCGCTCATCGCGAAACGGATCAAGCCGCTTATCGGGAACGGGAAACCCCAAACAAGCGTCGCCGCGGTTTGGGACGTCGTCCGGGCCTTGATTCTCCTGGCCGAGAATCCGGCAGCCGTCGGCCAAACCTACTTCCTCACCTCCGGCCGGCCGTACGCATGGCGAGAGATCACGGCCGCGGTCGCCGCCGAGCTGGGCGTCCGGCATGTTTTCCTTCCGGTTCCTTTTCCCCTTCAATATGCCGTCGGGGCGGTCTCCGAGCTGGTCTGCCGGATTCGCGGCCGGGAGCCGCTCTTATCGCGGGAAGCGGTTTCCGCCTCCCGGAACTATTATTGGAATTTCGACGATTCCCTCATCCGCCGTGAGCTGGGCTTTGCGCCCGAACTCGACATGGCCGGGGCGATCAAGCGGACGGTCGCCTGGTATGCCGACAGGGGACTGGTGAAAATCCGATGAAGCGCGTCGACGGAACGTCCCCGGGGAAGCGCCGTCGCCGGGCTTTATGGGCGGAGCCATCCGGTTTTTCGGTCTCGATCTTCAAATCCTCGATGCCCTCCTGCTGGGGGGATTGGTCCGTCCAAGCGGCCTTGTTTCTCATTTTCTTCCGGCGAATCGATCGGCCGTTGCTTATCCGCGGCGACAAATGCCGGGCTGGCGGCCGTGTACATTTTGGCGATGTCCCTCCTGCCGAAAATCAAATCCCGGATCCTTTACTTCATTCTCCGGACCGGCTTCCGTCCAACTGCTCTTCGCCTATCTCTTCGACGCGGTCCGTTCCCTTCAACTGGTCATCGTCCCCTGGCAGGACCGGGCGGTCTCTGGCCGCCGAGCAAACCGTCTTCGGCCTCCAGCCGACCCTCTGGCTCGAGAGGTTCATCTCCGCCCCGCTCACCGAATGGATGATGTTCTCCTATGTGATTTACTGTTTTTCTACCCGCTGGTCGCCGCGCTGATTTTTTTCAAGCACGGCAAGGGGGCGTTGGAGGATTATCTTTTCACCCTGGCCTTCGTCAACCTGGTCTGCGACCTGGGATTCATCCTCTTCCCGGTGGCCAGCCCGTTTTGGTACATGCCCGAAGCCTATTCCGTTCCGCTGAAGGGCGGCTTGTTCACCCACCTTGGCGAAGTACATCCGGGCCAAGGCGCATTTCGCCGGCGGATCGATCCCCAGCCCCCATTGTTCCGTGGGCACGGTCATCTGGCTGATGTCTTATCGTTATGTCCGCCGCTGGTTTTATATCCTCGCGCCGATAATTTTGAGCCTCTATGTTTCGACGGTCTACGGCCGTTATCATTATGTCATCGACTCGGTCGCCGGCATCGCCCTGGGGATATTGGCCATCCTGGCCGGACCGTCGATGGTCCGGGCCTGGAACCGCCGGGCCGAGCGCCGGAGCGGCGGGCGTCTCATGAACAAAGTCTTCGTGACGGGGGCCAACGGATTCGTCGGCTCCGGCCTCTGCCGGCACCTGGCGGCCGCGGGCTGGGATGTGGTCGGCCTCGTCCGGCCGACGTCCGACCTCCATCTGCTCGACGGCGCCGGGATTCCGCTGATCCGCGGCGATCTCCGCGACCCGGCCTCGTTCCGGATTCCGGACGGCGTTACCCATGTCGTCCATTCCGCCTCGATCGTTTCCGATGTGGCCGACGCGGAGACCTGCCGCTGCAACATTTTCGACCTGGCCCGGAACCTTGTCGGGCCATCCGGGACGTCCGGCGCTCCCCTCCGCCGGCTGATTTTGTCTCGACGGCCTTGACCCTCGGCTACGGCCGATCGGACATTTCCGAGGAAAATCCCGGGCTTCCGGCCGATTTTATCCCCTATACGCGATATAAAATCCTGGCCGAAAGCTGCCTGCTTGACGAACACGCCCGGCGCGGCCTTCCGGTCGTCATCCTCCGCCCGGCGGACGTCATGGGCCCGGGCGATCGGACGACCTCCGGGCGCCTGTTCCGGGAAGGGGAGCGGGGCATGCCCTTGGTCATCGGCCGGGGCCGAGCCGCTTCGGATACACGTATATTGCCAATCTCTGCCGGGCGACCGAAGCGGCCCTTGTCCGCGACGGGATCGAGGGTCGGGCTTATACGGTGACCAACGGCCGGCTTCCGACCTGGCGGGAATATCTCCGGACCGTCCAAGCGGGGTTCGGGAAACGTCAACGGATCTATGTCCCCGGCTGGATCCGCTTTCGCCGTCGCCCGGGCGATGGAAACCGTCCACAAGCTCCGCCCGTCCTATGACCCGAAGCTGACGGTTTACCGGATCAAGCGGGTGACATCCGAAACGACGTATGATATCTCCCGGACGATCGCCGATCTGGGATATGCGCCCGACGACGACTATCGTGCGCCAGGTCGCCGAAACCATGGCTTGGTATCAGGGAGGAGAGAGCTCATGGCCATATCCGTTGAATCCGCGGCTTGGCCGGGAATCCTCCTGGCCTGGGAGGCTGTCGCTCTGACCCTTCTCCAGACGGTCTTCGGCCGGAAACGGTTTCTCCGGATTAGCCGGGATGATCTGCAGGCCGCTCGGCGGTATTTTCTCTCCGTCTTTGTCCTCGGCCTGGCCGTGCCGCTGGCGGCCGTCTTCCTCCTGGCCGCGGAGCCGACGGAAGTTCTGGGCGGGCTCGGGCTTCGGGCCGGGCGCTGGAAGCTCGGCCTGATCCTGGTCCGCGGCCGCTCTCCCGGTCGGCTGGATCGCTGGGAAAAATCGGATCGACCGATCCCGTCATGCGGTCGTTTTACCCGTTTTCGAAAAAAGCCATGGCGGACCAAACGACTTTCTTCTCCTACGAGGTTTGGTACTTCCTCTTTTATTACACGGCCTGGGAATTCGTCTTCCGCGGCGTTTTATTCTTCCCCTTGGCCGCCTCGGCCGGTCTCCTTCCGGCCCTGGCCGTTTCGACCGCCGCTTCGACGCTCTTTCATATCGGCCATCCGGAGACGGAAATCTTCGCCGCCCTGGGAGGCGGTTTCATTTTCGGTTTGATTGCCTGGCAAACCGGATCGTTTCTCTACCTCATCGTTATTCATGCCGCCTTGGGAATCATGACCGACACCCACCTCTTTCGGATCGCTTCAAAGGAGCGCGCCGGGCGATGAACGTCCTCGTCACCGGAGCCACGGGATTTGTCGGGTCGGTCCTGATGCCCCGCTTGATCGAGCGATACGGCGCGTCGGCCGTTTCGGCTTACATTCTCCCGGGTGACCGGATCCCGGCCACGTGGGCGGGGAGCGGCGTCCGGGTTTTCGAGGGCGATATCGCCGACCCGGCTCCGGTTGCGGCTGCCGTCGCCGGCAAATCGCACGTCGTCCATCTGGCCGGGTTGATTTCCTACTGGCGCGGAGACCGGGAGCGGCTGTTCCGCGTCAACCGGGACGGGGCTCGGACTGTCGGTGAAGCTTGCGCGGCCGCCGGGGTCGAGCGTCTCGTCCATATGTCCTCGGTCGGCGCGATCGGTTTTCACAAGGACGGAACCCCGGCCGACGAAGAAACGCCCTATAACTGGCCCGACTCCATCCTCTACATGGCCAGCAAGCACGACGGCCAGCTGGCCGTCGAGGAGCTGGTCCGCTCACGCGGACTCCGGGCGGTGATTTTCAATCCCGCTTCGATCATGGGCCCGGGCGATCATAATCCCGGCACGCCCCATAACAAACTGTATGGGATGATCTCGAAAAGCCGGCTCATGGGATCGTTTTCCGGCGGCCTGGCCGTCGTCGATGTCCGCGACCTGGCCGGACTTGTCGAGAAAGCCCTCGAAGGCGGCAAGGCCGGGACGGCGAGCGGTATCTGGCCGTCGGGGCCAACCTGACCTATTCCGAGACGATCCGCCTCATCGGCCGGGCCTGCGGCCGCTCGACCCGCCCGGTCGCGATTCCGTCCGGCCTGGTCGCGGCCGGCGGCGGGCTGGTCGAGGGCGCCAGCGCCGTGTTCGGAAAGCGGCCGCTGATCACCTTCGCCTACGGCCGGCTGAGCGGCTGGCGGTCCTATTACGACAACGGCAAAAGCGTCCGGGAATTCGGACATGTTTACCTCCCCGTCGAGCGGATGATCGCCGACGGTTGGGAGTACTATCGCCAAAACCACCGGAAAGGTGAACCATGAGTGCAACAGAAACCCGTTCTCTTCCCCGCGTCCTGAGTCTCTGGGACATCGTTTCCCTCGTCGTCGGCGGCGTCATCGGCTCGGGGATCTTCCTGGTCCCGAAAGACATGGCCGCAGCCGTCGGCGGACCGCTGATCATCATGGCGGTTTGGGTTGCCGGCGGGCTCCTGAGCATGTTCGGAGCTTTTTCCTTCGGCGAATTGGGGGCTTCGATGCCGGAAGCCGGCGGGGTCTATGTCTACCTCCGTGAGGCCTACGGCCCGATCCTCTCTTTTCTTTTCGGCTGGACCCTCTTCCTTGTGATCGATTCCGGGGCGATCGCGACTCTGGCCGTGGCCTTCTCCTCGAAATATCTGCCTCATTTCTTTCCTCTCACGCCGTTGATGCAACACGCTGTCAGCGTCGTCTTGATCCTATTCCTCATGATCATGAACTACATCGGGGTTCGGAGCGGGGCCAATCTCCAGAACGTCCTGACCGCGATCAAGTTCATCGGGCTGGTCGGCGTCTGCGCGGCGATCTTCATCTTCGGCAAAGGGAATACGGCCAATTTCGTTTCCGGCGGCGGCGCGCCGTCGGGGAGCCTTCTCGGCGCCTTCGGTGTCGCCCTGGTCGCGTCGCTCTGGGCATACAAGGGCTGGGAGGCGGCGACATACAGCGGCGGGGAAATGAAAAACCCTCAGAAGACCCTCCCTTGGGGAATCCTGATCGGCAGCGTCATCTGCGTCGTCCTCTACGTGATCGCCCAGCTGGCCTATCTTTACGTCATGCCGGCGGCGGAAATCGCCAAATCCGACCGGATCGCGGCCCAGGCCATGGAAATCGCCGTCGGAGGCATTGGCGCCTCGATCATCTCCTTCATCATCCTCTTTTCCATCATGGGTGCGGCCAACCAGAATTTCGTCTGCTCGCCGCGCGTTTACTACGCCATGGCCAAGGACGGCGTCCTGTTCAACAAGCTTTCGGCCGTCCACCCCAAGTACCTCACCCCCCATGTCTCCATTATCGCTCTCGGGGTCTGGAGCATCATCCTGGCCGTGTTTTCGGGGACGTTTGAACAGCTGTTCACCTACGTCGTCTTCGGCCAATGGATCTTCTTCGGCCTGACCGTGGCCGCGGTCATCGTCCTCCGCAAGAAGCGCCCGGACCTTCCCCGGCCGTATAAAACCTGGGGCTACCCGGTCACCCCGATCATTTTCATTCTGGCTTCGCTCTATATCGCCGTAAACGCCCTGATCAGCCAGCCGCTCAACGCCCTGGCCGGTCTCGGCCTGATCCTTCTCGGCCTGCCCGTTTATTTCCTGGTCCGGGGACGGGCGAAAAAGGTCTGAGATGAAATCCGAGAACGGCCGAGTCGGCAGCTGGCTTCTATCCTGGAAGATCCTTCCGGTTCTGTTTCTGGCCGCCTCGGCCGGCCTGTATTTTCTCCACTATCTGGTATTCCGGGATCCCCATCATATTTTCCTCTATCTTCTCGGCGACCTGGCCTTCCTCTTCATCGACGTCCTGGTCGTGGTGTTGTTCATCGAGAACCTGCTCGAACAGCGGGAGCGGAAAAACCGCCTGCGGAAGCTGAATATGGTCGTCGGGACGTTTTTCAGCGAGGTCGGACTCGAGCTTCTCCGGAAATTTTCCGCCTTCGTCGAGAACGCCGAAGAGCTGAAGGGACGGGTCGCCTTCGGCTTCGACTGGAGCCGCAAAGACTTCGAGCGGGCCCGGAAAGCGGCCGCGGATTTCAGCTACCGGATGAAGACGGATCCCGCTCAGCTGTCCGAGCTCCGAGCCTTCATGCAAACCGAACGATCGTTCCTCCTCAGCTTGCTGGAAAATCCGAACATCCTGGACCACGAGAGCTTCACCAATCTCCTCTGGGCCGTCTTTCATGTGGCCGAGGAGCTGAGCTTCCGGGAGGGGGACCTGGCCGCGCTGCCGAAAAGCGACCTGGTTCATATTGCCGGCGACCTGAGCCGGGGATACTCGCAGATCGTCGTCCAGTGGCTGGCCTACGCCGAGCATCTTAAAGCCAGCTACCCGTTCCTCTATTCCCTGGCGGTCCGGATCAATCCCCTGAGCGCCCATCCCTCGGCCGTGGTCGAGGAGCCGTAACCGAACGTTTGTCCGGGGAACTCCGATTCTTGACCGGGCGGCGGACCGGCGATATCATGACGTTGGTCTTGAACGCCCCATGAGAAAACTCCGGATAAAGAGAACGGTCCTCGGATTCCTGCTCCTGGCCGGAATCGCCGCTTCGGCCCCGTCCGTTCAGAGCGACAAGCTGGTCGTTCTCCAGGTCCAATGGGTTCCCCAGGCCCAATTCGCCGGGTACATCATGGCCAGGGAGAAGGGGATTTTCGCGGCCGAAGGGCTGGACGTCGATGTGCGCTTTTCCGACGAGAATTCCAGCCCGATCACTGAGCTCTTCTCGGGCCGGGCGGATTTCTGCACGGCCTGGCTTTCCCAAACCCTGACCCTGGACCGGCCGGTGGTCAACATCTGCCAGGTCATCCAGAAGTCCACCCTCATGCTCGTAACCAGGAAGGAGAGCGGCATCAGCAAGCCCGAGGACATGAACGGGAGGAAAGTGGCCATCTGGGGCGGCGATTTTTCGATTCAACCTCTCGCTTTTTTCCGGAAATACGGGATCAAGCCGGTCATCGTCCCCCAGTCGTACAACATCGACGCTTTCCTGGTGGGGGCCTGCGACGTGGCTTCGGCCATGTACTACAACGAGTACAATAAAATTTATCTCTCCGGCGTCGACCAGGAAGACCTGGTCCCGTTCTTCTATTCCGATTACGGATTGAATTTTCCCGAGGACGGGATCTATTGCACCCGGGAGACGCAGGCGAACAACCCCGAGATGTGCCGGAAAATGCGGCGGGCCGTCCTGAAAGGCTGGGAGTATGCCTTCGCCCACCCCGAGGAAACTCTCGATGTCCTGATGGATTATTGCGCCGGGTACCGCGTCCGGACCAACCGGGCCCAGCAGAAATGGATGCTGGAGGCGATCCGTCAGGCCGTGATCTACGGGTCCGGGGATGACCCGGCCGGTTGGGGCGTCCTGCGGAAAGACGACTACCAGCGGGTTGCCGAGGAATTGGTCCGCCAGGGATTCGTTAAAACCGTCCCGGCGTATGAAGACTTCTTTAAAGACTGAGCCATGAGCCGCCGTTCGCCGACCGTGAAAAACCCGATCGTCCGTCGGCTTATCCTCTGGATCGGCCTCCCGCTCCTTGTGGTGTATTCGGTCGTGGCTGTGACCAGCTATTTCCAGAATAAGAAAGCCTCGATCGACCGGATGAACGCCTACCTCCTCGAGCTGACCAGCCATCATGCGGCCGAGCTTGACTCGCGGTTCGCGGCGATCTCCCGAACCCCGGTCATCGTCGCCGAAACCATCGAGGGGATGAAGACGTTGACCGAAGCGCGCCTCTATGACCTGATGGAGCGCCGCCTCGCAGCCGACCCGGATCTTTTCGGGATGTCTGTCTCCTTCGAGCCTTATGCCCTGGACCCGAAAAGAGCGGCCTTTTCGGCCCGGGTCGCTCGGACGCCCGGAGGATTGGAGAAGGTCGACTCTCGGGCCGACAGCGGGTACGGCACGGCCGACTGGTACCTGATCCCCAAGCTCCTCGACGGGCCCTATTGGACGGAGCCGCTGTTCAGCGCCGGCGGGGGGAACGAACTGTCCTGCTCCTTCTCCCATCCGCTCCGACTCAAGGGGAAGTTCGCCGGGATCGTGACCGCCGACATCTCCCTGGCCGAGCTGGAGAAGACCCTTCAAGCCGTTGATGTGTTCGCCGGCTATGCGTTCATCGTCGGGCGGAGCGGGACCTTCATCGCTTACCCGAACCCCGATTATGTCCTTCGCGAATCCCCCTTCAGTCTTGCCGAGACCTTTTCCCGGCCGGACCTGCGGGTTCTGGGGAAAGACATGATCGCCGGCAAGCAGGGGATCGCCGCCTTGGCCGACATCCACACCGGGGAAAAGAACTGGATGGTCTATGCCCCGATTTCCGCGACCCGCTGGTCGTTCGCGGCCGTGATCCCCGAGGCGAATGTCCTGGCTCCGGTCCGGGCTCAGCTCTACCGCCAGATCGTCCTCATGGTGGGCGGCCTCTTCATCATTCTCCTCGGGATCGTCGCCACGTCCTACGGCATCACCAATCCGCTCCGCAGGCTCACCGCCTTCGCCGGAGATATCTCGGCCGGCAACCTCGACGTCCGGATCGAGGGAATCAAACGCCGGGACGAAATCCAGCGCTTGGCCGAAGTCTTCAATAAAACGGTCGCCGACCTGAATCAGTACATCAAGGATTTCACGACGGCGACCAAGGCCAAGGAAGCCGTCGAGAGCGAGCTGCGGATCGCCCGGCAGATCCAGGAATCGCTCCTCCCGCGGGTGTTCCCGGCCTTCCCCGACCGGCCGGAATTCGACCTCTACGCCAAGAACGAACCGGCCAAGGACGTGGCCGGGGACTTCTACGATTTCTTTTTCCTGGAGGAGGATCAGCTGGCCGTGCTTATCGCCGACGTCTCCGGAAAGGGCGTCCCGGCGGCCTTGTTCATGGCCGTCAACCGGACCTTGATGAAGACGGTCTGCCAGAAAGGCGTCGGCCCGGCCGCCTCGATCCGGGCGGCCAATGAAATCCTCAGCCGGGACAACGACGCGTGCATGTTCACGACCATGTTTCTGGCCGTCTTCAACGTCAAAACCGGCGATCTCGTCTATGCCAACGCCGGCCATAATCCGCCCTTCATCGTCTCCCGCGACCGGACAATCCGGGTCCTGCCTTCCATGGGCGATGCCTTCCTCGGCGTCGACGCCGAGGCTGCTTACCACGAAGGCCGGGCCCGGCTCGACCCCGGAGATCTCCTGGTGCTCTACACCGACGGCGTGACCGAAGCGGTCACACCGGAAGGGGCTTTCTTTGGAGAAGAGCGCTTCGTCCGCCGCGTCATGGACCGCCGGGACGAGGACCTCGCTTCCATTTGGGGCACGCTCTCGGCGGAGCTGGACGATTTCCAGAAGGGCAATCGGTTCGACGATATTACCGTCGTCCTCCTGAAGCGGAGCGAATAATCCGCTCGGAGGAGTCGTCGGAAGGGGAACACAATCATGCTGGCCGACTCATTCAAAGTGTTTCTAAGCTGTTTCACGGCGTTCATCGCCCTGGTCAATCCCGTTCAGAAAGTGTTCGTGATCAACTCGCTCCAAAAGCAATTCGACGCCAAGACGACCCGGTTCATTTCGATCAAGTCGTCGATCACCGCCCTGATCATTCTGGTCGCCTTTCTTGCGGCCGGCCACGTGATTTTCAATTATGTCTTTCATATCGAGCTGTATGCCTTCCAGATGACCTGCGGCGTCGTTCTTTTTTATAACGGCATCACCGGCCTGCAGCGGGGCGTCTTTTTCAAGCTGGACAAGAACGTCTCGGTCAAGGACATCACCGCCGTTCCCATCGCCATCCCCATGATCGCCGGACCGGCGACCATCACGGCCGCGGTGACCTTCCCGGCCGATTACGGGGGCCCGATGACCGTGGCCGCGATCGTCGCGGCGCTGGCCGTCAATCTGTTGTTTATGCTTTTTGCCGGGAAGATGGGAAATTTCCTGATCCGGTACAACTTAATGAACCCGCTCATCCGGATCTTCGGGCTTATTGTCGCGACGATCGGGGTGCAAATGGTCTTGAACGGCATCCGCGGCTTCGTCTCTTCCTAACCGTTTCTAGGGGACAGTTGAAGACCCGAAATGGGTTTCCTCGAGCTGTTGCCTCGCCCACAAGGTGACTCGCTATGAGGCTTCCACGTGGTCTTCCGAATGAATCAAGCAGAGTGAAGTCCGAAAGCTGCGAAGTCTTACTGAGCTGAACGTCGGAAGTGAGCCAAAAAAAATGGGGCGCCCCTGGGAGGGGGCGCCCCGTGGGACAAAAATGGGATTGGGACCTAAGGGGAAGAGAGGGGCCGGCCGTCGCGGCAAATCCGCCCGTCCTCGACGACGACCCGGCCTTTTTTAAGGACAACCTTCACCGGATTCCGGCCGAGGCGATAGACGAGGTCGGACAGCGTCGGCATGTCGGCCAACACCAGATCGATATTCTTGCCCGGTTCGAGGCTGCCGGCGTCGCGATGCTCCCGGACGGCATACGCGCCGTTGGCGGTCGCGGCGTTGAGGGCTTCCTCGATCGTCATCTTCATCTGAAAAACGCCGAGCTGGACGATCCATTGCATGTTGGAGGTCATCGAGCTTCCCGGATTGAAGTCCGAGGCGAGGGCCACGGCCGCTCCGGCTTCGATCAGCCGGCGGGCCGGAGCCTTGTTTGTCCTGCATCAGGAAGAAGGGAACATTCGGAAGCAGGATCGCGGCCGTCGTGCTGCCGGCCAAAGCGGCCAGGCCGCTGTCGGTGATCGCGATCAGATGCTCGGCCGAAATCGCGCCCAGGTCGGCGGCCAGTTCCGTTCCGCCTAATGGGACGAACTCGTCCGCATGGATCTTGAGTCCGAAACCGGCCGACAGGGCCGCCGCCGCCAGCCTTTTTGTCTCATCCAGAGAAAACACGCCCTCCTCGCAGAAAACATCGAAGAATCGGGCCAGGCCTTGATCGCGGACCGCGGGAACGATCGTGTGAATAAGAAGGTCAAGGTAGTCCTCCTTTCGATCGCGGAATTCGTCCGGGATCTCGTGGGCGCCCATGAACGTCGGGATGAGGTCGACCGGGTGGCGGGCGCCGGCGTCGCGGACGGCTTCGAGCTGCTTGATTTCGTCGGCGAGGTTGAGGCCGTAGCCGCTTTTGGCTTCGGCCGTCGTGGTGCCGTGGAGAAGCATCTCGTCCAGGCGGGCCAAGCAAAGGTCCCGGAGCTCTTCCCGGGAGGCGGCCCGGGTTGCCCGGACGGTTGAGCGGATGCCCATGCCCTTGGCCGCGAGCTCCCGGTACGTCCAGCCCTGGATTCTCAGGGAGAACTCGTTCGCCCGGGTTCCGGCGAAGGGCAGGTGGGTATGGGAGTCGACGAATCCGGGAAAGCCGATGAGCCCGCCGGCGTCGAGGCGTGACCGCGCCGTCCACGGGTTGGACCGTCCTGCGGAATTCCTCCTCCGGCCCGACGAAGACGACCTTGCCGCCGAAGCCGGCGATCCAGGCGTTTTCGACCAGGCCGACGTCCTTGAGCGCCTCCCGGCGCTTCGGGATCGGCCCGCGGCAGGTTGCCAGCTCCCGGCAACCGGCCACGATGCAGTCGGCTTTGATCACGAAGGGTATTTCCGGAGCTGGTGGCTCTTGTTCCGGATGAAGGCCGGAGTCTCTAAGCCGTCGTAGTCGGTTTCGGCGAAGGCGCTGGGGTGGGGCGTCTTGGGCGCCGGCCGGGCGGCCGCGGAATCGGGCCGAACCGTTCCCTTAGGCTCGAACTCGAAGGGCGGGGTGTTCATTCCGGACAACGAACGGCGGCGGCGTTTTCCGGTAGACCGGGGAGGTTGCGGCCAGGGTGGCGGCCATCTCTTCGGCCGCCGAAGAGGTCGCAGCCGACGCCGGGCTCGAAGCCGGTGGCGATGACCGTCACTTTGACCATCTCCTTCATCGCCGGGTCGATGATCGCCCCGAAAATGATGTTCGCATCGGGATGAGCCAGCTTGTGGATCAGCTGGGAGGCTTTTTGGACTTCGTGCAGGGTCAGATCCTTGCCGCCGGTGATGTTGATCAGGATGCCCTTGGCGCCCTGGATGGTCGTGTCGATGAGGAGGGGGCTGCTGATCGCCTTGTTGGCCGCCTCGGCCGCCCGGTTCTGGCCGGCCGAGAGGCCGGTTCCCATGAAGGCCATGCCCATGCCTTTCATGATCGCCCGGACATCGGCGAAGTCGAGGTTGATGATGCCCGGAGTGGTGATCAGGTCGGAAACGCCCTGGACGGCTTGACGGAGGACGTCATCGGCGATGCGGAAGGCGTCTTGCATCGACGTGTCCAGGGACACGGTCTGAAGGAGACGTTCGTTGGGGATGGCGATGACCGTGTCGACGGCCGATTTCAAGTCGGACAGGCCTTCCTGGGCTTGCCGGGCCCGCTGGCGGCCTTCGAACTCGAAGGGGAGGGTGCAGATCGCGACGCAGAGGACGTCAAGCTCGGCCGCGAGGTTGGCGATGATGGGCGTGGCCCCCGTCCCTGTCCCGCCGCCCAAACCGGCGGTCAGGAAGACCATGTCCGATCCCTCGATCAGCTCGAGGAGCTTTTCGGTGTCTTCCATGGCCGCGGCCTTGCCCGTCTCCGGCCGCCCGCCGGAGCCGAGGCCCTTGGTCAGCTGCGGCCCGATCTGGATCTTGACGGGCGCCCGGCTTCCGGTTAAGGCCTGGACGTCGGTATTGACGGCGATGAAATCGACGCCGTTGATCCCGGCTTCGATCATCCGGTTGAGGGCGTTGCCGCCGCCCCCGCCGATCCCGATGACCCGGATCTTGGCGTTGAAGGTTTCCTCCACCAGCTGGAATTTGAGCTTGCTGTTCTTTTCGTTGTCCATGGCGCCCTCCTAGTCTTCCTTGAATAGATTCTTAAAGCGGCCCCAAACGCCGCGCTTGCGATCCTTGCCCAAACCGCCCTGACCGATCAGGTTGTACCCGTGGAGGAGCAACCCGACCGGGGTGGCGAAATCCGGAGTTCGGACCCGATCCACCAGGCCGCCCACCCCCCCGGGGTCGCCCCGCCGGACCGGCAGGTCGAAGATTTCCTCGGCCACGACTTCCAGCCCGTCCAGCAAGGCCGTGCCTCCGGTCAGCACCAGCCCCGCGTTCAGCGACTTTTCGAAACCCATCCGCTTGATGTCGTTGTCCACCAGCCGGAAGATTTCCTCGGCCCGGGGCTGGATGATCTCGGCCAGCAGCTGGCGCGAGAGGATCCGGGGCTTCCGATTCTGGCCGATGACCGGGACCTCGATCGTCTCCTGCTCCTCGCCGGGAGGGGGCAGGGCGCAGCCGAATTTTTTCTTGATCTTCTCGGCATCCGGAATGGCTGCCCGGAGGCCGACGGCGATGTCGTTGGTGAAATTGTCGCCGCCCAGGGGGATGATCGAGGTGTACCAGAGGCTTCCGCGCTCGAACACGGCCACCTCGGTCGTTCCGGCGCCGATGTCGATGAGGCCGACGCCGAGCTCCTTTTCGTCCGCGGACAGAACGGCCGGGCTGTCGGCGATCTGGGCCAGGACCAGGCTCTCGATGGCGATATCGGAGCGCTCGATGCAGGTCCGGAGGTTCTGGAGGAGCGTCACCGCCCCGGTGACGATGTGGACGTTGACTTCGAGCTTGATGCCGTTCATCCCGAGGGGGTCGCGGATGCCGTCCTGCTCGTCGACGATGAATTCCTGGGGGATGACGTGGATGATCTCACGGTCGGGCGGGATCGAGACGGCCTTCGACTGCTCGAGAACCCGGCGGATGTCTTCCTTGGTGATTTCCCGGTTCCGGCCGGAGACGGCGATGACGCCCCGGCTGTTGAAGCTCTTGATGTGGGCGCCCGAGACGCCGATGAAAGCCGAATGGATCTCCTGGCCGGCCATGAGCTCGGCGTCCTGTCGGGCCTTCTTGATCGCTTCCGAAGTCTCGTCGAGATTGACGACCACGCCCTTGCGGAGGCCCCGGGACTCGGACGTCCCGATGCCGATGACTTCGATCTTCCGCTCCTCGTTGATCTCGCCGATCAGGACGGTGACCGTTCGTGTCCCGATGTCGATGCCGACGATGTATCCGTTTTTGGCCATCAGCGTCCCTCCTCCGGAACAGCTTTCAGGTAGATCCGGTCTGAGAACCGGAAGTCGACGTATTCCAACCGGCCGAAATCGCGGGTCCAGCGAACCCGGCCGGCCTCGTATTCGGCGATTTTTTCGGAGAAGCTCCCGGTCCCCAGCCGGAGCCGGACGGGATCGTCCCGGAACGTCAGGGCGACGTCGGCCGGGTCGGTCACGTCGAGACGGGCGACCCGGGCTTGTGTTTCGGGGGCGAGATCGTCCCAACAAGCCCAGGCCAGGCGAAGCCGGGCTTCGCGGTCCGCGGCGAACATGCCGTCATCGTGAAAGACGGGCAGGCGGTCAAGGTCTTCGACCCGGGCCGGCTCGATCGGGACATTGTCCCGGCCGAGGAGGTAGCCCGTTCCGGCATCGAGGATTGCGACCGGGAGGCGAGGGACGATGTCCACGGCCAGCGACGACGGAAAAACTTTCCGGACGCGGGCTTCCTTCACCCAGGCGCAGGCCTCCAGCCCGGCTTTGATCCGGCCGGCGTCCAGGAGAAGGATGTTGCCGACGGCGACCCGGGCGGCCAGCGGCCGAACCAGGTCCCCGACCGCCGGATCCGGGCAGGTCACTTCGGCCGAGCGGACGGCGAGGTTGTCCCACGTGATCAGGAATCCGTAGAGGCGGGTGATCCCGAAAAACAGGGCGGCCACGGCGGTCACGACCGCCAGAATGTGGATGAAGCGAAGAGGCGATTTCCGGACGGGCTTCCTCACCCGCACGGGCCCCTCGCTCCGCTGGAAATGCAGCGATTGCACGACCGAGGCTTCGCGGCTCATGATCTTTTTTCCAGGAGCTGAAGGAATTCGGGGATGACCTTGTTGATATTGCCCGCGCCCAGGAAGATCACGATGTCGTCCGGCCGGACGATTTCAGCGAGCTTGGCCGGCAGGTCGTTCACGGTCGGGACGAATGCGACGTTCTTATGGCCGAAACGCCGGACCTCCTCGTAGAGGGACTCTCCGTCCACTCCCGGAATCGGATCCTCGCCGGCCGGGTACACTTCGGTCAGGACCACGGCGTCGGCCTGGTTGAACGAGGTGGCGAACTCGTCCCGAAGATGAGCCAGCCGCGTGTAACGATGAGGCTGGAAGGCGGCGACCAGGCGGCGCCGCGGCCAGCCGAGCTTGGCGCCGTTGAGCGTGGCCCGGATCTCGGTCGGGTGATGGCCGTAATCCTCGATGACCATGATGCCCTTGGTCTCGGCTTTGAGCTCGAACCGCCGGCCCGTCCCGGCGTAGCCGGCGAGGGCCTCGAGAATGACGGCCGGAGGAATGTCCAGATCGAAGCCGACCGCGACCGCGGCCAGGGCGTTGAGAATCATATGCGGGCCGGGGATGTTCAGTCGAAGCGGGCCGACTTCCCGGCCTTTATGGAACAAGGTTGACTGGCTCGAAAAGCCGTCGAAGCGCATGTCCCGGGCGTTGAAGTCGGCTTGGGCTGAAAATCCGTAGGAGATGATCCGGCGGTCGAACTGCGGGATGATCGACTGGAGGTTGGCGTCGTCGAGGCAGAGGATGACGGGGCAGTAAAAGGGGACTTTATTGGCGAACGTGACGAAGTCCTTCTTGATGTCGTCCACGCCTTTGTATTTGTCCAGGTGCTCGGCGTCGATGTTGGTCAGGACGGCGATGAAAGGGGAGAGCATCAGGAACGACCGGTCGCTTTCGTCGGCCTCGGCCACGAAAAAGTCGCCCTCGCCGAGCCGGGCGTGGGCCCCGAGGGTGTTGAGGCGTCCGCCGACGACGATCGTCGGGTCGAAGCCGGCCTTGTCCAGAACGGTGGCGATCATGGATGTCGTCGAGGTTTTGCCGTGCGAGCCGGCCACGGCGATGCCGTAGCGCATCCGCATCAGCTCGGCCAGCATCTCCGCCCGGGGGATGACCGGAATCTTGAGGTTCCGGGCTTCCTTCAGCTCGACGTTATCTTCCTTCACGGCCGAGGACATCACGACGACGTCGGCGCCCTCGACGTTCTCTTTCTTATGGCCGATGGAAATCGCCGTCCCCATTTCCCGGAGCCTCCGGGTGGCTTCCCCCTCGGAGATGTCGGAGCCGGAAACGCGGTAGCCCAGGTTGTGAAGGACCTCGGCGATGCCGTTCATCCCGGTCCCGCCGATTCCGATCATATGGATGTGTTTGAGCTTCCGGTAAACGGTTTTTACCATGAGTCTCTCCTAAGCCTTTCTCCCCATTAACGTGAACGCCAGGGCGGCGATTTTTCCGGCCGGATCTTCGACGGCCAGCGGCCCGAGCTTTTCTCCCATCGCCGCCGTCCCCTCGGCGCGCTCAATCATTTCGCCGAGCATCCGGACAAATCCCTGCGGCGTCCATTCCGATTCCAGGATGACCTCGGCCCCGCCGGCCTCGCGGAGAACGTCGGCGTTCTTGCGCTGGTGGTCGTCGGCCGCTCCGGCGAAGGGGACGAGGATCGCCGCTTTGCGGGCGGCGATCAGCTCGGCGCAGGTTGTCGCGCCGGCCCGGCCCAGGACCAGGTCGGCCGCGGCGAAGCGGGCCGGCATGTCGTCGAAGAAGGCCTCGACAACGGCCTCGGGCCAACCGCTTTCGATATAACCGCGGCGGACGTCGGCCAGGTCGGCCGCCCCGGTCTGGTGGACGACGCGGAGGCGGTCCTTCCACCGGGCGAGATAGGGCAGGGCCCCGACGACGGCCCGGTTGAGGAAGCGAGATCCCTGACTGCCCCCGAAAACCAACAGGTCGAATTGCCGGCCCCGCGCCTTGCGGGGCAGACGGTAAAATTCCTCGCGGACGGGATTCCCGAGAAAGACGCCCTTGCCTTTGAGGTGGGGCAGAGTTTCCCGGAAAGACGCGGCCACCATGGCCGCCCGTCCGAGGAGGCGCCGATTGGTGAATCCGGGGACGACGTTCTGTTCGAGGAGGAGGAGCGGAATCTTCAGCCAGGAGGCGGCGACGCCGACCGGGCCGGAGCTGTAAGATCCGACGCCGACGACCATCTGCGGCCGGAGCCGCCGGAGAATCCGGTACGACCGAAGGAAGGCAAAGGGCAGAAGGGCCAGCCCCTTCAGGCTCTTCAATCCCCGCCCTTTCAATCCCTCGATCCGCAGGGCGATGAACCGGGCTCCATGCCGGGCCATCAGGTCGCGCTCCGCGGGCCGGTCGCTGCCGATGAAAGTGACCTCCAGCTCCGGATCCTTCTCCCGGAGCACCCGGCCGAGGACGAGGGCGGGAAAGAGATGTCCCCCCGTCCCCCCGCCGCAGATGACCACCTGCCGTCCGCTCATGCCGCGCTCCGTCTGTCGCCGTGACGCTGGGAGATGTGGAGCAGAAGGCCGATGGCCAGAAGGGTGCAGACCATGGACGACCGGCCGTAGCTGAGCAGGGGCAGGGGAACGCCTTTGGCCGGGGCCAATCCGAGGACGACGGTGATGTTCAGCATGGCCTGGAAGCCGAGAAAGAGGGTCAGCCCCGCAGCCGCGATCTGGCTGAAATAGTCGGGCGCTTTGATCGAGATGACGATGCCCCGCCAGACCAGGACGGCGAAGAGGGCGATCACGAACAGAGGTGCCCAGCAAGCCGAATTCCTCGGCGATGATGGCGAAAATGAAATCGGTGTGGGAGCAAGGCAGGAAAAACATCTTCTGGATGCTTTCCCCGAAGCTGACGCCGAAGAGGCCGCCCGATCCGACGGCGAACTTTGATTGGGCGACCTGGAAATTCAGGCTTTCGACGGCGGATTGCGGGGAGAAGAAGGCCGGCATCCGGTTGACCCGGTAAGGCGCCGAGAGCAGGAAAAAGGTCAGGGGCGGGATCACGAGCCAGGCCGATCCAGGCGAAATACTTCGGCCGGACGCCCCCCAGGAAGAGAACGATGAGGCAGATGCCCAGGACGAGAACGGCCGTTCCGAAATCCGGCTCCCGGATGATCAGGGCGGTGAACAGGCACGACGACGCCCAGGGGGATCAGGAGGACCTTGAGCTCCCCGATCTTTTCCCGCTTCTTGTCCAGGAACCAGGCCAGGAACAGGACCAGGCTGATTTTGGCCAATTCCGAGGGCTGGAAGCGGATCCCCCAGAACACGAACCACCGGTTCGTCTTGGCCACCGGGGGCATGACCAGGACGACAAGGAGCAGCGCCAGGGTCAGGCCGAGGAGGGCGAAGATGAAGACCGGCGATTTGTAGAACGGCTTGCGGATCCGGAGAAGGAGCATGACCACAACGGCCATGGCGGCCGCGGCCCGACGAGCTGCTGGGTGAAGAAATAGAGCTTCTTGTTGATACGTCCGCTCGGCGAAGACGCCCGAGGCGCTCATCACCATGAGCGAGCCGAGCAGGAGGAGAATGATGGTCGTGACGAACAGGGCCTTGTCGAAGCCGTAGGTCCGGAAGATTTCCATCGGCCTTATCCTCTCTTCCGTTTCGGCCGGACAGCCAGGCGCCGGACTTCGCGCTTGAAAACACGGCCGCGCTCTTCGAAGTCCCGGAACATATCCCAGCTCGTGCAGGCGGGGGCCAGGAGGACGATATCCCCGGGCGCGGCCGCGGCGAAGGCCGTCCGGACCACTTCGGCATAGGTCCCGGCCTCGAGCAGGGGGACGGTCCCTTTCAGGGCCGCCCGGATTTTTTCCTTGGCCGCCCCGACGAGAACGACGCTTTTGACGCCCTTGCGGACGGCCTTGCGGAGCGGGCGAAAATCCGAGCCCTTGTCCTTGCCGCCCAGGATCAGGACCACCGGCCGGTTGAAGCTGGCCAGGGCCTTCAAGGAAGCGTCAACGGTGGTCGCCTTGGAATCGTTGATGAACGAACACGCCGCGTGATCGTGGCAACCGGTTCGAGACGGTGCTCCAGGCCGCGGAAGGCCCGGACCGTCGAGCGGATGCGGGACGGGGATACGCCGAGAATGCCGGGCCGCCGCGGCCGCGGCCAGGACGTTCTCCCGGTTGTGGAGACCGGGCAGCTTGATTTCGGAAACCGGCAGGATGCGTTTTTCTTCTTGGCCGTCACGGGTGACGATCCAGCCTTCGCGGAGGAACGCCCCGCGGCTTACGGGACGCTTGCCGCTGAAGCCGAACACGGTCGAAGCCGCCTTGTCTCTCCAGCCCCAGACCCGGGCGTCCTCCCGATTGAGGACAGCCGCATCGCCCGCTTTCTGGCCGAGGAGAAGCTGGCTTTTCGCCGCGGCGTAATCGTCCATGGAGCCGTGCCAGTCCAGATGATTTCCCGACAGGTTCAGGATCAGGGCGAGCGAAACCCGGAAGTCGCGGATGTATTCCAGCTGGAAGCTCGAGATCTCGGTGACGTAGAGATGGTCGTCGCGGCTTTTGTCGACGAAGGAAATGAGCGGGGTGCCGATATTTCCGGCCAGAAACGCTTTCCGGCCGTCGTCTTTCAGGATCCGATGGAGCAACGTCGTCGTCGTCGACTTGCCGTTGGTCCCGGTAATCCCGACGATCGTCCCCTTGAGAAACCGGAAAGCCAGCTCGATCTCCGACAGGACCGGAATGCCCCGCTCCGATGGCGGCGGCGAATTCGGGATGCCGGGGGACGCCGGGGCTGGGGATGATCAGGTCGGCCGCCAGGAAACGTGGCCCGCGTATGGCCGCCGGTTTCGAGGTTCACCCCGCGGCGGATCCAGGTCTCGGCCTTCGGGCCGAGCTCTTCCCGGCTCTTGCTTTCGGTGATGGTCACGCGGGCCCCGCGGCGGAGAAGGAACTCCGCCGTCGCCTCGCCCGTCCGGGCCAGGCCGACCACCAGCGCGTTCCGTCCCTGAAGGTCCATGTCTATCTCAATTTCAATGTGGCCAGGCTGAAGAAGGCGAAGATCAGTCCCAGGATCCAGAACCGGATGACGACTTTTTCCTCCGGCCAGCCCAGAAGCTCGAAGTGATGGTGGAGGGGGGCCATCTTGAAGATCCGCTTCCCCTTGGTCGCCTTGAAATACGACACCTGAAGGAGCACGGAGAGGGCTTCGAGGATGAAGACGCCGCCGACGGCGAAAATCAGGAATTCCTGCTTGATGAGGATGGCCATCGCGGCCAGGGTCCCGCCGAGGGACAGGGCGCCCACATCGCCCATGTAGACCTGGGCCGGGTGGCTGTTGAACCAGAGGAACCCGAGACAAGCTCCGACCAGGGCCCCGCCGAAAACGGTCAGCTCTGCGGCCAGGGGAACCCGGGCGATGTACAGGTAGTTGGAGAAGATGGCGTGGCCGGCGTGTAAGTCAGGGCGGTCAGGGCTGCGGCGCTGATCAGGGTCAGGCCGATGGCCAGGCCGTCCAGGCCGTCGGCCAGGTTCACCGCGTTGGTCGAGGAGACCATGATGAACATGATCCACGGCGCGTAGAACCAGCCGAGGTAAGGGGCCCATTTCTTGAGGACGGGAAAATACATCTGAAGGCTGAAGTCCCCGTCGGAGGCCAGGAGGAGGACGACGAGGGCGAAGAGGCCGGCCAGAAGGAACTGGAAGAGGAGCTTGCTTCGGGCGATGAGGCCGAGCGAGTGTTTTTTGCGGACTTTCATGAAATCGTCAAGGAACCCGATCCCGCCGAACGCGATCATCGTCGCCATCGTCAGGATGACGTAAACGTTGCCCAGGTCCCCCCAGAGCAGGGTCGGGACGATCGTGGCCGTGATGATCAGGAGTCCGCCCATCGTCGGCGTGCCCTGCTTGACCAGGTGCGAGGCCGGACCGTCGGACCGGATGGGCTGGCCGATCTGAAAGCGGCGGAGGCCGCGGATGAAGGCCGGTCCGATGAGCAGCGTCAGGAGCATCGCCGTGGTGCCGGCCAAGGCGGTCCGGAAGGTGATGTACCGGAAGAGGTTGAAGTCGGGAACGAGCTTCTGGAGGGACATGAAAAGCGCGTAGAGCATTTCAGCTCTCCTTGAAATAAGCGGCCAACCGCTCGACGATGCGTTCCATCCGGACGCCGCGCGATCCCTTGATCAGGACGAGATCGCCCGTCCGAAGCAGGCCGGGGATCTTTTCGGCGGCCGCGTCGCTGGCCTCGAACTCCGGCGTCGCGCCCGCAGTCAAACCGGCGGCCCGGGCTCCTTCGGCGATCCAGCGGCCCCGGGACCCGACGGCGGCGACGACGTCCCAGCCGAGCCGACCGGCCGTCTGTCCGGCTTCTTCGTGATATGTTTTCTCTCCGGTCCCGAGCTCGAGCATATCGCCGAGGACGGCCACCCGCCGTCCGGCCGGAAGGTGGACATAGCTTTTCAAGGCCATGGCCAGGGCCAGGGGACTGGAGTTGTATGAATCGTCGATCACCGTGATCCCGCCGGCGAAGCGGATGATCCGGCCCCGGTTGGACGCGGGGGAAAGGCTCTTCAGGGCCGGCTCGAGCGCTTCCCACGGAAGGGCGAAGGCCCGGGCCGCGCCGAGGGCGGCGAGCAGGTTTTGAACGAGGCCCTCGGTGAGAAAAGGCAGGCGGACGTTTCGGGGCGTTCCGTCGTACATCAGCTGGAAGCGGAGCCCGTCGTATCCGAGGAAGCTCAGCCCGGAGGCCCGGACTTCGGCCTCGTCTCCGAAGCCGAAGAAGATCACCCGGCCGGGGGCCCGCTTGGCCAGGGTCCGGCCCCAATCGTCATCGGCGTTGAGGACAGCGATGCCGCCCGGCTTGAGACCGGCGATGATTTCGGCCTTGGCTTCGGCCACGGCCTCGAGGCTGCCCAGGAATTCCAGATGAACGGGGGCGACGTTGGTGACGACGGCCGCGTCGGGCGGGGCGATTTCGGCCAGCGTCCGGATTTCACCCGGGCCGCTCATGCCCATTTCCAGGACGGCGATATCGTGGCCGGGTTCAAGCTTGAGGACCGACAGGGCCAGCCCGAGGTGGTTGTTGAGGTTGGCCTCGGATTTGAGGACGCGATACGAAGTTCCAAGAAGGGCGGCGGTGAAGTCTTTAGTCGTGGTCTTGCCTACGCTCCCGGTGATCCCGACGACTTTGACGGACGAGGCGGCCAGGACCGAGCGGGCCAGGCGTTGAAGAGCCGCGAGCGTGTCATCGACCTTGATCAGGACAAAAGCCGGATCGGAAACCGCGACGTCCCGGGAGACGACGGCGCCGGAGGCGCCGCCGGCGGCCGCGGCCGGGACGAAATCGTGGCCGTCGCGGCGGGCCGGGATCGCGAAGAACAGGCCGCCGGGACCGATCGTCCGGGAATCGATCCCGAACGAGGCGAACGTTGCCCGAGGATCCCCCCGAAGCAGGACGCCGCCCGTGGCGGCGGCGACGGCGGCGGCGGGGAGGCGGGCCATGATCATTTCTCTCCCAAGGTTTGGAGGATCTCGCGGGCGACGTCGGCGTCGCTGAAGGGGACGACTGTCGTCCCGGCCGTCTGGGTCGTCTCGTGACCCTTGCCGGCAAGGACGACGAAATCGCCTTTCCGGGCCTCGGTCAGGGCCAGAGCGATGGCCGCGCGACGGTCCGAGATGACGGTGTATTTGTCGCAACCCGAGGCGGCGAAACCCATTTCGATTTCGGCCAGGATGCGGGCCGGATCTTCGCTCCGGGGATTGTCCGTCGTGAGGTAGGTCCAATCGGCGAGCCGGGCCGCCACTTCCCCCATCCGGGGGCGCTTGGCCTTATCCCGGTCGCCGCCGGCCCCAAAGACAAGAAGAATGCGGCTCGGCTTGAGGTCGCGGACGGTCTCGAGCAGGCTCTGGAGGGAGGCGTCGGTGTGGGCGTAGTCGACGATGATGTGGAACCCGAGGGCGTTTTCCACTTTCTCGAAGCGGCCCGGCACCTGGCCCAGCCCGGCGATCCCTTCCTTGATCACGGGCACCGGCACACCCAGGGCCATGGCTGAGGCGAAAGCGGCCAGGAGATTGGAGAGGTTGTAGCGCCCGGCCAGAGGGGAGGTCAAGGTGACCTGGCCTCCCGGATATTTCACCAGGGCCTCAACCCCGGCGCCGCTGAATTTCGCCCGTTCGGCCCGAACCAGGGCGGCCGGCTCGAAGCCGAACGTGACCGTGCTCATCGGGAGCTCGGAAATCAACCGCTGGCCCCAGGGATCGTCCTGGTTGACGATGGCCGTCCTTTTTTTCCCGTTGAGGAAGAAGAGCTTTTTTTTCGCCTGAAAGTAATCTTCCATCGTCACATGAAAGTCGAGATGCTCGCCCGCGAGGTTGGTGAACACGGCGACGTCGAAGCCGATGCCGGCGGTCCTCCGGAGCTCGAGGGAGTGGGAGGACACTTCCATGATGCAGTGGGTGACGCCCCGGTCGAGCATCTCGCGGAGAATGCGCTGGAGGTCGACCGACTCCGGGGTGGTCCGGGCGGCCTTGACCTCGAATCCGGGCCCGCGGTAGGAAATCGTCCCGATGACGCCGGCGACGAACCCGGCCCGTTGGAGGATGGATTCGAGAATGTAGGAAATCGTCGTCTTGCCCTTGGTTCCGGTAAGCCCGACGATCTTCATCTTGTCGGCCGGACGGCCGTAGAATTCGGCCGCGGCAAACGCCAGCGCTTCCCGGGGGTCGAAGACCCGGATCCAGGCGGCGTTCATCCCTTCGGGACGGGGACGATCGCAAAGCACGGCGACCGCGCCCCGGGCGACGGCGTCGGCGGCGAAATCGAGCCCATCGCGGAGGGCGCCTTTCCAGGCGGCGAAGAGAAAGCCGGGGCCGGCGTCGGCCGAGGAATAGGCCAGGCCGCGGATATCAAGGGACGGATCGCCGTCGATCGATACGACCGGGACGTTTTTCAGGAGCTCGGAAAGGATCATCGGATGCTCCTCTCCAAATCGGCTTTGGCCAGGATCGTCTGGGTCGGTGAGGGAAAGACGCCGAGGAGACGGAGGGCGGGGAGGGCGATATCGCGGAAGACGGGCGCGGCCACCTGCCCGCCGTAATACGCATCGTTTTGGGGATCGTAGAGGACGACGATAATGGAGAGAACGGGATTATCGGAGGGGACGAAGCCGACGAACGAGGCGGTATGGCGGGAAAGGGAGTATTTCTTGTCGACCGTATCGAAGATCTGGGATGTTCCGGTTTTTCCGGCGACCGTGTACCCTTTCAGGGCGGCGGCCGTCCCGGTTCCCTCGAGAACGACCCGCTCCAGGATATCGATGAGCTTTTCGGCGGTCTGCGTCGAGATGACCCGGACGGCGGGGGCCAGGTCGGCCGGCGGGGCCTGAGGGCGGCCGTCAACATTCTTGATGATCCGGGGCGGGACGCGGATGCCCCGGTTGGCGATGATATTGGCCGCCTGGAGCATCTGCAGCAGAGTCACCGAGACTTCGTATCCTACGGAAACGGAATCGATGGACCGACGGGTCCAATCCTTGGGGGGATGCACGAGCCCGGGTTCTTCGGCCGAAAGCTCGATCCCGGTCCGCTCGCCGAAGCCGAAGTCTTTGATGGTCCGGTAGAGGAGCTCGGTCCCGACCCGCCGGCCGATCTGGATAGTCCCGATGTTGGAGGATTCGGCGATGATCTCGGAAAAGGAAAGGACGCCGTAAGGCTTGTGGTCGCGGATCGGGCCGCCGGCGACGTCGATGGCCTTGGCCGAACAATCGAACGTTTCGTAGGTGGCGACCTTGCGGTTTTCCAGGGCGGCCGCGGCGGTGACGATTTTGAACGTTGAGCCGGGATCGATCCGGGTCCGGAAGGTTCTCTCGAAATGCGAGGCGGAGTCGGATTTGCCGAAGGCGTTGGGGTCGTAGGAGGGGGCGGAGGCCATGGCCAGGATCTCTCCCGTGGCCGGATCGGAGACGATGACCCCTCCCCAGCCGGCGTTGTTCACGGCGACGGCCTTTTCGATTTCCCGCTGGGCGATGTATTGGATCCGGACGTCAATTGTCAGGTCGATGTCGCGTCCGCGCTCCGGGGCGACGGTTTCCTCGCTCCGGTAGGGCCGGCCGGCGACGTCCTGGTAGAGGATCTGAGTGCCGGGCTTCCCCTGGAGCACGTCGTTGAAGTTCAATTCGACGCCGCCCTGGCCCTTGTTGTCGACGTTGACGAAGCCGAGGACGTGAGCGGCCAGGGCGCCCTGGGGGTAGAAACGAAGAGGCTCTTCGTTGAGCCTGACTCCGGGAAGAGCGAGGGCTTCGACCCGGGCGGCCGTTTCGGAATCGATTTTTCGCTTCAGCCAGAGGGAGCCCCTTTTCCGGGACAAGGCCGTCCGGAACGAGGCGATCTTGTTTTCATCCAGGTCCAGGACCCGGGCGAGCTTGCGGATGAGAGCCAAACGCTCTTCCGGACGGGAATCCTCTGAGAAGAAATACTGGACCGATTGTCTTGCGACCATCTGGGCCAGGACGGTCCCTTGCCGGTCGCGGATGGTTCCCCGGTCCGGAAAAATCGCGGTTTCGGACTGGTTCTGGAATTCGATCTGGCCTTTGGCCTCCTGATAGGTGAAGATCTGGAGGTGAAAAAGGCGGACGACGATGGCCGCCGCCCAGAGAATCATTATGGCCAGGACGATCCTGGTCCGGACCCGGGCGGTCCGGCGGAAGCTGTCTTCCCCGGGAGCCGCGGCATAGGCATTCATCGCTTGTCCTCGTACACGATCTGGTCTTCCCGCGGGTCGGCCAGGCCGAGCTTCTCCCGGGCCGTCCGCTCGACCCGGTCCAGGGCCAGGAGGGATGCCTTCTCCGCCGAAAGACGATGAACGTCTTTTTCCAAAGTCAGCTTGGCGCTCTCCGCCTTGCCGGCCTCGTAGCCCAGGCGGACGGTTTCGGTGATCTGCCAGAGATAAAATGCCAGGATGAAAACGAGCACCATGCCCGCGGCCGCGGCGAAGGCGACCTGGCGGAAGGTGTATTTCTTATGAACCATGGACGTGTTTCCGGACGGCCCGAAGCTTGGCCGAGCGGGAGCGGGAATTCCGGGCGATCTCTTCGCCCGAGGCGACGACCGGGTGCTTGGTCAACAGGTCGACCGAGGCGACGGCTTGCGGGCCGGCCTCGGGACCGGGCCGGGAAGCTCGGGCGAAGACATGCTTGACGATCCGGTCTTCGAGCGAGTGGAAGGCGATGACCGCCAGCCGCCCCTCCTCGGGAAGCCGGCCGATGACGAATTCAAGAAACGCCTCCAGTCCGGTCAGCTCCTCGTTGACTTCGATCCGCAGGGCCTGGAAGACTTTGGCCGCCGGGTGGATTTTCCCTTTTTGAGGGACCCACCGGCAGACCTCTTCGACGATGGCCCGCAATTGGGCCGTGCTTTCAATCCGGGTCATCCGCCTTCGGGAGGCGATCGTCCGGGCCAGCTTCGCCGCCGGCCGGAGCTCGCCGTAATTGCGGAAGATCTCGGACAACCGGGGCTCGGGATACTTATCGATCACCCGGGCCGCGTCGAGATGCTGCCGCCGGTCCATCCGCATGTCCAGGGGGCCGTCCTGGGAATGGCTGAAGCCGCGGGCCGGGTCGTCCAGCTGGAAGGACGACATCCCCAAGTCCAGGAGGACGCCCCGGACTTCGGTCCAGTCGACGTCGACCTCCTGCATCCGGCGGAAATCGGCGTGATAGAGCTCGATCCGATTGGCGTAAGGGCTGAGGCGGCGCTGGGCTTCGGCCAGGGCGGCGTCGTCGCGGTCGAATCCGACCAGGCGGGCCCGGGGATTGCGCTTCAGAATTTCGCGGGAGTGGCCGGCGAGGCCGAGCGTCCCGTCGATATAGAGGCCCGGGCGGGCGACGTCCAACAGGTCCAGGGCCTCGTCGAGCAGAACCGGGATGTGATCACGAGCGATCATGGTCCTTTCCTGCCCGTCATGATCTCGGCGATTTTCTTGAAGTCGTCGCGGGTGAGCGGCTTCTTCTGAAGCTTTTCGTCGAGCCGCCGGGTATCCCAGACCTCAAGGTGGTTGTTGAGGCCGATGATGACAACCTCGGCGTCGAGGCCGGCCATGGTGCGAAGGTCGGGGCCGATCAGAACCCGGCCCTTGGCGTCCAGCTCGGACTGAACGCCGAAGGTGTTCGCCCGACGCATGTAATCCTCGACGTCGGGGTCCAGGTAGAGATGGCCGGTTTCGGTCGACCCGGTCATGGCCAGCCAAACGGGCAGGGGGAATATTTTGATCGTGGAGTTTTCCAGCGAAGTGACGAAAAATTCCTGGCCGTACCGCTCCTCGATCGCGGTCCGGAATTTTTCGGGCACCTTGAGGCGTCCGCTCTTGTCGAGCTTGGCCCGGTAACTTCCGATCAGTAGGTTTCCCATTTTGTCCCGTTTTATCCCATTTTCGTGTCAAATATAGAAGAAAAATGTATCTTTGTCAAGGAAAATTAAGGGATTTTTCGGGAAGATTTTCGGGGCGAAAAATGATCTTTAAATCATTGAAAATAAATAATTAAACAATGTAATAAGGTAAAAAATTGGGGGGATGGGGCGTGAAATCCCGTTTTTTCAGGGTATTACCCTAGTTTTTTCGGCTTTTGGGGAGGTCCCGATTTTTCCCAGTTTCGGGGCCTCCAAGTGTCCCGTCTCTTAAGTTCTTCGCCAAGATGATCGAGGAGACGCGACATTGCGAACGATATCAGGGCTGAAAAAGTCTCTATTTTTTAATCACGCTCCACTACCGCTCGAACGGTCCCCCGACTGGCCGGAGCTGCGCGTCGTGTCATGCGAGGCCGTCGACGCGGAGGATCCGGAAGAGGAAGACGCGGAACCGGAAGAGGAGGAGACGGCGCCCACGAATCCGCTCGAGCCCGATCTGATGGTTCCCGTGGAAAGGAACTCCATCATCCGGGAGGACATCATCCTCTGGACGTTTTGACCGCCCGCGACGCGATCCGTCGAGGAGAAGCCCAGGTCGGGGCAAAAGATTTCATTCCGCCCGCTGAGGTATTCGATCCGCACTCCGAGCTCGCGGGCGACGGTCAAGTCGGGATTCCAGTCGCGGAAACGGCCGACCGCGCGGTCGGCTTGAACGGCCTTGACGTTGACCGTGGAGCGATCGCGGACGGGAGACCCGTTTGACGGCGCGTTGCCGATCGTCTGTCTTCCCGAAGCGTTTTCGACCGGCGAACGGACAAAATTGGCGGCGAATGCGGCGGCAACTTGCGGGTCAGTGGCCGGCCTCCCGCCGCTGGATTCCAAGCGGGCCAGCCGGCCGAATTTCTCTGCGTCGCCAAACGTTAGAATGATCGGATCGGCTGCTGGGGACGTCGTGTCTCCGCGGGCCAGGAGGAGCGAATGATTTTGGGGATCTCTCATTTCCTCCAGAACCCGCGGATCCTTATTTTCAATCGCCCGGCTCACTTTCTTGAGTACGTCCTTGGGGATTGGAGACGGCAAGGTGACGGCGGACCCTGCGGAGAATCCGGGGGGCAGGGGTTTGTTCAGAGGGGACATGTGCGCGTATATATAGCGATGTTCCCACCAAGTCCTGAACGCCGGGTCGTTGTTGGTCCTTTGGCTATAGGCCATCCATTGGTAAACGCTGATCGGGGTCCAGCCGTTCAGCCAGATGAAGCCCGGGCCGAGATTCCCATAAGGATTTCCATAGAAGAAGTCCCATTCCGCCCAGGCCGGGGCGAAGGCCGAACCGGGGATCCAGAGCCAGCCGAGCTTCTTGTTCCAATGCCAGATGCCGAGGTGATAGGGAACCCAACCCCACGGCTCCTGGGGAACCCAGAACATCTGCCCGTTGGCCGCGGTCCACTGGCCGTAGGAATAGGGCCGCCAGCCCGATCCGGGCTGCCAACCGTACCTCGTGTAATCGGTGCCGCTGTATCCGGGCGTGGAAATGTCGTTTATGGATGGCCGCCAAACGTAACCGAGCATTCCGTCCCAGAGCCATTCTCCGAAGAGATTGCCGTATGTCTGGGCGAAGTGCTGAACCGCCCGGGGATATTTCTCGATCGGCTTGGGAATCGCGGTCTGGCCTTCGTGAAGGTCGAGGAAGCGGGAATTGAGGCCTTCGTTCCATTCGGCGAAGGCACCGCCCTCGAAGGCCGGGATGAGTTGCGGTTCGTTGTCCTTCCCGACGATCAACCGTTTGCCCTTGGTCACGATCCGGGTCAGGAGCTTCTTCTCGGAGGGACCGAAAAGCACTTCGGCCCGTCCGGCCGTCACCTGCGTTTCGGTTAAGGCGGCGGCGCCGGCCGCGATGGAGGCCACCGTATTGTGCTGCAGCTTGACGGCCGTCCCGGGCGTCAAGACCTGGAACATTTCGTTCCCGGCATATTCTTTGTACATCACGTACATCCGGCCCCGGTTGAGGACGAGGTTGGAGAGTGACTTTGAGGAGCTCAGGCTCCGAGCCAGGATGGTTTCGATTTTCAGCTCGGTGTCGTAGTCGAGGCGGACGATCGTACCGGTGTCGAACTGGATTTCGCAGCGGCGGTCGGCCGAGGTCCGGATGATGTCGCCGGGAGCGATGGGTGTGTTGAGAACGGCCGCCAGCGCCCGTTCTCTCCCTTCGCGGATGACGATCGATTCGGGTCCGGTCCCCGTCGGGTCGACGTAGCTGATGTGACCGTAATAGAAGTCTTTCGGGCCGTTTACGACCTGGTAATGGTCATCGGCCAGAAGCCCGGCCGCGGCCGTGAAAACGACGAGAAGGATAAAAATCCGGCTTTTTCCCCCGATATTCATGCCTCTTCTCCTATTTTGGGAACAATTCATGCTGATATTACAGCATTTTTCGTGCCATCGTATTTCCCCTGGAAAACGTCCCCTCCGAAGCCGGATACCTGTCTTGATTTTGGGACAAATGTCCTTTTTCCCGTGGATCAGCGCTCGATGTAGCCGGCTCGGTGAAAAACCTTGAATCCGCCCGTTTTGACTTTGACCGTGATCTCCTTGAAGGAGGCCTCACCGGGCGATTCCGCCCGGAAGGCGAGGAGGTAATAATTGTCGGCGGCGTCGGCCGCTTGTCTCATGGCAAAAACCGGGTCATGGGTCGTTGCCGTGATCCCTCCCGTCGTGACCGCCAGGTCCCGGAACGCCTGGAAAAAATCGCCTTTCATGGCCGGGCCGTCCCCCCGAAGCTCGATATCGGTTTTGGCGCTTTTTTGCTTGCGGAGATAAAGGAAATGGAACGTCAGGCCGGCGTCGGCAAAGAACGTCCGGATACGCTTCAGGTCGAAGGACTCCTGCCGAATGGCGGCCAATTGCCGCCAATCGTCGAGAAAGAGGGGCGGAATCGAAAAAGCCTCTTCCCGGTAAAAGATCAGAAGATCCTTCCGACCGGGAAACGCTTTGAAATAATCGGCGAAGGCCAGGTATTGCGTCTCGTTGATGGTTTGCTCGTTGATCATCTGGCCCATGATGTCCCGGGCCCGCCAGCTGATCATAAATTCGTCGCCGTCGAAGGCGGCCATGTCCCGGAGGGTCATCAGCCGCTGCCGGATGCTCTGCCCGCCCCGTCTCAAGGAGGCGAGGAGAAGCGGCTTCAGTTCCGCCGCAAGCCTCCGCCGTTCGGCCGGTCCGCCCGGGCCGACCGTGAATTTCCACCGGTCCAGGGGCGTCTGAACCAGGACGATATCGTTTTCTGCCGGGCCGTTGCCGAAGAATTCATCGATCGCCTCCTCCAGGCGGGGAGGCGCCTCTTCCATCTCGAAACAAAGGAGGAAGACCCGGGGCGCAGCCGCGGCCGACCCGGTTGTCGCGGACGCCCGGTTCTTCCGAACCAGGGCAAAAGATTCGATGTTCCGAGGGGCGCCGTTGACCATGATTTCGAAATCGCCCTGACCGAGGGAGTCGACGAACCGATTTCCGTCATAAACCCGGACGGGCACCGAAATCAGCCCGGCCGTTTCGGCGGCTTGAAACGACGTCCGGCCGCCGGTTGCCGATCCGGCCGTCAATGTCGCCGCAATCGCGAGAATGGAAAGCCCGATTGTTCGCTTCCTACTCCCGTTTGTCATGCTCGTCCTCTGTCTGAAGAGCGGTTCATGCCATAGATTATAGCATTTTTCGAGCCGCTGGCTGCGTCTTGACAGGTCATTTCGTTTACTTTAGAATACAAATGAAGCAAAAAGAAGGATATCTTGCTATGAGCAAAACCGTCACTCTTCGGATCGCAGAGAACCATTACGACCGTCTCAAAGCGTATGCCCGGTCTGAGAACCGCAAGCTCTCCAACGCTCTCGAAACTCTGGCCATGAGGCAGCTTGACGAGGAGATTTTCGTGGATGCATTCGAGATGGAGAGCATTCTGGCCGACAAAAATCTTCTCGACCGTTTGAAGGCGGGGCATGCCCAAGCTCAGAAAAAACGTGGCCGCTTTGTCGATTGAATATAGAATTTTCGAGACGGAGCTGTTCCAGTCCGACCTGGAGAATCATCTCGGCTCCCGCCGCGATAAAATCATTGCCAAGCTCCGGAGCGAGGCTTATCTCGAGCTTCGGCGGCATCCTCATTACGGCCGGAACATCAAGAAGCTGCGCGGATACCGCCCCGAAACGTGGCGGTACCGGATCGGGATGTTCCGTTTTTTCTACGAAATCGATGATGTCCGAAAAGTCGTTTCGATGATCGCCGCGGACACCCGCCAGGGGGCTTATTAAAAAAGGTATTTTCTTGACAGCGTGAAACGCGTATGGAATTATGATGCGTTCGCCGCGGCCATTCCGGCAGCGACAAGGAGATCGAAGGGATCCGATGAAGAAAATAATAAAGAAGGCCCGCTGGTTTCTCATCCCGGCCGCTCTGGCCGCGGTCGTCTGGCTCTGGGTCGTCAAATTCGAATCCGGTAAACCCGAAATCCGGACGGCCGACGACAAGCCTTTTCTCGGCCGGGAGCTGTCGTTCCGGGCCACCGACCGGAAGAGCGGCCTGGCCGGGCTTCGGGTCGAAGCGGTCCAAGCCGGCCGGACCGTCGACGTCTTCTCGGAGAAATTTCCGGAGCCGCTTCCCTCGGTCGTCAAGACGATTTCCCTGCGGCCGCTTCCCGCCGGCCTGACCGACGGCGAGGTCCTTCTCCGGATCTCGGCCGAGGACCGCTCCTGGAACGGGGGAAACACGGCCGTTTACGAAAAGCGGTTGATCATCGATACCCGCCCTCCGCGAATGACCATTCTCGGCGGTCCGCATTACCTCAACCGGGGAGGCGCCGGCGTGGTCGCCTGCTCGGTCGAAGAGGGGACGGCCGTCGCGGGGATCCAGGTCGGCGAGCGGTTTTTTCCCGGATTTCCCGAAGGACCGAATTTGTTTCTCGTTTTCTTCGCCCTGCCGGTTGACGCGCCCGACGACGTTCCTTTCTTCGGAGTGGCCGAAGATCCGGCCGGCAACAGGACGAATGTCGTCTTTCGTCCAGCGGTCAAGGCCGTTCCGATAAAAAAAGACGCCTTGTCCATCACCGACCGGTTTCTCGGCGAGGTCATGCCGTATTTTCGAAACCTCGATCCGGCCCTGAAAGGGACCGACCTCGAGGTTTTCCTGACGGTCAACCGAACCCAGCGTGAGCTGGATTATGAGAAGCTGGAAAAGCTGTGCCGCAAGACCGAATCCCGGATGCTCTGGTCCGGGCCGTTCCTCCGCCTGCCTAACGCCAAGCCGATGGCCTCGTTCGGCGAGCGCCGGACGTATCTCTATGACGGCAAGGTGATCGACGAGCAGATTCATCTCGGGGCCGACTTGGCCTCGACGGCTCAATGCACCATCCCGGCGGCCAACGCCGGCCGAGTGGTCTTGGCCGGCCCGCTGGGCATTCACGGAGAAACGGTCGTCCTGGATCACGGCCTCGGGCTGTTCAGCATGTACAGCCACCTGAGCCGGATCGATGTCGCCGTTCCGGACGACGTGGCCCGGGGCGCCGTCCTCGGCCTGTCGGGAGCGACCGGGATGGCCGGCGGCGACCATCTCCATTTCGCCGTTCTCGTTCATGGCGTCTTCGTCAACCCGGTCGAATGGTGGGACCCCCACTGGATCCGGGACAACGTCGAGCTCAAGCGGAAGTGAGGCGGAGATGACGGAATCCGGGCCCATCGGCGTCTTCGATTCCGGATACGGCGGTTTGACCGTTTTCCGGGAAATCGCCGTCCGGCTCCCGGAGCTCGAGTTCCTTTACCTCGGGGACAACGCCCGAACTCCATATGGAACACGCTCGTTTGAAACCGTTTACCATTACACCTTGGAGGCGGTCCGGTGGCTGTTTGCCCGCGGTTGCCGGTTAGTCGTTCTGGCCTGTAACACCGCGTCGGCCAAGGCCCTCCGGACGATCCAGCAGAAAGACCTTCCTGTCCTTGCCCCTGACCGCCGGGTTCTGGGCGTCATCCGCCCGGTGACCGAACGGATCGGCGCGCTGTCCCGGAGCGGCCACGTCGGACTGTTTGCGACCACCGGCACCGTTCGGTCCGAATCCTACCCCATCGAAATCAGGAAATTCTTTCCCGATTTGGCCGTCACCTCCGAGGCCTGCCCGCTCTGGGTGCCTCTCATCGAGAACGGCGAGCTCGAGGGCCCGGGGACGGAGCACTTCGTCCGGCGGCATGTCGAGCGGCTCCTGGCCCGCGACCCGCGGATCGACACGATCATCCTCGGCTGCACCCATTACCCGCTGCTTGCGGACGTGATCGCCCGGTTTCTCCCGCCGGGCGTCCGACTGGTCTCCCAGGGACCGATCGTGGCCGAAGCGCTCCAGGATTACCTTAGCCGTCATCCGGAGATCGACGGCATCTGCCGTCGCGGCGGACGCCGGGAATTTTTTACGACCGACGATCCGGAAGATTTCAACCGGAAGGCGACGGTTTTCTACGGTGCGTCCATCCGTTCGGAAAAAATCGATTTGCCTGCTTATTCGAGTCGAGTTCGCCGGATGAGCTCTGTCGCACTCTTAGGGTGGCAAGCTGCCCGAAGGGTAAAAACTCAAATTTCTTTATCTTTGTGAAAACAATACAAATTAAATCATGAGATTTTTATGAATAATGCAGGTCATAGCTTTCCAGATTGCCCATCCGCGGATTGACCGCCTTGCTCATCTTCGACCCGAAGGAATAGGACACCCCCAGGGAAACGTAGTAATCGTAGGTCGTGGACAGCTGTTTCAACCGGAGGAGGATCTCGTCCTTCGTCAACTCGCCTTTGGCCAGCGACAGCTGGTCGTGAATACGGGAAAAGCTGCCGCTGGCGTAAACCGAAAACCCTTTCCAGACCCGGACGGAGAAGTATCCGTCGACCGTCAGGCGGTTCTTGCTTGCGTCATGGAAGTAATGGGAGCCGTAGATGGCGCCGTAGGCCGAGCCCCACGGCTGGGTGGCCTCAAAATAAACGGTCAGGGACTGGCTCCAGAGTCCCTCCGACATTTTGTCATAAATGGTTTTTTCCAGGTAGCGGTTGTGGTTGTAAGTCAGGCGATACAGGATCGTCCATTCCTTCCGGGTCGATTCGGAATAGGGGAAAATGTCGAACTCGATGGCCGGGGAAATGCGGAAAGATGTCTTGATGTTCCCGTAGGTCGAGGCCGAGACGTTAGCCGCAACACCCGCCGACCAATGCCCCCCGAGGCTCCAGATCCCCCAGGCCCGAGAAGACCAGCTTCGGGTCGAGGTGAGGTAATCCTCCCCTTCGATCGTATAGCGGCTGTCGCTGATGCTCTTGTTCCAGGACACGCCGGCTTTCAGGGCTTCCGTCGTCCGGCTGGCGGAAAAGCTGCCGCGGTAGGATTCGTACCCGTAGGAAGTCTCTCCGCTGAGGGATCCGCTCAGTCCCAAGCTGAAAATCCAGCTGTTCCAGGGGTCGGACGGCGGGGCCGCCGGTTTCTCCAGGGCGGCGGTATAAGTAATCTTGACCTGGTCCTCGACCGTGGTCCGGGCGATGAACGGCATGAGGCCCTTTTTCAGGACGCGGACGAATCCTTCGCGGTTTTCGTCCTCGGTGGCCAGGCGGTCGGAGAAGTATTTCAAGGTGAAATGGAGGTCGGTATACGGCCCGAGCCCGATCCATTCGATTTGATACTCGGTTCCTGAGTTGGAATAAAGGCTCGTGGTGAGGACATGGACGTCGGCGTCCGTGCGGTCCCGGACATACGTCACGAAGGGGATTTCCATGCGGACATAGTCTCCGGAGCTCATGCTCCCGTCCAGAAATACGCGGAGAAAAGTCGGCGTCGCTCCGGCTGCGGCCGGAGCCGGCGAAGGCTCCTGGGCCCGGAGGACCGTCATGATCGAAAGAAGGGCGGCCATGACGCTGATAAGGATTCTAAGCTTCGGCGAATATTTGCCCATGTCTTCCCCTTTCTCTTCGAAGAGCGCAATAAGTAATACGGCGTTTCCCGAGAATTTGTTACGGATCGTCGCCATGTTCATCTGAATTCCATTATGCATAGAATTCTGAATATTTTTTTAGTGATTTCTTAATTTATTCTTAATCCGGAGGCGCGAAAGGCAAAGACGTCTCGGCGCGTGACGAACATCAGTTGTTTCCGATGAGAAAAAAATGTACGCTTCCCGTTTGTGAGGTGCCTATGAAACATCTTCGACGGTGCGTTTTATTGTTCGTTCTCCCGTTCCTGATTCTAAGCCTCGGGGCTCAAACGTTCGACCGGTATCACAAGCCCGAGGATTTGAACGCGGCCTTCCGTGACCTGGCCCGGGCCAACGCCGCTTTCGCCAAAATCCATGAGCTGGCCAAGAGCCCCGGCGGCCGCGACGTCCTCCTGATCGAAATCGGCCCCGAAACCGGGAAGGCGGAAAAAACGCTTCCGGCGGTCTTTGTCGGAGCCAATTTCGAGGGCACGGTCCCCCTGGCCGGCGAAGCGGCCCTCTTCCTCGCCAAGCAGCTGGTCGAAAAGCCGGACCTCCGCAAGGCGACGACCTGGTATGTCCTCGGCTGTCCCAACCCCGATGCAGCCGCCCGGTTTTTCGTCCAGCCGTCCCGCGTCTCGGCCGGGAACAATAAACCCTGGAACGACGACAATGACGACGCGGTCGACGAAGACGGCTTCGACGACCTCGACGGAAACGGGATCATCACGATGATGCGGGTCAAGGACCCGGAAGGCGACTGGATCCCCGTGCCCGGTCAGCCCCGGCTCATGAAGCGGGCCGATTGGGCCAAAGGCGAGAAGGGGATCTACAAGCTGGTCTCCGAAGGCCTGGACAACGACAAGGACGGGGTATACAACGAAGACCCCGCCGGCGGGGTGAACATCGGCCTGCAGTTCCCGCATCTCTTCCGCTATTTCAACGCCGGAACGGGCCTGTGGCCCGGAAGCGAATCGGAAAGCTTCGCGATCATCAAATTCATGAACGAACACAAAGACATCGGCCTCTCCTTCGTCTTCGGCTCGGCCGACTTCTGCCTCAATCCTCCGCGCGGCGGCCGCCGAGGGGATGCCGACCTGAACCAGATCCGGGTTCCCGAGCGGATGGCCGGATTCATCGGCGCCGATCCGACCCGGGTGTACACCCTCCCCGAGCTCATCGAGCTGGTCCGGCCGATGGTTCCCGAGGGCATGACCGTCGACGAATCGATGATCGCCTCCATGCTCGACCTGGGGGCGGTCGTGAACCCCCTGGCCGACGACCTCAAGTTCTATAAGGAGCTTTCCGACAAGTACAAGGAGTTTCTCAAGAAGAACAAGCTGGACGAAAAGCGGCTCGACCCTCCGGCCGACAAGGACGGATCGTTCGAGCTGTATGCGTATTACCACCTCGGCCTTCCCTCGTTCGCGATGAACTTCTGGACGCTCCCCGAGTTCAAAGAGGAAAAAAAGGAAGCCGAGATCACGCCCGAGAAGCTGGAAAAAATGACGAAGGACGAATTCCTCGCCCTGGGCGAGGAGAAAATCGAGGCCTTTCTCAAATCGGCCGGCGGGCCTCCGTCCTTCAAGGCCAAGCAGGTGATCGAGATGGTCCAGGGCGGGAAGACCACGCCCAAGCAGATGGCCGAGATGATGAAACAGATGCCCAAGCCACCGTCGGAGGAGGGCTCCGATCCGAAGGAAAAAGCCCTGCTGGCCTGGAGCGACAAGGAGCTTTCAGGTAAAGGCTTCGTCGATTGGAAGCCCTTCAAGCATCCGACTCTCGGCGATGTCGAGATCGGCGGGGCCGTGCCCTTCGCCGATTCGACTCCGCCCCCGCCGAAGATCGAAGCCCTGCTCTCCGGACAGGTCCCCTGGGTCTTCGAAATCGCGGGGAAAATGGCCCGGATCGATATCGGCGCGAGGGAAAGCGACCGCCCTGGGCGGCGGCCTCTATGAGGTCGAAGCCTGGGTTGAAAACTCCGGGTATCTTCCCTACCCGACGGCCATGGGCCGGCGGAACAACCGGATCCTTCCGGTGATCGTCACCCTGGAAGGCCCGGGTGTGGAGATCATCGAAGGAAAAAAACGAACCATGGTTCCGGCCGTGGGAAGCGACGGCCCGCAGAAGGTCCGTTGGCTGATCCGGGCCGTCAAACCGGTTAAAGTCGAGATCAAAGCCCTCACCCGGAACGCCTGGGGAGGCTCAAACATCCATCGACCTGGGAGGTGCAAAATGAAAAGAACGGCCCTCGGGTCCCTGCTCCTGATCGCCCTCATCCTGGCTCCCGTTGCCGCCCAAACGGCGAAATCCAACCTTTCCCTGCGGTTTGACCGCTATTACCCCCTAGCCGAATTGAATGAAGCCCTCCAGGCCCTCCAGAAAGCTTACCCGGCCCTGATGACGATCGAAGAAGCCGGGAAAAGCGAGGAAGGCCGCCCGATATTTGCCGCGACTCTCAATAATCCCAAGACCGGCCCGGCGCTCTCCAAGCCGGGGATCTATGTCGACGGCAATATCCACGGCAACGAGATTCAGGGTGGGGAGATCTGCCTCTACCTGATCGATTACCTCCTGCAGAACTACGGCAAAAACAAAGACGTCACCGACCTCCTTGACAAGAAGTGCTTCTACGTCGTCCCCGTCGTCAACGTCGACGGGCGCTATCACTTCTTCGTCGATCCCGAACGACTCGAGCAGCAACCGGAGCGTCCGCATCCCGATCGACGACGACCGGGACGGGTTGGTCGATGAGGATTTTCCCGACGACCTGGACAAGGACGGCAACATCACCCAGATGCGGCGCAAGGATCCGTTCGGGCCGTACAAGACCGATCCCGAGGACCCGCGCCTGATGATCCGGGTCAAACCCGGCGAGAAAGGCGAGTGGGCCATCCTCGGCGAAGAGGGCCTCGACAACGACGGCGACGGCCAGATCAACGAGGACCCCGAGGGGTACGTCGATCCCAACCGTCAGTGGAGCTTTGATTGGGCCCCGGAATATATCCAAGGCGGATCGGGCGAATATCCCTTCCAGGCCGTCGGCCTGAAAGCCCTGGCCCTCTGGACGATGACCAAGACTAATATCTGCGTCGGCTGGTCCTTCCATAATAACGGCGGCATGTACCTGCGCGGCCCGGCCCGGAAAGGCCTGGGCGAGTACCCGTCCCAGGACGTGGCCGTCTACGATTACATCGGAAAACAGGCCGAGCGGATCACTCCGGGTTATCGCTACTTGCTCAGCTGGCGCGACCTGTACACGACATACGGCGATTCCGTCGAGTGGATGGTCCGCTACCTCGGGGCCTACGCTTATTGCGGCGAGGTCTTCCAATCCGAGAGCGAGTCGTTCAAGGACCTGAGCGAAAAAGCCGCCTCCGCGTCGGGCGGGGCGGAAGGCCGGCAGCGGCAGTTTGCCTCGATGGTCGAGCGGATCAAGTACAGCGACAACCTGACCCAGGGCGAGCTCTACAAGCCCTGGACGCCGTTCAAGCACCCGGTCTACGGCGACGTCGAAATCGGGGGTTGGGCCAAGATGAGCAGCCGGCTGGGAGCTCCGTTCATGATGCCGGACCTCGTCCATCGCAATGCCATGGCCGTCCTCTTTTCGGCCAAGCACACGCCGGAAGTGACCCTGGACGTGATCGAGGTCAAAAACGTCGGCAGCAACCTCTATCGGATCCGAACCCGCCTCGTCAACTCCAAGGCCATGCCGTCCATGAGCTACCAGGCTCAACGGGACCGGTTGTATCCTCTGGACCAGCTGATGGTTTCCGGGGAGAAAGCGAAAGTAGTCGCCGGCGGGCTCCTGACCAACGCCGACCTGGACCGGGTGAGCTATAAAAAATACCGCCCGGAAATCCAGTTCCTGGTTGTCCCCGGCTTCGGCCGGGTGGAACACCAGTTCCTGGTCGAAGGCCGCGGCGGCGTGACGATCCGGTATGCCTCCCGCCACGGCGGGACGCTGGAGAAGAAAATCGAATTCTAAGATTGGAAACGGCCCCCTGGAAGAGAGGGGGCGATTTCGGAAGGACGCGCGGATGTTTCGAACGACGGTGTTGGATTTTATTCAGCGGACGAAAATCGATGCTTACGTCCGGCGATACGCTTCTCTCTTAAGCGCCGGCCGCTCTCAGATCCAGGCCTATCAGAACGAGCGACTGTCCCGCCTGGTTCATTTCGCCTACCATAACGTTCCCTATTACTGGAAGACGATGCGGGAGCGGGGCCTCTCTCCCGAGCAGGTCAAATCGGCGGCCGACCTCAAGCTCTTTCCCGTTCTGGAAAGAGAGACGATCCGCCGGGAGGGGAAGAATCTCCTGGCGGCCACCATTCCCTTCGGGAGAATGCGGTCCATCTCGACCGGCGGAACGACGGGAACCCCGGTCATGATTGCCCACGATGTCGAAGGATATAGCGCCGGCTTGGCCGCGGGCTATTTTCTCCGGGGCCTTTCCGGCTGGAAGGCGGGCCGGCTCCACCTCCGGCTCGGCGGCGATCCGGCGATCCGGGGGCGGTGGAACCGGCGGAATTCCAAGGACGAGGACGTCCTCTTGCGGCAGATTCATCTGTCCGTTTCCCACCCCGACGATCTCGAAAAAATCGCCGGACTGGCCGACCGGATCGTGGCTCTCGATCCGGACTCGATTGAGGGCGCCCCGAGCGTCCTCCACGCCCTGGCCCGGAACGTCCAGAGCCGGGGACTTGTCTTCCGCAACCTCGGCCGGGTTTTCGCGACAGGAGAACCCCTGAGCTCCCGGGAGAAGCAGAACCTCGAAATCGTCCTGGCTCCGGTCGCCGACCTCTATGGCTGCGGCGAGGCCTTCTGGATCGCTTCCCGGCCGGTCCATGAAGACCGCTATTGCATCTGCGACCCGCACGTGATCGTTGAAACCGAGGATTCGCGGGTCGCCGGGGTGAAGGATCTTCTCGTCACCAACCTCGACAATCGAGGCTTGCCCTTGATCCGGTACCGTGTCGGCGATTTAATAGACGGCCTCCAGGAGCCCGAATCCGACGCCCGCCTGCCTTTTACCACTTTCCACCGGCTCATCGGCCGGAATTCCGAGATCATCCGTCTCCCGAACGGTTTGAGCCTCCATCCCCTTCAGGCCTTCGGCGGGAACCTCTTCCGGCAATACCCGGCGATCACCCGTCACCGGGTCGTCTGGAACGGAGCGTCGCTTCTCTTCCTTTTCGAGGTCGCCGGGCCATTTCCCCGGGAGGAGCTGGAGCGGCAACTGGCCCAATGGATCCGGCCCTACGGCGCGCCCTATGCCGTCGAATACGCGGCGAAGCTCGGCCCTTCGGCCGCGGGAAAGCCGGGTGTTTTCGAGATCATCAACCGGGAATCGCGCCGTTGAATCAACGCCGGACGGCGCCGGCGGAACGCTTGCGGGCGAAATAATCCTTGAGAATCCGGGCGTGGTCGAAGGCCAGGGGAAAAACGATCTCCCGGCGGGCAAAAATCCCGAGGTTCTTGGCGTCGTCGCGGGCGTCCGGAGTCCCGGAGGCCCGGGCGATGAAGACCGTCGAAATGGTGTGCTTGCGCGGATCGCGGGCCGGGTCGGAATAGGTCCCGAGCTGGCCGAGGAGCCGAACCCGGAGCGACGTCTCTTCCAGGGCCTCCCGGACCGCCGCCTCCTCCAGGCTTTCCCCGTAATCGACGAATCCGCCCGGCAAGGCCCAGCCCGGCGGAGGATTCTTCCGTTCGATTAAGACAATGCCCTCGCGGCCGCGGGCGTCGCGGATTTCGATGATGATGTCCACGGTCGGGATCGGGTTGCGGTAGCGAGGATGCGTTCTGCGGATGGCCATGGGCCCATTTTAGGCCGCGGCCCGGCCCGGAGGCAAGAGAAGGCGGGGCGGGGCTATCTGACGGCGAATTTTGCGGGGGCGTCGAGGGCGGCCCGGAGGACGGCGGCTCTCGCCTGAAAAGCGGGAGAAAAGCGGAGGCAAATCGGCTCGACCGGCATGGAATTTGGCCGAGAGGGGATTGAGATAGGAACCGAAGCGCTTGATCCGGTAATCGAGGTGAGGGCCCGTAGATTCGCCGGATTATCCGACCTTGCCGACGCGCTGTTTGGCTTCGACCCGCTGGCCGGTCTTGACCAGAATCGAGCTGAGATGGAGGTACATCGTTTCGTAGCCGTTGGCGTGCTTGAGGGTGACCATCAACCCGGCCGCGCCGTTTTGGCCGGCCTGGGTGACCGTCCCGTCGGCCGTGGCGAAGACGGGATCTCCCGTAGTCGGAGCGGCATAATCGACCCCATAGTGGGCGCGGTAAACTTTGCGGATGGGGTGAAGTCGGCGGGAGGTGAAGCGCGAGGTATCCTTTTGCTGGTCCGGAGCGGCGATTTAAGTAATTCCTTGCGGAGCGAACGGCCGTCAAAATGAAAATAGTCGACCTTTTCCTTTCGCCCGTCCCGGATAGTCGAAACGAAAAGCCTCGACCCGGCGGCCGTCGTTCCAGAATTCCGCGGCCAGGATGTTCCCGTATTTGCGAAACTGGCCGTCGAGGAATTTCTTTTCGACCAGCAAGCGGAAGGCATCCCCTTTTTGGATGCCGGCGTAAAAATCGATGTCCGAGTCGAAAATCTGTCGAGCTCGGCAACCAGGCCTTCATTCCTCTCCGCGGGCCAGGATCGTCCCGTAGAGATGGTCGGTGATCACGCCGTCGATGTAGGCAATCCGTGATTCGAAAACGTAGGATTTTTTTTCGGCCCGATAGCCGGTCTCCGTCCGGATGACCAGGAGATATTCGTCTTCGCCCAGGGGGTAGTCGATCGATTGAAGACGGCCCTCGGCGTCCGTTCCGATTTTTATCGTCCGTCCGGCGACGATTTTTGCCAGGTTGAATACCGGTTTGACGTCCCGGACAAGCCGGTCGATTTCGGCGGGCGAAAGCCCGTGGTCTTCCATGATATCAGAAAGCGTTTCGCCCGGGAGGACGATCTCTTCGACGACGGCCGGCTCGGGGACGGTTGCGGCGCTCAGGGCCGGCCCTTCCAGCGGGACTTCGGATGCGTCATGTTCCACCGGAGATTGGGACGGCTTGAACACGAGGTAAACGACGACGATGAGCAGGAAAAGGAAGGCGAGGAAGGACGCGGTCCGGACGATTTTGTTCCGGCGGCTCTTTTTCGAAGAAGGCCGGCGCGGCGCGTTTGATCCTTTTCCGGAGACCGGATGGAGAAATACGACCGGATCGGGCCGCGGATGCCTCATCGTAAGGAACAACGTCCCTTTGGGCTGGAAGGTTTCACTTCATCCCTTCGATGCGGCCGAATTTTTTCAGGCGACGCTTGCGCTCGATTTCCGCGAGGACGGCTTTATGGAGAACCAGGGCATAGTAGAGGCCCATGATCCCCAGGATGGTGAATCCCCGGTTGGATTGGCCCTGGGCCAGGAGGACGACTCCGTAGACCACCAGGCCGGCAAAAAGGCCCAGGTGGAAGAGAGCGAAGAGCGTGCGGCCCATGGCGGAGGGAAGCCGGGGCGGTTATGGGGCGTCGACTCGGCGGACCGAGATGATGACGACGGGTTGGACGGGGACGTCTTCGAAGCCTTTCTGGGTCGATGTCGGGACGGCGGCGATGGCGTCCACGACATCCAAGCCGGCGACGACCTTGCCGAAGACGCAATATTTCTGTTCGTCCAGGCCGTAGTTGTTCACGGTGTTGATGAAGAACTGGCAGGTGGCGCTGTCCAGAGCGTCTTCGCGGGCCATGGCGATCGCGTACTTGGCGTTCCGCAGGCCATTCCCGGATTCGTTTTTAATCGGTTTTTTGTCGATTTTCAGTGCCAAGTCGGGCCGATGGCCGCCGCCCTGAATCATGAATTTGCGCATGACCCGATGGAATATCAGGCCGTCGTAGAATTTCGCGTCGGCGTAAGAGAGAAAGTTCGCGACCGTGAGCGGAGCTTTGTCGGGATACAGCTCGAGGGTGATGTCGCCCTTGCTCGTTTTCATGATGACTTTGACCGGATCGGCGGGGGTGGGCTCAGCCGCGGACAGGGCGATGGCGAAGAGGGCGGCGGCGAAGCCGGCCAGGGCGGGGATCATCGTTCTCATACGGACCTCCTTGGGGATCGACCTCCCGGATGATAGCGGATTCGGCGACTCGGCGCAAACGTCTGAGACTTTGCTTCCGGCTTTCCTTTGGTGATATTCTGACGGGGACACTTCGAAGGAGGAAGGCCATGTTGCGCAAAAAAACCATTCCCGTTCTTTTCTCTCTGATCCTGCTGCTTGCGGCGACCGCTTCGGCTCAAATGCCGCAGAATCGCCCGCCCCTGACCGAGGAACAAAAGCTCCTCCAGGCGATGCACCTCATCCGGAGCGAAACCCTTTACAATTACGTGGCCGAGATGGTCTCGGAAAAATTTGCCGGCCGCCTGACCGGGACGCCCGAGTACGATGGCTGCGCCGATTGGGTGATCTCGCTGCTAAAAACATGGGGCGTCCAGCCCGGCGGCGACAACGGGACCTATCTTCAGAAGTATCCGAATCCTTATACCCTGGTCTTACCCGGCGGTATCTGCGCCCTCCATATCCCGGTGAAAGACGGAATCGTCAAGAAATTCTACACCTATGAAAGCGAATACATTCCCGGCGGGACCTCTGCTTCCGGCGAAGTGACGGCCGAAGTCGTGTTTGTCGGTTACGGGATCACCGCTCCCGAGCTGGGATATGATGACTACGCGGGAGTGGATGTCAAAGGCAAAATCGTCCTGATGGATCCCGAGGCGCCCGTGTCGCCCAGGGATGGCGAGGCGTTCGCGAAGTGGCGCGATTACTGTTTCCATCAGTACAAGCTCGAGAACGCCGTCGCCCATGGAGCCAAGGGCTTGATTTATAACTACGGCCCGATCGTCAACCCCAACAATTCCTATCGCGAGGGATTCGTCTATCATCATGTCGGGGCGGCGGTCGTGGCCGACATGTTCGCCGGGACGGGCCGGACCTACAAGGAGACCATGGACGGGATCCGGAAGGAGCGCAAGCCCCGGTCCTTCGGTACCGGAAAGACCATGACGATTAAAAACGTGACCGAGCATCATCCCGACGGCATCGGCTATAACGTCATCGGGGTTATCCCCGGGACCGATCCGATGTTGAAGGAGGAGGTCATCCTCATCGGCGGGCACCTCGACCATCTCGGGCGTGCCTGGGAACTGATGCCCGGGGCCAACGACAACGCCACGGCCGTGGCCGTGGGACTGGGCGTGGCTGAGGCGATGGCCAAGTCGGAGATCAAGCCCAAGCGCACGGTGGTCTTCAATTTCTTCGGGAGCGAGGAACAGGGCGTGGCCGGGTCCAAGTACTATGTCGAGCATCCGATTTATCCCCTGGATAAGACCCTGGTTCTCATCAACATGGAAGGCCCCGGCGGGGGACCCCGGTTTTCCGCTTCGGGGGCTACGACTTATCCGGCCTTCTGGTCGTTCATCACCAAGGCTAACGAGAAATATATTCACCGGATCGTTGGCGGAGGGGCGGCTTCCTACCCGGCCCGGCCGCGGCAGGATTCGGCCTGGTTCTTCTGGGCCGGCGTTCCCTCACTGACTTTCGGGGCGTCGGGCGGCAAAGATGCGCCGTATCCGTCCTATCACACCACCTGGGACCGGATCGACTATGTCGACTCCGAGGGGATGGAGGACATGGCCCAGCTGTTCTTCATGGCGATCATGGACATCGCCGATGAAGCGGCGGTGAATTTCCGGATCAAGTAATAGAGGACGGATCTCGAGCCGGCGATCAGGGCCAGGCCGTAGGACATCGGGATGCGGATCCCGGTCTGGCCCTTGTAGCGCTCGATCCGAGCCAGGCTGACTTCGCCCTGGCCTTTAACTTTCTGGAAGAGCTCCTCGTATCGTGTTGAAAATTTGCTCGGCCTCGTGCCGGACCGTTTTCTTCACCGGCAGGCGCTCGATGGCCGCCCAGCCGGCCGCCACTTTGTCTTCCTCGGCGGCAAAATAGGCCCATTCCGACCCCGGGGCATGGTCGAACACCACGACCGCCGGAGCCATGCGTCCGGCCCGTTCGAGGGCGGCCATCGGATCCCTCATCTCGTGCAGGCTGAATTCGAAGAGGACGACATCGGCCTGGAGGTCGGCCTCGAAAAAATCCGCCAGGATCGGTTCGAACTTCCCCTCGAGCCCGGCATCCTTGAGGCGGGCCTTGAGCCCGGCGACGGCTTGCGCATCGTTGTCCACGGCCAGGATCTTGGCCGCTTCCCGGCCGTATTCGATCAGCTGGCCCCCTTCCGGCCCCGACGTCGATCACCGTCTTGCCTTTGAGGTCGTAGAAGGCCAGGAGATTCGCGACCAGCTTCTGATAATTCGTCGCCATGTCGTCCCTCCTGATGGAAGGCAGGATAGCACGGATTTGACTTTAGCCGAAGACGCCGGTATTTAAATATCATGTGAGGAGGGGAACATGAGCCGTCTTGGGACGCTATCGCCGACCGTTCGTCTGTTCGTCCTTCCGGCGGTCCTTTGGGGAGCGCTTTTCTGCCTGACCGACTGCCGCCGCAAGGAAAAGCCCGAAGGCCCGCCGCCGGCGGACAGCCGGCAGGCCGTCCCCGGTCCGGGAGGCATCGAAGCCGCGGGAAAAGAAAGCCCCAGCCCCGGCCGACGCCCTCGAGAAGATCGCCGCGGCCGAGAAGGCCGGCCGGCTCAATCCGGACAAAGCCTGGACGTACAAAGTCCAAGCCCTGGTCGATCCGGGCAAGCTCCCGGCCGAATTCCGAAGCCGTGAAAGAATCCGGTGCGGCCGTCCTGTCCTGAAGGGTTTAGCCGAGGCGAGCGGCCGCCTGCGTCCGGAAACGCTTGCGGAGCTGCGGCCTTATCTCCTGAGACCGACGGATTCGGAGAGCGCATTCGCGGGCCGCGTTCACCCGCGGTCCGCCCGCCGGCCGGAACCCGGCCTGTCCGGGATGCTGTTCGCCCAGGAGGAGGTCCTTCCGCCGCGGCCGACGAAGCAGAAGATGAGCGCCGGCTGGATCGGCGTGCCCTGCCGAACGGCTCCCGTGACGGTCTGGTCCGCAGTCGGCCAAGCGAAGGCCGAAGCCGCCGTCGCCGCGTTCGACGGCAAGCGGCTCTGGGCCAAGTTCAAGGCGATCATGCCGTTTGAGCCGTTGAGCGACGAGGGAGCGGTGGATGAACAGGGCCGACCCGATTCCGAAACCGACGGCGACCTGGATATCTATCTCGTGCCTCGCTCCCTGCTCGGGGGCGACGATGGAACCGTCGCCGGCTGGTGCCGGACAGTCGGAACGTCTCAGCGCGCCCCGACCTGGATCATGATCGACCAGGAGTTGGAGGGCGTCGACCTGGCGGCCACCCTGGCCCACGAGCTCTTTCATTCCTTCCAGTGCGCCTTGGACTCCCAGGACGAAATCTGGTGGGACGAAGCCACGGCGACCTGGGCGGAGGAATATATCGATTCCGGCTGGCAGACCGAGCAGGATACCCTGCCCGAAGCCTTTGACGCCGGGAAATTCCTTCTCAAAACGCTGAACTCCGAGGAGGGCGATCACCCCTACGGGATCTACATCTTTCCCTTTTACCTGGCCGGCCGTTTTGGCGATGGATTTATCGGGGAGATCTGGACCGATTGCTCGGTCGCCGGGCCCAACGCCCTGGAGGCGGCGATCGGCCGGATTTCCGGCGCCGGCCTGGACTTCAAGGAAGCCTGGAAAGAATTCGCCCTGATGAATTACGACGACACGAAGGATTACGGCCGCAAATACGATGAAACCCTCGATGTGATGTCGCTTCACTGGGAGGACCGCGTCGTTCTCGAGGATCGAAGCGCCGTCCAGGCGATCGAGCTTCCGCCGCTCTCGGTTTTTTATTTCGCGGTGGAGAACCGCGGGATCGATCCGAAAAAATTTCCAGCCGTTCATTTCGACCTGGAGGATTTGGAGAAGGAAGCCGAGGTGTCCGTCCAGGCGGTCATCGTCAAAGACGGAAAGCCCCGGGTCGAGGATTGGACCGAACGCAAGGAGCGGGATTTCTGCCTGGCCGATCCGAACGACGATTTCGATGAGGTCATCGTCATCGTCGCCTCGACCGAGCGGGAAAATACGCTGAAAGACCTGAGCGTTCCCGTCGAGCTCGGCTATGCCGTCGAATGCGATGCCGACTGGGTGGGCACCCTGACCTTCACGGCCGAATTCAACTGCCGCATTTCCGACGAAGGGGAATGGAGAAAGACCGGCGCCTGGCAGGAAGGCGTAGGCAGCCCCTGGCAGGACCAGTTCACCCGGTTCGGCCTGGAAATTGACCGACGCTACCGGGCGACGGCCACAGTCAATCTGGCCTTGAAAGCCCAGGCAAAATCGGCCGAGTCGGATGAAGAGCGCGAGCTGACCGAGGCGATGAACCGGCTCTTCGGCGGAGCGGTGTACAGCCAGGAGGGCGTTAAGGGTTTTGCCAATATCACGTACTTCACGAGGACCAAGGAGACGACGAGCATCAAGCCGCCGGGCAAGGAGCCATCCGTCGTGACGAGCACGGCGAACGCCTCGGGCGGCGGAGCGCTCGAAAAATACGGGATGTCGGCCTTGGCCGGGCCGCGCCTGACGGTTTACCCGGAAAAAGGCGAATACCGGCTGGAGATCGATTTCAGCGCTCCCGATGTTTCCGGGACGTCCACCGTCGAAAGCAGCAGCGGCGACTCGTCGTCGCATCCCTTTCAAGTGGAGACCAAGCCGCTGTTCAGCTCATACCAATGGCGGAAGGAATGGGCCGAGCCGGCCCTCAACGGCACTTACAGCGGCGACCTCATCCAGGGAAGCTGGAAATCCCCGCCCCGCCCCCGGCGGAAAGACGACCCGTGCCCGTCGGCGATGCTGGAAAATGCCGACATCACCCTGACCTGGTCGATCCGGAAGATAAAATAGGAGACACAATACCAATTAACCTAATTTCTTTCGACCTCGTTTTTGCGGCAATAATTTTCGGCCAGTAAGAATTTCCAGGTTTCTAAGGTAGTCGTTATCGCCCATCGGTCTGCCCGTTTTTTGGTGAATCTTGAAAAGGGAAGGGAATTGAGGATCGCAAGCCTCATCTAAATATGCGCGCCAATCAATGATATTCAGAGGCCTCTGCCCGTTTGGAATGAGCGGATCTCGAGCTAAACCTAGGTGGGCCCGGGTGCTCGACCATGGATAGTCTTCTGGTTTTTGGACGATTTTCGCGCGAACGGGATTCAACTCGATATAGCGCATCGCTAAAAATAGATGAAATTCACTGAGCGGAAAGGACGAAAATCGGCCTTGCCATAGATATCCTTTCCACTCCTCGCGAATATTGATAGCCGTCGTATACAAACGGTGGGCCTCCCCGATCGCATGCGCGAGGCTCTCTTTCGTGGGTGGGATCGCGATGAGGTGGACATGATTATCCATCAGGCAATACGCGAGAAAAGTAATTCTGAATCTCATACCCAGGCGACGAATGAGACGCAAATAGAATTGTTTGTCGCTATCACAAAAAAATACTCTTTGGCGTCTATTGCCGCGTTGGGTGATATGATGCGGGCAATTCGGGACGACGAGTCGGGCGAATTTCGGCAATTTTTCCTCTTCTCATAATAGACGTTTCCTGAGCGAAATATTTTCAGATTAAAAAATGGGGGACACAATACCAATTAACCTAATTTTTACATCGGATACTACGCTTGAAACGGATGCAAAGAAGAAAACAAATAGGTTAATTGGTATTGTGTCTCCTAATTCTTAGGAGAGGTGAAGCTCGACGATGTCCTCGTCCTCGAGGGGGAAATCCCGGTTGACCATCAGTCCGGCGATTTCGTTCCCCCGCCACAAGCGGGCATAAGCCAGCTTTTCGACGAAATCCTTGTGGACGGCCGAAGCGATCCGCATGACGTCGCTGCCGCGGGGGAGGACAAAAGGCGAATCGTGCTCGGCCTTTTTTCCGGGGGCCTTGCTGTAAACCCGGATGACGCGGAGCAGGTCGAAGATACTCCGGCGGAGGTCCTCGAGGCCGTCCCCGGTCTCCGTCGAGACGGACAGGACCGGAAGCTGAGCTTCATAAAAGAACTTCAGGGCTTCGAGGCCCGAGCCCGTCTCGTCCCGGTCGGCCTTGGTTGCGACCAGGATCGTTTTTTTCCGGAACGTCCGGACGGCTTCCTCGGCCGGCGGGACGAAACCTTCGCGGACGAATTCGACCCGCTTCTCCCGGAGCCGTTCGAAGACAGTCTCCAACAGACCGGGTGAATCCGGGTCGGCCGCATCGGCCACGACCAGGGCGGCGTCGGCGACCTTGATCATCTCGACCTGGCTGCTCTCCAGGAACTCGGCCGTGACGGGGGCGAGGTCGATCATCTGGACTTTGACGTTCTCGAATTTCATCATGTACGGGGCGGCGGCCCGGGTGGTGAAGGGGTAATCGCCGATTTCGGGCTCGGTCCCGGTCAGGGCCTTGATCAGGCTCGATTTTCCGGAATTGGGCGGACCGACGAGAATGACCTGCCCGGCGCCTTGTTTTTCGATGAGCACGGAGAGGCCGTGTTTTCCCGAAACCGATTTCTGGGCGTCCTCCCGCAGCTGGGCCAGCTTCGCTTTGTGCTGGGCCTGCATCTTTTCCGTCGCCTTATGCTTCGGAAGAAGGCGGAGCATCTCCTCCAGGCGTTCGATTTTTTCCGGAATCGTCTTCGCCTCGCGGTACCTTTTTTCCGCTTCCAGATATTGAGGAGTCAGGTTGGCCGCCATCGCAATCTCTCCGCGGCGATTATATCAAAAACCGGGACGGTTTTTCCCGGCGGAAGCGAGAGAAAATAATTCGATTTTTCGCCGGAAATTGGCCTGAGAGCGAACCGCCTTCCGCGGAGGACCCCCAGCGCCCAAGGGATGGGGCAGGCCGCCGGGTTCCTCCCCAAAATATGGTGTTTTTCGGGCAAAATTTTGCTTTACTTTTGCCCCGATTTTCGAGTATAATTCGAATGAAAAAAAGCAGGGTTTTCCAAGAAAGCACGACGATTGTAAATATTTTGAAATCAACGAGATAGAAATCATGGCAGACGCAAAGTATTCGGCGGAAAGCATCAAAGTCCTCAAAGGCCTCGACGCGGTCCGGAAACGGCCGGCGATGTACATCGGAAGCACAGGTTCGGATGGCCTCCATCACCTGGTCTACGAAGTTGTCGACAACTCGATCGACGAAGCCCTGGCCGGCTATTGCAAGAACATCGACGTCATGATCCACGTCGACAATTCGATCACGGTCATCGACGACGGCCGGGGCATCCCGGTCGAGCTGCACAAGAAGGAAAAGAAATCGGCGGCCGAGGTCGTCATGACCATCCTCCACGCCGGCGGTAAGTTCGACGATAAGTCCTACAAAGTCTCGGGCGGCCTCCATGGCGTCGGCGTCTCGGTCGTCAATGCCTTGTCCAAGCGCCTCGACCTCGAAATCAAGCGCGACGGCGGCATCTATGTCCAGAGCTACGAGCGGGGCGTCCCCCTGGCCAAGCTCAAGCAGGTCGGCAAGACAAAGAAAACCGGGACCAAGGTCACCTTCTGGCCCGACGACGAAATCTTCGAAATGACCGAATACACCTTTGAGATCCTGACCCAGCGGCTCCGGGAGCTGTCCTTCCTCAATCGGGGCATCCGGATCGCGATCACGGACGAACGCGTTTCCCAAAGCCACGAATTCCAATACAAGGGCGGGATCGTCGAATTCGTCCAGTTCCTCAACCAGAATAAGGAAGTCCTCAACCCGCGCCCGATCTTCTTCGAGTCGAAAAAGGACGACATCATCGTCGAGCTGGCCTTCCAGTACAACGCGGGGTACAGCGAGACGATTTTTTCCTTCGTCAACAACATCAACACCCATGAGGGCGGGACGCACCTGATCGGCTTCAAATCCGCCCTGACCCGCTGCCTCAATTCCTACGCCGAATCGCACAACCTGTTGAAGGACCTCGGCGCGGGATCGCTTGGCGGCGACGACGCCCGCGAGGGGCTGTGCGCCGTACTCAGCGTCAAGATGCGGGATCCGCAGTTTGAGGGCCAGACCAAGACCAAGCTCGGCAACTCCGAGGTCAAGGGCATCGTCGAATCCCTGGTCAACGAGCAGCTGGCCGCCTACCTCGAGGAAAACCCGACCAACGCCAAGCGGATCATCCTCAAGGCTCTGGAAGCGGCCCGGGCCCGGGATGCGGCCCGCAAGGCCCGCGATCTGGCCCGCCGAAAGAGCGTCCTCGAATCCTCCTCGCTGCCGGGCAAGCTGGCCGACTGCCAGGAGCGCGACCCGGCCCTGGCCGAAATCTTCCTGGTCGAGGGAGATTCCGCCGGCGGCTCGGCCAAGCAGGGCCGCGACCGGCGCTTCCAGGCGATCCTGCCCCTGCGAGGCAAGATTCTCAACGTCTGGAAGGCCCGCCAAGACAAGATCTTCAACAATGAGGAGATCGGGATCATGTTCGCGGCCCTGGGGACAAACCTCGGGGAGGCGGAATCCTCGCTCGAAAAGCTCCGCTATCACAAGGTCATCATCATGACCGACGCGGACGTGGACGGATCCCATATCCAGACGCTGCTGATGACGTTTTTCTACCGCCATATGAAGTCGCTGATCGAGCAAGGGCACCTGTTCCTCGCCCAACCGCCGCTCTACAAGATCGCCCGGGGCAAGGAAATCCTCTACCTTAAGGACGAGCGGGCCTATGAAAAATGGGTTGTTAAGAAGATCTCCGAGGACTTCAAGGTTCGGGCCAAGGGGAAGAAGGACGTCACCGAAGGCGAGAAGTTCCGCAAGATTTTCCTCCGGATCATGCAGAAGAAGTCTTACAAGGAGATGTTCGAGCGGAAGCAATTCCCGATCTTCATCCTCGATCTGCTGATCCGGGAAGGCGTCAGCGGGCTGGAATTCCTCCAGGACAAGAAGGCGGTCAAGCGGCTCCAATCGCTGCTTGCGGCCAACAAGGATCTGCACATCGAGATGGTCCAGAACGAGGAATACGACGCCTGGGAACTGGTCGTGAAGTTCGGGGTCAACGGGATGTCCGTCACCTGTAAGGTCGATTGGGGTCTGCTCGATTCGATCGAATACAAAGCCCTCTTCAAGATTTATCAGGAGCTGGCCGATTTCACGGGGCCGTTCGAAGTCCTGTCCGACGGCGAGACCGTCACCGTCGAAAACGAGCTCAAGCTCCTCGAGTACCTTCACGAGAAGGGAAAGAAAGGCGTCAATATTCAGCGCTACAAAGGGTTGGGCGAAATGGCCCCCGAGCAGCTTTGGACGACGACCATGAATCCCGAAAACCGCGCTTTGCTCCGCGTTTCGATCACCGACGCCGTTGCCGCCGACGATGTGTTCAACATCCTGATGGGCGACGAGGTGGAACGCCGCCGTGAATTCATCGAAACAAACGCCGCCCGCGTTACGAATTTGGATATTTAACCTGTAAAGCCATGGCAAAAAAAACACCTCCCGCCCGTCCCGTAGAAACCGCAGAGCCTGCCGAAAAGACCGACCCGGCCGACAAGGCCCCGGTCAAGGACAAACCGGTCACCGTCCAGCAGCCGCTCTTCCCGGCCGCGGCCGATTTGGCCAACGTCTCCCTCGAAGAGGAGATGAAGCGCTCCTACCTTGATTACGCCATGAGCGTCATCATCGGCCGGGCCATCCCCGACATCAAGGACGGCCTTAAGCCCGTCCATCGGCGCTGCCTGTATTCCTTGTACGAAACGGGAACGACCTACAACAAACCGTACAAGAAATCGGCCCGGATCGTCGGCGACGTCATCGGTAAGTACCATCCCCACGGCGACCAGGCGGCATACGACACGATCGTCCGGATGGCCCAGGATTTCAGTCTGCGTTCTCTCCTGGTTGACGGCCAGGGCAACTTCGGCTCGATCGACGGCGACCCCCCGGCGGCCATGCGCTACACCGAGGTCCGCATGACCCGGCTGGCCGGCGAGATGATGGCCGACATCGAAAAGGACACGGTCAATTTCGTCCCGAACTACGACGAAAGCCTGACCATGCCCGAGGTCCTGCCGACAAAATTCCCCAATCTCCTGGCCAACGGGAGCTCGGGCATCGCCGTCGGCATGGCCACCAACATCCCCCCTCACAACCTCGGCGAGGTCTGCAACGGCATCATCCACCTGCTGGAGCATCCCGAAGCGACTCTCGAAAAGATCATGCAGTTCGTCCCCGGCCCGGATTTCCCCACGGGCGGGTACGTTTTCAACCAGCAGGGGATCCGTGACGCTTACCGGACCGGCCGGGGGACTATCCAACTCCGGGCGAAGACCCTCATCGAGCGGGGCGACAGGGGCGAGCGGGAGCGGATCGTCGTCACCGAGATCCCTTACGCCGTCAACAAATCCAAGCTCATCGAGAGCATCGCCGATCTGGTCAACGCTAAAAAGATCGAGGGGATCGCCGACCTCCGCGACGAATCCGATCGGGAAGGCATCCGGATTGTCATCGAAGTCAAGCGGGGCGAGCTGCCCGAGGTCGTCCTCAACAACCTCTACAAGCACACGTCCCTGCAGACCTCGTTCGGCATCATCATGCTGGCGATCGTCGACAAGCAGCCCCGCACGCTCGGCCTGATCGAGATCATGAAATATTTCATCAGCCACCGCCAGGATGTCGTCCGGCGGCGGACCCGATTCGACCTCAAGAAGGCCGAGGCCCGGGCCCACATCCTGGAAGGCCTGATGATCGCCCTCGACAACCTCGACGCGATCATCAAGCTCATCCGCTCGGCTCCGACCGTGGACGCCGCCCGGACCGGGCTGATGGAAAAATTCAAACTGACCCAGATCCAGGCCCAGGCCATCCTCGAGATCCAGCTTCAACGCCTGACCCACCTCGAGCGGGAGAAGATCGTCCGGGAATACGAAGAGGTCAAGTCCCTGATCGTCAAGCTGAAAAAGATCCTCTCCTCCGATAAGCTTGTGACCGAGATCATCGCCGGCGAGCTGAAAGACATCAGGGAGGCCTACGCCGATGAACGCCGGAGCGAGCTGCGCGGCGAGATCGTGGCCGATCTGCGGGCCGAGGACCTCATCAAAGAGGAGGACGTCGTCGTCATGACGACCCAGTCCGGCTACATCAAGCGGACCTCGCTGTCCTCCTACCATTTCCAGCTGCGGGGCGGAAAGGGCCGCAAGGGCATCAGCATGAAGGCCGAGGACGTCGTGGACGCGGTCTTCGTCTGTTCAACCCATTCCTACCTCCTGGTCTTCACCAACGTCGGCCGGATGTACTGGGTCAAAGCCCTGGAAATCCCCGATGTCGGCGTTTCCGGGCGGGGCAAGGCCATCGCCAACCTTCTCGAATTCCAGCCGGGCGAGCGGGCCACCTCGGTCGTGGCCGTCAAGGATTTCGCCGAGGACAAGTTCGTGATCATGATGGCCACCGACGGCCTGATCAAGAAAACCCGCCTGGACGAGTTCAAGAACATCCGCCGGGGCGGGATCATTGCCATGAATCTTCGGCCGAAGGCCGAGCTGCAATGGGCCCGGTTGACCGACGGCAAGCGCGACATCGTGCTCGCCACCCGGCTGGGCAAGGCCATCCGGTTCAAGGAAAAGGATGTCCGTCCGATGGGCCGGACCGCCGCCGGTGTCCGGGCGATGTCCCTTCAGAAGAAGGACGAGATCATCGGCCTGGTGGCCGTGGCCGACGAGGACAAGTACATCTTCACGGCCAGCGAAAAGGGTTACGGCAAGCGGACCGAAACCGCGTCCTACCGCATCCAGCATCGCGGCGGGAAGGGCTTGATCAATCTGAAGGTCACCCCCAAGATCGGCAAAGCGGTGGCCGTCCTGGGCGTGGCCGAGGACGACCTTGTGGTTGTCACCGTCTCGGGGAAAGTCATCCGGATCAAAACCGAACAAGTCCGTTCGACCGGCCGAGCGACCCAGGGCGTCCGCTTGATCAACCTCGAGGAAAACGACGCCGTTTGCGGCGTGGCCCTGGCCCGGGAATCCGAATAACCGGGACACCAGGTAAAGCGCCCGCGGGGTTGCCTGACCCGGCCTTCCTTCTTTGACTTTTACCCCGGCGCGCGTTATAAGAGATGCATCGCGGGGCGGGATTCCCGCGCAGCCAGCGTCCAGGTTGGAGGGAAAAGGGCTCCATGACCCCCAGCGATGACAAGAATCGTCCCGCCTCCGGGCCGGCCGGGGCAACCCCGAAGGAACAGCCGGGCCGGATTTGTCCCGCCTGCGGGACGAAAAACACTTCCGAAAGCCGTTTTTGCGGCAGCTGCGCCGCTCCCCTCAAGGATACCGGGGACGGTTCGGCCATGTCCGGTACCCGGACGGTTCGGACCTCGACCGTCGAACTCGCCCGGGGCAGCCGCCTGGCCGACCGCTACGAGATCATCGAAGAGCTCGGCCGCGGCGGGATGGGAAAAGTCTATAAGGTCTACGATCAGAAAGTCTGCGAGGTCATCGCCCTCAAGCTCATCCGGCCGGAAATCAGCGTCCAGGACAAAGCCATCGAGCGGTTCAAAAACGAGCTGAAATTCACCCGGAAAATCGCCCACCGGAACATCTGCCGGATGTTCGACCTGGGCGAGGCGGATTATATCTTCTTCATCACCATGGAATTCGTCGCCGGCGAGGACTTGAAGCGCTTCGTCAAGCGGGCCGGGCCGCTCAACGCGGCCAAGGCCCTGGCGATCGCCGGCCAGATCTGTGACGGACTGGCCGAAGCCCACCGGATCGGGGCCGTCCACCGGGACCTCAAGCCCCAAAACATCATGATCGATGCCGAGGGCAACGCCAAGATCATGGATTTCGGGATCGCCCGGTTCACCGAGATGGACCGGATGACCGGCTCCGGGGTGATGATCGGGACGCCCGATTACATGTCTCCGGAGCAGGCGGAGATGGCCGACGTGGACGCCCGTTCCGACATCTATTCCCTGGGCGTTGTCCTTTTTGAGATGGTGACAGGGCGCGTTCCGTTCGAGGGGCCGACGCCCCTCAGCCTGGCGATGAAGCACAAGATGGAAACGCCGAAGAACGTCCGGGAGTGGAACGCCATGGTCCCGCCCGGGCTGGCCGCGATCATCGCCCGATGTCTGGAGAAAGATCCGGCGAAGCGCTTCCAATCCGCGACAGACCTGAAGACCGGCCTCGCGGAGGTGGAACGGGACCTGGGGACGGCCGAGCGCGATGTCCCGGCCAAAGCGGCTAAAACCAAGGTGATCAAGGAGCGCCGGGAAAAGACGGGCGGGAAACGGCTCCTTCCGCTCATCGTCGCCGGAGCCCTCGTCGCGGCCGCGGCCGGCGCCTATTTTCTCTTTCTCCGGCCGACTCCGATTATCCTGCCGGCGGCCGAGAATCCGGCGATCGACACCGGTGCGGCAGCGAATCTCCCGGCCGGCGATCCGACGGCTGCTCCGCCGGAATCCAAGCTTGCGACCGGGGCGGAGACGAAGCCCCCGGTCATTGAGAACAAAGCCGAAATCGTAAAGCCCGTGGTTCCCGAGGCGAAAATCGAGACAAGCAAACCGGCGACCTCCGGCGTGGGGGATAAAACGGCCGAAACCAAGCCGCCTGAGGCGGCTCAAACGGCGGGAATCCAATCAAAAATCGAGGCGAAGGTCGAAGCGCCGAAGCCCAAGCCGGCCGAACCCGAAGTGAAAAAACCGGAGGCAAAGCCGAAAACGGAGCAGGACGAGGCGGTCAAGGCGCCGTCGGACGCCAAACCGGCGACCTCGTTGCTCACCGGGTCGGACAAGGTGACGATGTTCGCGGCCCAAAGCCGGACGGTCACAGCCCGGAATAAAGCGGCCGAGGCGGGCCAAAACATGACGTCCATGTTCTTCGCGGCGGCCGACCGGGTGCAGCAGGACGCGGCCGTGGCCACGGCCGAGAACAAGGTCGCCGACGCCGAGAGCCGGTTCGCCGTGGCCGAGAAGCTGTATGAGCTCTGTACGGCCGAAAGCACCGATCGGGCCCGCTGGCGGGCTTTTCTCAGGCATATCGACGGCTTGCGGGAACGAGCCCTGGCCGCCTGGAATAACGTCGAAGGCGACTCGCTCTTCGCCGAGGCTAAAGACCGGATCGCCCGGGGTACGGCCGCCCGCAAGGACGGAAACGATGCCGAGGCCCTCCGGGAATATGCGGCCGCGGCCTTCGCCTACGAGAAGATTCGCTGGGTTTCGGAGCTGACGAAAAAGAAATAATCCGGCCGGCCAGGCACCCCTTAAAAGCATTGACCTCCCGTCCCTTTTCCCCTAGAATGAGCCTACGTAACCGCGGAAAAATTACGGAGGAAGGAACATGCAGACCCTGGCTGAGCTCTTTTTACATACCGTTCGGAGCTTCCCCAAGCCCGATTTTCTCAAGGTGAAGCGGAACGATGTTTACACCGACATCTCGACGGCCGAATTCGAGTCGGCCGTCCGCGAATTCGCCCTGGGATTGATGGACCTCGGCCACGGCCGGGGCAGCAAGCTGATCATTCTCTCCGAGAATCGCCCCGAATGGGCGATCACCGATTTTTCCAATCTCTGCCTGGGCGGCGTCACGGTTCCGATCTATACCACCCTGGTCGCCGAGCAGGTCAAGTACATCATCGACGACAGCGACGCGGAAATCGTCGTCGTCTCCAACCTCTTCCAGTATCAGAAAATCGCCTCGATCCGGGCCGGTCTCCCCAAGGTCAAGCACGTCATCGTTTTCCAGCCCCAGCCCCCCGCGCCCGGCGTCCTGACGATGGACGGGGTTCGGGAACGGGGCCGGGCGGTCGCCGCGGCCCAACCGGGGCTCTTCGAGAAAATCGCCGGTTCCGTCCGGCCCGACGACGAAGCCTCGATCATCTACACGAGCGGAACGACCGGCGTCCCCAAGGGCGTCGTCCTGACCCACGGCAATTTCGTCAGCAACCTCACCGCGTTGCGACCATCATTCATTTTTCCGCGACCGACACCGTCCTCTCCTTCCTTCCCTTGTCTCATGTCCTGGAGCGGATGGTCACCTTCACGTACGTCTATAAGGGCTGTTCGATCGCCTATGCCGAGAACGCCGAAACCGTCGCCCATAATCTCCTCGAAATCCAGCCCCAGATCATGGTCAGCGTTCCCCGGGTCTTCGAAAAGATCTACTCCCGGGTCATGGACAATGTCCTGTCCAGCTCGGGCCTCAAGCGCAAGATCTTCTTCTGGGGGATCGGCGTCGGAAAGGCCGTCGGGCAGAAAAAGCTGGCCGGCAAAAAGCCGGGCCCGTGGCTGGAGTTCCGCCATAAAATCGCCGGCAAGCTCGTCTTTTCGAAAGTCATCGAGAAGACGGGCGGCCGGGTCCGGTTCTTCGTCTCCGGCGGCGCGCCGCTGTCCAAGGACATCGCCGAGTTCTTCTACGCCATCGGCCTGGTCGTCCTGGAGGGCTATGGCTTGACCGAGACGTCTCCGGTCCTGGCGGTCAACACCTTCGAAGCCCTCCGGTTCGGGACGGTGGGCAAAATCCTCCCCGGCGTCGAAATCAAAATCGCCCCCGACGGGGAGATCCTGGCCAAGGGACCCAACGTCATGAAAGGGTATTACAAGAAGCCGGTCGAGACCGCGGACGTGTTCGAGAACGGCTGGTTCAAGACCGGCGACATCGGGTTCATCGACGCCGATGGATTTCTGACGATCACCGACCGGAAAAAAGACCTGATCGTCACCGCCGGGGGGAAGAACATCGCCCCCCAACCGATCGAGAACGTCCTGAAGACCAACCCCTACATTTCCAACGCCGTCGTCCTCGGCGACCGCCGCCGGTATGTGGCCGCTTTGATCGTCCCCAATTTCGAAAAGCTCGAAGAGTACGCCCGGTTCGTCAAGATTCCCGTTCCAGGACCGGGCGGAGCTTGTCCGCAACGAGCAGATCGAGAGCTTCCTCCGGTCAGAAATCGACCGATCGACGCCGAATCTGGCTTCCTATGAGCGGATCAAGAGGATCGCCATCCTCGACCACGAGTTCGATATCGAACGGGACGAAATCACCCCGACGCTCAAGGTCAAGCGGAACATCATCGAAAACCGCTACCAGGACTTGATCGAGGGGATGTACAAGGACGACTACAGCTGAGACCGGCGCAAGCCGGCCCCGGCCGTCAATCGGCGGGGGAGTCGTCTTTCCGGTTCGGGTCGTCGACCGGCTCGTCCGGGCCGGCTTCGGCCGCGGGCTTCTTGTGATAGAGGATCCGGCCGCAGGCCTCGCAGGTGATGATTTCCTTCATGGTCCAGAGGTCGTCAAGCATCTGGGGCCGGACCCGCAGCTGGCAGATCGAGCAAAAATCATCGGTCACGGGGGAGAGGGCGACGCCGGCCGTTTTTTTGGAGATCTTCTGGTAGAGCGTCAGCTGGTCGGCGGGGATCCGGGGAACGAGCGCGCCGCGGTCCTTTTCCAGGACGGCTTTCTTCTTCTCGATCTCCTGCTGTTCGGCCTGAATCCGGGAGCTGATCGGCCTTGAGCTTCCCCTCTTCCTCGGCCTGTTTTTTGAGCGCCGACTTGATCTCCTTCTCGATATCGTCGGCCGCGATCATCTCGTTGAGGATGTCCTCTTCGATTTTGGCGATTTTATGGTCGGTTTCCTCGATCTCCTTCAAGAGGGACGAGTATTCCTTGTTCGTCTTGACGTCGTTCAGCTGGCGCTTGTATTTGGCCGTCTGCTCCCGGATGCCCTTGACCTCGCTCTCCAGCTCCCGGCGCTTTTTCTGGTTGGCCGCGAGCTTGTCTTTGCTTCCGGCGACGATCGGCCTCGGTCGCCTTGATCTCGGCGTCGATCGACTTGATTTTCAGGGGGATCGCGTCCAGAAGGGCGTTCACGGCCGCGATCTCGGAGTCGATCTCTTGGAGCTGAATCAGTTTATCGAAGGAAATATCCACCTGCGGTCCTCTCGATCAAGTGGGCCTACCAGGATTCGAACCTGGGACAGACCGGTTATGAGCCGGGAGCTCTTCCGCTGAGCTATAGGCCCTTTGGGCTTTTATATCAAAATCAAGGGTTCGACGCAACCGATGAGGGACTCGACGCCGTGGAGAACGGGGGGCGAGTCTCAACTGAAACCGTTGGTAAACGAGCGGAGCTTCTTGCTTCGGCTGGGATGCTTGAGCTTCCGGAGGGCTTTGGCCTCGATCTGCCGGATGCGCTCGCGGGTGACCTTGAACTGCTGGCCGACCTCTTCCAGGGTGTGCTCGTTTCCGTCGCCCAGCCCGAACCGCATCTTCAGCACTTTGGCTTCGCGCTCGGTCAGGCTCTTCAGGGCTTCCTCGATCTGCTCCCGGAGGTTGATGTGGATGACGGCGTCGGGCGGCGAGGGCATGACCTTGTCCTCGATGAAATCGCCCGAGGTGGCTGTCCTCCTCCTCGCCGATGGGCGTTTCCAGCGAAATCGGTTCCTGGGCGATCTTGATGATCTTCCGGACCTTGCCCACGGGCATGTCCATCTTCTTGGCGATCTCCTCGCTGGTCGGTTCCCGGCCGATTTCCTGGACCAGCTGCCGGCTGATCCGGATGAGCTTGTTGATCGTCTCGATCATGTGGACCGGGATCCGGATGGTTCGGGCCTGGTCGGCGATGGCCCGGGTGATGGCCTGGCGGATCCACCAGGTCGCGTAGGTCGAGAACTTATAGCCGCGCCGGTATTCGAATTTGTCCACGGCCTTCATCAAGCCCATGTTCCCTTCCTGGATCAAATCCAGGAACTGGAGGCCGCGGTTGCTGTATTTCTTGGCGATGGAGACGACCAGCCGGAGGTTGGCCGCGACCAGCTCCTTCTTGGCCTGGTCGCTGATCTTTTTGCCGGTCGTGATCGCCCGGATGATCTTGCGGAGGTGCGGGGCGTCCAGGCCGATTTCCTTCTGGGCGGCCCGGAGGTCTTTGGCGATCTCCCGATCCTGGGGCTCGAGGTCCGGAGCCGGCTTTTTTCTTCCGGGACTTTTGCCGGAGGGATTCGATTTCCTCCCGGCGCTCCTCGAGGTCGTTGATGACCCGGAGCCGGGTCCGGAGAATGTCGATGATCCGCTCCTGCTGGGACGCGCGCATATTCAGGTCGCGGATCTGCTCGCTCATGGCCACGATAATCCGGGAACGGGTGAAGACGGCCCGCTTGGTATTCGGAATCCGGTCGAGCTTCCGGCCGAGGTCCTTGATCTTTTTGATCTTGGCCAGGATGACCTTTTTCTTATCCTCGAGCCGGCCCTCGGCGATGTCGTCTTCGCTGACATCGAAGACCTCGGCGATGACCATCGCGTCGGCCTTGATCCGTTCCTCCAGGGAGAGGACTTCATTCAGGACGAGGCGGGTCTTGGACAGGGCCTTGACGATGGCCTTTTCCCCGCGTTCGATCTCCCGGGCGATGGCGATTTCGCCTTCCCGGGTCAGGAGCGAGATGTTCCCCATCTCCCGGAGATACAGCTTGACCGGATCGGTCGTCCGCTCCAGCCCCTGGGTCGTGACGACTTCGTTTTTCCTCCGGCGGGGAACGAGCTCGGTCCCTTTGGTGTCGAGGATCTTGATCCCGTAGTCGTCGATCGACGTCAGGAAATCGTCGAAATTCCCCCCATGGTCGAGCTCGTCCTGGAAGGTCTTGTCGATGTCCTCGAACAGAAGGAACCCCTGTCGGCGCCCCTTGGAGATCAGTTCCGAGATTTCGTCTTTGGGTAATTTGGTGTCAGCGGCCACGCGCGGCTCCTTGGCGGTCGAATATTTCCGTCGGCCTGCGGTCTCTGCCCCGGCTTCCTTGCTTCATTGCTTCAACGCGATGACTTGCCTGGTCAATTCCTGCTTCCGGTTCATCAGGACGGCCAGGGCCGGCTCTTTCCCCGACTTTTCCTCCCTGGCGATATCCGCCTGGATCCGCCGGATCTCGCTTTCCTTGCCGGCGATCCGGAGGGCGCAGAGGCATTCCATGGCTTCCTCGAGGCACGGCGGCTCTCCCCGGTCTTGCAGGGCTTGCGATAGCTCCCGGGAAAGCTCCGGTCCGGCGCCTTTCTGGATCTCGCTCATGACGAAATCCTGGTTTTTTTGGAAGAAGCCGAACATTATCATAAAAATCGGCTCGCTTTTCAAGCCGGTCACGTCTTTTTCGGCCATTTCGGCAAAAATGTACGGCCGGAGGGCTTTATCCTCCATCAGGATCTGGAGAAGGCGCTTTTCCGCGGGGAAGAACGTTTCGGGCTTCGCTACGGAAGCACCGGCCGTGCTTCCTCCCCGGGATAAGGACCTGAGGACGGTTTCGTCGATCCCGAGGTGCTCGGCCGTCTGGCGGAGAAATTCCGACCGGACGATCGCGTCCGGGACGGCGTCGACCATCTCCATGACCGCCCGCAGGACCCGGGTTTTGACTTCGGGAACATCCAGGCGTTTTCCCCGGGCGGCATAATCAACCGCGAACTTCAGGGCTGGAGCGGCTTCGGCGTAGAGGGCGTCGTAGGCGGCCGGTCCTTTGTTCTTGATGAAGCTGTCCGGATCGAGGTTTTCTGGAAGAACGAGGACGCGGGTTTCCACACCCTTGTCGAAAAACAGGGGGACGGCCCGGTAGGCGGCCGTCTGACCGGCCGCGTCGCCGTCGTAATTGACGACCACTTTCGGGGCGAAGCGCATGGCCAAGCCGACCTGGTGGGGCGTGAGGGCCGTGCCGAGCGAGGCAACCACGTTTTTCCGCCCGGCCTGGTAGAGGGCGAGAAAATCGGTGTACCCCTCGACCAGAATGAACTCCCCGGCTTCGCGGATGTCGTCTTTGGTGAAATTCAATCCGTACAGGAGCTGTCCTTTCCGGTAGAGCGGCGTGTCCGGGGAATTCAAATACTTCGGCTCCTGGTTGAAGAGGGACCGGCCGCCGAAGGCGACAGTCTTTCCCGTCATTGTAAAAATCGGGAAAATCGCCCGTCCCCGGAACCGGTCATAATACTCTCCCGGCTTGCGACCTGGCAGGGCCAATCCCGCCTTCTCCAGGATATCTGGGGAAACACTCTTGGCCTTGAAATGTCCGGTCAGGCCGTCCCAGGCGTTGGGAGCGTATCCCAGTTGGAATTTCTCGATCACCGCCTCGGACAGTCCCCTGGCTTTGAGGTATTCCAGGGCTTTTTTCCCCTCGGGCGTCGACCGCAGATTCTTTTTAAAGAAGGCCAGGGCGCCGTCCATGACCTTCTTGAGCTGGTCCTCCAGCTGAAGAGCCTGGGGCGAGAGCCGCCGCTTCTCGGGCAGGGGAATGTGGTATTTTTCCGCCAGGAAGGCGATGGCTTCCTGGAAACCGAGGTTTTCCTTTTCCATGACCAGGGTGAAAACGTCGCCCCCGACGCCGCAACCGAAGCAATGATACAGGCCTTTTTCCGCGTCGACGGTGAAAGACGGCGATTTCTCGGAATGAAATGGGCAAAGCCCGACGTACTTTTTCCCCCGTTGCCGAAGGGCGGTGTATTGTCCGGCAAGCTCCACAATGTTAGCGGCGTCCCGGACCTGGTCAACTATTTCCATTAATGGACAAAAGCCTCTGGAAGTCGCAATTTGCGCAAAGTTTATGTAAATATAGGTTCCGACAAACCGATTGTCAAGCAAACGGGCGGAAAAGTTTAATGATTGATAAGGCTGGCCAGGAAAGCCGCCCCGAAACCGTTGTCGATGTTGACTACGCCGACGCCGCCTGGGCAGGAGTTGAGCATGGCCAGGAGGGCGGCTACTCCCTTGAAGCTCGCCCCATAGCCGACGCTTGTCGGCACGGCGACGATCGGGACGGAAAACAGCCCGGCCACGACGCTGGGCAGGGCCCCTTCCATGCCGGCGCAGGTGATGATGACCCGGGCTTTTTTGATCCGATCATACTCGCCCAAAAGGCGGTGCAGCCCGGCTACGCCCACGTCATAGGCTCTTTTAACCTTATTGCCCAGCATCTGGCAGGTAATAAAGGCTTCCTCGGCGACCGGGACATCCGAGGTCCCCGCCGTCAGGATATAAATCGTCCCCTTGCCGGGCGGGGAGGGCCTGTTTTTCAGGTAAATGACCTTTCCCGGAACGTGGTAGACGGCCGCCGGGATCGCCTCCTTCACCGCGGCATACGTGGACGCCTCCACCCGGGTGACAAGCAAATTGCTGCCCTTCCGGACGATGGCTGTCGAGATCTTGACGATCTGCTCGTCCGTTTTCCCCAGTCCATAGATGATCTCGGGGGTTCCCTTCCGGACTTCGCGGTGATGGTCGACCTTGGCGAAGCCCAGGTCCTGGTAGGGATAATCCTTCAGGGCTTCCATCGCCTTCTTCGGGGTCAGGGTTCCCTTCCGGACTTTCATCAGGATGTCTTCGAGCTGAGATTTCATGGCCGGATTGTAGCAGAAGGGTTCGGAGTGAAGCAATTCCCTTTGCCAACGAGAGGTTTAGAGAAATTCCGGATCCATATGGGAGATGCCCCTGGAAGCTCGAACCGGGGGAGTGCTCGCCGGGACCTCCCGATGCGTTCGAGATGCACGCTCTGTTTTTCGGCGGCGTTCAATCTCGCCCGAAAACCTATTCACTTCATCCATGTCTGGGCGCTCTTTTTGTTTCGTTCCCCAAGTTGGATTCGGGCTCGGGACGTGAACGCCTCCCTCATCGGTTGATGAGGGACACCTCAAAACAGAGCTCTTCCCAGTTTCAATGGCTTCGCATCCCCCGGCTCGGGCTTCTTGGGGCTTATGCCACGTAATGGTCGAATCTCTCATGGCCTCAAATGTCTCTCCGGTTTCCCAAGCAGGCATCGAAAAAGCCTAATCCGGACGATATTCGCTTCGGCCGCAATCTCCTCGTTTCGTCTTTCCCACCTAAAAGGGTATTGTTCGGGATATTATCTCGGGGATACGCGAGGAGGGAATCCGTGATAAAATACGCCGCCGAGGAGAGTGTATGGGTTTTTCCAAAACAATCGCCGGTCCGGTCGCCTTTGAGGGTGTCGGAGTTCATTCGGGAACGCCCGTCCATCTCCGGCTTCTGCCGGCCGAACGGCCGGGGATCGTCTTCCGCCGGACCGACCTCGAAAACGCCGAGATGCCCTTGACGCCGGAACGGGTCGAATCGCACAACAGCACGGCGCTGATGGGCGACCGGTTTTCGGTCCGGACCGTCGAGCATCTTCTGGCCGCCCTCTGGGTCCCCGGGATCGACGCTTTAACCGTCGAGCTGGATGCCGATGAGATTCCGATCCTGGACGGAAGCGCCGGGCCCTTCGCCCAGGCCGTCCAGTCGGCTGGGATAACGGTCCTGCCGTTTCGCCAGCCCACGCTTCGCCTCGTCAAGCCTTTCCGGGTCGATGATGGGGCGGGAGCCTCGGTCGTTTTCTCGCCGTCCGGACCGGGCGAAGACCTGGACCTCTCCTACACGATCGTCTACGATCATCCGGCGATCCGAACGCAATCGCTTCGCCGTCCGCTCCGGTGGGATATCTTCGTCCGGGAGATCGCCCCGGCCCGGACATTCGGCTTTTTCAAGGACGTCGAGGGATATCGGGCTCGGGGCCTGGCCCTGGGCGCTTCGGTCGAGAACACCGTCGTCCTCGACGAGACAGCGGTTATAAACGGGCCGCTTCGGTTTCCCGACGAGTTCGTCCGGCATAAGCTTCTTGATTTGGTCGGCGACCTGGCCCTCCTGGGCCGTCCGTTCCGGGCAAAGGTGTTCGGCGAAAAAGCGGGGCACCAGCTTCATTTCCAGGCCGTCCGGCATCTCCTGGACCACCCGGAGCTGACCGTTATCGAAGAGTAAGGAGTCTGAATTATGAAACGTGCGTTGGTCTGCGGCGCGGGCGGATTCATCGGCAGTCACCTGGTCAAGCGCCTGAAGAAAGACGGATACTGGGTCCGGGGGGCGGACATCAAGCGCCCGGATTTTTCGCCCAGCGCGGCCGACGAATTCCTGCTCCTCGACCTTCGGCGTCCAGAAGCCTGCGCCGAGGCCGTCGCCGGCCCCGTCGATGAAGTCTTTCAATTGGCCGCCGACATGGGCGGCATGGGCTTCATCCATTCGGCCGAATGCGAGATCATGCGAAACAGCGCCCTCATCAACATCCACATGATCGACCAAGCGGCCGCGGCCGGGGTCAAACGGTATTTTTTCTCCTCCTCGGCCTGCGTCTACCGGGACATGACCGCCGGAGAGGCGCCGCTCTCCGAAGCCAACGCTTATCCCGCCCTTCCCGACAATGAATACGGCTGGGAAAAGCTCTACGCCGAGCGGATGGCCATGGCCTACGGCCGGAGGTTCGGGCTGGCCGTGCGGCTGGCCCGGTTCCAGAACTGCTTCGGCCCGGAGGGCACGTGGCGCGGAGGCCGGGAAAAAGCTCCGGCCGCGCTCTGCCGGAAAATCGCCGAGGCGCCCGAAGGGGGGACGATCGAAGTCTGGGGCGACGGAACGGCGATGCGGGCCTACACCTTCATTGAGGATATGGTCGAGGGCATTGTCCGCCTGATGGGCTCGGACCTGGAAAACGGCGTCAACATCGGCCGCCCGGAGTATGTTTCGGTCGACGAGCTCATATCGACCATCGCCGGGATCGCAGGGAAAACAATTCATTTGAAGCATATCCCGGGGCCCGTCGGGGTGAAAGCCCGGAGTTTCACCAACGACCGGATCCGCTCGACCGGGTGGACTTCCCGGTTTTCCCTTCGGGACGGTCTGGCGATCACCTATCCCTGGATCGAAGCCCAGGTAAAAGCGATCCGCTGAAATGATTCCCGACGTTCGACTCCTGGCCGGGGACGACCTGCTCTCGGCCGGAGCCTTGGTCGGGCATCTTCGCAAGGCCGGCCCCGCTGAAGCCGCTCGATGGTTTCGGGACGCTTCCGCGGCCGCCTCTTCAGCCGCCCATTCCTTCACCGCCGGCCCGGATTCCTGGCTCTCCCGACTCCGTTGGGCCCGGTGTAACCACACGCTCGGATCGGCGGCCCTCGCCGCCCGGATTCCGGGCGCGGTCGGGGCCGCCCGCCGCCTCCGCGAGGAGGCTTTCGAGATCATCGGCAAGACCATCTCGGCCGAGTCCGGCCTCCGGCCGGCGCCTCCCCGAAACGCCCTCCGTTCCGACGAGATCGTCTGGGGCCGGGCAGCCGTCCGCCTCGACCTCGGCGGCGGATGGACGGATACCCCGCCGTATTCCCTCGAGCGGGGAGGGCGGGTCATCAACGCCGCGGTCGATTTGAACGGCCAGCCGCCCATCCACGTTTACGCCCGGGTGATCGGAGACCTGGAAATCCGGATCGCTTCGATCGATCACGGCTCGCGAATCCGGATTCGGGAGCTTTCCGAGCTTCTCGATTACCGGAACCCGGCCGCCGGATTCGGCCTGGCTAAGGCGGCCTTGGCCCTGTCCGGATTTTCCCGTGAACATGCCCGCTGGTCGCCGAGGACGAAAACGCTGCGGGATATGTTGAGAGCGTTCGGCGGGGGGCTGGAAATCACCACCCTGGCGGCCATTCCGAGCGGCAGCGGTCTGGGCACGTCGAGCATCATGGGCGCCGTATTGGTCGCCGTCATCCTCAGGATGATCGGGCGCGAACCGACGCCGGCCGAGCTTTTCCACCGGGTTCTTCAGCTCGAACAGGAGCTGACCACCGGCGGCGGCTGGCAGGACCAGATCGGCGGCGTACTCCCCGGGGTGAAGATGATCACAACCGAGCCGGGCCTCGTTCCGGCCCCGCTGGTCCATTATGTCCCGGCCGACGTCCTCGATCCCCGGACAAACGGCGGGACGACCCTTCTTTACTACACCGGCATCCGCCGCCTGGCAAAAAACATCCTCAGGACCGTCGTCGGCCGGTATCTCGACCGGGACGAGGCGGCGATGGGAACGCTGGCCGAACTTCATGCTTTCCCGCCCCGGATGTCCGAAGCCATGGCCCGAAAGGATGGCTGCCGGTTCGGCGAATTTATCGACCTGGCCTGGCGGCTAAACAAGCGGATCGATCCCGATTCGACGACGCCCGAGATCGAAGCCATCCTGGCCCGGATCCGCCGCCGGATTTACGGGGCCAAGCTTCTGGGCGCCGGCGGAGGAGGGTTTCTCCTGATCGTCTGCCGTTCGGAAGCGGACGCCTCGGCGGTTCGGGAGATCCTCGAAAAACGGCCGCCTAATCCCCGGGCCCGATTTTTCTCCTACGAAATCGCCTCTCAGGGCCTTCAAGTCACCGTCTGCTAGCCTGCATTATTCATAAAAATTCTCATGATTTTAATATTTCTTTAGTTTTCTACAAGATGAGAAAATATGAGTTTTTACCCTTCGGGCGACGCTTTGCTCCCCCTGCGAGCCGAAGCAAGTCCCACACGAGCCTTGCGAGTCGGGGCGAGTCGATATGGCCTCATCTGCTTCGTTGCGGAGGGTTTGCAGTGCGACTAACACAGCTACACCCTCCGCGCCTCGCATCTGGGGCCATCTCGACTCGTGAATAACGCAGGCCTACGGGTTTCCCTTGTGTTAAGAGCGCTTTTCAAGTAAAATACGCCCCATCCTAGCCCCGGAGAGACCCCCGTGAAAGACGAAAAAAGCAAGAAAGACGAATACCAAAAAGCCTTGGCCTGTTTCAGCGAGGCCATGAAAGAATTCCGGAAATCGAATGGGACAAGGCGATCGAGCAGTTCGACGACTTTATCGCGAAATATCCGGTCGAGCGCGACCTCATCTCCCGGGCGAAAACCTACCATGCGATCGCCGAAGAACAGCTGAAAGAACCCCGGGAAATCCCCGTCCCCAAGACGGCCGAGGATTTCGTCAATGCGGCCGTTTTCAAATGAACTCCGGGGCGAACGAAGACGCCTTCAAATTCGTCGAGAAGGCCGTGAAAACGATTCCCGAGGATGCCCGCGTTCTTTACCTCCAGGCCGACCTCCTCTGCCGGGCCGGCCAGTTGGATGAAGCCCTCGAGTCCTTGGGCAAAGCCGTCAAGAACGAGAAATCCTACCGGATCCTGGCCCAGAACGAAATCGATTTCGCCCCCTTCTGGGAAGATAAACGGTTTAAATCCATCACCAAGTCCGCCTGACGGCGGCGAAAGGGGGGGACATGGACGGTCGATTGACCGGCCTCATTCTGGCCGAAAGCGATGACGCCGGATTCAAATCTAAAACCCCCAAGATTCTCCATTCCGTGCTGGGTTTGTCCTTGCTCCGGATGACCGCCGATGTCCGTTCGGGCGGTCGGTCCGGCGCCGGACCGTCGTCGCGGCCGGAATTCCTCGTCGAATCAGCCGAGGCCGCGATGGCCGGATATCCGGCCAAGGTCGTCGGCTTGTCCGCCGGCAAAGGTCTTGCCGCGTTTGTCCAAGTTTTGCGAAAAGAGTGCGCCGGGAATCCGGATGGCGATGTTCTCATCGTACCGGCCGACGTGCCGGCCGTTGTGCCCGCGTTGCTTCGGGACTTGGTCGCCCGCCATCGCCGCCGGGGATACGCCTGCACGATGCTTTGGGCGGACATCGGATCTCCCGGGTACGCTCAAAAGCCGACGATGGCCCGCTCCGTCGAAGACGGGAAATCCGTCCCAACCGTGACTCACCCCCACCGCGTCCCGACCGGGATTTTCGTTTTCCGGGCCGAAGACTTGCTGAAGTTCTTGTCCCGGGCGGCCAAGGCCGGCCCCGCCGGCCGGTTCGACCCGGCCGCGGCCTTTTCCCTTCTCGCGTCTTCCAAGACGCCCGATGGGGGTTTTCCTGGCCCCCGAACCCGACGACGTCCGCCGGATCAGCACCCGCTACGATCTGGGGCTTGCGGCCGAGCGGCTCCGCTTGCGGAAGATCAAAGCCCTGGCCGAATCGGGCGTCACCGTTCTGAGCCCGTCTTCGACCTGGATCGACTGGGCCGTCGCCATCGGTCCCGAAACGGTCGTCTACCCGGGGGCGGTCATCGAAGGGCCGACCGTGATCGGCCGGAATTGCCGGATCTACCCGAACGCCCACATTTTCCGCTCGACGATCGGGGACGATGTCCATGTTCTCGGCTCGACCGTCATCGACGAGGCCATCCTGGAAAACGATGTCCGGATCGGACCCTTCGCCCGCGTTCGGATGCAAACGGTTCTCCGGTCGGGCTCGCGCGTCGGTAATTTCGTCGAAATGAAGAAGACCGATTTCGGCCCGCGCTCCAAGGCGATGCACCTTTCCTATCTCGGGGACAGCGAGATCGGCGAAGCGGCCAATATCGGAGCGGGGACGATCACCTGCAATTACGACGGCGTCAATAAGAATCGGACGGTCATCGGGGCGGGCGCGTTCATCGGCTCGGGAAGCGAGCTGGTGGCTCCCGTCCGGATCGGCCGGGGCGCCTATGTCGCCGCCGGCTCGGTCATCACCAAGGACGTGTGCCGACGACGCCCTGGCCATCGCCCGCGGCCATCAGGTGGAAAAACCGGGCTGGGCTTCGGACCGGAGAGAAAAGATCGCCGCGGCCAAAGCCGCGAACGCAAAAAAATAAGGGGAGGCGCGCATGTGCGGAATCGTGGGGTATATCGGGCCGAAAAACGTCGTCCCCGTCCTGATCGAAGGGCTGAAAAAGCTCGAATACCGGGGCTATGACTCAGCCGGTGTGGCTGTGGCCGGCCCCGGGGGCCTCCGCCTTTGCCGGGTTCAGGGCAAGGTCGCCGTCCTGGAGGAAACCCTTCAAAAATCGCCGCTCGAAGGAACCTACGGTCTCGGCCATACCCGCTGGGCGACACACGGCCGGCCGAGCGAACGAAACGCCCATCCCCACGTCGACTGCTCGGGCGACATCGTCGTCGTCCACAACGGGATCATCGAGAACTACCTCAGCCTGAAGGCGATGCTCCGGGACGAAAAGCACGAATTCCGGACCGAGACCGACACCGAAGTCATCGCCCACCTGGTCGAGAAATTCTTCAAGGGCTCGCTCGAAGAGGCGGTCCGGGAAGCTTTGGCGGTCATGGAAGGCGCGTTCGCGGTCGGGGTGATGTCGGTGAAAGACCCCGGCCGGATCGTCATTGCGAAAATGGGCCCGCCGCTTCTCGTCGGCGTCGGCGAAGGCGAGACGATCGTCTCCTCCGACATCAACGCGATCCTCGTCCACACGCCCCATGTGGCCTTCCTCGAAGACGGGGAAATGGCCGTGATCGATGCGGCCGGCCCCCGGTTCACCGATTTCAAAGGCAAGCCCATCGAGAAGAAAGTCGAAAAGATTCTGTGGAATCCCCTGATGATCGAGAAGCAGGGGTTCAAGCATTTTATGCTCAAGGAAATCTTCGAGCAGCCCCAGGTCGTGCGCGATACCCTGATGGGCCGGCTCTCCCTGGACCGGGGCGAGGTCCTGCTGGACGAAACCGGGCTCAGCCCGGATGTCCTCCGCGGCATCCGGCGGGCGGTCCTCATCGCCTGCGGGACTTCGTCTCACGCCGCTTACGTCGGGAAGTACCTCCTGGAATCCCTGGCCGGAATTCCGGCTGATGTCGAATTCGCCTCCGAGTACCGCTACCGCGATTTCATCCTGGACCGGGACGCCCTCGTGATCGTCATCTCCCAGTCCGGGGAAACGGCCGACACCCTGGCCGCCCTCCGGGCGGTGAAAAGCCGGGGAGCGGTGACCCTGGCGATCACCAACGCGGTCAGCTCCTCGATCGCCCGCGAAGCCGGCGGCGTCCTTTATACCCACGCCGGCCCGGAAATCGGCGTGGCCGCGACCAAGACATTCACCGCCCAGATGACCGCCTTGACCCTGATCGCCCTGGGCCTGGCGCAGAACAAAGGAACGTCGCGTCCGGAAGACCGACTGGCCGTCATCGAGGAGCTCCAGCGCCTGCCTCACAAGATCGAAAAAGTTTTGAGCCGGGCGGCTTCGCTCGAGGAGCTGGCCAAGCAGTTCATGTCCTTTTCCCATTTCCTCTTCCTCGGCCGCTGGGTGAATTTCCCGGTCGCCCTGGAAGGGGCCCTCAAGCTCAAGGAGATTTCCTACATCCACGCCGAAGCCTATGCCGGCGGGGAGATGAAGCACGGGCCGATCGCCCTGATCGACGAGAAGATGCCGACCATGGCCATCATCCCGAAGGACCGGGTTTATGACAAGATGCTCAGCAACATCGCCGAGATCAAGGCCCGCTCGGGCTGCATCCTGGCCGTGGCCTACGAGGATGACAAGACAATCGGCGATCACGTGGATTTCGTGATTCCGATCCCGGCGACCCATCCGCTGCTGGTGCCGTTCCTGGCGGTCGTGCCCCTGCAGCTCTTTGCTTACTACATCGCGGCCAAGCGGGGAGCGGACGTCGACCAGCCCCGTAACCTGGCCAAGTCCGTCACGGTCGAATAAAGGTCCGGGCGCTTCCGTCAGGAGGGAGAGTGGAGCGCGTTCGATCCGTGGAAGGCCCGGCCGGGCTCGGCCTTCTTCTGGCTCTTCTCCTCGTCGGTTGCCGTGAGTCAGCCCCAACGCTGCCCGACATGCCGACGGTCTCCACGTCGATCTCGGCGTCCAGGATTTCTCTGGAGATCTACGTCGACGCGGTGAATGGAAACGATGCCACGGGCAACGGCTCCGTCGCGAATCCATTCCGTACGATCGGCCAGGGCCTGCAGACAGGCTCCTCCGGGATGATCGTCATCGTCAAGCCGGGCGTTTACAGCGCCGCGTCCGGGGAGACCTTTCCCCTCCGTCTGAAGGACGGCCTGACTCTCCAGGGAACGGCGGCTGAGATGGTGACAGTGGACGGCGCCGGGACGGCCGTCGTCCTCGAGGATGCGCCGCAGGCCCGGATCGAACGGCTGACCGTCCGGGGCGGGCAGCAAACCGGGATTTTCCTCCGGTTTGCCTCGACCGTCTCCTTTTGTGCTCTTCAGTCGAATTTCCGGGGGATCGTTTGCGAATCTTCGGCCGCGGTCGAGGATTGCCTCGTCGAGAACAACACGGATACAGGAATCCGGATAATCGGGTCGGCCGCGCCTTTGGTCCGGCGGAACACCGTCCGCTTCAACGGCGGCGAGGGCGTCGAATGCCTCAACTCCGCTTCACCGGCGATTCGGGATAACGAAATCCGGGAGAATCAGAAGCATGGAGTCGTCTGCACGGACGACTCCGCGCCGCTCCTCCAGGGAAATACGATCACTCGGAACGTCCTGCCCGAGGTCTATCTCCTGTTCTCCGCCCGCCCGACGCTTTCCGGTAACACCATTCGGGACAACGTCCGGTACAGCATCGACGATGCCCGCAGCCCGGGCCAGGGCGAGATTTCAGCTTTGGGAAATATCTGGAACGACCCCCAACCATCGGGAACGGTCGACGGCCCGGCCGATTTCCGGCCGAATTATTTCATCAAGGAAGCCGGAAACAGCATTCGGTTTTCCGGCTGAGCGGCCCGGGCGGTGCTTTCGGGCCGTTTTCTTTCGCCTGATTTTTTCTGCGTCCAGCCTAGCAACCTTTTTTGTTCAAGAAACGTATACTCGGTCGGAGACCCAAATGAAACTTCTATCCAGAATCGAGGAAATCGTCCTTCTGGCTGTTCTCCGGTTGGGCGAGGACGCCTACGGCCTGACCATCTGCCGGGAGGTGAGCCGGGTGACGGAAAAACAATGGCTGGTGGGGGCCATCTACGCCCCGCTGAGCCGGCTTCATAAAAACGGCCATGTCGAGATTCCGTCCGGACCTCCCGGCGCCGAACCGGGGGAAAGCCGGCGCATTTATTACCGGGTGACGCCGCAGGGACTGGCTGCCCTTGAGGATGGCTCGGCGGATCACGACCCGGGGCTGGTTGGGCCTAGCCGTCCCGAAAACCGAGCATCCCTGATACGATCATGTCCGATTCGTCCTCCCCGCCTCGTTTCTTCCGCGGGATTCTCGCCCGGATCGCCGAACGCGAGCGGGCCTTTGGCGCCTTCCGGGACCTGGAAGACCTCTATCTTCACGACTTGAAGGAGAGGGGATCCCGCCTCGCCCGCCGGGGTTATCGCCGTCAGGCGGCCGCCGCAATTTGCGGATATTTCCGAAATCACTTTCTCTGGAGCTTTCCCATGCTGAACAACTACCTGAAAATCGCCTGGCGGAACATCACCCGGCGCAAAGGCTTAGCTTTTCTCAACATTTTCGGCCTTTCGGTCGGGCTGGCCGTCTGCCTGTCCATCCTGATTTATTACCGGCACGAGACAAGCTACGATGGCTATCACCAATTCCGCGATCGGATCGTCCGTTTCGAGCCCGGGTTCCTCAATCCGGACGGCTCGATCCGCGGCGGCTTCGCCACCCTGGCCCCGGGATTCATCCCTCTCCTGGAGAAGGATTTTCCGGCCATCGAAAAAATCGCCCGTCTCGTTTCCCTGCAGTACTTCGGGGACACGTTCGTGACCAACGGCGATTCGGTCACGAGGGAACGGAAGCTTTTTCTGGCGGATGCGGAGATCTTCGAGATCTTGAGCCTTCCCCTGGCCGAGGGGGATCCCCGCTCCGCCCTTGCGGAGCCGAACACGGTCGTCCTTTCCGCCTCGACCGCCCGCCGGTATTTCTCGGCCGGCCCGGCCCTGGGCCGGATGCTGAAGATCGAAAACCGGATCAGCGGCCCCATGCTCTTCCGGGTCAGCGGGGTGATGAGGGATATGCCCCTTAATTCCCATTTCCGGTGCGATCTCCTCGGATCCCTGGCCTCGATCAAGGCTGTCCGATCCTTGGGCGATTATTTCTACGGGACGACGAACGTCACGGACAACGTGTCCTACGTCTATGCCCGCCTGGCCCCGGGAACGGCGGCCGCTTCGCTCGAGGCCTCCCTTCCGGCCTTCCTCGACCGCGTCCTCCCGACGCGGACGACCGATGACGGACAGACGCTCCGGCCGAGCTCGAGATTGCGCCTGATCGTCCGTCCCGTTCCGGAGATCCATCTTCAGGCCCGGAACACCAACGAGATCGAGCCCGGCGGCGATCCGAAGATGCTTTCTTTCTTCGTCCTGATCGCCGGCCTCATCCTGGCCGTCGCCTGCATCAATTTTGTCAACCTGGCCACGGCCAGGGCTTCAAAGCGGGCCCGGGAAGTGGGCCTGCGCAAAGTCGTGGGCGGCCGGCGGAAGACCCTGGCCTTCCAGTTCATGCTGGAATCCGTCATGGTCGTCTTCGTTTCCCTGGTGGCCGGACTGGCCATCGCCCGTCTGACCCTGCCCGCATTCAGCGCCATGGCCGGCCGGCCGCTTTCGTTCGCGGCCGTCGCGGAGCCGGGCTCCCTTCTGATCCTGGCGGCGGTCTTTCTCCTGGCTTCCCTGGTCGCGGGACTTTACCCGGCCGCCTATATCAGCGGATTCCGCCCGGCCGCGATCCTGCGCGGCGAGCTGACCCGAGGCACCCGAGGGGCCTTCTTCCGCAAAATCCTGGTCGTCTTCCAGTTCGCGGTTTCCATCGTCCTCATCATCGGGGTCGGCGTTATCGGCCGGCAGATGCGGTTTCTCCGCGACGCAGATCTCGGATTCGACCGGGAGAACGTCATCCTGATGCCGGCCTCGGCCGAAATCATCGGGAGCTGGGACGACGTCCGGCGCGAACTGACGGCGGACACGTCGGTGCTGGATGCGGCCCTGTCCAAGAGGGCGCCGTCGGGCTCGCTCCAGGACGCCCCCGGCTTTTCGGCCACGGTCAACGGCAAGCTCGTCAACGGCGGCTTCTCCCTGCCGCACAACCGGGTCAGTCGCGAATTTTTCCGGACCTACAAGATGCGCTTCGTCGCCGGGCGCGATTTTTCCGAGGAATTCCCGACCGACGATACCGAAGCCTTCATCCTGAATGAGACCGCGGTCCGGCGGCTGGGCTGGGCTTCTCCCCAAGAGGCCGTCGGCCAGCCGTTTTCGGTCGGGGGCGGCCGCAACGGCCGGGTCGTCGGCGTCACGGCCGATTTCAACTACGAGTCCCTTCATAAGGAGATATTGCCGATCGTCACTTATATCGTCCCCGGACAGGCCAATACCCTAGCCGTCCGGCTTGCGGCCGGGCGGGTGGAAAACGCTCTGAAACACGTCCGGTCCGTTTGGAACCGCTACCGGCCGGGCTTACCGTTCGAGTTCGATTTCCTCGACACCCGCCTGAACAGCCTCTATGAGAACGAGCAGCGGATGATGAAGTTGTTCAGGGCGTTTAGCGGATTGGCGGTTCTCATCGCCTGTCTCGGCCTGTTCGGCTTGGCCTCGTACGCGGCCGAGCAGCGGATCCGGGAGATCGGCATCCGCAAAGTCATGGGCGCTTCGGCCGTCCGGATCGTCGCCATGTTCTCGACCGAATTCGGCCGCTGGATTTGCGCCGCGATTCTCATCGCCTGGCCGGTCGGTTACGTCCTGATGAAGCGGTGGCTGGGAGGATTCGCCTACAAGACCTCCATCGGTTGGACTCCGTTCATCGTCTCCGCCGCGCTCTGCCTGGCCATTGCCCTGGTTACGGTCGTTTCCCAGACATTCCGGGCGGCCTCGGCCAATCCTGCCGAGTCCCTGCGGCACGAGTAGAAGCGATCAACAAGAAGAGAGCTAATCATTAAAACTTGATCTTGGCCGAGAGCCGGGCCTGACGCGGCTGCTGCCGTCCCCACACTTCCCCGAATAGCGGGATGTTCTCCTTGACGTAAGACAGCGGCTGCTGGCTGTTGAAGAGATTGAAAACATCCAGGCGGATGGAGATCGCCGCTCCGGAGAAGGCCCCCGAATTAGCCAGGGCGAAGGATTTCTCCAGCGATAAATCCAGGTATGTGTGGGCCGGCGTCGTCCGGATTCCCCGGCCTTCCGGGAAGGAATAGTAGCCGCCGAAAAACGGCACGTAGCCGAGCTTTTCCCAGGGATATCCGGAGATATACTCGAAGGCTGCTGCAGCCCGGATTCCCAAAGGCCCGAAATAAAGAAGGTTGATCTTGACGTTGTGGTCCACCGAGTAGGGGAGCCGGCCGTACCAGCCCTCGTCGCCGATGCCCCGGCCGCCCAGCCCGCCCAGGGCAGTGTCGGCCCATTCCTTGATCGGGGCCAGCTCGGGCAGCGGCGGGACGTAGAGATGGTTGCCGAAGAGGCCGATGAAGTTGGTGCTGCCTTCCTCCTGGGACCAGGCCCCGGATTCGCCCTGGCCGGGATTGGTCCCCCGGGAGAGAGCGTGGGCGTAGGAAGCGTTGAGGGAGAAGCGGCGGCCGATCGTCCCGTTGATTTCGACTTCGACTCCGAGGTAATCGCGCTTCTTGTATTCGAAGTTGTCGTAGAGGAAGCGATAAACGGTGTCCTTGTCGAAGACGGCCAGGATCTCCAGGAGGTTTTCGGCCTTGGCCCCGACAACCCGGGCTTTGACCGCCCAGGATTTCCCCAACCGGCGGTCATACTCGACGAGCCAGCGCGACTGGAAATCGGGTTTGATCCGGTCGGCAATCTCCAGCTTCTGGAGCTTCTGCTCGGTTTCGAACGTCCAGAGCGACGGGTCGTGAAGCTCGGTCTCGGTCGGCGCGTCCGGCCCGCCCCAGCGGTAAGTCCGGAAGGTCAGGCCCGCCCCGGTGTTGAAGAATCCGAGGGGCATGGTGGTGATCATGTCGCTGAACCGGCCCCAGGCCAGCTTGAGGATGTTCACCCCGTCCCCGGTCAGGTCCGCGGTGAAGGACACCCGGGGCGAGAGGAAGTCCCCGGGCCCCCAGCTCCAGAGCGTCGAACCGTCCTCGGACCGGCAGGTCTGCGTCTGGGTTCGGAGGCCGGCCATGACCGTGAACCGGTCCCAGGTGACCTTGTCCTGGACGAACATCCCGAAGCCCCGCGAGGAGTTGATGAAGCGGAACGTGCCGTATTCGTAAAAGAAGGTGGGCGTCCCGCTTCCCCCGCGCCAGGTGTCGAAGAAATATTTCGTCCCGGCGTCGAAGCCGTTGCCGGGGAAAATGTCCTCGGACCGGCCGGTGAAATCCACCCGGAAGTCGGAGGAGACGTCGTAGTATTCGAGTCCGGCCCCGATCTCGTGCCGGCCGAAGCGCTCGGTTTCGACATGGGTGGTGATTTTCACCCCCGCGTCGACGCGGCGCTCGTTATCGGTGACGTCGCCGTAGGAATTGTGGATGCTCCGGGCCAGGTCCTCGATGTAATACATCGCCGGGTTGAGGTCACCGTCGACCGGGGATGTGTACAAATCCCGGCCGACCCGGCCGATCCCCGCCTCGATGAAGGTCTTCGAGCTGAGGATGCCTCGGTAGCTCAACCGGAACAGCAGGTCCTGGAGCTTCTCCTCCTCGTTCATTTCCGGAAGCCCTATCCCGCCCTTCATGGGAAGGGATTTGTCGAGCATGAAGGTCAGGGCCAGGTTGTGGTTCACATGCGGGGCGAAGCTCAGCTTGCCGAAGATGTTGTTCCGGCCGATGGTCTTTGTCCCGTTGGGGATCGCCAGGTAATCGAGCGTCCCGTCGACCGTTTCCTGGGTCGAGGTCCGGAAGTTTTCCGACAGGAAGAACCACAGCCGGTCCTTGATGATCGGCCCGCCGAGGTTGAAATAAGCGTCGGTGTTGGAGAAGGCGCTCGGCTCGCTGACGACCGATAACTGGGAAACGCGCCCGGCCTGAAGGCCCTTGTTTTCCAAAAGCAGGCTGGCTTCGCCGTGGAAGGCGTTGCCGCCGCTTCGGGTGACCATGTTGACGATCCCGCCATAGGCCGAGCCGAACTCGGGGGAGAAGGGGTCGGAAATGATCTGGATCTCCTCCATCGCATCGAAGTTGAGCCCGATGCCGGAATCCTTCTGCCGGACTCCGCTGACGGAAAGACCGTCGACGATCCAGTTGTTCCCTTCGGCCCCGCCGCCCCGGAAGCTGGGCTGGCCCTGGACGGCCGTGCCGAGGCGGGTGTCGGTCCGCACCCCGGTCGCCCCCGGGGTGAACTTGACCACGTCGACGATGGTCCGGTTCTGGACCGGGACCTGGTCGAGGTCGGTCACGCCGAGACGGAAGGATGTGTCGGTCGAGTTTCGGTCAAGAAGCGGCGTTTCGGCCGTGACGACGACCTCGTTTTCGATCGCCGCTTGGGGCATCTTGACCGAGACGGTCGTCGTCAAGCCGAGCCGGATGATGGTATTTTCCTGGACGACGGTTGAAAATCCCGGGAGCTTGAAACGGAGAGTGTACCGGCCGACCGGAAGCAGGGGGAGCTGAAAAGATCCGTCCCGGGACGAGAGCACCGAACGCTCGCCTTGGAGGGACGGTCCGGAGGCGGTGATCGCCACGCCGGGCAGGCCCTGGCCGGTGTCGTCGGTCACTTTCCCCTTGATCTCGCCTGTTTCGTCGGCAAACGCCCCGAGGGCGAGGAGAAGCAAGCCGGTCAGGGCCCAGATGGCCATTTTTGCCTGAATATGCGAGTGTTTTGTTCCGTTCATTGTCTTTGTCCTTGCCGGAAATCCGCCGAATGGAGGTATTGTAGCGGAATCTGATTTAAATAGGGAGACACAATACCTATTAACCCAATTTCGGAAATATAAGGAAGCATTCCTCCGCCCTTCCGGATAGGCTCACCCCTTGCCGTCCGATTGACATTTGAAAGCGGCCAATTTATGTAATTGTGGGATAGAAGATGACACTTGACCATTTTTCGGCACAACGGGGAGCTTCCCGTCCCGGGGTGGCCGTGTGGCACGGAAATTGCTGTTTTTTTACCATGTGACCGCAGGAGATTAAAAAGGAAAAATAGGGGAGTCAGGGAGGTGGGTATGATTCTCATGCGCTTTTCGCCAATCGTTCTTTTATTTGCTTTTTTCTCCTTACTTCCCGGAAACAATTTACTCGGGTTTCAAGAGACCGAATACAAGCCGCATGTTTTAAAACCGATTAAAACCGTGTATCCGGTCTATCCGGAGCATTTGAAAAAAGAGGGGATCGCGGGCGAAGTCATTCTCCATGCGGTTATCAATCGGAAGGGAGAGGTCGAGTTCCGAAATACGAATCCTTTCCGAATCGTTCGCAAATTGCATCCCGAGCTGGATCATCTGGCCCTCGAGGCCGTACGGCAATGGACATATGAACCCGTGATTGTCAATGGAAGAGCAGCCAACGTCACCATATATATTTCCGTCAGATTTGATCCGGGCGAATATCTCGATCCGAATGATTCCGTCGTTCCAGAGCCTCTCAGCGAAGAGGTGTCCGCTTTTTTAGATCAATGCTGGGTCCTATAGTAAAAAATTCGATGAAACAGGCCGATTATTATATTTGCCGGGAGAGAATAAGTGAGCGTGTTTGGAAGATCGTTGATAATGGCGGAGCGAGTTCCTCTGGAACCGGACCTCGGCCGGATTATGTCGCCAGCTATATTCTTCCCGAATTAGGCGCACCGGCGGGAAATTCTTATATTAATGAGTATCAAATAAACGCCCGGGACAATCGGATGACGGAATTGCGGACACCCGTGAAACCGCCGGCCGAGGAGCGGGATTCTCGAATTTGGGATAAAACCTCTCTCTTCTCCCATGCCGATCAGCCTTCCCTCGCGGCTTTTTGCTCCGGGATATCGACAGGAATTCACGTATTCGTTGGGAGAAGACAAAAAGGTTCTTGGAAAAAGCTGCCGGACGGTTGAGGTCAAAGCCCGCAAAAGGCGCGGAGTATTTGTTAAAAGGGCGCTGGTTTGGGTGGAAATAGATCGTTTTCGAGTCGTGAAGGCCGAAGTCGAATATGATCCATCCGTGATCGATGAGCGCATTCTGGCCGAATGCAACATGTATTCTTTGGCTCCTTCGATGAGCATCATGTATGAATATGAGGTTGAAAATAAGGGATTCTTGTACCCCAGCCGGATGGAAATGACTCTGGAATACGCGCACTTGGGGCTGCGTAATTATCAGGGGAAAAAAGCGAGCGTGGACATTACGTACGACCAGTATCGCTATTTTTCCGTCGGCACGGAGTATGAAATAAAGAAGTGACGGCTGGATTTCGGGTCCCCGATCGGTTAAAATGAGCCGTTCGAAACCCCCGGAGGTTCCCATGGCCGACCCGAAAAAAGTCCTGATTATCGACGATGACCCGGCGATCTGCGATTCCGTCAAAGCGGTGCTCGAGACGGTCGGCTTCCATGCCGATATCGCCTACAGCGGCAAGGACGGCGTGGCCGCCTTCCGCCGGATCAAGCCCGATGTCGTGCTCTGCGACATGATGATGGAAGACCTGGACGCGGGCGCCCAGGCGGCCAAGATCATGCGCAAAGAGCGCCCGGATGTTCCGATCTTCCTCCTCAGCTCGATCGGCGATGCAACGGCCGAGACTGTCGGCTTCGGAAACCTTGGCTTCAGCGGCATCTTTCAGAAGCCGGTCAATTTCGACCTGCTCCTGGCCGTCATGGGCCGGATCGCGAAGAGCTGACCTCCGCTCTCCGGCCGGCCCGGCGGAGGCCCGCCGGAGAATCCCGAACATGCCGACTCTCGGAGAGATTTTCGAACGAAACCCCGACCCGGAGGCATTCCGGGCGGCCGTTGAAGCTTTCGGCGGCGATTTCCCCTTCGATACCGCGGCGATGATTTCTCTCGGCGAAGCATATTTCCGCCGGCACCCCGATTCCAGCCACGACCGGGACCGCGCCTCCGTATTAATCGGGTATGGCCTCGTCCGCATCTGCGCGACGGAACGCCTCCTGCGGAACCTCGCTCCTGAAAGGCGAAATTTCTTTCGCGCGGCTTTTCATGAGCCGGCCCAAGCCGGGGCCCTGGCCGGCCGCATTCCGGCCGAAGCCCTTGCCGCGGATCTTGTCGCGGTCGAAGCCGAAATGGCCTTGATCCGGCTCGAGATCGAGGGGATCCCCAAGGGCTCGATCAAAGAACGGTTTGTCGGCGGCATCAGTCAGCTTTGCACGGTCCTTTATCTTGTTGGAATGCAGACAAAAATGAAGGGAGCGACTCCATGAAGCGATTCCGGCTGCGTCCATTCGTTTCCTTCGGCCTCCTCTGGTCGTTCCTTGTCGCCGCCGTCTCCGGCATCGTTCTATATTTCCGGCCCGAAGGCTCTCTGGCCTCCTGGACGAACTGGTCGGTTTTCGGCCTGGACAAGAAAACCTGGGAAGCGGTCCATACCCTCGGAATCGCCGCCCTGGTCGTATTCTCCATCCTCCATATCATCCTGAACTGGAAGCCGCTCTGGGGATACCTGCGAAAGACGGCCGCCCGGGCCGCCGGATCGAAAATCGAATGCGCCTTGGCCCTGCTCCTCGTCGCGCTCATCACGGCCGGGGCGATCGGGCGTTGGGAGCCGTTTCAGCGTCTGATCGCCGCCCGCGGCGCGATCAAGCAGGGGAGTCTTTCGGTCGACGTCGCCCCGCCGTTTGCCGACGCCGCCGATCGGAGCTTGTCCGATATTTGCGCGGCGATCCCGCTGTCCCTTGATGAAGGATTGCGCCGGCTGGCCGCGGCCGGGTATTCGGTCGATGACCCGTCCCGGACCCTCGCCGCCCTAGCGAAAGACTTCGGGATTTCTCCCGAGCGGATCTACCGGCTTATCTCCCAACAATAGAGGAGACACAATACCTATTCACCCAATTATTTTTACGGGACGAGTACGTCATATAAGCCGAATCTGGGGAAATGAAATCTGGGAAAATGGGAGACACGATCCCCATTTAAGAAAATGGGGTCATGTCTCCCATTTTCAATCCGCCGGGAGAACGGGTTCGCCCTCTTTCTCCCCGGGGCGGTAGAGGGCCATCATCTCGTCGATCGACCGAAGGAGGTCGAGCGGCTTCAATGGCTTGGAAATGTAGCCGTCCATCCCCGCTTGCAGGCATTTTTCCTTGTCTCCGACCATGGCGTGGGCGGTCATGGCAATGATGGGCTGGTGGGTTTTGGACGCCACTTCCCGGCGGCGGATCTCCTGGGTTGCCTGGAATCCGTCCATCTTGGGCATCTGAACGTCCATCAGGACGAGGTCGTAGGCCCCTTTCTCCAGGGTCGACACGGCTTCCTCGCCGTTCTCCACGACCGTGACCTTATGGCCGCGGTTCTCCAGAATCTTGACGGCCAGCTTCTGGTTGATGATGTTGTCCTCGGCCAGCAGGATCTGGTACCGGGACCGGTTTTGGGCGATGGAATGCCGGGTGATCAGCGTCCCTTGCCCGGCCGCGTCGTCCTTGTCTCCCAGCGACATCATGACCGCGTCCAGAAGCAGCGACTGCTTGACCGGCTTGGTCAGGTAGGCGGCCAGGCCCAGGTCGCGGCAGCGGGTCGAATCGCCCCGGAACCCGGACGAGCTCAGCATCATGATGAGGATGTCCTTGTATTCCGGCGCGTCCTTGATCTTGGCGGCCAGGTCGAATCCGTCCACTTCGGGCATGTTGGCGTCGGTCAGGATCAGCCGGAACGGCCGGCCCTCGGCATAGGCCTGTTTGAGGGCTTCCATGGCCGTGGCCGCCGCTGTCGACCGCCGTGGGCTTCATCCCCCAATGGGAGATCATCTCGTGGAGGATGCGGCGGTTGGTGGCGTTGTCGTCGACGATCAGGACCGGCAGGTCCTTCAGATCGGCCAGGCGGAGCGGCGTGACGGCCTTGCTGTCTTCCTCGTGGAGGCCGAACTCGGCCGTGAAGAAGAACGTCGCAGCCCTTGCCCAATTCGCTCTCGACGTCGAGCGTTCCGTTCATCAAGGCGACGAGCTGGGTGGAAATCGTCAGGCCCAGCCCCGTCCCGCCGTAAACGCGGGTGGTGGAGGTGTCGGCCTGGGCGAAGGCTTCGAAGATGAGGCGGCGCTTCTCCGGCGGGATCCCGATGCCGGTGTCCTTGACCGCGACTTTGAGCCGGACCCGGTTGTTGGTCCGCTGGACGACGTCGATGGAGGCGACGACTTCGCCCTTATTGGTGAATTTGATGGCGTTGCTCAGGAGGTTGGTCAAGACCTGGCGGAAGCGGCCCGGATCGCCGATCAGCCCGTCCGGGACGTTGCCCGGGATGGAATAGGCCAGCTCCAGGTCTTTCTTTTCGGCCAGGAGGGATACGCCGGCCACGGCGGCATGGACGGTGTCCCGAAGATGGAACGGGATCTTCTCCAGCTCGATCCGCTGGGCCTCGATTTTCGAGAAATCGAGGATGTCGTTGATGATCGTCATCAGCGAGTCGGCCGACGACTTGACGGCTTCCAGGTATTCGCGCTGGTCGGCCGAGAGGTTGGTTTCCAGGGCCAGCTCGGTCATCCCGAAGATGCCGTTCATGGGAGTCCGGATCTCGTGGCTCATGTTGGCCAGGAATTCGCTCTTGGCCCGGTTGGCCTCCCGGGCCTCGGCCTCGGCTTTTTTCAGCTCGGCCGTCCGCTCCTGGACCTTTTCCTCCAGCAGGATCCGCTGGCGGTTGATGTTCCGGATGCGCTTGCGGACGCAAGCCCCAGATGACCAGGCCGACCAGGAGAATAGCCAGGGCCTGAACCCAGCGGATCATGTAAAACGGCGGGATGACCCGGATCCGGATGGCCGCGCCCTCTTCGTTCCAGACGCCGTCGTTGTTGGAGGCCTTGACCCGGAACGTATAGCGTCCGGGGGCGAGATTCGTATAGCTCGACGAACCGCCGGCCCTGGACTTGGTGCCAGTCCGGATCGAAGCCCTCCATGATATAGGCGTATCGGTTTTTTTCCGGGGCGACGAAATGGAGGGCGGCGAACTCGAACGTGATGACCTTGTCCCCGAAGCGAAGGTTGAGGTCCGTCGTTTCGGTGATGGATTTTTCCAGGATCACCCGGCCTTCCGCGTCCGGGCCGACCGGGACCGCTTTGTTGAAGATCTCGAAATTGGTGATCGACGACCTCCGGGGGGAACGGATTGTCCTTCAGCAGACAGGGGATGAAGGCGCTGAGGCCGTTGGTTCCGCCGAAGAACATTTCCCCGGATTTCGAGCGGAACCGGGATCCGCCGTTGAATTCGTTGCCCTGGAGCCCGTCGGAGACGTCGTAGGTTTTGACCGCGCCGCGTTCTCGGATTCAGCCGGGCCAGGCCCCGGTTGCTGGAAATCCAGTACGCATCCCTCGTCGTCGATCAGGACGCCATAGACGCGTTGTTGGGCAGCCCGTCCTTGGTTTCCTCGATAAATCGATCGAAACGTCCCTTTTCGGCGTCGAAGACGGCCAGGCCCATGGTCGTTCCGCCCACGATCCGGCCTTCGGGATCCTCGGCCAGGGTCGGGACGAAATCGCCGCAAATGCTATTCGGATCGGCGGGATTGTTCCGATAGACGGATGAACGTTCCCGTCTCCGGCTTGCAGAGGTTCAATCCGCCGCCGAATGTCCCGGCCCAGATCCGTCCCTTGGGATCCTCAAAGAGGGCCCGGACGGAATTATTGCCCAGGCTGTTCGGGTCGGAAGGATTGTTCTGGAACCGGACGAACGTTTCGGTTTTCGGGTCGAAGCGGTTGAGCCCGCCTCCGTCCGTCCCGACCCACAAGATAGCCCTGCCGGTCGAAAAGAAGGCAGCGGATGGAGTTGAAGCTCAGGCTGGTCGGATCGCCGGGGCGGTTGAGGTAATGCTTGAAGGTTTTCGTTTTGGGATTGATAGCGGTTCAACCCGCCGCCATATGTCCCGATCCAGATCTCGCCGTTCCGATCGACCGCCAGGGCGTAGACGGAGTCGGAATTCAGGCTGTTCGGATTTCCCCGGACGGGACGAAAATGGGTGTAGATGCCGGTCTTGCGGTCGATCCGGTCCACCCCTCTGTCCTGGAGCCCGACCCAGAGGATGCCGCTTTCGATCCTCGACGATGCGCCCGGACGTAATTGGAGCCGAGGCTGTTCTGCGTCGTTGCGGCGGTGTTCGAACAGCTCGAACCGGGACCGCTTCGGCCACCAGCTTGTTGAGCCCTCGGCCCCGTGTCCCGACCCAGAGGACGCCCGTCCGGTCCTGGATGATGGAATAGATATAGTCGTAGGTCAGGCTTTCCGGGAAGGAGAGGTCGTTGCGAAGGACGGTGAATTGGCCCGTCTTGTCGTCGTAGAGGTTGAGTCCGTCCTGCGTCCCGATCCAAAGGCGGTTGCTCCGGTCGCGGAAAATCGCGGTGACCAGGTCGTTGCTGAGGCTTCGGGGATCGTTCGGCCGATTGAGGAACCGGAGGAAGATGCCGGTGGTGCGGTCGAAGCGGTTTAAGCCGCCGTCCGTCCCGATCCAGAGGATTCCGTCCTTATCCTCGAAAACGCGGGTGACCCGGTTATGGCTCAGGCTTTTGGCGATCTCGGGGATCGTTCTGGAAACGGACGAATTCCCCGGCTCGGGGATCGAACCGGTTCAGGCCGTTCTCCGGTGGCCACCCAGAGATAGCCGCTTCGTCGGGATGGATGTCCAGGATTTCGTCCGAGCTGATGCTTTTCGGATTGGCTCGCATCACGGCGGAACGCTTGAAAGACACGGGTTTTGCGGTCGAAAGCGTTCAGCCCGCCCCCGGACGTTCCGATCCAGAGCGTCCCGGCCGCATCCTCGGTGATGGACGTGATGTTGGCGTGGCTCAGGCTTTTCGGAGTCGCCGGGCACGGGGAGATAGCGGGTGAAATTGTCCCGGGTCCGGTCATAGAGGTTCAAGCCGGACATCGTTCCGATCCAGAGGTTCCCCTCGGAATCCTCGAACAGGGCGGTGATGATGACGCCCGAGATGCTCCTCGGTCGTCCGTGGAGCGATAGATTTTGAACCCGTAGCCGTCGTACCGGTTCAGGCCGTCTTCCGTCCCGATCCAGAGAAATCCCTTTTTGTCCTGGACCAAGGCCATGGCCGAACCCTGGGACAAGCCCGTCCTGGATCGTCAGGTGGCCGAACTTGAAATTCTCGACGCTTGGGGCGGCATAACCGCCGGACCCGGCGATCAAGCCGAGGAGGAAAATCGCCGCGATTCCGAGACATCCGGAACGTGGTTTTCGTCATCGTTCTCTCCGGGGGGGAACTTTATCCGCTTCTTTTCCTAGGCCGTGTCAATCGGCTCCCTCTTTACTCCTTCGGGGAGATTTGCTAAATTACATCCTAGGATTTTCCCTTACCCAATTCCTAGAAATTCTCCGAGTATTCCGGATTGCCCTGAGGACCCGATTCCCAGCTCCGGCGAAACCGGTCTCGACGGAGAATGGAGGGCGGGAGCGGGCATGAGCTATCAAACGGGCGTATGCAATTTCTGCGGAACGGGCTGCGGCCATCTTCTCCAAGTCGAAGACGGCGTCCGTCCGGGGAGTTTTTCCTTCTCCGGCCCACCCCGTCAGCCGGGGACGTCTCTGCGTCCGGGGCTGGCATATCCATGAGCTCCTCAACACCGAGGAGCGGATCGACCGGCCGCATGCTCCGGACCGGAGGAATCGCTGGCCCCGGTCGCCTGGGACGAGGCGCTCCTTCGACGTCGCGTCTCCCGCCTGGCCGGTATTTCGGGGCGAAGAGATCGGCTTTTGGGCTTCCCCCCGCTCTTCGAACGAGGACGTCTATGCCCTGGTTCGGCTGGCCCGGGCGACGTTCCGTTCGCCGAATATCAGCCTCCAGTCCGACAGTCTGGTATCGGTCGACGGCCGAGGTCTTCCGGGAGGGGACGGGCCGGCCGGGCGGCGATCGGGTTCGATCGCCGATATCCGGAAGGCGAATTTTATCCTGGTCGATCGGGACGGACCTGACCCGGCAGAATCCCATCATCGCCAGCGACGTTCATTTCGCCGCCCGCGGCGGGGCGGATGTCGTCGTCATTGAGCACGCGGTCGACCCAGATCGCCCGATTGAGCGGGCACGCCCTCCAAAACCTTCCCGGAACGAAGAAAATCGTCCTGGCCGCCCTGGCCGAGATTCTTCTCGAGGAAAACCTGGATCGGATCCTTCTTCCGCGCTCGAAGGAAGGATTCGAGGCGTTTCGAAACGATCCGCTCGGGAACCTTAACCTCGCAAGACGCCGAGTCGGCTTGCGGCCTTTCGCTCCCGACGCTCCGGGATGTCGCCCGCCGGCTGGCTTCGGCCCAGCGGGCTGTCGTCGTCTTTTCGACCGGGATTTCCGGTTTGAACCGGGATACCGTGGCCCTGATTTTCAACCTGTTCCTGGCCGCCGGAAAAGCCGGCCGGGAGGGATGCGCGATCCTTCCCGTGACCGGGGTCTCCAACCTGGCCGGGGCGAACGACTGCGGCGCCGCTCCCGGATCTTCCTGCCCGGAGGCGTTTCCGCTTCCGGACGAATCCGCGGCCGCGCCCGGCCTCAAAAATTGTGGGGGACCGGACTCGAACTTCGCGGCCGGCCGTTCGGTCGAAGACCTCCTGGCCGACGCTTCGTCCAAGCTCAAGGCGCTTGTTGTCTGCGACCACGACCCCGAGATCAACCTTCTGGCCGCCAGGATCAAGATCCCTGGAATTCGTCGTTTACCTGGGCGCTTTCGCCAATCCGTTCATCGGGCTTGGCCCACGCCGTCCTTCCGACGACGACCTACGTCGAAGCGGACGGGACCACCACCAACACCGAGCGGCGGATTCAGCTCAACCGGCGCAAAACCGAGCCCCGGTTCGAAGCCCGTCCGGCCTGGCGGATCTTTGCCGACCTGGCCGCCCGCCGCGGCCCGCCCTGGCCGTATCCGGTCTTCGGCCGACATCCAGGAAGAAATCACCAAGGCCGTCCCCGCTTACGCCGGAGTGACCGCATATCCGACTCTCGAAGCCCACTTCGGCGGTCTCCAATGGCCCAACCGATCCGCGGGCGTTTCCCGGGCCCGCTCCGGTTCGTCGCGCCGGGGCGGCGAGCCGCCGCCGCGGTTCCGGCCGAATGACGGACTTTCCCTTCCGGCTGATGGCCGGCAAGTCCTATTACTACTGGCATCAGAACAACATCATGAAGAAGACCTTCATCCCCAGGCGGGAATATAACGCCTTGCTTCTCCTCTATCCGCAGGGCCTGGTGGATGTCCATCCCGACGACGCGGCCGCCCTCGGCCTCCGGGACAAGCGGCCCTGTCCGGGTCGTCTCCGCCCGGGGCACGATGACCCCGCTGGCCCGGATCACGGACGAAGTCCCGCCCGGAACGGTCTATGCGCCCTATTTCGTCGGGTCGATGATTCCGGATTTTCTCATCCCCCACGCCGACGCGGTCGAATACGGCGAAGATGCCGTCATCTCCGTCCGGCTGGAAAAGGTGTGACCATGTATCTCCTGGCCAAATCCGACGTCCCGCGTTTCCTGGCGGCCCTTTCCGGCCGTTTCGAAATGTACGGCCCGCAGGTCCACCCGGAATCGGGAGACGTGTTCTTCGACCGGGCGGCCGACCCGTCGGCGATCCGCCTGGACGCCCCCATCCCGGTCAATACGCCCAAGTTCTCCGTGTTTCCCCATTGGGAGCGCATCCTTTCTTATCGTTACGACCGCGAGAAAAAAGAAGTCGAAATCGTGCCCGAGGACCTTGTCCGGCCAAAGGCCCTCGTCGGCCTGCGCCCCTGCGACCTGACCGGGCTCCTCTGCTTCGACCGGTTCTTCCTCGGCCAGGAATTCGTCGATGAATTTTATCGGGCCCACCGGCGGAAGATGTTCCTCGTCGTCCGTCACCTGCGTCGCCGCCGTTCCCCCAGTGTTTCTGCGTTTGCACCGACAGCGGCCCCTACGCGCGCCGAAGGGTACGACGTCAACCTGACCGACCTCGGCGAGGCCTACCTCTTCGAGGCGGGAAGCGAGGCGGGCCGGGCTTTGGCCGTGGAGCTGGGTCTGCCCGCGGCCGGCCCGGACGCCGGGAAGAGCCGGGATCGAGGTCGTCGACCGCTCGATCTCGCTGTTCGAGCCGATGGCGGTCGAAAACAAGGCCTGGATCTCCCGGGCGGTCAACCGCCTGACCACCGGGTTCGTCAAGAACGAAACCTGGGAATACATCGGCAAACAGTGCTTCGAGTGCGGGGCCTGCTCGTTTGTCTGCCCCTCCTGCTCCTGCTTCAACATCGAGGACGTCAACCGCAGCGATGGAACGACCGAACGCCTCCGGACCTGGGACTCCTGCTCGTTCGAGGGCTACGCTCGGATGGCCGGGGAGCATAATCCCCGCCGGCCCGTCGAGGACCGGAGAAACAAGAGGTTCTTCTGCAAGCTGTCGTATTCCCAATCGAAAAAATATCTCCGGCCGGGCTGTGTCGGCTGCGGCCGCTGCGTCCGGGTCTGCCCCGGCGACATCGGGATGACCAATGTCGTCACGGCGATCCGGCGCGAAATCACGGGAAAGTAAGCCATGGAAAACGAAAAACAACGCCGCCGTGGTTTCGATCCCCGTCCCGGCCGTGATCACCGAGATCCGGGACGAGATCGAGGACGTCCGGACGTATTTATTTCCGCTTCGAAGATCCGGAATTGGAGCGGACCTTCGCCGTCCGGTCGGGGCAGTTCGTCATGTGCACGGTCTTCGGGGCCGGCGAATTCGCCGTCTCCCTGCCCTTGAGCCCGGAGCAGGACCGCCGGCATCTCTCCGTCCGCAACGTCGGCAAGGTAACCTCGGCCCTTCACGCCCTCGGCGTCGGAGACAAGATCGGGATCCGCGGCCCCTTCGGCAACGGTTTTCCGTTCGCCGAGCTTAAAGGCCGAAACATCATCTATGTCGCCGGCGGCATCGGCCTGATTCCCGCTCCGGTCCTCCATCGTCCATGTCCTGCTGCACCGCGAGGATTTCGGCCGGATCATCCTTCTCTACGGCGCCAAGTCGTCGAACGAGCTGATGTACCGGCCGAATATCGAGGAATGGCGGAAGCGGGACGGATTTGAGACGTTCGTGACGATCGACCGGCCCGAGCCCGGCTGGACGGGCGAGGTCGGCTTCGTCCACACCCTGATCGAAAAAGCCAACATCCCGACCGACAATACGACCGCTTTCGTCTGCGGCCCGCCGATCATGTTCAATGCCGTGATCGGGGAGCTCTCCCGCCGCGGCCTGAAGGACGACTGCATCATCTCGACTCTGGAGCGCCACATGAAATGCGGCATCGGCAAATGCCAGCACTGCGCGATCGGCCGGACCCTGGTCTGCACCGACGGCCCGGTCTACACGTATAAGCAAATCAAAACACTGGGGGAGACGATCTGATGTTCGCCTCAGCCCATTCCCTTCCTCCGGCCCTGTTTTGTCGCCTTCGGCCTTCTCCTGCTTTCCGCGATCGCCGCGCCGCTTCTTTCCCGGAGCCGCCGGGCGGCCGGAATCGTTCACCTGCTCCTGACCGCCGCGGCCGCGACCGCCTTGCTGCTCATCGGCTTCAACGCCGTTTTCCAGGGCGGGATGAGCGAAGCCCAGGACCTCGTCCTGGGACCGCTGGCGATCCCCCTGCTTCTTGACGGACTTTCCGGATTGTTTCTCATCGTCATCTCGTTCATGGCCGTGATGAGCGCTATCTATGCCGTCCGGTACATGGACCATTACCCCGCCTACGGCGTCGGCGGCTTTTATGCCGCTCTTCCCGCTGTTTGTCCTCGGCATGGCCGCCCTGGTCGTCGTCGACGACCTGTCGACGGGCTTCACCATCGCCTGGCAGGTCATGACCGTCGCCTCCTTCTTCCTCATCCGCTACGAAAAGAGGAACGCGGCCAACGTTAAAGCGGCCAACAAGTACCTGGTCCTCATGGAGGCTGCCTGGCTGCTCGTCCTGGCCGGGGGATTTGCGGCCGGCGGAGGCTTCGGCGATTCGCTCCATGCGATCGGCCTGAAGGCCGAAGGCTTGAGCGGAGGGGGAGTCGTTCTTGTTTTCGCCCTGCTTCTTCTGGGCTTCGGCCTCAAAGCCGGCGTCTTTCCGCTCGGCCAGCTCTGGCTGCCGGACGCCCACTCGGTCGCCCCGTCGCCGGTCAGCGCCCTGCTTTCCGGGGTGATGCTGAAAACCGGCATTTTCGGCCTCTTCCGGGTCTTCTTCTTCCTGTCCCCGGCCGTGGCCGGCTTCGACCCTCGCCTCTGGGGAGCGGTCCTTTCGACCATCGGCGTCCTGACGCTTTTCATCGGCACGCTCCAGTCGGTCAAGCAAAGCGACGCCAAGCGGCTGCTGGCGTACAGCTCGATCGGCCAGATCGGCTACATCGTCCTGGCCATGGGCGTGGCCCTCTGGACCGCAGGCGCTTCCGACCCGGCCGTCCGGGCCCTGGCCGGGGTGGCGGTCCTCGGAGGCCTCTTCCACGTCCTCAATCATGCCGCCTTCAAGGGCCTCCTCTTCTTGACGAGTGGAAGCCTGCTTTACGCCACCGGGACCAAGGACTTGAACAAGCTCGGCGGGTTGATCAAGCTCATGCCCGTTTCAGCGCCGGGATCGCCGCGGTCGCCTCGCTTTCGATCGCCGGCATGCCGCCGACCAGCGGCTTCGCCTCGAAGTGGACGATCATCTCGGCTTCGCTTCTTTCGGGAGAGGCGTCTCCGGTCATCGTCTTGTTCGGGATCGTGGCCCTATTTACCAGCGCTGTGACCCTGGCCTGTTACGTCAAGTTCTTCGGCCTGGCCTTCACCTCCTCCCGGTCGGAAGCGACGGCCGCCAAGCCCATCCGCGAAGTCCCCGTGTCGATGCTCCTACCGAAAATCGTCCTGGGCGTACTGATCATTCTCCAAGGCCTGTTGCCCTTTGCGTTTATCGGGCTGGTCCGCTCGGCCCTCAACACGCGCCCGGTTTTCCCCTGGCGGGCGGGCTCGAGGCCGGCCTCGACGCGTCGCTGGCCGGACTCAGGATCAAGGATGTTTTCGGTTTGTCCCTCAACGCCGCGGCCGCGCCGCTCATCGTCCTGAGCCTTCTCGTCATCGCGGTTTTCATCGCCTCCCTTCTCCGGGGCTCAGCCGGAGCCAAGGAACGGACCGTCCCGACGTGGCTCTGCGGATATCAGCAGCTGAACGAAAAGAACCGGTATGTCGACCGGGGAATGTTTGCCGCCCTTAAAAATTTCTTCCGCTGGACCGGCGGGAGGTAAGCCATGACCATGGACCAGATCCTCTCTTCCCTCAAGGCCGAATTCGGCGAGGCCATCCGCGGCTCGGTTTCTCCGGCCGCCGGCCGTCTCCTGGCGGATATCGACCGCGCCCGCCTTCGCGACGCCTGCCGGTTCCTCATCCGGCAGGGAGGCCGCTTCCAAGTCGGGTCCGGAGCCGACGAGCGGGACCGGACCGGGACGTTCGGCCTCATCCATTTCTTCGCCTTCGACCGGGACCGGTTTTCCATCGGGTTGAGAACGACGGCTCCCGCCGCCGACCCGACCTTCGACTCGATCACCCCCGATATCCCGGCGGCCGGCTGGACGGAGCGGGAATATCGCGACCTCCTGGGGATGCAGCTTCCCCGGGCATCCGAAGCCCAAGAAGCTCATCACCGCCGACGACTGGCCGGACGGGATCTATCCCCTCCGAAAGGAAGTCCCGTATAACCTCGTCCCGCCCTCGACCGCCGACGTCGCCTACCAGCTGGATGAAGCCCCGCCCGGAACGACCATCGTCCCGGTCGGGCCGTTCCATGCGACCCTTCATGAGCCGGCTCACTTTGCCGTCTACGTCGACGGCGAGACGATCAAGCACTGCGATTATCGCGGCTTCATGGCCCACCGGGGCATCGAGAAGCTCTGCCAGACGCAGGTCAGCTACAACGAGGTGCCGTTCATCGCCGAGCGGATCTGCGGGATCTGCGGCTCCGTCCACTCCGTCGCCTACTGCCAGGCGGTGGAGATGGCCGCCGGCCTTCCGATCAGCCGCCGGGCGGAGTTCATCCGGGTCGTCTGCCTCGAGCTCGAGCGCCTCCACTCCCACCTGCTGCTTATCGGCGTGGCCGGGCATCTCATCGGCTACGACACGGTCTTCATGCACGCCTGGCGGATCCGGGAGCAGATCATGTGGCTTTCGGAAAAGATCACCGGGAACCGCAAAACCTACGGGATGGTCGTCATCGGCGGCGTCCGCCGGGACATCACTCCGGAGATCAAAGAGGAAACCCTCGCCCTTCTCAAGAATCTCGAAACCGAGATCACGGCCTTCCATAAGGCCGTTGTCGGCGACTCCTCCATCCACGGCCGGACGCGAGGCGTGGGACAAGTCCCGACCGACGAAGTCGTCCTCGGAGGCTGGCTCGGGCCGGTGGCCCGGGGGAGGGGTGTGGACATCGACGCCCGCCGCGATTTTCCTTACGCCGCCTATGATGAGATGACGTTCGACGTCCCGGTGGTCTCCGAAGGCGATGTCTGGGGGACGATCGTCGTCCGCCTGGCGGAGCTTTTCGAATCGATCAAGATCATCCGCCAGGCCCTGGACAAGATGCCGTCCGGCCCGGTCCTGACCGAATACGGCGAGGCCTTGCCGGCCTTCCGCCCCGGATGGTCCATGGTCGAGGCCCCCCGCGGCGAATCCTTCCACTACGTCCTGACCGGCGAGGGGAACCGCCCCGAACGCTGGCGGGTCAGGGCCCCGACCTACACCAACCTCCAGGGCATCCCCCGGATGCTTCGGGACAACCAGTTCGCCGACTTCCCGATCATCCTCGGGAGCATCGACCCCTGCTTCTCCTGCACCGACCGGGTCGCCGTCGTCGATGGCCGGTCCGGCCGGCGGAGGGTCTGGACCAAGAGCGAAATGGATCGCCTTTCCAGGAGCCGGTCATGAGATATCTCGCCCCGCTCATCAACGTCCTTCTGTTCCTGGCCCTGGCCCCGCTGTTCGAGGGCGTCCTCCGCAAGCTCACGGCCAAAATCCAATCGCGGCAAGGCCCGCCGCTCCGCCAGCCGTATTACGACCTGCTGAAGCTGCTCGGCAAGGAACGCCTCGATTCGGCCGGAACCTGGCCGTTTCGCTTCGCCCCGCTCCTGGCCTTCGCCGCGATCCTCGCGGTCGTGGCGGTCATCCCCTTCGGCGGCCGGGCCAACGTGCTGGCCGGCCGGATGGACGCGATCCTGGTCATTTATCTTCTGACCCTGGGCGGCGCGTCCGTCCTCTTTGGAGCTCTGGCCGGCCGGAACACCTTCGGCCTTATCGGGGCCAGCCGCGAAATGGTGACGATGATCATGGTCGAGCCGATCCTGGCCATGACCCTGATTCTGGGGGCGGTGAAGCTCGGCAGCCTGTCGCTTGCGGCGGCCATTCCGTCGGCGGCCGGCGCGTCCTTCGGGATCTCGACCGGCTTGATGCTGGTCATCTATCTTCTGGCCCTCCAGGCCTTTGTCGCCCGCCAGCCGTTCGATATCGCCGAAGCCGAAGTGGAGCTTCTGGAAGGGCCGTTCATCGAGTACTCGGGCGGAAACTACGCCCTCTTTAAATACGCGATGATGCTCAAGCAGATGTTCTACGCCTGGCTGTTCGTTTCGGTTTTCCTGCCGTTCATCCGGACGGGCGATCTATCCGCTCGACCTGCTCATTCAGCTTGCGGCGATGTTCGTCGTCTTTCTCCTGATCGGGCTGGTCGGAGCGACCAATCCCCGGATGCGGATCGACCAGGCCGTCCGCTATTACGCCGTCCTCATCGTCGCCGCCCTTGTGGCCGTCGGGCTCGGGGTTCTCGGACATTAAGCAGAGGCATGCCTCATGTGGCTCACGAGCAAATTCAAGCAGATCGTCCTGGCCCTCAAGCCGGGGACGGTGACCCTGAAGTATCCCTTCGAAAAGCGGCCCGTCCCGAAGGACTTCCGCGGCCAGCCGGTCTGGGACCACACCAAGTGCATCGGCTGCGCCGGGTGCGCCAACCACTGCCCGGCCCGGACGATCCTCCTGCGCGACCTCTGCCAGGAGATCCGGGTTCTCGTCTATGACGGCACCAAGTGCACCTACTGCGGCCGCTGCGCCGAGCTTTGCCCGGAGAAGGCGATCGTCATGTCGCCGGAATTCGAGCTGGCCGCGGCCAGGCGCGAGGACGTCAGCCAGACGCTGGAGCTGTTCATGCTGACCTGCAACCGCTGCGGGCGGTGCTTCGACATGGAAATCAAGAACGCGATCGATAAGCTCGATCTCCGCGGGTATCGCTACGACAACATCGAGACCCGGACCGTCTTCCGCCGGACGACGGACCGGATGGAGCCCGCGGTTTTAGACGAAACGGAGGCGGCCCGCCGCCCCGAGCGGATCGGAGGTTGACATGCCCGGCTTCCTGGCCAAAACAGCGGCGAAAGCCTTCCCCAAATCCCTGTGGCTCTACCACTGCAACAGCGGCGCCTGCAACGGCTGCGACATCGAGATCCTGAACGTCCTGACGCCGTATTACGACGTCGAGCGCTTCGGTCTCAAGCTCGTCGGCTCGCCCCGCCATGCCGACGTCATGCTCCTTTCGGGGGCGGTGACCCGGCCGACCCTGCCCCTGGTCAAGCGGGCCTACGAGGCGATGCCGTCCCCGAAGCTGGTCTTCGGGATCGGGTCCTGCGCCGCCGGCGGCGGCTGCTGGTTCGACACCTACAATGTGACCGGGCGGCGCGGCGACGGCCGTCCCGGTCGATTATCTCATTCCCGGCTGCCCGCCCCGGCCCGAGGCGATCATCTACGGCGTGGCCCTGGCTCTCGGCCTGGTTCCCCAGAAGTCGGCCCCGGTCGAGCTCAAGCAGGTTGAATTCCCGATCGACGCCTACCTCCGGAATAAAGCCTGGGAGGAGCGCAACGTCATCTACAAGCTGATCAAGGATTGAGAGGAGCGACCATGGCCAAAAAAATCCTCATCGTCGACGACGACCAGGACCTCGTCGAAAGCTTAGCCCAGGTCCTCCGGTCCAACGGCTACGAGACAGCCTCGGCCGGGAGCGCCGCCGAAGGCCTCAACGCGCTGCTTGTTGCCCGACCGGATCTCGTCATCCTGGACGTGATGATGGAGACGGACACGGCCGGCTTTGAAGCGGCCGGGCAGATCCGCAGCCCCCGGCCGACCTCGCGCTTCCGCGACGTCCGGACCGTGCCGATCATCATCCTGACCGCCATCGGCCAGGTGACGAATTCCCGGTTCTCCCTCGACCCGGGCGACAACTTCCTGCCGGGCGTCGATGAGTTCCTGACCAAGCCGGTCGACCTCGACGAGCTCCTGGCCAAGGTCGAAAGCGCTGATCGGCTGAACCCGTCCTCCATGGCCTCCCGCTTCTTTCCCTCCAACATCCGGTTCAAGCTGGTGGTCAGCATGTTGCTGATCGTCGCGGTGATGGGCTCGCTCTCACTGTTCATCGGATTCAATATCATCAATAAAAATTTCGTCCGGGAGGCGACCGAGACCGTCCGCAATTCCCTGGCCGCGACCACGGAGCTCTACGACGAGGAAGTCGAGAAACGGTCCCAGATCGTCGAGTACCTGGCCAAAACCTATGAGATCGTCGGGGCGACCATCGCCGAAGACCGGAATTACCTCCGGGGCAAGCTGGCCCAGATCAAGGCCGAGTTCGGCTTCGACATCGTCAACGTGGTCAAAGCCGACGGGACGGTCCTCATCCGGGCGAATAACTTCGACGCCTGGGGAGACAGCGTCGCCCATTATCGCCATATCCAGTGGGTCCTCCGAAACCGCAAACCGGCGGCCGGCACGGGCATCCTCGGTCCGGAGAACATCCGGAACGAAGGCCGGGACTTGGCCGAGCGGACGCCCATCAGAGTCGTCCCCACGCCCCTGGCCCGGCCCCGGGACTCCCAGGTCGAAGACCGGGGGCTGGTCCTGAAAGCCGCCTCTCCGATCATCGACAACGGCCGGATGGTCGGCCTCCTGTATGCCGCCGTTCTCCTCAACAACAACGACGAGTTCATCGACCGGTTCCGGCGGCTGCTGTTCAAGGAGGAGCGGAAAGACGGCCGGGAAGTCGGGGCCTCGACGATTTTTCTCGGTGACATCCGGGTGGCGACCACCGTCGCGGACGCCTCCGGACAACGGGCCATCGGGACCCTGGTCTCCGAGGACGTGTTCAAGAAGGTCTACGAGGAAGGCCAGACCTGGATCGGCCAGGCCTTTGTCGTCGACAGCTGGTACATCTCGGGCTACGCGCCCCTGCGGGATATCGACGGACAGCCCGTTGGGCTGCTCTATGCCGGCGTCCTCAAGGATAAGTTCGACGCCGTCCTCCGGAACACGACCTACCTCTTTCTCCTTGTCATCGGCCTGACCATTCTGATCGCCCTGTTCCTTTCGGCTTACCTGATCGGCCTTTGGACCAAGCCTGTTCAGCGGATCATCGCCGCGACCCTGGACCTGGCCGAGGGAAACTACCATCGGATTGAGGTCCGGCCCAAGGACGACGCCGATACCCGGAAAATCGCCCAGGGCTTCAACGTGATGGCCCAGGCGATCGAAGAGCGGGACCGGCGGCTCCAGGAGATGAACGAACGGACCATCCTCAAGTCGGAGAAGCTGGCCTCGATCGGCCGGCTGGCTTCGGGCATCGCCCATGAGATCAACAATCCGCTGACCGGCGTGCTGACCTACAGCAGCCTGCTGCTTGAGGATCTTCAGGGAACGCCTTATGCCGAGGATCTGGAAGTGATCAAGAGCGAAACGCTCCGCTGCCGGAAGATCGTCCGGGGCATTCTCGATTTCGCCCGGGAGAACGAGCCGGAAAAGACGATGGCCGACTTCAATGCCGTGCTCGACGAATCGCTGGCCATCCTGGAAAAGAACGTCCATTTCCAGGATATCGAGATCGTCCGGCAATACGACCCGGACGCTGCCGCTCGTCCCGGTCGATGTCCACCAGATCATGCAGGTGGTCGGCAACCTGGCCGTGAACGCGGCCGACGCCATGCCCAACGGCGGGCGGTTGACGCTCCAGACCTCCCTGGATCGGGAGGCCGACCGGATCGTCCTCCGGATTTCCGATACGGGCTCCGGGATCAAGCCGGCCCACATGGCCCGGCTGTTCGAGCCGTTCTTCACGACCAAGGAGAAGGGCAAGGGAACCGGCCTGGGCCTGCCGGCCGTCTACGGCATCGTCCGCCGCCACAACGGGACGATCGACGTCACGAGCGCGGTCGGCGAGGGAACGACATTCATCATCAAGCTGCCGGCAAGCTGACGGGCAAAGGGGAACAGACGATGGGCGCGAAGCTTCTTTTCATCGATGATGAGGACATTGTCCTCCGGAGCTGCCGGAGGGTCTTCGCCAAGGAAGACGTGACGATCGAGACGGCCATGTCCGGCGAGGAAGGCCTGGCCAAGGCCCGGACGGAGACGATTAGACGTGGTCGTGACCGACCTCAAAATGCCCGGGATCGGCGGGATGGACGTCCTCCGGACCGCTCAGGAAGGAACAGCCGGATGTCGTCGTCGTCATCTTCACCGGCTACGCCAATGTCGAGACCGCCCGCGAAGCCCTGAAAAACGGGGCCTTTGATTATATTCCCAAGCCGTTCACGCCCGACGAGATCAAGGACGTCGTCCGAAACGCCGTCAAGGCCCGCTCGAGCGCCGAGACCAAGATGATTGACTTGCTGGCCATCGTCTCGCACGAGCTGAAAAGCCCCCTGGCCACCGTCCAGACGACGGCCGAAACGCTCTACCGGGGCTATTTCGGCAAGCTCGAGCCCGGCCAGCAGAAAATCATCGAGACGATCCTCCGCAACTGCGCCTACCTGGAGGACGTCATCCGGTCGTATATCGACCTGTCCAAGATGGAAATCGACGAGCTTTCCTCGTTCCAGAAAGAAATGCGCGTGGGGCGGGGGCGGTGGCCGAAACCGTCGCCATCCCCGAAATCAAGGACAACCTCCGCAAAATGCCGGTCGTCGTCGAACATCGTCGACGACCCGCCCGTCCTCGGCGATCCCCATCTCCTGAAAATCGTCGTCAGAAACCTCCTCAATAACGCGATCAAGTATGGCCGGGACGGGACGAGGTCAAGCTGACCCTGGCCCGGAAGGGCAACGAAGTCGGTCTTGACCGTCCGTAACGAGGGCGTCGGGATTTCGCCCGAGGACATCCACGACCGGCTTGTTTCGCAAGTTCGAGCGGCTGAAACAGAAGGGGACGGAAGGGATCAAGGGATCCGGCCTGGGCCTCTACATTTGCCGGAAAATCGTCGAAAAGCATAACGGCCGCATCTGGGCCGAAGGCGAGCAGGGATCCTGGATCGCCTTTCACGTCGCCTTGCCGGTGGCGGGGGCATCCCGAGCCGGCGTGGCCGGGGGCAACGGTCATTCGATCCGGCGAAGTCGCCGTCGTCCGGACCGAGTACCTCAGCGCCCGGGGCATTCACGCCAACCTCGAGCGGCGCGTTCACGGCGGCCGGAACGTCCCTCCGGCCGGGGCCTTGCCGCCAGAAATCGACTACACGACGGCCGCGGGCGAGCGGATCACGATCCGGGTCCGCGATTACGATGTCCGCTTCCTGGACCGGGTCGCCTCCGGCGAAGCCATCGAATATCTGGATCCTGATCCACCGGGCTCGGCGGGGAAATGCCGAAGCGGCGGCCGAGCTGAAGCGGCGGACCGCTCAGATCTACGGCCCGATTGCGGCTCGGTTTGCCGAGCCGTCGCTTGTCCAAAATGACCTGGTGATTCCATATACCGCCCGGGGTGAATATTCGGAATCATCCATCAGCCAGAAGGGCCGGATCCTCTTCGACCTGTCTCGGCGAGGGATGTCGACCGCGGATTTCTGCCTGCTCTCGTCGTCGGCGTATCATCTCTCTCCGGAGGAACGGGAGAAGAACCTTCTCGCCGCCGTCCAAAACCTCGAGATCCTGACCGGCCGGAAGCTGGAGAATCCCGAAGATCCGCTCCTCATCGCCGTCCGCTCGGCCCTGCCCGAATATCTTCCGGGATTCATGCCGACCTACCTCAACGTCGGCCTGATTCCTTCGGTCTTCGACGGGCTTCCCCGGCGCTACGGGGCGGAGGCCGCCGGCCTCATTCGGCTCAGTAACCGCAAGACGATCCTGGAAGCTCTTGATCCCGCCGCCTTCGCCCCCGTGGAGAAGGAGATCGGGCCCTCCATGAGCCCGGAACGGACGATCGAGCTTTGCGAAACGATCGAAAACCTGATCGCCCGGAAAGCGCCCCAACTTTTGACCTCGGCCGTCGAGCAGCTCAAGTTCTTCCAGCGCCGGGCTTATGCTTACTATGAGGAGCGCCTGGACGCCCTCCGCAATTTCATGGTCCGGGATACGTATTTTCCGGCCTTGATCCTCCAGCGGATGGTCTGCACCGTCATAGACGACCGCTCCTATCCCGGCGTTCTTTACAGCCGCCATCCGCGGCGGGGTCAGGGGGTGTTCGTTCAGTTCGCCCGCAAGGCGTTCGGCGAGGACTTGATGACCGGGCGCCTCCAACCCGAGGAGCGGACGTTCTTCGAGCGGGAGGAGGCGCGGGAGGAATTCCCGGCCATCTATCATATCTGGGACCGGCTCGGCCAACTGGAGGAGATCTTCCGCGGGCCGGTGATCGTCGAGTTCACCGGCGTTCATGGGACCTTCACGACGCTCCAGGTGAACGCGGCCGAATTGGCCGGGGCGGGCATGCTGACGGCGGTCATGGACCTCCACCGGGCCGGACGGATCGGGGCCGACCGTGTTCGGGAGCTCATCAAGCCCTACCACGTCCGCCAGATCGAGTCGGACGCCATCGATCCCAAATCGCTTGGAGTCCTGCCCCGGTTCGCCCACGGGCTTTCGGTCCTGCCCCGGGCCGCGGTCACGGGACGGGTCTATTTTTCCGCCGACCAGATCCGCCGGGCCAAAGCCGAGCACCCGCGGGAGAATGTCATCCTGGCCAAGGAGCGCTTCACGCCCCAGGATGCGGTCGACCTTCCGGTCGTCAGCGGCATCTGCAGCTTGAGCCCGGCGGCGATCCACGTCGTGACCGCCGCCCAAAATCTGGGCATCCCTTCGCTTCTCAACCTGGAAAGCGACGGCGTCCGGATCGATCCGGCCAAGCGGGAGATGATCAACAGGGACGGCCATGTCGTCCGGGAAGGCGACTGGGTCACGATTTCCAGCCGGTGGCGCAGTCTGTTCCTCGGCAAGGCGGTGTTTGCCCCGGCCCGCCTGCTGCGGTTCATGTCCGGGGAGTACGTCGAGCTCACCCCGGCCGAGAGGCCGCGGTTTGAGCAGCTGGCCCGGGATTATGCCGCCTACCGGGCCCTGATGGAAAAGGTCGGGGCGGCCGATTTCGGCAGCCTCCAGGAACTGGGCCACGCCCTTCGCTACGGCCGGCTCCGGCAGAATACCCGGGCCGGCGAGTTCATCAACCGGGCCTTCGACTTGAATGAAACCCGGCTGGTCGACCGGCTGATGGAGGCGACCCTCGGCACGCACCTCGTCAACCTGGCCGCCTTCGAGAAACTGACCCCCAATCGCCGGATCCGGCTGCTGCGGTCGGCGATGTCCCTCTGCCGCGAGCGGGGGATTTCCGGTTACGAGGCGGGAGCCTTCGTCATCGGCGGATTCGTCCGGCCGGAATGGCCGGGGTCGTTCTGGAGGGCCTTCGGCCCGGACGAGATCGTTCGGCTTGATCAACGAATGGGTCTTGCATCAGAAGTACTTGGCTCTCATGGATGCGGTTGATGAGCGCCAGCTCCGCCGCCTCCGCGACGAGATCCTGACGCATGGTTTGCCCCAGCTTCGGGTCACACCCGTCTTTGTCCGGGGCTTCATGCCTTTGAAACTCGCCGGGATCAAGCTCTCATTGGAAGGGGAGGAAGGCCTCGACCCTCAGACGGCCGAGGTCGTCGCTTGTCTCGGCCGGCCGTACGGCGATTTTTATGATTTTGCCGATGAGCGGAGCCTCAACCATCTCCGGCGGATCTGCGAAGCCGAGGGCAGGCCGTTGCCGCACCCTGAAGAGCGGTAGGGGCCGGGCCGCCGCATCCCCATCATTCCGCTTAACGGGAAAAGGTGTAAGAAATTCCGCAGCGGACGGTATACCCCATGACAAACACGGGAATGACGTCCTGGGACCCCATGGTCGAGGCGGAGAGTGTGATGAGCAAGCCGCCGTGCAGCATCCCATCGATGAAAAACGCCCAGTTTTCCGTAGCTTGAATGGACAATCCTCCGCCGAGGCCGATCCCTGCCGACCAGAAGACGGGAGTTCCGCGCTTGATGATCTCTTTCGTTTCCCATATCCCCACGCTTTCATATTCGATATATGTCGTCGCGAGATCCGGGATCACGAGCAGGGGGAAATCCAGGCCGGCCTGGAGGTAGGGTTGGAAATTCTTCTGGATATTGAAGAACCTTTTTACGACTCCAGAGAAAATGGCGACCGTTGCCCGGTTTCCCTGCGGATCATAGGTGTGGGTCCAATCATGCCGGGAATAGGAGATCGAGAACTCCGCCGAATATCGCTTCCATCGATATCCCCCCGATAAGGCCGCGCCGTTGCCCGCCCCGATCTTGGGAACAAGGACCAGATCGGAGACCGCCCCGTAGAAAGTATTGCCGTCGAATCCCTTGGTGATCCCTTGATGGCAATAGCTGATTGAAAAAACGAGACCTTGAGCTGCTTTTCCCTGGGCGAAAAGGAATGGATGAAGGAAGAGGAGGAGAAGCAAAAAACCGAGTAGGATTTTCGATCGAGTCATAGAGGTGAATCCGGAAAGGCGTTTAACGGTCATGAGGGACTCCTTAAGTCCCGTTATATATTCATTATTTGTGCCAACCAGAAACCAGTTGAGAACAAAGGGAGGGTTTTGGAAACATGAATCTTTTCACGAACTTAGCCGGTTGGGGAAAGAATCATGGGAAATATTTATGAATCGGAATGAGAACTCGAATTCCTGGAATTTTATTTTACGTATCGAATTTTGGCGGAATGCGATTATTTTCTGATATTTATCGAATAGGTCCCGGCGTTCACATCCGATCGTTCATATTAAATCGGATTCTGTACGGTGAGGCCTCAAAACGTCCGGCCGTCGGATAAGTCTTCGGTCAAGAGATTTCAGCGCGCGTGAAGCGCTTCGCGCCCGGCGGTCCGGCGCCCTTTCGTCCCCATGGGTATTCCGACTTCCCCAATATGTAGCACATCGATATAGGTTAATTAATCTTCTTCCCTTTCTTCTTTTCCCTGGGATAAGATTAGGGGCCGAAAACGAAAAGGAAATGACATGCCGGATGATCGCGCCTCGGAAAAAATCGGCCGCAATTTCGGGAAGCTCTTCGGCCTGAAATTCCTGGGCGAATTCTACCTGATCGCCCCGGTCCTGGTCCTGTATTACACGGCCAACGGCTTGAACGCCATACAGATCTTCACCGTCCAGGCGGTCTTCCACCTGGCGGTCCTTGTGCTGGAAGTGCCGTCGGGATACCTGGCCGACGTCGTCGGCCGCCGGCGGACGCTGATTCTGGGAGCCGTCTTCCTTCCCGTCGGCCTGGCCATTTATACCGTCGGGCGGAGCTTCGTCGCCTTTATCCTGGCTGAGCTGGCCCTGGCTGTGAGCGCCGGCATGCGCTCGGGGTGCGATTCGGCCCTTCTCTTCGACAGCCTCCGCCAACTGGACCGGGAGATGGAATACAAGCGCTTCGAAGGCCGGGCGGCGACGCTGGCCAGGACGGGCTCGGCCGTGTCCTCCATTGCCGGAGGGTTGCTGGCCGCGGTCTTTCTCCGCCTGCCGTTTCTGGTCAATATTGCCACGGCCCTGCCCCTGGTGCCACTTTCCCTCGGACTTTCAGAACCCGATCGAGAGCGGCGGAGATCGCCTCATCCGCTGAAAGACATCCTGGGTATCTGCCGGCATTGCCTGCGTCGGCCGGAAATCCGCCCGGTGATTCTCTTCTGCGGACTGCTCATGGCCACACACCTGACCGGACTATGGGCGTACTTCCTTTTCTACCGGGAATTAGGCATCGGCGTGGGTTGGTTCGGGATTCTCTTCGCCGTTTTTCAGTTGGCCGGTGCCCTGGGCGGATTTGTCTCCCACTCGGTCAGCGAGCGTTTCGGAGCGGCCGTCATCTTGCTTTCAGCCCTGTTGAGCCCGCTCTTTTTCTTCCTCTTCGGCGCGGTTCCCGGCGTCTGGCTTCTTCCCTTGATCCCGGCCAATGCCTTCCTCTGGAACCTCGTTTATCCGGTTCTGCTCGAGCGGCTGAACCTGGCGGTCGGTTCCGACGTCCGGGCGACGGTTCTTTCGCTCGCAAGCATGGCCGGAAGCCTGGCTTTTGTCGTGATCTCGCCGCTTTTCGGGCGCCTGGCGGATGTCTTTTCCCTGGGGACGGCCTTTTTTGCCTTGGGCGGGTTCTTCCTTTTGGCCGGAGCCCCGTTGCTCGGGGCGATTTTACGCCATCGGGAAGCGAATTACCCAAACAAGGGGAACGGATTACCCGGATAATACGGATTTTTTGTCCGAACCCGGATATCTTCCGGGGGGAATGAACGATATTGCTTCTGGCACAAACATTGCAATGAAAAAGGCCATGGTTCTCCATATCGCTCGGAAAGAATTTCTGAACAACCTCCTCTCGGCCCGATTCCTGATCGGCTTTCTTCTCTGCCTGGTCCTGATTCCCTTCAGCATCCTGATCAACATCGACGATTATCGCGACCAGCTCGGGCAGGCCAAGATCGACCGCGACGCGGCCGAGAAGGCCATGGCCGAAGTCCGGGTTTACTCCGGTCTTCAAGCCGGTCGTCGTCTTCCCGCCCGAGCCCCTGGGCATCTTCGGCAAGGGCCTGAGCGCCCAGGTCGGAAACCAGGTCAAGGTCCGCTTGGGACTCAAGCCGCTCCTGGCCGAAGGCAAAACCGCCGCCCGGGACAATCCCTTCCTGGCCTCCTTCTTTTCGGTCGACTTCGTCGATATCGCGGCCATCATCTTCTCCCTCCTGGCCCTGCTCTTCAGCTACGACGCCCTGACCCGGGAGAAGGAGGACGGCACCCTTCGCCTGCAGATGGCCAACTCCCTGGGCCGGTCGCAAGCTCCTGGCGGGCAAAGTCGCCGGCATCCTGCTGACGCTGCTCCCGGTCGTCGTTTTCTCGTTTCTCCTTGGCGGGATCATCGTCCTCCTTTCGGGCGACCTGGCCTTCTCGTCGGCCGAATGGGGCCGGCTGATCCTTCTGGCCGTAATCAGCCTGGCCTATCTCGCGGTCTTCGTCTTTCTCGGGCTTTTCGTCTCCTCCCGCTCGCCGCAATTCGGTCGACCAGCCTGGTCGTCTGTCTCTTTCTCTGGGTGGCGCCTGGTCTTTCTCGTCCCCAACCTGGCTTCCACGTTCGCCGAGAGCTTCGTCCCCATCCAATCGCGGGACAACCTTGACGCCGTCCTCAAGGACATGGACAAGGGCCTGACGGAGCGGATCGAGGCGGTCCAGGAGAAGCTTCCCGCAGCCGGACTGGAAGATGAACTGGTATATGAACGCGCAGCGAAGACGGCTCCATCGAAGCCTACGGCTGCACGGCCTCGTTCTTCGAGCGGCACCGCCGCGAGATGGCCATGAGCGAGCCGTTGCGGCTGGACAACGCCGACCGCAAATGGGGGCCGCAGAAAGCCTACCTCGACAGCCTGTCCCGCCAGGCCCGGGCGGCGGAGAACCTGGCGCTGCTCTCTCCGGCCGGGATCTTCCGGGCCGTGGCCACGGCCGTCTGCGGCACCGACCGCCGGGCCCAGGAGAAGCGGCTCGACGACGTCCGCCGCTATCGCGAGACGTTTGTCGCCTGGCTCAAGGGCAAGAACATCTTCGAAAAGTTCGAGTACTTCACCCCGACGCCGCCCTCGCAGTTTCAAAAGCGCCGACCAGCTCGTCGCCGCCCGCACCGGCGGGAGGTTCAAGACCCTGGCCGAATATGACGCCTGGGCGGCCAAGCAGCACCGATTTCCGGGAGCAATGTCTAGTCCTCCAAGCGGTCAAAGTCCCCGGCGACAGCCCGGACGATTTCCCGTTCCTCAAGCTCGGCGACATGCCCCGATTCCCGGACCGGCCGGTTCCGGCGGCGGAGCTTCTGGCCGGCTCGGCCTTCCGGCTGGGCCTGCTGCTTTTCGAATGCGTCCTGCTCTTCGCCCTGGCCTATGTGGCCTTCATCCGCTACGACGTGAGGTGAGCCGTGTGGAAAACCATCCTCAAGCGCGAAGTCCAGCATAACCTCTACAGCCTGCGGTTCGCCCTGTCGCTGGTCCTGATCCTGGCCGTGTTCATCGCCGGCTCGCTGTCCTTCGTCCGCCATCATGCCGCCGACCTGGATAAATACCGGGAAGCCCGCGACCTGGCCGCTCAAGGCCATCGAGCAGGACGCCGCCCAGAGCAACGCCACCGTCCTGGCCGTCACCAAGACGGGCCTACGACCTCCGGCCCCGCGACAACGCCTTCCTGGCCGACGCCAAGGAAAAATACCTCCCCAATTCGATCACCTACAGCGCCTGGAACGTCTTCGGGTTCGCCAACAAGAGCGGCAGCGCCAATCCCTTCCTGGCCCGCTATGACGAGCTGAGCTGGGCCTTCGCCATCGCCCTCCTGGTCAGCTTCGTCTCCCTGCTCTTCACCTTCGACGCGGTCTCGGGCGAAAAGGAGAGCAAGACGCTGTCCCTGTCCCTGGCCAATCCGGTCTCCCGGGGGGCGCTTCTGTTCGGCAAATACGCCAGCGCCGTCGTCTCGGTGATGGCCATCGTCGTGCCCGGCGGTCCTGGTCAGCCTGCATCATCCTGACCCTCTCGGGAACGGCGTCGCTGGGGCTGGACCCTGGCGGCGGAGACCGCGGCCGTCCTGGCCGCGGCGGCGCTTGCTGGCCGCGGCGATGTGCCGCCTTCGGCCTGCTCTGCTCGGTCCTGGCCCGAAGCTCGAATGTCAGCCTGCTTCTGGCCCTCACGGTCTGGCTCCTCTTCGCCATCGTCATCCCGAATTCCAGCGGCTTCCTGGCCAAGAACGCCTATCCGATCGAAAAGGCCGAGTCCGTCGAAAAGCGGGTCAGCCAGGCCTTCGACGACCTGAACAAGGCCGCCCCTCCGGGAAGCTGGATGATGCACTCCGGACAATCCCTTCCTGCCCCAGCACGAGCTGCGGGCCAACCTTCAGCGCAAGCGGATGGCGGCCGAAAAGGCCATCCGGGACGATTACTACCGGGCCATGTTCCGCCAGTTCGAACGGACCCGCCGGCTGACGGCGCTTTCGCCGGTCGCCGCTTTCGAGTTCCTGGCCGAAGTCGATCGTCGGGCGGCGGATATCCCCGCTTCCGCCGGGATTGGGACGATCTGCACGTCTTCCAGGGCCGGTTCCAGAGCTTTTTCACGGCCCTGGACGCCGCGGATCCCAAGAGCCCGCATTGGTTCAATCCCAGCGAGGACGTCTCGACGACCCGGGAAAAAGTGTCTCCCGACCTCGTCCCGAAATTCGCCGAGCGGGCGATGTCTCCGGCCGACCGGCTCGGCCGGCCTGCCTTACCTGGCGGTCCTGGGGGCCGCGGCCGCCCTGGTGTTCTTCCTGGCCTTCCTGCTGTTTATCCGTTACGACGTCCGCTGATGCCCGGGATCTGGTGAGGACGGCGAAAATTCCCTCTTGATAGGAAGGAAAACTATTTGGGAAGGGGAGTTGAGACTGACGATCAACTTTGAGGCGGCCCGATGGAGGGCGGCGATAAAGTCGGCGATTTCTTTGTCCGTATAGAAAAGAGAAGACATCCCGTCGCGCCCAGCAGGGCGCCCGCCGAGTTACAGAGGACATCCGCCTGAGACGAATCGCGGGCGGGAATAAAGCCTTGGACGACTTCGATCAGCAGGCTGACGAGAATTCCCGCGAAAACCGCGAGAATCATGTTTACGCCCCGCCTCCGCCGCCCGGTGTTCACGAGCATCCCCATAAAGAAAAATCCGAAAGGAACGAATCCGAGGACATTGACGGCGAGGTCTCTCCATATCGAGCCGCGCGTTCGGAGGGAAAAATCGGGCTTTTTCAGAATCCGGGCTCGAACTTTGACATAGCGGGGAACGTCGAGCACGTGGCCGTTTCCGGATAGATCGCGGCCTCGTCCTTCCTCCTCGACTTCCAAGTTGAACGCCGCGAGCAGGCCCTCGTCAAAGTCGGAAGAACGATCCCATTCTTCGATCAATGTCTTTGCCGACATTGACTTTTCGTATATGGCTAGGGCGGAGATCGTCCCTGTCCAGGGGCCGCCCCTCTCCCGCGAATTTCCCAAAATGATCCGGCAACCGCTCAAGTCCCCGTTCTCGGCGGGGGGGATCCTCCCCGAATGGTGAACCGCATGCTTGCCGTCGATAGCGACATCCGTCCCCGTGCCGCCGGTCGCGATAGTCAGCCAGCGCATCCGGCCTTTCATCAGGGCCTTGCCGACGCCGAAATCCCGCCATCTCCCCGTAGCCGAATCGCGCCAGCGGATGACCAGGGTCGTTTTCCATTGCCCGAGGGAGAGGACTTCTATTCCCGAGACATCCACGACATTGAGAATCTGGTCAAGGCCTTTCGTGGTTTCGGTCTCGGGCTCAAGCCGTATCGCCAGGGTGAAAGCGCCGGTTTGTTCCGGCGGAATCCCGGTCGGCCCCTTGAGCGGACCGAGAAAGGCGAAGCTCCCGACCGAGCGTTTCCAGGGATCCCGTCTCCCGTCGAAAAAAAGCCCCTTGCCGTCAGGCCGCCATACGGCCTTGTTCTCGGGCGAAAAGTCGAACGGCCATAATCCGACCAGGAGGAAGCCGATCAAGCAAGCCAGGCCGGCGGCGCCGAAGAATCGGGCGGGGGATATGCGCATTCTTAATCGAATCGACGGCCCCCCCGGATCAGGTCAGTAGGCTCCCGTACCGAACAACACGGCCGGAATCGTCTTGAGGAGGATTTTGATATCGAGCCACAGCGACCAGTTGTCCAGATAATTCAGATCCATCTTCATCCATTCCTCGAACTTGACCTCGCGGCGGCCGCTGGTCTGCCAGAGGCACGTCACTCCCGGACGCATCGAGAATCGTCGGCGATGCCAGCTTTCGTATTGTTGGACTTCGCTGGGCATGGTCGGCCGCGGACCGACGAGGCTCATATCGCCCAAAAAGACGTTGAAGATCTGGGGAAGCTCGTCCAGGCTGAATTTTCTGAGGATTTTTCCGAACGGGGTGACGCAGCGAAGCTTTTTTTCCTTCCATTCCGGCGCGTAGATTTCATCGTAAATGTCCACCGAGCCGAGGATCTTCTGGGCTCCGACGAACATCGTCCGGAACTTGAACATCGTAAACGGCCTTTTATTGAGCCCGATCCGCTCCTGCTTGAAGAACACCGGGCCCGGCGAGGTGATCCTGATGACCAGGGCGATGGCGGCATAGATCGGGCTCATCAGGAGGAGAAAGAGGGAAGAGGCGATAAAGTCGAAGGCCCTTTTGGCCAGGATATCCCCTTCGCTGGTCACCGTCGTTTTAAATCGCAGAAGGGGGATGCCGTCAAACTCCGTCGTCGATGATTTCGCGATCTTGAGATCGAAGAGGTCGACGGCGACGTTCACGTCCACCCCTTCGATTTCGCAGGTGTGAATCGTGTCTTCCAGGCTTTGCAGGCGCCGTCGGGGGACAACGATGACGGCCGTATCGACGGCGAACCGGTGAAGGATGTCGACGATACGCTCGACACCGCCGATGACGTCGACGCCGTTGACTATTTTGGTCGACCGTCCCTCTTCATCCTCGACCGCGCCGATGACGCGGAGCCCCCATTCGGGGTGGCGCTTGATCCGTCCGATGAATTCCTCCGCCCGCCGTCCCGTGCCGATGATGAGAATCTGCCGATAATTGTAGCCCCGCCGGCGGAGGGCCCGCATGAGTGAAAAAAGAACGATTTTTTCCGCTACGAGAAACAAAAAGCCGAGGCAAATGAAAGCGAAGAAAAACAAGCGGCTGATGAACGTCAGCTTGAAGGCGAAGAAAAACGCCCCGGCGATCAGAAAGACCAAAAAAGTCGGCTTTGTCACGGCCCATAGGATCCCCCATGTGCTTCTTGTCCTCCAGGATTCGTACATTCCGACCCGATGCATCAGATAGCACCACAGGGGGGCTATGATGAGCAAGATGAGGAAATATTCGCTGAACTGGCCGGGGTTATCGGCCAGCACCTGGCTCGAAGGAAAAATATCGAACGGGTAGATCAGATGGAAGTTCTCCCTCAGGACGAAAGCGAGGAGGAAGGCCGCGGAGATGATCGCCAGGTCGGCGAATCTCATCAGCGGTTTGAGCACCGCGTCTTTTTCTTTCAGCATGGTTCACCTCGCGGCCGGTCATGTATTCGAAGCCGGCTCCTCAATGCGCCGGAGGACCCTGGCCGGGACTCCGGCCACGATCGCCCGGGGAGGAACATCCTTCGTGACGACGGCGCCCGCCCCGATGATGGCCTCCTCGCCGATCGTCACACCGGCCAGGATGGTGGCGCTGGAGCCGACGGAGGCGCCCCTTCGGATGTGGGTCTCGACGACCTTCCAGTCCGCTTCCGTCTGCAATCCTCCGCCGGGGGCGGTTGCCCGGGGATAAAGGTCGTTGATGAAGGTCACGTTGTGCCCGACGAAGACGTCGTCTTCGATATGGACGCCTTCGCAGATGAAGGTATGGGAGGAGATTTTGCAGTTCTTCCCGACGGTCGCGTTTTTTTGGATCTCGACGAACGTCCCGATTTTCGAGTTATCGCCGATTGCGCAGCCGTAGAGGTTGACGAAGGCGAAGAGCTTGACGTTCGCGCCGAGCTTGACGTCCGGGGCGATTTGGCAGTAATTCATGGCCAAGGCCTCAGATGCGGACTTGAGCGCCGCCGCGCTTCAGCGACTGGTCGGTGGCCTCGAGCATCTTGACGACTTTCAATCCGGCTTCGCCGTTATTGAACGGATCGATGCCCTTTTCGACGCAGTCGAGAAAATATCCGGCTTCGAGCTGAAGGGCCTCGGTCGTGGATATCTTGGGCGAGTACATGTCGCCGGACCGGTAGCTGACCAGGAGCTTGTGAATGCCGTTGGGGGTTTCGAAATTGACCCCCCGGTCGTAGATTTTGATCTTTTCGTCGGAGGAGAGGTCGTCCCAGACCAGCATCTTTTTGCTTCCGCTGATCAGGGTCCGCCGGATCTTCACCGGGCTCAGCCAGTTGCAGTGAAAATGGGCGATAAACCCGTTGTCGAAATTGGCGAAGATATAGGCGACGTCCTCGCGCCCGTGATCGAAATGCCCCGTTCCCAGCGCGGAGATGGAGACCGGGTTCTTGTTGATCAGCATGTTCATGATCGAGAAGTCGTGCGGCGCGAGATCCCAGACGACGTTGATGTCATGCTGAAACAGCCCGAGATTGACCCGGACGGAGTCGTAGAAGTACAGGTCCCCCAGCTCGCCGGATTCGATGATTTCCCGCATTTTTTTCACGGCGCCGGTGAACAAGAACGTGTGATCGACCATCAGGATGAGGCCGTTCTTGCGGGCCAGGTTGATGAGATCCTCGGCCTGCCGGGCGCTGGACGTGATGGGCTTCTCGATGAAGACGTGCTTGCCGCACTCCAGGGCGGCTTTCGCCAGCTCATAATGCGTGTCGACGGGCGTGACGATTGCGACGGCCCGGATGTCGTCCGATTTAATCAACTCCATGGGATCGGAGTAGGTTTTGACGAAGGGAAACGTGGCCTTGGCGATTTTAAGCCGGGCCTCATTCGCGTCGCAGATGGCGGAGAGCTTCGCCCCGGAACAGAGATTGAAGTTCCTCGCTACGTTCGGTCCCCAATAGCCGTAGCCGATGATGCCGATGCTGATCAAGATACTGCCTCCTTTTCACTTGGATTTCGAGCCCCAAAAATATCTGATCCTCAAGTCGGTTTATCCGGCTTGGGGTTTTCAGCGAAGTTCAGCGCCATTTTCTGGATCACGTCGATGAGCTTGTCGAATTCCTTTGATTTATCGAAGAAATAATTCGCCCCGAGATCGTTGCATTTCGTTTCGTATTGGGGGAAGGGATGGTGGGTGAACATGATCGCTTTCGTGGACGAGCTGACTTCCCTAATCTTTTTGAGGATGTCGACCCCGCTTCCGTCGGGAAGGCTGATGTCCAGGATGGCGACGTCCGGCGCATTCGTTTCAATCAAGCGACAGGCGTCGGTCGCGTTGTAAGCCGGTCCCATGATTTCCACCCTTTTGATCTCGGCCAGGATCTGGGCGAGATGCGTACACATCAATTCCGAATCGTCGACAATCAGAATGCGAAGGTTTTGCATCTCGCGCAGCCCCCTTAAGGACTAATCGCTTCCTCACCCCTTGCGAGGAGGACTTAACGATATTCGATGAGGCCGGCGGTGTAAATCAGGCGAAAGCTTATTTTGATCTAGGAGTTTGTCTGAGAGGCTCTCAGCTAATCGATGAGTCCGTTTTTTATGGCATATTGGATGAGCTCGGAATTATTGGTCAGCCCGAGCTTCCGGAGGATGTTCGCCCGGTGGGTGCTGATGGTTTTGACGCTCAAGAAGAGCTCCTTGGCCACCTGGGACGCAGACTTGCCCGAGGCGAGCATGACCATGATCTGAAGCTCCCTGTTCGAGAGCTTATCGTGCGCCTTCCCGCCTACGCCCCGGACTTCTTGGGCCAACGTCTCGGCCATCAGGTTGTCGATGTATTTCCGGCCGGAGCAAACCCGGCGGACGGCCTCTTTGAGAACCTCCGGCGCGGCGTTTTTCGTCAGGTATCCGGCCGCTCCGGCTTTGATCGCCCGGACGCCGTATTGCTCCAGGGGGTACATGCTCAGGACGAGACAATGCGCGTCGGCCCGGATCGCCGTCAAGCGCCGGACGACCTCGATCCCGTTTTCTCCGGGCATGAAAATGTCGAGAAGAACGCAATCGTAGCGGCCCGCTTCGAATTTCGCGAGGGCTTCCGCTCCGCTTCCCGCTTCGTCGATTCGTCCGACATCGGAGCATTCGGAGAGGATGTCCTTGAGGCCCCGGCGGAAGAGGGCGTGGTCGTCGACGATGAGGATGTTCGCCTTACGGTTGACCATGGGAGCTCATTCCGGGGGGAACCGGGATCGAGATCGTCAGCGTCGTTCCTTTTTCCGGGCGGCCGCGGATGCTCATCCGGCCGTTGAAAGGCCAGAGCCGCTCGCGCATTCCCACGAGGCCGAACGAGCGCGGGTTGGCGATCTCCTCCGGCTTGATGCCCCGGCCGTTATCCCGGATTTTCATCTCGATGGCATTCTTGGCCGGGACATGGCGGAGCAGAATCGAAGCTTCGGTCGCCCGGGAATGGCGCAGGATATTCGTATAGCCCTCGTTGAAGACGCGGAACAGGCAGAGGGCAAGGTCGGGGTCGAATTTCGGGCCGTTTCCGTCGAGGTTCAGCCGGCACCGGATCGGACACCGTTTTTGCGATTCGCTGACCTGCCACTCGATGGCGGCGGAAAGGCCCAGGTCGTCCAGAAGGGCCGGCCGCAGCTCGGAGGAGATGTTGCGGATCGAGGCGATCGAATTGTCGAGAAGGACGGCCATGTCGGCGATGCGCCTGAGGGCGATCGAAGGATTCAACTCGCCCGATCCCATTTTGGATGACAGCCAGTAGAGCTCCATTTTGAGGATGGACAGACTCGGCGACAGGTCGTCGTGGATTTTGCGGGCCAGGCGGCGCGATTCCTCCTCGCGGAGGGTGAGGTTGTGGGAGGTCAGCCTCTCGAGGATCTCGATCGTCGCCTTCAGCTCCGCCTTGATCCGGTCGTTTGCGCTCTCGTCCGTGAAGATGATCCCTAAGCCGTCATTGACCCGGAACGCGTGAACCGAGCCGCACATGCCGGGGAAATTCGGGAACGAGACGCGGGGGAACGTCACCGGTTTCCCGGTTTGAATCACCTCCCGATACTTCGCGAACCGTTCGGAGCGCTTCAAATGAGGAAAGATCTCGAGCATGCGGTGTCCGACAAGGCCGCTCTTGTTTGCCTTGAAGCGCTTGCGCACGCGTCTCAGGGCGATTGGATTCAGGTCGACGAGCCTCAGATCGCAGTCGAAGAAAAATAATAAATCCCTGGATGAATTCCAGAATGACGCGAAGATTCGATTTCTCGAATCCGTTTGAATCCGATTGGATGAATTTTTTCCCAATATCCAGCCCCTAGGCCGCCTATTTTAACAAAAATGTCATTAATGTCAAAGAATTTTGGAAATAGGGACAGAACGGCTAGGGAGCAAAGGAAAAAAGCGCTAAATCTCGTAATCGATGGTGAAGTTGAATTCAATCATGGGACTTGAAACGTTCTTCGGTTAAAAGAGTCGAGAGGGCCAGGAGCATCCAAGCCTGGGACCAGCGCATGAAGGGAGTCCGGATCGTGTAATGAGGGTGCTTCTGGAAATAAAAGAAGCCCCGGGAATCCCACATGTTGGCCATCGCCCAACGGAAAACGGCCCGGATCAAATCGGGGGAATCCGGGGCCCAATCTTTGAATTCCGTCAGGGTGATGAGACTCTGGGAGACGCTATGGATGTCGAGGGGATAGACGGAATCGTGATAGTACTTCGGGGCGCCGTCCTCCCGGAAGAAATGAGCCCGGTAGAAATCGAACCCGCGGCGGAGCGCCGGTTCGAATTCCGTCGTGGACGCGGACGCGCCGATCCTCCGCAAGGCGCCGAGGTTGAAGCCGGTATGGAAATTATCGATCCAGCGTTGTTTCGGGTGTTCGCCGTAATCCCACGAGCCATCGGCGTGCTGCTTTTTGACCGAGAAACGGGCGGCTTCCAGGGCCAGATCGATGAACTCCCTACGTCCGGAAAGCCGTCCGACCCGGCTGAGAAACGCGGCTCCGAGAAGATTGGCGTTGTGAACTTCATCCGACCCTAGGGTTGTGTAGCTGAAGCTCGCTTGAGATCCGTTTCGCCGGCGGAGGAATGATTGAACCAGAAATTCCGCCGTCCCGACGGCGGTCTCGAGGAGGAGATCCTCACCGGAACGTTCATGTCTGTCCAGCAAGGCGTTGGCGGCAAAGGTTGAGCAAATGATATTGGGGGATCCCTTGGGGACGAGCTTATACCTCGTTTGCCAGTCGAAATGATATCCCCATCCCGCCGGCCCGTCTGCGGACGATTTCAGGGCGAGAAGCCGATCAGTCAAAGCGCTGATGTCCGCCTCTCGATCTCCGATTCCGGCCTTGGAGAGCTTGAGGAGAGAGGTCAGAAAGAGGGCGATTCCTTTGGGATTTTGCGCCTTGGGAATGAGAGCGAGAGGCCGGAGATTGACCGGAGAGCGCTTGATTCCCTGGGTGAGGGCCAGCCGGAACATTTTAAAGTTCAGGAAAGGGAGCGCCCGCAAGAGCCGGCTGTTAAGCGCATCGTAGGGGTCGTAGCCCGCCCAGTTGTTTGACTGACAATAGGCTAATAATCGAAGCGTCGCCGTCTTGACGGTCTCGATCTCCGGTTGTTCGATCATCGGGCGCGCGTTTCCAATGACGCCTGGGCGGCGAGCAAATGCTCGATCGTGCGCTCGGCGGCATGCCCATCCCATAACGGAGGTGTCTGACCGAGGCGTTCCGGACCGCTGAGGGCCTGGAGGGCGTCGGCCAGGAAGCCTCCGAGCTTCGTCAGCCGGTTGCTGCCCATCGTGACGGTTACGGGGCGCTCGGTATTCGGACGCAGGGTGAGGCACGGCGTGCGAAAATAGGTGGATTCTTCCTGGAGGCCTCCGGAATCCGTGAGCAGGAGCCGGGCGTGTTCCGCGAGGCAGAGCGAGGAATGATAATCGATCGGGTCCAGCAGGATAAAATTCTTGTTCGGCTGAGGCGTGAGTCCGAATTCCGTCAGCATTTTCCTGGTACGGGGATGAATGGGGTAAACAATGGGAAGTTGGCCGGATAACGTTTCCAATCCGGACATGATCGCCCCAAGGCTTGCCCGATCATCGACATTGGACGGCCGATGAAGGGTGACATAGATAAACCGCGATGGGTCGAGGCCGAGCCGGGATAGAATTCCGTTCGCCCGGGCCTGGGCCAGGTTTTCCAATAAAGCGTCGATCATGATATTGCCGATCATCTTGATCTTCGCTGCCGGAATCCCTTCCCGAAGGAGATTTTCATCCGCGTCGGCCGACGGTGTCAGAAGAAGATCGGCCAGGGCGTCGGTGACGAGGCGGTTGATTTCCTCCGGCATCGACCGGTCGAAGCTTCGCAGCCCGGCTTCGATATGGGCGACGGGAATGCCCATCTTCGAACAGACCAGGGTGCAGGCCATCGTCGAATTAACGTCGCCGACGACCGCCACCCAATCCGGCTTCGTTTCGTTGCAGACGGCCTCGAAGCCGGTGAGGATTTTGGCCGTTTGCACGGCGTGGGAGCCCGAGCCGACGCCCAAATTAAAATCGGGCGGGGCGATCCCCAGGTCGCGGAAGAATATCTCGGACATCTTCTCGTCATAGTGCTGGCCGGTATGGACCAAGAGAGCTTGGATTTGCGGAACTCCGGATTCCGGGCGGGCGTTGCGCTCCGCGATCCGGCGGAGAAGAGGCGCAACTTTCATGAAATTCGGGCGGGCGCCGGCGACGACGACGAGCTTCAGGGGCATCGGTCAATTCTCCCCTGACGCCCGGGCCGGGCCGGGATTCGACCGGTCGAGGCGGCGGGCGCCGGAGATCCGGATGATTTCCTCGATATAATCCACGATATCCTCCAGGGCCTTCCGGGGTTGGTGATCCGGATTCCGGCTTTTTTCCCGTCGGACGAACCGGATTTTGGAATGGATCTCTTCCGGCGTATGAATCATCGTCAACCGGCCTTCCTTCTCCAGCATATGATCGACGGCGCCTGTTTTCCCGCGAAAAATGCTGTAGACGGGGACGCCCAAAGCCGCCGCCTCCCGGTTCATTGTCCCTCCGCCGCTGACGACAAAGTCCGAAAGCCAGAGAAGGCTGAGGCCGTCGATGACCCGCGAGGGGATGATCGTCTTCCGTTCGGCGAACCATTCCGGGTAATGCGTTTTCAGCGCCTCTTCCTGGGCATGGTTTCGGGGCAGCATGACCGCGCGGAGGCCCGGCGTTTGGACGATGCGCGACATCAGCTCGAGCAAGAGCTTGTCGCTCTCGGGATTTCGGTAATGCGCTTCGGTCGCCGGGGGCCTGACCGTGACGATGAGATCGTCCGGGTGCAAGCCCAGCTCCTCGTAAAGCGCCCCGTCCGGCTGGAATTCCGGTGTGTAAACGTCTTCCTTGATCCCCCGGTAGTATCTAATCCGACGAGGTTTAAGCCGCAGCTTTTCGCCGAAGAGCGCTTCCGGGACAATCACCCAGCGGGGTTCGGCCGGCGGGATCGTGCGAGAATGTTCATAATCGAGAATCAGGACCGTCGGAATCCGGAGGAAGTTGGCGATAAGAAATTGAGACCGTGATCCATGGGAAAGCGCCAGGCCCGGTTTATGACGGAAGCAAAAGGGAGCAAGCTGGCCGGCCCGCCAAAACAAGCCGAAGACCTTCTTGACGGCGTTTTTCCCGTAATGGTGCCCGATTTTCACAAAGCTGAGTTTTTTCTTTTCCGCTAATTCGCAGACTTGAAACGCGTTGCGCGCGGACAAAACGACCTGATGCCCGCGGCGCTCCAACTCCCGGATGATGGGGATGAAGAAAGGGATGTGGGGCGTGTTGTCGAGATCGATCCAGATTTTCGTCCGATGGTCGTTAAATCGCCGGTGCTCTTCCTCTAGGCAACCGTCGGCGAGAGGTTTCCATTTCTTTGAGTGGGGGATGATCCGGTTTTCTTCGATCGGTTTCGACACCTTCCAAAAGGCGGCCAGCTCCCGAGGGAGGACATTCCAATAATGTCCGGAATATTTGTCCTTGACGTATTGAATAAATTCTTCATAGAGACGGGCCGGATACTGCTCTGCGGCACAAGCCTTTTCGGAAAAATTCATGTAATCGGGATGGGTGTTGAGAAGCGCGAGGCCGCCCTTTTCGACGATCCAATCGAGCTTCTCTTTCCAGATCCGGATGTTGGAATTTCTTAGAATAACGAACAGGGCGTGATCCTGCGGGAGGGTATAAGGCAATTCGACGTAGGTTTTCGTTTTGGACTGCGTGGCCGCGAAGAAGGGGAAAATGGTCCCGATTCCCTCGGATTGTGGTTCGAAAGGGTCCGTGTCGAACGTGGAACAGCCGTGCTCAATATTTAATTCCGCCATCCAGGTGAGATTCCTGAGCATCGAGGGAGAGGTGATACCCACCGCTCCCCACTTTTTCAGGTAGTAGTCGATCCGGGGAGCCCGTTGGCAAAAGGCTGCTTGATTCACGAATGTCTTCCCATCGTGCCTGAGGCCGTGAACGCCGATCTCGAATCCCGCATCCCTGAGATTCTTGAGGAGGGTGGGCGGGGGACAATAATCCTCGGGCACGAAATTGAAGGAGGAGCGGAAGCCCATCCGAAAATCGAGATCCATGAGCTGGGAACAGTTTTGAACCCCCTTGATGGTATCGACATCATGTTGAAGGAGAAGGGCGAATGTCTTTTTCTCCGGCCAGCCTGACCAGCCGGCCGGCCGGATATCGGCTCGAGGATCGATCGGCCATGTTTCTTTGTTGGCTTTGAGCTTCGCCGCGGCCATCTTTTGACGGAGAAAGATCTGGACACGGCGGGGAATCAGCGGCTTAATCTGATAAAAGATATCGATACGGTTCATCTCAACAACCTCTTCCCGCTTTTGGAGGGGCAAATATAAAACAATTCATCTCGAAATGCTAGCCGGCGTGCCGGTATAAAAGCCTTCCCGCGAGACGGAGAAAAGCCACCGGCATTCGGGCGAGTCCCTTGGTTCGCCACGCGCCGCCGGCGGGTGGGGGGGGAGGAACGTCTTGGCGCGCAGGTCATAGCGGTAATAATTTAAAACGCTTTCGCTCGCTCCCCAGGCTCTCTTAAACCGCAAAAGCCCGGGATTGTCGGATTCCGTGCGGCCGAGATGAAGCGATTCAAACCCCCGCTCCCGGTACCAGCGAAGGGCTTCCCAGAGGACCAGGTTATTGGGACGGACACTCTGGCGCCGGATTTCCGATGCCCCGTATTTGAAGATGGCCCGCTTTCCGAATTGGAAAAAAACGGACGCGGCAATGGTCCGGCCTTCATGGAGGGCGGAGACGATGATCCCGAATCCCTTCGACAGGAGATGCTCATGCACCGACGCGAAAAACCGGTAGGGCTGGGGAGGGAGCCCGTGCCTCTTTCGGGTGAGGCAATTCAGCCGATAGAATTCCCTCAGCGTTTCTCCCGTCTCGTCTATGCGGATGACCACGCCCTCTTTTCGGGCTTTTTTGATGTTGCGCCGGTTGCTGTCGTCGAGTCCGGCAAAAAGGGCCTCTTCCGAAGGCGATAGGTCGATGTGGTGGGTAGTGAAAACAGCCCAGGAGGGCTTTTCCGGGCCGAGGGGCTCGGGGCTCCGCCACTCCGCGTATTTCCATTTCCTCTCGATTCCATGGTCGATGACCGCTTGGATTGCCGAAGGGAGAGCCCCTTTATCCCGGACAAGCAGCGGACAAAAATCCGTATAGGGAAGGGAAACCCCGCGTGTCCCGGTCAATCGGCTCCGGACCTCCATCATCGGCATCAGGAGGTCGATCCGATCCCCGTTCCCGGACATCAAATACATCGGATCGTAACGATACGATTCGCCGAGGACCCTGGCCCATCCGGATGTGTGAAAAAAAGAAAAATCTCCATTTCGCAATAACCGGTCGTCCCAATGCGGATCCTGGCGCGGATCAAGCCATTGCCGGTTCATCAATACAGATTCGAACCTCTCTTTAATTTGTCGCAAATATCACGCTTTTTTACAGTAGAATCATACGTCCGACCGCAAAGTTCAGTCAAGGAACGCCCGAACCGGGCCTCGATCCCCTTCAAAAAATGCGGAAGATGAATATAATGTCCTCACCCGTCTTCTTGCCGGACATTTCGGAGAGGAGGAGGACCGCCATGACGAACTGTTTGCGTTCGCGCATCCTGTGTCCCGTCGCCGCCGGGATCTTCATCCTGGCCGCGGCTTCATTCCTGCCGCTCTTTTCCCAGTCAATTTCGCCCGAGATCTGGAGCGGGCTCCGGTACCGCTTCATCGGCCCTCCGGGCAACCGGGCCGCGGCCGTCGTCGGCGTTCCCGGCGATCCGCTGACCTACTACATCGGCGCGTCCTCCGGCGGCGTCTTCAAGTCTTCCGATGGGGGGACGACCTGGGACCCGGTCTTTGACGATCAATCCGTCATGTCCATCGGGGCCCTGGCCGTCGCCTGGTCCGACCCGAATGTCGTCTGGGCCGGAACGGGAGAGGCCTTCGTCCGGAGCAATATCTCCATCGGCGACGGCGTTTACAAATCCACCGACGCCGGCCGGACCTGGAGGCACATGGGGCTGGACAAGTCGGGCCGCATCGGCCGGGTGGCGATCGACCCGCGCAATCCGGAGACGGTCTTCGTCGCGGCCATGGGGCATTGCTATGGGCCGCAAAAAGAACGCGGCGTTTACCGGACCAAGGACGGCGGCAAAACCTGGGAACAGGTGCTGTTCGCCGACGAGAACACCGGCTGCTTCGAGATCGCCATGGATATGAAAAATCCCCGGATCCTGTTCGCCGGGATGTGGCCGATCGTCATCCACACCTGGGGCCGGACGAGCGGCGGCCCGAACGGAGGGATCTGGAAGTCGACCGACGGCGGCGATACGTGGAAGCGCCTCACCGGGCACGGCCTGCCGGAACCGCCGATCGGGAAAGTGGGCTTGGCAATTTCCTACAGCAATCCGAACGTTGTTTACGCCCTGATGGAGACCGGTTCTCCCAACCGGGGCGTCCTCTGGCGGTCCGACGACGGCGGCGAGAACTGGCGCCTGGCCAGCAGCAACCGCCTGCTCAACGAGCGGCCGCACTATGCCTCGCGCATTCTGGTCAATCCGGGCGACGAGGACGAGGTCTATTTTGCGGCCAACAGCATCAGCCGGACGCTGGACGGCGGCTACGACGCCGATGTGGTTGATTGGAGCGGAGACGTTCACGACCTGTGGGCCGACCTCAAAGATCCGAACCGGCTGATGCTCAGCGACGACGGCGTCGGGTGCATCAGCCTCAACCGGGGCAAGACCTGGCGGCGGATCGAGCTTCCGATCGCCCAAATGTACCATGTCGCCGTCGACAGCCAGGTCCCGTACTATGTTTACGGCGGGATGCAGGACGGCTTTGCCCACAAGGGGGCCAGCACCGGGGGCCCTTACGCCGGCTGGACCGGTTCCTCCTCGGGTTCCTGGCAATCGACGGCCGGCGGCGAATGCGGCTACGTCGTCCCCGATCCCGTCGATCCCAACATCGTCTGGGGCGGGAGCTACAACGGCGACCTCCAGCGGGTCGACTACCGGACCGGGCACATCGTCTCGGTCAAGCCCTGGCCGGAATCCCTCTACGGCTCGCACGCGGCCGCTTTTAAATACCGCTTCAATTGGACGTTTCCGATCGCCATTTCCCCCCACGACCACAACACGGTCTACGTCGGCAGCCAGTTCGTCCACCGGACCAAGGACGCCGGCCGGAGCTGGGAAATCATCAGCCCCGACCTCACAACCAACGACCCCAAGCTTCAGGGTCCGTCGGGCGGACTGACCTTGGACAACCTGGCCGTCGAATACGGCTGCGTCGTTTTTACCATCGCCGAATCGCCGCTGGAAAAAGGCCTGATCTGGGCCGGGACCAACGACGGCCTCGTCCAGGTGACCCGGGATGACGGAAAAACCTGGACCAACGTCACCAAAAACTTCCCCAACCTGCCGGCCCTGGGGACGGTCAGCAATGTCGAGCCGTCCCGCTACGAGGCCGGGACCTGTTATCTCACGATCGATTTCCACCAGGTCAACAACCGCGATCCGTTCGTCTACAAAACGACGGATTACGGCCGAACCTGGACTTTTCTCGGCGGGGACATCCCCAAATCGGTGTTCTCCTACTGCCACTGGGTTCACGAGGACCCGGTCCGGAAGGGCCTTCTGTACCTGGGGACCGAAAATGCCATCTTCGTCAGCTTGAACGATGGACGCAGCTGGCTGCCGCTCCAGAATAACCTCCCTCATGCGCCGGTCCACCACATGGTCGTCCAGCCCCAATTCAACGACCTGGTCGTCGGAACGTACGGCCGCGGATTCTGGATCATGGACGATATCACCCCGCTCCAGCAGCTGACCGACGATGTGCTCAATTCCTCCTCCCACCTTTTCACCCCGCGTCCCGCATACCGGCTTCATTCGGTGGCCGGCGGAGCCCAGGGTACGATGCGGGCGACACTTAACTACTACCTGAAGACCGCACCCAACGGCCCGGTCCGGATCTCCATCCTGGACGGAAAGGGAAACGAGATCGCCCAGCTCCCGGGGACGCGGCAGGCCGGAATCAATCGGGTCAACTGGAACCTTCGGCATTCCGGGGCCCGGGTCGCCCGGCTCCGGACGAAGCCGGCCGGAAATCCGCGCGTAGTCGAGGAACAACGGTACCACCTCCGCTGGGAAAGAGAGGGTTGGTATCCGGTCCAAAGCTGGGGGACGCAGGCCGGATTCCAGGGATTCCCCGTGGCCCCCGGGACGTATATGGTGAAAATGACGGTCGACGGCAAAGAATTTACCCAGAAGCTCGAAGTCCGCAAGGACCCGCGCTCCGAGGGGACGGTCGCCGACATCGAAGCCCAGGTCGCCTTGTTGTTGGCGATTCGGGAGGATCTCAATGCCGCCTCCGACATGATCAGCCGTTTGGAATGGATGAAAAAACAGCTGGTCGACTTCAGGGACGCGATCGGAGGGAAGGACGGCTCCGTCACCGCGGCCGCCCGCGAGCTCCAGGCCAAGATGCAAGCCGTGGAAGACGGCCTGTTCCAGCCGACGATCGCCGAGGGCGATACGAAGTCGTTCCGCGACCCGCAGAAGCTCTACGAAAAGCTTTCGGTCCTGTGCCGGCGATGTTTCCGACAGCGCCGATTTCGCCCCGAACAAGCAGCAGGGCGAGGTCTATGCCGTGCTCAAGGAGGCGTTGGAGGTTCAGAAAGGCTTGTTCGATAAGCTGGTTAATACCGATTTGCCGGCCTTCAACAAGCTTTTAGCCGACAAAGGCCTGGCCGGCATCGTCTTAACCGAGATTGGAATGGGTCGTTAACCCCGGGCTTATATTCAGCCGTCCATCCGGAAGGCCTTCATTTTGTTGAAGAGGGTCTTGCGGCTGATCCCGAGGGCTTTGGCTGCCTCGGTCCGGTTTCCGCCGGCTTCCCGGAGGACTTTTTCGATGAGGTTTTTTTCGGCTGTTCCCGCGGCCGACTGGGCAGCGCCTTTCAGCGTTTCGTCTCCATTCGGGGCGGCCGTCGGGATTCCCTTGATCCGGGGCGGAAGGTCGTCTTCGGCCAACAGGGGCTTCTCGATCAGGACCATCGCTTCGTAAATCACGTTTTCGAGCTCCCGAACGTTTCCCGGCCAGGAATATCGGAGAAGGAGATCCAGGGCGCCCGGGGTGATCGCACGGGGAGGAGCATTGAGCCCGGGCCGGTGCTTCTGGAGGAAATGCTCGCAGAGCAGGGGGATGTCTTCCCGTCGTTCCCGTAGGGAAGGGAGGCGGAGGGAAAGGACGGCCAACCGGTAATAGAGGTCCTCCCGGAAGGCGCCCTTCCGGATTTCCTCGTTCAAGTCCTTGTTGGTTGCCGAAATCACCCGAACGTCGACCGGGATCGCCTTCGTTCCGCCGACCTTGGTGATTTCCTTCTCCCCGATTGCCCGAAGAAGCTTGACTTGGGCGTCAAGGGGCAGCTCGCCGATCTCGTCCAGGAAAATCGTCCCGCCTGCGGCCCGCTCGAACTGGCCGGTGGTCTCGGTCCGGGCGTCGGTGAACGCCCCCTTGGCGTGGCCGAAGAATTCCGATTCGATCAGGTCCCGGGGAACGGCGCCGCAGTTGACGACGACGAACGGCTTATCCTTGCGGGCCCCGGCGTAATGGATGGCCCGGGCGGCCAGCTCCTTGCCGGTCCCGCTTTCGCCGGTGATGAGGACCGTCCCGTCGACCCGGGCGATCCGGTCCATGGTTTGGAAGATGGCGTTCATCCGGCCGCTGGCCCCGACCAGGCTGGTGAACCGGTAGCGGTCGTGGAGCTCCGTTTTCAAAGCGTCGACCTCGGCTTCGAGCCGTTTGACTTCCAGGGCCCGGTCGATCACCAGGAGCAGCTCCTCGTTGTCCACCGGTTTTTCGAGGTAGGCATACGCGCCCATTTTCACGGCTTCGACGGCGTTGCGGATCGTCCCGTAGGCGGTGATGATGATGACCCGGGGCCCGCCCGGAGGGGGCTTCAAGCCGGTGAGGATGTCGAGCCCCGACCCGTCGGGCAGGTTCATGTCCAGGAGGACGAGGTCGGGAGCGAACTCCCGGACCTTGTCCGCGCCTTCCCGGCGGGAGGCGGCGGTTACCACTTGGTATCCTTTCTCCCCGAGGAGAACGGAAAAAACGTCGCGGATTCCCTGTTCGTCATCGATGATCAGGATTTTAAAAGTCATGGCCGGTCCGTTTCAGGCGCGGGCGGGAGGCGAACGAGCATCGTCGTGCCCCGCCCTTCCTTGCTTTTGACTTCGATGTCCCCGTCGTGGGTTTTCACGATGTGATAGCAAATGGATAGGCCCAGGCCCGTGCCGTTGGGCTTGGTGGTGTAAAACGGGTCGAAGATCCGGTCCAGGCGGTCGTCGGGGATGCCTTCGCCCGTATCGATGACGGAAGCGAGGATTTTCCCCGTCTCGTCCCGGCGGCCTTCCATCCGGAGCGTTCCGCCCGAAGGCATGGCCTCGACGGCATTGAGGAAGAGGTTGAGGAACAGCTGTTTCAGCTGGGCCCCGTCGCCGAGGACGGCGAGCGGAGCGGGGAAATCGCGGATGACGACGATGTTCCGGCGCGAGGCCTGGTAGGCGACGAGGTCGAGGCTTTCGGCCAGCGTTTCCCGAAGGTCGAGTCGCTCGCGGACGATTTCCGCCGGCCGGGAGAAGGCCAGCAAGGCCGAGACGATTTCGTTGATCCGGGACGTTTCGCGCAGGGCCGTGGCCAGCAGGCTTTTCGCTGTCTCGTCGGTCACCTTGGATTCCAGGTATTGGAGGGACGACCGGACGGCGGTCAGGGGATTGCGGATTTCGTGGGCCGCGCCGGCGGCCAGCTCGCCGACCGTCGCCAGCCGGTCGGCCCGCGACATTCTCCGGAGGCGCTCCCGCTGCTCCTTGAGGAGGATCGCGTTCTCCAGGGCGATCCCGGCCTGGGGCAGGAGAAGGGAGATGAACGAGGCCTCGTCCTTGGAGAGACGCCCGTCCTCAATCTGCTCCTCCGGCCATCAAAATGCCGATCAGCCGATTCATCGAGCTCAGGGGGAAGCAGGTTCCGATCCGCAGGCGCCGGAGAAGCTCCAATTCCGGGGCCGGGAGGAAGTCCGCCCCGCTGCGACGGCCGGAAACGACGAGCTCGGTTTCATTGACTTTCAGCCATTTGACCAGCTGCGAGCCGCGCGGCAGGAAAGCCGTTCGGCTTTCCTCCTCGGAAAGTCCGGCGGCCGCAGCCGGGGAAAACCGGCCGGAGTCGGCGTCATGGACCAGGAGGACAAGGACGCGGACCGGGACGACTTCCCGGATTTTTCCCAGGATGTTGCCGGCCAGCTGCTCCAGATCCTCGATAAGGTTGAGGCTCCCGGCAAACTCCTTGAAAACCCGAAGGGCCGGCTCCTCCTTCGTTTTGGAAATCGCTCGTCTCTCCGCTTATTTCGCCGGGCTCAGCGGAAGATCAACGGATTTAAGGAGACGGTGCACGGGAACGCTCGTCCCGGCGCCGCTGCCGCCCCAGGAGGAGGCGAGGAATTTATCGAAATAGTTCCAGAGAATCAGGCCGTCGTCGCTTTCGGGCTCGAGGAGATAGGCGGCCAGGCCGCCGAGCGGCTGGGCGGTCGAAACAAACAGGGTTCCGGCCGGGAAGGCGACTTTTTCCTTGACGTATTCGCCCTTGATCGCGTTGGTCCGATGGCCCTGGTAAAGGCGCTCGGCCGGCTTGATCTCCTTGATCTTGAACGTTTCGACTTCGACTTCGGCCTTCTCCCGGAGGCGCTCGACTTGCAGCCCGTGCCGGAGGAGGAGGTCCAGGATGACCGGCTCGGTGACCGGCACGAGATAGCCGGCTGCGAAGGGAACCGAGCGCTTGATGAAGAAGTCGGAATAATAAGGGACGGTGTGAACCGCGACTTTACCGGTCGGCCGGCGGATGGGACGCGGCTGGCCTTCGACCCGGATGGTTTCGGTTTCGATGGCGTGGACGGTCAGCGGGTCTTTCACCGGCCGGACGTCGAACTCGAGACCGAAGACGTCCTCGGGTCCGGGGTTCCGGCCCCGGCGCACGCTCCGGGCGTCCGCTTCGGCCGCCATTTTCCCCATCTCCGCGAATCGTTCCGAGCAAAAGTCGAGAATGGATTTGAGGAAGTTGGTGTTGCCCCAGACGCGGGTTTTGAAATCAGCGTAGACGTAGTTTTCGATCAGGATGGAGAAGCGGTTGCGCAGGCCGAAGCTGTTGACGACGAACCGGGGCTGGGGGTCCAGCGACATCCAACCCTTGGCCGGCTCCTTCTGGTCCATGAATCCGCCGTATCCGGTCGTGAGCGTTTGATATTTTTCCTCGGCGATCCGGTCCACGGCCGGCATCATGACGTCGCGCATGAAGGCCAGGATGGCCGGGTCTCCGTTGGGGCTCACGCCCCAGGAGTAGGTGACGACCTCCTCGTGGTAGGAGCCGTCGGTCGTGTGGCAGTCGACAAAGAGCAGGGGATCCCAGCGCCGGAAGATGTTCGTGACCACGGCCGAAATCTCCGGGCTTTCGAGCTTCATCCCGTCGCGGTTGAGGTCGAGGTTCCAGTCGTTGGTCCGGATGCCGACGCCTTCGGCCGGCCCGGGCTGATAGGAGCGGTTCCGCGGGTCAATTTTTTCGTTCCCGTCGGCGTTGAGATTGGGAACGATGACCAGGACGAATTTGTCCAGGTAAGGAGGTTTCTTTGCCGTGATGATGTCCCGGGCCAGCATCAAAACCGATTCCTTGCCCTCGACTTCGCCGGCGTGGATGTTGGCCTGGATGTAGATGACCTTGCGAGGGTCGTTTTTAAGCTGTTCCGGGCCGGTGACCGGGGGATTGGCCGCGATCAGGACCGGGATGTCGAAACCGCCGGCCGTGCGGCCGATCGATTCGACCCGGACCATGGGGCTGAGCTTCAAAAGCCCGTCGATAAAGGCCTTGACGTCGGCGTGGGTCGAGGTCGCCTTATACGCGGTCGCCTCGGCTTTCGTCAGGAGGGTTTGGGACCAGCCCGCCGCCCCGAGGCCGAGAAGAAATACGGCGGCGATAAAAATTGTCAGGAAACGGGGCTTTGTCATATCGCACATCCTTGAAGGAGGAGATTCGGTCCGGATTAAAATATGACACAATCTCCAGGCTGTCAATCCGGCCTGATTTATCCGGCCGGGCGGGGCGGCGAGGACGTCGCTGCGTCAAAAAGGCTATCGATATTCGGCAGATACTCTTTTCGAATACGGCCCCATTCAATCTTGAACCATGGGGAATAGAGCGCGGAATTGACCTTTAATTCGGCTTCCAATGAATCCATCGAAAGATACTTCACTTCCGCGATCTCTTCTTTGTTGACAAGCAAAGGAGAATCGGTCCTCCCGATCAATACCGCGCATAGCTCATGTTCCGCGCCGATGTCCTCAAAACTCACCTGATATTGGAATTTGAAGAGGAAGTGCAGCTCGCATTCGATTCCAAGCTCTTCCTTGACGCGTCTTGCGGCGGCCGTTTCGTAGCTTTCCCCTTTTCGCGGATGGCTGCAGACGCTGTTTGACCAATAAAGCGGCCACAAGAGTTTTTCCTTGCTTCTTCGCTGGAGGAGCAATTTCTTTTCATCATTGAAAATAAACACGGAAAAAGCCCGATGCAGGAGACCGTTCCGGGCATGGCAACGGCCCTTGTCGCAATATCCGATGACGGCATCATCCCGATCGACAAGGATTAACCGGTCTTCTTTTTTCATATCCCGCACCGCCTTTGATTTGCGGGTAATCGTTCGATCCTCTCCACAGCCGCAGTCGCTCCGCCATAGGACTCCAGTCTCCTTTTTATGTTTTGGGCATTGATCGCGTATCGGCGATTATGGAGCAGCTCGTCAATTTCCCGGCTCAATTCCTCAGGAGTCAAATCATATCGATCTTGGATCAAATAATCATAGGATCCATACCCCCATCGGCATTCGACCGGGAGATATTCCTGTCGGCTGAGCTTAAGAACTTTCCCGCACCCTAATTTCTCCAGCCTTCGGCCATTTCCTTCCTGTTCGGTATGAAAGGGAATGACAAGGGAGGGTTTCCCCGCGGAAAGCACCTCCATCATCGTCGCATATCCGCCATGGAAGATGACCAAATCCGCATGTTTTATCATGGCCCTTCCGGGAACCCAGGGGAAGAATCTGATTGGGAGGGCTCTTTCCGCTGCCGGGAAAAACTTGTCCTCATTCCGGTCGAGATGATGACCTGGACATCTTGATCTTCGAGGGCCCGTATCGCGGTATCGAAAAAACGCGAATTTCCCACGAGCCCCGCGCCGCCGCCGATCGAGATGTAGATCAAAGGCTTTTGAATGAGCGCCTGCGGCAGTCCCGTCTGGGAAAAACGCTCGGCGACCGCGACAACCATCAGGGCGATCCCCATAATGCCGAAATCATCCGGGGATAAAATCCGCGCTAAAACGATTAATTTCGCGAAAGCCAGGAATTGGGTCGAAAACCTGGACGCGATGACCCAGACCCCTCCTTCGACGGCCTTTCGGGAAAGAGCGGCCCTTTTCGTTCCTTCGCCGGGATTTTCAGATTCGGCCATGTGAGGCCACCTCCCAGAGATGATCCTTCGTCTCAGGCCGAGCAGGGAGTCCGCGAGATTTCCGGTTCATCGGCCTGTTTTACGCCGAAACACAAATCGTTCATAGAACCTCCGCATCCATCGGGAATCCAGGGCCCGGAAGAGCGGCTTGAGCAGAGTGGTCCGCAACATGAACAGGGGGACTCCCGCGCGATAGAGTAAAAGCCAGACTTTGGCCCAAGAGGCCCTGAGGTCGGCAAACTCTTCCATATAGATGGCTTCATCCTTCGCGATCTTCCCATCGCGGATGGCCTCATGATAGATCTTGGACCCCGGGTACATCACCAGGTGGAAACAGGTGATGCTCTTTCGAACCGGCAGCCGGCAGATGAATTGAAGCGTGGCGGAGACGTTAAAGTCAAAATACCACCATTCGAAGGAATCGCGTTCGCCTGCGGCGCGGTGACCGTCGTTGATGCCGTTGGCGCACACCGTCGAGGCCCTCGGCTCTTCCCCCGACGCGTCGACGATGCCCTGGTTCTGCATGACCCTTATTTTATCTTAAAAACCGCTTTTAAATTTAAGAAATTCTATTCGCGTTTTCCCTAGGGATCCGCCCGGGGTTCCGCCGGATCCCGGGCCTCGAATTGAAGCCCGGCCGGTGGTATACTCGTCAAGGGTTCGCGTAGATGATTCGCGACTGTTAAGAGGGAGGAACCGTGCCTTTCCTAAACGAGAATTTTCGCCCCCATCTATTGAAAACGATGTCGGCGGCCCAGCTCGAGGAGACGGCGCGGGAGATCCGGGAATGCATCATCGCGACCGTTTCGCGGACGGGCGGTCACCTCGCCTCGAGCCTCGGTGTCGTCGAAATCACGCTTGCGCTCCATCGGGTGTTCAACACCCCCATCGACAAGATCGTCTGGGATGTCGGCCATCAATGTTATCCCCATAAAATCATCACGGACCGGTATGGGCGGTTTCATACCCTCCGGCAATTCGGCGGAATCGCCGGTTTTCCCAAATCGGCGGAGAGCGTTTATGACAGTTTCGACACCGGCCACAGCGGCACGTCCATTTCGGCGGCCCTGGGCCTGGCGATCCAACGCGACCTGGCCGGACAATCTCATAAAGTCTTGGCCGTTATCGGCGACGGATCGTTGACGAACGGCATGGCCCTGGAGGCCATGAACCATGCCGGTTTCATGGGGACCGACATCATCATCGTTCTCAACGATAATGAAAGGTCGATTTCCCGAAACGTCGGGGCCTACAGCCGTTATCTCAGCCGGCTTCGCGTCGAACTGATCTACCTGCAGGAAAAGCAAAAAGTGAAGAACATCCTGCGCCATGCAAAGCCGGGATTTCGGGCGTCAAGCCGGTTGATGGCCCAATTCAAGGAAAGGTTGAAACATCTTCTGACGCCGAGCCGGACAGGCGCCGTTTTTCAGGAACTCGGATTCGCGTATCTGGGGCCCGTCGACGGGCACAACCTTCAGCTGCTGATCGAAGTCTTCGAGTCCATCAAGGGCTTGAAAGGCCCGATCTTGATCCATGCCGCGACCGCCAAGGGAAAGGGCTATCGGTTCGCCGAGCAGGATTCGACGAGATTCCATGGCGTCGGGGCCTTCAATCCTGCGAATGGAAAATCGGAGACAACCTCCCCCGGGCCGTCCTACACGTCCGTTTTTGGAGATGCGATCGTCGATCTCGCCGGCAAGGATGAGAAGATCGTCGCGATTACTGCGGCCATGAAAGACGGCACGGGTTTGACCGCTTTCGAAAAAGCTTATCCGGCGCGGTATTTCGATGTGGGGATCGCCGAAGAGCACGCGGTGACGTTCGCCGCAGGACTGGCCAAGGAAGGGGCGAAACCTTTTGTGGCCATCTACTCGTCGTTCCTGCAAAGGGCGTTCGATCAGATCCTTCATGATGTCTGCCTGCCGAGACTTCCCGTCCGGTTCATGATTGACCGAAGCGGAATCGTCGGTGAAGACGGTTCGACGCATCAAGGGATCTTCGACCTTTCCTATCTGAGACAGCTCCCCCATATGGTGATTTTGGCGCCGAAGGACGAGAATGAGCTCCGACGGATGATCAAAACGGCCCTGGAACGAGAGGACGGTCCCACGGCCGTCCGCTATCCGAGAGGGGACGGCCTCGGCGTCCCTCTGGATCCCGAGATGACGCCGATACCGATCGGCTCGTGGGAAGTCCTGCGGGAAGGGGGGGAGGCCGTCATGCTGGCCGTCGGTTCTCTCGTCTCCCCGGCCATGGAAGCCTCCGCTTTGCTTCAAAAAGAAGGGTTATGCGTCGGCGTCATCAATGCGAGATCCGTCAAACCGCTCGACGAAGCTCTTCTGGCGCGCGTGGGAGACCAATACAAATTCATCATCACGCTCGAGGAGAACGTCCTCGCCGGTGGCTTCGGGAGCGCGGTCGTCGAATATGCCGCTGATCACCATTTCCTTGGCCGAATCATAAAACGGATAGGGCTTCCCGACGCGTTCATTGAACACGGAGACCAAGCTTTTCTTCGCGATCGATATGGCTTAAGCCCGGGGAAAATAGCCGCAACCGTCGCCTCTTTCATGAGGCGGGGGGCTGTCAACGCTTTCTGAAGCGCCCTTGAACGGCCCCAAAAATAAGGCAAACTGGAAAGCTGCTGCGAATCAGCTCAATTGAATAGAGTTTCCGATACAGGATGAAAAGCAAGAGCACCGGCGCAAACAGCCACTGCTTGGACACCAGAAAAAGCAGCAGGTACCCGGGCAGGAGCACCGAAGGGAACGCATGGTGCAAGAAGTGGAAGACGCTCTTGTCGCCACCGGCAAATGGATTCGCTTCTCCGGCATCCTTGCGCCGGCGGAGGGCGATGATGCTCCAGCCGTATACGACACCGTAGAAAAAAAGCACCGGGGCTATGGCCGGTAGCCCGGCGAAGCGGACATGCTCGAGACGGATCAGCATCACCGCCAGAACGACAAACAGCAACACCTTCTCGACCTCCAGGCTCCCACGGAAAACTTTCTCGGCTGAGCGGGCCCCGGCACTGACGGCAAAGGTGCCCGTGCGGGTGGCCGCGTCGTGGCGGTAGTCTTCCAGCTGATGGTTGAGATCGGATGAAAGGCCCCTGAAAAAAACATACACCGTGATCAAGGCGATATCGGCGGCCGCCCCGTGGCGAAAGGCGGCGAATATCAGCAGCGTCGGCAACGCCCGCTGGGCGACGACCACCAAAAACAGGCCGGCTTTGCCCCGTTCCTTCAGGCGCAACGGCTTGACCCAGTACGCTGTCGCGATGAAAAACCAGAGCACCCAAAGCGCCGCGACATAGGGATAAGAAATAAAACGCAGAAGGCATATAAAACCCAGCGCCCGAAAAAACCCGTGATAAGGCCGGCTTTCGCCGCCGAGTCGTGCCGGAAGGTGTTGTCTTTTCCATGTCGTGCGTCGAGCTCTTTGTCCGCCCAGTCGTTCACAAGGTATCCGTATGTCGTGGAAAAAATACTCAGCAGAATAAAAACCGCGCCGTTCGCCAGGAACATTGGCGCGGTGAGCCGATCGTTCAAGGCAATATAGAAGAGAACGTAGATATTCTCCAGCACCGAGTTGAAGCGCAGCACGGCCCAGTTGCGCCAACCGAGATAGTGCCGGATGAATTTCATCATTTTTTTTCCCAAGATTCCCGGACGAAGCCCCGCATCCAGAACAGCAGGCCGACGGCCAGTGGTAGCAGAACGTGCGGACGCTTCAGCAGGATGGACGGCTGGTATCTCAGGAAGGCGGCGACGGTTTTGACCCACTTGACCGCCGGAAGAAGGGGCGCGAACACGAGGCCGGCCGCGGGGTGCCGGGCAATCCAGGATCCGGGAAGATCGATGTCTTTGAGCACCCGGGCGGTTGCCGCTCCGATCCCGCGTTGATGAAGCAAAAATCCACTCCACGAGGAGCGGTGCCGATGATGCACCCTGATCGAAGGATCCCAGAGAATCTTGATGCCCTTATCGGCCAGGGCATGGTTGAACACCAAATCCTCTTGGGGATAATAATGTCCCGGGAACGGTCCGGCGTTCCAAGAATAATTTTTTTATAGGCGATATTGCATGTGGGGCAGTGTTTGACCTCCCGCTTCGGCCGCCCGGGGATGAATTCTCGAAATTCGGCGAGGTAACCCGCCCACCCCATGAGGTCCGCCTCATCGTTGCCGTTGTGGATCGCCCCGCCGACGGCGCCGTAGGGACCCGAAAGAGCGACGACGATTTTATCGAGCCAATCCGCGGCGGCAACGCAATCAGAATCGATAAAAGCAATGATCCGCCCGCGAGCTCTTTTTACCCCCAGAGTGCGCGCCGAACCAGCATCCGTCCGGATATCCAGGTGAAGCAGGTCGACCGAGGGGAAGCGCTCTGCGACAATCGCCGGCGTTTCATCATCCGAGCTGTCGACCAGAATGATTTCGCGCTCACCCGTATAGGTTTGCCGTTGTTGCGACTCGAGGCACGGCCCGATAGTCAAAGCGGAGTTATAGGACGGGATGATTATGGAGACGATGTTTTCCATTCTTATCAATTCGGCTGGGCGGTCCTCCGCCCTTTCTCCCATGACAATACGAAAACGCGGGGGATCGGAGTTTTTCGACAATCGGGATCATCCGGGTGTGCTCCTTGGCGCAAACAGCAGATACCGGTGATGGGCCCAAAGCATCTTGATGAGGGCCGGCGCCCCTCTAATAATGAATAGCGCATGATGTTTGATTCCATGCCCGGTTCGAGCCCGCCGAAATAATCCAAAATGCACAGGCGCTTGACGCGTGACGGATCCGGCCGACGAAGACTGCCCCATCCCGATTTTTTTTATGAAATCCTCTTTTTTCATAGCGATATCCGGCCAAGGGGGGACATCCAGGAAGCCTCTCTGACGGCCTGCCAGCCGAGCGCGTTCAGAACGGCTTCGATATGGCGCGGATCGAACGAACCCGGCTGTCGTTTCCTTTCGCGTGGCAGCGTAAGTTCCTCGCGAATTCCGATTATTGGGGATACAGATAAAGATAGCCCGGCGCGTGATCCGGGCCATCTCGGCCAGGCACGCTTCCGGATTAATCAGAAAACCCAGCGCCGAAAAATTCCAGCTCAGATCGATCGAGCCGTCCTTGAGGGGCAGTCCTCCGAAAGTCTCTACGCAAAAGCAGTGAACGGGCAGATCGCCTTGCTCCCAGATCCGTTTGATAAGATTGACCCGTCGGGCGTTGTCGTCCAACACGGTGACCGATGCGCCGTGGGCGGCCCACCACATACTGTTGATGCCCGATACCCCGGTCATACCGAACGACGGCACCTCCAGCACCCGTTCGACCGCATAGGCCGCGCGAAAGCGCTCAAAATAGCGGTGAAGCACAAACCGCTCATAGGTCGTCCCCAATCCCTCATGGGTGTCGGTAAAATAGTGTTCCCAGTCTGTCTCTATGAAGGCCATGGGCGGTCAATCCACGGGTTCGTGCGCACGGATGTATGTATACACCTTGAAGCGCCGCTTGGGAATGGGGGTCAGACGCCTGAATTGAACCCGGTCCAGCCATCTCATCCGGACATCTTCGGTCCGGCTCAGGCTGAAGCCCGGAGGCGGCGTGAACACCTTGGCCAGCTCGGGCTCGGGCCGCTCAAAACCCACGAATTGCAGGTGTCTACGCCGCCCGCATCCAGGACATCCGTCCCGATCCGACACAGCTTGCAGTATTTTTCGAACATCGTGAAGTCGACGAGCACCGGCTCCTCGCCGGTGCCGAATCCGCGCCGGAGATAGTGGTTCGCGCAAGCGAACTCATTTTCGAAGATCACCTGGCGCGGGCCGTCAAAAGCCTGGGCCGGATACCATTCGACCATTTGGTTCGAAAACAGGTAGATCCCCCCGGAAGCGAGAAGCGCCAGCGCCAGCGCGTCCAGCAATCGTGGTCGGAGATTTTTCAGCAGCAGAATGAAGCCATCGGCAGGACGATCATCAGGTACTTTTTGTTTAATAATTCTCGCCAAAATACCGGGCTCACCGCTAGAAGCATCATCCAAGCCGACAGGATGGTTATCACCAACCGGCCGGTTTCCCCGCTGGACATCAAGAAAGCCCTGGGCCTGCTTGAGACGGCGTCCCGGGAGCCGGCATTTCATCCCTGCGCTTAGAGCGCCCGGCGCGACTGTCCGCCGCCTCTCAGGACATACTCAAGGACGAGCACACCCCCAAAGACCGCCACGGCGAGCGCGAACGTCTCGATAAACCAGAAGTTGAAGAGCACATTGAGGGACTTAGTGGCGACGGTGGAAAGGTCGCGCGCCAGGCGCCCGGCATAGGCAAACGGGCCGGCGCCGGACATGCCCTTCCAGGTCGCGATCAGCCAGGCCAGCGACAATGCAGCCACATCCAACGCTGCCAGCCGCCGGGCATACCGAGCCTTCAGTCGGACGGCCAGAATGAGTGCGACATAGGGAAACACCACGATGATGCTGCCGTAATCGGCCGCCAGGGCCAAAAGGCCCCCTCCCCCCAACCTCAACAGGTCCCCGAGCGCACCGGTTCGCAGGTAACGTTCCCCCGCGAGATAAAGAAGAAAGACCGACAGGAAAACAAGCCCCCACATCCGGCTGAATACGAATGCTTCTGAAAACGGCGGCCGACAAGCACACGCCGGCACAGAAAAAAGGCATTCGTTTCTGTTTCAGGCACCAGGACGTGAAGACGACGACGAAAATCGAACCGATGAAGTAATTGGCGATCCTGACGAACATGGGGTGGTAAAAGGGCATACAAAGCTGAACGAGCTTTTGCAGGAGATGATACAGCGGCGGGTGACCGATCCCGAAGTCACGCAAGCAGAAGAATGTCCCCGAAGGAACAACGACAGGCGTACATCCAGGAATAGAACTCATCGACATGGAACGGCTTGTGCCATGCGGCGAACAGATAGCCGATGGTAAACAGCAGCCATATGGTCGGCGCCGTGGGGAGAAGGGTTTTTTGAGGCATGGTCGTCATCGTTGGAGACTTCAGGTTCACTCGCGCATCCCTTCAAAAACGAGTCCTCCGAGCCTAGGCCGTCAAGACGCCGCCTTTTCGCCGGCCGGCCACTGATCCTGAAGATACTGCCCAAACGCGGTCATTGTCTGGGGAGGAGGACATAGCCCAATTTATCATAGGAGCCAAGCGGATTGTAAATCCAGTCCCTTCCGAGGAGCTTCATCCGGACCTTCCAGACATCACTGTGCAGCAGCCCGAACATCCGGTCAGCCGCCGCGAAGATTGCCCGCGGCATGGTTATCGCCGGCGGATAGGGGGTATGATTAAAGTGGTGGTGAATGCAATCGGCCAATTGGCGCAAGGTCACGGATTCCCGGTCCAGCACGACGTAGAGATCGTCCGCCGTCTCCCCTATGTGGAGAATGCGGGCAATGCAATCCGCTACGGCATGGACCGACACCAGATGGACCCTAATGTCCGGCCGGGACAGGATCAAACGTTTTTTTCGCACCAGGCCCACCAGGGTTGCCGGCAGCCCACATCCCCGGCGCCGTAGGTGATCGTTGGGCGGATGATGATCGCGTTGAGTCCTTTCTCCCGGGATCGCCGGACGGCTTTCTCCGCCTCGATCTTGCTGGCGTGATAGAGGGTGTCGGGAACATACTCCGTCCGCGAATCCGGCGGGCAATTGCCGAGGCGTCGTGCCCCATACGCCGACGCTGCTGCCGTATACGAAGCAGCGCACCCCGCCGCGCATCGATTCCTCCAAACAGCATGCGGGTGGCCTCGATATTGATGGCTTGATTGTTCGCGCCTGGCGCTTTTCCCGGCGCCTCGCACGGCCGCAAGGTGGATGACCTGCGAAACGGCATGGCGTTTAATAAGATCCGCGACAAAATCCGGCTCTATAAAAAAGCCCATCTTCCAAAACGACGCCCGCTTCCCTCAGGAAGGAGCAGGTGACGGGATTGTTCCGGCAGTTCTTACAGGCGCAACGACCGCTTGTCCGGACTCGCGCGTCAGCTTCAGGGCGACCTGCCGCCCGATGAAACCCGTCGTTCCGGTCAGGATCGTGGCCATAACGCGTCCTTGAGAAGAGAGATGCCGATCCGGGCCATCGACCGCGGGCTGAACAGCAAGTTGACGTAGGCGGCGTTGGCCAGTGGGCAAAAGCACCGTCCCGCCCTGATCGGCCGCCGCAAAGCCTCGGCTTTGGGCGAGCGCCAAACAGGTAAAAATCGACCGCCGCTCTCGCGGAGGTTCCCCGCCGGTTCCGCGATGACGCAACACATCCAGACGTCACCGTTGGGCGCCAGGTGGGCCGTCGCGTAACCGCAGTAACAAGGGAGGACCTGAGTTCGTGTCTGCAACACCTTTTCCACCACGGCGTAGTATTCCCGGCGGAACGCCCGGGTCAGGCGGCCGATCCGGCGGGAGGGCAGGGCGGCCTGCCGCCGCATGACGGAGTCCGCCGCCCGGCGATACGACTCGCGGTCCGGCGTGATAGCGGAGCCGATCGTATCAAGCTCATTGCGCTCCTCGGCGATTTCGGCGATATAGGAATCGGGCCCGAGGGCCGCAAGCCGGGCGGTGATGTCCGGCATCTGCTCGGCGTTGAATGCGGAAATGACCGAATGGATCCCGACCGAGAGATTTGGCGCGGACATCGCTTTCAGACGGTGAAAAGTTTCCAGAGCCCGGGCATAGCTTCCCGGCAGTCCCCTGATCCTCATCATGCCGTTCGCCGACGGCATCGAGAGACACGTTGACGATGATCTGGGACCGCCGGCAGTGCCCGGCGATCTCGGAGATCGCCCCGGCGATCGTTTCGGTCATAAATCCGTTGGTCGGAATCGTGATGATCGAAGGCCGGCAGTAATCATAGAGCGAACAGACGAGGGCCGCCAGATCCTTGCGCAGGAAGGGCTCCCCGCCGCTGATGGTCGCCCAGAAGATGTTGCGGCCGTAATTTGCGAACACCCGACGCCATTCATCGAGGCCGAGCTCCGGGGTCGTTTTGCTATGGATGTGGCAGGTCTTGCAGCGGGAGTTGCATCGAAAGCTGAAGCTCAGGGTGAGATTGAAGGGACGCATTCGCGGCCGCCCGAAAAGACGGAACAGCGCGAACGCCGGCATCCGGGAAAGGAAACGAAGCGTGTTCAATGGAGTCGTTTGGTTGTTCGGGCGATATCCCAGACCACCGGATTTTTTTTCCGGATGCGGAAATCAAACCAGCCCAGCGCCCTCCCCAGGGCTTCAAGCGCAATCACCCCGGCGCTCCAGGCGATCTTCTTCGGGGTTAAAGACGGCTGCCGGACAATCGCCCGAAGGATTTTCAGCGGACCGGACGTGCTGACCCGGTAAGCCAGCGATTTTGAAAGATGGAGATGCCCGGCGGCGATCCTCCGGCGCTGGCGGATGAAGTCGGTCAGGGTTTCCGGGCCTTTGTTGCGGATAATCGCTTCGGGTACGTACCGCAACCGATAACCGGCTTGAACGATGAGCGCTTCCAAGGTGGCTTCATCGACCGCCGTATCCTCGGGAATGGCCCGGACGATATTCCGGAAGGCCACCATCTCTCCGAGTTTCGGCGTTTCCAGGGCGATGCTGTGGTGCAGTCGCCAGAGCAGGGTGACCGCGAAACCGATAAAGGTCGTCTCCCGGTCAACCGGGACCGGCCGGCCGCCGGTCATGCCGGTTTTCGGGTCGGCGAAGGGCGCGACGAGTTTTTCGACGGCATCCGGGGCCGGCAGGATATCGCCGCTTGAAAGGAGGACGATGTCCCCGGCGGCGCGGGCGAGGTACAGGTTGATCGCGGAGGCTTTCCCTCGCCTCGTTGGCTGGCTGATCAGCTCGATCCGCGAATCCCGGCGCTTTTGAGCGGCTACGATTTCGTCGGTCCCGTCCGTCGAGGCCGAGGAAACGACCAGGATTTCGGTGATCCGGCAGCCGGCGCATGTTTGACCGCCGAGGGCCTCGAGCAGATCGCCAATGGCCGCGGCTTCGTTATGGACGATGACGCCGGCCGAAACGGAAAACACTATTTTCCCATATAAAGATATTTTTTATACACCGTCCCGATGAGCCGTATGATATCACCCAGAGGGGCCCGGTAGCGAAGTGTCAGCCAGAAGGCTTCGCGGACGACATGAGGGGAAATTTTCGAGGAGCCCGCGATGCGCTCGCGGAATATGATCGGGATCTCTTCCACTTTAAATCCCTGTTTGTGGGCCAGATGAGCCATCTCAATCTGAAAGGCGTAGCCGTCGGAGATAATGGTTCGCAGGCGGATTTTTTCTAGCACGGCCCGCCGATAGCAACGATAGCCCGAGGAGTAATCATCGGCGCGTGGATAAATCATGACGTGGGATACGAAAATATTGGCCATTTTGCTGAGAAAGAGGCGGCGAAACCGCCAACCCAGCACCCGGACTCCGTCCTTATATCGGCTGCCGATGACCATATCGGCCGTCCGGGCCGCTTCGAGAAACGCCGGAATATCGGCGGGATCATGCGAGAGGTCCGCGTCCATCTCGAAAATGATTTCGGCCCCATCCTTCAGCGCCCGGATAAACCCCTCCACATAGGCGGTTCCCAACCCCGCTTTTCGGGGGCGGTGAATGACCGATATGGCCGGAAATTGCGTCGCGAGCTTGTCGGCGAGGGCCCCGGTCCCGTCGGGGGAGTTGTCGTCCACGATGAGGATGGCCGCCTCGGGGCAGGCTTGGAAGATCCCCGGGACGAGGCGTTCGAGATTGCCCGCCTCATTATATGTCGGGATGACGATGGTTGTTTTCATGTCTTTAGCTCCCGCCATGCTCCCTGACGAAGTCCGGCCGCTTCGGCTGATTTATACCAGACTGGCGCCTTTTAGCCAAGCCTCGAGCTCGTCGGCTGAGGGATATCCCTCCGCATGCCGGCGCAGCGAACCGCCTTCCGCCTGAAATTCCGGTCATCTCTTTCTACCGGCTTGTGTTCCAATTATCTGCCCCGGGTCAGTCTACCATCTGTGAAGGGAAAGTTCCAGAGCCTGAAAGACCCCGGCCGTTGAGAAAAACGGCGGACTCAGTTATAGTTTGTCCCGATCTGCCGGGGTGGCGGAATGGACAGGCGCAACGGCCATGAATAAAAAATACGGGAATTTTCTCAACCTCTCGAAAGGGATCGAAGCTTTTCGGATGTTGGGGCCGTCTTTGTTTTTTCGAAATCTGGGACGCCAGCTTTATAGTTCGATACCCTATTTCGTCATGGTTCAGGAGTTGGATCGATTCAAACCGGCCGACGAAAAAGTCTCTCTCGCGGCGGCCTCGGCCGAAGACGTCGTTCATTTCTTCGATTTGATGGCAAAAGAAAGCCGGCTGTCTCAAATCGAGTTGCTGACGCGAAGGGAATTCTATCAAAAAGGCTTCCACGATTGTCTCATCGGTCGAACGATCGATTCGAACGAGATTTGCAGCATCAACTGGTTTGTCACCGCCGAGGACGTCCGCAAGACAAGATCCGAGAATTATTATCCGGCTTTGAAGGCGGACGAAGTCATCGGGGAAAATATCTATATCCTGGAGAAATTCAGGAAAAAGGGCGTGGCGAGCTCTTCGGCCCGCCGGCATCGGGCGATCGCCCAAAAAAGAGGGTACAAGCGGATGCTGTTTTATATCCGAGAGGACAACGTGCCTTCCATCGCCGTGAGCCAAAGAAGCGGCGATCTGATCATTCGGAGAATCGTCCGGCGTAAACTCCTTTTTCAGTTGAAAACGAAAATCATCGAGCAGTTCGATCCGCCTGTCTCGATTTCCTTAACCCATTCAACGGGCCGGGCGGGTAAGGGATAACCCGCCGGCCGGTAAGGCGTTACCCGTTTTCGGCCCGAAAACCTGAACGAAAGCCGATTTTCTCCGTATGAATCCAGGGGAGCAGGGTCCGCCCCCGCCTTTGCCGTTCCCTGGCATGATTCTGGCAATTAAGAGACGTGTGAGGAGTACCACGATGATGAACTACCGCAAGCTCGGCGCCCTCGCCGCGATATTCGCCACGGCCGCGTTCCTCCCTCCGGCCCTGCCGGCGCAGGAGGCGAAAACCCAGCCGTTGACGTTGAAGGAATGCGTCGTCCAGGCGATCCGGCACAACCTGGGCGTGGCCGTCCAGGTCATCAGCGCCCGCCAGTCGGAATCGTCCGTGACCCTGGCCGGGGAGAAGTTTCTCCCGTCGCTTTCCTTTGATTTCTTCCGGGACCGCCAAAACGCGTCATCCTATTCCTGGATGGACGCCTCCGATGTCTCCACCACCGCGTCCAGCTCCCTTTCCGGCAGCCTGAACCAGAACCTGCCCCTGGGCGGATCGTTGTCGCTCGGATTGAGCGGCGGGATGAACGAGTCGAACTCGCGCTTTCAAACGATCAACCCGTATTACAGCGGCCGCCTCAGCTTCCAGTGGACCCAGCCGCTTCTCCGTGATTTCGGCTGGGGGACCAGCCGGAAAGACATCCTCGTCGCCCGGAACAACAATGATATCGCCGGGAACACTTTGAAAAGCGCCCTGATCGAGACCGTCTACTCAGTCGAGCAAGCCTATTGGGAGCTCGTCTATCAAATCGAGTCGTTCGCCGTCCAGCGCCAGTCGCTGAAGCTGGCCGAGGACCTTCAGGAAAAAAACCGGAAGGAAGTCGAGATTGGAACCCTGGCCCCCAAGGAAATCCTCAGCTCTCAGGCCGAGGTCGCCAGCCGCAAAGCCGACATCCTCCGTTCGGAGATGATGGTCAAGGATTCAGCCGACGCCCTCCGCGGCCTCCTCAACCTCGACTTCGGCCCGGACGCGGGCGAGATCGTTCCCGCCGAAACGCCGGGCTTCGAGAAAACCGAGATGAGCCTGGACGATGTCTTGGCCCTGGCTCTGGCCAACCGGCCCGACCTCCAATCCTCGGCCATCGGGATCAAGAACCGCGAAGTCGATTACTCCTTTGCCAAGAACCAAATGCTCCCCTCGCTCAGCCTGAGCGCCCGGTACTGGAGCCCCGGCTTGTCGGGCGACCGGATCCTCTTTCTGGACGACAATCCCCTGACCGGGATTATTCTCGGAACAGTTGCGGGAGGATCGGGCGAAGCGCTTAAGGACGCCCTCGGTTTGAAATACCAGAACTGGTCGATCGCTCTCTCCCTGGACATCCCCCTGAGCACCGTCCTGACCCGGGCGGCCCAGGCCCAGGCCAGGGCCGGCCTGGACCTGGAAATCGCCCGGATGAAAGAGAAAGAGCAAGCCGTCGTATTGGAAGTCCGCTCGGCCTTTCGGGCCGTTCAAACCAATTATGAGCGGGTCGGCGCTTACCGGGTCGCCTCCGACCTGGCCGCCCAGAAGCTGGCGGCCGAGGAATCCAAGCTCAAGGTCGGATTGAGCGACAGCTTCAAGGTCCTTCAGTATCAGCGGGACCTGGCCGCCTCCCGGACGGCCGAGCTCCGGGCCCTGATCGACTACACCCTGGCCCTGCGCCGCCTGGACAAGGCCACGGGCCGCAACCTCGAACAATGGAACATCAAGCTGGCCGACGCGCTGTAAGCGGCGGGAATCGGATCCATAGGAGATAATCCCCATGAAAAAATTCGCCACCCTCATCCTGGCCTTGGTCTGCCTGGCCGTCTGGCTGCCGGCCCAGGCCGGGCAGGAATCGCAGACGATGAAATTGCTGTCGCTGAAACGCGCCCAGCTCACCCTGGAGAAAAACAAGGGCGACTTCGACCGGGCCCTCAAGCTCCGGGAGCAGGGCCTCCAGTCCGAAGAGGATTTCTCCCGGACCCAGACGGCCTACCTCCAGGCCCAGGTCGATTACCAGCAGGCCCTGATCAGCTTCATGGGCAGCGAGGCCCGCATCTCGGTGGCCAGCGCGGTCAAGTTCCAGGACGCCGGAGGGAAGAAATTCGTCCGGGTCACGCTCCGCTATTCCTCCAAGGAGCTGAAGGAGCTGTCCCGGTTGAATATCAGCGCCGAGGACCTGTTCCCCCTGGACTTCATGAAGGAGATCAAGGATGTCTCGGTCTCCCTCAAGTCCGAGGGCAAGATCGTTTCCGACCCTTATGAAAAGACAATCTCCGCGCTCCCCCTGGAAACCCAGCAGGATGTGACCTTCCAGCTGCTGAAGGACGTCGAGAACCTCGAGGTCGACATCTTCTATTCGGGGAAGAGCGAAACCACCTCGGTCTATCTTCAGAAGGGCGTCAGCGCCAATATCGTCACGATGAACTCGGCCCAGTTCTCCCAGGAAGCCGACCTGGAGAGCGCGGCGACGTTCGAGCTTTCCCTGGAGAAGTTCTCCGGCGAGGCCAACGTCTTCAAGCTCGAAGCGGTCAACCTTCCCACCCAGCTCAACTACGAATTCAGCGATCCGTCCACCGGCGCCCGCCTCTCCCAGATCAAGTTCACCGAGGGCATCACCTCGATGAAGCTGGCCTTGAAAGTGTATCTGCCGAAAAACGCCGACGCCCAGGTCGTGATCGACAAGCCCATCGCCTTCTACGCCCTGACCCTGGACAACGACCAGGCCGTCCGCCTGGCCGAGCTCCGGTCGAAAAAGCCGGCCCTGGACGACGCCGACGTGGCCGCCCTCAAGGCCGGATTCGTCCATCTCGAGCTCATTCCCCGGGGCGTGGGGAAAATCGAAGTCCAGGCGGTCAACCTCTACCATGAGATCAAGGTCGGCGAAGCCGTGACGATGGAGATCCGGGTCAAGAACGCCGGCACCCGGAAGCTCAACAACATCCGGGTTTCGACCGACCTGCCCCTGAACTGGCGGTCGACCGTCGTCCCCGACCTGATCGGCAGCCTCGAGCAGGGCAAAGACGAAGTCGTGACGCTCACCTTCCAGCCGCCCGACGACGTGGCCGTCGGCGACTACGAGCCGAAGATCAAAACCGAATGCATGGCCGACAACCGCACGGTCGAATCCGAGGACAAGATCGTCCGCGTCCATATCGCCTCCAAGACGAACGTCCTGGGAGTCGGCCTGCTGGTCCTGCTCCTGGTCGGCTTGCTGGTCGGCATCGTCGCCTTCGGCATCAAGCTGACCCGGCGGTAAGGGGAGGCGGCGCCATGTTCAAGACGATCGTCCGCAAAGAGCTGCTGGAGAACATCCTCAGCTACCGGTTCCCGCTGTTCTTCTTGATCACCGCCGTCCTCATCCTCGTCTCGATCTACGTCTATAACGTGGACTATCACAAGCAACGTCCGCGATCTACAGCGAGCAGGTCCGGTTGGCCCAGGAAGAGCTGGCCTCCTCCCGGATGTCGGATCTGATCATGGGCCGGGTTAAAATCCGGGGTTTTCTCCCGCCCGTCCGCGCTCTCGGTCCTGGCCGACCGGATTCGAGTCCTCGCTGCCGCTCTACTACGAGTTCGAGCCGGAAGGCTCCAAGCCGGGGGGTTCGGCCGGGGGAGAGGAATCCATTCTCTCCGTCTTCGGAAAGCTGGATTTCCTCTTCATCATCCAGATGGTCGTCAGCTTGATCGTCCTGCTGTTTGCCTCTGACCTGATCGCCGGGGAGAAGGAGATGGGGACGCTGCGGGCTATCCTGGCCAACAGCGCCCCTCGCCACACCCTCCTCCTGGGCAAGCTCGCGGGCGGGTTCCTGACGGTCTGGATCCCCTTTATCGTCGTCTTCGTCCTCGGGCTGATCGTCCTCGGTTTGATGTCTTTTCCCGATCGGCGGAGCCGATCATCCAGGCCGCCTGGCCACGGTCTTCTTGACGACGTCCGTTTTTCTGCTGGCCTACTACGCCTTCGGCTTAATGATCTCGGCCAGCTCGGCCCGCTCCCGGACCTCGCTGGTGGCGATCCTTCTCGTTTGGATCGTCTTCCAGATCGTCATTCCCCGGCTGAGCGATATGCTGGCTTCGGTCGATCCACCCCGCCCGGACGGAAACGGTCGTCTCGATACAGAAGTCGCTTGGCCGTCGAAAACGATCGACCGGGAAAAAGCCGTCGCCCTGGGGGCCAAGTATGTGGAATTGTTCGGGCCGATCACGGACAAGGCGGAGCCCTGCGCGAGCCGGAGGACAAGAAGAAGGAGTTCGAAGCCTTCCAGGCCGAATGGGATGAGCGGGCGAGCGACATGAAGTCCTCGCAGCTTCGGGAGATCGACGACTCCTTCCGGCGGGAGAAAGAGCGCCAGCGCGGGCTGGCCGCGGGCCTCTCGCTCCTCTCGCCCAGCGCCGCCTTTTCCCGGCTCGATCACCGACCTCTGCGGCACCGGGGAGATCGACCGGGCAAACTACTACCAGTCCGTCCAGGACCACCAGCGGACCCTGGACGCGTCCCTCTATCAATTCGTCAAGAAGCGGACGATGATGTATCCGCGGGCGGGTCGGGCAGCTCGTCTTCGATCACCAAGATGGTCGATTTGAAAACGCTTCCGGCCTTCTCGGTCAGAAACCTCGCCTCTCGGCGATGTCCTGGCCGGGAACTGGGGCAGCCTGATCTCCCTGGCCTTTTGGCTCCTGGCGCCCTTTGCCGCCGCCTACGTCCGATTTCTTAAATACGATGTCCGTTGACCACGCATCGAGCGACGATAACACCTTAGGGAGGATGCGATGAGCGAACAACAGATCATTCTCAAGGCCGAGGACTTGTCCAAGCGCTACGAAGACGGCGTCCTGGCCCTCGACCACATCAACCTGTCGGTCCGGGCCGGCGAAGTCTACTGCCTGCTCGGGGCCAACGGCGCGGGCAAAACGACGACGATCAACCTCTTTCTGGGATTCATCCCGCCGACGACCGGGGCTTGCCTGATCAACGGCATCGACGTCGATAAGGATCCGCTCGAGGCGAAGAAGTATGTCTCGTTCGTTTCCGAAAACGTCATGCTCTACGGCAACTTCACCGCCCGGCAGAACCTGGATTTCTTCGCCAAGCTCGGGGGGAAAGCGAACCTGACCAAGGACGATTACTACCGGGTCATGCGCCGGGTTTCCCTCCAGGAAAAAGCCTTCGAGCAGCGGGTCAAGAATTTCTCCAAGGGCATGCGCCAGAAGCTGGGCATCTCCATCGCCGTCATCAAGAACGCTCCGGCCATTCTCCTGGACGAGCCGACCTCGGGCCTGGATCCGAAGGCGGCCGAGGAGTTCCAGGAGATCCTGGCCGAGCTGAAAAATGAAGGCAAAGCCATCCTCATGTCGACCCACGACATCTTCCGGGCCAAGGAAATCGGCGACCGGGTCGGGATCATGAAGGAAGGCCGCCTGGTCATGGAACGGACCCGGGAAGACCTCCGGACCGAAGACCTGGTAAAAATCTACATCGACTACATGAAGTCCGAGCCCCTGGCGGTCTGAGGAGCCCGGCCGTGATCGGAACCATCGTCCGCAAGGAAATCGCTGAAAACCTCCTCAGCTACAAGTTCTTCATCGTCATCCTGCTTGCGGCGGTCCTGATCTTCACCTCGCTTTTCGTGATGGCCCGCGACTACCGCGGCCGGGCCGCCGATTTCCAGATCATCCAGCCAAAGCCCGGGGAGCCGATCGCCGTCCTTCCGCCCAACCCGCTGTCGATCTTCGCCAAGGGACTGGAAGATTCCATCACCCGTTCTTACGAGCTGAGCTTCATCGGGATCGACACGCGGACCGGGCGATCCTCGACCAACAACGTCTTCGCCTTCTTCCCCGCGCCCGATTTCGTCTACCTCGTCAAGGTCGTCCTGTCCCTCGTCGCCCTTCTTTTCGGCTTCGACCGCATCAGCCGGGAGCGCGAGGCGGGAACCTTGAAGCTGACCCTGGCCAATTCCGTATCGCGGGGAACGTTGCTTTTCGGAAAATGGCTGGGCAACCTGGTCAGCCTGGCCGTCCCGTTTTTCCTCATCACCGGGATCGGCTTGGCCGTCCTCCACTTGGATCCGTCGTTTCGGATGCCGGCGTCCGGCTACGGGCGCCTGGCCTTGATCCTCCTCCTCAGCCTGATTTATATGGCCCTGTTTTTAAGCCTGGGCTTGTTCATTTCCGCCATCACCCGTCGGTCGGCCACGTCGCTCGTCGTCCTGCTCCTGATCTGGGCCTTAACGGTCTTCGTCCTGCCCAACACGGGGACGTTGATCGCCCGGCAGATCGTCGAAGTCCCGTCCAGCCGGGCGATCACGGAAAAGCGGAACCAGATCTGGACCCGCGAAATCCTCCTGTCGATGACCGACCGGGCCCACCGGATGGATCATGTCGATACGTTGATTGGGGAGATCGACCGGCTCGAGGAGGACTACCGGAGCAGGATCGACCGGCTGGTCCGGCTGGCCAAAACCCTCAACCGGATCTCTCCGGCCGCCGGTTTCGTCTATACGGCCACGGAAATCGCCGGAACGGGGATCGGCGAGGAAAGCCGCCTTAAAAACGAAATCGTCCGCTACAAAACGCAAGTCCTGGAAAGCGGGACCCTGGAAAACAACAAGGCCCCCGTCTTCGCTTACACCTACCGCTCGATCGGGGAGGTCATGTCCGGGGGAGGCCTGTTCGACTTCGCCTGGCTGCTGGTCTTCAATGTGATCTTTTTCGCCGCCGGCTATGTCGCCTTCATCCGCTACGACGCGCGCTGAGGAGCCCGACCATGGGAAATGCCCTGATCCTTAAGGAAATCCGCAACCATCTCCTGTCCTTCCGGTTCGTGGCGGTTTTCGCCCTCCTCCTGGTCATCGTCCCGGTCACGGTCCTCATCCTGACCAACGACACGATCCGCAAGCAGGATGAATATTCGCGGCGCCAGACCGATATCCAGAATTATCTGACTCAATACGCCCATTTCAACCGCTTGGGCAGCGTGATCTCGCCCAGCCAGCCGCCCTTGCCGCTCCAGGCCCTCGTCCTTGGCCTTTCGGCCGCACCCCGGCTGGACACTTTCAGCAACGATCCCCTCCCGGTCCTTTTTCCCCTCATCGACCTGACCTTCATCCTGGGGATATTGATGAGCCTGGCCGCTCTCATCTTTTCCTATGACGCGATCTCGGGGGAGAAGGAGGACGGAACCCTCAAGCTGATGCTGGCCAACGGCGTCCCCCGGGCCAAGGTGGTCCTGGCCAAGATCATCGGCGGAACGGTGATCTTGTGGATTCCATTTCTCGTTTCGCTGGCCGTCGGCCTGATCTTCCTGCTTCTCCACCCGCGCATCTCCTGGACGGGCTCGGATTGGGGAGCCCTGGCCATGATCCTGGCCGGCGCCTTTATCTACATCGGACTTTTTGTCGGGCTGGGACTTTTGGTTTCCACCCGCCACGCGTCCAGCGCCTCGTCCATCCTGACCTGTCTTGTTCCTCTGGGTGCTGTTTGTCCTGGTCGTGCCCAACCTCAGCCCCTATGTCGCTTCCCTGATTCGTCCGGCGCCGTCGATCATCGAAGTCAACCGCCAGATCGACCAAATCGAAGACAGGGACCGGGACGACCTCGGCCGCAGGCTGTCGCGGGAGAAATCGGCGGCCGTCCTCAAGGCCAATCCCGTCCTGGCAAACGTCGACCGGATGAGCGAACCCGAGATCAAGGTTGAAATCGCCCGAAACGCCGACTTTGCCCGGGCTTACGACCTGTACCGGAAGGAGAACGATGCCGCCTGGCGGGAGGCCAACAATATCCAGGAGGCCAAGTCCAAGGTCATCCGCGACGACCTGGATCTCAAAGAAAAGGCCCAAACGAAGCTCTCCGTGGCCTTGTCGATGGCTTCTCCGTTGGCGGCTTTCACGTATTATTGCGCCGACTTGACCCATTCCGGGGCGCGGAACCAGGCCCATTTCGGGACGATCTCCCGGGCTTTCTGGGATTCCTACCGCGAGTACAGTCGACCGAAGATGGAGGAAATGCGCCGGGCAAACCCGACGGTGGACGTCTCGAACACGGCGACTGATGTCCATGACATGCCCCGGTTCGTTTATAAGGAAGAGCCTCTGTCCGGCAGGATCAAGGGCGGGCTTCTCCCCCTGGCCGTTCTCTTCGCGATGGCCTTGGGGATTTTTGTCGCGGCCGCGCTGTCGTTCAACCGGACCGACGCCCGCTAGATATTCTGTCCTTGACAATCCGCCCGAGAGCCGAATAAACTCGGCGGCGGGATCAAAATGACGGCCTATAATCTCGTCAGCTTCGCGGGCATTTTCGTCTTGGCCGGGGTCGCCTGGCTTGTTCTCATCAAACCGCAAAATCGTCAATGTCCGGGTCCTCTTCTGGGGCATCGGGCTCCAGCTTTTGTTCGCCTGCTTCATCTTCGTCGTCCCGGCGGGATCGAAAATCTTCCTCTGGGTGAACGATGCCGTCACGGCCATTCTCGGCACGGCCACGGCCGGGACGAAGTTCATCTTCGGCCGCCTGGCCCTGGCGCCCGGGACGACAAACGAGGCCGGAGAGAGCTCCCTCGGTTTTTTCCTGGCTTTCCAGGGCCTGCCGACGATCATCTTTTTCGCCGGCCTCCTGGGCGCCCTCTATTACCTGCGAATCATGCCTTTTTTTGTCCGGCTATTCGCCCGGCTCTTTTCCCGGTCGATGCGGATCAGCGGGGCCGAGGCGCTCTCGGTCTCGGCCAACATCTTCGTCGGGGTCGAATCGGCTCTCGTCGTCCGCCCCCACCTCAAGGACATGACCCGGTCGGAGCTCGGGACCATCCTCACGGCCGGAATGGGCACGATCGCTTCGACCGTCCTGGCGATGTACGTGTTGATGCTCCAGAAATCCATCCCGACGATCGCCGGCCACCTCGTCTCGGCCTCGTTCATCTCGGCCCCGGCCTCGATCGTCATGGCCAAGCTCCTCATGCCCGAGACGGAGAAGCCCCTGACCCTGGGCCTGGACGTCAAGCCTTATTACGAGCGCGAGGACAACCTGATCATGGCCATCATCAATGGGGCCATGGAGGGGATGAAGCTCCTTGGGGGCATCATCGCCCTGCTCATCGCCTTTCTCGGGATCGTGGCCTTGCTCAATCTCGGCCTCGGTTGGGCCGGCGGCCTCGTCAACGGTCTCTTCGGCTGGCATGTCGTATGGTCCATCGAGGCCCTGCTCGGCTACATCTTCTACCCGCTGACGCTGGCCATGGGCGTCGCTCCGTCCGACGCGCTCTCCGTCGCCCAAATCCTCGGCGACAGGACCATTCTGACGGAAGTTTTTTCTTTCGGCCGCTTGTCCGACTTGATTGCCACCGGGGCGCTCAAAGACCCGCGCTCGGCCATCATCGCATCTTACGCGCTCTGCGGATTCGCCCATGTCGCTTCCCTGGCCATCTTCATCGGCGGGACGGGGGCGTTGGTCCCCACCCGGATCCGCGACATCTCCCGGATCGGCTTCCGGGCCCTTCTTGCCGCGACGTTGGCCTGCCTGATGACGGGGGCCGTGGCCGGGACGTTCTACACTGGCTCATCCGTCCTTTTCGGGCGATAAGGGCCGTGGCCGGATCGTCTATGCGGCTTTCTTTTTCAGGACGAAGACCGGGTATCTCCAGCCGGGCTTTTGCTCGGCGGTAATAACTTCGAATCCGGCCCTCCGGAAGAGCTCCAGGTAACCGGCGCGGGTCGGGTATCGGCCCGCATCCTGGACGCCTGTTTCGGGATCGTCGCCTTCGTTCTCCAACTCGATGATGACCAGGCGGCCGTCAGGCTTGAGGGCGGTCCCCAGCGTTCGGAGATAGACGGGGCGGTTTTCAATCCATTGCAGGACGGCGTGCATGAAGATCATGTCCACCTTGGCCTCCGGCAACCGGGGGTCCGATTCCAATCCCAGGATGGTTTCGATGTTGTCGAGGTTTCGAACCGCGGCCCGGGTCTTCAACAAATCAAGCCATCGCGTCTCGATGTCCTCGGCCAGGACGATTCCTCCCGGAGCCACCCGTTTGGAGAGCTTGAATGACATATACCCCCAACCCGCGCCGATGTCGGCTACGGTCATCCCGGGCCGGAGTCCGAGGGAATCCAACACGGCGTCCATGGGAAAGGCGGCGTCGCGTTCCCGATCGTTGGCGTCCCAATCGCGGGGAGGCCGCTGGCCGGAGAGACCGGCGATCCCGAGCCCGCAAGCGAACGCGACAAAGAGGAGAAAGCCGAAATAGAGCTTAAATTTCATCGTAACGCACCTCGCGAATAGTACGCGATGAGCGTCAGGATTGTTTACGGCGCAAAAGGATCGGCTCAGTCCTGCTCGTCCATGTACTGGACGTAAAGCTCGGTGAGATCCTGGCCTTTGAGCTCTTCTCGGGTCATCAACAGGCCCATCTTCCCGTTCTTCATGAAGCCCACCCGGTCGGCGATCATCTTCGCCCGGAAGATGTCATGGGTGGACATGAAGACGGACTTGCCCTTGTCCCTCATCCCGGCCAGGAGATTGAGGAACTCCTGGCCCGATTTGGGATCGAGCCCCGAGGTCGGCTCGTCCAGGATGACGTTGGGGGTGTCCTTGATGATGGCGATCGCCAGGCCGAGCTTCTGCCGCATTCCCTTGGAATACGTCTTGGACCGGGCATCGAACGCGTCTTTCTGCAGGCCGACGCTTTCCAGGACCTTCGCATAGTCGGCCTTGGTCCGGTTGCGTATGCCCGCGAGCTTGGTGAAATAGTCGAGATTCTGGATGGCCGTGTAGTTCCCGTACAGCATGACGTTTTCGGAAACGAAGGAGACGAACTCCTTGGACCGGAGCGGCTCCTTGACTACGTCGATCCCTTCGATCAGGGCCGTCCCTTCGGACGGGGGAATGAAGTTGAGGAACAGGTTGATCGTGGTGGTCTTTCCGGCTCCATTGGCCCCGAACATGCAGAAGATCTCGCCGGGCTCGACCTTCATGGTCAGGTGGTCGACGGCCAGGCGGCCGTCCTCGTAGATTTTGGTCAGGTTTTGGGTTTCGAGCATGGGATTCCTCGTCAGCGGACGTCGTACTTCAGGAAGGAAAGGTAGGCCCCGACGAAAAAGACGATGATCAGGACGGCCATCAGGATGATGTCGGGGAGGGTCCGGGCCAGCGACTTGGATAGCGATTCGCTCTGGAAAGCGTGCTGGGGCATGTCATCCAGGACGACCTTGGCCGTCTGTCCCGCGCCGGTAAAATCGATGTTGCTCATCATCTTGGCGTTGGCCCACTTGGTCCAGATGGGCTTGTAGGATCGGATCGAGTCCAGGAACCGTTGGTGCTCGTCCAACCCCGTCCGGGCCAGGCTCATTGTCGAGAACGTCAGGGCCGAGGCCGGGGAGATCCGGGAGATGTTGATGGCCAGCTTCTCCTGAGCCCGTTTCTTGGCCTGGTAGTCGCGCTCGAGAGCGGCGTTGTTGGCGTCGATTTCGGATGTCGCTTCCTGCTGGTAGTCTTCCAGATATTTTTTAAACTTCTCCTGGAAGCCGGCCTGGTCCTCGCCGGGCTTGGGCGAGTTCGCCTTCACCCAGTCCATGACTTCTTTCTGGGCGCCCCCCTGGACCTGCTGGAGGAAGGCGTCTTTCTTGCTGGTGATTTCGTGGACCGAAGGGATCGGCTTGATCTGGGAGGCGGCCAGGACCGAGACCTTGGGGATGATGGTTACGAACACCACCCAGATGAAAAGGAGCACCAGGAAACTCGTCGAGCTTTTGCTGGTCCGGGCGGAGACGAACAGCCCGAGGGTGAAAAAGACCGAGAGGTAGAGGAAGAAGACCAGGAACATCAGGAGGAGCCGGCCCCAATCCGCCCCGGTGAGATGGATGCCGGGAAAGACCATCAGAATGAGCATGCTCAGGATCAGGGGGATGATCAGGGGGATCAGCAGGCTGATGTAGCCGCCGATGACCTTGCCCAGGAGCAGCTTGTCGCGGGGGACCTTGTTGGACAGGGTCAGCTTGAGCGTCCCCCGTTCCTTCTCGCCGACGATCGCGTCATAGGTGAAGAGGATGGCAAACAGGCTGAGGACGATCTTGACGATGAAGGTCAGGTCCAGGGCCCCGAAGACGGAAAAGACCGGATTGCTCGAGTATTTGGAATCGACAAGGTTCGGGTCGTAGGCGATGTTGACCGAAGCCACGCGCCCGACGGCTTCGTCGATGCCGCTGGAAATCGCGCTCAGGACCTGCGGCGGCCGATTGATCTTGGTTCCCAGGCCGGCCAGGGCCTGGTAGCTGGGCTGGCTTTCCAGGTTTTTCTTGTTGAGGGCGACCGCGGCGTTGTACTCCTTCTGTTCGGACGTATACGAGGTGATCCCGGTATAGACCGAAAGAAGGATCAGGACGGCGCACAGAAGAAAGGTGAAGACGAATTTCGGGCTGGTAATCGTCTCCACGATCTCCTTTTTAATGATGTCTTTGAGCATGGGACCTCCTCATCCTTGTGGGTATAAAAAATCCCACCCTTCATTATACGCGAATCGGCCGGCAGGGTTTTATATAGGAGACACAATACCTATTGACCTATTTTCTCTGCATTTGGGAGGGAAAAAATGGGTGAATTGGTATTGTGTCTCCTATTTGTATTCCCGGCCGAGGACGGACAGGGCGGCTTTCCCGGCGGTCAGCCGGGCGTAGAACGCTTCAAAATCGGTCTGCCGGGCGGCCGGAATCCGGAGGCGGATGGTGACAAACTCCCCGAAGGTCTTTCCCGTGACTTCGGCCTCCTCCCGCTCGAGATAATGCTCGAGGGCGCCCAGGAGGGGATAGGGCACGGCGGCCTCGATCTCGGCCATCAGCCGCAGCTCTTTCACCCGCGATTCCTCGAGCACCCTTTTGGCCGCGTCGCCGTAAGCCCGGACCAGGCCTCCCGCTCCGAGCTTGATTCCCCCGTAATACCGGGTCACGACCAGGAGGACGTTGGTGATATCGTTTTTTTTCAAGACATCGAGGATCGGCGGGCCGGCCGTCCCCTGGGGCTCCCCGTCATCGTTGTAGCGGGCCTGTTCCCCGTCCCGGCCGATCCGGTAGGCCCAGCAGTGGTGGGTCGCGTCGCGCTCGTCGGTCCGGAGCTTTTCGACCGCGGCCAGGGCTTCGGCCGGGATTTGCCGAAGGAAGCTTCGGCCGATGAATCGGGAGCGCTTGATTTCGAGCGCGATCTCGGCTTCGCGGGTGATCGTCTTCATGTCCGATTCAATCTGGATTCAGCAGACGACGCGGTCGCGGCCTTCCCGTTTGGCCTGGAGGAGGTGCATGTCGGCGACTTTGATCACTTCCGATCCGTCGTCGCCGTCGGAAGGGAACGAACTGCAGCCGAAGGACAGGGAAACCGGGCCGATGGGGCGTCCCATGTAGAGGATGGTCTGGGAATGGGCGTCGGTCCGGAGGCGCTCGGCCCGGCCTCTGACCAGATCGGGGGCCGCTCCCGGCAGGATGAGGAGGAATTCCTCCCCGCCGTAACGGCATACGACGTCTTCCTGGCGGACATGGTTGGTCAACAGCTGGGCGATTTCCCGGATCATGATGTCGCCGGCTTCATGGCCGTAGGTGTCGTTGAATTCCTTGAAATTGTCGATGTCGGCCATGATGATTCCGACCGGGGACTTCAACCGGATCGACCGGCGGATCTCCCGCTCGAGCGTTTCCTCCATGAACCGGCGGTTAAACAGCCCGCTCAGAGGATCCCGGATGGATTTTTCCCGGAGGGATTCCCGGAGGCGGAGGTTGACGACCGATGTCCCGATGTATTCGGCGAGGTTGGCGGCCAAGCGGGGGCGAAGCTCGTCCCGGAGGATCACTTCGGCCGCGATCGCGGATTTGCGGCCGGACCGGTTTTTGGTTTCCGGCGGGGCGTAGCTGATTGTCAGGATTCCGTGGAGATCGCCGTAGCTGGTCATCGGGACGCATAAGGAGGGAGCCCCGGCCAGCCCGGCCTCGAGGACGTGCCGGCAGACGAGATCCTTGTCCGGATTCTCGACGACATAAGGCTTTCCCCGCCGGAGGCCCCAGCAATCGGCGGTCTCCAGGTCGAATGAGGTTTCGGGATAGCTGCCCCAGGAGGATTTCATATCCAGGTGGCCTTCGGCGCTTTCGGCCAGGAAAAAAGCTCCCGACTGGTGGGGGAAAATCTTTTCTCCGTACCGGGCCCCGACGGCGTAGATCTCGGCTTCGCTCTGGCAGGCCTGGAGGGATTCGCCCATCTCGTAGAGGAGGCCGAGCTCGGAGTTGCGCTTCTCGATTTCGACGATGTTCCGGCGCAGTTTTTCGTTGGCTTCGCGGACCTGGTTTTCCTGGAGCTTGCGCTGGGTGATGTCGGAAAACACGGCCAGGGTTCCGATATACCGGTCTCCTTTGTCGAACCGGGGCATGGCGTTGACCCGGAGCATTTTCCGTGTCCCGGCCATGGTGATGATTTCCAGGTCGTAAACGCCCTTGAGACCCTTTTTCCTCTGGAGCGTCTGGGCGGCGGACAGCTCGATCCCGGGCCGGGTGAGGAAGTCGGTGATATTTCGCCCGGTCAAGCCTCCCTGCGGCACGCCGAAAATCTCCTCCAAGGCCGGGTTGGAGACCGTGAAGATCTCCTGCTCGTCGACGATGCCGACGCCGTCGCCGAGGCCCTCGAGCATCGATCGGAGGATCGACTCGTTTTCCCGGGCGAAATCCTCGGCTTTGCGCCGCTCCTCGACTTCCAACCGGAGCTCTTCGGTCCGCTGTTCCACTTTGGATTCCAGGTTCTGGTACAGCTCCTGGAGACGGTCGACCATCTTGTTGAAGGAGGCGGCCAGGATCCCCGTCTCATCCTGCGATTGAACTTCGACCCGGCGGGACAGGTCGCCTTCGGCGATCTGCCGGGCGGCGGAGGTCATGCTCTTCAGAGGCCGGGTCACCCAGCCGGTCGTCAGGAGGATGACGCTCGCGCCAAGGAGAAAGATCACCAGCGAAATGAAGATGATCCCTTTGCGGATGCGGCCGATCTCGGCGGCGATGAATTCCGTCTTGAAGCCCATGAACAGTCGGCCGAGCTGGGCTTCGCGGTAACGGATGGGGGTGACGGTCCGGTAGATGTCCTGCTTCCGGGTGAAGCTGTTTTCCGGAGAATCCTCGTAGCGGACGAAAGCGGCCGTGCCCTTTCCCTGGGCGGCGACGACCCGGCCGGCCGTGTCCTGGATAACGGCATAGACGATATCGCCCGACTCCCAGATGCGCCGGAGGTCTTCCTCGAGGGCTGTCGTGTCCTGGAAGTACAAGGGCACGGTCAGAGTTTCGGCCGATGCGGCGGCCACTCGTTCGTTTTTGGAAATGGTCGTTTCGGATAAAGCCCGTTTCAGCTGCATCGGCGTGATCAGCAGGATGATCAGGCACAGGGCTGCCAGCCAGGGCATCGTGCCCAAGAGAATTTTTGCCCGGATGGCTTTCACCGGATGACCTTGGACATCCCGAGGAGCCGGGAGCTGAAATCCGCGCCTTCGGCCCGGGCCGCCGAGAGGTTGATGATGATGACGGACTTGTCGCCGGCGGGCGCGAAGCCGACAGCCGCGCCCCGGGGCGGGTATTCGGGCAGGCTGGCGATGCTCGTCAGCCGCAGGCGCCGGCAGAGGGTGATCATCCGGTCGAAGGCCTGGTCTTTGAGAGGGGCCAGATAGACGATATCGACTCCGGCCTCTTTCAGCTCCTGTTCCCACCGCGGGGATCGGCCGAGGTCGATCGCCGCCAGTCGGACGGGGATGGTTCCCACCTTTTTAATTGCGAAGATTTCGAACGCTTGCTCCATTTCGGCTTTGACCTGGAGCGAGGCGGGGAAGTCGCTTTGATAAACGATGCCGAGAACCAGCTCGTCGCCGACGCGGGAGGGAAGCTTGCGATCGAAGGCCAGGACTTTGAGGGCCAGGTCGAGCTGGATGTCGCAGGGGACCCGGCCCGGCCCCTGGGAAAGGCCGGTCCAAGCCAGGCCGAATGTCGCGAGAATGAGGCCGATCGCGCGCTTCACGCTCATAAAATAATACAAACGGCCTTCCGAAACAAGGCGTTGACTTCCCCCGGGGCATCCCTATAATAATCCTTCACTCCGAGTCGAAGGGGCTAAAGCCGCGAGGCCAGGCTTCGAGACCAACGGGCGCCGCCGGAAACGGCCTCGCCTTCCATCTTTGAAAAGGAGGATCGATTGATCCACTCTGCGAGAGAATCCCTCAAACGCTTCGTTGCCGGGGCGGCTGTTTGCGCCCTGTTCGCCGGCCTGGCCGCCGCCCCCGTCTTCGGGCAAACCCGGGAAGACGAAAAAAAAGCTCAGGACGTCAAGATCACCGAGGAAATCCTGGTCGTCGGGAAAGCCCCCAAGACCCAACCGGTTTCGACCGTCACCGTGATCACCACCGCCCTGATTTCGGCCAACAAGCCCCTGGACCTGGCCGAGGCGATCCGTTACGCCCCGGGAGTTCTTGTCCAATCCGGTAATAAAAACGAGTTCACCCTCAAGCTCCGGGGCATGGACTCGCGCCGGATCGTTCTCCTGATCGACGGCGTCCCCAGCTATGAGCCCTACTATGGCTCGTTTGACCTGAAGACGGTTTCGGCCTCCGGGCTCGAATCGGTTCAGATCACCAAAGGCCCGTCTTCCGTCCTGTACGGCCCGAATACCCTGGCCGGGATCGTCAATGTCATGACCCGCCGGCCGGGCGAGGATCCTTACCTGTCCGTCCAGGGCAGCTTCGGCGAGAACAAGACCCGAAACGTCGTTCTCGACGGGGGCTTCCGTTTGAGCCGGTTCGCCTTCTCCGGCGTCGTCGGGTACCAGGATTCCGACGGTTTTACTTATCCCGACCCGGAGACGGGGGAGAAGACCGAGTGGATGAACACGGACTACCGCCGGTTCAACCTCAACGCCAAAGCCTACTACACTCCCAACGACGACACCGAAATCATGGTGAACGGGGGCATCTATCAATCGGACTACGGCATGCCCCCGGCTGCGGGCATTCAGAAAGCCCGCTACTGGTATTTCAAGAACTGGGACCGCTACGCCCTGAACGCCGGCGGGTACACCAAGCTGGCCGAAGGAATCAACCTGCGTTTCCGCGCCTTCTACGTGAATTATCGCAACACGATGGACCAATTCAAGGACAAGGCGATGACTTCCCGCCAGTTCGAAGGCACGTTCGACAATTATGTCTACGGCGCGTTTGCCCTGTCGGAGTTCGCCCTGTCCTCCTCCAACACCCTGAAAGCCAGCCTGAACTTTCAGAAAGATCTCGCCCGGATCCAGGACGACGTCGGTTTGCCGTTCGACGAGTACGACCAGTCGACTTTCTCGGCGGCCGTGGAAGATCACCTCTCCCTGGGCGATAAGTGGAAGGTCATCGGCGGCTTGAGCTTCGATCTCATCAGCAAGTATTCCGGCGGAACCTATAACCGCCTCAATCCTATGATCGGCCTGAAGTTCACCCCGAACGATACCCTGGACATGCATCTTTCGTTCTCCCAAAAGTCGCGCTTCCCCAACATGCGGGCGATGTATTCGCCGTCGAGCGGCAATCCGGATCTCCTGAGCGAAATGGGGACGAATGTCGAGGGCGGATTCACCTGGGACGGGCCCGTCCGGATTTCGGGCTCGGTCTTTATCTACCGGTTCAAGAACATGATCGACTCGATCACCCTGTCCGATGGAACGAAACGGTACTGGAACGTGGGGAAGGCCCGGATCGACGGCTTCGAGATCCAGGTCCAGAAGTCGATCGGCTGGCTGGAGGGCTCCCTCAACTACACGAACATCGACCATCGGAACGAGACCGACAACCGGCCGCTGGACGCCATCAATTGCAACTCCTTCAGCTTCGACCTGACCGCCCGGCCGGTTTCCGGTTTGCGGCTGAGCGTGTTCGGCCTCTCGGCCTCGGAGGCGCCCTGGTACGATTCGACATCCAAGACCATTCTCCGCATTCCCGGGTACTTCAATCTCGACGCGGTCGCGGCCTATGATTTCGGCCGGGTCGAGCTGTTCGTCAAGGTGTCCAACATCTTCGACGATTATCTCTACACCGAGCCCATCTTCCCCTGGCGGTCGCGGTTCTTCGAATTCGGCGCCCGGGTCGATGTGTTCTAAAATATAAAATTGGGAGACACAATACCAATTCACCCTATTTCCTGCTGATTCAAACAAGCCCGGGGCCGCGACGAAAAGCGGCTCCGGGCTTTTTTATTGACCAAAGCGTCGGAAACAACCCATAATGTCCCGAGGCGAGTATTTGAAGAATCCGGCCGCATCGAAAATCGCGATCATTGCGGGAGCCGCATTCTTTTTAATGCTTCGGCCTTGCCGCCGCTGCGGCCCAGGACGGCGGAATCAAGGGTTGCCGGACGATATCGACGCCCGATCCCGTGAATCGATCAGGTCCAATTCTTTTTTTTCGTTCCCGAGCTTGACGCGAAAGAGCCTTAGGACGTCCTCATCTGCCTGCCGGGATTGAACACGCCCGGGACGACGTTCGACGACCCGTCCTGGCTTGATTTCGCCGACCGGAATCGGCTCGTTTTGATCGCGCCATCGTTCCAAGCCGATGATAGGGATTTGCGAAAAGCGGAGTTTTCAGTATCCCGAAGCCTGGTCGGGTCAAGCCCTCCTCGATATGGTCGCCGCCGTAGGCCAAGTCGTCCGGCTGCGTACGGACCGCCTGTTTCTCTTCGGCTTTTCGGCCGGAGCCCAGACGGCCCACCGTTTCGCCCTTTGGAAGCCCGAGATTTGTCGGGCCGTTGCCTTTTTCGCTCCCGGCCGGATCGACTTGCCGGAGGCGCGGATCCCGGTCCGTTTCTTAGCCGGCTGCGGCGAACTGGACGACCAACGGCTGGAAGCGATCCGATCCTTCGTCCGGCGGGCCGAGGAGCTGGGAATCGACATCACCCTGAAAACATATCCGGATATGGGCCACGCCCTCGTCCCCGAGATGGAAGAACGACGCCCGGGCATTCTTCGGGCGTGTACTTAAAAAATTAGGTTAATTGGTATTGTGTCTCCTATTTTATGGAGGTAAGCGATGTGCGACACGTTTGTGGCCCGGGGAGCGGCAACGGCCGACGGGGCGACAATCTTCGGCAAGAACAGCGACCGCGAGCCCAACGAAGCCCAGGTCCTGGAATACCATCCCCGGCGGGAACACCCAGCCGGCGGCGAAGTCCGGTTGACGTACAAGACGATTCCCCAAGTCCGGGAAACCCGGGCCGTGCTCCTGTCGCGGCCGTTCTGGATGTGGGGAGCCGAGATCGGGGCCAATGAGGATGGCGTGGCCATCGGCAACGAGGCCGTTTGGTCGAAGATGCCGCTGTCCCGCGAGCCCAATCTCACCGGCATGGACATGCTCCGCCTGGCCTTGGAGCGATCGACGACCTCCGGTCAAGCCCTTGAAACGATCGTTGGCTTGCTTCATGACCATGGCCAGGGCGGGATCTGCGGCTATCGCGACAAGAGGATGACCTACCACAACAGCTTCATCATCGCCGATCCGGAAGAAGCCTGGGTCCTGGAGACGGCCGGGCCTTTGTGGGCCGCCCGCAAAGTCGCCGAAGCGGCTTCCATCAGCAACGGGCTGACGATCGGCGAGGAGATCGACCGGATGCACCCGGATCTCATCCCGACCGCCCGCAAAAAGGGCTGGCTGAGAAAGGGCGAGACGTTTGATTTCGCCCGCTGTTTCTCCGACTGGTTCTACACGACGTTTTCCGCCTGCCGGCCGCGCCGGACCCGGTCGTTGGCCATGGTGATCGAGCGGCACGGCTCCATGGACGCGGCCGCGGCCGCGAACATTCTTCGCGACCACGCCGGGGACGACTATCGTCCGTCCGGCCACTTCCTTGGAAACCGGGTCTGCGCCCATGCCGCAAACAGTCTGGCCCGGAAGGCGACCCAGACTACGGCTTCGCTCGTCGCCTATCTTCCGAAAGAGCCGGAGCGTCGGACTTATTGGGCTACCGGCACGGCCGCGCCCTGCCTTTCGGTCTTCAAACCGGTCTGGTTTGGAGCGAAGTCCCTGCCCGATTTGGGGCCCGAGCCGGGGGAGCGGTTTGACGAGAAAGCCTTGTGGTGGCGGCACGAGAGGTTTCATCGGACCGTCCTCAAGGATTTCCGTAACCGGCTCAACGCTTTTGCCGCGGACAGGGATGAATTCGAACGGGACGCGAGGCGGAACGCCCAGACGGTGCCGGCGGGGGATAAGGCGGAATTCACCGCCCGGGTGTTTGCCGAGGCCGACCGCAAGACGGCCGAATGGCTGGAGCGCATCCGGGCGCTTCCCGTCCGCTCCAAGCCCGGCCTGGTCTATCGCTCTTTCTGGAAAAAACAGAACCGGGAAGCCGGACTCATTTTATAGCCGCCGAGATCGTTTTCCTGAAGGCCACGCCTGTCTCGAGCTTGTGATTGTCGTAGTCATCCAATGCCGGGCAACCTTTAGCTTCCGGAAACCGTCTTCTTGAGTGAAGGATCACGAGTCGTAATCCGTTTCGCCGGCCCGGCCTGGACTGCGATCCGATGCGGGAGGTTCATCCATGACCAAGAAGCGTCCAATCCGTCCTCTCCGGTGGGCCGTGCCGGCCTTCCTGACCGCGGCGCTTTGCGTTGGCGCACCGGCGGCCCAGGACGTCCGACCGGGCCCCAGGATTCTTTCCACCGCACAATGGCAGGAAGATCTGGACGTCCTGACCAAGACCGTGGCCGAAAAGCACCGCCACGCCTTCGACACGATCTCCCGCGTCGATTTCGAGAAGGCGGCGGCCGAGCTGCGGGCCGGGATTCCAACCTTCGCCGACCACGAGGTTGTCGTGGGCATGATCAGGCTTGTGGCCATGATCCGGGACGGGCACAGCCGGCTGACCATGCCCGCTTTCCCCGGCGTCGATACCCAGAGCCACACGGCTACCAACGACCCCCTGGCCGGGTTGGCTTTCCATGCCCTTCCCGTCCAGTTCTATCTCTTCAGCGACGGGCTGCATGTGCAGGCCGCGGTGCCCGAACTTCGCGCCCTGGTCGGAGCCAAGGTCGTTCGGATCGGCCGGCTGACGGGAGAAGCCGCCCTGGAGGCCGTCCGGCCGACGGTGGCTTATGATTCCGAGATGTGGGTCCGTCATATGGCGCCTCAATACATGCGGATCCCCGAGGTCCTCCATGCTTGCGGCGTTACGGACTCCCTCGAGCGTGTTCCCCTGGACGTCGAGATCGAGGGCAGGATCCAAAGATTCGTCTTGGAGCCGTTGCCGCCGGGGCCGGAGCCGAAACTGGTAACTTGGAGCGACGTTGCGGGCGCGGCCAAGCCGCTCTTCCTTCAGAACCCGGGCAAGACCTACTGGTTCGAGTACCTGCCCGACTACAAGAGTCTCTATCTCCAGGTCAACGCAATCCAGGATGATCCGGGGGAGACGCTGGCCGCCTTCGTCGCCCGCGCGGCGGCCGAAGCCCGGGCTCTTGGCGCGGAGAAGATCATCCTCGACCTGCGCCGCAACGGCGGCGGCAACAACTACCTCAACCGCAGCCCCGTCCTCAGCCTCGTTCAGCTGGAGGGGCTCAACCACTACGGCCGGATGTTTACAATCATCGGCCGGGCCACTTTCTCGGCCGCTCTCGGCCTGGTCTCGGACCTGGAACGCTGGACGGAAACGATCTTCGTTGGAGAGCCGACGGGAAACACCCCTAGCCTGTATGGCGATGCCCGACGATACTCGCTCCCCCATAGCCGTTTGACCGTCCGCCTATCCTCGGTCTACTGGCGTGACTCGGAGGTCAATGAGCGTCGGCCTTGGGTGGCGCCCGACCTGGCCGTCGAGACTTCGTGGGCCGATTTCTCGGCCGGCCGCGATCCCGTCCTGGAGGCGGCCCTCGATTACCGGGTGCCGGATACCCTGATCGGCCAGCTGAAGGAGAAGTATCGCTGGGGCGGGATCAACGCGGCCGCCGCGCATTACTTCAAGCATCGGAATTCGCCCGCCACGGTCGCCGTGCGGACCGAGGAGACGCTCCTGGCCATGGCTGAATTTCTGGTGGCGGAGGGCAAGCTTGCGGATGCGACCGGGATCCTCCGGCGGGCCGTGGCCGAGTATCCGGAATCATTCGCCTGTCAGCTGGGCCTGGGGAAGCGGCTGGTCGAACAAGGAGCCGGGGAGATCGCGCTCCGTCCGCTTAATAAGGCGCTGGCCCTCAAGCCGGGCGATGTCGACGCCGCGGCTTGGCTGAGAAAAGCCGAGAGCTTGGTTGCCGCGAAAAAATAGCGGATCACGG
>CAWANZ010000004.1:0-240791 GCA_963783665.1 Candidatus Aminicenantota bacterium | reverse complement strand
GGCCTCGCGGAAGGTGGTTGCCTGGGTTCCCATCAGGACGGTCTGGATCGTCTTCCCGATCTGGGTGATCGAGAGTTTCAGGTCCGCCGCGGCTTTCCGGTCGATGACGAACAGCTCTTCGGGATTCCCCATGTCCCGGCTGATCCGGATGTCGGTGACGCCCGGGACCTGTTCCACGACCTTCTCGACCTGCTGGGCCAGCGATCTCGGCGATTGTCAGGTCATAGCCGCGGATCTCGACCTGGAGCCGCTCCGGTTCCGCCGCCTCCGCGCATGGCGATGCCCTTCTGGCCGCCGCTGGCCCGGGTCCGGATGATGACGCCCGGAATATTCGCCAGCTCGCGGCGGAGGTCGTTGGCGACCTGTTCGCTCGACCGCGACCGCTTCGTCTTGGGGACGAGCTTGATGGTGATGTTCCCGGAGTTCCCTCCGCTCCTCCAGCCGCCGCCGCCGGCGCTCTCCTCGATGCTGATCATCTCCGGGACTTTCTCCCGGACGATGGCTGAGACGTCTTTGATCTTATCGTCCATGAAGGCCAAGCCGGGTGCCGACTTCCATTTCCATGGTTACCCGGACTTCGCCCTCGTCGGTCGGGGGCATGAATTCGTTGCCGACGACCCGGATCAGCAGGAGGCTATGACCAGAAGGAGCCTCCGGCGATTCCCAGGATCAGGGTTTTGTGGTTGAGTGAGTATTCCAGCAAGCGCCGGTACCTTTCCAGCTTTTCGACGACGCCGCGGGTCATCCGGACGACTTGACGTGGAAGCCCGGGGCGTTTCCGTGCTCGACGTGTTCCACTTTCAAGTACCGGCTGCAGAGCATCGGGACCAGGGTCAGGGCGACGAACAGGGAGACGATCAGGGAGAAGCTGACGACGTAGGCCAGTTGCTTGAACATGATGCCGGACATCCCCCGGATAAAAACCATGGGCATGAAAACGGCGACGGTCGTCAGGGTGCTGGCGATGATGGCCGAGTGACTTCCTGCTGCCCAGAACGGAGGCCTCCCGGATCGGCATTCCGCCCTCGTGGAGGCGGTAGATGTTCTCCAGGACGACGATGCCGTTGTCGACCATCATCCCGACGCCCAGGGCCAGGCCGCCCAGGGTCATGATGTTCAGGGTGAAGCCGCCGAAATAGATCAGGGCGAAGGTGCCGATGATGGAGATGGGGATGGCCACGCCGATGATCAGCGTGCTCCGGACGTTGCCCAGGAAAAAGAGCAGGACGAGGACGGCCAAAAACCCGCCGTATAGGGCCGACGAGCCGACGTTGCTGATCGCCCGTTGGATGTATTGGGCGCTGTCCGTGGTGATGACCAGCTGGATCTGGGGAATGTCCTCCTGGATCCTGGCCAGCTCGGCCTTGACCCCTTCGGCGACGGCGACGGTGTTCTTGCCCGACTGCTTGTTGATGGCGATCCGGGTCCCGGGGGTGTCGTTGATCCGGACGACGCGGGTGATCTTGCGGAATGTGTCCTCGATGGACGCGATTTCCTTCAGCAGGATCGGCGCGCCGTTGCGGAAGGCCACGACCGTGTCCCGGATCTGGTCGAGATTGGTATAAGCCCCGGGTATCCGGAGCAGGACTTCGTAGTTGCCTTTTTCGATCTGTCCGACGGGCAGGTCGACGTTCTCCTGGCGGATCTTGGAGGTGATCGTGTCCACGGGATGCCCAGGGCCTTGATCTTGTCGGCCATGAGGTTGATCTGGATTTCCCGTTCATGGCCGCCCATGGCGTCGACGGAAGCGACGCCGGGGACGCGTTCGAGCCGGTAGACGATCTGCTCGTCGATGATCCGCCGGGTTTGGATCGGGTCCAGGTTGCTCAGGACGCCGATCTGGAGGATGGGCATCTGGGCCGGGTCGAACTTCCGGAGCGTCGGCCGGTCGACGTCCTCGGGCAGGCGCCCGACGATCCGGTCGAGCCGCTCTCGGATGTCGTCGGAGGCCGCGTCCAGGTCCGTCCCCCAGTCGAAGGTGATCCGGACCGAGCTGCTGCCTTCCGATGAGGTGGAAAAGACTTCCTCGACGCCGGGGACGGCGCTCATGGCCTCTTCGATCGGCCGGGTGATGAGCTCCTCGATCTCCTCGGGCCCGGTGTTTTCGTAGGAAGTTGACGTTGACGGTGGGATAGGTGATCTCGGGCATCAGGTCGACGGGCAGGCGGCTGAGGGCGACGGCGCCGACGAGGATGATGATCAGGGTGATCATCACCGTGAAGACGGGACGGCGGATGGAGAATTCGGATATCGTCATCGCTTTCCTCCGGGGCCTTGTTTACCGGCCGGTTTCTTCGCCTCGGGTCTCGCCGCCGGCCTGGGGCAGGACGATGCCTGACGCCGTCCTCCAGGAGATGCTGGCCGAGGGTGACGACGTCGCCGGCGAGGCGGCGGGACTCGACGATTTCGGCCAATTCGCCGGCCGACGATCCCGGTTTTGACCGGGACGAACTTGGCTTTCTTGTTTTCCTTATCGGCCAGGAAAATGCCGGTCTGGCCGTTGCGCTGGACGATCGAGCTGACCGGGACAGGACGTGCGTCGGCCCGTTTGGCGTACTCGACCTGGGCGGTGATGAACATCCCGGGCTTCAGCCGGCCGTCGGGATTCTGGATCTCGATCTCGACCCGGGCCTGGCGGGAGGTTTCGTTCAGCATCGGCGACATCCGGGCGACGCGCCCGATGAAGGAATCGTTGGGGAAGGCGCTGCTCAGGATGATGGTTTCCTGGCCGGGCTGGAGGCGGTAGGAATCCCGGTCGGTGACGAAGATGACGGCTGTGATCGGTTGGAGCTCGATGATCGACAGGATGGCGCTTTGGTCGACAGCATCGACCCTCGGTCACGAACCGCTCGCCGACGTAGCGGATTCGAGCTGCCCCGCTCCCAGGACGCCTGAATCCGGGTGTACGAGAGGCGGAGCTTGGATGTTTCCAAGGCGGCCGTCCGGTTGGCCTCCTGGGCTTCGGCGACCTTGGCCGGGCTTCCTGGGCTTCGTACTGGGCGACGGCCGTGTCCAGCTGGGAATCCGATTGGATCCCTTTGGCGTGGAGCGATTTGGCCCGGTCGAGGTCCCGCTTGACCATCTCCAGGTAGCTTTTGGCTTCGGCCAGGTTGGCTTGGGCCACGCGGAGGTCGGCTTCGGCCTGGATGACTGCTGCCGGTACTCCTCATCCTCGAGGACGGCGACCAGCTGGCCCTGCCGGACGGTGTCTCCGATGTCGACGAGTAGCTGCCGGACTTTGCCGGAGACTTTGGGCGCGACGGTGAAGCTCGTCTTCGGAATCAGGGTCCCGGAAAACAAGCCCAGTTCCCGGATCGGCCCGCGGTTGATCGGGGCGGTTTCGACGGCGACCGTGACTCCGCGCGGCCCGCCGCCCGTCCCCGCGCTTTTGGCGAAAAAGACCTTATAGGCGCCCCAGCCGGTGAGGACCAGGACGGCAACCAGGGCGATTTTGACCGGGAGCTTGGCCCGGCGGAGTGTTTGAAGAATCGATGTTTTCGGCATGTTGGCCTTCGTTTGGGATTCGGTATGGCTCATGGGGATGATGGCTCCTCGATATCCGGATTACTTTTCGAACGCGGCTTTTCCGGGATTGTCTTCCGGGAGCGCGCCGCGTTCCAGCTCCAGGCCCCGACCCTGGGCCCGGTAGAGGGAGGCCAGGGAGACGTTGTAATCGACGATGGATTTCAGCTCCATGGTCATGGCGTTGGCCATGTCCCGCTGGTATTGGAGGATGAAGTAGTTGGTGCTCAGCCCGACTTTGAGTTTCTCTTGCTCGGCCTCGAGCTTCTTGGCCGCATTTTCCCGGGCGACCCGATAGGCCTGGATCCGGAGGTAGTTGGTCTCGACCGACCGGACGGCGGTCCGGATTTCGAGGTAGATCTGCTGCTCCTGGTTTTTCATCCGGAGCTGGGCTTGTTCGAGCTCGAGGTTGGCCACGGCGACCGCGGCCCGGGAGAAAATCGTGCCCAGGGGGACGCTCAAGCTCAGCCCGACGGACCAGTTCCTGTATTTAAAGGCCAGGGCATCTTTCATGGCCTGGTCGCCCCCGGCCGGGACAACACCGATGATCTTGCCGGACAAGGCGTTGCCGTTCTCGTAGACGATCTGGGTTCCCGAGATGCCCGGGCTCCAGAGGGAGGCCGTGAAGCGGAGATCGGGAAAGAGCTGGTTCCGGGCGATCGTCAGGTTGAATTGGTTGCTGCTCAGCTGGATCCGGGTGGCCTGGAGGTCGGGCCGGTTCTCGTAGGCTTCATGGAGGGCTTCATCCAGATTGACGTCCAGCTTGGAAACGGAAGGGGAGTCCGTCGGCTCGAGATGGAGAACGTTGGCCCGGGGATTCTCCGCCTGGAGGTTGATCAGTGTTTTCAGAAGATCTTCGCTGTTTCGGGCGGCCGCTTCGGCTTCGAGAATGTCGGCTTCCCGCGTCGATACGTCCGCTTGGGCCGTGAGAATTTCGATGGGCGGCAAGGTGCCGGCTTCGACTTCCGCCTTGTTTTGCTCCAGGAGCTCCCGGGCCAGCTTTAGCGACTGCTGCTTGACCTTCAGATTTTCCCGGGTATAAACCAGGTTCCAATAAGCGCTTTTGGCCCGGTAGACGTATTCTTCCATCGTCTCGCTGAGGTTGTATTCGGAGATATCGCGGTTGTTCCGGGCCAGGACAACTTCCCGGCGGCCGATTCTCCAGCCGAAATCTTTGAGCAGCGGCTGGGAGAAGTTGAACCGCAGCGTGCTGGAAAACCGGGGATTGATCGTCTGGAATTGCTGAGTCGTGTCGGACTTATATCCGTTGAGGCTCATCGCCAGCGAGCCGCCGGTCGGCAGCGTTTGGGAAAGCTGCGAGGAATAGTCCCCTCGAAGGGTGGACACGGCCGTTCCGGCGGCGTCCAGGAACGAATAGGAGGCCGAAATGTTATCCTGCTGGCTGTAGGAAAAAGCCAGGGTGGGGATGTACTTTTCGTTGGCCTGGGCCAGGTCGGCGTCGGCGATCTTGGGAGACAGGATTTCGGCGGCGAGGCCGAGGTTGTTTTTCAGCGTCTTCTGGATGCATTCCTGCAGGGATAGCCGCAGGGTGTCCGCCTCCTGGGCCGGACGGGAGGCGAGGGGGAAGACCGCCAGAAGAAGGAGGGCGGGTATCAGGACACGGGTTCGCATGGATTTTCATGACCTCCTGGAGTGAATACAGAGGAATAGTGTACCAAAAAAGCGACCTCTGTGCCTTTAGACGAAACTGGGGGCCGTCTCTTCCCATTTTTAACAGGTTAGCCGAAATTTGGATTATAATAGCCCCATGGGACAGGGGATCGCGGCCGGAATCTTGGCCCTGGTTTTAGTCGGGTTTTTTTTCTGCTCGGGGCGTCCCGACGGAAGCCCGGCCGAGGATCAGGCGGAAAACGACGCGTTCGCCCGGCGCCGCCGGACGATGATCTCCGAGCAGTTGGCGGCTCGCGATATCCGGGACAAGAAGGTTCTCGAGGTCATGGGAACTGTGCCCCGGCACCTGTTTGTCAGCCCGGGCTCCCGCAATCTGGCTTACGAAGATTACCCGCTGCCGATCGCCGAAGGCCAGACGATCTCCCAGCCATATATCGTCGCGCTGATGACCCAGGGCCTGGAATTGAAGGGAAAGGAAAAAGTCCTCGAGATCGGGACGGGATCGGGGTACCAGGCGGCCGTCCTTTCCGCCCTGGCGTCCCGCGTTTATTCGATTGAATACCACCCGGCCCTGGCTGAAACGGCCGCGGCGCTTTTGCGAAAGCTCGGCTGCGCCAATGTCGAAGTCCGCTCCGGCGATGGATTTTTCGGCTGGCCCGAGGAAGCGCCGTTTGACGGGATCATCGTTACCTGCGCCGCCCGCCGAGTGCCCGAGGCGTTGCTTTCCCAGCTGGCGGAAGGCGGGCGCCTGGTTATCCCCATTGGGGAGACGGGCGAAGTCCAGCGTCTTCTCCGTGTTCGAAAGGTTAAGGGCCGGCCGGTCGAGGAGGAGATCACCCTGGTCCGGTTCGTCCCGATGCTCGGAGAGGATCGCAAGAAATAGCCGCCGTGACCCGCAACCTTCGCCCTTGCGGATACGTATAAGCAATCTGAGGCGTCATTCTGTTCCGGAAAGGAAAGGAGTCCCCATGTCGAAGAAAATCCCCGTTTTCCTGGCGTTATTCGGCCTGATGGCCCTGTCGTTCGCTCTCGCCGAGACCACCGAAGCGCGGGTCCTGCGCTTCCCGGCCGTTTCCGCGGACACGATTGTGTTCTCGAGCGCCGGCGATCTGTATTCCGTCCCACTTTCGGGCGGCCTGGCCCGGAAATTGACCGGCCACCCCGGTTATGAGATGTTCGCCCGGTTTTCCCCGGACGGCAAGACGATCGCCTTCACCGGCGAATATGACGGAAACCGGGACGTGTACACGATCCCGGCCGGCGGCGGGATCCCCCGACGGGTGACATACACCTCCACCCTCGGCCGCGACGATGTCTCCGATCGGATGGGCCCGAACAACATCGTCATGGGTTGGTCAAGCGATGGGAAGCAGATCGTCTTCCGGAGCCGGATGCGGGAGTGGAACGATTTCCTCGGCCAGCTTTACCTTGTCCCGGCCGCGGGCGGAACGCCCGACGACCTGCCCCTGCCGCGCGGCGGTTTTTGCTCCTTTTCTCCCGACGACACCCGGCTGGCCTATAACCGGGTTTTCCGGGAATTCCGGACCTGGAAGCGCTACCGCGGCGGGATGACCGACGATATTTGGATCTATGACTTCAAGACGAAAAAAACCGAGAACATCACCGCCAACGAGGCCGGCGACATCTTCCCGATGTGGAGCGGCGAGACGATTTACTTCCTCTCCGACCGCGATGACCGCAAACGGATGAACCTCTACGCTTATGACCTCAAGACCAAGCAGACGCGGGCCCTGACCCAGTTCGCCGATTTCGACATCAAATTCCCCTCCCTCGGCCCGACGGCCATCGTCTTCGAAAACGGCGGCTATATCTACCGCTTCGATCTCCGGACGGAAAAGGCGGTAAAGGTCCCGATCATCATCGAGGACGACCAGGTTTCGGCCCGGTCCAAGATCGTCAACGTGGCTTCGAGGGTCACGAATTGGGAGATTTCCCCCGACGGCAAACGGGCCCTTTTCGGAGCCCGGGGCGAGATCTTCACCGTCCCGGCCAAGTTCGGCAACACCCGCAACCTGACCAATACCTCGGGGACTCACGAGCGGAATTCCAAGTGGTCCCCGGATGGGAAATGGATCGCCTACATCTCCGATGCTTCGGGCGAGGACGAAATCTACCTCCGGCCCCAGGATGGCACCGGTCAACCCGTTCAGCTTACGGCCGACGCCGATACATACAAGTACGGCATTTTCTGGTCGCCCGACGCCAAGAAGATCGCCTGGACGGACAAGCTCTTTCGCCTCCAGTTCATCGACGTTGAGACCAAGCACGTGACGGTGATCGACCGGGCCAAACCGGGCGAGATGGGGCCTTTCTCCTGGTCGCCCGACAGCAGCTGGATCGCTTTCACTAAACCCGAAGTCGAAGGCATGGCGAAGGTCTATCTCTATTCTCTTGACCGGCAAGAAAATCCACGAGGTCACGGACGGTTGGTATTCGAGCTACGAGCCGGTTTTCTCGGGCGACGGGAAATACCTCTTTTTTGTTTCCGACCGGGATTTTAACCCTAACATCAGCGCGGTCGAACTCAGCTATTACTATGCCTCGATGTCCCGGGTTTATTTTGTGACCCTGGCCGCCGATACGAAGTCGCCGTTCGCCCCAAAAAGCGATGAAGTCGAAATCAAGAAAGCGGCCGAAGCGGAAGCCGCCAAACCGGCTGTAGCGGAAACGAAGAAGGAAGCCCCTGCCCCCTCCGTCAGTGACGGTGAAAGTCGACCCCGAAGGCCTCAAGGAGCGGGTGATCGGCCCTCCCCCTCGAACCGTCCAATTACGGCGGCCTGGCCTCGGTCGGGGACCGGGTTTTCTACCAGAAATTCGTCGATGGCGCGGGCGGCCTGACGTTCAAATCCTACAGTTTGACCGAGCAGAAAGAAGTCGACCTGGGTCAGGTCGACGGCTATGAGATATCGGCCGATAAGAAAAAAATGCTTGTCGCTCAAGGCGGCGGGTACGGCATCATCGACCTGCCCATGGGCCCCGTCCGGGTCGAGTCCCGACTTGACCTTTCGGGGATGGATATGCGTCTCGACCTCAAACAGGAATGGGAGCACATCTTTCTCGAGAGCTGGCGCCAGATGAAGTACTTCTTCTATGCCCCCAACATGCATGGTCAGGACTGGGACGCCCTCAAGGTACGATACTTGCCCCTGGCCCGGGCGGCGAATTCGCGCTTTGACCTGACCTATATCATCGGCGAGTTGATCGGCGAGCTGAGCGTCGGCCATTCTTACGTCGGCGGCGGGGACCTGCCGGTTCTCCCCAAGGTCAGGGTTGGGCAGTTAGGCGCGGTCGTGTCCAGAGACGGCTCTGGTTATTACAAGATCGACAAGATCTACCGCGGCCAGAATTGGAACCGGACCCTTCGGTCGCCCCTGACGGAAATCGGGGTCGAAGTCAAAGACGGCGAGTACATCGTCGCAGTCAACGGCCGGCCGACCAAGGAGATGACGGATATCTCCGAGTCCCTGATCAACACCGTCGGCCGGCAGGTCACCCTCAAGGTCAACGGCAAGCCGGAGGAGAAGGGGAGCCGCGAAGTGGTCGTCGTTCCCATCGCCGACGAACAGAAGCTCGTCTATTACACCTGGGTCCAGCAAAATATCGCCAAAGTCGAAAAGGCGACTGACGGGAAGGTCGGCTATATCCACATCCCGGACATGGGCCTGGACGGCTTGAACGAGTTCGTCAAGTCTTTCTATCCCCAGCTCCGGAAGAAAGCCCTGATCGTCGACGTCCGGGGCAATGGAGGCGGCTTTGTCTCCTCGATGGTTTTCGAGCGGTTGCGGAGGGAGCTCGTCATGGTGAGTATGGGCCGCGATACAATCGCCGGGACCGATCCCGGCCAGGTCCTGGTCGGACCGAAAGTCTGCCTGATGAACGAATTCAGCGCTTCGGACGGCGATATCTTCCCTTACCGGTTCAAACAGTCCGGGATGGGCAAGCTGATCGGCAAGCGTTCCTGGGGCGGCGTCGTCGGGATCCGGGGAACGCTCCCGATTCTGGACGGCGGCGTTCTCAACCGGCCCGAATTCGCGATCTACAACATGGAAGGGAAGTGGATCATCGAGGGTGTCGGCGTCGAACCCGACATCGTCGTCGACAACGACCCGGCCAAGGAATATGAAGGCATCGACGAACAGCTGAACAAGGGCATCCAGGTCATCCTCGAGGAGCTCAAGACCAAGGAAGTGACCCTGCCGGCGATCCCGCCGTTCCCGATCAAGAAGTAAGCCTCGGTCGACTCTTGCTATTCGTTGGTGAGTTCAATAGTATTTGTCCGTAAAAAAGAATGCGTCCGGCCCTGCGGCAAGGAGCGATTCCGTGCAAGATGAACAAGCAGCCGGAGCCCTCAAAACGGCGTATGAAAAGCCCGCGTTATTAAAGCTCGGCGATCCGGCCAAGGGGCGGGGAGACTGTTTTGACGGTTCATCCGACACGGCCACCTGCGGCACCGGGGGAACGGCCTTTTCCTGTTCTACCGGGACGGCCGACGCGACGAGCTGCACGAGCGGAGGCTCGCCGCTTTCCCTTTGCGCCATCGGCTCGATTGTCGGCGGAAGCTGCTATGATGGAGGAAGCGCGGTCGAGGGATGTTATGCCGGCACCGGGGCCGGTTCCTGCTCGACGGGCGAGGGCGGGGCGTAAACCGCCGAGGATCGGAACGGCGCGAAATTCCTCCGATGCTGAAACCCGATCCCCTCGCATCAAAACGGTTTGGAGATCACGAAAACGGTCTTCTGATTGCCGGACCGGTCCGCCTGGGTGAAAAAGGCGTCCTCCTCAGCGGCTACATCGGACCGAGCATGAATCCGACCCTCAGCGAAGGCGATATGCTCGAAATCCTCCCTTACAAAGGGGGAACCCCTCGTCCCGGCGACGTCGTCTTTTTTCGTCGCCCGGGCGGAGAGGGTTACATCGTCCACCGGATCGTCATCCGGTCACGGTCTGCGATCCTGACGCGGGGCGATAACAATCCCCAGGCCGATCCCTTCCTCCTCCAGCCGGCCGACATCATGGGACGGGTTGCGGCCGCCCGCCGCCGGAACCGGCGCCGGCGAATCAGCGGCGGTCTGCGCGGGCTTGTCCGGGGCCGTCTTTTGATGTCCCTCAGGCCGGTTAAGCGGCGCGGGTCCTTCCTCCTGCACGAACCCTACCGGGCCCTGGCCGCCTCCGGCCTCTTCCGCAACCTCCTCCCGCGGGTTCTTCGCCCGCACTGTGTCGAAAGCGATTCGCTCCAGGGAGGAAAGCGTTTCCATCTGGTTTTCCTGGGCCGCGTCGTAGGTCGGTACGATAAAATCCAAAAGGCCTGGATGATCCGGAAGCCCCTGAAATTATTTATCGACGAGAAATCCCTCCCTCGCCCGTCGATCCCTCCGGACAAGCCTCCGCGCGGGCGGTCCCGATGAGCGTCCGCTTCAACCCCTCGTCGACCGTCATCCTGTTCCTCCATAACGCCAAAACCGCCGGCCGGACGCTCCTGAGCTATCTCGTCCGGATCTATGATTCGCGGGACATCTTCTGGCCGACGAGCCTCCATGGCCTCGTCCAATTCACCGTCCGTCCGCCGGCCTTCGTCCGGGATCTCAAATTCATCGGCGGGCACTTCAATTTCGGCATTCACGAGCCGCATTTTTCCGACTTCGTCTATTTCACCCTGCTGCGCGAGCCCGTTGACCGGGTGGCTTCGTTTTATTCCTATCGCAAGCGCTCGCCCCAGGAGTCGGATTACCGCTTGATCAACGACAACGGCCTCAGCCTGGAACAGTATGTCGCCTCGGGCAAGGCCAAGGAAACCGACAACGGGATGGTTCGCCGGATTTCCGGGGCCGGGATGAAACCGAGGTTCGGCGGCTGTTCCCCGGACCTACTGGACCGGGCCAAAGCGAACATCCAAAACCACTTCATCGTCGTCGGTCTCCAGGAGAGATTCCCCGAATCCCTGGCCATCCTCCGGAGCGTTTTTGGCTGGCCCGATGCCCCGGTTGACGATGTCAATGTCGACCTTGACCGTCCCGGCCGGAACGCATTGGCCCCGGAGACCGTCCGCCTGATCGAGCGCCATAACGCCCTGGATCTCGAACTCTACCGCTGGGCCGCGGATCGCTTCGAAAAACGACTCGCGGAAGACCGTTGAATTGTTTATAATACGCATCCCTGAAGAAGGAGTTGCGTCATGTCATTACCGAACCAACCGATCGTCAATCCCAACATCGTTCTCCGCGAGGAGTTCGACGACTGGGCCGTCCTCTTCGACCCCGATACGGCCAACGCCGTGGGCGTCAATCCCGTGGGTGTGGCCATCTGGAAGCGCCTGGACGGCCAGCACACGCTCGATCAAATCGCCAAGGAAATCCGGGAAACGTTTTCCGAGCCCACCGGCAGCGTCGATGAAGACGTCGCCGCGTTCGTCCAGCAGCTCGTCGATGCCGGGATGATCGGCCGGGAAATCGCCTAACCGCCGCCGCCCATGGCTGAAAACCGCTTTCGCCTCAACCAGATCTATTTTTACCTGACCGAGGGCTGCAATCTCGCCTGCCGGCACTGCTGGCTGGCTCCCAAGTTCGACTCCGACGGCAGCCATTACCCGGTCCTCCCGGTGGAGCTCTTCGAAACGGCCGTGAAGGAAGGGAAACCGCTCGGCCTCTCGGGAGTGAAGCTGACCGGCGGCGAGCCGCTCCTCCACCCACGTTTTCTGGACATCCTGGAGATCATCCGGCGGGAAAACTTGCGGCTGACCGTTGAGACCAACGGGGTCCTCTGCACGCCGGAGATTGCGGCCGAAATCGCCAAGTCGCCCAACCGGTTTGTCTCGGTCAGCCTGGACGGGGCCGACGCCGCTATCCACGAGAGCGTCCGCGGGGTTAAGGGGTCGTTTGATGCCGCCTGCGCCGCCGTCCGGACGCTGGCCGAGAATCGCCTCCGTCCCCAAGTCATCATGACGGTGATGCGCCGCAACATGCATCAAGCCGAGGCCATGATCCGACTCGCGGACGGCTTGGGCGCGGCCTCGGTCAAGTTCAACATCGTCCAGCCCACGGCCCGGGGCGAAAGCCTCCATGACGCCGAGGAGACGCTGTCGATCAAGGACCTGATCGCTCTCGGTCACCGGGTCGAAAACGAATGGCAGCCGACGACCAAGATGCGCCTCCATTTCGACTACCCCCAGGCCTTCCGATCCCTCAGCTCGCTGGCCTCTGGAAACGGCGGTACGTGCGGCATTATGGGGATCATCGGGGTGATCGCCACGGGCCTCTATGCCTTGTGCGGAATCGGAGAGCATATCCCCGAATTCGTCTTCGGCAAGGTGGGCGTTGATCCCCTGGCCGACGTGTGGAACAACAATCCCATGCTCAACGCGATTCGGGAGGGGGTACCGGGCAAGCTCGAGGGCGTCTGCGGACGCTGCCTCATGCGCCGGCGCTGCCTGGCCTCCTGCATCGCCCAGAATTATTACCGAAACAAGAACCTCTATTCCCCGTTCTGGTTCTGCGAAACTGCCGAGGAGGAAGGGCTCTTCCCCGCGTCCCGCCTGGCCGCGGCTAAAAACGCTTGAGGAGGTCGATATGACCACTCCGGAAACGGCGAAAAAGCCGGCCGTCATGCGGATGCCCAAATCCGTCGACATCGACCTGACCTCCCGTTGCAACCTCCGTTGCCGGTATTGCTATTTTTTCGGTAACGAAGCGGTCACCTACAAGGACCTTTCCACGGCCGAGTGGCTGACATTTTTCGACGAGCTGGGCCGCTTGGCGGTCCAGGACGTTTGCCTGGCCGGCGGCGAACCGTTCATTCGGGAGGACTTCCGAGAGCTGATCGAAGGCATCGTTCGCAACCGGATGCGGTTCAACGTCCTGTCCAACGGCGGCTTGATCACGGATGAGCTCGCCGCATTTCTGGCCTCAACCCGCCGCTGCAACTACGTCCAGGTGTCCCTGGACGGGGCCGGACCGGAAACACACGACGCCTGTCGGGGGAAAGGCTCCTTCGAAGCCGCCGTTCGGGGCCTGAAGACGCTCCAGCGGAACAAGGTCAACGTCGCCAGCCGGGTGACGATCACGCATCACAACGTCCATGAGCTCGAGGCGATCGCCCGGTATTTGCTCGAGGATCTGAAGCTTTCGGGCTTTGGGACCAACTCGGCCGGCTATCTGGGCGTCTGCCGGACCAACGCCCGGGACGTCATGTTGACCGTCGAAGACCGGGCCCTGGCGATGAAAACGCTCCTTGCCTTAAACGAAAAATATGGCGGCCGGATCAACGCCGCGGCCGGGCCTCTGGCCGAGGGCCGGATGTGGACAAAGATGGTTAAAGCCGCCGCCGCAAAAGAGTCGGCCTTTCCCAACGGCGGGCGGCTGACCGCTTGCGGCTGCACCTCCAATAAGATCGCCATCCGGGCCGACGGCGCGATCGTTCCCTGCAATATGCTTGCCCACTTGGTCCTCGGGCGGATCAACGTCGATTCCCTCCAGGACATCTGGCTGAACCACCCGGTGATGAACGGCATGCGGACCCGGCGGGCGATCCCCCTGGATCGATTCGAGTTCTGCGCGGGCTGCGAATTCATGCCCTACTGCACCGGGAATTGCCCGGGGCTGGCGTACACCATCACCGGCCAGGTCGACCATCCCAGTCCTGACGCGTGCCTTCGCAACTATTTACACGACGGTGGAGAGCTTCCGCCTTTATGAGCTTGTCCCGCTATGAGCTTCCGCTGGCTGACGGCGGAAAGGTCAGGTTGCGAGCGGGGGACGCCGGGGCTTCCGTTTTTCTGGACCGGTTCGCCGGTGCGGCCGGACTCCCCCGGGCATCGCGCGGGCGCCCTTCCTCTTCGATCGACGTCGCATCGTCCGAAACAATGAAAATCCGGTCGACAAACGACCGGACATGCCGGCTGGTCCCGATCCCCGATTCTTCGGCTTTCTTCTGCCACGCGATCGATCTGACGATGACAGTCGGCCGCGGCGTTCAGAAGCGGGGCGGCGTCTTCCTTCACGGCGCTTTGGCCGAATACCGGGGCCGGGGTGTTGTCCTGGCCGCCCCGGGGGGCACGGGGAAAACGACCGCCAGCAACCGCCTTCCTCCGTCCTGGCGGTCGCTGTCAGACGACATGTCCCTGCTGGTCAGAGACCGGGCGGGGAAGATTTGGGCCCAGCCTTGGCCGACGTTGAGCCGTTTTCTGGACGGAGGCCCGGGCGGCCGTTGGAACGCGACCCGGGCCGTTCCGCTGGCGGCCGTCTTTTTCCTCCTCCAAGCCCCGGCTGAACGCATCGACAGCGTCGGCCCCGGAGAAGGCTTAGCCCTCCTCGTCGAGTCGAGCGAACAAGCCTCCCAGGCGATGGGCCGGCGGTGCGGCCCGGCGGAGCGCCGGTTATTGCGCCGGGAACGCTTCGAGAACCTGGCCGCAATCGCCCGGACTGTGCCCGTCCATCTCCTCCACCTGAGCCTGAACGGCGAGTTCTGGAAGGAGATCGAGAAAAACCTCCGGGGCCGGCCTTAACGGTTCATCCCAGGGTGAGCCGGTTTCTTCCCGATTTTTTACTTTCGTAGAGGAGCGCGTCCGCCCTTTTTAGAATCGAATCGATGTCGTCGTTTTCCAAGATCATGGTCGCCCCGATGGAAACGGTGATCCGGATATCGGCGCCGGCCAGGTCCAGATAGGATTCGGCGATCAGATGGCGCATCCGTTCGCCGAGGTCCACAAGCTGCCGGCGGCTGATGTTCCGAATGAGCCCGAGAAATTCCTCCCCGCCCCAGCGAGCCAGGAGGTCGAAGGGCCTTCTTGTCAATGAACGACACCATTCCGTTTGACGGCGGCTTTAAATAAACCTATCATTTTCCTATCACGGCCGGCCTCGCGGCCCGGAGGATGAATTCGTGAACTGGCTCAGCATGCGGACGGTGATGTTCAGCCATGTCATCACCGACGTCCTCGACCTGATCGTTATCGAATTGATGCCTCAAGGCGAGGGATTATGCTTGGTCATCGTCGTTCTCTGATATAATCCTCCCGAAGGATTCTCCCGTGGTTGAACAAAAAGCAATTCCGAGCGCCGACCTGATCGGCACCAAGCTCAAGCACTACCTGATCGAGGAATTCATCGGTCATGGCGGAATGGGCGTCGTCTACCGGGCCCGCGATACCCGTCTCAACCGGCCGGTCGCGGTCAAGCTCCTCAGCCCCGGGCTGGTGGCCAATGCCGAGCGGAGGCAGCGATTCGTCCTGGAAGCCCGGGCGGCGGCCGCCCTCAGCCATCCGGCGATCGCCCAGGTCTACGACATCGACGAGGCCGACGGTTTGCTTTTTATCGTCATGGAATTCATCGACGGCCGCTCGGTCGGCCGGCTGATCATTGAACGCGAGTTGGACCTCCTGAGCGCGGTGGAAGTCGCTCTTCAAGTGACCGAGGGTTTGGCCAAGGCCCACGAGGCCGGAATCCTTCACCGGGATATCAAATCGGAAAATATCATGGTCACCCGCGACGGCCACGCCAAGGTGCTCGATTTCGGCCTGGCCAAGCTGATGGAGCCGGACCCGGCCGCGGCGTCCTTTCCGGCCGACCCGATGCGGACCTTGACCCAGGGGCCCGCGCCCACGATGGCCGGGATGGTGGTCGGGACGATTCCCTACATGAGCCCCGAACAGGCCCGGGGCAAGGATCTTGACGCCAGGAGCGACCTCTTTTCCTTGGGCGTCGTCCTTTATGAAATGGTGGCCGGGGAGCTTCCCTTCAAGGGCGATACGCCGTTGGACACAATGCATGCCATCGCCTATGAGGAAGCCCGCCCGGTCACGATCATCCGGCGCAACCTTTCTCCCCAAGTCCACCGGATCGTATCCCGGTGCCTGCGCAAACGGCCGGAGGACCGCTACCCTGATGCCCGGGCCCTGGCCGCCGACCTGAAACACTTGAAGCTGGCCCTGGAGTCCGGAACCCGGACCGATTTGAAGCCCATGGAGCGCCTACGCAACTGGGTCGAAAGCCTCAAAGCTTCGTTCCCCCTGGGAACAAAAGGGATATGGATCGTCGTCGCGGCCGTGGTCCTGGCGGTCGCCTTGTTGTTCACCAATTTCAATTACGGAAGCCTCATCGGACCGGTTGTGATCGGCCTTTTCCTCTATCGGGGAATCAAGAACAAGAAAAAACGGTTCATCGCGGCCTTCGCCAAGAACATCTCCAAGCTGCCTTCGATTCTGGCCGTGGTTTCCCGAGGGGATGAAATCACGGTCATCGTGGACAAGGCCCCGGCTTCGGTCTATCTCCGGGTGACGGGCCTGGTCGAGGCGATGAACGGCAAGCTGTTTTTCGGCAAGCCCATCGCCGCCGAAATCAAGAGCGACCTTCCCGAAGAGGAGGTCCGGGCTCTCGTCAAGCAATTCGGCGTCGTTTATCTGAGGGAGGATCTTCTTTCGGGGCCGCATCCGTCCAAGTAGCCCGCGCTTCGGAGGCCGGGCGGAGATAAGGGAGGATCGAATGAGACGACTCGTCTCCGCCGTCGTTCTCTTGGTTATTTTCGGAGGACCGTCCTGGGCCGGGGTCCAAGCCTCGTCCGACTTAGCCGTATGGAAGGAATTCGTCAGCCTGCTCAAAGCCGATGCCCTAACGGTCGACCGGATCCATCGGGATGACATCCGAACCCCGGAATCGCGGCTGGCGAACCTGAAGGAATGGACCAAGGACGCGGATTGGGCCGAATGGGAAGCGACGCCGAAGGTTGTCCGTCACGGCAACCTCGTCTCGTTCATCATCCGGATCGGGGAGAGCCGCAAAAGCCCGTGGGAATATATCGTCTGCTTTGTTGTCGAAGACGGCCGGTGGTTTTACCGGTTCCTGGAGGGGATTTTCATCCGCCTCGACCAGATCGGCGCCCTTCCCGCCGACGCCTCAAGCTTCCCGGACCTGCCCGAAGAGCGCAAGCACTGGATGCGGCAGGAAACATACTGGTCCAAGATGATTTGGCTCTACAACGAGATGACCCGCCTCAAGGGCAAGGAATATGCCTTGAGCCTCTTCCGCGACGGGGCCGGCTACGCCCTGGCGGCGACCGTCTGGGTGCCCTTTTTCCCGCCTCATCGGTCCTTCATCCTGTTCCTCTGCTGGGAGCAGGCCAAGCTCCAGGGGAATAAGGTCGTCCTGGAGAAGCTGGACGACGGAGAGGCGGTTGTCCGGTTCGATGACCATCAATATTTTTCCCTGTATCAGCAGACCTCCCATCTCAAGGAGCAGATCGCCCTGGGCGATTATATCGGGATTTTCGAAGCGCTCTGGCGCGACCGGGCGAAAGCCGCCGGCTGGAACCTCGAGATCGACGGCCAGGGCCGGCAGATTTATTTGAGATTCAGCCGCTAAAAACGCTCCGCTGAATGCTTGCCATCGGTTCGCCGGCGGAGTACATTGAACACTCGCCGATTTCCGTTTCGGAGGATTGCGATGAAGAAGATCCGGACACGCCTCGCGCTTCTCTGTACTTTAATTCTGTCTTCGGTCGTCCTGTCGTTTGCCGTTGCCGCCGAAGATCTCAGCTGTTACACGGTTCTCGTCGGCAAGAACGCTTCGGCCGACGGCTCGGTCATGATCGCCCATAATGAGGACGACCGGGGCGAAATCGTCGTGAATCTCCGGAAGATCGAGCCGCGCATAGGCAGCGGGCCCCGGAAGGTCGACCTGGGCCGCGGCGGCGTTTACGAAACGGACGGCTGGACGGCGGGCTTTCTCTGGATCGAGGCCACAACCCAGGAGTTCGCCGACAGCTTCATCAACGAGTACGGCGTCGTCATCACCTCGGACAGCTGCGGTTCGCGGGAAACCAAGGGCGAGCTGACCGACGGCGGTATCGGCTATATGCTTCGCCGGCTCCTGGCCGAGAGGGCTAAAACGGCGAGAGAGGCCGTCCTTCTGGCCGGCGAGCTGATCGAAAAATACGGCTACCGGGCCTCAGGCCGGACGTACTCCATCGTCGATAAAAACGAGGCCTGGATGATGGCCGCCGTCCAGGGGAGGCATTGGGCCGCCCAGCGGGTTCCGGACGACGAAATCGCCATCATCCCCAACTATTATACGATTCGGCAGATGCGCCTTGACGACCCGGCAAATTTCCTCGGAAGCAAGGACCTGGTCGCTTACGCCAAAACCAACGGCTGGTACGATGAAGTCAAGGATGGCCCCTTCGATTTCTATAAAGCCTACGGCCGCGCGTCCAACCGCGATTTGGTCTCCGACGGCAACACCCTGCGCAAATGGCGCGGCTTGAATATCCTGGGCGACCGGAAATGGGATGTCTCGGGCGATTACCCGTTTTCGACCAAGCCTGGGAAAAAGGTCACGGCGGAAATGTTGATGGCGCTGCTCCGCGATCATTACGAGGGTACCGAATACGACGCCACGGACGGATACAAGACCGGCACCCCGAACCGTACGAAATTTCGGACGATCTGCACGGCTTCGACGATCAACACGTTCATCGTTTCGCTCGACGGGAAAAAACCCGAGCCGTTATCGGTGGCGATCTGGCTGGCCCTGGGCAAGCCAGACACGACCGTTTTTATGCCGTTTTATTACGGGATCGATAATCTACCGGCAGGGGCCGGCCTGGGGACGAGCGTCCCGGATGATGCCGTCTTTTATAAACAGCACTTCGAAGACGCCGAGTTCAAGGCAGGGCGGGATAACCTCCTGAATACGCATGTTCTGGCCCTGGAGAAAGCGGCCGAAGCGGATTACGGCCCGATGCTTGAAAAGCTCAAAACCGGTCTGTTCCCGGTGGAGAAAGCATTCCTCGACGGCCGGGCGAAATTCGAGGCGGATTTTACGACCTCGTTCGCTAAGGATAAGACAGCGGCCGCAAAAACGCTGGACGATTATGTCGCCGCCGCCTTTGCCGAGGTCCTGAAGCGGACAATGGCTTTGCTCGGGAAATAGACTCTCTGCCTCCTCGACGGCCGGGACAGGTCAACCGACTCCCGAATTTCCGAATTCGGGTGTCCGGTTGCCCTGTCCCCAAGGTTCCGTCATTCGAATCCCAGCCAGGCCAGCGGCGTGTCGATTTTGCCGAGGAATTCCTCGATTACGATCGGCATGAAGGATTTTGGTCTATCCGTGACAATGAATACGGCGAGGGCTGTCGAGTTGGGGGATGTAAAGATGGTCGCATATGATTCCACTCCCGATTCTTTTTGACCAATGAAATTGCAGATCCCGAGTTCAACTTTCGGGATTTGGTATATGCCCCATCCCAAGCACCAGGCGAGCTTTGGAGGGGATATCAGGACGTTTGCCCGTCAGCGAAGAATCATGAATAGAAGACGAGCGGATAGAAACGGATGGATAAATGAGATGGGAACTAAACCACTCGTGGGTTAACCAGAGATTAGCCGTTCTCACGAGCCACATAAATTCCATGTAATCAACTGCATTTGTATAGAACCTTGTACGTGGAGCGGAAGGAGGTTCCCTGAGATCCATTTCCGCTTCCTTGACCGCCGCAAGATGCCCTTTGAATCGGGGCTCAATGACAAAGCTCGATCTATTCATTTTGAAAGGATCGAAAACGAGGCGTTTGGCTATTTCATTAATGTTGAGCTTGAATCTTTTCTCCAGGACATAACGAAGAAGTTCGAAGGCGTATTCGGAATATCCGAATTCCTTTCCCGGGGTCGCGATGAATTTATTGTTTTCGCGGGAAGACAATATTTCTCGAATCGCGCAGTCCGCTTTGATGGCTGAGAATCGTTCTGGCGGTTAGTCGTTTCAACCGGGCATCACTTAATAGACGCCTCGAATGGAGAATCGCGAAATGAAGATTCCGGAAAATATTCAATCAAAGGCTTATCGATATCGAATTGCCTATAGGTTGCAAATTGCAAGGTGATATAGGCCAAGATGGTCTGACCGAGGCGATCCGCGCGAAATACGGTCAGGGAATCGATTTTTTTATCCACGCCCGGGATTTTCCGCTCCGATATTGAGGAGAAATGAATCTGTATTTTGCGGCCATTTGGTTTGCTTGATCATCAGGGAAAGTCCGGTGATACCATATTCCTTCATCGTTTTTTCGATGTTTTGTCGGACGTCTTCGATCCTGCGAATTTTCTATCATAGGTCATCCAGGAGAAATCCGTCTGATCGGCCGGAAGTTCGCCTTGGATATTTGCGGGGATCGAAGGCACGGGAGGCGGGCTCGGGGGGAGTCGTCTTCGGGCCGCAGGAAATCAAAGAGACGGTCAGGCAGATAAAAACCAGAGATCAGTGAGGAAAGCGGCTAGCCCCCATTTCACCCCTCCACCCATAATCCGATTCCCTCTTCAGATTAAAGATATATCAAACAAAAACAATGTCAACCGAGACACCCTCCCATAAGTCACGTCTCTTGAAAGGGAATACGTTGAAGAAAGATGGAAGGAAATAAGCAATGCCTATGTTCAATCGGCATTATCAGGTATTTGAGATGTGTGATATAATGTGTAAAGAGAGGTGTGAAATGGCGACGAATCTGGCTTTAGACGACCGGTTGATCCTTGAAGTCAAAAAGGCCGGCAAGCATAAAACAAAAAAAGACGCCGTCACGGCCGCGCTATTGGAATATTTGGCCCACCGGCGCCGGCTCGAGGTCCTGGAATCATTCGGCAAATACGAGTTCGATCCCGCCTACGATTACAAGAAAGCCAGGAGCCGGTGAAAGTCCTCGTCGACACGTGCGTTTGGTCGGCCGTTCTCCGGCGCAAATCGCCAGATCCGGAGCTTTCGGCTAAAATAGCCGAACTGATCGAGGCCGGCCGGGTGGGGATGATCGGCCCCGTTCGCCAGGAATTGCTCTCCGGGATTTCCGATTCCGTGAAGTTTCGCAATCTCAAATCGTCCTTCGCCGCATTTGAAGATCTTCCTCTTCGGTCCGATCATTATGAGAAGGCGGCGGAATTTGCCAACATATGTCGGAAAGGGGGTGTTCAGGGATCTTCGATCGATTTCTTGATTTGCGCCGTGTCGTCCCTCGAGCAATGGCCGGTTTTCACGACCGATAAGGATTTCGACAAGTACCGGAAATTTCTGCCGATCCGGTTATTCTGAACCGTCGAAGCGTTTTCGCCCTATTTCTCCCGGATCATCGTCAAGATCATCTTGAACCGCTCGGGGGCCCGGACGCCGTGGGGGATATCGGCCGGCATGATGATTGCCGCGGGAGCCTGAAGGGTAAATTCTTTCTTGTCGATGATCACCAGCCCCTTGCCTTCGACGACCTGGAGCAGGGCGTCGAACGGGGCGGAATGGGTGCTGAGCTTCTGGCCCTTGTCGAAGGCGAAGAGGGTGACCGTCCCGACTTCCTTATCGATGATCGCCCGGGAGACGATCGCCCCTTCCTGGTAGTCGACCAGCTTGGCGAAGTCGAGCGGGGTTGCGATCAGCTTCGGATCCACGGATTTGGTTTTTTTCATCGGGCGACTCCTAATAATTGTAAATAGACTAACACAAAATCCTCGGTCGGGGACAGGTTAACCGATGACAATCGTTTCCCGCCGTGCGATAATATCCCCATGAGTGAATCCGACGTGAATGCGAGCTTGAAGAAGTCCATCGGGTCTGGGGGCTGGCCGAGGCCGACATCATCAAGAGCTTTCTCGAAAGCAACGGGATCGACTGCGTCTTCCAGGGCCGGAATGTCCTCTCGGTGTACGCTTTCACGACGGACGGCCTGGGCGAAGTCCGGATTATGGTCAAGGAAACGGACTTCGAGACGGCCAAGGCGCTTCTGGAGGAGAACAACATTTTCCTCCGCTCCCGGAAGCGAGCCGATTAATATCTGTAGTGCTCGGGTTTGAACGGGCCTTCGACCGAAATCCCGAGATACGTCGCCTGTTTTTCCGTCAGCTTGGTCAGCTGGGCGCCGATCTTGTCCAGGTGCAGGCGGGCGACTTCCTCATCCAGCTTCTTGGGCAGCGTGTAGACGCCGACGGCCAGCTTCTCGCCGGCCAGCCAGATCTGGGCCAGGCACTGGTTGGTGAAGCTGTTGCTCATGACGAAGCTCGGATGGCCCTGGGCGCAGCCGAGATTGACCAGCCGGCCTTCGGCCAGGACGATGATCGACCGGCCCGATTGGAGCGTCCAGCGGTCCACCTGGGGCTTGATGTTCTGCCGCTTGCAGGCCGGGGTCGTTTCCAGGTAATGCATGTCGATTTCGCTGTCGAAGTGGCCGATGTTGCAGACGATCGCCTCGTCCTTCATCTTCTCCATATGGGCGCCGGTGATGACGTCGCAGCAGCCGGTGGCCGTGACGAAGATATCGCCCTCGCCGATGACTTCGTCGAGGGTGGCGACCTGGTAGCCTTCCATCGCCGCCTGGAGGGCGCAGATCGGGATCGATTTCGGTGATGATGACCCGGGCGCCGAAGCCGCGCATCGACTGGGCGCAGCCCTTGCCGACGTCGCCGTATCCGCAGACGACGACTTTCTTGCCCGCGACCATGACCCCGGTGGCCCGCTTGATGCCGTCGACCAGCGATTCGCGGCAGCCGTAGAGGTTGTCGAACTTGGACTTGGTCACCGAGTCGTTGACGTTGATGGCCGGGAAGAGAAGCGATTCCGTCGGCCTGCATCTGGTAGAGGCGATGGACGCCGGTCGTCGTTTCCTCGGACACGCCGCGGATTTTCGCCGCCACGCCGCGTCCAGCGCTTCGGCCGGTTCTTCGCGAGGGAGGCCTTGATCCGGTCGATGACGATCTGGAATTCCTTATTGTCGTAAGCCTTGTTGAGAACGAGGGATCTTTTTCGGCCTTGACGCCCCAGTGGACGAGCAGGGTGGCGTCGCCGCCGTCGTCGACGATCAGGTCGGGGCCGGAGCCGTCGGGCCAGGTCAGGGCCTGCTCAGTGCACCACCAGTATTCCTCGAGCGTCTCGCCCTTCCAGGCAAAGACCGCCGCCGATCCGGCCTTGGCGATGGCCGCGGCGGCGTGGTCCTGGGTGGAGAAGATATTGCAGGAGGCCCAGCGGATGTCCGCCCCCAGCTCTTTGAGGGTTTCGATCAGCATGGCCGTCTGGATGGTCATATGGAGGCTGCCCATGACCTTCAGGCCCTTGAGGGGTTTTTGCGGCCCGTATTTTTTCCGGATGGCCATCAGGCCGGGCATTTCGGCTTCGGCCAGAAGAAGCTCTTTCCGTCCCCATTCGGCCAGGGACAGGTCGGCGACTTTGTAGGGGAGGGTGAGGTCGAGGGCCGGGACGGTGATTCGTTTTTTCTGAGTTTTGGTCATGGTGTTCTCCTTTAGCTCCTGGCCGCGGCTATGCGCGGCTCCGGAATAATTGAATATTCAGCCCTCCGCTTGGGGCGGGCAGGTCTCGATTTTGCTAGGACGGTCAGGCCGGCTTTCTTCAGCCATTTTTCCAAAACGTCCGGCTCGAATCCGAGCCAGCGGTCCTGGAAGCGGGAGCGGAGGGTTTCGTCCGGTATGGGCGGTCCATTCGACGACGACGAGCGTCCCACCGGGTTTGAGGATCCGGGCGGCTTCGGCGATACCCGGCGGCCGGGTCAGGGAGATGATGGAGGGCCAGGCAGATCAGGGCGCAGTCGACTTCGCCGTCCCGGACGGGCAGCCGCTCCAATTCGCCCAGGCGCAGCTCCAGGGCGCCCCGCCGGCTTTCGGCCAAGTGCCGCCGGCGGGCTTCCTCCAGCATCCGGGGAGCCCGGTCGACGCCGATCACCCGGTCGGCTTGTTTTCGGAGGACGGGAAGGAGGTCGCCGCTCCCGCAGCCCAGGTCGGCGGCCACGGCGCAGCGGGGGATGTGTTTGAGGATGAAGGCGATCCAGGTCCGCCTCGCCGATCAGGGAGCGCTTCATCTCCCGCCAGTCGCCGGCGACGGCGTCGAAAAACCGCCGGGATTCCTTGGCCCGCTCGTCCCGGATCGCCGGGCCCGCAGGAGGTCGCGGGCGATAGGGGCCGCTCTCCGGGTCGCCGACGGCCGCGGCGAAGCGCCCAGCCTCGGCGCCGGCGGACGCCCGATAGAATGTCCACATCCCGTCGCGGCGGGCGGTCAGGAGCCCGGCCTCGGACAGGATTTTCAAGTGGCGGGAGATGCGGGATTGGCCCATGCCCATGGCCTCGACGATCTCGTTGACGTTCAGCTCGTAGACCCGGGCCAGCTGAAAGAGGCGCAGGCGGGTTTCGTCGGCCAGGGCTTTCAGGCCGGCAGGGATCCGGCCTCCGGGGCGGCACTCATGTATTCAATATATCAAGATATCTTGATATTGTCAAGAGGGGCGGGGGAAAAAAGAAGGGGCGCCTTACGCGGCGCCCCTTCGGGGATGAAAGCGAGCCTTCGTTACTTGATTCTGCGTCGGATCAGCTTCTTGGCCTGGTCGACGGACCGCTGGATCATGGCTTTCTGGTTGACGTCCGCGCATGGCGACGTCCAGGGCCTTGTCTGACGGCCTTGAGCGCCTCGGCTTTGTTTTTCATCTTGATATGGACATTGCCGAGCGATAGCCAGGCGGCCGGGGCCGCGGCGTTCAGCTCGATCGCTTTTTTAGCCGCTTCCAGGGCGCTCTTCAGGTTTTTCTCCTGGCGCGTCCAGAAGCCGGCGTACTGGCCGAGAATCGAGGCATCCGTCATGTTCTTTTTCAGGAACTTCGGCCCATAAACGTCCAGGGCCTTGGCCTCCGCTCCGATGTCGATGTAAGCCAGGGCGGCTTGGGAGAGCATCCGGGCGTTGTCGCCGATTTCCTTGACCGCGGCGTCCGCCGTTTTGAGCGCGGCGGCTTTGTCGCCCTTGAGTGAAGTAGAGGCGGGCGAGGTTGAAGGCTCAGTCCGGCGTCCGCCGCCCATGGGGGTGGCCGGCTCGGCTCCCGCCGGAGCGGGGGCTTTCTGAATGTCGATCGCCTTCAAAGCCAGCTCGATGCCCTTGTCGACGGGTTCCTTGTCCTGCAGGATGCGCTGGACATAAGCCGAAAGAGCCGGGATGGAATTGGGGAACCGGCCGACGTAGTCGCCGTAAAACGCGGCCGCTTCTTCCTTTGTCGCCGTTCTTCCGTAGTGGGACCGGGAAAGCTGCATGAACGCGTCTTCGACGATCGCGCCTTTGGCGTACTTCTTGATGAACGCGTCCATGGGGGCGCGATCGGGCGGACGGGCGCTCAAGGCGTTTTCGGCAATTCCGAATTCGGCCTGTTGCGTATAGGATGTCTTTTCGCCGTTATAATCCGAGCCGCCCTTCTTTCCGTCGGGATCGATGGCCAGGACCTGCTTGTAGAATTCGGCCGCTTTGGCCATGTCGTACCGGTCGACATATTTTCTGGCGACCTTGAACGCGATCTCCGCGTAATTCTTGGCCAGGCTCTGGAACGTGTTGACGCCCTTCAGGATTCCGTCGAGCTGATTCGCGGAACGCATCGGCCGGAGGGTCATAACCCAGAATCCAATCGACCGCTTCGCCGTTGCCGTCGAAGACCATGGTCGTCGGGGTTGCCCTGACGGCGTACCGTTCGAACACCTTTCGTCCGTCCGGCTCCTGGGAGAAGACGCGGTAGAGGACGAAATTCTTGGTCAGGAATTCTTTGTAGGATGGGGTTGTCGTAGAACTGCTCACCGAGCAGTTTGCAGCCCGGTCAGGTGTAGGAGTTGAAATCGAGGAGAACAAGCTTGTTCTCCGCCTTGGCCTTGGCGAACGCTTCGTCGACAGTGCCCTTGAACCAGTCAAGGCCCTGGGCCGAAGCCGCCCCGGCCGCAAGGAGGAGAAGCAGCGAGAGGACGAGAGCTTTCTTCATCGTTGCCTCCGATCGGGAATTGGAACCTTATCAATATATGCGACCGGAGCCTTTAAAGCAAGCGGAGCCCGGCCGATTTTCTTCTTGACGGAAGGCCTGGGGGGCGGGATAATCGAAATCCGTGCCGGACCGCCCAAAAATCCGCCGGACAAGGAGATTTTCATGCCCAAGAAAGCCCTCCTTCTCGCCTCGATCGCCGCGGTCTTCCTCGCCGCTTCTCTTCCGCTCTCGGCCCAGGACGTCGCCCTCAAGGGAGGCACGATCATGACGATCACCCGGGGCACCATCGAAAACGGAACGATCCTGATCCAGAACGGCAAAATCGCCGCCATCGGCCCGAACGTCGCCGATCCCGGCCGGGGTCAAGATCGATCGACGTCACCGGGAAATATCTCCTCCCCGGACTGATCGACACCCATACCCATATTGCCATGGACGGCGGCGACGTCAACGAGGCGACCGATCCGATCACGCCCCAGCTGTGGATGAAGGACGTCATCGTCCCCGATCGACCCCTCCATCCTGACGACGCTGTCGGGCGGCGTGACCACGGTCAAGGCCATGCACGGCAGCGCCAACGTCTTCGGGGCGGTCAACGCCGTCCATCAAGCTGAAATACGCCCGGCCGCTGGACGAGCTGTTGGTCCAGGACGTCCGGCCGCAGCTGAAGATGGCCCTGGGCGAAAATCCCAAGCGGCTCTACGGCGACCCAGAACCGGATGCCCTCGACCCGGCTGGGCACGGTCTACCTCGCCCGCAAAGCGTTCACCGACGCCAGGGAATACAAGGCCAAATGGGACGAGTACGATAAGGCCGTCGCCGCCGGAAAAGACGAGGCCAAGCCGCCCGCCCGGGACGACAAGCTGGAAACGCTTGAAGCTGGTCCTGGAACAAAAGATGACCATCGACTCCATATCTACCGGGCCGACGAGATCGTCTGGTTTCTGGATTTTTGCCGGGAGTTCGGCCTCGTCTGCTCCCAGATCAGCCACTGCGTCGACGGCTATAAGGTCGCCGACCTATCGCGGCCAACGGGGCTCACGGCCGGCGGCTGGACGGACTGGTGGGGCTTCAAGGAAGAGGCCTACGACGGCTGCCCCTACGGCTTCGACATCCTGGATGGGCCGGGGTCAATGTCGTCATCAATTCCGACAGCCCCGACGAAAGCCGCTATCTCTATCTGAACGCGGCCAAGGTCCAGAAGTACAACGACCTCTCCGACGAGATGGTCCTCCGGATGATCACGATCAACGCGGCCAAGGCCCTGGAGATGGAAAGCCGCATCGGCAGCCTGGAGGTCGGCAAAGACGGCGACGTGGCCGTCTTCGACAAATATCCCGCTCGACAGCACGGCCAAGTGCCTGATGACCTTGATCGAAGGGGAGGTCTTCTTCGACCTGGCCCGCCACGGACAACCCCGGCTCGAAAGGAGGTCTCCGATGAAACGCGCCGCGCCTCTCCGGCTCCTCGCCTGCGGCTGCTCGTCCTCTCGGCCGTCTCCTCCGCTCGCGGCGGAGAAAGCCGTGGTCATCAAGAACGGGAAGATCGTCCCCGTCGCCGGCGCCCCGCTGGATCCCCGGCGGCAGCCTGGTCATCGAGAAAGGCAAAATCACGGCGATCGGGACGCAGCCGTTCAAGTTCCCGCGGCCGGCCCGCGTCATCGACGCCGCCGGCCTCTATGTTTATCCCGGCATGGTCGCCCCTCTGACGGCGGTCGGCCTGACCAGCTATCCCGGGCGCCGGCAACGACACCAACGAGATCGGCCTTTCGGTTCCCTATCTGGATCCCGTTCGACGCCCTGAATCCCGAAGACGAGACCATCGCCATTGCCAGGGTCGACGGCGTCACCTCGGTCCTAACGGCCGCCGGCGGCCCGCGCCGATCAACGGCCGGCCGTCGCCCTTCATCTCGACGGCAACCTGCCGGAGGAAATGATCCTGCAGCGGGATGTCTCCCTGGTCTTCAATACCTCGGCCAGGCAGAACCACAGTCTATCCCGCGACCTTCGAGGGCCTCAGCCGCTATCTTCGACCGACAAGCTGGACAAAGCCCAGCCATACGTGGATAAAAAGAAGGCCGGCGACGTTCGCCCGCGACCCCGAGATGGAGGCCTTGGCCGCCGTTCTTGACGGCCGCCAGCCGGTGGTCTTCGTCGCCCAGGGAGAAATCCCCATCCGCATCGCCCTCCGGCTGATCGCTGATTACAAGATCAAGGGCATCCTGTTCTCCGCCTCAACGATATCCTGAAATCCGCCGACCAGATCGCCGCCCGGAACATCCCGGTCATCTGGGCCGGGACGACCGGCCTTCCCGACCGCTGGAAGCCCGTCGATTGAACTATCATATGGCCGCCGTCCTGGCCGAAAAGAAGATCCTCTTCGCCTTCAGCGAATCCTCCGGCCAGGGCGGAAGCAACGTCCGCCGGCATGCCCGTCCCGGCCTCTCTTTCCGTGGCCTACGGTCTGGCCGAGGACGAGGCCGTCAAAGCCATCACCCTCAATCCGGCCCGCATCTTCGGGCTCGACGACAGATCGGCTCTCTCGAGCTCGGGCAAGTCGCGCCGACATCATCATCTGCACCAAGCCGATCATCCAGGCATCCTCGAAGATCAAGACGGTTCTGATCGCCGGAAGGGTCATTCCCCTGGAGAATTTTCAAACCCGTCTCCGGGACAAGTACCGGGCGATCGTCCGAGAGCGCTTAGCCCGAAAAAAATGAATTTTACTTGCGGCCTTGACTCCGGCGGATGATCCGTTAAAATGGACGGGGAAAAAATCGAACAATGGTGATTATCGGCATCCTGGCGGGAATAGGGCTGGCCGCGAAAGCGGCCCTGGGATTTCTCCCTCCGCCTGAGCCCCTCCCCTCGCCGGGTGATCTATTCAAACCGGCCGTATACAGCCGCGAATCTCCGACGTCTCTCCTTGAGTTGAGTGACGAAGAGCTCCTTCGGCGGGTGGAAGCGGACCCGGCCTCCCTGGGTTCGCTCTCCATCGGCCAACCCGGAAGCGCGGCCATATTCAATGCCGTCCCCCTGCCGGCCGATTCCCGCTGGGCCGCCGCTCCTTCCGCGATCACCTGGGCGACCATGGAAACCGTTGAGGCCGTGGACGCGGTTATCGGCAAAGTCCATGAGGTCTTCCCCGGGACGCAGCCGATCTTTATCGGCGATATCAGTGACGAAGACGGCGGCCGGCTGAAGCGCCATCTCTCCCACCAGGGCGGCCGGGACGTCGATTTCGGGTTTTACTACAAGAACGGCCAAAGCGCCTGGTACCAGTCGGGGACGGCGGCTTCCCTCGACCTTCCGCGCAATTGGGTGTTGCTTCGGGCCATGATCACCGAGGCCGATACCGAAACAATCCTCCTGGACGGCCGCATCCAGCGATTGCTCTACGGATACGCTTTGAGCATCGGCGAAGATAAGGCCTGGCTCGACCGCGTCTTTCAATTTTCCCGCGGCTATGGGAAAGCGATTGTCTGCCACGCTGTGGGCCACCGGACCCATTACCACGTCCGGTTCTACAATCCCGTCGCCCAGGAGCTGGGGCGGCGGGTTTATCCAATGCTCGTCCAGCTGAAAAAGATCAAGCCTCCGGTTTTCTCCGTCAACCACAGGGTCCGGGAAGGAGAGACGCTCGGCCACATCGCCCGCAGATACGGGACGTCGGTCCGGGCCATCCAGCAATATAACGGCTTGGGCTCAACCCAGATCCGGGCCGGCCGGACGTATCGAATTCCTCTCAAGGGCGTTTCCGCGCCTCCAACCAAGCCGTTGATCCTTCCGGCCCGTCTGCTCCCGCCGGCCACGCCCGAGAGCTTGTCCGCGGCCTCCTGGCCGACGCCGTTATCCTTATACGGTGGGCGAATGGCGGAAGCGGCTCAAGCGGCGTTTCGCCTTGCGTCCGCCTTCCGGCGGATTTGACCGGTGAAGGATTAGCCGCGGCGCTTTTGCGGCTGCGGATCCCGGGGAATCGGGAGATCGTTTTTCGCCAGATAATCACAGAAAAAGCAGCGATCGAGGGTTTTCCCCGGGAATTTCGTGCCCTGGGCTTCGAGGCGCTCCCGGACGGTCGCCAGGCCGGTCTCGAAACAGGCTTTAACGACGGGACTGGCCGCCGCCCGGCGCATCATCTCCCGGTAGCCGTCGGCGGGGATGCGGCCGACGAGCAAGCCGTCGTTCTCGTTGGCGAAGCCGCAGCAGACGGCGACCGTGCCGTCGGGATGGACATAAAACACGTTCCCCGGCCCGCGGCAGAAATCGTCCTCGAACCAGACGTCCGCTTTCCAGGCGTTCTCCTCGGCCGGCGCGGAATAAGCCACCCGGATGATATCGACGACCAGGGTTTCGGCATCCTCGGCCCCGTCGTCCGTGCGGTCGAGAAAGGATTGACTGACGATGGAATAGGGCACGCCGTCTTCGATCAACAGCTTGCCGCCGAGCCGGCCGGCCAGGTCCTCCAACATGCGCCCGGGATCTTCGCCCTCGGGGGAGGACGTCGCCACGATCTCGCAGACGTCCCGCCGTCCCCAGATCGAAAAGACCGTCTCGAAAAACAGGGTGAGGTCCCTCAGATCCTGGTCGTGGTAGGAGTCGACGCTGACCCCGAATCGGCCGTCGAAGCCGGCTTGGCGCAGGGCCGTAAGCGTTTCCCGGAGATGTTCCGGGGATTCGAACCAGGCGGCGTTGGTCATCAGCCGGCCGAAGAGCATGTCCAGCCCGACGGCCGCTCTGGTGACTTCACAGAGGAAGTCGGGCCGGAGGAACGGCTCGCCGCCGCTGAACCCGACCCGCTCGATTCCGTTGGAGCGGCAGGACTTGAGAAAGGCGATGGCGTGTTTGGCTTCCAGCTGATCGGGAATGCGCTTGACCCGGCAATGGGAGCAGGACAGATTACAGCCGGCCGTCGGGGCAAAGATGATTTCTTCCGGTTTAAACATCAGGTTTTCGAAGCGTAGAGGCCCGTCCGGGTGTCCACCCGGATGACGTCCCCGGTTTCAAGGTATTCGGGCACTTGGACGGTCAAGCCCGTCGACAGGACGGCGGGTTTGGTTCGGGCGGTCACCGATCCGCCTTTAATTGAGGGACGAGTTTCGGCGATCGGCAGGGAAACGAGGACCGGCAGCTCGAGCCCCAGGACCCGCCCCTCCGAGGTGAGGGCCAGAATCCCTTCCAGGCCTTCGGTCAGGTAGGGCCATTCGTCCTCGATTTCGTCGCGGTTCAGGCTGAACTGGGAAAAATCCTGCTGGTCCATGAAGGAGAAGCTGGACGCGTCGCCGAAAAGAATCTGGACGGGCCGCCGCTCGAGCTCGGCTTCATCGAACATCTCGTCCCCGCGAAAGGTCAGGTCGGTCTTGCGCTTGGACTGGGCGTCGCGGAACCGGAACTTGTAGAGGGTGACGGCGCCCCGGGCGCTGGGCTTCTGGACGGTGACCGTTTCGACGATGCAGGGCGCCCCGTCGATTTTAACGGCGTCGGTTTTTTTGAGATCGGATGCGCGAATCATGCCCGATTATTTTATCATCTTCCCCTGCCGGTCGCCAAGTCTTTCGTCACCGAGGGGGAGAGGAAAGGCGGCAAAGGGGGATTGCCAACGGTCCTCTCTTCGAGTATATTCCGAAAAAGCGACGTTCGTGATGATGGAGAATCTTCTATGAAACGTTCGGAATTCTTCCAGGGCGCGGTTGCCGCATTGGGAACCCTGACCCTCTCCCGGAATCTCAAAGCCGATTATCCGCGCCGTCTCTTGGCCGAAGCGGAAGCGCAAGGCGAGGACGCCCTCTGGCGTGTCGTCCGAGATCAATTTATCCTCAACCCGGATTGGACGTACCTTAACTTCGGAGGGCTCGGATCGATGCCCCTGCCGGTCATCCGGAGCTACGAGGAATGGTCCCGGGTCGAGGAGCGGGCCCCCGGAGCCGGTTATGATGAAAAGACCTGGAACGAGGTCAAGGTCAAGCTTGCCCGGATCCTGGGCTCGTCCTGCCGGCCGGAGGACTTGGCCTTCATCAGCACGACCACCGAGGGGGTCAACATGATCCTCAACGGTCTCCCCTTGAAGAAGGGGGACGAGGTGATCACCTCCAGCCATGAGCACATCTGCCTGAAGGCCGCCCTGCTCAACCGGACGCAGCGGGATGGAATCGTGTTCCGGACCTTCGATCCGGACCTGAAGAAAGCCCGGGGCAACGTCGACCGGATCGCATCCCTCATCAACTCCCGGACCCGCCTGATTTTTCTCAGCCACCTGACCTGCACGTACGGACAGGTTTTTCCGGTCAAGGACATCGCCGCCTTGGCCCGGGATAAAGGGCTGTGGTTCGCCCTGGACGGGGCCCAGGCCCCGGCCTGCGTCCCCTTCGACCTCGGGGAGATCGGCGTCGATTTCTACACATCAAGCACCCATAAGTGGATGATGGCCCCGAAGCGGACGGGATTCCTTTACGTGAGGAAAGAGATGCTCGACGTCCTCCGGCCGTTGACCGTCGGGGCGGGTTCGTCCGAGAAGGCCGAGATGAGCACCAAGGAATTCGTCTTCAAGTCCACGGCGGGCCGGTTCGAGTACGGGACGCAAAACGAAGCCCTTTATTTCGCCTTGGGGACGGCGATCGATTTTATCGAAGATATCGGTCTCGGACGGATCCAGGCTTACAGCCGCGGCCTGGCCGAAAAGTTCTACGCCGGGCTCCGGGACGTCCCCGGGGTGGAAGTGCTCTCGCCCGAAGAGGCGGCGTTCCGTTCGCCCATGATCAGCTTCAAGATCGCCGGGCGCGATTATATGGACGTCCTCAATCGCCTGTCCGAAGAACGCATCCGGGTCCGCCCGGTCAACGAAGGCGGCCTGAACTGCATCCGTGTCTCGTTCTACATCAACAACGAGCCCGCGGACGTCGAAAAAATCCTGAATGCGTTGAAAAAATCCGCTTAATCCGCGCCGCCTTTTGAGGAGATCTTGCCGCCGGGGAGCAATTGACATCGCCCGGACAACTCCTTATGCTCATGGGTAGAATGTCGAACCCTGAAGGGAGCGCGGGCGACGGCCTCCTGAGGATTCTCCTCGGGGAAGACGTTCCGGACCGCACCGGAGCGATCCAACGGGCGTTCCGCGATTCGGAAACCAAAGCCGAGGTCGAGGTCGCCGGATCGCTCGGCGAATTCGAAGCCCTGGCGGCCGCCCGGCCGCCGGACATTGCCATCCTCGACGCGAACCTCTCCGGGGGCAAAGCCCTGAAGGTTCTCCACTCTCCCCCCGAAGCCGGGGCTTTTCCGGTCCTGGTCATCGCCGGATCCGGCGAGGAGCGGACGGCCGCGGCCGCCCTCCAGGCCGGGGCCATCGATTTCATCGTCCTCTTTCCCGGCGCTTTCGCGGCCTTGCCGTTCGTCGTCAACCGGGTTCTCCGGGAATGGCGCCTCCGGCTGGCCCATAAGCGCAGCTTGGACGCCTTGGCCGAGAGCGAGGCCTCCCTCCACGCCATACTCCAATCCACGGCCGACGGGATCCTGGCCGTCGATCGCAACGGCCGGGTCTTGTACTATAACGAGCGGTTCGCCGAAATGTGGCAGATCCCGCCCGACGTGATCGCCACCCGCGACAACGCCGTGATGCTCGGTTACATCCGCGACCAGCTGGCCGACCCGGTCGGTTTCATGGCCAAGGTGGACGCCCTCAGCGCCACGACCGAAGAGGATTTCGACACGATCTATTTCACGGACGGCCGGGTGTTCGACCGCGTGTCCCGTCCCTTGCTCGAGGGGACGAACCATCGCGGCCGGGTGTGGTCGTTCAGCGACGTCAGCGACCAGATCCGAACGGAGTCGGCCCTCCGGGAAAGCGAGGGCATTTTCCGCCAGCTGATGAAGAACAGCCCGGTCTATATCTTTTTCAAAGACGAGAACGACCGGGTCCTCCGCTTGAGCGACAACTTCGAAAACATGTTGGGGATACCGGTCGAGGAGGCGCTGGGCCGAGGGATGGAGGAGCTGTTTCCCGCGGCCATGGCCCGGAACATGATCGAAGACGATAACCGGGTCCTGCGGACGGGAAGCAAGATCGAGATCGAGGAGGAATTGGCCGGCCGGTTCTATACGACAATCAAGTTCCCGATCCATATCGAGGGCAAGCGGTACCTGGCCGGATTCACCATCGATATCACCGACCGCACGCTCATGGAAAAGAATCTCCGGGCGAGCCTGCGGGAAAAGGAGGTCCTGCTCCAGGAGATCCACCACCGGGTCAAGAACAACATGCAGGTCATCTCCAGCCTGTTCAGCATCCAGTCCCGCCAGACCCAGAACGCCGAGTGCCGCGATATCCTGCGCGAGGGCCAGGCCAGAATCCGGTCGATGAGCCTGGTTCACGAGCGGCTTTACCAGTCGAGCGATCTGTCGAAAATCGACCTTCCCGGGTATATCCAGAGCTTGGCCGTCCATCTCCTCCAGGTCAACCTTGTCGATGGGGAACAGGTCAAGCTGGAAACGGATTTCGAACCGATTTCCCTGGACATCAACACGGCCGTTCCTTTCGGGCTGATCCTCAATGAGCTGATTTCCAATGCTCTCAAGCACGCCTTTCCGAACGGCCGGAAGGGCCTGATCAAGATCCGGCTCCGCCGGGGCGCCGGCGGGGAAGTGATCCTGAAGGTCGCCGATGACGGCGTCGGCTTCCAGGGCAACCTCGACTTTCGGACGGCCGAAAGCTTCGGGCTCAAGATCGTCGGCCTGTTGGTCAAGCAGATCCGGGGCGTCATCGACCTGGACCGGACCGGCGGAACGGCCTTTATCATCACCTTCCGCGAGTCGACGCCCGAAGGAAAATAAAAAAAACCCGTCTCCCGACCGCTCTTCTCATGGAAGGACGATCGAGAGACGGGCGCGGGAAGACCCGGAAGATCCGGGTGCCCGGTTCGGGAGATGAATCCCCGGAGCTTTATTTCTTGGGGGGGACGATCGCGTCCTTGGCTGTCTTGGCGATCCGCATCTTGACGACGGTTTTGGCCGGGATGTTGATCGTCGCGCCGGTGGCCGGGTTGCGGCCGATGCGGGCGTTCCGTTTCACCAGGACGAGCTTGCCGAGGCCGGGAAGAGTGAAGCTTCCGGCTTTTTTCGTCTCAGCGATTGCCAGATTGACGACTTCCTCGAGAATCGCGCCCGCGGATTTCCGGGGCATTTCGAACTTCTCGGCGAAGTAGGCGACGATCTGGGCTTTGGTCAGGGGTTTCTTGGCCATCATGTCCTTCCTTTCAATTTGAAATAGTCGCGGCGGCCAATATACCCCGAATTGCCGCGATAATCAACCCTTCCGTGAAAATGCAAGGCCTCGGTCGATTGGCGCGTTCCGGCTCGGGAAGGTATAATACCGGCCGTGTCAAACCCTCTTGCGCGTGATGAGGCCTTAGCCCGGACGCGGGAGATCTTCGCCGTTTCCGACGAGCGGCTCCGGGCCATGGTCGCGGCTTTTCAGGATGACATGCGGCGCGGGCTGGCCGGCGAGCCTGGCTCCTTGAAAATGCTGCCAACCTACATCGACATCCCGACGGGAAGGGAACGTGGACCGTTTTTAGCCCTGGATATGGGCGGGACCAACGTCCGGATCCTCTGGACGGACCTCCCCGGAAACCGGACCGTCCCCCCCTCCTCTCCGACCATTTTCAGTTGACCCGCGAGCAGATTTCCGCCGACGCTTCCGTTCTCTTCGGGGCGATCGCCCGGTTCATCGGGCGTTTTCTCAGGGAACAAGGCCGTCGCGGCCCCCAAAAGCTGGGCTTCACGTTTTCCTTTGCGATCCGGCAGCAGTCCATCGCCCGGGGAGAGCTGATCGGCTGGACCAAGGGATGGACGGCCAAGGGGGTCGTCGACCGGGATGTTGTCGAGCTCCTGAACCGGGCCCTGGCGGCCGAAGGCGTGGCCGGCGTTCGGGTCGCGTCCCTGAATAATGACACCACCGGCACGCTGATGGCCGGCGCGTACCTGGACCCCGATTGCGACGTCGGTTGCATTCTGGGAACGGGGACGAACATCTGTTACCGGGAACGGACCTCGGCGATCCGGAAGCCGCTCGGTCCATACGGTAAGGATTTTATGATCGTCAACATGGAGTCAGGCAATTTTAACGCCGCGCTTCCGCGGAATCCTTTTGATGTTCTCCTCGACGATATGTCGGAGAATCCCGGCCTCCAAGCGGAGGAAAAAATGGTGTCCGGGAAATATCTGGGCGAGCTGGCCCGCCTCGTGATCTCCGACCTATGCGGCCATGAGGCTCTTTTCGCCGGCCGGCTTCCGGAGGTTTTCGCTTCTCCCGGCGGATTCGCAAGCGAGCTTCTCTCGGGAATCGAAGAGGACGCTTCTCCGGCAGCCGATGGGATCCGGGCCCAGCTCAAGGCCTGGGGGACCGAGCCGGCATCCGAAGATGCCCAGGCTCTTCGGGACGTGGCTCGGGCCGTTTCCGGCCGGGCCGCCCGCCTGGCTGCGGCGGTTCTGATCGCGACCGTAACAAAGAACGACCCAGCCCTGGAGGCGGCTCATACCATCGCCGTCGACGGGAGCCTTTTCGTGAAATATCCGGGTTTCCGGGCCCGGATGGAGGAAACGTTCCGGCTTCTCCTTGGGGCCGGAGCCACCCGTCTCAGGCTGAATCCGGTCTCCGACGGTTCGGGCTTCGGGGCGGCCGTTATCGCCGCCGTTTCCTCCTCCTAAAAATTTCGCTTGCTTTTTTCCAAAATCCTTCTATGATATGGGGGTCGAAAAAAGGAAGGGGCACGGGCCCTGTTCGGCTGGATACTCCTCTCCTTTATTCGAACAATTATTCGGGACCTCCGGGTCGCCATCCCGGACGGATCCCTCGTCAAAGGAGACGAGTATGAACATCTATGTTGGCAACCTTTCGTTCAGCGTGACGGAAACCGACCTCCGCGAAGCGTTCGCCGCTTACGGTCAGGTCGCCACGGCTTCGATCATCAAGGACAAGTTCTCGGGCGAGTCCCGGGGATTCGGCTTTGTCGAAATGCCGACGAAGGAAGAGGCCGAGAAGGCCATCACCGCCCTCAACGGCAAAGACCTCAAGGGCCGGACGATGACGGTCAACGAGGCTAAGCCCCGGACCGATCGGCCCCGCACGACCGGCGGCGGCGGCGGCGGCGGACGCGGCGGTTTCGGCGGCGGCCGGCGCTTCTGATCCGACCGTTATTGAACTTTGATTCCGGTCCCGATATCGGGCCGGACGTCCACTAGGACATTCGGGGCGGTTCTTCGGAACCGCCCCTTTTTTTTCTCGCCGCGGGCGTCGTTTTGCCTGCATTTTTCACAAGCCGAGGGGCGTTTTTTTATGAATCATGCGGGATATGGTATGATGCCGGCGAAAAGGAGGAGGCATGCCGAAATCCAACAGGGCCTATAAGAGCGCTAAACGGAGCAAGGAACTCGACCGTTTACGAAAACGGGAGGAAAAGCGCAAACGCAAGCTGGCCGGAAAACCCGATGAAACTCCCGCCGAAGACGGCGAGACCCCTGCCGAAGACGAAATCATTCCGGGCGAAGATCCGGTCGACGACCCGATTATCCCCGGTGATTGAGGCTGGAACCTTGCCGTCCGCTGCGGCGAATTTCTTTTGACATGAACCTGCGTTCCGCGCTATTGTGAGCGCCGAAAGAGGAGGCCCCATGCCCACGAAATCAAAAAATCCGCACCTGCCCTTTGGAGACCAGCAGACGGCTCCCTGGTACGGCAAGAACATACTCTCGGTCAAACAGTTCAGCCGGAACGACCTGGAATACATCTTCAGCGTCGCCCACGAGATGCGGACGATGGTCGAGCGGGTCGGCACCTTCGACCTGATGAAGGGCAAGATCCTGGCCAACCTGTTCTATGAGCCGTCCACCCGGACCTCCTCTTCCTTCATGGCCGCCATGCAGCGGCTGGGTGGAGCGGTTATCCCCATCAGCGAGGTCAAGTTCTCTTCGGTGGCCAAGGGCGAGAGCCTCCCCGACACCGTCCGGACGCTGGGCTGTTACGCCGATGTGATCGTCCTCCGCCATCCCGAGGTCGGTTCGGCCGCCCTGGCCGCCCGCCATGCCGGGAAACCCGTCATCAACGCCGGCGACGGCGTGGGGGAGCATCCCACTCAGGCGCTGCTCGATACATTTGCCATTCGCGAAGAGATGGGCCGCCTGGACAACCTGACCGTGACGATGCTCGGCGATCTGAAATACGGCCGAACGGTCCATTCCCTGGCCCGGCTCCTGACGCAGTTCGAAGGGATCAAGCTGAATTACGTTTCGCCCGACGTCCTGCGCATGCCTCGGGAAGTCATGGATGAAGTCGCGGCTAAGGGCCTTCCCCAGGCCGAGCACACGACTTTGGAAAAGGTCCTCCCCAAGACCGACGTCCTCTATGTGACCCGCGTCCAGAAGGAGCGGTTTGAGGATCCCGAGGTTTACGAAAAAGTCAAAAACACCTTCGTCATCAATCCCAAGGTGATGAAGACCGCCAAGACGAACATGATCGTACTCCACCCCCTGCCGCGCGTCACCGAAATCAGCATGGATTTCGACGACGATCCGCGGGCGGCTTATTTCCGCCAGATGGAATACGGATTGTACGTCCGGATGGCCCTGCTGGCGATGGTCTTAGGCAAGGCCTGAGGCCGCGGCCCGGCCGGCCAGGGTTCCCGAAGCCCAGGCCCAGGAAAGATTGAAGCCGCCGCGCGGTCCCTGGACGTCGCAGATTTCCCCGGCTAAAAACAACCGCGGGACGATTTTCGATTCGAGGCGCCCGTCCTCGATCTCTCCGGCGTCCACGCCGCCGCTGGTGAATTCGGCTTCGTTCCAGCCCCGCGTCCCGTGGACTTCGAGCCGCTTGTCCTTAAGGGCGGCGGCCAGCGCGGCCGCGGTTTTTTCGACCGATCTCGGCCCGGCCGGAATCCATTCGGCGACGGTCTTCCCGAATTTTTCCGGAAGCAATCCGGACACCAGGTCGGTGTCCGCCCAGCGGCCGTTCAGGCGCCGGGCCAATTCCGCTTTCAATTCTTCCCCATCCATGTCCGGGAGAAGGTCCAAACGGATGACGGCCCCGCTCTTGTGATCCCGGTGGAGGGCGACGGAAATTTCGGTGCTCACGTCCATGACGGCCGTGCCCGAAAGGCCGTAGGCCGTAAACAGGACGTCGCCTTCGGCCCGTGAAGCCGCTCGGCCGTCAACCCAAGCTTCGACCCGGGCCCGGATTTTCTGGCCTTGGAGGAAATGGCAGATCCGGTCCTTGACCAGCAGGGGAACGCAGCTGGGAACGGGATCGACGAGGCGATGACCCAGCCGCCGGGCCAGGGCAAAGGCGCTGCCGTCCGCGCCCAAGGCGGGGTAGGATTTTCCGCCGCCGGCCAGGACGACCGCCCGGGCTTCGATCTTCCGTCCATCAACCGCGGCGAGCTCGAATCCCCGGCCGATGTGTTTGACCGCCGCCGCTTCGAAGCCGGGGAAGATTTCGCTTCCCCGCCGCAGAATTTCAAGCTCCAGAACCTTCAGGACCGAGGCGGCCTGGTTGGTCGAGGGATAGAGCCGTCCTCCGTCGGATACAATCCGAAGGCCCAGTTCTTCGAAAAAGCGGATGATTTCCCGGGTTCCGAAGCGGGCGAAGACGGAGGCGACGAGGCCGGGGCGGGTCGAGGTGAAAGCGCCGGGGTCAAGCCGCTCGGTCCCGAGGTTGCAGCGACCGCCGCCGGTGACGAGGATTTTCTTCCCGAGGCGGGGCATCCGGTCGACGATCGCGGTCGTCCGCCCCTCCCGGGCCGCGGCGATCGCCGCGGCTAGGCCGGCCGCGCCGCCCCCGATGACGGCGACATCGAAACGCGGCGACATGCCGGAAATCAGGATTTCCGGGGCGTGGTTCCGTCGGCGCAGGGGCTTTCCTTATCGGCCGACCGCGAAGATTCGGCCGAGACGGGCATGGTGCAGACGGGGAGGGGCTCGATGATCATCTCCGTTCCGCAGCAGACGGGGACGGGATCCGAGTCCTTGACTGTGGATTTGGCGTGGCAGGCGGGACAAACGTACGTCAGTTCCTTCATGTTGGATCTCCCTTCTGCTTATTATAGCAGGAAATGAACCGGGATCAGACGGTGCGTTTGAGGCTTGTCTCGAGGAGGGCGGCCAGGGCGGCCTTGAAGCCGGGCGGGAGGGCGGCCGCCTGAATCCTCCGAGCGCAGCGGCCGGCGATGCGGCAGAGATCCTTTTGGATTCGTTCCGGCACTTTTTTTTCCCGGAGAAGAGCGTTGAGACGTCCGATATCCCGGGCGGCCGGGTGCTTCTTTCCGTAAAGGGCGGCGGCCTTCGGTCCGAGGGCTTCGCCCAAGTAAAGGTAATAGAGGGTCTTCTTCCCTTCGCCGACATCCGAGCCGACGGGCTTTCCCGTAGCCGCGGGGTCGCCGAACTGGCCCAACTCATCGTCCTTGATTTGGAAGACGAGCCCCAGGTCGACGCCGATCGCTTCCAGATCTCGAACGGCGGCCGGCCCGGCGCCGGCCAGCAGTGCCCCCGTCATCAGCGGCAGGGAGTAAGTGTAGCGGGCGGTTTTATAGGTATAGAGGCTGAAAATTTCTTCCCGGGAGGCGGCCCGGTTCATTTTTCCGGAATAAACGTCCTGGATCTGGGCCGGCCCGACGGCGGCCAATTCGCGGCCGAAAAGGCCGAGGATTTCCGACTTTAACCCGGGAAGGCGATTCCAGGGAAGCGAGAATCTCCAGTCCGAGAAAGATCAAGATGTCCCCGGCGCAAAGGGCCGCCGCTCGGCCGAAGCCGGGCGAATCGGCCAACCCCGCCGCGGCGGCCCGGCTCGCATATTGAACATGGAGGCTGGGCTTTCCCCTCCGGACCGGATCGTCGTCCATGATGTCGTCATGGATCAGGAACGCCGAGTGAAAAAGCTCCAAGGCGGCGCCCGATTTGACCGCGTCGCGCGCGGCGATTTTATGGCCGATTTCGCGCTCCGAACCGGCGCTGTGCTGATCGAAAGCCAGCCGGACCAGGCCGCCCCGGATCATTTTCCCGCCGGTTGTAAATGGCCGAATCCGCTCGACGAAATCGGCGCCCCAGGAATTGACCGCGGACAGGCCGGCGGACCGAGATTTGAAAAAGGGTCCGAAAAAGGCTTCGATCTTCCTCCGGCTTTTTTCCATGCTCCGGTCAATCGTTGCCGCGGTCATTGGTTCTCCTTGGCCAGCCGCCTGCGGAGCCGGGCCACCGTCCGGTCAATGACGTCCATCGGGGTGCTGGCGCCCGACAAGACGTAAAACGCCCGGCTTCGGCCGAGCTTCAGCTTGTCGATGTCTTCCGGCCGGCTGACCAGCACGGTCCGGCGGTTTCGGGCGCCGGCGATCGACATGAGGTTCCGGGTGTTGGCGCTGGTCTGAGAGCCGATGACGACGACGGCGTCGTAGCGGGCGGACTGGACGCGGGCATCCCTCTGCCGGTCGGACGTCGGTTTGCAGATCGTGTTTTCGAAGCGGACGTCGGGGACGAAGCGCCGGATTTTCCGGAGGATGCGGTCCGCCTCGGCCCGGATGAAGGTCGACTGGACGACGATTCCGGCCCGGGCGACGTTTTTGAAATACGGCCGGATCGACCTCGGCCGGCGAGCCGACGATCAGGGCTTCGGGCACCTGGCCGGCGATTCCCCGGACTTCCTCATGCTTCCGGTCGCCGATGATGACGACCCGGAAGCCTTCCGTGTGGAGCTTCCTGGCCTTGGCCTGGATGTCCTTGACCATGGGGCAGGTCGTGTCGACGAATTCGATGCCGGAAGCCCGGATCTCCTCCAGCCGGGCGGCCGGGATGCCGTGGCTCTGGATGATGAGAATGCCGTCCCGGGCCAGGCGGTGATCTTCGATCGTCGCAAAGCCGCGGCGTTTCAGCCGGGCCAGGACGATCTCGTTATGGACGATCTTTCCCAGGAGGTAGATCTTCGTCTCCGGGCGCTCGACCCGAAGCTTCTCGATGATCTTGATCGTCCGGTTGACCCCGCCGCAGAATCCGACATACGGCGAGACGTCGACGACGGTCGCGGATTTTTTTATTTTCCCTTCTCCCGCATCTTCTTGAAATTCCTGGCCGACCGATCCAAGCGCTCTCAACGGGAATATATAACAGATGAACTTCCGGAAAGCAAAGAGGTTAGCTGGCTTTGCTTTCGTCCTTCTCCCTTCCTTCAGTAAAATTGACTTCATCGCATCGCTTCGGTATAACCTGATATCTGATATTTGAAAGACTCGGTCCGATGAGACATATAAAAATCGTCCTCGATGATTCCCTTCGTCTTGTTTTTTTCTTTTTTCGCCGTTTATGGACAAGACGCCGGCCCGAAAACCGGCCGAAGCCCGGAAAACGGTTACCGCCGTTCCGGCCGGCGGTCCGATCGCAATCGACGGCGTCCTGTCCGAATCCGTCTGGCAAACGGCCGGATCGACCGGCTTCACCCAGTCCGATCCGCTGGACGGACGGCCCGAGACCGAAGCGACGACCGTTTGGATCGCCTACGACCGCGAGTATCTCTATGTGGCCGCCCGGCTGGCGGACAAGAATCCCGAGCTCATTGCCAGCCGCCTCGGCCGCCGCGACGACGACGTTGAGTCGGACTGGTTCTATGTCGGATTCGATCCTTATTACGACCGGCGGAGCGGCTATTTCTTCGCCGTCAACCCGGCCGGCGGGATCATGGACGGAACGCTTTACAACGACGAGACCAAGGACCCGACCTGGGACGGGATCTGGGACAGCGCGGCCAAGATCGACGGCCAGGGTTGGGCTGTCGAGATCCGGATCCCCTTCGCCCAGCTCCGGTTCAAGCGGAAGGATCTGTACGTCTGGGGCGTCAACTTCCAGCGGGACATCAAGCGGAAGAACGAAACCTCATTTTTTGCCTGGCGCCCGAAGGAGGAAAGCGGATTCGTCTCGCGCTTCGCCGACCTGGTCGGGATGCGGGACATCGACCCGGGCCGCCGCATCGAGCTTTCCCCTTATGCCGGCGGCCGGTCCGCGTTCGAGCCGTCCGTGCCCGGCAATCCTTTCCGCACCGGGAGCGCCTACTCCGGAAACGCCGGTTTCGACCTCAAAGTCGGGCTGAAGAGTAACCTCACGCTGGACCTCTCGGCCAACCCGGACTTCGGCCAGGTCGAGGTCGACCCGGCGGTCATCAACATCACCGACCAGGAGACGTATTACCAGGAGAAGAGGCCGTTCTTCATCGAGGGGGCGAGCATTTTCAATTTCGGCCGGGGCGGTCCGAACGTCTACAAGTCTTATGGCTGGACGGATCCGGGAATCTTCTATAGCCGCCGGATCGGGCGGAAGCCCCAGGGGTCCTATTCCGGGCCGGGATTTGTCGACGTCCCGGATTTTACGACCATTCTGGGCGCGGCCAAGGTGACCGGAAAGATCGGCAAGGGATTCGATATCGGCGTCGTCTCCGCCGTGACCGCCAAGGAGTTCGCCGAGATCGACATCGACGGCTCCCGCGTCGGAAGCCCTGGTCGAGCCGCTGACGACCTATGGGGTGGTCCGCGGACTAAAGGAATTCGGGGACGGCGGAAGCGGCCTCGGATTCATCGGAACTTCGGTTTTCCGCGACCTGGCGGGGTCTTCCTTGGAATCGATCCTCACCCGCAACGCCTTCGCCCTGGGCCTGGACGGCTGGACGTTCTTCGATAAGGACCGGGTCTGGTCGCTCTCCGGCTGGGCCGGAACGACGCTTGTCCAGGGAAGCGCGACGGCGATTACCCGCCTGCAGCGTTCGTCCCTCCACTACTTCCAGCGGCCCGATGCCGACTGGGTCGACGTCGACCCGAGCGCGACCTCGCTTTCCGGCTGGGCCGGGCGGCTCTTCCTGAACAAGCAGAAAGGCAACTTCGTATTCAATGCCGCCCTGGGGGCGATCTCGCCGGGCTATGAGTCCAACGACCTCGGCTACCATAGCCGCGGCGATGTCATTAACAGCCATGTCGTGGCCGGATATCAGTCGTTTCACCCGGGCCGGACCTTCCGCAAATGGAACGCCACGGTCACCTACTACCAGAACCGCGATTTCGGCTGGAATCGCATCGGGGAATACTGGTATGTGGACGGGGAGGGGCAATTCCTGAATTACTGGACGGCTTCGCTCCATCTGGATTACGAGCCGCCGAAATACAGCCATTACCTGACCCGGGGCGGCCCGATGGCCTATTACCCCTCGGGGGCGTCGATCCAGGGCGAATTGGAGAGCGACGACCGCAAAGCGTTCATCTTCAGCTTTTCCTCCTATTACCGCTACCATCCGAGCGGCGGATACAACTGGTCCGTCGGCGGCGGGATCACCTGGAAGCCGAGCCCGAATTTCAGCTTGAGGATCCGGCCGAGCTATACCTATCGCTACTCGCAAGGCCAATGGGTGACGTCGTTTATCGACCCGCTGATGATCCTGACGAACGGCGTGCGGTATGTCATGTCCGACATCGTCCAGGAAACGGTGCCGGTCGAAATCCGGCTCAATTGGACCTTCACTCCGCGGCTCTCTCTCCAGGCCTATTTCCAGCCCTACTACGCCGTCGGGGATTTCCGGGATTTCAAGGAATTCGCCAAGGCGATGACCTTCGATTTCCTTTTCTACGGACAGAACGGCTCGACGATTTCGCTCGGCGAAAACGGATCCTACACCGCCGACCCGGACGGCGACGGCCCCGTCCCCTCGTTCACGTTCCGCAATCCCGATTTCAACCTCAAATCGCTCCGGGGAACGGTCGTCCTCCGCTGGGAATACCGGCCGGGCTCGATGTTCTATTTCGTCTGGACCCAGCTGCGGGAAGACGGGGCGTACCCCGGCGACTTCAACTTCTGGCGGGATTTCGGGGACGTCTTCCAGGCCCCGGGCAAGAACATCTTCCTGATCAAGTTCTCCTACCGCTTCGAGCTCTGAAAGACCTTTGCGGATTTCCGCTTGATTCAGCGGTCAACCCGTTATGGAGCGGGATTTTCGACCGGGGATTCTGGGAAGACTTCGAGCCTTCCGGACGATCGATAAAAAAGAGTCCGGCTGGATCGGGCTTGGGCAGAATCCCGTGAACCCTCCATCTCGAAGCTTCGGCGACAAGGCTTTCGGTCACGGTCTCGGCCAGAAGAATGACCGGAATCTTCGCCGAGGCGGGGTTCTTTGCCGAGCATCTTCAAAAAGGAAGGAAATCCGTCGTCGGCGAAGAGGATCAGGAGATCAGGAGGGATCAAGAGATGCTTTTTCACGGATTCCCTCGTCGGGACCGTTTCGACCGTAAATCCTTCCTTTTTGAGCAGGTCTTCGGTGATTCGACCGTCTTTCATCGAGAGTCCGATCAGGACGGCCCGGCGCCCGGCCTCTTTGGCCCGGTCCGAGTCGGCCGGCCGATAAAAGAGAGGAATTTTTCTTGAGACTTCATCTACCGTCGTGATCCCCTGGCCGACCTTGTCCCACGCGTCGGCGAACAGCGTGATCATCCCGGCTCTCAACGACGCTTCGCGAATCGCGCTTTCGTCGGCTTCCTTGGCGATCAGCCGCCTGATTTCCTGGTTGAGAAGCAAAATCTCGTAAACGCCAACCCGTCCGAGATATCCCGTATGCTTGCAATTCCTACACCCCTTGCCGCGGCGCGCTTTTTTGATCGGGGGGAAGCCCGGCTTCTTGATTTCTTCGGCGACGTTCAGGGATACGCCGCACTTGGGACAGATTTTACGCACCAGCCTTTGAGAGATGATCCCCGTAATCGCGGACGCGATCAGGTAGGGTTCCACTCCGATATCGACCAGTCGCGTGACCGTGGCGACGGTGTCGTTCGTATGAAGGGTACTCAAGACGAGATGTCCCGTCAGGGCGGCCCGGATTGCGATTTCGGCCGTGTCCAGATCGCGGATTTCCCCCACCATGATGATATCGGGATCCTGCCGGAGGACGGAACGAAGGATGCTGGAGTAGGACAGACCGATGGCATCGTTGATCCCGACTTGGGTGATTCCCCCGATCTGATATTCGACCGGGTCCTCGATGGTGATGATGTTTTTTGTTTCCGACCGAAGATGGGAGAGGATCGAATACAAGGTCGTCGTCTTCCCGCTCCCCGTCGGTCCCGTCACCAGGATCATGCCCTGAGGTAGGCTGATCATGTTCAGGATGGCGTCAAGGATATCCTCTCGGACGCCCAATTTCGCCAGGGGCATGAGGCCGGAGGAATGATCCAGCAACCTGAGCACAATTTTCTCGCCGAAGACGGACGGCAGGGTGGAAATGCGGATGTCGATGCTTTGCTTTTCGATCCGAAGCAGCGTTCGTCCGTCCTGGGGAAGCCTTCGGTTGGTGATGTCCAGATTGGAGATGATTTTAATCCTGGACACCACGGACGAGTGCAGTTGGACGGGATACCGGATCATGACTTTAAGCTCGCCGTCGATCCGGAAGCGAACCTTAACGTCTTTTTCTCCCGGCTCGAAATGAACATCGCTGACGCGGGATTTGGCGGCGTCGACCAGCACCATTGTTACGAATTTGATGATGGGCGCATCGTCGACGATATCGTGGGCGACCGAGATATCGGACGCGGCCTTGCCATCCCCGTCCTGATCGGAATTGATCTCCCTTAGAAATTCCACCTTCTCGTTAAGGGGGACTTCCTTGACGAATTGCAGGATATCGGTCGTCTCGACGTAATGGCGCTCGATGGCGTTGAGAATGTCGCTTTCCGACGCGACCCCGACGAGGATTTTCGCCCCGTACTGAAGGAGAGCTCATCGATGGCCTGCCAATCCAGGGGATCGGCCATGGCCACGACCAGCTTTCGACCTCGGATGGCGACGGGAAAAAGGAGCTTCTTCTCGGCCTGCGTCTTGGGGATGAGACGAAGGGTCTCTTCGTCGGATGGGGATTCCCGAAGTTGATCAAGGGAAGCGAAAGAGTACTCGCCAGCGTTTCGGTGACTTGAGCTTCTGTGACATACCCGAGACCGATGAGAATTTTACCGAGACGCCCGGGCCTTTCCTTCTTTAGGAAAAGCGCATATTCGAGTTGGTCTCGAGTGATGATCCCGGATTCGAGGAGAAGCTCCCCCATCTTCTTCCTTGATTTTTGGACCATGACGCAAAACCTACGAAAAAGGCGCTCCCATCCGGCCGCCGGTAAATTCGGCGGAAAACATGCCCAGGGGGTGAGATGACGGACTCCGACTTTGCGAGGATCGACTCGTCTTTATGGAATATAAAGAATCGTCTCCGCCATCATCTTTCAGCCCCTGCTCACATTTCGAATGTATGTGGAAATGCGCGCGATGTCAAGCGAGAGGGGTGCGGAGTCGAGTCCTTTCCCCTTCAGGTTTCCCGGGGAACGGTCGTCCTTCATTGGGAATCGGCAATACCGGTCCCGGAGAATTTAATTTCTGGCATGATTATTGCTAAAAATTAGCATGCGAGAATGTCTTATTCTCATAGGAGGAAAACGGCCGAGGAGATGTCCTTTCGTTGAATTTGCGTAAAAATTCCATACATTCTAATAATTAAGGAGTCACAATGGGAATCCGATTCTTAGATACAGCCGGAAAACGCGGGGGCCGTTTGCGCTTTGCAGTCTTTTTTCTTATCTGTATGCTCCCGGCCCCGGCGGCTGTCATCCATGCCCGGTCAACGGGAACCAATGAAACCGGACTGTCGTCCACAACGGGGCCAAGGGTAAATGGGACGACGCCCCGCGCATCAGGTTGACCTTCCTCGAAATGCTCGGAAGCGAGGACGACGACAATTCCCTATTCTTCGGTCCCAACGCCATCGCCTCCGACCGAAAGGGCAATCTCTATGTCCTGGACTCCAAGAATTTCCGGGTCCAGGTTTTCGATTCCAACCGGAAATTTCTTAGGTCTTTCGGCCGGAAAGGACAGGGGCCCGGGGACATCGGGCGGCCGGAATGCCTGGATGTCGACGCGGCCGGCAACGTCTATGTTGGCGACCCGGGGAATGGCCGAATCGGCATCTTCGACCCTGAGGGGAAATGGCTCAGGGCCATCGCCATCCCCTCGACCAACATCGTCTTCCGGATCATGAAGAATGGGGACATCCTCCTCCGTAATCCCAACCTGGACGGAGGCCGCGGACTGGAAAAAAGCCAGGTCCCTTTGTTCCGCGTCCTGGACGGAAACGGCAAGCGGAAGCGAGACATCGGCCAGGGCGTTTTTTTCGAGAAATTTCCGTTCTCTCAGGGTGGAAACCGATCCTTAATGACAATGGACGGGGAAGACAACGCTTTCATGGCCTTTCTTTTCCAGAACCGGATCTGCAAATACGCTCCGGACGGCCGGCTCGTTTATTCGGCGGACCGGACGCTTCCCAAGGACAAGCTGATCGACAAGGGGCTGGACATGTATTCGACGATCAACACCGCCCTCGACGTTGATGCCCGGGGCCGCATCTGGGTCGTGACCAGCACCCGGAATTGGAAAAAGGGCGACGTGATCATGCGGCAATGGGTCAACGGGCAGGAACAAATCCTCGGCGACCGGTCCCAGACCAGGACCGACCTGTATGAGATCCAGATTTTTGACAAGGACGGCGTCCTCCTGCAGAAAATCCCCCTGAACCACTTCTGCGATTACCTCAAGGTCGTCGGGGATACGGTCTACATTCTCGACCAGGACCGCCTCGGGCAATTCTACGTCTACCGGATCGAGGAAGCCCCGCCGTCCGGCCGTTAACGGGAGATCATTCCCGGTCGGTTCCCACGGCCGGACGAAAGTGCTAAATGAAGGTTGAACTTGCAATTACGCTTTATCTCGGCCCTTTTCAACCTCTCGATTTCCTCCAATTAAGGGGTCCCCGCAATTTGACTTATTTCCCCCTAAAGGGTTAAAATACCCTACTCCCCGGCGCGAGAATTTCGCTTCGACGAAAGCCGTAAGATCGGGGAAATTGAACCATAATCATCTCATCGTTCTTCGCACATCATAGGAGGATACCCGATGGAGAAACCCTTCAACGCCTTCGAGATGGCCCAAAAGCAGTTCGACGCCGCCGCGGAGAAGCTCGGCCTCGACCAGGCCACCCGCGACCTGCTCCGCAACCCCCTGCGCGAGTACCACTTCCTGGTCCCCGTCCGGATGGACGACGGAAGCTACAAAGTCTTCCGCGGCTTCCGCGTCCAGCACAGCGACGCCCGCGGCCCCTGCAAGGGCGGCATCCGGTTCCACCCCCATGAAACCGTCGACACCGTCCGCGCCCTGGCCATGTGGATGACCTGGAAGACGGCCGTGGTCGACATCCCCCTGGGCGGCGGCAAGGGCGGCGTCATCTGCGACCCGCACAACCTCAGCGACCGCGAGCAGGAAGGCATCTGCCGCGGCTGGGTCCGCCAGGTCGCCTTCAACGTCGGCCACGAGCAGGATGTCCCCGCTCCCGACGTCATGACCCACGGCCAGCACATGCTCTGGATGATGGACGAGTTCGAGCGGATCCGCGGCGCCAAGTACCCCGGCTTCATCACCGGCAAGCCCGTCGGCATGGGCGGCTCGCTCGGCCGGACCGAAGCCACCGGCTACGGCGTGATGTACACCGTCCGCGAGGCCATGAAGGAGCTCGGGCATCGACATCAAGACGTCGGTCGGCGCCTTCCAGGGCTTCGGCAACGTCTCCCAGTACGCGGTCAAGCTCTTCAAGGAATACGGCGGCAAGCCGATCTGCGTCTCCTGCTGGGACCAGGCCGACCAGACCTCCTACACCTTCAAGCGGAAAGCGGCATCGACCCCGACGAGCTCATGTCCATCACCGACAAGTTCGGGACCATCGACAAGGTCAAGGCCCGCAAGGCCGGATACGAAATCCTGCCCGGCGACGCCTGGATCGAGCAGGAAGCCGACCTCCTGGTTCCGGCCGCCCTGGAAAACCAGATCACCGGCGCCAACGTGGGCAAGATCCACAAGCGGGTCCGGATCATCGCCGAAGGCGCCAACGGCCCGACCACGCCCGAGGCCGACGCCGAGATCCACAAGCGGGGCATCTTCATGATCCCCGACTTCCTCTGCAACGCCGGCGGCGTGACCTGCAGCTACTTCGAACAGGTCCAGTGCAACATGAACTATTTCTGGGGCCGGGAGGAAGTCCTCACCAAGCTCGACGAAAAGATGACGGCCGGCTTCAAGGCCGTCTCCGACCTGGCCCGGAAGAAGAACATCTACATGCGCGACGCGGCCTACATGATCGCGGTCACCCGGGTGGCCGAGGCCAGCCACAAGCGCGGCTGGGTTTGATCTCCCGGCTCGGAATTGGCCGACTCGTTAGCCGAAGTGACGCGGCCCCGCCCCCTCGGGCGGGGCCGCTTTTTTTTGCCCGAGTTTTCATCCTGATAGAAATCGAAAGGTTTTCGTGAATAATAAAGGCCGGGAGGAGGAGACGATGTCCCTTCAGGAAGCCGACGTCCCGAAAGGCCCCCTGCGCGAACGGGTGAAGGAGCTCGAGTGCCTCCAGGCCATCGTCTCGATCATCGAGACGCCGGACCTGTCCTCGGAAAAGATGATCCAGGGGATCGTCAACGTCATCCCCTCGGGCTGGCAGTACCCCGAGCGCTGCCGGGCCCGCATCAAGCTCCACAAAGGGGTTTTCCAGACCCCCGGATTCGTCGAGACGCCGCTGGATGCAGCGCGTCCCGCTGCGAGCCGCGCGGGGTGACGGTCGGGTCGCTCGAGGTCTGCTATGCCGACGACGGGCCTTCGGCCGCATGAAACCGCTTTCTCCTCGAAGAGAAAAAACTCATCGAGCTGATCGGGAATCGGCTTAGCCGCCTGTTCGAAGACCGGGAAACCGCCGACGCCGTTCCGAAGCGGACGTCGCCGCGGCCGTGATGCCGCCCGGAAAAGCAAGGCCGAGTGGCGGGTCATCATGGACCTCCTCCGGGAAACAGATCCGATGCTGTATCATCGGGTCCTTCGCCGACTGATGAACCATCTCCATTGGCAGGGCGTGCCTGGAGTTCAGGGCCTCCTCTTCCATCTGACGCCCGGGTTCTACTCCCATACCGATATCGCTCCCGGATGAGAATCAGCCCCAGCCCGTCCAAAGCGTCGAACGGCTGGGCAAGGTCTTCGAAGAAGCCCTCTGGATCGCCTCCCTGGCCCTCTCCGACGCCGAGCTTTCGGCCCTGATCAAGCAGTGGATGCGGCAGGACAAGCTCGGCTTTTTCATGGTCGCCACCGAAAAGCGCGAGATCTCGCTCGTCGAGATCAAGGAGATCCTCAACCGCTTCTGCCGCTCGACCAGCGAGGAAGAGCAGGCCCTGGCCCCGTCCGACGACCTCCAGGCCCGGATCGCCCTGGTCCGCCGCTTCCTCAGTGAGCGGCTGACCTTCATCCGGATCGCCCGCGAATATATGTCGGTCCACGATTTCGGGCGGCTGCTGCCCCGGGTTTACGGCCCGACCTATGGAACGGGGAAGCTGGGCGGCAAATCCGCGGGAATGATCCTGGCCGAGCACATCCTCCGCCGGAAAGCCAAGACCGATCCGACCCTGGGGACGGTCAAGATGCCGGAATCCTGGTTCATCGCTTCGGACGGGGTGATGGAGTTCATCCACTACAATTACCTGGAAGACTTCCAGAGCTTCAAGTTCCGGTCGATCGAGGAGATCCGGCACAACTACCCCTATCTCGTCCAGGTCTGCAAGCAATCCTTCTTCTCGCCCGACATGCTTTCCCAGCTCAAGCTCATCCTGGACGACGCCGGCGAGGACCCTTTGATCGTCCGCTCCTCGAGCCTGCTCGAGGACAGTCGCGGCTCGGCCTTCTCCGGGAAATACCGGAGCCTGTTCCTGGCCAATACCGGGACCAAGGAAGAGCGGCTGGCCGCCCTGACCGACGCCGTGGCCGAGGTCTACGCCTCGATTTTCAACCCCGACGCCATCGAGTACCGGGCCGAGCGGGGCCTCCTGGATTATTACGAGGAGATGGGCGTGCTCATCCAGAAGGTCGTCGGGACGCGGGTCGGCAAGTATTTCTTTCCGGCGTTCGCCGGGGTGGCCTTCAACAACAACGAATTCCGCTGGTCCCCCCGGATCAAGCGCGAGGACGGCGTTCTCCGCCTGGTTGCCGGGCTGGGGACGCGGGCCGTCGACCGGGTCAGCAACGATTACCCCCTGCTCGTCAGCCCCGGCCAACCGGGCATCCGGGTCAACGTCATGCCCGAACAGGTCATCCACTATTCCCAGAAATCGATCGACGTGATCAACCTCGAGACGCGGCGCTTCGAGACGCACCCGGTCGAGGAGATCGTCAAGGAAGTCGGCGCGGATTTTCCCCTCTGGGACCGCCTGCTTTCGGTCTGGGACGGCCAGAACGTCCGCCGGGCCAACGTGGCCCTGGACCAGCCCGACCGGGACCCGGTCGTCGTCACCTTCGACGGCCTGCTCGGCGGGACGCCGTTCCTCCGCCAGATGCGAGAGATCATGGGCGTCCTCAAGGACATCTTCGGCATCCCGATGGATGTCGAGTTCGCCCACGACGGGAAGGACTTCTACATCCTTCAGTGCCGGCCCCAGAGCCGCCTGGACGACGAAGAAGCGGATCGCCATCCCGGCCTGGATCCCGGACGAGCACAAGCTCTTTTCGGCCAAGCGCTACATCACCAACGCCGATGTTCGCGGCATCAAAACGATCATCTATGTCGACCCCGACGGGTACGGCAAGATGGCCTCCCTTTCCGACATGGGGGCCGTAGGTGACGCCGTCTCCCGGCTGAATTCCCTCCTGCCCCGGAAATCCTTTATCCTGATGGGACCCGGTCGCTGGGGGAGCCGGGGCGACATCAAGCTGGGCGTCCGGGTTTCGTATTCCGACATCAACAACTCGGCCATGCTGATCGAAGTCGCCCGCAAGGTCGGCGACTACGTCCCTGACCTGTCGTTCGGAACGCACTTTTTCCAGGACTTGGTCGAATCCCGGATTCGCTACCTGGCCCTGTATCCCGACGATCACAACGTCATCTTTGCCCACGACTTCTTCGGTAAATCAGCCAACGCCCTCTCCAAGTACCTGCCGGAGTATGCCTATTTGTCCCCGGTTCTCCGGGTGATCGATGTCCCGGAAGCCACCGGGGGACTTGAAGTCCGGGTCGTCATGGACGGAGACCGCGAAGCCGCCCTCGGTTTCCTTTACGATCCGGGCAAGAGCCGGGGCGAAGACGCGTCCGGAGATCCGTCGCTCTAAGCTCGTGTCGCGGGACACTCGTTTGACTTCCTGAAGCGACCGAGCATATTCTATTCGAGCGCGGGGAAAAGCATTGGACACCGAGAATTTGGCCGGGAAGAGCGTCTCCCACTACCTGATTATCAAACGTCTGGGCGAAGGGGGAATGGGTGTTGTCTACCAGGCCGAAGACACCCGCCTGAAACGGCTCGTTGCCCTCAAATTCGTCCGTCCCGACGCGGGCCGCGGGGTCAAGGAAAATGCCCGCTTCCAGCGGGAAGCCGAGGCCGCGGCCGCCCTGAACCATCCGCATATCGCCACCATCCATGAGATCGGCGAAGCCGACGGACGGCTCTTCATCGCCATGGAGTTTGTCGACGGCCCAAACTTGAGGGAGTTTCTTCGCTCCGGCCCTCTCGACCTGCCCCAGGGATTGGACCTGGCCGTCCAACTGGCCGGGGCTCTTCAAGCCGCCCACGAGAAGGGGATCATTCACCGCGATATCAAGACCGACAATATCATGCTCGCTTCCTCCGGGGGTGCCAAGGTTATGGATTTCGGCCTGGCCCGGCCGGCGGATCTTGCGTCGGGAACCCTGACCGCGGGGATCGTCGGAACCGTGCCTTACATGTCCCCGGAACAGGCCTGCGGCGAGGCGGTCGACCACCGGACCGACATCTGGTCCCTCGGCGTCGTCCTCTATGAGATGTTTACAGGCCGGCATCCATTCCGGGCGGACAATGACCGGGCGATGCTTACGGCCATCATCACCGGGAGCTGCGAGCCGCTCACCCAGGCCCGGCCCGGCCTCCCGCTGGAATTAGAGCGAATCGTCGGCTTATGCCTGGAGAAGCAGCCAGGAAAACGGTATCAGCAGGCCGCCGACCTGAAAGCCGATCTCGACCGCCTGAACAAGGCCGTCGCCCATCGAACGCTGACTTCGGCCGGGAACGGATTGCCGGGCCCCGGCCTGGCGTTCTATTTGAAAAAATATCGCAAACGGATCCTGGCCGTTCTCGGTGCGGCTGCTTTTCTTGCGATCCTGTCCCAGGTCCGGCCGTTTCGTGGATCTCTCGGCCAATGGCTGGGAATCCGCTCTGCCCAGCCGGTTACGAGTCTGGCCGTCCTGCCCTTTGTCGTGAACGGCGGGGATGACAAGGACAAGGCCTTCGCCGCGGGTCTCGTGGAATTGTTGACGAGCAAGCTGACCCAGGTCGAACGATTCCAGGGGTCCCTGCGCGTCGTTCCGGCCGCGGTCGCCCGCGAATTCGGGACCGCCGGCGTGGAGAAAGCACGCAAAGCGCTCAAGGTCGACCAGGTGATCACCGGGGGCATGCAATTCCGCGAGGACAAGATCGTGCTCACGCTGCATCTGAACGACGCCCGGAAGGTCCGGATTCTGAAATCCGTCGAACTGAATGCACCCCGGAAGGGCCTGGGCGCCCTGCCCGAGGATGTGGCCGGGGCCGCGGCCGGGCTCCTCGGCCTCGAAATCACGCCCCAGATCGAACCCGCCTTGGCGAAGGGCGGCGCCTGCAAGTCCGGAGGCCTTGATCCTCTACATCCAGGGGAAAGGATATCTTCAGCGCTACGAGAATCCCGACAGCGTCGATATCGCCATCGGCCTCCTCCGGAAGGCGGTCGAATATATCGACAATGGCTGCGCCGTGATCCACGCCGAGCTGGGCCAGGCTTACCGGTACAAATATAACCTGACCCGCGACCGGTCCCTCCTCGACTTGGCCCGCCGGGAAGCCGAGACGGCCCGGGACCTGGACAAGGAAATGCCGGAGGTCCATGTCATTCTCGGCGTCCTGCACCGCCTCTCCGGAAACCGGGAAGAGTCGCTCCGGGAGCTGGCCCTGGCTTCCCGGCTGGATCCGAGAAACGAGGCTGCCGCCCGGGAGATGGGAAGCACCTACGAGGAGATGGGCCGATTCGAGGAGGCGGAAACGTCCTACCGGAAGGCCATCGACCTCAAGCCGGAATCCTGGTCCGGATACCAGTACCTCGGCGTATTCTACTACCGCCAAGGACGATACCCGGAGGCGGAAAAGAATTTCCAACGGATCACGGAGCTGACGCCGGACAACCTCCAGGGATACAACCTGCTGGGCGCCCTCTATCTTCAGACCGGAAAAAGCGGCCCGGCCGTAGCCATGTTTGAGAGGTCTCTTGCCCTCAAGGAAACTCCGGAAGCGGCCTCCAACCTTGGGACGGCCTATTTCTTCCAGGAAAAATATCCCGAAGCCGCGAAGATGTATGAAAAGGCCATCACCCTCGGCCAAAACCAGGGCGTGATCTGGGGCAACCTGGGGGACGCGTACCGGTTCGTCTCGGGCTCGGAGGCCAAGTCGCGCGCGGCGTACGAAACGGCGGTCCGGCTGGCCAGGGAGGATCTCAAGCTCAATCCCGTCGACGGATCCCTTCATCGAAGCCTGGCCCGCTACTTGGCCCTGTTGGGAGAGAAAGAGGCGGCCCTTTCGGAAATGGCCCAAGCCCGCAAATTCCTGGGCGACGATGCCGGGACCCTCGAAACCGCGGTTCAGGTCTACGAGCTTTGCGGACGGCGGGATGAAGCCCTGGGAGTCCTGAGCAAGCTGGCCGGTTTGGGCTCCCTGGAGCTGATCGAGATCAACCCGGACTTGGCGGAACTGCGGAAAGACCCCCGCTTCAGGGAGATCGTGGCGAAAAAACGGTAGGATGTCGACCGGCCATCGATCGCCGCATGCGGCGAAATGGATATTGCGAGGGAGGAGGAGAACAAATGCGCGATGAATCCGTGAAGATCATCATCGACTGGGAAATGTTCGAAAAAAGGAAAACGCTCAAAGTCCCGAGGGCGGAAGCGGGCTTCGGGAAGAAGATCGTCTGGGAATGGAAGGTGAAAGGTTCTCAAGACCTGTTTTACATTCTCTTCCCGGATGAATCGCCCTTTTTGGAAATGGAGATTCAGGGCAGCGGCGGAAAGGCCCAGGCGACCGTCGCATACAATCCCTCCGAGCGCGGAGCCAAGCGGTTCAAGTACATCATCGCCGGATGCGACGGGAAGGTGATGCACATTCTGGACCCGGAGATCATCGTCCCCAAACCGGGAAGAACGGGCTGAATCTGCTTCGATTATCCGGCTCGCGAATCCATTTCGGTTGACAGGTTCGGCGGCCGGCGATATAGTTTCCCGCGTCGGGAATCTCCGACCGTAACGCCCCGCCGGACGTGACTCATGGACAAGGAAGCGGCCCACAAAGGCATGATGCTCGCCGTCAAGGTGAGCTTGTTCTCCAACATCGCTCTCTTCTGCATCAAATGCTTCAGCTTCATCATGGTCCGATCCCTGGCCGTTGCCGCGGACTTGGGGATTTCCTGCATCTCCCTCGGGATCTCGGGCTTTCTTTTCTATACCATCAAGATGTCGAGCAAGCCGGCCGACACGTTCCACAATTACGGCTACGGCAAGATCGAGAATGTCTCCGAGGCCCTCGAAGGCGTCATTCTCCTCGGACTGGCCCTCTCCATGTCGTTCATGGCGATCATGCACCTGATCAAGGTCGGCGAGGTGAACTCCCCCTGGATCGGGTTGATCGGCAGCTCGCTGGGGATGGCGATTAATTTCTGGGGATCGAATTATATTCTGAACCTGGGGAAAAGATACGCTTCCCCGGCCCTCCGGGCCGAGGGATTGCACTTCCGGCTCGAAGGGTTCATCTCGACGTCCATCGCCCTGTCGTTCGGCCTGGTCATCGTTCTGACGCGGTTGGGGCTGCATGGCCCGGCCCGGTATGTCGATCCGATCGCGACGTTGATCGTCAGCGCCATGATCACCATCCCCTCTCTCCATCTCCTGAAAGAGGCGTTCATGAAGCTTCTCGACGCCTCCATCGAGGAAGCGGGGCAGATGGACATCATGAAGGTCATGGCCGCCCACTTCGACCAGTATTGCGCCTTCGAGAACATCAGGACACGGACGGCGGGGCGCAAGCAGTTCGTCGATATCGATCTGATCGTCCCGCGGGATGCGACCGTCGAGGAAGCCTACCGGCTGGCGTCCGCGGTGAAGGGCGACATCGCCGCGGCGATTGACGAAAGCGAGGTGATCGTCCACCTCGAACCCTGCGCCCGCGATTGCGCCTACCTTGCCGAGGGCCAGCGCTGCCCGTATATCGCCTCCTCGGTTGACCTGACGGTGTGATCGATCTCCGGAGAGCCTCCGGTCCGGAGAAGGCCGTTCGAACCACATTCGACTTGACCTGAAGCCGGCGTCCGCATTACGCTTTGCGGCAAAGGTATGTCATCTCGGGCAGGGAGGGATCCTATGACGGATGATCGCGGTGGGAACATCGGCGTGCCGGGAGCTCTATCGGCGGCGACGGTCCTTGTCTCTATCGCCTTGGCCTCATTTCTTTCGATCCGGGCCATGGGTCCCCCGAAGGCCGTCCTGGCCGCCGGGCCGGCGGAGGAATTTTCGGCTGAGCGCGCATTTGGGTTATTGAAAGAAATTGCGGCCGAGCCTCATCCCCTGGGAACACCGGCTCATGACAAGGTCCGCGATACGATTCTCCGGATGTGGCGCTCGACTCGGCTTTGAGCCGGAAATTCAGAAAGGGCTCCATGTCCAGGGGAAAGCGCACTTTGCCGCCCGGGTGGAAAACATCGTGGTTCGGATGCCCGGAATCCGCCCGACTCTCGGGCGGGCCTTGATGCTGGCGACCCATTACGATTCGGTCCAAGCCGCTCCCGGCGCGGCCGACGACGGTGCCGGCGTCGTCACGCTCCTCGAGACAGCTCGAGCCCTCAAGGCCGGGCCGCCACTCGCCGAAGACGTGATCTTCCTCGTGACCGACGCGGAAGAAGACGGTTTGATCGGCGCCTCCGTCTTTCAGGCCGAACACCTCTTGGCCAAGGATGTCGGTCTTGTTCTTAATTTCGAAGCGCGCGGAACGGCCGGTCCCTCCTTGATGTTTCAAACGAGCTCCGGTAACCGGAACCTCATCTCGGCCCTGGCCGCGACGCCCCATCCCCGGGCTTATTCCATGGGGGCCATGGTCTACCGCTCCATGCCAAACGACAGCGATCTGAGCGTCTGGTTGGATGCCGGGATCCAGGGCTTGAATTTCGCCTTCATCGGCCGGGCCTACGACTATCACACGGCCGGTGACAACCTGGCCCGGCTCGACCTGCGAAGCCTCCAGCATCACGGGTCCTATGCCCTGGCCCTGGCCCGCCGTTTCGGCAACGAGGGCGTTCCCGCTTCGACTCGGGGCGATGCTGTCCATTTCAACTTGTTCGGCGATATCTTTGTTCATTATTCCCGGACGACGGCGCTTCTCCTTCTTGTCGCGATCGCCGTCCTCCTGGCTGTAGCCGGCGTGAGCGGAGTCAAGCGCGGGCTGTTGCGGGCCGGTGGCGTCCTGCGCGGGATCGTCTTCATGCTTGCGGCCCTCGTCGTTTCTGGCGGATTGGGTTTCGGATTTATGACGCTGATCCGGGCTTCCCACGGCGCCTGGCTTGCGGCCGGCCCGTGGCGGTATAGTCTCCTCTATCTCTCGGCCGTCGTCTTGCTTGCGGCATCTGTAACGACATTTCTTTACAGTCTCTTGAGAGGCCGGAAAAGCGGGTTCGGGGCGGCTTTCGGCGCCGCCGTCCTGTGGCTCTGTCTGGCTTCGGCCCTGACCTTTTTCGCCTTCGACGCGAGCTATCTTGGGGCGGGACCGGCCGTGTTCCTGGCTTTGGGCGTTTTGGCCTGGGCCGGGTTCGGGAAAAAAAGCGAGGATCAATCCGGGCCGCCTCTCTGGAGCGCGGCCCTGACCGCTGCGGGCGTCGTCCTGATCGCGGCTCCGGTGATTCTCCTGCTCTTTCAATCGATGTTCCTCGCCCCGCTCATCGCGGCGATGATTGCGGTCCTGGTTTCGATCATGCTGGCGGCCATGGCCCCGGGCCTTGAGATCATGAGGCGGGGAATGGGCCGCGGCCTTCCCGTTCTTCTCAGCGCTCTCTTTCTCATTCTGGCCGGTGTCGCGGCCTTGACTTCTCGGTATACCGATGAAATCCCCCGGTTGGTCTCGCTTCAATACCTTCACGATTTCGATTCGGGGAAGGCTTTCTGGGTGACGCCGACGGCGCCTCCGGACCCCTGGCTGGAAACGGTCGCAGGTGGAGGATGGCAATCCGGCCACCCTCAGCCTGAATATGCGAGAAGAACGGGCGCGTATTCCTTCAGGGAGGCGCCCGTCTCAAGCCTGACCCCGCCGGAAGTCCACGTGGTCGAGGATGTCTCTCTTCCGGCCGCCGGGCCTTCGATGCCTTCGGTCTTCTCTCGCGTTCTTGCGCTTCGCGTGATCTCGCCGCGGGGAGGCCGGCGGCTGACCGTCACCGTTAAGGCCGAGAACCTGGAATCCGCTGCAATCGACGGCCGGCCGCTCGAGTTGATTCCCGAAAACCGTTCCGGTTTTGCGGCGGTTTTCCTGAATCCCGGTCCCGAAGGATTCGAACTGAAGCTCAAGACGGCGGCCGTCCCCGTTTCGGTGACAGTCCGTGAATCCAATCCCGAGTTTCCCGACCTTCCGGGTTTTTATCCGCCGCCTCCGCCGCCCGGCGTCCGTCTCGACCGGAGAGAACTCCTGTTGAGCAAGACGTTCGTATTCCCGCTGCCTGCCCTGAAATAATCCGAACAAGGAGGATCCGATGAGTTTGAAGCAAACGATCCTTTCGTACCTGATCGCCCTGGCGGTCTTCTTTGCCGTCGACATGGTCTGGCTCGGTCTCGTGGCTAAGGGATTCTATCGCCGGCATCTCGGGGCGATGTTAAGCCCCAAGGTGAACTGGCCGGCGGCGATTCTCTTTTATCTCCTTTTCATCGCCGGGCTGGTCGTCTTCGTCATCAAGCCCGTTCTTCTCAAGGGCGGGACATTCGAGGCCGCCGTTCTCGGGGCTTTCTTCGGCTTAATTTGCTACGCGACCTATGATCTGACCAACCTGGCTACGCTCAAGGATTGGCCCATCATTCTGACCGTCGTCGATCTCGTCTGGGGCTCGGTCCTAGGCGGGGGAGTCTCGGTTTTAACCGTCATCCTCGCCCGGCCGCTCTTGAAAATCTGACGCTGTCCGGTTCGAAGAAACGTTCGGGCGGAAAACAAGACGGAGAACAAGGAGAAATCCATGACTCACAAAAATAGTGGGGGAGAGCCGTGTTGTCCGAAATTCGACCCCGGCCCCTGGGATGGGACCACCCGCGAGTGGAAAGGCAAAACCTTCCTCATGCGGACGACGCCCCAATTTCTCCACATGCCCCTGCTCCCCTTGTACCGGAAGACGCTCGCCGGAATGTGGAAGATAGCCAAAGAGAACGGGGCGGCGCCTCCGCTCGAGGATTTTCTCCTCCTGGCCACAGACCCGTCGCCATGGAAATCGGAGCTGTACATGGCCACGGTCAAGGAGGTCCCGGGGGAGAAGAATGTCACGCTTTCCGGGACGTTCTTCAGCCGGGTGTTCGACGGCCCCTATAACGCCGTTCCGAAATGGATCAAGGAAATCAATCTTCGGGTTGCGGAGCGAGGCCGGAAGGTCAAACGGTATTTCGTTTATTACACGACATGCCCCCGATGCGCCAAAATCTATGGGCATAACTATGCCGTCGTCCTGGCCGAGCTCGACTGACATGCGGAAATCCATCGCGTATTACCCGGCGATCCTGATTCTAACCCTGCTTCTTCCGGTTGAAGCCTCGGCCCAGTGGTACGCCGGGGCCGACCTAGGGATGATTTTCAACACGTTCCGAACCGATTATTCCTACCCGGTCGGGACGCCCGATTCGTTCGTCAACCGGGCTTCCGGCTTCGAAGCCGGAATACTCTTCGGCCGCGATTGGACCTTGAGTCGCGCCTTGACCCTGGGCGCGGAGCTGCGCAGCGCGACGAACGAGGCCCGTTGGGAACTGGACTCCGACGATATTTTCAGCGGCACGCTCAAGGGCGGCCCCTCCCATTTGCGTTACGAAATTCCCTGGACGATCCGGGCGGCAGGCGTGATCAAAGTCCGTCTTTTCCCTGACCTTGCCTTAACGGGAGAGCTGGGAATGGAATGGGGATCGGTCCGGCTGAACAAGACCTCAGCCACAAGCACGAGCTACGCTTCCGAGAGCTGGATTCCCGGCCTCGCCGCCGGGGCCGGATTGGAGTGGCGGCTGTCCGGAAAGCTCGACCTCATCGCCCGGTTCGCTTATACGAAATATCGAAATGTGTCGATCAATTCTCAATTCCCCGACGGCGAAGTTTGGGAGACGGTCGTGGTCAAGCCCTTCCGGTTCTCCGGCCGGGTTGGCTTGCTTTTCCGGATCGGAGAGCGGGTGCCCGCAAATTGAGTGCCGTCGAGGACCGGGTCAGTCCCGAAAGCGGCTCTTGGGGTTGACTTTGCGGAACGTCTTCAGCGCCCCGTGGATTTCCTTCGACCATTGCTTCTTGTCCGCGCCGGGTTTCTCCCGCTGCCGGGCTTCCAAGGAGGCAAGCTCTTTCCTCAGCTTCAGGAAACTTTCGTAGCGTCCGGCGGGAAGAATTCCGGAGGCCGCGGCCTCGCGCACCGCGCATCCCGACTCCTTGACATGGGCGCAATCGGTGTACCTGCAGCCAGGGGCCAGGGCGGCGATATCGGAAAAGACGTCTTCGACGGCCCCGTCGGCTTCCCAGAGCTGGAACTCCCGCACGCCGGGCGTATCGATCAGAAGCGCGCCGCCCGGCAGGAGGAGGAGTTCGCGCCGGGCGGTCGTATGGCGGCCCTTAGAGTCGTCTTCCCTGACGGGAGCCGTGGCCAGGAGGTCCGTTCCGGCCAGGGCGTTGATGATCGTGGATTTGCCGACACCCGACGAGCCGAGAAACACGTGCGTTTTTCCCGGCCGGAGGCGGCCGAGGAGTTCATCCATTCCGCTTGAAGCCAGGGCCGAAACGGCCAAGACTTCGGTTCCCGGGGCGATCTCCCGGACCTGGGAAGCGAGAAGGGCATGGTCCGGCCGGAGGTCGGCCTTGTTCAAGAGCACGACGGCCGCGGCCCCGCTTCGTTTGACCATGATCAGCTGCCGCTCTAGCCGGCGGAGGTTGAAATCGAAATCCAGCCCCTGGACAAGAAAAATGACGTCGATGTTGGCGGCCAGGACTTGTTCTTCGGTCTTCTTTCCGGCCACATGGCGCGACAGCCGGGTTCGCCGCGGGAGGACGGCGTGGATGATCGCCGTCGCCCAGGAGGCATCGTCGGCCAGGGCGACCCAATCGCCGACCTTAGGATAGTCGGCCGGCGAATCGGCCGTGAACATGAACCGACCGGTCACCTCGGCCGGCCGTTCGCCCCAGGCGGTCAGCACGAGATATTGTTCCCGGTTTTCCACCGCCACCCGCCCGAACCGATGGCCGGCCGACCGCAGTTCGGCGGCGCTTCGCTCGAAGGCGGCATCCCAGCCGAACGGGAGCAATCCGGCTTCGGGAGGGGAGGCGGCCGCTTTGTTCATGGGGAGATGTCTTTCAAGCGGCATATTTTAACATATGCGGGTTTTCCATAAAAAAAAGGGACGGAGGCGAGCCTCCGTCCCTTTTTTATCTTGACTTGTGTTTTAGAGGATCAGCCCTTGAGAATCTTCTCCACCTCATCCTTGTCGACGTCGAGGATGTAGGGGATGCCGCTGATATCGGACGCTTCCTTGGTCAGGGCGGCGATATCGTCCCGGGTGATGTACGACAGGGCGAACTTGCGGTTTCCGGCCATCAGCTGGCGCAGGCCCTGGCTGAGGCGGGCGAAGTAGCTGTAGACGCCGATGGCTCCGGGGGGAAGCTCGGCGTAGCGTTTGCCGAAGCGGTGCTTGAGCTCGGGCGCGGTGACGAAGATCTCGTCCACGGAGCTGCCGAACCGTTCGACGTACACCGGGATCTGTCCTTCGGCGACGCGCTTGCCGATGGTTTTTCCGACCATCGCCGCGGCGACGACGCTGCGGGCCATGCCGACGGCTTTGACGTACGGCGCGCCCAGGGACAGGGCTTTAAAGATCTGGTCTTCGAAGGTAACGCAACCGGCAAAGCAGATGTCCGGCACGTATTCGCCCTTCTTGTCCAGCTTCTTGGCGAACTGGTGGGTCAGGCTCCAGAGCTCGACGCTGGGAACACCCCATTCGTTCATCATCCGCCAGGGGCTCATGCCCGTCCCGCCGCCGGCTCCGTCGACCGTCAGCAGGTCGAGCTTGGCTTTGGAGGCATACTTGACCGCCCGGGCCAGGTCGACCGGCCGGTAGGCGCCGGTCTTGAGGAAGATGCGCTTGGCCCCGGCCTTGCGCAGCTCCTCGACCCGCTTCATGAACGTCTCCTCCTCGACCATGCCCAGCCGGGAGTGGCGCTCAAATTCCTTGAAGCTGCCCTTTTCAAAGGCCGCGATCACGTTGGGGTCTTGGGGATCGGGGAGAACGATGTATCCGCGGCGTTTAAGCTCCTGGGCTTTTTTCAAGCTCTTGATCTTGACCTCGCCGCCGATGTCTTTGGCTCCCTGGCCCCACTTGAGCTCAACGGTTTCGACGCCGAGCTTTTCGATGGCGTATTCCTGGATGGCCAGGCGGGTGTCCTCGACATTGGCCTGGACGACGACGTCGCCATAGCCGTCCGACCAATCCTGGAAGCTCCGGACCCGCATTTCCATGTCCGGGGAACGGAGGATGCGGCCATTCTTGAATTCGGATTCCTCGTCCATCCCGCAGACGTTTTCGCCCACGGTCAGGATCGCGCCGCTGATGGCCGCCCCGATGGCGATCCCGGCCCAGTTGTTCTTGGCCACGTTGGTCGAGCCCATGCCGGGGACGATGAAGGGCAGCTTGAGCTTGATTTCTTTCTTCCGGCCGATCGTCGTCTCGGTCGAGACTTTCTCGAACGTCGCCTTGTCGGAATCGGCCTCGCAGCCGTAGGCCCCGGCGGCCGTCCCCATGACCGAGAAATGGGACAGGTCGAAGGGATATTCCTTTTCCGCTCCGGCCGTGATGATCCCGAACGGCTGGGGATAGAGGACCTCGGTCGCCCGGTAGGCGGACTTGCCGATTTCGCACATCCCGATGCAGCCATCCACGCACGTGACGCACATGCCGCTGGTGGGGCTGATCGACCCTTCCGTCCGGTTCTTGGTCAGCGTCGCCGCGCTTCGATTCAGTTTTGTGAAGGACATGGTCGGTTACCTCCTTTAGGTGATGTCCGTCAACGTTTCTTTTCTTGGACGCAGGTGCCGCAGCGCCCGGCGTCGTACATCCAGCAATTCAACTCGTCATATTGTTCAAGGCAGGTCGGTTCGATCTGCAGGCAGGCGTTGCAGATGTCGGTGTCCGCGTTCGGCCCGCCGCAACGGGCGGAACAGGCCGGGCAGACGTACATGCAAGCGCCGCACAGCCGGCACACCTCCGAGCGGACATCGAACGGCGTTCCGATCTTGCGCTTGTTCCCGCGGTTCTGGAAGCCGATCGCCCGGGCGTCCATCTGTTCGTCGCATATCCGGACGCAGAGGCCGCAGTAAACGCATTCCTCGTTCCGGGGCGGAAACCGCTGTTGGGTGACGCCGAATTTGGAGGCCAGGTCCTGGATCGTCTTGGACATGGGCGCGGTCGAGAGCATGAGCTCGATCATCATCCGCCGGGCGTCGATCACCCGTTTCGTGTCGGTGCGGACGATCAGGCCTTGTTCGACCGGGTAGGTGCAGGAGGAGACGAGCCGGGATTTCGGCGCTTCTCCGATTTCGACGAGACAGAGGCGGCACCCGCCCCACGGCGTGAGACCATCCATATCGCAGAGGGTGGGGATCTCCAAGCCGTAGAAGCGGGCCGCGTCCAGGATGGTCCAGTGTTCCTCCGCCTGGACCTCCAACCCGTTCATGATGAATGGAATCATGACTTCTCCTTCAGCGCCTTGATGGCCGCTTTCCCATCTTCGGTTTCCAGATCGCAGCGGAGGCAGCGACGGGCTTCCCGGATGGCGGCTTTCTCCGTCAGGCCGAGTTCCACTTCCCGGAAGTTGTTGGCCCGGTCCTTGGTCGAGAGCCGGTTCATCTTGGGCCGCTCGGCCTTCAGGATCTCTTCCTCGGACAAGGTCGGCGGCTCGATGTAGAGCGAGGGGCGGGACAGCTTGTAGTCGGGCTTGAGCGGTTTGCCCTCGATGTATTTGGCGATCATTTCGGCGGCCCGTTTGCCGGCGGACATGGCGTCGACGACCATGTTCGGGCCGGTCACGGCGTCGCCTCCGGCGAAGACCCCGGCCCGCGTGGTCATGGCCGTTTCCTCGTCGATGACGATGTTTTCCCCGTGCCGGTTGATTTCGTCTCCTTCACCGATATACGAAGTGTCGGGGCGCTCGCTGATGGCCAGGATCAAGGTGTCGAGCTTGTGAATGAAATTCGAGCCCTCGATCGGGACGGGCTTGGGCCGGCCGCTTGAGTCCGGCTCTCCGAGCTTCATCTTGACGCACTCGATCTCGACCGCTTTTCCATAGCTCATCAGGACCTTCACCGGGGTGACGAGGAAGCGGATGTCGACGCCTTCCTCGATTGCCGCCTCGACGTCCTCGGCGATGGCCGGCATTTCGGCCTTCGTCCGGCGGTAGAAGATGGTCACCTCCTCGCAGGCGGGATCGCGGAGGGCCACCCGGGCGGCGTCGATCGCGGAGTTGCCGCCGCCGACGACGACGACCCGCTTGCCGATCGGGACTTTATTCCCCATGTTGATCTGGCGCAGGTATTCCAGGGAGTGGAGGACACCCTCGGCGTCCTCGCCGGGAATCCCCATGTGAAGGGATTTTCCCGCTCCCGTCGCGCAGTAAACGGCCTTGTAGCCCGACTTGAACAGCCCGTCGATCGTGATATCCCGGCCGAGGGTCTTGTTGAGTCGGATCTCGACCCCGGCGTTCTTGATATTCTCAATCTCTTTCTGGACGAGCGGGCCGGGAAGGCGATGATCGGGGATCCCGACGGCCAACATGCCGCCGGGAACGGAAAGGGCTTCGAAGACGGTCGGCCGGAACCCTTTCTGGGCCAGGAAATACCCGGCCGTCAGGCCGGCCGGGCCCGCCCCGATGATGGCGATTTTCTGCCGATTCTGCTCGACTTTTTTGGGGACATAGCGGATCCCGTTTTTGTCCGCCCAGTCGGTGACGAAGCGCTTGAGGCTCCGGATCGAGATGGGCTCGCCGGATTCGCCGGCCCGGCAGGAGAGCTCGCAGGGGTGATGGCAGACCCGGGCGCAGACCGAGGGCAGAGGATTGTCCTTCATGATCACCCGGTAGGCCTCTTCGTATTTTCCCGAGGCGATCAGGGCGATGTAGGTTGAGGCCTCCTGGCTGATCGGGCAGACGTACTGGCAGGGGGACGAGACGATCTCCTTGCAAACGTGGGCCGGGCATTTCTTGCGCCGGATGTGCTGACGGTACTCATCCTTGAAATAACGGAGGGTGGAGCGGATCGGGTTGGCGGCCGTCTGGCCCAGGGCGCACATCGAGGCGTCCGTGCAGGCGGTGGCCAGATCCTCCAGGAGCCCGATGTCTTCTTCCTTGCCCTTGCCCTCGGTGATCCGGGTGAGGATCTCCCACATCCGCTGCGTCCCCTCGCGGCAGGAGACGCACTTGCCGCAGGACTCGTCGCGGAGGAAGTTGAGGAAGTACTTGGCCAGGTCGACCATGCACGTCTTCTCGTCCATGACGATCATGCCGCCCGAGCCCATGATCGAGCCGGCGGCGGCCAAGCCCTCGTAGTCGATCGGCAGGTCGAGCTTGCTGGCCGGGAGGCAGCCGCCGGACGGGCCGCCCGTCTGGACGGCCTTGAACTTCTTCCCCCCGGGGATGCCGCCCCCGATGCCGAAGATGATGTCGCGGAGGGTGATGCCCATCGGGACTTCGACCAGTCCGGTGTTGTTGATCTTGCCCACCAGGGAGAAGATCTTTGTCCCCTTGCTGGTCTTGGTTCCCAATGAGGAGAACCACGCGGCCCCGCGGCGGATGATATTCGGCACGGTGGCCCAGGTCTCGACGTTGTTGATGACCGTGGGCTTTCCCCAGAGGCCCTTCTGGGCGGGGTAGGGGGGCCGCTGCCGGGGCATGGCGATCCGACCCTCCACGGAGGCGAGGAGAGCCGTTTCCTCCCCGGAGACGAAGGCGCCCGCGCCCTGGACGACTTCGAGCGTCGAAATCGAATCCCGTGCCGAGGATGTCTTTGCCCAGCAATCCCCTTGTCCCGGGCCTGGACGATCGCGATGTCCATGCGTTTCAGGGCCAGGGGGTATTCGCGCCGGATGTAGATGAAGCCTTTCTCGGCGCCGACGGCCTTGGCCCCGATGATCATGCCTTCCAGGACGCCATGGGGGTCGGCCTCGAGAACGGACCGATCCATGAAGGCGCCCGGATCGCCTTCGTCCCCGTTACAGACCAGGTACTTGGGCGAGCCTTTGGCTTGGCGGCAGGCCAGCCACTTTTTGCCGGTGGGGAAACCCGCGCCTCCGCGCCCGCGAAGTCCGGCGGCCGTGATTTCCTCGATGATGGCCTCGGAGGTCATGGCGCTGAGGGCTTTGCCCAGGGCTTCGTAGCCGTCGAACGCGATGTATTCTTCGATCTTCTCCGGATCGATCCGTCCGCGGTTGCGGAGGACGATCAGCCGCTGGTGTTTGAAGAACTCGATGTCCTTCATCTTCGGCACCGGCTGGGTCTCCGCCGGGGGGACATACATGAATTTCTTTACCGGGCGGCCCTTGAGGATATGTTCTTCGACGAGGTAAGGGATGTCTTTGACCTGGAGCTTTTGGTAGAAGATCCCGTCGGGATGGACCATGAGGATCGGTCCCTGCTCGCAGAATCCATTGCAACCCGTGGAGATGATCAGGACCTCGTCCTCGAGCTTCCGCTTGTGGATCTCCTTTTCCAGGGCTTCCTTGATCTTGAACGATCCGCTGGAGACGCACCCGGTCCCGGCGCATACGAGCAAATGAGTCCGATATTGTTTCAAGGGGACCTCTCAGTACAGCGTTTCGCAGCCGACGGCCAGGGCGTATTCCATCACGACATGTCCGTTCAGCACGTGGTCAACAAGGACCTTGCGGATTTTCTTGGAATCCAGGTCGACATACTTGACCGGGGGCTTGCCGGCCATCTCGACCGTGGCCATGGGCTCCCGGCTGCACAACCCGGCGCAACCCGAAGTCGTGACGACGACGTCTTTGATTTTCCGCTTCTGCAGCTCGTCGAGCAGGGCGTCCATGACGTCACGAGCCCCGGCGGCGATCCCGCACGTGCCCATGTGAACCGTCACCCTGGCCCGGCCCTCACCTTCCCGGATCGTTAAGAGGGCCCGGGTCGCATCGCGGACTTTGGCCAAGTCCTGGATGGTGAGCTTTTTCCCCGGAGCCGCAACGGCCGCCGTTTTGCGGGTCGCGATTTTCTTGGAAACCGGTTTCTTGACGGCTTTCTTGGGGATGGGCTTCGCTTTCATCGGGGCCTTTTTCACGGCCTTCTTCTTGGCGGGATTCTTTTTGTCAGCCATCGGAACTCCTTTCCCTTTCGAATTCCGTTCTCTCAACCGGCCACGGCCGGTCGGGGGGCCGGAGACGCTTTGGCCTTGGACGCGGCTTTTGCCGGCTTCTGGTACTTCTTCAGGATGGTGTCGACCTTGCGGACGGTGGTATGGCCGAAATAATCTCCATCCACCGTCACGACGGGCCCGATGGCGCAGCAACCGAGGCAGGCCACGGTTTCGAGCGTAAATCGGTTATCCTTGGTCGTCTCGCCTGCTTTGACGTCCAGCCGCTGTTCGAATTCCTCCAGAATCCTGGCCCCGCCGCGGACGTGGCAAGCCGTGCCCAGGCAAATCTGGACGAAATGCTTGCCGCGCGGTTTCAGACTGAAGGCCCGGTAGAAGGTGACGACGCCGAAGATCTCGCAGAGGGGCATGTCCAGGGCCTTGGCCACGCGGCGGAGCGATTCGGGCGGAAGGTAGTTGAACTCCGTCTGGATGTCCAGGAGAAGCGCGATCAGGTTCTTGCGGAGTCCGTGGTGCTTGGTGATGATGGATTGGACTTTCTGTTCGTCGGTCAAGCTCATTCCTCCATTGTCCGGGGATTGGCGGACCGCTCCGACAATTCCGGCTTCGGGACGGAAAGCCGTTGCGGAGCGGCGTCGGGCCGAAAGGATGGGGAAAAAGGATTTTGACGAGTCGACGAGGCCGTAGGCGCACTCTCTAAAGAGTTCCATCCTCGACTGACTCATCGACAGTCTTTGATGCATAAAATTATAAGTTCGATTTATAACAAAACGATATTGGCCTTGTCAAGACAAAAGCAATTCTCGTTTCGATCCCCCCGGAAGGCGATTCCAAGCCGCGGCTAAGACCGTCCGAGGCGCTTCAATCCGGCGCGGAGTTCGCTCGTGACCGAACCGATAATTGCCGGACCGATCCCGGCCGTCGTCGTCGAGAGCTTGGGCCGGCGAGCGCTGTCATACCGGAAGACGCGGCCATTGTGCCGGTGGCGATAGAAGAATCCGACGTCCGCATGGCCGAAGATGAGAGCCAGGAGCGTGGCCGCCATGCGGGTCAGCGGAGGCCTGTCGATATGATGGTACCGGAATCGGGCGGTGACCTTTGTGCCTTGTCCGGGAGCGGTTTGAATCGATAACCGGCCGCCCGACTGCTCCGCGGCCTGAGCCAGGAGGGGAAGGCCGAGCCCGGTCGCTTTCCCCTTGGTCGAGAAGAAGGGGTCGAGGGCCCGGCGGAGCGTCCGGCGGGACATTCCCCGTCCGTTGTCCCGGACAAGGATTGTCAGTACGTCGCGCCCCTCGTTCTCGTTGACGAAAATCGCCACCCGCGTCGCTCCGGCGGCGACGGCGTTCTCGGCGATGTCGAGAATATGGAGCGAAAGGTCTTCCATCATCGGCGGTAAACCTTCCTTCCCCCCGACCCTTTCATGGCCCGGCAGAGCTCGCTCCAAGTTTTTGCCGCCAAGCGGAACTCCGTCCAGGCCCGTCCGATCTCCTCAGGCCGATGGGCATCGGAGAAACGGACCAGGGGGAGGGAATCGTCGGAGACGAAGACCCGGCGGGCGCGATCCAGGCTCATCAGGGACGAGACTTCCAAGGCATCGAGGGCCAGACCCGGAGGGATGAATCCCAATTGGGAGAACAGGCTGAAAGACTCGCGGTCGATATGCGAGGCGATGGCTAATCCGCCGTTCCGATGGATCAGCTGGACGATATCGAAGATGTTCAGCGCCGCGGCCGCCATAAGAAAACGCGGGCTGAAACCGATGACCTCGTCATCCTGGTTGACGATCACCTGGTCTTTGATGAAGGGCGCGTTTGCCTCCGCCTCGGGGAGCTTCCGGAAGATCTCGTCCTGCACGGTCAGGACCGCCTCCATGGTTTCGAACAGGCCGAGGACGTGAACTTCCTCTTCGGAGGCCAGCTCCATGCCCGGGAAGACCGTCAGCCCCGTTCCCTCGGCGGCCCGGATCACGGCCGCGGCGTTTTCCGCGGTGTTGTGATCGGTGAGGGCGATAATCTCCAAGCCCTCCTCGAGGGACCGCTCCACGATTTTGCGGGGATAGTTGGTCAGCTCTCCGCAGGGGGAAAGGCAGGAATGAATGTGGAGATCGGCACGAACGCGCCGGAGCTCCATTACGTTCCTTTGATCCCCTGTTCGTAGAGCCGGCCGGCAAACTCGAAGGCCCTGAGAGGCGTGCCGAGAATCGGGACGTGCTCCTTTTCCGCCCGGGCCACGGTTTCGGCCGCCGGTTCACGCCCGTTAACGAGAACGATCGCCGCCAGCTCCTTGAGCGCGGCGACGGCGATGATATTCGGGTGAACTTGAATGGTGATCCAGAGTTGGTCTTTCTGGCCGTGGGCGATCACGTCGCTGAGAAGGTCGCCGGCATAGCCCCCGCCGATTGTCCGCGTCAATTCGAGCCCTTGTGAGAAGACCTTGAGATCAAACCGCTCGATCAGTTCAGCCAGGTTCATTTCCCCTCCTTGCTCATGAATGGACAGTCGGTGAGGGCGGCCTCGCCGCGGACGATGTCATCGGCCAGGGTCCGGCAGTCGGGAGCGCCGCAGGCCCCGCAATCCTTGTGCGGCAGCCGGTTGATGAGGTCATTTCTTTTGTTGGCTTTCTGGATGGCCTGGACGGGATCGGCGTCCAGCGGGGGGATTTCCAACGGCTTGACCGGGTGCTGGAAGGAAAGGAAATCCTTGTGGATCAGGAGATCGAGGTCCGCGTTCTCGACCACGGCCCGATCTCCCAGCATGCTGACCAGGCCCAGGATTCGGCTTTTGGCCAGGAAGCGGTTCTCGACGACCAGCGGGCCGCCGACGCAGCCGTCGGGGCAGACCATGCACTCCAGGAGATCCAAGTCCTTGAGGAGGCCGATTTCGACCTGATTTAACACCCGGATGGTGTCCTGAATACCGGAGACGGCGATGGTTCGGTGGTTTTTCAAGCTCCGGGTTTCCCCTCCCGAGAGTGCCGTGCCGATCCCGATGCCGCTGAGGATGGTTTCCGGAAAAAGACGTCTCAGGATCGCGTCATCTTCGTTCCGCCGGAGCGCTTGACAGATGGGCTTGTAGATGTCCCGAATGGAGATCGCTCCGTCCAGGTAGGATTTTTCCAACGAGGCCGGGTAGTTGATGGAAACCATTTTCGCCGGACAGGGTGTGATATGGATGATCCCGATGCCGGCCGGAGGGATCTTGAGGACGCGGGAGAGATTGGCCCGTAAGATCTTGGCCGCGATCTCCCGCGGCGGCTCGATGGGGACAATGTGATTGCAGAGGGACGGAAAACGCCTCTGGATCAGGCGGACGACCACCGGACAGGTCGAAGCGATCAGCGGCCGGGGCTGGGGATGATCCCGGAGATACTCCTCGAGGGCGGCGTTGGTGAGCTCGCAAACCGAGCTGAGCTCGTACACCTGGTCGAAGCCGATGCGGCGCAGGGCGAAGAGGATGTCATTGGGAAGGACCGTGTTGTCGAATTGCCCGTAGAGAACCGTTGTCGGGATGGCCACCTTGTATTGGAAGGCGTTCAGGTCCGAAAACGAGGTTGTCTGGGAATCGATGGCCCCGTGGGGACAGAAGCGGATGCATTCTCCGCAGTCGATGCAGAGTTCATTGATCAGGCGCGCCTTGCCGTTCTTGATGCGAATCGCCTTGGTCGGGCAGGAGACCAGGCAATGGACGCAGCCGATGCATTTTTCCTGGTTAATGCTCAGGGGATGGCGGGCTTTGGCGGTCATGGCTGAAGCCTTGCGGCCAGGACGACCATGGACAGCCGCGTTCCCTTCCCGATTTCGGCGGTGATTTCGAATTCGTCGGTGTTTTTCTTGATGTTGGAAAGGCCCATGCCGGCTCCGAAGCCGAGTTCCCGCATCTCCGCCGTGGCCGTCGAATACCCTTCGTTCATGGCCAGCGCGATGTCGGCGATTCCCGGGCCGGAATCCTCGACCACGATCCGGATTTGGAGCGGGGTGACCGAGAGGTCCAGAACGCCATGTTCGGCATACATGATGACGTTCATTTCGGCCTCATAGCAGGCGATGGCCGCTCGACGCACGCTCGGAGCCGGAAGCCCGATTTCTTTGAGAAGATTCTTGACTTCGCAGGAGACTTCCCCTCCCCGCGAAAAATCCCCTCCCTGGATCTCGAATTTCTGCCGGAAAACGATTTCTCCGTTCATCGCATCCCATCCGGCAGATTGCCGGAAATCCGCGAACAGGCCTCAAACATGGAGCATCCGGTGGCGATGATGGGGAGCTTTTTGGCCGCGGCCTCGTCCACGACCGCGGCATTCGGGCGCTTTCCCTGGACGACGATGATGCCCATGGCGTCGACCAGGCAGGCGGTGCGGACGACGTGGGCGTTGACCAATCCCGTTATCAAGGTCGATCCCGGCTCGGAAAAGGCCAGGACATCGCTCATCAAATCGGAAGCGAAGACTTTTGAGCAGCCGGCCTCGAGATCCAGTCCCGGCGTCAACAATTCCCCCTTCACCAGGGCCAGCATCTCTCTCAGGGTCAGCATGGCAGCACCCGAACAAAGCCCGTCTTCTGGAAACGTGGCTCCATAGTAATACGGGATGTTCGGATTCGTCAAACCCGGCCGGCCTCGGGAAAATCTTCTTTCTGGAAACGGCTTCCGAATCTCGATAGAATGGATGGGCCCGATCTCCAAAAGAAGGGAGCAGGACATGGACGACAAAACTTCCGGGCCGATCGTTCCGGCCGAATCCAACATGAAGGAATTCACCCCGAGGGCGGTCTTGCTCGGCGTCCTCATGGCCGTCTTCATGGGGGCGGCCAACGCCTATCTTGGGCTCAAGGCCGGGATGACGATCGCCGCCACGTACACGACGGCGGTCATCGGGATGGCCGTGATCAAGGGGCTCAAGGGGACGCTCCTGGAGGAAAACACCGCCCGGACGGTGGGCTCGATCGGGGGCAATGTCGCCACCGGGGCGATTTTTACCCTGCCGGCCTTTTTCATTGCCGGGATCTGGTTCCCATTCTCAAAATTCGAGCATTACCTGATCGCCACGGTGATCCTGATCCTGGGGGCGGTCCTCGGGATCATGTTCGTCACCGTCACCCGGCGCGTCCTGATCGCCGACAAGGATCTCCCGTTCCCCGAATCCATCGCCGCCTCGGAGATTCACAAGGCCGGCCAGAAGGGCGCCGGCGGCACCCGTCATCTCCTGGCCGGAGCCGGCCTGGGAGCCCTTTACACGATCCTGACCGAATTCAAGGTCGTCGCCCTGAAATGGGAGTCAGTTTTTTCGGTCGGCAAAGGGTCGATGCTGCTCCGCGGTCCGGAGATGAGCCCGGCTTTCCTGGGCGTGGGGTACATCATCGGGCCGAAGCTGGCCGCGATCAACTTCAGCGGCGGTGTGCTGGCCTGGGGGCTTCTGGCCCCGGCCCTGGCCTTTTTCCTGAATTACCACGACCTGGCCGCCGTCTCCAACTGGGGCGCGGAAATCGCCCGGATCTGGAAGGACTACGTTCGGTTCATCGCCATCGGCGGGATGCTCGTCGGAGCGTTCTATACCCTTTTTAAGATGCGCAAAAGTCTGGCCCAGGGCATCGCCCGCTCGCTTTCAACCCTGACCGGCGGACGAAGCGCCCAGAAAACGGTCCTGCCCCGGACCGACCGGGACATCGACATCAAACACGCCCTGGCGGCGGTCATCCTGATCGCCATCGTCGTCTTCTTCGTCTTTAACCGGTTTGCCCAGAGCCCGCCGGCCTCGGCCGTGGCCGTCGTCCTGATGGTGGTCCTGGGATTCATCTTCGCTGCAGTTTCGGGGTATCTCGTCGGCATCATCGGCGTCAGCTCCAACCCCACCAGCGGCCTGACGGTCTCGGTCCTGATCATCGTGGCCTTCATCATGGTCGCCCTGGGATTGAAGGGGACGAGCGGCATCTCGGCCGTTCTGATCGTGGCCGCCTTCACCTGCGTTTCGGTTTCCGTGGCCGGGGAGATGATGCAGGACCTGAAAGCCGGCCATATCCTCGGCTGCACGCCCAAGAAGATGCAGATCGGGGACATCTTCGGCGTCGTGGCCGCGGCCTCGGTCATGTTCCTGATCCTCTCCATCCTTCACCTGGGCGACATCAAGCAGAAGACGGCGGCGAAGCTGGACGAGCTGGCCGCGGCCGGCGTCACCGAAGTCGTCTACGACGGCGGGCATCCGGCCGTCGAGGCGAAAACCTACTTCCTGGACGAAATCAAGGCCTTGCCGCCCGAAGCCCAGAACGAGATCCTGAAGGCCAACGCCGGGTTCGGCGGGGAAAAGATCGCCGCCCCCCAGGCCAGCCTGATGGCGGTTGTGGCCAAGGGCATCTTCGAGCGCAAAACCGAGTGGATCCTCATCGTCGTCGGCATGTTCCTGGGCCTGGCCTTCATTCTGATGCAGGTCAAAAGCCCGATGCTGATCGCCGTCGGGATGTACCTTCCGATCGACACGTCGTTCGCCATTTTCCTGGGCGGCGTCTTCAAATCGATTCTCGAAAAGCGCCTCGATGCCCGGAAGACGATCCCTCAGGACAAGGACAGGAGCATGAACACCGGGACGCTCCTCGGCTCGGGCCTGATCGCCGGCGAGGCGATCGTCGGGATTCTGTTTGCCGCCCTGGCCTTTGCCGAGATCAAGATCTTCCACATCTTCGAGAAGCCCTCGTACCTCCTCGGGCTGGCCGGGATGTTGGCCATCGGCGCCTTTCTGGTCGTCCGGGCCCTGGGCGCGGCCAAGACCAAAGAGGGTTAATCCTTCTTAACGCGTCCGACTTCGAAGAGCGGCTCGCCCGAGTTTGCCGGCGGCGTCCCGATGATATAAAGAACGATCCCCTCGAAGGGGGCCGTCAGATTTTCGATCCGGGCTCCGAAATAGTCGGTCAGATGTCCGATCGTCTGGCCGGCGGCGACGTATTGCCCCATTTCGACTTCGGGGAAAAACAGCCCATCGTGGGCCGAGTTGACGACTTCGTACTTGTCGATCCAGACCGGCCGGGCGACGCTCTCCGGCTCGCCCGAAATCATCCGGAGGAGCCGCATGACGCTCAACACGCCGGCCGCATTCTTCTGGACGGCGATCTCGTCCGTGCGGCCGAGGAAACCCCATTCGGTCGTGATGGCCGGCTTGTTCCGGAGCAGGGCGGTATTGCCCAGGTACTTGGAATCCTTGATGTCCTGGGAGCGGGTGTCGTCGATGATGATCGTCGGGATGCCGAAGGCCAGGCACATGGCCTTGGCCTCGGCGGTCGCGCCCGCATCCGGGCCGATCATCCAATAGGTGTAGGGGATGAGGGCTTCGTTGCCGTCGCCGCAGTGCATGTCGATCAGGGCATCGCACCGGTCGACCACTTCCACGGTCAGGACGTGGGCGATCCGCTGGCTCAGGGTCCCGTTCGGGTCTCCGGGAAAGACCCGGTTGAGATTCTTTCCGTCGGCCGGAACGAAGTAGATCGTCCGCCGCTGGAAGGACGGCAGGTTGGCGATATGGACCAGGATCAACGTGCCGGAAAGCTCCGCCGGGCGGACCGTGTCCTTCACCCGATAAAGAGAAAGGATGGGCGGATACTCGTAACCGTGGACGCCGGCGACGGCGGCCAGGATGCGGCCGGGCTTGGTCCCATGGATGACCGTCACCGGGATCTTCGTTTCGCCGCCCGGAACTTCGAGGAAGCCGGATTGGATTTGGCCGGCGGCCACGCTCATCCCGCCGATCACAAACGGCGGGCGGGTTCCGGCTTGTTCGCCGGCCGCCGCTGTTTCCGCTCCGAAAGCCAACAGGGCCAAGAGAACCGGGAAAACGACTTTCGCGGATTGTTTTTTCATCGGATCCTGCCTTTCCCTATTTTCGCGCTCTTGTTAATTATACACCCGTCATTCCGTTTTGACGTTTGGTTCAAAAATTGATATGAATGGGGCCTTCCCATTCGGGAGAGGAGGACGACCATGACCATCCCGCGCGCCAAGAAATTCCGTTTCGTGCCGGTCTTCGGCCTGCTGGTTCTCTTTCTCGCCGCCGCCGCGTTCCCTCAAGGCGTCGACGAGGCCTACACCAAGAAAATCCGCGAATTCACCACGGACAAGAGCTTCCTGACGAAGTGGGTTGATTACCTGCCCGCCTCGTCGACGGTGCCGACGCCGGCTGGCCATCCTGGGCCACATCGTCGGCGCCCCGGATATCCTCAGCTATTCCAAGGACGTCTACAAATATTTCGACGCCCTGGACAAGGCCTCGCCCCGGGTCCAGGTGTTCCGGATCGGAAAGACCGAGGAAGGCCGGGACTGGATCGTGGCCGTCATCGCCGACGAGGCGACTCTCCGCAATCTCGCCAAGTATAAGGAATTGACGGCCAAGCTGGCCGACCCGCGCAAGATCACCGACGCCCAGGCCCAAGCCCTGATCAAGCAGGCCAAGCCGATCTACTGGGCGACGGGCGGGATGCATTCCTCGGAAACGGGCTCGGTCGAGATGCTCATGGAGCTGGCCTACCGCCTGGCCGTGGACGAGACGCCGTTCATCAAGACGATCCGGGACAACTGCATCGTGATGATCACCCCCATCCTCGAGGTCGACGGCCGCGATAAGTACGTCGACGTGGCCATGGCCCCGCGCAAAGACCCCAAGACGACCACGGCGACCCGTTTGATCTACTGGGGCAAATACGTGTCCCATGACAACAACCGGGACAACATCGGCCTGTCCCTGGCCCTCTCCCGGAACATCATGAAGGTCGCCCTCGACTTTCATCCCCAGGTCATGCACGACCTGCATGAATCGGCAAGCCATCTCTACATCTCGACGGGGAGCGGGCCGTACAACGCCTGGCTCGACCCGATCACGATCGACGAGTGGCAGATGATGGCTTTCCACGAAGTGGACGCCATGACCAGGGAAGGCGTGCCCGGTGTCTGGACATACTCCTTCTATGACGGTTGGGCGCCCAACTACGCCTTTTATGCGGCCAACGGCCATAACGCCATCGGCCGGTTTTATGAGACGCAGGGAGCGGGTGACGCTTCAACGCGGGTCATCGCCAACAGCACGAGCCGCGCTTGGTACAAGCCCAATCCGCCCCTGGCCCAGACGGTCTGGTCGATCCGGAACAACGTCAACCTCCAGCAAAGCGCCCTTCTGACCGGCATCAACAACGTGGCGGCCAACCGGGTCCGTTTCCTCGAGAACTTCTATTTAAAAGGAAAGCGCTCCGTGGCCAAGGCCAAAGCCGAGGGACCTGCGGCCTATGTCGTCCCGGCCGACGACCCGAGACCCGGCCAGGCGGCCCGGTTGATGCGCATCCTCCAAGCCCAGGGCGTGGAGATCCATAAGGCCGATAAGGCCTTCAAGGCCGGCGAGACGGAATTCCCGGCCGGATCTTATATCGTCCGGATGGACCAACCATATTGCCGGATGGCCGACATGCTCTTGGATACCCAGTACTTCAGCACTTCGGAAGCGCGCCCCTACGACGATGTCGGCTGGACGCTTGGCCCGCTCTTCAACGTCAAGACCGTCCGAGTGGTGGACCCGGTCGTTCTCGCGGCTCCGATGACCCTGGTCAAGGGCGAGGCGACGGCGCCCGGCGGCGTGGTCCGCTCCGGATCCGCGGCGGCTTTCCTGATCAACCACAATGCCGAAAACGCCCTGGCCGCGTTCCGGTTCAAGCACAAGGAGCTGAAAATCGAAGCGGCGGAAAAGGACTTCGAAGCCGGCGGCAAGAAATTCAACGCCGGGACGTTTGTCCTCAAGGCCTCCGGCAACCCGGCGAACCTGGACGCTCTTCTGGATGCGGCCGGAAAGGAATTCGGTCTGATGGTTTCGGCCGTTCCGTCCGCTCCCGACGTCCCGATGCACGACATCGCCGTCCCCCGGATCGCCCTGATGCACACCTGGCAGAACACCCAGACCGAGGGCTGGGTCCGGATCGCCCTCGACGAGCTGGGCGTTCCCTACGATTACGTTTCCGTCCACGCCGCCCGGGACAACGCCAAGCTCCGGGACAAATATGACGTCATCCTGTTCGGGCCCTCTTCGGGAGATGCCATGAGCCTGGTCAACGGCGTCACCGGCGACAAGCCCCAGTCCTGGAAGAAAACCGAAATCACGCCGAACATCGGGGTCGTCGATTCGAGCGACGACATTCGCGGCGGCCTGGAGCTGGAGGGGATCCTTCATCTCCGCGATTTCGTCAAGGAAGGCGGACTGTTCATCACCCTGTCCAACACCTCGGCCTTGCCGATTCATTTCGGCTTTGTCCCCGGGATATCGGTCCGGCAGACGCCGGACCTCATCGCCGGGGGGAGCGTCTTCCGGGCCGTCGTCGCCGATAAAACCAGCCCGGTGGTGTACGGCTACGGGGAATCGCTCGGCATCTATTTCAGCCAAGCCCCGGTCCTGGGCTTCGGCGGCGGCATGGGCGGCCCGGGAGCCGGAGCGCGCGGCCAAGCCGCCGGCGGCCGGACCTCAGGACGCGGCTCATTGACCGACCCCGACATCGCCCAGGGACGGCCGCGCGACCTGGGAGTCAAGGAAGTCGAAGAGTTCCGCAAGACCAGGCCTTCGACGCCGGAAGCGCCCCGGGGAACGGCGACCGCGACGGGCCCCCGGCCGCGGGTGATCCTGAATTTCACCTCCAAGGTCGAAGACCTGCTGATCAGCGGCGGGTTGGCCGGCGGCCAGGCCCTGGCCGGAACGCCGACCCTCGTCGACGCTCCGCTCGGCGCGGGACACGTCGTGATCTTCGGCTTCAACCCGATGTGGCGGCATCAGACCCACGGGTCGTTTGCCCTGGTGACCAACGCCATGCTGAATTGGAAAAACCTGACGCCGCCCGCACCGCCGGCCCCGGAAAAGAAGGAATAGCCGTTAGAATCGGGCGAAGATAACGCAGCCGAGCAGTCCCGCTCCGTAAAGGACGGCGAAAGCGAGATGGGAGATCCGTCCCCGCTTTCCAAACGCCCGCAGAGCCGGACCGTTCCGGGCGATCAGCCATAGGGAAACAAGAGCCAAGGCCAGAACCAGGACGGAAAAGCCGCTCACCCAGGGAGAGAGGGTCTCGACGATTTTCCCGTCCGTCTTGAGGCTGCCGGCGGCCATGGCTTGGGCGGTCTCATATCCCGCCGGATCCCGGAAGGCCAGGGGGTAATATGGGAGCCGGGAAACGATCCGGATCGTCGCTTTCACCAGGTGGCCCAGGGCGGCCAAGGGAAGGAACAAGAGCCCGAAAGCTTTGATCGAATCGAGAAGCGTCGTCCGGTTCAAGACCATCCCGACCAGTCCGGGAAGAAGAAAGAGCAGGGCGGGGAAGATGACGAAGAGAACGAGCGCCTGGACGAAATTCGCGGCTTCCCCGGAAAATCCCAGGCCTGCGTTGATTGTCGCCGGGATGAATTCGAGGGCTTTTCGGGCCGGGGACCATTCCTCGGCCAGCTCATAGACGACCAGGCCGGAGACGAAGATCAGGAGAAAGACGTCCAGGGCGCTCAACCGAAGCCCGGCGAAAAAGTCGGCCATCGGCCGGCGCAGGCTCCAGCGGAAGTTTTTCGAGGGGCAGACTTTCAAACAATGGGTGCAAACGAGGCAATCCCGGTTGTCCGAGATCGAAGGGGGATAAATGTCGCTCGGGCATCCGCCGCGATCGCCCGGTCCGGCGCTCCGCCCTGAAACGCAATCCTTTGTCCGGCAGGCTTCGCAGATGTTCCGGTCCCGAACCCGCCATTCCAAGACCGAACACCCGGCGTATAACCCCAGAATGCGGCCGACGGGACAGAGATAGCTGCAGAAGGCTCTTTTTTCGTAGAGAAGCCCGGCGACGAGAGACGAGGCGAGAAGGAACAAAAAGAAAAACGACATCCGTTCCGGGTAACGATGGGCCCAGAACGTCCGGATGAATCCGATCAGGGCGAGGGCGTAAAAAGCCGCCGTTCCCCAGCCCGACCGAAGAAAGCGGGGGGCGCGTTTTTTCGTCCGACCCGGGCGGCCTTCGAATTGACCAGCTCCATGGGGCAGATCTGGCACCAGATCCGGCCCAGAACGACGGCTCCGATGATGACGAGGGGCCACCACAGCGACCAGACGATCAGGGAGGCGAGATTCGTGTTGCGCAATGTCCCGGTCATCCCGGAGGGGACATGGGGCGCGGCCAGGCCGCCGGCGATCAGAAGAAGGAAAGCCGCCAGGGTGAGAATGCGGGCGGCCTTCGGGTAGATGCGGGACGCCGCTGGGCGAAAAACGAGTTTGAGCCGGAGGAGGTCGAAGCTCATTTCAGAGTTTCGATAGCGCGTCGCGGGACGCATCCCGGAATCCTTCCGACAAGCTCGGATGATGGTAGATCGAATAGATGAAATCCTCGGCCGTCGCTCCGGTCCTCATGGCCACGACGAGGTTATGGATGATCTCGGCCGATTCCGGCCCGAGGATGTGGGCCCCGATGACCTTGTGGGAGCTCCGCTCGAAAAGCATCTTGATGAAGCCCGGATTGAACGCCTGGAGGCTGCAGGCCTTGACCAGGCCGGCGTAGCTGCAAACCCCGGCGACGTAGGGGATCTCCTGCTCAATGGCCTCATCCTCGGTCAGGCCGACGGCCCCGATTTCGGGCTGGGTATAGATCCCGCCGGGGACGAAGCGTTCGTCGATCGTTCGCGAACCGCCCAGAGCGTTTTCGGCGGCCACGGCTCCTTCGAGGATGGCTGTCGAGGATTGCATCCGCCCGGCGATCACGTCGCCGGCGGCGTAGATCCCCGAGGCGGTCGTTTCGAGAAGATCGTCGACGATGATTTCGCCCCGCTGTCCGAGAGAAACGCCGGCGGTTTCGAGCCCGAGTCCCGCGGTCGCGGCTCTCCGCCCGACGCAGGCCAGGACCAGGTCGGCATCGACAGATAATCCACTCTCGAGGGCGACCGTCCGGCCGCCTTCCGGCCGGGCCGCGCAGGAGACCACTGTCGTCCCCGGATAAAAGGCGACGCCGCGTCTCCGCAGCTCCTTTTCGATCGCCGCGACGACGTCCTTATCCTGGCCGAGGAGGGCGTGGCCGGTTTTCTCGATCAGGGTCACGTCCGCCCCGAAAGTGCGGAAAATGAAGGCGTATTCGCATCCGATGATTCCCGCCCCGACGATGACGATCCGTTTCGGGCATTCAGTCAGGGCGACGATTTCGTCGGTGGTGATGACCGTCGTCCCGTCAACGGGCAGGACGGGAAGCGAGACGGGACGCGAACCGGAGGCGACGATCGTCCGCGGCGCTTCGATTTCGACGGCCGTCCCGTCGGGCTTGACCACCCGGATCCGGTCCGGGGCGAGGAAGGCGGCCCGACCCGAGACGAGCTCGACCTTATGGGTCCGGAGATGGGAATGGATGACGCCGATGTCGCACTTCATCAGCCTGTTTCGGCTGGCGACGACTTCCTTGAAATCCAGGGTGATCGGGCCGTCGATCCGGACGCCGAAGTTCTTGGCCTTCTTGACGCTTTCGAACATCCCGGCCGAAATCGAAAAGGTCTTGCTGGGGAGGGTTCCGGTGGCGACGCAGGCGCCGCCCAGCTGGGAGGAGCTTTCGATCATGCAGACGCGGGCGCCCAGCTCGGCCGCCTTGACCGCGGCCGCGATTCCGGCTTCGCCCCCGCCGATGACCGCGGCTTCGAAACGCAGGGTGTCCATAATCCCATTCTACTCGAACCGCGAACGCCGGCCAAGGGCGCGCGGGCGTCAATCCGCCGGACGGCGAATGAAGATCTCCTGGATCGACCAGGGAAAGGTTCGGTGGGGATAGGTCAGGCGGATCCGGATCGAGCGGACGATGTGAGGCGGAAAATCGATCTGCATCCGGTAGTTGTCGAAATCTTCGATTGTGCCCGCCGTGACGTCGGGGACGCCGACCGGGACATCGAGCAAGGGGAACCACTCCTCTTCGCCCCGTCGCCCTTCGACCACAAAGGACCGGGGATAATCGAGAGGCAGGCTTCCCTGGCGAAGCTCGATTTGGGAGACGGCCGTCTCTTGTCCGAGATCGACCTCGAAGAACTCGCCGATGGATTGCAGCTGGTTCGAAGCCCAGCTCGTGGCCGGGTTGCCGTCGACGGCGGCAAAGGCGCCTTCGAGATTGGAACCGGCTTTCACCCGCCAGCTGGAGCGGTCTCCGATGTCGATCCCGGGTTTCGGAAGCGGGGCCGGAGCCGCGGGTTGGAGCCGGTAAAGGTAGGACCCTTCGACGGTCGAGAGCAGTTCGACCTCCTGGGGCAAACCGGCCAGGGCCTTGACGATCGCTTGGCCGTCGAGAGCCCGATGGGCGTCGGTATGGACGAGGACATGGGTGATCCCCAGATCCCGGAGCAGCTTCATGGCTCGGGGGGCGGGGAATCCCTCCATGGCGTCGCGAATGAGCTTGTGTCCGGGCGGATAATATCCGCTGTAGCCGTTGGCGATCCTTTTGCCGTGGATGGTCGAATAATACATTCGCAGGGCTCCCCGCCAATCCTCGTACGACCAGTTCTGGCCGGGCATCGGCAGCTCGATGAGCGCGGCCGAATCGGGCAGGTCGCTGACCGCCAGATAGATGGGCGGGATTTCCGGGACCTTGGCCATGACGATCGGGAAAGCGGAGAAATCGGCCAGGAGGAGAAGCCCGGCGAAACCGGCCAGGCCGACGCGGACTCCCGGCTTCCGGATTTTGGCCGTCATCCGGACGAAGGCCCAGGCGGCGATGACGGCGAAGGCGAGCATCATCACGACCACGATCCGGCCGGGGGCCCGCAATCCCTGGAATCCGGGGACGAATTTATAAAAGAGGAGATACGGTCCGACGAACAGCGGCTTGAAGTTCAGCCGGATCTCCGGTCCGAGCGAAAGGAGAAAGGCGGCCGCTCCGATGAAGAGGAAGAACCTGACGGCCAGGCTCGAAGTCGGCGGAGGCGTCCGTTCGGCGGTTCGTTTCCTCCATGTCCAGGCCAGTCGGGCGGCGAAAAGAATCGCGAGAACGAGGCCGAGGACCGCCCAATTCGGCTCGGTGAATCCTCCCCCGGGCCGCCGGATTTGAAGCCCGGCGAGGAGAGCGAAAACGATGAGCCCGTCCCAGAGGACGAAGGGCGTCTTTTTTTCCGCCCGCACTTCTCTCCGGTACAACCGGAGATAGAGGAAGGCGCCGAGGAGGGTCAGGATGACGACGATGATCCCCGGATATACGATCCACTCGGCCGATTCCTGGCTTCGGAAAAGCCATTTCCAGGGGATCGTCTGGCGGGTGACCGAGACGAAATATTGGAGCTCGGCCGAATAGCGCAGGACTTCGTCCATGCCCCGGGAGAAGACCATTTTCTGGTGGACGAGAACGAAGGGCAGGTAGAAAGCGACGAGCAGCGGAATCGTGACCGCGGCCAGAAGAAACAGATGCTTCCAGAAGCCCGGCCGGAGATGGGCCTTCGTTTTCAGGCCGAGATAAAGCAGGCCGGCGGCGACGAACGGGGCGAAATAGGCTCCGTAATAGGCGCAGCACCATGTCTGGAAGACAAAATAAAGACCCATCCCCAGGACGTGGCGAGGGGCGGGGTGATCGATCCATTTGAAAAGGGAGAGGAAAAAAAGCGGCAGCCAGCCGAAGGTGAGAAGCTCGATGTGGCTGAGATGGGCGAAGCGGAAGGTGAAAAATGCGAAGATCAAGCCGGAGAGAAAAGCCGCGGTTCGGTTTTTAAATAGGTAGAGAGCAAGCCGGTAAGCCCCCCAGGCGCAGAGGATGAAGGAGAAGAGATAGACGATGTTATATGCCAGGATCATGCTCCCGGTCAGCGCGTAAACCGGGGCGGTCATGATGGCCAATCCCGGGACGTAGTCGGCGTACATCAAGGTTCCCGTATGGGGGAAAAAATTATTGGCGTTGAAAAACGAGCCGAATCCGTGGACGGCCTGCTTGATCTCCCAGTCGAGAAGCCAGATGGTATACAGCGGGTCGCCGAGGTCGGCCGCGACGGAATGCCCCATCTGGAAGACGAGGGGATAGGTCATGACCAGGGTGAAGACGATGAAGAGCCCCAGGACGACGATGTCGGCGAGCGTCACGGAGCGGATTGGGTTTTTCACCGGAGCCGGAACCTCCCGGGAAGGCCGCGCGGGGCCCGATTGCGCCCGGAATCATATGCGGCCCAAGAAAGGGTGTCAAGGCGAAAAGAGCCTGCCCCTTGCGCCCGTTGACGGATTATTTTTCCCGTGGTACGTTGACCGGCGAGATGGGTCCCGAATTCATTCTGACGCGGGCCTCGGCCGGGTCCGGGAAAACGTACGCCCTCTCGCTCCGCTTCGCCGAATTTCTCCTGACGGACGCCCGGGAAGGCGATGTCCCCCGCGGCCTTTCGAATATTCTGGCGATCACGTTCACCCGGAACGCCGCCCGGGAGATGAAAGAACGCATCCTGGACTGGCTCAAGGAGGGCTACCGGGCGAAGGGGAAAAAAGCCGGGGACCTTCTGAAGGAATTGAACCTCAAGCCGGCCGAGCTTTCCCGTCGGGCCGAAGCGGCCGTCGAGCGGATCCTCGACGGCTACACCGATTTCCAGGTCGACACGATCGACAGCTTCGCGACGATGGTTTTCCGGGCCTCGGCCGTCGACCTGGGCTACGGTCCGGACTTCGAAGTCTCACTCAATCCCCGCGAGCTCCTCGATTACGCCTTCGCCCGCTTTCTCCGCCGGGTCAAGCCCGAAAGCGCCGAAGGGGAAGCCTTCCGCCGGATCCTCGACTATCTGCTCCTCCAGGAAGGGGAAAAATCGAGGTTTCTCTGGGACCCGACGCCGAAAATCGGCGAAAAGCTGGCCCTTTTCCTGACCAAGCTTTCGAGCCGGACAGGCGAGCTGATCCTGGACGATTTCCACCGGGAAAAAGCGGAGGTCGGGAAAAAAATCCGGGCGGTCGGCGAGAAATTGAAACGGGCGGTCGACGCCTCCGGCCTGGAGGTCACGACGACCGGCCATTACGCCAAGAAAATCATCCCGGCGATCGAATGCCGGGGATTTTGCCGGCCTCTCCGAGTGCAGCTTCAAGACGTTTCCGGTCAAATCTTCGGCCAAGGTCAAGGGCGGCCCGGAAACGAAGGCGATCGAAGCCGCCTGGGACGGACCTCCAGCGGCTGTCCGGTGAATTCGCGGGTTGGCAGGCCCGGGATTTTTTCCTGCCGTATCTGCAGGCCTACCGGTCGGTCCAGGCTGAGATGACCTACGCCAAGCGCAGCCGGGGACTCCTCTTTCTGGATGACGTCAACCGGGAGCTCCATCGCTACCTCGACCGGGGGATCGTCCCGGACGTTTATTTCCGGCTGGGCGACCGCATCTATCACTACCTGATCGACGAGTTCCAGGATACGTCGCCCGTTCAATGGGAAATCCTCAAGCCGCTGATCGAGGAATCGCTGAGCCGGGGCGGCAGCCTTTTCCTGGTCGGCGACCGGAAGCAGGCGATCTATGGGTTCCGTGACGCCGACTTCCGGATCATGAGCCGCCTGGAGAACGGCGAGGAGTCTTTCGGCTCGGCCGAAACGCGGCTCCGCGAGCTTTCGGTGAACTTCCGGAGCGAAGGCGCAATTCTCGATTTCGTCAAGGACGTCTTTCTCCGCTTGGAGCCGAACGCCGGAAAAGCCGGAGGGGCGGCGGACGAAAAAGAGATCGATTACGGGCGACTGGCCGGTCTCTCGGGATTGAATCGATTCGGCCAGGAAGTCCAGCCCGAGCGCAAGGGGCGCGGCTATGTCCGTTACGTGGTGTTCGACCAAGGCGGGAAAGCCGGGTCGAAGGAAGATGCGGCGGAAGCGGGTGAGGCCGTCGAGGAAAGCCCGGATCGCGACGTTCCCGAAAAGAAAGAAATTCAGGACTTGGTCCAGGAGCTTCACGGCCGCGGATTCGGCTGGGCGGACATCGCCGTTCTGGCCTACCGCAACGACGAGGTCGCCGAGGTCGCCTCCTGGCTCAACGAAAAAGGCGTCGAGATCGTTTCCTTCAGCAATCTCGACATCCGCCGCCGCAAGATCATCGGGGAGATCCTGTCCTTTCTCCGTTTCCTCGACGCTCCGCCGGACGACTTGGCCTTCGCCGGATTTCTTCTCGGCGACCTGTTCTCGGCCGTTGTCCGGGATGCCTGCGACGTCGCCGTCCGCCGGGAATTCCTCCGGGCCTGCCACCGGGACCGGACGCATCCCCATTACGCGGCCTTCCGCCTCCGGCACCCGGACCTCTGGGAGAAATATTTCGAGCCGTTCTTCCGCAGCGTCGGCTATCTTCCCCTCTACGACCTGGTGACCCGGATGTACCGGGAGCTCGATGTTTTCCGTCTGTTTCCCGGCGAGGAAGCCGCCCTGACAAAGCTCTTGGAAGCCATCAAGAGCTTTGAGGGCGAGGGGCGAAACGACCTCCGGGAATTCCTTGAATTCAGCGCCGAGGAAGAGGACCCGGACGATCGTTGGACGATCGACGTCCCCCGGGAGGCCGACGCGGTTAAGATCATGAGCATCCACAAGGCCAAGGGGGCGACGATCCCGGTCGTCATCTGTCTGGTCTACGGCCAGGCCTTCAAAGGCGGGGAATTTTACCTCGAGGACGACGAGAACGGCGTCCACGTTTTTAAAATCAACCGGAATACGGCTCAAGCCGACGAGGAGCTGGGCCGGATCTACGGCGAAGCGAAAGACCGGGAGTGGGTGGACAAGCTCAACGCGCTTTACGTCGCCCTGACCCGGGCTCAGTTCGAGCTGTATATCGTCGCGGTCAAAGGAAAGAAAGGCCGCTATCCGTTCGACCTTCTGGGAGGGGTGTTTGCCTCGGACGAATCGGATCCGGGTGATTCCTCGGCCTGCTTCCGCCGGGCTTTTCGAGCGGGGCCGGCCCGCTCGGCGCGATTTCTATCTTCCGGCCGCGGGCGCGACGGCGCGCGGCGAATCCGGTGACATCGGCCTCCGGCAGGAGGTCGAACACCGCTCCGGATTTTCCGAGCCGGCCGTCGAGCTCCGGGCCTCGCTGAACGCCGCCGGAATCCGGCGGGGCGAGTGGATCCACCGGATTCTGGCCGGCATCGAATTGGTCCGGGCCGGATGGGATCGAGAAACAGCCGCATCCCTTGCCGATCTGCGCCCGGCCGCAGGGGAGATGGCGATGGCCGAGGAGGCTGCGGCCACCCTCGTCCGGGCGTTGGGAAAATCCGTCGACCCGGCCTGGTTTGAGGCGCGGCCCGGCCGCATCATCCTCAGGGAATTCGACATCTGCGATGCCGGGGGAGACGTCTATCGCCTGGATCGGGTCATCGTCGATCCCGACTCCGTACTGGTCGTCGATTTCAAAACCGGACGGCGGCCGCAATTTGCCGAAGAATACCGGGAGCAGATCCGCGGCTATCTCCGGCTCTTGAAAGAGCTTTACCCCGACAGACCGGTCCGCGGTCTCCTGGCCTTCCTCGACCAGGATCGGATCGAGGAGGTCCTATGAGCCCCGCCCGGGTTCGCCTGGTCGCTCCGCGAGAGAGCCTGATTGAGGCGGCGGCTGAATATCTTCCGAATGAAGGCCGCGACTTCTCCCGCTCCTGGGTTGTCTTTCCAGAGCGACGGCCGGCCTATTACCTGCGGAAACACCTGGCCGCCTGCGTCGGAGCGGGTTTCGTCCCGCCCCGGATTTATTCCCTGGATGGGTTCGTGGATCATGTTTATTCCGAGCGATTCGGCCGCCGCGAGCGGATGATCGACGCCCTCGACGCCGTGGCGATCCTCCTGGATATTCAGCGGAGCGCCCCCGACCGTCTTGGCCGGGCTCATTTCCTCACGCCCGATCACTTTTTCCCTCTCGGGATCAAGCTCTACCGCGACCTCGAGGAATTGACGGCCGCCGGAATCGCCGGCGATCGGTTAAAGAGCGTCGACCTCTCGGTCCAGACGGCGGTTTCGGGCGAAGGGGCCGGACTGATGACCGACCGGTCCCGGTCCCGGCTCCAGGACCTCTCCTATTTCCAGGAAAAATTCCTGGCCGCGGTCAAGGAAGCGGGTTGTTCCACGCCCGCCCTTCGCTTGCGGGCCGTTTCGGAGGACATCGGCCGGGAAATGTTTCCGGACGTCGATCGGTTCGTTTTCGCCGGCTTTTTCTCCCTGAATGGCGCGGAAGAGAACCTGATGCGCCGATTGTCGTCCTGGGACGACGTCTCGCTCCTTTTTCACCGGGCGGCCGGAATCGCAGACGTTCTCGATCGGCTCGGAATCGGGATTGAGAAGGACGCCCGGAACGATCCGCCGGCCGCTCGGCGGCCCGAAATCTCGTTCACCAAGTGCCCCGATACCCATGGCCAGGTCTTCGCCCTCAACGCCGCCCTCCGGGAAAAGCTGGCCGATCCCTCCCGCCTTCATGAGCGCCAGGTCGTCGTTTTGCCCGCTTCGGAAACGCTCTTCCCCCTTTACCAGCAAACGCTGTCCGATCTGGCCCAGGACCGGTTCAATATCTCCCTCGGCTATCCCCTGACCCGGACGCCGATCTTCACCTTTTTCGAGAGGCTGATGGCGGTTCTCCAATCGGCCGACGCGGACGGGCGAGTTTACGCCCCCGATTACATCCGCTTCGTTCTCCATCCCTACGCCAAGAATATCCAGTTCCCCGGGCCGGAGCGCCGCTCCGACCTGACCCGGATCTTGTTTCATGCCGTCGAGGAAGCCCTGACCGAAAAGAAAGGGAAGGCCTTCTGGGCGTTGTCCGAAATCGAATCCTTGCCGGCCGTTCGCGACGCAGTCGAAAATCTCGCCCGGGGAGTCGAGGGCGCGCCGGTCCCGGCGGCGTTTCTCGACCACCTCAGGGCCATTCACCAGGCCTTGATCGAGCCGCTCCGGACGATCGCCACGGTCGGCGATTTCGCGGAAAAGCTCACCGCCATCCTTCACTTCATCTACGAGAACGGCACGGCCCGCCGCCATTATTTCTTCCACCCTTATGCCGAGGCGTTTGTCGCCCGCCTGGAAACGCTGGCCGGTTCGCTTCTCCGCACGGCGGTCTTCGCCGAGCGGGAAGGCTATTTCAACCTCTTCCGCAAGGTGGCGGCGGCCGGGACCGTCCCGTTTTTCGGAACGCCGCTTCGCGGCCTCCAAATCCTGGGCTTCTGGGAGACGCGGGGGATTCCCTTTGAGGACGTCTACCTCCTGGATGTCAACGAGGACGTCCTGCCGGCCTCCAAGAGCGCCGACTCCCTCCTGCCGTTTGGCGTCCGCCGGGTTCTCGGCCTCCCGACCCACCGGGACAAGGAGCGCGAGATCGAGCATCACCTGGACGTTCTCCTCGGCGGGGCGGAGCGGGTTCATCTCTTTTTCGTCGAGGCCCGGGACCGGGAGCGGAGCCGCTTCGTCGAGCGCCTGCTATGGGAATCCCGCAAGCGCGACCCGGAACGGGCGGCCGAAACGCCCGTCCGGACGGTCCGGTACACGCCCGACCTCCGGCCTTACCGGCCGCCGGATGTGCCGAAGACGGCCGAGATCGTCGAGGGATTGCGCCGGTTGACCTTTTCGGCCACGTCGCTGGACGCTTACCTGGATTGCTCCCTCCGATTCTATTACCGCTATGTTTTGGGCTTGAAAGAGCGGGAGGAGCTCGACGAAGAGATCGAGGCCCGCGACGTCGGGACCCTTGTCCATCGCATTCTGGAGGAAGACTTCGCCCCGCTGGTCGGCCGGCCGCTCCGGCCGGAGGATTTTCCGGCCGCCCGGGTCGAAAAGCGAGTCGAGGCGGTTTTCCGCGATGTCTTCGGGGACAACCTGAGCGGCCGGGCCTACTTGATGATGCTCCAGACCAAGCGCCACTTGAGCGATTATTTCGAAAGCTGCCAGGCGGCGATCGTCCGGGAGGCGCAAGCCGGGGGAAAAAGCATCCGGATCCTGGCCCTGGAAAAAACGCATGCGATCACACGTTCGGGATTTTCCCTTTCGGCCCGCTTCGACCGTCTCGAGACGCGGGGCGAAGACCACTTCGTTCTCGATTACAAGACATCGGCCGACGCTTCGAAATACGGCATCCGCTGGGATAAGCTGACGCTTTGCGACCGGGCGTCCTGGCAAAAAGCGGTCGTCAGCCTCCAGATGCCCCTCTACGCGATTTTAGCCGCCGAGCTTCACGGGAAAACGGCGGGCGAAATTCAGGGCCGTTTCGTCATGCTCGGAAAGAGCCGGATGGGCCCGGAGATCGAGGTGTCGCCTTATGATGCCAAGGACGGCCGCAAGGACGTCACCCCGGAAAAGCGGGCCGAGCGCGTCGCCCTGATGAGCGAACTGATCGACCGCTTGCTGGCCGAAATCGTCAACCCCAACGTCCCCTTCATTCCGGCCGCCGAGGCCGATCGCGTCTGCGCATATTGCGATTTTAAAAATCTCTGTAATCGGCTCTGATCCGCCCCGGCTTGAGGAGGGTAATTTCGTCCCACGTGAACGCTTTCTTGCCCTGGAGGTCGCTTCCCAGCCGGTAGACCGAGGCGTTCCCGGTTCCGCCGGTCTTGATATACCAGGCCTTGAAGTCCGTCTCGAAGGTTGCGATCAGATCCGCCGGCTCGTATCCCGGAGCGGCGGCCTGGGCTTGGGAAGCCGGCCCGCAGCTGATGACATAATTCAGCTTAACGGTCGTGCTCCGGCCCGAGCCGAGGAGGAGGACGTAGTTCCCGGGTCCGAGGGTCAAATTGTTGACCGAGCCCAGCCGTTCCTGGGGCGTTCGACGGTCGTAATAGGCCCGGTATTCATAAACGTCTTTGCCTTCCGGGCCGCGGATGATGAAGGTCACGTCATCGACATGCTCCGGTCCGGAGCAAGGCAGCCAGGACGTGTCCAGGCTGAAGCGGAATCCCAAGGCCGTGCAGCCCGGCTCGACCCGGAACCCTCCCGGATAGAGGGTGCAATCGCCGTCGCGGTAGACCGTGACCGGTTTGGCTTCGGTCGCTCCCGCCGGGATTTTCGCTCCGACGGTTAAGGCGTATGACATCCGGACCGTCGTGTTCCGCCCGGAGACGAGATAAACCGTATAAGTCCCGGGGCCGAGAATGACGGCCGCGGCCGGTCCCGGCGTTTCCCGGGGCGGCCGCCTGTCCCAGAATTCCGTGCATTCGTAAACGGCGTTGCCCATGGGGCCGCGGAGGCCGAACATGATCCAGTCCATGCGGTCCACGCCCTGGCAGGGCTGCCAGGATGTTTCGAAGGAAAACTGGAATTGGGACGCGGTCTGTCCGACCGGGACGGTGAAGGTTTGAAGGGAAACATTGCAACTGTTGTCGCAGAGGACGGTCAACATTTTCTTTTCAACCGCCTGGGCTCCGGCCGGCGGGGCGAACAGGTAGACGAGGAAAACGGCGGCGCAAACGGAGATGACAAAAGACCGGCGACGATGGATAGGCATGGTTTCCCTCCTCTCTTTCTCTGTGAATAGAAGTAAAGCAGAATCCACGTTTTGTCAACGGAGGGAGCGATGCGGACTATCCGGAAATCCAGCCGGCGATTATTTCAGTTCGGCTCAGGAGGCGGGCCGTCTCGAATCCTGACTTCCGCTCCGCCATCCGCAGCGTATCCGCTACGGCAAAGGCCCGGGAGATCGTCCGGGATGCCCGGCCCGGTTTTTCTTCTCCGGCGGCGTCGGCCGCGGCGACGGCCACGATCAGCCAACGCAGAAGGTCGAACGCTTCCTGCCGGAAATATTCCTTCCCCTCGAAGGCGTGGACGCGGAGAGCCGCCCGGTAATGGGGGTCTCCAAAGAAGATCTCCGCAAGATGACGGGCATTTTCTTCAGCCGAAACCGCGGGATCCACGATAAAAGGATGCCCGGCCAGGGCTTGGACAAGTCCAGCGGCGTCGGCTTGAGCGTTTTCGTTGAATCCTGCTTGGTTTAAGGTTTCGGTCACGATTCCGGACAAGCCCCATTCGTCCATTAAATCGGCCGCATTTCGTCCGCCGCCGAGCCGGTCGAGAGACCTGACGGCCGCGTAGAACAAGAGCGAAATCCACGCTGTCTTGGGATCGATTCCGGAATCGAGTCGGGAGGCGTGCGGCTTGGCTGTCGATCGTCTTTTGATCTTCCCGGCCGGCGGCGACTCGATCGATCCCGACTTGAGAAAACCCAAGGCCTCTTGGAGCGTTTTCGCCCCGGCCTTCCGGGCCCGGGGCGCAATCGCCGGAAGCCGGAGAACGGCCTCAAAATCGCTCCGGACCGAGCCCGCGTACTCTTGCCGACCTTCCGGCCCGCTCTTCCATCCTTCGGGCCGGAGGCCTTCGGCGGCCGCGGCCAGCCGCCCGGCTTTTTCCTCGATTTGGCGAAGGGCTTCGGGATCGGCCGTCCCGCCGCGCTTGGAAATCCGGCGCTCCATCAGCCATTCGAAAAAGCCTGGATGGACGAGTTCCCGGAAGGCGGCTTGAACCGGCCCGGCCCAAAGGTCAAAGGCGGCCCGTTCCATATCCGGGATGCCCCGGCCGCCGAGCTCCGCGGCGATCCGGGAATAGAGCCGCCGGTCATCCTCGCGGACTTCCCGGAATCCTTCAAAGACCGCGCATTGGTACCCTTTCAATTCCAGGTCCAGGCCCTTTTCGGCCAGGTCGCGGGAGTTCCGGATCAGCTCGAGCCCCGAAACGAAATCCTTGAAAACGACCCAGGTCCCCGGGTCGCCGGAAACGTTCAATCCTTCGCTCAATAATTTCCGGACGAGGCGACGCCCGTCGCCGCCGTTCGTTTTTTCGGCAAAAGCGGCTGAAGTCCGGATCCAGCCGCGGGTTTCGGCATACGCGTTGTGATAGACGACGAGGACCCGTTCGCCGCCGGCGCCGTTGGAGTAGGCCAAGACGTTTTCGTCGACCGTACCCTCCGGCCGGAAGAAATCATACAGAAGGAAATGCTCCACGCCGGCGAACAGCCGGCGGCGGTGGAAGAGGGGGAAGATCTTGCGCCGATGGCGCTCGAGAAGGTCCAGGCGGGGCGTTTCGTCGTAGTAGGCCCGCCGGTATTCCATGCCGTATTTTTCCTTGAAACCCTCGATCTGGCCGTGGCCGACCATCGGCAGGCCGGGCAGGGTGGCGAGCAGCGTACAGACCCCGAAATATTTTCCGCCGTCGCCGAATTGCTCGATCGCCGTCCGCTCGTCGGGATTGCTCATGAAGTTGACGTAGCGCTTGAGGACCTCGGGGTCGAACTCCAGGGTGTCCTTGATGACCTTGCGATACTTGGCGTTGTCCTCGTCCCGAAGCATGTTCATGAAGGCGGAGTTGTAGACCCGGTGCATCCCGAGGGTCCGGACGAAATACCCCTCCATGAGCCAGAAGGCCTCGGCCAGAAGCAGGGTGTCGGGCGCCTCGACCGCCGCCCGGTCGACCACTTCGCGCCAGAATTCCACCGGAACGGCCGCGTCGAACTCTTCCCGGCTGAGGGCGTGCTCGGCCCGGGAGGGGATGGCCCCGCCCGATCCCGGCTCCGGGTACCAGAGCCGCTGGAGGTGGCGGCGGGCCAGGGTCATGGCCGCGTCGAAGCGGATGACCGGGAAACAGCCGGGCGACGTGGAGGATGGTCTGGATCACGGCTTCCCGGACCTCGGGCTTGAGGTAATCGAGCTGGGCGGTGTCGTTCCAGGGAGTGCTCGTCCCGTCGTTTCCGTGATAGACGTAGCGAACGTCGCCGGTCCATTTGTCTTGTCGCTGAAAGACGACGGCCGCGTCCGTCCGGTCGTAGTAGCGGTCCTCGATCCGGATGGCGACGCGATCGTCTGAAGACAGATCGGGTCCGGTGAAGTGCATAAGCCGGGTAAGGCGGTTCCTGTCAAGCTCGATGAACCAGTCCGGGTGCTCGACGACCCAGCGCGAATCGATGCCCATGTGGTTGGGGACCATGTCCGAGGCCAGCCGGATGCCGCGCCGAAACGCCCGGTTCCTAAGATCGGCCAGGGCCGGTTCCCCGCCCAGGTCCTCGGCGATGGCGTAATCGTACAGCGAATAGGCCGAGGCCACCGCCTCGGGATTTCCCGTCAATCTGCTTGATCCGCTGGGAGGCCTGGCTCCGCTCCCAGACGCCGATCAGCCACAGGCCGGTGATCCCGGCTTCCCGGAGATCATCGAGCTCTGCGTCGGGGATTTCGTCCAAGCGGCGGAGGAGGCGGCCATGCTTGCGCGAGAGCTGGTCGAGCCAGACGTGGGCGTTTTTGGCGAGGAGAACGAGGTTCGGCATCCAGTCGAGGTCGAGGCTGAAGCGCTCGGGTTCCGGGTCGGGCGGCCGGGGCCCCGATGGACCGGAAAGGCTCCCGCTGTCTCCCGCGCCGAACATGGCCAGGGAGGCGGCCTGGGCTCCGGGGCCGAGGGCCGGAATCAGGGCCGGACCGGGACCGCCGAATGACGGCTTTTCCTCTTCCCGGAGAAAGTCCAATCCGCCGAGGATGCGGGGGAGGCTTCCGCCCAGCAGAGGGCCCCAATGGGCCAGGATGTATTTCAGCTGTCCTTTGAGCGAATGCGGGGAGGCGATCGCGGGCGCGGCCAGAAGCTCGAAGAGGTTGCGATTCTCGGAGCCGAATCCCGGCTGGGAATCGAAGAAAGCCCGCAGCCCGTCGAGCAGCTGGATATACGCCGTCTCCCGGGCGAGCGGCTCGTCGTCGAAAAGCTCCCGCAGGGGAAGGGCGGCGGGATTGAGGTTGGTCAGCCGAAGCATCAGCATTTCTTCCAGCGTCGTTTCCCGGTGGGGGAGCAGGGTCGTGGCTTCGAGGTACTCCGGAATGGAGACCAGCCCTTTATATACGGCGACCGGCGGAAAGTCGTGGAGGAATCGACGTAGGGTTCCGTCGAGAACGTCCGGATCGAATCCGGCGGACAGTGCGGCCAGAGCGTCCCGGAGGACACCCGGGTTTTTCTGCTTCCGGTAGGCGTGAAAGACGGCGTGCCGGTATTCGTCGATGAGGCCGAGGGCGTTGATGTCGCCGGCCGGAACGGCCCGATCCCTGGGCCGCCGGGTATTCAGGCGATGGGCGAAAAGGCGGGCCGCCCGGAAATCGGCGAAGACCGCCCGCCCGTCATACACGAAAAACGATTCGTCGAATCCGTAGGCGTCCCGGACCGAACGGGATATGTGAAATTCGAACATCGGCGGGCAAGCTCCAACCGCTTTTAATCATAGCAGGTTTTATTTCTTCTTGCATCTTATCCGATTCTTGGAACAAAATAGGGGCCGAATTTCCGTAGGAGGGCTCGCTCCATGAATCAATTTCCGAAAATCCTCTTTGCCGTCCTGGCCGGGGCCGTTCTCTTCGGGGCCGCCTGCGCCCCGAAGCCCGAGCCGGCGACATTTGTTTTAACCAACGGCCGGCTGGTGACGATGGACCCGGCCGTTCCCCAGGCTGAAGCTTTAGCCGCCCGCGGGGACAAGATTGTGGCCGTCGGAACGGCCAAGGAGATCGCCCGGTATATCGGGCCGGAAACCGAGGTCGTCGACCTCGGCGGGAAGCTGGCCACTCCCGGTTGGATCGATTCCCACCTTCATTTCATGAGTGTCGGCCAGGCGAAGCTCTCGTTGGACCTGACGAAAGTGAAAAATTGGGACGAGATCGTAGCTATGGTCGCCGAGGCGGTGAAAACCGCTGCCCCGGGTGCGGCCATCACCGGCCGCGGTTGGCACCAGGAGAAATGGGATAAAGTCCCCGAACCCAACGTCAACGGGATGCCGGTCCACGACGCCCTGAGCGCGGTCTCGCCCGATAATCCGGTGGTCCTGACCCACGCCAGCGGCCATTCCTCCCTGGCCAACGCCAAGGCGATGGAGCTCTCCAAGATCACAGCCAAGACGCCCAATCCCTCCGGCGGCGAGATCATCAAGGACCCCAAGGGCCGGCCCGATCGGGGCGTTCCTCGAGACGGCCCAAGGTCTGGTCCGCTTCGGGATGTCCCGGGCGTACCAGCAGCGCACAGCTGAGGAGCGAGACGCCGAAAACCTGAAAATCGTCGAGCTGGCCGACCAGGAATGCCTCTCCAAAGGCCTGACCAGCGTCGGCGACGCGGGCGCCGGTTGGGGCACGGTCGAGCTATATAAAAGGATCATCGACGAAGGCAAGCTCGGTGTCCGGATCAACGTCATGCTGAGCGAGAGCGCCAAGCGGATCGAGGAGAACGCGGCCGCCTGGAAAATCAACGGATATGGGGCCGACCACCTGAGTGTCCATACCATCAAGCGCCTGATCGACGGGGCCCTCGGTCCCCGCGGGGCCTGGCTGCTCGAACCCTATGAAGACCTGGCCACCTCGGTCGGCTTGAACACGGAATCGATCGAGGATATGAAGGAAACTGCCCGGGTGGCCATCGAAAACGGCTTCCAGGTCGCCACCCACGCGATCGGCGACCGGGCCAACCGGGAGACGCTCGAATTTATGAAGCCGCCTTTGTCTCCCATCCCGACAAAAAAGACGTCCGCTGGCGCATCGAGCACTCCCAGCACATCAATCCGACGGATATCCCCCGATTCGGGAAGCTCGGGGTCATCGCGGCGATGCAGGCCGTCCATTGCACGTCGGACGGTCCCTGGGTCCTCAAGCGGCTCGGGCCCAAACGGGCCGAGGAAGGGGCTTACATGTGGCGGTCGCTCCTGCAAACGGGAGCGGTGATTTCCAACGGGACCGACGCCCCGGTCGAGCCGGTCGATGCGATCCCGGGGATTTATCTCGGCGGTGACCCGGAAAATGAAGGACGGGACGGCGTTCTTCCCGGCCCAGGCGATGTCCCGGGAGGAAGCCCTTCGGTCGTACACCTTGAATGCCGCTTTCGTCGCCTTCGAGGAGAACATCAAGGGGTCGCTGACTCGTCGGGAAACTGGCCGATGTAACGGTCTTCAGCAAGGACATCATGACCTGCCCGGAAGACGAGATCCCGACGGCTGAGATCGCCTATACCATCGTCGGCGGAAAGATCCTCTACAAAAAGTAAGCCCTTACCAGCGGTATCCGACGCCGATCCCGATCGGTGAGTCCGCCGAGCTGGATGTCGAAATCGGCCGGCTTCATGAGCAGAATTCGTATTTCAGCCGGGCGTCGACGACGAATCTCTTTCCCAGGACATAGGACGCTCCGCCGATGAGCGCAGAAACCGATTTTGTTCTGCTTGACCTGGCCGATGGCCTCATTCTCTTCTCTTGAACATGAAGTAGCCGACTCCGGCGCCGGCGTAAGGATTGGATTTGCCCGCTTCAGGAAACGGTAAAGCGCCCCGGCTTCGACGGCCAGGACGCTGACCTCCGTTTGTTCCTTGGTGTAGGTCAATTCGCCCGTCTCGGCCCGATAGCTTCCCTCGAGCCAGCCGGCGATCTTGCTTCCCGCCGATGCGGATCTCGCCGCCGTAAATAAGCCCATTGTGATAAACGTCGGTATAAGCCGAATCGCGCGGCGAGGAAATACCCCGCGCGGAGGAGGGCCATCGAAAAGGAATCCTAAGGTCCGCGGGGCGCGGGCGGGCGGCGGCTCGGGACCTGAACGGGCGGGCGCGGGGTTTCGACCGGCTTTTCGACCGGGGCTTTTCGACGGACTTTGCGACAGGAGGGGCCGCGGCTTCGACCGGTTTCTCCACCGGTTTTACGGCCGGCGGGGCTTGGCTCTCCGCCCGCGATTTCGGCGACGGTGAAGGAATGGATGTAACCCGGCGTGCCGTCCTCAATCTGGATGAGATACCATTCGCCTTTTTTTCGACGATCGGCGAAGTCCCGGCCTTTTTCCGCGGTGCGGATCAGCGGCGCCGTCAGGGTCGCCGCTTTCCGGATGTTGGCCCGGTCGGCCGTGACTTGGATCTGCCGGCCTCCGGGCGCGGCGGCGGGCTTTTTCGCCGGGGGCGCCTGGCCTTCGACCACTTCCTCGACGGTGAAGGAATGGATGTAACCCGGCGTCCCGTCCTCAAGCTGGATGAGGATACCATTCGCCTTCTTTTTCGACGACGGTGAAGACCTGGCCCTTTCTCCGCCCGGCCGACGGCCTGAGCGGTTAAAATCAGCCGCTTGCCGGATGTTGACCCGATCGGCCGTGACCCGGATTTTCACCGCGTCACCCGCCGAAAGCGCCGCGGGGAGGGCGAGGGCGAGGGAGACGGCGGCGATCGCGAGGAGAATGTGCGCTTTGTTCTTCATGTCCGTTCCTTCTTAAACCGTCACTTCGGCCGGGGCGCCTTCGCGTCCCCCGGCGGTGACCGCGGCGACTTGGTAGGTCATGGGATCGGTCCCGGCCATCCGGTGGGCGTATTCCCGGACGTCGGCCCCGACTTCGGCCAGCAGGGTGGCGGTTCCTCCCGAGACCGTGTAAATGCGATAAGCGGCGATGGCCAACCCGGCGTTGGCCGGATTGTTCTCCCAGCTCAGGATGTTGATGTATTCCGCCTGGGAGAACGACCGGTTGAGAACGCGCCGGCCAGAGGTCTCGGGCGCGTAGATGTAGCGGAAATTCGCCCGGACGGTTTTATCCCGGTCCATGGGCACGGCAAGGGGATTGGCGCTTCCCGAGGCGTCCCCGATCCAGTCGACAAACGTCGCGTATTGTCCGGGGACGGCGGTGACCTGGACGGAGGCGTTGGGCGGATAGGCGTACGTCCCTGGAACCGGTTCTGTCGTTCCGTTGGCTCCGGCCTGGATGACCAGGGTAAAATGGGTCAAGTACGTCAGGGCGTCGAAAATCTTTATCCGGGGGATGGACTCGCTATATCCGTCGCAAACTGCTATAAATGGCTTTTCCCGTGGCTTGGAGGGCGTCCAGAAACGTCGCGACAGAACCGCCGGGGACGGCTTGTTTCAACAGGGCCCAGGCCCCGGTGACATGGGGCGTGGCCATCGACGTCCCGTTCCAGGCCTCATAGCTTGTATTCGAATCGCCGGTCGATGAGGTGATCGACGAGCCGGGAGCGAACAGCCGTTGAAGAGCCGGGTCCCAGTTGTTGAAGCCGGACTCGGCGTCCGTCTTGGTGCTCGAGCCGACCGAAACGGCGCCCGAAATGCACCCAGGCAAGGAGATATAACCGCAGTAGCCGTCATTTCCGGTGGCGATGGCCGTGGCGATGCCGGCCGACCGGAGCTGGTTGATGGCGATGCGTTGCGAGGCATAGTCGCAGAAGGAGGAGTAGGATCCGCCGCCCAGGCTCATGTTGACCGCGGCGATATTGTATGTCCCCCGGAGCGAATAGACGTAGTCCAAACCGGCGATCTGGTCCGAATCCCAGGTCAGCACGCAAGGGGAGGACGAGCCGCAATCCGAGGCGGAAAAGCGGGAAAAAATCTGGACGGCGATGATGTTGGCTCCCTTGGCGATGCCGGCCCGGGTGCCGAATTTCCCGGCGGCGATCCCGGCCACATGTGTCCCGTGATCCCAGCCCGAATACGAGCTGGAGAAATGGGCGGCCGATTGGGGCCGTTTTGCTCGGACAGGCCGTTGGGGCAATCTCCTGCCCCGGAGTTGCCGTCCCTGTCCCCGGGACCGGCAGGCTTCGATAATGGTTTTTCCGGTGAAAAACTCATGGCTGGTCCGAATCCCCGTGTCGAGGATGGCGACGTACCAGCCGGCTCCGGTGATGCCGATATCCCAGAGGGCTTTGGCCTGGACCAGGGTCGCCGTGTCCGACAGCATGGCGGAGTCGGCGCCGTTCGCCGGTTCGCGTCCCCCGGCTGCCGCCCTTGGAGGTTTCCCCTCCGTCCTCGACCGGTTCGATGAGCTTCCGGGCTTTATCCTCGGTGATCCCCAGGACGTCCGTCGACGCTTCCAGGAGAGCCAGGGCATTGGGCGAAACGCGGAGGGGAGGAGCGGGATGAATTGGAACCGGCCGGCTTCCTCGAAATCCGCGCCTTGCAGCTCGGTGACGACCTTCCAGGAGACGTAATCGATGGCTTTGCTCAAGGCGACGTCGGCGGCGCCGCGCCCCGGGCCTCGACCGTCGAGGAGTCTTTCCGTCCCGTAATTCCGCCGATGCAGCCGACAAGCGCTCGATCTCGGGGACGTTGAGACTGGACGATGACCCGAACCGCTCCCTCGCTCCAGGCTTTTTGCCGGAGCAGGTCAAGCGCGGTCGGAGTTCTTTTGGCCCCCGGGCGGAAACCGCCGGCGGGAACAGACCCAGCAGAGCGACGGCCAAAGCCGTCGCCACGAGCGGCACCCGGAAGAGGGATCTGTGTTGTTGTGTCACCGGTTCGGTCCTCCTTTTCATGCGGAAAAGATCGGCTTCAACTCGCGTTCCTTGGCGGCTCATTATCGCCCCTTCCTTCGGACCGAGTCAACGTAGGGCTTGACACATACAATAATTGTATAATACAATTAACCTGCATTATTCATAAATATTTTAAAATTCTTATAATTCTTATGCTTTATACAAGATAGAAAATATGAGTATTTACCCTTTGGGCGAGCCGATATGGCCGCATTTGCGTCGTTACGAAGGGTTTGCGGTGCGACTAGCACAGCGTCACCCTTCGTGCCTTGCAACTGCAGCCATCTCGACTCGTGTATAACGCAGGTTAAAATCGAAAGGACGACGCCTATGGATGTGCAAACGACGCGCCTCTTCCGGGAGCGGCTCCGGCTTCTCGAACGGGAAACGGTCCGCCCCTTCGACGGCGAGGCCGCCTGCTGCGGCTTGACCCTGTCCCAATGCCATACGCTTCTCGAAGTCGGGAACCGGGGCAAGGTGTCCCTCGTCGACCTGGCGGCCGCCTTCGGCTTGGACACGAGCACCCTGAGCCGGACGGTCCAGGGCCTGGTGACCATCGGGCTCGTCGATCGCCGGGCGAGCGCCGGCGACCGGCGCTTTGTGGCCATCACCTTGACGGCCCAGGGCCGCCGCGTTTTCCGGAGTATCGAAGACCGCTTTAATGGATATTTCGGGGAGATCCTCGCCCGGATCCCCGCCGGCCGGCGGACCGCGGTCGTCGAGGCGGTTTCGCTCCTGGCCGATACGGTCCGCGCATACAACGAGGCCAGCGGCTGCTGCCGCGGAAGGAAATGAGATGGCGACTCTTAAAATCCCGGAAGCCCGGGACCTGAACAACGAAGAATGTTCCTGCGGAGAAGAATGCTGCGGGGGAGACGGCCGAGCCCGGAGCGGCCGATCCCTATTGTCGCGACCGCCCGTTTTTCCACGGGCCGGATTTCGACGCCGGCCGGCGATATCCCGGTGGTTCCTTCCCGCCTCAACGGCCGCGATCGGCGGGGGACCTTCCGGGTCCGGTTGGGCATCGGCCGCGGCCGGTACGCGATCGCCCCCGGCCTTTACGCCCTGGGTGCGCCCGATCCCTGGTCCCCGGTTTTCGTTTCGGCCAATTACAAATTGAGCTTTGACCGGCTCCGCAAGCCGTCCCGGGCGTGAACGCCTGGATCCTGGCCCTCGATACCCGCGGCATCAATGTGTGGTGCGCCGCGGGGAAAGGGACATTCGGGACCGACGAGGTCGAACGCCGGATCGAGGCGACCGGACTCCGAAACGTCGTGTCCCATCGGACCCTGATTCTTCCCCAGCTCGGCGCTCCGGGCGTGTCGGCCCCCGAGGTTGCCAAACGGACCAAGTTCCGAGTTCTCTTCGGACCCGTCCGGGCGGAAGACCTGAAAGCCTTTCTGGACGGGGGATGAAAGCCGAGCCCGGAATGCGGCGGGTTCGTTTCACCTTCAAAGACCGGCTGACGCTGATTCCCGTCGAGATGGCCATGATTGCCGGCAGCAAGATCTTCCTTGCTCTCGCCGTCCTCTGGCTGGCCGCGATGATCGCCGGCCTGGATCGAGCCGGGTTGGTTGGCATCGCCCTGGCCGGGGCTGTCGTGGTTGGAGCGGGATTGACGCCCGCCCTCCTGCCCTGGATCCCGGGGAGGATGTTCGCGGCCAAAGGCGCCCTTCTCGGCCTCGTTTGGGCCGCGGTCGTCTGCGCCCTTTGGGGATTCCCCCCGGCCGGGGCGCCTGACGCGGCCGTCTTCGCCGCGGCTTTTCTCCTTCTTCCGGCCCTCTCCGCTTTTCTGGCGATGAATTTCACCGGGTCTTCGACGTTCACCTCGCTCTCGGGCGTCGTGGCCGAGATGAAAGTCGCCGTTCCCCTCATGGCGGCGGCCGGCGGCCTCGGTTTGGTTGCGGCCGGATTAGCGGTTCTTCTGAGAATTTAAGGATAAGACCATGCCCCTCGCTCATCTGAAAAACGTTGCCACCTTGACCTATCGTCCGGAGCAATGCACGGGTTGCGGCCTATGCGCGACGGTCTGCCCCCACGCCGTGTTCGAGATGGACGGCCGCAAAGCCCGGGTGACCGACCGGGACCGCTGCATGGAATGCGGCGCCTGCGCCCGCAACTGCGCCTTCGGCGCGATCGACGTCCACTCCGGCGTCGGCTGCGCCTATGCCATCATGTGGAGCGCCCTTCGCCGCAAACCCGTCCCCCAGTGCGGGGAATAACCTTCCGCAGAAAAATAGGGCTTCATATATTAAAAAATATTTTTCCATTACGATTGACAAGCGATGATCCCGAACTTATGTTTATGGTGGAGACCGGATCGAATGACAAACGAGTCGAGTTGGGGCGGACTGAGGATCACGGGCACATCGGCCTTGAAGTGGTGGCCTTTGTGGGTGATCCTGGCGATTGTCTTGCCGCCACTTGCGGTTTTGTGGCTTTTCGGGACGGTCCTCAGTCCGCCCGCGCGGGGTGCATCGGTCCGGTTCTCCACTCTTTGCCCGGTTCGGATCCATTCCTCGGCTTCGACTTTACAACGGGGTCCTCCCTTTACGGTATGACGATCTCTTGATCGTCGGCTTGCCTCTTGGGCATTCCGCAATTAAAGGGAGGATCCTTTTGTCATCTTCTTCAAATAAACGTCTTTCTCCGTTCCGCCGACTGATCGGCCGCGCCCGCGGCGAGTCGATCGAAGCCGGAACCTCATCCTTCGACAGCTCGACGGTCGCCCGCATTCGGGCGTATGACGGGACCGGCCTTTCGGCTGCCGAGATCCGGGCCCGCGTCGAGGCCCTCCGCCGGCGGGCGGCCGGCGGCGAGCCGCTCTCGTCCCTGGAAACCGAGACGTTCGCCCTGGCCCTCGAAGCGACGCGGCAGACCCTCGGCCTCGAGACGCATGACTGCCAGCTTCTGGCCGGCTTGGCCATGGCCCGGGGCCGGGTGGCGGAGCTTCCCACCGGCGAAGGCAAAACGCTGGCCGCCGTATTCCCGGCGGCCTTATTTGCCCTGGAAGGCGCGGGTGTTCACCTCCTGACGTTCAACGATTACCTGGCCCGCCGCGATGCGGCCTGGATGGGGCCGGTCTTCCGCCTCTTGGGCCTGTCCGTTGGCTGCGTCCAGGAGGGGATGTCTCCGGCCGAAAAGCGGAATGCTTACGGCTCCGATATCACCTATGCGACGGCCAAGGAATCGGGATTCGACTTTCTCAGGGACGGGCTCGCTCTTCATCCGGACGAATGCGTCCGGCGGCCGTTCGCTTCGGCCATCGTGGACGAGGCGGATTCCATTCTGATCGACGAGGCCCGCATCCCTCTCGTCATCGCCGGTGTCGCGGCCGGCCAAATCGCCGAAATCGGGCTGCTCACCGAGGCCGTCCGAACGTTCGTTCCCGGCCTTGACTTCGCGACCGACGCCGAGCACCGGAACGTGTTTTTGACCGATCGCGGAGCCCGACGCCTGGAAGGCGCCCTCGGCCGGGGGAGCCTGTACGAACCCGGCAACGAGCCGTGTCTCGAAGCGGCTCATTGCGCCCTCCATGCCCGGGCCCTGCTCGCCCGCGACGTCGACTATATCGTCCGGGACGGGAGGATCGAGATTGTCGATGAATTCACCGGCCGGGTTATGGCCAAGCGTCATTGGCCTGACGGCATTCAAGCCGCGGTTGAGGCCAAGGAAGGCCTGGCCCGGCGTCCCGAAGGCCGGATCCTCGGTTCGATCACCTTGCAGCATTTTCTCCGTCTTTATCCTCGGCTGGCCGGAATGACGGCAACAGCCGTTTCCTCGGCCGATGAGCTCCAGGAGTTCTATCGCCTCGGGGTTACGGTCATCCCGCCGCATTGGCCCAACGTCCGCCGGGATCTTCCGGATGCGGTCTATTCCGGCCAGGAAGATAAGCGCCGGGCCCTGGTTTCTGAAATCGCTTCCATTCAAGCAACCGGCCGGCCGATCCTCGTCGGAACGCTGAGCGTCCGCGAATCCGAGGGCCTTTCGGCCGATCTGGCGGCGGCCGGAATTCCCCATCGGGTCCTGAACGCGAAAAACGACGAGGCCGAGGCCGCGATTATCGCCGAGGCGGGAGCCGTGGGCGCGGTGACCATTTCGACGAACATGGCCGGCCGGGGCATCGACATCAAGCTTGGCGGGGCTGACGAGCGCGGCCGGAAGGCCGTCGCCGCCCTGGGCGGATTATGTGTTCTTGGGACGAACCGCCACGAGAGCCTTCGCATCGACCTCCAGCTTCGGGGCCGGTCCGGCCGCCAGGGAGATCCGGGTTCGACCCGGTTTTTCATCAGTCTCGAGGACGATCTATTCGAGCGCTACGGCTTGACGAAGATTTTCGGCCTCCGCTATCGGGTCGGGCCTGGAAAGGGCGCGGTCGAATCGCCCGCCCTTCGCCGGGACATCGCCCATGCCCAGCGGGTCATCGAAGGCCAGAATTTCGATATCCGCCGAACGCTGTGCAAATTCTCCGGATTGGTCGAAACGCAAAGGACCATCGTCCGGGAGCGCCGCGAGGAGGCTCTCCGGTCGTCCGGCTCTCCGGGGGTGTGGGAGCGGCTCGATGCGGCCGGCCGAGCCCGGGCCGTCGACCGGTTCGGATCTGAAAGGACCGACGCGCTCGAACGCCGGGCGGTCCTCTCGATTCTCGACCGGGCTTGGGCCGATCATTTGGCCTGGATCGCCGACACGAGGGAAAGCATCCACCTCGTCAGCCTGGGCGGGAAAACGCCGATCCAGGAATTCATGACGTCGGCGACGGACGCGTTCCTGGCGATGATGAAATCCGTGGAGGAAGAGGCGGCGGAGGCCCTGGCCGACCTTCTTCGGACGGGCGAAAGCGCGGCGGCGGAGCTCGAAGATCTCAAGGGCCCGTCATCGACCTGGACGTATCTCGTCAACGAGGACCAGTTCGGCGATAACGTCGAGCTCATTAAGGGAAGGAACATCGGGTTCGCGGCCGCCTCGGCCAATCCGTTCAACGCGATCCTCCTGACCCTGGTCCTGGTTCTGCGGAGGTTCCGGCGCGCTAAAAAAAACCGGCTGGGCCGGGAGTGAGCCAGCGTTTGACTTTGGAGGGCGGCGGGCTTAGGATTTCGCCGGTCGATATCAAGTCCCAAGGAGGGATCATGAATAAACGTTCAGTCGGATTTATCGCGGCGGGTCTGCTGCTCGCCGCCCTGCCGCTCGCAAGCGTCCAAGATCAACCGGCCCCGGCCCGGATGCGGCCGGCCCTGTTGGTCATCGACATTCAAAACGCTTATTTACCGATGATGGCGGAAGCGGACCGGAAGATCGGCATGGAGATGATCAATTACGCCATTTCCCTGTTCCGTCTCCACGGCTTTCCGGTCATCCGCGTCTATCATGTCGACCCGGTATTCGGGCCGGCCCAGGGCAGCCTGGAATTCGAATTCCCGTCTTCTGTTCCGGTCAAGCCGGATGACCCGATGGTCGTGAAAAATTTCCCTAGCGGCTTTAAAAAGACCTCCCTCGACAAGCTCCTGAAGGACAAGGGCGTGAATACCGTTTTTCTCTGCGGGCTGAGCGCGGTCGGCTGCGTCCTGGCGACCTACCATGGAGCCATGGACCTGGATTACCGGACCTTCATGGTTAAAGATGCGCTCATCAGCCATGACCCGGTTCTGACCAAAGCCGTCCAGGAGATCTGCGAATCCGTCGGCTACGAAGCTCTCAAGGCGATGCTGGAGAACGCCCAGAAGTAAAGCGCCGGACGACTTCGCGCTTCCTCTCGCGGCCCTCTCGTCCTATAATAACCGCTTCCAAATCTGAGGGGCGGGCCGTATCCGGCCGTCCGAACGAGGTGTCGCATGTCATCCTTTAAAGGCAAAATCGTTTTCGTCACGGGAGCCAGCTCCGGGATCGGGCGGTCGTGCGCCCGGGTCTTCGCCCGGGAGGGGGCGTCCGTTTTGATCGCCGCCCGGCGGGCCGACCGCTTGAAGGACTTGGCCAAGTCTCTGGCCGCGGATTTCGGCGTCCGCTGTCACGCCTTCGCCCTCGACGTCCGGAACCAGCCGGCGGTCGAACGAGCCCTGGCCGCCCTTCCCGCCGAATGGAAAGAAATCGATGTTTTGGTCAACAACGCCGGTTTGAGCCGCGGCCTGGACAAGTTCCACGAAGGCCTGATCTCGGACTGGGATGAGATGATCGACACCAACGTCAAAGGCCTGGCCTATATCAGCCGGGCCGTCCTGCCGGGCATGATCGCCCGGGGCGGCGGCCATGTGGTCAACATCGGCTCGATCGCCGGCCACGAGATCTATCCCGGCGGCAACATGTACTGCGCCTCCAAGTTCGCGGTCATGGCCTTGACCCGGGGTCTGCGGCTCGACCTGAACGGGACGAACGTCCGGGTCAGCACGGTCGATCCGGGCATGGTCGAAACCGAGTTCAGTGAAGTCCGGTTCCACGGCGACAAGGAGCGGGCGGCCAAAGTCTATAAAGGGTTCACCCCGCTTTCGCCGGACGACGTGGCCGAGGCCGTCCTCTTTTGCGCCAACCGCCCGCCGCACGTCAATATCAGCGAAGTGATCATCATGCCGACCGACCAAGCGAGTACGACACTGGTTAACCGGAAATCATAGAGTCGGTCTGTCCTCGTCGTCGCGCGACGAGGGCGACCGATCAGGCGAGCCCAACCTTCAATTCATGATTTTTACCGGCCGACCCCTCTCGAGCTTTGTCTCGAGGGTCAGGGAATTGAGGAATTCGATGGTTTTCCACTTGTCGGCGGGAACGCTCAGCCCGGTTAAAAATTGCCGCAGGGTCTGGGCGGCTCCGGCTCTCCGGATCGCGATTTTTCTCGGTTGGACGTTCAGGCGCTTCGGATCGGAAAGATGTTGGAAGCTTTGGATCGTCCGTTCGAAGTTCGTCTCATAAACGGAATAATCGTTCCGGGCGGCCAAGCTCATGAAGGTATAGATGAAGCCGTCCTTTTGAATGCAATTGAGGTCGACGGCCCGGACGTCCTGGGCTTGCCCTTCCTGGGCCTGGGCGCTGACCAGATAAACCCCCTGGGCTGAACTCAGGCCGTTGATCCGCCGGGTCCGGCTGGAGACCTCCTGCACATTGACGTCCTTCATCGAGGCCATCTGCTGCTTCAGATAAGCGGCCGGCTCGGCGGCTGTTTTTTCGGCCGTGAGGATCATCCCCGCTTTTTCGTCCTTGCTGACGATCATGACCTGCTGGGGTGTGTTCTGGACGACCCAGTCGGCCGGGAGGGCGAAAACGAACTTCATTTCGGGATGATAAAACGCTCCGCCCTCGACATATCCCTGCCGCGGATTGTCCCCGAAGACCAGACCGTCCATGCGGGCCACGAAGTCGTCCCGGAGCACGCTCATCCCCGCGTCTCCGGGCAGGATCATCTTTTGGGCTTCGGCGATCCGTTTCTCCGTCAGGGGATGGGTCGAGAGGAAGTTGGGGAGCTTCGTCCCGCCGCCGGCTTTCTCCTCGAGCTTTTGGATGGACCGGAAAAACGGAATCATTTCGCCCGGCGCGTAGCCGGCGCTCCGGGAATAGAGGACGCCGAGGCTGTCGGCCTGGTATTCGTCGTCGCGGCTGAACTTCATGAAGAGGACCTGGAGACCGATCATCAAGTAGGGAGCGACCTTGGCCACGTCCTCGCTGAGGATGCTGCCCAGGATCAAGCCGCCGGTCAAGAGGAGCTGGTTGCTCAGCTGCCGGACGGAATGGCGGGCGTTGACGTGGCCCAGCTCGTGGCCGATGACCGTGGCCAGCTCGGCTTCCGAATTCATCATCGCCAGAAGCCCGCGGGTGACGTAGATGTAGCCGCCGGGCGCGGCGAACGCGTTTTCGACCGACGTGTCGAGGACGGCGAAATGATAAGGCAGCTGATTTCGGTGGGTGTGGGGCACGAGCTTCCGGGAGACCCGCTCGACATAGGCCTCAAGCTCCCGGTCCTCGTAGAGACCGAACTGCTGCTTGATGCTCGCGTCCGTGGACTTGCCCATCTCGATTTCCTGGTTTTCCGGGATCAGCATGATCTCTTTCTTCCCGGTGACGGGATTGACCGCGCAGGACATCAGACCGGAAAGGGCGGCCAGGACGACGACCGCGGAAAGGCGGCGGAAGACAGGTTTCATGGCGGGTCTCCTCCTCTTTATTCTCTCTCTTGATCCAAATCTAACCGAAAAAAGTCCCCGGTTCAACCCTTTCCGGCCTTTCCGGGCGGCCGTTCGTTGACTTTCCCCCGGCGGCGGCTTATCATGGCCGGGAATCCGATGTGGTACAGGAGTATCCCCGATGTTTAAAGGTCATCCTAAGGGTCTGTTTGTCGCATTTTTCGCCAACATGGGCGAGCGCTTCGGCTTCTATACGATGGTCGCGATATTCGTCCTGTTCATGCAGGCCAAGTACGGGATGACCGCGGCGACGGCCGGATTCGTTTACAGCACGTTTATGGTCTGCGTGTACTTTTTCCCCCTGCTCGGCGGCTTGCTTGCCGATAAAGTCCTCGGTTACGGCAAGACCGTGAGCCTCGGGCTGATCGTCATGTTTATCGGATACGCCCTGCTGGCCCTGCCGACGACGATGAACACGGGTCTTCCCCTGATCATCGCGGCCATGGCCGTCATCGCCATCGGGACCGGGTTGTTCAAGGGCAATCTCCAAGCCCTGGTCGGCAATCTTTACGACGACCCCAAGTATGACGCCCTCCGCGACCGGGCGTTCACGATCTTCTACATGGGGATCAATATCGGGGCCATGTTCGCCCCGAGCGCCTCGGAAATCATCAGCAACTGGGTGCTCAAGGGCGCCAACCTGGCCTACGACGCCCGGATCCCGGCCCTGGCCAACGGATTTTTAAAGGGGACGGTCTCCGATGCTTCGGCCTACCTCGGCATCGCCCAGCTCCAGGACGCGGGCGTGACGCTCGATACCCTGGGGGCATTCTCGGAGCGCTACATCAACGCCTTGAGCAAGTCCTACCATTTCGGATTCGGGGTGGCCTGCCTGAGCTTGATTATCTCGATGGTCGTCTTCTGGGCCTTCCGGAAGCACTACAAGCACGCCGACATCACCGAGCTTCAAAAAGCGAAGTCCGAAACCCTCAAGTCGCAAGTGATCGAGCTGACGCCCCAGCAGACCAAGGAGCGGCTGGTCGCCCTGGGTCTCGTCTTTTTCGTCGTCATCTTCTTCTGGATGGCCTTCCAGCAGAGCGGCTTGACGATGACGTTCTTCGCCCGGGATTACACCCATCTGAGTGTCGGGGCGCTGTCTTACCTTTGGTTCGACATGATTGGGCTCCTGGCGGTTTTCCTGGCCCTGACCGGGCTGATCCTCGCCGTAAAAAAAGCTCAAGCAAATCGACCCGGTTGGCTGGAGGGATTGCCTTCGCCGTCTTCGCCGTCCTGGCCTATCTTCGGTTCAGCGGGTATTCCGTTCTCAACGTCTTCCAACCCCAACGCTTCCAGCATTTCAATCCCTTCTTCATCGTCTTTATGACTCCGGTCGTGGTCGGGATCTTCGGCTGGTTGAATAAAAGGAAGAAAGAGCCCTCGGCCCCGCGAAAGATCGGCTTCGGGATGCTGATCACCGCAGTGTCCTTCGCCATCCTGGTCATCGGGTCGCTCGGCCTGCCCAGCCCCAAGCAGCTCGGCGGGCTCGTCGCTCCGCCCGAATCCCAGGTCTCGGTCTACTGGCTGATCTCGACCTATTTCATCATCACGATCGCCGAGCTCTTCCTCAGCCCGATCGGCATTTCCTACGTCTCCAAGGTGGCCCCGCCGAAATACAAAGGCCTGGCCCAGGGTGCGTGGTTCGCCGCCACCGCGGCCGGCCTGTACCTCATGGGCTTGGTCGGCGGTTTGTGGATGAAGGTGCCCCTCTGGGCCCTCTGGCTGATCCTCGTGGTCGCCTGCATCCTCTCGGCGACCTTTATGTTCTCCATCATGAAAAAGCTGGAGCGGGCCTCCGGACAATAAATTTCGGAATCCTCGGCGGAAGTCGCCGCCGAAAACGCGCGGGAATCGGGTGAGGGGCATGGCGTCTCCATTTCAGATCGTCCTCGTCGAGCCGGAGATTCCCCAGAATGCCGGAAACATCGCCCGAACCTGCGCGGCCACCGGGGCCCGGCTGCATCTGGTCCGGCCGCTCGGCTTTATCCTCAGCGACCGGCGGCTGCGGCGGGCGGGCGCGGATTACTGGGCCGAGGTGGACCTCGTCGTCCACGACAGCCTGGCCGCGTTTTTTCGCGAAGCGGCGCCCGAGACCTGTTGTTTTTTTTCCCGGAAAGCGTCCTCGCTCTATCCGAACATCTCGGCGTCGGGAGAGCCGCCCCTGTTTTTCGTCTTCGGCCGGGAATCGGTCGGATTGCCCGAGGCGCTCCTCTCGGCTCACCCCGGCCGGTGCTTCCGTCTCCCGATGCGCCCGGAAACCCGGTCGCTCAATGTTTCCAACGCCGCCGCGATCGTCTTGTACGACGCCCTGCGGCAGAGGGGATTCCCCGGATTGACGTAAGGATTCCGGCCAAGGAGAGGTAACCCATGGACATCGTCCGCGTTCCGCGGTTGGTCAAGACGGAAGATATGAATCATCACGGGAACCTCTATGCCGGCCGGATGGCCGAGTGGTTCATCGAGGCGTGTTATCTCTGCGCCGCCCAGGCTCCCGGTCTTCCGGGCGCCCTCGTCTGTCTCCGGATCCACGATCTCGTAATCAAGAAACCGTGCCCGGGCGGGGACACGATCTGCCTGGAAACCCGTCTCGTCAAGGCAGGATCGACCAGCCTGACCGTTTACGGAGAGATCGTTTCCCACGGCGGCCGTCGCTTCCATGCCGAGGGATTCGTCACGTTTGTCTGCGTGGGCAAGCGCGGCCGGCCGGTCGCCCACCGGCTGCGTCTCGAACCGCCGGAAGACGCCGCGGAGAAGGTCCTCCGATCGCGGGCTCAGAAGCTGTGAGGCGCACGTCGGATGACGGACCGGAGGCTCCGGGAAAGCTTCCGGGATCAGGTCCTCCGGATGTCCGGGGAAAACCGTTTTGCCGTCTTACGGCTTCTCAAGGACGGCGGGTTTTTTCACCCGGCGCCATGTCCCGCGGATGAAGGCCAGCAGGGCGCTGCCGCTGGCCATGCCCAGAAAGTAGATGCCGATGACCATGATCGAAATGGGCAGGGTCAGCTTCCAGTTGAATAGTGAAACCGTCGTTGTCTGCAGGTTTTGCAGGGCGAACACGGCGATGAGGACGGCGACGACGCTCAGCACGATCGAATAGAAGATTTTCATATTCCCTCCGTTTCGTTCGGGCCCTCCGGCCGCCATTCTATCATGTTCCGGAAAGACGCGGCAGGGCCTTTCTTGACAGATTTCCGGGGGATCGGTATCGTGGGACGTCCGATCGAAAAGGAAGAACCGGAAGATGGCCCATCACGCTCACTTCGCGGCCGATGATATCGCCCTCTGGACCGAGCTCGGCTTGGACGTGGAGCTTCACGGCCAAATCCTGGCCTCGATCAACGCCCAGTTTAATAAGCAGGTCGAGCGCCGTCCGCACCGGCCCGCGGCCATGGCCTATTTCGATCGCGTCATCCATGGCTCGCATGGAGCCCGGGTCCGCGAGATCCGGGAGAAGCAGGCCGCCGGAGCGAAATTCGTCGGCACGTTTTGCGTTTTCGTTCCCGAGGAAATCATTTTGGCCCTGGGGGCGATCCCCGTCGCCCTCTGCGGCGGGACGGCCGCCTCGATTCCCTACGCCGAGCAGCATTTTCCCCGGAACATGTGCCCGTTGGTTAAATCCACCCTTGGGCTGGCGTACTCGAACACGTGCCCCTACGGCCCGATCGAGGATTTGGCCGTGGGGGAGACGACCTGCGACGCGAAGAAAAAAACCTGGGATATTCTGTCCAGGGGAGGCGGATTCCACGTCCTCGAGCTCCCGCAGAAGAAAGGCCCGGAAGATCGGGCGCTGTGGCTTTCGGAAGTCCGGGGATTCGCTTCCCGGATGGAAGAGCTGACGGGCCGGACGCTCGAAGGGGAGCGGCTGCTCTGTGCGGTTCGTCTCATGAACAGGATGCGCCGGGCCCTGGCCCGCTTCCATGAGCTCCGCAAGGTCGACCCGCCGCCGGTCAGCGGCACGGACGCGCTGGTGGTGATGCAATCCGCCCTGATTGACGATAAGGAGAGGTTCACCCGGGAAGTCGAGCGCCTCAATGACGAGTTGGCCGACCGGGTCGCCCGCGGCGTTTCACCGTTCGCTCCGGGAACGAAGCGGCTTCTCGTGGCCGGATGCCCTTCGGTTATCGGAAACTGGAAGCTGCATTATCTGATCGAAACGGCCGGGGCGGCGATCGTCACCGACGAAACCTGCACGGGAACCCGGTATTTCAACCGGGAGGTCGAGGAAAAAGCCGGCCTCGAAGCCCAGGTCGAGGCGATCGCCGAGCGGTACCTGACGATTGATTGCTCCTGCTTCACCCCGAATAACGAACGCCTGGAGAATGTCGTCCGCCTGGCCCGCGATTTCCGGGCCGATGGCGTCGTCCAGTACATCCTCCAGGCCTGCCATACTTACGAGATCGAAGCGATTAATGTCGCCGCCGCCTTGAAGGATGCGGGAGTCCCTTCGCTGAAAATCGAGACCGATTACGCCGAGGAGGACGCCGGACGGCTGGGCATCCGGATCGAAGCCTTCCTCGAGAGCCTGGAGCATCGGAATGCCGGGTGATATCCGGATCGGAGTGGACGTCGGCTCGCGGACGACGAAAATCGTCGTTCTCGAGGGCGGAGAGATTGCCGAAGTCCACATCTTCGACACGGCCTTCGACCCGCTGACCCCGGTTTCGGAAAAGCTCGCCTCCCGGCCGAAGGACAGGCTCGTGGCGACCGGCTACGGGCGGCGCCTGCTGGCCGAACGCCTGGGCGCGGCTGTCGTGACCGAGATCAAGGCTTGTGCCGCCGGGATCCATCATTCCTATCCGGACTGCCGGTTGGCGGTCGATATCGGCGGCCAGGACGCCAAGGTCATCCGAATCACAGCCGGCGGCGGCTTCGAGGATTTCGAGCTCAACGAGCGCTGCGCCGCCGGGACGGGCCGCTTCCTCGAGGTCATGGCCCGGGCCCTCGAGTATGACCTGGACGAATTCTGCCGGGCGGCCAAAAGCGCCGACCGGGCCGTCCGGGTCAACAGCATGTGCACGGTCTTTGCCGAATCCGAGGTCGTGGCCATGATCGCCGGGGGCGAGGCCCGGAACCGGATCGCCTTGGGGATTTATCAGTCCATCGTCGAGCGGATCCACCCGATGATCGCCCGCCTCGATACGCCCGGCGACCTGGTTTTTTGCGGCGGCGTGGCCCGGAGCAAATGTCTGGCCGAGCTTCTCCGGAAGAAAATGAAGCGGGACATTCACGTCCCGCCCAATCCCCAGATACTCTCGGCGCTCGGCGCCGCCCTTCTGGCCTGAAGATCGATGAGGAGGAAGCCATGAAGCGTAAGGAATTCCTGAAAGCCGCTTGCGGCTTGGGATTGACCGGAGGCGCGGCCGTCCTCAAGGCGCCGGCTCAGCAAACCCCGCCGGCCAAAGCCGAAAAGCCCCGCGATCATTTCAAGGAAGCCTGGGTCCTGGAAATGATGCAGAACATGGAAAAAATCGTCGATCCCGAGACGCGGGGCCGGTTGATGAACGCCTGCGGCCGGGCCTGCGCCCGCCGCGGCGGAATTCTCAAGACCGCGGCCAAATTCAAAGGCGATGTCCCCGGCTTCGTCGCCGCTCTCGGCCCCCAGGTCGGAAAGGACCTATGCCGCATGGAGGGAGAGGTCGTCCATTGGGGCTATCCCCGGTGTTATTGCGAGCTGGTCGAAGCCGGGCCGGAGCGTCTTCCCGACAGCTACTGCCTGTGCTCGGCCGGCTGGGTCCAGGAGGTCTTCGAAACCGCGGCCGGCCGGCCGGTCCGGGTGGATGTCGTCCAAACCATCAAGCGCGGCGCCCCCGATTGCCGTTTCCTCGTCCGCCTCTGAGCGAATCGCTTCGGGAAAAGGAGCAAGGATGTCGATTGTTTCCGCCGGCTTCGCGATCATTCTATTCGCCTCGAGCCTGTCGTCGGCGCCGATTTCGGAAGCGTTCCGGCGACAAGAAGCCGTCTCTCCGGTTACCGGGATGATCGAAAAAGGCGATTTTCGGATCGCCTATGACGGCCGGGGCGTCACGGCGATCAACTGCACCGGGGACCGGCAGGCCGCCTCTCTGCTTTCCCCCGGCCAACGCCTCGAGCCTTCGATCCGTTATCGTGTCCCCGGCGGCGATTGGCTGGAGGCGTTTCGAGAGGCGACCCGCCTCACCGCTTCTCCGGAGCAGGGCCGGCTTTCTTACCTCGACGACGAGAACGGAACCGTTCTGAGAACGGCCCAGACGTTCCAGACGGATGGGAAGGCCCTGGATTGGACGATTGAAGTGTCCACCCGGATGCCCCTGCCCGTGACGCTGGGCGATTTCGGGATCCGGATTCCTTGGCGGCCGCCCTTCGGCGAGAATCCCGACGACATTTTCGAAAAAAGCTGGACCAAGCACCAATGGATCTCCGGGGACGGCTCGTTCCTCTATTTCGTCCGGCCCAACGGCGAGCCGCCTTACCTGGTTGTGACCACGCATCCCGGCACCCGCCTCGAATATGCCGTATCCGAAGGACGGGGCGCGTTCCGGGCCCTGGCCCATTCCGGATATACCGGCGGCGCCGAAACGCGCGGAACCTGGCGGCAGCCGCACACCCTGAAAGAGCTCGGTCCGACCGGGAGTCCGGACGGCACGGTTCGCCTCGGATTCCGCTTTCGCTGGGCCAAGTCCTACGACGAAATCCGGGACATTCTCTTCGCCGAGGGTTCGTTCGATGTCCGGGTCGTCCCGGGAATGACGGTTCCCGAGGACCTTTCGGTTAAAATCGCGCTCAGGACGAAAGCGAAAATCGACGTCTTGGAAGCCGAATTTCCCGGAGAGACCCGCATCGTCGGTTTGCCGTCACCCGCTTCGGGTACCCGGCTTTATCAGGTCGAATTCCGCCGCCTCGGCGAAAACCTCCTCACCATCCGCCACGACGGCGGCCGCCGTTCGATCCTGGAGTTTTTCGTTACCGAGCCGCTGGAAACGCTGATCAAAAAGCGGGCCGCTTTCCTCGTCTCCCGCCAGCAGCACCGGGATCCGGCTCTTTGGTATGACGGCCTGTTCTCCGTCTGGGATATGCGGAGCGCCGTTTTGCGCGGCCCGGACGATACCGACGGCTATGATTTCTGGTGGGGTTATGTCCTGGCCTGCGACGATCCCGCGTTGTGCAAGGCCCCGTTTATCGCCGCCAAGAACGCCGTGTTCCCCGCGGCCGAGGAAATCGCCGCGGTCGAGTACTACCTCGAGCACTTCGTCTGGGGCAAGCTCCAGCGGACGGATAAGGAAACGCCGTATCCGTACGGGATCCACGGCGTGCCCAATTGGCGGGACGCGCGCGACCCTCTCCTCCGGGCGAAAAACGAAAATGCCCGGCTCGACCGGATGAAGATTTGGCGGTCCTACGATTATCCGCACATGGTCATGCTGTACTACCACATGTATGAGATTGCAAAAAAATATCCGGCGACGGTCCGCTACCTGGACGCGGCCGGCTATCTCGAGCGGGCCTACCAGACGGCCCGGGCGTATTTCGTTTATCCTTATGAAGTCCTGCCTTGGTACGAGACCTACAAATGGGGCTGCTACAACGAGCTCCTGATCCCGGCTTTGGCCACGACCCTGGACAGGGAAGGATTTTCAGAAAAGGCGGCTTTCATTCGCGGCGAGTGGGAGAAGAAAGCCAAGTATTTCATTTATGACGACAAATATCCGTTCCGCTCGGAATACGCCATCGACCGGACGGCCTTCGAATCCAGTTACGCCCTGGCCAAATACGGGGCGACCCACGACATGCCGCCGGACGAGAACTCCTGGTTCGACAAGGCTAAAAAGGTCTGGCATTCCCATCCGTCGGTTAAGCGGGAAGACGCCCGGGCGTTTATGGACCGCCAGCTTGCGGCCGGCCTGGCCGTCCGCGGCTGGATCGAGCCGGCTTACTATCTCCTGGGAGCCGATTTTACCGCCTCCTCCGACGGGAGCTCGATGAGCTACATGGCCGCCATGGGCGGGTGGGGCATTTTGGATTATGGATTGAATTTCGCGCCCCGCCCCTTCGATTGGCTCCAGCTGGGATACGCTTCGTACCTCAGCTCCTGGTCGCTGATGAACACCGGCCGGCCGGAGACGAATTACGGTTACTGGTTCCCGGGCGCGGCCAATGACGGAGCTTCCGGCTGGGCATTCGAGACCGCCAAGTGGGGACGGGCCTGGATCCGCAAGGAGGTTCCCCGCGGGGCCTGGCCGTATGACGGCGAAATCGACCTGGGATACGGGGCCGCTCTCCGGATGGCCGCCACCGTCTTGGCGAACGATCCGGTTTTCGGCTGGATCGCCTACGGCGGCTTGTTAAAGGAATCGCGCGGCTCTCTTGAGGTCATCCCCCGCGACGGCCTTCGCCGGCGGTTTGCGGCCGTCGTCGAAAAGCAGCCGGGCCGGCCGGGAGCCGCGGGCGCAACCTTGCGGAAATTCAAAGTCGAGCTGGACCGGGACGGATTCGCTCCCGGGCTGCCGATTGTGACCGACCGCGAATTGAGGATGATCTCGTTTTCCATCGAAAACCGGACCGGCGATGTCCATGAGACGGAGCTCCGGTTGTCTTTCCCCGAGCGTTCTACGGGGATGGTCCGGGCTGATGGTCAGCCGCTTTTGGTGCGGCCGACCGGCGACCCGGATTACCCTTATCTCGCCGCAGTCGCGGTCGGAGAAAAGCCGGTCCGGATCGAGATCGCCCTTACCCCGTATCGATCATAAGGCCTTCCGCCCGGGGCCACAGACGTCCCGATTTATGATAAACTAACGCCTCATGATGCAATGGTTCAGCGGCCTTTCCCCGGTCCTTCAAGCGTTGTTGGCCACCTTGTTGACCTGGGGGGCCACGGCCCTGGGGGCTGCAGTCATCTTCCTTTCAAAAAAAATCGACCGCCGCGTCCTGGACGGCCTGCTGGGATTTGCCGCCGGAGTCATGATCGCGGCCAGCTTCTGGTCGCTCCTTGCTCCCTCGATCGAGCTGGCCCGGAAACAGGGGCAAATTCCCTGGCTTCCGGCGGCCGGCGGATTTCTCCTGGGCGGCCTGTTTCTGCGCGTCGTCGATTTTCTTCTGCCCCACCTTCATGCCGGATTTGAAAAAGCCGAAGGGATCAAGACCAACTGGCAGAGGAAAATCCTCCTCGTCCTGGCCATCACGATGCATAATATCCCCGAAGGTTTGGCCGTTGGCGTGGCCTTCGGAGCGATCGGCCTGAGCGGCGGCACCGCCACGCTGGGCGCGGCCGTTGCCCTGACGATCGGGATGTGCCTCCAGAATTTCCCGGAAGGCATGGCCGTTTCCGTCCCGCTTCGCCGTGATGGGATGTCCCGGCCGAAAAGCTTTTTCTGGGGCCAATTTTCCGGGCTGATGGAGCCGCTAGCCGGCGTGGCCGGAGCGCTGGCCGTTACCCAGGCCGGCGCTCTTCTGCCTTGGGCCATGTCCTTCGCCGCCGGGGCGATGATCTACGTCGTCGTGGAAGAAGTGATCCCTGAATCCCAGATCTGCGAGCATACCGATATCGCCACGATCGGGACGATGATCGGTTTCGTCCTGATGATGATCCTTGACATCGGGTTGGGATGATCCTCCCGACCCCCCGCAAATCCCCTAGCCGCGAGAAGGAGGCCGAGATGGACGCGTTTCTTAAGGCGATTGAGCTGTTTCAAGAGCTGACTTCTCCAGAGCGGGCGGCTGTCGTGGCCAAGCTCAAGATCGTCGAGTACGAAACGGGCCAGTCCCTCTTCGAGGAAAACCAGCCCCGGGAGAACTTGTTCCTGATCAAAGAGGGGACCGTCCTTCTGTTAAAAAAGGCGCCGCTCGGGGAGGAAAAAGAGCTGGCCCGCTTCCGCCGGTACGATTTCCTCGGGGAAGGGGCTTTGATGGACGACTACCCGCACTCCACGTCGGCCCGGGCCGAGGAGCCGACGGTCGCCTACCTCTTGTCCCGAAGCGCCGTCAACGAGCTCCTGGCGACGGACGCGCCGCTGGTTGTCAAGATCCTGTCCCGGACCGCCCGGGTCATTTCCCGGCGGATGCGCCAGACGACCAATCAGGTCGTCAACGCCGCGGCCCAGTACATTTCCGGCCGGACCCGCCGGGAGCACGACCTCCTGGGCGAGCGCGACGTCCCGGCCGAATTTTACTATGGCATTCAAACCCTCCGGGCAACGGAGAATTTTCCCATTACCGGGATATCGATCAGCCGGTTCCCGGACCTGATCGTCGCCCTGGCTCAAGTCAAGATGGCCGCCGCCCGGGCCAACCGCGACCTGGGGCTCCTTCCCACCGACATCGCCGGAGCCATCGACCAGGCCTGCCGCGAGATCATCGACGGCCGGATGCACACTCACTTTGTCGTCGACATGATCCAGGGCGGGGCGGGGACCTCGACCAACATGAACGCCAACGAGGTCATCGCCAACAGGGCGCTCGAGATCCTCGGTCGCGAGCGCGGGGACTATGCCGGCTGTCATCCGAACGATCACGTGAATCTGTCCCAGTCGACCAACGACGTCTATCCCACGGCCCTCCGCCTGGCCTTCCTCGCCAGCTCCCAGAAGCTCGCGGCCGTCCTGAAAAAGCTCGTCGCCTCTTTCCGGGCCAAAGGCCGGGAGTTCCGGACGGTCATTAAAATCGGCCGGACCCAGCTCCAGGATGCCGTGCCCATGACCCTCGGGCAGGAGTTCGAGGCGTTCGCCGCGACCCTCGAAGAGGAAATCGAGCGGCTGGAGCAGAACTCGGCCCTGTTCCAGGAAATCCATCTCGGAGGGACGGCCATCGGGACGGGAATCTGCGCTCCGCCGGAATACGCCGGCCTGGCCGTTTCCCACCTCCGGGAAATCTCGGGGATCGCCCTCCGCCTGGCTCCGGATCTCGTCGAAGCCACTCAGGACACAGGGGCCTTCATCATGTTCTCTTCGGCGGTGAAACGCTTGGCCGTCAAGCTGTCCAAGATCTGCAACGACCTCCGCCTCCTGGGCTCGGGGCCCCGGGCCGGATTCCACGAAATCATCCTCCCGAAACGGCAGCCGGGCTCCTCCATCATGCCGGGCAAGGTGAACCCGGTCATTCCCGAGGTCGTCAATCAGATCGCCTTCAAGGTCATCGGCAACGATCTGGCCGTCACTCTCGGGGCCGAAGCGGGTCAGCTTCAGCTCAACGTCTTCGAGCCGGTGATCGCCCAGAGCATCTTCGAATCCATCGAGATGCTGAAAAACGGGATGGACACGCTCCGCATCCGGTGCGTCGACGGCATCGTCGCCGACGAAGCCCAATGCCGGAAATCGGTCGAGCGGAGCCTGGCCCTGGTCACGGCCCTGGTCCCGGTCCTGGGATACGAAATCTGCTCGAACTTGGCCAAGGAAGCCATGGCCACCGGCCGGAGCGTCTACGCCCTGGTTTTGGAAAAAGAGCTCCTGCCAAAAAGGGAACTGGAGGAGGTTTTAAAGCCGGAAAACATGGTTCGCCCGAAATAAGATATATCGTTGTGGCCTGTTTGAAAAAGCTCTTCGACTATGGTTAAATAGGAAACCTTTGAAGGAGAGCGTAATGGATATTTTTGACAAATGTAAGACGGACGGGGGCTATTTTGGGATGTTCCGGGCCCGGAACGATTTCTTTTTCACCCGTCCGATTCTCGACCCGGTACCCGGTCGGGAGATGACCTACCAGGGGAAAAAAGTCATTCAGTGGTCGATTAACAACTACCTCGGCCTGGCCGAAAACGAAGAATTAAAGGCGATCGCCGTCGAAGCCGCAAAAAAATACGGTCCGGGGGCCCCGATGGGCGCCCGGATGATGACCGGCAACACCGAGAAGCACCTCGCCCTGGAAGCCAAGTTCGCCAAGTTCATGGGCAAAGAGGACGCCATCCTTTTTAACTACGGCTACCTCGGGGTGCTCGGGACCATCCAGGCCCTCTGCGATAAAAACGACACGATCCTCATCGACAAGCTGGCCCACGCCTCGATGATCGACGCCATGTTCTTGTCCCAGGCGCAATTCCGGGTCTGGAAGCACAGCGACCTCGACAGCCTGGAACTTCACTTGAAGCGGGCCAACCGGGACCGCAAAGGCGGGGTCCTCGTCGTAACCGAAGGCGTCTTCGGGATGACCGGGGATATCGCCCCGATGTCCGATATCTGCTACCTCAAGGAAAAGTACGACGCCCGCTTGTTCGTCGACGATGCCCACGGTTTCGGGGTCATGGGCCCGAACGGCCGGGGAACGGGCGAGCTGCAGAATTGCCTGGATAAGATCGACATCAACCTCGGAACCTTTGCCAAGGCCTTCGCCGCGATCGGCGGCGTGGCCGGATCGACCCACGAGGTCTGCGAGTGGGTCCGGTTCAACGCCCGGACCCAAGTCTTCGCCAAGAGCCTGCCGATGATCTACGTCGAGGTCCTGTCCCGGACCATTGATTTCGTCGCCGATGGAAACGACCGGCGGGCTCGGATGTGGGAGGTCAACGCCAAGCTGAAAGCCGGCCTCCGGGAGCTCGGCTATACGGTCGACGAGGTGGCTTCGCCGGTCACCCCGGTCCTTGTCCCTTACACCGAAATCAACATCGCCATGGCCATCCTCCAGAAGATGCGGGAGGAGGGGATCTTCCTTACGGGCGTCGTCTATCCGGTCGTGCCGCGCGGCATCGTCCTCTTCCGGATGATCCCGACGGCTTCCCACACCGATGACGACATCAGCCGGACGCTGGCTGCTTATAAAAAGGTCCGCGACGATCTCCATCTCGACTTGAACGCGGTCCACGACGCCCTGAGGCGCCACGAGGCCGAAAAGAAAGCCGAAAACAAGGAAGACGACGGCAAGACCGAAATATGATCCAGGGCCCCGTTCTCGTCACCGGTGCTTCCAAGGGTATCGGCCGGGCGCTGGCTGCCGCTTTGGCCGCCCAGGGCATCCCGGTTATCGGGACCTCCCGCGATCCGAAGTCGATTCCCGACCCGATTCCCGGCCTCCGCTACCTGGCCCTCGACCAGGGCGATCCGGCATCCGTCGAGGCGTGCGCAGCCGCGGCCGGGCCGGTCGAAGTCCTGGTGAACAACGCCGGCCAGAGCCAGGTCGGAGCGGTCGAGGACGTTTCCGTGGAGGCGATCGAAGAGCTCTTCCGGATGAATTTCTTCGGGCTCATCCGTCTGACCAAAGCCTTCCTTCCGGACATGCGAAAGAACGGGCACGGGACGATTATCAGCATCGGTTCGCTGACCGGGACGTTCGCTCCTCCGTTCCAGTCGGCTTATGCCGCGACCAAGCTCGGCCTGGAAGCGTTCACCAAGGTCCTCCGGCAGGAAGTCGGGCGGCGGGGGATCAAAGTCTCCCTGGTCATTCCCGGATACATCAAGACGCATATTGAGCCGCGCCGAATCGTTCCCGCCGGGAGCGCTTACGCCGACGAACTGGCCGCTTTTCGCAAGGCCCGGGATAAAAAGATGGACAAAGCCTCCCCGCCCGAAGCGGCGGCGGCCAAGATCATCAAGGTCATGGAAATGAAAAACCCCGGGCCGGTTTATTATACCGGGCATCTCGTCCCGGCCATGGGCTTCCTCAAGCGCCTCCTTCCGGAGAAACGTCTCCAGAAGATGGTCCGGGGATTCTACAATCTCGGCCGCTGATCCTAATTATTTCTTCGCCATGTTGCTGAAGCCGTTCCCGTAAACGTTGTCCTTTCCCGTGGCTCCGAGGTCGATGGCCCGGCCCGTCAAAATCGTGACGATTTGGGAGAGACTATAGGGAGTCTTTTCCTTCATGAGAGCCAGGATGCCGGCGAAATGCGGTGCCGAGGCCGACGTTCCGGAAAAATCGGTCACTCCGTAAGTGGCCGTCGAAACGCGGGAGGGCGAGGAAAAATCCGGCTTGATCCGGCCGTCTTCCGTCGGCCCTATCGAGCTATAGGTGTGGTGCGGGCTCCGGTTCATATCCGACCAATCGACGGCTCCCTGGGTTATGGCGTAAGGCGAATCCGCGGGAATGGAGAGGCTTCCGGTCGCGTCGCTTGGAGTGGGCTTATAGCTCGAAGGAATCCCGGTAAGGAACACCTCCAGCTTGCAGTTCCTGGTCGTGGCAAATCTCTGGATCCTGATGCCCCACCAGGCGGTAACGTTTGCATACCAGCCGCCGACCGCCTCGACCGGCCACTGGCCGGCTCCGCCGCTCTGCCAGCCGGCGGAGCTTTCGAGGTAATTCCAGTTTCCACCCAACGAGTAATACAGATGAACATCATAGTCCTGGGACGAGCCGGGGGAGTAAGCGGAACCGTTCCACGTCCCCCAGTCGTCCCAATTGACCCAGAAGGTAGGGGAATAGTAGGCCGGCAGTTGGATATAAATCCACTCGTAACCATCATCATCGAAATCCATGTAGCCGTCGTTGTCTGGGTCAAAATAAGCCCCATGCCAGTGGTTGTTGGCGTAATTCCCGGCGGACGAGGACCAGAGGCCGCCGTTATCGGTGAATTTCTTCACGTCCTCGCAGATGGGGCCCGTCCCCTTGCCGTCGCCGATATTGAACCAGCCCATGGAGTAGGACAAGATATCCGGCTTGGGATTTTGCGAGTTGATCCAGTTGACGGCGTTGTGGTGCTCGACGTCGGTGTTGAAGTTCACGAGCGTCAGGCTGGCGTTCGGGGCCAGGTCATGGATGACCTCGGCGCAGGCCGTGCCGTGGACGTTCATCGACAAGTTCCCGTCGGCCCGGAACGATTTGGTGGTGACGGTGGAGGGCAGCTCCGTTCCGAGAAGGGCGGCATGGCCGGTGAATCCGGCGTCCAGGATGACGACATTGGCCCCGCTGCCCGATGTCCGGTAGGCGTCGAGATTCTGCCAGAGATCCGCTCCGACGGCCTCGACCCCTTCGGAGGTGACGGTCTGAACCTGCGGTTTCAGAGGCAGGCGCAGGTAGTCCACGGACGGGCTGTGGGCGATCGTTTCGATGGCCCCGATCGGCAGGCGGTTTTGGACCAGGCTTTGATAGGTTGTCTCGACGGTTCCGCCGAGCGAGGCGATCCGGGCGCCCAGGGTGGCGACGCCGTTGGGGTCGGCCTGGCCGATTCCGAGGGAAGAGGCGACGGCGACGACACGGACGGTCTCTCCGTCCAGGTCAATGTCGTGGGCCGCGGCGTATTCCCGGGCGGCGTCCAGGCCTTTGGTCCGGTACAACTCGTAAAGGCGGAAGAGCCGGTATTCGATCTTGGGGCTGACGGCGGATTTGTCGAGGTCGGGCTCGCCGACGACTTGATTCGGGGGCGGCGGCAGGACCGTTTGGGCGTCGGAGGAAGCCGGCGTGATCCGATCCAGCGTCAAAAGGACGAAGACCGGGACCAAGAATAGGAGCGCGATTTTTTTGATGTTCATGTCGGGGTCCCTCCTTAGAATTGGTATTTCAGCCCGATGCCCACGATGAACCGGTTGAGGCTCATCCCGGTCAGGGTGGCCGAGAAAGTCTCCCCGGTCGTATCATCCTCTAGTGACCACTCCCCATCGACTTTGCAGATGACCATCTTCCCTTCGAAGCCGATGAGGATCTTCGGCGTGATGGCGTAATCCAACCCGGCGCCGAAGGAAAATGACGCGGCGCCTTTGACCGACTCGGAGAGGGTGAAACCGAAATCGGCCCAATCATCGACGAGAGACGTCTCGACCGTGAACGAGTTGAATGAGTAGCCCGCGCTGCCGAAGACGTAGGGGAAAAGCTTTTGGCCGACCGGGAACCGGCCGACAATCATGAGCTCGACCGGAAGACACGTCATCTTGCCCTGGCTTAAGCCGTCCAGGGATCCCGGGATGGCATGGTTGGCCCAGGTGCCGCGGAGCTCGAGGCTGAGGTACTTCATCAGATCGTATCCGATGCCGAACCCGAGACTGAATCCGCCGTCGAACGTGGATTCGGAATCGGCGGCGACGAGCGTCCCTCCGAGGGAGAAGCCGGGCACGATTCCGATACGGACGGCGGCGTTTGCGCCGAGCGCGAGGCAGGCGACGAGCAGGAAAACGCCCCCAAATTTTTTCATGTCTCCTCCTTCTTCGTATTTATTCCTCTTCGATCCTAGAGTCTTTCTTGCCTTATTGAATAGATATTCCCGGATGAAAATTCTGTCAAGAAATATTTTAGAAATACTTGACTTTTTATTGTATATAAGTATACCTATACGTATAGGTACAGTATATATGATAATATAACGATACGTGAGGTTGATATGGAAAAGGAAATCATGACCAAAGCCGAGTTGGCCGAGAAAACCGGGGTGGAAGCGATCGAGTTGGATCTCTGGACCAAGGTGAAGATCCTCAAACCCATCGGATTTTCCGAGGACAAATCCCCGTTTTTTGCTTTCCAGGATATCGCCCGAGTTGTCCACGTCCGCAAGCTCCGGGATCTTGGCTACGGCCTTGAGGAGATCCAGAAGATTGTCAAGAAATACGGCTGGCCGGGGACCGGAAACGGGGAAAAGGCGCCGGCCGAGAAGGATAAGCTCCTGACCGTGGGCCTCCTGGCCGAGAAAGCCGGGGTCAGCCCGCGGACGATCAAGCATTGGGAGGATGTTGGGATTCTCGATCCCGACCTGCGGAGCGAAGGCGGATTCCGGTTGTATGACGAAGCTTACGTTTTCCTCTGTGAGCTCATCCGCGACCTCCAGCTCTTCGGCTACTCCCTGGAGGAAATCAAAGCCGTGTCCGATTCCGTCCGGGATTTCCTGGCATTGGAGAAGGATTTGGCCTCGTTTTCGCGGGCGGAGGCCGGACGGAAGCTTGATGACCTTCTGGCGGCGGTCGAATCTCTGAATAAAAAGATGAGGGAGCTGCGGGATGGCATCGTCCGCTGGGAGGACCTGTTGAAGAAAAAGAAGAAAGAAATCGTCGGGCTCAAGGCCAAAAACGCCAAACGACCGGCCGAAACGGAGAAATCCCGTGCCTAAAATCGTCTTGATTGAACCGCAATCGCCCAATCTTCACATTTTTTCCAAATTCCCGTCGCCCCGCCTTGGAACCGTCCTTTTGGGGACGATCATGAAGCAGCGGGGCTGGGAGGTGGAGCTTTTCGTCGAGGACTTCCGGACGCTCGATTTCGGAGTGATCGGAAGCGCCGATATCGTCGGGATTTCGACGATCACCTCGACGGCGCCCCGGGCTTACGCCATCGCCGAGCGGGCCCGGGCCCTGGCCATCCCCGTCCTCCTTGGCGGTCCCCACGTCACATTTCTTCCGGACGAAGGCCTCAGGCACGGGGACTTCGTCCTGCGCGGGGAGGCGGAGGAAACGCTCCCGGCGTTCCTCGACGCTTGGCGGGCCGGAACGGACTTGGCCGCGATTCCGGGGCTTTCGTTCCGGCGGAACGGGGACGTCGTCCATAATCCCAAGGCTGTCCCTCCGGCCGATCTCGATGCGTTGCCCTTCGCCGATTTCGACCTCCTCAAGCCGGACCGCCGCTGGCGGAATAAGCGGATGGTCCTTCCCGTCCAGACATCCAGGGGTTGCCCGTTCGATTGCACGTTCTGCTCCGTGACCGGGATGTTCGGCAAGGCCTACCGCTTCCGGTCCACGGGCCACATCATCGGGGAGCTGCGCCGGCACAAAGGCCGGGAAAAGTATCTCTTCTTCTATGACGACAATTTCGCCGCGCATAAGGCGCGGACGAAGGAGCTCCTCGAGGCGATGATCCGGGAGGGGTTCCGGTTCAAGTGGACCACCCAGGTCAGGGCCGACGTCGCCCGGGACCCGGAGCTCGTCCGGCTGATGAAGAAAGCCGGCTGTCATACCGTTTGCATCGGGTTCGAATCCGTCAATCCCAAGAGCCTCCAGGAATCACATAAGGCCCAATCCGTAGCCGAGCTCAACCAGGCCGTCCGGATCTTCCGCCGCCACCGGATCCACATCCACGGAATGTTTGTCTTCGGGTTCGACCAGGACGACAGGGGCACGGTCCGGGAGACCGTCGACTGGGCCCGGAAGTCGCGCCTGACCTCGTCGCAGTTTCTCCTCCTCACCCCGCTTCCCGGGAGCGAATTCTTCAGGAAGGTGACCGAGGAGGAGAGGATCACCTTCAAAGACTGGTCGCTCTACGATGCCCACCACGCCGTTTTCCGTCCTCGCCGCTTCTCGCTGGCCGATCTGCAGAAAGCCCAGATGTGGGGCCATAAGAGGTTCTACTCGTTCAAGGAGCAGATCCGGAATCTTTTCGGGGGACGCTGGGTGGCTCTGGCGATCAACCAGTATGCCCGGAATCTCAACCGGACCTGGCGGAAAAAGAACCGGACGTATCTTAAGGTCCTGGATTTGCTCCGCCCGCGCCGCGGCACCCGGATATCGGTGGATTATCGGCAGGACGTCCGGCTGGATTAGTTACTGGGGTCGGACCTCAGGAACTATATTATTTATAATGAGATACTGAGGTCCGACCCCAGCATTTGACCCCAGCATTTGCTTTCCGAAAGCGATCAGACTATCTTTAAGTTGCGGTGATTTACCGGCAAACGCCATCCATTGGGGAAGGACGAAGAAGGATTGGGGGGGAGGGAATCATGAAATTTCGTGTCTCGGTTCGGTTTGCGTGTTTTGCTCTGCTCGTCCTTGTTGTTTTGGCGCTTTCGGCCGCGTCGGCGGCGGCCGAGTTGGTCGCCAAGCTGCCCCAGGTGATGAATCCGTTTTATGTGACTATCGCTGAAGGCCGGCTCTTTGTTGTCGAGGACTCCAGCACGGCCCACATTTACGAGCTGGGGGACCGGGGCGTCACCTTCATCAAGACCATTGGCCGGGAGGGCCAGGGCCCGGGCGAATTCGATTTCATGTACACGATCCGCATTCGGGAAGGGAAGCTGGACGCAACCGCCTCGCACAAAATCGTCCGCTATACGCTGGACGGGGAATATCTCGATGAGATCAAGGTCCCCGTCCCCTTTTTCAAGGGCGGGATCGACCGGGTGGGGAAAAACTTCCTTGCTGGCGATTATGATTATAACGGACCGAAAACGTTCAAGACGATCCGGCTTTACGATCAATACTTCAAGCTGATCAAGGTCATCGGAGCTTGGGAAAGCCCTCTCCCTTTCGGAAAGCTCAATCCGGCTTCCGATTATCAGACATTCCGGGCGGCCGGAGACAGGATGTATATCGTCGAAACGGCCAGGGAAACGAAGGTCACGGTCCGGGATACCGAGGGGAACATCCTTCAGGAGATCGGCCTTCCCCTGGAGGCGCCCCGGATGATGCCAGCCTTGAAAGAGGCGATCCTCAAGCCGATGAGAGATGACACCGATCGGCGGATGAGCTGGAGCGAGTTTGAAAAAATGTTGGTTTTTTCCGACTACGCGCCCGGGCTCGATTGGTTCGATGTCGCCGACGGGATGCTCATCGCCCGGACCTATCGGTACAAGGGGGACGAGGTGGAATTCGCCTTTTTCGATCTCAACGGCAAGGAGATCAAGCGGATGTTCCTGCCGTTCACCGGCCGGAATTCCAACGGCATCCCCTTCTGCGTCCACCAGGGGCGCTTTTACTATTTGAAGATGAATGAGGCCGACGATACGTATGAGCTTCACGCCCTCAAGGTCCGCTAGGGCTTAGACCCTTTGATTGACTCCCTTCGGCGGCGCTGATATATTCCCTCGCGGCGCAGGAGGGGATACGCGTGGATAACAATGAACAGGCGCTTCCATTGGGAAAGCGGATCGCGTCCTTCTATGCCCGGCAATTTCAATTCATCGGGCGGATGAAACGATTTATCTGGATTTCAGCCCTGATTTTTATCGTTGTCGCTGTTTCCAGCTACATTTATTTCTACCGATATTATGATTTTTCGAAACCGCTCCCATCCGTATATGAGCGGATTTTCGCTGAAAACGATTTTCGACCTGGGTCCATGGGGACGTTTTTCAAGATTCTGTTGAACAATCTCAGGGCCGACTTCCTTCTTTGCCTGGCGGGCTTGATTCCGTTCTTTCTGCCCTCAGCATACTTTCTGTTTCTGAACGGGGGCATGATCGGTTTGGTCCTGGCCATGATGGCCAAGATGAATCTCCCGGTCATTAAACTCTTTTCGACCGATATTATGCCTCATGGGATGATCGAGCTTCCGACATTTATCTTCACTGCGGGCTTTGCTCTCTCCCTCTCCTCGCAGATGACCAAGCGGATCATCAGGAAAAAGCCGGTCTTGACGACGCGGACGGGAGACCTTTTCGGGCATATCGATCAAACCGTTCTTCCCAACAGGCGGGAAGCGTTTGGCGATATCCTTCGCCTCTTGGCTGGAGTCATCCTCCCCCTGGTCGTGATCGCCGCTTTTTTAGAAACGTTCGTCACGCCGTACGTGTACGGATGGTTGTTCTGACAACTCCGGGGCGCGGAGTAGCTTAAAGTTACTGAGGTCTTACCGGGGTCGGCTTACCGGGGTCGGACCTCAGGATCTATATGATTTATAATGAGTTACCGAGGTCCGACCCCAGTAACTGCATTATTGATATTGAATCTTGTAGCGATAGCGCTTGACGCTGAAGAATCCGTCATCGTCCCGGGCCAGGCTGTAAGCCTTCCCGTTCTTAAAGAGAGGGGCCATCAGGAGAAAAGGGATCTCGACCCGCCCGAGAAACCGCCCGTTTACATCGAATAGATCGAGGGTGCTGGCGTCGAATCCATCGTAGTCGACCATGACGGCCAGGCGTCCGTCCTCCATGGGGATCAGACTCCGGAAGATACGGCTTGTCCTTGGGAAAGCGGATCAGGCGGCTGATTTCTTTCACGATGCTCTCCGACTGGATCATCGATTTCATCTGTTCTTCATTGTTCTTTAGATAGAAATCGATGTCCTTTTTCTCATAGGCCATGGGCTTGACGTCCCGGGCGATCGTGAAGAGCTTTTTCCCTTCGGGAGAGTACACGTCGATCGCGTAGGCGTCGCTCCGGCCGAAATAAATCCGTCCATCGGCGCCCATCTCGGCCATGGCCATCGGCCGGGCGAGGAAGGTCGAAGCAATTTCCGCCTGGGATTGGGCCTGGGACAGCGATCGATCCGGGAAAGTGAACGACTCTTCGTGGAAAACGACGATCGGCTTGAAGTCGCCGTTGTAGAGGGCAATCGTGTCCTTGACCGGGCCTTCTCCGACATAGCGCGGAGCGACTTGCCCGCGTCCCAGGTGCGTGCCGGCCGGGGTGATCGTGATATCGAAGATATTCTCCTCCAGGATGCGCTGGTCGAGGTATTGGCCGTTAGCGTCGAAATAGATGATCTTGTTGCCCCAGTTCTCCGAGAGGTAGAGCCGTCCGTCCTTGGCGAAGCGGACGCCGGAGGGGTTACGGAATTCGCCCGGGCCTTGTCCGGCCCGGCCGAAGGCGAGGAGGAACTTGCCGTCGGGACCGAACTTCTTGATCACCTTGTCGTCCCAGTCCAAGACATAGAAATTCCCCCGGTCATCGACGTTAAAGTGCACGGAAGAGCCGAAAAGGTATTTTTCGTCCCCTTGGGCTTTACCGATCGACAGCTCTTCGGTGAAGACGATCGCTTTGATCGCCTGAGGGCTGCTTTCCCGCGCGGAAACGAGAAATCCGAATATCGATAGGACAATCAATAACCGGGTAAAGAAGCGCATTTTGAACCTCCCCTAGCTACAAATATTTGGAATAAGCATAGCATGTTTTTTATTTCTTGGGGTCGGACCTCAGTATCTTTATGTATTTAAACTATTTGCTGAGGTCCGACCCCAATCCTCAATCCCCATATGAGTATCCGGGCGACAAAAAAAGTTTCGAGTCACCTTATTCGAAGCTCTGACAAAAACGCAACGAACGGGCCGGGCAACGAGTACTAGTAGGCGTGAATGTTAAAAAATTAGCACAAAAGCCTTGACATCCGTCATCGCAAGTGCTAATAATTTAGCATGCTAAATAATTAGCATAATATTTCCTCCGGATGGAGGTCGTGGATGAAAAGCGATAAAAGCCTGAGCCGGCGGGAACGCCAGATCATGGACGTTATTTATGAGCTGAAGGAGGCGACGGTCCTCCAGGTGCTCGAGCACCTTCCTCAACCCCCAGGCTATTCGGCAGTCCGGGCACTCCTGCGCGTCCTGGAGCACAAAGGCCATCTCTCCCATGTCCAGGATGGGCCCCGCTATGTCTATCGGCCGCTCGTGGCCAAGGAAAAAGCCCGCCGCAACGCCCTCAGCCATCTTCTCCAGACGTTTTTCGACGGATCCCCTGAAAACGTGGTCGCCGCCCTGCTCGATATCTCCGAGGACAACCTCTCGGAGGGCGATTACCGCCGGCTGACCGACCTCATCGAGAAAGCGCGTCAAGAAGGGCGTTAAGATGTTCGATTTCCCGGGATCGGCGACGGCTGCGATCGTCGAGTTGTTCTTTAAAACGACGATCCTGCTCGTCCCCGCGCTCCTGGCCGCCGCCCTTTCCAAGCGGCGAACCGCCGCCTTCCGCCATTTTCTGCTCTCCTTCGCCCTCATCGGCTTGTTGTTCGTTCCCCTCGTTTCGCTTCTTCCTTTCGGATGGCGAACGCCGATTCTTCCTGCCCGGCCGGTTGTCGCCGACTATTCCGCGCCGGCGGCGCGGCTCTCGAAGCAAACAGCGGTCTCGTTTGCAGAAAGCGGCGTATTTGTTCGTGATGAGCCGGCTGTTGGATCCCGCCCTGTCCTTGAAGGCCCCTTAGAAGCCCTCCCGACGCCGGATGATGTCTTGGCAAACGGGATAGCGGTGAGTTCCATCGCTTCCATTTATCCAAATGCCTCCCCGATCAACCCCGACGCATCGACGAGCAGGAATTCCTCGTCCGGATCGAAGCGGGCCATCCTCGACATCGGGCTCGTTTCCGTCTGGATCGGCGGACTCTTCGTCCTGCTCCTCCGTCTTTCCCTCGGCCTGGCCGGCGCCGCCCGGATGACCCGGGAAGGGACCGGCCTTGAGGATCCGGCCTGGCGGATTCTCCTCCTTCGTTTTTTATCGATTATCTCGCTCCGTCGGACCGTCCGTTTGAAAAGCCACCCCGACGTCCTCATCCCGATGACCTGGGGATGGCGGCGGCCGGTCATCCTTCTTCCGTCCGGAGCCGGAGCCTGGGCCGAGACCGAGCGCTCGACCGCCCTGTTCCATGAGCTGTCCCACGTCAAGCGGGCGGATTTTCTCTTTCTTTTCCTCGTCCGCCTCAGCCTGTCCCTCTTCTGGTGGAATCCGTTGTGCTGGGTCGTTTATGTCCGGATCCGCCGGGAGCAGGAAATCGCCTGTGACGAGCTTGTCCTTCGCGCGGGGATCAAGCCGTCGATATACGCCGCCGGCCTTCTGGCCTTTCGCCGCTCGGCCGGGCTCCGCTGGAATCCTTCCGCGGCCCTGCCGGGATTGATCGGAGGGTCGTCATTCCAGGAGCGCTTGGCGGCCATTCTCAAGCAGAAAAAGATCATCAAGGAGATCAACATGAAATCAAGAATCATTCTCGCGGCGGCCGTTGTCCTGGCCGTCGCCCTCATCGGTTCGGCCCGTCCGGTTGCGGGAGTCGAAGCGAAGGCGGAAACGGCCCCGGCTCCGGCCGCAATGACGTCTCTGTCCCCGGCCCATCCGGCCGTTGGGCAGGAAGTGAAAGTCCAAACGACAACCAAAGAGAAGGAAAAAGCCAAGGCCGAGGGCAAGACCCAAGTCGAAATCACGATCGTTCGGGACGGGAAAGAGACGAAGCTCGTTCTGGATGAGCCGCTGACGATTAGAAGCGGGAAAGACGGAAAAGTCCTCGTCCTCGGCAAGGATGGCAAGGAATTCGAGGTCATCGAGGATAAGCCCTGGCATCTCGAGCTCAAGGACGGAAAGCTCTTAAAGCTGGACGAAGCCGAAGCCTTCACCGTCGGCAAGGACGGCGGGAAAATCATCGTTTATGAGAAATCCGCGGGCGGAAAAGCGGAGCCGGTCGTCATTAAAAAAACGTGGACCGACAAGGACGGAGTGAAAGTCGTTGTCGAGGGCGGAGCAAAAGGCGAGGGGACGGCCGTCTGGACCATGGCTGAGCCGGTCAAGGGCGGCGTCGCCTATACGATATCGGAAAAAGACGGAAAGGGTTTGACCTGGAGCCAAGAGGGCGGGCCGACCGTCGGTTTGACTTACTACTCCGAAAAAGACAAGGCGCTTCTCGAGCAGGTCAAAGCCCTTCGCGAGCAGGCGGCCAAGGTGAAAGCCGGAGCGCTCGACATCTCCGAGCTCGAAAAGTCGCTCGAGAAGCTTGCCGCTGAGCTCGAGAGTAAAGACGGAAAGAGGGGCTATTTCGCGGTCGGGAAAACCGCCCCGTCGACGGGAACGGCTTATTTTGTCCACGGGGACAAGCTGGATGTCGGTAAAAATGTGGCCTTCATTTCCGGGACGACGGCTAAGGAAGGGACGATCATGGTCGTCCTGTCGGGGAAAAGCGGGGCTGAAGGGAAAGCCGCGTTCAAACGGGCCCTCGATAAGCTGGAGAAAGAGATTCCCGAGGGCTACTCCGTTGCCGAGTCGAAATACGACGAGGAGTCCGGGTCCATCACCTTAAAGATCGAGGGTCCGGCCGACAAAAAACACGACGTCGATTTCATTAAAAAGCTCGTCGATGTGTTGAAGGACGAAATCAAGAAATAATCCGGCCTCGGTTCAGCGCTATCTCTATAAGGAAGGCCCCGCCGGTTTCCGGCGGGGCCTTTTTTTGTCCCTAAAAAGCGAGTTCTAGTGTCCCGTCTCCTCGATCATCCTGCAAAGACCTTATGAGACGGGACACTAGGGGAATATCTGGGTAAAATAATCGACATTTTCGTTTATAATGAGCCTGATGTTCAGGGCCGCCCCCATTTCAAACAAAAGAGGTAAAAATGCGCAAAATCTCGATCGGCATCCTCGCCTCATTCCTTTTCGCTGTCCTCGTCCCCGCGGCCCCGTCGTCGTCGGCCGGACAGGCGACCATCGCCCAATTCATTTCTTATACCTTTCCCTATGAGCTTGTGGCGGCCAAGAAGGCGGACCGGATCGCCTGGCTGGCCAACGATCAAGGGAAGAGAAACGTCTGGACCGCCGCGGCGCCCGATTTCAAGCCGGTCCGCTTGACCAGCTTCAATACGGACGATGGCATCGATTTGACGAGCTTGCGCATCTCGGACGACGGTTCCGTTGTTCTCTTTGTCCGGGGTCACGACCCCAACGACGTCGGCTGGGTGGCCAATCCTTCCAGCTTGCCGGACGGCGGCGATCAAGCCGTCTGGGGTTTGAGAATCAAGGATAAAACTCCGTTCCGCCTCGGGGCCGGCTCGAGTCCCGTGCTTTCGCCGGATGGAAAATGGGCGGCTTGGGAAAGCAACGGGGGCGGCCAAATCCTCGGAGCTCCGGTCGTCCCGGGAGCCGGAAACAAGGGCGAGGCGCCGCTGTTTCGGGCTTGGGGAACCAACAGCGGTCCGATGTTCTCGCCCGACGGCCGCAAGATCGCGTTCACCAGCGACCGGTGGGACCATAGCTTCATCGGCGTTTATGATATCGCCTCCCGCACGGTTGCCTACATGTCTCCCTCGGTCGACCGGGACTCGAGCCCGACCTGGTCGCCCGACGGGAAAAAGATCGCTTTCATCCGCCGTCCCGGACAGCCGTTCGCCTGGAACACCGCCCCGGCCAATCAACCCGGGACGGCCCGGCGCGGCGGTTACCCGGTACGGTTCCCCGGTTCCGAAGCCCCTCTTCCCAACCCGGCCAATGCCCCGCAAACGACGCCGCTCCCGCTCGTGGCGCCCCGTCCGCCGCAAAACGCCAGCGGGCCCGGATTCGGCGAAGCGAAGTTCGAGGACGGATCCGCTCTGACGTTCTGGGTGGCGGATGTTGGGACCGGGACGGGAGTCGCGGGTTTGGACCGAACCGGCCAACGATCCGTCATGGCGGCAGCTCCGGAACATCGTTTGGGCGGGGGACAACCTTGTCTTTATGTTCGAGCGCGACAACTGGCGGCATTATTGGTCGGTGCCCGTCGCGGCCGCAGCTGTGAGCCCCCTTCCGCTCAATTTGACGCCCGGCGAGGGCGAGGCCGAGTTCATCGGCTACGCGCCGGATGGAAAGACGCTCTACTACACCTCCAATGCCGGCGACATCGACCGGCGGGACCTGTGGGCTTCGCCGACGGCCGGCGGGGACGGAGTCGGGCGACAGCTGACCAAGGGCGACGGAATCGAAACCGAACCGGCGCCCCTCGGCGGGCGGAGCGGTCTGGTCGCGGTCTTCTGGAGCGATGCGACTCATCCGCGCGCGGTTGCCCTGGTCCCTTCGGCCGGGGGAGAAGCCAAGGTGATCACCGCCCTTCCGCCGGACTTTCCGGTCGCGGACCACGTCGTCCCGGAGAACGTCCTCCTCAAAGCCGAGGACGGGATGGAATGCCATAACCAGGTCTGGGTCCCCCGGGACATCAAACCGGGCGAACGGCGGCCGGCCATTCTCTTCACTCACGGCGGGCCGGTACGGCAAATGCTCCTTGGATACCAGTACATGTATTTCTACCACATGGCCTACGCGATCAACGAGTACTTCGCCAGCCGCGGATACGTCGTCATCAGCGTCAACTACCGCTCGGGGATCGGCTATGGGCAACGGTTCCGCATGGCCCCCAATCGGGGGCCCCAGGGCTCGAGCGAATATCTCGACGTCATTGCCGCGGCCCGCTACCTGCAATCGCGGCCCGACGTGGATCCCGAGAGGATCGGCCTGTGGGGCTTAAGTTACGGCGGGTTGCTCACGGCCATGGGCTTGGCCAGAAACAGCGACGTCTTCAAGGCCGGCGTGGATATCGCCGGCGTCCATCTCTGGGGCAACAGCCTGGATCCCGAGAACACGACGTTCCGCTCGTCCTCGATTTCTTCGATCGATCACTGGACCTCGCCGGTTCTCCTCGTTCACGGGGACGACGATCGCAACGTAGAGTTCAGCCAGACGACCGGACTCGTGCAGCTGCTCCGGGCCCGGAAGGTGCCGATGGAGCTGATCGTCTTCCCGGATGAAGTGCACGATTTCCTGGTCCACGCCAAGTGGCTTCGGGTCTTCGAGGCGGCCGACGCCTTCTTCGCCAAATATCTTATGAAACGTTAACGGAGAAATGCTTTTATCTTAGCCGCGACGTCGGCCCGGAACCTTTCGATATGCTCCAGGACGTACCCGGCGATGTCGCGCGTCGGGTCAACGACCAGGGGCGTCAGGTCCATGGCGAAGGAAAGCTCCTCGGCTTCGTCCGTCCCATGGGATCGGAAGTAGCTGGCGTTGGCCCGTCGCCGTCCGACCGTCGCCAGGTCGTAGCGTTTCCCCCCGGCGATCTGGGATTCGAAGATATTGACGAGGGCGACGGCCAGGTCCGCCCGCCCGCCGACATCCAGAGGCACTTTATCGGCGTCGTCGAGCCAATCGAGGGCTCGCCAGACTTCGCACCCGAGGACTTGGCGCGGCCGGCGCTCGGGCGGCAAACGCCGGAGCGAGTCCAGAACGGCCAGGACGCAGGCGACGTGCGTTTCATGTTTGTCGGCCGGGTTGTGGGTGTAGACGACTTCAGGCCGGCATGCGCCGAACACGAGATCGAGGTCCTGCGGGAGCGACGGGTTCCGGGGATCCTTGATGACGGCGCTGGGATGGCCGAGCTGGGCCAGAACGCCGTATTCTCCGACAATCGCTGCCTTTTCCTGTTCCGTTCTCCGGAGGGCGACCATCTCCGCGTCCTCACATTCAGCGTATGCGCCCGAACGCGGGCTTCCGCTCCCCGACGTGCAGATGACCGCGCCGAACCAGCGGTCAGGTTTCCCGAAGCAGGCGGCGATGCCGTGGAAGGCCATGATCTCCAGGTCGTCCTGGTGGGCGCCGAGGCCGAGATGGCTGATCCTGCGGAACGCCGACTCGGCCGGCATCCCGTCCGGGACGAAAACGGAAGCCTCGCGATTGGAGAACATCATTTCAGCTTGAAGGAATCGAGGAAATGCCGGTCCGAGGCGTCGTCCTCGTATCCTTTCTCGGCGATGACATAGGCCTGATAGAGGCTGTTTCTGGCCAGATACACCCGGCTGACGACCGTGACGCTCATTCCCTGGGAGGTTCCGGTCACTTTGATTTCCAATCCGGGGCGCCCGTCCAGGATCATCTGGCGCTCCGAGGTGACCGTTCCCTGGAACTGGCCGATCACGCCTTCCCGGGCGCCCTGCAGAAGCTCGACGGGATTCCGTCCGGCGACGAGAGCCTCGGGCATCCGGCTGACGACGATAATATAAATATGATGGAAATCGGGCTGGGCGGTGAACCGTTGAAAGCGGATGTCGCCGGCGTCTGTCGGCGTCGTTTCGGAGTTCGGCGCGAAGACCGCCGGAGTCAGGACGGAGAAACCGGCCTCGTCGGAGGTGTAGGGAATCCAGCCGGAAAAATTCGGAGCCGGCTTCGCCGCTATGGTCGAAGCGGCCGTCCCCCCGGGCGCGGGGGCGTCGCTTTTGCCGCAGGCCCAGGCCGTCAGCCCGATCAAGACCGGAAGACAAACGATCCCCATCGAAAATTTCGTCCGCGGCGCCGTCGCTTTCATGCGTTCCTCCTCGTGTTGCGTCTCAGTAATATTTTGTCAAATTCCAGATATCCCTTGACGCGACACCGCCGGGGAGCTCGAGGGGGGCGGCGAGGCCCCCCTCGGGGGTTCAGCGAAGCGCCGAAGGGGGAGCTTGACTCCCCCTTGGAAGTGTCCCGTCTCCTCGAAAATCCCGGCAAAGAACTCATGAGACGGGACACTAGAAAACTAATCCCAAGCCGAGGGTCAGGGTCACCGTATCCGTCCGCAGCAGCCGGCCGAATTCCGGCCCCAGGTAACCGACCTGAAGGTTGTTTATGTCGCGGCCCTTCCCTCCGCCAAAGGCGTAGAGGAATCCGATCCAGCGATAGACGACTCCGGCATTCAGGAGAATTGAAGGTCCGATCTCAACGAGGAGGCCCGCTCCGACATTGAGCCCGGCCCCAAAGTAGGCGGCATTCGTTGGTTTCCCTTCATAGAAAGCTCCGTTGTCGACCCGGATGAAAGGGATAGTGATGCCGCCCAGAAAATAGGGGTGGACGAAGAGCTTTTTCAGGAAAAACGAGCGGCCGTTGAGCTCGAGCGCTTGAAAGGTCGCCGTCCGGCTCCCGTCGTCGAACACCGCGGTCTGGGTGGAATAAAAGTAAGACAGGTCCCATGTCCCGCCCAAGGTTTTCCCGCCGATTCCGATGCCCAGGGCCAAATCCCTGGCCATCCGGGGAAAAAAGAACGCCTTCTCGAAATGCCAGAGAGTCCGGTTGGCCGTCAAGTCCCGCTGAAAATCGAGCGTCTGGCCGGAAAACAGGAGAAAGGTTCCGGTCCGGCCGGGTCCGCCGAAAAGCAGGGGGGATAGGGAGAAGACCGCGAGTGCCGCCGCGGCGGCGGCTAAATAACGTCGACGAATCACGCCGAAACTTTAGACCGGGCGAGGGATAATGTCAACTTGGGGTATAATATCAATCACGAGGAGAGAGTCCATGCAAAGCCTTTCGGCCGAAATCGCAATCGTCGGGGCCGGTCCGGCCGGCCTGAGCGCGGCCATTTACGCCGCCCGGTCCGGAAAAAAAACCCTGGTCCTCGAGGGCGAGCGGGCGTCCTCCCGCCTCTCGCTCGGATACGATCTGGAAAATTATCCCGGATTCATCTCGATCAACAGCAACGACCTCCTGGCCCGGTTTCGGGACCAGGCCCGTAATTTTGGAGCCGAGTTCATCAAGGGCGACACGATCGCCCTCTCCCTGACGACTTCGCCGAAATATATCTCGACCTCGGATGCCTTCATCGAAGCCCGGGCGATCATCCTGGCTACGGGAAAGCCCTTCGCCAAGGAGCGCCAGATCCCCGGAGAGGAGCGGCTTCTCGGCTTTGGGGTGAGCTATTGCGCCGTCTGCGACGGCCCTCTTTATAAAGGAAAGGACGTGGCCGCCTTCGGCCATCTGCCCGAAGCGGTCGAGGATATCTGGATCCTGCATCAGACCGGCGTCCGGGTCCACTGGATTCCCGGCAAGGTCAAGGACCCGGCCGCCCTGGAAGAAGCCTTCACGAAGGCCGAAAAATTCGGGATCCCGGTCTATGGAAATACCGAGATCAAGGAAATCGCCGGAGATAAAAGCGTCGAACGGGTCATTTTAAAGACATCGTCCGGAGAACAACCGCTGGACGTCGCCGCCGTCTTCATCTTCCGGGAGGTCCCGACCGGTCCGCTTTTTGAAAAGTCCGGATTGTCCATGGACCACAAGCAGTGCCTTTCGGTCGACCGCTTCCAGAGGACAAATATCGAGGGCGTGTTCGCCGCCGGCGATCTGACCTGCGGCGGGCTCCAGGTCGTCTCGGCCGCGGGGGAGGGCTGCGTGGCCGCCCTCCAGGCCCTGGCCTATCTGCGGAAATAGGGTACCGCGCCTTCCTTGACACTCTTTCGCGGCGGGGCATATCATGCCCCTCATGCGTATCCATCCCGCGTCCTGGATCGACATGTCCGTCGATGAGACGGTTCTCCGAAAGACAGCCACCCGCTGCCGGGAGCGAGGCCTCACCCTCCCGACGCTGGCGGAATTGCGCGATCCGGACCATATCTCAAGCGCCGTCCGAAACGCGCTGCCCGGAGTGGGGATGGATGCGCTCCACCCGGCCAATCTTTTCCGCATCAGCTGGAAAAACGACGGGACGACCGGGTCTTTTCGGTCCGGTCAACGCCCTCGAGCTTCCGCGCCCGATTACCGGCCTCGAAGCCCCGGTTATCGGGCTGGTGGGCAAGCAGTTCCCCACGGGATCCCATAAAGTCGGCGCCGCCTTCGGCTGCCTGGTTCCGCGCCTCGCCTCCGGGGCGTTCGATCCCGAAATCCACAAAGCGGTTTGGCCGTCGACCGGGAATTACTGCCGCGGGGGCGCCTTCGACTGCGCCCTCCTCGGTTGCCGCGCCGTCGCCATCCTGCCCGAGGAGATGTCCCGGGAGAGATTCGCCTGGCTGAAGGCCGTCGGCGCCGAGGTCATCGCCACGCCGGGCTGCGAATCCAACGTCAAGGAAATCTACGATAAATGCCGCGATCTTGCCGCCGACCCCGGAATATGATCTTCAACCAGTTTGCCGAGCTCGGCAATCCCTTCTTTCATTATCAGGTCACCGGACCGGCGGCCCAGGAGGCGTTTGAAGCCCGCCGGCCGGGACCGGGAAGCCCGGCCGCTTTCGTCTCCGCGACCGGCTCGGCCGGGACGCTTGCCGCGGGCGACTATCTCAAGACCCTTCATCCCCGGCTCCGCATCGTCGCCGCCGAGGCGCGGCAATGCCCGACGCTCTTTCTCAACGGCTTTGGCGCTCATCGGATCGAGGGCATCGGCGACAAGCACGTCCCCTGGGTGCACAACGTCCGCAATACCGACGCCGTGGCCGCGATCGACGACGAGGATTGCCTCCGCCTCCTGCGCCTCTTCAACGAGGAGGCCGGGCACCGCTTCCTTCAGCGTCTTGGGGTTTCCGAAGCCGAATGCCGGAGCCTGGCTCGATTTGGGGCTCTCCTCCATCTGCAACATGCTGGCCGCCATCAAGACGGCCCGCTATTTCGAGATGGGCCGGGCGGACGCGATCTTGACGATCTTCACCGATTCGGTCGACCTTTATCGCTCCCGCCTCGAAGAGATGAACCGAAGCCGGGGCGCCTACCGGGAGGTCGATGCCGCCCGGGACTACGCCGCCGTGATCGAAGGCCAGAAGACTGACTGGTTCAAGGAATGGGGCTACCGCGACCGCAAGGCCGCCCACAATCTCAAGTATTTCACTTGGGTCGAACAGCAGGGCAAATCCGTCGAGGAGCTGAACGACCAGTGGGATCCCGCGTATTGGGAGGAGGCCTTTGCCGGCGGGCTCGAGGCCTTCGAGCGGCTCATCGCTGAGTTCAACCGGGAGATCGGCTTCGTCACTTAATCGAGGAAGGAGCGGGGAATCGGACGGTGAAGCGTGTCCCTTCCCCCACCCGGCTTTCAATCTCGATCGCGGCGCCGTGCAGGTCGGCCACCCGCTTGACGATCGACAAGCCCAATCCGGCTCCGCCCGTTTCTTTGGACCTGGAGGCGTCGACGACGGTGAAGCGGTCGAAGATCCCGGGGATAGACTCCTTCGGGATGCCGATTCCAGAATCAGCGACAATGATCCGTCCGGCGCCGGTTTCGCTTCTGTCCACGGTCACTTCGATCCGGCCGCCCGGGGGAGTGTAGCGGACGGCGTTCTCCAGCAGGTTGGCGGCCAGGCGCTCGAGGATATCCGCATTCCCCCGGGCCGGGGCGCTTTCGATGACGCTAAAAGAAGGATGGAGGCCCTTGTCCCGGGCCGCGGTCGCGGCTCGCCCGAAGATCGCGGCGACGACATCTTCCAGGCGGATGTCGGCCTCGAAGGAGCCGCCCTCGACGGTATCGAGCCGGGAGAGGAACAGGAGGTCGTTGACTATTTTTTCCAGCCGCCCGGTCTCCTCGAGGGCGCTCCGGAGGGCGTCGACGTATTCCCCGGCGGGACGTTCCTTTCTCAGGAGAACTTCGATTTCGCTGCGGATCGCCGTGAGCGGCGTCCGGAGCTCGTGGGAAACGTCCCCCGAAAATTGGAGGATGTTCGCCACCGACGTCTCCAGGCGGGCGATCATCTCGTTGAAGGTGTCCACGAGCTCCCCGATCTCATCCTTTCGGCGGCGGCCGGGAAGCCGCAGCGACAGGTCGTCGGTCGTGATCCTTCGGGCCGTTCGGACGATATCCTGAACCGGCCCCAAGGCTTTGCGAATGATGAGGCTTCCCCCGGCGAAGGCCAGGCCGAGAAGGAGGCCTCCGGCCAACAGCATCAGAAGCCCCAATCCTCGGAGGTTGTCGAGCCAGTCTTTCAGGGAAACGCCGAATTGAAGGACTTCGTCATGGGAAACGGGCATCAGGACAACCCGGATTGAATTCGTTTCCAAAAGCGGATCGCGGATCGTCAGAAAAAGGGGCAGTCCGCCTCTGGTCCGGAAAGCCCGGTCATAGGCCGCCTTCGGGAAAAGAAAGGCGTTCTCCGGGACGTTGGCCGAACGGACGCTGGGCTTCGGAGCTTGGGAATTCCGCGGCCCCGGATAGATGAGCGTCTCGACGCGGATATACGGCCGCCGGGCTCCTTCCTGGGTCTGAGCGATGGCTTGCTCCCAGGTCAGTCCCTCGGTTCGCTCCCAGCGCTCGGACATTCTTCCGGCCTGGTCCCGTAAATCCCGGTCGAACTCCGCCATCCGCTTTTCCTTCATCACCTGGAAGAGGAAAACACCCGAGGCGGAAACGAGCAAGCCCAGAATGATCAGGTACCAGAGAGTCAGTTTGAACCGAAGGGTGTTAATTTTCATCGGATTCCCCGACCGTGAAACCGTGCCCGCGGACGGTCCGGATCAATTTCCGGGCCTGGTCCCGATCGATCTTGTCCCGGAGCCGGTTGATGAAAACGTTGACGACGTTTCCGCTGCCCTCGTAGTTCATGTCCCAGACATGTTCGAGGATCATGGTTGAGGAGACAACCCGGTCCTTGTTTCGGATCAGGTATTCCAGGAGGGCGTATTCCTTTCCCGTGAGGTCGATCCGGCGGCCGGCCCGGGTGACAACTCTCCGGACCGGGTCGACTTCCAAATCGGCCGCGATGAGAGCCCCGACCCGGTACTCCTGGCTCCTTCGAAACAAGGCCCGGATCCGGGCCAGCAGCTCCTCGAAAGAGAATGGCTTGGTCAGGTAATCGTCGGCTCCCTCGGTTAAACCCGAGATTTTATCTTTCAGCGAGTCCCGGGCCGTCAGCATGAGGACTGGCATCCAGAAATTCTGCCGGCGGAGCTCGCGGCAAACGGAGATTCCGTCCAGGCCGGGGAGCATGAGGTCCAACACAATCAGGTCATAGGGATGGAGTCCGGCCAGCTCGACCGCCTCCGGGCCGGAGCCGCAGGAGTCCACCGCGTAGTGCTCTTCCCGGAGGCCCCGCTCCAGGGCGGCCCGGACCTTCCGGTCATCTTCGACGATCAGGATCCTCACGGCGCTCATTATAATCTCGTTGCTCCCCGCGAGGAAATCCCCGCCGGAGGCCGGCCAAACCGGCCCTCCGGCGGATCATTCCGGGCGGCCGGGCTCAATGCCAGAAGTAGCCGTAGCCGCCCATCGAATCGGACGAGCCAAAACGAGGATTCACGACGTTGCTGAAAATGGAGCCGAAGGTATAGCTCAAACCCACGGAAAGGGAGTAATTGTAATCGGTGGCCAGCTCCCGCCGCTGGAGCAGCACTTCCTCCAGCTTCAAGTCGCCCTTCGGCAGGCCCAGCTGATCCCGGACGCGTTCGTAGCCGGCATCCAGGGTGAGCGACAGACCCTTGAAGAGGCGAAGGCTGAGCTCGCCGCGGATCTCCAGGCGGTTCATCTTCAGGTTATGGAAATAGTGCGAGCCTTCGATCGAGGCTTCGGCCGATCCCCAGGGTTCCTTCACTTCCAACGTCGCGGCCAACGATTGCCCGAACAGGCTCTCCTTGATTTTGTCGTAAATCGTCTCTTCCCGGTAGCGAACCTGCTTGACGTTCAAGCGGTAGAGAAAGCGCAGCTGCCGGCGGGTCGATTCGGAGTAGGGAAAGACGTTATATTCGATCGCCGGCGAGGGATTCAGGGAGAGGCTGATGTTGCGATACGTCGAGGAATCGACCGTGAGAAAGATCCCCGCGGACCAATGCTCGTTCAGACTTTTCACGTAAAGACCGTCGAACGTCGCGCTGTCCGATTCGCTGACAATGTCCTCGCCGCCGAAAGAGAACCGGCTTTTTGAGTAATCGCCCGACAATCCGAGCCGGAGCTTGGCGGCCGGGGTCACCCGGTTGGCCGAGATGTTTCCATAGAGCATCGTCCGGGATTGGGATTTCTCCCCGAACTCCATGCCGTTCAGGCTGAAGCTGAAGACCCAGAAATTCCATTTGTCCCGAACCGAGGCCGGGTCCACCCGGTCCATGAAGGACACGGCCAGGCGGGATTGGATCGGCGTCCGGGCGGCGTAGCCGACCAGGCCCATTTTCAGGATCTGGTTGAGACCCCGCCGGATCTCGTCGGCAGTCTGGACCTTGTTGGATACGAACGACAGGGTGTTGTCGATGCCGCTCCAGCCGTTTTGGCCGATGAAGGCGAGGGTATACTCCTGGCCGTTGCTGCCGGTGCTCTGGGTTGTGATCAGGATATGGACGTCGGCTTCCTTGCGGTCGCGGACATAGTTGACGAACGTGATCTCGGTCTTGATGAATTCGATGTCGACTTCCCGGCTGTCGATATAGACCTTGGGAGCGCTCTCTTTCATCCGATTGACGTCCGTCCCGTTCGCCGGAGGCGCCGGCGGAGGGACTTGGGCGGCAAGAACCGAGACGACCACACCGAGGATAAATCCGATCACCACCCATCCGAGTCGAATATTTCGCTTGTACATCAGGGCCTCCTTGAGATGGCTCAACCATCCGCGGGCCATCTTACAGGAGGCGAAATAAACCCCGGCTTACGGCCGGATAACGATTTTCTAATGTCAGCCGAGGCTGAATCTTACTTCTTCAGAAGCTCCTTAACCGCCGCTTCGATCTGCTGGTCGCGACCGGCCGACATTACGTCGGGGTCGTTCTTGATCTTGATATCGGGCTCAAGCTGGTTGTTTTCGCACAACTTGCCGTCGGGAGTCCGCCACCCGCCCTGGGGAATGCCGAAATAGATCGTGGGATCGATCAGGGTCTCCCACCAGACGAACGTGCCGGTGCCGGGAACCGGCATGCCCAGCGTCTGCCCGATCCCCTTGATCTTGTATTCGACGGGGAAGAGGTGGGCGTCCGAATAATTGCACTCGCCCATCACGACGATCGAGGGCTTGATCCATTTGTTGTAGGGCTCATAGCCGACGAGCTGGCCGCGGGGCACGATGTCAAAAACCTTCTTCCCGTTGAGGAAGTCGGCCAGCTGATCGTGGAGGCTGCCGCCGCCGTTGAAGCGGGTGTCGACGATCAGAGCGTCTTTCCCCATGCTCAGCCCGAGGACCTCTTCGATGACCGTCCGGTAGCTGGCGTCGTTCATGCTCCGGACATGGACATAGCCGATCCGGCCGCCGGACAACCGATCGACTTCGGCCCGGCGGGCCAGGACCCAGCGCCGGTAGAGCAGGGCGTTTTCCTCGCCCGATGAAATCGGTTTGACGGCCTCCTCCCAGCGCTTTTGGGCCGCCGGGTCGTAAACGGAAAGAAGGGTCGGCTGGCCGGCTTTCCGGTTGAGCAGGGCGTAATGATCGACCGTTCCGTCGAGCGTCCGGCCGTCGATTTTCTCGATGAGATGGCCCGCCCGAATCTTGAGGTCGGCCTTGTCCAGAGGCCCGCCGGTCAGAATCTCGGCGACTTTCAGTCCGCTTCCGGCGTGATCGTAGTCCAGGAACAGGCCGAGGGAAGCGGTGGCGTCGGCCGTGGCTTGGCGCGCGGGCGAGTATCCGCTGCCGGTGTGCGACCCGTTCAGCTCGCCCAGCATCTCGCTGGCCATCTCGGCGTAGTCGTAGTTGTTATTGATGTGGGGAAGGAATTTCTTGTAGACCGGATAATAAAAGTCCCAGTCCGTGCCGTGGAGGTCCGCAACCAGGAACTTCTGCTTGATCTGCCGCCACATATGGTCGAACATGTAGGCCTTTTCGGCGGCCGCGTCGAGGACCATCTCGCCCGAAATGGAGATGCCTTCGACTTTGCCGCTCTCCGGGTCGATTTTACTCAGCCGCCCGTCGGCCAGGAGAAAGAGCGTCTTGCCGTCGGCCGAAAGCTCCATCCCGGCCGACCCGGCGCCCAGCTTGGCCAGCATTTTCGTGTCCCGGGTCCGCAGCTCGGTCACCCACAGGTCGAAGCCCCGTTCGAACCGGGCCAGATAAAAGAGCTTATCGCCTGTTTTGCTCAGGGCCGCGTCGGCGAGGCTGGACGAATGGATGGTGAAGCGGGCTTTGCGCTGGTCCAATCCGTCGAGCTCAATCACGATCTCTTTTTTCGGCTCATCCTTTTTTGCTTCCGCGGGCGCTTTGGGATCCTTGGGCTTGTCTTTCTCCGCTTTCGCTTTGTCTTCTTTCGCCTTGTCCTCCATCTCCTTCAACAGGGCGAAATCGGCTTTGGAGAGACGGAAGCGGTCATAGGCTTCCCGGGTGAAGAACAGGCCGTAGACGTCGTAGGAGGCCGGTCCCCCGTCGGTGTTGACGAGCCCGTCCCGGGTGGTGGCCCAATACATCATCTGTCCGTCCATACCCCACCGGGCCGCGACGTTGTCGAATCCGCTTTTGGTCAGGTTGATGACCCGGCCCTTGCCGTCGCTCGAGATCAATCCGACCTGGGGAGTGAACAGCCGGACGACGCCGTATTGGACGAGGAACCATTTCCCGTCCGGGCTCCAACGGTAGCCCTGGTCGCCATCCGCGTAAGAATAGTTATGCTCGGCCGGAAGGATCATCCGGCTTTCCTTCGAGGCCAGGTTGACGACTTTCAGGGCGACCCGGTTTTCCAGGAAGGCGACGTCCTTGCCGTCGGGCGAGAACTCGGGCTGGAATTCCTCGGCCCCGGTGGCGATGACCGTTTCCTCCTTGAGGGCCGTCGCGGCGTAAAAATACGGCTCTTCCTTGCGGACGATCGCGCTCGTATAGACGTTCCAATTGTTGTCCCGCTCGGCGGCGTAGACGAGCGTCCGGCCGTCGGGGCTGAAGCTCACGCTCCGCTCCTGATAGGGGGTATTCGTGATTCGCTTGGCCGGTCCGCCTTCCGTCGAGACGACGAAGATCTCGCCCCGGAAAACAAAAGCGATCTCCTTGCCGTTCGGGGAGGGGCGCATTTCGGTGAAGCCGCCCCCGACCGGCAGGATCCGTTCGAGCGTCCTCCGGCCGTCCTGGGCGATGCGGACGGACAGCTTCCGGGGAGCCGCGTCACCGGCCTTGGTGTAGATTTCTCCGTCGTAGCCGAAGCAGAGAACTCCGGCGTCGGAGCGGGACAGGAACCGGACCGGATTCTTGGTGAAGGAGGTCAGGGCGGTCGCGGTCGACGGTTGGCTCAGCGAGCTCTTAAAGACATTGAACGAGCCGCTCCGCTCGCTCAGGAAATAAAAATCGTCGCCGTTGCGGTCGAAGACCGGATTGCGATCTTCGTACTCGGATGTCGTGATCTGGGTGTTTTTCCTCGTTTTCAGGTCGTACACCCAGAGGTCGCGGGTTTCCGATGACGTGTGGTGCTTGCGCCATTCGTCCTCGAAGCCTTTTTGATCGTGATAAAGAATCTTGTCTCCGGCCGGATTCACCACGGCCGAAATCGCCGGCTGGGTCAGGACGAGGGCCGCTTCTCCGCCTTTGACCGAAACGCTGTAGAGCTCCGGGAACGTCCCGGAGGGGAATTGAACGTTGGAGACGGAATCCTGGCGAAGGGAGGCGAAGAGAATGCGCTTGTCGTCGGCCGTAAAGCCGCTGGGAATATCGGCCGCGGAATGAAAGGTCAGGCGGACGGCTTCCCCTCCCGAGGCCGGCATGAGGTAGATGTCGAAATTGCCGGCGCGGTCGGAGGCGAAGGCGATGGACTTGCCGTCATGGCTCCAGACGGGAGAATAATCGTAGGATTCACCGATGGTCAGCGGCGTCGCTTGGCCGCCTGTGGCGGGGACTTTAAAAATATCTCCCATGAAACAGAAGAGGATGGTTTGACCGTCCGGCGAAATCGCCGGGTAGCGCAGCCACAGGGGATTGTCCTGGGCGGCCAGGGGGATGGCTCCGGCAAGCGAAGCGGCGAGGATAGAGAAAAGGATCAATGATTTGCCGAAAGGCAGGGACGCACGACGCCGGCGGCGGGAATAGGACATGAGATTCCTCCTCGAGAATGTCGTCAGATTATACTACGAAATCCCGGGGAAAAACGTTGGCGCAGGCCGGCCGCGGCGGCATGGGCGGCTAGGCCTTCGGCTTCGGCCAGGCGCTCCGTTACGGCGATCAACAGCCCGGCTCCTTCGGGGGAACAGCGCAGGGTTGTTTGAAATTTCAGGAAGTCGCGGACGCCGAGCCCGGAAGCAAAGCGGGCCGCGCCGCCGGTCGGCAGGACGTGGTTTGTTCCGGCGGCGTAATCCCCGAACACTTCTCCGGTTTCCGCGCCGATGAACAGCGCTCCGAAATTCCGGAAGCGGGGCGCGAGGGAAACGGCCCGTCCGCCCTGTAATTCCAGGTGCTCGGGCGCCCGGCGGTTCGCGATCTCCACGGCTTCCTCGAGCGTTTCCAAAACGAGGATGAATCCGCGGTTCTCCAGGGACCTTTCGGCGGTCGCGGGATTCGGAAGCCGGGCGATCTGCCGGCTGATTGCCTCGCCCACCGCTTCGGCGAACGTTCGCGCGTCCGTAAATAAAACGGCGGAGGCCTCGGGGTCGTGCTCGGCTTGGGCGAGAAGGTCGGCGGCCGCGACCTCAGGATCGGCGTCGTCGGAGGCGACGATCAGGACCTCGCTTGGCCCGGCCGGAAGGTCGATCCCGGCCGTCCCGAAGAGCTCGAGCTTGGCGGCGGTGACGAACCGGTTGCCCGGCCCGACGATTTTATCGACCCGGGGAAGGCGCTCCGTGCCGAAGGCCATGGCCGCGATCGCCTGGGCCCCGCCCACGGCATAAACTTCGTCAAGGCCCAGGAGCCCGGCCGCACCGCGAATCACCGGGTGGACCGTCCCGCCGGCCGTCGGGGGCGAGCAGACGGCGATCTCCCGGACGCCGGCCTCGAGCGCGGGAATCGCGCCCATGAGCAGGGAGGAAACCAACGGGTGGCGCCCGCTGGGGACATAGAGACCGACTCGGTCGACCGGGCTTGTCCGCTGTCCGCAAAAAACGCCGGGCGACGTTTCGATTTCGAAATTGCGGATGTCCGCCTTTTGGGCCGCAGCGAACGTCCGGATGTTCCGGGCGGCAAGAAGCAGAGCCTCCCGGAGGGAGGGATCGAGCTTTATCACCGCTTCGGCGATGGCTTCTTTCGGAAGACGCATCGGGTCCGGGGCGGAACCGTCCAACAACCGCGAGTAGTGCCGGACGGCCGCGTCCCCGTCCCGTCTGACGTCCTCGATGATCCGGCGGACGCCGGGGACGTCTTCCCGTCGAAAGCTGAAATAAAAATCGCCGGGCAGGGCTTCTTTCTTGATGATTCTCATGCGTTCCTCCTTCGTTCCAGCTCCTTTAAGAGATTGTTCCAGGAGACACCCGCCCGGATCATCTTGACCAGGGTGAAATAAAGAACGTCGGCCGCTTCCCAGACGACATCATCCGGCTTGCGGGCTTCGATGAGCTCCTGGGCTTCCTCACAAATTTTTTCGGCCAGGGCCTTTTCATCGAGAGAGGCGGTATAGGACCAGGGCCGGCGGTTTTGAATCCGATCGGCCAGGACCGTTTCCAGCGACTCGATGGAAAAGCGCTGCCGTCCGAAACAGGAATATGTTTCCCGGTGGCAGGCCGGGCCGCGCGGCCGGACCGTGGCCAGGACGGCGTCCGCATCGCAGTCGAGCCTGGCCCGGACCAGATAAAGGAAATGGCCCGACGATTCGCCCTTGAGCCAGAGGCGGTCACGGGAGCGGGAGTGAAAATGCATCCGCCCGTCTGAGAAGGTCTTCTCCAGCGATTCCCGGTCGCTCCAGGCCAGCATCAGGACTTGGCCGCTTTCGTCCTGGACGATCGTCGGGACCAAATCCCGGCTCCAATCAAGCGTGTGGAGAAACGCTTCGGCCGGCTTGATCCGTCCGGTATAGACGGCCATCCCGAGCTGGATATTGAGACCGGCCCGGGCCAGGCGCTCGATGTCCTCGAGGGAACCGACACCGCCGGCGGCTGTGATCGGATTCCGGGTTATTCCGGCCAGGGCGACCGCCCGATCGACGGGCAGGCCCTCCATCGTCCCTTCCTTCTCCACGAATGTGCAGAGGAACTCCCCGCAATAGGCTCGCTGACGCCCAGGGCGTCCTCCAGCCGGATTCCGGTCCGCTCGGTCCAGCCGCGGCTCAGAAGGACGCCGTCCCAGGTGTCGAGAGCGACGATGATGCGGGACCGGTCGATCGCCGCGGCCAGGTCTTTGAGGAAATCCGTCCGGATGCCCTCCGGTCCAATGGCGGCGGTTCCGACGATGATTTTCGCCGCCCCGGCGGCGATTGCCTCCCGGGCGGCTTCGACGGTCCTCAGGCCGCCGCCGACCCGGCATTCAGCCAGGCGGCAGATCGTCCGGACCGCGGCGGCGTTCGAGCCGCGACCCAGAGCCGCGTCGAGGTCGATGACGGCGATTTCGCCGAAGCGGTCAAACTCCTTGGCGAGGGCAGTCGGGTCATCGCGTTCCAGGACCAACTCCCGGCCGTGCTTCAATTGGACAACCTTTCCGTTCATCAAATCGATCGAAGGGATGATCATCGGACAAAAGCTCCTTTCTCCCGCAGATAGGTTTTGAAATCTTGTATCGTCCTCCGGCCGTCGTGGAGGACGGAGGCCAGCAGGACCGCGTCGGCTCGGCCGCGGTTGACGGCATCCCAGGCGTGGCTCGGCGCCTCCCCGCCCCCGGAGGCGATGACCGGAATGGAAACAGCGCGCCTGACCTGGTCGAGAAGCGTGAGGTCGTACCCCGCTCCCGTTCCGTCGCGGTCGATGGAATTCAACAGGATTTCCCCGGCGCCGGAGTCCTCGGCCCGCCGGGCCCAGGCGACGGCGTCCATATTCCGGTCCAGCCGTCCGCCGTGGGTGGTTACGGTGTAGCCGCCGGCCTTGGCCCTGGCGTCGACCGAAACGACAAGACACTGGCGGCCGAAGCGTTCGGCGGCTTGGCCGATGAGCTCCGGGTTTTCCACGGCCGCCGTGCCGAGCGAAACCTTGTCCGCTCCGGCTTGGAGGGCTTCCCGGATGTCCTCGGCCGAGCGCAAGCCGCCGCCGACCGTCAGGGGGATGAAGATTTCCGCCGCCGCGTTTTTAACGACGGTGAGCAGCGTCCGCCGGCTTTTCCATGTCGCTCCGACGTCGAGAAAGCAAATCTCGTCGGCGCCCTGTTCGCCGTAGCGCCGGGCCAGCTCCACCGGATCGCCCGCGTCCCGCAGATTTTCGAACCGGACGCCCTTGACCACCCGGCCGTCGTCCATGTCGAGGCAGGGGATGATCCGGATGGCCGGCGCCGGACGGGCCGGCTTTGTCAAAGCCAGGGAAGGGGACCTTCTTTCTGCGGACGAATGGGAAATTTTCTCACCGGCCCAGCGGGCCAGAAAGGCGAGCCCGGCGGGCCCGCTCTTTTCCGGATGGAACTGGACACCGAGGACAGGCCCGCGGCCGACGGCGGCGGGAAAGGCCGTATCCCCGAATCGGGATTCCGCCAGGACGTCGGCCGGATTCTCCGCAAGGGGAGCGAACCCGTGGACGAAATAATAATATCCCGGGGCGACCGGACCGGCCGGGCCGGAAGGAATCGCCGCGTTCCATCCCAGATGGAGGCGACGCGGCCCGCAGAGCCGGACGATGCGTCCTGGAAAAATCGCCAGGCCGGGATTGCGGCCCCCGTCTTCCTCGCTCTTCTCGAACAGAAGCTGCATTCCCAAGCAGATTCCGAGAAGCGGCCGCCCGGCGGCGGTCCACGTTTTCAGGGCGTTAAAAAGCCCGGACGCTTTGAGCCGTTCGCTCGCCGACCCGAAATGGCCGACGCCGGGCAGGATGAGCCGGTCGGCACCCTCGAGGTCCGAGGGCTCGACGACCGTTTTCGCCGCCTGCCCGATATGCTCGAGAGCGGTCCGGACGGAAAAGAGATTGCCCGCTCCGTAATCGACGAGGCCGATCATGACGGCTCCTTGACGCTGGACGAAATTCCGGCCGTTCGCTCGTCGCGCGCGCAGGCTTCGCGGAGTGCCCGGGCGAACGCCTTGAACAAGGCTTCGATTTTGTGATGATCCGAGCGGCCGTATTCCACTTTAAGATGGATGGCGGCTCCGAGATTGGCGGCGAGGGCTCCGAAGAAGTCCTCGAATACATCGTTGTCGAGATCGCCGAGGCGGCGGCCCCGAAACCGCGGCTCCCAGCGGAGATAAGGCCGGCCCGAAAGGTCGACGGCGGCCGCGGCCAGGGATTCATCCATCGGGACCACGGCCCAACCCGCCCGCCGGATGCCTTTTTTATCGCCGAGGGCTTCCTTGAGCGCCGATCCGAGAACGATCCCCGCGTCTTCGACCGTGTGGTGGGCGTCGACTATGAGGTCGCCCTCGATCTTCATCCGGAGGTCGAACGCTCCGTGGCGGGCGAACGTCTCGAGCATATGCTTGATGAAGCCCAAATCGGTTTCGATTTCCGCCGTCCCCCGGCCGTCCAGGTCGAGGGTGAGGGCGATATCCGTTTCTTTCGTCTTTCGAACAAGTGAGGCGGTTCTCATCAGAAGCTCTCCATTTCGGCTTCGAGGCTTTCGGCGATCCGGATGGCTCCGGCTTCGACCATCCGCCGGCGCCAGGTGCGATGGTTGGAGAATCCCGGCGGACAAACGGCAACGGCCGAACAACCCGCTTTCCGGGCGGCGATCATGTCGGCGGGACTGTCGCCGAAATAGAAAGCGGACCGGGCGTCGAGGTGCCGCAAGGCCAGACGCAGGCCGTACGGATCGGGTTTTTGGCGGGAGCCGGCATCTTCGCGGGCGATGATGACGCGAAAATACCGAGCCATCCCAAATTGTCGGAGGGCGAGCCGGGCATCCCTGCGGGGCCGGCCGGTGACGATTCCGAGGCGATGCCGGGCGGCCAGGCGGGTGAGAACGGGGACGGGGAGAAGCCGGCGTTCCGACCGGTTCAATCCCGGCCTTCCGTTCTTGCCGAGATAAAGCTCCTGGAAAAAGGAGATCAGCTCGCGCCGCGGCACGCTCTTTCCCTTCGCTTTAAGAATCGCCGCGGCCGCGTCCCAGTCGTTGTTCATCTCCGGGCGGAGCTTCCACCGTTGGATTTCGGCCGGGGACACACGCTTCCCCGAAAAGTGGAAAACGGTCCGTTCGATCGCCTTCCGGTAGGACCCGGAGACGTCCACGAGCACTCCGTCCATGTCGAAAAGCAGCGTTTTAGGCGAGCGGGCTTCATCCATCGCGGCGATGAATCGGCGGTTATCCGCTCTCCGCCCGACCGTGACCCGGAGGCATTCGGAAAGCCGGGGGTCATCGGGAAAGGACTTGACGAAGATTCCGGCGGCGGCCAGACGCTTCCGCAAGCGATCGGCATCGGGCCCGACCCGGACGCAGACGAAATTGGCTGACGAGGGGAAAACGGTTAGTCCGCGCCCGCGAAGCGCGGCCGCGAGCCCACTCCGCTCCCGGGCGATTGCCCGGCGGACGCGGGCGTAATACGGAGCCGATTTCAAGGCCGCCTCTCCCGCGGCCAGGGCGGCCGCGTTGACCGAATAGGGTGGAAGGAGGGCCCGGAGAGCGGAGATCACCTCCGGAGAGCCGATGACATAACCCAGCCGCAGGCCGGCCAGGCCGAACGACTTTGAAAACGAGCCGAGGACAATCAAGTTGGCCTGCCGGCGGGTCAACCGGCCATAAAGACGGCCGGAAAAGCCGGCGTAGGTTTCGTCCAGGAGGACAGGAACGTCAAAGCGGGCGGCCCGCTTGACGACGGCCTCGATTTCGGCCGGCGAGATCTCTGTTCCCGTCGGATTGTTGGGCGTTACGAGGACGACCATCCTGGTCCGGCTTGTGACGGCCTTCATCAGGCGGCTCTGTCGAAACTCGAAATGCGGCCCGAGCGGGACGCCGACGATCCGCGCTCCGTGGAGCCGGGTTGCCAGCGCATAGAGGTTGAATCCCGGAACCGGCATGACGACTTGGTCACCGCGGCCGGCGAAGAGCGACATCAAAGCGTAAATCGCCTCGTCGGCCCCGTTGGTCAGGATCAAGCTGTCGGCGCCGGCTCCGAAGCGGCGGGCCGCGATGTTTGCGAGCTTTCCGGCCTCGTCGGGATATGCGGCGATGCGGTCGGACCCGAGGCGAAGGGCGGCCAAGACCCGGGGCGGCGGGCCCCAAAGGTTTTCGTTGGCGTCAAGGCGCGTTCCGGTCCTCCGGTCGCCGGTCGGCTTGAGATACGGAGGGATTTCGTTGATCTTCAGACGGAATTGCATCACAGGATCACCTTTCCGAATTCATATTCGAGGATATCGCCGGCCCCGGCTTTTTTAAGAAGGGGGATCAGCCGGGCGGTTTCCGCCCGTGGAACGGCGGCTTTCACCGCGTACCCTTGGCCGGCAAAAAGCGGTGCCACGGTCGGGGAGCGCAGACAGGGCAGGAGGGCGACGATGCCGTCCAGCCGTTCGGCCGGGACGTTCATTTCGAGCATGACTCGGCTCCGGGCGTCCAGCACCCCGCGCAGCAGGAGGGCCGTCTCCTCGATCCGTTCGCGCTTCCAGGAATCCCGCAGGGCCGCGGGATCGGCGACCAGCCGGGTGGTTGAGCGCAGGATCTCGGCATAGAGGCTGAGGCCGTGGGCCCGGAGCGTCCGTCCGGTGGAGACATTGTCGACGATCATGTCGGCGTCGTCTGGAGGAAAGACCTCGGTCGCCCCGAAGGTCCGGAGGATCACGGCGTCGAAGCGGCGTTCGGCAAGGAAAAGGCCGGCGATCGTCTCGTATTCCGTGGCGACGATGAGCCGGCGGCGGCGGGCTTCGTCCTCGGAAAATCCTTCGGGGACGGCGGCGGCGAGGCGGACGGGATTGAATCCGAGATCCATCACTTCGACCAGGCGGGCTCCGCTTTCGACAACCCAATCGTGTCCGGTGAAGCCCAGGTCGTGGGCTCCGAGCTCGACCAGCCGGGGAATGTTCTGGGGCTTCAGGACTTTCGCTTCGAATCCGGGCAAGCCGACGGCCGGCCGGTAGGCTGCGGCGTCCGTTTCGACGGCAAAGCCCGCATCGTTGAGGAGGCGGACGACCTCCGCATACAGCCGTCCCTTGGGAATGACCATTCTCAGACGTTTCATGTGGACGCTCCCTTTCGAGAATCGCGGGGGAAACCGGTCCGCCGCGCGGCGGAGTCCGGCCTTGGAAAAAGAGAGGGGATTAAAGGAGCGGTTTAATGGGCGCGGGAACGCCCGTGGAAGACGTGGCGGTGCCGGAGGGCGGAAACGGAAAAGGCACGCGTCGTCTTCATAACGGCGGAAAGTCTAGAATAATGCCGGTCTTGCTGTCAAGAAATATTTTTGCGAGGCCCGCTTTCCTTGACATCTTTCCCGGTCCAAATTATTGTAGTCTGAGGGATGGGGTGGGAACCGGATTCGCAATCCGGACCTCTGGGCAATGGAGGTGCGGCTATGAAAACCATGACGGCGGCTGTTTATGACGGCGTGCTGAAGCTCGTTAAGGATTACCGTGTTCCTGAGCCCAAGCCGGGCTGGGCTCGTATCCGGGTCAAGACGGCCGGCATCTGCAAAACCGACCTGGAGATCTTGAAGGGCTATATGGGCTTCAAGGGAGTTCTCGGCCACGAGTTTGTCGGGAAAGTGGAAAGCTGCGCCGAGGAGAGCTTGGTCGGAAAACGGGTCGTCGGCGAAATCAACGCCGCCTGCGGGCGGTGCCCGACTTGCGCCGCGGGCATGGGCCGGCACTGCCCGAATCGGACGACCCTCGGCATCCTCAACCACGACGGCTGTTTCGCCGAATTCTGTCTCCTCCCGACGGAAAACCTGCATTTTATCCCCCCGGACATCTCCGATGACCGGGCTGTTTTCACCGAGCCCCTCTCGGCGGCTTGCGAGATCCTGGAGCAGCGTCCGGTCTGGAAAGAGGAGCGGGTTGTCGTGCTTGGCGACGGACGGCTCGGCACCCTCTGCGCCTGGGTGCTGTCGACCGCGTCTTCGGATGTGACGATCGTCGGCCACCACCCCGAAAAGCTGAAGTCGGCCAAATGGCGGAATCTGAAAACCGCGGCCAACGCGGGTGAGATCGTCCCCGGCGCGGATGTGGTCGTCGAAGCGACCGGTTCGGGCGCGGGGCTCGCCACGGCCATGTCGCTCTGCCGGCCGCGGGGCACGATCGTCCTCAAGTCGACCGTCGCCCTCCAGGGCGACGTCAACCTCGCCCCACTCGTCATCAACGAGCAGACGCTCCTGGGCTCCCGATGCGGGCGGTTCGCCGAAGGTCTCAAGATGATGCGGCGTTTTCCGGATATGCCCCTGGATGGGATGATTACCGACCGTTTTCCCCTTCGCCGCGCGGAAGAAGCGTTTGAACGGGCCGGGAAAAGCGACGCCCTCAAGGTTCTTCTGGATATCCAGGTTTAAAAAAAAGGCGCCCCGCCGAAGCGGGGCGCCCGTGACAAACGATCGTCGATGAGATTTACTTCTTGGCCGCGTCCTGCTTGACCTTGTCCAGGGCCTTTTGCATGGCCTCTTTGGTCGAGCCTTTGGCCGTCTCGACCGCTTTCTCGCCTGCTTTTATGGCTTCAGGCCACTTTTTCAGCTTGGCGTAGACGGACGAGAGCGTGTTCCAGTAATAGTAGGTCCCGGGCTTGAGGGCGCAAGCCTTCTCGGCCGCGACCACGGCGCTTTCCAGGTTTTTCCCCTGGCGGTTCCAGAAGGAGGCATAGCCGTAGACCTTGGCGGCGTCGCCGATGTTCTTTTGGAGGAAATCCGGCCCGTAGAGAGCCAGGGCTTTGGGCTCCAGGCCGGCCTTGACGTAGATGCCGGCGACTTGCTGAACGTAGAAAGCGTCGTCGGGCATGAGCATCAGGGCTTTCTCGGCCATGGCGACCGCGCTGTCCTTGTTCGCATCCTTTTCCAGCCAGAAATTAGCGTAATTGACCAGGTTGTAAGCGAACGTGTCGACGCGGTCGGAGATGAAATCCTTGCCGTAGACTTCCTCGGCCTTCGCGTTGTCGCCCTTGATCAGATGGAGAGCGGCGATTTGCTCTTCGATCACCTGGTAGGGGCTGATCGCGGGAATCTTCTTGATCTTTTCGGCCAGCTCCAAGCCCTTGTCGGCCGGCTCTTTATCCCGGACGATCCGGGTCAGCCAGGTGCCGAGAACGTTGGGGTCATCGGGGAACTTGGCCGCGTATTCGGGGAAGAAGGCCGCGGCCTCTTCCTTGGGCGCCTGATAGGAATAGTACTGGCTCATCGTCTGCCAGGCCCGCTCGAGGAGCGGGCTGTTCGGGTACTTGGCGAGGAAGGCCTTCAGCGGGGCCACGTCCGGCTTGGCGCTGTTCATCGTTTGAGAGGCCAAGGCCAGCTCGGCATACTCCCGGAAGGGGGCCGTGACTTTGTAGTACTCGTGGGTGAAGGTCCCGGCCGTCCCCTTGGGGTCGAGCTCGAGAACCTTCGTGTAGTATTCCTTCGTTTTCGCGTCGTCGTACCGGTCGTCCCATTTGCGGGCGACGGCGAAGGCCAGAGCCGCGTCCTTGGGATTTGCGTCGAAAGCGGCTTTGGCTTTCAGGTAGGTGTCTTCGCCCTTCAGGATCTTTTCCAGCTTCTTCTGGAAGTTTTCCGCCGGGGGGCCGTATCCGACGATCCAGTCCAATTCGACGCCGTCGCCGTTGAGGAAGAGGACAGTCGGGGTGGCTCGGATGCCGAATTTGTCGAAGACCTGGTTGCCGAGGTCATCGGCGGAATCGGCCCGGTAGAGGACGAAATTGCTGTTGAGGAAGGATTCGAACTTGGCGTTGGAGTAAAACTGCTGACCCAGCAGTACGCAGCTCCCTCAGCCGGCGCTGAAGAAGTCGAGCAGGACCAGCTTGTTTTCAGCCTTGGCCTTGGCGATCGCGTCGTTCAGGGAACCCTTGAACCAGGTTTCGGCGGATGCGACCGAGACGAAGGCCAGAATGAGAGCGAGGGAAAGGAATTTTTTCATGGGCACCTCACCGGGCAATATAGCCCGGGGCGGGGCGCGAAGTCAATTTCGATCACTGGTTCAGCGGATTGGTGACACCCATCTTTGCTTTCCATAGCGTGTTTCGGAAATCCCAACCTGGGGTTGCTCGCCGGGACCTAAAGATTTTCGCAATCCGGACGCTCTGTTTTTCAGCGGCGTTCAATCTCGCCTGAAGTTCTCGTTCACTTCATCTTGCTTGGGTGCTTTTTTAGTTTCGTTCCCCACGATGGATTCAGGCTCGGGATGTGAACGCCTCCCATTCGATATCACTTATTGGGCTATGTTTGCATAGACTAAGAAGGGTCATCGAGTAAGGCTTCTATGGAGGGGGAGCACGGAGCGAAGCGACGGTTGAGGGGGAACACGATATTTGGGTTCCCCCTCAAGAGTGTCCGATGGCTTCGCACCCCCCGGCCGGGATTTCCGAAGCACCGAGATTTCTGCCTTAAGGGGTGTCACCAATCAATCTGAACCAGATCAATGTTGCCCGTCGCGGCCCCGCCGTGATATCTTGCGGTCATAACGGAGGCGGCCATGGCCCTCATCATCCGCGGAGGCGATGTTTATTCCCCGAATTCTCTCGGCAAGCGCGACATCCTCCTGGCCGGCGGCCGGGTCGAGGCGGTCGCCGGGCCGGGCGAGGTTCGGTGCGGCGGATTCCCGGCGGAGACGATCGAGGCGGACGGGAAAACCGTCCTGCCCGGGTTCATCGACCCCCATGTCCATATCCTGGGCGGCGGCGGCGAAGGCGGCCCGGCAACGCGGGCGCCCGAAATCGCAGTTGAAGACATCGTCCGAAGCGGCGTGACCACGGTGATCGGGTGCTTGGGCACCGATTCCGTGACCCGTCACATGAGCTCGCTCCTGGCCAAAGCCCGGGCCCTGGAGATCGAGGGAGTGTCGACGTTCTGCTTCTGCGGCTCCTATGAAATCCCGGTCAAGACCGTCACGGGGAGTGTCCGCGGCGACCTCGTTCTCATCGACAAGATCATCGGGGCCGGGGAAATCGCCGTATCCGACCATCGCTCCTCGCAGCCGTCCTTTGATGAATTTGCCCGCCTGGCGTCGGAATGCCGGGTCGGCGGAATGTTGGGCGGAAAAGCGGGGATCCTGCATGTTCACATGGGCGACGGGATGCGCGGCCTGGATTTTGTCCGGCGGCTTGTCGGCGAAACGGAGATTCCGGTCACCCAAGTCGTCCCGACTCATTGCAACCGCAACCGGCGGTTGCTGGGCGAGGCGGTCGAGTATGCTAAATCGGGAGGGCGGATTGACCTGACCGCCGGAACCGAGCCGGATCACGAATCGGACCGCGACGTGAGCGTCGAGACGGCGATCCGGCTTCTTATGGAAAACGGCGTTCCCCTGGAGCGGGTAACCGTCAGCTCCGACGGAAACGGGAGCCTGCCGGTTTTCGACGCGGCCGGCAAGCTTGTCGGGTTGACCGTGGCCTCACCCCTTTCGCTCTTAAAGACGTTCCGTTCGCTCGTCAGCCGAAACGTCTTGACGTTGGAGCAAGCCGCCGGATTGTTCTCGACGAATCCGGCCTCGATTTATCTGCTGAAAGCGAAGGGCGTGATCGAGCCCGGACGGGACGCGGATCTCTTGATTTTCGATAAGAACATGGAACTGACCGATGTCATCGCCCGCGGCCGAATCTTGATGTCCGGCGGGAAGCTCCTGGCCCGCGGAACCTTCCGGCCCTGAAATCGAGACCGCATCTAACCTGGAATCGGGTTCTGCGTTTCTGTAATTCTTCCTATATCGAATGCAAAATCTCACGTAGCCGGGAATGTCTCCCAGAAGCCGCATAGCGGAGGGGGGCCCGAAGATTGAGGGGGAACCCGGGAAAACGGTTTCCCCCTTAATCTTTATGCCGGTCCCCATTTGAAGAGAACCGGGGGAATCAAGCTCAGGGCGGCGAACAGAACCCAGGCGATCATGAGGGGAATCAACCACTTGGCCCATTTTTCGTAGCGCAATCCGGCCAAGCCAAGAACGCCCATCGTCACTCCCGAGGTCGGCAGGATGGGATTGATGTACTCGGCCAGCTGGAAAGCGTAGACGGCGGTCTGGCGGGTAATTCCGACCAGATCGCCCAGCGGAGCCATGACCGGGATCGTCAGGGCCGCTTGGGCCGTTCCGGAATGGACGAAGAAGTTGATGCCGCATTGGGAAGCGAACATCAGCTGGGCCGAGAGAATCGGGTGAAAATTGGCGATGGCCGAGGCCATCCCGGCCAGGATCGTGTCCAGGATCCGGCCGTCGAGGGCGACGATGAGGATCGCCCGGGCCGTGCCGATGATCAGGGCGGCGCCGACCATGTCCTTGGCCCCGTCGACGAAGGCCCGTCCGATCTCGTCTCCCTTGAGCCGTCCGAGGATCCCGGAGAGAACCCCCATCGCCAGGAAAATCCCGGCGATCTCGTTGATGTACCATTTGTACTTGAGGATGCCGAAGATCATGAAGCCGAATCCCGCGGCGAACACCCCGAGCACAAGCTTGTGGGTCGCGAGAACCGGGACTTTTTCCACGGCCGGCCCGGCGGTTCCGAGAAGCTTCTTCCGCTTTTCGAGGTCGTCTTCATAGACCGGGCTGGCTTGGGGATTGCGGAGAATTTTAGCCGCGTAGCGCATGACGATGACGATGACGATGATCGTCCCGAGAGCCCAGATGATCAGCCGGTAGCCGAGGCCGGAATAGAGGGGCAGGCCGGCGATTCCCTGGGCGATTCCCACTGTGAACGGATTGAAAAAAGCGCCGGCGAAACCGGCGGCCGCGCCCAGGAAGGGAATGGACACGCCGACGATCGTATCGTAGCCGAGGGAGAGGGACAGGGGGACGAAGATCAGAATGAAGGGCATGGTCTCCTCGCACATGCCCCAGATCGCCCCGCCGAGGGAAAAGACCGTCATGGTCACCGGGATGAGGAGGATCCGGAGGGTTTTGCTCCGGCCAAAATGAAAGGCGATGTTCTGGATGACGGCCGTGATCGCCCCGGTCTTCTGAATGACCGAGAAGGCTCCGCCGACGATGAAGAGGATGCCGATGATCGCCGCGGCCTCGACGAAGCCGCGCGCGGGCGAGACAAACAGCGCCCCGAGCCCCTGGGGCTGGTTTTCGACACGCTGGAAGGATCCGGCTACCGGAACCTCTCGGCCGTCCTTCTCCACCCGTTGGTATTCGCCGCCGGGGATGATCCAGGTCAGGATCACGGTCAGGACGACCATGGCGTAAATCAGGATGAGGGTGTGGGGGAGACGGAGCTTTTTCACCGGCGGGCTCCCTCGACCTTGCCGGTCGCCGGATCGTAGACATCGCCGGGAAGGAGAACGTGGACGGTCATTCCGGCGGCGCCAAGGAGACTGTCGGGCGTGTGGGACACGGCCGCGGCCCGGGCGTCGTAGACAATGACTTGGCCGATCCCGACGATTTCGTACCGGCCGTCGGGCCGGACCCAGACGGCCGTCGACTCGTCGATGCCGAGGCCGACGAGGGCGGGGCGTTCCAGGACCAGGCTGATCAGCCGGTTGTGGCGGCGGCGCCGGACGAAATGCTGGTCGACGATGGCCGTGGTCAGGAAGCCGAATCCGCGGGTGGTGATGACGTTTTCGGCCTCGATGGTCTGCCAATTGGCGTTCTCGTCGGTTGTCCGTTTTTCGTCTCCGGTGATCATGACTTCACTCATGACCGCGGCCCCGGCGCTTGTCCCGGCCAGCACCAGCCCTTCGGCGTAGAGCTCGAGAAGCCGTCGATGAATCGGCGTGTCGAGGAGGACATCGGTGAGCCGTGATTGAACGCCCCCGCAGAAATAAATGCCCCCGGCCCCGTCCAGGATTTTCGCGCTGTCCGGCTTGAGGGCCTCCTCCCGGGTGAGATGGTATACGGCGGCCTCGGTTGCCCCGGCCGCTTTCACCTCGGCGATCATCTCCGGCCCGACCTCTTCCGGGACGCCGCTGGCCGTTGTGAAGATGATGATTTTTCCCGAGCTGAATCCCCGGGCGAGCTCGACGAATTTCGACGTCAGGCCGTCGGGCCGATCCCCGCCGCCGATGATCAGGAGCGAGCCGGCCGGATGGCGGGAAGGTTGAGCGGCGGCAAGGGGAAGGGCGGCGAGAACGAAGGCGGCCCAAAGGAGGACGGGAGCGGATTTTTTCACGAGAGACCTCGTCGCTTATTTGATCGTAATGGACGTTTGGATGGGGACGCTGTTTTTCAGCATGGCGAAGACGGGGCAATATTTTTCTTCAGCCATTTGAAGGGCCTTTTCCGCGGCGGCCGGATCGATCCCCTGTCCGGAAATCTCCATGTCCAAGCGGATGGAGGTGAACACCCGCGGATGATCCGGCTGCTTGGGGCCGCTCGCCTTGACGGTGAACGCCCGGACGTCCTGGCGCATTTTCTGGAGGAGGGAGACGACGATCTGCCCGGCGCAGGAAGCCAGGCTGATCAACAGGAGCTCCATGGGCTTGGCGCCGTGATCCTCGCCCAGGGGAGGCGAGACGTCGATGTGAATGGCCTGATCGAAAACCGCCCGGCCCTCGAATTCCAGCTTTCCCTTCCACACGACGACGGCGCTCAGCTCTTCGGCCATGGGCGTCTCCTTTCCCGCGGGATGCCGTCGCCATTATAATAATTCGGGGCCAGCGTTACTCAACTCCCGAATTCGAATTCGGGATTGAGTAACCTGGCCCCGATTTTGGTATGATGGTTCATCGCCATGATCCGTCGCGGAGGATTTCATGAAAAAAATCCTTCAAAAAATTCTTGTCTTCTTCCCTGGTCGCTTGCCGCTCTTCTTCCGCTGGGCTTTTCGGCCTGATTCGCCCCAGTCGGTCGCGGGTCGGAGCTCCAGCCGGGTGTTTATCCCGCAACCGTCACTCCTTTCGATCACCGACCGGGCCACGGTTTCGAAAAGATCCCGGGATGGTTCCCGATTTATAAAGACGAAAAGGCCGGGAAACTCTGGCTGGAAATCGACAAGCTCGACGACCGAATTCCTCTATTATCCCTCGCTTCCGGATGGGCTCGGCAGCAACGACGTCGGCCTCGACCGGGCCTCGCTCGGCCGGGAGAAGGTCGTCCGTTTCCGGAAAGCCGGCCCGCGCGTCCTTCTGATCGAGCCTAACCAATGGCTTCCGGGCGGAGACGGACGACGCCGATGTCCGCCGCAACGTCGAAGACTCCTTTGTCCAATCCGTCATCTGGGGATTCGACATCGCCGGCCGAGGAAGACGGCCGTCTTCTGGTCGATGCGACGGCTTTTCTCCTCCGCGACGCCATGAATCTCGCCGGATCGATCGGCCGTCGCGAACCAGGGCCAATTCCGGGTGGATGAAACCCGGTCGGCGATCGACTTGCCCGCGGCCCGCAACTTCCCGCATAACACCGAAATCGACGTCCTCCTCACCCTGACCGGCTCGAATCCCGGGATGTTCCTCCGCATGGTCGCCCCCGACGCCGGGGCCTTGACCTTCCGGGTGCATCATTCCTTCGTCAAGCTTCCCGACCCCGGATACAAGCTCCGGGTCTTCGACCCCCGGTCGAATTTCTTCGCCCATTCCTACATGGATTTCGCCACTGCCGGTCGGCGAGCCGATGGAAAAGAGATTCGTCAGCCGGTTCCGGCTGGAAAAAAAGGACCCGGCCGCGGCCCGGTCGGAAGCGGTCAAGCCTATCGTCTATTATGTCGACCGGGGGATTCCCGAACCGATCCGGACGGCCGTCCTCGAAGGGGCCTCGTGGTGGAACCAGGCCTTCGAGGCCGCGGGCTATATCAACGCGTTCCAAGTCAAGCTCCTGCCCGAAGGGCGCCGACCCGATGGACGCCCGGTACAACATGATCAACTGGATCAACCGCTCGACCCGGGGCTGGTCCTACGGCGGCGGCCTGTCCGATCCGCGGACGGGCGAGATCATCAAGGGCCATGTCTCGCTGGGCTCGCTCCGCATCCGCCAGGATTATCTCATCGCCGAATCGCTGCTGGGAGCGTATGAGGAGGGCGGCGACAACTCCGAAGAGATCCGGGAGATGGCCCTGGCTCGAATCCGCCAGCTTTCCGCCCACGAAGTCGGCCACACCCTGGGGATGGGGCACAATTTCGCGGCCAGCACAAACGATCGGGCCTCGGTCATGGATTATCCCCACCCGTTTGTCGATATTAAAGCCGACGGCACGCTCGATTTGTCTGAGGCTTATGCCGTCGGTATCGGAGCGTTCGACAAAGCCGCCGTCGATTATGCCTACCGGGATTATCCCGCCGGCGTCGATGCCGACGCGGCTTCCCGGGCCGTGCTCGAAAAAGCGTTCGCCTCCGGACTTGGTTTTTCTGGCCGATTCGGATTCCGGTCCCTCACGGCGCCCATCCTTTGACCGCCGCCTGGGACAACGGCCGCAACCTGGTCGACGAGCTCGAGCGGGTTATCCGGGTCCGGGACATCGCCCTGAAAACGTTCTCGGAAAAGCGGATTCGTCCGGGCAGCTCCTATGGCCCCCCTCGAAGAGCCGCTGGTCACCGCCTATCTTTTCCATCGGTACCAGACCGAGGCCGCGGCCGCTTCGATCGGCGGGATGATGTATTTCCACCGGCTTCGGGGCGATGCCCAGAAGCCGTCCGAAATCGTCTCGCCGGCCGAGCAACGCCGGGCGCTGGATGTCGTTCTGAAAACTCTCACTCCGGAGTTCCTGGCCCTTGACGAACGGATCGTAGCGATGATCCCGCCGCGGGCCTCCGATTACGGCGAAACGGTGGAACTGTTCGGCGGGCGGACCGGGGACCGTTCGATCCGTTCATCCCGGTGGAAGAGGCCGCGGGGATGACGGCCGGGATTGATTTTGAATCCGGCCCGGGCTTCCCGGCTTGTCGAGTATCATTCCCGAAACGCCGATAATCCGGGGCTGGATGAAGTCATCGATAAGCTCCTGGCCGTCGACCTGGGAAGCCGCGACGAAATCTCCGCTTTCGTCCTTACCGGGCCGAAGTCAAACGCGTGGCCGATAAAGCCGCCCTGGCCCAGATTCTGGCCTTGGCCGCAAGCGACGAAGCATCGGCTCAAGCCCGGGCGATCGCCCTGCTGAAGGTCGATGATTTGAAAAACAGCCCTGGCCGACGAGAATGGGGAAGGCCGGCCGGCATGGACGAGAAAGGCCCACTTGAAATTCGGAATCTTTCAGATCGAGCAGTTCGAGAAGAATCCCGAGGCGTTCAAGCGCCCGGCGGTTTCGGCCCTGCCGCCCGGCGCCCCATCGGCTCGATTAAGTAATTGGGTGCCAGGTTACTCATTCCCCGATTTCTTTCCAACGAAAATAATCGCCGAAATATGGGAATGAGTTAACCTGGCACCAATTTATGATATGTAGTATATTACGGCGGCTCGCTTCTATGGAGGGAATATGAAAAACACGCTGAAAACCACTTTTAACCTTCTTCTCGTTGCGACTCTTCATCCTCCCGGTTTTCCTCTCCGCCCAAGGCACCCGGGCCGACTATGACCGTTCAACCAAGCTCAGGGACCAGTGGCGGCCGCTGATTGTCAATCAGCCCGAGCGGCCGACCTGGATCGAGAAAACGCATAAATTCTGGTACCGCAAAGCCGTCGGTGAAGGCGGCGAATACGTCCTGATCGATGCCGACGCGGCTTCCAAGGCCCCCGCTTTCGATCATGACAAGCTTGCCGCCGCGCTCGCCGAAGCCCTTAAAGATAAAATCGACCCGAAACGCATCCTCCTCCAGCGCCTCGAATTCGTCGACGAGACGAAGGCGATCACCTTCGAGATGAGGGACTTCAAATGGAAGTTCATTCTGGCTACGGGCGCGCTCGAGAAAACCGGCCCGGTCGAACGGCGCGAGGGCCAGGGCAACTGGCAGGACTTCGGCGGCCCGGCCGAACCGGCCGCCTCCGTCGGAGCGAAAGCCTCGCCCGACGCCAAATGGGAAGCCTTCGTTCGCAACTTCAACGTCTATGTCCGGTCCAAGGACGACCAGAAGAAAGAGGAATTCGCCCTGACCTATGACGGGGCGGAGGGAAATTATTACAGCTTCCGTTCGATCGCCTGGTCTCCCGACTCGAAAAAGCTGGTCGCCTATCGGGTCCGTCGGGGCCTCCATCGCCGCATCCAATACGTCCGCTCCTCTCCGGCCGGCCAACTCCAGCCGGAATATTCCTCGATCGGCTACACTAAGCCGGGCGATGTCATCGACTTCAACCAGCCGGTCCTCTTGCTTCTCGACGACCGCAAATCAATCGAAATCAACAACGCTCTGTTTGCGAGCCAATTCGAGCTCTCCGATCCCGAGTGGCGGAAAGACAGCCGGGCCTTCACCTTCGAGTACAACCAGCGGGGCCACCAGGTCTATCGGATCATCGAGGTGGAGGCCGCGACCGGCAAGCCCCGGGCCGTCATCAGCGAAGAACCGAAAACCTTTTTCACGTATTCCGGGAAGATGTATCGCTCTGATCTCGCCGACGGCAAGGAAATCGTCTGGATGTCCGAGCGCGACGGCTGGAACCACCTCTACCTTTACGATGGCGCGACCGGGCGGGTGAAAAACCAAATTACCAAGGGCGCCTGGGTCGTCCGGGGCGTGGACAAAGTCGATGAGGAGGCCCGCAAGATCTGGTTCCGGGCCAGCGGCATGAATTCCGGCCAGGACCCCTACTTCATTCACTGTTATACGATCAACTTCGACGGCACCGGCTTGACCGCACTCACCGAGGAAAACGCGACCCATTCCGCCGCTTTATCCTCGGATCGGATGTATTACACCGACCTGTACTCGCGGGTCGACCTGCCTCCCGTCCTCGATGTCCGCAAATCCGCCGACCGGTCACTCGTTCTCCGGGCCGAACAAACCGACATCTCCGCTCTCGTCAAAGCCGGGTGGAAATCGCCCGAAGTGTTCACGGCCAAGGCCCGCGATGGCAAAACGGACATCTGGGGTGTGATTTTCCGGCCCCTCGACCTTCAACCCGAATAAAAAATACCCGGTCGTTGAAAACATCTACGCCGGGCCGCACGACTCCTTCGTCCCCAAGGCCTTCAGCGGTTTCAGCGGGATGCAGGCCCTGGCCGAGCTGGGTTTCATCGTCGTCCAGGTCGACGGGATGGGAACCTCCAACCGGTCCAAAGAGTTTCACGACTACAGCTGGAAGAACATCGGCGACGCCGGTTTCCCCGACCGGATCCTTTGGCACAAGGCGATCGCGGCCAAGTATCCTTATTATGACATCACCCGCGTCGGCATTTACGGCACGTCGGCCGGCGGGCAGAACTCCCTTGGCGCCCTCCTCTTCCATCCCGAATTCTACAAAGTCGCCTTCTCCGCCTGCGGCTGCCACGATAACCGGATGGACAAGATCTGGTGGAACGAGGCCTGGATGGGCTGGCCGCTCGGTCCCGAATATGCCGCCTCCTCCAACGTCGACAACGCCTATCGCCTCGAGGGGAAGCTCCTTCTCCTGGTGGGCGAAATGGACACGAACGTCGATCCGGCCAGCACGATGCAGGTCGTCAACGCCTTGATCAAAGCCAACAAGGATTTCGAGCTGGCCGTCGTCCCCAACGCCGATCATACGAGCGGCGGGGCGTTCGGTGAGCGCAAGCGGAACGACTTCTTTGTTCGCCATCTCCTCAAGGTCGAGCCGCCGGACTGGAACAAGCCCGAGCCGCCCCCGGCGAAGAAGTGAATCGCCCGCTCCGGATCACGTCGAATCCGACGCCGTTCCAGACCAGGTCGATGTCGATATCGGGTTCCGGCCCGTCTTTCAACCTCGTCCAGTCTGCGTGAATCTCCGCCAGGTTGGGGCGCAGGCTGAATTCCAGCAAGCCCCGGGATGCGGCCGCCGCGTCATCGGGATCTTGATAGAAATCGGACGCCCCAAGCGGCGGCAGCGCCTGTTCAAGCGGCCAGGATTGCGGCGTCTTATCCGCGGCCGATATCCGCCAGAGCCCGAAGCTGCGGGCCCGCAGGTTGGCGGTGGCCACGGCGATTACGGCGCCGCCGTCGGCCCGCGAAAATCGGCGCAGGTCAACCTGGCCGTCGCGATATCGGACGCGTACAAAGTCTGTGGCCGGCTCCTCAAGTTGAAAGAAATCCGAGGCCCCGGTCAGAAGCAGCGTTCTCTTGTCGGGCTCGCTCAGGCCCTCGGTGGTATCATCAAAAATCGCGGCCGGCAGCCGCGCCAGAACGGCCCGCATGGGTTCATCGGCCGGGCCGACATCAGCCACCCGGTACAGCCGGACGCTGAAGGATTTGGGAGTCGAGCCGGAAATTTCCAGGCTTCGGCGATCGGCGGCCGGCGTGAGCAGGAGCTCTTTCTCGGCGTTTGCCGAGCCCTCCGCCACTGCTTTTCCGGTCAGCGTCCAGGAATGTCCGTCCGACTTCCTTGATCCGCATCCGGAAACCAGGACGGGCAACGGCCATTCCGGGCCTCGTCGCTGCGAGAGACTGTACTGAAGCGCATAAAACAGGTGTTCCTCGATCTCGCGGATCTTCACCCAGGCGAATCTCCCAATCGATCCCGTCGCTATAGCGGCCGCCGAGACCTTCGGCGGCGGTTGAAGGCCGCCCGAAAGATTGCAGAAAGGCCGTCCGCTCGAGGGTGCGCGTCGTCTGTGCTTGCCGGAAGGGGATGGACCCGGGCCCGTTGATCTCGCTATCGTCGCCGTCGGCGATGAAGCGATCACGGTATTTCAGCCATTGCAGCTGGTTGGTGCGAAGCTCGGCGAAATCCCTGGGCGTCATTTCCCGTCGGAGCCGGTTGTATGCATCGTTGAGGCCCTTGTCCGCCAGGGCGAAATGGCGTTCCGTCGCCGCTTTTCGATTCGCTTCGGAAAGGAGCAGGTGGCGGCCGGCGATTTGGATGGGGACTCCGTCGGCAAGCTTCAATTGCGCCGGCTGCAGCCACCGGAGGGCCGTTCCATCTTTATCGAAAAGAACGCGCACCTTCACCGAAGTCCCGCCGGCCGGGCCGGCTTCCTCATAAACCCGGCCGTCCCCGACGGCAGGCTCCAGGCGCAGAGGCCGGAGCAATTGCCGGGAGCGTCCTCGATCATCCACGACACTCACCTGGAGATAAAGAGCCCGGCCCTCATCATCCTCGACCCGCAGAAGCAGGCCGTTATCCGCCGCCCCGTAGTATCGATCCAGAGGGAGCGTCGGACCCGACGAGAGACCGGGCAACAAGGCCAAGCCCGCCGCCAGGATCAGGAATCCCGTAATCCAACGCATAAAAAAAGCCCTACTTCTTCCAGACCGGAAGGCCGCGGCCGGGAGTCCACGGGGCCCCGGCCGCTTCCAAGGCCGCGCCGAGCTTGCGCAGGTCGCCCTCGATCAAGCCGCGGAGCTTCTCCAGGATGTCGCCGAAACCGGCGGCCGCAATCTCGTATTCCCGCTTCGCGCTTGCTGTGATCGGCCCGGTCGCGTCCGTCTGAAGGGTGACCCGGTCCATCAACGACGGCGGCTGGACTTCATAAAGGCGGTACTTCGTCTCGTCCCCGGTCAGAATCAGGAGCGCGTCCTTGATCCCGCGTTCGATCGCCCGGGCCTGTTCTCCAAGCTTCGGGTCGGCCTTGGGCGTGTCGAGAAGGGCTTTCCGGACGAAGGCCAGCGACCGCAGGGCTTCCTGGGCCGCGGCCGAGGCTCCGAGCATCGCCCGCTGGAGCTCGCCGGATTTCTTCTGGAAGGCCAGGAGCGCCGCTTTGTCCTTTTCAGGAAGCGAGGCCAGGCCGATCGATTCGACCGTAAACGGAACGGGACCGTCCAGGGAAATCAGCTCTCCGTCGACCTTTTTGGCCAGGGAAACGGTGAAGCTTCCCGGGACGACGAGCGGTCCTTGCGGCGCCCATTGCCAGGATTCGCGGAACGGATCGTCCAACCGGGTTGGATTAACCGCCGGATAACGCAGGTCCCAGGCGACGCGATGCAGACCGGATCCGCTCGGGACGGTCATTCGCCGAACGACCGAGCCGTCCTCGGCCGCGACGGTCAGGACGATCTCCGGTTTTTCCTCCAGGTCTTCCTTCCGAAGGGCGTCCCAGCCGGGGAACGCCACGGCTTTCCCTTCTTTGAGAAGCTTGGCTTCCGCCTCTTGTCGGGCCTTGGCCGCCGGCTGCAAGCCTTCTTTGAGATAGTAGGTGAAGACGGCGCCGAAGGGAGGATTGGGGGCGAGGAAGAATGTGTCCCCGAGACAGCCTTTGCTCGAAGAATCGATCGGCCTCATCGGAATGTATGACAACGCTTTTTTAACCGGGAAAAGGACGGCCGGGCGGGCCATGGCCGCTTCGTCGATTTTCCGCAGGGGAGAAAAATCGTCCAGGATGTAGACGCCGCGACCGAACGAAGCGCCGACGAGGTCGGTTTCCCGCGCATGGATTTCGAGGTCGCGGAAGGAGATCGTCGGCAGGCCGCCGGACATCTTCAGCCAGCGCTTCCCTCCGTCGATGGTCGCGTAGATGCCGAATTCGGTTCCGGCGAAGATGAGGTTTTTCGCGACCGCATCCTGGGCGACGGCCCAGACGATCGTCCGGTCGGGGAGGTCTCCGGAAATTGACGACCAGGTTTTGCCGCGGTCGCCGCTCCGGAGCAAATACGGCTTGTAATCGCCGGTTTTATGGGCATCGACGGCGGCGAAAACGACGTCCGGCTCGGCCGGCGAAGCTTTGATCTCGTTGACGAAGAAATTTTCGGGGACGCCGGGCAGGCGGTCGATCTTCCGCCAGGATTTCCCGCCGTCCTCGGTCGCCTGGATCAAGCCGTCATCCGTCCCGGCGTAAATCAATCCCTCGACGAGCGGCGATTCGCTGATCGTCGAGATCGTCGAGAACTGGGACATCGCCCCGTGGTCCCAGAGGGCGTCCACGCTCCAGGTCCGGCCCATGATCGGCTGGGCCAGGCGGAAGATGTTCCGGGTCAGATCGGGGCTTATCCGGGTCCAGGAATCGCCCCGGTCCTCGCTCTTCCAGACATATTGGGAGGCGTAATAGATCCGGGTGTGGGCGTGGGGGCTGACCAGGACCGGCGAGTCCCAGTTGAACCGAAGCGGCGGCTCTCCGGGCTCCGGCCTCGGGCTGACATAGATGGTCTCATGGCTCTTGCGGTCGTAGCGGAGGAGATTGCCTTCCTGCCATTCGAGGTAAATCGTGTTCGGATCGGCCGGATCGACGGCGCTGGCGTAGCCGTCGGCTCCGTAGGTGATCGTCCAGTCGGCGTTCGTGATTCCGTTGCCGTTGAGCGTCCGGGAGGGGCCGAGCTGGCTGCCGTTGTCCTGAGTCCCGCCGTGGACGTTGTAGAAGGGCAGGGCGTTGTCCAGGGCGATCTTGTAGAACTGGGTCACGGGCAGGTTCTCGAAGAACCGCCAGGTCTTCCCGCCGTCATAGGTCTCGTACAGCCCGCCGTCGCTGCCGTTGAGGATGTAGTCCGGGTCGCCGGGGAGGAAGGCCATGGCGTGGTTGTCGCCGTGCTTGTTGTTCTCCGGGACGCGGGCGAAGGTCTTGCCGCCGTCGTTGGTGACGGTCAGGCCGGGGTCCATCTGATAGACGCGGTCGAAGACGGTCGGGTCGGCGAAGATCTCCTGGTAATAATGCGGGCCGGTGCCGCCGCTGATGTAGGGATTGCGCTTTTCGAAGCTTTCGCCCCGGTCGGCCGAGCGGAAGAAGCCGCGCTCTTCGGGGGAGGCCTCGACCGTGGCATAAACGACGCGCGGGTCGAGGGGCGATACGGCCAGCCCGATTTTCCCCACGTCGCCCTTCGGCAGACCGACGGTCAGCTTGCGCCAGGTCTTCCCGGCGTCCTCGCTTTTGTAAATGCCCGACTCCGGTCCGCCGCCGATGAACGCGGCGACCGAACGCCGCCGCTGATAGGCCGCGGCGTAGAGAACGTCGGGATCGGACGGGATCGAATTCGGCCGAGGTGACCCCGGTGTCCTTGGAAATTTCGAGGGAGAGGGCCCAGGTCTTTCCGCCGTCGGAGGATTTATAAAGTCCTCGCTCGCCGCCGGCCGACCAGAGCGGCCCTTCGGCCGCGGCGTAGACGACCGCCGGATTGCGGGGATCGATGAGGATCCGGGCGATATGCTCGGACTTTTTCAAACCCATATTCGTCCAGGTCTTTCCGCCGTTGAGGCTTTTATAGACGCCGTCGCCGTATCCGACGTGACGGCCGCTGACGTTTTCGCCCGTCCCGACCCAGACGATCTCGGGATTGATGGGGTCCAGCGCCAGGCAGCCGATGGAATACGACGGCTGGCCGTCGAAGATCGGCGTCCAGGTCGTCCCGGCGTTTTCCGTTTTCCAGACGCCGCCCGAACCGACGGCCACATACCAGGTCGATTTTCGTTTGGGGTGGATGACGATGTCGCTGATCCGGCCGGACATGATTGCCGGCCCGATGTTGCGGAAGGCCAGGCCGGAGAGAAGCCCGGACGTGAGAAGGCCGGGCTTTTCGGGCGCGGCCGGCTGGTCCCCGGCCTTAGCTTTTTGGCCGAAGGAGACAAGCGGGGAGAGGAGCAGAGGGAGAGGATGAGTACGGCGGTCTTTTTCATGATGTCCTCCAGGACGAAGGATGTTAAAAAGTCGCGAGGAAGAGCTCTTGAAGCTCTTTCACTTCGGCCAGGATGGCCTTGATGTCGGGCTTGGTCGCGACGACCTTCTGGCCTTCCATATAGCGGAACAGATTGCCGTTTTCGAAATAATACCGGAGCTCCTCGGCCGCCCCGGTATCTCCGGGGCTTTGGACGAAAGCAAAGACGAGCTGGCCCTTGTCGAAGAGGAATTCCCGGTAGAGCGTCCGGGCGGCGACGATTTCCTGGATTTCGATCTTCACCAGGACGGAGGCGGGCCCGCCCGGCTCTTCGCCGGCGAATTCCGGATGGTCCGTGTACCAGAAGACGGTCTTTTTAAAATAGGTCCCGGACGCCCGCCAGGAGCCGTTGTGCCGGTTAACGACGATTTCCGAGGCGTAAAATCCCGGCGGACTGCCGCTTTCGGCTTCCTTGAGGGCCAGGGCGATCCTCTCCTGAACCTCGGCCCAGAGCGCCCGGATGCGGGCCAGCTGGGTGTCTTGCTGTTGAGCCGTGGCCGCCTGGGCGAGGGCGAGGGTGACGAGGAACACCCCGCATAAGATTCTCGGCGTTGTTTTAATGATTCGGATGTCGGACATGGCGCTCACTCCGATGGTCTCAAATCGAACTCTTTATATCATAGTTCGGGGCCAGGTTACTCAACCCCCGAATTATTCGCGCCGGGGATTTTACTGAGTTCGGGGGTTGAGTAACCTGGCCCCGAACTCACTCGACTCCGGATTTTGACAACCCTGCCGGCGTCGCATATAACTTTTCCTACGGCTCAATTCCCGATGAAAGGATCACGGCGCATGAGCATAACCCGAAGGGATTTCGTTCGCTGGGCGGGAATCGGGGCGACGGCGGCGGCCGCGGGGATCGCGCCGGCATCGGCCGGGACGGGCAAACCGGGACAAAAGGCGGCCTCCGGGGGATTGAGCCCTGCAGAACGGGGCATCCATCCGATCTTGGAAAAAGACCATTCCTATATTTTTATCGACTCCTGCATGCAGATGTGGCCCGATGCGCCGTTTGCCGACGCCCACCGCTACGGAGCTACGGTTTACGGCGTCACGGCTTGGGATCCGCACCTGGACATCGACCGGGCCTTGGAAGGCTTGATGTTTTGGCCTGCCGTGGTCAGGAAACATCCGAACCTTGTCATCGTCACCAGGGCTGCGGAAATCCCCGAGCTAAAAAAATCCGGCCGGACCGGACTGCTCCTGGCCTCTCAGTGCGGGGACTTCATCGGCGACAAGCTCCACCGGCTCGAGGCCTTCTACCGCCTGGGTTTGAGGATGTTGATTTTCGCCTACAGCCAGACCAACCAGCTCTGCGGCGGCTGCCTCGACAAAGCCGATGGAGGATTGACCTCGCTGGGCGAGCTGGCCGTGGACGAATGCAACCGCCTCGGCCTGCTCCTGGACTGCTCCCATGTCGGGGCCCGCTCGGGGATGGAGATCATCGAGCGCAGCCGCCAACCGGTCGTTTTCAGCCACTCTGGTGCGGACGCCGTTGCGCCCAATCCGCGCAACGTGGATGATGCCCGGATCAAGGCCTGCGCGGCCAAGGGCGGGGTCGTCGGATTGTGCCCTTGGGGGCCGATGATCCTGAAGAAAGGCCGGACGACGCGTCCGACCGTCGATGATTTCATCGATCACATCGACCACACCGCCCAGCTGATTGGAAACGTCGACCACATCGGCATCGGGACGGACATGAGCCTGGGGACATATCCGGAGCATGTCGCCGATCCCTGGGGCGCTCCAACCCTCAAGGACGTGGCCGGGGCTTACGACAAGCATATCACCGCCAATTTCCGCTCGCCGCTTCGGATGGCCGAGGGATTCAGTCAATATGCTGAAGTCGTCAATTTCGTTGACCGCTTGGGAAAGCGCGGCTATGGCGACGCCGACATCCGGAAAATCCTGGGGGGGAATTTCCTCCGGATCTTCGGCCAAGTCTGGAAGTGAATTATGAAGAGAATTCCTCCCGCTTTCCTTTGCCTGGCTCTTTTCGCGGCGATGTCCTGCCGGCCGGAAGCGCCGACCCCTCCGGCCTCCGCTTCCGCGACCATTCCTCCTGGGGCGTTCGGCGACCTCGGCAACGGTTTCTACCTTAACCCGATTTTTCCCGGCGACTATCCAGACCCAACCATCCTCCGCGACGGGCCGGGACTATTACATGACCCATACGCCCCACGACAACAAGCCGGGGCTTATTGTCTGGCACTCCCGGGACCTGGTGAACTGGAAGGCGATCGGTGCGGCTTTGACCGAAGGTGCGGGCGAAATCTGGGCGCCCGAGCTGGTCAAGCACGACGGAAAATATCTACATCTACTATCCCAACCAGACGACCCATTCGAACTGCGTTGTGACGGCCGATTCCCCGGCCGGCCCATGGTCTGCCCCGGTCGACCTGAAAATCGGGAACATCGACCCCGGCCATATCGTCGGCGAGGATGGAAACCGCTATCTCTATTTCTCCGACGGGCACATGATTCGCCTGGCTCCCGACGGCCTTTCGACCGTCGGGGAAGCGCGCAAAGTGTATGACGGCTGGGCTTATCCGGAGGACTGGCTGGTCGAATGCTTTTGCCTGGAATCGCCCAAGCTTTTCCGCCGGGGAGAATATTTCTATCTCGTCTCCGCCCAGGGCGGCACGTCCGGCCCGGCGACGGGCCATATGGCTGTTGTCGCCCGGTCGAAAACCGTCCTCGGGCCCTGGGAGAATTCGCCGCATAATCCGCTCCTTCATACGTTCGCCTCGTCCGAGGCCTGGTGGTCCAAAGGCCACGCCAGTTTCATCGATACGCCGGCCGGAGACTGGTACGTCGTCTATCATGCGGCCAAAAACAACCGACGAACCCGCGGCCGGATGACCTTGCTCGAGCCGGTCGAATGGACGGCCGACGGCTGGCCCCGGCTCAAGGATGGAGTGGACCCGGCTCGCCCGATTCCGATGCCGAAGGGGGATAATCTCGGCTCGACGATTGACCTTCAGGGCGACTTCGAAACGCTGTTTCGCAATCACCGTTGGCAGGCGGCCGGCTCCTTCGACCCGGCCCGATACGTTTTCTCCGGAAATGTCCTCAAGATGAAATCGTTTGGCGAGAAGCCCGAAGAATCGCATCCGCTTCTCTTCCAGGCTCATCATGACCGCTATGAAGCGAGTGTCGAAATCAAATCCGGCGCCTCCGGTTTTTCCGGACTGATGCTTTACTACGGAGCTCGGTACTATTACGGCTGCGGCCTCGGCCAGGACGGGATTTATCACTTTCGTGCGAACCGCCGGGAAAAAATCGCCGATCTTCCGGCCGGCGCTTCCGTCCACTTTAAAATCATTAACGACGACCAGACGGTGGGTCTTTACTACAGCCCGGACGGCTCGACCTGGAAACGGATCGAGGACGCGGTCGACGTCTCGCCGTTCCAGACCAATCTGCTCCGCGGGTTTCGAAGTCTCCGGATTGCTCTCTTCGCTTGCGGGGCGCCCGGCGCCGAAGCGGAGTTCCGGAATTTCGCATACCGGGCCAAGTGAGCCCGGTTTTAATAAATCAGCTTATATTTGACGAGCCGCGGCGGATCTTCTTGCGAATGAGATAAAGCATAAAGATTATTATTGCGATCGATAAAGACCTCGCCCAAATATTCTTTCGGCCGATAATCCTCCAGCCGGAAATCCATGAATATGGTTCGGCATTTTATGCCGGGAAATAAGCTTCAGGTCGCGGTCATAGAGGTCAAGGAAAGCGGTGTCTTTTTCGGGACTAAAGTAAAAATAGGCGAGATGATCGTCGTCCATGAGATACGGCTGAAAAAGTCGGGCAGGCGGCGTCTTGAATCCAATGGATGCTTGATCTTTATCTTTGTCGATGCTGACAACCGTCCGCGAACCGGTGCCGAAGCCGGTGTCAGGCTTCAATATCGCAAAGAATTCGTCCTTCGGTATTGTATTTAATCAAGCGGTAGGGGAAGACTTGAGAGTAGATGATCTCTTTTTTTTTGTTAACGAACAGGTGCGTTCCTCCCGCGCTGTTGAAGGACGACTTCGAAGAGTCCGGGCTTATTCAGTTGAAGAAGCTCGTTCGGCCAAATCAATATCGGGGTCGATGAAAATCCCGAATGAATGGTCGATTTTCTCTAGCGTCTTCGTGACGTGAATGGGGAGATGATTTTTATTCAGGATCAGGTTGGATAAATAGTACCAGCCGTCGATTAAAAGAATATCATTAAATTCGCCCCCTCGGTTTTTCTCGAAAAGAGGAATTTCCCGTTCATATTATAAATATTAATCCGACGCTGGCGGTTGTCGATGATATAAATATTTCCGTCCTCGAGGATCCTGATTTTTTCGGCCTCTTTGGACAGTTCTCCCGGGCCTTGTCCGGCTCGGCCGAAAGAGAAGAGAAACTTCCCTTCCGGCGAAAAGCATTGGACCCGGCTGTTTCCGCTGTCGAGGATGAAAAATCTCCCTTGGGAGTCGACGGCGAATGATTTCGGCTTGTAGAAATCTTCGTTTTTCTCGTCCGAGCCGATTCTCCAGATCAGCTCGGCTTTCATTGGCTTCTCGTCGATTCGATTTTGAATACGGGCCGGGAATGCCGTAAGGACGGCCGCCGCCATAAAAATATAGGTCGTCAAGATAAAGGAATGATGTCGCATACTCGGTGCCCCCTTCGTCCAGGATAACCGCGTCATGCAACGACGTCAAGAAATTAGTAAGAAATTAGTGCCAGGTAAAATCCATTCCCCGAATTCCATAATTGATCGCCCCCCCCAAATTGGGGAATGGATAACCTGGCACCGATTTCAAAGAGACCGCTTGACGACGCATTCGGCCGGGCATACCATCCGAGGCGAACCGGAGGGCTGCCATGAAGAAAAAAGTCGTCGGCGTCAAGGCCACGGTCCTCGAGGTGAAGGACGAGTGTTCGCTCGGATATAAGTCCGGCGATTCGGCAATGATCACCGCAGCATGGCGTCGAAGGCCGCATCTGCATCCATGCTCTCTACAGCCTGCTTCCGGGCGCTTTCGCCATGCTTTACGACGCGGAATTCCCCTGGCTAGCCGACAAGGACGTCAAGACTCACGCCTGCCCGGACGCGGCCAAGCCGGTGATCTTCGAGCTCCGGAAGATCCGGAAGGATGAGTAAGTCGGCAAACGGCTTCGTGTTGTTTCGGGAGCCCCGGCCGACCGGATGCGGCTCCCGATCCTCATGCTAAACACAATTTACCTCTTGGGCGTATATACCGAAAGAGGATCAATCGCATGAAAAAAATCGCGCTCGTCAGTCTCTTTCTCTTCTTTCTCTTCTCGCCCCGGCTCTTTCGCCGCCGCTGAAGTCCGCTGGGCCGACGTCTACAAGGCCGGCCCCCTCAAGCTCAGCCCCGACCCGACTTTCGGGAAGGGCGTGGATTGGGGGAGCTTCCTGTTCGAAAGCTTCAAGGACATCGCCGTCGCCGCCGATGGGACGATTTTCATGGTCAACGGCCGGGAACACACGATCCATAAATTCGATCCTTCGGGGAAGAAGGTCCTCACGTTCGGCCAGAAAGGCCAGGGGCCCGGAGACCTCGAGACCCCGAGCTCTCCGAGCATCCTCGACGAAAAGTATCTGGTTGTCGAGCGAATATGCCCTGAATCACCGGATCAGCATTTTCGACCTCAACGGAAAGTTTTTCAAGCTCCTCAAGGCCCAACGCCCGGTGTATGACGTCGTCGCCCTGACCGGGACGAAAATCGCTTATCTTGCCAAACAGTTCGAGACAGGAGAGCCAAGGACCGGAATCCCGGAGTGCGATCGATGCCCAAGACCATTCGGGTTGTCCTCAAGGACATCGATACCGGAATCGAACAAGTCGTCTTCTCTCGAACGGTCACGCAGAAGATGATCATGCTTTCTTCCGGAGGCGCCATGTCGTTCGGGGATAATATGGTCGGAAACGTCTTATCTCGCCCGAACCGCCGACGGGAACCTGGCCGTGGGAGACACGAATTCTCCTCAAATCGAAATCTATGGCAACGACGGCAAGCTTCTGCGCTCTTTTGAATTGAAAAATCCGCCCCGGCCGGTGACGCCCGAATACCTCGCCCGCTATAAAAGCGTCAAGCTCGCGCCCATGCTTGGACCGGCTGAAAAAGAGCCCCTCCGCCAAAAACGGCGTATCAATGAGCTGGAACGACTCGACTACTCCCAGCTCTTCAACGCGAAGCTTCCGTCATTTTATCGAGATTATGACGGATGCCGACGGCAATTTCCTGTTTTTCCATTTGGCGGACGATCCCGGTGAACCGAGCCTGTCTTTTTCGGTTTATTCACCCCAGGGGCAATTCATCGCCGAAACGCGCCTCGACCCCGGCCCGTTTGAGATGAGTATCGATTCCCGTTTCCGCCTCCTGAGATTCGCCAAGTCGGGCTTGATCGGATTGGCTGTCCTGAAAGACGACGCCGACCAGCTCCCCGTCCTCTTCCGCGTCGTCCCGGGCGCGACGGTCCGATGACCCGAGGGCTGATAAATCGGTGCCAGGTTATCTATTCCCCGATTTCCGAGACAAGAAAATCCGTGCAGGACTCCTGAGAACGGGCGAAATGGGGGAATGGTATACCTGGCACCGATTTTCGCCGCTTATGAATTGGGAAAAGCCGGGAAAATCTGGTATCTTGGGAGCCTGAATCCCTGATTAAAGGAGCTCCCATGTCGGACAAGCAATGGCCCGCCGCGCCGGCGATGGCAATCGACCCTAAAAAACGCTACACCGTGAAGATCGAGACCGTCCGTGGAACGATCGAGATCGAACTCGCTCCCCAGTATGCCCCCCAGACGGTCAATAACTTCGTCTTCCTGGCCCGGGATGGCTTCTACGACGGCGTCCGCTTCCACCGGGTCATCTCCGACTTCATGATCCAGGGCGGCGACCCGACCGGCACCGGCCGGGGCGGCCCGGGCTATAAATTCGGCGACGAATTCGCCGGCAATCCCCTCAAGCACGAAACGGGCGTCATCTCCATGGCCAACGCCGGCCCCGGCACCAACGGCAGCCAGTTCTTCATCACCCACTCGCCCCAGCCCCACCTCAACGGCAAGCACACCGTCTTCGGCAAAGTCGTCAAGGGCCAGGACGTCGTCGACGCCGTCCGGACCAATGACGTCATGACCAAGGTGACCGTCGTCGAGGAGTGACCCGACCATGCCTTTCCAAGCCCTCTTTCTGGCTAAAGCCCCCGATGCGGACCTGAACAAGCACCAGTCTTTTATCGACACGGGGAAATACCACCTGGACACGGTGATGGTGAAAAACCAGGCCGAAGCCCTGGCCGTCATCGGCAACCTGCACAAGTTGAAAAAGCTCGATTCGATCATCGTCTGTCCCGGCTTCACCCACAAGGATGTCGCCGAGATCATCGCCCTCACCGAAGGAAAAGTCGCCGTTTGCCCGGCCCGGGGCGACGGCCCTTCCAGCCGGATCGCCGTCGAAGCGCTGAAGCGGGAGGGCATGGCTTCGTAAGGCGCGGTTTCCTCGCTTTTTCTTTATCTCCAAATGGATTATAGTGATTTTCGCCGTCCGCTCGGACGGCCTGGACTTCGCCCGTTGGGAGGAGGAACGATGAGCTCTCATTGCGGATCGAAGATCGCCCGGACGCTCCGGGTTTCCCTGGCCGCGGCTGCGGCCGCTCTTATCATCGCGGCGCCACTGGCAGCCGCTTCCAAAGTCCCCATCTCGTTTGACGCTTACCACGGGTACACGGCAACGGTGAAATATCTCAAGGACGTCGCCGCGGCCTATCCCGAGATCACGTCTCTTGTCGAGATCGGCCGAAGCACTTCAAGTCGCCCGATTTATGTCCTCGTCGTTTCGAATATGAAAACGGGAACGACGGTCGACGCCCAGGTGCCGCGCCGCAATCCCCGGGCCGAGGGCGTGAAAAACGTCGTCCCAATGAAGCCGTACATGGGCAAGCCGGGCCACTTCATCTGCGGCTCAACCCACGGCAACGAGTTCACCGGGACCGAAGTCTGCCTCTACACGATCGACAAGCTCGTCTCGGGCTATGGGACGGACAAGGAGACGACGGCCCTGGTTGACGCCAAAACCTTCTACATCCTGCCCATCCTCAATCCCGACGGCGTATATAACAGCCTCGAGAAAGGGATTTCCCAGCGGGCCAACATCATGCTCCGCGACGACGACGGCGACGGGAAGGTCAACGAGGACGGGCCCGACGACCTCAACGGCGACGGCTTCGTCACCCAGTTCCGTTACAAAGATCCCAACGGAATGTTCGTCATCGACGACGCCGATCCTCGCATCATGGTCCGGATTGCGCCGAACGCGAAAACCGACAAGCCGCGCTGGACGGTCGTCCCCGAGGACAAGGACAATGACGGCGACAAGCGCCGGGGAGAAGACGCGGAAGCCGGGATCGACCTGAATCGCAATTTCCCCGAGGGCTGGTGGAACGACCAGGGATTCGCCGGCGGCACGGGCGATTATCCGACCTCGGCCCCGGAGACGAGGGCCGTGGCGGAATTCATTGTCACGACTCCCAATATCTTCATGGCCCAGTGGTTCCATACGTCAGGCGGCTTCACCTACCGGCCGCTGGGAACGGCCCCGCATTCGCGGCTCGATCCCAAGGACGTGGCCATCCTCGATTTCGTCATGGGGAAGAAATACCTCGAGATCCTCGGCGAGGAAGTCCCCGAGGCTTGGAAAGACCCGACGAAAATTCCCGCCCTTCGCGAAGAGCTGCGTAAAACCTCGAAGAATAAATATGCCATTGACCGCGGCTACGAGCTGCCCTACGGCTGGAAAGTCAGCTACGACGAGGAAGCCGATCGCCGCTACGGTTTCGGCATGACCACGGATTGGGAATTCCTCCACTTCGGGATCTGGTCCATAACGACCGAGCTCTGGAACCCGGCCAAGGACCTTCCCGGTCTGTCCGCTCCGGCCGACCGGCAGGCCTATGACCGGGCCCTACTTCAATACCAGGACCAAAAATACGGCGGCAAGGCCTTCCTCGCCTGGAAACCGTATAAGCACCCCGAGCTCGGCGACGGAGAAATCGGCGGTTGGAAGACCAACTACGGGAACAACGCCTGGCCGGGCGAGCCGCTCATCGGGGTCTGCGACAAGCATTACCGTTTCGAGATGTTCCGGGCCGGCTTGCTCCCCGAGGTCGTTATCACCGGGGCCGAAGCCAAGACCCTCTACACGACCAATAGCGCCCGGGAAGCCGCGGCCGCGGTTTCCGGCGACGAGGTTAAAATAAAGAAGGGTGCCGGAAAGGGCCGCTACCGGATCGTCGAAGTCACGGCAACCATCGAGAATAAGGGCCCCCTGGCCACTCATACCGCCCGCGGCTCGACCCTTCGCGGCAATCGCGAGGATATCATCTGGCTGGTCGGCGACCGGGACAAAGTCACGTATCTCCAAAGCACGCCCTACGTCCGACTCGGCGTTCTCGACGGGGCGATGAGAATCCCCGGAACCGAGCGGCCGGGCGGAGGACCAGGGGATGAGAGGCGGCGGGGGAGCCGCCCCGGCGCAAACGCCCGCGGCGCCGCCCCAGATGCAGCGGCGGGGCGCGGCGGCCGGTCCGACCCAGATCCGGAATGGCGGCGCCCGGCGGGAAGTCCGCTGGTTGGTGGCCGTCGAAGGCGACTCGCCCCTCAAGCTCGTCCTCTCCTCCCAGAAGGGCGGGACGAAAATCGAAATTCTGAAGGTAAAATAGGAGGCCCGCCATGAAAAAGCATGTCACCCTCATCCTGGCGATCCTCCTGGCCGGCACACTCCTGGCTCAGACCAAGCTGCAGCAGAATCCCGGCGGCTATCACGGCGAGCTCGATTATCCGATCAGCTGGAAGCGCTATTACGCCTACGAGGAATGGACCCGGATCATGCGCGAGCTCCAGCAGAGATACCCGCAGCTTGCCGATATCCAGTCCATCGGCAAAAGCCGGATGGGCCGCGATCAGCTCCTCCTGACCATCACGTCCAAGACGACCGGAAAACCCGAAACGAAGCGGGCGATGTGGGTCGATGGGGCCATCCACGGCAACGAGGTCAACGGCGTCACCTGCTCGCTCTATCTGGCCTGGTATCTCCTGACCCGCTACGACTATGATCCGTTTGTCCACGGATTGGTCGATGCGACGACCTTCTATATTCTTCCCGGCCTCAACGTCGACGCCAACGATTCCTATGTCCGTTTCCCCAACACCGAGAACAATCCGCGCGAACCCTACCGTCCGACCGACGACGACGGCGACGGTCTCTTCGACGAAGACCAGACCGAGGACGTCGACGGCGACATGGAGCTCTCGATGATGTATGTCGAGGACCCGGACGGAAGCTTCAAGCTTTCCCCGGACAAGCGGCGCTTCATCCCGGTGGAAGATCCCCGTGAGGAAGTGAAACGCTTCCGGAGAATCGGCGGGGAGGGCTTCGACAACGACGGCGACGGGCAGATCAACGAGGACGATATCGGCGGGCCCGATCCGAACCGGAATTTCCCCTACGGCTGGACGATCGCGGACGGCTTTCCCTACCCGATGAGCGAGGCGGAAACCCGGAATGTTTTCGAATTCCAGCTCGGGTTGTCCAATATCTTCGCCTCCTTCCACTATCACAACACCGGCCGGTTGATCATGTTCCAGGCTCCGCCGGCCGTCCAGACGCAAGCCCCGGCCGGGGGGCAGGCGGGTGAATACGCCCAGCGGGCGCAACAAATGGCTCAGCAACAGCTGGCCGAGCTGCGCAAAACCGATAAGTACATCTACCGGGCTCCGCGCCAAGTGGCCCCCGAATACCAGCATGACCTGGATGTCCAGAACGAGATCGTGAGCACGGGCGCGCGGCTGCTCAAGGAATACACGCCGACGATCGGCGGACTCAGCGGCCAGGCCCACGCGGCCACCTATTACATGTTCGGAGCCTACAGCTATCTCATCGAGCTCTGGGGAGATCCGACATCCGAAGCGGACATCAACGACGACGGCGAGGTCGACGACGAAGAGATGATGAAGTGGATCGACCTGGAGCTCATGGGCGAGGGTTGGGTGCTGCCGCACAAGGCCACCCACCCCGACCTGGGCGAAGTCTGGATCGGCGGAACGTCGCGCAAGCACATCGGCCGCACTCCGCCGGCCCGCTATATCGAGACCGAAGCCCTCCGCAACGCCAACTTCGTCATGTACGCGGCCTCCCAGTTCCCCAAGGTCGAGTTCGGCGAGATCAAGGTGACGCCGGCGACCGACGATCTGTACTGGGTCGAAGTCGAAGTCAAGAACGACAAGGCCTACCCGACATCTTCGGACCGGGCCGTCGCCTTGCGGCGGGCGGTCATGGATAAGATCACGGTCGGCGCCGGCGGCAGCTGCGAGATCGTCGCCATCCCGAAAGCCCAGACCGCGGTCGATCCCTGGAACCGGGCCGCCCCGAGCGAAGTCGTCGCCTCCGGCGGATCGGAGTTCCGGCTCAAAGGCCACGAGACGAAGAAGTTCTGCGCCCTGGTCAAGCTGAACGGCTCGCAGGGGACGGTGGAGTTTGCCGTCAAGTCGAAGATGGGCGGCGCCGCGGCCAAGAAGATCACGCTGAAGATGGAGTGAAGGAATCTTCTTAGAGGTATTGCTCCGGAAAAAGCTTTCGAATAAAATTGCGGTCGGGGTTGCTCTTCTCCGCGGAAACGAGGAGAGCCCTCCGAACTGAACGCGGAATAGGGAATTAGCTTGAAATTGTCGGGAATGAAGCGAAAGGCGGGGGTATGAAAAATCTAAAAGGCGTTATTGTGTTTCTGGCGGGTTTGCTGCTGGCGGTTTGCTTTTCTGGAGCGATATCGGGGAGCAGACCGAACGCGGTTCAGGCGACCGGGAGCATTTCGGGGCGGGTGACGAATTCCGTTGGCGGGGGGATTGCCGGGATTGAAGTCGAGATCTATGGATTAAACTATGATTTTCGACGTGAAACATGGACCGATGCCGACGGCCGGTATACGATCTCCGGTTTGTCGAGCGGTTCGTATATCGCGTATTTCGGAAGTTACAGCGAAGTGTATTTTTCCGAATGGTACAGCGACAAAATGAGTCCTGCGACCGCGGACCCCGTTGAAGTGCTGGAAAGCGGCACGACATCAAACGTCGATGCTCAATTGACAAAAGGCGGACAGATTTCCGGCCGGGTAACGGATGCGAATGGGGATGGAATCCAAGGAGGATATGTCCGGGCATATTTTCCCGATTATAACTGGGCCGGCAGCTCCGAAACGGATGCGAATGGATATTATTTAATTTCCAAGCTGCCGACAGACAATTACAAAGTATTTTTTTCGGCTTCGAGTGTTCCAAGTTTTGTTCCGGAATGGTATGACAATCAATCGGGTTTCGGAACGGCGAATGCGGTGGCCGTCACCGTCGAAAACCTCACGCCGAATATCAACGCTCAATTGGTGATGAACGGGAAGATATCGGGACGAATCATTGATCTTGGGGGAGTTGGAATTCCAGGCGTCTCTTTGGATGCTTATAATATCAACAATTCGCAAAACCCAGTCGGTTTTGCCTATTCGGATTCAAGCGGCAACTACGTTACGAATGATCTGCCTCCGGGTTCTTATAAAATCCGGTTCTATCGGAATGGATTTTATGTGGAGTGGTTCAACGACAAAGCCAGCTACCAATCAGCCGATTCGGTGAGTGTCGCCGCAGGAAGTACGACCGCGAACATCAATGCCCAGATCGTCAAGATGACGACGATCGATTTGTCGAAAACGGCCTTTTACTTTTCCGCGATTCCTAACGGTTCGATCACGCCTGCCGGTTCGACGGTTTTATCGAATTCCGGGAACGGAACCTTGAACTGGACGGCGTCATCCTGGGATGATTGGCTCTCCGTTTTTCCAACGAGCGGAATCGGAGATTCCGTCCTTTCGATCGGAATCACCCGAACCGATTTAACTCCCGGGACATACTATGGAACGGTCGTTATCTCCGACCCAAACGCCTGGAATTCCCCTGAGGTTATCTCGGTTACGTACACCGTGCTGGATGATGGGGCCGATGCCGCGCCTTTCGGTTCCTTTGATACGCCCGATAACGCCGGATGGTTGTCTTCTACCGTCCCGGTGACCGGCTGGGCGCTGGATGATATCGGCGTCGTTTCGGTGAAAATCTATACCGGGTGGATGGACGGCAGCCGGTCTTATATCGGAGACGCGACGTTTGTGGAGGGGGCTCGTCCGGATATTGCGAATTCTTATTGGGATTACCCGCAACGTGACCGAGCCGGTTGGGGATATATGCTGCTCACCAACTTCCTTCCCAATGGTGGGAACGGAATATTTACGCTCTTGGCTTATGCGACGGATATGGAGGGACATGAAACCCTCCTCGGGACGAAAATAATCATGTGCGACAACGCCAATGCGGTCAAGCCGTTCGGGGCGATCGATACGCCCGCCCAGGGCGGGACGGCATCCGGCAGCGCTTATCTTCAATTTCGGCTGGGTGCTGACGCCACAGCCCAATTCCATCCCGGTCGACGGTTCGACGATCAACGTTTGGGTCGACGGCTTGCCTCTGGGGCATCCTGTTTACAATAACTACCGGGCGGATGTCGCGACTCAATTTTCCCGGATATGCCAATTCCAACGGGGCGGTCGGCTTCTTCTCCCTGGATACGACCGGTTACGCCAACGGCGTCCATACCATCGAATGGAGCGCGACGGACACCGGAGGGAACACGGACGGGATCGGAAGTCGGTACTTTACGGTTCAGAACCTGAGCCCGACGCCGACGGCGAATCAGGACACGGAAAAAGCCAATTTGGATATAGCCCGAGACGGACTGGCGACGGATTCCCGTGTCGTTGGTGCGGCTGCTGGTTTCGGTCAGCGAGGACGTTCAGTGGAAGAGATCCTCGCCATGCCCGAAGATGTCTGGACGCCCGTATCTGTGAGGCGTGGATTGACCTCAAATGCTCCGGTCGAGGCGGTTTTGCCCGGAAGCGATGGGACAACCAGGATTACAATTCCGGAAGTCACCCGCCTGGCGATATATCAGAATGAAGAAAACGCGACTGAGACGGTCTTGGAAATCCAGAACCGCCGGACCAGGAGCGCCGAGCGCCGCGCGGGGATCTCGGTTCGTGATGCCGATGATGCCCCCCGCTATGAGGCCTATCAGCTCGTCGGCGGGGAGCTCCGTCCGCTTCCTATCGGCGCGTCCTTCGATCCGGAAACCGGCACTTTCTATTGGCAGCCTGGCCCGGGATTCATCGGTGACTATACGATCATATTAATAGGAAACGCGCCGGCCTCTCCCGTAAAAAAGACGATAAATATTAAAATTATTCCGAGATGAATCATTCGTAATTCGAGAGATTTCTCTTGCCGCGGGACGCGTTTGAAGGGCCGTTAATGTTGATTTATAATCGATAAAAGCCTTTCGTGCGGCGAGGGAATGGGAAATGAAAAAAGAGTACGGCGGATCTTGCGCGATAAGGGCGGTCTTTATCGTTTTTCTGGCCTGCTTTCTATCCGGGAGCGACCGTCGGGCTTTCGGGAATCTCCCGCCCGATCTATCGGCTGGACAGGCCACGGGCGGAATCTCCGGCCGGGTGACGGACGAGGCCGGCGCTGGAATCCAAAACATCAAAGTCGTCATATATTCATATTCCTCGGGCTGGCACGCCACATGGACGAAATGCGGTGAAGCCTGGACGGACGGGGGAGGATCTTATGCGTTTTCCGGTTTGGCGACGAACTACTATTCGATCGATTTTAACAGCGCCGGCCTGGATTATGTTTCAGAACAATATGACAACTTGGACTTTTTAAATTTTTACCGTCAACGGATCTCCGTAACCGACGGTCTGAACACCTCAAATATCGACGCCCAATTCGGCGCCGGCCGGCCGAATTTCTGGACGGGTCACGAATCAAGCCGGCCTGGGCGTGTCGAACATCGTAGTGCAGGTATTCGACGTGACGGGCTTCTATATGAATGTCATCAGATTATCCTCTGCCACCGACGACAATGGATACTATCTGATTACAGGCGTGCCCGTCAAAGATTTGCTCGTCTCTTTCCACCCATATTCGAATCCCGAGGGGTATTTGTCCGAATGGTATAACGACAAAAGCACGCGTGCAGCGGCCGATGTCGTCTCCGTGACGGCCGGCGGATTGACTTCGATCGACGCCCAGCTTTCGAAAGGCGGACAAATCACAGGCCGGGTGACAGATCTTTCGGGGAATAGGAATCGGGGGGGTAAACGTCACCGCCGGCGGTATTGATGTGGATTGGTCAAGAAACGCGTTTACGAACAGTTCGGGATACTACACGATAACGGGGCTGATGCCCGGACAGTATAAGCTGAAGTTTGAGGAAGAGGACGAGCCCGGGTATGTCACGGAATGGTACAACGACAAAAATTCCTCTGAGACCGCTGATCCTGTTGCGGTGGGTGCCGAAAGCGTCGTCCAGAACATCAATGCCCAACTCGTGATGACCGGGAAAATCGGGGGCCGGGTCACCCAGGAGTCCGGGGGCGGGATCGCCTCGGCTTGGATAACCGCGTACCGCGCCGACGGTTCCGGTGGCGCGGTCAAATCGACTCCGTCGGATTCGAACGGAGACTATGTCTTATCGAATCTTGCCCCGGGTCAATATAAGATATGCTTTGAAGATCAACTGCATTCTACGGAATGGTACGATAACAAAACATCCATCGAAACCGCCCAGGACGTGACGGTGATTTCGGGAAGCCTGACGCCGAATATCAACGCTCAGCTCGCCCAAAGACCGATCATGAACCTTTCGAAAAGCTTTTTCCGGTTTTACGGTTTACCGGGAGGTCCCGTGACCCCCCTCGGATCAACGCTCCTGTGGAATTCGGGACCCGGGACGTTGAATTGGACGGTTTCGGCTCCGGTCGATTGGCTCACGTTTTCGCCGACAAGCGGGGTTGGAAACGCTACCATTTCGGTGGGAATCGCGAGGACGGATCTTCCCGTCGGCTTTCACTCCGCCTGGATCACGATTTTGGATCCCGCCGCCGCTTACTCGGGTGCATCGATTTTGGTGCATTTGCATATTCTTGAAACAGGGACAAACGTCCCGCCGTTCGGGACAATTGACACGCCGGCCGGCGGAGAAACGGTTTCTTCTTCGATTCCGGTGACCGGCTGGGCGTTGGACGATATCGGTGTCCAATCCGTCAAAATTTACCGCGGAACGGACGAAACGGACCGAATTTACATCGGCGATGCGGTTTTTGTCGAAGGAGCCCGACCTGATGTTGAGGCGGCTTATCCGAGCTATCCGCAAAACGACAGGGCCGGCTGGGGTTACATGCTGCTCACCAACTTTCTTCCCAACGGCGGGAACGGGACGTTCAACCTTCTCGCTTATGCGATGGACTTGGAAGGGCAGGAAGTGCTTCTCGGGAGTAAAACCATCGTCTGCAACAACGCTCAATGCGGTCAAGCCGTTTGGGGCGATCGATACGCCCGTGCAGGGCGGGACGGCGTCGGGAAATGCCTATCTCAACTTCGGCTGGGCGCTGACGCCACAGCCCAATTCCATCCCGGTCGACGGATCGACGATCAACGTTTGGGTGGACGGCTTTCCGCTGGGCCATCCGGTTTATAACAACTATCGGGCCGATATCGCCACTCTCTTCCCGGGCTACGCCAATTCCAACGGCGCGGTCGGCCTCTTCTCCCTGGACACGACGGGCTACGCCAACGGCGTCCACACGATCGAGTGGAGCGCGACGGACACCGGCGGGAACACGGACGGAATCGGAAGCCGGTACTTTACGATTCAGAACCTGGGCCCGGCGCTGGAAAACGCAGCTGCGGCCGGTATGCAGGCAAATGAAAAATCTCAAAACACGGTTGTCGAAGAGACGGCAGGATTCAACCTAAAGAATGCCGCCAAGCGAAGGGGGATCGGAAAAAAGGCCGAACACTCAAATAGTGCGGGCACGCCGGACTTTCCCCATTCGATTAACCGCCGGGTTTCCGGGATCCTAGGAATGCCTGATGATATCCAAACGCCCGTATTCGTGAAACGGGGAATGGCGGCGGATGTCCCTGCCGAAATCGTCCTTCCCGATCCCGATGGAACGATCCGGATTTCGATTCCCGAAGTCACGCGCTTGGCGATTTATCTGAATGAGCGCGATGCGTGAGAAACGGAAACGGAGATGATCGAACGCGGGAGGCAAATGCGCGAGAAAGCCCCCCGCTACGAGGCCTTCCAGCTCGTCGGCGAAGAGCTTCGTCCGCTTCCGATCGGCTCATCCTTCGACCCGGAAGCCGGCGCGTTTTACTGGCAGCCCGGGCCGGGATTCCGCGGGGAATTTCGTTTCGTGATCGTCGATTCGTTGGGTAAAACCAGGAAAACGGTCTATGTTACGATTCTCTGAGGCATCCCAGGATCGATCCTTTCCCGCTTGGAGGCTTGATTTTATTCGGACCGTTTTCTCCGCGGAAAGTCTTGCTCTCCGCTAATCCGAATACCCCTTCGCCACGCATTGCCAGAAGAACTTGTGGTACCGGTCGACGATTTCCTTCATGGCCTCCGGGCTGTATTCGGTCAGAAAGCGTTGGGCCTCGGCCGGGCTCTTTTTGTAAAGGTCGAGCGCCTTGGCTTCGATGTCCTTCTCTTCGCTGAAAAACCGCCGCTCGAGCGGATCGCGCCAGGCCCGGAGCTCCTCGGTGAAGGCCTTGAATTTGAGGTGCATGACGTTGAAAACGGCGCGTACCGCCCACCAGGCCGAGTCGGGCTGATAGGCTTCGCTGTTGTAGGTGGAATAGAGAGGCGAAATCTCGCTCACGCCCGCGTAGACGGGAGTGAACGTGCTGACGTACTGATTGCAGACATAGAACCAGTACTTCCCGCCGATCCATCCCGGCAGCCAGCTTCTGACCTGCCCGACGAAACCGTACGTCCCCGGTCGATCTCGCGACTTGGCGGTTGTGGGGGATGTCGAGCAGGTCCCGCCAGTCCTTGCTGGGGAAGGGCGTCGTCAGCGGGCTCTTCACGAAGCCGCCCTTTCCGTCCGGAACGATCCAGTCATGGTCGGCCGTCATGTCATACGGCGTTCCCTCGAAGACGGAGCGCTGGAAGGTCATGACGTCCTGGACCGAAAGGGGCTTGTCCGGCTTGGCGGAAAGCGGCAGGTAATTCGTCGGGAAAGCGGCGGGTATGGTAAGGATCGTAGAAATCGGAAGGGCCCATGTCGAGATCGCGGCCATTCGCGTTTCTATAGCTCGGGACGAATGTCTTGTAGAAGAGCCACAGGCGCGACATCTGCCCGTCGCTCGGGTAGCTGCCGTACGCCTCGTGGAAGCGGAACGGCTCCCCTCCGGCCGGATCGTACCACCCCATGTCGATCGCGGCCTGCTTGTAATTGGCCGATCCCATGTACCAGTCCGGCTTCGACAGGTCGATATCGCGCATGATATGGGTGTTGGCCAGGACGACGATGTGGTCGTCCGGAATGCGTTGGGCGACCCAGACCGCGCCGGGAACCCCGCTGCCCCGTTTCCAATTCTTCAGGGGAAGGCTGACGACCTCGAGCAGCCATACTTCTTGGGGATCGGTGACGAGCAGTCCTTCGCTGGCCGGACCGCAGGAAGTGTGAAACCCGTACTCTTCCAGAAGCGAGCCGATGAGCTTCACCGCCTCGCGCGCGGTTTTGCAGCGTTGCAGGGCGAAAAGCTGGGCTTGCTCGATCGTCATGATCTGCTCGCCTGTGTCGGCGAACCGGGCCAGCTCGGGCCGCTGGTAGAGCGTCGATTCGGCGATCATCAGCTGGTGTTCGTTCATCTGCGGGTACCCGGTGTGGAGGTAGGCGAAGGTGTGAGGCACCTGGGGGATTTGCCCCAGGATTTCCCCGCGATGCTCGTAGGTGCTCCCCGGAGGAACGTCCTGGAGGCCGAAATAAACCGGGGCCGTGGAACCCGCCGGCCAATCCTTGGCGGGGACGACATGCAGGCGGCTGTTTGTGCAGCACCCGTCATGCGAGGCGATGACGGAGCCGTCCGTCGAGGCCAGCCGTCCGACCGCGATCGAGGTGCAATGGTCATCAAACTTCGGTAAGGGGAGGCCGGCTTGGCCCTCGACAAGACGTCCGGCTAGAACCATCAGGATGCCGAGCGACCACCTCAAAAACGCTTTGTTCATCTTCCGTGCCTCCTCCGGGCGCTTCGCTTTCGCCCGCCTGTCTTCGATCAGTGTACTCCCAGGCGGGCTGGAAATCGAGGCGGGCGGAAATCCCCGATTCGTGGCGGCCGCCGGAATGATGAAGAGGATTTATGCAACAATTCCCTGAACCGGTCGTATTATTAGGGCATATCCCCTCGTTGGAGAAATCGAATGATCTTCCATGCGCTCCTTTGCCTGGCGTTTCTTGCCTCCGGGCTGGACGATACGGCGCTTACGCCCGTTCGTATTCTGGAAACCCCTGATAAACCGATCCGCGATATCGCCGTTTCCGCGGATGGTTCGATCTTTACTTTCGACTACTCTGAGTACCGGATCAAGAAATTCGACCCGGCCGGTAAATTTCTCCTCGAATTTGGCGGCCCCGGAACGGGCGAAGGGCAATTCACCCACTTGACCGGGATCGGGGCGTTCGGCGGCAAGCTCTTGGCCGTCGATTCCCTCGGCCTGCTGACATTCGACCTGAACGGCCGTTTCCTGGGCAAAACCGCCTTCCCCGAAGAGGTGACGCCGAATTATTCCCGCGTCTTCGAGGACGGACGGTATGTGGGGGAGTTGATCGTCGCTCCGGAGCTAAAGGCCGTTGTGTCCCTCCGCTCGCCCCAGGGCCACGAGCTGGACCGCCTGGCATCCCACGACTTGAAGGAATTCTTCCCCGAGCTCAAAGCGGGCGAGGAATTCTACCTGTCGGATGAATATGCCCGTAATTACTTTTACGCCCTCGGCCCCGGCGGGGATGTCTTCTGGGCGGCGAGCGACGCTGTCCGCATCTTCCGCTACGAGGACAGCAAGTCTGACGCCGTGGCCTCCGAAACCCTGACTCCCGTTCCTCTCCCCGAGGCGGACAGGGCGAGGCTTCTGAGCCGGAAGGAAAAAGCCAAGCCGCCGTTCTTCGCTTACGTCCCGGATCGCTTCCCCCTGGTCTGTCACCTCGCCGTCGGGCTGGAGGGCGACCTTTGGATGTATGTGCAGAGCGTCGAGAAGACCGGTTTTCTCCGCTATACCAAGGAAGGGAAGGCTAAAGGCTTCTATCCGGTCAAAGCAGAATTCGACGCCACCCGAACCGTGGTCAGGATTTTCGGCAACCGGATGTATTTCATCTCCGGCAAGACACTCTACGCGGCTGACTTAATCTGAACGGGCAAAGGGGATAATTACGAGAGCGCTTGGTATACGGCCTCAGCGATTTTGATGTCCTGAACGGCCACTCCGGTCAAGTCGACGACGGTGATCTGGCTCTCCGATGTCCGGCCTTTTTCCCGGCCGGCGATGACCGCCCCCAGCTCAACAATCCCGTCTTCCTTGATCTTACCCGCTTCGAGGGCCTTGTGGATCTCGCCCCGAAGGCGGCATTGAGGGAGGCTGTCGGCCACGACGACGTCGGCCCGGGCCAGGATCTCCGAATCGAGCTCTTGTTTGTCCGGCGTGTCCGAACCAACGGCGGTGATATGGGTACCGGGCCGAAGGTCGGCGGCTGAAAGGAGCGGTGTCTTCGAGGGCGTGGCCGTAACGACCAGGTTGCAGGTCTGTGAGGATGGCCGGAGTATTCGGCGTGGTCTCGACCTTAAAGCCTCGGGATTCCATTTCCCGCTTGTACGCCTCGAGCTCGTCCGGAATCGGCCCCCAGGCTAAAACGTCCCGGCAATCGGTGACCCGCCTGAGCCATGCGAGCTGGAGACGGGCTTGAACGCCGGCTCCGACGATGCCGATCCGCTCGACTTTCCGGGGAGCGAAATACTTGGCCGCCACGGCGCCCGCGACCGCCGTCCGGACATCGGTCAGAAGCCCTTCGTCCAGCAGGACGGCCGCGCTCTCTCCGGTGTTTTGATTGAATAGGAGCATGCAGCCGTTGCCCGATGGAAGTCCAAGAGCGGAATTCCCGTAGAAGCCGGAGGCGATCTTGATGACGTAGAGATCGTCACCCTTGATGAATCCGGACTTGATGTGGACCTCTCCCTTGTCCAGGATCAACTCGCCGACCGGGGGGACGACGGCCCGGCCTTCGGAATAGGCGACGAAGCCCTCCTCGATGGCCGGGATCAGGTCCAGGGTGGGGAGGATTCCCTGAATCTGGGCCTTCGTCGCGATCTTCATGATTTTCCGATTTCCGTGATCAGGTCGCTGATCCGGCCGAGGGCCGGCGTCAGGTAGTCGTGCGGCAGTCCGTAGCTGATGCGGACGAAGCGATCCAGGCCGAAATGGTCGCCCGGCACGATGAGCACCCGCTTGTCCTCGCGCAGCCGGTCCGCAAATTGTGTGGAGTTGATGTCGAGGCGGTACTTGACGAAGGCGATTGCCGCCGCCTGGGGCGGGGTAGCGCTCAGGATCTCCCGGTGTTCGTTCATCCATCTTTGAAGGACCGGGTAGCCGCGGCGGATGTAGTCGCGGGAGCGTTGGATGATGCGGGGCCGGACGGCGGGGGACAGGGCATAAGCGGCCAGGTGGTTGGAGAGCATCGAGGCGCTCAATGTCAGATATTCGTGCCTGGCCCAGAGCTCTTCGATGATTCCGGCCGGTCCGACGGCCCAGCCGATTCGAAGGCCCGGCAGCCCATAGGCTTTGCTCAGGCTGCCGACGGCCAGGACCTTTTCGTATCTTCCGAAAAACGACGGCGTTTGCTCCTCGACCAGCCGCTCCGCCCCGGCGTATACCTCGTCGGCCAGGATCCAGGCCCCGGCTTCACGGGCCGTTTCGATGACGGCTTCCATCTCCTCGTTCGTGAAGATATAGCCCGTCGGATTGTTCGGATTGCAAACCGCGATCAAGATTGTTTTTGAGGTCACGGCTTTCTTCATTCCCTCGACGTCGAGGGCCCAGCCGCGTTTTCTCATCCAGGGAGAAGGTCTTTAAACGGAGATCCCGGTTTTTTGCCAGCCCCCAGATCTGCATGTAATTGGGCAGCATGACCGCGATCTCGTCCCCGGCCGCGAGCAGGCCCCAGATGATGTCGTAGTTGGCTTCGATGGCCCCGATGGTCACAAGGACGTTTTCCGGGCCCGCCCCGGGATAAAGGGCGGCGATGTTCTGCCGCAGCTCCGGAATGCCGTTGGCGTGGGCGTAGTCCAACTCGAGCGAAAGCAGGCGGTCCAGGCCGTCCGGATCGTCCCGGATGAGCTCTTTCAAAGTCAGGGGGTGGACCCCGCTTTCCGAGAGGTTGTAGTCGACCGCCTTCTCGAACTTGGACATCATCCGTTCCATCACGAAAGGTTGAAACTTGGGCATGGGTCGGGCCTCCTCGCTGGAAAAAGGATATGCCGGGACCGGATGAAGGTCAAGGGATCCGGACGGTCACGGTAACGGGTTCGCTCTCTCTCCCGGCGTCATTCACGACGACCAGAGCATATGTGTTCGTAATATTTTCGAAAATCCTTGGATTTTGATATTGAAAGATATCGGCATCGAGTTCGATCAGGGGGATCCGTCTTCCTTCCCTGACCTGGAAAAGAAGGTATTTTGCGATGTTCACATTTTCGGGGTGAGCTTGCCATGTGAGAGCGTCGTAGGCCGCCGGAGAGCCATGGGCCACTCTTGTCCCGGAAAAATTCAGGGGCGCATATACGAGCCGGGTAAACACCTCCCGCTCCGCGTCGGATGAATTTCCAAGGGTGTTATGAGCCCGGGCCCGGATCGCGTGGAGACCATCTTCGACCAGAGTCGTATCCCAGGTGAAGGAATACGGAGCGCTCGTATCAGAGGCATTCAGGATATCATCGATAAAGAATTCCACACGTTCAATTCCTGAATCGTGAGCGGCTTGGGCTTCGACCGTGACGGAGCCGAGGAGGGTCGACGAGCCCGAAGGAGCGACGAGGGACACGTCCGGAGCCGACGTGTTCTTCAGGACGGAAAGGCTTCCGGACACGAAGGCGAGATTACCGGAAACGTCGATACCGGTCCCCGATTCGCCTCGAAAATAAAATCCCGTTGGATAATAGAGGTTGGAGATATCGATCGCCCAGAGTTTGTCGGCGTTGAGATAGATAAAATTCCCAGAAAAGGCGATCCCATCGCAATACAAGACGTAGGAAACCAAAAGGCGGGGCAATCTGGGATTCGAGAGGTCGAATATTCTCAACATGTCGCCGGTGAGAAACGCGTAATGATCTCTGACGGCGACGTTGACTCCGATTGACGGAATATCCAAGACGCCGATAAATACCTCTCTGGGATTTTTGGCGTCTGAGACATCAATCACCCGCAATCCGGCGCGAGGGTCATTTGCCCCCTGGGAATAATCTTCAACCCCCATATAGAGATAGTCGTCAAGAAGGGCCGGTCTCCCGATACACCGGGCCTGATAAGCGCAAGTCAACGAGCCGGCTAACCGCGGACTGAATGGCTCCGAGACATCGACGATCAAGAGGAATGCCCGTTGGGGATTTGACCCCCAGTTCGTTCCCAGGATATAGGCATAGGATGCGCGGACCGTAATTCCCCAAAAGTCATACCTGTCGCTGACCGGTTCGGGACATGGAAGGACGCAGCTCGCCACCAGCGATGGGCTCCGGGGAGAGGCGATATCGATGACGTGCAACCGCCAGCCTTCGAAACTGTCGCCAAGGCCATAAGCATAGTTACCCGAGACCGCCAATCCCATCCCAACGGACGTTTCATTAAAGAGGCCGGCTTCAAGAGGATTTGCCGGTTCGGAGACGTCCATGATGCGCAAACCGTCCGAACCACCGGCCAAAAAGGCATAATTCTCGCGGGCCACAACCCCGTTGCCGCGCACCCCGCCCGTGTCCGGAGTATCAAAGTTGCCCAGTTCGTACGGATCGGCCGGATTCGCGAAGCTATAGAGCGAGAAACCGTAGCCGCCGGTGGAAATCGCTGCCAGGTTTCCGGAGACATGCACGTTCCCCAGCCAGGCAATTTCACATTCTCCGATTTGGATCGGTGATTGCGGAATGCTCACGTCGATGATGGTCAAAGAACCGGGCCAAGCTTTTGTGAGGCAGGCATAATTTCCGGTCAGGCCGATTCGTTCAAATCCCCGGCCTGTTTCCGAATAGCGGCCGACTTCCGTTGGATGAGAGGGATCGGAGGCGACATCGATGACCACGAGCCGCCCGGCCCCATTGTTCTCGGTGGATTGACAGACATAAGCCTGACCGGCGGGGCTCGCGTCGATGGCCCGAAGCTGGTAATCCCTTCCCAGATCAAGGGTTCCATATAGAGAGGGAGCTGCGGGATTGGAAATGTCGATCACGTCCAGGGCATTATTCAGTATCTGGTTCTCCGAATACGACCAGTACTTGCCCAGGCACAACGCATATCCGTTCCAAAGCGCGACATCGATGTAATCGATATTATCGTGCCTGTATTGAACTTTAAAAACCGGTTGATACGGATTCGACACATCATAGATCAATAACCCGACCATGGTAGCCAGGAAGACGTGATTTGGCGAGTAGGCTATAGCCCGGGGAGCGGAAATAAATACGGAACCGGTTTCCCTCGGCGCCTGAGGGTCGGATAGATCGACGATGACAAAATAGCTCTTCGTGACCAGGTAAGCATAATTCCCGGCCAGGACGATATCCTGGGGGTTCCCTTTGATCCTGACTTCGCCGATTTGCGAAAGCGAGGAAGGATTGGAGATGTCAAGCACCTGCAAGGTTTCACCGTTGCCGATCAAGGCGATATTCCGTGACGCATCGATCGCCGAAGCCTCGCATTTCCCATAAGGCCAGACGCCGACCATTTCGATCTGTTCGGGAGAGGCGATCGATATGCTTTTAACTCTGGGCGCCGCGTTATCCTGAATAATCGACTGATTCGAGCCTGGAAAAAGTGCTAAAAATAAAAACGCCGCCGCCCACCGTTGCTTTCCTCGCCCGAACAGAAGCCAACCTTTCAAGTTCGCCGACAAGCGCGGGATCCTCATTGGCCGTCTCCTTAAAAAAGAAAGAAAAAATGCTTTTTTAACGATATCCCGTCTGCTTGGAGCTTATTGACTTCGATTAAAAAGCCAATCGGAAGGAATGTCAAGGATATATTTCGGCGATTATTTTGGAGGCCGAGACAGAGTCAGCGGGCGATCGTGATCTTGTAATTCAGCCGAATAGGCTCTCCCGGGCGCAGGATCGCGGGTTGCAGGCCCGGTCAGGAGGGATTGAGAATCCCCCCGTAGCTGTTTCGGATGAGCCAGGGGCCCGCCGACGGCTTCGAGGACGATTTCCCTGGCGACCGTCTCCTTCCCATCCAGGACCCAGTCATTCTCTGCCTCCAGCTCCGCCCCCTGGGATGAGGCGGATTTGGCCGCCCAGCGGAAAAAAACCTGGCGAAGAGGGGGCCGCCCCGGCTCCCAGTTGGATGTGGCCATGTCGCGAACCTTGACCACCGGCCAGGCCCAGAACAGGCCGTGGTGATGGAGGTGATCGGGAGGCGAATCTTCGGTCAGGACCCGGCCGTCAAGCCCGTAGAGCGGATGAATATAGGAGGCGCGGGTGTATACGGCGGAGGCGCCGGGCTTGAGCTGGTCGCCGTATCGATATGTCAAAACATCTTTCCCGCCGTCCCGGAGGGTCGTCGTCCCGGCCGCGGCGTCCTCGACGAACGTCATCGGCGCGCGCTTCGTCTCTTCCCTTTTATCGCCGGCATCTCCTTGACATAAATTCTCGGCGGGGAATATGATCCCCCATCATATCCAAGGAGGGCGCGCCGATGAAAAGACGCAATTTTTTGTGCGGAAGCGCGGCGGCCTTGGGCGCGGCGTCCCTTGGGCGTATGCCGATTTCCGTCCTGGCTCAAGAGCAGACCCGGCTCGACGAAATCGCCCGCGAACGGGCTTCCCACCCCCTCTACTTCGACGGGATGTCCTACTTAAACTTTGCCGGCGACGATTTCACCCGGGCCGGGATCAGCGGTGTTCTCTGCGATGTTTCCGCCGGTCAAATGGTCGGGGATAAATATGTCCGTCAGATGAATTTGTCGCTGAAGTCGCTTACGGAAGCCCGGAAGGCCATCAGCCGGAGCGATCAAGGGCTTTTTGTCGCGACCAAAGGCAGCCAGATCCTCGAAGCCAAGGCCTCCGGAAGGACCGCCGTTTTCTTCGAGTTCCAGAGTGCCGAGGCGATCTCCGAAGACGTCGACATGTTGGACGTCGCTTACGAGCTGGGATTGCGCGTCCTGCAGTATACGCATCACCACTCGAATGCTTATTCCGGCGGAGGACTGGAGAAAACGTGGACGGGACTGACGCCCCTGGGATTTAAAGCCCTGGAAAAAATGAATGCCCTCGGCGTCATTCCCGACATCTCCCACGGCAATGAAGTCATGGCCATGGACACGACAAAAGCCAGCAAGAAGCCGGTCATCGTTTCCCATACCTGCTGCCGCGCCCTGGTCAATAATGCCCGCTGCGTTCCCGATTCCGTGATCAAGGCGGTGGCCGATACCGGCGGCGTGGTCGGCATCTTCTCGATGAGCTTCTGGATCACCATGAATCCCGTGCCGACGGTCGATGACTATATCCGCCAGCTCGAGCATGTGATCAAGGTCGGGGGCATCGAAGCTGTCGGGATCTCCAACGATTACGACCTTCTCGGCGAACCCAACGCCCTCAAGCTCAATAACAACAACGAAGAAGCGGTCAAAGGCTACTTCCCCTGGTGGAAGTCGCAGGCCGGGATCCTCGGATTCGACGAGCTGCCGCGCCATATCGTCATCCCCGAGCTCAACAACATCCGGCGGCTTTTCACGATTCAGGCCGCCCTGGAGAAGAGAGGCCATTCGGCCTCCGAAGTGGAAAAGATCATGGGCGGCAATTGGGTTCGGGTGTATACGGAGTCTTTGGGTTAGATTCCTTCAGCATCATAAAAAACTGACGAAATCTTAACATCTTTATCACAACTCTTCCTGCGGCAGGCGTTAGTCTGCATTTGACCTAAAAAATTTCCATTAGGAGGACAGTGATGAAAAAAATGGGATGGGGATTGATGATCGCGGCGGTGCTCTGGATGTCGGTTTCGGCGACGTCGTTTGCCTGGGATAAGGGAACCCACGCTTATATCGCCGACCTTCTCCGGAAAAAAGCCGGAGCCCAGAACATCGAAGAGATGTACGGAGCGATGGCCCCCGACGCGTTCAACACGCTTTTCACGGCGCCGGGCATCGCCTACCAGGGATGGCTCTATGAGCAGACCCATTTCGAGTTCATGAAAGTCTGGAACGCCGCCCGGACCGGGAGCGAGAAATCGGCCGCGGCCGGATTTCTTTCCCACAACAATGTTTGGGGCGCGGATGTGACGGCCCATACCGGCTCCCTGACCCTCGATCCGAGCGAGGGGTACATCATTACGAAGGCGAAAATATTGCATTCGATATTGATGGGCGATGAAAGCTATGCCGCCCTGTTCGGTTCCGAGGAGGCGCAAGCCGTGGCGATCGAGATCTGCCACAATCTCGTCGAAGCGGCGGGCGACGTCATTCTCAAGGGCTATGACCCGGAGCTGGGCGGCAAACTGGTTGCGCTCGTTTCCCGGCCGAACGCGAACGTCCAAAAATTGATGATCGATGCCTATGCCGCCGAGCTTTCCTTGTTCTCGGCGTCGACACCCTATCCGCTGTCTTCGGACGAAGCGGCCGGATTGATCGCCCAGGCGGAGAATGAATTCCGGATGGGCGCGATCGGCTATGGCTATCTGCTTCGGGGGACGAGGCGACGTTGATCGAGAATATCGTCGCCGGATATTGCTCCCTGGCCGGAGCGTTTTTGGCCGCTTATGGCCTCCCGACGCCCCCCGCCGAGACATTGGCCGCCCTCGTTTCCAACGGGATCGCCATCGCCATGAACATCTGCGCCGGCGATTATATGACCGAGGTCAATGCGACGGTGGATTTCGTCGCCGCCCAGCTTCAAAGCCACGGGATAAAGTAATCGCCTCGAGGAATCCGGTCTTACCGTGGGTTTCCGTTGACATCATCCCGCGGCCGAGTGTACGCTTCCCGCAACGACTCCAAATCGGCGAGGATCAAACCTATGCCCAAAACATCGTCCCGAGTCCTGTGGGGAATCGTCCTTCTTGCGGCCCTGGCGGCCTCGGCCTGCTCGGCCGCGGGAACCCTCCGGGTGGAAAACCTGCGGTGCGAGTACAAAACCGACCCGGTCGGAATCGATGTCGTTCAACCCCGCCTGAGCTGGGTGATGGTTCCGACCGAATCCTCCCGGCGAGCCCTCAAACAGTCCGCTTATCGGATCCTTGTAGCCGGTTCCCTTCAGGCGCTGGATGCGGGCCGGGGCGATCTCTGGGACAGCGGCAAAGTCGTCTCCGATCGGCAATCCCAAATCGAATACGCCGGCTTGGCTCTCGATTCGACCCGGGACTGCTTTTGGAAAGTCCAGGTCTGGGACCAAGACGGCAACCCCTCCGTTTGGAGTCCCGGCGGCCCGATGGACGATGGGTTTGCTTAAAGCCGAGGATTGGCAGGCCCGTTGGATCGGATTCGATACCGTCCCGGGAGTGTTGGACCCTAAAATCATGCCCCCGGCGGCTTTCCTCCGAAAGTCTTTTCCTTTGGACAAACCCCTTCGCCGGGCCGTGTTGTTTGCCTCGGCCTTGGGCGTTTACGAGCTGCATGTGAATGGAGAACCGTTGAATACGGACGTCCTGTCGCCCGGTTGGACGGATTACCGCAAGCGGGTTCATTACTTCGCCTACGACGTCACCAGCCGGTTGAAATCCGGAGACAATGTGCTCGGCGCGATCCTGGGCGACGGATGGTACGCGGGGTATCTGGCCTTTACCGGCAAGCGGCATTACTACGGAGACAAGCCGCGATTCATCGCCCATCTGCGCTTGGATTTTGCGGACGGGACAAGCCGGGTCATCGCCACCGACGGCACTTGGAAAGCCGCTCACGGTCCGATCCGCGAGGCCGATCTCCTGATGGGCTGCGTCTATGATGCCCGCCTGGAGATGCCCGGTTGGAACGCGGCGGGATTCGATGAATCCGGCTGGCATCCCGGCGACGGAGGATCGGGATGTGAAGGCGAACCTCGAAGCCCATCCCTCGACACCCATCCGGCGGATCCAGGAAATGCCGGCCGCGAAAATCACCGAACCCAAACCGGGGGTTTATGTGTTCGACTTGGGGCAGAACATCGTCGGCTGGGCGCGGCTGAAAGCGGCGGGGAGCCCGGGCCGGAAAGTGACCGTTCGCCACGCGGAGATGCTCAATCCCGACGGAACGATCTATACGGCCAACCTGCGGGCGGCCAAGGCGACCGATACCTACTACCTGGCCGGCGGGGCGAAGAGGGACTACGAACCCTATTTCACCTTCCACGGATTCCAGTATGTGGAAGTGACGGGGCTCGAAGAACGGCCCGCGCCCGGCGACGTGACCGGAATCGTCGTGCATTCGGACCTCGCCCGCGTCGGCGCCTTCGAATCCTCGAATCCGCTCGTCAACAAGCTGATGGAAAACACGGTCTGGGGCCAGAAGGGCAACTTCCTGGACGTCCCCACCGATTGCCCGCAGCGCGACGAGCGGGCGGGGTGGACGGGCGACGCCCAGGTGTTCATGAAGACCGCCGGCTTGAACATGGATTCGCCGGCCTTTTTCACCAAGTGGCTGACGGATCTCTGCCAGGATTCCCAGCGGGCGGATGGCGCCCTGGGCGACGTAGCCCCGCATATCAGTATCGTGGGCTTCGGCAACACCGGATGGGGCGACGCCGGCCTGGTCTGCAACTGGCAGATGGTCCAAATGTATGGAGACACCCGGGTCGTTGAACGGCATTATCCGGCCCTGGTTCGTTATATGGATTATCTGGCCGGAACCAGCCGGGACTTCAAGCGCGGAACAGGCGCTTACGGGGATTGGCTGCGGCTGGCCGGGCCGCAACATTCCGAGACGATCGGCACGGCTTATTATTTCTACGCGACGCGCCTGATGGCCGAATTGGCCGAAACCCTGGGCAAGACCGATGATGTCCGGAAATACCGGGCTCAAGCGGAGAGCATCCGGGCCGCGTTCGTCCAAAATTTCCTTAAGGATGACGGCCGGATCGTGGACGCGAAGAACGCAACGGGCCAGACTTTTTATGCCCTGGCCTTCGGTCTGGACCTGGTGCCGTCGGAACGCCGGGCCCAGGTTGCGGAGCGGTTCGTCGAGGAGATCGAGAAGCAGGATGGACATTTAGCCACAGGGTTTCTCGGCACGCCTTTCGCCCTCTCCGCGCTGGTGAAGGCGGGGCAATCCGACCTGGCCTATCGGCTGCTCTTGAACGACACCTATCCGTCCTGGCTGCTGCAGGTGAAACTGGGTTCGACGACCATGTGGGAACGGTGGGACGGCTGGCTGCCGGACAAAGGGTTTCAGGATCCCGGCATGAACTCGTTCAATCATTATTGGCTGGGTTGCGTAGGGGAATGGCTGATGACCACGGCGGCCGGCCTCGATACAGACGGCCCGAGCTTCGGGCGGATCACGATCCATCCCGTGCTGCCGTCTGCGGAGGCCGTGGCTGCGGGGAAGGGACTGACCTCGGCTCGCGGTTCCTATGACTCGATTCGCGGTCGGATCGAAAGCGGGTGGAAAATTGACGCGGCCGGATTGCGCCTCGAGATATCGATTCCGGCCAATTGCACGGCAACGGTTTACGTGCCCGCGGCCGATCCGGCAAGCGTCAGGGAAGGCGGCGAGCCGATCAATCAAGCGACCGGCGTTAAGTTCCTTCGTTTTGAAGACGGATTCGCCGTTTATGACGTCGGGTCGGGGAACTACGTCTTTGCAGTTGCCGATTATGGGAGATAAAACACTATTCATCGATAATTGACCATCACATGGTTGGAAATCAAGGAAAAAGAAGCCGTTCCGTTTGACCGAGCGCGATTTGGCCCTGCCGGTGACCTTGGGCTGAATTTATATCCTAATGATAATAAAAGAAATGTGGAAATCTATTGAATTTTTGTATATAATATAGGCTAGGCGATGCACTGATTGGGGGGGCAGGGCGGATCGCTTTTTTCTGGGTGTTCAACGCTCCAAATCGAATCCAAGGAGAAAAAATGAAGGATACAAAAGGTGAGACCGCAACGGCGAAAGTTACGGTGCGGGGGAGGAAGCAAGCGGATGCTCGGGCGGCCCGGGCCGAAGCTCGGGAGAGAGAGAAGGTAGCGGCTCGGGTTTATGGCGTTGGCAAGGGTCGGAAATGACGGCCAAAGAGAGAGGGAAGGGCAAGACCGGGAAGAAAGTCGTCATTACTAAAAGCCCGATTCGAATCCCCGTAAAATCGATCTGGGATGAAGTCGTTGAAAAGGAAGAACTGGCGGAGAAAAAGAAGATCGCTCGCAACTTGACCTTTATTTAACGACTCCGTTTTAAAGCCTCGGCAAGTTACGCTTATTGAGATCTAGGTTTGTAACGATTACCGCAGCAATCAGGAAAGCAAGGCCAAGATATAATTGATGATCTCCCAGCAGGTCCTTCAAAGTAATCCGGGTGAACAGACCTCGCATGCTTTCCCAAAGGAGTATCCCTGCGGCAATACTGAAAAGCATTGCGAGGTAGCGTAAAACCGACTTTTTCATTTGATTTCCCTCCCCTTAAACGAACAATTATCACGAACGACCGCCCGGCGCAACTTTTTACTCCTACGCATCAACTCCTTTCGCGGGAACGGAATCAGGGACAGGCCCGCGGCCAGGGCCGTCATCTGGACGGGGGATAGGCGCTCGACGGCGCCCCGCAAAACCGCCTGATGGAAGTCGGACACGCCCTTTATTTCCGACAATCGATCAAGCTCCGGCGAACCGTCTCGATATCCGATCTGTAACCGGTATTAGCGAGAATTCTAATTTCGGGGTCAAACCGCTATAATCGCCGCCGATGCGTCTCCGAGCGTCCTTTGGAAAATGGTTTTTCATTTTTGCCCTATCAGTGGCGTTGGGATCTTCGCTTGCGGCGGCCCAAACGAGCGGCGTCGCGAAAGCCGTAAAAATCGAAGGCCCCATCCAAATCGACGGCCTGTTGAACGAGGCCGCCTGGTCCCGGGCGGAGGTCGTCTCCGATTTCATGCAATTCCAACCGGAGCGGGGGGCCTCCGCAACCGTCCGAACTTCGGTCAGAATTCTTTACGACAATTCGGCCATTTACTTCGGCTTCGAGAACACGGACCCCGAGATGGATAAAATCGCCGCCCGCATCTCGAAGCGCGATGCCGACCTGAGTGAGGACGACGCTGTCGCCATCTATCTTGATACCTTTGCCGATCGGCGGGCGGCATATTTTTTCATGACCAATCTCCTCGGGACCCAGTATGATGGGAGGATCGCCGATAACGGCTTGACGACCGACACGACCTGGGATGGAGTTTGGAAGTCGGCGGCCGTGAAAACGGAGACGGGTTGGACCGTCGAGATCGCGATCGATCTGACGAGCCTGAAGTATCGGCCGGGCGCCGAAAGGACATGGGGGCTCGGCTTGTCTCGAACCTTTCCCCGCCGATTGGAAAAGAGCTGCTGGCAGGGGCTTGTGGATTCTCCGACCCGCGTGTCGCAATTCGGGCTTCTTGAGGGTTTAAACCTCGAAGGGGCTTCCAAGAAGCTCCAGGTCATCCCCCATATTGTAGCCAAGCTCGAAAACGGGAGAGATCCGGAGGCCGAAATCGGCGCGGACGCCCGGTATGCCATCACCCAGGCCGTCTCGGCCAATCTCACCTACAATCCCGATTTTGCCACCGTCGAAGCCGACCAGGAGCAGATCAACCTGACCCGGTTCGAGTTGAGCCTCCCGGAGAAAAGGAATTTCTTCCTCGAGGGAAAAGAGATTTATAACCAGCGCATCCCGCTCTTCTATTCGCGCCGGATCGGGGATATCTACGGCGGGGCGAAAGGTTATGGGAAAGCCGGGGGCTTTGAATTTTCCGTATTGACCGTGCAGATGAGGCCGGATGAAGGATTGGGAGACGGAATCGGCCAACTTTTCCGTTTTTCGGCTGAAAAAGGACATTTTTAAGGATTCTTTTATCGGATTCCTCGCGGCCAACAGACTGGTGGGCGGCCGGAATACCGGCACGGCCGGCCTCGATGCGTCCATCAATTTCTCCAATACCTTCCACTTAACCGGCCAGTTGGCCATGAGCTATGGCGACGCCAAGGGCGGCAACGTCGCCTTCTTCCTGCGCCCGACGATCGATACGCCCACCTTCCACTTTCATGTGAGATACACCCAGCTGGGGGAGACATTCGGCGACAACGCCAATGCCGTTGGATTCATTCGCGACGATAATCGGCGGGAGCTTGACTCCGCCTTGGAAAAGACTTTTTGGATCCAACGGAGCTTCCTGGAGAAGATCAGGTACGGGTCAAACTACAATATCTACTGGGGGATCAACGGAACGCTGAGATCCTGGCAAATCGATGAAACCCTGAGCTTCGAGCTTAAAAACAAGCTGGCTCTGGAAGCGGACTTCACGGAGGAGTACAAGCTTTTCGAAGAGGAATTCCGTAACCGCCAGTTTAAATTCGCCCTGGGATACAACACGCGCGAGTGGCAGTCGGTCAAGGTCGCTTATGCCTTCGGCCGGAATTTCGGGCTTACCTTCGACCTCGTCGAGGGAGCCGTCAACGTCCGGCCGGCGGGTGACTTGTCCATTGAATACGGGCTGACGCGCCTGGTGTTCAATCCGGACCCCGACGGAGACAGCACCTGGATCCATTCCCTCAGGACGACTTACAATTTCACGAAAGACCTTTTCCTGAAGCTCTATTATCAGGTCAACTCGTCCATCGATAAAACGAGCATCCAGGCGCTCTTTGTTTATCGCTTCCAGCCTCCCTTCGGGCTCATCCAGTTTGCCTATCAGCGGGGCTCGATGATTTTCGGCGTGGCGGGGAAGCGAACGAACACCCTCTTTCTGAAGATCGCCTATATGTTTTAGGTTCTTGGCAAATCGAAAAGAGGCGGATATGATGATCGTTGACGTCGCATCGGGACCGAGGATTCATAGCGAGGAGGACTCAGGATGACCCGGAAATCGAATTCGTTCGCTTTGGGCATGCTCTTTTTCGCCGCGCTTGGAATGGGGATTTCTCCTTTGAACGGGAATAACCCGGCCCCGGCCTCCGAACTCAAGGTCCTGTCGCTCCGGGAGCAGGCCGATCAGATCAACGCCTGGATGGAAGCGCGGCTGACCACGCTTCTTCCGTCCCTCATGCGCCGAACCGGAATCGACATGTGGCTGATTCTCAATCGGGAATACAACGAGGATCCGCTGTATTTCACCATGGTCCCGCGCCCGGCCCTGTATTCCTCGGGAACGGCGATTCTTCTTTTCCACGACAAGGGCGCGGCCGGAGGCGTCGAGCGTCTTTGCAGCGCACCCCACGGCGTCGACGGCGGCTACCGGAATATTTGGCGGCCCCGGATCAAATCCCAATTTGAAAACCTCGCCGATTTCATCAAGCAGGCCGATCCGAAAAAAATCGGGATCAGCGTTTCGGCGAAATGGCCGCTGGCCGACGGGTTGAGCGTCGCCCTGAAAGAGAAGTTGGAAAAGGCCCTTGGGCCGGAGCTGTCCAAGCGCCTCGTTTCGGCCGAGGACTTGGCCGTCGGTTGGCTCGAAACCCGGACGGCCGCGGAAATGAAAACCTATCAAGACATCTGCGCCGCGGCCCATTCCCTCATCCGCGAGTTTTTCTCCAACGCGGTCATCACTCCCGGAAAGACGACGGAAGACGACGTCGTCTGGTGGATCCGGCAGCGGATCGCCTCCCTCGGCCTGGAAAGCTGGTTCCAGCCTTCGATCGACATCCACCGGTCCAAGGCCGCGGCTGCGAAATATGGCGACAACAAGATCATCCAGCCCGGGGACCTGCTGCATTGCGATGTCGGGGTCCGGTACCTCGGCCTATGCACGGATATGCAGTGGCAGGCCTATGTCCTGAGGCCGGGAGAAACCGATGCCCCGGCCGGCCTCCAAAAGGCCTTGGACAACGCCAACCGGATGGCCGACATTTTGATGGCCGAATTCAAAACGGGCCGGACGGGTTCGGAAATCGCCGGCGCGGCCATGGCCCGGGCCAAGGCCGCGGGGTTGAATGCGGCGATTTATTCTCATCCCATTGGATTTAACGGCCATGCCGCCGGCTGCACGCCGGACGCCCGCGACCCCAAGACGATCGACGAAGTCAACGTCCCGAAATGGAGCTATCCGCTTTTTCCCGATACGGCTTATTCCATCGAGTTCAACTGCAAGACTCCGGCCCCCGAATGGGACAATGAGGATGTTTATATCGGATACGAAGAAGATGCGATCTTTACCGCTGACGGGGGATGCCGGTTCATCGACGGCCGCCAGACGAAATTCATCCTCATCGGCGAAAAACGAAATATTTAAATCGTATGTCATGAGTTAAGGGCAATAATCATGACAAAAGAATTAAATCCGACAGAGAATGCCATTTCGCGGCGTCACTTCTTGCTCTCCACCTCCCTGGCGACGACCGCGCTGGGCTTTGAAACCACTGACGGGCATGGGGGCGCCGGCGCAGGAAAACCCTGCCCGGGCGGACGCTCCGGGGAAATTGTGCCTGTGGTCTGACCGGCCGGCGGAAGCGTGGATGACGGAAGCCCTGCCGATCGGCAATGGACCCATGGGGGCGATGCTCTTTGGCGGCACCGAGATCGAGCGGGTCCAGTTCAATGAGATCAGTCTCTGGTCCGGAACCCGCATGGCCGTCGAGGGCCTCGATGACGAGGGCCAGGACCTGGGCGCCTATCAGGCGTTCGGCGACATCCTCATCCATCTCGGCCATGACTTCTCCAAGGTGACCGATTACCGGCAGGAACTCGACATCGATCGCGCCGTTCATCAGGTGACCTACGAATACAACGGCGTGCGCTATCAACGCACCGCCTTCGCCAGCCATCCCGACGGAGTCATCGTCATCCACCTGACGGCGAACAAGCCCGCCGCCTACACCGGCCGCGTTCAGCTTGCGGACATGCACCAGGCCCGGATTGCCGCCGATGGCAACAAGCTCAGCTCGGTGGGCAAGCTGGAGAACGGTTTTGAATATGAAGCCCAGTTGCTCGTGCTGAATAAAAACGGCGCCGTCGCGGTCAAGAATGACGATGCCTGCGCCAAGAACCCATGGAACATTGCCGTGCCCGGCACCAGCCTGGCCTTCGACCAATGCGACAGCGTGACCCTGATCCTCGGGGCGGGCACGAACTTCCTCCAGGATCACACCAAGCAGTGGCTGGGCGCGCATCCCCACGCCGCCGTCACGAAGCGGGTGGATTCCGCCGCCAGGCAGAGCGTGGCGAAGCTGCTGGCGCGGCATGTGAAAGATTATCAATCCCTCTTCCGCCGGTTTTCGCTCGATGTGGGAACCACCGCGCCGGACCTGCTGGCCAAGACCACGCTGGCGCGGCTGGAGGACTATGCAAAGAACACGACGGCCGATCCGGATCTCGAAGCCTTGTTCTGCCAGTTTGGCCGGTATCTGCTGATCAGTTGCTCGCGCCCGGGATCTTTGCCCGCCAATCTCCAGGGAGTCTGGAACGACAGCAACGAACCCGCCTGGGCCGGCGACTACCACTCGAACATCAACGTCGAGATGAACTACTGGCCGGCCGAGCCGGCCAACCTCGCCGAATGCCACCGGCCGTTCATCGACTACGTCACGAGCATCCGCGAGGTCAGCGCGAAGAACACGCGGAGAAAATACGGCAAGGTCCGGGGCTGGACCGTCCAGACGATGAACAACGCCTGCGGCGTTTCGTTTTGGAAATGGAACCCGCCCGGCAGCGCGTGGTATGCGCAGCATCTGTGGGAGCATTTCGCCTTCGGCCGCGACAAGGCCTATCTCCGCAAGACCGCCTATCCCGTGCTCAAGGAAGTCTGCCAGTTCTGGGACGACCACCTGAAACGGCGGCCGGACGGCACGCTCGTCACCCCCGACGGCTGGTCGCCCGAGCACGGCCCCGCCGAAGAAGGCGTGACCTACGATCAGGAGATCATTTACGACCTGTTCACCAACACGATCGAGGCCGCCGATGTGCTGGGCGATGACAAGGAATTCCGCGATCACATCGCCGGCCTGCGGGACAAGCTGCTCAAGCCGAAGATCGGGCGCTGGGGGCAATTGCAGGAGTGGGAAGCCGACAAGGACGATCCCAAGGATGATCATCGCCACGTCTCCCATCTGTTCGCCTTGTATCCCGGCCGCCAGATCACCCGGGCCGCCACACCCGAACTGGCCGAGGCCGCCCGGGTTTCCTTGCAGGCCCGCGGCGACAAGAGCACCGGCTGGAGCCGCGCCTGGAAGATCAATTTCTGGGCCAGGCTGTGGGACGGCGATCACGCCTACACCATGCTGCGCAGCCTGCTGAACGTGGTCCGCGAGACGAAAACCATCTACGGCGAGAGCGGCGGCGGCGTCTATCCGAACCTGTTCGACTCCCATCCGCCGTTCCAGATTGACGGCAATTTCGGCGCGACGGCCGGCTACTGCGAGATGCTGGTGCAAAGCCACACGGGCCGGATCCATCTGCTGCCCGCGCTGCCCAAGGCGTGGCCGACCGGCAAGGTCACCGGCCTTTGCGCGCGGGGCGGATTCGAGGTGGACATGAGCTGGGACGACGGCCGCTTGACCAAGGCCGTGATCCATTCCAAGTCCGGCCTCCCCTGCAAGGTCGTTTGCGGTGACCAGAGCTGGGAATTCAACACCACGGCCGGGAAGTCCTATCCCCTCACGCTCGCGGAAGGGATTTAGCTTTCACCCGCATTGCCTCATCGGACGGGGGGAATGGAATAAACCAGCACTTCTCCGGATTCCTGTTCGGTCGCGTACAAGGTCTGCCCCGAGACGGCGAAATCCTCAAGCTCTTCCTTGGCCCGGAGACGCTCGGCCGCCCGCCCCGCGGTGATTTCGTAAAGAATCGACGTTCCGTCTTCGTCGCGGGACAGCACCCAGAGCCGGTCGCCGTCGCAGGACATGCCGTAGTTGAGACGCCGCTCAATGGTCAGAAACCCGCCCAACTCGACGATCCGGACGGTATTCTCCAGGGACTTGAGGGGAAGGGCGATCCGCCCGACGGCTTTCCCGTCTTTGTCGAATGCGAGAATCTCGTTTTTCAGCCAGGGAAGGTAATAAATGTTCCGGCCGGACGACTCCAGGTATCCGAGATTGCCATAGTCCTTGCGGATCAGCTCCGGGATTTTTTGTTTAGCCTTGGCCAGAAATTCCGCCTCATTCTCATAGACTGGAAGGACGTCGAGAAACGGCCTTCCGGGTTTGCCGTCCGGGCCGAACGGAAACAGCGTCTTGTTGCCGCGAACTCCGTGCGGCCGGGCCAGAACGAACCCCCCGTCGTCGAGAACAGCGAAATCGTGGGGCGTGGTGAAGACCATTTCGGATCCGTAACGGATGGTTTTGAGGAAGCTCTTGTCCGAAGCGGAAAACAGCTGGAGACACTGCTTGTAGCTGTCAAGAACATAAAGGATGTTTCCCCTGATTTCGAAGGCATGGGCCTGACCGAACTCGCCGGGCCCCTGGCCGCTACGGCCGAATTGCGATTTGAAACGCCCGGCCATGTCGAAAACGACGAAGACGTTGTCTCCTGGATTCATGGGCGCGACTTCGTCCAGGACGATGATCTCCTGGCCCGAAATCCGGATGTCGGTCGGAGTGAGCAATCGGTCATTCCCGAACCGGAGCTTGGGAGCGACAATCGGCGCCTGCCGCGAAAATCCGAACGCGGCCGTAAAGATAATCGCACCGAAGGCGGCGATTCCAAATAATCTTCTCTTAGCCATATCGGTTCTCCCTTCCGATGCCTCGGATTCACCCGGGCGGAATTTGCGGTTCATTTCCCAAACGTTTTCCGGAGCGAAATCGTTTCAGCGCGGGATGTTATTTTGAAGGGTCCCCGGGAATCCTATATAGACGGGGGTGGGATTTCTGTTTACCGTCCCCCTGGGATTTCTATTTACCATTTCTACAGTTGACGGCCCAGCCGTCTTCGGCTTCCAGCCCCGCATCTGATATGATGGGACCATGAAGTCGCGGACCGCCCAATTCATCAAGGGCCTCGTCGGCCTCGATCCCGTCTTGGAGGACGGGACTCCGCAAATCGCTTTCATCGGCCGCTCGAACAGCGGAAAATCGAGCGTCATCAACTCCCTGACCGGACAGAAAGGGCTGGCCCGGACGAGCTCATTTCCCGGCCGGACGCAGGAGATCAATGTCTTCCGGATCGACAACCGCCTCTACCTGTTGGACCTTCCGGGCTTCGGGTATTCCAAGCATTCACTGGAGGCCCAGCGGCGCCTGCACCGCTTGATCGATTGGTACTTGTTCCAATCGCCGTACCGCCCGAAGAGGGTCGTCTTCATCATCGATGCCGCGGTCGGGCCCACGGACAGCGACTTGGAGATGCTCCAGGCTTTGGAGGCGAAGAGGAAGCCGGTTCTCATCGTGGCCAATAAAACCGATAAGGTCAAACCCGCGCGATTCAGCCTGAGGATGCGGGAGATCCAGGCCCGGGTCGGGGCCCATAAAATCGTCCTCTACTCCTCGGAGAAGAAGATCGGGCAAAAGGAGCTGGCGGAGGAGATTTTCGGCTGATTTCGTTTGTCTATTCCATCGCATCCGGCAGGGATTCGCTAACTTGGACCATCATCCGCGGCCGGCCGGTAACCATTATTTCCGGTTAGATCAATGATCTGCAGCAAATATTGCCGGTTTAGCCGGTAAGTGGAAAGAATTCATTCCGGATGTGGTCAAAGCTCTCCCGGAAATGTGATAATTGCTTTAGAATGATGATGATATGGGGTGGCGGGAGGATGTAGGAATCGAACCTACCTGGCCCCTTCGTCAGAAGCCATGCCGGATTTGAAGTCCGGAGGAGCCACCAGGCCCCATGCCCTCCCGGCTTTTCAATCCTAATGAATTCGAATCCAATTATCAAGGCTTTAAAGAAGTCCAGGGGATTAGTGACGGGGGGGATGATGGTGAGGCGGATGTTTCGCGGTCTCAGGCCCGTAACTTTTAGGCCGCCTCCATCGTAATACAAAAAGAATAGATCCTAAAGGAGGATCTTTATGAGAAAATCGGCTTGCCTGATGATCTTGGTCGTTTCATCGATTTGTGTCCTTCTTGGGCAGAACGCCCAGACCGCCATCGATCCTGCCGAAAAGGAGGAGGTCATCGAGGCTCTCTGTACGAACCTGGAGCGCGAATATATCTTTCCCGAGGTCACGGAGAAGTATGTTCACATGCTCCGGGACAATCTCCGGTCCGGTAAATACGATGGCATCGTCCGGCCGGAGGAATTCGCGGTCACCGTAACCAACGACCTCATGGCCGTATCCAGAGACGAGCACCTGCGCGTCTGGTTCAATCCGACCTGGGTGAAGGAAGAGAGGAACAGGAAGGAGCTCGACGAACAGGCGATCAAGCTTCAGGAAAGAAGAAGCCGGACCTCAAACTACGGATTCATCGAGATCAAGATCCTTCCGGGCAATATCGGGTACCTGAGGCTCGACTCGTTCAGCTATGACACAGGCGCCCAGGATGCTGCCGTCGGGGCTATGAGCTTCCTGTCGAATGCCGACGCCATCATCATCGACCTCAAAAGGAACAGCGGCGGTTCCCCCGAAATGGTCCAGTTCCTCTGCAGCTATTTCCTGGACAATCCGCGCAAACATCTCAATTCCTTCTCCTACAAGGATCCAGAAAAGTTGACTCAGTACTGGACCTATACGTATCTTCCCGGCAAGAGGCTGGACAAGGTCGATGTCTACTTATTGACCAGCGCAAATACTTTCTCCGCGGCGGAGGAGTTCGCTTACAATCTCAAGACTATGAAGCGGGCGACCGTCATTGGGGAGGCCACGGGAGGCGGCGCCCACGACAACAGGTTCGTCATCCTCAGCGACCGTTTTGAGATGAGCTTGCCCTTCGCCCGGGCCATCAACCCTGTGACCAAAACCAACTGGGAAGGAATCGGAGTCGAGCCCGACGTCAAAGTCCCTCAAGACAAAGCCCTGGAGACGGCGCTGGCTATGGCCAGCAAACGATTGGCGGAAGCGGAGAAGGACTCCGAATTCAAGTCTTATTATCAATGGCAATATGGCGCCTACAACGCTGCCCTAAACCCGCCGGTTCTCACAAAGGAGGCGCTACGATCCTATGTTGGGACCTATGGTCCCCGGACGATCACGCTGGAAGGCGATTCCCTGTTCTATCAGAGGGAGAACCAGGCCAAGAGGAGGATGATCCCTATCACCGACAGCTGTTTCGCGTTGGAGGGGATTCGACAATTTCAGGCTGAGGTTCCTTAAAGAAGGGGAGCGAATCGGTCGCCGTGGAAGGCCTTAATCCGGCCGGCGTAGCCGACAAGCATCTCAAGGACAGATAGGAGCGGCCGACCCCTCTTCAACTGCGTACGATTTCTCTTATGTCCTTGATGACCCGAATGACGGCAGCCGGATCCTGTACTTGGCCAGCGTTTGCTTGCCCTGCTCGTCTTCGAGGATGACGTAGAGGAATTCATCCTTGATGATAAAATTGGAGGGGCTGCCGAACTTGAGATGGTCGCCGAAAGAGATCTTCCCGCGATAGAGGTATTCGCCCCGCGGCGAAAAGACGTCGATGTCCTGGACGGTCGTTTTTTCGTCGATCTGGGATACGGCGAAAACATAAATAAGCCCTCGGTTGATCGACAATATGGCTGAAATGAGTCAATTCGCCGGGCAGCGCGGCGACTATTTGCTCTTGTTGTTCCTTGGGAATTCTCGTGTCGGCGATATGGCGGCGCTTGGCTTCGGGCTGAGGCGGCCGATTTCTTGCGTTCGAGACTGAACGACGACCGGATCGCTCCGTCCCTGCCGGCCTGGTAGATCGTGTATTCGTCGCTGCGGCCGAAGACGAGCGAATTCCCGTCATCGGCCAAGCGAACTTGCGGGGTCAAACCGAAGATCATCAACATGAGGCCCGGAGGCGTGGCGGGAGTGGCGGCTTCGGCTCCCGACCCCGAAAAATCCACGAGCGTTTTTTCCTTGCCGGAGGAAAGGTCCCAAACCGCGAGCTTTTTCTGATGAATCGGAGACCGGGGGAGAGTGGGAGCGTAGACGAACTCATTCTCGTTGAGGAAAAGGAGGGGAAAGCGAAGCATCAGGTTGTTTTCCGCGGCATGGTCGAACGCGCCGTCCCGGGTGAAGAAATGGAGCTTGTCCGGGGCGGCCAGGACGACTTTGTCCCCGGCTCGGAAGCGGTTCAGGTAGAAGGGCAATTGGCCTTCCCCGTTGCCCTGGGGGGCGAATGACTTTACGAACCGCCCGTTCGCGTCAAAGATATAACTGACGTTCGCTTTAAAATCCCGGAGGAAGACGTCGTTTTTGTCCGTTATGAGAAGCTCGGCGACGCGGCCGAACGCCTCGCCGCCGGCGTTATCGACTTCCCAGATCTTTTCGGGACTAAATTGCCATTCGCCTTTCGCGGGTTGGTCTTTCAGGATTACCTGTCCGGAAAGCGTCAAGACCGTGACGAGCGAGCAGGCGACAAGCCAAATCGTTTTGTTCAACTTTAACATGTTCTTAACCAGTCCTTTCGATGAAATTGGCCGGATTGATTTCCGACGGCGGGCATCATACGGGGGGCTTTCCGGCTTGTCGACAAGGCCGATAATCTGAGACAAAATTATTATATAATAGTAGATAATAAATAGAAATAAACAGAGTAGCATTTCATAATCTGAGACGTCGTCTTGGCGCGGAAATGGAGGATTTTTGGAAGAAGGGGACTAGCGGGTGAGATTTCTTTTGTATTCCGAAGGGGTCATCCCGGTATTCAGCTTAAAAGCGCGATTGAACGAGGCCTTCGAGTTGAATCCCGCTTCCATGGCGGTCTGGAGAATGGACTCGCCGTTTAATGAAGAATCGGCCAGACGGCGTTTCACCTCTTCGATGCGATAGCCGTTGATGAGCGAGGTGAAAGTGACCCGGAGTTCCTCGTTGAGGAGCCAGGATAACCGGTGGGGCGTGACGCCCAGCATCCCGGCGAGCGACTGGAGGGTGAGCGCGTCATCCCGGTAAACCCGTTCCTCCTCGAGCAGGCGGGTCAGCGCAGTTTTTACCTGTTCCGCGACTTCGGCGGACATCAGGGGCTTTTTGGCCGCCGTCCCAGCCCGGGCCCGGCGGCGAACGAAAATCCAAATCCCGGAGGCGATGATCGCCAGGATAAGGATCCCGATGGCGATGCGGAACAGATTGTTATAGAGGAAAAGGGCCGCCTTCGCCCGGCTCCCATCCGGGAAGGCCAGGACGATTCGATCTCCCCGGCCGATCTTGAGCCCGCTTTCGTCCAGGTTCATCATGAAATTAAGGCCGTTGTCGGAAAGAACGGTCGCCAGGGCTTCGTCCCAGGGGATGTCGAGCATCCGGTAGGTCACCGAGTCGTTGATCGCCGGATCCAGCTTGAGGGGAATTCCGCCGGCTTTCTCAAGATAAGCGAGGACTTCCTGGAGCCCGGCCTTGGAAAAGACCAGATCGATGCGGTGTCCGGAATATTTCTTGGCCGCGAGGTTATCGGCAAGCTGCCGGGGAGAAAGGGCCGGTCCGTCGCTCGGGACCTGGGCAACGGTGGGGCCAAGGGACATCAGGAGGAAAGCGGCGGAGAAGATGGCGGGTTTGATCCGGGAGGTCTTTCGCTGTGAACCGCGCACGCCCGGCCGCGCCATTGTCATGATCGGTTGTCCCGTTCGATATGTTATCCCAAGCGGTTCGAGCGCTCAAGCCGGAGGCTGCTCTATGATCGCCGGAGGGAGGACGCTTTCCCGGTTCCTTCTTATAAAGTCCCAAGATGGAAGAGATAAATATACATGCGGTTGCCCTCGAATGTCTTGTCGATGCGCTCAAGGACGAAGCCGGCTTCCTCCATCCGGGATTTCATGTCCTCCGGCGTGGTTCCTTCGCCCGTTTCCCCCGGCCGCTTCACCCACTCGGCGATCGCCAGGCGCCCCGTCGGCTTCAGGCCGAGCCGGGCTTTCCGCAATCAGAGCGACCGGATCGTCGAAATGGTGGTAGGAGGAGATAATGAAGATCAAGTCCAACGCTTCGGCCGGAAGCTTGGGATCGGTGAAGCCGCCGAGAATCGTCTCGACGTTATGGAAGCCGTTGCGCCGGCAGCGCTCGGCGCAATGGCGGAGGGATGCTTCGTCGATGTCCTCGGCGTAGACTTTGCCTTGCGGCCCGACCCTGTTGGCCAGGTTGACGACATAGCGTCCCTGGCCGGCACCGATCTCGGCGATCGTCATCCCGGGGGCGGCCCCGATGATGTCCATGACCTTGTCGGGCGGTTGGAGGCGGTTGAGCCGGGCCTCGTTGGCGTTTTCCGGAGCGACGCGGTCCTTGGCATCCTGGGGGAACGCCGCGGCGAAAATCTCCGGCGTCACGCCTGGCGGCTCCTGGCCTAGATAAGGGCCGGTAAGTTTTTGAAATCCGGCTTGCTGGGGATAAATTGATATTGTTGTTAACAGCAGACAACTAAATAGAATTAATTTTTTCATTATGATTTCTTCTCCTGACTCTTGTCTCTTATTGATCTTTGACGCACCTTACCGAGAAGCCGCTGTTTTTGTGGCCTGGATTGCGACGGATACTCCCACGGTCAGGGAATAGTCCCCAGTGCCAAGCGAAGCCGGAATCATGCTCGGTCGTCGCCCACCACGTCGCATAGCGTCCGGCCTCACCAGGGCTGCCGAAACGACCTCGCCCGCCTGCGGGACGGGCCGAAAAACCGCTGGCGTTATTTGCGCCACGATGAATAGCTTCCCATAGACTCGAAGCGATGTCCTTCATCTTACCTCCGGCGACTTCTTTTCCGCCGAGTTCGTTTTCCAGGATCAGCCATTCATCGATTGTCGGGATGTGCCAGCCGTAAGGGCATAGCTTTCGAGGATCAACCACGGCAAAATAATTGTAGAGCGCCCCATAGATATCCTTAAATGATGAGGGGTCATTTTCCAGCCAGCATAGCGCGCCCGTCCTCAGATGGGGCCAGATATCATTATCAGGGACATTGGGAATAGGCGTCCCATCCCGGTAATGAGTGACTTTCAGATTCTCGGCCATCCATATCTGATGACCGATTCGAACCGTTCGATAGATATTGCCATCATAATCCGTTAGGGACTGAGATTCTTCAGTCGTCATCCCCGCCGACAGGAGCGCCGCCAGCGATACAAGCATCCAAATGTTTGGCCTCGCCCGCTTCATTTGAATGCTTTCCCCACGTTTATTTCTTCGGCCGGAGGCGTTCGATGATTTCCGCCGAAACCCAGTAGATATCCTCGTTGCCGGCCTTGTTGCTGGTGAAAAAGAGATAGCGGCCGTCGGGAGAGATGGTCGCGCCGTATTCGGAACGTTCGGAATTGACTTCCGGTCCCAGGTTCGCCGGCTCGCTCCAGTTGCCCTGCCCGTCCCGGAAGCTGATATAGATGTCCGCTCCGCCGAATCCGCCCGGGCGCTCGGAAGAGAAAATGATCGTTTGTTCGTCGAGGGAGACGAAGGCGTCGAATTCGCGGAAGCTGGTATTGATCGGCGCCGGCAGCTTTTCGGGGGGCAGGTATTTCCCGCCTGAATATTTCGAGGCGTAAATGTCGTTCGTGCCTCTCCCCTCGCGCTGGGAATTGAGATAGAGCGTTCCACTGAGGGTCACGACGGGGAAGTAATCCTCGGCGGGCGAGACCGCTTCGGGGGCAAAGGGCTCCGGTTCGCTCCAACCGGAGCCGTTCCGGCGCGAGACCCAGAAGTCGTGATTCATCCGGTCTTCCTTGCCGCCCGCGCGCGGGCGGGAAGAGCAAAAGACCAGACGTTCATTGTCGGCGCAAAGGAAGAGGTCGATATCGCTGTAGGTCCCGGAGAAGGGGAGCGGCTGCGGCTCGGTCCATCGGTCGCTTTCCATTTTCGTGACCATCAGGACGGATGGGCGGCCCGGAATTCCCCTGCGGGAGAAATAGAATTCCTTTCCGTCCGGCGAGAAAACCGAGTTCAGCTCCCCGAATTTCGTGGAGACGATCCCCGGGGCGAAAATCTCCGGCGTCATCCCCGGCGGCTTCTGGCCGAGGTAGGGGCCGGAGAGTGCGGGGAAAACTCGTTTTGCCTCGCTCTGTTCGGGAGCTCGCGTCTGCAATTCCGGGATATCCTTCGTTTCGACCCAGTAAAAACGAGCTTGGTCGCCGACGAACTGCTGGCCGGAGGATCGGATGAAGAAGAGGTATTTCCCATCCGGGGAAAGCGAGGCGAACCGCTCGAAGGTTTGGGTGTTGACCGCCCCGCCGAGTCGGATCGGTTTGCCCCACGTTCCGTCGGTTTGGCGATGGCTGATTCCGATGTCGTTCAGCATCGGCGGCCCATCCGCCGGGGGACACGAGAGGAGCATGAAATGCTCGTCGGGATCGATCCAGGGATCGACGATCAAAAGGGCATCTTCGGCGATGGGGCCGGTCAGCTTCTCCGGCGGTGAATATTTGCCGTCGGCGAAGCGGGAAATGAAGATCGCCGGTGCCCGTTCTGTGAGAATTCTGCCGGAGAAGTAAATATTCCCGCTCCGGGCGACGGAGACTTGGCCTTTTGTTATCGTGGTGTCGACGTGGACTCGATCTGCACGGATTTGGTCCAGCCGGAGCCGGATCTCTCGACATAAGCGATGGCCATCGTTTTCGGAGATGTCGCGTCAAGGCCGGGAATCTCAACGTTGAAAAATAGACGCCGGCCGTCGGGGGAGAAGGCGGGCCCGCCGTTGCCGGACGCGGCGGCGAAGGGGGCGACGACCGGCGGGGAAAATGTTTTCCCGTCGAAGGCGCTCCAGTAAATCGTCTGCCGGCGGCCCTCCAGGGCGATCGCCGACCAGAAAACGCCCGACCCATCGGGAGCGAAAGCCAGTTGCCCATGGGGGCAAAGCCCTTGATGCAGGGTTTCCGAAAGGAACTTCACCGGCTCGGGACCGGGGGAGGCCTTTCCGAAAAAGATGTCCGCTTGGGCGAAGGATTTCTCATAAAGAATCTTCGCCGAAATCCACAAGATGTCCCCGTCCCGATCGAAGAACAGATACCGGCCGTCCGGTGAAAACGAAGGGTGGGCCTCCTGCTTATCGGTATTGATGACGGGCCCGAGGTTTTTGAACTCGCTCCAGCCGCCCGATTCGTCCTTGAACGCAACATAGAGGTCCCAATTCCCGAAGCCCCCGGGTTTTCGCGAATGCATCAGCAGGATCCGGCCGTCGGGCGAAAGGCACGGTCCGCTGAACTGCTCCGCAAACAAGTCTTCCTTGAGGAGAAGAGATTGCGGCTCATCGAATCCGCCGCCCCGGCGCGCAGCTCGCACGAGATGGCGCGTCTTTTCGACTTGCCGCAGGAAATAAAGCGCGCCGTCGGGCCCGATGAAGGGATGGGCTTCGATGTCGGCGGCTCCCGTATTGACCGGGGGGCCTAAATGAACCGGTGATCCCCATTGATCTTCTGTTTTTTCCGTCATCCAGATGTCCGGCAATTTTTCCGGCTCGCCTTTGCCGCTCGGCGGCCTGATGGAGGTGAAGAAGATTGTCTTCCCGTCGGGACACAAGCTGGGCTCAAGGTCCATGTAATCCTGGGCCAAGGGAAGAACGACCGGCTCGCTCCAGGAATCCCCCTTGCGATGCCGGATGATGAATGACACGGCGGTCGTGGCCGGGTCCCGCTCAGTGTAAAGGATCTGCGACCCGTCCGCCGACATCGTCAGCTTCACCTGGATCCCCTCCCGCGAGACCACTCCCGGGGCGAAGACTTCCGGAGTCATCCCCGGCGGCTTCTGGCTGAGGGATGGAGAGGCAGACGTCGCGGCGAATAACAGGCAGACAGTAAAGATCGCGGTTTTTTTCATCGCACCTCCTTTTTATCCACCATGAGCCTGATCACAAGAATCGCTCGGCTGCTCACAGCACAATCCGATAGGCCGTGTCTTTCACGCTGAACGTCGTGAACGGCAATTCGATCGTGCACCCGTCGGATTTCAGGATGAGCTTTTTTTCGCTTTCGATGATTTCGGGCGCCTGTTTCAAGCCGTTGACGGCCAATCGGGTAACCCTCAGGGAATTATCGAACCAGGTCAGGCAGGGATGATCGGCGATGCGCAGGCTTCCCGTTTCGTTTCCGGCCGCGAAGATCATCCGGTGGAAGACCCCGCCGTCCTCGAGAAGTTCGATTTCCAGGGGCTCGAATATCCTGATGGACAGGGGTCGGGCCGAGGCGTCGATCTCGAGGCGATATCCGGGCCGGGCGGAATAGGATTCGATCTCTGCCGTTTTCTTTTGTTGCCAGGCGGAAAAATCGGTCTCGGCCGCCGCCTTCATCGCCTCGATTTCCGCCGCCTCGAACGACCGTGTCTCTCCGGGCGATGCGTTCACGGTCTCTCTGAGAATGTTTTCCAGAAAGAGGGTGTCATCTTTCTCCAAGACGGCTTTCCAATCCGGACGTAGATTGTCCAGGATCATCGCGATCCAGCGGCCTTCCACATAGCCGAGGTCCCGAATCCCGGCCGGCGCGATGCCGTTGGTGATGTTGGAGGCATTGAGAGGATCCAACCCGCGAGCGATGCGCTCGATATAATCGGACAACCCTTCGGTTCGCTGCAGCTCATTCTCGTATTGAACGAAGGGCGCGGGCAGTCCGGCCAGCCGTTCCGCGCGGCAGAGCAGGGCCGCGGCCGCCCAACCGACGATTACCTTTTTTGTCTCGGACACGACCGCTCGTTGAAAGGCTTCTTTTTCTTTTCGCCGCAGCAACAGCGCCTCGGCCGTTTCTTCCGGATAGAGAAGCAGCAGGCCGTCGTTTTGCCGCCAGCGGGGATGTCGCGTTCTTTGAAAGATGTGGAACTGCTCGTGGACGATGATCCCGGCCATGTCCTTCAATGCGTACTGTTCGCCCGTCCTCCGCGAAGACGCGCTGAGAACGCTCGTGGCCGTCCAGTTTTCCCCCAACCGGACGATGGAATTGCCCCGGACTTGAGGTTGTTGCCCCTTGAACAGGGAGACGCCGGGATGTGTTTCCACCCGGATGAATCCGTCGGGGATGTTCGGCGAATGAAAGAGGTACGTGTCGCGGCCGTCGAACACGAGAACCGGAATTTCCGAAGGTTTGAATCCCGGCCAGAGCGCATCCATCCGCCCGGCGGTCGCCAGGGCCATGACCTCGAAAACGTCGGCCACGGGAGTGCCGGGATTCTGCATGCTTACGGCGCCCGCCCCGGCCGCGAAACCGTATGAGAGAAGAACGGCGAGAAAAAGAAACTTCCGCCACCCGGAAAACATCATCATAAACTCCCTTGGCCCGAATGGGCCAAATATATTTTTCCGGCGTCCCGCCGGAGATCAGTCTGTTTTGGCGAACGAGAAATGCTGCGAAACGATGACCCATTTTCCGTCGCGCTTCTCGACAACGCCGGTCCAGCGGGCGTTCTCCCAGGAGGCCGGCTCGCCCTTGTAGGTGTTGATGTCGTCGAGGACGCAGAAAAACCAGGCCACGTCTCCGCCGCGGGAAAAGGTGATCTCCAGGTCTTTAAGCTCATGTCGGACGTATTGGAAGTCCGGGCTCATCCAGAAGGGGACGTTCTGCTTGACGTCCTCGAAGCGCTTGATGATGCGCGCGCTCGGCGTGACGGAGACGTAATCCTCGTCGTTTGCGATCGAGCTGAAGAATTTATCGAGATCCTTGTCCTTGGCCCAGCCGATGACGGAGCTGATGGTCTCGGCGACGATGTCTTTTTCCGCCTCCATGCGCTTGGACCGGAGAAAGCCGCGTCTTGGGCGCCGGAGGTGCGGGCGATTTTATTAAAAAGTAGGCCAGTACGGCCAGCAACAGTCCCATGAAAACAAAGAGAGCAAGTCTTTTCATCTGGAATCGCCTTGTTTCTTTATGATACCGGCGCCTTTAAAAAGGTTTTTTCCGGCATCCCAGGCAGCAGGAGGAAGATGTCCTTGTAATACTGTTTGATTAAATCGACTTTCCCCGGCAAATCGCTTTCGTTTTCTAGGGGGAGGTGGGTCAGGGCGATGTGATCCGGGCGCAATTCTTCCTGGAAAAAGCTCGCATTGTCCGCCCGGAACGGAAACCAATAATGGACAACGGCCAGGTCGACGGGGGCCGATTCCAGGCCGAAACCCCGAAAGATCTCAGGCTTGCCGGGGGAATCCCCCTCGTGGAAAATCCTCCGGCCGTTGATCTCGAAAAGGTACATCAGGTTCATCGGCGATGGACTTCCGCCGTGGAGCGTGCGGACGGCGGTGATCGGGATTCCCGCCGCTTTCAATCGCCTGAAATCTCCGTTCTCGAGATCGAGGGAAACGACCCGGGGCTCGATCTTTGCCCAGTCGGTTGAGGCTTTTTTCATCTCCGCGACCGCATCCGCAGGGGCGATGAACATCGCCTCCGTTTGCGCTTCCAGGAAGCGGACGGCGACGCTCGGCGCAAGATGGTCCGGATGGTTGTGTGTGACGAAAACGAGCTTCACGCCGTCGAACGGGGGCTCGCCTTTGATGATATTTTCCAGAACCGAAGGCTCCGGAGCCCGGTAGGCCGGATTCGGCTTGTCGAACAGGGCGTCGATCAGGACTTTCGTCCCGCCCGCTTCGACCAGCACTCCCATGTTGGCGACATAGGTCAGGGTGAGAGGCGCTTTTTTGCCCGCGATCGCTGCTTGCGTTTGACCCGATGCTTCCCCGGCCAGAAGAATCGCGCCGAGAGCGTGAGAACGGCCGTCCAACGGAACGGCAGCCGCGTTTTTTTTGAAACTTCTCTCATGGATGGTTCACTTTCCGGCGATCCGCTCCCGAATCGCCCTGACGGTGTTCGTGAGAATGTCGTGGTCCCGCATTTTCAGCGCTTCGGAACGGGGACATAGCAGGCCCAGCCGTCCCAGGCCGCGTGGTTCGTAAGGCGGACCGGATTGCTGCCGTCCAGATTGACCTGGTAGACTTCGAAGTTTCCGTCCCGGACGCTTTGCAGGATGATATGACGGCCGTCGGGAGACCACATCGGATTCTCATCGCGCGTCTCGACCGCGGTGACCGCGTAATCGCCGCTCCCGTCGGCGTTCATCACCCGGATCATCCCCTCCATTCGTCCGCCGGCCCGGAACTTGCTCGCGTAGGCGATTTTCGTTCCGTCCGGAGACCAGGCGGGGAAGATCTCAAGCCCGAGAGTGTTTGTGAGTCGGGTCTGCCCGCTTCCGTCCGCGGCCATCGTATAAATATCATAATTGCCGTCGCGGTTGGACATGAAGACGATCTTCGAGCGGTCGGGAGACATGAACGGCCGCTCGTCGCGCGCCTCATTGTTCGTCAGACGCCGCGCGTTCGACCCATCGGCGTTCATGATCCAGATCTCGGTCTTTTTCTCGAGATCCCGGATAAACAGGATCTGTTTGCCATCGGGGGTGAATTCGGCGTGTGACTCTTTCTCGGGAGTGGAGGTGAGCCGTTTGACGCCGCTTCCGTCGACGGACATGCTGTAAATCTCCATGTTGCCGTCCCGGTCGCTGAGGAACAGGACCGACTTCCCGTCGGGCGAGGCCGCCGGGCAGAGATCCTGGGCCGGATTGTTGGTCAGGTTGCGCGGCTCTTTTTCCCCGGGATGGAGGATGTAGACGTCCTTGTTGTCGTTCCGGCCGGAATAGAAGAGGACGGGAAAGGCGGCTCCGGTCGGCGGCGTCGGGCCGGCGTCCGGGCCGGCGGAAAAATGCTGTTGGACCGTCACCCAGCGGCCATCCCTTTTTTCGAGAACGCCGGTCCAACGGGTGTTTTCCCAGTTTGATGGCTGCCCCTTCCACTCGTTCATATCATCGAGGATGCAGAAAAACCAGGCGACGTCCCCCGCCTTGGAGAGCTTGATCCGCAGGTCGCGGATCTCGAAGCGGACGGCTTTGAAGTTCGGGCTCATCCAGATCCGCTCCGCTTTCTTGAATTCGTCGAATCCCCGGACGACGCCTCCCTCGGGATGGACTTCGAGGAAGTCCGCATCGTTGGCGATCGTGTCATACAGAAGCTTGAGGTCCTTGTTCTTGGCCCAGCCGATCGATGCCCGGATGGCTTGTTCGATCCGCCCGAGCTCTTCTTTGTCCTGGGGACCGGCTCCCGCCTGGTGCTTCGGCCCGGCCGCGGAAACCAGAACGGCCGCCAGTCCCAGGCAGACGATAAGAATGAGCGCAATCTTTTTCATACTTTCCATCCTTTTCCGCACCGTCTATTCGGATTAAGAGGTTTTCGACCCGATCGCGTATAAGCGATCGACCTTGAATTCGAAATCGTAGGGGCGCCGGCGTTCCAGGAAGCCGACGGTGAAACCCGCTCGGAAATAATAATCCGCGATTTCCGCTTCCGTGAAAAGCGAAAAATATATTTCTGTTTGGATGTCCAGGAGCGAGTCCTGGAATCCTTCTCCGGATCCCGCCTTAACGACAGTCAGAAGCTGTCCGCCGGGTTTGAGCACCCGGTGGAATTCCTTGAAGATGCGGGGAATGTAGGATTTCGGGGTATGAATGATGGAATGGCAGGACACGATGCCGTCCAGGACGCCGTCCGGAAAGCTCATCGCCGCGATATCTTCGCACCGGAATCGCATCCCCGGATTGGCTTCCTTGGCGATCTGGACGCAGCGCTCCGAGAGGTCGAGGCCGATGACTTTCATCCCCTTGTTGAACAGGTGTCTCCCGATGTGGGCCGCGGGGCCGCAGCCGGCATCGCAGATGATCGATCCGCAGGCGAACCGGCCGGCGAAGATGTCGAGGATGGCCCGGTCGTAGGGTTTCAGGTCCAGTTCGAACTGAAAGAGCTCGTTGTATTTTGCCGCGGCGAGATCATAGGCCCGGCGCGTTTTCTCCGATACGTCTCTCAGGGGATCCATGGCCGCCCCTTCACTTTTTCCCGGGCCGGAGCTTCTCGATGACTTCGGTCCCGATCCAGTAGGCATGGCTTTCGCCGTCCCGCTGGCTGAGGAAGAACATGTATTTGCCGTCGGCCGTGACGACCGGGCAGATGTCGATCTCCGGGCCGTTGACCTCCGGGCCCAGCTTCACCGGTTCCAGCCAGGCTCCGTTTTCTCCCCGGAAGCTCACCCAGATATCGAATTGCCGGGCGAAGAGGAGATAGCTTCCGTCCCGGGCGATGAAGGGCATTTCATCGTTGGCCTCGGAGTTGACGGGTTTTCCGATATTGACCGGCTTCTCGTATTTTCCGTTGACATTCCGGGAGATAAAAATGTCCATCATCCCGAGCGAATCGGGCGCTTGTCCGGCGTAGTAGACGTTTCGGTCCCGGTCCACGGAGAAATTCCAATGCTTGTGGCGCTCGTTGATGGCCTGGTCGAGGGGCTGGGGGGCAGACCAACCTGAGGTCGTCCGGTCGGCATACCAGACTTTTTCGCTTCCTTGCTCCGTTTCGCCGGGGAGCGGCCGGCGGGAAAGGAAATAGATCCGTTTCCCGTCGGCGGTAAAAAAGGGCACGTCGTCATTGAAATCGGGGCCGGAGAAAGGCGCCCAACCGGGAGCCGTCCATCGGCCGTCGACGCGCTTCATCATCAGGAGCCCGCCCTCGGAATACTGGACTCCGGGGGACATGATCATCGGGGCCCAATAGACTTCGTTTCCGTCCGGCGAAAAAATCGCGGTGCTGTGAAGACCCCAAATCGAGGAAATGATTCCCAATCCGAAGAGTTCCGCCTTGCCTTCGGGCGGCTTTTGACCGAGATAATCTCCGGTCAGGGCCGGGAAAGCGATGGCCGATGTGTCCGCGCCTTTCCCCGAGAGGAGAGAAGCCACGGCGTCCGCTTTTCTTTCTTGGGCGACGTTATAGGCCGTCTGGCCCATCGTTGAGCGGGCGTTGAGTGGAGCGCCTTTTTCGAGGAGAATCCGGGCGGCTTCGGTCCGGCCGTCGCGAGCGGCGTAGTGAAGCGGCGTCCAGCCGAAGCGGTCCGGGCGTCCCGGCTCGAATCCTTTTTCTATCAGCGATCCGATGATCGAGGCGGACCCTCCCGCGGCTGCAGAGTAGATCAATCCTTCACCGGCCGCACCTTTCAGGTCGCGCGATTTTTCGGCCAGGCGGGCAAAGAGATGATCCAATCCTTCGGAGGAGGCCATATGGAGGATGATGTACCACTTTTCCCCGAGCTCGGGAATTTTCGCTCCGTTTTCGAGGAGAAGATCGACGACGTCCTTCTTTCCCCTCCAGGCCGCCAATTCGAGCGGGGTCGAGCCGAATCGATCCTCGGCGTTCACGTCCGCCCCCGCCGCGATCAGGACTCTGGCCGTCTCCGCCTGTCCCAGCTCCCGGGCGCAGAGGATGAGGGCCGTCCGCTGATAATCGTTCCGGGCTTCCAGGGAGGCCTTCTTGTCGAGAAGGGCGACGACGGCTTCGGTCCGGCCGTTGGTCGCCGCCGTATGAAGGGGAGTTTGCTTGCTCGACCCAAGGATATCGGGGGGAAGACCCTTGTCGATCAAGTGCCGAATCATGTCGGCGTTCCCGGAGAGCGCGGCGTAATGCAGCAGCGAATTGCCGTTGGGATCGCGCGAATCGATCAGCTTCGGATTGCTCTCGATCATGCCCTTGACTGCGGCGCCGTCGCCTTTGCGCATAAGGTCGATGATTTCCTGGGGCCAGGCGGCGCAAGCGATTATGGATATCCCTATGACGATTAGGGCGAATTTTCTCATCATGACCTCCGAGCTTAAAAGCCCATCCCCATACAATTAGCAATAATCGGGCCAATTTTTATCAGGGGTATCCCCCGTAATGGTTAAGCGATTTTACTATCCCTTGAGTGGCTCTTTTACAATGTCGGGGCCGCCGGCCTTCAAGGGCCGAAAAAAATCGGGCCGCCGGCAGTGTGCGCTTCCGGACGGGGCTGTTCGAATTCGCAATTCCGTTTCCTCGATTGACAGCCCCGGCTTTTCGGTTTATAAAACCCTCTTGCCTCATGGTTGATTTTTCTCTCCAGAGGTCAACATGGAAATACAGCTTCAAGAACTGCTCGACCGGATCAAGCGGGACGGAATGGACGCGGCCGAAAAGCAAGCCGCGGCGATCCTGGTCGAAGCCGAGGAAAAGAAAGCCGCCCTTCTGGCCGAGGCCGAGAAGGAAGCCGCGGCCATCCGGGCCGAAGCGAAAGCTTCCGCGGCCCGCGAGGCCGAAGCCGGCCGGGCCGCCCTTGTCCGGGCTTCGCGCGACCTGATCTTGCCTTCCGCGATAAAATCGCGGCCGTGCTTGGGCCGTCGTTCGCAAAGACGTGACGGCCGCTCTCGATGCCGACGTCCTCCGCCAAGCCCTTCCCGGCGTTTTGCAGGCCCTGGCCGCCGGAAGCTCCGACGACCTGGCCGTTCTCCTCGACCCGGCGATGGTTAAAAAAATCGAAGCGCGCTTCGACGCCCTCCTGGGCGCCGAATCTCAAGAAAGGCGTCGAGCTCCGGCCCTTTCCCGATATCGCTTGGGGTTTTCGCGTGGCCGAGAAAAACGGCGGCGCGTATTACGACTTTTCCGCACGCGACCGTGGCCGAGCTCTTCTCCAAGTACTTGAACGCCCGCTTGGGCGAAATCGTCCAGGAAGCGGCTAAAGGAATCTGAGGCGTGAACCGTTATTATTATTTCGGAGCGACCCTGCCGACGCTCCAATTCGGGGCGTTGCCGCCGATGGCGTCGTCCGATTTCCTCCGCCGGGCCCGGATCCATTTGCGGCCCGGCGATGCGGACCTCCTGGAAAAGGCCGAGCTCCAGTCGGCTCCCGATCGGATCGGCCCGACCGGTTCCGGCTTCCTCGACCGGTACTTCGCCTGGGAGCGGACGCTTCGCAACGAATTCGTCTTCGCCCGGGCCCATCGGCTCGGCCGGAGCGGGGAGAAGTGGATCCGCCCCGCGGGGCTCGACGATGACGCGGCCCGGGACGCCCGCTCCATCCTCCACGCGGTCGCCGATTCGTCGACGCCCCTGGACTTGGAAGCGGCCCTGGAAGCGGTCCGCTGGGCCCTGATCGAACGGCTCCGAGGCCGGACGGTTTTCGATTTCGATTCGCTCCTCGCTTATCGGCTTCAGCTTCTCATCATCGAGCGCCTCGCGGCCCTGACCGCCGAGCGGGGCGAATCCCGGTTCCTTCCGATTTACGCCGACCTTCTCGAGGCGGCGCGCACTTCCGAACACAGCGGAGATCTCCCATGACGAAGACGATTGGAACGGTGACCGGCGTCAACGGCAACATGGTCACCGTCCGGGCTCAAGGTACGGTGACGATGAACGAAGTCGCCTATATCGTCTCGGACGGCCGGCGGCTGAAGAGCGAGGTCATCCGCGTCCAGGCGGAGACCGTCCAGGTCCAGGTGTTCGAGATCACCCGCGGCATCCAGGTCGGCGACGCCGTCGAATTCTCGGGCGAGCTGCTCTCGGTCGAGCTCGGGCCGGGGCTTCTCGGCCAGATTTACGACGGCCTCCAGAACCCCCTGCCGCTGATCGCCGAGAAGACCGGAAACTTCCTCGAGCCGGGCGTCTACCTCGACGCCCTTGCCCCGGGACAGGAAATGGACCTTCACGCCTTCGGCAAAGGCCGGCGACCGGGTCGAGCGGGCCGACACCCTCGGGACGGTTCCCGAGAACTCCTTCACCCACCGGATCATGGTTCCTTTCTCCCTGCCCGGGACCTATACGGTCGCCTCGGTCAAGCCCGCCGGCGCCTATTCCGTCGGCGAAAACGATCGCCGAGCTGGAGAACGAGAAAGGCGAGGCCGTCGAGGTCGCCATGAGCTTCACCTGGCCGGTCAAGCGGGCGGTCGACTGCTACGCCGAGCGGCTCCGGCCGTCCGAGCCCCTGGTCACCAAGACCCGCATCATCGACACGTTCTTCCCCGTGGCCAAGGGCGGCACGTATTGCATCCCGGGTCCCTTCGGCGCCGGCAAGACCGTGCTCCAGCAGATCACCAGCCGCCACGCCGACGTCGACATCGTCATCATCGCCGCCTGCGGCGAGCGGGCCGGCGAGGTCGTCGAGACCCTGAAGGAGTTCCCCGCGCTGACCGACCCGCGGACCGGCCGGTCGCTCATGGAGCGGACGATCATCATCTGCAATACCAGCTCCATGCCGGTCGCGGCCCGCGACGCGTCCGTCTACACGGCCGTCACCCTGGCCGAATACTACCGCCAGATGGGCCTGGACGTGCTTCTCCTGGCCGACTCGACCAGCCGCTGGGCCCAGGCCATGCGCGAGATGTCCGGCCGGCTGGAGGAAATCCCCGGCGAAGAAGCCTTCCCCGCCTACCTCGAGTCGGTCATCGCCAGCTTCTACGAGCGGGCCGGCATCGTCCGGCTCAAGGACGGGAAAACCGGCTCGGTCACCATCGGCGGAACGGTTTCGCCCGCCGGCGGCAACTTCGAGGAGCCGGTCACCCAGGCGACGCTCAAGGTCGTCGGCGCCTTCCACGGGCTCTCCCGCGAACGTTCCGACGCCCGCAAATACCCGGCCATCCATCCTCTCGAATCCTGGTCCAAGTATGCCGGGATCATCGCCCGGCACGGATCGTCGATTACGGCCGGGCCTTCCTCCGGCAGAGCGCCGAAGTCGGCCAGATGATGAAGGTCGTCGGCGAAGAGGGCACCTCGCTGGACGATTACATCGTCTACCTGAAGGGCGAGTTGCTCGACGCGGTCTTCATCCAGCAGAACTCGTTCGACGCCGTCGACGCGGCCGTCGAGCCGCCCCGGCAGAAAGACGCGCTATCATCTGGTCCTGGAAGTCCTGGCGGCCCGGATCAAGGCCAAGGACAAGGAAGACGCCCGGCACTGGTTCTCCGGCCTTCGCCAGAAGTTCCTCGACTGGAACGGCGCTCGACTGGCAGAGCGACCGTTACACCGCCTTGGCCGCCGAAATCCGGACGCTCCTCGCGGAACGCCGGTCCGGCAACGACGACAAGGGGATCCGCACGATCGAAGCTTTGGAGCAGTCATGAAGAAAGTCTATTCGCGGATCGAATCCATCACCGGAAACGTCATCACCGTCCGGGCCGAAGGCGTCCGGTACGGCGAGCTGGCCGCGATCGCCACCCGGTTCGGCGCCTCCCTGGCCGAGGTCATCCGCCTCGACAAGGACCTGGTCTCGCTCCAGGTTTTCCAGGGCGGCCGCGGCATTTCGACCGGGCGACGAGCTCCGTTTCCTCGGGCACCCGATGCGGGTCAGCTTTTCCGACGACCTCCTGGGCCGGATCTTCGACGGGGCGGGCGAGCCCCGGGACGACGGCCCCCGCCTGTCCGAGAACCTGATCGACATCGCCGGCCCTTCGGTCAACCCGAGCAAGCGGATCATCCCCCGGGAGATGATCCGGACCGGCATCCCGATGATCGACCTGTTCAACACGCTGGTGAAAAGCCAGAAGCTGCCGATGTTTTCCGTCTCGGGCGAGCCGTACAATCCCGCTGCTCGCCCGCATCGCCATGCAGGCCGAGGTCGACGTCATCATCCTCGGCGGCATGGGCCTGACCTACGACGATTACCTCTTCTTCCGCGAATCGCTCGAGCAGGGCGGGGCCTTGTCCAAAGCCGATCCTGTTCGTCCATACCGCGGCCGATCCGGTCGTCGAATGCCTCATGGTCCCGGACCTGGCCCTGGCCGTGGCCGAGCGCTTCGCTCTCCGGGGCAAGAACGTCCTCGTCCTCCTGACCGACATGACCAACTTCTCCGACGCGATGAAGGAAATCGCCATCACCCAGGAAAAGGTCCCGTCCAACCGCGGCTACCCCGGCGACCTTTACTCCCAGCTGGCCGCCCGCTACGAGAAGGCCGTCGACTTTTCCGACGCCGGCTCGATCACCATCCTGGCGGCCACGACGATGCCGGGCGACGACGTCACCCATCCGGTTCCGGATAATACCGGATATATCACCGAGGGGCAGTTCTATCTCAAGGGCGGCCGGATCGAGCCCTTCGGCTCGCTCTCCCGGCTGAAACAGCTGGTCAACGCCAAGACCCGGCCCGATCACCGGCCGATCATGGACGGGATGATCAAGCTCTACGCCTCGTTCAAGGAGACGCTGGAGAAGCGGGCCATGGGCTTTCTCATGACCCCCTGGGACAGAAAGCTCCTCCGCTACGGGGAGATGTTCGAGCGGGAGATGATGGACCTGTCGGTCAACATCCCGCTGGAAGAGGCCCTGGACAAAGGCTGGCGGATCCTGGCCGACTGCTTCGAACCGCAGGAAACCGGCCTTCGGTCCGAGCTCATCCAAAAATACTGGCCGAAGAAAATCGCCTAGGCACACGGAATGGCCAAGATCAAGCTGACGAAGAACGAGCTGAAGAAGCAGCGGGACGCGCTGAAAACCTTCCTGCGCTACCTGCCCACCCTTCAGATGAAAAAGCAGCAGCTGCAGATGGAGATCCGGGAAGTCGAAGCCCGGCGCCGCGAGCTCCGATCCCGCCGTGAGGCGTCGGACAAGGAATTCCGGGCCTGGATCGCGGTGTACGGCGAAGCGTCGGCCCTGTCCGACGCGGAGGGAAAGCCGTTTCTTTCGGTTTCCGCCGTCCGCACGAGCCGGGGCAACATCGCCGGCGTGGACATCCCGGTGTTCGAAGGGGCCGAGTTTTCGGTCGCCGAATACGATTTGTTCACCACGCCGCTCTGGGTGGATGCGGCGATCGAGCGGCTCAAGCAGCTGCTGGCTCTCGACCTCGAGGATCGCACCCTGGGCGAACAGATCGTCCGGCTCTCGGACGAGCTCCGGACGACGTCCCAGCGGGTCAACCTTTTCGAAAAAGTGAAAATTCCCGAAACGCAAGAGCATATCCGGAAAATCCGGATCTCGCTCGGCGACCAGCAGATCGCCCAGGTCGTCCGGGGCAAGATTGCCCAGCGCAAAGTCGTCGCAAGGACCGCCGCATGATCGCGCCGATGAAGAAAGTCTGGCTCGTTCTTCTCGAAAAGGAGAAGGCCCGGGCCCTCGGCGAGCTGCGCGGACTCGGGGTCATCCATGTCGAAACCGCTCGTCCCTCCGGCGTCGAATGCGACCGGCTGACCCGGACCCGGGACGGGATCGCGGTCGCTCTCAATATCATCCCGCCGCTGAAAAAACCGCCGGCCGCCCGCCTCTCGACTGAGCAGGCCCTCGCCCTGGCCCAGGAGATCCTGGGCGGCGAAGACCGGATCAAGGCGCTCCAGGATGAAGCCGCCTCGCTCCAGCGGGATATCGACCGGACCGCCGTCTGGGGCGATTTCGATCCCGCGGCGCTCCAGGCCCTCTGGGCCAGGGGGGTGGATGTCCGGCTGTTCGAGACGGAAGAGAAAGAGCTCGAGTCGGCGCCGGGGAATGTCGAAGTCGTCGTCCTGGCCCGGCGCAAGCGCCGGATTTATCTGGCGGCGGTCAGCCGGTCCGGCCCGGTGCCCGATATGCCCCGGACATTTGTCGAGTTTGCCCCGCCCCACCTTCCCACCTGGGCCATGCGGGAAAAAGTCGCGGCCGGGGCGAAGGAAATCGCGGCCATCAAGAAGCGGCAGGCCGAAGCGGCCCGGGATACCGCTTCGCTGCGAAACGCCCTCGAAGCGGTCGATCAGGACCTCCGCTTCGAGACCGTGCAGGGATCGTTCACCCGGGAAGGCCCGGTGTGTCACATCAAGGGCTATGTCCCGGTCGCGGACATGGCGGCGCTCGCCGCCTTGGCCAAAAGCCGGGGCTGGGCCTTCGCTGCCGACGATCCTTCGGGAGACGATTTCGTCCCGACCAAAGTCCAGAACAACCGCTTCGTCCGGATGATCGACCCGATCTTCGAGTTCCTCGGAACCGTCCCCGGCTATCACGAATACGAGATCTCGTTCTGGTTCCTGATCTTCCTGGCCCTGTTTTTCGCCATGATCTTCAACGACGGCGGCTATGGCCTGCTGATGCTGGGGACGGCGGTTTTTTTGGCCGTCAAGTCCAGGCGCAAAAGCCCGACCGTGCCCGACGGCATCCGTCTGCTTCTGTTTTTCTCCGGCGTCCTCGTCCTCTGGGGAGCGGCGACGGGGAGCTGGTTTTCGATTCCCTTTGCCTCGCTCCCGCCGTTTCTCCAGGCGATCACGGTCAAGCCGATTTCGGCCGGCAATCCCGAGTCCGGGCCCAATATCCAGATTTTTTGCTTCCTGATCGGGGTCCTCCAGCTGTCGCTGGCCCGGATCAAGAACATCCGGCGGCTATTCCCCAACCTGCAATTCCTGGCCCATGTGGGTTCCCTCTTTTTAATTTTCGGGATGCTGTTTTTTGTCCTCAACCTGGTCGTCGACGCGCAGCGCTTTCCGTTGCCGGCCTACGCGGTCTGGATGGTCGCCGGAGGCTTCGCCTTGAATCTCTTTTTCGGCTCCTACAACGGGAACATCCTGAAATCGATTCTCGGCGGCCTGCAGAATTTCATCCCCATCTTTCTCGGCACGGTCGGCGTGTTCGCCGACATCGTCTCCTATATCCGGCTCTGGGCGGTCGGCCTGGCCGGCTCGTCTCTCGGCTCGGTCATCAACGATATGGGCGGAGGGATGATGAAGCCCGTCCTCATGGTGGTCGTCGGGGTCGCGCTGATCGTCGCCGGCCATACGCTCAACCTCGTTCTCAGCGTCCTGTCCGTCGTCGTTCACGGCATCCGGCTCAATATGCTCGAATTTTCGAGCCATCTCGGCATGGAATGGTCGGGGATCAAATACGACCCCTTCCGGGTCACGGCCAAGTCCGAACGCTAAGTCAGAAAGGAGATCAGGGATGGATATCATCGGATTCATCGGCGTCGCGGCGGTTTTGGGGCTTTCGGCCCTGGGGTCGGGATTGGGAGCGGCGGTCGCCGGCCAAGGAGCCATCGGCGCCTGGAAGCGCAGCTTCATGGCCAACAAGCCCGCGTCCTTTCTTCTCGTGGTCTTCGCCGGCGCCCCGCTGACCCAGACGATTTACGGCTTTATCGTCATGAACGCCCTGAAGGGCGCGGCGATCGACGGAATGTTCAAGCTGGGGATCGGGATCTTCAGCGGCGCGGCTATCGGCTATTCGGCCTTCGCCCAGGGCCAGTGCGGAGCCGCGGCCAGCGACGCTTTCGGCGAGACGAACAAGGGATTCGGCCAGAACCTGATCGTCATCGGGCTGTGCGAGACCGTGGCCATCTTCGTCATGGCCTTCAGCCTGGCGATCATCGGCTGATCCCGCTTCTCAGCCCGCCCGGCCGCACCCGAAAAGAAGGGGAGGTCCCATGAGCGAAACAGCGGCTTTTAGCGGCTTTTCCAAGGACACCGTCCGATTTTTCAGCGGCCTGAAAAGGAACAACAATCGCGAGTGGTTCGAAAAAAATCGCGAGACGTACGAAAGCCAGGTGATGGCTCCGGCCAAGCTTTTTGTCGAGGCGATGGGGCCGCGGTTGAAGAAAATCGCCCCGGGGATCGTGGCCGTCCCCAAGGTCAACAAATCCATTTTCCGCCTCAACCGGGACACCCGGTTCTCTCTCGATCCGACGCCCTACAAGACGAACCTGGGCATCTATTTCTGGGATGCGGCCCGCCCGAAAATGGAATCCGCCGGATTCTATTTCCAGCTCGAGCCCCCCGACCTGATGTTCGGCGGGGGGATGTACATGATCCCGGATACGCTGCTTGGGAAATTCCGCCGGGATTTGGTCGATCCAAAAAGTGGAGCGGAAATCCGTAAAATCGTGGGTGCGCTCCGGGCCCTCCCGGGCTATACGGTCGAGGGAACGCATTACAAGCGCGTCCCGGCCGGCTTCGACCCGAATCATCCGAACGCCGAGCTCCTCAAGCACAAGGGCCTTTACGGAGGGATTGAAACGAAGATCCCGGAGGAATTTTATTCGGCCGCGTTCATCGATTACGCCTTCAAGCGCTTCGCCCCGCTTCTTGCGCTTCACCGCTGGCTTCTGAAGCTGATCTAACCTCCTTGACATTTAGGTAAGGAATCCTTATATTAAAAGTAAGGAAAATAGCCGATGTATTCCGCGAAGCTGACGTCCAAGGGGCAGATTACGATTCCTAAAAAAGTCCGCGAACGATTGGGGGTTTCCGAGGGCGAAGCCGTATATTTCGTCGAAGTCGACGGCGAATTCAGGATCAAGAAGGCCGTCCTCAAATCCCCGTTTGATAAATGGGTTGGATTTCTCAAAAATCCGTCCGGCCAAACGGTCGACGAGCTGATCGAGGAGCTGCGCGGCCGTTGATCACCGCGGTCGATACCAACATTCTGCTTGATGTCCTGGTGGCGGGATCCGCCTTTTCCGCAGCCTCAAAATCCCTCTTGGATGCCCGGAATGCCGCCGGACGTCTCGTCGTCTGCGAAATCGTCGTTGCCGAGCTTGGGAGCCAGGTTCGCCTCCGCCGACGACTTGCAGGCCTTTCTCGAAGAATCCGGCATTAAGGTCTCTTATTTGGAGCCAAAGTCCCTCTGGACCGCCGGACAGCTCTGGAAAAAATATCGAGACCGCCCCGATCAAGCGATCTGCCCGAAATGCCGAAATCCTTTGCCGGGCCGGTCGCGCGTCATCTCGGATTTTTTGATCGGCGCTCATGGCTTGGTTCAGGCCGATGCCCTGCTGACTCGGGACCGGGGATTTTATTCAAAATACTTCAAGGGATTGAAGATTATAGGACCTACCGGATGAGCAACGAACAGGAGCCGATGAACGCGCCCGGCGGGCCGCCGATGACCCGCGTTCGCGATGAAGAATCGCTCGCCCAAGAGCGGGAAGTCCTTCGGAAGATCAATTCCCGGCCAAGGCCGTGGCAGAGGTGGGCCGGCTATTTCAAGCTCACCGGTCCGGGCTGGGTCCAAAGCGCCTTGACTCTCGGCGCGGGCACGGCCGGATCATCGATTTTTGCCGGGGCCGTGTTCGGCTATCGCCTTCTCTGGGTCCAGCCGGTCGCCATGCTGCTTGGCGTGGTGATGTTCGCGGCCATCGGCCACCAGCTCCTTCTAACCCAAGAACGGCCGTACGAGGTCTTCTGGAAACGGCTCCATCCCTCGGTTGCCCTATTTTGGGGAATCAACGTCCTCCTGGCCTCGATCGTCTGGCAATTCCCCCAATACTCCTTGGGGACCGAAGTTCTGCAGGACGTTTTCTCCGTTCTCGGGGCTGACGTGCCGAAAGCGCTCATCGCCCTCGTCTTTCTTATCGGGGCGACCGCGGTCTGCTGGAGCTACGGGGGCGGGAGCCGGAAGGGGATTCGGACCTTCGAACGGACGTTGAAATATGTGCTCCTGGTCATGGTCTTCTCGTTTTTCCTGGTCGTCGTTAAAACGGGAATCGACTGGGGGGAGATGCTGCGCGGATTTTTCACCATTTCCATCCCCAAAACAAAGGAGGGGATGACCATCGTCCTGGGCCAGCTCGGGGCGGCCGTCGGGGTCAATATGACCTTCCTTTATCCCTACATGCTGTTGGCCCGCGGCTGGGGAAAGGAGCACCGCCGGCTGAAGAATTTCGATCTGGGGACGTCGATGTTCGTGCCGTTCGTCCTGGCCACAAGCTTCGTCGTTATCGCCTGCGCCAACACCCTTTATGCCCGCGGGATCAAGGTCGAAGGGGCGCTCGACGCCGCCCGGGCTCTCGAGCCGCTCATCGGTCTCACCGCCGGACGGGTGGTCTTTTCCCTCGGTGTGGCCAGCATGTGTTTCTCGACGGCAGTGATCGAAATGCTTATTTGCGGCTACGTTCTGGCCGAGATGTTCCATTTCGAGACGAAAGGGACGGCCTATAAAGCGGCGACCATGCTGGCCAATATCGGGATTCTCGGGGCGTTCGCCAAGCTCCCGCTCTGGCTTCCCGTCCTGACCTCGTCGCTCAATCTCCTGATGATGCCCATCGCCTATATCGGATTTTTCATCCTTCAAAACAAAAAGAGCTACCTTGGCCCGGAGGTCAACCGCGGGCTGAAGGGAACGATTTGGAACGCCGTCATGATTCTGGCGATCCTCGTCGTCGCAGCCGGGGCCGTGGTCCGGCTGGTATCTTTGATCGGCGGGTAAGGAGTCCGTTATGAAGATTCGGCCGTTGGCCGCCCTGTTGATCGCCTTTTTGACTATGGCCTCCGTCTCCAGGCAGGACGCGCCGTCGATCGCCACCGTCTCGCTCGACGAAGCCGCGGCTTGGGCCGAGAAAACCATGGCCGGAATGACTCTGGAGCGAAAAATCGCTCAGCTCGTCTGCTCGGACATCGCCGGCGGCTATATCGCCGACGACGACCAGCGCCTTGCCCGATGGGTCGCGCTGGCCCGGGACTACGGCCTCGGGATGTTTGTCGTGTACGGCGGCACGCCGCGCGATGTCGCCCGCCTCCTGAACCGGCTTCAGAAAGAGGCGGCGATCCCTCTGCTCATTTCCGCCGATTTCGAGGGCGGTCCCGGCCAGCAGGTCGCGGGCGCGAGCGAGTACCCGGCCAACATGGGCTTCGCCGCGGCCGGTTCGGGGGACCTCGTTTACCGGGCGGCGGCTGCGGCCGCGATCGAAGGCCGGGCGATGGGCATCCATCTGACTTATACTCCGGTATCCGATATCGCCTGGCGGCCGGAGAATCCGGCCGAAGGCGTCCGCTCCTTCGGTGGAGACTTCGATTTGATGGGCCGCCTCCTCGAGGCTTATGTCCGGGGATACCACGACAATGGAATGTTGACCACGGCCAAGCATTTCCCCGGCCGGGGCGATGTCGAAGCGATGCCGGATTCCCCGGGCTGGACCTGGATCAACAAACCGGCCGAGGTCGTCGAAGCCCAGGAGTTCCGGGCCTTCAAGCTGGCGATCGAGGCGGGAGTCGATTTCGTCATGACTGAGCATATCGCCGTCCCGTCGGTGACCGGCGGATCGATGCTTCCGGCCAGCGTGGAAAAGGCCCTGGCGACGGATTGGCTCCGGGGCAAGCTCGGCTTCCGGGGCGTCCTGACCTCCGACGACCTGTGGTACGACAATGTCGTCGCGAGGTTTGGGGCCGAAGAAGTCGCGATCCGGGCCCTTGAAGCCGGCCATGACATCATCCTCAAACCGAAAGACCCCGTCGCGACGATCGCCGCGGTCGCGGCTGCCGTCCGGTCGGGTCGTTTGAGCGAGGAGCGGATCGACGCCTCGGTCTTCAAGCTGCTCGTTCTCAAAGCCCGGCTTGGATTGGGAGAAAACCGGTTTGTCGACGAGGCTTCCGTCGGTGCCTCGGTCGGTACTCCCGAGCATGCGGCTTTGGTCCAGGAAATCGCCGACCGGTCCCTGACCCTGCTGAAAAACGACGGCGTCCTGCCGCTTCCTTCGGGCCGGACGTTGAACATCGTCAACATCAGCGTCCAGAAAACCGACGGCGATCCCGCGCCCGCGGCCCTGGCCGCGAAGCTGACCGCCGCTTTTCCCGGCTTGCGAAGCTTCACCCTGCGGCCGGATCTCGATCCGGCTTATTACGATCAAATCCGGCCGGCCGTCGCCGAAGCCGACGTGGTCCTCCTGTCGCTTTTTGTCCCCCGGAACCGTCTCGGCGACGCGACACCGTTCCGGCCGGCCGATTTAGCCTTTCTCAACGAAATCATTGCGGCCAAACCCAAGGCCGTGGCGGCCATGGCGTATGGAAATCCTCATCTCATCCGGAAGATTCCGGACGTCGGCGCGTACCTCATCGGATACGGCGAGAAGGGCTGGTTTGGAAACCAGGCCGTCTATTTCGATTCGTTTATCAAAGCGCTCAAGGGCGAGTTGAAACCCCGCGGGCGGCTCCCCATCCGCATCAGCGAAGCTTATCCGATCGGGAGCGGTCTGGAATATTAAAGGACTATTTTTTTATCAGAAAGACATAATCCAGGCCGAGAAGATTCCCGGGTTCGGCGGCCGGGTTCGGCTTGAGGATTTCCATGGTCAGGGCGTTTTCTCCGGCTTTCAGTTCGAAGGCCCCCAACCGGACTTGGATCCAACGCAGGTCCGGAGCGTAGCCATCGACCGGGTCTGGAACGGCTCGGTTGTTGACGGAAAAGCGATAGCGGCCGTAATCGGGCGATTGACAAAGATTGAGCTCGATCGCATAGAGTCCTGCTTCCGCGACGGGGAAACGGACGGTCAGGCGATCGCCCGGCCTGGCTTTGCGCCAGACCAGGTGCTCCGCTCCGGCGCAATTGGCCAGCCGCTCTTTGGCCGCCGTCCCGCCGGTTACCGTATGCGCGAGGGCCTCGCCCTCGAAGGGCTCGAGCATATCCTCGCGGATGCCCAGGTCGGGCGGATCGAGAAGGGCCGGATCGACCGGCCGCGGTCCCGGAGTTCCAGGTGCGGCGTACCAATAGATGACGTGGGACCAGGACGGCCGGCAGGACATCCAATGCCAGATTTCCTGGTCGAATGTGATTCCGGTTCGAAACGGGAGGGCGTCCAGGACATACCAGCGGTTCAGGCTGATGTGGCCGCCGCTCCAGGGTCCGTCGACCCGGGTTTGGGCGTGATACGGGCGGACGAAGGGGCGGTTGTCTCCGTAGGCATAGCCGTAATCGTCTTCGGTCCCGGTTCCGAACGTGCTCGGGAAGGCCTCGCCGTCGATGAAGATTTTCTGGTCGCCCTCGCCCCACCAGACCAGCGACGGATTGGCGACCTGGTAGACCGTGCCGACGACCTTGCCCTCGCCCGTCGTCTTTAAGAAATTCACATCGAAGGGAGGCCGGGAATCCCGGGTCAGGGCGCCCCATTGGGCTCGGAGATGATATGTCCCTTCCTTGAACTTACGGGGGACAACGCCGATCGAGAGCTCGACCTCGTAAGGCACGCTCCCGGTGTTTCTCAAGCGAAGGCGCATCGATTTTTCAAACGGCATCGGCAGGCGGCTGGTCATCGTCCCTCTGCGGCTACGGTGAAGAACAGGTTTTCGTAGGGATTGACGCCCGGTCCCGAGCCGAAGAAATCGCCGAGCGGGACTTCGACGCTGTTCGCTCCATCGAAATCGATGTCCAAGATAAGCCGGCGCAAAGCGTTATGAGCCCGGGTTTCGAGGATGCGGGCGGTCAGCTCGACGACGGTCTTCGGTCCCCGCATTTCGGGAATCTCGGCGGTTTCCCCGGGGGCGATGTTCAGCGAGTGCTCGGCCAGCCTGACGTTTGCGGATTCGAATACCTGCCCCGGGTTCATCAAAAGCCTGGCTGTTTCGGCCTGGATCCCGGCCCATTCGGCCGCTCGAGCGGGGTCATACGTGTCGACATCAGTTCCCGCCGGGTAGGACCGG